>JAAVZC010000011.1 GCA_022791455.1 Eggerthellaceae bacterium
ACCCGCGCCTGAAGGAATGGCTGCCGGTCTACGAGGGAAGGGAGGCCTAAGATGACCCAGTACGCAATCGTCACCGACCTCAACCGCTGCGTGGGCTGCCTGGCCTGCTCAACCGCCTGCAAGGCCGTCAACGGCGTGCCCATCGGCAGCTTCTGGTGCAAGACGCTGCGCATCGGCCCCAACGCCTCCATCGAGGGCGTGAACAAGGCCGACGGAAGCGACTACATGTACTTCCTCACCGTCCAGTGCCAGCACTGCGAGAACCCGGCATGTGTGAACGTGTGCCCCACCGAGGCCTCTCACAAGACCGCCGACGGCACCGTGCAGGTGGACAAGGAGAAGTGCATCGGCTGCCAGTTCTGCGCGATGGCCTGCCCCTACGGCGTGCGCTACCTGAACGAAGAGGAGCGCGTCGTCGAGAAGTGCACCCTCTGCGAGCAGCGCATCGCCCAGGGCGAGCTGCCCCAGTGCGTCAGCCAGTGCGGCGGCCTGGCCCGCTTCTTCGGCGACGTGGAGAAGGGCCTGGATTCCTTCGAAGGCGCGGAGCTTGGCACTTCCCGCATGAAGCTGAACGAGTTCGTGGAGCCCTACGAGCAATCCGACGTGCATCAGCTGCCGGACGTAGGCAACAAGCCGAGCTTCCTCTACATCCTGCGCAAGCACGAGTGGCAGGGATAAGCTAAGTATCCGTCTCCTGTCCCTGTTGTCATCCTGAGCGAGCGAAGCGAGTCGAAGGATCTCTCCAAGCTCAGAGTAGCTCTGGGCCGCGAAGATCTTTCGACTCCGGCCTTCGGCCTCCGCTCAAGATGACAAGGGAGGAATTGGCTGGCAAAGCCCCATCTACCCGATGCTAGCCCCCGTACATAGTGCGGGGGCTTCGTCTTTTTCGTGCCTTCTTCTATAATTGAGTGCTTGATCTTTGACTTACATCAGAAAAGGAGGTGCGCTCTTCCATGTCGAGGCTTCAGATTATGGACACCACCATCCGCGATGGCCAGCAGAGCCTGTGGGCCACGCGCATGCAAATTGGCGAGATGCTTCCCATCTTGCCGAAGATGGACCGCGTGGGCTATTGGGCCATCGAGGCTTGGGGCGGTGCTACGTTCGACTCCTGCCTGCGCTTTTTGGACGAGAACCCCTGGGAACGTCTGCGCGCCATTAAGGCGAATACCCCCAACACGCCGCTGGCGATGCTCTCCCGTGGTCAGAACTTGGTGGGTTACAAGCACTACTCGAAGGACATCGTGAACCACTTCATCACCGCTGCCCATCGCAACGGCATCGAGGTGTTCCGCGTGTTCGACGCCCTGAACGACATCCGCAACGTGGTGGACAACGCCGAGGCCATCAAGGAATGCGGCGCGCACTTCGAGGGCGCCATCTCCTACACCATCTCTCCGGTGCACACGCTCGACAGCTTCCTGGACTACGGCCAGCAGCTGAAGGATTTGGGCGCCGACTCCATCGCCATCAAGGACATGGCGGGCATGCTCACGCCCTACCGCACCGAGCGCATGGTGAAAGCGTTCAACGCCGAAATCGGCCTGCCGGTGCACATCCACTGCCACTACGTGGGTGGCATGGCCCCCGCTAACATCATCAAGGCGGCCGAGGCGGGCGCGGCCATCGCCGACACCGCTCATGCGCCGCTCGCGTTCGGCAACTCCCATCCGGCGGTCGAGATGATCGCCGCCGCCTTCCAGGAGAGCCGCTACGACACCGGGCTCGATCTGAACCTGCTGTTCGAGATCTCCGAGTACTGGGAAGAGGTGCGCAAGCGCGGCCATTACAAGCGCGGCGTTTCGTCGCTCACTCACATGAAGGTGTACTCCCACCAGGTGCCTGGCGGCATGATGAGCAACCTGGTCAGCCAGCTTGAGGTGCAGAAGGCAGGCGATCGCCTGCCGGAGGTTATGGCCGAAATCCCCAAGGTGCGCGCCGAGGTGGGCTATCCGCCGCTCGTTACCCCGCTTTCCCAGATCGTGGGCACGCAAGCGGTGTTCAACGTGCTTACCGGCAAGCGCTGGAGCGTGGTTTCCAAGGAGATGAAGGACTACATCTGCGGCTACTACGGCAAGGCGCCCGGCCCCATGAACAAGGACATTGTGGCGAAGGTGCTGGCCGGTGCCGAGTGCCTGGACCCCGATGTCGCGCCCGGCTCGCTGGTCACCACCACCTACGACGAGGTAGCCGCCGAGATTGGCGACTTGGCCCACAGCGAAGAGGACGTGCTCATGTACGCCCTGTTCCCGAACGAGGCCCGCACCTACCTTTCCAAGCACCGCACTTCCGAGAAGGTCGAATTCATGCTGGAGCAGGAGTCCAGCGCCACGAAGGAGGACGATTACGTGGATATCAATCAGATTCGCGAGCTGGTTCGCGTTGCCGAAGAGAGCGGCGTTGGCGAGATCGTAGTTGAGGAAGAGGGAATGCGCATTGCCGTACGCATGCCCGGCACCGTGACCGCCCCCGTGGCGGCCGCCCAGGCCCAGGCCCCCGTGGCCGCTGCCGTGCCCACCCCCGTGGCGCCGGCCGACAACCCCGCCACTGCCGCCGACAGCCGTCCCGCCACCTGGCAAGCGGTGACCGCCCCCATGGTGGGCACCTTCTACGCCGCACCCGCCCCCGGCGAGCCGCCGTTCGTGAAGGTGGGCGACGAGGTGGCCGCCAACGAGACGCTGTGCATCGTCGAGGCTATGAAGCTCATGAACGAGATCACCGCCGAGGAAATGGGCACCGTGCGCGAGGTGTGCGTGGAAGACGCCACCCCGGTGGAGTTCGGCACCGTGCTCTTCTACATCGAGCCCCATGAGAAGGTTCCGACCGTGGGCGAGGCGCTGTAATGTTCGATAAAGTCCTCATTGCCAATCGCGGCGAGGTGGCCCTGCGCGTCATGCGCGCCTGCAAGGAGCTGGGCGTGAAGACGGTGGCGGTCTACTCTACCGAAGACGCCGACACCTATCCGGTGCAATACGCCGACGAGGCGGTGTGCATCGGGCCGGCCCAGGCCAACAAGAGCTACCTGGTCATCCCCAACATCATCGCGGCGGCGGTCAACACCGGCGCCCAGGCCATCCACCCCGGCTACGGCTTCTTGGCGGAGAACTCCGAGTTCGCCCGCGCTTGCGCCGACAACGACCTGGTGTTTATCGGCCCCGCGCCGGAGTGCATCGACTCCATGGGAGACAAGAGCTCGGCCCGCGAGACCATGAAGGCCTGCGGCGTGCCCACCGTGCCCGGCTCCGACGGCTGCCTGGACACCGTTGAAGAGGCGAAGGAATTCGCTGACGCGGTGGGGTATCCCGTGCTGATCAAGGCTACGGCCGGTGGCGGCGGCAAGGGCATGCGCGAAGTGCACAAGCCCGAAGACCTGGAGTCCCAGTACAAGGCCGCCCGCGCCGAGGCGGGCGCCGCCTTCGGCAACGACGGCGTGTACCTGGAGAAGCTGGTGCTGAACCCGCGGCACGTGGAAGTGCAGGTGCTGGCGGACGACTTCGGCAACAACATCGCCCTGTGCGAGCGCGACTGCTCGGTGCAGCGGCGCCACCAGAAGCTCATCGAGGAGGCCCCCTCGCCGGCGCTGACCGACGAGATCCGCCGCCAAATGACCCTGGCCGCCCTGAAGGCGGTGCGCGCGGTGAACTACCGCAACGCCGGCACCATCGAGTTTTTGCTGGACGAGCGCGGCCACTTCTATTTCATGGAGATGAACACCCGCGTGCAGGTGGAGCATCCGGTGTCCGAGCAGATCACCGGCACCGACATTATTAAAGAGCAGCTGCGCATCGCTTCCGGCGAGCCCATCAGCTGCGCTTCCCGCGCGCCGTTCTCCCCGCAGGGCCATGCCATGGAGTTCCGCATCAATGCCGAGGACCCCGAGCACGGCTTCCGCCCCTGCCCGGGCACCATCACCAAGTTCGAGGCGCCTTCGGGCCCCGGCGTGCGTGTGGAGTCATATATACGCAGCGGTGCCAAAATCTCGCCTTTCTACGATTCTATGGTGGCCAAGCTGATAATATCGGGGCAAGACCGCGAAGAAGTGCTGGCCCGCGCCCGCCGCGCGCTGGACGAGTTCGTGATCGAGGGCATCGCCACCACGATTCCCTTCCATAAGCGAGTGCTTGAAAACGAGGCCTTCCGCGAAGGCAACGTGACCACGGCTTTCATTGAAACCGAGATGGGAGATCTGCTATGACCGAAATCGAGAAGAGCGAGGGCATGATTCTGGGCCCCGGCGTTGTGGAGACCATCGTTTCCATGGCCGCCGCCGAGGTGGAGGGCGTTGCCTCTGTGGGCTCGTTCACTGCCAGCGGGCTGCGCAACATGATTGCCGCGAAGCCCGCCACCGCCGGCATTGCCATCCAGAGCGACGACAACGGCTGCATGCGCATTGATATCCACATCGAGGCCTATTCCGGGTACCCGCTGCCGCAGCTGGCCGCCAACCTGCGCCAGGCCATCTCCGACGCCGTGGCGCTGCAGGTGGGCCGCACGGTGAGCGCGGTCGATGTGTACGTCGACGGCATCCAGTTCGCCTCGTAAGGGGAGTCATGGGCGCAAAACAGAAAGAACGCCGCGACGGCCGCATCATGGCCGTCCAGATTCTCTATACCGCTGAAATTCAGGCGAAAAAGCCGCTCGATCTGCTGGATGAGGGCCTCTGCCTCATCGAGGAGGGCCCCCTTTCCGACTTCGCCTTAGAGGCGGTGCGCGGGGTGCAGGAGAACCAGGAGCGCATCGACGAGTGCCTGCAGTCCATTTCCGAGAACTGGACGCTGGCGCGCATGCCCATGGTGGACTTGGCGGTGCTGCGGCTTGCTGCCTTCGAGATGATGTACTCCGAAGACGTGCCGCTTTCGGTTGCCATCAATGAGGCGGTGGAACTGGCGAAGGCCTTCGGCGGCGAGGACGAGTCCCCCCGGTTCGTGAACGGAGTGCTGGGCCGTCTGGCGCGCAAGCTGGAGGAAGATCCTGATTACGCCACCAGGGTGGTCGACAGCGCAACCCCTTCCGTCATCTCGACCGAAGCGAGCGACAGCGCAACCCCTTCCGTCATCTCGACCGAAGCGAGCGACAGCGAGCGAAGTGGAGAGATCCCGTGTGCGCCGCAAGGCGCTGATGAATCTGCGGAGGCCGAGGTGGAAGCCCCGGAAGCCGCCATCTAAGGAGAAGCTATGGCTCAAGAGAGTGGCCGTACGTTTGAAGACATGCAGGCGCGGTTGGAAGAGATCGCCGACGAGGTGAGCGCGGAGGACATTTCCCTGGACGATGCGCTCGCTTTGTACGAGGAAGCGGTGAAGCTGGGGCTGGCCGCGTGCGATTTGTCCGAGACCGACGTTGAGGCCTATTTGGCGGCGTCGAGCGCGGATGCGGCGGATGATGGGGCCGAAGAGGCTCCCGAGGCCGCTGAGCCGGCCGCGGACGCTGAGGTGCCTGCGGGGGCCGAGGCCGCCGACGAACAGCCGGGAGAATAGGGCCATGGCCGCCCCGCGCATCCTGGACGCCGTGAACTCTCCGGCCGACCTGAAGGTGCTCACCTATCCTGAACTGGACATTCTCGCGCAAGAGATTCGCGAGGAGATCATCAACACCTGTTCCGAGAACGGCGGTCACATTGCCTCGTCCCTCGGTGCGGTGGAGATCATCCTGGCGGCCCACCGGGTGCTGAACTGCCCCGACGACAAGCTCATCTTCGACGTGGGTCATCAGGCCTACGCCCACAAGTTGGTCACGGGGCGCCTGGCGCAGTTCGCCAGCCTGCGCACGTACGGCGGCTTGTCCGGCTTCACCAAGCCGGAGGAGAGCCCCTACGATGCCCACCCTTCCGGCCACGCGTCAGACTCGCTTTCGGTGGCGGCCGGCTACGCCAAGGCGGCCCAGTTAAACGGCAGCGGCCAGAAAGTGGTCACGGTCATCGGCGACGCTTCGCTTTCGGGCGGCATGGCCTTCGAGGCCCTCAACTACATCGGGCAGGCGGAGCTGCCCATGGTCATCATCCTGAACGACAACATGATGTCCATTTCCCGCAACGTGGGCGCCCTTATGAAGCACCTGGGCAACATGCGCGCCGACAACCGCTACCGCAAGTCGCGCGACGCCGCCCAAGAGGCGCTGGAATCTCATGGCGTACTGGGTAAAACGCTGCTTGATCTGGGGAAACGCGCGAAGGAATCCGCCAAGCAGTTCTTCTTGGCAAGCTCTATGATCTTCGAGAGCCTCGGCATTACCTGCACCGCTCCTATCGACGGGCACAACATCCGCGAGCTGGAGGACACGCTGCGGCTGGTGCTGCAGACGGAGGGCCCTGTGCTCGTGCACGTGGTGACCAAGAAGGGTGCCGGCTACGAACCGGCCGAGCAAGACCCCGAGCGCTTCCACGGCGTGGGGCCCTTCGATATTGCCACCGGCGCGAACAAGCCCAAGAAGCCCGCGCCGCCCGCCTTCACCAACGTGTTCGGCGATGCCCTGGTGAAAGAGGGACAAGCGGACGAGAACGTGGTGGCCATCACCGCTGCCATGGAAGGGGGCACGGGGCTCAAGGCCTTCGCCGAGGCGTTCCCGGATCGATTCATCGACACCGGTATTGCCGAGGAGAACGCGGTGGCGCTCGCAAGCGGCCTTGCCTTCGGCGGAAAGAAGCCGGTGGTGGCCATCTACTCCACCTTCCTGCAGCGCTCCTTCGACCAGATCATCATCGACTGCGCCCTTTCCCAGGCCAATGTGGTGCTGGCCATCGACCGTGCCGGCCTGGTGGGGGAGGACGGCGCCACCCATCACGGCGCCTTCGACTTGGTGTACATGCGCACCATCCCACACATGCGCGTTCTGGCCCCCGCCGACGAAGCGGACCTGGTGAATGCCCTGCACACGGCGCTGGCCCTGCCGGGGCCGGTGTCCCTTCGCTACCCGCGCGGAGCCGGCATGGGCGCTCCGGTGCCCGAAGAGCCCCAGATGCTTGAGGTGGGGAAGTCCCGCTTGTTGCGCGAAGGCAACGACGCCTGCGTGCTGGCCTTCGGCACGGTGGCCTATCGGGCGCTCGAGGCGGCGGAAATGCTCGCGGCCGAGGGGATCGATGTGCGCGTGGTGGACATGCTCTGGGCCAAGCCGCTGGACGAAGAGGCCATTCTGGCCGCCGCGGAAACCGGCTGCGTTATCACGGCCGAAGAGGGCGCTATTGTGGGCGGATGCGGCGAAGGGGTGATCGAGGTGCTCTCGCAGCACCGGGTGCAGTGCCCCGTCACCACGCTCGCGCTGCCGGATCGCTTCGTGCGCCACGGCTCGGTGCCCCAGCTTCTCCACGAAGTAGGCCTCGACGCCGAAGGCATAGCCACCTCCATCCGCAAGGCCCTTTCTTAATCGGCTCAGCACTCCTCGCAGGGCGGCGGGGCGGGGCAACCCTCAGTCGCTCAGACAGTCCTGCTTTGGAAAAGGCGCCACCGGCGCCTTTTCGTCGTGCGGAACTCGCTTTGTGAGGGCCACCCCGCCCCGCTGATTGGTTAACGTTGCTGCTTGACGTCCTGTCCGCCCGGCGCGTCCGCTACTCGTTGTCATCCTGAGCGGAGCGCGAAGCGCGGAGTCGAAGGATCTCCCAGCTAGGAGACCTTCTTCTCCATGATGTAGTCGTCCATGATGAAGTCGTTGCCGATGTCGGTTTCCACGGCGTCGATGGTTTCGAAGCCCTTGGCTTTGTAGGCGCGAATGCCCAGTTCGTTGTGCTTGTTCACCGTCAGGTACATGGCGGAAAGGCCGCGGTCGCGGCACAGGCGCTCGTAGAAGTGGATGGTTTCGGAGCACAGGCCCTTGCCGCGGTGTTCTTTAAGCAAGTAAATCTTCGAGATGAAGAAGCGACCGTCCTCTTCGGCGTGGCCGCCGGTGTAGCCTACGATGCGGTCGTGGGCGAAGGTTTGCGGGTCGTTGCCCAGTTCGGCCGGGGTGTCGTCTTCGCCTTCGCAGATGAACCAGTACTCGTAGCCGCTTTCGGCAATGTCGCGCTGGAAGGCCTCCAGGCTCTGGAAGTTCTCCACCATGTAGTCGGTCTGGGCCTTGCCGATAATGGCCGGCCAGTACTCGTGCCAAATCTCATCGGCCATCTTCGCCACATGGGCAATTTCCTCATCGGTCTTCACCGGCACAAACTCAACGCTCATAAAAGGCCTTTCCCTCGTCTTTACCCGCCTATTATAGCCCTGCATCGTCATCTCGACCGGAGGCCGAAGGCCGGAGTGGAGAGATCTTTCCAGACCTCGAAAACGTTGTAGGGGCCGCGAAGATCTCTCGACTCCGCGCTTTGCGCTCCGCTCGAGATGACGAGGGGGTTGTGGCGGCGTTCTGCTCAGGATGACGACTGGCGGATCGACGCCCTCCATCAGGGCACATTTCCGGTTTGTTGCGGTGGGCGTTCGGGCTTGTTAACTCCTTTTTTCCGGCGCGCAAACTCTTCCAATGCCGCAACACGGCCGGCGGGCGCGGTGGCACTCTGGAAGTGCAAAAGCCCGCAGCGCGACAAAGGAGGAGACATGCTCGATACCGGTTCAACCGGCTTCATGATGGTCTGCACCATGCTGGTGTTCCTCATGACGCCCGGCCTCTCGTTTTTCTACGGAGGTCTCTCGCGAAGGAAGAATGTGGTCAACACCATGATCATGACGTTCGCCGCTTTGGGGATCGTCGGCATCGTGTGGGTGGTGTGCGGTTGGTCGTTTGCCTACGGCGGAGACGGGTCCTTGCCGTTTTTCGGCGGGTTCGACCAGATAGGTTGCTTGAACGCCGTGAGCGACCTCATGACCGAGGCAGCAAGCACGCCAGATGCCTTCGGGGTGCTCTCGGGCGCGGCGGTGCTTGATGGGACGAATCCTGAGCTGTCGGCCGGCTATCCTGCCATCATCGACATCTGCTTCCAGATGGCCTTCGCCATGATTACCGCAGCCATCATCACCGGATCTCTTGCCGGGCGCATGAAGTTCGGGGCGGTCTGCGCGTTCTTGACCGTTTGGGTGATTGTGGTCTATGCCCCGCTCGCCCATATGGTGTGGGGCGGGGAGGGCTCGCTCATCGGCGGCATGATTGGCGCGCTCGACTTCGCCGGTGGCGACGTGGTGCACATCTCCTCCGGCCTCACCGGCCTTATCCTGTGTCTGTTTTTGGGTGCCCGCAAGGGGTTCGGCGCTCTCAGTTATCGCCCTCACAACGTGCCCTTCGTGGTGCTGGGGGCAACGCTTCTGTGGTTCGGCTGGTTCGGTTTCAACGGCGGGTCCGAGTTCGCGGCTGACGGAGTGGCGGCCCTCGCCATCCTGAACACCGTGACCGCCTCTGCCGCAGCCCTCGTCTCCTGGATGGTGACCGAGCGCATCGCCCTGGGGAAGCCCACGCTGGTGGGCGCGGCGACCGGCCTGGTGGCAGGGCTCGTGGTCATCACGCCCGCAGCCGGTTTCGTGGAGCCCTGGGCGGCGCTCGTGATGGGGCTCATCGTCTCGCCGGTCTGTTACTTCGCCATCTCGAAGCTCAAGCATGCCATCGGCTACGACGACGCTCTGGACGCCTTCGGCTGCCATGCTATCGGCGGCATCACGGGCGGCATCCTTACGGGCATCTTCTGCGTGCCCGAACTCTCATGGACCGAATTCGGTGGCCTCATCTACACCGGCGATTTCCACCTTCTGGGAGCCCAGGTGCTCGGCATCGTGGTCACCGTTGTGTTCGTGGCCATCGCCGACGTGGTGCTGGCGCTCATCGTGAAGGCGCTCTTCCGCGGCAGCCTGCGGGTGAGCGAGGCGGAAGAAGCCCAGGGGCTCGACGTGGTGGCCCATGGCGAAAGTGCGTACCCGGCCTATCTGGGCCTCGACTAAAGGAGTTGCGATTATGAAGAAGATCACGGCGATCGTGCGGCCCGAGAAGATGGAGCCGCTGAAGGAGGCCCTGTTCGCCGCCGACGTGACCGGCATGACCATCTCGCAGGTGCACGGCTGCGGCGCCCAACACGGTTGGACGGAGTATTTCCGCGGCAACGAGGTGCTGCTGAACATGGTGCCGAAGGTGAAGTTCGAGATTGTGGCCGAGGACGGGGAAGTGGACCGGCTGGTAGAAGTGATCGTGGACTGCGCCCGCACGGGGCAGGTGGGGGACGGCAAGATCTTCGTCTCGCCCGTGGAAGAGGCCATCCGCATCCGCACCTTCGAGAGGGGGCCCGAGGCGGTGTAGCCGCAGCTGTTGACGCTTCGTGCTTTCTTCGCTGCGGCGTTTCCGCTAAGCTGTTTTCATGCAGGCCTCGGGGCTCTTGTGAGGGGTTCCGGGGCTTTTTCCTTTAGAAGAAAGGACGCTCTCATGGAAACAGAAGTGGTCCAGTTCGCCTCGGCTGACGGCAAGTCCACCATCGACGCCCGGCTGTGGATGCCCTCGGCGGGGTCTCCTAAGGCCATCGTGCAGATCGTGCACGGCATGGCAGAGCACATCGACCGCTATGCCGACTTCGCGCGCTTTCTGTGCGACAACGGCTTCGGGGTGTGCGCGGAAAACCACATCGGCCACGGGGCGAGCGCGCCCACGGCCGAGGACTTGGGCGTGATGCCGCCGAACGGCAAGGAGATTCTCATTGCCGACGTGCACGCGCTGCGCACCTCGGTGCAGGGCGCCTACCAGGGGATGCCCTATTTCATCTTCGGTCATTCCATGGGCAGCTTCATCACGCGCGCCTATCTGGCCCGCCATGGGGAGGGGCTTGCGGGCGCGGTCATCTGCGGCACCGGCAACCAGCCGCTGGCGCTTTCGAAGGCCGGAAACGCCCTGGCGCGGCTGCTCTCCAAGATCAAAGGGGCGGATTACCGCAGCCCGCTTCTGGACTCCATGGGGGCCGGCGGCTTCGCGAAGGCCATCGAGAGCCCGCGCACGCCGCTCGACTGGATTTCTACCGACCCGCTGGTGGTGGACGCCTACATGGCCGACGAGATGTGCGGCCAGATGTTCTCGGTGGGGGCCTACGCCACGCTCACCAGCCTCACCGGCGAAGTGGTGACGTTGGAATGCGCCCGCAAGGTGCCCGCGGCGCTGCCGCTTTTGTTCATCGCCGGCGCGCAAGACCCGGTGGGGGATTGCGGCAAGGGGGTCAAGGCGGCGGCCGACCTGGCCCGCCGCGCCGGCAGCCAAGACGTGCGCCTCACCCTCTACGAGGGCATGCGCCACGAAATCTTGAACGAGCCAGACCATGCCCGCGTCTACGAGGACGTGCGCGCGTGGCTTGAGGAGCAGCTGTGAGCGGCCGCTTCATCGTAGCCCTCGATCAGGGCACTACCTCCTCCCGCGCGCTTTTGGTGGATCGCGCCGGCCAGGTGCGCGCCACGGTGCAAAACGAGTTTCCCCAGATCTACCCCAAGCCCGGCTGGGTGGAGCACGACCCGCGGGACATTCTGGCCACGCAGCTGGGGGCCATGACCGAGCTTTTAGTGTCGAACAACCTCACCTCGGCCGACATCGATTCGCTCGCCATCACCAACCAGCGCGAGACCACCATCGTTTGGGACCGGGAAACCGGCGAGCCCGTTTACAACGCCATCGTGTGGCAATGCCGCCGTACCGCCGGTTACATGGAAGAGCTGGCGGCGGATCCGGCGCTCGTGGAGGCCATTGTTGAGAAGACCGGCCTGGTGCCGGACGCGTACTTCTCTGCGAGTAAAATCAAGTGGATTCTGGACAACGTGGAGGGGGCGCGGGAAGCGGCCGAAGCGGGGCGTTTGGCCTTCGGCACGGTGGACACCTGGCTTTTGTGGGCCCTTACGCGCGGAGAAGTGCATGCCACCGACACCACCAACGCCAGCCGCACGCTGCTGTTCAACATCCATACGCTGGAATGGGACCCCTTCCTGCTGGAACTGTTCGACATTCCCGCTTCGATGCTGCCCGAAGTACGGCCGTCGGCGGGTCTTTTCGGCGTGACCGCCTCTGACGCGCTCGCGCCGGGCATTCCCATTTGCGGCGTGGCGGGCGACCAGCAGGCGGCCCTGTTCGGCCAGTGCTGCTTCCGCCCCGGTCAGGCGAAGAACACCTACGGCACCGGCTGCTTTTTGCTCATGAACACGGGAGAGGTGCCCTGCCGCTCCTCCCACAACCTCATCACTACCATCGCCGCGAGCGCGCCCGGCGCCGGGCCGGAGTACGCCCTGGAGGGCAGCGTGTTCATGGGGGGCGCCCTTATGCAGTGGATTCGCGACGGGCTGGGCCTGGTGGAAGACGTGGCCGAGACGTCCGCCATTGCCCGCAGCGTGCCCGACGACGGCGGCGTGGTGATCGTGCCCGCCTTCACCGGCATGGGCGCGCCGTACTGGGACGGCGAGGCGCGCGGCATCATCTGCGGGCTTACCCGCGGCACCACCTCCGCCCACATTGTTCGGGCGGCGCTCGAGGCCCTGGCGTTTCAGGTGCACGACCTGGTGCGCGCGATGGAGGCGGATGCGCCGGTGCCCTTAAGCGTGCTGAACGTGGACGGCGGGGCTTCGGCCAATGACTTCCTCATGCAGTTCCAATCCGACGTGCTGCGCTGCTCGCTCCATCGGCCCCAGAACCGCGAGACCACCGCCATGGGCGCCGCTTATCTGGCCGGCCTTGCCACCGGTTTCTGGAAAAGCCTGGAAGAACTGGAGGCGCTGCGCAGCGCCGACGACGTCTATGTGCCGGGAATCGAGGACGCCCGCCACGCAGTGCTTCTGCACAACTGGAACGACGCGGTGAGCCGCTGCCTGTTCCGGCCGTGAACTTTCCCTGCATCCGCCCATTTTCCCCCTGGTAAAACGGGCGCAGCGTGATACAATGCAAAAACTTGCGGGAAAAGCCCGCAGGAGTAGTATCTGTTGGCCCCCGAGACATGTTTTATTGAACTAACGGACGTCAGTAAAAACGAGTACCAGAACGTATCAATCAATCATGGCGAAGGGTCCCCAGAATGTAATGTTCGAAAGGGGTCCGTTTTGACCGAAATCAAGAACACGTCAGTCATTGATTTTTCCGATATCTCGGATGATCAGATGAACCAGATGATTGACGGCACGCTCACCGACTTCGACGAAGGCGATCTGGTTGATGGCGTGGTAGTCAAGCTTGAGCATGACGAGGTACTCGTCGACATCGGATTCAAGAGCGAGGGCGTTATCCCTGCCCGCGAGCTCTCCATCCGCAAAGACGCCGATCCGTCCGACATCGTGAGCCTTGGCGACAAGATTGAAGCGCTGGTGCTGCAGAAGGAGGACAAGGACGGCCGTCTGATCCTCTCCAAGAAGCGCGCCGAGTACGAGCGTGCCTGGATTTCCGTGGAAGAGAAGTTCAAGGCCGGCGAAGTGGTTTCCGGCGAGGTCATCGAGGTGGTCAAGGGTGGCCTTATCCTCGACATCGGCCTGCGCGGCTTCCTGCCTGCCTCTCTCGTGGACCTGCGCCGCGTGAAGGATCTGGACATGTACCTGGGCACCGAGATCGAGGCCCGCGTCATCGAGATGGATCGCAACCGCAACAACGTGGTGCTGTCCCGCCGCGTGCTGCTGGAGGAGGGCCGCAAGAACGAGCGCGCCGAGATCCTCTCCAAGCTCACCAAGGGCATGCGCCTCAAGGGCACCGTTTCCTCCATCGTGGACTTCGGCGCCTTCGTGGACCTGGGCGGCATCGACGGCCTGGTGCACATCTCCGAGCTGTCCTGGAACCACGTCAACCATCCTTCCGAAGTGGTCAAGGTGGGCGACGAGGTCGAGGTGGAAGTGCTCGACGTGGATCTCAACCGCGAGCGCATCTCGCTGGGCCTCAAGCAGACCACCGAGGATCCGTGGGTGAAGCTGGTGGAGTCCTACCCGGTTGGCACCATCGTCGACGGCAAGGTGACCAAGGTTGTGCCCTTCGGCGCCTTCATCGAGCTGGGCGATTCCATCGAGGGCCTGGTGCACATCTCCGAGATGGCTTCCCGCCACATCGACACCCCTGCTCAGGTTGTGAAGCCGGGCGACGACGTGAAGGTGAAGGTCATGGAGATCAACCCGGAGCGCCGCCGCATCTCCCTGTCCATGAAGTCTGCCGCCGAGGAACTGGGCTTCGAGATCGAAGTGGACGAGTCCGTGCAGGCGGAAGAGCGCGCCCCGAAGCGCCGCAAGGCCGACAAGCCCGAGGAGGGCGAAGAGGCCGCCGAGTAGCCCAAAAGCTCTCAGCTAACTAACAAAGGCCCGGTCCGTACGGATCGGGCCTTTTTGCTTTCCTGCGGCATTTCCTAGCATTTCTATGGCAACTCTCTGTTTACGGATACTTAACGGGAGGGTAAACTGCCGATTAATTGGTACACTGTTTACCGAGAGAAACAGGTTGACGGCAGAAGGACACGGATGGGGCCAGCTGGGGAAGGGCCCCTCCGACTAGGGACTATCCGTTGAATATCGGGAAGAACATCGCTATTTTCGCCACCACGGTCGTGATCATCGCATTGGCCGTGTGGGTCTATCTCGGCCAATTGTCCGCGACGGTGGCCGATAACCTTATGACTTCGATGGACGAGATTTCCCGTCACGATGTGGAAACCATCGAGGGCTCTCTTTCCGACTCCTATGCGCGCTTGAGCTCGGTGGGCGAGCGGCTCCACGTCTACGATGTGGAGACCATCTATGAGGCGCAAGAGCAACTGAATCTGGAAGCCGCTTCGTCGGCCCTGTTCAATGCCATTTACTTACTCTCCGACACGGGAGACCTCTACAGCAGCTCCTATGTGCGGCTCGACGCCGACCAGCACCTCTACGACGAGCTCTTCGCCGAAGGGCGCGATCAGTTCGTTATGCTCTACGAAGAAGAGAACGGCAAGCTGGAGACCACGAAGGAGTCGCTTGTCTACGGCATCCGCATTCCGGAGATGACCCTGGACGACGTGCGCTTCATCGCGCTTGTGGGCCGTACCGACCTCTCCAGCATCCGCGACCAGCTGCTCATCGAGAGTTTTGGCGGCGAGGGCGTGTCCAGTGTGGTCAACGCCCAGGGCTACTACGTGGTGGGGGCGTCTGCCGCCACCGACCTGGCCGGGCGCAACAACTTCTACGACATGCTGGAGTCCGGTACCATCGAGGGCGGTGTCACGGTGGAGGATGTGCGGCAGAACATCGCCGAGGGGCGCAGCTTCGTCGTGAACTGCACCACGGCCGCCGGCGAGAGATTGGTGCTCAGCTTCGCGCCCGTCGAGGGAACCTCCTGGTCGTTCATCATGGCGGTGCCTATGGACGTGTTCGACCACCGCTTCGCCCCCTTCATCACCATGACCGCTATTATGCTGGTAGTGGTGGTAGTGGTGCTGGTGGGCATGATGCTCGTGCTGTTCCGGTTCATGAAGCAGTCGGTGCAGGCGCGGGCAGAGGCCAGTGCCCGCACCGAGTTCCTCTCGAACATGAGCCACGAGATACGTACGCCGCTCAACGGCATCATCGGCCTGAACCACCTGATGGAGCGTCACTTGGACGATCGCGAGGCCATGGAGTCCTACGTCCACAAACTGGGGCGTTCGGTCCAATATCTGCTCTCGTTGGTGAACGATATCTTGGATGTTTCGAAATTGCAGGCAGGCAAGGTGGAGCTGATGAGCGCCCCCTTCGACCTGACGGCCGCCCTGGAAAACGTGTGCGACATGCAACGCGACCCTATGGAGCAGAAGGGCATCAACTTCGAACTGGTGGAGGATATTCCGCAACCGCACCTGATCGGCGACGAGGTGCGCATCAGCCAGGTGCTCATGAACATCCTCTCCAACGCGGTGAAGTTCACGCCCGAGGACGGCACCATCGCTATCGAGGCGCGCCAGCAGTTCGCCCCGGGGCAGAACCGGGTGCTCTGCGAGATCTCCATTGCCGATACCGGGTGCGGTATGACGCCGGAGTTCCAGAAGCGCATTTTCGAGACGTTTTCCCAAGAGCGCCACACCACGAGCGAGAGCCAGAAGGGCACGGGGCTGGGCATGGCCATCAGCCACCTTTTGACCGAGCAGATGGGAGGCACCCTCACGGTGGAAAGCGAGGTGGGGAAGGGCTCCTGCTTCCGTGTGGCCATTCCGCTGCCGGTAGACCCGAAGGCCCCCGCGACCGCGGTTCTTGAGGCGGCTTCGGTTGCCGGCGGCGCAGACGCAACGCTGGTAGCCGAATCGAAAGAGGCGGCAGCCTGCAACGATGCCCCCATCGCCATCCTGGTGGCCGAGGACAACGAGCTCAACACTGAGATCATCGTGAGCATTCTCTCTGAAGAAGGCTACGAGGTGAGCACGGCGGAGAACGGCCAAGAGGCCATCGAGGTGTTCGACCAATCGCCAGTCGGGCATTTCTCCGCTATCCTCATGGACGCCCAGATGCCGGTCATGGACGGCTACGAGTCCGCCCGCGCCATCCGCAAGCTTCATCGCTCAGATGCCGAGACAGTCATGATATACGCCTGCACCGCCTCTACCTTTGCGGAGGACCGTGCCCGCGCCCTCGACGCCGGTATGAACGATTTCCTGGCAAAGCCCCTGAACGTTCCCATCATGCTCCAGAAGCTGGAGTCTTTGAGGAAGGGTGAGTCCCATGACCAGCGCTGAGTTTCCTCCAACCCGTTCCATGACCCGTCGCAGCGCTCTCGGGCTTATCTGCATGGCCGCAGTGGGTTCTTCTGCGCTGCTCTCTTCGGCCGGCTGCACTGCGGCCCCTGCCGAGACGTCCGCCGAGCCAGTGCGGCTGTTGGTGAAAGTACCTCGTACCGGCCATGATGTGGTGTTCGACGATTCCATCGACGAGGTGAGCCAGGTGATCGAGGCCATGGCCCGCGCCTTTGAGGCCCAATCGTCCACGCCGGTGCGGGTGGAAGTGGAGGTGTTCGAGCAGAACCAGTACGACGACGCCATTGTCAACTCCTTCGGCGGCGAGCACTCGGTGGACCTTCTCTACGGCGACTACTTCAACATGTCCACCTATATCCACACGGGCCACGTGGTGCCCCTCGACGACATTATCAGCGAAGAGGTGCGCTCCGATATTCCCGATCTTCTGTGGGACTTGAGCACGGTGGAGGGCAAGGTGTACATGATGCCCTACCTGGCTCGCCAAAACGTGCTGGCCTACAACAAGGAGCTGTTCCGCCAGGCGGGGCTCGACCGCTTCATTCGCGAAGGAGCTATCCAGTCCTGGAGCGTGGCGGAATGGGAAGAGGTGCTCGACACGCTGGCCTGCGAGCTGCCCGAGGGTACCTTCCCCATGATGATGTACGCGGCATCGTCCCAGGGCGACACCCACATCATGACGCTGCTGCGCTCTCACGGCTCGCCGTTCTTCGACGAGACCGGGCACTTCTGCCTGTCCCAACCGGAAGGAGTGGCGGCGCTCCGACAGATCCAAGAGGGCGTTGAGCGCGGCTGGTGGCCGCCTCATGCGGAGAATCTGGAGATCGAGGACTGCTCCAGCCTCTTCCGCAACGGGCAGCTGGCCATTTACATGCTGAACAACGCCTCCGTCGGCCGCTACGGCGACTCGGTGGGGCTGGTGAACTTCCCGGGCGGCGAAGAGGACGCGGGCTGCTCCACCATGTTCGTCTCCGGCTTCGAGGTGTTCGACGGCGGGGACGCGCGCAAGGTGCAGCTGGGGAAGGATTTCATCGCCTTCGTTTACAACAGCCCCGACTTGATGGATTATTCCGCGGGCACGCTGTCGGCGTCGCGAGCGGTGTCGCAGCGCCACGGCAACCAGATTCCCTATTACGACCTGTTCCAGTCGAACCGCGATCGCGTGGTGGACTTCACGGGCAGCAACCCCGATACCCGGGCCGTGCGCGAGATCTTCCACACGGTCATTCGCGAGCTGTTGAAAGGCAACATCACGCCGGAAGAGGCGGCGCGTCAGCTGGACGAGCAGTGCAACCAGGCAATCGACGAGGGCGTGAAGAACAGCACCCTGCACGCGTAGGCGCCTATTTCCCGCTGGTATTTCGGGCCCGGTCGATCACGTCGATCAATTCCTGCTGGGAATGAACTCCCAATTTTGCGTAGATGTGCCGCACGTGGCTCTTCACGGTATTGTGAGACACCACCAACCGCTCTTGGATGACGGGGCTGGTGCGTCCGCGGGCGAGCAGCTCCAGCACGTCGAGTTCTCGCGCAGTGAGCAAGAACTGCTCCGCTACCTGGGCGCATGCGCGGTTGAAGGCCGATGTTTCCTCCTCGGGGACGGCCGCTTCGGCACTCTCGGCTAGGGATTGCGCACCCGAAGAGGCGCGATGCGGCTGCGGCTCGGCTGTCTGGGCGGCGGTCGAATTCCGCAGCGCATCGATCGGCTTGACCGGCACGACGCCAGCTATGGCCCGATCGAAGCTGAAGTGCTGCAGCGCCACGAAGATGTACGCGACAAACGCGAAGGTGATGATGCCGTTCGCGAAGATAAGCGCGCCCGGGTTTTCCTGGGAGATTGCCTGCAGCAGTCCCATAGCAGCGGCACCGCAGCCGATGCCCACCCATGAAGCGGCCATCGCCGAAGCCGAGGTGGTAAGGGAGCCCAGCGGATTCCTCGCGCCGATGGTTGCGACCAGGAAAAACGTAAGGACGGCAAAGCAGTCGGAGCCGCCCCTCAAGAGCACGGCGGTCGCATGGCTGGCGAAGCCAAGCGGGCCGGTGGGGAAGAGCATCATGGGCAGGGCGAGCAGCCCCGCCAGCATCAAGAGCCCGGACGCCGTTTTCAGGTTGTTCGCCGTGACAAGCCCGTCTTTCCGCGAGAGAGCCATGATGAGTAAAAGCGCCACAGGCAGGTAGCTCAGCCATGCCTCGAACGGGGGAAGGGCGCCCCCTGAAAGCAGCGCCTCGAACCCACAGGCGGCGTTGAAGAGGAATATGGTAATGAACACCAGGCTGGAGAAGGGGAGGAACGACGAAGGGTTGGTGGCGTCAAGGACGATGGGGGACTCATGGGCGCGGATGGCCCGAAGCAAGTTGTCGATGTTGGGAATTACAAGCAGATAGGCGGCGGCGATGGCGGCGAAATAGCCGGTTGCTGCGACAACGGGGGAGAGCGCGCCCCAGGCGCTCAGCACCATTTGGATGCCATAGGCGATGACGAAGGCGAGCGGAATCAGGCACAGCGCCTCTTCCCACTTCAAATTCGCAAGGGAAACGCCCACCAGTATGGAAAACCAAACCATCCCTATGCCGCCGAACGGACTGCCCAGGGCGATGAGGAGCGGGTCAGAAGTCTGGACCCCTGCGCATAAGAGCACCAGGCTGGCGGCCAACAGGCCGAGCAGTACGCCCGAGATCGCGCGCTCTCGTAGCCAAGAGGGACGGTAGTATGCGGCCAGGGCGGCAAGTACCGAAAAGCCGGCGCCGCAAAAGGTGGACAGCTCCCGCGAGATAGGGCTGATGTCGGCCACGAAGGGAAAGAGCCCTGTGTTGAGGATTGCCGAGGCAACCTGCAGCAGGGCGAGGGCAGCACAGATCTGAATCTTTTGCATAGGGCGCTCCGCGGTTGGAAATCGATGGGCCCTCAGTATACCAAGGGGTGAGGGTGTCATCGTCACCCCCTGAAGGTGAAACTCTCACCCTATTCTGGCATTTTCCCAGTTCAGAGCATTGATAAAAATCGGGTTGGCGGGGTGGAGACGGTGTGGGCACCAGGTTGTAGAGTGCGGTCATCAGCGGTGCTGGCGAAGAGGATGCGGCACCGAACCTGCATACGGGAGGGATCATGAAAAGCGAAATTCAGTCGAAAATGTCGCGCCGGAGCTTCTTGGGGCTGGGCGCGCTGGTGGCGGCAGGCTCTGCGGCCTCGATGGCCGGCTGCGCGCCGAAGAGTCGCGAGGGCGGCCTGGCCGTTGGCGGCGGCCAGAGTGCGGCAACGGCGGTGGCGGCCGATTGGCTCGGCGCCGAGCCGGAGATCACCGACATTGCCCGCACCGAGGACACGGGGTTTCTGATCATCGGAGCTGGCACGGCCGGTCTTGCCGCTGCCGCTTCTGCCGCCGATCTGGGGCTGGACTTCATCTTGTGCGAGAAAAGCGGTACGGTGCAAGAAACCCGCGAGTATTGGGGCGCAGTGGACACGAAGTACCAGAAGCAGATGGGCGTCGAGATCGACAAGCCGAAGCTGCTGAACGAGATCACCCGCTACGCTTCCGGCAAGTGCAATCAAGAGGTTATTAAGGTGTGGCTGGAAGAGAGCGCCGAGGCAATGGATTGGATTGACCCGTTGATGGCTGCGACCGAGAAGCCCTGCATTGTGGATGCGCACACGGACCATGCCACCGGCGGCACCGACTATTACGTGCCTGTGCTGCAGCATATCTGGCTGACTCCCTACACGC
The DNA here is from genome assembly GCA_022791455.1 of Eggerthellaceae bacterium. Taxonomy (GTDB): domain Bacteria; phylum Actinomycetota; class Coriobacteriia; order Coriobacteriales; family Eggerthellaceae; genus Parvibacter. Next base: position 20,302 of record JAAVZC010000011.1, read on the forward strand.
CGCCCATGCGCAACGATGTTTTCGCCGCCCATATCGAGGAGGCGGGAAGCCCCACGCGGTTCAACTACGAGATGGTGCGCCTGGTGCACGATGAGAACGGCGTGACGGGCGCCATCTTCAACACCGATGAAGGATATGTGCAGATCAACGCTCAGAACACCCTTCTGGCCACCGGCGGCTACGCGGCGAACCCTGCCATGATGACGGCGCTTTCCCCACAGACTCTGACCGTGTGCACCTCCAGCAGTTTTGCCCCCAACTGCACCGGCGATGGCATCAGGGCCGGCATTTGGGCCGGCGGCGTGAAGGATCCGGAAGCGGCCTCGATGATCTTCGACCGTGGATCGGTGGCTCCGGGCGTCAGCTGCGGCTATGTGGGCGAAGGCGATGGCCGCATGCTTCCGGGCACCATCTTCCAGGAGAATATTGGCAGCCAGCCGTTCATGAAGGTGAACCGCCACGGCAAGCGCTTCGTGAACGAGTCCATGCCCTACGACTTCATGTGCAACGCCGCTGGCCAGCAGCCGGGCGGCGTGTGGTGCCAAATCTTCGACGCCAATGCGCCTGAGGACATTCTGCGCTTCGACACCATCGGCTGCTCTGCCTTTGCCAAGCAGATGATGGCGGCGGGCATGCCCATCGACGAATTCTGCGCCGCTTCCCTGGAACAGGGCATCATGGTGAAGGCCGATACGCTGGAGGAGCTGGCGGACGCCATGGGCTTCACGGGCGACGACAAGACGGCGTTCCTGGAGCAGGTGGACCGCTACAACGCCCAGTTCGACGCTCAGCTCGACGACGACTTCGGCAAAGAGGCCTACCGTCTCTCGGCAATCCGCCAGGCGCCCTTCTACGGATGTTGGTTCGGCGGCACGCTGCTCACCACCATCGATGGGCTGCGCATCAACAAGCACTGCCAGGTGCTGGATGCCTCCGACGAGCCCATTCCCGGCCTGTACGCCGCGGGCGATGTGTCCGGCAGCTTCTTCAGCGGGAATTACCCGGAATACATCGTGGGCGTTGCCTGCGGTCGTTCTACGACGCAAGGGCGCCATGTGGCCCGCTTCCTTGCCGGCGAGATTGCGTAAGGGGGTTTGACGATGAGCGAGAACGAAACCAAGCGCCCTCGCAAGCGCTGGACTACTGCGGTTGCGGTAGTGGCAGTGGTGCTGGTGGTGGCCGGCGCGGGGCTTTGGGCGTGGCACGAGCAGCCCAGCTTCTGCAGCGCCATCTGCCATAACCCGATGGACCCCTATCTGCCCACCTACGAGGCGGAGCCGGGGCAGCCGACCGCGGACAAATGGGGCAACGAGGTGGCCGACGCGGCGGGAATGATGGCGGCGTCCCACCGGGCCGAGAACGGCGACACCTGCATGAGCTGTCACGTTCCCACGCTGGGAGAGCAGATCTCCGAAGGGATGACCTGGGTTTCCGGAGACTATTACGACCCGCTGAGCGAGCGCAATCTGGATGATCTGACGGCGGCCCGCGGCGTGGAGGGCGACGAGTTCTGCCTGAACGAGGCCTGCCACAACTACACGCGCGACGAGCTGGTGGAGCTCACATCCGACCGCGCGTTCAACCCCCATGTGGCGCAGCACGAGGAGCGGGAATGCTCAGACTGCCACAAGGCCCACCGATCCTCGGTGATGGTGTGCGCGCAGTGCCACACGGAAGCCGAGATTCCGCAAGGTTGGATTTCCCCGGTGGAAGACGCGATGCTTATGAAGCCGATTCCCATGGAGGACGAGGCGGAATAAACCGAACCTAAAAACAGCTCGCAACAACAAAGGACCCGCCGCGGCGGGTCCTTACGGTTTCTGGTGGAGGTGCACGGTTGCCAAGATCGCCTTCCAAACAATTGCCCCACGTGGGCCCATTTGCGCAGCCAGAGCCCTACAATGGTTCCGAACGAAAATGAGTCCGGCTCAAGCTGGGCGAAGCGCTAAGGAGAGGAACGCATATGAAGGTTCTGCTTGTCAATGGAAGTCCCCGCAAGAATGGCAACACCGACCGCGCGCTGGAGGAGTGCGCCGCCGTCCTGAACGCCGAGGGCATCGAAACTGAGCTCATCTGGATTGGGGCCCAGCCCATCCGCGGCTGCACCGCCTGCGGCGCTTGCACGCGCAACGGCGACAACAAGTGCATCTTCGACGACGATCTGGTGAATCCCCTCATTCGTATGGCGGCGGAGGCGGACGGCTACATCTTCGGCAGCCCCGTGTACTACGCCGGGCTGAACGGCAGCCTGAAATCGCTCATGGACCGCATGTTCTACGCCGGCGGCAGCGTCATGCGCCAGAAGCCCGCGGCCGGCATCGCCTGCGCCCGCCGCGCCGGCTCCACCCTCACTGCCGACGAGATCAACAAGTTCTTCCAGATCAACGGCATGCCCGTGGTCTCCTCCACCTACTGGAACGTGGTGCACGGCCGCGGCGCCGGCGAAGTAGTGGGCGACGGCGAAGGCCTGCAGACCATGCGCAACCTGGGCCGCTCTATGGCATGGCTGCTCAAATGCATCGAAGCGGGGGCGGCCGCCGGAATCGCCGCGCCGGAGCTGGAGCGCGGATGCATGACCAACATGGTGCGCGAAGACTTGGTCGACGGCCAGCACTAAGCCATGGCCAAGCACGAGAAAGACCAGAAGTCCAACGCCATGCGGGCGCTGGACAACGCGGGCGTCCCCTACAGCCACATCGCCTTCGAGTGCGAGGGGGCGCCCTCCGGCGTCGAAGTGGCCCAGATGCTCGGGCAGGACCCCGACATGGTGTTCAAAACGCTCGTGACCGTGGGAAAAAGCGGCGAGCACTACGTGTTCATGGTACCGGTGGCGGAAGGGCTGGACTTGAAGAAGGCTGCGGCCGCCGTGGACGAGAAGTCCATCGCCATGATCCACCAAAAGGAACTGTTCCCCCTTACCGGGTATGTGCACGGCGGTTGCTCGCCCTTGGCTCAGAAGAAGCAGTTCCAGACGGTGATAGACGAAACCGCCCAGCTCTTCGACGAGATCATGTTCTCCGGCGGTCGCATTGGATTGCAGATTCGCATGAACCCGGAAGACCTGGCAAAGGCGATCCCGCTCAAGTTCGCGGACATCACTGCGTAAGCATGCAGGCAGCGGCCTCATTTGCCGGAGGGTGGAGTGAGGTTAAGCCAAAGGAGGGCTGAGATCCACTCCGCGCAGCGGAGTGGATCTCAGCCCGACGACGCGTCGAACGGAACCTTCCGACAAATGAGGCCGCGGACAAGTAAAGGCTATTCGTGGGTGATGACGGGGAGGCCTACCCAGATGAGCTCGTGGAGCTCCTTGGCCTTCTTGGTGGGCAGGTTGATGCAGCCGCGGCTGCCGTTCTTGTGGTAGATCTCGCCGCCGAACTCGGTGCGCCAGTCGCAGTCGTGCAGGCCCACCAGGTTGCCGTCGAAGGGCATCCAGTAGTCCACCGGCGCCTCGTAGGTGAGGGTCTTGCCGTCCGACTCGTAGCCCTTCAGTACCGACGCGCCGTCATTGGTCTTGATGTAGAACACCCCCAGCGGCGTCTCGTGACCGTCCTTGCCGCTCACCATATCGGTTTCCCAGATGATCTCGCCGTCCTTGTAGAAGATAGCATGCTGCTCGGTGATGTCCACATCGATGTAGGTGTCGCCCCAGTCCGCTTTGCCGCGGCCGTTCCATTCCGCCGCCTTGCGGTTGATAGGCGGCTCGATCTGCCCCTGGGTGCCGTTCTTCACCGCCTCGCGCACCATGTCCTTGGTGTTGGAGGTGTGGATGTACCAGCCGTAATCGCCGCCGGAAACGGTGATCTTCTTGCCGTCGGGGCGCGTGTAGGTACGCTCAGTGCCCACCGTCTCGCTGTTCTCCACGAAGGCCTCCACCCAGGCGTCGAGCGCGGCGTCGTCGAAGGTCACGGTGCCGTCGTCGGCCAGGGTCACCCAGTTCTTGAGCTGCTCCTTGCCCAGGTGCGCCGCTTCCGTTCCGGCAATCATGAGCGCCAGATCGGCGGAGATGAGCTTGTTGGCCTCGTCGGCGGTGGCGTGCAGCCCCTCGTCGTTCACAAGCACCGTTGGCTGCTCGAGGGCCTCTTCGTCGATGTTCACCGCAGCGGAGAAGTCGGCTACGGCGGCGGCCACCTCGTCCAGCACCACCTGGGCGTTCAGGGTGTTGCCCATCACGGACGGCATCACCTGGTACTCGCCGGCCTCATCGTTATAGGCCACGTAGGCGTTCTGCGGCGCGGTGGCGGTGGCGTTGAACTTCTCCACCTCGGCGTTCACCGCGGCCGCCAGCGTGTCCGCGTCTCCCAGCGAGTACACCAGGCTGTCGGACAGATCGTGGCCGGCGAACACCTCCACAGGCCACGCCCAGGGGCTGAAGGTGTCGTGCATCTGGCGGGCGATGGCGGCCACGTCTTGGCTGATGCCGGTTTGGGCGCCGCCCAGGGTGAAGTCCACCCCTTGGCCCTTCACCTGGATGGTGTAGTCGTCAAGGCGCTGCTGCAGGAGCTGCTCCACCTGCTGAACCGACATCATGGACAAGTCCTGCCCGGCCATCTTGGACTCAGGGTAGAAAAGCGACGAGAAAACGGCAACGCCGCCCAGGTAGACCGCCAGCAGCAGCGCGACGATTACCGCCAGCACGATGAGGGCAATCTTGCGCCCCTTGCTCTTCTTCGGCGCCATATCGAACTGCCGCCCCGGCTGCTGGGCATAAAGGGTTCCCTCGGGGGATGTGGAGTACTGGGCATCGAAGGCCGAGACCATGCGGCGGCCATCGGCGGGAGCAACGGTCCCGATGCCGGAAGTTTTCTGAGATCCGCCAACGTTTCCCTTGGCGTGCTTGCTGTGTTTAGGTGCTGTGTTCGCCATATCTCTCTCAATATTTCAACGTTCGTACCGCTAGAGGATTGTACCAATTAGCGGTCCCGCCATCTGTGTTTTTCAGTGAAAGGAACCCGTGCCGGGCGCTCCCCCATCAGGCCCCTCTCCTGTTCTGCAAACTTTGCCATATCGCAGGCTGCGGCGGGAGTCCCCTCGCCGTTAATCACAGTCTATCCACGATATTCTTGACATCGTTTAAGGCTAGCTTAAACTTAATGACTCTGCGAATGCAGTCTCTTATGAAAGGGGGCGACTGGTTTCGACAAGGTAGGTTCGATGTGAGGAGCAGGTCGTGGTCTCCTCGCCACGTTAAACAGGGGTAAAGTCAATTTTAATTGGCAAGAAATCTTTCCAGAGCGCTCCGGCGCTCGCCATGGCTGCTTAATCGCGCCTGGCTGCCAAACCCGGATCTTCCCCGCCCCGGGTGCGGTATCAACCTCAGGGGAATGCTCCTTGGCACGTAACTCGTATGGCCAAGGCTAAGATTGAACGAGCTCGGAGCGGCAACGCGTGTGCGTGTGCCGAGCCGCTCCTAAACCCGATCACGTACTAAGCTTGTAGCGCCTCGCAAAGAATTTAGTTTGGACCGGAGTTCGATTCTCCGCGCCTCCACCAGAAACGAGAAGGGCCCGGGTTCGCGTCGGAAAGCGAGCCCGGGCCCTTTTTGGATGATGCGGTTGACGGCCTAGTAGTAGCTGTACATGGAGGCCGCGGCCAGGGTGAGGACGAAGCCGAGGATGGAGAAGATGACGCTCACGATAACGCCTACCAGCGCGCCGATGCCGGCGGCTTTGGCGGTCTTGGGCTTGGTGTCCTTCCAGACCAGGAAAAGAATGAGACCCACGAGCGGAATCAGGAAGCCCAGGAAGCCCCAGCCGAAGCCGCCATTGTCGACGACGGGTGCGGCGGCCGGTTGGGCGTAGGCCTGCTGGTACGTCTCTTGGGGCTGGTAGGGCTGCTGTTCGGGGGCGGGAACTTGATACGGTTCGGTCATGATGGGGCCTTTCTCTCAAACGCTCAATCCAAAGCCCATCGCTTTGGACGGTGAAATTATTCTCCAACAACCATATTCGCGCAACCCTCGGAACCGCTGGGGGCGAAAAGGGCGCACTTGTTGCGCATCGCTTCTGCCGCGGCGCCGTGAGTGCTTGGTGAAAGGGGCGGAACTGGGTGGTCTTTCGGGTATACTTCCGATCTATGGAAACTACTCAGCATTCTTTCGACAACGCGCCCATCGGCATTTTCGATTCCGGCCTCGGCGGCTTCACCGTGGCCCGCGAAATTGTGGCGGCGCTGCCCCATGAGAGCATCGTCTACGCGGGCGATACCGCCCGGTGCCCTTACGGGCCGCGCGACCAGCGGGAAGTGGACGCCTTCGTGCAGCAGATCTGCTCGTGGCTGGTGGCGCGGGGCGTGAAGCTCATCGTGATTGCCTGCAACACGGCGACCGCTGCCGGCTTGGCTCACGCGCAGCGCACCATGCCGGTGCCGGTGATCGGCGTGGTGGAGCCGGGGGCCCGGGCCGCCACTATGACCACGCTTACCCGGCGCGTCGGCGTGGTAGCCACCCAGGGCACGATCGACTCTGGCGCCTACGAGCGCGCTATCAACAATATCGATGCCGGCATCGAGGTGTTCTCGGCGCCCACGCAGCGATTCGTGGAAATTGCCGAGCAGGGTCTTCGCGGTCAGGATGAACGGTTCGCTACCTATGAGGAGCTGGTGGCGCGCGGCTTCGATTCCGCAGATTACCGCGCTTTGGCCGAGGGCTACTTGGCGCCGTTTCGCGAGAAGCGGGTGGACACGCTGGTTTTGGGGTGCACCCATTTCCCGCTGTTGGCCGGCCTTATCGGGCAGGCGATGGGGCCCGGGGTGCAACTCATCTCTTCTGCTACGGAAACTGCGCGCGACGTGGCCGAGATCTTGCGCCGCCGCCGTGCCTTCGCCGCTCCCGACCACCGGCCGAGCTACCAGTTCTTCACCTCTGGCGCCGACTGCGAGGAGTTCGCGCGTTTGGGGACGCTTGTGCTGAACGTGGAGGCGGACCGCATCGAGACGGTGGATTTCGGTGAGCTTCATCTGGAGGAACTTAGAGCAGCGAAGGAGGCTGTGGTGGAAAAGAAAGTGGTCATTGCCACGAACAACGCCCATAAGGTGTCCGAGATAACGACGGCACTCGATTTCGAGGGCTGGCATTACAGTACCCTGCGGGATGCGGGGCTGGTGTCCAATCCGGTGGAGGATGCCGACAACTTTGAAGGCAACGCCCGTATCAAGGCACGCGCTGCCCACGAGCTCTCCGGCGGTTTGGCGGCGCTGGCGGACGATTCGGGGCTGGTGGTTGATGCGCTTGGGGGAGACCCCGGGGTGTTTTCGTCTCGCTATGCCGGCGAGGACGGCAACGACGCCGCCAACAACGAGAAGCTGCTGCGCGAGCTGGGCGATCTGCCCTTCGACGAGCGCACGGCCCGCTTTGTGTGCACGCTCGTGTTCATCGACGAGGACGGCTCCGAGACGGTGGCCCGCGGCACCATCGAGGGCAAGATTGGCTTCGAGGAGAAGGGGAGCGGCGGCTTCGGCTACGACCCGCTGTTCTACCCGGACTTCTACGAAGGAAGGCTGACGCTGGCGGAAGTTCCGCAGGAAGACAAAAACGCCATCTCCCACCGCGGCAACGCCTTGCGGCAACTGAAAGAACTGCTGGGGGAGAAGTAAGCTGGCGCGCCCAGTAGGACTCGAACCTACAACCTCCGGATTAGAAGTCCGTTGCTCTATCCATTGAGCCATGGGCGCGCGGGTGGATTGCTCGAAAGAGCAGCAGTCATTATAGCGCTTTTTCCTCCGAATTCCGCTTTTTCCGGGCACGCTCCTGCGTTTGGGCTATAATTGCCCATGCTTTTTCGGGGCGTGGCGCAGTTTGGTAGCGCGCTTGCTTTGGGAGCAAGATGTCGCAGGTTCAAATCCTGTCGCCCCGACCATTTCGCGCTTTACGGGCCTCGCTTATGCGGGGCTCGTTTTTGTTTTTGCAAGTGAAGTGGCTGGAATAGTGCGGTAATCCATCCATGACCAGTTTGCTCATCGTTAATCGCGGGAGAATTTCGCATTTAACCCACTGATTTAGGCAAAATTGCCGTGTTTTCAGAAGCCAAGATCCCGGTCTCGCCTGCGCCAAGGTCCAAGTGGCTGGATTACCGCACTATTCCAGCCACTTCGTTGTGCAGGATTGGTTGGTAGCTGGCGGCGATAAGCATTTTTGCCCTAGTTTTTGCCGACGATGGGGGAGAAAGGGGCTTGGAAACAAAAGCGGCCAGGTGCGTTGACCTGGCCGTGTGCGTTTCTGGAGCGGGTGACGGGAATCGAACCCGCGTTATCAGCTTGGAAGGCTGGAGTTCTACCATTGAACTACACCCGCGAAATGAAGCCTGAACAGTATAGCGCAACACGCGGGCGCTGCAAGAAGAAAACGGAATTGCGGCAGGCGGGGTTACTTGGGGCGGGGCTGTTCAAGACGGGAGATCGCGCCTAATTTGCGTGCGCCTTGCTACAATGGGCCCATCGAGGCGAAAGGGGCTCCATGGAGAAGGCGCTGGCGCGTTTCAAGGCGAACAACGGCACGGGGGTTTGGGAGGTGTTTCCCTCCGGAGTTCGCGTGGGCGGGGAGTTCTACCGCTTCACCGATACGTCCCACATTACCTGCTGCGGCACGCAGGGAAGAACCGAGCGCCGCGTGAGTCAGGTGCAGGGAGAGGGCGACTGCACGAACCTCTTCCAGGCGCTCGCGGTGTATTGGGAAACCGGAGACTGGGTGGCCGCTGGCCTGACTGCGTGGGTGTTCGACGACGATGAGCCCGAAACCAGGGTCGAAGATCGGGTAATTCCCGGGAACGTGCAACTCTCTATTGGTGGCCTGTCCTGCTCGACCAACCGGGACGCATCGCTGCGCTACCGCGAGGACGGCCGTTGGGTGCAGGTGGATGCCATCCAGCGCTTTGCCGATGCGACCCTAGCCGCCATCCGTGCCTACCGCAATCGGCCGCAGTAGGCGCCGCTCACTTTCCTTCCATCGCCATGCGCTGGTAGGCGGCGGGGGTTGTGCCCAAGCGCTGCTTGAAGGCGCGCGTCAGGTGCGGCTGATCAGCGAACCCAACCTCTGCGGCAACCGCAGCTGGCGAGATCCCCTGGGCCAAGAGTCTGCGGGCGCACTCCACGCGTAATGACGCGAGGTGCTTCATCGGCGTGATCGAGAACCGGGCGCGATAGGCGCGGATGAGCGCATAGGGGGAGATGCCCTCCCGACGGGCCAACGCCTCCAGCGCATCGGGTTCGGAAAGGTGCCCGCAGAAATGCGCCATGACGTGCTCTGCCGCATCGTTGTTGGCACGGCTCGGCCGCTCTTCGGGCTCGTCGGCAAGCAGCAGCTCGCATAGGCGAAGGACGCCCTCGGCAACCGCTGCTTCGTCTTTTGCGCTGATGAGCGATATCAGATTCCGGAAGGCTTCCTTCGCCTCTTCGTTCGTGACTTTCGGCCCCTGAAGCATTGCTCCATCCAGAAGGGAGGCATCTACGGTGATGCTGTCATAGGCGAACACACCGCCGCTGCACTGCTCGCAAGCATGTACGTCGCCCGGGTTGAACACCACTAAATCGCCGGGCCCCAGGTCGACCTGCCGCCCGTTGCACGTAAGCGTGCGCGCCCCCTCTTCCACAAGGCCAATCACGTAGTGGTCATGGGTATGGGCCGCGAAGGGCTGCGCCAAATTCCGATACCTGCGTCGCTCCCCAATGCCCCGCAACGGCATGACCCAGCAATAGGGGGTGTAGAAGTTCTTTTTGCTATCGCGCTTAGCACCCATTCGCAAACTCCCATCAACGTATCCATGATACCTTTGTGTTCTGCATGGTTCTTGAACATTGTTGCGGTGTGCGATGCTTCGCATGCATGCTTGCGGGGGTGCTTATGATGGGGAATTTGATCGAACGTGTTTTTGAAACGCCTGCTGGCGAGATTCATTGTTGGGTGTCTTCGCGGAGGATCGATGGGCCTAACATTGTTTTTCTTCCAGGGCTGACCGCCGATCATCGTTTGTTCGATGAGCAGGTGCGTTATTTCGAAGGGAAGGCGAATTGCCTTGTGTGGGATCCGCCGTCTCACGGGGCGTCGCGGCCGTTCGAGCTTACCTGGAGCATGGACGATTTGGTGGACTGGCTTTCCGCCATCATCGAGGCCGAGGCGTTTGCGCGGCCGGTGCTTGTCGGGCAGTCCATGGGCGGATACGTTGCGCAATCCTATATGGAGAGAAATCCTGGCGTGGCGTCCGGCTTCATCTCGATAGACTCGGCTCCGCTTAATCGGTCCTATTTCGCCAACTGGGAGCTAGCGTTTCTGAAGCATACGCACGCCATGTACTCGTCCATTCCGTGGTCGCTCCTGCTGAAATGGGGTTCCAATGGCTGCTCGACCACGGAGCACGGACGCGCCCTCATGCGCGAGATGATGGAGGGCTACCAAAAGGCCGAGTACGTCGATCTGGCCGCTCATGGGTATTACGTCCTTGCTACGGCAGTCGAGAAGAGCCAGGGTTCTGAGATCGCCTGCCCGGCGGTCCTGATTTGCGGTGCGAAGGACGGGGCCGGGTCGTCGAAGCGCTACAACAAGGCCTGGGCTCAAAAGACGAAGCTGCCGCTCATCTGGATAGAAGGCGCCGGCCACAACTCCAACACCGACGCCCCCGACCAAGTGAACTTGATCATAGACGACTTACTCCGCAAGGTGGAGTCTCACGAATGCGGACTACAACGAGCGCCGAGGTGTTGTCTTCTTATGGAAGGAGGACGGCCTTCATTTTTCTAATCCCGGCGGCTTCCGGGTTGGGATAGAGGACGCCTACATCGGCGGAAATTCTGATCCGCGCAACGAGACGATGATGAAGATGTTCACACTCATCAATATCGGCGAGCGTGCCGGAGGCGGCATCCCCGACATGGTGAAGAAATGGACTTCGGCAGGTTTTGGAAGGCCGATGCTAAGCGAGCGGGTAAGCCCGGAGCGATCGAGCATTTTTCTCCCTCTCGAAAAGAAGAACGAATCAAATATCTCGTCATTTATCTCTTCACCAGATGACGAGATAAACCTGAATGTTGATCAGGTAACCGTTCTTGGTGTTATGGCAAACTACCCCTCGATGACTTATCCGGAGATTGCTCAAAAGACCGGTTTCAGTGAGAGCAAAGTGTATCGTATCGCTGGCATCCTTCGGAAAAAAGGTGCTATTGAGCGGATGGGATCACGAAAAACAGGGACTTGGAAGGTGTTAGCTAAACCTTCGACGATGGCCGGTAAAGAGGAAAGCTCACAGAAGACAACAGAAGATAGCTGACTGTCTGGCTCGTCTTGTTGAGGGGACGCACTAGCCATTCGTCGGCGAAGAACTTGGCAGTGTTGTAGTCGGCGATGTCGGCGATGGCCGGTTCCTGCGCCCATCTGTCCGGCCCTCTAGCAAACATCGAGCTCAGTATGACGAAGCGCTTTGCTCCGGCACGTTTTGTCGCCTCTGTGGGTTTTACCGACCCGACGCAAAACGTTCCCATTTTGATTGTAGTGGGAAACCAGGAGCGGGCAACGATCGTTTCTTGGCTCGCTAGGACGCTGGTGCTCGATTTTATGATGCTGCACTGATTCCTGCCGCAAGCTCATGAATCTTCAAAATCTTTGGTTTCGTTGATTGAATATAGACTCCTTCGTTTTAACCTGGGAATACGCTAAACGCAGAAGGCCTGAAGCGAACGCATAACCTGGCGAAAGGAGAGCCATGCAGGGGGCGGAACTTTACACACTGCTCATTGCCGATGACGAGCCCGATATTCTCTCGATGCTTGTGGAGTATTTCTCCACGGCCGGCTATCGTGTGCTGGCGGCTCGCGATGGGGAAGAGGCAGTGCGTATGGCCGAGGAGGGCCCCGACCTAGTCCTGCTTGACGTGGCCATGCCCAAGATGGACGGGTTCGGGGTTTGCCGCCGCCTACGCGCTCACCTCAGCTGCCCCATTCTGTTCCTGACCGCCCGCATCGAGGACGCTGACGAGCTGGAGGGCTTCGAGGCGGGAGCCGACGACTACGTGCTGAAGCCGTTCTCCCTGCCGGTGCTTGCGGCGCGGGTGAGCGCTCACCTGACTCGCGAGGGCCGTCAATCCACATCGGCCCATGTGAGGTTCGCCGGGAATATCACGGTTGATTTTGATCGCTGTGCCGTGCTTGTGAGCGGCCGCGACGCAAGGCTGACGGCGAAGGAGTTCGAAATCCTGTCGCTTTTGGCTAAGCGCCCCGGGCGGGTATTCGACCGCGATTTCATCCATCGAAGTACGGGCGGCTGGGATGCGGGCAGCGATCCGCGCGGCGTAACCGAGCTCATTCGCCGTATCCGTCAGAAGCTTTCAGCGGCCGGTGCTGATTGCGACCCCATCGAAACGGTTTGGGGCATGGGCTATCGCTGGCTCTCATAATTCGCCGCCTTATCTTGATTACTGAATTGGAGGTGCATTGTGCCTTTGTTCACCACCATCAAGCGCGTCGTCTCCCGCGGAGGGAACTCGCTGACGTTGCGTGCCTCGTTTCTTGTCCATCTGGCGATTGCTGCTGTGATCGCGGTTGCCCTCTCTTATGCCACCCTTTTGGTGCTGGCGGCGGAGCTGCAGCATATCTACGACGAATCGCAAGCTGTCCAGGGCAACATCCCCGGGCTGATCTACGACGCGAATGCGGGAACGTTCGTGGCATCTTGCGTGCAGAATCTTTCGACGTCCGGGGAGGAATATGTCCCCGTCTACACGTCGGACGAGTCCGGGTCGGCAACCATTGAGGTTAATGATCTGGTTCCCCAATACGCATTCTTCACCATCAGCGGGCTTGACGGATTCTTTTTCAATGGCGATATGTTGATGATTGGCGAAGGGGGAGCTACGATCGACGGCTCTCTCAGGAGCACGCGCCAGGCCATGAACGATTATGAACAGCTTGGCTGGGAAGGTTTTGTCCGCTGGTTGAACGAAGAGCCCCAGGACAGCTCCGCTCAAAGCTACATCGAAGCGCTGGGAGCTGTACCGAAAACCGTGGCCGAGGCGAAAAGCCTGTTCGCGGCTGCGTTCGACAGCTCGCTTGCCACGCCCCTCGCATTCTTTTCCGCCAGCATGTATGCGGCTCAAGATGTGGAAGCGATCCATAAGTGGGAGACCGGAGCCTATCTCCTCATTGTTCTTTGGTTCGTTTTGAGTTTCATCGTTGCGGGCAACAGCTTCTATCGCGCCCGTCTGGCCCGTCCGCTTCAGCTTCTGGAAGGTGCTTCCGATCGCATTGCAGAAAAGCGGCTGGACTTCACGGTGGCCTATGGGAAGAAAGACGAGATGGGGAAGCTGGCCGATTCGTTCGAGGTCATGCGATCCTCGCTTGAGGAGAACTTACATCAGCTGTGGCGCGCGGGCGAGGAACAGCGACAGCTGAACGCCGCCTTTGCCCACGATTTAAGGACCCCTCTAGCCGTGCTGCGGGGACGCGTGGAGATGCTCACGGAGCGGGCGGAGAAGGGGTCTGTCGACTCCGCGGATGCGGCGGCTACGTGCGAGCAGCTGTTGCGCCAAGTGCAGCGGCTAGAAAACTATGTGACCGAAATGGGGGCTCTGCAGCGGCTTGAGGATAGGGAAGTGAGGCCCGAGCTGGTAGGGGCGGCGCAGCTGATCGAAGAACTCTGCTCCCATGCGGAGTCACTTGGGAATGAGGGCGCGGTGAAGCTGGAAGCGCCGGGGCCGGAAGAGCTGGAGGCGAGGAAGCTTACGGTGGATTCGCCCCTCGTGTTCGAGGTGATTGAGAACCTTGTGGCAAACGCGCTCCGTTACAGCAAAGACGAGGTACGAGTGCGGGTGGTCCTGCCCGACGGCGAAGATTATCTGCGCATTCAGGTGAGCGACGACGGTCCGGGCTTCTCTTCCGAAGCGCTCGGCCGGGGTAGCGAGCCCTTCTTTACCGAGGAGCGCGAATCCGGGCACATGGGCGTCGGGCTTGCCGTCGCCGCAGCCCTGTGCCGGCGCCACGGCGGTTCCTTGACCTTGGAGAATGCAGAGCAAAGGGGAGCTTTGGTTACTGCCTCATTCTCCTGTTCGAGTGCCAAGGCTGACGCCGCAGAGAGCGCGGTAGCGCCTTAACGCGTTCTCAACGAATCGGGGGATTTTCCGGGGCGCCGAGTAATATCGGCGAAAACATGATGGCGAAGAGAAGGAAGCACTATGGCCTATATGGATAACTGCGTTCTGTACTACAAGAAAACCTGCCCCTATTGCCACAAGGTCATGGATTACATGAGCGCGGCGGGCATCACCATGGACTTGCGCGACATTGCGCAGCCGGGCAATGTGGACGACCTGGTGCGCATCGGTGGCATGAAGCAGGTGCCCTGCCTTGTGCACAACGGCCAGGCGCTCTACGAGTCCGCCGACATCATCGAGTGGCTGCGCAACAACGCGGCGAAGTAGGACTTTCTACTCCGCAATGAAGAACAGGACCTGCAGGAAGATGCGGGTGTCGGCGTCTTCGAGGGTTTCTCCCAGCTGCGCGCGAATCTTGTCCAGTCGATAAGCCAAGGTGTTTCGGTGCATGTGCATCTTCTCGCACACCACGCCGGCGCGGCATTCCTCGGCCAGGTAGGTTCTCAAAATCTCGTAGTCGTTAGTGCCGTGGGCTTCGTCCGCCTGCTTCAGCTTCACAAGCGGGTTCTTCGAAACGCTCAGCTGCGTGATGATCTTCGAGCGGTCGGCAAAGGGGTCCACGGCGAAATAAGGGAAGTAGCGCCGGAAGCGGAACACCACCTCGGTGCGGTCGGAGGCCGGTTGGCTGCCAGTGTAGCGGCGGAAGTGCTTCTTGCCGTACTCCAGCGAGATGCGCGCCTGCTCCAGCCCGAAGGCGGCGTCGCCCAGGTAATCGAAGCGCTCGGACACGCCCACGTTCATCTTCAGGTCCTCGATCAGCTGGAAGAGGATGCGCTCCATGGTGTTCAGCCGGTCTATCTTGCCGCAGGGGGCGTGCAAAAGCACCGTCAGCCGGTTGCCGTCGAAGGTGACTTTGGCCGTAGGCTCCAGCTCGATCACGCGCTTCGCTAGAAGCGAGATGCTGCCCGCCTGCCAAGTTTTGTCGATGAGCAGCACCTTGAACTCACCCTCGATGGGCATCTGGTGCAGGGCCGCGCGTTCCTCCAGATAGGACCGATTCGCCACATTGCCCTCGAAAAGCTCTTTCAGGAAGTACGTGTAGCGCTGCTCGAAGGGGTTCTCGCGCGCCCAGTGGCGGGTGAGGCACACATCGATCTTCTTCGCCAAAATCTCGAACAGGAAACGCTGGTAGGTGGAAACCTCGGTAGGGGATACCAGGATGAGCAGCGAGGCGAAGCGGTTGTGGCGGTAGAAGGGGTGAAACAGCGTGGGGAACCCGAAGACGCTCTGATCGCCGCTTTTTGCCACCGTCCAATCCTGCTTGCGGGTGGAGCGGAAGAACCCCAGCTCTTGGATGCGGTGGATAGTGGTGGAGTCGTAGTGCTGATGTTCGATGAAGAAGCTGTTGGCATCGTCGAGCGGGGGATGGCGCGGCGTGGAACATATATATGAGAAGGTGGAGTCGCACAGCGCGATAAAGGAATGCAGCAAAGGCTCGCTCGCGCGGAGCAGGTCCATGTTGATGCAGTCTTGATCCAGCAGGTCGTTCAGCTGATCGTTCCATTGCATGATGGTCATCAGCTGCTGCTGCAGCTGGTCGGCAACGTAGGCGGGGGAGAGGTTGGTCATGGCCACAATGTCGTCGGCGCCCACGGTGGCGTTCAGCACATCGCGAAAGGACCGGTCGGGGGTGGCGGGCACCAGAAACAGGGTGGCGTGGCCGCCCGTGAGAAGGTTCGACCCGTCGCTGACCAGGAGCACTTCGTCTTCCAGCCCCGCGTTCTCGATGGAAAACGCCGACACGCTGGTAATAAGGTTTTGGGGATGTTTGGGCTCTTTGATTACTTCAATCCCAAGGGTGTAAAGCTTATTTATAACAACATCCAACGGAAACTTCAAAGAAGGGCCTCGATTCGTAGGATTCCTGTCAACTTCAATCCACCTGCTTGTTGCTTTCGAATAAATATAGAGCATAATTACCGAAATTCTTCGAAGATTCTGACAACTTTGCACATATAAACGAAAAGCAAATGGGTCTAAAATGCTAGTCACGTCGACGCGTTAGTTCCGATCTTCAAGAATCTTTACAGCAATTGAGTGGTTCCCCGAGGCATGAAGGTGCCCTGGATTCGTGCGGCCTAGGTCAAGACAACGAGGTAACGCATGGGTGTCGGCACCGTCCCAAAATGCCAAATTCTGTGGCGAACCCCGTCAACTGCCCGCAAAGAAGGCGAAGATTGAAACATGCCCGTCGGGGTCAAAAGACCCAAGGCATTTGGATTATTGGAATGCAAGTATTAAGGAATGGAGGCTTTCAATGGCTGGTGTGAACGTCAAAAGCGAGATCATGCCCCTTAAGAAAGTGCTGCTGCACCGACCGGGGGACGAGCTTCTCAACCTAACGCCGAACACTCTGGAAGAGCTTCTGTTTGACGACATCCCGTTTTTGCAGGTGGCGCAAGCAGAGCACGACGAGTTTGCCGGTATTCTGCGCAACGAAGGCGTAGAGGTTGTCTACCTCGAGGATCTCATGGCAGAGGTTCTGGATCTGTATCCGGAACTCCGCGAAAAGTTCCTGAAGCAGTTCATTTTTGAGGCCGGAATCCGTACTGATCGCTATCAGAAGATCATCTACGACTACCTTAACGACAACTACGTCACGAACAAAGAGCTGGTCATGAAGACCATGGCAGGCGTGAACCTGCAGGAGCTGCACACCGACAAGAGCAACTCCCTGGTGGACCTGGTGAGCGACGCCAGCAAGCTGGTTATCGCCCCTATGCCGAACCTGTACTTCACTCGCGACCCGTTCGCGATGATCGGCAACGGCGTGTCCATCAATCGTATGTACTCCGAGACTCGTAACCGCGAGACCATCTACGGCGAGTACATCTTCAAGTATCATCCGGATCTGCAGAACGTTCCGGAGTACTACAGCCGCTACAACACCTTCCACATCGAGGGTGGCGACATCCTGAACATCAACGACCATGTGCTGGCCATCGGTATCTCCCAGCGCACGGAGCCGGATGCTATTGACCAGATCGCCAAGAACATCTTCCACTCCGACTCGCCGATCGATACCATCCTGGCGTTCAACATCCCGAATTCTCGTGCGTTCATGCACCTGGACACGGTGTTCACCCAGATCGACTACGACAAGTTCACCATTCATCCCGGCATCATGGGCCCGCTGACCGTCTTCGAGATCAAGCCCGAGGGCGAAGGCATCAAGGTGCGCGAGATCAACGAGCCGCTGGAGCAGATCCTGACCACCTATGTGGGTCGTCCGGTTCAGCTGATCCCCTGCGGCGGCGGCGACCGCATCGCGGCCGAGCGCGAGCAGTGGAACGATGGCTCCAACACCCTCTGCGTGCGTCCTGGCACCGTTGTGGTGTACCAGCGCAACGACGTGACCAACGGCGTGCTGCGCGAAGCTGGCATCAACGTTCTGGAGATGTCCTCCGCCGAGCTGTCCCGCGGTCGTGGCGGCCCACGCTGCATGTCCATGCCGCTGTGGCGCGACGATGAGTAATCTTATCTGTTAATTTAAGCAAGGCTCGCCTTCGGGCGAGCCTGTGCCTGTTGGAAAGAGCGTATTGGGCGGAACCCCTGCGCTTTGGAGAAAGGAAATTACTATGCCTGTGAATTTGAGCGGCCGCAGCTTCCTGCGTCTTCTGGATTTCAGCACCGAGGAAATCGAGTACATGCTGAAGCTCGCGAAGAATTTCAAAGATATGAAGCGCGCTGGCGTTCCGCACCGTTACCTGGAGGGCAAGAACATTGTTCTGCTGTTCCAGAAGACCTCTACCCGTACCCGCTGCGCGTTTGAGGTGGGCGGCATGGACCTGGGCATGGGCGTGACCTACCTGGATCCCGGTTCTTCCCAGATGGGCAAGAAGGAGTCCATCGAGGACACCGCTCGCGTGCTCGGCCGTTTCTACGACGGCATCGAGTTCCGCGGCTTCGCCCAATCCGACGTTGAGGAACTGGCCGAGAAGGCTGGCGTTCCGGTTTGGAACGGCCTGACCGACATGTGGCATCCCACCCAGATGCTGGCCGACGCCCTGACCATTCAGGAGAACTTCAACTACGACATCAAGGGCAAGACCCTGGTGTTCATGGGCGACCTGAAGAACAACATGGGCCGTTCGCTGATGGTTATGTGCGCCAAGCTGGGCATGAACTTCGTGGGCTGCGCTCCGCGCGACTACTGGATGGACGACGAGCTCATCAAGACCTGCGAGAAGATTGCCGCCGAGCATGACTGCACCGTGCGCTGCACCGAGGACGTCAAGGACGCTGCCACCGGCGCCGACATCATCTACACCGACGTGTGGGTGTCCATGGGCGAGCCGGAAGAGGTTTGGGCTGAGCGCATCAAGAAGCTGGAGCCCTACCGCGTGACTCAGGAAGTCATGGATATGACCGCCAAGGATTCCATCTTCCTGCACTGCCTGCCGGCCTTCCACGACACCAACACCACCACCGGTGCCGAGATCGCCGAGAAGTTCGGCGTGACCGAGATGGAAGTGGAAGACACCGTGTTCGAGGGCCCGAAGTCCCGTGTGTTCGAAGAGGCCGAGAACCGCATGCACACCATCAAGGCTGTCATGTACGCAACCTTGAAGTAAACCGGTTGCTTTATTAGTTGGAAACGGGGCCGGGCCGCAAACCGGGTTCGGCCCCCTGTATTTGCAAGAAAGAGGTGAGTCACCATGCCTTACGCCAAAGGATCTGGCAAAAGCGTGGTCATCGCGCTGGGCGGCAACGCCCTGGGCAACACCCCCCAAGAGCAGCTGGAGCTGGTGGCGAACACCGCCGTTCACATTGTTGACATGATCGCCGAGGGCATCAACGTCGTGGTTTCCCATGGCAACGGCCCGCAGGTTGGCATGATCAACAACGCCTTCGACTACGCTGCTGCCCATGACGGCAAGACCCCCGAGATGCCTTTCCCCGAGTGCGGGGCAATGTCCCAGGGTTACATTGGCTATCAGCTGTCCCAGGCTATCCTGAACGAGATGAAGCGCCGCGGCATCATGCGCTCCACCGCCTCGGTCATCACCCAAACGGTTGTTTACCCCGAGGATCCGGCCTTCCAGAATCCCACGAAGCCCGTGGGTGCCTTCCTCACCGAGGAAGAGGCCATGCGTCGCGCCGAGGAGACCGGTGCCACGTACAAGGAAGACGCCGGCCGCGGCTGGCGTATGGTGGTTGCCTCCCCGAAGCCCCAGCGCATTGTTGAGTTCGACGCCATCAAGGACCTGATGGACGACGGCTACATCGTTATCGCCGGTGGCGGTGGCGGCGTTCCGGTTATCGAGCGCGACGACTCCTACCACGGAGTTCCGGCCGTTATCGACAAGGACCGCTCGTCCGCTAAGATCGCCGCTGACTTCAAGGCCGACATGCTGGTCATCCTCACCGCTGTGGAGAAGGTGGCCATCAACTTCAATACGCCTGATCAGAAGTCTATTGACACCATGACCGTCGAGGAAGCGAAGGCTTTCATCGACGAGGGCCAGTTCGCCCCCGGCAGCATGCTGCCGAAGGTGGAGGCCTGCATCGAATACCTGGAGGCTTATCCGGAGGGTACCGCCCTCATCACCAGCCTCGAGTGCGCCGCCGAGGGCCTGAAGGGCAAGACGGGCACTTTGATCACCCGTTAATCGCGGGTTTACTTTCGGAGAGAACGGCGGAGCTCGGAGACGCAACAACAAGCTCCGCCGTTTGGCTAGGACTGCCCTGTCGTCTGCTCGCAAATTCGGCGCGGGGTTCTCATTGCAAGTGCGTTTGGTTGAATCGCACATCGAGTGGTTATGTTCCACCCCTGATCTTCTTGCCACCCGTAGCGTAAAACGAAACGATCCTACCAAGTAAAGGAGGGGGTATTGATGACTGCTGACGACCAGAAGAAAAGTCGCAAGAAGCGTTCGATATCTTCGTTTTCCATCCTTCTGATCATGCTGGTGGCCCTGGCCATCATCACCATGATCATGGGTGCCGCCGGCGTTGAGGGCGTTACTGGCGCCACGCTCGCCGACATTACTACTGCCCCTGTGCTGGGCTTCCAGGACGCCATCGGCGTCTGCATCTTCGTCTTCATTCTGGGCGGCTTTCTCGGTATTGTTACCGAGACGGGTGCCCTGGATGCAGGCATTGCCGCGCTGGTGCACAAGCTGCACGGCAAAGAGCTCTGGCTCATTCCCATCCTGATGGCCATCTTCTCCATCGGTGGTTCCACCTACGGCATGTGCGAGGAGACCGTGCCGTTCTACCTGCTGCTGGCTGCCACGATGGTGGCCGCGGGCTTTGACAGCCTGACCGGCGCCGCTGTGGTGCTGCTGGGCGCTGGCGTTGGCGTTATGGGCTCCACCGTGAACCCGTTCGCCGTCGGCGTGGCCGTCGACGCCCTGAGCGGCATCGGCGTTTCCGTCAACCAGGGCATCATCATCGCCCTGGGCCTGATCATCTGGATCACCTCTCTTATCATCGCCATCATCTTCGTGATGCGCTATGCCAAGAAGGTCAAGGCCGACAAGGGCTCCACGTTCCTGTCTCTGCAGGAGCAGCAGGACATGATGGAGACCTGGGGCATGGAAGAGTCCTCTGAAGAGGCTGCTACCAACGACACCGCTGATCAGCCCAAGATGACCGGCCGTCAGAAGTGGTCGCTCGTGGTGTTCGCTCTGACCTTCGTCATCATGATCGTCGGCTTCATTCCTTGGAATGACCTGGGCGTGGACGTGTTCAACTTCGACGAGCAAGTGGTTCCGGTTGAGACCGCTGTCAACAGCGAGGAAATCGTTGCCAACTACGACGATGCTACCGAGACTTCTCTGACTATCCCCGAGGGTGTCGAGGGCGTCGTGACCGAGGACGTTACCGAGAATGCCGGCTGGTCCTCCTTCCTCACCGGTGTGCCGCTGGGCGGCTGGTACTTTGACGAGGCTTCCACCTGGTTCTTCCTGATGGCTCTGGTCATCGGTCTGATCGGTGGCGTGGGCGAGAGCCGCTTCGTGAAGACCTTCCTGAACGGCGCCGCCGACATGATGTCGGTTGTGCTGATCATCGCCGTGGCCCGCTCCATCACCATCCTGATGGGCGAGACCGGCCTGGACATCTGGATCCTGGACAACGCCGCCAACGCCCTGAACGGCATGGCACCGTTTGTCTTCGCACCGCTGTCCTTCCTGCTCTATATTGTCCTGTCCTTCCTGATCCCCTCCAGCTCCGGCATGGCCACCGTGTCCATGCCCATCCTGGGCGGCCTCGCGGCGAAGCTGAACCTCTCCGTCGAGACCATGGTCATGATCTACAGTGCAGGCAACGGCCTGGTGAACCTGTTCACCCCGACGTCCGGCGCCATCATGGGCGGCTTGGCGTTGGCCAAGGTCGACTACACCACCTGGCTCAAGTTCGGCGCGAAGCTGTTCGTGATCCTTGGCGTGGTTTGCGTTGTCATCCTTACGGCGGCTATGGTCATATTGTCCTAAAGCCTGCCTAGCTGCGATGCGGATGGCCTAATGCGAGCTTAGGTTGCCTGCTCCCTGCAGTGATCGTTTGACGGAAAGGCGGTCTCTTCGGAGGCCGCCTTTCCGCGTTCATGGTACAATCCGCAGTTACGAAATAAGCGGGACATTCCCGTTCGAACGTAGGGACACTTCGGAAGAAAAGGAAACGAAAGAATGGACATTCGCGATTCGTTGGAACAGTTGATTGACGGCGCCATTGCCGCCGCGGTCGAGGACGGCTCTTTGGCCCTCGACACCATTCCTGAGGCTGCGCTCGAGCGCCCGCGCGACGAGGCCAACGGCGACTGGGCCTCTACCGTTGCCATGCGCAGCGCCAAGGCCGCCAAGAAGAACCCCCGCGAGATTGCCCAGATCATCGTGGACCATATTCCCGCTAACGACATGATTGCCGAGATCTCCATCGCCGGCCCCGGCTTCATCAACATCCGCCTGACCGACGCCGTGCTGCAGAACGTGGTGCGCCTGGTGCGCGAGACCCAGGAGGACTTCGGCAAGGGCGAGATTCCGGAAGGGGAGCGCAAGATCAACCTGGAGTACGTCTCCGCCAACCCCACCGGGCCCCTGCACGTGGGCCACGGCCGCTGGGGCGCGCTGGGCGACGCGATGGCCCGCGTGATGCGCCATGCCGGCTACGACGTGTACGAAGAGTTCTATATCAACGACCACGGCACCCAGATGGACGTGTTCGGCAACTCCGTGGCCGTGCGCTACATGCAGCTGCTGGGCCATGACTACGAGATGCCGGAGCAGTGCTACGGCGGCAGCTATGTTGGCGACATCGCCCAGGAGATCATCGACAAAGAGGGCGACAAGTACGTCGACATGACCGATCAGGAGCGCATGGAAGCGTTCCGCGAGATCGCGTATCTGGAGATGCTGGAGAACCAGCGCACCGTGCTTTCCGCCATGGGCACCAACTTCGACAAGTGGTTCTCTGAGCGCAGCCTGTATGTGGAGGACGAGACGGGGGAGAGCCCGGTTTCCCGTTCGCTCAAGGCCATGGACGAGAAGGGCTATGTGTACGAGAAGGACGGCGCCACCTGGTTCAAGTCTTCCGCGCTGGGAGACGAGAAGGACCGCGTGATGATCAAGGCCAACGGCGAGATGACCTACTTCATGTCCGACGTTGCCTACCATTACAACAAGATGGAGCGCGGTTTCGACCACCTGATCAACATCTGGGGCGCCGACCATCACGGGTACGTGAAGCGCTGCGAGGCGATGCTGGAGGCTTGGGGCTGGCCCGGGGCTCTGGAAATTGTGCTCGGCCAGCTGGTGAACCTGTACCGCGACGGCGAGGCGGTCCGCATGTCCAAGCGTACCGGCGAGATGGTCACGCTGGAGGAGCTGGTGGACGAAGTGGGCGTTGACGCCACCCGTTACCTCATGCTGTCCCGCTCTTCCGATCAGCCCATCGACTTCGACATCGAAGTGGCGAAGAAGAAGGACAACTCCAACCCGGTGTACTACGTGCAGTATGCTCATGCCCGCATTTGCTCCATGCTGCGCCGCGCTGCCGACCCGGCCGACGCTGCTGCCGTCGAGGCGGGGGAGATGACCATGGACGAGCTGGCCGCCAAGATTCTGCCCGACAATGTGGATCTGGCCCCGCTCACCCACCCCTCCGAGCTGGCGCTCATGCGCAAGATGGACGAGTTCGGCCCGCTGGTGGCCCTGGCTGCCCGCGACCGTGCGCCGTTCCGCCTCACTCACTACTCGCAGGACCTGGCGGCGCTGTTCCATCAGTTTTATACCAACTGCCACGTGCTGAGCGAGGAGGAGCCGCTGCGCTCCGCCCGTCTGGCGCTGGTGGACGCCACCCGCATCGTGCTGGCCCTGT
This sequence comes from Eggerthellaceae bacterium, assembly GCA_022791455.1. Lineage (GTDB taxonomy): Bacteria > Actinomycetota > Coriobacteriia > Coriobacteriales > Eggerthellaceae > Parvibacter. Next base: position 43,746 of record JAAVZC010000011.1, read on the forward strand.
CCCTGTCGCTTCTGGGCGTGTCTGCGCCAGCGAAGATGTAGGGCGCAAAGGTATTTTGGCCGCTGGCGAAATAGCCTCTTGGCAATTTCGCCAGCTCTGTTAGAATATCGGTTTGCTGATGGTTTACGTCAGTTCAATGGGCGATTAGCTCAGGGGGAGAGCACCACCTTGACACGGTGGGGGCCACAAGTTCAAATCTTGTATCGCCCACCATTGAAACTTCGAAAGCCGAGGGCATGTCTCTCGGCTTTCTTTTTTGCGTGTTTAGGTAGAAAGGGGATTCGCTTGGCGGCGCTAACTCTCAGCCTCATGCTTCTAGCGGCGGTGCTCGTCTCCGCTGTGATCGATCAGCTGGTACCGCGCATTTCCCTTCCCCTCATCCAAATTGCCATCGGCGTTGCCGTGGCGCTCATTGCCGGTCAGGCCATTAACATCGATCTCGACCCGGAGCTTTTCCTGGTGCTCTTCATCGCGCCCTTGCTCTTCGATGAGGCGAAACATGCGGACAAGGCCACGCTTTGGGAGTACCGTAAGCCTATCTTAAGCCTGGCCATCGGCCTGGTGCTGGTGACCACGCTGGCCATCGGCTTCGCGGTCAACTATTTTATTCCGTCGATTCCGCTTGCCGCTGCGTTCGCCTTAGGCGCGGCTCTCGGGCCCACCGACGCGGTGGCGGTCTCGTCGCTCTCTCATACCACCAACATCCCGGCGCGTCAGAAGGCCATCCTCAAAGGCGAGCTGCTGCTGAACGACGCTTCTGGCATCGTGTCCTTCCAGTTTGCGCTGGCGGCGGTCATCACGGGCACGTTCTCGCTTCTCGATGCCTCTATCGAGCTGGTCTATTCCTTCGTGGGCGGCCTCATCTTGGGTGCGGCGCTCGGTTGGCTCGGCAACTTCATCGTGCGCAAGGTGCGCGACATCGGCGTGGAGAACACTACCTTCCACGTGCTGTTCGAAGTGTTCGTGCCTTTCCTCGTGTTCCTCATTGCTGAGTTTTGCCACGTGAGCGGTATTATCGCCGTGGTGGTGGCGGGCCTCATGAACGTGGTGGCCCCCCGCACCATGACCCCTTCGGTATCGCGCATGAACATCGTTTCTTCCAGCGTGTGGCGGGTGCTCTCCTTCGCGCTGAACGGCGTGGTCTTCGTGCTTTTGGGCACGCAGCTGCCCAGCGCCATGCACCGCACCTGGGACGATGCCGCCATCAGCAACCCGCTGCTTTTGGCCTACATTTTGGGCATCACCTTCATTCTGTTCTTCGTGCGCTTCGTGTGGGTGCTGGGGATGGAGTTCGTCGGTGCGCGCGGGGCAGGGCGGAAGTTCTGCGGGAAGGACGTGCGCAACAGCCTCATCACCACGTTCTCCGGTGCGAAGGGTACCATCACCCTTTCCATCATGTTCACCATCCCGCTGTATGCCACCTACAGCTACGAGCTGGGGGCTGCGGTGCCGTTCCCGCAGCGCGACCTGCTCATCTTCCTCGCCTGCGGCACCATTCTCTGCACGTTGCTCATTGCCACCTTCATCGTTCCGCTCCTGGCGCCCAATACCGAGCCGGAAGAGTCGGAAGACGAACGGCGGCTGCGGGACGTGAACGCGTACCTGGACATTTTGCGCGGCGTAGTGGAGGAGCTGACCGCCCGTCAGAGCAAGGCGAACGAGCTGGAGATCCGCGCCGTCATCGCCAACTACAACACCCGCATCGAGCACATAAAAGAAGCGAACGACATCGAGGACGAGCCGAATGTTCAGCTGCGCCTGAAGGCCATCGGTTGGGAACAGGAACGGGTCCAGGAGCTGCTGGCGGAAGACGCGGTGTCGCCGCTGGTGGCCTACCGGTACTTGTCGCGGCTGGAGCGGGTGGACAGCCTGCTCACCCACGGCGGCCGTATTTCCACCCGCTGGCACAACTTCGTCTCGCGCATTCGCATGCTCTTCCGCCGCGGTGTGAACGCGCTTGTGCATGAAATTCCCGCCGCCAACCTTCCCAAGCGCGCCGCCGAGACACGGCAGCTGCAGGTGCAGACGGCCCATTACGTCATCGACAAGCTGGAAGAGGCGGTGGCCAGCAGCGCTGTGCCCACCGAAGACGCTTCGGGGCTGCTGCTGGAGTATCAGCGCACGCTTTCCTCCCTCGTCACGGCTCAGATTCCCATTGTGTCCACCACGCTCGAAGTGGCATCCGACATTACGGCGGTGCGCCGGCTTGCCTGCAAGCTGGAGCTGGAAAAGATCCAGGACGCCTACGAGGAGGACATCATCAACCGCGCCTACATGCGCCGCCTGCGCGACAACGTGCTGCTGATGCAGCTGGATATCGACAACCAGGTGTAGGGCCAGGGAAACATTTCCCCATCTTTCCGCGGCGGCCGACGGCACGCGTTCGCCAAAAGAGCTATCATCATGGTTTGGCCGATGGCCATAATTGTTCCCAAGTTTCTAGGAGGTTCCCTGGATGGAACCCAAACTGTCCCTGGAGGGCCCCGACAAGCGGTTCGCCCTGCTCATCGACGCAGACAACGTTTCCTCGAAGTACATTAAGCCCATTTTGGACGAGCTTTCGAAGTACGGCACCGTCACTTACAAGCGCATTTACGGCGACTGGACGCTGACGCTGCACGCCAAATGGAAGGACGCGCTGCTGGAGAATTCCATCACGCCCATCCAGCAGTTCAGCTACACCTACGGAAAGAACGCCACCGACTCCGCCATGATCATCGACGCCATGGACATCCTCTACGAGGGGAAGGTGGACGGTTTCTGCCTGGTTTCCTCCGACAGCGATTTCACGCGCCTGGCCAGCCGACTGCGCGAGAGCGGCCTTACCGTCATCGGCATGGGGGAGAAGAAGACCCCCACGCCCTTCCGTCGCGCCTGCGACATCTTCACCACGCTGGAGCTGCTGGTGCAGAACAACAAGGTGAATCACTCGAACGTGAACAACGGTCCCACGCTGCCTATCAGCGACGTGGAGCAGGCGGTGGTGGACATCATCACCGACAACTCCAACAACGGCAAGGCTACGGGCCTGGGAGAAGTGGGCAGCCGCCTGCTGAAGCGCTACCCCGAGTTCGACGTGCGCAGCTACGGCACGAACTTGCTCTCGAAGCTGCTGGAGGACTTCACGCGTGTGGTCATCAAGAAGGACCGCAACAACCTGACGGTAGAGCTGGCGGAGGCGGGCGCTCCGAAGGAAGAGCCGGAACCGGCCGGCCCCCAGCCCAGAGCCGCCGCGGAGAAGCCGGAAGGCGCCGAGAAAAAGGACAAGCAGCAGCTCAAGCGTTCGAAGGACCAGAAGGGAAAGAAGGATCAGAAGCCTCCCAAGGCCCTTCCGCAGCCGAGCGAGGCAGCTGCCGAGGAACCGAAGCCTGCGGAGCCCGAAGAGCCCCGGTCGATTAAGGAGCCGGCGGAGGTGCGGGAAGAGCCGTCGAATAAGCCAGGTCGCGCTTACCGTGTGCGTCGCAGTCGCGCTTCCAAAGAGGCAAAGCCTGTCGAGCCGGAAGAAGCAAAGCCGGTGGTGACCGAGGAGCCCAAGCCAGAGCCCGAGGCGAAGCCGGCAAAGGCAAAGGCGCCGAAGAAGACCGCGAAGGCAGCTAAGCCAAAGGCTGAGCCCGCGAAGCCGAAGCAGCAGACGCCCGCCTCCTTCATTCAATCGATGGTGGACAAGGCCGGGGCGAATGGCATGAACGTGGCCGATGTGGGCAATGCGCTGCGCGGCCAGTTCAAGAACTTCAAGGTGAAAGACCTGGGATATCCGCGTCTGGCCACCTACCTTCAGGAGCAGCCGCTCTATCGTTTGGAGCGCAAGGACGGCGTGGTTTACGTGTTCAGCAAGAGCGCGAAGTCCTAAGCGGCGCCTTCGCCGTTCGGGCAGTTTTGTGACCTCTTGTGGGGGATTCTGCCAATTAGCGAAAAAGTTCTTGCACGGCATTTGGGGTTTTAGTAATATACCAATTCGCGATGCGGACATGGCTCAGCTGGTAGAGCATCACCTTGCCAAGGTGAGGGTCGCGGGTTCGAATCCCGTTGTCCGCTCCATTGTCATCTAAAGGCCGGTCGCTGACGGTGATCGGCCTTTTTAATGACAGCAGCCGCAAGCGTGGCGACGTGGCCAAGTGGTAAGGCAGAGGCCTGCAAAGCCTTCACCCCCGGTTCGAATCCGGGCGTCGCCTCCAACCGGCACTACATACGCGGACATGGCTCAGCTGGTAGAGCATCACCTTGCCAAGGTGAGGGTCGAGGGTTCGAATCCCGTTGTCCGCTCCATGAATC
>JAAVZC010000015.1 GCA_022791455.1 Eggerthellaceae bacterium
ATGTAGGGCACGCCGACCTGACGGGCGAGCAGGATGTGCTCGCGAGTCTGGGCCATGGGGCCGTCGGTGGCAGCGATAACCAGGATGGCGCCGTCCATCTGAGCAGCACCGGTGATCATGTTCTTGACGTAGTCAGCATGGCCGGGGCAGTCAACGTGAGCGTAGTGACGGGTGTCGGTCTCGTACTCGATGTGAGCAATGGAGATGGTGATGCCGCGCTCACGCTCTTCGGGAGCCTTGTCGATCATGTCGAAGGCGGTGAAGTCAGCATGGGCGGTACCATGGGAGCCGTCGTTCTCGGACAGAGTCTTGGAGATGGCGGCGGTCAGGGTGGTCTTGCCGTGGTCAACGTGTCCGATCGTACCGATGTTTACATGCGGCTTCGAGCGTTCGAACTTCTCCTTGGCCATGTTTCATCCTCCTTAGAATGAATTCACAACTTTAAAAAACAAACAAAATAAATGCGCCCACGAGGGACGCGATAATAGGTATGGTAGCGGTGACTGGATTTGAACCAGTGACGCCACGGGTATGAACCGTGTGCTCTGACCAACTGAGCTACACCGCCATGGAGCCTGCGACCGGACTTGAACCGGTGACCTCTTCGTTACCAACGAAGTGCTCTACCGACTGAGCTACACAGGCGAAAAGCGAAAGACAGTTTTGAAAAGAAAACTACTTTCAAATGGAAATGGTGGGCGCGCTAGGATTCGAACCTAGGTAGGCAGAGCCAACGGGTTTACAGCCCGTCCCCTTTAACCACTCGGGCACACGCCCATTTCGGCATTGAAATTCATGTGTACTTTTCAAGCTGCCGCCCGCTGAAGCCGTGGGGCTAAGCGAGCGAATGAATAATACGCTACCCCAAAAACGCTGTCAACACCTTACACGCCACCGGGCGTATCTTCTCCATTTTTCGGAAATCAGCGGTCTGTACTGGGAGGTTAACGGCCTTGGGGCCCTATTTCCCTTACATTTATATAGAGAATAGTTCCCGCCGAACGGCAATCGGTTGGCCTTCAACACGGAATCACCAAATACCTGATATTTATTAGGAATAATATATGCAGGTATCGCGGACAACCTGTGGAGGCCGCAGGCCCGTGATAGGATATAACGCAGTTTGCAAAACACACTACGTGCTCGAACAGACAAGGATTTTCGATTAATGAGAGAGCATCAAACCCTTCTCAGCAGACGCGCTTTTGTTGGGGGCAGCGCCGCGATCTTCGGCACTGCCGTTTTATTCTCCCCCGCCGTCGCATTTGGCGCGCCTACTTCTGCTGACAAAAAATCCGAAGCTGAAGCCGCCGCTTCCGCGGCTGCCAGCAAAAAAGCAGAGGCGCAAGACGCCCTCGTGCAGCTAGATGCCCTGCAGGAAGAAGCCGATAAGGCCTCTGCCGAATACACCGAAGCCCTTATGGCCCAAGAAGAGGCCCAGGGTCTTATGGACGAGTGCGCCGCACGCATCGAGGAGATCACCGGTGAAATCTCGACCGTGCAGGGACAGCTGGGCGACCGTGCCCGCTCCATGTACCGCTCGGGCAACCTCACCTTCCTCGATCTTCTGCTGGGCTCCACCACCTTCGCTGCGTTCACCCAGAACTGGGACCTGCTAAACCAGATGAACGAGAGCGATGCCAAGCTGGTACAGCAGACCAAAGATCTGAAGGCCGAGCAAGAGGCTCAGCACGAGGAATACGCGAAACAGGAGCAGGTGGCCGCCGAGAAAGCTGCCGAGGCGGAAAAGATCGCCCAGCAAGCACAGGCCACCGCCGATGCCCAGGAGCAGATTTACAACTCTCTGAGCAGCGAAGTCGCCGATCTTTTGGCTCAGGAGCAGGCGGCTCGCGACGAGGCCGACCGCCTGGCCCACGAGGAAGAAGTGGCCCGCATGCAGCGGGAAGCCGAAGAGCAGCGCCGCCAAGAAGAGGCAGCAGCTGCTGCAGCCGCCAACAACAATTCCAGCAACAGCAACAACGGCAATAGCAATAGCAGCTCTGGAAGCAGCAGCAACAGCGGCAGCAGCTCCGGAAGCAGCAATAGCGGCTCGGGCAATTCGAACAGCTCCGGCAGCAGCAACTCCAGCTCGAGCGGATCTTCCGGCGGCTCGTCGTCCGGCGGATCCAGCAAGCCCAGCTATTCCGGTGACAGTCTTCCCGCCCCGTCGAACGCGATCGTACAACGCGCCTATGAAGAAATCGGCAAGCCGTACGGTTGGGGTGATGTCGGACCCGACAGCTACGACTGCTCCGGCCTGGTCAGCTACTGCCTGACCGGCAAACACGCGCGCCTGGGCACGACGGGCACCTTCATGGGGTGGCCTCGCGTATCCAACCCGCAGCCAGGCGACGTGTGCACCAACTCGACTCACTGCGGCATCTACATTGGCGGAGGTCAGATGATCCACGCTCCGCAGCGAGGCGAGAATGTGAAGGTTGGCGCTGTTCAATACCACAAGGGCATGATCTTCGTCCGCCGTCCTTAATTTAATCTGGAGTCTCGTCCGAAGAGCCGCCCATCAGCGGCTCTTCGTGCTATCATGCTCCGACACAGTTTGCTATTCACACCACGTGCTCGAACAGAAAAGGATTCTTCTCATGAGAGAGCATCAAACGCAGCTCAGCAGACGGGCTTTTGTGGGAGGTACTGCGGCCATCTTCGGAACCGCCATTATCTTCTCCCCCACCCTCGCCTTCGGCGACCCCACCTCTGCAGACAAGAAAAAAGAAGCCGAAGAAGCCGCCGCTGCGGCAGCTTCCAAACAGGCCGAGGCCAACGAGGCTATGGTGCAGCTGACCGCCCTGGCACAAGAAGCCGACAAAGCGGCTGCCGACTACTTCACCGCTCTCGACGAACAACAGGCAGCGGAACAGGCAGTGGTCGACTGCCAACAGCGCATCGAGGAGATCTCCCAGGAAATTGCCGGCTTGCAGGAGAAGCTGGGCGACCGCGCCCGCTCCATGTACCGCTCCGGCAACCTCACCTTCCTCGATCTTCTGCTGGGAGCCACCAACTTCAGCGCCTTCACCCAGAACTGGGACCTGCTGAATAAGATGAACCAGCAGGACGCCGACACCGTGCAGCAAACCAAGGACCTCAAGGCCGAAGCAGAGGCCCAAGAGGTAGAGCTGGAAAAGCAAGAGAAGATTGCCCAGGAGAAATCCGAAGAATGCGCCCGCATCGCCGAGCAGGCGGACGCCGCCCAGGCAGCACAGCAGGAAATCTACAACAATCTGAGTGCCGAGGTCTCCAACCTCTTGGCCCAGCAGCAAGCAGCCCAGGAAGAAGCCGAGCGTTTGGCGGCTGAAGAAGAGCTGGAGCGTCAGCGCAAAGAGGCCGAAGAGGAGCGCCGCCGCCAAGCGGCCGCCGAGCAGGCGAAGAAAACCTACAAGGGCGACGACCTGCCCGCCGCTGGCAACATTGTCGTAGCGCGCGCCTACGAAGAGATGGGCAAGCCCTACGTCTGGGGCGCCACGGGCCCCTCCACCTACGACTGCTCCGGACTGGTAGGCTACTGCCTCACCGGCCACCACAGCCGTATCGGCACCACCTACACCTTCATGGGATGGCCCCGCGTCTCGAATCCGCAGCCGGGCGACATCGTCACCAACAGCTACCACTGCGGCATCTACATCGGCGGCGGCCAAATGGTGCACGCCCCCCAAAGCGGCGACGTAGTAAAAGTAGGCTCCGTCTTCCGCGACATGATCTACGTCCGCTACCCCGGCTAAACTCAACCTGTCCGCGCCCACGTCGGGGACAGAGGGGCTTCGGCCTTAGCCTCGCGCTTATCCCGCGTCGATCGCGATTAAGGAAGGGGACAAAGATTTGCTTCGCAAATCGGTCCCCTTCTTTAATCATCGCGATCTTTGGCGGGGCGCTCAGAATCGGCCTCAACCCCTCCGACCCCGCCGCGGGCGCTACGTTTAAGCAAGTTGGGGCAGCGGCAGAGGGATCGGGAGGGTTTTCCAATCACCCTGAACACAAACTTCAAAAGGCTCCCGCAAGGGAGCCTTTCATAAAAGCATGAAGAGCGAAGCGCACGAGCCGAAGGCGAGCAGCGAAAGCGGGTGATTGCAAAACCCTCCCGGCCCTCTGACGCGGACAGGTCGGTAGCGCCTACATCCCTTCGTGAAGAGGCGTGATGGCTTGGATTACCGTGTCGCGCACTTCGTCGAGGCCCTCCGGTGTTTCCACCCATTGGTTGGTGATCACGCCGCAGGGCATCTCGAACTTGCAAGCCTCGAGCGCAGCGGCCACATCTTTCGGTCCCGCCTGCATCCAGCCGTACGAGCCGAAGGGAATGCCGATGCGCCCTTCCGGCGCCAGCCCTTTCATGTAGCAAAGGAAGGCGGCTACCGTGGGCATCATCTGCTTGTTCAGCGTAGGCGATCCCACCGCAATGTAGCGGGCGGAAAGCACTTCGGTCATGATGTCGGACATGTGGTTCACCTTCAAGTCGAACAGGCGGGCGGGAATGCCCATCTCCATGAAGGCCTCAGTGATCGCGCGGGCCATGGCTTCGGTGGTGTGCCACATGCTATCGTAGATGATGAGCGCGTACTCTTCCGCCTCACCCGAGCTCCACACGGCGTACTTCGCCAGCACCTCATCCACATGGCTGCGCCAAATGACGCCATGGGAGGGGGCGATCATGTCGAACTCGAGCCCCGCCAGGCCCTGAAGCGCCGTGCGCACGTTCTTGCCATAGGGCATCACGATGTTGGCATAGTACTTCTTCGCCTGCGCCATGACCTCCGGCAGCCCCACTTCGTCGTCGAAGCGCTTCGACGAGGCGAAATGCTGTCCGAAGGCGTCGTTGGAGAACAGAACCTTGTCCCACGCGCTGTAGGTGACCATATTATCCGGCCAGTGCACCATGGGGGTGTGGACGAATTGCAGCTCTCGCTTGCCAATGTTCAGGGTGTCGCCCGATTTCACCGGCATGAAGTTGAAGTCTTCCCCAAAATGGGCCGTGAGTCCCTTGAGGCCCTGGGGGTTGCTGCAGACAATCTGGGCATTGGGGCAGGCGGCCGCGATGATGGGAAGCGCGCCGGAGTGATCCATCTCCACGTGGTTCGCAATGATGTAGCTGATCTCCGCGGGATCGATGATGTTGCAGATGCGCTCCAGCATCTCTTCGGCGAACTCTGCCTTGCAGGTGTCCACCAGCGTGATCTTCTCGTCCAGAATCAGGTAAGAATTATAAGTAGAGCCCCGTTCAGTGGTATAGCCGTGGAAATTGCGCTCGTTCCAGTCAATTCCGCCAACCCACCAAATGTCAGGCTTGATTTCCTTTGCTCTCAGCATCCCGTGCCGTCCTTTCGCGAAAAAATAAGACTGGCCCAGCATAGAGCCAGACCAGTCTCACTTTACCCCTTGTTACCAAGCTGCGAGACGCTTAGACATCAGCTTCCATGTAAGTATCAAACTCGTGCAGCACTTCTTCACTCGGCTCTTTCGTCAGCAGCGAAACCACCACGATCACGATGAGCGAAACCAAAAAGCCAGGCGCCAGCTCGTAGATGGCGAACCAGCCGCCCAGCGGCGCCACCAGGTTCTTCCACAGCACCACGGTAAGGGCGCCCGCCGCCATACCGGCAGCAGCTCCCTGCAGGGTGGTGCGGCGCCAATAGAGGGACAGCAGCATAAGCGGGCCGAAGGAAGCGCCGAAGCCGGCCCATGCGTAGGACACAATGTTGAAGATGGACGAATCCTGGTCAAGAGAGATGAAGATGCCGAATAGCAGGACGCACACGAGCGTGATGCGCGCCACGATCATCACTTCGCGATCGGTGGCGTTGCGACGGAACAGACCCTTGTAGATATTAGTTGCCACCGCCGAACCGGAAATGAGCAAGTAGGAAGAAGAGGAGCTCATGGCCGCAGCGAAGATGCCGGACACCACCAGGCCGCAGAAGAACGAGGGCAGCAACATTTGGGAGAGCACGATGAACACGCTCTCGGCCGCCGCCTGGGTGGCGAAGGCGGTGGGGATGACGGCACGGCCGATGAGGCCGATGCACACGGCGCTGGAGAGCGACACGAACAGCCAGATCATGGCGATGATGCGGGACTTCTTGATCTCGCTGGAGTGGCGCACCGACATGAAGCGGATGAGCACCTGGGGCATGCCGAAGTAGCCCAGGCCCCACACCAAACCACTCACGATGGTGATGAGGCCGTAGGTGCCGGCCGGGCCGAACATGGGCTCGTTGCCCTCCATGATCTGATTGCCCAGCTCGTCGGTGATGGGAGTGGCAATTTCAGTGCCTGAAAGGAAACCGGGGATGCTCTGCAGGAAGGCGACCGTGTTCTCCACGCCGCCTGCCGCCGTCACCGAGCCAATGAATACCGTGGCCAGGGCGAAGAACATAATGGCGCCCTGGATGAGGTCGGTAGTGCACACGGAAAGATAGCCGCCCATGAAGGTGTAGAGGAACACGATGAGCGCGCCCAGCACCATCATGGTGGTGTAATCCCATCCGAACAGCGTCGAGAACAGCTTTCCGCAGGTGACAAAGCAGCTGCCCGTGTAAATGCAGAAGAACACGAGGATGATGATGGCCGCCATGGTCATAAGGATGTGCTTCTTGTCGTGGAAGCGGTTGGAGAAGAAGTCCGGCACGGTGATGGAGTTGTTTGCCACTTCCGAGTATTTACGCAGGCGCTTCGCCACGAACTTCCAATTGAGATAGGTGCCGATGAACAAGCCAATGGCAGTCCACATAGCATCGGAAGCGCCGGTGAAATAGGCCACGCCGGGCAGGCCCATGAGCAGCCAACCGGACATATCGGACGCTTCGGCAGAAAGCGCGGTGAGCCACGGGCCCAGGCCGCGTCCACCCAGGAAGTACTCTTCGGAAGAAGCGTTCGAGCGCTTCGTATAGACAAAGCCGATGACCACCACTACCACAAAGTAGAGCAGCATAGCCAGCATGACAAGCCAGTCGTTCTGAATCATGGGGCGCCTTTCCGGAACCGATGCTCGCAGGTTCCTCAGCCCGGCGGGTAGCACCGCCAGTTAAATCTCATTGCCACCTTTAATATTGAGCCCATCGATTATAAGAATGAATTGCGCTATCCTTCTGCTACTCCAGGACAATAAAGCGCATAGCACGGCGAAAGGAACCAAATGCCCCGCTACACCGACCTGAGCACTGCAGAACTGCAGCAGGAACTGGAAACCCTTCAACGGGAATACGAGGCCATCAAAGCCAAGGGGCTCGCGCTCAACATGGCGCGGGGAAAACCCTCTTCGGCCCAGCTGGATCTTTCTCGCCCGATGCTGGGCGTGCTGGGCGAAGATTCCGATCTCGCCGATGAGGAAGGCGTGGATTGCGGCAACTATGGCGGTTTGACCGGTATTGCCGAGGCAAGGCGCCTGCTCGCGGTCATGCTGAACGACAATCCGGAAAACGTGATTGCCGTCGGCAGCTCCAGCCTCACCCTCATGTACGACGCCATTTCCCGCATGATGATGTTCGGCACCGGGGGCCATACGCCGTGGAACCGGCTCGAAACCGTGAAGTGGCTGTGCCCCTCCCCCGGCTATGATCGTCATTTTGCCATCTGCGAGCTTTTCGGCATGGAACTCATCCCCGTGCCCCTAACCGACGAAGGTCCTGACATGGAGGTCGTCGAAGCGCTAGTTGCAGCCGATGACGCCATCAAGGGCATATGGTGCGTGCCGCAGTATTCGAATCCCACTGGCATCACCTACAGCGATGAGGTGGTAGGCAGGCTTGCTGCCATGGAGTGCGCCGCACCCGATTTCCGCATCTTCTGGGACAATGCCTACAGCGTTCACCACCTCTCGGCCGATCCGACCGAGCAAGACCATGTCGCAGACATCGCCGCCGCATGCCGCAAGGCAGGAAATCCTGACCGCTACCTCAAGTTCGCCTCCACCTCTAAGGTCACCTTCCCTGGCGCGGGCATTGCGGGTCTTGCCACGGGCGAAAACAATTACGCCGAAACTGTTAAGGCGATGGGCATTCAGATGGTTGGGCCCGACAAGCTAAATCAGCTGCGCCACGGTCGCTTCCTTCCCGCCGAAGAGGCGCTCTCGAAGCATATGGCCAAGCATGCAGCGCTCCTCGCTCCCAAATTCCAGCTGGTGGACACTAAACTCGCAAACGCCCTTACCGGTGTCGTGGATTGCGAATGGTCTCACCCGCGTGGCGGCTACTTCATTTCGTTCGAAGCCCCCAAAGGCACTGCCAAGAGAATCGTCTCGCTCGCAAAAGAGGCAGGCGTGCAGCTGACCGGTGCCGGCGCAACCTGGCCCTACGGCAACGATCCGAAGGACAGCAACATCCGCATCGCCCCCTCGATGCCTCCGCTGGAAGAGCTTGATGCAGCGCTCGATGTTTTCGTCACCTGCGTAAAGCTTGCAGCCGCGCAGGTGGAACTGGCGGCGAGGGACTAGCTTTACGGGAAGTACTCCTTGAGTAGACTCTAACTAATTCCTCAAGTTTGCTAGACTTTCTCGGTTGAATTCGGCAAAAACATCAGTACAATGGCGATAACGACAGCATTTGTCGCACAGTTCGCAATGGGTGGGCTTTCGAAGTTGCGCGCTGCTTTGTCATTATTCTGAACTTGGCATTGCTCTTCAACCTCGCTCAAGTCCGCTCCCCTGCGAACCGCAGTTGGTCCGTGTCCCTAAGTGAGGGTTCGCCATGGGTAGTTCGGAGCATGGAGGATATATCGAGCCGTTTGGCTCTCTGGCTTCAGCCCTGGAACCTTGCGCGCAAAAGCAGCCTCGTCCGATGTCCCAGGCCATGCATCTCATGGCTGCTTCCCACCAGGTTTCCACACTCAACTCAAAGCATTTCGATCTCCTCACGCAGTCGCTGCGCTATGAGGAAGAACTGCTTACCTACGGCCCCATTGAGGAGCTGGGCTATGCGGAGCTGAAACAATTATCGACCGAAGTATTCGATCTTGCACTGCGAGATAATGCCCCCATTGCACTCTCCCACCGTGCGTTTTTGCTGGCAAATTCTGGAACCGAAAACGACAGACGGGCACTCGAGGAGAATTCCGGTCTGCAAAGCTCTGACTATGCGACCGACTTTGGTACCTATGTTGTCACACGCAATCTGAACGCATCGGAAGTAGCCTTCGCGCTGGAAGAATATCTGGGAAGAAAACCCACTGATATCGAAACGCGGCATCACTGGGCCATGATCGGACTCGCCGGCTGGACCGGTTACGTTTGGTGCTTGCTGGAAGAGGTCCGCTGCGAACGCACGCTCCCGGAAAAGAAGCGCTGTCGCCGCTTCGCCGATACCTACCTGACAAAAGCTCTCAGCCTTTACACGGAATAGGCCTAAAAACAAAAAAAGCCCGACCTATCGGTCGGGCTCCCAAAAAGAAAGCATCCCCTGCGAGCAGGACGCCCTATCCTCCCACGGACTGCACCGCAGTACTTTCGGCGAAGAGGGGCTTAACTGCCGAGTTCGGAATGGGATCGGGTGATCCCCCTCTCTATGGTCCCGCTCGCGGGAGATG
>JAAVZC010000012.1 GCA_022791455.1 Eggerthellaceae bacterium
CTGCGCGGCATCAAGCGCGAGGACATCGAGCGTGGCCAGGTTCTCTGCAAGCCCGGTAGCGTGAACCCGCACACCGAGTTCGAGGGCCAGGTCTACATCCTGACCAAGGAAGAGGGCGGCCGCCACACCCCGTTCTTCGACGGCTATCGTCCGCAGTTCTACTTCCGCACCACCGACATCACTGGTGTTGCCCACCTGCCCGAGGGCACCGAAATGGTTATGCCTGGCGACAACGTCACCATCACTGGTGAGCTGATTCACCCCATCGCCATGGAGGAAGGCCTCAAGTTCGCTATCCGCGAGGGTGGCCGCACCGTTGGCTCCGGCCGCGTTACCAAGATCATCAAGTAACTAACCTGGTGATTGCCCATAAGGGAGCCTGCCTCTCGCAGGCTCCCTTCCCATGGCAGCTCTCTTCATGTGTATGAAACGGAACTGTCTATCCCTATTGGCTTAAAGGAGAATTCATGCGTACTTTGGTCACCCTGGCCTGCACCGAGTGCAAGCGCCGCAACTACACGACCAAAAAGAACAAGCAAACCCATCCGGACCGTATGGAGCTCAAGAAGTACTGCAAGTGGTGCCGTCACCACACGGTGCATCGCGAGACCCGCTAGGTTCGAGTGACTAATAAACAGGCATAGGCCAGTAGTTCAATTGGTAGAGCAGCGGTCTCCAAAACCGCAAGTTGAGGGTTCGAGTCCTTCCTGGCCTGCCAGCTTGTTTGACGAGCAGCCAAGTGGCTGCTTGTTTGGCGTTAAGAGAAAAATTATTAAGGAAGACCATGGCAAAAAAATCCAAGACCCAACGTGCTAAAGCTTCCGCTGCCCGTCAGCAGCGCAAGGCGACTCGCGAGGAAGTCGGCGAGCAGTCGGCGGCTGAGGTAGTTGAAGCCGAGGAGAAGCCGAAGAAATCGCTGTTCAAGAAATCGGATGCTACCGATTCCGATGACGAGGCGGCCAAGAAGCCTGCTAAGAAGGCGGAGGACAAGCCCGCCAAGAAGAAGCGCTTCCAATTCCTGCGCGACGTGAAGGCCGAGATGAAGCGTGTCACCTGGCCCACCCGCGTCGATGTTCTGCGCTGGAGCGGCGTCGTCATCGTTGCCCTGCTGTTCTTCGGCATTTTTGTGGCGGTTTTGGACAACTTGATCATCACCCCGCTGCTGGTCGCGGTTTCCGGATTGTAGGTTCACTATGGCAAAGAAATGGTACGTCCTTCACACCTACTCGGGCTACGAGAACAAGGTTAAGAAGAACCTGGAAATGCGCATCGAGGCCCTTGGCCTTGAGAACAACATCTTCGCCATTGAGATCCCGACCGAGATGGTTACTGAGATCAAAGACGGTGGCCGTCGCGTTGAGGCGGAAAAGAAGGTGTTCCCCGGCTACGTGCTCGTGCGCATGGAGCTGGACGACCGCAGCTGGGCTGCGGTGCGCAACACCGAGGGTGTCACCGGTTTCGTGGGCACTCAGGGCAATCCTGCCCCGCTCTCTCGCGAAGAGTACAACAAGATCATGAAGCGCACCAACCATGAGGCCCCGAAGAAGACCTCCACTGCCCTGGAAGTGGGTCAGTCGGTCAAAGTGGTCTCCGGCCCCCTGGCCGAGTTCGACGGCGTTGTGGCCGAAGTCTCGCCGGAAGCCGGCAAGGTTAAGGTTATGGTGTCGATCTTTGGGCGCGAGACTCCGGTGGAGCTGAGCTTCAACCAGGTTACGCGCATTTAATTGGCACATTCGCCCTTCTTGGCGCCCGTGTGGACTCGGGGCTTCTCGCCAAGGCCGAAGGGCTTTGTGATAAGGGAATGTAAACGGTTTATTTGAAAGGTAGTCAAGCTATGGCTGACAAGAAGGTCACCGGCTTCGTCAAATTGCAGGTTCCTGCTGGCGCGGCCAACCCGGCCCCTCCGGTAGGCCCCGCGCTGGGCGCCAAGGGTGTCAACATCATGCAGTTCTGCCAGGCGTTCAACGCGCAGACGGCAGACCAGGCGGGCACGGTTATCCCGGTTGAGATCACGGTCTACGAGGATCGCTCTTTCACCTTCGTGTGCAAGACCCCTCCGGCTGCGGTGCTCATCAAGGAAGCTCTGGGCATCAACTCTGGTTCCGGCATCCCGCAGATCCAGACGGTGGGCACGCTCACCGAGGAGCAGCTGCGCAAGATCGCCGAGACGAAGATGCCCGACCTCAACGCTAATACTGTTGAGGCTGCGATGGAGATCGTCGCCGGCACCGCCCGTTCCATGGGCGTGCGCATCGAGGGTCGTCCCATGAAGAAGAAGTACGTCCCGTCCCGCAAGGTGGCGGCGATGCTGCAGGGCAAGACCATCGACGAGTAAAGTTTGTACCGCGGCGGCCTTCGGGCGCTGCGTGCAAGTGGAAGAGCCGATACGGTAGGCTCGCCAGTACCACGAAAGGAATGAAAGAATGAAGAAATCTAAGAAGTACCGGGCAGCAGAAGCGCTGATCCCCGAGACTCCGGTAGCCCCGCTCGAGGCGATGAAGAAGATCAAGGAGATCTCCACCGCCAACTTTGACGAGACCGTTACCTGCGACTTCCGCCTGGGCATCGACACCCGTCAGGCCGACCAGCAGCTGCGTGGCACCGTGAGCCTGCCCAACGGCTCTGGTAAGGAAGTGCGCGTTGCCGTCTTCGCCGAGGGCGAGGCTGCTCGTGCCGCTGAGGAAGCGGGCGCCGACATTGTGGGCACCGCCGACCTCATGGAGCAGATCCAGAAGGGCGTCTTCAACTTCGACGCCGCTGTGGCCACTCCCGACCAGATGGGCAAGGTGGGTCGCCTGGGCAAGATCCTCGGCCCCCGCGGTTTGATGCCGAATCCGAAGCTGGGCACGGTGACCAACGACGTGGCCAAGGCCATCAAGGAGCTGAAGGGCGGGCGCGTTGAGTATCGCGCCGACCGCTACGGCATCGCCCATGTCATCATCGGCAAGGTGAGCTTCACCCCCGAGGCTCTGGCCGAGAACTACGGCGCTGTGTACGACGAGATTCTTCGCATGAAGCCTGCGGCTGCCAAGGGCAAGTACGTCAAGTCCATCACCGCTTCCTCCACCATGAGCCCGGGTGTTCCGGTGGACTCCTCGGTGACTCGTGCTTACACCGAAGCTGCTGAATAAGCTGGTTCCCTTATCGAACTGAAAATGCCCCGCTCACGAGCGGGGCATTTTTTTGTTGGTGAGACAGAGGGACACCCCTAACGTCTCATTTCTTAAGAGTGCCTCCCTGCTGTAAGGTGTTTCGGAAATGAGACGTTAGGGGTGTCCCTCTGTCTCACTTAGCCGAAGAACTTTTGGGCGATGGCTTCGTAGAAGTTGTCGGCACCGGGGCGGAGCAGCGTGATGGCGGCGTCGGCCCGTTTCAGGATGAGGCGTCGCACCGGGGACGGGAAGACCATCAGCTCGCCGTCGATGAACAGGGTGGCATCGCGGAAGGCTTCTTGATCGTCTTGGCGGACTTCCAAAACATCGCTCGGCTCGGTGACGATGGCGCGCGCCCGAAGCGTGTGGGGGGCAATGGGGACGGCGACCAAACCATTGTGCTGGGGCGACACCAGCGGCCCGCCGCTGGAGAGAGCGTATGCGGTGGAGCCAGTGGCGGTAGCTACCACTAGGCCATCGCCACGTTCCTTGAACACCTGTGTCCCGTCGATCTGAAGCGAGAACTCGATAATGCGGCCCATTGCGCCACGGGTGAGCGCCGCTTCATTGAGGGCGGTGAACTGACGCACTCCCTCAAGCCCCGAGCAGTTTACGCCGAATTCTTCTGAGGGCATTTCTCCCTCGTCATCCGACGCTGGCGCGTCTTCGCAGATCACTTCTACGGAGAGCATGCTGCGGCGATCTTCGTGCAATTCTCCCGCTAACGCTGAGGCGGCCAGCGGGATGATGCCCTTTTCATCGCTGTTGGTGAGAAAGCCCATGCGGCCGAAGTTGATGGGCAGAATAGGGGGACACTGCTTCTCCAAAAGATGCACGGTGTGCAGCACGGTGCCGTCCCCACCCAGCACAATGGCCAAGTCAACCGGTTCTGCGAGTTGCTGGCGGATGGTGGCCCGCTGACGGTCGTTCCCCAAGTCGGAAGAATCGACCATAGAGGTGCTCACGCCCATCGAATTGAGGTAGGACATCAGCAGCAGCGAGGAATCGATTGCCTGCGGGTTGGAATTATTCCGCACGATAAGTATGTGCATAGGGGGCGGCCTTTCGGTTTGGTATCATTGAGTAATTATATCCGATACAGAAAAGGTTTCCCCTATGGCAGACAAGCTGTCCCGAGCGCGCCATGCTCGCCCGGCGGCCTCCGGCACGGTGCCGGAGAACCTCCCAGAGGACCGCCCGGTACCGCGCGGGCGGCATGCCGGCGCTCAGAAGACCTCCCATGCAGAGGTGGCGCCGGGGAAGACGGGGTTCATCCCTGTTGTGGCCAGCCATGCCGGTCTGGATCGCACCAATCCTTCTTGGAGTTTCGAGGAATCCGCGCGCGGCCAGGTGCTTGTAGAAGACGAGGTGCGCAGCGAAGAGGCAGCGCCGGCGGCGGAGACAAAGCCGCAGCGCTCGGTGGGCTCGTCGGCCGCGCTCATCAGCATCTGCGTCATCATCTCCCGTATCACCGGCCTTGGCCGCACCTGGGCCATGGCCTTCGCCTTGGGCTCCACGTTCGTGTCCAGTGCCTATCAGGTGGCGAACAACCTGCCCAACATGTTGTTCGAGCTGGTCATGGGCGGGATGCTGGTGACGGCGTTTCTGCCCGTCTACGTATCGACGAAAAAGAAGCTGGGGGAGCGGCGGGGCAACGATTACGCCTCGAACCTGCTCACCATCGTGGTCATCCTGCTCGGGGCGGTCTCGGTGCTGTGCATGGTGTTCCCCGCGCAGATCATCTTCACCCAAACCTTCTACTCCGACCAGCAGGAAATGTCCCTGGCGGTGTTCTTCTTCCAGTTCTTCGCAATACAAATTGTGTTCTACGGGGCGTCGACCATTGTCTCGGGCCTGCTGAACGCGAACCGCGAGTATTTCTGGTCTTCCATCGCGCCGGTGTTCAACAACGTCATTGTGATCGCGTCGTTTTTGGCCTACGCCTTCGTGGCCCGCTACGACCAGCAAGCGGCTTTCTTCGTGATTGCCATCGGCAACCCGCTGGGTGTGTTCGTGCAGATGGCAATCCAGATTCCCGCGCTCGCAAAGCAAGGAATCCATCTGCGGCCGCGGTTGAACTTGCGAGATCCGGCGCTGCGGGAAACGGTGTCGCTGGGAGTGGGGGCCCTTTTCATCACCATGTGCGCTTTCGCCACGGTGTCGGTCCAGAACGCCGCCTCCTATTGCTTCGCCGACAATGGGCCTTCGGTCATTGCGTACGCGCGTCTATGGTTCACCTTCCCCTATTCGTTCCTGGTGGTGCCGGTGACCACCTCTATGTTCACCGAGCTGGCGGACATGCAAGCGGAAGACAACGTGGGTGGTGTGGTCGCGGGCATTATCGACGGCGCACGGCAGATTATCTTCCTGATGATTCCCATGACGCTTTACTTGATAGTGTTCGCTACACCGCTCGTGACCCTCTACCATGTGGGGGCGTTCACTGAAGACGCCATCGGCCAGATTGCCAGCTATCTGATGGTGATGGCGGTGGCGCTGCCGTTCTACAGCCTCAGCTGCTACCTTAACAAGGTGTTCAGCAGTATCCGGCGCATCGGACTGTTCTCCTGGATCAACTTTGCGGCAGTGGTGGTGCAGGTGCTGCTCACCATGGCCTGCGCTTGGGCGGTGCAGAACGGGTTGGCTATTGGCATCGAGTCCATCGCGGCGGTGACCATCGTGTCCTACTTGCTGGGCGATGTGGCGGCGTTCGTCTATCTGAAGCGCCATTACCGGGCATTCCGTTTCGGTCCGCTGGCGAAAAGCACAGGCCGCGGCATTGTGCTGGGGGCGCTGGGAGCCTTAGCGGGATGGGCGGCGCTGTCGGCCTTGAGCGCGCTTTTCGGCCCGCTCGACGGCAGCATTCTGAAGTCGCTCGCCTACATCATCGTGGGTGGGGTGCTGGCGCTGGCCATCACCTTCGCTCCTGCGGTGGCCGCTCGATGGCCCGAGGCGGCGCTGGTGACGGCGGCCACCGATAAAATTGCGCGACGCCTTAAGCGTTAGGCTCGCCTGCTTTGGCATAAGGAGGATTTGCTCATGAGAAGGCGTCGCGAGTGGCCCATACTGAAGAGCCCCGGCGAAATTGAGGCCATGAAAGAGGCCGGGCGGGTTTCCGCTCTTGCCTTGCGCCAAGTGGGCAAGGCCGCCAAGCCGGGCGTTTCCACCTGGGAGCTTGATCTGCTAGCCGAAGAGGTGATTCGCAGCGAAGGGGGCGTTCCGGCCTTCAAGGGCTACGGCGGATTCCCGGGGTCTATCTGCGCTTCTGTGAACGAGCAGATCGTCCACGGCATTCCCTCGAAGGGGACGGTGCTGAAAGAGGGCGACATCCTGTCGGTGGACACTGGCGCCATAGTGGATGGCTGGGTGGGGGACAACGCCTGGACCTACGCTATCGGGGAGATTGACGATGACCGCCGCCGCCTTCTGGAGGTGACGGAGGCTTGCATGTGGGCAGGCATCGACGCGGCGCGTGTGGGGGGCCGGCTGGGCGATATCGGCTATGCGGTGCAGAGCCTGGCGGAATCTTGCGGGCTGGGCGTGGTGCGCGAATACGTGGGCCACGGCGTCGGGCGCGACATGCACGAGCCGCCCAATGTTCCCAACTACGGCCGTCGCCGCACGGGCATGGAGTTGTGCGCTGGCATGGTGATCGCCATCGAGCCCATGATCAATCTGGGCACCCATAAGACGAAGGCGATGCCGGACGGGTGGCTGGTGTGCACGCGCGACGGCAAGCCCTCGGCCCACTTCGAAAAGACCATTGCCATCACCGAAGACGGACCGGTGCTGTTGACGGTAGAACCGGAACGCCGCCGCCCTCTGTAGCGCTGCCAACCTGTCCGCGCGGCTCGGGTCGACGGGGATTCCGCTCGACGCGTCGTCGGTCGGAGCTAACTCGGGCTGCGCCCGAGTGGATCTCCTCCCTCCTTTGGCTTAACCTCGCTCCACCCCGACGACCCGCCCGCGCTTCGCTAGCGC
>JAAVZC010000013.1 GCA_022791455.1 Eggerthellaceae bacterium
CGGGCTCATCGGCTCGGCGGCAAGGTCCCTCGGCAATGCCGTGGGCGGCGCCTTCAAGCAGAGCGCCAAGGTCGTGTCCCACTTCTGCGGAACCGCCGCCAAGATGGCCGACACCGTGTTCGGCGGGAACCCGCCGAGCCTCTCCGACGTCGCCCATGGCGCCTTGGACATCCTGGGGTTCGTGCCAGGCGTCGGTGTTGCTGCGGATATTGCGAATGGCATCTTGTACGCCGCTGAGGGGAATTGGGTCGACGCCGCCATGTCGTTTATTTCCGCAGTTCCTGTTGTGGGTGACGTCGCTAATGGCGCCTCGATGGGTGCAGAAGTAACGACGAAACTCACAAAAGTCGTCGACTCATTCTCGCATGTTGGCGATTTAATTACGATGGAGAAGGGGTCTTTCTTCCGACTCAAAAGGGCGTATCTGATGCCGCGTATCACCCTACCTTGCACACCAAAAAATACTACAGCGAAGTAAATGCATCGATTAAACATGCAGTCTCGAGAGGGAAGGCTAAGGCGGATGCGGATGGAATACTCGATCCTTTGGAGCAGAACAAACTAATCAGAGATGAGATTATTGGCGAACTGGGTAGAATAAAGGCTGATTTGCAGTCTGGCGCACTTACGGGAAAGTAGGTTGAGGCATGAGGGTCTGGCGGTTGGAGTGCAGTGAACTTAACGAGGAGTGGGTCGAGGAGGCAGGAGACTCTTCTGCTGATCGATTGCCACAATTGTGTGGCGAGAGGCTCCAGGAATCTTGGAAGGAGATGAAGCTGCAGCCATCAGGAAAATGCCCAATGAAGACAGATATTTTTTCTTTTCGCGCTGGAGCCCCGGTATTAAGTGATCGTGCAAAATGCGCTCTTGAAAAGGTCACGTCCGGCTGCGTTGAGTGGTTATCTGCGGATCTAAAGAAGCACCGAGTTTGGATATTGAACGTTGTCAACGTGCTTAACTGCCTCGACTTGGGCAATTCCGAATACCAAACGGCTGGTGATGGCTTTGTGCGACGCGTAAATAAACACGCCTTTCTCAAATCGGCTGTTGATGAGGTTAATATCTTCAAAATCCGGGAAACTCCCGATAGACCAATTTACGTCTCGGACCGCTTCGTGGATGCTGTATTCGCCGCAGAGCTTGAAGGATTCAGTTTTTATTTGGTCTGGGATGAAGATATGCCGATGGGCGTATTGGAGTGCTGGGGGGCTCAGCCTGGCGACTATCGTCTCGAAAATGATCTTGTTCTCCGCAAGCGAAATGCGAGAATAACTCAAGGTTATGAGACCAAGTGGCTTCCGGTCGAAGGGGGCTATGAGGGCTTATTGCGTCGCGCCCGTTCTGGAGAGGAGAGGGCGCCTGGGAAAATTACTGCAGAGCAGGAATCCGAAAATAACGGCGAATTTAGCCCCCTATCCCATGATGGACTACCAATGGACGACGAGATCGCGGCGGTTCGCGGAGAGGCGCTCCGTTCGCTCCCCGCGCTGCCTTGCGCCTGCGGGGCGGCTACTGAGCCGTCCGAGGTGGGCGGCCTGCCGCGGCTCCTGCGGCGTCTGGCCGGGGGCCATGGCTCCTCCCAGGTGGGCGGGGTGCCGCTCCTGGCCGAGGGCGAGCCGTGGCCCCTCGGTCCTGGCGGCGAGCCGCTGCGGCTACTCGCCCGCGTGGACTACTCGGAGGCGCCTCGCGTGCCCGGCCTCCCGGCCAAGGGGCTCCTTCAGCTGTTCGTCTCGCGGGAGCCCGACCTGGGGCTGGGGGAGGAGGGCGGCTTCCGCGTGCTGTGGCGCCCGGAGGGCGCGCGGGGGCTGACGGAGCGGCCCGACCCCCTCTCCGACCCCTATCCTGCGCTTCCCGTGGCGTTCGGGCGAGGACTCTCCGAGAGCGAGCCGTTCGACGTGGACTTCCGCGCCGAGGAGGCGTTCGCCTTAAAATGGAACGAGCTCCATCCCGGCCTGCCGGTCTCGAAGTACCACGAGGATGCCGACCGCTACGCTTCCGGCTGCGGCTTCACCTGGGGGCTGTCGGCCGAGGACGAGCGCGAGTGCACCGACGTCCAGCTCGGCGGCTACCCGGACTTCCTCCAGGTGGACCCCCGCTCCTACGACCCGGACGAGCGCCGCTACGACGCGCTGGCGCTGCAGGTGTCGCCGCCCGAATGGTCGGGCATAGAGCTGGGGGACGGAGGGCGCGCCTACCTCTTCGCCCCCGCGGAGGCGCTGGCGCGCGGGGACTTCTCGGACGTCATGTTCTGGTGGGACTGCGGCTAGCGCCGGGGCGTATTAGAAAACTATTGTATATTTCGCGTGGGAGAGGTAATTAAAACAAGTAGCAATGCTAATGTGAGCAGCAGCAAAGCGCCCGATTGGTGAGCATTTCACGGAGTCCGGCGCTTTACTTTCTTATCGAATGCCATTGGGGTCGAAGCTGGCAAGCCGACCGCTGGTTCGGCACCACAGAAGTGCCAGAGATGCCAACCCGCTAGGCGATCGAGTTGGACTCTTCTCATGCGAGAGAGCGCCTGTGCTGGGGTACTCAACCATCTGCATCCCTTCACTAGTAGTTGTTTGGTTTACTGTCTTGGTTTACAATCATAAACTTAGGAAGGAGTGCTGCCGCTATGTCTCAGAAACTTATGAGCGCTCGTCAAGCGTCCGAGCTGTTGGGGGTTTCTAAAGCCTACATGTGTCGGCTTTTCTCGCAGGGCGTCATACCGGCTGAGAAGGTAGACACCGACTGGGTCGTCGAACGCAAGAACGTCCAGCTTTTCCTTGATGACAAAAGCGGTACGCCCGTTTATTACCGGTGCACTGACGGCTGGAACAAGGATGATTATTACTTCCTCTACCGTTGGATCGACAAAATGGTGAATGATCGCAAAGGGCGCTTTGATGAAGAGCTCGCGTGCATCGACCCTGAAAAACTTAGCGACGTCGCGGGAGCCCTGCTGAAAGCCGAAGGCGCCCATGCGAGGTTCGACAACCTGCGATCCCTTGAAAACCACCCGCCCCTGACTCCGCCTGTCGTCATTTCGACTTATCCCTGCCCGGGAGCCTTTCCCTCCTTCGAGGAGATGGGGTTGATCCTGTGAATCGAGAGCTAGATGTCGATGAGCTCATTCAGCTTCTTAGAGAGCTCGACAACACCATTACAACGCCTATTGTTGTCCGCGCCGTAGGGGGCTTTGCGCTTGCCTGGCATGGGGTCCGCGTAAACGGACTCACGGCCGATATCGATTCCATTACCGATGACTACCCCGTCGAAGTTGAAGACGCTATCGCCAAAATCGGCGCAAAACACGGACTTGGCCCCTGGTGGCTGAACAACGATGCCGCCGCTGACGAGCCTGACTTTATAATCGAATCCATGGATCTTAAGTGGGAGCCAGTCGATTGCGGATTCGTTCACATCTCTCTCTTCGTCGGAGATTTGGTATCGCTCCTGAAGCTCAAGCTCTCGGCTGTGGAAGATAGTGCGCTGTCGGGGCGTACGCGTGATCTCGACGACACCATCGGCATTTTGAGGGCCCTCGGATTGACCAAGGCTGAGTTCAAACGCAAATACTCCTATCTGCAGGACGACATGCCGAACGCTTTCGCCCTTGTCTCGCGTGCGATCTGGTGACGATTGACTAGCTGCATTGCAATTATGCGATGCTTCCCGGTTTTGTTGATTCGTGCTATTATGTTGTACGTACAACATAGGGAGGTAGTATGACGGCAGAGGCGATGGTTACTGGGCGGATGGCGGTTCAGAAGAAGGAAGATGGGAACCGGGTGCTAAGGTCGCTTGGCGTCAATGTATCCCAGGCAATTAATCAACTCTTTGACTTCGTTATAGAGAACCGGGCGCTGCCCTTCCCAGAAGAACATCCTGCGCAAAATCATACGGCGGCCGAATTGGCTGCTGCAGCATCTTTGGTTGATTCAATCTGCCTTCCCGCAAACAATAAGTTTTCTACCATGTCTGACCTCGAGATAAAGATGGATCGGCTTCGTTCCCGCGGTTTGTTGGACGAATAGAGGCCGGTAATATGCGATGCTTCGTTGACACCAATATCATTATCGACGCCCTCGCCGTTCGGAAACCCTTCTACGAAAGCGCTCGCTTGCTCCTAATTGTCGGCGCCCTTAAGGATCTCGACCTGCGCTGCAGCACCTCCCAGCTCACGGATATTTTCTACCTCCTTACAGCGGGGAGTGGTACGCGATCTCCCGAAGAAGCGAAAGCGGCCATGAAGCTGCTCTTGCGATGCGTGTCCTGCGTGCCCCTGCGCGAAGAGGGTGTGCGCAGGGCTCTCGATTCCGATTGGGAAGATTTCGAAGACGCTTGCGTTCTCCAACGTGCGTTGGATTCGGGTTGCGATGCGCTTATAACGCGGAATAAGAAGGACTTCCACCACGCTCCCATTCCTGTGTTCGATTGCGAGGAGCTATTTGCGTACATCAGACAGGAGTATAGCTTGGAATACGCAGAGGTCGATTTTTAGAACCCAGTCTTAGCTCAAGTTTAGGAAAGCTCGAAAGATCGACCTCTCTTGCCAATTACTCCTGCGCGGCGATGGCTTGGTGGTGGGCTTCTTTTGCTGCTTTGATGCGTGCTTGGCTGGCGGCCATGGCTTCTTCGGCGCCTTCCCAACCGGGCAACTTCTTGTCGCGCTCGGGGTCGAACGCGCCGTGCAGCTGGCGGCCGATCTTCTTGTGGAAGTCCTCGTCGCTGTCCGCCTGGCCTAAGTTGTTGCGATGGCGCTCGGCGGCGCGGGGGTCGTCCGGGTCGGTCCAAATCTCTTCCGCCATAGGCGCCCAGTCGGCGGCGGCAGGGCGGCACTTGTCCGCCAGCTCCTGCGCCGTTTCCTGAGACTGCAGATCGGTGCAGTGGGCGCCCGATGCCTCTACCATCTCCACCAGGCAATCGGGGTTCTCAAGCATCGGGCACGGGCGCAGGAAGTTGTCGTTGAAGGGCTGGTTGTCGTGGTACTGCATGAAGATGGGGGAGCGCAGGCAGTCCAGCAGCGACATGTCGTGGATGTTGGCGTTCGAATAATGGATAAACACGCACGGCTCCACGTCGCCCGCGGCGTTGATGTGCAGATAGCGGCGCCCGCCGGCAATGCAGCCGCCCACGTATTCGCCGTCATGCTGGAAGTCCAGCGTGAGGATGGGCTTCGTCTCGCGTACATGGCGGTTGAACTCGTAGAGCTTTACGCGCTGCTCGGTGGTGGGCATGAGCGAGGTGGGGGCGTCTTTGCCCACCGGCATGAAGGTGAAGATCCAGGCGAACAGCGCGCCCTTCTCAATGAGCCAGTCGAAGTACTCGTCGCTGGCCACCGAGGCTGCGTTGGCGGAGGTGTAGCAGATGGACACCCCGAAGGGCAGCCCGTGGGACTTTAGCAGATCCATTGCGGCGCCCATCTTCTTGTAAACGCCGTCGCCGCGGCGTCCGTCGGTGGCGGCTTCGTCTCCCTCGGCGGAAATAGCCGGCACGAAGTTCTTCACCCGGATCATCTCCTGGCAGAACTCCTCATCGATGAGGGTGGAGTTGGTGAAGCACAAGAAGGCGCAGTCCGGGTGCTTCTCGCAAAGGCGAATGAGGTCGCGCTTGCGCACCAAGGGCTCTCCGCCGGTGTAGATGTAGATGTGGCAGCCGAGCGCCTTGCCCTGGGTGATGATGGAGTCGATGTCCTCGAAGCTCAGGTTCAGCTTGTGGCCGTACTCGGCGGCCCAGCAGCCGGTGCAGTGCAGGTTGCAGGCGCTGGTGGGGTCCAGCAGAATGGCCCAGGGAATGTTGCAGCCGTACTTCTCGCGCGCCTTCTCCTGCTTTCCCCAGGCAATGAAGTTCCCTTCCACCATGAAGGCCTTCAGCAGGTCGTTGCGCACGGCCGGGTTCAGCGCCATCACGCGCATGATCAGGTCGTACATGTTGTTCTTGTCTTTGATCACGCGGCGGAAGGCGTCCCTTTGCGAGGGGAACAGGGCGTCGGGGGAAATGGCGTCCAGCTTGTCGAACATCGACTGCATGTGGTTCTCGGGGTCCTCGCACAGGTAGTCGACCAGTTTGTTTGCCGTCGTGCGCATGGCGAAATCCATGGGCCTCATGTGATCACTTCCTCAAAAGTCTCCTTAACCTTCGCCGCGGCCGCCCCACGTGGGCTGCGGTGGAATTATTCTGGATATATTCGCGCTAGAAAACTAGTTCGTGAACGGGGCGAGGAGCTTCGTTACGCGGGCGAAACCTTGTTGTTTCTCGCTTGCCGCGAAACCGGCTGCGCGGCCGGGGGCTGCCTTGCCAACCGGCGGCTCAACCGCTAGGATAGCGGCTTGTGCAAAAAGCGCGCCCGTTTATCCAGAGTCGGGGGAGAGAGTTGGCTCGCCGATCCCGACACCAACCTAAGGGGAGGCTCCCTTAAAGGTGGTCCGGCCAGCAACGATGAAGGAGGAGCTTCATGGAAGAGCATTCTAATTCTTACCTGTTCACGTCCGAATCGGTGACCGAGGGTCATCCGGACAAAATGTGCGACCAAATTTCCGATGCCATCCTGGACGCCATTCTGGCGAAGGAGATTGAGCTGCAGGCGGAAGGCTACGTGGCCCCCGGCGGGCAGCCGGCCGATGTTTCCCAGGTGCGCTGCGCCTGCGAGACGCTCACCACCACCGGCATGGTAGTGGTGGCGGGCGAGATTCGCACCCAAGCCTACGTGGACGTGCCCGGCATTGTGCGCGAAGTGGTGGAGGAAATTGGCTACGACCGCGCGAAGTATGGCTTCGATGCCACCACCTGCGGTGTGTTCAACGCCATCCACGGCCAGAGCCCCGACATTGCCCAGGGCGTCGACGAGTCCTGGGAGGCCCAGACCGGCCAGGCGGCCGCCGACGACCCCTACGAGACGGTGGGCGCCGGCGACCAGGGCATGATGTTCGGGTATGCCTGCAACGAGACCTCAACCCTCATGCCCATGCCCATCTACCTGGCCCATCGCATGGCCGAGCGCCTGACCGAGGTGCGCAAGAACAAGACGCTCGACTTTTTGCGCCCGGACGGAAAGACGCAGGTGTCCGTGCGCTATGTGGACGGCAAGCCCACTCAGGTGGAGAAGGTGGTTGTGTCCACCCAGCATGGCGAAGAGGTGGACCAGGAAACGCTGCGCGAGGCCATCATCGACAACGTCATCCGTCCGGTGCTTGACGCCGAGGGCGTGGCGCTTGCCGAAGATGCCCAGATCCACATCAACCCCACCGGCCGTTTCGTGGTGGGCGGTCCCATGGGCGATTCGGGCCTCACCGGTCGCAAGATCATCGTGGACACCTACGGCGGCATGGGCCGTCACGGCGGCGGCGCTTTCTCCGGCAAAGACTGCACGAAGGTGGACCGCTCTGCCGCCTACGCTGCCCGCTGGGTGGCGAAGAACGTGGTGGCCGCGGGTTTGGCGGACCGCTGCGAGGTGCAGGTGGCCTATGCCATCGGCGTTGCCAGCCCGGTCTCGGTGATGGTGGACACCTTCGGCACCAACCATGTGCCGGAAGCGGACATCGAGGCAGCGGTGGCGAAGGTGTTCGACCTGCGCCCCGGCGCCATCATCGACGCGCTGGACCTGCGTCGCCCCATCTACCGCAAGACGGCCGCCTACGGCCACTTCGGCCGCGAGCTTCCGGAGTTCACCTGGGAGAAAACCGACAAGGTGGACGAGCTGCGCGCTGCCTGCGGCTTGGCCTAAAAAGCGCCATCTGAGGTATTCCCTTGCTCCAAACCGCCTCGGTCATACTGGACATACCCACCCAATCCCTCGACGCGCCCTACACCTACGCGCTGGAGGAGGGCTGTGCCGCCGACGGCGAGCCGGTGGAGGTGGGCTGCGCCGTTCTGGTGCCGCTGGGCTCGCGCAAGGCCATCGGGTTCGTCATCGAGGTGAACGATTTCGAGGAAGAAGGCGCCTGCCCGGTGGAGGCCGGGAAGCTCAAGGGCGTGGAGAAGGTGCTCGCCGGGCCGTACTTTGACGAAGAGGGGGCCGCATGCGCCCAGTTTCTGGCGGATCGCTACATTGCGCCGCTTTCTTCGTGCATCCGGCTGTTCGCTCCTCCGGGGGGCGTGCCTCACCTGGTGAGCGGCCCCTACGGCCAGCGGGTGGAGGCGCCTGCGGTGGGGGAGGTGGAAGAGCGCTGGGCGGTTCTTACTGCCGAAGGTGCCGACTTTCAGCCCCGTTCCACTGCCGTCAAGCAACTGCGGCTGCTTGAGGCCCTGAAGGCGGAGGGCGGCCAGTGCCGCGTGGCCGATTTGGCTGAGCGTATCGGGGACGTTTCGGGCCCCTTGAAAACGCTTGCGGATAAGGGCGTGGTCGTGGTGGAGCGCCGCCGCCGCCTGCGCGCGCCCATCCAGGCAGAGCCCTTCCAACTGGCCCCTGCGCCGGAATTGCTGCCGGACCAGCTGCAGGCGCTTCAGGTGATAGAAGAGGCCCGCGCCGCTCAGGACGGGCACGTGGTGGTGCTCGACGGCGTCACCGGCTCTGGCAAGACGGAGGTGTACCTGCAGGCCATCTCGTCGGTCATCGCGGAAGGGCGCACCGCCATCGTGCTCGTGCCCGAGATATCCCTCACCCCCCAGACGGTGGGGCGCTTCCGCAGCCGCTTCGGGGACCGCGTGGCGGTGATGCACTCCCGCATGAGCGCCGGCGAGCGCTTCGACCAGTGGCAGCTCATTCAGGAAGGCGGGGCAGACGTGGTGGTTGGCGCCCGCAGCGCCCTGTTCGCGCCGCTGGCGAACGTGGGGCTCATCGTCATCGACGAGGAGCACGAGTCCACCTACAAGCAGGAGAGCGCCCCGCGCTACCGGGCGGTCGACGTGGCCCTTTGGATGATGGGGCGCTCCGGCGGCACCGTTGTTCTGGGGTCGGCCACCCCCAGCATCGACACGATGGAGCGGCTGGGCCGCGACGAGCGCTGGCACCATGCCTTGATGCCCCGGCGCACCAACGGCCGTCCGCTGCCGCCGGTGCGCATTGTGGACATGGCCCACGAGTTCTCCAGCGGCTCCCGCTCCATGTTCTCCGGTGCGCTGAAGAGCGCCCTGGCAGAGACCTTGGGGGCGGGCCGCAAGGCGGTGCTGCTGCTGAACCAACGGGGCTTCGCGAAGTTTCTGCTCTGCCGCGATTGCGGGTTCGTGCCCACCTGCCCGTCGTGCGCCACGTCGCTCACCTACCACGAGCACGGCTCGAAGCTGGCCTGCCACCATTGCGGATACACAGCACCCGTGCCCGCTACGTGCCCGGAGTGCGGCTCGCCCTACCTGAAAAAGTTTGGCGCCGGCACCCAGCGGGTGGAGGCGGACCTGCGGGTGCTCCTGGACTCCATGCCCGAAGCCGGGCCCGGCGTTCCCATCGTGCGCATGGATGCCGATACTACCCGCTTCAAGGGGGCCCATCAGCAGCTGCTGGACGCGTTCGCCGCCGCCCCGCGCGCGGTTCTGCTGGGCACCCAGATGATCGCGAAGGGTCTCGACTTCGACGATGTGTCGCTTGTGGGAGTCATCAACGCGGACACCCAGCTGAACCTGCCGGACTTCCGTTCCGCCGAGCGCACCTTCGGCCTGATAGAGCAGGTGGCGGGCCGCGCCGGCCGCGGCGAGATTCCCGGCCAGGTGCTGGTGCAGACCTACGAGCCGCAATCGCCGGCCATTGTGGCCGCTGCCCGCTACGCGCGCGACTGGTTCGTTTCCGGCGAGCTGCAGAAACGGCGCATGTTCGGCTACCCGCCCTATGTGCGCATGGCCAATGTGCTGGTGTGGGGGCCGGACGAAGAGCAGGTGAAGGCGGTGGCCGCCCAGGTGCACGGCGAACTGGCCCAGCTGCTGCGCGATCAAGTGGGGGACCGCTGGCAGCTTCTGGCGCCCGTGCCCTGCGTGCTGGAGAAGCTGCGCGGCGCCCATCGCTGGCACATCGTGGTGAAATGCCCGCAAACCGACGACATCTCGCCGCTGCTCCTGCGCTACTTCCGCACCCGCAAACCTGACAAGCGCGCCAACGTCGCCGTAGATGTAGATCCCCTCGATTTGCTGTAGCACTACTCTCCGCCTCAGTTGTCATCCTGAGCGGAGCGCGCAGCGCGCAGTCGAAGGATCTCACCCGGCTGTGGAGATCCTTCGACTCCGGCCTTCGGCCTTCGCTCAGGATGACAACAGGCTTGACCGCGCGGCTCCAGTCGAGATGACATATTGTTGCGCGAGTCGGTTTGTGATATTCTATGAGTTCGCGGCTTGCGGCCTATTATGGCGAAGCTGTATCTAAATTCGTCCTATAGAAAGGAGACGGCGTGGCGGATTCTTCTGCAAGCGAGTCTCAAAAATCCAAGGA
This sequence comes from Eggerthellaceae bacterium, assembly GCA_022791455.1. GTDB lineage: Bacteria > Actinomycetota > Coriobacteriia > Coriobacteriales > Eggerthellaceae > Parvibacter. Next base: position 10,337 of record JAAVZC010000013.1, read on the forward strand.
AATCGAAGTCGAAGAAGTGGTCGTCGAGGACATCGACGACGAAGATGTGGAGGACATCGCTCCTTCTTCTAAAGACGACATCGACGCCGGCGCCGCCGACTTGGCCGACGACAAGATGGATTCCGATATCGAGGACGGCGACGAGGAAAACTTGCTGGACGGCATTCCCGAAGAGGAGCTGAAGGCCACGACCGATGTAGTGCTTCCCCGCGTGCGCGCCCGCGCCTCTGCCCGCAACTCTCGCAAGCGCAACCCCGAAGCCAACGTGACCATGCTCACGGGCGACCCGGTGCGCATGTACCTGAAGGAAATCGGCAAGGTGCCGCTGCTGACGGCCGCCGAAGAGATCGACCTAGCCATGAAGATCGAGGCGGGCGTGGCGGCCGGCGAACAGCTGGAAGCTGCCGACAAGGCCGAGAAAGACCTCAAGATGGCACAGGAGACCGGCCGCGACATTGCGGTGGATGAGAGCCTCATCTTGGACCGCCGCGAGCGCCGTCGCCTCTCCCGCATCGAGCAGGTGGGCCTAGACGCCAAGCAGCAGCTGATCGAGGCGAACCTGCGCCTGGTGGTCTCCATCGCCAAGCGCTACGTGGGCCGCGGCATGCTGTTCCTGGATCTTATCCAGGAGGGCAACCTGGGCCTCATCCGCGCGGTGGAGAAGTTCGACTACACCAAGGGCTTCAAGTTCTCCACCTATGCCACCTGGTGGATCCGTCAGGCCATCACCCGCGCCATCGCCGACCAGGCCCGCACCATCCGCATCCCGGTGCACATGGTTGAGACCATCAACAAGCTGGTGCGCATCCAGCGGCAGCTTCTGCAACAGCTGGGCCGCGAACCTACCCCCGAGGAAATTGGCGAGGAGATGGGCCTTTCCGCCGAGCGCGTGCGCGAGATTCAGAAGATCTCCCAAGAGCCGGTGAGCCTTGAGACCCCCATCGGCGAGGAAGAGGATTCCCAGCTGGGCGACTTCATCGAAGACGATGCCGCCGTGGTGCCCCCGGACGCTGCCAGCTTCTCGATGATGCAGGAGCAGCTGGCGAAGGTGCTCGACGGCCTGGCCGAGCGCGAGCGCAAGGTGATCAGCCTGCGCTTCGGGTTGGAGGACGGCCACCCGCGCACCCTCGAGGAAGTGGGACGCGAGTTCGGCGTGACGCGAGAGCGCATTCGCCAGATCGAGTCGAAGACGCTCGCGAAGCTGCGCCATCCTTCCCGCTCCAGCCGCCTGAAGGACTACCTGGAAGACTAGTTTCCGAAACTGTGGATGCCCGCCCCGGCGGGCATCTTTCTTATAAGGGAAGGGGTGCCTGAGCCCACTTCCCATCCGCCTAACGTCATCTCGACCGGAGGCCCCGAAGGGGCCGAAGTGGAGAGATCCCGCGCGGGCCGGAGGCCGGATTAATCGCTCGGCTACGCAAACGCACGAATGGAGCCCCATGGACCGTCAGAATCTTGCCGAACCCTTCGAATATTTCGCCACGTGCCCCCCGGGGGCCGAGCAGCTGCTGGCCGCCGAGCTCAAGGGCCTGCGCTGCCGCCAGGTGAGGCCGCTGGGCGGCGGCGTCGCGTTCTTCGGCACGCCCGCCACCGCTGCGCGCGTGTGCCTGTGGTCGCGGCTGGCGGGCAATGTGACGGTAACCTTGGCGCGCGTGGGCGCGGCCGATTCCGACGAGCTCTACGATGCGGTACGCGCCCTTGACTGGGAGGCGGTGCTGGTGCGCGGCGCCACAATGGCGGTCTCGGCCAAGGGCTCGAACGACCAGCTGCGCCACAGCCACTTCACCGCCCTGCGGGTGAAGGACGCCATCTGTGACGCGCTGATGGAGCGGGCCGGCTGGCGCCCTTCGGTGGACGCCCAAACGCCCGATGCCGCCATCGAGGTGCGCCTGAGGGGCGATAAGGCCACTATAAGCCTGAACCTGAGCGGCGCATCGCTGCACCGGCGCGACTACCTGGACGAGCACGACGGCCCGGATGCACCGCGCACGGTGGCCCAGGCGGCGGCTCTTCTGGCGCTCTTGGATTGGGGAAAGCTCGTGAACGAGGGCGGCAGCCTGTATGACCCCTCCTGCAATGAAGGTCTTCTGGTGTGCGAGGCGGCGCTCGCGCTCTGCCAGTGCGCGCCCGGCATCAGCCGCAGCCGCTGGGGTTTTCTGGGCTGGGCGCAGCACGACGCAGACGCGTGGGACCAGATGCTCGCAGAAGCAGACGAGCGCTTCGAAGAGGGGCTTGCCGCCGCAGAGGCCCGCTTGCGGGTGCTGGGCACCAGCAATTCCTCTCCCTCCATTGCCCGCGCCCGGGTGCATGCAAAGCGGGCGGGCGTTTCCAAAGCGGTGAGCGTGGAGCTCTACGACGATGAGGCGCTTGACGACGGCTCCTTGTTCGCGCGCTTGCGCCCTGAAGGCGAGTCGCCCTTGGCGGTGGCCTGGTGCCGCCCTGCCGACCATTCCACCGAAGACGCCCGCGCCCGCTTCGAGGAGCAGGCCTTCCAGCGGGCCTGCGCGCAGGCGCCGGCGGGGTCGCTGTTCGCCAGCTCTGCCGAGTCGGATCTTTCCCAGCTGTTCGGAGAAGGGGCCGAGTGCAGCGCCCTGCTGAAGGCGGGGGAGCAACGGGCGGTTCTGGCGGTTCGCTCCGGCGGCCCGAAGGCCCAGGAGAGCATCTTGGTGCCCGACCCCAACGGCGGCTCCGAGCACAAGGTGATCGTGTACGAGAAGGGGTCGGAGCAGTTCGCCAGCCGCCTTTCCAAAGTGGCCCGGCAGCGGCGCAAGTGGGCGCGCAAGAACAATGTGGCCTGCTACCGCGTTTACGACCGCGATCTGCCGGAGTACAGCTGCTCGGTGGACGTGTACGGCGGTGCTGGCGACAACAGCGGCGCCACCTATGTGCAAGTGGCCGAGTACCAGGCCCCCAAAACGGTCGATGCGGCTACGGCCTACCGCCGCTTCGCCGATGTGCTGGCCATTGTGCCGGTAGTGCTGGGGATGCGGCCGGACCACGTGTTCTCGAAGGTGCGCAGCCACGGCAAGGGAGGCTCCCAGTACGCGAACCGCGATCGACGCGGCTACGCGGCCGTGACGGCGGAGGAGGCGCTTTTGCCGGCCAACAGCCCGCTGGCCGCCGCGCTGCGCAAAGAGGGGCTGGATGTGGCGGTCTCCTCCGGCGCCAGCGGCGGGGAGTGCCTGTTCAAAGTGGACTTCGGCTCTTACCTCGATACCGGCTTGTTTCTCGACCATCGCCTGACGCGGCAGATGGTGGCCTCGCTTTCCGCGGGGAAGACTTTCCTGAATTTGTTCGCCTATACGGGCACTGCCTCTGTCCATGCAGCGATGGGCGGTGCGCGAGAGACTACGACCGTGGACTTGTCCCAGACCTACTTGGATTGGGCCATGGAAAACTTCCGGCTGAACGGGTTGGAGGTACCTGCAGCGGAAAGATCCTTCGCTCCGCTCAGGATGACGAAGAAAAAAGGATTGATTGCTCCCAACCAGTTTGTTCGGGGGGATGTGACCGCTTGGATTACCGAGGCGCGGCGTGGCGGGCAGAAGTTCGACCTCATCTTCGTCGATCCTCCCACCTTTTCGAACTCCAAGGCGATGGGCAGCCGCACCTGGGATGTGCAGCGCGATCACGTGGAGCTGCTCATCGGCGTCAGCCGGCTTCTGGCGAAAGGGGGCCTGGCCGTGTTCTCCTGCAACCTGAAGGGCTTCAAGCTGGTCGCCGAAGAGCTGGAGCGCTACGGCGTGGAGGCGCGCGACATCACCGCCCTCACCATTCCGGAGGACTTCGAGCGCACGCCGAAGGTGCACCACTGCTTCCTGATTCGCCGCATACCGGTTTCTGCGCAGTCGTAAAAATTTTCCCTTGCGCGGACGAGAGTGTTCTGTATAATATCTTCTTGCGCGTTGATGAGATGCGCGGTTGATATTCCTCGGTAGCTCAATTGGCAGAGCATCCGGCTGTTAACCGGAGGGTTGTAGGTTCGAGTCCTACCCGAGGAGCCACTGAATTTCCGAGCCTGCTGATCAGCAGGCTTTTTCATGTCATAACACCAGCAGCAGAATAGCCATAAGGCCGGCGAAGGGGAGCGCCAGCGCCGCGCCGGCAATCACGTCTTTCGCGTAATGAACGCCTCCCTGCACGCGAAGGAAGGCCAGAAGGGCCGTGAGGGCCAGCAAGACGGCGCAGACGGCCGGAAACCCTGCCACGCCCCAGCAGAGGCTGATGAGGGCGGCACAAAAGGCGTGGCGGCTTGGGAAGGAGTCGTTTTCCCCGTCGCGGCCGATGGCGGGGGCAATTCCCGTTACCTGGTAGGGGCGCGGCGCACCGATGGCCTTGCGCAACCACCCCACGAAGAAGAAGCCCGCGGCTGCCCCCGTCCCGCAAACGCCCAAGCAAAGAAAGCGGCCCTCGCCGGCCAGGACAAGTCCCAGCACGGCGAAGGCCGCGTAGAAAACAACGACGATGACCCGGTTGAGCGCGTTCATCGTAAGAAGGAAAACCTAGGCGTCCAGCTCGTCAGCGGTGAACATGTCCTTGCCCAGGTGCACTTCCTTGCCCTCCTTGATCATGCGGCGGTACTCGGCGGTAGCGGTGAACACTACGTCGGAAGAGGAGTTGACCGCGGTCTCGCAGGAGTCCTGCACCACGCCGATGATGAAGCCGATGGCCACCACCTGCATGGCGATGGAGTTGTCGATGCCAAAGAGCGAGCAGCACAGCGGGATGAGCAGCAGCGAACCGCCGGCCACGTCGGAAGCGCCGCAGGCAGAGATAGCGGCGAGCACCGACAGGATGACGGCGGTGATGGGGTCGACCGACACGCCCACCGTCTGGCAGGCGGCCATGGTCATGATGGTGATGGTAACGGCGGCGCCGGCCATGTTGATGGTGGAGCCCAGCGGAATGGACACGGAATAGTTGTCCTTGTTCAGCCCCAGCTTCTCGCAAAGCGCCATGTTCACGGGGATGTTAGCGGCGGAGCTGCGGGTGAAGAAGGCGGTCAGGCCGGAGTCCTTCAGGCAGCGCAGGATGAGCGGATAGGGGTTCTTGCGGGTGCAGGCGAACACGATGATGGCATTGGTAACAAGCGCGATGAAGGCCATGCAGCCCACCAGCACCAGAATGATGCGGCCGTACTCAACGAAGATTTCCACGCCGTTTGTGCCCACGGAGTTGTACACCAGGCCCATGACGCCGAAAGGCGCGAACGCGATAACCCAACGAACCAGGGTGGAAACGGCGTCGGCCAACGTGGAGAACAGGTTCTTCACGTCGTCGTTGGCGATGCCGCGCAAAATGACGCCGAGCACCGCGGCCCAGGCGAGAATGCCCAGGTAATTGGCATTGGCCAGCGAGTCCACCGGGTTGCTCACCACGTTCATGATAAGGGTGATGAGCACGTCGCCCACGTTAGAGGGGGAGGACTGCTCCACGATAGTGGAAGTGTCCAGCGTCAGCGGCGTGGGGAAGATGTAGCTGGCGATGACCGCCACGAGCGCCGCCACGAACGTGCTGATAATGTAGAGGACAACCACGGTGCCCATGGTGCCCTTGCCCTTGGCGTTGCAGAGGGCGCTCAGGACCAGGAAGAACACCAGGATGGGGGCAACGCCCTTCAGAGCGCCGACGAAGATGTCGCCGAACAGGGTGATGAAGGCGTTCAGGCCCGTAGGGGTTTCCTGAATGGGGATGAGCAGGGCCAAGATCACGCCAATGATCAGGCCCACGATGATCCTCTTGATGAGGCTGATGTCGTTGTACTTGCGCACAACCGCTTTAATGGTATCCACGCGTCTCCCTTCAACTGTGAATATGGTCGACAGCCAAGGAAGAGGATGGTGCGGGCGAAAGGACTTGAACCTTCACGAGTTTCCTCGCCAGGACCTAAACCTGGTGCGTCTGCCAATTCCGCCACGCCCGCACATATAACCGCACAATGTGCTTCGCGACCCCGCTCAGCTGCAGTGATGGCCAAATAGTACCAAATTGGTCATCACTGCCGAGCGAAAAGATGAATTACTCCTCCAGGCGGCGGCGAAGGACGTCCTCGTGGATGGCGTGCTGCAGGGCGGTCTCCTTCGTGATGATGCCGCGCTGGTAGAGGTTGTAGAGGCTCTGGTCCATGGTGATCATGCCCTCTTCGGCCGACGCGGCAATCACACTGTCCATCTGATGGGTCTTCTCCTCGCGGATGAGGTTGCGGATGGCGGGCGTGGCGGTCATGATCTCGAACACGGGAACCAGCGTGCCGTCCTTGGCGGGCACCAGCTGCTGGCTCACCACGGCGCGCAGCACCATGGCCAGCTGCAGGCGAATCTGCCGCTGCTGGTTGGCGGGGAAGGCGTCGATGATGCGGTCGACCGTGGAGGCGGCGCCGGTGGTGTGCAGGGTGGAGAACACCAGCTGGGCCATTTCGGAGGCGGTCATGGCGGCGGCGATGGTCTCGGAGTCGCGCAGCTCGCCAATGAGGATGACGTCGGGCGCCTCGCGCATGGCGGAGCGCAGGGCGTCGTTGTAGGTGGCGATGTCGGTGGGAATCTCGCGCTGGGTGACGATGCATCCCTCGTGGCGATGAATGTACTCGATGGGGTCTTCCAGCGTGATGATGTGGCCGGAGCGGCTGTGGTTCAGTTTGTCGATGAGGCAGGCGAGCGTAGTGGTCTTGCCGGAGCCCGCCGGGCCGGTGATGAGCACGAGGCCCTTGTTGAAGTCGGCGCAAGCCATCACCTCGGGCGGAATGGCGCAGCTGGCAGGGTTGGGCAGCTCGAAGGGAATGATGCGGATGACGGCGCCGTAGGAGCCGCGCTGGCGGAACACGTTCACGCGGAAGCGGCCGAGGCCGGGCACGGCGAAGGAGAAGTCGTCGTCGTGGCAGGAATCAGCCAGAAGTACGTCCACCGGGCGGTTCGCCATGCGGTAGATGTCGAAGATGAGCTCTTGGGTGTCGGCGGGGGTGAGCTTGTTCTCACTATAGTGGACAATCTTGCCGTCCTTCTGAGTGGACAGCGGCAGGCCCGCCACGATGAAAACGTCCGCCACCTTGTCATTGACCATTGCCTTGAGGGATTCGATCAGCGCCATTGCTTCTCCTAACCTTTCAGTTTCATATCTTCAGTCACTGGGGCGCCCATCGCCCGCATTTTCCTGTACGTCCTACTTGCCGTCCCAAAGACCGGTGCCCTCGTCCTCTTCCCAGAGGGTGGCAGTGCTCCATTGGGTGACCACGTAGCCGGCTTCCTCGTCGAAAGCCACCGCCACGTTCAGCTGCCTGAACCCTTCGCATTCGAAGGTGGCGGAAAGGGTGCCGTTCTCCCAGCTGAGAGCGGTCACCTGGGTTGCCTCCATGTCCACCGCCGCAAGGAACCGGTCCACCGCCTTCTGGGCCGCCGCCGCATCCGGAAGCGACGAGCGCACCTGGTTCCAGCCTTCGCCATTGCGCTGGTCGCCCAACGTCTCGTCGACGCAGGCCAGCAGCGCTTGGGCGGAGGCTTCGTTGGCGTAGGTGGCGCTCACGGTGGCCTTCTGGCGCTCCGCGATGGCGTTCTGGGCGTTAACGGTGGATACCCCCAGCACCGCCATCACCGCCAGCACCAGCAGAATGAGGAAGGTGAGGATGGTGACCGGTCCCATGCGCAGAAATTTCTCGCTCATCGCTCACCTCCTGCCTGGTAGCTGCAGGTGTCGAACGAGTACACAACGGAATCCCCTTCGACAACCTGGATGGTGAGGGCCTCAAGCGCCCCGGTACCGGCCGCAGCCTCGCGAGCGGTGCAGCGCACGGTGAAGCCCTCCACCTGAGTCTCGGCGGGCACGTCCGCGCCGGCCGCTGCCGACTCGGCGTAGCTGGTGGCCACGGTCATGGCCTGGTTGAACGCCTGGTTGTAGCGGGCCTGCTGCACCATGGACCCCATGAGGGAGAACACAATGGCAAGGCTCACGGCGGCGAACAGCAAAAGCAAAGTCATTTCCAGGAAGAAGGCGCTGTTTCCGCGCGTCCCCTTCCGGCTGCGGCGCAGCTGTGCATCCGGGCGGATCATAGGATCACCACCTCTCCGGTGGCGGAGTTCTCATGAGGGGAATGCCCCTCGGCCCCATGGCTGCGCAGGTAGACCGAGGCGGTGCCCTCGTCGGTGGTGATGGTCAGAAGACCGTCGTCGTAATCGAAGGAGAGCTGCTGTGATGGCGCCACCTCGAGAACGGAGGCGTCGGACACTTCCGTCCCGGCCAGGGCCGATTGCTGGCAGATCATGCCGTCGCGCAGGAAGATGGCGGTCTCGAAGGTGTTGTTGCCGATGACCTCCTCCAGCACAAGGCGCTGGTTTCCATCGGCAAGCGACACCGAGGAGATGCGATCATGGCCCTTTACCGTGTTGACGAGCATCCCCAAAGAGGCGCGGGCGGTCTGGGTGGCATTGCCCTGGGCGGTGATCTCGCGATAGCTGTTCACGCCGAAGAGCAGCGCCGCCATCAGTAGCGCCAAGAACAGGCCGAAGAGCAACGTGGTGGCCACCCGCAGGCCGGTAGGGGAGGTGGCGGCGCGGCCGTTCAGGCCCCGCCAGAGCGTGGGAGTGGGCTGTGTCATTTCAGCTTCACCACCACGTTGGGGGGCATGTTCGTAGCGAACGCCTCGTAGGTGACGGCGTACACGTCGTCGTTGACGGAAACGCCGTAGCAATCTTCAAGATGGGAGAGGGAGAGCGGGTAGGCGCCCTCCACCGCGGCGCACTGGTTGGCGGCGTCCAAGATGGACTGGCGAAGCGATGCGGCGCCCTGCTCGGCCGACGAGGCCTGGGCGGCGTCGATTCCCCATGCGGCGCCGAAGCCCACCACCAGGCATAAGCCGACAGCGATGAGCCAGCGCGCGGCGCGAGATTTGTTCTTCCGGGCGGCCATTGGTTTACCCGATCGATCCCATGATGCCGATGAGGGGCATCATCACGGCAATGAGGGTGGCCCCCACCGCAACGGTCAAAAGCGCCGCCAGCACCGGCTCGATGCGGTCGATAGAGGCGCTCAAGGAATCGAGGGCATCCTCGAACAGCGTGCGGGAAAGCGACTCGAGCGCTTCGGCGGTAGAGCCCATGGCCGACTGCACGGTGAGCATGTGGCCGTAGAGCGGCTGGTAGAGGCCCGCTTCCACGAGCGCTTGGGCCAGGCCCTTCGGGTCGGAGTTGTCTTCCATAAGCTTGCGGGCGCGCTCGAGCCGCGTTGCCAGTTCGCGGTGGTCCACCACGCCTGCGGCGTACTGCAGCGCGTCGGTGGTGTTGAGCCCCGAGGCAATGGCGGTGGAAAGGGCCGCCGAGAACCGGGAAACTGCCAGGTCGTAGGCGCTTCCCTTCAAAAACGATACTTTCTCCGCTAGTCGCAAGATGGACATGCGGCCGGTTTGGCTGCCGCTGCGCACGAACAGAACCAGCATGAAGATGGTGGTGATGAGGGTGAGGGCGAAGGCAACCCAGCCGATGCCGAGCGAAATGGAAACAAACGAGTAAGAGCCAGAGGTGAGGGAGCCGGTCATCTGCTCGTAGACCCCCACGAACACGGGAAGCACCAGCGCGCAGGTGACCACCAGGATTACCGACATGAGCCCCAGAAGCAAGCAGGGATAGCCAAGCGAGCTGCGCAGTCGGGAGAACAGGCGATGCTCCTCGTCGTAATAGGTGGCAAGGGAGCGGCTCACCTCCTCGATGCGGCCGCTCTTGTCGCCAATCTTGAGCATCTGCACCGCGTAGGGAGGAAACGCCCCGGCCTCTTCAGCAGCGAGGCCCAGCGCAACCCCTTCGTCCAGCTGCTGGTACATGTCGCGGCACACCGCGGCCAGCTCTTTGTCGGAGGCGTCTTGGGCCAGCGTCCAAAGCGCCTGGCTCGTCTGCATGCCGGAAGCGAGCATCAGCGCGATGCTCTCGAAGAACTCGGACAGGGTCAAGCTGTCCAGGAGGGGCCGTTTCATGTTCTTCTCGTTCCTTTCCGTCTGGTGCTAGTAGGTGTAGCGGTCGGTGTAGTTGATGCCGTCGCCCACATACTCTTTATATGAGGGGGAGGCGCCGAAGGTGGAATCCACGCGGCTCCAGGTGTTGGCGCGCACGTCGATGCCCACCGCTTGCCAGCTGCCGTCTATGTAGACCATGTTCCAGGCATGGTAGAGGTCGTTGGGGCTCACGTATCCGGTGATCACCTGGCAGGGGATGCCCACGCTGCGCAGCATCGCGCCCACGAGCGCCGAATAGTCGAAGCAGATGCCGGTGCCGGAAGAAAGGGTGCTGTCGGGGTTGGGCAGATAGCCGGACTTGTCGCTGAGGTCTTCGGCTTTCGCGGCGTCATAGCTGATGTTGGCGCACACCCAGTCGTAGATGGCCGCCACTGCGTCCGCCTCGTTGGCGGCATTCGCGGTGAGCTCCTTGGCCTTCTTGACGGCGGCGGAAGACTCGCTGTAGTCGCAGATGACGCTCGGCAGCAGGAAGGGCGCGAACTCGCTTGCCAGCGAAACGTCCATCTGCACCGAGCAGATTTCCACGTAATTGGAATCGGTCGTGTTCTGCATAACGCGGAAGGTGTAGCTGCCGCTGCCCATGTTCACCGGGCAGACGATGGGGGTGCCGTCGCCGGGAAGGTCGTAGTTGTAGCTCATCTCGCCTTTGATGACCTGGAACTTCAGGCGCACGTCGTTCACCGCCTTGGCAGCGACCCAGCCCTCGTTGGCGCCGGAGGCGTCGATGGCGGCGCCGTTCTCCTCGGCGGTGGCGGTCCCGAAGGAGGGGATGGTGAGGCTTGACGGGGGGTTGAAGGCGGCGCCGGTAGTCTGGGGCTTCTCCGCTTCCGGCTCGGGATCGGGGGCCTCATCGGTGGTGGATTCACTCGGCGTGCTTGTTTCATTGGAGGGAGCAGGGGTGGGGTCGGTCGTGGTTGACGGGGCAGGGTCGGCCGTTGGCTGCGAATCTTCGCCACCGCCGCCACAGCCCGCGAGGAAGCTGCCGGCCGAAATTGCCAGCACCAGCGCGAGCGCCCATTTTCCACTGATCAGGTGTTTCAACTTCCCAAGCACCTAGTTCTCTCTCAATCTTACGGATTGGCATTATAGCTTGCTCGAAGATTTTGTTCACCAAGATATTTCTTCGCGGCGGCCATTGCCGAGGAAAATCCATCAGCGCGCCCGCGCCCCCACGCCTCTGGCCCTTCTCGGCGATATTTCGCTTGTATTCAACTTCAAGTTCTTCTTCGTTTCTGATAAGGTATCGCATGGTGTCCGCCATCTGTGGTTGGTTTTTTCGGCGGCGCCTGGGAAAGGGGAATACATGGCCGTGGGAAGCCTGAAGGGTCGCACGATCCTGGTCGTTGACGACAACCCGATGAACCGGCTGCTTTTGCAAGACATTATTGGCGGCGAGGCGAATTTCGTCGAAGCCGCTGACGGAGCATCTGCGATTGCCCGCATCAAAGAGCTGGGCACCGAGATCTCGGTGGTGCTGCTGGACATTGTGATGCCCATTCTTTCCGGCCTCGATGTGCTGGAATTCATGTCGAAAGCGGGGTATGTGAACGACATCCCCGTCATCATGGTGTCCTCCGAGACCGATTCCGACATTGTCATGCGCGCCTACGAGCTGGGGGCCACCGACTTCATCAACCGCCCCTTCGTGCCCAACATTGTGCGGCGGCGCGTCATCAACACCATCATGCTCTACGCCAAGCAGCGCGATCTCATCGGGCTCATGGAGGAGCAGATCCTCGCCCGCGAGCGCGACAACATGCTCATGGTGTCCACGCTCTCCCACATTGTGGAGGTCCGCAACGGTGAGTCCGGCTCGCACGTCACCCATGTGAGCAACATCGCCCGCATCTTGCTGCGGGCGATGGGCGCGAAGTCCAGCCAGTATTTCCTTTCCGAAGAGGACATTCGCATCATCTCGCTGGCGTCGAGCCTTCACGACGTTGGCAAGATTTCCATTCCCGACGAGATTCTCAACAAGCCGGGCCGGTTGACCCCCGAAGAGTTCGAGGTCATGAAGGCGCATACCACTAAGGGCGCCGAGATGCTGGCGAGCCTTGATGGCAACAACGAGACGAAACTGGTGAAGACTGCCTACGAAATTGTGCGCTGGCATCACGAGCGCTTCGACGGCAAGGGGTACCCGGACGGCATTTCCGGTAACGACATTCCCCTTTCCGCGCAGGTAGTCTCCCTTGCCGACGTGTACGACGCCCTGCGCAGCGAGCGCGTGTACAAGAAAGCGTTCCCACGGGAAAAGGCTCTCGAGATGATCGTGGGCGGCGAGTGCGGCATCTTCAACCCCGACCTTCTGGAAGTGTTTTTGGAGTCGGTGGACGAGATGGAGCAGGTGGTCAGTTCCACCGAGGTGAACCTTGCCGAGCAGGTGGACGGCGGCAGCGGCGGATCGCTGCTCTCGCCCCGCAACGCCGGTGAGATTTCCGCGCGCACGGTCGAGCAGCTGGAATACGAGCGCCAGAAGTACCGCTTCTTCGCATCCATGTCCAGCGAGGTGCAGTTCGAGTACACCTACGCCACCGACCTTCTGGTGCTGAACGACCACGGCCCGGGCGATCTGGGGCTGGACGAGGCCATCCTCTCGCCGCGAGCCGACGAGCGCTTCATTGCCTTCTTCGGCCAGGAGAACCTGGACCACTTGCTGGAGGCCATCGCGGCTGCCACGCCGGAAGACCCGCTCGTGCACATGAAGATTGTGGCCAACCCCGTGGGCGGCCCCCGTTGGTTCGAGCTCACCGCGCGCGTGATCTGGACGGTGAGCAGTCTGGATACCAAGACGTCCGCGGTCATCGGCAAGCTGGTCGACATCAACGAGCGGCAGGAGAACCTGAACAAGCTCTCCTTCAAGGCCACCCACGACAGCCTGACCGGCCTTATGAACCACGCCAACGCCAAGCGGGTCATCAGCGACCGCCTCATCGAGAAGAACGATTCGCAGTTGGTGCTGTGCGTTCTGGACATCGACAACTTCAAGGCCATCAACGACACCCGCGGCCATCTGTTCGGCGACGACATCTTGACGTGGATGGCTTCGCGCATGAACCATTCGGTGCGCGACCGCGACCTTCTTGCCCGCGTAGGCGGTGATGAGTTCCTCATCTTCTTAGAGGTGAAGGGCGATCCGCAGCTTGTGGTGGAGCGCATCTTCAACCGCATCTGCGGCAACTACTCCGGGTGGGACGTGACGGTGTCCATGGGCGTGGCCATCGCGCCGGCGGAGTCCATCTCTTACGAAGATCTTTTCCGTCAGGCTGACGCCGCTTTGTACATTCGCAAGGGCTCGGGGCGAAACGGCTATACCTTCTACGAGAACGAACAGCACTCCGATCCGTCGTTCTCCAGCTCTATCACTCCTATCGACAGCGGCGAATAGCCCCACAAGGAAAGGACGATTACCATGAGTCTTGAAGATTGCTATGGCGTGTGCGGGGGAGACTTGGCTGCTGTCCGCGGTCGTTTGCTGGACGATGCCCGCATTACCAAGTACCTGAATTTCTTTTTGCAGGACGACACCTATGCCAATCTGGGAACTTCCCTGGAAAGTGGCGATCTGGCTACTGCCTTCCGGATGGCGCACACGTTGAAGGGTACCTCGATGGAGCTGGGGCTTGTGCAGCTTTCTCAGGATGCGGCGGCATTGTGTGAGGCGCTGCGCCCCGATGATGCCGGTGTGCCGAAGAATCTGGAGGCCGCGCCCGAGCTGAAGCAGAAGGTGGACGACGACTACCTTCTCGTGCAGGCCGGTATCGCGCTGATCTAGCATATATATAAGTAAGAGAAGGAGGGCTCACGGGCCCTCCTTTGTTGTTCTTTGCCAGCCTACCCGTTGTCATCCTGAGCGGAGCGCGCAGCGCGTAGTCGAAGGATCTCGGCAGCCGAGGAGATCCTTCGACTACGGCCTTTGGCCTCCGCTCAGGATGACAAATGCCAATACTGTTAAATCATTCTGCATGCCGTTTTTGCCCGATAAATTGCAACGGGGTGGAACCATGTCTGGGCAAGGCCGTTAAGGTGTGCCATAATTTGCAGCTGTGCGCTTTCGGCGGCTTGCGTCGGCGCGCGTATTAGTAAAGACACGATGGAGGACTTCTGTGAAGACTAACAAAGAGGAGCTTCTTGACAATCAGGTCAAGGTTACCGTTACGGTGGACGCGGCCGATGTGGATTCCCGCATCAACAAGACCTACCGCGATTTCGCCGCCCGCTACAATTTCCCGGGCTTCCGCAAGGGCAAGGCTCCGCGCAAGGTTATCGACAACGCGCTGGGCGCCGAAGCGGTGGCGGCCACCGTTTCCGAGCAGTTGGTGAACGAGGGCTACCCCTTCGCCATTGAAGCAGAGGGTCTGTTCCCCATGGGTCAGCCGAAGTTCTCCGCCGACGAGATTGCCAAGGCGGGCGAGCCCTACGAGTTCTCCTTTGAGATTGAAGTGAAGCCCTCCTATGAACTGACCTCCTACGATCCGGTCGAGATCGAGATGCCCGCCTCCGGTGCCACCGAAGCGGAGATCGACGACCAGCTGGAGACCATGCGCGGCCACTACGTGGAGTTCGTGGACGCCTCTGCCGCCAAGAAGCTGAAAGAGGACAACTTCGCCGACCTGAAGATTGTCGCCACCGACGAGACTGGCAAGAACGTCGAGACCGTCTCCAGCGAGTCCCGTCTGTACGGCCCGGGCTCCGGCATGCTCTCCGAAGCCTTCGACAAGGAAATCATGGGGATGAAGAAGGGCGAGACCCGCGAGTTCGAGCTGCTCATTCCCGTGACCGAGGATTCCGTGCTGCTGCAGCCGCTGGCCGGCCAGAAGGTGAAGTTCGAGGTCACTTGCACGGTGGTCAAGAAGAAGGAGCTGCCGGAGGTCACCGACGAGTGGGCCAAGGAGACTATGGGCTTCGAGAACGTGGCCGACATGCGCGAGCGCATCGCCCAGTCCATCGAAGTGCAGAAGGACAGCTACCTGCCTCGTCTGAAGGAGAACAACTGCCTGCAGGCGCTCATGACCCGCGTTGAGGGCGAGGTGCCCGGCGCGCTGGTGGAGCAGCAGCAGACCAACCTACTGCAGGAGTTCTTCGGCCAGCTTCAGGGCGCCGGCATGACGCTGGACGGCTACCTGAAGATGCAGGGCATCACTTCCGACCAGTTCAAGGCCGACATCAAGGCTCAGGCCACCGATGAGGTGAAATCCGGCCTGGCGCTGGACGCGTGGGCCCGCCATAACGGCATTGAGGTTACCGACGCCGAAGTCCTGGCCGAGTTCAACAAGGCCGGCGTGCCCGACCCCGAGGGCATGATGGAGGAATGGCGCCAGGAAGGCCGCCTGTACCTCATCCGCGAGGGCGTCATCCGCGGCAAGGCCGTGAACCAGGTCATGGAGACCGCCGTGGTCACCGAAACCGATGCCCCTGCGAAGGACGAGACGGTAGAGGTTTCCGCCGAGGACGAGAAGGCGGCGGAAGCGGAGTAGCTTTCCGGATACGGTTCGCATTCCAAGGCCGCTTGCCTCCCCGGGGGCGAGCGGCCTTTTAGCTATGGAATTTCGTTTCGGCGCTTTGCCGGACGGCCCCTATAGCCTAAGATAGGCAGGATACCTGACAGACGGCGGCGCAACGGCGGCCGCCCATAGCGAAAGAGAGCGTTTATGAGTATCGAACGAGTGAGCAACGCCCTGATCCCCTATGTTATCGAGCAGTCTCCGCGCGGCGAGCGCAGCTACGACATCTACTCCCGCCTGCTGAACGACCGCATCATCTTCTTGGGCGAGCAGATTGACGACCACGTGGCAAATTCCGTGGTGGCGCAGCTGCTGCACCTGGAGAGCGCCGACCCGGACAAGGACATCTCCCTGTACATCAATTCCCCGGGCGGCTCCGTTACTGCGGGCCTGGGCATTCTGGACACCATGAACTTCATCAAGTGCGACGTGTCCACCATCTGCATCGGCGAGTGCGCCTCTATGGCGGCCGTGCTGCTTTCCAACGGCGCGAAGGGCAAGCGCTTCTGCCTGCCGAATTCCATGGTGCTCATCCACCAGCCTTCCGGCGGCGCCCAGGGCCAGCAGACCGAGATTGCCATTGTGGCTGACTTCATGCTGAAGACCCGCGACCGCTTGAACAAGATTCTGGCGGACAACACCGGCCAGACCATCGAGCGCATCCAGCTGGACACCGAGCGCGACAACTACATGACCGCCGAAGAGGCCAAGGCCTACGGCCTGGTGGACGAGATCATCACCCACCACGGCGCCCGTTCCGGCGAATAGGACATAAGGAACCACCCCATGACCAACGATCGACCCAAACACGGGTACCACGAAGAGGCGCCCATTTTCTGCGCCTTCTGCGGGAAGAGCCATGACGAGGTTTCCGCCATGATCTCCGGCCCCAACGGCATCTACATCTGCGACGAGTGCATTTCTTTGTGCGCCGACGCGATGATGCGCGACTTCGGCTACGCCATGCAGCAGGAGATGATGGACGGCCGCATGGGCGAGCAGGAAGAGATGGCCATGCCCACCGCCTACGTGGAGCAGCACCGCTCCGAGAACCCGGGCGCGGCGCTGGGTCATCTTCCCACCCCGCACGAGCTGTACCGCAACCTCTCCGAGCACGTGGTAGGGCAGGAAGCGGCCAAGAAGGCGCTGTCGGTGGCGGTGTACAACCACTACAAGCGCATCTCCATGGGCGCCGAGGCGCTGGAGGGCGATGTGGAGCTGGCCAAGAGCAACATCATGCTCTTGGGCCCCACCGGCTCCGGCAAGACGCTTTTGGCCCAGACCCTGGCCCGCACACTGCAGGTGCCCTTCGCCATTGCCGACGCCACTACCTTGACCGAGGCGGGCTATGTGGGCGAGGACGTGGAGAACATCCTGCTGAAGCTCATCACCGCCGCCGACAACGATGTGGCGCGGGCGGAGATCGGCATCATCTACATTGACGAGATCGACAAGATTGCCCGCAAGGCGGAGAACCTCTCCATCACCCGCGACGTTTCCGGCGAGGGCGTGCAGCAGGCGCTGCTGAAGATTGTGGAGGGCTGCGAGGCCAGCGTGCCGCCGCAAGGGGGCCGCAAGCACCCGCAACAGGAGTACATCCACATCGACACCACCAACATCCTGTTCATTCTGGGCGGGGCGTTCGTGGGCCTGGCGGACATCATCGCCCACCGCGTGGGCACTTCCTCGCTGGGCTTTGCCACCGACCTTCCGGAGAACCAGAAGTTGCGCGATGCGGAACTTCTGGCTCAGGTGCTGCCGGAGGACCTCAACAAGTTCGGCATGATCCCCGAATTCGTGGGCCGCATCCCGGTCATCACCTCGCTAACCGAGCTTTCCGAAGAGGACATGGTGCGCATTCTCACCGAGCCGAAGAACGCCCTGGTGAAGCAGTACACTCGCATGTTCGAGTTCGAGCAGGCGCGGCTGGTGTTCGAACCGGAGGCTTTGCGTGCCATCGCACACGAGGCGGTGGAGCAGGGCACTGGCGCCCGCGGCCTGCGTAGCATCTGCGAGCGCGTGCTGATGGACGTGATGTACGACCTGCCGGCCCTGGGGCGCCCGGCCCGCGTGGTGGTGCACGCCTCCGACGTCACCGGCGAGACGAAGCCCATCATCGAACCGGGCGACTTCTTCGCCCCGCGGAAGTAAGCTTCCCTTTGAGTTATCGGGGCCGAGGCGATTGCCGTCGGCCCTTTTCCTATTACTGGTCAACGATCAAGCACGAGGATGGTTCCAATGGCGGAAAACACCCAGGAGCAGAAGGCCCCCAAGGCGCCGGACTTCGATTTCCAGGCCCATGAGAAGCCGATATTCGAGGCATGGCGCGAGCATGGATTCTTCCAGCGGGGGAACGGTTTCGGCGAACATGCCGACGACACCTACACTATCGTCATTCCGCCGCCCAATATCACCGGCATGCTGCACATGGGCCATGCCCTCAACGACACCATTCAGGACGCCTGCATCCGCCGCGCCCGCATGCAGGGCTACAAGACCCGTTGGGTGCTGGGCACCGACCATGCCGGCATTGCCACCCAGACCAAGGTGGACAAGAAGCTGGCCAGCGAGGGGATCAGCCGCCTGGAGATTGGCCGCGAGGCCTTCGTTGAGGCCTGCTACGACTGGTACAAGGAATACGGCGCCACCATCGTGCGCCAGATTCAGGGCATCGGCTGCAGCTGCGATTACGACCACGAGCACTTCACCATGGAGCCGGCCTACGTGCACGCGGTGCGCGAGCTTTTCGTGCGCTGGTACAAGGACGGCCTTATCTACCGCGGAAAGCGCATTGTGAACTGGTGCCCCAGCTGCACCACCGCCATTGCCGACGACGAAGCGGAGTACGTGCCCGAGAAGGGGCATCTGTGGTACCTGCGCTACCCGCTGACCGAGCCGGTGGACGGGCTTGAGTACCTGGTGGTGGCCACCACGCGCCCCGAGACCATGCTGGGCGACACCGGCGTGGCCGTGAACCCCAAGGACGAGCGCTTCGCCCATTTGGTGGGCAAGACCGTGAAGCTGCCGCTGGTGGACCGGAAGATTCCCATCTTCGCCGACTGGCATGTGGACACCGAGTTCGGCACCGGCTGCGTGAAGGTGACCCCCTCCCACGACCCCAACGACTGGGCCATGGGGGAGAAGGCGGGGCTGCCCCGCATCAACATCTTCGACGAGACGGCGCACGTGGTGGAAGGTTTCGGCGAATTCTCCGGCATGGACCGCGACCAGGCGCGCGAGGCGGTTGTGGCCGCCTTCGACGAGCTGGGGCTGCTGGACCACATCGAGGACCACGACCACTCCGTAATGACCTGCTACCGCTGCCACACCAAGCTGGAGCCGTGGGAGTCCGAGCAGTGGTTCGTGGCGGTCGACGGCCTGAAGAAGGCCGCTGCGGCCGCCGTTGAGAGCGGCGAGATCCAGTTCCACCCGGCTCGTTGGAAGCAGGTGTACCTGGATTGGCTGGCGAACCTGAAGGACTGGTGCATCTCCCGCCAGCTGTGGTGGGGCCATCGCATTCCCATGTACTACTGCGACGAGTGCGGCTGGGAAGACGCCTCGGTGGACGAGGTTGAGGTTTGCCCGGTGTGCGGCGCGCCAGTGCGTCAGGATAACGACGTGCTGGACACCTGGTTCTCCAGCCAGCTATGGCCCTTTGCCACTATGGGCTGGGCCGAAGAGGGGATGGACGCGCCGGAAATGAAGGAGGCCTATCCCACCCAGGTGCTCTCCACCGCCCGCGACATCATGGGCCTGTGGGTGGCGCGCATGGTGATGGCTTCCGAATACTGCACCGGCCAGATTCCCTTCCAGAACGTGATCATTCACCCCACGGTGATGGCGGCCGACGGCAAGCCCATGTCCAAGAGCCGCGGCAACGGCGTGGACCCGCTGAAGCTCATCCAGGACTACGGCGCCGACGGCATGCGATTCGGCCTGCTTCTGCAGGTGACCGGTGCGCAGGACATGCGCTTCAACGAGAACAAGCTGGTCTCCAGCCGCAACTTCGCCAACAAGATTCGCAACGCCGCCCGCTTCGTGCTCATGAACATGGAGGGCTTCGAGCCGGGAGAGCCGGAGGCGCGCACCGACGCCGACCGCTGGATCTTCTCCCGTTTGGCGAAGTTGATCGAATCCGTTGACGCCGGGTTCGACGCGTACGAGTTCTCCGATGTCACCCGCGAGCTGAACAACTTCTTCTGGAACGAGTTCTGCGACTGGTACATCGAGTTTTCCAAGAGCCGCTTGGCGGAAGGGGCAGACCCCGCTGACCGCCTGGCTTGCCAGCGCAACCTGGTGTTCGTGCTCGACCAGGCGCTGCGGCTTTTGCACCCCATCATGCCGTTCGTGACCGAGGAGATCTACCAGGAGCTGCCGGTGCGCGAAACCGAGTTCCTCATTGTGGCCCCGTGGCCCAAGGCCGCGCGTGCCGCCGCGCTGGGCTCTGATGAAGCCGAGCGCGCCATCGACTTGGTGGTGGGCGTGGTTTCCGCTGTGCGCTCTGCCCGCAGCCGCTATGGCATCTCGCCCCGCCAAGAGCTTGATGTGGTGGTTAAGGCGGAAGGGGAGGACGCTGCGCTGCTGGAGCAGCAAGCGGGCCTCATCTCCGCCCTGGCCCGCGCCGCGAGCCTTTCCATCGGCGCGGATGCGGAAAAGCCCGCGGAGTCTTCGACGGCCGTCGTCTCGGGCCTCGAGGTGTACACCTGCCTGGCCGGGTTCGTGGACTTCGCTGCCGAGCGCGCCCGCATCGAGAAGGAGCTGGCGAAGGTGAGCGCCGATGCTGCCAAGTTCGCCAAGAAGCTCTCGAACCCCGGCTTTTTGGCGAAAGCCGCGCCGGAGATCATCGAAAAGGACAAGGCGAAGCTGGCAGAGTTGGAGGACACCCGAGACCGCCTGTCTGCGTCTTTGCAGGAACTCGGCTAAGTTGGGTACCAGCCTTCTGCGCCTTTGCTATAATCCGATGATTGTGGGTTAAGTGAGCTGGGCGCACAAGGCGACCCGGTCCGCGAAAAGGAGATCTGACATGAGCGAGTTGCTCTCGCAGTTTTGGACAGAGCAGATGCAAACCGCCCTTAACGTGGTGGTGGTGCTTCTCATCATTCTCTACATCCTCTCCATCGTATGGGTGGTGCGCGACGCTTATCTGCGCGGCACTCTGTGGTACATCTGGGGTATTGTGGCGCTGGTGCCGGTGCTGGGGCTTATCGCCTACTGCATGCTGCGCCCGCCGCTGTTGTCGGTGGACCGTGACGAGCAGGAGCTGGAAATTGCCCTCAAGCAACGGCAATTGATGAAGTACGGCGAATGCGCTACCTGCGGATATCCCGTGGAAGCGGACTACGTGCTGTGCCCGAACTGCCACACGCAATTGAAGAACCTCTGCTCCCACTGCCAGCATGCGCTGGATCCGGCTTGGCAGATTTGCCCCTATTGCGCCACACCGGTGGGAGGCGTGCCCCGTTCTTCTGCTGCCGGCGCGGCTCCTCGCCGTCGTCGTTCGGCCAACCCGACAGGCCAAGCATAAGACGCAGCCAGCTTTCCAGGCACGTCAACACTCTTGAAACAACTGCCCGCCGCAAGGCGGGTTTGTTGCGATAAAAGCCAAGATGTTCCTCGCGGTTTTTCCGCGCGAACATCGAGCAGTGCAGGCGCTTTGTGCGCGCCCGGCACGAGAAAGGAACTCTTATGATCGTTAAACTTCCCGACGGATCCGAAAAGCAGCTGGAAGAGGGCGCTACCGTCTACGACGTGGCTGCCTCCATCGGTGCCGGTTTGGCCCGCGCCGCGCTTGCCGGCAAGATCGACGGCGCTTTTGCCGACTTGACCTTCGTTGTCCCGGACGGCGCCACCGTCGAGATCATCACTTCGAAATCTCCTGAGGCTTTGGGGATCATGCGCCATTCGGCCGCCCATGTGATGGCCGAGGCGGTACAGGAACTGTTCCCCGGCGCCCAGATTGGCTTCGGTCCCCAGACCGACGACGGCTTCTTCTACGACTTTGCCCTGGAGCAGCCTATTTCTACCGATGACTTCGCTGCCATCGAAGAGAAGATGCACGAGATTGTGAAAGCCGACGAGCCTTTCGTGCGCGAAGTGGTCACCCGTGACCAGGCGAAGGAGATCTTCGCCGACCAGCGCCTGAAGCTGGAGCACGTTGACGACATCCCCGAAGGCGAGGAGATTTCCATCTACCGCCACGGCAACTTCGTGGACCTGTGCAGCGGTCCCCATGTAGCTCGTGCCGGCATGATCGGCCCCTTCAAGCTGATGAAGACCGCGGGCGCCTACTGGAAGGGCAATGCGGAAAACGAGATGCTCACCCGCATCTACGGCACTGCGTTCTTCAATAAGAAGGACCTGGAAGAGCACCTGCACAACATCGAAGAAGCGGAGAAGCGCGACCACCGCAAGCTGGGCCGCGAGCTGGGCATCTACATGATGGACCCCATGGCTGGTGTGGGCCTGCCCATGTATCTGCCGAAGGGCGCCCGCATCATCCGGACCCTGCAGGAGTGGCTGCGCCGCGACCTGTACGAGCGCGGCTACGAAGAGGTCATCACCCCGCACATTTACAACGCGGAAGTGTGGAAGACCTCCGGCCACTACGGCTTCTACCATGACAACATGTACTTCTTCCAGATCAACGAGGGCACCGAGGAAGAGCCCCGTTACTCCGAATACGGCGTGAAGCCCATGAACTGCCCGGGCCATGTGATGCTCTACAAGAACGAGCTGCACTCCTACCGCGACCTGCCCTTGCGTTACTTCGAGTTCGGCACCGTGTACCGTCACGAGATGTCCGGCGTGGTGCACGGCCTTCTGCGCGCCCGCGGCTTCACTCAGGACGATGCCCACGTGTTCTGCACGAAGGACCAAGTAGTGGACGAAGTGGTAGCCATTCTGGACTTGGTCGACCACATCATGTCCACTTTCGGCTTCTCCTACGAGGCGGAGATCTCCACCCGCCCCGAGAAATCCATCGGTACCGATGATATGTGGGATCACGCCACCGAGTCGCTGAAGAAGGCCTGCGAGATTCGCGGCCTGGCCTACGACATCAACGAGGGCGACGGCGCCTTCTATGGCCCGAAGATCGACATTAAGGTGAAGGACGCCATTGGACGCACCTGGCAGTGCTCCACCGTGCAGATCGACTTCAACATGCCCATGCGCTTCGGCCTCACCTACCGCACCGCCGAGAACACCGAGGAAACCCCCTGGATGCTCCATCGTGCCATCTTCGGCTCCATCGAGCGCTTCCTGGGCATCCTTATCGAGCACTATGCCGGCGCCCTGCCGCTGTGGCTCGCTCCGGTGCAGGTGGCGGTCATCCCCATCGCCGATCGCCACAAGGAGGCCGCCGCGGAATTCGCCGGCGAGCTGAAAGCGGTGGGCGGTCGCGTTGAGGTGTACGATCAGAACGAGCCCATGAAGGTGAAGATTGCCAAGGCCCAGCACGAAAAGATTCCCTACATGATTGTCATGGGCGACAACGAGGTAGCGGAGAAGACCGTCTCGGTGCGCGAGCGCTCCGAAGGCGACTTGGGCACCTGGGACCGCGCCAAGTTCATCGAAGCCATCCGCGACGCTGCGCTGTAACTTGTTTTAACGTAGGCACGTGGCGGGCGGGGCAGTTTCAGCACACTCAGCCCGCCCCGCCAAAGA
Source organism: Eggerthellaceae bacterium (assembly GCA_022791455.1). Taxonomy (GTDB): domain Bacteria; phylum Actinomycetota; class Coriobacteriia; order Coriobacteriales; family Eggerthellaceae; genus Parvibacter. The sequence goes on from JAAVZC010000013.1 coordinate 33,497, forward strand.
TCGCGATATTAGAAGAAGCGACCCGATTTTCAGGGTCGCTTCTTCATGTTGGGCTTACTTTTGCTGAAAATCTTTGCGTCGCTTCCTTAATCGCGATCGACGCGGGATCAGCGGGGTGCGTGGGATGAAACTGTTCCGCCCGCCGCGGGCCGGCAGGTTGCTAGAGTGTTTCGGCTTCGATGTCTGCTAGTTCGTCGAGGTATTCGGCGGCGGCTTGAGCGGCGAGGGCACCGTCGGCTACGGCGGTGACTACTTGGCGCAAGGGCGTAGTGCGAACGTCTCCGGCCACGAAGACGCCAGGAGTAGCCGTGCTGGTGCCGTCGCCGGTCATCACGTAGCCTTGAGGGGAAAGCGGCACAAGGCTCGCGAAGTTCTCGCTGTTCGGTGCCATGCCGACGGCGATAAAGATGGCGCTGACGGGCAGCTCTCGCTGCTCGCTGGTTTTGAGGTTCGCCACTTGCACGCCTGAGATGCGTCCATCGGTTTCGACAAGCGAGGTAACCACACTGTCCCAAACGAACTCGAGGTTCTCGATTTCCCGCAGACGGTCATGGTAAATGGGGGTGGCGCGCAGGGTGTCGCGACGATGCACCAGGTACACTTTGCGGCAGATGCGGGAGAGGTAGATGGCGTCAGCCGCGGCTGTGTCGCCACCGCCGATGACCGCCACGTCCTTCCCGCGGAAGAAGTTGCCGTCGCAGGTGGCGCAATAGGACACGCCCTTGCCGGTGAGCTCTTCCTCGAGCGGCAACCCCAGCTTTTTCGGCCGGGCACCGGTGGCAATGACCACGGATTTTGCCCAATAGGTGCCGAACGGGGTGCGGATCACCTTCACGGCTCCCATGTCCTCTACGCTGGTCACTTCTTCGGAAATGACCGATGCGCCGAAGGAAAAAGCCTGGTCGGCTATGATCATGGAGAGGTCGAACCCGCTCGTGTTGGCGTTGTAACCCGGGTAGTTTTCCAGGTGCTCTGTTTGCGCCAGCTGGCCACCAGGGGAGAGGCGCTCGAAAATGACCGGCTTCAAACCGGCCCGAGCAGCATAGAGCCCCGCAGTAAGACCTGCGGGGCCCGCTCCGATGATGGCGATATCGTAGGTCTTGATATCTTCCATATATACGTGCGCCTTTAAGCGATGAAGGTGAGCAGGTTCTGCTTCGGCTGCGCGCCCACTGTTTGCTTGGCGGGCTCGCCGTCCTTGAAGAGGATGAGGGTGGGGACACTGGTCACGTTGTAGTGGGCGGCAATCTCGGGCGTGGCGTCGATGTCTACCTTATAGACGGCCACTTCGCCCGCTTTCTCGGCAGCTACTTCATCGAGCACCGGCGCCAGCATGCGGCAGGGGCCGCACCAGGTGGCGAAGAAGTCTACGAGCACCTTGCCCGGGGCCTTGAGAACTTTTTCCTGAAAATCGTCGGCAGTAAGAACTTGGCTCATGATGTACCTCCTGTGATACGTAATGGTGGGTAAGTCAATCTTGCCATTTCGCGCCCAGCAGCAGAACTGGATGCGCAAAACTGCACCGCCTTTGTAACTTTGACAGCGTTCTTGTGGGAGATCCGTAAGAATGAAGATGACGGCAATCGACTTTGGATAAAACCCGGCAACAAGACAGCTGTCTGGATCAAAGAATGGAATAATAAGGAGGAAGAATTCATCGGGATAAGAAGTTCGAGGTTGCGGCGATGACGGTAGATTTGGTTTCTTTGGCGATCATCTGCGCCGTCTCCTTCGTTTGCCCGGTGCTTTCGCAAATTATTCCCGGCAAGCCCATACCTGAAACGGTGTTTCTGCTCATCGGAGGCATGGTGCTGGGGCCGAACCTGCTTGCCGTGGTGGGAACCGACAATGCAATCTCTCTGTTGTCAGATTTGGGGCTGGGTTTTCTGTTCCTTCTGGCTGGCTACGAGATAGATCCGAAGAATCTGGCCGGAAGCGAAGGCCGGCGCGGGTTTGCCACCTGGTTCGCAAGCCTGGCGCTTGCGTTTGTGGTCGTGTGGTTGTGGCCTGAGTTCTCCGTGACCACCATCGACGGCATTGCCGTGGTCATCGCGCTTACCACCACCGCTATCGGCACCCTTATGCCCATCTTGCAGGAGAACAAGGTGTTCGGGACGCGCTTAGGGAACGCCGTGCTGAACTACGGCACCTGGGGCGAAGTGCTTCCCATTTTGGCCATGACGCTTCTGCTCTCGACGCGGGCGCGGTGGGAGACTATCGCGGTGCTTGCGGCATTCGTGGCCATCGCGGTGTTCGCTGCCGTTGTTCCGCGGCTGGCCCGGAAGGCGGGCGGCAAGCTGTTCCGCTTAATCGAACGCAATGCCGATACCAATTCCCAGATGTTCGTTCGAACGGTGGTTCTTCTGCTCACGGTGCTGGTGGCGGTTTCGGCAGTGTTTCAGCTGGACATCGTGCTGGGAGCATTCGCCGCCGGCTTCGTGCTCCGATTCGTGGTGCCGGAGGGGAACGAGCTGCTTGAGGCCAAGCTTAACTCCATTGGGTTTGGATTCTTCATTCCGCTGTTCTTCGTGTGCTCGGGGGCCAAGATTGACGTGACTGCGGTTTTTGCGAACCCGGGACTTTTGGTGCTATTCATCTGCCTGCTGCTCCTGGTGCGCGCTATTCCCATTTATATCGCTATGGCCACCGACAAAGAGACCGGATCGTGGCCTGCGGCATCGCGACTGACCGTGGCCATCTACTGCACAACCGCGCTGCCGCTTATCGTGGCCGTTACCGCCATCGCCACGAGCGCCGGCGCCATGACCCAAGACGTCGCATCGGTGCTGGTGGCAGCCGGCGGCATTACCGTGCTCGTGATGCCGTTCGTGGCGTCGCTGGCGCTGCGCACCGTTTCCGCCCATCCCATCAGTGCCGCGAAGGAGATTGCCCACGATCCGCGTGCGTTCCGCACCATCATCCGCGACCATAGCCGCGTTTCCCACGACAGCTGGGAGCAGCACACGCGGGTAGTACCGGAGGCTGCAGGAGGGCAATCCGCCGAAGACGACGGGAAGTAGCGGCCGTCGAGCGATGCGCGCCCTTGACGGGTCTGCTAGTATGAAAAAGTTGCACTGAACGAACGAATTGATCATGACGCCTTAGGAGGAGCAACCCGTGGCGGATAACGATATGCGCGACAAGCTTGAGAAGATTATTGCGGCCTATAGCGAACTGCAGGCCAAGATGGGCGATCCTGCGGTGCTGGCGGACCAGAAGGAGTACAACCGCCTTGCCAAGGAGTACGCCAACCAGGGCCCGCTGGCCAAGAAGGCGGCCGAGTACGTGTCCGCCTACGACGACCTCATGGAAGCGAAGGAAATGCTCTCTGATTCCGAGATGCGCGACTTCGCCCAAGAGGAAATCTCCCGCATCGAGGGGATTCTGCCGGGCCTGGAAGAGGACATTAAGTTCATGCTGATTCCGGCCGACCCGGCTGACGACAAGGACATCATCGTGGAGATCCGCGCGGCGGCTGGCGGCGACGAGGCGGCCATCTTCGCCGGAGACCTCTACAAGATGTACGAGCGCTTCGCCTCCTCGCAGGGATGGAAGACCGAGACCATGGACGTTTCCCCCTCCGACGCCGGCGGTTACAAGGAAATCCAGTTCAAGGTGAAGGGCGACAAAGTGTACTCGGTGATGAAATTCGAGTCCGGTGTGCACCGTGTCCAGCGCGTTCCCAAGACCGAGAGCCAGGGGCGCATTCACACCTCCACCGCCACCGTGGCAGTGCTTCCGGAAGCCGACGAGGTGGAAGTGGAGATCAACGAGAACGATCTGCGCATCGACGTGTACCGCGCCGGCGGTCCGGGCGGCCAGTGCGTTAACACTACCGACTCCGCTGTGCGCATCACGCACCTGCCGAGCGGCCTTGTGGTGCAGTCTCAGGACCAGAAGTCCCAGCTGCAGAACAAGATTGCCGCCATGGCCGTGCTGCGCGCACGCCTGTACGAGAAGATGCTCGCGGAGCAGCAAGCGGCCGAGGGTGCCAAGCGCCTTGCCCAGATTGGTTCCGGCGACCGCGCCGAGAAGGTGCGCACCTATAACGGCCCCCAGGACCGCGTCACCGATCATCGCATCGGCTACAACGGCACCTACAACGGCGTGCTTTTGGGAGACGGCCTGTCCGACCTTATCACTGCTCTTCAAGCAGCTGACCGCGCGCAAAAACTGGAAGAAGCGGTTTAGTCCCCTTGTCTCGCGGAGGAGGCGGTATGGCGCAGGAGTGGACCATTAAGGAAGCCCTTGATTGGACGGTGGGCTATCTAGAGCGCAAGGGAGACGAGAACCCCCGCCTGTCTGCCGAATGGCTGCTTTCTGCCGCTTGCCAGTTGTCCCGCATCCAGCTGTACGTTAACTACGAGCGTGCGCTGAGCGAGGGGGGACGGGAGGTGCTGCGCGGGTACGTTACTCGCCGTGGCGCTGGTGAGCCCCTGCAGTACATCACGGGCGAAGCACCGTTTCGCCACGTCACGCTGAAGGTGCGGCCCGGTGTGCTCATTCCCCGGCCCGAAACCGAGGTGTTGGTAAGCGAGGCGCTTGCGCTCCTTCCCGCTGCCGATAAGCGAGTGGCCTTTGACTCCACCATCGAGGCGTGGGAGGGGGATCTGTTGAAAGCGGCGCAGGAGGCCCAAGAGGGCGCGGCTGACGCACAAGACTCGAGCGCGGCTTCAACAGCTGCCGCAGCCGAAGCGCAAGCTCGCCTGGAGCAACGCTTCGACGCGCCAATAGGCGCGCGCCTTGAGGAGGATGCCTCCGAAGACCCATCCGTTTCGGTACCCGAGACGCCGGAGTCCTCCGCGCCTGACACCGCCCCAAAGTGCCCGATGCCCTACTTGGTGGCAGATCTCTGCACTGGCAGCGGCTGCATTGCCGTCTCGATGGCAAGTGAGCGCTCGGACGTGCGCGTTTTCGCCACAGATATCGACGACAAAGCTGTGACTCTGGCCCGAGAGAACGCCGAGGCCTGCGGCGTGGCCGACCGGGTGAAAGTGGCCCAATGCAATCTGGGGGAGGCACTGCCGCCTTCGGCTTTGGGACGGCTGGACCTCGTGGTATCGAATCCGCCCTATGTTCCGACCGCGGTGGTGGCAGGGCTTCCCGAAGAGGTTCGGGGCTTCGAACCGGCGCTCGCGCTCGACGGCGGCCCGGACGGCCTTTCGCTCTTTCGCCTCATTGCCCCTTGGGCAATGCAGGCGCTCAAGCCGGGCGGCGGCCTGGTGTGCGAGCTGTTCGAAGAGCATATGGAAGAAGCCCGTGCGTTTGCGCTTTCCTGCGGCTTTGCCGATGCGCGCATCGTTTGCGACCTTGCCGGTCGCCCGCGCGTCCTTGTTGCCCTGCGCGCCAGCGAAGATGCGGAAGAAGGAGCAGAGTGATGATTGCCGACGAATCCCTTATGGACTTCCTCGATGAGTCCGTCTCTTGGATGCGGGCACGCTTGGACGGCTTTGTGCCGGAAGTTGCCGTTATTCTGGGATCGGGGTTCGGGCCGGTTGCGCGCGCCGTGCAGAATCCCCGGATAGTTCCTTTCGCCGAACTGCCCCACATGGGCTCGTCTTCAGCCACCGGCCATGTGGGGCAGTTCGTCGCCGGCGATCTGGGAGACAAGCGCGTGCTGGTCATGGAAGGGCGCCTTCACGGCTACGAGGGCTACAGCGCCCAGGAAGTCGCCTTCCCCGTGTGGCTCATGGCCCGCTTGGGTGCAAAAGTTCTCGTGACCACCAACGCCGCCGGCGCTATTAACGAGGGCTATCGGGTAGGGGACTTCTGCGTCATGGCCGACCATATAAACCTCACCGGCCGCAACCCTCTGACGGGAAAGGCCCCGGACGCGCTCTCGCCGCGATTCCTCTCGATGCTCGATGCTTACGACCCAGCCTTGCGCCGTTTGTTCCTGGGCAACGCCGCCGAACTCTCAGTGCCGTGCCAAGAGGGCGTGTACCTGGGGCTTTTGGGTCCCAGCTTCGAGACGCCCGCCGAGATACGCGCCTTCCGCACGCTGGGGGCCGACACAGTTGCCATGTCGGTTTGTGAAGAGGTCATCGCCGCCCGTCACCTGGGCATGCGGGTTTTGGGGGTTTCCCTGGTCTCGAACATGGCCTGCGGCATCGAAGGTGCCAATCCATCGGACGACGAGGTGCACGAAGTGGCACACGGCCGGGTCGAGGACTTCACGCAGTTGCTTCAGGCGTTCCTCAAAGGCCTTTAAGCGCTTCCCGTTCGAATCTAGGCACGCACGTAGCTGTAAAGGGCATGAGCGTTGTCTAGCACCTCGTCGAAGGACCAGCTGCGGGCGGTGTTTTCGCTCGAGGAAGGGTCGTTCACCACAAGACGGCTATCTTGATCGACTCCCGTCACCACCACGGCAGACGCAACGGGAGATACCGAGCCTTGGTTCAGCACGACTGTAACCGGGTGACCAGACGCCACTGACTGGCGAATGGCGATGGCGGTCGCCTCGAGCGGAGAGGCCTTGAGCCCGAATGCAGCAGCTCCGTTGGTCAGCACTTCGTCAATCGCCTCAAGGGAGGTGGAGGCGGCGTTGTTCTCGTTCGCCCATTTCGCTATTTCTACCGGCGTGACTTCGGTTTCGCCGGTTTCGCATACGTGCACCATGGCGAGCGCCGTTGCGGACGATCCGGAAAGGCCGATGGTGGAGGCTCCGAAGGGGATGTCCGCCCAGTCGGGATCGTCACTGTAGAGGTGGGGCGTTGTTCCCTGCTTCCAGATGGCTGCGGGGGTTGAGGACTCCGCATGGGGGGAGGGGTTCTCGATAGAAAGCGCGCTGTAGGCCTTTCCGGACTGAGGCGTCGAGAAGGGATTGAGTGCGCCAAGCGCGAACAGCACGAGCACGGCCGCGGCAATAATGGCGGCAAGAGCTACGCGCGACGTAGGAAGAGCCGGCAGCGGAACCGATTTAGCCGTGCTGCTCTTGGGGGTGTAGCGCTCCAGATTGGGAACCGCCGGCAGCACGCCAGAGGTTGACGGGTCCATGACGGGAAGTGCGGCGGTAGCAGTAGCAGAGGCACTAGAATCGCCCAGCACGTTTGGCGGTATGCGGTGGGCGCGCATGCGGACGGAAGTTGGTTTTGAAGCTTTGCGGCGATGAGGCATGATGTTCCCCTTTTTCTGCTGTCCCATCAATTTCTGCCGCAAAACTATCATCGCGCGTATTAAGAAAGGGAGTGCCCGCTTGTTTCGTTGAGCTCGATTTCTCAATCGGTCATCGAGCGGTGAATTCCGTTTCCTGCCCGTAAACGGGGCTTTCAGACGCGCTGGCCCCAAAGATGAAGCGCATCCGCTGTGGAATTTGTCCCCATATGAGGCGGCTATGCTAGAATGAACGACTACTTGTGGGAACTGGGGCCTCGTGCCTTACCGCCAATAGACCAAGAGGGAATTGCTCAATGTCCTTTCTCGATTTTTTTTCTAGCTTAACGGGGCAGATGTCCGCGGACATGGCCATCGACTTGGGTACCGCCAACACGCTGGTGGCCATTACTGGCGAGGGCATCGTCATCAACGAGCCTTCGGTTGTGGCCATCGAGAAGAGCACCCACCGGGTTCTCGCTGTGGGCCACGAGGCTAAGAACATGATCAACCACACGCCGGACGCCTTCACGGCCGAGCATCCGCTGAAAGACGGCGTGATTGCCGACTACGACGTGACCGAGGCCATGCTTTCCGCCTTCATCAACAAGGCCTCTCAGCGCAAGTACCCCTGGCAGCCGAAGCCCCGCATCGTCATCTGCATTCCCTGCGGCGCCACGTCGGTGGAGAAGCGCGCCGTGTTCGAGGCCTCCATTCAAGCAGGTGCGCGCCAGGCCTACCTCATTGAAGAGCCCATGGCGGCGGCGATGGGCGCCGACCTGCCCGTCACCGAACCCACTGGCTCTATGGTGGTGGACATCGGCGGCGGCACCACTGAAGTGGCGGTTATCTCGCTGGGCGGTATCGTCACCTCTTCCAGCCTGCGCCTTGCCGGCAACCGTTTGGACGAGGCCATCGCCACTCACCTGCGCGATCTGCTGGGCATCAAGATTGGTGGCCGCACCGCCGAAGTGATCAAGATCAAGATCGGCTCCATCCTGCCCTTCGAGGACGGTCGCGAGCGCGACATGATCATCTCCGGCCAGGATGTCTACACCGAGCAGCCCAAGGAAGTCACCATCCAGTCCGAGGACGTACGCGAAGCGCTGCAGGCCCCCATCGAGGAAATGGTGCTTCACATTAAAGAGACCTTCAAGAAGACTAACCCCGACCTGGCCTCTGACATCATCCAAAACGGCATCCTGCTCACCGGCGGCGGTGGCCTGCTTTCCGGCTTGGACCGCTATCTCACCGATAAGCTGGAGATTCCCGTATGGGTTTCGGAAACAGCGCTCACCAACGTGGTGTCCGGTTGCCTGAAGGTGCTCGAGACCCCCACTGCGTTGCGCCAGACCCTGATGCGCTCCAAGTAGGGCTGATTCTTTCATGAACAACAATCGCACCCTCAGGCTCGGGCCCATCATCTGCGCCCTCTTGGTGGTGGTGTGCGTATTCGTCGTGGTCGTGTATCAGCGGGAAGGGGCAGGTGGCCCCATCCATTCGCTGCAATCTGCGGTGGCGGGCCTCATCGCGCCATTGCAAGGGCCGGGGGAGGCGGCCACATCGGCCGTCGACGATTTGGGCGAGGCCCAGGCGGATGCCACCGCTGACGCTGAAACCTTGAGTGCCCTGAAGGCTCAAAACGCCGAGCTGCGCAATCTTTTGGCGCAGGCGGAGGAGTACCGCCTGAAGGCACAGGACTTAGAAGCCCTGCTCAATCTGAAGGACATCTACGAGATCGAGGGCATGGGAGCCCACGTCATAGGCAAGTCAACTGACTCTTGGAATCAAACCATTACGCTCGACATTGGCGAGACGAGCGGTGTGAAACCGGGGCTCACTGTGATGGGCTCTTACGGCGTGGTGGGCCAAGTGGCCACCGTGTCGGACAAAAGCTGCACCGTGCGCCTTCTCACCGATCCGCAATCCGGCGTGGCGGCGCTCATCCAGTCGAATCGTGCCGAGGGCATTGTCCGCGGCTCCCTTGACGGCATGCTGTATCTGGAAAACGTCGCTGCCGATGTGGTGGTGGAAGCGGGAGACGTGGTGCTGACGAGCGGCCTGGGCGGTTCCTACCAGCGCGGCCTGCTCATCGGGTCGGTGGTGAAGGTGGAAGGGCGCCCGGGCGACGCCACGCGCACCATCGTGGTTTCCCCGAACGACATCACCCACGGCTATGAAGACGTGATCGTGGTGTTCGAGGCCTCGGGCGACACCGGCTCCTCGACGGGCTCCGACAATTCGCAAGGTTCCGATAACGACTCTTCGGAAGGTTCTGAGGGCTGATGGAGAGCCGGCGCCTATGGGCGGTTCGCGGCGGGGGAGCCCTCGTGGCGCTGTTGCTGCAAATTGCTGTGGCCCCCTTCATTTCGCTTGGACTCACGACCCCTAACTTCCTCGTAGCCTGGTGCGTCGCCACCGCTATGGCCGATCCGTCAGACCCTCCGTATCTGACGGCGTTTCTGCTGGGCATCGCCTTCGACATCACGGGGGGCGGCCCTGTAGGTGCTATGGCTTTTTGCCTCCTGGTGGTGACATTTGCCGTTACTCGTGTTTACATGGTGGTGAGCAACGATACAGTTTTCATGACGGTGGCCTTCGCAGCGCTGGCGGTTTTCGCCACGGAGCTGCTCTATGGGATCATCGTCGCCGCGGTTGTGCCCGACATTTCCGTCGGCGGGGCCCTGCTCTACCGGAGCCTTCCCAACAGCCTGTACAACTTCGTCGTTGCGCTGCTTCTGTACCCTGTTGCGGCATTTCTGCACCATCGGCTGGTAGCCCAGAGCGCAGGCATGCCCGTACTGTAAATATCGAAGGAGGATCCTCTGTGATCTCCGCTGTTTTGGCCGGCGTACTGGTAGCGCTGGTCTTGATAGTCATAGCGGCCCTTGGCCTGGCGGCGCGGGCGCGCAAGCAATCGGAGAAGGCGCCCCACCGCTCCGATGTTACCGAGTTGTCCCATATGTCTGTGGGAAGCATGGCCGAGAACAGCGACCTTGAAGTCAAGCAAGGCCCCTCTGCCACGACGAAACTTCCTTCCGACGGCTTGAAATCCCGATTCGCCGCTCTGGGCATCTTGGGGCTAGGCATCTTCGGCGCCCTTTCCGCGAAGGTCTTCACCCTGCAGGTGGCAAGCGGCAGCGATTATGCTGCGAAGGCGGAAAAGAACCTCTACACTTCCGTTTCCACCCCGGCGCCCCGCGGCTACATCTACGATGTGAAGGGCAACGTGCTGGCGGGCAACAAGAGCCTGCAGACCGTGCTGGCAGACCCGGAAGTAGCGGACGATCCGGTGGTGCTACGGCGGCTTTCCGGTGTGCTGGGTATTCCAGTGAACGTGGTGCGACAGCGCATTCAGGACGCCTCGTCGGGGGCCCAGAGCCAGCGCGTGGTGGCCACGGGCGCCCGCCTGCGGGACGTGGCCTTCATTTCCGAGCACTCGGTGGCGTTCCCGGGCATTTCTGCCGAAACCCGCACCACTCGCGAGTACCCCTTCGGCGCGCTTGCCGCCCACGTGCTGGGATACACCTCGTCGGTAACCGAAGAGGACGCCTCGACTCAGCGCGAGGGGCGCGAAATCAAGTCTAATGACGTTATTGGCAAAAGCGGCATTGAATACTTTTACGACGACCTGATTGCCGGCGATCACGGCCAGCGACGGGTTATGAAGGATGCCGGCGGCAGCGTGCTCGATGTGGTCAGCGAGACGAAGCCCACCAAGGGCTGCGACATCACCCTTACCCTCGACGCCCGCGTGCAGTACGTGGCGGATACCGTGCTGGCGAATCTCATCGCCCCTAACGACGGCACCATCGGTAGCGGCCGGGGCGTGGCGGGCGCCGCCGTGGTCATGGATGTGCGCGACGGATCCATCATCGCAATGTCCAGCTATCCCACCTTCGAGCCCTCCCATTTCACCGGTGCCGTGCCCACGGACATCTGGAAGACCTACAACGAGGAAAAGGACGAAGAGGACGATTACAGCTACGCCGCCCTGAACAACCGCGCCATCAACGGCCTGTACGCCGCCGCCTCCACCTATAAGGCCTTCACGTCGCTGGCTGGCCTGCAGTACGGATTCGCCAGCGGGGACAATTCTTGGGAGTGCACCGGCTCATGGGACGGCTTCAACACCGGGTCCCCACAAATGTGCTGGAAGCACGAGGGCCATGGCTACCTGGGGCTGCGCGAGGGCATCGTGAAGTCCTGCGACGTGGTGTTCTACGAGATCGGCAAGTCCTTCTACACCCACGGTCCCGAGGGCACCGGCGAGCTTTCTGCCACCGCTCTGCAGGAGTTTCTGGAGAAGTTCCGCCTGAACCAGCCCACCGGCATCGATTTGGGCGGCGAGTCTTCCGGCCGCATTCCCACCCCCCAGTGGAAGCAGGAGATGTTCGCGAACCGACCGGCTGATGCCGTTTGGCGCGGCGGCGACTACACCAACATGATCATCGGCCAAGGCGACGTGTTGGTCACCCCGCTCGAGATTGCCGTCGCCTACGGCGCGCTTGCCACCGGCAACTTCATGAAGCCCCACTTGCTGAAAGAGGTCATGAACGCCGACGGGGAAGTTGTGGTGACCTTCGAGCCGGAAGTGGTACAGACCCTGGATGTAAACGAGAGCCACTTGGCCCTGGTGCGGGACGCGCTGCGGGGCGTGGTGACGGAGAACGAATCGGCGAAGAACGTCTTCGAGGAGCAGGGGCTGCGGGCCGCCGGCAAGTCCGGTACTGCCGAGCATACCAACCGCGAGGACGACGCGTGGTTCGTGGCCTATGCCCCCTATGACGACCCCAAATACGTTGCCGCCTGCGTAATCGAGCGGGGCGGCGGCGGTACTGCCGGTGCCGCACCGGTGGTGGCGCGCCTTCTGCGGGAGGCGCTTGATGCTGCCGAGGACAAGAGCTCGGTGGCGGTGGCGGCCATTCCTGGATGGAACGGGCGTCACATCCATTACGCGGGCGAGGACGAGGGCCGCACCGACTAACCTTGTTTCCGCCTCGTTTCCCCAATCTTGAAAGGACGCCTCCAAACCCGTGACCGAACTGCCCCAGATATCGCCAATGCGCGGCATGCGCTTCGAATCGCCCGAGAAAAAGAAAGACCCGGTGCTCTTCGGCAACGGCCTGCTGTCGTTTTTCCTCGTGGCCTTCGTGCTGGTCTGCTACGGTCTGGTGGTGTGCTGGTCTGCCTGCCAAGTGGACAAGGACTTCAACTTCTCCCGCCAGTACCTGGGCGTATTGCTGGGGCTCATTTGCATGGTGGTCGTGTGGCGCTTCGACTACCGCAAGCTGGCCAACATGACGGTGCCGCTGTACATCCTTACCATCGGCCTCATCCTGTCCCCCTTCATTCCCGGCATCGGCGTGGAGGAGAACGGCGCGCGCAGCTGGATCAAGCTGGGCGTGCAGTTCCAGCCGGGCGAGTTCGCCAAGATCACCATGGTGCTGCTCTCCGCCAGCCTGGTGGCCCGTTACGGCGGCCAGTTGGACGACCTGCGCCAATATGTGAAGGCGCTCGTTATCCTCATATCGCCCACCGTGTTCATCATGCTCCAGCCTGACTTGGGCACGGGGCTTGTGTACTTCTTCATCGCCGGAGTGACGCTGGTGATGGGCGGCGCCAAACCCTCGTACCTTATTGCCACCGCTCTCTTAGGGGTAGTTGCCGTTGCAGCGCTCTTGGGAATAGACGAGGTCTTCTTCAAGCACGAAGACCCTACCACCTCGACCGGCTACGAGTACAAGATCCTCAAGCAATACCAGCGCTCGCGTCTCACGGTGTTCCTGAACCCGGAAGGGGACACGTCCGCTACGGGATACAACCTGGCGCAGGCGCTCATCGCTGTGGGCTCGGGAGGACTGTTCGGAAAGGGCTTGGGCAACACCACCCAAGCGGCGGGCGGCTTTCTGCCCGAGGCTCCCACCGACTTCATCTTCTGCGTTCTTGCCGAGCAGCTTGGGTTCGTGGGTGCAATGGCGCTCATCCTGCTCTACGCCGCCTTCATATTCTGCGCGGTGCGCATTGCACTTCGCTCGGACGACCTGTTCGGTATGCTCGTGGTCTGCGGCGTGGTTGGCATGTGGCTCTTCCAGATTCTGGAGAATATCGGGATGACCATCGGGCTCATGCCCATCACGGGCATTCCATTACCATTCTTTAGTTACGGTTCGTCGTTCATGGTCACGAATATGATTATGATAGGCCTCATAGCTTCCGTTGCAACGCACCATGCCACCTTAGGAGGGAAACGATAATGAAGCTTCCCGTTGACTTTTCGGCCGTTAAATCGGCCCTCGACAGCACCCAGCAGTCGGCCGACGAGCCGTTGGCCGTGAGCCTGTACATCGACGAGAACTCGCCGGAGGACATGATCGCCCACGTGCGCAAGGCCTTCTTCAGCACCGATGCGAAGATCCGCTTCTCTATGGAGTACCTGAGCGCCACGAGCGCTCCCAACAGCGGCGATGACATGGCCTGTATTGTGGCGGGCACGTCTGAAGAGGTGGGCGCGCTTGCCGAGCGCATCCGCCAGGCGGGGGTGCCGGTGATGGTGGCCACGTCGATGCCGTCGCTGGTGCGCGACCTTTCCGCAGCCACAGGGCATCCCATTCCGGTGGGGGACTTGGTGGCTCCCATGACGAAGGCTCCGGATGCGAAGGGCCAAGTGCCCGCTGTGGTTGCTGACGATGATCGCCAGGAGCCCATTGCCCTGGACGAGCAAGCGATTCGCACGCTCGACGAGCGCATGGGACAGTGGGTCATCACCGCCTGCAGCCAGAAGAAGCTGGCCTTTGCGCTGGCGTTTCCCTTCGTGCGCCGCCCGCTTGCAACCGAGGCGGTCACCGCTACCTCGCTGCAGAACGCCGGCATCGGCGCCTTCATGTTCATTCCCGGTGCGGACATGCCCATCCTCACCCTGAACCAGGTGAAGATGGTGCTGCAAATTGGCGCCGCCTATGGTCAACCTATGACGATGGACCGCCTGAAGGAGATCGCGTTCGTGGTGGCCGGCGCGTTTGGCTGCCGGGCGCTTGCCCGCCAGGGGGCCGGCTTGGTGCCGGGACTTGGTTGGGCCGTCAAAGGCGCCATCGGTTTCGCCGGTACCGAGGCCATGGGCCGTGCGGTGATCGAGTACTTCGAGGGCGGCGGAAACATTTCCGGCCTCGCGAACCTAGTCAAGCACGCTGGCGGAGCTGCGGCGAGCGGCGCCCAGAAGGCCGCTTCCTCTTCCGTGGGAAAGACTGTTGTCGAAAAGGGGTCCCAGGCGCTGGGGCGCATCCTGAAGCTGTAATCACGAACCGAAAGAGCATAGCAATCTATGGGAAACACCAATCTCTGGCCGCAGATCGAGCCACTGTTGGCGCGCGTTGAGCGCCCTGCCCGCTACTTGAACCACGAGTGGGGCATCACCTTGAAGGAAGACACCGATTTCCGGTTCTGCATGGTGTACCCGGACACCTATGAGCTGGGCCAGGCGAACCAGGCAGTGCGCATCCTAGTGAACTGCGTTAACAATACGGAGCACCTGGCCGCCGAGCGCGCGTTCCTGCCCGCCGTGGACATGATCGCCTGCATGCGCGAAGCGGGCGTGCCGTTGTTCTCGCTCGAGACCATGGCCCCGCTTTCCGAATTCGACGCTATTGGCATCACGTTGCCTCACGAACTGGCAGCGACCAACGTGCTGGAGACGCTTGATTTGGCTGGCATCCCCCTACTTTCGGAAGAGCGCGGTGAAGATGACCCCTTCGTGCTCGCTGGTGGTCCCTGTGCCTACAACCCCGAGCCCTACGCCCCCTTTTTCGATGTGATCACCATCGGCGAAGGGGAAGAGGTGACGCCCCAAACGCTTTCCGCCATCCGTGAGATGCGGCGCGAGGGGCTCTCCCGCCGTGAAATTCTGCGGAATCTTGCCGATATTCCGGGCACCTACGTCCCCTCGCTGTACCGCTGGCGGAGCGAGGAGGAGGCACAGGCGGCCGGGAGCTGGGCAGAGCCGATGGAAGAAGGGTTGCCGGAAGTCATCACGAAGCGGGTCTTCGCCGGTTTCGCCGAGAGCAACGCGCATGAGCCTTCGGTGGTGCCTTACACCGAAGTGGTGCACGACCGGCTGAACGTCGAAATTCTGCGCGGCTGCGCCCGCGGCTGCCGTTTCTGCCAGGCGGGCATGATGTACCGACCTGTGCGCGAGCGCAGCGCCGACAACGTGGTGAACGCCGTGGTGTGCGGTCTTCGGGAAACGGGCTACGACGAAGTTTCCCTCACTTCGCTTTCTTCCACCGACCATTCCCAGATTGCCGAAATTTTGCAGCGACTGAATAATGAATTCGACGGAAAGGGCGTGCGCATCTCCGTGCCCTCGCAGCGACTCGACTCCTTTGGCGTCGAGATGGCCGATTTGGTGGCGGGCCAGAAGAAGGGCGGCCTTACCTTCGCGCCCGAAGCGGGCACTCAGCGGCTGCGGGACGTCATCAACAAGAGCGTCACCGAGGAAGATCTGTTCGGCGCTATCGACGCCGCCTTCTCCGCCGGTTGGCGCCGTTGCAAGCTGTACTTCATGATCGGCCTTCCCACCGAGACTGACGACGATATTAAGGGCATCGCGAGCCTAGCGCAGCGCGCCTACGACCGCGCGAAGGCGAATGTGCCGCCGGAACAGCGGGGGAGCGTGCGCATGTCCATTTCTGTGGCAGTGTTCGTGCCCAAGGCCCAGACCCCGTTCCAGTGGGACGGGCAGATTTCGCCGGAAGAGACGCTGCGGCGCATCGGGCTTCTGCGGCGGTCGGTCAAGTACAAGGCGGTCGATGTTCATTGGCACGACCCGTCCACGTCGTTTG
This sequence comes from Eggerthellaceae bacterium, assembly GCA_022791455.1. Lineage (GTDB taxonomy): Bacteria > Actinomycetota > Coriobacteriia > Coriobacteriales > Eggerthellaceae > Parvibacter. Next base: position 49,426 of record JAAVZC010000013.1, read on the forward strand.
TCGAAGCGGTTATGAGCCGTGGCGGCCGAGAAGTGGCGGACTGGGTTCTGCTTGCCTGGAAGAAGGGCGCCCGCTTCGATGCCTGGACGGAGCTCTTCAACCGCCAGGCCTGGGAAGAGGCCGCTGCCGAGCTGGGGCTCGACCCCGAGGCCATCGCACAGGCCACCTACGAGCCCGGCTACGTGATGCCCTGGGCCCATATTTCCGCTGGTGTTTCCCCGCGCTTTCTGGCGCTTGAGCGCAAGCGCGCCCAGCAAGAGGTGACCACCGCCGACTGCACTTACGAGAAATGCACCGGCTGCGGCGCTTGCCAGGCGGTGGGGGCAGACAACGAGCTTGCCACGCCCCGTGTGGCGGCCGGCTCCAATGCCAAGCCTGCGTCCGACGAGGGAGAGGAGGCTGCTCGTGGCTGATCCCAGCTTGTTCCGCCTTCGGGTGGTGTTCCAGAAATCCGGCCGCTTGTGCCAGCTCTCGCACCTCGAGATTGCCCGCACCCTTGAACGGGTGGTGCGCCGCGCCGATTTGCCCTATGCCATCACTCAAGGATTCTCGCCGCACATGAAGATTTCCTTCGGGAGCGCCCTGCCGGTAGGGGTAGGGGGAACGCGCGAGTTCTACGACCTGTTCCTCACCCGCTATGTGCGCCCGGCTGAAGCGTTGAGTGCCCTCTCGGCCGCGAGCCCTGAAGACCTTCAGCCCCTGACCTGCTTTTATGTAGAGGCAAGCGCGCCGGCCGCCTCGGTGGCGTTCCCCTTCAGCACCTACGAGGCCGTACTGTCCGGCGAGGGAGCTTCTTTGAATTTCCCCGCCGAGGTGACGGTGGTGCGCAAGAAGAAGGAGAAGGTGCTCGCGGTCGCGGACTATCTGGCCGCTGGCCCCATCGCGTCCGACAACACGGTTCGCTTTACGCTGGAGGCGAAGCCCACCGGCTCTCTTCGCCCCGACGCGCTGCTGGTCGAATCGCTGAAATCAGCTCCTGGCCTTGTGCTAACATCCCTCACGAGAATTGATCAGAGGGATGCGGCAGGGCGCTCGGTCTGCCCCGACTAGCCGCTTCCCGTCCACGGAAACGGAGCGTGCAATGTACGAGTTCACCCCGCGGGGCGTCTGCTCCCGCAAGATCGAGTTCGACCTGGACGGAAATGTGGTGCGTTCGGTGAAGTTCACCGGCGGCTGCGACGGTAACCTGAAGGCTATCGGCAAGCTGGTGGAAGGCCAGACGGTCGAGCAGGTGGCAGGCCTTTTACGCGGAAACACCTGCGGTCCGCGCCGCACTTCGTGCGCCGACCAGCTGGCCATGGCGCTGGAAGGGGCGCTGGCGCAGAATTCCTAGCGCACCGCTCGCATATTATTCGACCATTCGACGGGGGTTGGCGATTGTAAGCCGGCCCCCGAATGTCTAGAATGTAGACCTATTTGCCATTTGGCCTGGTATTTTATGTAAGGAGGGGAACCGGACCGTGGTCTTTTCCAGTCTCATATTCCTGTTCTTCTTCTTTGCGTTGAACCTGGCCGTGTACTTCACGGTGCCCAAGCGCTTCCGCAACCAGGTGCTGCTTGCCTTCTCGCTCGTCTTCTACGCATGGGGCGGCCCGAAGTACCTGTTGCTCTTGGTGGGGGAGACCCTCATCAGCTGGTGGTGCGCGCTGTTCATCTCGAAGGCGGAGACGAAATCCCGCAAGAAGCTGGGCATCGTCATCGAGTGCGTAGCACTGCTGGGGCTTCTGGCCTACTTCAAGTACACGCGCTTCATCTTCGGTAACATTGCGGCCATCTTCAACGCGCCCGAGATCATACCTGAGATCTTCCTGCCCATCGGCATCTCGTTCTACACCTTCCAGCTGATCTCCTATGTGTGCGACGTTTATCGCGGCCAGGTGCAGGCGCAGCCCACCTTCTGGAAGTTGCTGCTGTACTCGTCGCTGTTCTACCAGTGCATCGCTGGCCCCATCGTGCGCTATTCCACCGTGGCCGACGACATCGATCATCGCAAGGTCACCTCGCTCGACGTGTACGCCGGCATGCGCCGCTTCTGCATCGGTCTGGCGAAGAAGGCGGTGCTTGCGAACTCCTGCGCCGCGGTGGCCGACACCCTTCTGCCCATGGGCACCGAGGGACTGTTCTTGCAGAACACCGCCGGCTGCTGGCTGGGCATGCTCTTCTTCATGCTTCAGATCTACCTTGATTTTTCCGCTTATTCCGATATGGCCATCGGCATGGGCCGCATGGTGGGCTTCCGCTTCCTCGAGAACTTCAACTACCCTTACCAGTGCACCTCGATTCAGGATTTCTGGCGCCGCTGGCACATCTCGCTTTCCAGTTTCTTCCGCGACTACGTCTACATTCCGCTTGGCGGCAGCCGCTGCAGCAAGCTGAAGTACGTGCGTAATATGACGGTGGTCTGGTTCCTTACCGGACTTTGGCACGGCGCCAGCTGGAACTACATTTGCTGGGGCCTGTTCTTCCTCGTGTTCTTGCTGCTTGAGAAGTTTGTCATTGGCGGATTCTTGAAGCAGCACCGCATCGTGGGACACGTCTACGCGCTTGTGGTGGTGTATTTCGGCTGGGTGCTGTTCAAGTTCGAGAACTTCGCCGAGCTGGGCTGGGTGCTCTCCTGTATGTTCGGCATGGCCGGCACGGGGCTGTCCGGCCTGGAGGTGCAGACGCTGTTCTTGCAGAACATCTTCCTGCTGGCCTTCTGCTTGGTGGCCTGCACTGACGTGGGCAAACGGCTTCACGCGCGGCTGGGGAACCTGGCAAAGGGCAATCCTGCCATGATGCGACTCTATGGCATCACCGAAGCGCTTACGCCGGTGTTCTGTCTGCTTCTGTCCGTGATCGCGTTGGCAGGGGCCTCCTACAACCCCTTCATCTACTTCCAGTTCTAGAAGGGGAGGCACCGAATGCGCGAATACAACCCCAACAGCTTCAACATGGTCACCCAGATCCCCTTGCAGACGAAGGGCCCCACCGTCATGCGGCCGGAAGGGGACGAGGGACGTCGCGGACGGCATGCTGCTCCGGCGGCAGAAATGCAGGAAGAGACCACACCGTCTGCCGACAATGGCCCGCGCCACGAGGCCGAACCGCCCCAGAAACGCAGCTTCTCCCGTCGCGACGTACGCTTCCTGAAGTCCATGCACACGTGGGGCGTGCGCGCTTTCGGGGCCGTGATGGCCGTGGGGTGCGTTGCGGGGTTGCTTGTCTTCGCCCATCCTGCCACCTCGCAACTGGAGGGGCGCGAGCTGACGAAGTTCCCGGAGTTCACCTTGGATTCGTTTCTCGACGGTTCGTATCTTGAACAAGTGTCCCTGTGGTACTCGGACACCTTCCCCGGGCGCGATGTACTGGTGAACCTGGGGCAAGACCTGAAGGGGCTTTACGGCATCCAGCCGGAAACATCGCTTGTGGGCGGCAACGTGCAGGCGGACGAACTGCCGCCGCTCGAGGTCGAGCAGCCCGTCACCGACGAGCAAGAACCCCAAGTGCCAGAAGAGCCGAAGGAGCGCGAGAAGGTAGAGGTTCCCACCGAGGAGGCCATGGCCGCCGACGTGCAGAAGAACATCATGAGCGGCCTGTACGTGAAGGACGGCGCCGCCTACAGCATCTACTACTTCAGCCAAGAAGCGGTCGAAAACTACACGGCCGCCATCTCCGCCGCTGCTGACAAGTTGGCGGGGGTCGCGAACGTCTACTCGGTCATCGTCCCCAACAACTCCGCCGCCCTGCTCGACGAGAGCGTGCTGGAATCCCTCGGCGGCACCGACCAGGCGAAGGCTATCGACTACTTCAACAGCCTCTACTCGCTGAACGTGCGCACCGTACCCATTCTGGACGCCCTGCGCGATCACCGCAGCGAGTACACCTACTTCCGCACCGATCACCACTGGACTGCGCTGGGCGCTTACTACGCCTACCTGGAGTACTGCAAAGCGGCCGACATTCAGCCGGTGGACATTTCGGGCTTGAAGACCATGACTTTCGACGGCTTCTTGGGCAGCTTCTACACCGAGCTCAAGAACCCCGCCATGGCCGACAACCCCGATGAGGTCATCGCCTATGTGCCGAAGGGCACCAACGACATGGTCTACTGGGACAAAGAGGGCGAAAAGATCGAGGCGCATGTCATCACCGATGTTGAGGGGTGGAACAAGAACTCGCTGTACAGCACCTTCATCGCCGGCGACGAGCCCATCTCCATCATCGAGAACCCCACCATTACCGACGGATCATCGGTCCTTGTGGTGAAGGACTCCTTCGGCAATGCCTTCGTGCCGTTCTTGGCCAACAACTACCAGACGGTTTACGTCATCGACTATCGCTACACCGACACCAACATCGTCGAGTACGTGAAGGAACACAAGATCCAGGACGTCATCTTCCTCAACAACATCTCGCTTGCGGGCACGTTGACGGTGGCCGCGAAGATCGACTCCATGGTTTAGATTCTCTCCGCATCGAAACAGTTGGCCAACGGGGAATTATCCGAACTTCCCCGATCTGAAAAACGAGGTCGACGCCCCTCTACACTTGCTTCATCGTAAATCCCGATGAAGGAGGATACCATGGGTGTTCTGGACGATCTGAAAGAAATGGCCGACAAGGCTGGCGACGCCATCACCGATGCTGCCCACGATTTCGCCGACAAGGCGGGGGACGTGGCCCACGATCTGGCAGAGAAGGCGGGAGACGCTAAGGACGCCATTGTTGACAAGGCCGGCGATGCCGGTGACGCGATTGCCGACAAGGCCGGCGACATCAAGGACGCCGTAGCCGACAAGGCCCAGGACGCCAGCGCCGCCATCGCTGACAAAGCAGGGGACATCAAAGACGCCGTGACCAAGAAGGCCGCCGAAGCCCAAGACGCCGTAGCCGCCAAGGCAGACGACGCCAAAAAGGCCGTAGACGAAGCCGCCAAGAAAGCTGACGACAAGTAGCGAACATGTCTCTCCGTCAACTTGATGGAACAACCAGCGGGGTGGGGCGGCCCTCACCAAGCGAGTTCCGCACGACGCGAAAGTGCCAGTGGCACTTTCGCCAAAGCAGGACTGTTTGAGCGACTGAGGGTTGCCCCGCCCCGCCGCCCCGCGATAATTTCCAACGACAATTTCAGCGAAATACCGTTCGCCAAAACTTTTGAAAATTAGGGCTTGTGTTCGTTTTTGCTTATGCGTATACTAAGCAAGCTGTCAAACGCACGGGGTGTTAGCTCAGTTGGTTAGAGCGCCGGCCTGTCACGTCGGAGGTCGCGAGTTCAAGTCTCGTACATCCCGCCACTAGCAATTAGAGAGAGCTCCGAAAGGGGCTCTCTTTCTGTATAAGGAACCGAAATGATTCTGCAGACCGAGCATATCTCCAAATCTTATGGCGGACGCCAGTTGTTCCATGACGTAACCTTCAAGTTGGAGGAGTTCGATCGCTTGGCGCTGGTGGGGCCTAACGGTGCCGGGAAGACCACGCTGCTCAACATTATTGCTGGGAAGGACGACCCGGACGAGGGGCGCATCCTCACGGCGAAGGGGGCCCGGGTGGGCTACCTGGAGCAGGAGGCCATCGAGATGCCTGACCGCCCCATCTTCGAAGAGGTGATGTCCTCGCAGGTGGAGGTGCTGGAAGCCGAGCAGCGGCTCTACAAGCTTGAGCAGGAACTGGGAAGCGATCCCACCGAGGCGCAACTGTCGGCGGTGGGCCGGGCGCGGGACGCCTATGAGCATATGGGCGGCTATTCGCTTGAGGCCAAGGTGCGCGGTGTGCTATTCGGCCTGGGGTTCAAGGAAGCGGATTTGCGCCGCTCCACCAACAACTTCTCCGGCGGCTGGCAGATGCGCATTGCCCTCTCGAAGCTGCTCATCCGCAACCCCGAGATCCTCCTTCTGGACGAGCCTACCAACCATCTAGATCTGGAATCTGTGAAATGGTTGGAGGGCTTCTTGCGCGGCTACGAGGGCACTGTGATCGTGGTGAGCCACGACCGCGCCTTCATGGACAACATGGTGGACCGCGTAGCGGAGATCGACAACGGTGAGGTGATCCTCTATAAGGGCAACTACACCGCTTATCTGCGTCAACGGCAGGAGCGCCTGGAGCTTTTGCGGGCCCAGAAGGCCAAGCAGGACGAAGAGCTCGCGCACTTGGAAGCCTTCGTCGAGAAGTTCCGCTACAAGGCCACTAAGGCGAAGCAGGCGCAAGACCGTCAGAAGCGCATCGACAAGATCATGGAGAACCGCATCGTCATTCCCGAAGAGAAGAAGACGGTACACTTCAACTTCCAGCAGCCGCCCCGCACCGGCGACATGGTGGTGAAGGGCACCGACATCGTGAAGCGCTTCGGCGACAAGACCGTCTACGACGGCCTGGACTTCACCCTCTACCGGGGGGACAAGGTGGCGCTTGTGGGCCCGAACGGCGCCGGCAAGTCGACGCTTCTGAAGATGATCGCCGATGTGCTGAAGCCCGATTCCGGCACTATCGAATACGGCGTGCACGTGGAGCTCACCTACTACGCGCAGCACCAGCTGGAAGAGCTGCACGCTGGCAATACCGTGTTCGAGGAATTGGACCGCGTGGCCCCCGGCTGGAGCATCTCGCAGGTGCGCACGCTGCTGGGCGCCTTCCTGTTCACGGGCGATGCGGTCGATAAGAAAGTGGGCGTGCTCTCCGGCGGCGAGAAGAGCCGTTTGGCACTGGCGAAGATGCTCGTTGCGCCGAAGCCGCTGCTGTGCCTGGACGAGCCCACCAACCACCTCGATATCTCAAGCGCAGACATTCTGGAACAGGCGCTCGTGCATTTCGACGGAACCATCGTCTTCATCACCCATGACCGCCACCTTATTCGCAAGGTGGCCAATCGCATCATCGAAATCGAGCCGGGTCGGGTAACCAACTATGATGGCGATTACGACTACTATCTGTACAAGTCCGGCCAGCTGGACAACTTGAGCCCCGCCGAGCGCTCGCTTGTGGACGATCTCTTTGAGGGGGAGGGGGGCACGTCCGCCGGCAAGGGCGCAGAGAAGGCGAAGGCTCCGGGCAAAGTGGTGCAGGTGCGCAAGCATGGCAAGGAAAAGCAGCCGGCTGCGGCTGCCGCGCCGCTCACGGCTCCCAAAGAGAGCGCCCCTAAGACCAAGGAGCAGAAGCGGCGGGAAGCCGAGGCGCGAAACCGTGCCTATGCAGCTTTGAAGAACCAGCGCAAGCGGGTGGCTGTGCTGGAAAAGCAGCTGGACGAGGACAACGCCCGCATGGACGAGCTGCTGGCCCTCATGGCAGACCCGGATTTCTACATTAACGAGTCGGCTTCTACCGACGCCATTTCCGAACACGCGGTGCTGAAGAAGCGCATCGCCGCTGCCGAGGAAGAGTGGTTCATGCTCACCGAAGAGATCGAAGAGGAAATGGCCCGCCAGCAAGAGGCGCTGTAGGGCGAATCGAAGGGAAATAAGGTACACTGTAGCGCTATGTCTGATTATCTACTTTACATATTGGCCATGGTGCTGAGCTTCATCCCGGCCCTGGTTTGCCACGAGGCCTCGCACGGCTTTGCCGCCTACAAGCTGGGGGACCCGACGGCGAAGCGGGCTGGACGGCTCTCCTTCAACCCGCTCAAGCACATCGACCCCTTCGGCACGGTCATTTTGCCTGCCATGTTGATGCTCATGAACATGCCGGTGTTCGGCTATGCCAAGCCGGTGCCTTACAACCCCCGTTACTTCAAGGATCCCCGCAAAGGCGACCTGATCACTGGCCTTGCAGGCCCTGCCGCCAACCTGGTGCTGGCGCTTCTGGGGGCCGGCCTTGCGTGGCTGCTGCTGAGCCCCGCCTTGAACGGAGGACTCTCGAACCCCGTATTCGAGTGGTTCTACCTCATGTATCTGCCCACGTTCGTGCTCATCAACCTGTTCCTCATGTTCTTCAACCTGCTGCCCATCCCGCCGCTGGACGGCTCCTCTATTTTCGCCATCCTCATTCCGGCGAAGTACCTGCCCAAGTACTACGAGATACAGCGCTACGCGTTCCCCATCTTCATGATGGCCATCATCCTTTTGCCCTACATCTTCCACGTGAACCCCTTCGGCTGGTACTTCGATATCACCGCCTATAATCTGGCCAACCTCATCTACCCGTTCAAGATCGCTTAGGCGCTGCCCATGTCGTACCGCGTGAAGATCGAGAATTTCGATGGCCCCTTCGAGCTTCTGCTCACTTTGGTGAGCCGCGATAAGGTGGACATCGGGTCCATCTCCATTACCGAGATCGCCGATCAGTACCTGGCGGAGATTTCCCGCATCAAGGCGCTCGATCTGGACGTGGCGAGCGACTTTCTGCTGGTAGCGGCCACGCTGCTGGAGATCAAGGCGCAAAGCCTTCTGCCCCGGCCTGCCGTGGACTTAGACGACGACATTGCCGAGCTTTCCCCCAGTGAGGCGCGCGACATGCTGGTAGAGCGGCTCATGACCTACAAGCAGTACAAGAACGCCGCCGGCTCGCTCTACGAGCGCTACGAGGCGGAAGGGCGGATGCACGCCCGACCCTTCGGGCCGGATGCGGTCTTTCTGCGGGTGATGCCGGACTTCTTGAAGGGCGTCACCACCGATGCGCTGGGGCTGCTAGCGGCCGGCGCCTATGCGCGGCGCGAGGTGTTTTTGCTGGAAAGCGAGCACATTGCCGCCAAACCGCTGCCGGTGGAAGTGCACGTGAAGGCCATCCACCAGCGCATTCGCAACAAGGGCCACCTGAAGTTTTCCGAGCTGGTAACTGACGATACCCCCACTGAAGTGCTGGTGGTCACGTTCCTGGCGCTTTTGGAGCTGTTCAAGCGCTCCATGGTGAAGCTGGAGCAGCCGAACCCCTTCGGAGACATTTTGGTGGATTACATCGAGGGCTCCGGCGAGCTCATTTTGGACGACGAGCACGGACTCACCTCCGTCGACGAATAGGGAAGGGAAGCGATACTCAGTGTTCCAGGGAATCACCGAAGCCGATTTGCCGGGGGCCATGGAAGCCCTCCTGTTCGTGACCGACCAGCCGGTGAGCGCCGTCACGCTGGCGGAGATGCTGGAGTGCGACGCCAGCCTAGCGGAAAGCGCGCTGCTGGCGCTGCAAGAGCAGCTGGCCAGCGGCAACCGCGGCATTCAGCTGCGGGAAGTGGCCGGCGGCTGGCGCTTGTTCACCCACCCCGCCTACCATGAGCTTATCGAGAAGTACGTTGTTTCCTGGGACACGCGCAAGCTTTCCGCCGCCGCTATGGAGACGCTGGCCATCGTGGCCTACTCGCAGCCCTGTACCCGCGGCCAGGTGGCCTCGGTGCGCGGCGTGAACTCCGACAGCCCCATGAACTCTCTGGTCGAGAAGGGCCTGCTGCGGGAAGTGGGCGTGGCGGATGCCCCGGGCAATCCGGTGCTCTACGGCACCACGCGCACGTTCCTGGAAAAGTTCGGCCTGCGCACGGTGGCGGACCTTCCCGATCTTGCCCAGTTCGTGCCGGACGAGGAGACGCGCCGCCTTGTGGCCGAGCGGCTTTCTGCCGTGCGCGTGCAGATGGAAGCAGTCGAGGGCGAAGAAAAGCCCGCTGCTCCTGTCGCTTCCGAGGCCGACGCCGACAATGAAGGGGAGCAGGCCACCGCTCCCGGCCCGGTCGAAGACGCAGCACGGGCCGCTATGGCCGCCGCCTTCAGCGCGCTTTCCGGTGCGGTGGAGAAGATAGATTTCGACACGCTTGTCTTCGAGACGGACGATGAGTAGCCAGGGGCCCGTTCGGCTCCAGAAGTTCTTGGCCCGCTGCGGCGTTGCCTCGCGCCGGGCATGCGAGGAACTCATCGCCGCCGGACGCGTGAGTGTGAACGGCGCTTTTGTCACCGAATTGGGGACGAAGGTGGATCCTGCGGCGGACAAGGTGGCAGTTGACGGTCTCGAAGTCTCTTTGCCTGACGAAGCCGTGGTGCTCGCCCTGAACAAGCCCGTGGGCTTCCTGACCACGATGGACGACCCGCAAGGTCGCGAAACAGTGGCCTCCCTCGTGCCCACCGACCGCTATCCGGGGCTTTTCCCCGTCGGACGACTGGACGGAGACACGTCCGGCCTTCTCCTGTTCACCAACGATGGAGAACTCGGCAACAACCTCATTCATCCGCGCAAGCATGTGGAGAAGACTTATCTGGCGCTCGTGGAGGGGATACCTGACGATGCTGCCCTCGACCAATTGCAAAAGGGCGTGCTCCTGGAAGACGGCCCTACGCTTCCGGCACGGGCACGGCTTCTTGGCAGCAATGCCGCCCAGAAGCAGGCGCAGGCTCTGGGGTGGCAGCAGGGGCCCCGCCAAAGAATTGTGGAATTGACCATAACCGAAGGGCGCAACCGCCAAGTTAGGCGTATGCTTGCCTCCGTCGGCCATCCGGTGCGCCAGCTGCACCGGGTCCGTGTGGGGTCGCTCGAATTGGGAGGGCTGCCCTGCGGCCAATGGCGGTTGCTCACCGAAGAGGAAACCGCTGCTTTGGAGGCACTGGCAACTGACTGCTAAAGTTAAACGGTTGACCTTCGATCGTGAAAATGGACAGTGAGCGATGGATATTTCAGAACACATTGAGACCGAGAAACAGCCGCTGGGGTTCTCGTCGGTCTGCATCATAGGTCTGGGGCTCATTGGCGCTTCGTTTGCCGGCGCCATTAAAGAAGCGGCCCCTGCCGTCACCGTGGTTGGCGTCGACACCGACCCGGCTACGCTTGCCGCTGCGGCCGAACGCGGGTGGGCCGATGCCGCTTACTTGCCGGAATCCGAGGAACTGCGGAAGTTTCTTTCGCACGATTGCCAGCTGGTGGTTTTGGCGACGCCGGTTTATGCAGTGGACGACTACTTCCGCCTTCTTGCGGATTGCACGTTTGCGGGCGTGGTAACCGACACCATCTCCACCAAGGCCCATATCCTCGATGCCGCCAAGGAGCTGCTGCCGAAGGAATGCGACTTCATTCCCGGTCACCCCATGTCCGGCTCCGAGAAGAGCGGCATTGCGGGCGCGCGGGCGGACCTGTTCAAGGGCATCAATTGGATTCTTTGCCCCGACGAGCGTACGGTGCCGGAGAACTTCCAGCACCTCCACGAGCTGATCACTGGCATCGAAGCGCGCGTGGTCTCGCTTCCGCGCGAAGAGCACGACCAGGCGGTGGCGGTGGTGAGCCATGTGCCCCACATGGTGGCCGCCGCACTCATGCAGCTGGCCAGCAACCACGCCGACGACACCCAGTCGCTCATGCGGCTGGCGGCCGGCGGATTCAAGGACACCACCCGCATCGCCGCCGGCTCGCCGAAGCTGTGGTGCGGCATTGCTTTCGACAACGCCCAGGCGCTCCAAGAGGGGCTTGCCGAGATGCAGTCGATCATCGGCGGCTTCTCCGCAGCGCTTGAGAAGCAGGACCGCGAAGGCTTCACCGCGCTTCTGCAGAAGGCCTCCGAGGCCCGCAAGGCGCTTCCGGCCGCGTGGGTGCCCTCTACTGACAAGCTGCTGGAAGTGCGCATCCCCATGATCAACCGCAACGGCGTCGTGGCGGAAGTGACCACCATCGCGAGCGCTGCCGGCTGCAATATCCAATCCATCGAAATCGACCACATCAGCGAGGGCAACGCCGTCCTTTCGCTGATCCTGACCGACGAGGGGAACATCGGGAAGCTCTCGATGGACCTTATCAACGGCGGTTACGCTGTCTCATTTAGCCCACTTATGGTGAAGGAGCATGCTCATGTCGACTGATCGCCTGACCACTATCGATCCGCTTACCGGCCCTCTTCGGGGAACCGCCACCGTCCCGGGGGACAAGTCCATCTCGCATCGCGCGGTGCTGTTCTCTGCCATGGCCGAAGGTACGTCCACGGTATCCGGCGTGCTCGACTCCCAAGACGTGCGCTCTTCCATGGCCGCCGTAGCGCAGCTGGGCGCGCAAGTTGACTTGAAGGAGCAGGAAGACGGCAGCCTTGCCGGCACCATCACCGGATGGGGAAGTGCTGGCCCCGCCCAACCAAACGAGCGCGTCTACTGCGGCAATTCCGGCACTACAGTGCGCCTGCTCATGGGCATTTTGGCCCCCTGGCCTATCACCGTCACGCTCGACGGGGACGAATCGCTGCGCCGCCGCCCCATGCGTCGCATCGCCGCCCCCCTCATGAAGATGGGGGCGAAGTTCGAGCCGGTGGGGCAGGAGCTGCTACCCCTCACAGAAACCGGTAACCCCGCGCTTAAGGCCATCACCTACGACGCCCCTATGGCATCTGCCCAGCTGAAGACCGCCGTGTTGCTGGCTGGCGTGTTCGCCAAGGGCACCACTACGGTGAACGAGCCGGCGCCATCCCGCAACCATACCGAGCTCATGCTGCCGGAATTCGGCGTGCCCACCACCGCCGCCGCCCGCACCGCCTCGGTGAAGGGACCGGCCCAGCTGAAGGCGAGCGATGTCTGCGTGCCGGGAGACCCTTCTTCCGCTGCGTTTTTGACCGCCGCTGCCCTGCTTAAGCCCGGCAGCTCCGTAACCATCGAGAACGTCTCTCTGAACCCTGCCCGCATCGGGTTTTTGCGTACGCTCGAGCGCATGGGAGCCAATGTGGAAGAAGCCCACTGCGGCCAGGAGGGCAAGGAACCGAACGGCTCCATCACCGCCGTCTACACGCCCACCCTGCGCGGCTGCGAAGTGCCCCCGCAGCACATTGCCTCGCTCATCGACGAGATTCCGGTGCTGGCGCTGGTGGCGGCCCATGCCCGCGGCGTCACCGTGTTCAAAGAAGTCGGGGAGCTGCGGGTGAAGGAGACCGATCGTTTGGCCGCCATCATCGAAGGGCTCTCGCTTCTGGGGGTGGATGCCTGGGAAGAGGGGAACAACCTGTTCATCGAGGGCAATCCCGATCTGGAGGTGCCCGCAGGCCTCGTCTTCGATTCCCACAGGGACCATCGTTTGGCCATGACCTGGGCCATTGCCGGCCTTTGCGGCCAAAACTCGGTGCAGATTCGCGACTTCGAGTCCGTTGCGGTCAGCTATCCGGGATTCCTGTCCGACATTCGCGCATTGGAGGCGTAAATGATCATCGCTATCGACGGCCCGTCCGGGGCCGGCAAGTCCACCGTTGCCAAAGCGGTTGCCAAGAAGCTGGACTTCGACTGCCTGGACACGGGCGCAATGTATCGGGCCGTGGCCTGGAAGGCGCTGCAGGACGGTGTCGCCCTGGACGATGCGGCCGGACTTGAGGCCATTGCGGTAAACGATGCGATTGACTTTGGCCGCGACGGCGGCTCCCAGACGGTGGCCATTGCGGGCTATGACGTCACGGCCGCCATCCGCACCGCCGAGATCGACCGCGCCGTGAGCCCCGTTTCTGCCTGCCCCGCCGTGCGCGAGGCGCTTGTGGAGCAGCAGCGGCGCATCGGGCTGGCCGGCAACTACGTGGTGGAGGGGCGCGACATTGGCACCGTGGTGTTCCCGGCGGCCGAAGTGAAGGTGTTCCTTACCGCCTCGCCGGAAGAGCGGGCTCATCGCCGCGTGCGGCAGAACGTAGACCGCGGCATTGGCTCCATCGACTACCAGACGGTCCTTGCCGATATCATCCGCCGCGACGACATCGATTCGAACCGGGCCGCCTCGCCGCTGAAACCGGCCGAAGACGCCGTTCCCATGGACTCCACCGGCACCTACATCGAGGACGTCATCGACGCCATCTGCGACCTGGCCTACGCCCGCGGCGCGGAAAGGGCCTGATCATGAGCCTCTTCATGCCTATGAGCGAGATGTGGGACCTGCCCCTTCCCGGCAAGCGGGGGGAGCGCCACATTCCCCATTGGTTCGGCAACCTGGCCTTTGCGGTGGTGGGGCTCATCTGCAAGATCTGCTGGCGCTATAAGGTGGAAGGACGCGAGCACCTGCGCGCCTTCAAGGACAAGAGCGGCGTGCTGCTGGTTTCCAACCACACCTCGTTTCTGGACGTGGTGTTCATGTATCTTTCTTGCCGACCCTCCCAGTGGGTGCGGCTCATGGGGCGCGACAGCCTCTTCGACAACGCCGGCGGCTTGCTGGGGCAGGCGCTTTCCCGCGTGGGGGCGTTTCCGGTGAAGCGCGATTCCGCCGATCGCAGCGCCATCAAGCGCGCCACCCGCATGCTTAAGAACCAGGAAATTGTGGGCATCCTGCCGGAAGGCACTCGCCGCGGCCGCGGCACCGCCGAGATGAAGCTCCACTCCGGCGCCGCCTTCATCGCGAAGATGGGCAAGGCGCCCATCATTCCTATGACCGTGCGCAACGCCGAGCTGGTGAAGCAGAAGGGCAAGTTCATCCGCTTCCCGAAGATTTCGGTGGAGTTCGGCACGCCCATCTTGGTGGGGGATTTCGATTTCCTGCCGAAAGAAGAGCGGCTGGATGCCTGCACCTGGTATGCGATGCGGGAGTGCTTCGCCCTTTCCCGCCGCATCCCCGCAGATGAGGTGGACATGCATGAGCTGTTCCCCTCGGCAAAAGACTATTCGGATGCATTTGCCCAGCACCCGCTGCCCGTCCACAGCGCCGACGAGGTGGCTAGCGCGATGAGCGCAGGAAAGTCGGCATCATGAAGGTAGTGCGCGCCTCCTGCGCCGGCGCTTGCTACGGCGTGCAACGGGCCCTCGACGCTGCGTTCCAGGCCCGTCACGACAACGACGAGGTATTCACCTGGGGCGCCCTCATCCACAATCCGCAGGTAGTGGAGGAGCTGACGCACGAAGGCATACAGGTGGCCCGCTCCCTTGACGAACTGACCGAACACCCCACTGTGGTCATTCGCAGCCACGGCGTGCCGCCCGCTGTCCAGCGCACGCTGGTTGATGCAGGTGCCTCGGTAGTGGACGCCACGTGCCCCTACGTGCGCCGCGCCCAGAAGGCAGCCGCGCGCTTGGCTCGCGAGGGCTGCCGCGTCATCATTGTAGGGGAGGCCGGGCACCCCGAGGTAGAGGGCATCGCCGCCTTCGCCGCTGAAGAAGGCGCCAAGGCAGACGTGGTGGGCACGCCCGACGAGGTGCCCGAGGGGCTCTACGACCCCATCGGTGTGGTGGTTCAGACCACGCAACGGCGCGAGAACCTGAACGCGGTGCTTGACCGACTTCGGGAGATGGGGCTGAACCCGCGCCTCATGGACACCATCTGCTCCGCAACAACCGAGCGGCAGGAATCGGCTGCCTCGATTGCCGCGTCGGCCGATGCCATGGTGGTCATCGGGGGGCGCAACTCTTCCAACACCACCCGCCTCGCCGAAATTTGCGCTGCCGTATCGCCGCGCACCTACCATGTGGAATCCGCCGACGAGCTGCGCCCCGAGTGGTTCGCCGACTGCGCCACCGTCGGGGTGACCGCTGGCGCCTCGACGCCGGAGTCCCAGATACGCGCCGTCGAAAAGAAGCTGGCGGAGTTCTAGCATGGCCACTTACCCCGGCCCCGATATCGAAAAGGCGGCCCGCAGCTGCGCAGACGGCGTTGTTGCCGGCCGTATCAGTGCCGTGGAGGAGGGGAGTCCCGCTTGGGAGGTGGGCTTCGAAGCCGGCTGTCTCATCACGGCCGTGGACGGGCAGCCCATGCGCGACATCATCGACTGGCGCTGGCTTACCGATGGCGATACTATCGAGCTGGGATACATCGACCTGGACGGCGAAGCGGGCACCGTTGAGCTTTATCGCGAAGAGGGGGAGTCCTGGGGCATCGACTTTGCCGATTCTCTGTTCGACCGCGTGAAGCTCTGCAAGAACAACTGCATCTTCTGCTTCATGCGCCAGCTGCCCAAAGAGTCTCGCGCATCCCTGGTGCTGAGGGACGACGATTTCCGCCTGAGCTTTCTGCAGGGCACCTTCGTCACGCTCACGAACCTAACAGCCGACGATGAAGCGCGCATCGTCGAGCAGTTCATCTCGCCTTTGCGGGTTTCGCTCCATGCTTCCAACGAGGAGCTTCGCCGACAGATCATCGGCCGCAACGCTGCGCACGGCCTGGCGGCCCTTGAACGGCTGCTGGCGGCTGGTATTCAGGTTCATGCGCAGATTGTGCTTATGCCGGACGTAAACGACCGCGAGGCTCTGGCGGAAACCCTCGAGTGGGCATGGGAGCGTCCGAACATCCTCACGGTGGGCATCGTACCGCTGGGCTACACCAAGTTCCAAGAGCGCTTCGACCACAGCTTCGAGAACCCGAAAGACGCCCTGGAGGTCATCCGCGTCATCGAGCCCTTCCAGAAGCGCGCGCGAGCAGAGCGCGGTACCCCGTGGGTTTTCGCCGCTGACGAGTTCTACGGCACTGCCTTCGGCGCCGATACGCCGGCAAACATCCCGCCCGCTTCCGACTACGGCGACTTCGACATGTTCGAGGACGGCATTGGCATTATCCGCTCCTTCGTCGACGATTTCGCCGTCGCCCGCGAGAGCGGCCTTATGGAGAAATGCGCCGAGGTGCTGAAAGAAAGCGGAATTCGCCCGGTCTACCTCATCGGCGAGGCCATGCAGCCCTTCCTGGATGCCATGGTTTCGGCAAGCCCCTTGGCGGGCCTGCTGCGCATCCTCACGGTGAAAAACGACTTCTACGGCGGCAATGTGACCGTTACGGGACTGCTCACCGGCACCGATATGGCCGCCGCCATTGCCGCGGACGGGGAAAGCGGGTCTTACCTTCTGCCGCAGGTGGTCTTCAACCACGATGGGGTGACGCTCGATGACATGACCGCTTCGGCCATCGAAAACGCAGCGGGAGCGGCCATTGCGGTGGTATCCTGTAACCCGACCGAATACCTGAACGAAATTATCGGCCTGGCCGCTGCAGCTCAGTCGGCCTAGCGCCGCCACCAATACAGAAGGGAACACACCCATGGCTTTGCCAATCGTTGCCATCGTGGGCCGCCCGAACGTGGGCAAATCCACCCTTGTGAACCGCATCGCCCAGATAGACGAGGCCATCGTCCACGAGATGCGCGGCGTCACCCGCGACCGCTCGTATCACAACGCCGACTGGAACGGCGTGGACTTCAAGCTCATCGACACCGGCGGTATCGAGGTGGGTAGCGACGACGCCTTCCAGGGCTCCATCACCGCTCAGGCGCTCGAAGCCGCCAACCAGGCGGATGTCATCCTGTTCGTCGTAGACGGAAAGGTTGGCATCAACGCCGACGACGAGGAAGTGGCGCGCATCCTGCGCCGCACCAAGAAGCCGGTGCTGCTGGTGGCCAACAAGATGGACAACCCCAACCGCGAGGACGAGCTGTGGGAGTTCTACCAGCTGGGCCTGGGCGATCCCTGGCCGGTTTCCGCCATGCACGGTCACGGCACCGGAGACCTGCTCGACGAAGTGGTGAAGGATCTGCGCGAACTGGATGCCGTGGGCGGCGAGGACGAAGTGGCCGCCATCAACGTGGCCATCATCGGACGCCCGAATGCGGGCAAGTCCTCCCTCACCAACCGCCTTACCGACAACGACCGCTCCATCGTCTCTGACGTGGCGGGCACCACCCGTGACGCCATCGACACCCTGGTGGAGCACGAGGGCACCCTCTATCGCATCGTGGACACCGCGGGCCTTCGCCGCAAGAGCCAGATCGATCAAGACGTGGAGTACTACGGCTTCGTACGCGCCATGCGCGCCATCGACCGCGCCGATGTGGCGCTTTTAGTGGTGGACTCTTCCATCGGCCTTACCAACGAGGACCAGCGCGTGGCCGGCTACGCTGCTGAGCGCGGGTGCGCCATGGTGATCGTGCTGAACAAGTGGGACCTGGTGGAAGGTCCCGACGAGAAGCAGAAGATCCGCGACCGCATCGAGGATCGCATGACCTTCGTGGGCTATGCGCCGGTTGTGGCCATCTCCGCCCTCACCGGCAAGAAGGTGCTGCGCATCTGGGACGCCATCGAGGAGGCATACGAGAACTTCTCCCGCGTCATTCCCACCGCGAAGCTGAACGCCTTCCTCACATCCATTCGCGAGAGCGGCCATACCATCTCTAAGGGCAAGGCCATTCTGCGCATGAAGTACGTCACCCAAACCGCAACGAAGCCGCCGCAATTCACCTTCTTCTGCAACCGTCCGGACGTGGTGGATGACAACTACGAGCGCTATCTGGAGAACCGCCTGCGCGCCACGTTTCCCCTCACGGGCACTCCCATCCGCCTTCGCTTCAAGAAGAAGGACTAGTTCATGCTCTCGATCCACCTTTACGAGCTGCTGCTCTTTGTTGTCTGCTTCCTGCTGGGCTCCATTCCTTGGGGCGTCGTGATTTCCCGCATTTTTTACAAGCGCGATATCCGCGAGAGCGGGTCGGGGAACATTGGATCCACGAACGCCCTGCGCACACTGGGAAAGCGCGGTGGCGCGGCGGTGTTTGTTCTGGACTTCGGCAAGGGCCTTGTCGCCGGTCTTTTGGCGCTCTGGGCGTCCCAGGCGCTGCAGACCGCGCTCTTCGACGGTGTGCCCGGAGCCCTGGCCGTCGGTTACTCAATGTATCTGAGCGGGGAAGAGGCAGCTTCAGAAGGCGCGGCAGTTATCCATCGCACGTGCGTCATTGCCGCGTTTATGGCAGCCACCCTGGGCCATATCTTCAGTCCCTGGCTGAAGTTCAAGGGCGGAAAGGGCGTGGCTGTGGCCATTGGCGCGTTGTTCGTCGCCTTCGGGCCCGTGGGTGCGCTCATTGAGATCGCCATCTTCGCCGTTGTAGTTGCAGTAAGCCGCTACGTTTCCGCTGGATCCGTCGCAGCGGCAGTCGCTTGCCCCTTCATTGCCCTCTACCTGTACTGGGGTCATCCGCTCGCCATCGCCGCCTTCCTTGTGACGGCGCTTGTGGTCATTTGGGCCCATCGCGGCAACATCAAGCGGCTCGCAAACGGCACCGAGAGCAAGCTGGGGCAGAAGAAGCCCGAACCGCAGCAGTAGCCTGTTCCCATCATTCTGAAAAGGAAACTCCATGGCAGTTATTTCCGTCATCGGCGCCGGCTCGTGGGGCACGGCGCTCGCTCAAACCGCCGCCCATGCCGGCCACGAGGTGAAGCTCTGGGCCCGCAAGAGGGAAGTGGCGGACGCCATCAACGCAACGCACGTCAACCCCCGCTACCTTTCGGATGCCGAGCTCTCACCCCGCATCTACGCCACAGACGACCTGGAAGAATCCTTGCGCGATGCGGATGCTGCCCTCATCGTCACGCCATCGCACCTGTTGCGGCAGATGGCCGAGCGCATGAAGCCCCACGTTGGCCCCAGCCTTCCCGTTGCCGTCTGCTCGAAGGGCATCGAGGAGAACACGGGGGCGCTGCCCCTTGCGGTGCTCACCGAAACCTTGGGCTCGCTGGAGAGGCTCGCTGCCATTTCCGGCCCTAACCACGCCGAGGAAGTAGTGAAGGGCATGCCTTCCGCCACCGTGGCCGCCAGCTGTGTGGAGGGCACCGCCGACCGCTTCCAAGAGCTGCTCGCCAGCCCGGCTTTGCGCGTGTACGCATCGCTCGACCCGGTAGGGGTGGAGATCTGCGCGGCCTACAAGAACATCATCGCCATTGCCGTGGGCCTGAGCTACGGGCTTGGCTACGGCGACAACACCGCCGCCGCCATCATCACCCGGGGCCTCGCGGAGATGAGCCGGCTCGTGACCGCGGCCGGCGGCGACGCCCTTACCTGCATGGGCCTTGCCGGCGCCGGCGACACGGTGGTCACCTGCATGTCCCGCCATTCCCGCAACCGCCGCTTCGGCCAGGACTACTTGGCCGCCGGGCGCACGCTCGAGGACTTCTCCGCCGACACCCACATGGTGGTGGAGGGGGCGCTGGCCTGCAAGAACGTGGCGGTGCTGGAAGAGCGCTATCACCTGGAGCTTCCCCTGTGCGACGGGGTGCGCGCCATCGCGTGGGAAGGCGTCGCTCCGGAACAGGTGGTGGAGTCGCTGCTGGGGCGCCCGCTGCGCAACGAGTTCTAAGGCGCAAACGGCCCCGCTACCCGATGGAAGCGGCCTGGCAACACCTGGTCAGCTACAATAAATCCTGTTATTTCCGCCCACCGCGTTCGCGGTCACTACGTCTTAGGAGAAGGCTGACATGAGCAGGGTTTACAACTTTTCAGCAGGGCCCGCAGTACTACCGGAAGAAGTGCTTCGGCAAGCCGCCGCAGAGATGCTCGACTACCAGGGCACGGGCATGTCCGTTATGGAGATGAGCCATCGCTCCAAGCCTTTCGCCCAGATTATCGAGACCGCCGAGGCGGACCTGCGCGATCTCATGGCCATTCCGGACAACTACAACGTCCTGTTCCTCCAGGGCGGCGCCACCCAGCAGTTCGCCGCCATCCCCATGAACCTCATGCAGAACAAGGTGGCGGACTACATCGTCTCTGGCTCGTGGTCGAAGAAGGCTTTCAAGGAGTCGAAGCTCTACGGCGACGCCCGCTGCATCGCCAGTTCCGAGGACGGCAACTTCTCGTACGTGCCCAGCCTGGACAATCTTGAGATTTCCCCCGATGCGGACTACGTCTACATCTGCCAGAACGAGACCATCTACGGCACCCGCTACCCCAAACTGCCTGACACCCAGGGCAAGCCGCTGGTGAGCGACGTCTCTTCCATGTTCCTCTCCGAGCCCCTGAACGTGAGCGACTACGGCCTCATTTACGGCGGCGTGCAGAAGAACATCGGTCCCGCCGGCGTGGTCATCGTCATCGTGCGGGACGACCTGGTGCGCGAGGACGTGTTGCCCTTCACCCCCTCCATCATGCGCTACTCCACCCAGGTGGCGGCGAAGAGCCTCTCCAACACCCCGCCTGCCTACGGCATCTACATCTGCGGTCTCGTGTTCAAGTGGCTGAAGGAGATGGGCGGCCTTGCCGTCATGAAGCAGCGCAACGAGGAAAAGGCTGCCATCCTCTACGACTTCCTGGACCAGTCGAAGCTGTTCAAGGGCACCGCTCGCAAAGAGGACCGCTCGCTCATGAACGTGCCCTTCGTCACCGGCGACGCCGATCTGGACGCCCTGTTCGTGGCGGAGGCGAAGAATCACAACATCGAGTCCATCAAGGGCCACCGCTCGGTGGGCGGCATGCGCGCCAGCATCTACAACGCTATGCCCAAAGAGGGCGTCGAGGCGCTGGTGGCCTACATGGCCGAATTCGAGAAGATCCACGGCTAAACCGCATTCGTGCAGAGAAAGGGTGCCTTGATGGAAGCCAAGAAGGTGCTGGTTACCGAGAAGATCGCCGACGTGGGGCTGCAGACCCTGCGGGCCAAGGGCTACGAAGTGGACGTGAAGCTGGGGCTTTCGCCCGAGCAGCTGAAAAAGGACATCGTCGACTACGATGCCCTTATCGTACGCTCCGCCACTGCGGTGACCGCCGATGTGCTTGACGCCGCGGAGAACCTGAAGATCATCGGCCGCGCCGGCGTGACGGTGGACAACATCGACATCGAAGCCGCTACCGAGCGGGACATCATCGTGTGCAACGCCCCCGTGTCCAACATCGTCACCGCCGCCGAGCACACCTTCGCCCTGCTGCTGGCCTGCGCCCGCAACATCTGCCAGGCGAACGCCTCCATGCACGAGGGGAAGTGGGAGCGCATCCCCTTCACCGGCACCGAGCTCTACGAGAAGACGCTGGCCATCTTCGGCCTGGGGCGCATCGGCGGCCTGGTGGCGGAACGGGCGCGCGCTTTCGGCATGAACGTGGTGGGGCACGATCCCTACTGCAGCCCCGAGCGGGCGCAGTCGCTAGGGGTCACGCTGCTGGAGGACGTGGACGAGATTTGCGCCATCGCCGACTTCATTACGGTGCATCTGCCCCTGACGGACGACACCTACCACATGTTCGGGCCCCGTCAGTTCTCCGCCATGAAAGACGGAGTCATTGTGGTAAACACTGCCCGCCCCGGCATCTTCGACACGAAGGTGCTTGCCGACTTTCTGGCGGCGGGGAAGGTACGCTCCTGCGGCATCGACGTGTTCGAGGATGAGCCCTGCACCGAAAGCCCCTTGCACGAGTTCCCGAACGCCATCCTCACCCCTCACATTGCGGCGGCCACCTTCGAGGCGCAGCATCGTGCCGGCGCTCAGATTGCGGAATACGTGTGGGAGGGTTTGGAAGGCTCCATCGTGCCCACCGCCATCAACATCTCGCCGCTGCCGCCGGACGTGATCGACCTGGTGGGGCCCTATGCTCCCGCCTGTCAGATGATGGGGCGCATCCTCACACAGATTAACGGCGAGATGCCCAAGGTGCTGAAAGTGGAAGCCTGCGGACTTCTGGCCCAGTCGGACATCCGGGTGCTTATCGCCGGCCTCATGGACGGGCTTTTGTCTTACCGCCGCGTGGGCAGCATCACCCCGGCTAATGCCGAGGCGGTTGCCGCACGCCACGGCATTAAGCTGGAAGTGGCGCTTGTGCCCGATGCCGAAGAGTACGCCTCTTCCGTGCGCGCCATTGCCGACGGCACCGAGGTAGCGGCCACGGTGTTCGGCATCAGCCAATCGCCGCGCATTATTTCCCTCATGGGCTACAAGATTGACATGGTGCCCTCGAAGAACTCGCTTCTGCTGCGCTATCCGGACGCGCCGGGGCGCATCGGGGTCATCGGGACGCTTCTGGGCAACGCCGGCGTCAACATCAACACGATGCAGATTGCCGTGCGCAAAGATCAAACGGCGCTGGTGTTCTTCAACCTGGACGGCGAAGTGACCGACAAGCTGCAGCGGCAGCTGCGCGAAGCCATTCCCAGTCTTGACCTTTGGAAATTATCGCTGTAGCTGCCCGGTCTGGCGCCACCGTTTTGGTATCATTCGCACGAGCAACCATGAGGGAAAGGAATCGCTTCTCATGACCAGAAAGATCAACATCTTCGACACCACCCTGCGCGACGGCGAGCAATCGCCGGGCGCTTCCATGAACACCGAGGAGAAGCTCGTCATTGCCCGCCAGCTGCTGCGGCTGAACGTGGACATCATCGAGGCGGGCTTTCCCATCTCCAGCCCCGGCGACTTCGAGAGCGTGCGCCGCATTGCGGAACTTGCGGGGGATCGCGCCGTTGTCTGCGGCCTCACCCGCGCCATCGACAAGGACATCGAGGTGTGCGCCGACGCGCTGAAGTACGCCAAGCGCCCCCGCATCCACACCGGCCTGGGCGTTTCCCCGTCTCATTTGCACGACAAGCTGCGCATCACCGAGGAGCAGTGCATCGAGCGGGCCATTCATGCCGTCTCCTACGCGAAGACCTTCGTGGACGACGTGCAGTTCTACGCCGAGGATGCCGGCCGCTCCGACTACGATTTCCTGGTGAAGGTAATTCAGGCGGTCGTCGACGCCGGCGCCACCGTGGTGAATATCCCCGACACCACCGGCTATTCGCTGCCGGAAGAGTTCGGTGCCCGCATCGCCTACCTCATGGAGAACGTGCGCGGCATCGAGAACGTCACCGTTTCCGTCCACTGCCACAACGACCTGGGCATGGCCACCGCCCTTGCCATGGCCGGCGTGAAGAACGGCGCCACCCAAGTGGAGTGCACCATCAACGGCCTGGGGGAGCGCGCCGGCAACACCGCTATGGAAGAAGTGGTGATGGCCATCCGCATGCACGAGGAAGAACTGAACGCGCACACCGACATCAACACCCGCGAGTTCGTGAAGGCCAGCCGCCTCGTGTCCTCCATCACCGGAATGAACGTGCAGGCGAACAAGGCCATCGTGGGAGCGAATGCCTTCGCCCATTCCTCCGGCATCCATCAGGACGGCGTGCTGAAGAAGCGTGACACCTACGAGATCATCGACCCGGCAGATGTGGGCGCCGGTGCCAGCCAGATTGTGCTGACCGCCCGCAGCGGCCATGCGGCCCTGAACCACCGTCTGGAAGAGCTGGGCTACGAGTTCTCCGGCGAGGAGCTGGACAAAATTTATGAGGCCTTCCTCAACATGGCGGACAAGAAGAAGGAAGTCTACGACGAGGATCTGGAGTCGCTGGTCAACGAGCGCGACCGCGAGGAAACCGCCATTTACAGCCTGTCCGCCGTGCAGGTGAGCTGCGGCTTCCCCTTGAAGCCCACCGCCACCGTCACGCTGACCGGCCCGGACGGCATCGCCCGCACCGTTTGCGAATGGGGCACCGGTCCCATTGACGCCATCTACAAGGCCATCGATTCCATCGTGCAGGTGGACAATGACCTCTCCGAGTTCTCGGTGCAGGCGGTCACCCGCGGCATCGACGCCTTGGGCGAGGTGACGGTGCGCGTCAAGGCCTCCGGCGGGGAAGTGTTCACCGGCCGCGGCGCCGACGGCGACATTATCGTCTCTTCGGCGAAGGCCTACTTGAACGCCCTGAACCGCCTGCTGGCGGACCGCCGATAACTCGGACTCGATAAGGGGAGGGGCCCATGTGCCCTTCCCCTTTGTTTTGGTTTTTGCCTGAAGGAGGGTTTGCATGTCAAAAACTGGAACCGATGCCCAGAAGCCCTGGTTTAAGCGGCTTTCACTTACCACCTGGATCTTCATCGCCCTGGTGGCCGGCGTCTTCGTCGGCTTCTTCATGCAGGGGACGGCCGATTTCGCCGCCACCTACATCAAGCCGTTCGGCACCATCTTCCTGAACTTGCTCAAGTTCATCTGCGTGCCGCTCGTGCTTTTCTCCATCATCTGCGGCGTCATCTCTTTGGACGACGCCCGAAAGGTGGGCTCCATTGGGGGCAAAACCATCGTGCTTTATCTGCTGACCACCGTGTTCGCGGTGTGCATCGGGCTGCTCTTCGCCAACGTGCTTAATGTGGGCGCCGGCTATACGCTCTCGGCGGAAGAGCTGGCCTACGAAGCCGCGGAGTCTCCTTCGTTCATCGACACCATCGTGAACATCTTCCCCTCTAACTTCCTGGATCCGATGGTGCAGGCAACCATGCTGCAGGTCATCGTCATCGGGCTGTTCTTCGGCTTTGGCATCATGTTCGTGGGGGAGAAAGCCACCATAGTCAAGGACTTCTGCATTGCCATGGCGGAAGTATGCATGAAGGTGATGCAGGGCATCCTGTACCTGGCGCCTATTGGCGTGTTCGGTTTGTTAGTGCCGGTTGTCGCCGCTAATGGCCCGGACATTTTAGGGCCGCTCATGTGGCTCATCGCCGTCATGGCCATCGCCTGCGTGGTGCAGGTGGGATTGGTCTACACCGGCCTCATCAAGTTTTTGGCCCGCAAGAGCCCGCTCAAGTTCCTGAAAGGCGAGGCACCGGTCATGAGTTTCGCCTTCGCCTCTGCCTCTTCCATGGGCACGCTGCCCATCAACATGGAATGCGCCGAGAAAATGGGGGTCTCCAAAGAGGTCACTTCCTTTGTGCTGCCCCTGGGCGCCACCATCAATATGGACGGCACCTCCATCTACCAGGGAATTTGCGCGGTGTTCATCGCGCAGGTATTCGGCATCGACCTTTCCATTGGCGCTCAGGTGACCATTGTGCTCACCGCCCTTCTGGCCTCCATCGGCACCGCCGGCGTACCGGGCTCTGGCATGATCATGCTGGCGCTCGTGCTCGGCAGCGTGGGACTGCCGCTGGAGGGCATCGCGCTTGTGGCCGGCGTCGACCGCATTCTGGACATGCTGCGCACCACGGTGAATGTCACCGGCGACGGCGCAGTGGCGCAAGTGGTGGATGCCATGGAGAAGCGCAAAATGGCAAAACGAGCGCAAGCTGCCGAGCCGGCAGGAGCCGTGGAGTAGCTTCGCCGATCAAATACTTGCGAAATGCTGACGGATTGAAGAGGATAGGCTGCACGAGGCTTATCCTCTTTTCATTGATGAAAGGAGATGCCCCTTGAAGCGAGCCCTCGTTCCCGGCACGTTCGACCCTATAACGTCCGGCCATATCGACATCATCACCCGTTCCACCCACATCGCCGACGAGATCATCGTCGCGGTGGCACCGTCTGTGAAGAAGAACCCCCTGTTCACCCTGGAGGAAAGGGTAGAGCTTGCCAGAGCGGCCACCGCCCATTTGCCTACGGTGACCGTGGTGCCGCTGGAAGGGCTGCTGGTGGAGTTTGCCCGCAAGATGGGGGCGAGCGCGGTCGTGAAGGGCCTGCGCGCCATCACTGACTTCGAGTACGAGTTCCAGCAGACGGCCCTCAACTACGAGATCGACCCGAAGCTTGAGACCATATTCATCATGTCTCCGCCTCACTACATGTACCTCTCCTCATCCATCGTCCGCGAAATCGCCTCCATGAACGGCCCGCTGGACACCTTCGTCCCCGATTGCGTGCAAAAGGCCCTTCGGGAGAAATTCGGGGCCGAGGACTTCGATTTGAAACAATAGCGGGTACAATTTCCCCCTGCACCTGACTATTACGATCGCCAAGGAGGAGCCCCATGGCCCTTGATTTCCTGCGGGAAGAAGACCCGCAAATTGCCGACGCCCTGAACGCCGAGCTGACCCGCCAGCGCGATTCCATCGAGCTCATCGCGTCCGAGAACTTCACATCTCGTGCCGTCATGGAGGCAGTGGGCAGCGTTCTCACCAACAAGTACGCTGAAGGGTACCCTGGCAAGCGCTACTACGGCGGCTGCGAGAAGGTGGACGTGGTGGAACGGCTCGCTTGCGAGCGCGCCTGCGAGCTGTACGGCGCGAACTTCGCCAACGTGCAGCCCCATTCCGGTGCGAGCGCCAACTTCGGCGCCTACCTGGCGCTTGTGAAGCCGGGCGAGACGGTCATGGGCATGAGCCTGGACCACGGCGGGCACCTCACTCACGGCTCCCCGGTGAACTTCTCCGGCCTCATGTACCACATGGTTTCCTACGGCCTTGACCCGGAAACCGAGCTCATCGACTACGTTGCCATGGAGAAACTGGCGAAGGAGACCCGCCCCAAGATGATCATCGGCGGCGCAAGCGCCTACCCGCGCGTCATCGATTTCGAGCGCATGGCCGCCATCGCGAAGTCGGTGGACGCTTACTTCATGGTGGACATGGCCCACATCGCCGGCCTCGTGGCTGCCGGGCTGCACCCGAGCCCGGTGCCCTTCGCCGACGTGGTCACCTCTACCAGCCATAAGACCCTGCGCGGCCCGCGCGGCGGCTTCATCCTCACCAACAACGAGGACATTGCGAAGAAGATCAACAAGGCCATCTTCCCCGGCGCTCAGGGCGGCCCGCTCATGCACGTCATCGCCGGCAAGGCCGTGGCCTTCGGCGAGGCACTCAAGCCCGCCTACAAGCAGTACGGTAAGGACATCATCGCTAACTGCGCGGCGCTTGGCGAGGGCATGACCGAAGGGGGCCTGCGCCTGGTCTCCGGCGGCACCGACAACCATCTGTGCCTGGTAGACCTCACCCCGGCCCAAGTGACCGGCAAGGACGCCGAGAAGCTGCTGGAAACCGTTGGGATCACGGTGAACAAGAACTCCATCCCCAACGAGCCCCTCTCGCCCTTCGTCACCAGCGGCATCCGCGTGGGCAGCGCCGCCGCCACAACGCGCGGCCTCACCGCCCAGGATTTCCACACCGTGGGCCAGTGCATCGCCAAGACCGTCTTCGCCAAAGACGACGAAGCGGAGCTGGCGAAGGTGCGCGCCACCATCGACGCCATCCTGAAAGCTCACCCGCTCTATCCAGGTTTGGAGTACTAGCCAACCTGGATCGGGGCCACGGTGGCCGGAGGGTTTTCCGCCCACGCACCCCGCTGATCCCGCGTCGATCGCGATTAAGGAAGCGACGCAAAGATTTTCAGCAAAAGGTGCACCAAGATGCAGAAGCGACCCTGAAAATCGGGTCGCTTCTTTTCAGGAAGACAACCAACTGTCTGACTTGTCTTCTGTTCACCTTAGTCTTCCGAGTTGCACTCCAACCGATGCCGTAAGCTCTAACTAGGGCGAACCGATCAGGTTCCTTTAGTTCGAAACAAGACACGTCAGACGGTTGGTTGTCTTGCAAGTGAGGCTTTCGTCGGCTATCAGCTTAACGCATCGGACATTGGATATTTAGTCAGGAAAGAAGGTGAAGATGCAGTTCGGTTTCTCGGCGGTCGGCTTGGTCATGCTCGCCATGCTGTTCGTGCCTAACATAATCTGGGGGAGAAGGCGGCCCCTCGGGTACAGCGAAATCGCAGAGCGCGAGAGCCCTGCACTCTGCATCCTCGAGCGCGTCGGCCAGGTCGCCGTCACGGTCTCGGCCCTGGTTTTCGTCTGCCCGGAGGGCTACGCCATGCCCTGGCTCTTGTGGCTCGCGCCGGCGTTTGCCCTGATGCTGCTCTACGAGGCTGCCTGGGTGCGCTACTTTAGAAGCGATGGGGAAGTACGGGACATGTATCGGCCTTTGGGCTTCATCCCTGTGCCCTTGGCGACGCTCCCGGTGGCGGCGTTCGTCCTTCTGGGCGTCTGGCAGCAGTCGCCGATCGCAGTTGCTGCCGCCATAGTCCTCGGTGTCGGCCACATCGGCATACACCTCAGCCATCTCAAGGATTGCCGGAAAGCGTGACGCCTTCGACGACCAGACACGAAATCTGCTCGTTGGCGGCGGAGCCCTACTGCGCCCGAGGTAATTTTTTCATCAGGTAATTGACAAGACGCTCCCCATCGCGCGCGACGATGTTCTCGCATACAATCATATAGCCTCTTGTCTCGAAGAACGGCCTCGCCGTAATCGACGCATAGGTCGAGACGCTGCCGGGGGCAAGCGCCTCAAGGGCATCGCACAGCGCGGCGCCGACGCCTTCTCCCTGGTGGTCCTTGTGCACGAAGAGCCTGTCGAGGTACCCGGTCTCGTCGATGTCGCCGAACCCGACGATCCTGCCATCTTCCTCGGCGACAAGAGCGCCGTTTGCAAGCAGCGAAGCGCTCCAAGCGTCAAGGTCGTCGCAGCCGGACACCCACGCACGCAGCTGGCCGGGCGTGTAGTCGTCCTTGCAAACCTCGCGGATGGTCTCGCGAAAGAGCTGCGCGGTCGCTTCGGCGTCTTCGGGACTGTATGCGCGTATCAGCATCGAGAGATGGTCTCCTTGTACACCTTATCCGCATCGTAGGGGAACTCGACGGGGATGGCGATGTACCTTCCTGCGGCGCACTGCGTTGCGTAGTGCGCGTTCTCTCTAACCAGCTCCGCTTCGGAAAGGTCGGAGTCGTCCAAGCGCGTCTCTGCGACATTGGCGTGTTTTGCGATGTCGTCGAAGCGGCCCCTGATGTAGTCTTCGCTCATCGTGAGGCAATAGGCGGCGATGTTCTCAAGCTCATCGTCATCGAACGAGTCTTTCCAGTTGCCCGGAATGTAGCCGCCTTCGATGACAAGGTCCTGTTGGTTCTCTATCGCCGTCTTTGCCATCTCGGAAAGGATGGGCCACAGGAACTCCTCCATCTCCTCATCGTCGTAGGGGGTGAGCGCGGTGCGGCCTGACCGGATAAGCCCCATCTTCAGAAGGTCGACGGAGAGCGTGAGTGCGCCGGTCTCCCTGGCGATCTTCGTTGCCAAGAGGGTCTTTCCCGTGTGGCTCGCTCCGGTGATGAGGGTTACCATCGGTTTCTCCTGTTTCTGGACGCTCTGTAAAGTCAAGTTTTGTTGCGAATCCATTTCGGTGTTCTCACAGCATGGGGCTTGCTGATCTCGGAATCATTATCTCACGCTACGCAAGATGACAGCAGTGACGACATATTGCATGAACCGATACCCTTGGCTTTAATGCGGTGTTGTTTTGTGTCGTCAGCATCGATTCGATGGCGTCAGGTTGGTCTGGTTGGCTCTATGATTTACAATTGTAAACAATATACTCTTGATAGGAAGGCGTAGATGGTTGGCTACGAGATAAACCCAAGAACGCAACGCGCTCAAGATGCGCTCCTTTCGGCGACGAGAATGCTTGCTTCTGAAAAGCCGACTGCGGAGATCACCTTAACTGAGATAGCGAAAGAAGCCGGCGTGAGCCGACCGACTATATACAAGCTTTACGACGATGTCGACACCCTCGTTGCCGCAAGCGCGACCGCGTTTATTGGTGAGATCCTCGACGGCGCGCAGGACTCGGTGCGGGGCCTTGCGGGTAAAGAGTACATGGATGCCCTCATGTCCGCTTTCGTTGAAGGGGTTTATGAGCAACGCGAGTTTGCCCACAATGTTATGTATGGCACCGCCATGCCCAAGGTGTACGACTATGTGATAAGGCTGCTTGATTCCATGATGGCCGAGCACCTGATAGGCAGAAGGCTTAATGCTGGCGGTACGGGTGTGGATGACCGTAGGCAGGCAATCGCCGCTGGGGTCGTATGGCTTCTGGGGGTTTGGTTGGGTTCCGACTTTGAAGGAGAGAACAAGCCGTCGAAAATGGCGTCGAGGCTTTCGAATGTTCTTTACGGTCTCTCAGAAGGCCAGATTCCATAGTTCTCATATTGACTTACAAATGTAAATAAAATACACTTGTAAACAAAAGGGGCGCAGATGCACCATGCTGGCTGCCCCGATGCGGTCTTGCCGGCAAGACTACCTTATAGGTTCGGAGTGCGAAAGGATTCTGCGCTCCGCCAACAAGGCTTCGACGGAGCCTGGGAGGTGTTTTGCTATGTCAAGCAAATTAGGAAAGGGCGACGTTCATTTTCGCCCAAATTGGCTGGCGGTTCTCATATCGCTTCTGGCCATCTGTTGCTCCATCGGCCTCATTGTATGGGGTTTCACCGCAATGCCGATCGAAGGTGCGCTCAAGGTTATCCTTATCGTGCTCTTCTTCATTTTGGCGCTATTGTGCGTATGCTTCGGGACGATGCGTCTGATATTGGAGCTTTACTCGAAGGGAGTGTGGGCTACCGAGGAGGAACAGGAGATGCGGTTTCCCGGAGACGACATATTCGAAGGGAAAGGGTATGGAAAGCCGCTTCGTGTCAGACAGGCCAGGGATCTGGATGCTCCGGTAGAAGCGGTGTGGAAGCACGTCAAGCAGATGGATCCGGCAAAGGGCGGCATGTATGCGTGGTCAAACTGCGAGCGGCTCTTCGGGATGAATGTCGACAACGCCTATAGTCTAGAGGACATGTGGCAAGGGCCTGATGCATGCAAACCAGGCGACTTCTGGGCTTGGAGCTATGCGGGATTCGGTGCAGAGGTTGCCGATATTGTCGAGAATAAATACATCACATGGTTCGCCGATACCAACGACACCGTCCGTACGCCGGGTGCGAGCTACATGCTTTTTCCGGGGCTCAAGCACTGCGCTTGGTACTGGACCATTGCGCTCAAGCCCCTAGACGGCGGTAAGAGATGTCGTATCTATAGTTGCTACGATATCTACTACTCATCTCACAACCCCATAAACTATGCGCTGCAGAAGGCGATCATCTACGATGGTGGAGCAATGATGGGAAGGCGCGCCTTCAGAAATCTTGAACTTTCGGCTCTCGTGAAACGCCGCAAGTCCATACCGCTGCGCTTGCAGGGCGCCCTGCTCGGAAGAAGCAGAGGTGACGATGATAGGCTCCACAAGCGCGTCGCCTACCCGAATATCCGGTGGGCTAGAGAGTTTCCGCGCATTGCGACTCTGAGGGCCCCGATCACCCACGACCCCAACTGGCCCCCAGCTGATGGCGCCGAATACGAGCCCCCCATTGCTGAGAGCAATGCAGCGTATGGCTGGACGCCAGAGATGGCTCGCGATAATGACATGAAAGCGGATGAGAAGCAACGGGCGCTTTTGCGCAAGCTTGGATACGAGGACGATTCTATCCACAGAAAACACGGTATCTAGGCAATAGCACTGCTTTTTTGTGGGTGTCTGATTGTGCCGTCCCTGGCAGACAAGCACTCCTCTCGCTCCTCATTATGCAAAACGACACCCTACCTCTGAAAACGACACCCCTAGGTTTCTAGGGGTGTCGTTTTGTATCACCACAGACACTTGATAGAGGCGGGGCTGCTTTCTGGCACGTTCAGCGCGGCGGATATATGAAGCTGACGATCGTAGTGCTTTTAACCTGTTCCAAGCATCAGTCAAGCATTAGGAAATCCTGCCGCCAAATAGCCCATCACGAAAACCAATCATCCAGCTTTGGTTGCCAACGAAAACAAGACAAGTCAGACGGTTGGTTGTCTGGTTGTCTGCTCACGCACCACCGAACACTAGTAGCTGAGGCGGATTCCTACGTATTGGGCGGTTTCCGGGAAGCCCTTCACGTCGTAGACGGCGGAGAGGGAGCAGACGGAGACGCGCCAGGTGCAGCTGAGGCCGTTCACGTCCATCTTGCCGGTCTGGAAGTTGTTGCCGGCGTCGTCCACGCCCGATTCCGTGGCAGTCTCGGCCGGGAAGCCCTCCGCCTCCATCGCCTTGCTGATGGCGTCTTCAGGGGAGGTGGCGGTAAGGTCGCAGTAATGGATGCGCAGCGATGCCTCGGTGCCGGTGCGCACCACGTTCATCGTCCAGGCACCGTTCAGCAGCAACGCGGCTTCGGCAGGGGAGAGCTTGCTCACGCCCTGCAGTTTCATGGCGGCCGCCTGATCGAGGCCCACGTCGGCCGGCAGCTTCGACAGCTCCAAGTCGCCGGCAGCCGCTTCGTCCTCGGAAGTGGTGTTTACGATAGTCTCGCCGGTCTGGTTCATGGCCTCGATGATGGTCTCATTGTCGGCACCGACGAAGCCAGAGAGGGTGGGCAGTCCCAAATTCACCTCGCGGGTGAGATTTGCCTGCAACTCTTCCTGGGCGCGCTTGGGAGCGTTAGCGGTGGCATCGTAGTATTGGGAAAACACCCAAATGCCCACGGCGGCCGCAACAGCCATGAGCACTGCCATACCGATGAGGGCCGGCTTGGTCATCTTAAGCGCTCCCAAAAGGGGAGTGCCGTCCAGATAGAGGAGGTTTCCGTCCTGAACTTTCTTGACCGGCCTGCGGCCAGTGATGAAAGATAAGACGTTGGGCTTATTCATGTATTCTCCTAGGTACTTTATCCGTGCGGGGGATTATACCATTGCGCCGGGAGCGAAGGTGGTCTATGGTATGGGTCGACCCTTGAGGGAGTAGCTGGCACAGGCGTGCGGTTCGATCAACATCCTGGTGAACATTCACCTGGTCAACCTTAAACGGCAAGACTCATGGTCCACACTGAACGTGGACCATGAGTCTTTTTCATGTGGCGGCCCTTGGCAAAGACGATTAAAGGAGAGACGTTGGATCTGTCGATTTTCCTGACCCCCGAAGCGTGGATCAGCCTGATTACCCTGATCTTCCTCGAGATCATTTTGGGCGTGGACAACATTGTCTTCATCTCCATTACCACCAATCGGCTGCCGGAAGAAAAGCAGCACATCGGTCGCAAGCTGGGCCTGGCCGGCGCCCTTATCATGCGCATCCTGTTCTTGTGCTTCGCATCGTTTTTGGTGCACATGGTGGAGCCGCTGTTTACCATTGCCCTTGGCCCCTACAGCCACGGCTTCTCCGTGCGCGACATCGTCATGCTGGCGGGCGGCGCCTACCTGGTATACAAGGGCATTAAAGAGCTGGTAGACACGCTGAAGCTGACCGAGGTGAAGGCGGAAACCTCCGAGGAGCACAAGGCGCTCCACATGATCACGCTGCCGCAGGCGGTCGGGACCATCATGGTCATGGACATTGTGTTCTCCATCGACTCGGTCATCACCGCTGTTGGCCTGGCAGAGCATCTCATCATCATGATCCTCGCAGTCATTATTGCCGTCATTCTCATGATGATCTTCATCGATCCCATCTCGAACTTCATCAACAAGCATGCAGAAATGAAGATCTTGGCACTGGTGTTCATCACGGCCATTGGCGTGCTGCTGGTGCTGGACTCCTCCGGCTTCCATACCGACATCGAGCTTTTGGGCATGCACGTGGAGAAGCTGATGGTCTACTTCGCCATGATCTTTGCCGTGGTGCTCGAGTTCATCCAGATGCGCTATAACTCCAACCTGGCAAAATGGCATGCCGAGCTGGCGCAGCAGCAAGCGGCGGGCCTGGTGGAGAAGATCGCGGAAGACGCCGCGGCCGGTATGAAACCGGAGCAGATTATGGAAACGGAAGAGGCTAAGCAGCTGACCCATCTAGGGGAATAATCCGCAGCTGGTCGCCGTCGATGGAAAGGGCGATGCGCCCCTCCACCAGATCGAGCAGCTCTTTGCCCAGAATACTCCGGCGCCAACCGCTCAGCACAGCGGCGCTGCGGTGGCCACGGGCAACGCTGGCAAGGTCGTCGCGGCTGGCAAGGGTGTGCAGCGCAATGTCGTTCTCCTTTGCCCGCAGCCGTGCGAGTGCCTCCATGAGGTCCACCTGAATGTCCACGTTGGGCTCGCTCTTGGAAGGGCGCTCCGCCTTCGGCAGCTCGCTCTCGGGAAGATTCATGCCCTCGTTGATGAGCGCCACCACTTCGCGGGCATCGCGCGTGCTCAGCTTCTCGCGCACGCCACGCACCATGAACAGGTCGTCGATGGTACGGGCATTGCGCTTGCAGGCCTCCACAATCTGCTCGTCGGTGAGTACCCACTTCCGCGGCCGGTCGATGCGGCGGGCCTTCTTCTCGCGCCATGCCGCCACTTCGCGCGCGGCGGATAGTTGGCGGCGGTTCAAGCTGGAGCCCCGCTTCAGACGCTTGTAGCGCTCCCGCGGGTCGTCGTCGTAGCGGGCCGGGTTCGCCAGCTCCTCGAATTCCGCCGTAAGCCAGGACTCACGGCCCTTCGCCTGCAGCTTCTCGCGCATCACCCGGTACACCTGGGGAAGGTAGATGACGTCGTCGGCGGCGTACTCCAGCTGCGAGGGCTTGAGCGGCCGCTGAGACCAGTCGGTGAAGGAGTCGGACTTCTTGAGCGCTTTGCCGCACACCGCCGCCACCAAGGCGCCGTAGCCGATCTGCTGCGGATGGCCCAGCACCGAGGCGGCAATCTGGGTGTCGAAGAGGGGGGTGGGCAGCACCCCCAGCTGGTGGTAGAGGATCTCCAGGTCCTGGCTTCCAGCGTGGAAAAGTTTCAGGATGGCCTGGTCCTCCAGCAGGGGCTTCAGTGGCTCGAGGTCGGTGACGGCGAACGGATCGATGAGCACCACTTCGCTGTCGGTGGCCATCTGGAGCAGGCAGAGTTTGGGGTAGTACGTTGACTCGCGCAGAAACTCGGTATCTATAGCCAAGATGCTCGAAGAGGCCGCGCGGCGCGCAAACGCCTCCAGGCTCTCTTGATTGTCTATGTACACAGAGGACTTCCTTCGTCTCGGTCGCGGGGATGTAGTAGTATTCATAATAGCAATGGAAAGGAAGCCTGTGAAAGTTCTCGTCATCAATAATCTGCTGTCTGGCTATGGGGAAGGGGCGGTTTACGATTACATCCGCTCCATGGCGCAGGACGGCGACGTCATAGAGCTGCGGGTCACCGACGGCACCACCCCGTTGCGGCAGCTGTTGAGCGATGCGGCGGAATTCGATTTCGTGGTGGCCTCCGGCGGCGACGGCACGGTGGCGGGCGTGGCCTATGAGCTGGCGGGCAGCGGCATTCCCATCCAGATCATCCCGGCGGGCACGGCAAATCTGCTGGCCATGAACCTGCTGCTTCCTAACGAGCCCCATGCGCTGGCGAAGCTGGCGGACGCCCAGCTGGCGATGGACTTCGACTTGGGCGAGATCGAGACGCAGGACGGCAGTCGCTTCGGGTTCTCCATCATGGCGGGCGCTGGCTACGACGCCATCATCATGAAGGACGCGGCCGCGGCGAAACGGATGCTGGGGGAGTGGGCCTACTTCAAGGCAGCGCTCACCAACCCCACGCCCCAGTTCGCCCACTTCACACTGGAGATGGACGACAAGACGGTGGAAACCGAAGGCGTGGGAGTGCTGCTCATCAACTTCTCCCGCATCCAGTTCGACATTGCTGTGGTCCACGAGAACCTGCCCCGCGACGGCATGTTCGACGTCGTGGTAATGCGCACCCGCGACGCCTGGGGGCTCATTCCCGCCTTCATCGCCTGCGTATTGGATCGGGACGGTTCTTTCCCCGACCGCGGCGACGGCATCGAGGTGTACCGCACAAGCGCCATTCGCATCCAGTCCGACCCGCCGCTCTCCATCCAGTACGACGGGGAAGTTTCCACTTACACAACACCTTTCACGGCGCGGGTGATTCCCGGCGCTGCACGGTTTATGGTGACCCAAGAAGCCATCAACCTGTTCGAGCCCGCCGACGACGACGGGCAATCACGGTAGAATAGCCGGATAACTTTGATCAGAGGAGTACGTTTATGAGTTACCTGACACTTGTGGTTTTGACCCTCATCATTGGCATGGGGGCCCAGTTCTGGGTGAACCACCAGCTGAAGAAGTACAGCTCGGTGGGAATTGGCAACGGCATGACCGGCGCCGAGTGCGCCCGCCAGATGCTGTCCTATTACGGCATCACCAACGTGGCGGTCCACCGCGGCGGCCCGGGGCAGGACTTCTTCGATCCCCGCACCAATTCCGTCACGCTTTCCCCCGACGCCTACGACGGCCGGTCCATCACCGCTACCGCCACCGCCTGCCACGAGGTGGGACATGCCTGCCAGTACGCTGCCGACTACAGCCCCATGAAGATCCGCACGGCCATTGTGCCGGTGGTGAACCTTGCCTCGAACCTGTGGGTGTTCGTGCTGCTCATCGGCATCTTCCTGGTGAGCAACAACCTCATCACCATCGCCATCATCATGTACGCCGCCGTGGTCATCTTCCAGCTGGTCACGCTGCCGGTGGAGTTCAACGCCTCCAACCGAGCCATGGTCTACATGGGCCAGATTGGACTGCCCGCTGCCGAGCGCAGCGGAGCCGGGGCAGTGCTGCGGGCCTGCGCCTTTACCTACGTGGCTGCGGCCCTTACTTCCATCCTGCAGCTGCTGTGGCTGCTGGGCCAGCGGCAAGACTAAGGGCCCATGAAGCTCACCGAGGCCCCGCGAGGGCCGCAAGCTGCAGCGGGCGACGGAATGGCCGAAGCAGGGCGCTCAATGACCACCGATGAGACCATGAGCGTCTCGGAGTTCCTCGCCTCCTTCAACAAGCAGTTCAAACGCTTTCCCTTCACTATTCGCGGGGAAGTGTCCGAGGTGAACGCCAAGGCGGGCTATCGCGCCGTCTACTTCACTCTGAAAGACGACTCCGCCAGCCTTTCTTGCCTCATGTGGAACGAGCGCTACCAACGTATCGGCATTCCGCTTGCGGTAGGCATGGTCGTGGAAGTGAAGGGGCGGCTTTCGGTTTACGCCTCGAAGGGCCGGCTGAACTTCGACGTGGAGAGCTACACGCTGGCGGGCGAGGGGAACCTGCGGCTGCAAGTTGACCTGTTGGCCCGCAAGCTACAGGCAGAAGGGCTCATGGCACCGGAGAAGAAGCGGCCGCTGCCCGCGTACCCCAACACGATTGCCGTGGTCACCTCGCCGCGTGGTGCTGCCGTGCACGATGTGCTGCGCACGCTGCGCCGCCGCTATCCGCTTGCAAAGGTGCTGGTGGCAGGCGTGCCCGTGGAAGGGCCCCAAGCGCCGGAATGGCTGGTATACGGCCTGCAAATGGCCGCCTACAACGGCGCGGAAGTGATCATCTTCGGCCGCGGCGGCGGTTCCTTCGAAGACCTCATGCCCTTCAACGACGAGCGGGTGGCCCGCGCGGTGGCCGACTGCCCCGTTCCTGTGGTCACCGGCATCGGCCATGAACCGGACACCACCATCTGCGACATGGTGTCGGACCTTCGCGCCTCCACTCCCACTGCCGCTGCAGAAGCGGTGGCCCCTGCGCGCGAGGCGCTGGAAACGGGCCTCGCATCGCTTGAGAACCGCCTGGTCACCGCCACCGAGAAGACTATCGCGCTCTGGTCCGCCAAGGTGCAGCGCTACGCTTTGCTGCCCCTGTTCCGCGAACCCCAGCGCCTGTTCGACAACGAGGCGCTCACGCTGGACAACCTCTCCGACCGCCTGGGCCGCGCCCTGCCTGCCGCCCTGGAGCGGGATCGTCAGCGCATCGAGGGCCTGCGCGGACGCATGCTGCAAACGAGTCGCCTGTTCTCGGTGCGCCAGAAGGGCGCCTTCGAGCGCAACCAAGCGCGCATGACAGCAGTCGGAGGCAGCCTTACCGACCGCTTCAAGGGCCAGCTTTCGCTGAACGCCTCGCGGCTGGAAGACCTCTCGCCGGTGGCCATCCTTTCTCGCGGCTACTCGGTAACACGGGGCGATAACGGCAAAATCGTCGATTCGATAACTGCCGTCAAGGAAGGGGAAGCCCTGGCCATCTCGGTGGCAGACGGCACCATCGATGCAACCGTAACGGACACGCGGCCCACCGCGGGCCTTTAAGAAGGGAAGAGACCATGGAAGAACAGAAGCCTATCGAGGAGATGTCGTTTCGCGAGGCCATGACCGAGCTGGAGGGCATCGTCGCCCTGCTTGAGAGCAACACCCTCGAGCTTGAAGAGAGCCTGAAGAACTACGAGCGCGGCGTGGCACTGCTGGCCTCGCTGCAAAAGCGCCTCTCCTCCGCCGACCAGCAGGTGGAAGTGCTGGTAGGGGAGCTGGCCAACCTTGGCACCGATGAAGAGAACGACACCACTCTGAGCTAGTTTTGCTTGGGGCTCCCCGCGGGGCGGCGGGATGGGGCAACCCTCAGTCGCTCAGACAGTCCTGCTTTGGAAAAGGCGCCACTGGCGCCTTTTCGTCGTGCGGAACTCGCTTGGTGAGGGCCGCCCCATCCCGCTGATTGTGCCTTGCGGTTAAAGCAGAGACATGTTCGCATTTTAGCTCCTTCCAGCTTTACGCGAACATGTCTCTGTCTCAGCCGCATGGAACAATGAGCGGTGCGGGATGGCCCTCACCAAGCGAGTTCCGCAGCGCAGCGAGGACTGTTTGAGCGACTGAGGGTTATCCCGCACCGCACCCCCGCGAAGATTTTCAGCTACCTCCGTTCACCCGTTTTTCGGGCTTGTCTTGAATGGTGAGTGGGCCGCTGGCCGAAAAGCGGGCGGGACGAAACGCCCGATGGGGCGGTTTCTTTAGAATTAGTTAAACACTTCTTCTAAGGAGGCACTTTGAACGTTCTTGTAATTAACGCAGGCTCCTCTTCTCTCAAGTACCAGCTCATCAATGTCGAAAAGCACGAGGTGCTCGCCAAGGGCATCTGCGAGCGCGTGGGCTCGGCGGACGCCTTCCACAAGCACGGTATCGACGAGAACGAGGAAGTGATCGACGCCCAGATGGCCGACCACAACGAGGCCATGGCGCTCGTGCTCGAGTCGCTCACTTCCGGCCCTGCCAAGGCCATCGATTCGCTGGACGAAATCGACGCCATCGGCCACCGCATTGTGCAGGGCGGCAGCTACTTCGACAAATCCGTATTCATCGACGAGGACGTCATTCAGAAGATCGACGAGCTGGCCGAATTGGCGCCGCTTCACAACAAAGCTGCCCTTATGGGAATACATGCGTGCCAGGAGCATATGCCGGGCAAGCCCATGGTAGCGGTGTTCGACACGTCCTTCTTCCAGACGTTGCCGCCGAAGGCCTACATGTATCCGCTGCCGTACGAGATGTACGAGAAACACGCCATTCGCAAGTACGGCGCTCACGGCACGTCGCATCGCTACATTGCCGAACGAGCCGCCGCTTTCCTTGACGAGCCGCTGGAAGATTTGAAGCTGATCACCTGCCATTTGGGCAATGGCTGCTCCATCTCCGCCATCGACCATGGTGTCGCTATCGACACCTCCATGGGGCTCACCCCGCTCGACGGTCTTATGATGGGAACCCGTTGCGGTGCCATCGACCCCGCCATCGTTACCTATCTTATCGACCACGAGAACCTCACAGCCCAAGAGGCGAACGATCTCATGAACAAGCAGTCGGGGCTTTTGGGCATCTCCGGCCTTTCCAACGACTTGCGCACCATTCGCAAGGCCTCCGAAGAAGGGCATGAGCGCGCGCAGCTGGCTTACGAGATGTACTCCAATTCCGTGAAGAAGTTCATCGGATCCTACATTGCCGTGCTCGGCGGCGTGGACGCCATCGTGCTCACGGCCGGCGTGGGGGAGAATTGCGACAAGATGCGGCGTATGATCTTCGCAGGGCT
The DNA here is from genome assembly GCA_022791455.1 of Eggerthellaceae bacterium. Taxonomy (GTDB): domain Bacteria; phylum Actinomycetota; class Coriobacteriia; order Coriobacteriales; family Eggerthellaceae; genus Parvibacter. The sequence goes on from JAAVZC010000013.1 coordinate 89,420, forward strand.
GAACTCCATCGGCATCGAGCTTGACCCGGAAAAGAACCGCGAGCGCGGCTACGAACGTGAGATCTCCACCGACGAGTCCCTCGTTCGCGTCATCGTTATCCCCACGAACGAGGAATACATGATCGCGCGCGACACCTACGAGATCGTCGAGACCATTCTCTAAACACAGCTTCTATTTCACCGCTTCCCCAGAAAGAAGGCCCTTATGAGCACGTTCCTCGATTCCATGATCGATCGCGCCCGCGCTGACAAGAAGACCATCGTCCTGCCCGAAGGCAACGATCCGCGCACACTGGAGGCAGCGGAAAAGGCGTTGGCGGCGAACATCGCCAATCTGATCATTTTGGGCAACAAAGAGGAGATTGCCGCCTCCGGGTTCAACCTGGAAGGCGCCACCGTCATCGACCCCGCTACTTCCGAGCTGCGCGAGCCCTTCGCCGAACAGCTGGCCGAGCTGCGCAAGGCCAAGGGGATGACCTACGAGATGGCGCTCGCCCTCATGGACGACGTGCTGTATTTCGGCGTCATGATGGTGAAGGCGGGACGTGCCGACGGCATGGTGGCCGGCGCCTGTCACGCCACTGGCGACGTACTGCGCCCCTGCCTGCAAATTCTGAAATGCGCCCCCGGCGTGAAGCTGGTGAGCTCCTTCTTCGTCATGGTGGTCCCGAACTGCGAGTACGGCCAGGACGGCACCTTCATCTTCAGCGACTGCGGCCTGGAAGTGCAGCCGACGGCTGAGAACCTGGCCCACATTGCCGTGAATTCCGCAAAGAGCTGGCAGACCATCATGGGCACCGAGCCCAAGGTGGCGCTGCTGTCCCATTCGTCCTACGGTTCGGCGAAAAACGACGACGCAAACAAGGTGGTAGAAGCTACCGCCCTTGCGCACGAGCTGGCGCCCGCCCTGCTTCTGGACGGCGAGCTGCAGCTGGACGCCGCCATCGTCCCTTCAGTCGGCCAGTCCAAGGCACCGGGCTCCTCGGTGGCGGGACAGGCGAACATCCTCATCTTCCCCGACCTGGACGCGGGCAACATCGGCTACAAGCTGGTGCAGCGCCTGGCGAAGGCGGAGGCCTACGGCCCCATCACCCAGGGCATCGCCGCGCCCGTGAACGACCTTTCCCGCGGCTGCACCGCCGACGACATCGTGGGCGTCATCGCCATCACGTGCGTTCAGGCGCAGGCCAAATCTTAGGTTTCTCTGTAAGTCTCTGCGAGATCTCTGAAAACAGGTACAATACGAACCGCTCAAGCATAACGGGGCCGACGGAAGACGTCGGCTCCTTTCGCGAATAGACCGCCCCATGACCGGAGAGGAACCACGATCCATGGCAGTTAACTACGTCCCCTTCGCCGCCGTTGATATGGAGCAGATCGACGCCGTTGTCGTCGGCAGCGGCTTTGCCGGCAGCGTCGTCGCCCGCGAGCTGGCGGAACGGGGTGGCAAGCGCGTCCTCATCATTGAAAAGCGCAACCATGTGGGCGGAAACATGTACGATTGCCTGGACGACGCCGGCATTCTGGTGCATGCATACGGCCCCCACATCTTCCACACCAACAACCAGCGCGCCTACGATTACCTTGGGCGCTTCACGAATTGGCGCACCTACCAGCACGAGGTACTGGCCGACTGGCACGGCACCTACATCCCGGTGCCCTTCAACAAGAACTCCATGGAGATCGTCTTCGGGCCCGAAAAAGCGCAGCGCCTTATTGAGAAGATGATCGAGACCTTCGGCGACGAGCGCAAGGTGACTATTACCGAGCTGCGCGCGCAGGAAGATCCGGAGCTGGCCGAAGTGGCGGATTTCGTCTACCAGAATGTGTTCCTCTACTACACCCAAAAGCAGTGGGGTCTCACGCCCGAAGAGGTGGACCCCTCTGTCACCGCGCGCGTGCCCGTGTTCATCTCCCGCGACAACCGCTATTTCCAGGACGCCTTCCAGGGCATGCCGGGGGAGGGCTACACGGCGCTGTTTCTGCAGATGCTCGACCATCCCAACATTTCCGTGGCACTGGAAACCGAGGCGGAGAGCGTGATGGGGCTGGAATTCGAGAGCGAGGCGGAAGATGCCGGCCTTTCTGCCATCACCCTGAAGGACCGTCCTTTCGAGGGACCCATCATCTACACGGGCCCGCTTGACGAGTTGTTCCTGGCGCGCTTCGGCCGCTTGCCCTATCGCAGCCTGGATTTCGTCTACGAGACCTACGACGAGGAGATGAAATTCCCGGTGGGCACGGTGAACTTCACTGTTTCCGAGGACTACACCCGTATCACCGAGTTCAAGCACCTCACCGGCCAGGTGGCCCCCAACACCACCATCATGAAGGAATACTCGCGCGCCTACGAGGACCCGCGCACTCAGATTCCCTACTACGCCATTATCAATCCCGAGAACAACGCGCACTACCAGCGTTACCGCCAGCTGACGGAGACCCTGCCGAACTTCTACCCGCTGGGACGCTTGGCGGAGTATCGCTACTACAATATGGACGCCATCGTCGCGCTTGCGCTGAACTTGGCCGACGAGCTGCTGGCCTAGACTAAGACACTGAGAGGTTCCGATGAAAACCGTATCTTTCGCCGTTCCCTGCTTCAATTCCGCCGAGTACATGGACGTGTGCATCGAATCGCTTCTGGCCTGCGGAGAGGACATCGAGATCCTCATTGTGGACGACGGCTCCACTAAGGACAATACCGCCGAGAAGGCTGACGAGTGGCAGGAGCGCTATCCGGACATCATCCGAGCCATCCACAAGCCCAATGGCGGCCACGGGTCGGCCGTCAATACGGGCCTCGAGCACGCCACCGGCTTCTACTACAAGGTGGTGGACTCCGACGACTGGCTGAACCCCGAGGCTATGGCGCCTCTCATGGCCTACATGCGCGAGCAGATTAACGCGCCCACTCCTACCGACCTTGTCATTGCCAACTACGTGTACGAGAAGGTGCACGAGGGGGTGCAGACCCCCATGGACTACAAAGGCGTGTTCCCCGAAGGCCGCGAGTTCGGCTGGGAAGAGGTGGGCAGCTTCGGCGTCAGCCAGTACCTGCTCATGCACTCGGTGTACTATCGCACCGAAATGCTGAAGAAGATGGGGCTGAAGCTTCCAGAGCACTGCTTCTATGTGGACAACATCTTCGTTTACGAGCCGCTGCCCTACGTGCGCACCATGCGCTACTTCAACGAGGACGCCTACCGCTACTTCATTGGGCGCGAGGGCCAGTCGGTGAACGAGGCCACCATGCTCAAGCGCGTGGACCAGCAGCTGCGGGTCACGCGCACCATGATCGACGCGGTGGACGCCACCAAGGTGGAGCCGCGCCCGCTGCGCCACTACATGGTGAATTACCTCTCCATGATGATGTGCATCTGCTCGGTGTTCCTGCGCATGAGCGGCACCAAGGAAGACGAGGAAAAACTCAAGGGCATCTGGGCCTATCTGAAGGAGAAGAATCCCAACCTGTATCTGCGGGTGCGCACGAACATCGTGAACCTGGGCACCAATATTCCCACTGCCGTTGGGCGCCGCATTGGGCTTGGCGGCTATCACATCGCCCAAAAACTGTTTAATTTCAACTAAGGGAACACTGCGCCGCCCGGGCCGTCGCTTGCTATAATCGCTCGGACAACTGCGCAGATACTTGCATTTTCGCTCATAGGAGGGCACCGTGGCATTTGAGATCGTTACCGACTCGTCCAGCAATTTGACCGAAGACATGATCGACGAGTACGGGCTGCACATCCTGCCCTTGCGGTTCATCATCGATGGAGACAACTACACCAGCTACCTCAAAGGCGAGAAGACCGACCTTTCCCAGTTCTACCGCATGATGCGCGAGGGGAAAGTGGTCACCACGTCGCTGCCGAGCCTGGAGTATTCCGAATCGGTGTTCCGCTCTATCCTGGATGCCGGCAATGACGTGCTCTATCTGGGCTTTTCCAGCGGCCTCTCCGGCACCTTCGAGGCAATCGACATCCTCATCCGCCAGCTGGCGAAGGAATACCCCAACCGCAAGCTCATCGCCGTTGACACCCTGGCGGCTTCCGGCGGGGAAGGGCTTTTGGTCTGGTACGCCGCCAACATGGCGCGCGAGGGCAAGTCGCTTGAGGAAGTGGCGCAATGGGTCGAGGACAATAAGTTGCACCTGGCTCACTGGTTCACGGTGGACGACCTCATGTTCTTGTTCCGCGGCGGCCGCGTGTCGAAGACGAGCGCTTGGGCGGGCACGCTGCTGAACATCAAGCCGGTCATGCATGTGGACGACGAGGGCCACCTCATTCCGCTTGAAAAGGTGCGTGGTCGCAAGAAGTCCCTGAAGGCGCTCGTTGACCACATGGAGCAGTCGGCAATTGCGCCCGTGGCGGACCAGACGGTCTTCATCACCCATGGCGACTGCCTGGACGAAGCGGAGTACCTGGCCGATATGGTGAAGGAGCGCTTCGGCGTGAAAGACGTGGTCATCAACTGGGTGGATCCGGTTATCGGCGCCCATTCCGGCCCCGGCACCATGGCCCTGTTCTTCCTGGCCGACAAGCGCTAGTGGACCATTCCTCGCCGCTGGGCCCGTGGGAGGGGCGCGCCATCCTTCTGGTGGATTTGGACGCTTTCTTCGCGTCGGTCGAGCAACTGGATCATCCCGCCTGGCGGGGCAAGCCGGTCATCGTGGGTGGCGATGCGCACCGCCACGGCGTGGTTTCTACCTGTTCATATGAGGCACGGGCATACGGCGTGCGCTCCGCCATGCCCGCTTCCACCGCGGCGCGCCTGTGCCCCGATGCCATTTGGACCCCCGGGCATTTCGACCGCTACCGGGCAGTCTCGAAGCAGGTCATGGATATTTTGCGCGACGAGACGCCGCTCGTGCAGCAGGTTTCTATCGACGAGGCCTTCGTGGACGTTACCCCCAACCAGCTCAACACCGAGCACCCGGTATCAATCGCCTGCCGCATCCAAGAGCGCGTGGCGGCGCTGGGCGTCACCTGCTCTATTGGGGTGGGGACCACCAAAGCCGTGGCGAAGATAGCTTCCGACCAGGACAAACCGCGAGGCATCACCGTCGTCTACCCTGGCACCGAACGCGCCTTCATGGCACCGCTTCCCATTCGGGACCTAAGCGGCATCGGGCCCGCGGCCGAGGCGGCCCTGAAAGCGCGGGGCATCAAGACGTTGGGGCAGATGGCGGAGGCAAGCACCGACTTACTGCGCAGCGTGTTCGGCGTTCGCGCCATCGAAATGCGCCTGCGCGCCGCAGGGGCAGACACTTCGGAGGTCTCCCTCGAAGACGAGGTGAAGTCAGTCTCCCACGAGGTTACTTTCGCCGAAGACCTCACTCGCGAGGCGGATATCCTTGCAAGCCTGTTCAGCATCTCGTCGAACGTCGGCCGACGGTTGCGCCGCAAGGGTCTCAAGGGCCGCACGCTTGCCGTTCGCATGCGCTACGACGACCGCACCACTCGCAGCGTGCAGCGGCAGCTTCCCGCGCCCTCCGACGACGAGCTGTCCTGGCGTGCGCTGTTCCCCGCCATGGTGCGAGAGCTGTGGTCTCCCGGAATGAAAGTTCGCCTGTTGGGAGTTGGGGTTTCGGGGTTCGACGAACGGGCGGGACAGTTGGATAGCCTGTTCGATACCCTGGAAGAAATGCCCGAGGCCGCCAATCGTGCGGCAGGGGAGAAGAACCAGCGTCTTCTTGCTGCCACCGACCAGCTGAAAGAGCGCTTCGGCGAAGGGGCAGTACGCTTCGGAAGCGACCTGTCCTTCGAGGGCAAGAACACCGGATCCTCCAGCAAAAACCCCGCCGATTACAAATAGCCATACGCGGCTTTGTCGCTCCCGTGCGCCTTTTATGGGACGGAGCGGATTAAAGCCCCTCTCACCGGGCGCATTGCCGTATAATTGGCAAGTTTGAATATGGAATACTTCGCCCGTTGAAACAGGAAAGGTGAGATGGGACCGTGGCCAACAGTTACAAAGACACGATGAACCTTCCTCAAACTGACTTCTCCATGAGAGCAAACCTGCCCGAAAACGAGCCCAAGCGGCTGGAGAAATGGAACGAGGAGCAGATCTACTGGAAAGTACTGGAGAAGAACAAGGACGGCAAGCCCTTCGTGCTTCATGATGGGCCGCCTTACGCCAACGGCCCCATCCACATCGGTCACTCCTTCAACAAGATTCTCAAGGACTTCGTGAACAAGAGCCACGCCCAGCGCGGTTTCTACACCCCCTACATTCCCGGCTGGGACTGCCACGGCCAGCCGATCGAGCACATGGTGGAAGTCTCTTTGGGGCCCGAGAAGATGGCCGCCATCGATCAGCCCAGCCTTCGTCGCCTTTGCCGCGAATGGGCCGAGCGCTATGTGAACATCCAGCGCGAGGGCTTCAAGCGTCTGGGCGTCAACGGCGACTGGGAGCACCCTTATCTCACCTTCACCCCCAACTACGAGGCGGGCAACGTCGAGGTGTTCAAGGACATGTACCTGAAGGGCTCCATCTACCAGGGCCGCAAGCCCATCCACTGGTGCCCCAACTGCCACACGGCACTCGCCGAGGCGGAAATCGAGTATAGCGACGAGGTATCGCCCTCCATCTTCGTGAACTTCAAGCTGGACGTAATGCCCGGCATCTTCGAGGCCAACGGCGCCACCGGCGATGCCTACGTGCTCATCTGGACCACCACCCCCTGGACCCTGCCCGCCAACTCCGCCGTGAGCCTGGCGCCCGATGCCGAGTACGTGATGGTGCAGGCCGACGGCAAGAACATGATCATGGCGAAGGTGCTGGTGGAAGCCGTTGCCGCAGAAGCCGGCTGGGATAGCTACGAGCTTGTCTGCGACGCTGAGGGTAACCCGGTCACCGTGGCGGGCAAGCAGCTTTGCGGCCTTACCTACACCTGCCCCATCCGCCAGGACTTGCAGGGTTCCATCATCTACGGCGACCATGTGACGCTCGACACCGGTACCGGTGCTGTGCACACCGCGCCCGGTCATGGCCAGGACGACTACCTGGTGGGCCTGGAGTTCGACATTCCCATGCGCATGCCGGTGGACGACAATGGCGTGCTGACCGCCGAGGCAGGCCGCTTCGCCGGCCTTTCCACCGATGACGCCAACCCGGTCATTATCGAGTGGCTGCGCGAGCAGGGAAGCCTGGTAGCCGAGAAGAAGATCGACCACAGCTACCCTCATTGCTGGCGCTGCCACAAGCCGGTCATCTTCCGCGCCACCGAGCAGTGGTTCGTTTCCATGGACGAGAATTCCCTGCGCGAGGACGCGCTGCGGCTCATCAACAACGATGTGGAATGGGTGCCTGCGTGGGCAAAGAACCGCATCGGCTCCATGGTGGCCGACCGTCCCGACTGGTGCATCTCGCGCCAGCGCAGCTGGGGCGTGCCCATCCCGGTGTTCCGGTGCGAGAAGTGCGGCGAGGTAGTGGCCACCGAAGAGAGCTTCGACGCGGTCATCAAGCTGTTCAACGAGCAGGGCGCCGACGCCTGGTTCATGCTGAAGCCGAGCGAGTATTTGCCCCGTACCGTCTGCTGCGAGAAGTGCGGCAGCCACGACCTGGTGCCCGAGAAGGACATCCTGGACGTGTGGTGGGAGTCCGGCGTTTCCCACACCAGCGTGCTGAAGCACCGCACCGCCGAGGGAATGCACTTCCCGGCCGACATGTACCTGGAGGGATCCGACCAGCACCGCGGCTGGTTCCAGTCCTCGCTGCTCACCTCGGTGGGCGCTTATGGCGTGGCCCCCTATAAGTCCGTCATGCACTGCGGCTTTACCATGGACGAACAGGGCCGCAAGATGTCGAAGTCGCTTGGAAACGGCGTTGATCCCGAAGAGGTCATGAACACCTTCGGCGCCGACGTGCTGCGCCTATGGGTGTCCTCGGTAGACTATTCCCAGGACGTCTCCATCTCGGACAACATCTTGAAGCAGGTGTCCGATGCCTACCGCCGCATCCGCAACACCTTCCGCTTCGTGCTGGGCAATCTGAACGATTTCGACGACGCGACGGACATGGTGGCCAGCTTCGACGAGCTGGAGCCCATCGACCAGTATGTGATGGTCCAGCTGGCTGACCTGGTGAAGGAAGTGGAGGCCGCCTACGAGACCTACCGCTTCAATGCGGTCTACCGCGCCATCTACGACTTTGCGAACGAGCTTTCCGCCGTCTACATCGACGAGGCGAAGGATCGCCTGTACGCTGAGGCGCCGAACTCTCCGCGTCGCCGTGCCGTGCAGACGGTGCTCATGAACGTGCTGGAGGCCATGGTGCGCCTGGTGGCCCCCATCCTCTCCTTCACCGCCGACGAGATTTGGGAATGCTACCCGCCGGCCATCCGCGGCCGTGAGGGGCGTCCCTTCAGCGTGCAGCTGGCCGGCTGGCCCCATGTGCGCGACTTCGTGCCCGCTCTTCCGGATGCCGCCGCCCAAGAGCAGCTGCGCGCGGACTTCGCCCAGATCATGGCAGTACGCGACGTTGTCACCAAAGCGCTTGAGGATGCCCGCAGCGCCAAGGTGATCAACAAGAGCCAAGAAGCGGCCGTGGCCCTGACGGTGCCGGCGGAGACGGCCGAGGTGCTCGGCCGCTACGACCGCGCGGTGCTGGAGGAGCTTTTCATTGTGGCCTCGGTGGACGTGGCCACGGGCGATGAGCTTGCGGCAGCAGTGACGGTAGCGGAAGGGGAGAAGTGCCCCCGCTGCTGGAACATCCGTGTGCTGGGCGGCAACCCCAACCATCCGGACGTGTGCGAGCGCTGCGGCGATGCGCTGGACGCGATTGAGGCGGCGAAATAGCGTGACGGAGGCGTTCGGCGCTGTTTCGACACCTAAACCTGCCCATCGCGGCCGCAACGGCATCATAGTCGCAGCCCTTGTGGCGCTGTGGCTGGTGCTTGACCAGGCTACAAAGGTTTTTTTCAATCAGTTCCCCGAAGGAACGGTCGTTTTCGGCCCCTTCGGGGATTTCCTCTGCCTGCGCACCGTCCACAATACGGGCGCTGCCTGGGGCATGATGGATGGATCCACACTCTTGCTGGGCGTTGTCTCCCTTCTGGTAGTCGCGGCGCTGCTGGTGTTTTTGTTCGTGCTGGCTCCGGACGCATCGCCGCTGACCGCTGTTGCCATCGGACTTGTGGCTGCCGGCGGCATCGGCAACGCCATCGATCGGTTCTTCTTAGGATACGTGGTTGACTTCATTCAGCCGCTCTTCATTGACTTCCCTGTGTTCAACATCGCCGATATTGGCGTGACCTGCGGGTTTGTTCTGCTTGTGCTCTCGATGCTGATGACCGAGGGCGGAGAGAAAACCGAAGAAGGGGAAGAATAGTGAGCGTGCGGCAAGAGCGAGAAGTGACAGGGGAGAGCGCCGGCGAGCGCTTGGATTCCTTCTGCGCGAATGCCGGGCTCTTTCCCAGCCGTGCGGCGGCGGCGCGGGCTATCGAAGAGGGCGCCGTCACCGTAAATGGCGCGCCCCAGCCTAAGAAGTACGCGGTGCAGACGGGCGATACGGTGGAAGCGCCCGTTGCCCAGGCAGTAGAGGCGGCCCCCATTGCCGCCGAGCCCATTCCGCTCGACATTCGCTTCGAGGACGAGCACCTGCTGGTGCTGTCGAAGCAGGCCATGCTCGTGTGCCATCCGTGCGACGACTACCGCTCCGGCACCCTGGTAAACGCACTACTAAATCATTGCGGTCCGGAACACCTGTGCAACGTGCAAGGAGAGGATGACCGCCAGGGTATTGTGCACCGGCTGGATCGCGATACCACCGGCCTCATGATGGCCGCAAAGACCGACGAGGCAGGACGCGCCCTCATGGAGGCCATTCAGATTAAAACCGTGGATCGCCGCTACCTGGCGCTCGTGCACGGCATTCTGCCCCATGACACCGGCATGATCGATGCACCCATCGCCCGTTCTGTCACCGATCGTACGAAGATGGCAGTGCGCGACGTGCCCTCCGCCCGCGACGCCCTGACCACTTTCAAGGTGCTGGAGCGTTTCGAGGCGGCCCCGCGGGACAACGGCTACACGCTTGTGGAGTGCAAGCTGTTCACCGGCCGCACGCATCAGATTCGCGTCCATATGACTTATGCCAAGCATCCGCTGGTTGGAGACCCCCTCTACCGCTCCCATGCGCCCAAGCATGCCTCGGCCGACTTGGGGCTGAACCGGCAGTTCCTTCACAGCTACCGACTGGGATTCGATCATCCTGTTACCGGCGAACGCTTGGATTTCGCCGACAATTTGCCCACCGACCTTTCCTATGCCCTTGAGGACATAGCCTACCGTAGCCTGGGAAAGACCGAATACGGAGAGCAGATGAGCCAGCTTCTGGCCTTCGCTCCGTACCCTTCAGTAGAAAGCTGGGTTTATGACGAAGCACGGTGAACTTGAAGGCTACACCGCCGTCCTCTTGGTGAACACGGGCACCCCTGCAGAGCCCACCCCGCGGGCGGTGCGCAAATACCTCGCGCAGTTTCTGTTCGACAAGCGCATTGCGCCCATCAACCGCATTCCCTGGTGGTTCATCCTGCACCTGTGCATTCTGCCGGTGCGAGGAAAGAAGTCTGCGGAGAAATACCGCCAAATCTGGACCCCGGAAGGGTCGCCTTTGGTGGTCACGCAGGGGAAACTGGCAGCGGGACTTGAGAAGCACTATCAGGCTCAGGGAGCGCCCGTTGTAGTGCGCTCCGCCATGAACTACGGGGAGCCTTCGGTATCTTCGCAGGTGAAGGCTTTGAAGAAGGCGGGGGTTGAGCGCATCGTGGTGCTGCCGCTGTACCCGCAAGCCGCCTATTCCACCACGGGCGCCGTGAAGGACGCCGTGGCAAAAGCGGTGCGCAAGCGCCATTTCAAGGGCGACGTGACCGTGATCGAGAATTACCACAACGATCCCGTGTATCTGAAAGCACTTGCAGCCGCCATCAAGAATGCCGGATATGACCCCGATTCTGACGACCGGCTGCTGTTCACCTACCACTCGGTGCCCCTAAAAGACTTGGAGGCGGGGGACGACTACGAGCTGCAGACCGGCGCTTCCAGCCTAGGGATTGCCGGAGAGCTGGGGCTTGACCGCAAGCAGTGGACCATCGGGTATCAGTGCCGCTTCGACAAGGAGCGCCAGTGGCTCTCGCCATTCACCACCAACATCCTGAAAGCTTGGGCCGAGAACAGCGGCGATGCGCGCGTATTTATCGTGTGCCCCAATTTCGCCATCGACTGCCTGGAGACCCTCTACGACATCAACGGCCATTTCGTTCCGAAGTACCTGGGGGACAAGGAGAGTTTCCGTCTCTACGGCACGGCGGCCGACGGCAGCTCCCCCCAGCGCCGTTACGACTCTGCTACGCAAGAGGAAATCACCTATGTGCCTTGCCTGAACGCCACGCGCGCCCATGTTAAGGTGCTGACGCACGTACTGGAGCCGTACCTGGGCGCCGCTGAGACCCGTTAGGAGACCACCATGACCGCAAAGCGCATCTTGCTCGGCATTAGCGGAGGAATAGCCGCCTACAAAGGGGCCGAGGTGCTTCGGGCACTGCAGAAGCGCGGCCATGAGGTGCAGGTGGTCATGACTCAGAACGCCACGGAATTCGTGTCGCCACTCACCTTTGCGGCCCTCAGCCACCGCGAGGCGCTTGTGGAGGAGTTCGACTGCCCAGGCGATCCTATTCCCCACATTACGCTGGGGCAGGGGTGCGACCTGTTCCTGATTGCTCCCGCTACCGCCAACGTCATTGGGAAGATGGCCGCCGGCATTGCCGACGATCTGCTCACCTCTACATTCATCGCCTGCACCGCGCCTGTTATGGTGTCGCCGGCCATGAATGTGCACATGTATGAGAACGCCGCCGTACAGGAGAATCTTGAAACCTTGCGCCGCCGCGGCGTGCAGGTGATCGATGCGGCGAGCGGCTACCAGGCCTGCGGCGACGTGGGCGCGGGACGCTTCCCGGAGCCGGAGGCCATTGCAGAGGCGGTGGAGGAGTTCTTCGCCCGCAGCGCTTCCGCCGGTTGTTTGGCGGGGAAGAGGGTGCTCATCACCGCCGGGCCCACCGTCGAGCCCATTGACGCAGTGCGGTTCATCTCCAATTACTCCTCCGGAAAGATGGGGTACGCCCTTGCTGCCGAGGCGCTTGCCCGCGGGGCGGAAGTAACGCTCGTGTCTGGACCGGTAGCGCTCGAGGCGCCTGCAGGGGCGCAGCTGGTATCGGTGAAGACGGCGCGCGAGATGCTGGCCGCTTGCGAGGAGCGCTTTGGCGATGCGAACATCTTCATCGCCTCGGCTGCCGTCGCGGATTTCAGGCCTGAGGACCCCATCGATCGCAAGATCAAGAAAGGCTCGGCAGACGAAGGACGCTTGAAGGAGATCCGCTTCGTTGAGAATCCCGACATCCTTGCCACCATGGGTGCGGCAAAAGCGCCCGGGCAGGTAGTGGTGGGCTTCGCCGCCGAGACCGATAACGTGATCGAATACGGCCAAGGCAAGTTGGCTTCCAAGCAGGCCGACCTGATTGTGGCGAACCAAGTGGGAGGGGGAAAGGGCTTCGGCACCGACGACAACCAGGCAGCCCTCATCACCGCCTCTGGCGTGCGGTCGCTGCCGTTGATGCCCAAGAGTCAGCTGGCGTCGGAGATTCTTGACGAGATAGAGAAGTTTTAGCCGCCGGCAAAATTTAGTCTTGCATTAAGGCGGTCATAAGGGTAATCTATTCAAGCTGTTTTGAGCAGACGTGCTCAAAACAAGCGCAACGGGTTGTGGCGCAGTTTGGTAGCGCACTTGACTGGGGGTCAAGGGGCCGCAGGTTCAAATCCTGTCAACCCGACCAGAAATTACAGGGAGCCTTTCGGGGCTCCCTTTCTTTTTCTTCTCATACTTTCAACTCCGTCATTGCGTTCTTCGATCTCACAACTATTCTCATTTCCCCAGGTCAAAGCCAGTGTTTATAGGAGGGTTTATAGAAATACACCATTAAACCCATCTTTGGCAGATGGCAAGAATCGCTCCTGATGCAAAACTGCGGGCAGTTGATGCCGCAGCCATCGACGCTAAGGAAGAACGGGCGCGAGGGGCGCGGCGAAGGAGGGAGAAATCATGACAGAAAGAGAGAAGGAACCGCAAAGCGCCCAGCCGGCAGCGAAGCGCCCGCGCAAAGGACTGATCACGGCAGGAGTGATCGTGGCCGTGCTCGTCGTAGCAGGAGCGGGTTTCTGGGTATGGCATGAGCAGCCGAGCTTCTGCGGCGCTATCTGCCACCTGCCCATGAACCAGTATGTGGACACCTACGAGGCCGAACCGGGCCAGCCGAGCATGGACAAGTGGGGCAACGAGGTGACCGATGCCGTCGCGATGACCTCCGCCGCCCACCGCGACGTTGCGGACGCCACCTGCCTGAGCTGCCACACGCCCGTCCTGAGCGAGCAGATTTCCGAAGGAGTCAACTGGGTGAGCGGCAACTACGAAGTGGTCATGAACGAGACGTTCGACGGCGTGCTGTTGGAGCGGGACCAGAACGATCTCACAGAGGCCTCCGGCAAGAGCGGCGAAGAGTTCTGCCTGAACGAGGCCTGCCACAACATCACCCGCGACCAGCTGACCGAGCTCACCGCTGATCGCGAGTTCAACCCTCATGTGGCGCAGCATGACAACTACGACTGCACCACCTGCCACAAGGCCCATCGCGCCTCTGTCTACTACTGCACCAAGTGCCACTCCGAAGCGGAAGTGCCGGAAGGCTGGCTTTCCATGAAGGAAGCCGAGAAGCTCGAGCAGACCGCTTAGACCCCTCGCGCCGCTAAGGCGCACCAAAATTTCGCACCCTTTGAGATTTTTCAGGAGGAAACCATGTCTCAGTCCAACTTTTCCCGTCGCGACATTCTGAAGCTGGGCGGTCTGTCCGCTGTGAGCGCCCTGGGGCTTTCCGCCTTGGCCGGCTGCTCGCCCAAGGTAGTGGCTCCCGAAGGGGGAGTGCCCCAGCCGGGTGGCGCGCTGGCCACCACCGGCTCAACTGATGGCGTCCCCTCGTTCCTGCTCACCCCCGAGCCCATCACCGATTTCGCCGAGACCTACGACTATGACGTCGTGGTGGTAGGCGCCGGCGAGTCCGGACTGGGCGCTATCCATGCCGCGCTGCAGGCGGGCGCTTCGGTGGGCGTGCTTCAAAGCCTCCCCATGGTGCAGACCGCCGGCAACATGGGCGCCTCGGTGGACCTCACCAAGACCAACGAGGCGGGCATCAAGGCCATCGTCTCTTTCATCAACTACAAGAGCGACTACCGCGTGAACGCCCAGCAGGTGGAGGCCTGGGCCCGCAACTCCCAGGAAGCCCTGGCTTGGTGGGAGGAAGCCGCGAAGGCGGGCGGCAGCGAGTCTAAGCCTTACGATTACGTTGTGAACTGCAACGGCCACGATGTGTACCTGCACGCCAACACCTACTTCCATGACGAGGGCCATCAGAAGGGCGCCCTGGCCATCGGCGACGCGGTGCAGGCAGAGGGCGCGGAGATCTACTTCGAGACCCCCTGCGTGCAGCTCTACACCGAGGAGGGCCGCGTGGCCGGCGCCATCGGCAAGCGCAAGAGCGACGACGCCTACGTGCTGCTGCGCGCCGCGAAAGGCGTCATCATGGCCGCCGGCGACTACGTGGGCGACCAGGAGATGCTCTACTTCTACACCCCCGATGCCCGCGGCCTGCACCAGGCGGTGGACTTCCGCAACGGCACGGGACTCAAGGCTGCCATGTGGGCCGGCGCTCAGATGTGCCCCGCCTCCCACACCAAGATGGTGCACGGCGAGGGTCCGAAGGTGCGCTTCGAGATGCCCTACCTGTTCCTGGACCGCCACGGCAAGCGCTTCATGGACGAGGGCTGCTGCCGCATGGGCTACCTGAACGAGTTCACCAATAAGTACCTGGCGGAGGTGGATTTCGAGGATTCCACTGCGGTCAAGTTCTTCAGCATCGTGCCCACCAACTGGGAAGAGCACTACGATGCCTGGAAGGACTTCTCGGACATCTCCATCCACAACGCCTACCGCAACGTCGACCCGGAGGCGTGGATCAAGGGCGACACGCTGGAAGAGCTGGCAGCCAACATGATCGCCTACGCCGACGAGCAGAAGTGGGCCCACGACTACACGGTGGAGGCCATTGTGGATTCCATCAATCGCTACAACGAGCTGGTGACGGCTGGCGAGGGCGACGCCGACTTCGGCAAGCGCGACGAGTACATGGTGCCTATCGAGGCCCCCTGCTACGCGGTGCCGCGCGGCGCGAACAACATCGACGCGCTGGTGGACGGCCTGTGGTGCGATGGCAACTTCCAGTGCCTCGACGTTGACATGAAGCCCATCCCCGGCCTGTTCGCCGTTGGCAACGCCTCCGGCCCCTTCTTCGGCAACAGCAACTACCCGATGGACATCGAGGGCCTGTCGGTGGGCCGCGCCATCACCACCGGTTACGTCACCGGCCGCTACGTGGCTGGCCTGTAGCGCCCACCTCGACTATTTCCGAAAGCCGAAGGCTCCCTCCGCCTTCGGCTTTTCCGCGTTTCCGCCCCAAGCGGTCTGCCACCGGTCCGCACCTAGAGGAAAGGCCGTATAATGACGCCTATGGAAGACTCCTCTCAACAGCTCAACGGCCGTCGCGCCATGCTGGCTATGATCTCCTTCGCGTTTCTGGGGATGGGCTTTGCCCGCGCATGGGTGGCTTTGCTGTTCGCGAATCCCGCCATTGCGCTGCCGGGGCCCTTCGCTTTCCCGACGCCGCACATGGTGTTCGACCTGGGGTATGTGCTGCTGGCCATCGCCATGGTTTTCATCGCCCGGAAGGTGGTGCCCTTAGGAGAGCACGCTTGGCCCGCTTGGACGGCGCTCGCCCTCATGGTGGCGGCCTCCGCCTGCTACTTGCTCTCCGTCTTTCCTATGGCGGGAGCTCCTGTCGGCGCACTCGCCTTGGCATCTGCCGTGCTCGGGGGCGCCGGCTTCGTGCTGTTCTCACTCCTGAACGCCGAGGCCTACGCGACGCTCTCCACTCTGCGCATGGTGCTGTGCCTCTCGCTGGCCTATGTGCTGGGCAGCCTTGTGGCCTTCTTCGGAAACGGGATGGCGCCTCTGCAGCTGGCAGTACTCGTACTGCTGCTGCCCGTTATCGCTGTCGCTTGCATCCGGGTGGCCTTCACCGAGTCCGACCCCGCACTGCGGCCGCGACTGCCGTTCCCGAAGTTCAGCTACCCCTATAAGCTCTACCTGTTGCTGGCGCTCTATTCGTTCGCCTACGGGCTGCGCCAATCACAGCTGGTGGAGGGAACCGGCCGCGGCTCCACCTACGCCACCATGATCGTGATGGCCGTCGTGTTCGCATCGGCGCTGTTCTTCGGAAACCGCATCCGGCTCACCAAAGTGTCCATGGCGCCGATGCTGTTCATGATCTGCGGCTTCTTGCTCATCCCAGCGCAGAATCTGCTGGGGGACGTTGCCTCCAGCTTCCTCATCTCCATCAGCTACACCCTCATGCACGTGTTCGTGCTGGTGCTTTTGTGCTCCATGGCCCGCAAAAGCGGCGTGCCAGCAGCGGCGCTCGTGGCCCCGCTCTATTGCATGCAGCTGCTCTCCCTTACGGGCGAAGGAGCGGCCGAGGCGCTGGCGCTTTCCGGCCTGTCCGTCGTGGTGCAGTCCACCACCACCGCCATTGCCGTGGCGGTGATCATCGGCATCAACACGGTACTGCTGCTCTCCGAGCGCAAGTGGGATTCCCATTGGAGCGTGGAACTGGACGAGGAGAGCCTGGCGGAGGCGTCGCGGGAAGAGGAGCGGCTGGCGAACCGCTGCAGCGAGCTGACGGCGCTTTACGGCCTGAGCGCCCGCGAGGACGAGATACTGCGGCTGCTGGCGCGGCGCAAGACCATGGCCTCCATCGCCGCCGACCTCTACATTGCCGAAGGTACTATGAAGGCCCACGTACGCCACATCTACGAGAAAATGGCCATCAACAGCCGCAAGGAACTCTACGCGCTGCTGGGCATCGACTAATCGTCGAGCGTCGCAAGGGCGTCGCGCAAGACGGCGATATCTTCTTCGGTGGTGGACCAGCTGGTGACGAAGCGGATCACGGTATGGGTTTCGTCGAAGCGCTCCCAGAAGCTGAACTTCACCTGCTGCGCGAGCGCCTCCATCTTCCCGTTCTCCATGATCACGAATTGCTGGTTGGTGGGGGAGGGGCGAAACATCTCGCACCCAGCCTCTTCCAACACCGCCTTCAACTCCTCCGCGCGATCGATGGCGTTTTCGGCAATGCGGAAGTAAAGGCCATCGGTGAAGAGCGCGTCGAACTGAACACCCAGCAGCCGCCCCTTCGCCATGAGGGCGCCATGGCGCTTCACGTGAGTGAGGAAGTGGTGGGGCGCATTGCTGCGGGGAAAGACGACCGCTTCGCCGCAGAGGGCGCCGCACTTGGTGCCGCCGATGTAGAAGGCGTCGACCAGGCGGGCGATGTCTGGCAGCGTGACATCGGTGCAGCGCGCCGCCAGACCGTAGCCCAAGCGCGCGCCGTCCAAGTACAGGGGAATCTCGTAGTCACGGCAGATTTCCGAGAGCTTTTCCAGCTCGGCCAGCGAGTAAAGGGTGCCGAGCTCGGAAGGATGAGAGATGAAGACGGCGCCGGGGATGACCATGTGCTCCCAGTTGGCATCGGCGTAGAAGTTCTCTAGATAGGCCCGCAGATCTGCCGCCGCCAGCTTGCCGTTGCGCTCGGGAATGGTGAGCACCTTGTGGCCGGTACACTCGATGGCGCCCGCCTCGTGAACAGAGATATGGCCGCTGTCAGCCGCAACGACTCCTTCGCCTGGGTTCATCAGGGCCGAGAGAACGACAGCATTGGTCTGGGTGCCACCAGCAAGGAAGCGTACGTCCGCCTGGGGAGCGGCACAAGCCTCGCGAATACGCGCCGCGGCCCTTTCGCAGAAACGGTCGGACCCGTACCCGGAACAGGGCTCCAGGTTCGTCGCCGCCAAAGCCTCCAACACCGCCGGATGGCACCCCGTAGAATAGTCGCTCTCGAAAGACACCATGGTTATTTCTCGGTGCCGTCGCCGAAGAGGAGGTCGTGCTCCAGGCCGGTGAGGTGGCTGCGGGCCTGCTCGCGCAGGTTATTCAGGCCCGCCAGGTACTGGCGGTAGAGCACCACCGTCAAGTAGCGGCCGGCCGGCGTGAGGGTCAGTTCGTCTTCGTTGTCGGTGGCAAAGGCCTTGTTCGCCCGCATGAAGGCCATCTCCACCGGAAGGCCCTTCTCCACCGAAACGCCGAAGTCCCGCTCGAATTCGTGCTTGTCGAACCGCAGGCTGTAGAGCTGCAGCAGGAACTTGTAGCGCATAAGGTCTCGCACTGGCAGGTCGGTGCAACCCATCAGCGGCAGCCGCCCGGAATTCACAATGTCGGCGTACTCCTCCAAGTTGAAGGTGTTCACGAACAGGTTGTCGCCCAAATGGGTGATGGAGCCGCTGCCGATGCCCACGCATTCTTCATAGGAAACGGCATACTCGTCCACCTCAAGGTGCTGCTTGCGCTCCAGATTCTCGTCCAGGCGGTTGAAGGTCCAAAGGGTGCGGCGCTCGAAGTAGGGCTTGTCGCCGCCGCAGAGGATGCCGTCAAGGATATGGTAGAAACGGCGCTCCTTGTCGTAGTCCATCTTCCCCAGCACGCTCTCCATCTTGCGCGTGGTGGCACCGGACTGGTACAGCGGCGAGAAGGTGGTCTGATGGCATCCGCACAGAGCAATCTTCTCGCAGTCGGAGATGAGGATGTCCTCCGTCTGAGAGGGGAAGTTGAAGATCATGTCCACGTTCAGCGACTCAAAGTAGGGGGCCGCTTCTCCGATGCGCTCGAAGATGAGCTCGCCGCTGCCGTACTTCTCGTAACGGTCCATCTGCTTGAGCAGGCCGTCGTCGAAGGACTGCACGCCCACAGAAAGCCGCTGGATGCGGCCCTTCAGCTTGTCCAGGTACTCCGGAATGAGGTGGTTGGGGTTGGTCTCGGAATTCACCTCTTTGATGGAGAACATGTCCCGCGCCAGATCGATGGTCTCGCACAGCTCGTCGATGTCCACCGTAGGCGTGCCACCGCCAATGTAGGCACTCTCGAAATCGTAGCCCTTGTCCTTCAGCAGCTGCATTTCCTTTCGCAGCGCCTTGAAGTAGTTGCGGGCGCGCTCCTCGCGATAGGGGAAGCGGTTGAACGAGCAGTACGGGCACAGACGCTCACAGAAAGGCACGTGCACATACAGGGTATAGGCCTGCCCGGGCACGGGGTCCGGCAGCGTGCCAGAGGGTACGGGGTGAAGAGCAAGGGTTTTATCGGTCATAGATTTGACCACAGTAGTAAGCATGCGCTCGGAGAGCATGGAATCCTCCTTGAATGACGGTAATCAGGAGGATTGTAGCACTGGGCCCTACACCTCTTCGCCGTTTTCTCGGGCTATCTTCTTAATGGCTTCCTCGTGGCCGGCAAGTGCGGCGAAGGGGATGAATTGGGCGGCGCGGTTGTTGACGCCCATGGGGGCGTGGCGCAGGGCGGGGCGGGGGAGGTTGATGATGTCGTCGTAGGGGCCGGCCGGTTGAGGCGCGCGCTCTTTCGTCATGCCCGGTGACCTCCAATCTGATGGTTCCGCATTTGGGTAGTGGCCCCTTCCTGTAGGTTCGCGCCGCGCAGAAGGGCATTCTTGCCAAAGCGCTGCTTGATGGCCTCGGTGGCCTCTTGGGCCGCCCGCTCCCGCTTGAGCAGCGCTTCTTCGTGGCGCCGCTGCTCTTCAATTTCCTCGTAGCTGTCGAACAGGCTGGCCTGCAAGGGCTCGCTGACTTGTTCGGTCCCTTCTTCCACAACGTGGCAGGCGCTCAGGTTCAGGCGGCGCACCATCAGCTGGTCGTCGCAGGTGGCGTCGAAGAGCCGCAGCGCCGTCTGGCTGATCACATGGGCGGAAGCGGTGGGGAGGGAGAGGCTTTCGGAGGCATGGCCGTGGCCCGGCACCATACGGCCGTAATGGTCCAGCGCCACCGGCCCCGCGTAGGCCGCCTGGTCGTTTAAGCTGGAGCGGTCGTAGCCAATGTGGAGCACCAGCTGGTTGGCCACCAGCCCCTTGCGCAGCAGGTCTTCCGAGAGCAGCTGGGCCATTTCCCACACCACCAGCCGCGCCTCGTCCGCCCGGTAGGGTCGCTGGAGCACTTGCCCTTGGGTGAGGCTCTTGTCGGCGGATTTGTAGCCTTTGATCTGGGCGATGGTCACCGGCTCATGGCCCCAGGCGTGGTCGATGAGCAGTTCCGCGTTCACACCGAAGGTCTTGAACAGGGTCTCTTCGCTGTGATAGGCCCCCTTCGCCCCCAGCGAGCAGCGAGCCACGTCCCCCATGGTGCGCAGCCCCATCGCCTGCAGCTTGCGCTCGGTGGCGCGCCCCACGCGCCAGAAATCCGAAAGCGGCTCGTGAGTCCACAGGTGCCGGCGATAGGCGGCTTCGTCCAGCTCGGCGATGCGTACCCCGTCCTCATCGGCAGGCAACCGCTTCGCCATGATGTCCATGGCCACCTTCGCCAGATAGAGGTTGGGGCCGATGCCGGCGGTGGCGGTGATGCCGGTTTTCTTCAGCACGTCGCGAATCATGGCGCGGGCAAGGTCGTGGGCGCTCATGCGGTACAGGGAAAGGTAACCGGTCACGTCCATGAACACCTCATCGATGGAGTAGACGTGGATGTCCTCGGGGGCGATATAGCGCAGATACACCTGGTAGATCTTCGCGCTCTCGGCAATGTAGTAGGCCATGCGCGGCGGCGCCACGATGTAGGAGATGGCTTTCGTTGGGTCGGCCGCCAGCTCGTCGGGGAAGGTGGAGCTGCCGGAGAAGCGGCCGCCGGGCGCCTTCCGCATCCGCGCGCAGTTGGCCTCTTCCACTTTCTGGACCACCTCGAACAAACGCGGCCGCGAGGGCACGCCAATAGCCTTGAGAGACGGGGAGACCGCCAGGCAGATGGTCTTCTCGGAACGAGAGGAATCCGCCACCACCAGATGGGTGCGCAGCGGGTCGAGCCCCCGGGAGGCGCACTCGGCAGAAGCGTAGAAGGACTTCAAGTCGATCGCGATATAGGTGCGTTCCACGCCATTGCCCCCCTTCGGTTCATCAGAGAAAGCATTATAGCGCACACCTGTTCGCATAAAACCGCAAAACGGCCTTCGGCTCACACGGGATCTCTCCACTCGCTCCGCTCGGTCGAGATGACATGGGAGGTTATTCCGTGTACTGTTCCATGTAGTCGAGGATTTCTTGGCGGGAGTGGAACCCCGTCTTCGAATAGATGCGCTTGATGTGGGCGTGGGCGGTATCGGGGCTGATGGAAAGCACGTCGGCCACCTTCTTCTGGGTATAGCCCTGGGCGTAGAGGGCCAGCACCTCCACCTCGCGCGGGGAAAGCAGGAAGCGCTCGCCAATCTGCCGCGCCCGATCCTGCAGGGAGCCGCTCTGGCTCTCTTGCCGCGGCTCGGGACGGTCAAGACCCATAATGCGGGCAATGAGGGAATCGCGCTCCGGTTCAAGCCCATCAATCAGCGACGAGAAGGACTCGGACGAAGCCATCGCCGACGGCACCGCCTCGCTTTTCCCACCGTTCGCCTCAAGGGAGAGGACCGAGAACTTCTGACAATACTCGCAGGCGATGCGCCGCTCCGCAACGCTCTGACGGATGCGAGCGAACTGCCCAAGCACCACCTGGGTGGAGATGAGAATGAGCGCGGCCATGGCCACGGCGGCGAAGGGGCTGTCGGCGTGCAGCTGATAGCTTCCCATGAGCACCATGCGAGCAACCGCGCGCGAGCCCAGCCAAATGATCCAACCGGCGCAAGCATAGTAGAAGGGGTCGCGCCAGCCGGCGGTCATGAACGCGAGCGTGACATACCACACAAACCCCACCATAAAGGCGTTAAGGGCGGTGGCGAAAACGGCACCGTACTCCAGGTTCTCGGGGAAAAGAGTGAAAGCGAACAGGGCGCACAGAGCGCAGCCCTCCATGAAAAGGAACGCCCCCACCGTGAGCACCTGCTGGCGCCGGCCGAGCACCGCAGCAACCACGATGGCGCAGACGACGATCACCATCGCCGCGTAAAGGAACCGCGTGGGCATGGTGAAGGGAATGGGCAGGCCGTCCGGATAGCCGCGCAAAAGCCCCACCACGAATCCCATCAGCCCCACGCCCACCGCGTTCACCACCAAGAAGCTGCGGCTTTCCATGACAGAGACGGAAAATCCGAAGTAGTCTTCGGAAAACGTGGTAGAGGCAATGGTGCGGGCTAAGGGCTGGCGGTGGGCAAATACCACACAACCCACCTGGGCCATCACGAACACGAGCGCCACCAGGTACTCCGCCGGCTTGGGCACAAGCGCGCAAATATAGGTAAGCACCTCACTTGCCGCCAAAGCCGAGAAGACCGTAACCGCTGCCGTTATGCTGGCAGAGCCCCTGAGCGAGCGCAGCCAGCAGAACATGCAACCCGAGCCGAAAAGGGTGCAAGCGGCGCAGAGCAAAAGCTCCGCTGTGCCGCCCGCCGCTCCCGCCTGGTACAGCACGGCGAGGCAGAGAAGGCTCGCCGCCTCCGCCCCAACGCACAGCTTCCCCAATCGCTCGACGGTTTTTTGAGACAGGGGAGAGGTGCGGAACCAAAAGTAGACGAGGCAGAGCAGGAGCACCGCAAGCGCAATGAGCATGGCACCGTCGGTGAAGACGCCGTCGTCGCTGCTCTCGTAGCTGCCGTAGGCACCGGACAGAATGCCCACACGGGCGCAGGCCAACCCAATAATCGAGGGGAGCAGGGCACGGTAGCGCGGCGCGTCTTTCAGCCCTTCGCTCATCGAAGGGGCAGCCGTTTCCTTTTCGGTGGTTGCACCCCCTTGGGCGCAGGTTTCACAATCCCTTTGCGAGCAACCATCGGCCTTAAATTCCCATTCGTTCTGCGCCATTGAAACTGTTACCTCCCCCCAAGGCCCGCGCAGTAAGGATTAACAATTACCTCACGAGAGGTTCACCGCGCGTCCCTCACTCCTCAACTGAATTATGATCTCTCTCATAGAATTCGATCAAGCATTTTCCCAAGTCGTAACAAGATGTTTCCATTGGGGATATAGCATTGGGGAAACCGGTCAAGTCAAGGAGGTATTGGCCATGGGGGATACGCGCGACGTCTTTTTCGAGCCGCAGGAGCGGGCGGTCATCCGCACCGCCGACGTGTACCAGACGCAGATCGAAGTGGGCACCACCGGTTACTCGGATACGCTGCTCAACATTGTCGCCACGTTCAAGAACAGCGGGCGGCCGGAAGGCTTCAACGCCCAGTCAATGGTGGGGAAGTCGAAGCGGGGAGAGGTGGCGCTCAGGCTGTTCGCCCGCATCAACCCCGAAACCGAAGTGATCGAGCAGGCGGGGTTCAAATCTCGCGGCTGCTTGGCCATGACCGCCTGCGCGAGCGTCATTTGCGACCTCATCGAGGGCAAAACTCTGCCCGAGGCGCTCACCGTCACCACCGAAGACGTGCTGGAGGCAGTGGACGGCGTCCCCTGGGACAAAAGCTACACGCCCGATTTCGCCGTCGAAGCGGTGCGCGCCCTCTACGGCGACTGGCTCTACCGCAACGGCGCCACCTTGGCGCAGCTCAACGAGCAGTTGCCCTGCGACGAGAACTCCCTTTCCTGCCTGAAATGCGAGCACTGCTCGCTGCGCGACACCCGCACCGACCTGCTGGTGGACGAGATGGTGAAGGGCCGCGAAGGTGCTGCGGCTGGCGCGGGCGCCGGAATCGCCGTCATCGCAGAAGAGCATGTCTCCAGCGATGGTGGGGTCGGCGAAGGGGCTGCCGTTGAAACTGAAGAGGCGCTCGAGCCCGAGGGATCCGACGAGCTGGACGCTGCCGACCGCGAATTGGTTGAGCACAATGCCATCGCCGATCTGTGCGAGGCAGTGCGCGCCGCCTCCGCCGATTCCCGCCTTTCTTCTCCTGCGGAGTGGGACGAATTAGGCCTCGTGCCCGCCCACCTTTCCGCGGAAGACTTCGAAATGCTGGCCTATGAATATCTAGAGGAGAACACCGACCTCCATGCCGTAGCTGCCCCCGTGGCCAAAGGCGAGGCTGCTCCGGCTAACCCCCATGTGAAGTCCCGCTTCCGCACCGCCACCAAGGCGGTGGGCGTGCCGCCTTTCGCCGCCAAGAGCAAAGCCGAACCAGTCGAAGAGAGGGAAGCGAACGACCCCTCCCAGGAGCCCCAAGAGCAAGATAGCCGCGCTTCCGCTGTCAACGCCGCAAGCCAGCGCCCCGCTGCAACCAATCCCGGTGGCACCATCGACCCTGCCACCGGGCTGCGCATCCCCGCCGGCTATCGCCTTGAGGAAATCGAAGGCGAGCTGGTGCTGGTGCAAACCGACGAGGAGACCGCCCCCGTCGAGAAGGCCATCGACTGCGAGCATATTCGCGCGCTGGTGGGAGCCCACAGCTACTACCTCTACGACAACACCCTCATGACCGACGCCTTCGCCCGCTGGGCTTTCCTGGCCGCCGAGGGAAACCCCATGGTGACGCTGGCCGAATGCGCCCGCGAGGAGTGCCGCACCTATCCGCGCCCGCTCGCTGCCGCGAGCCTCGCCAACGACCCCTTCCACCTGGACGCAGATGCCGTGGCCGCCGCCTTCGCCGCCATGGCCGGCAACGCCGACTTCGCCGACATCGCCCAGGTGCAGGACTCCAAGGGCGACCTCTACTTCTATTCCACGGACCTCATGAGCGCAGATCTGGCGGAATCCCTCGCCGAATGGTACGGCGTCGAGCGCGCCCGCAACGTATAAAAGCCCGCTTACTCCGAAAACGAGAAGTGCCCCGCGGTTGTGCGGGGCACTTCTATGAGGGGAACAACCACAAGCGGGTTGACGAAAATGCAAGCCCCTCGGTTGGCTCGAAGCCCGTTCGCGCTCCGAGCCAACTCGTTGCAGCAACAGTTACGGCAGCAGGTTCAAGCTGACGAGCTCTTCCTTGACGTCGGGCATGTCGTAGTAGTCCAGGCACTCGGCGGTGGGGCAGCCCAGCTCTTCGTCCCAGCCGAAGCAGCGGTAGAGCATGGTCAGGCCGTTCTGGAAGTCTTCCTTGTCCTGCTTGATGGTGCCCTCGGTGAAGGGCTGCTTGTCCGGATCCTGCGCGAAGGGCCACTCGGTGGGAACGTCGTGGACGGTGCGCATCTCGTTGGAGCCCATCTGGCCGTTTGTACCGACCATGGAGCGCACGGTGTTGGCGCGCTGCAGGGTCATGATCTTGGCGCCGGCCTTGTACAGGTCGTCGGTGGTGACTTCCTGACCGGTAACGGCGGTGAAGAACTTCGCCTCCAGGTCAAGGTCGCCGCGGTAGTCGCGAGCGGCGGTGGGGCTCATGGTCATAGGCCACACCCAGTTGCACAGGGTCAGCGAGTCGTGCAGCACGTCGGTCACGATGGACCACCAGGCGAAGTTGGCCTTGTGCTCGTTCATGGGGGTGTAGTTCTTGTCCTTGTCGATGGCGTCGGCGCCGCCCCACACCTCTTCGGCAATCTGCTGCTTCAGCTCGAAGGGAAGGCCGCAGCCCTGGAAGTTCACGGCAGAATGGATCATATCGTCGCGGTTGAACATCATGTTGTAGAGCAGACCCACCTGGGCGAAGCACTCATGGGCATGGTGCACCGGCCAGCCGCGGACGTTGATGAGGGTAGAGGCGGGATCGTTCCACCAATCCGGGTCGTTCCAACGCTCGGTCCATACCAGAGGGCCGTAAGCCACGTAGGCCATCTCGTTGTCGTTGGCGGCAATGTGGTGCAGCAGCGCCGGCACGATGGAGGGATCGTTCTTGGCGAAGGCCTCCCAGTCGAACATGGCGTACTCTTCGGCCGGCAGCACGCGCTCGAAGATGCCGGTGGCGTAGCAGTGGGCGATGTCGCGGTAGATCTGGCCGTAGTTGCACCACAGGCCCAGATCGTCCATGGTGGAGCCGAATACCTGGTCCCATACCAGCGCGTCGTCGCTCTGGGCTTGCACGGTGGTCTTGTCGCCCAGGATCTTGATCATGTAATTAGTGAAGGGGAAGTTCGGCACGCAGGTGTTGCCGGTAATCTCGTAGCCGCCGTTGGCCTTGCTGGCGGGCACGCGCATGTCGGAGTAGCAGTGGATGGGGCAGCTGTGGCAGCCGTCCATTTTGATGGTGTACTTCAGCGCCTCGGGGCCCTCGTCTTTGAGGGACTTCAAGCAGCGGTAGCCCACGGTGTTGATCTCGCCGGGCTTGGGCTCGCCGGTCTCGATGGCGCCGCCCTCGGCCAGCTCCCAGCTGGCGCCCTTCTGAGCGGTCCAGCGGCTGCCGGCGTCGTAGTACTCGGCCCATTCCTGCTGGGTGGAGGGCACCACGTGGTTGTTGTTGGAGCCGACGATTTCGCGCAGCATGTAGTCGGAAAGCTCTGCCACTGCCTCAGGGTCGGCCACGTTCACCGAACCGTTGCCCTCGACCACGAGCGCCCTCAGCTTCTTGGAGCCCATGATGGTGCCAAGACCTGCGCCGGCGGAGTGGTTACGGGAATTGATGAGGCAGGCGTAAGGAACAAGGTTCTCGCCCGCCTGGCCGATGGATGCCACGCACGCGCTCGTACCCTCGATGCGGTTCAGCGCTTCGGCCGTGGCACGTGTGCCCTGGCCCCACAGGAAGTCGGCCGGCTTCAGTTCTACGTTGTCGTTGTTGATGCACAGGTAGACCGGCTCTTCGCTCATGCCTTCGATGATGACTCCGTCGTAGCCGGCCAGCTTGATCTTCGCACCCAGCATGCCGCCGCAATGGGCGTCCACCACTTGGTTGTCGGTGGTGTAGGTGGAGAGGAAGCTCACGGTGGTGCGGCCAGCCAGCGGCACGCCCGATGCCGTCAGGGGACCGACGGCGAAAACGATCTTGGACTCCTCGGACAGGGGGTCGGTGCCAGCGGGCACCTCGTCGTACATGATCTTGTTCGCAAGACCCATGCCGCCGATGTACTCTTTATAAGGCTCGGTCGGCTCGGTGGTGATGGCTCCCGTGGTCAGGTTAACGCGGAGAAGCTTGCCAGCCCATCCATATGATTTTTCGTCAGCCATGGTGTATCTCCTACTTGGTTCGTTCCCTTAAGTAATCCGTTGCGCGAACTCTCGAAAAGGAATGCAGCCATCAGGAGTGCATGACTAAAACTGCAGGTAAATGATGCCTCATCTCGTCATATATCCTATACCCTCCAAGAGGGTAATTTTGATTACCGATCGGTATCGCAGATGACGAAACCGATTCGATTTTTTCGAAAAAGTGACGGGAGGAAAAATATCCCTAAAAGAGGGTATGCCCAAGAAGATGGAATGATCATACTTCTCTGTGTTGAGTGAATCGAAGAGGAACTAGTTGCCAGCAGGAGCCTTGAAAAGGATCTATCAGTCTCACAACATTTATTAGTGAGGGGAGCAACTAACATGTCCGAGAATTCCTTCGAAAACAAGCCTCTCGAGCCGACAGTGGCCGAAGGCGAGCATACGGCGGAAAGCGCCCCTGAGGCCGCCGCCACTCCCGCCCCCAAGCACCATGTCACCCGCCGCCAGGTTCTGGCCATGTGCGGTTGCGGCGTTGCCGGGCTTATCGCCGGTGGCGTCCTGGCAAGTTGGGGCGTAACCGAGAAGTCGATCGCCGCCGGGCGCATCGACATCCGCACGACTCCCACCAAGATGATCGTCACCGACCGCGCTCGTTGCTCCGGCTGCCAGCGCTGCGAGATGATGTGCACACTGAAGAACGACGGCTATGTGGATCAGTCCATCGCCCGTGTTCGCGTGTGGGACAACTATTATTGGGGCCAGGGCGTAGACACGGGCGATGGTGCCCTGGGCGATGGCACGGGCGCTTGCGAGTTCACCGTTGAGCACTGCAAGCAGTGCGAAGACGCCGCGTGCATGAACAATTGCCCGGTACACGCCATCTACTGCGACGAAAACACCGGCGCCCGCGTGGTAAACGAGGAAGTCTGCATCGGCTGCGGCCTGTGCGCCCAGGCTTGCCCGTGGAACATGCCCCGCATCAATTCCCAGACCGGCACCTCCACCAAGTGCGTCGCCTGCGGCCGCTGCGCCGTGCAATGCCCCAACGGCGCAATCCAGTTCGTCGACTGGCAAGACATCGCCCAGGCGGCGATCGATCAGGGTGTCGTCCGTACCGTGACCCTCGTGTAGGCCCTGCGCCTTCTTCGAACCGCGAACCTACCTGTTGAGAGGACGAGAAATGTCACAAAACACTTTGACGCGGCGCGATTTCGTGGCCGCGGGCGCAGCAGCAGCCGCCATTGCCGGCACTGCGGGCGCCGTTAGCTTAGGAGATTGGTCACAGGCGTACGGCGAGGACGACACCCCTCAAAACGCCATGCAGAAAGTTACCCTGTGCGACGGCTGCGGCAACAAATGCGCTTTCACTGCCTATACCGTGAACGAGAAGCTGTGGCGCGTGATCGGCTGCACCGGTTACCCCACCGCCCGCGGTTATCTGTGCGGACGCGGCCAGGGCTATGCGTTCCTGTACGCCAACGAGAACCGCGTGAAGACCCCGCTCAAGAAGAACGAGAAGGGCGGCTTCGACGCCATCTCGTGGGATCAGGCCTGCCAGGAAATTGGAGAGAAGCTGCAAGCCGGTGACCCCCAGAAGCTGGCCCTGTACCAGAGCCGCGGCAACTCCACCTTCTATCCGAAGCGGCTCATGGCCGCCTTGGGCTCTGCCAACTGCTATTCCGATGCCGCCATCCGCGACGCTGGCATCACCGCCACCATCGAGGGCATCTCCGGTGCTTACCCGGCCCCTGACGTAGAGCACTCCAAGTATGTGGTCATGCTGGACAAGTCCACCTACGATGCCATGCGGCCCGCCGAGATGGCCGAGTTCAGCCACATGATGGACAACGGCGGCCATATTGTGCTGGTGGATTCCCGCGAGACCTCCTTCGGCCGCATCTGCGACGAGTGGATTGGCGTAAAGCCCGGCACCGAACTTGCCTTCCTTCTGGGCATTGCCGGCGAGCTGGTGCGCACCGGCCACTACAGCAAGGACTTCACCGACAACTACGCCAACGGCTTCGACCAGTTCGCCGAGCAGATGAAGGGCTACACCCTGGACTGGGCCGCCGAGCTCACCGGCGCCGAGGCCACCAAGATCGGGCAAGTTGCCGCCGATCTGTGGGCCAACGCCCCGGCTGCTTTCGTGGATATGCCCTGGGCGGGCACCCTTGGCAGCGGCTTTTCCAACAGCGTCGACACCGTGCGCATGATCTACCTGATCAACGCCATGATCGGCAGCTTCAACCAGAAGGGCGGCTGGCTGTTCCCGAACGCCCCCTTCGTTTCCGACGACATGCTGGCGGAGAAGGGCATCCCGAAGCTGACCACCGACGCCTCTATCATTACTTATATGGACGCGCCGCTCGTTTGGGGCGACAGCATCATCGCTGCCATGGAGCAGATGCAGGCCGGCAACCTCACTCAGCTCATCGTGGTTGAGGGCAACCCGGTACTGGACGTTTCCAACGGCAACGGCGTGAAAGAGGCACTAGAGAAGCTAGACCTTTTGGTAGTGCTAGACTCCTTCATGACCGACACCGCTGTTCTGGCCGACTACGTGCTGCCCCTGAGCTCCTACCTGGAGCGCACCGACACCATCGTCACCGCCTCCGGCGCCAACACCGTGGCTGGTCTGCGCACGCCGGTGCTGGTGAACACCGAAGTGGACGCCAAGTCCATCCCCGACGCCATCGTGGCCCTGGCCACCGCCGCCGGCAAAGCCGACGCCTTCCCCTTCACGCTGGAAGACTACAACCGCGCGAACGCCGAACTCATGGGTATCAGCTACGAGGGCATCCTGCAAGAGGGCATCGCCGCCATCCCCGGCTCCGACGCGCAACTGGGCACCATGCCCTACCTGCGCACCGAGTCCGGCAAGGTGGACTTCGCCAGCCCCACCTTCGAGGCGGCCGGTCTTTCCGCTGTTCCCACCTGGACCGCCCCGGCCATTGAGGAAGTGAACGGCACGCTTCGGCTCATGATCGGGCAGGAAGTGGTCTTCCAGGACACCTTCTGCAACGCGAGCCCCTACCTCATGGCACTTGCCGAGAAGTACGAGCTGCAGGAGGCCTGGGTGAACACCGACACCGCCGCCGCCCTCGGCATCGCCGACGGCGACATGGCAGAGATCACATCGCCTCTGGCCACTATCACGGTGCCCATGAAGGTCACCGACCTCATTGCCCCCAACGTAGTTTGGATGCCGGCGCACTTCGGCTCCATCTACGGACAAGAGGAGGGCGCCAAGCTCTTCGGCGCCGCCCCCAAGCCCCTCATCGCCTGGCAGATGGCCCCGGGCACCGGAGCG
Organism: Eggerthellaceae bacterium; assembly: GCA_022791455.1. Classification (GTDB taxonomy): domain Bacteria; phylum Actinomycetota; class Coriobacteriia; order Coriobacteriales; family Eggerthellaceae; genus Parvibacter. Next base: position 119,870 of record JAAVZC010000013.1, read on the forward strand.
GGAATGATGAATGAGACCGCGGTCACCCTGAAGAAAGTGGGTGCATGATGACACGCTATGGAATGCTCGTTAACACGAGGAAGTGCATCGGCTGCTACGCCTGCCGCGAAGCTTGCCAGCACCAGAACAAACTGCTGAAAGACGAGCCCTTCATCCGTTACGAAGAGCGCGTGACCGGAAAATTCCCCACCACTGACGTGGAGATGGTGCCCATGCAGTGCATGCAGTGCACCGATGCCCCCTGTGTCTCGGTGTGCCCCACCGGCGCCTCCCACATCGGCCCGGACGGCATCGTGGTCATCGACCACGGCCGCTGCATCGGCTGCCTGTACTGCATGGCCGCCTGCCCCTATCAGCTGCGCGTGCGCAACGAGGAAACGGGCGCCGTCGACAAGTGCCGTTTCTGCGTGGCAGCCGTGAAGCCGGGGGAGGCCGCCAGCAACTGCGTATCCGCCTGCCCGATGGGCGTGCGCACCTTCGGCGACCTTGAGGATCCGGAGTCCGAGATTTCCCAGCAAATCCGCGCGACAGGGGCCAAGCCCTTGGTCGAAGGCCTTACCGAGGCCGCTATTTACTACGCGAGGTGAGAGAGATGACTTATGAACCCATCTGGGGCGGTATCATCGCCTGGTATCTGTTCTTGGCAGGCTTGGGCGGCGGTGCGTTCATCACCTCCGCGTTCTTGAAGTGGACCAAGCCGGAAGCGGTCACCATGCGCCGCGTCGGGCACATCATCGCGCCGGTCGTGGTAATCATCGGCCTGGTGCTTCTGATGTTCGATGCGAAGGCCGGTTTCCTGAACCCGCTGCGCTTCGCCTTGCTGCTGACCAACTTCGGATCGGTCATGACCTGGGGTGTGGTGTTCCTGGCCACCTTCACCATCATCGCGCTCGTCGTGCTGCTGCTCGACTTCCTGAAGAAGCCCATTCCCAATTGGCTGGACATCCTGGGCGTCATCGCAGGCGTATGCGTGGCCATCTACACCGGCGTGCTGCTGGGCGTGTGCCAAACCTTCCCGCTGTGGAATAACGCGCTGCTTCCTATTCTGTTCCTGGTGTCGGCCCTCTCCACGGGCGCCGCGGCCGTCATCGCCGTTGGCATTCTGGTGAAGCCGGCTGAATTCAACGAGATCGGCATTCTGAAGAAGACCCATTACGTGCTGCCGGCTATTGAGATCCTGCTCATCGCCTCACTCGTGTTCATCACGGCCCATACCAACGAGGCGGGCTTCAACTCCATCATGAGCCTCATCGGCGGAGAGTGGTCGGGCTGGTTCTGGATTGGCTTCGTCATCATCGGTCTGCTGGCTCCCACCATCATCGAGACCATCACCCTGTTCTTCGCCTCGCCGAAGTTCGAGGAGGGCGCGACGGCCCGCTGGCTGTCCTTCGCCTCCGACGCCGGCGTGCTGGTAGGCGGCTACCTGCTGCGCTACTTGGTGATTGTGGCGGCCCTGCCGCTGACCATGGTGGTGCCCATGCTGTAGCGCCGCGCGCTTCGGCTCCCCGAAATATCGTTCCACCGCGAGCGGCTCCCTTTGCCAGACGGACGGCAGGGGAGCCGCTCTTTGTTGCCCTCTTACCGAGCAAACCGCGGAAACCGGTGCCCCCTCGCCGGGGGTAATTCCACCCTTTTGCTAGAGTTGACTAAAGGGATGACCCCCTGAAGTCGGCTTTTCGGCGCCCGCGCAGGGCGTTGCCGGGACGTCGGTCACTCCCTTCCGACACGCTTGCAAACATGGAAAGGAGGGGCCGTGGCTCTTGTAGGATTTCTCATCCTGTTTCCGCTGGTAGCGGCAATAGCGCTGTTCTGCATCCGCAATAATCAAGCGCGCAACATCGTGGTGATCGCATCCGCCATCATCATCGCCGTGGCTTCGGTGATCCTAGTGGTCACCAACCTGGGAGCTGGGTACACCCCGTTCGAATTCAGCTCGGAGGCAATCGATCTTTTGTGCTCCGGCATCAGCATCGCCATTGTGGCGGTCATCCTGGGCTTCTCCTGGAAGTATAAGAACATTCCCGCCGCGGTGCTTGCCATCATTCAGCTGGTGATGGTGCTGGTGCTCGAGTTCGCCTTCGAAGTTGAGCTGGAAGTGCCCTACGGCCTGTACTTCGACTCGCTCTCGCTGCTGATGACCTTCATCATCGGCGTGGTGGGCTCCGGCATCTGCGTCTACGCCATCGGCTACATGGAAGATTTCCAGGCCCATGAGCCGGAAGGGGCCAAAGACCGCCGGCCCTTCTTCTTCGGGCTCATGTTCCTGTTCCTCTCCGCCATGTTCGTGATCGTCTTCTCCAACAACATGGAGTGGATGTTCACCGGCTGGGAGATCACCACCGTGTGTTCCTTCCTCCTCATCGGCTTCACCAAGACCGAAGAGGCCATTAAGAATTCCTTCCGCCAGATCATCATGAACCTGGCGGGCGGCATCGGCTTCGTGGTTGCGCTTTATTGCTGCGCCTTTATGGTGGGAACGTTCTCGTTCTACGATTTCCTGGTCATCGGCTGCCAAAAGCCGGCACTCGTGGCCCTAGCGGTCACCGCCCTTGCCTTCGCCGGCATCACCAAAGCGGCCCAGATGCCCTTCCACACCTGGCTTCTGGGCGCCATGGTGGCCCCCACGCCCACGTCTGCTTTGCTTCATTCGTCCACGATGGTGAAGGCGGGCGTGTTCCTGCTGGTGAAGCTGGCCCCCATCTTCATGGTGTGCCCGGTGCCCTCCCTCATGGTCATCATGGTGGGCGCGGTCACCTTCCTGCTGTGCTCGTTCATGGCCATATCGCAGTCCAACGCCAAGCGGGTGCTCGCGTACTCCACCATCGCGAACTTGGGCCTCGTGACCGCCTGCGCCGGCGTCGGCTCGCCGGAAGCGGTGTGGGCCGCGTGCTTCCTCATCCTGTTCCATGCGCTGGCGAAGAGCCTGCTGTTTTTGTGCGTCGGCACCGCCGAGCACCATATTGGCTCTCGCGACATCGAGGACATGGACTTGCTGTTCGACCGCATGCCGCGCCTGGCCCGCTTCATGATGGTGGGCATCATGGGCATGTTCATCGCGCCGTTCGGCATGCTCATCGCCAAGTGGGGAGCGCTCGTCTCCTTCGCTCAGGCCGACCAGGTGGCGCTCATCCTCATCCTAGGGTTCGGCTCCGCCGCCACGTTCATGTTCTGGGCCAAGTGGCTCGGCAAGCTTGCCGGCATCGCCGGACAGCCGGAAAACGTCGAGGTCACCGTCCACAAGAGCGAATGGGCGTCGCTGCTGCTGATGGTAGTGCTGCTCATCTGCGGCTGCGTGTGCCTGCCGCTCATTTCCGCCGTGTCCGTGGAGCCCTACGTGGTCTCGGTCTTCGGCGTGTTCGGGCAGGACATCTCCACCGACAACCTGTGGCTCGCCTGCATCTGCGCCGCCGTGGTGTTTGTGGCCCTGTTCGCCGGAGCCGGCAAGACCACCAGTAAGCAGAAGAAGGTGCCGGTGTACCTGGCCGGCGTCAGCCGCGACGACGACAACCGCTCCTTCCAGAACTCGCTTTCCGACTCCTCCGAGGCGGTTACCCGCAACTGGTATTTGGAGTCCGTGTTCGGCGAGAAGAAGATCGCCCCCATCGGCGTTCTGTTCAACTCGCTGCTCATGGGCGCCGCGCTGGTAATGGTGATCCTCGGCGTGGGAATCATGTAGGAAGGGGAGAGGCATGACTTTGATTCAGATTCTTATAGCCACTGTGCTCTTCGCCGTTTTGGGTCCCGTCGTGGGCTGCCTGCTTGCCGGCCTCGACCGTGTGATCTCCGCCCGCATGCAGGGCCGCGTAGGACCGCCCGTCCTGCAGCCCTATTACGACGTGCGCAAGCTCTTCGAGAAGGAAGACGCCGCCGTCAACACCTCCGAGCGCGTGTACGTGGTGTGCGCCCTCATCTTCGCCGTGCTTTCCGGCGGCATCTTCTTCGGTGGCGGAAACCTGTTGCTGGACGTGTTCACCATCACGCTCTCCAGCCTGTTCTTCATCATGGCCGCCTACTGCACCCGTTCCCCCTACGCGGAGATGGGCGCCGCCCGCGAGACCATCCAGGTGATGAGCTACGAGCCCATGGTGCTGTTCATGGCCGTCGGCTTCTTCCTGGCCTGCGGCAGCTTCGATGTGGCCGCCATCGCCGCGAACCCGGCGGGCCCGGCCGTTTTGCAGATCTTCCTCATCTTCGTGGGCGTTCTGTTCATCCTCACCATCAAGCTGCGCAAGAGTCCCTTCGACCTGTCCATGAGCCACCACGCCCATCAGGAGATCGTCCGCGGCATGACCACCGAGATGAGCGGTCCCACTTTGGGGCTGGTGGAGATCATGCATTGGTGCGAGAACGTCCTGTTCCTGGGCTGGGTGGGGCTGTTCTTTGTCTGGGGCAACCCCGTCTCCTGGATCCTGGCGCTTGTGGTCGTGGCGCTTGTGTACTTCCTGGAGATTTACATCGACAACAACTTCGCCCGCGTAAAATGGCAGCTCATGTTGAAGTCCGCTTGGCTTGTGGCCCTGCTCGGCGGCGGCATCAACATGGCCTTCCTCATGCTGATTTAGGAGGTGCCCTGTGGCTTTTGCTTCAAAATCCCCTTGGGTGATCCACTATGACGGGTCCAGCTGCAACGGCTGCGACATCGAGGTGCTGGCCACCCTGTGCCCCGGCTTCGACGGCGAGCGCTTCGGCGTCGTGAACACCGGCAACCCCAAGCACGCCGACATCTTCCTGGTGACCGGCAGCGTGAACGAGCGCAACATCGAGGTGGTGCGCGAGATCTACAACCAGATGCTCGAGCCCAAAGTAGTGGTGGCCTGCGGCATCTGCGCCTGCTCCGGCGGCATCTTCCACGACTGCTACAACGTCATCGGCGGCGTTGACAAGGCGATTCCCGTGGACGTGTACGCGCCTGGTTGCGCCGTGCGCCCCGAAACGCTCATCGACGCCATTGTGGCGGGCGTAGAGGTGCTCGACCAAAAGTCCAAAGCGATGGCCGAGGCGAAGAAAGGAAAGTGATCGCGCCCATGAACTACAGCACTGAATTCAAGGCGATCCCCTTCGAGTCCCTTACCCAGGAAGTGGGGGAGCGCAAGGCCCAAGGCTGGCGCTACGTCCAAACCCTGGCCGTGAACTGCGACCCTGGCATCGACCTCATCTACTCTTTCATGAACATGGAGACGGGCCTGCTGGAGAACTTGAAGGTGGAGAAGCTCGAGAAGGGCACCCACGCTCCCTCCATCAGCGACCTCTATCTTGAGGCCTTCGTGTGGGAAAACGAGATCCACGACCTGTTCGGCATCAACTTCGACGGCATTGCCATCGACTTCCACGGCGCCTTCTACGCGCTTTCCACCCCCGAGCCCATGACGGTCATTTCCCCTGCGCAGAAAGAGGCGAAGGAGAAAGCGGCCAAGATCGCCGCCGCAAAGGCTGCGAAGGAGGCGAAGGCGAAGGGGGAAAGCGCCCCGGCTGCTGCCGACGACATGGAGGCGAAGCTCGCGGGCATGGATCCCGAAAAGGCCGCGAAGGTGCGCGCCGCCATGGAGGCCAAGGCCAAGAAGGAGAAGGCCGCGGCAGAAGCCGCAGAGGCCGCTGCCCTCGAAGAGAAGCTGGCGGGCATGGACCCCGAGAAGGCTGCAAAGGTTCGCGCCGCCATGGAGGCCAAAGCCAAGAAGGCCGCCGCGAAGAAGGAGGAGAACTAACATGGGAAAAGCTACCGTAATTCCCTTCGGTCCCCAGCACCCGGTGCTGCCCGAACCCCTCCATCTGGACCTGGTGGTGGAAGACGAGAAGGTCATCGAGGCCATCCCGCAGATCGGGTTCGTGCACCGCGGCCTTGAGAAGCTGGTGGAAACGAAGGACTACAACCAGTTCATCTATGTGGCCGAGCGCATCTGCGGCATCTGCGCCATGGGACATTCCCTGGGCTACGCCGAGACGGTTGAAGCCCTTATGGGCGTGGAAGCGCCCAAGCGCGCCCAGTACCTGCGCGTCATCTGGCACGAGCTTAGCCGTATTCACTCCCACATCCTGTGGCTGGGCCTTGCCGCCGACGCCTTCGGCTTCGAGAGCATGTTCATGCACTGCTGGCGCCTGCGCGAGCGGGTGCTCACCCTGTTCGAGAAGACCACCGGCGGCCGCGTCATCCTGTCTGTCGTGTGCGTGGGCGGCGTGGTACGCGACATCGACGATGCCCAAATGGCCGATGTGCTCTCGGTGCTCGAGGGCATCACCGATGAGTACACCCAGATCATGAACACGCTCATCAGCGATTACTCGGTGAAGAACCGCACCGTGGGCGTGGGCTACCTTTCCCACGAAGAGGCCATCGCCCTTTCCATGGTGGGTCCCTTCGCCCGTGCTTCCAACGTGAACTACGACGTGCGCAACTTCGGCCGCGGCGCCTACGGCGACCTGTCCGACTTCCAGCCCATCACTGCTACCGACGGCGACTGCTACGGGCGCGTGGTGGTGCGCTGCAAGGAAGTGCTGCAGTCCATCGACATCATCAAGGAGCTGGCGGCGAAGATCCCCGCTGGCGACATTGCGGTGCCCGTGAAGGGATCGCCCGCCGACGGCGCCGAGGCCTGCAATGTGCTGGAGCAGCCGCGCGGCGAGTGCTACTACTACGCGCGCGGTAACGGCACCAAATACCTGGACCGCATGCGCATGCGCACTCCCACCAGCCAGAACATCGCCGGCATGGTGAAAGCGCTCGAGGGATGCGACTTCGCCGACGTGAACATGATCGTACTGACCATCGACCCGTGCATCAGCTGCACTGAAAGGTAGGCGTCCCGTGACTTCGTTCAAACTGGGGGGCATGACCTTCGGGTCGCTGTTCAAGAAGCCGGAAACCTGCCTCTACCCGGCCGAGAAGAAGGTGGCGCCAGCGGGTCTGCGCGGCCACATCACCATTGATGATTCCAAGTGCATCCTCTGCGGCATCTGCCAGAAGGCCTGCCCTTGCGACGCCATCACGGTTGACAAGAAGGGGAGGGTATGGGCCATCGAGCCCTTCCGCTGCATCCTCTGCGACTCCTGCGTGCGTGCCTGCCCCAAACAAGCGCTCATCACCTCGCCAGATCTCAAGGAAATCGCCACCGGCAAATACGACACGATAGTCCCCATCCCAGACCCCAAAGCAAAATCCGCCGAAGCTTAAAGACGAAATCGCCCCGCCACCCAAAGGCGGGGCGATTCACTTTCCCAAGACGAACGTTTTTGTCATCCTGAGCGGAGCGCAAAGCGCGCAGTCGGAGGGTCTCCTGTCCAGGCCATCCCGCCCTTCGTCATCCTGAGCGAAGCGAAGGATCTTTCCGCCGCAATAGAAACTGCGGCTTCAGTAACCAGATTCGTCAAATCTCGGTTTTGACAAGCTGCATCTTGCCGTTCTCGTCAACAATCTTGAGATTGTGCTTCGTCAACAGGTCAACGCACAAGGCGCCCAGCAGGAACCCAAGGGTGTTCATGGCCACATCCAGAATATCGGCGATCCCCAGGTAGCAGAAATACTGAATTGCCTCAGCCGCTACGGACAAGACAATCCCCACCAAGACGGTTCGTCCGGTTCCCTTCAGCGCAAACCGCAAAAGAAATCCCGCCGGAACAAAGGCGAGGACATTGAGAATGAAGCCAGCCGAGAGCAGGTTCCCGTTCGTTGGATCGAAGTTCAACCCCGATACTCCAACGCTCTTGCCAAACAGGATGAAAAGAAGCATGAGCAGGTAAACAGCTACTGCACCCTTTGCCAGCACTTCGGGAATAGCCATCCGCAAAACGAAGAAGGCCACGAGCAACACCACGATCAACGCGGTAGGTACAGCAATGAAAACGGCAGCGGCACCAGGATCGAGTGAAGATCCCAAAAGAGGCCCGTTTGACACTTGCACCCGGTTGTAGAAGAAGACAGCCAGCGCAAAAGAGAACACAGCCGTCAGGCAAAGCACTGCAATTCGGGTTATTCGCTTAGCTGCCATATAATTCCTTTCGTTTTTGAGCAACAGATACAACGACACAACGATGTTCACACCATTGCCGCTAATCGCATTTATCATCATGAGAATCGATTACGAGTACGGACATCGGAAGCTAAGTTAACTTCTGCACGAACGTGATAAGGACGCGCACCCGATCGCTGATCTCCTACTCCTCGTCCCCGTCCATGTTGATGAGGTAGACGCCCTTCCCCAGGTGCTCCGCCTCCTCGTCGGGGATGCGGATGATGACGTCGCCGGGGGAGACGTCCAAGAAGTCGCAGATGGCGAACAGCGTGGAGAAGCGCACCGCGCGGATCTTGCCCTGGCGCAGGCGCGAGATATTGGCCGCCGTACGTCCGGTCAGCCTCATAAGGTCCGTACCGGCCACACCGCGCTCCTTCATGAGCTTGCTGAGCTGGATGGCGTATTTCATAGCTCAATCACACCAGATCGTCCGTCTCATTCTGAAGAAGAGCCCCGTAACAGAAGATTACAGCGAAGACAAAGCATATAGCGACCTCGAAAACATCCCTTATGCTAATAAGCATATTCGCTGTGCAACAGCCACAGAAACTCCCAGCTCCTCGCCTACGACAGCAAAAGTATACTTCAAAGGAAGTTAATGTTTAACAGGTAATTTTATATTAATCTAAATAATTTGAGCTGACTCTAGCTTTAAATATAGTTACCATGTTATAGTAATTTCAGTTAACAACATCGCAAAAGTTAACCCTAGATTGAAGATGACGATCAGGCGAGAGCCAGTAGTAACCGCTCATGAACAACGGGGGATCGCATGGATCGCATGGATCGCTGGATATTGAGGATCTGCTCGTTTGCAATGTGCATAGTGATGGGTGTATGCGCAATTGCGGCAGCCCGAGGCTATCAACAAATATATCCCTACGACGCAAATGTCTTGTTCTCGATCAGCACGACAGATTCCTCGCGCACCAAGGATGAACTGGCGCATGGGTTGTCGGCATTGGGAAACGAATTCAAAACCATCATTGGAAAAGTTTCCGCAAACCCAAAGGATTACCGGAACGAGAGAGATATCGTTGTATTTTCAGGGGAGCCAGAGCCGACTGCGGGACCGATAACGGTTAATGGCTCTGTCCATTGGCTCGATCCTCACATGTCGGGAAAAGTTATCTCACACGACGACCTCGGAGACCGCTCTCTCGACGGCCAGTTCTTCGCAATCGGCACGCATGATTTCATAGACGCCCTGTCGGAATGGGGAGAAAGCAATTCCGTTGAGATTTGCCTTGAGAAAGTTTCCGATGGATCCGAATCGCTTGTGATTCGAAATTTTCTACAGACAAGCACGGGCATGCTTGCGATAGTCTGCTTCTTTCTCGTAATCGCATCCGTCCTAGCATTGATGCGGCGGCTATACAGGAAGCAGAAGGTTGAACTCATAGAAGGCATCCCTTATTGGAAAGTCAGAGCAAGATGTTGCCTCGAAATTCTCTTTCTGACGGCGCAGGGATGCATGCCGGGATGCCTCGCAATTGCGCTCTACCTGCTTGCGCTACCGCAAGGAATCATGCAACTTGGACTTGTTGCCTCACTATGTTCCCAAGCCATGCTGCTCTATTGTTCGATCGCATTTGCGATAGTAGGGGCCATCGCTCTTTTCTGTGTTCCCAGCTTCAAGGACCTGGGGCAGCGCAGCGTTACAGCAAGGCAAACTAAAACACTAAGCCTTGGCCTAGAGATTGCTGGGATCGCCCTTGTCGTTATTTCCTCAATCTCAACTGCAGGAATGCTCAACGCAGAAACTAGGATCCTCGAAAACGCGCGCATATACGAAGAGATGCCCGAAGCCACACGCGTTCGACTTCTCTACACTCCCGACGAAGCCACAATCGACAACGCACCCGAAACCCATGAGCTGATTAGCAACGCCAGCGAATCGGGCTCATTGCTCCTATCGCTTGATGTCGGACAATCTATGTTGATCACCGAAGATGAGCTTAGAGGCTTCGATGGATTCGTAGTGGTGAACCGCTCATTCTTAAATGAAATACATGTCGGCGTCGAAGAGCCAGGGGGATCGGGCGCTATCTTTAAGATAAACCAAGATCAAGTTCCCGCCCCTCTATGGGATCAAACGCAAGTCTGGCTCTCGAATAATACGAAGACTGACCCAACGTTTTATCGCTACGAGGGAGAGGGTTTGCTGGCACTCGGGGCTAACGTGTCGCAAGGTGGAACCGCTACGCTCATGAAAAATCCCCTTGTTTTGCTCGCGGATAACATCAGTGAAGATTGGAGCTATAGCGGATTCATTGTTCCCCTCCTGACTACCGGCAATTTGTTCTTCAGTAGCTACGAATCAGCTCAAAACCTTATCGAAGAAAGCGGTATGAGCGGTTATATTGCCGCGATCGACAATATCGTCGAACTATCCCTGCAACAGGCCCAAGCCGCTTACATGAAAGCAGTTGTTCTCTTGGTCTCGGTATTGACAGCCTTAGCGCTCGTGGTGGTGATGGGGGCACAAGATGCAGCATCGTGGTGTTCGGCAAAATCGAAATTAATTTTCGCACGGCGCAGTTCCGGGTCGACGCTGCCCTCAATATCAACTGCGAAATTAGGGAGGCGCATCGCTTTTCTTTGCGTGGGCGCTCTGGCAGGTGCTGTATTTTGTCTGCTCATCGGAAGCTGTGATATGACGACTGTGCTGCTCGTCGTCTTTGGGGTTACCTGCTTAACGATGTTATGCACAGTAGTTTTCAGATGCCATTTCGCAGACATCGAATTTAATCGTCTCGCAAACCGAAGGTAGGGAAGGCGCAATGGAACTTCGAGGAGAAAACCTATCAAAGAGCACTGCTGGCCACCTGCTGTTTCACGGCATCAATGTCAGAGTTACAGGCGGGAAATCGCTCGCGATCGTCGGCCCTTCTGGTTCGGGAAAAACCACGTTGCTTAATTGCTTGGGCCTTATTCTGGCGACTGATAGCGGCAAAATCTTCGTTGACGGGCGAGACTACGGAAAACGCACCAAGCACGATGTTCTGAAGTTTTGGCGCGAGAGCGCATCATTCATTTACCAAGATAGCGGTGTCATAGATGATGAAACCGTTCTCTACAATGTAGCACTATGTCGACACTCCACAACTAAAAGGAAAGAAGCCGCATTGGCGGCTCTAACAAGCGTTGGGCTTCAAGATCGACTTCAAGACAAAGCCGTAGTGCTCTCGGGCGGAGAAAAGCAGCGACTAGGCGTTGCTCGTGCCATATTCAAGAGGGCTGCAATTATTTTTGCCGACGAACCAACTGCCTCCCTGGATGAAGCCAACCGCGAGCTCGTATGGAACATGCTGCGCGAAAGGATGGGAGAGGGAGCGGCAATTGTGCTGTCAACCCACGATCTCGATCTTGCGAAACGCTGCGATTCCATAATCGATCTCGGATGAAATCCGTCTCTTATGCGGAACAGAACATCGCTGTGCCCCTTAAGCTTCGCTACAGTTTTGTAATGATCAGTGAATCGCCCTCAATTCGGGCGATTCACTGTTAGAATGCCCTTTGCGCAATTGAGGACGATAGAGGAGATCGACGGCATTTCATGAGCGGAAGCACCACCGAAGTTGTATCGGACAAGATTTTCACCATTCCGAACGTTATCTCGTTCATCCGTCTGTGCATGGTGCCCGTCTTCTTCGTGCTACTGCTGAACGATCAGAACATTGCGGCTGCCATCGTCTTCGGCGTTGCCGCGGCCACCGACTTTCTGGACGGGCAGATCGCCCGCCGCACCCACTGCGTGACCAAGCTAGGACAGCTGCTGGACCCGGTAGTGGACCGCGCCCTTATGGTGGCGGGCGTGCTGGGCGTGTTCATTGCCGGGCGCGTGCCGCTGTGGATCATCCTGCTTATCGTGGCCCGCGACCTGCTCGTGGTCGGGGGAGGGGCGTGGCTCATCTTCAAACGGGGCATTCGCATTCCGGTCATCTACCCGGGCAAGTTCGCCACGACGTTTCTGTTCATCGGCTTCGCCGCCCTCATCTTGAACATGCCGCTCATTCCGGGTTTGGGTATCTGCGACATCTCTTGGCTGCCCGGCTTTAACGGGGATCCCGTGTGCTGGGGCATCTGGTTCATCTATGTGGGTCTTGTGCTCTCGCTGGGAACGACGGTCTATTACATCTGGGCCGCCATCAAGGCCTTGGCCCAAAAGTAGCGCCGCGCCGCGCCGAATCGCCGCCAAATGAGGTAATCTTTTCCAGTTGCCTTTTAGGCGCTTTTCGCGTTCTTTCAGGCAAAACAAACGCACGTTTCAAGGGAAGGACGGCACAGGGTGTACTACCAGCCGGAAATCGAGACAATGCCCCGGGAAGAGCTGGCGAAGCTTCAGCTGGAGCGCATGAAGGAATCTTTTGAGAACGCCTATGAGAACGTAGAGCTTTACAAGCGCCGCTTCGACGAGCTGGGTGTGACGCCGGAAGACCTCACCTCGCTGGAGGACCTGTCCAAGTTCCCCTTCACCGTCAAGCAGGACCTGCGCGACGCCTATCCCTTCGGCATGTTCGCGGTGCCCAACAAAGACGTGGCGCGCATCCACGCGTCTTCGGGCACCACCGGCCAGGCTACCGTGGTGGGCCACACCGCCAATGACCTTAAGAACTGGGCCGACTGCTTCGCCCGCGGCATCGCCATGGTAGGGGGCGACGCCGATTCCACCATCCAGGTTTCCTACGGCTACGGCCTGTTCACCGGCGGTCTGGGCGCCCATTCCGGCGGCGAGGCCATGGGCTGCACCGTCATCCCCACCTCGTCGGGCAATACCAAGCGACAGGTGCAGATGATGAAGGACTGCAAGACCGACATTCTGGCCTGCACCCCCTCGTATGCGCTGCTCATTGCCGACACCGCCATCGAAATGGGCTACGATCCCGCTACCGAGTTCCAGATTTCCGGCGGCATCTTCGGCGCCGAGCCGGCCTCTGAGAACATGCGCCAGGAAATTGCGAACAAGCTTGGCCTGCAGTACTGCGACGTTTACGGCCTTTCCGAAGTCATGGGCCCCGGCGTTGCCATGGAGTGCAAGGAGCGCGGCGGCCTGCACGTGGCCGAGGACCACTTCTACTGCGAGATTATCGACCCGGATACCCTGGAGCCGCTGCCGGACGGGGAGTGGGGCGAGCTGGTCATCACCACCCTTACCCGCGAGTGCACCCCGCTCGTGCGCTACCGCACCCGCGACGTCACCCGCATCGTGGCCGAGCCTTGCGCGTGCGGCCGCACCCACCGCAAGATCGACCGCTTCCGCGGCCGCACCGACGACATGCTCATCATCCGCGGCGTGAACGTATTCCCCTCGCAGATCGAGCAGGTCATCACCACCTTCCCCGAAATTGCCACCCAGTACCAGATCATCCTCACCAACAAGGGCCCGCTGGACCACGTGGAGCTACAGGTAGAGACCGAGCCGGACTTCCCCATCGACGAGGTGCGTCGCCTGGAGGATCTGCGCAACCGCCTGGCCGCCGAGCTCAAGAGCAACCTGCAGGTGAACGTGGAGATCAAGCTGGTGGAACCCAAGACCATCGCCCGTTCAGAGGGCAAAGCCAAGCGCGTCATCGACCTTCGGGAGGCGAAGAACTAAATGATTACCCAGGTTTCCATTTTCCTGCAGAACGACAACGGCCGCCTGGCAGAGGCGGTGCGCGTCATCTCCGATGCCGGCCTGAACATGCGGGCGCTCTTCCTGGCGGACACCGCCACCTTCGGCCTGGCCCGCATCTTCTGCGATCAGCCGGAAGTTGCGGTGCAGAAGCTTCAGGAGGCGGGGCTGCGCGCCTCGCTTACCCCGGTGGTAGCTGTGCGCGTGGCCGACGAGCCGGGCGCTTTGGCATCGCTTCTGGAGTTCTGCGACGCTAAGGGCTTCTCCATCGAATACGGCTACTGCTTCTGCACCGCCGACGGCAGCGCCATCAACGTGCTGAAGATCAACGATCCGTCCGTCGACGCGATGCTGGAAGAGGCGGGATTTGCCCTGGTTGCTCCGGAAGAAGTCTATGCCCTCTAGCCGCCGTCACACCGTCTTCGCCAAGGGCGCTCGCGTTATCGCTTGCGCCCTTGCCTTTGCGCTCTCCTTCGGATGGTGGGGGTCTGCCGCCTATGCGGACGTGCGCTCCACCGACATCATTGCCGGCGCCAGCGTGGAGATGCGGGGGCTGCCCGATGACGAGTGCCCCTCCATCGACGCCGAGTACGCCTGCCTCATGACCGAGGACGGCGAGGTGCTCTTCGAGCGCAAGGCAGACGAGCAGGTTCACATCGCCTCCATTACCAAGGTGATGACGGGGCTTGTGGCGCTTGAGACCGCGCCGCTGGACACCACCGTCACCGTGAGCAACTACGCCGCATCGGTGGGGGAGTCCACGGCCGGCCTGCAGGCGGGGGATTCCATGACACTGGAACAGGCGCTGAGCGCGCTGCTCGTGCCCTCCGGCAATGACGCTGCCGTGGCCATCGCCGAGTCGCTCGGCGCGCTCATCGATCCCAACGCCGACCCGGAAGCGGCGTTCGTAGCCGCCATGAACGAGAAGGCCCAGGCGCTCGGCATGACCGGCTCGGTGTTCTCGAACCCCCACGGGCTTGACATGGGCGACCATGCCGCCGAGATGCACTGCAGCGCCAAGGACGTGGCCATCCTCTGCCAGGCGGCCATGAAGAACGAGACCTTCCGCACCGTGGTCGACCAGGCCACGGCCGATATTTCCGTGAACCGGGGCGGTTATGCCACCACTGTCACCCTCGAAAGCACTGATCTTTTGCTGGGAGTCTACGAGGGCGCCTGCGGCATCAAGACCGGCTACACTTCCGCCGCAGGCCCCTGTTTCGCCGGCGCATGCGAAAAACCCCAAGGCCTGCTGCTTGGCATCGTGCTGGACTCTACCTCGGAAGAGCAGCGCTTCGATGATGTGGTGGCCCTGTACGACTGGTTCTCCGATCACATGATCTCCTACAACCTAGCCCAGACCAACACGACGACCACAGCCACGCTGAACGGCCAGGCAACCACGGTGCCGGTGGTAGGGTATGCCGCCCTTTCCGCATGGATCGACAAGACGGTGCCGGTAACTTTCGCGAACCCCGAGGCCAGTGTGGAGATCTTCGATTTCGACGGCGATATTGAGCAGACGTTCACTTTCGACGACATTGAGGGGGAGGTGCAAGCGGGCCAGACGGTGGGGCAGGCGCTCTTCTACCAAGACGGACAGTTGCTGGCCACCCAAGACCTCATTGCCTGCGAAACTGTTCCCGCCCCCGATTTCTTCGAGGGCATCGGCATCTGGTTCCAGCGGCTCATCGCCGGGTTCACCGGCACCACGCTTCAAGCGGAGTCTTCCGTGCTGAACCAAACCATTTCCGTAACCCCCGCCGGCACGACTGCCGGCGCGTAACCCATTCCAAGAGGAGGCCAGCCCATGACCCAGAACTGCCCGGTGTGTCAATCACCCGTTCCCGCGGGAGCCGAGAGCTGCCCTGTCTGCGGCTTCAAATTCCAGGGGGCCACGCAGAAGTTCGTCCCCGTCGCCATCGAGGCGCAAACGCCTGCCGACGATACGCCCACCAGCTTCCGCGGCGTGCTGCGCATCATGCGCGGTCGGCGCGCCGGCACATCGTTTCCGCTGGGGGAAGAGCCGCTCTCCATTGGCCGGCATCCCAACAGCGGCATTTTCCTGAACGATATGACCGTCTCGCGCCTTCATGCCACCGTAGAGAAGATGGGGGGCGCCTACATCATCCGGGACGAGAACTCTTACAACGGCGTGTGGGTGAACAACGCCACCGTCGAGGAGAAGGTGCTGCGCCCCGGCGATATTATTCAAATTGGCTCCTACAGCCTGCTGTACGAAGAAGAGGAGGCCTAAGTTGGCAGAGGTGAAACTGCTCTCCGGCAACGAGGCCATTGCCCGCGGCGCCTGGGAAGCCGGGTGCACGGTGGGCGTTGCCTATCCCGGCACCCCCTCCACCGAGACCATGGAGGCGTTCGCCACCTACGACGGCGTGTACGCGGAATGGTGCACGAACGAAAAGGTTGCGGTTGAAGTGGGGCTGGGCGCCAGTGCCGCTGGTGCCCGGGTGCTGGCCACCATGAAGCACGTGGGCGTGAACGTGGCGGCCGACCCGCTGTTCACCGCCGCCTACACCGGCGTCGGCGGCGGCTACGTGGTGCTGGCGGCCGACGACCCGGGCATGTACTCCTCGCAAAACGAGCAGGACTCCCGCTACTACGCGCAGGCAGCGAAAATCCCCATGCTGGAGCCCGCCGATTCCGGCGAGGCGCTGGCCATGGCCCGGGAGGCGTTCGCCCTCTCCGAGCAGTTCGACGTGCCCTTCTTCCTGCGCTCCACCGTGCGCATCTCCCATACGCGCACGCCTGTCGAGCTGGGGGAGCGCACGGAGCACGTGGCGACCGAGTATCGCAGCGACCCTTCCAAGTGGGTCATGATGCCCGCATTCGCGAAGGGGCGCCGAAAGGTGCAGCTGGAGCGCATCGACAAACTGAGCGCTTGGGCCGACGAAACAGAGCTCAATCGCATCGAGGAGCGTTCCGAGGACTGGGGCATCATCTGCTCTGGCGCCGTGTACCAGCATGTGCGCGATGCCCTTCCCGAAGCTTCCGTGCTGAAGCTGGGGGTCACCTGGCCGCTGCCCGCCGAGAAGCTTTCGCAGTTCGCCGCGTCGGTAA
The DNA here is from genome assembly GCA_022791455.1 of Eggerthellaceae bacterium. Classification (GTDB taxonomy): domain Bacteria; phylum Actinomycetota; class Coriobacteriia; order Coriobacteriales; family Eggerthellaceae; genus Parvibacter. The sequence goes on from JAAVZC010000013.1 coordinate 136,568, forward strand.
AGGATTGCTACGTGGTAGAGGAGGGGAGCACCTATCTGAGCGAAGCGGTGCGCGCCGCCGGAATCGCGCTCTCGCAGCCTGCCAAACCACTGCCTCGCGACGGGGAGCTTTCCCCCGGCCTCATTCGCCAGGCCTTCGGCCTTGAGCTGCCGCCCCATGCCGCCGCCGCGCCTGACATTCCCGCCCGGCCGCCGGCTCTGTGCCCCGGTTGCCCCCATCGCCTGGTATTCAAAGAGCTTTCCCGCGCCCGCGCCATCGTCACCGGCGACATCGGGTGCTACACGCTGGGGGCGCTGCCGCCGCTTTCCGCCATGGACACCTGCGTGGACATGGGCGCCTCCGTCTCCATGGCCCACGGCATGGAGATCGGTTTTGGCGAGGAAACGCATCGGCCCATCGCTGCCGTCATCGGCGATTCCACCTTCGGCCACTCCGGCCTGAGTTCGCTGGTGTCCACCGTCTACAACCGCGGCAAGGGCGTCGTATGCGTACTGGACAACCGCACCACCGCCATGACCGGGCGCCAGGGCAACCCCTTCAACGGCGAGACCTTGCAGGGACGCGAGAGCCGCGAAATGGATCTGGAGGGCATCGTACGGGCGCTCGGCGTCGAGGACGTGCGGGTGATCGATCCCCACAACGCCCTTGAGGTACGGCAGAACTTGAAGTCCGCCTTTGCGAGCGACGAGCTTTCCGTGCTCATCTTCCGCGCCCCGTGCGTGCTGCTCACGCGTCAAGTGGAGCCGGCCTTCGAGGTGAGCTCGAAGTGCACCGGATGCGGCGTGTGCGCCACGCTCGGCTGCCCCGCCATCGCCCGCGACCCGGAGATCGGGCTCGCCTCGATCGATGCCACGCTCTGCATCGGATGCGGCCAGTGCGCCCAGTACTGCGGCTTCGGAGCCATCGTGAGGGAAGGAGGCCGGTAATGGGGAAGACCAAGACCGTTCTTTTGTGCGGAGTCGGAGGACAGGGAACCATTCTGGCTGCCGACCTGCTGGCGCGCGTGGCCCTGGCGGCCGGGCGCGATGTGAAGGTGTCCGAGATCCACGGCATGGCCCAGCGCGGCGGCGCCGTGACCACCGTCGTGCGCGTAGGGGACGAAGTGCACTCCATGGTCTCCGACCTGGGCGCGGCCGACATCATCGTCTCGTTCGAGACCACCGAGGCGCTGCGCAACCTTCCGCAGCTTGCCGCGGGCGGCTCGCTCATTGTGAACGATGAAACCATCAAGCCGCTTCCGGTGCTCACCGGGCGCGCCGCCATGCCGTCCCGCGCCAAAGCGCGCCTCACGGAAGCCGGCGCCCACATCATCGAGGCTTCGCGCATCGCCAAGCAGGCGGGCAACGCCAAGTGCGCCAATGTCGCTCTGCTGGGAGCGCTTTCCGCTACTCTCGATATTCCTGAGAGCATTTGGACCGAGGTCATCGCGTCCCGCGTACCCGAGAAGACCATTCAGGCGAACCTTGCGGCTTTCGCCGCCGGGCGGGCTGCCATGGAGAAAGGGGAGTAGCCCTATGAGCATCACCCAGATAAGTGTCTTCGTTGAGAGCAAGCCGGGGCACATGGGCCGCGTGCTGGGGGCCTTCTCTGCCAACGGCATCAACGTGCACGGTTTCTCTGCGAGCGACACCGGCGAATACGGCATCGTGCGCTTCGTGGTAGACGACACCGATCGCGCCCTTGAGGTGCTGCAGTCGATGGGGTCGGCCGCTCGCAAGACCGAGGTGCTCTGCGTGAAGCTGGACGACTCGGTAGGCCAGCTGCAGAAAGTAATGGAGACCCTGGCCGAGGCGAAGCTGAACGTGGCCTACTGCTACTCACTCGCCTCCACCTACATCGCACTTTCCGTACGCGACCTTCCGGGCGCCGAGGCTGCGCTTCAGGCGGCCGGCATGAACATGGTGGACAACGCCGATCTGGCCAACTTCATGGTAGGGGAGACGATGTAAATGGGAACCCCGATGCCAACCCCCGATAAGATCGATTTCTCCAAACTGCCCATCTATATGCCGGAAGTGGAGTGCGCTAGCCGAGAGCGCATCCGCGCCATTCAGCTGGCGAAGCTCATCGAGCAAGTGGAGTACACCTACGCCCGCGTGCCCTGGTACCGCGAGAAAATGAACCAGATGGGCGTGAGTCCCGCCGACATCAAAACCCTCGAGGACGTGCGGTTGCTGCCCTTCACGGACAAGTCCGCGCTGCGCGAGACCTTCCCCTTTGGCATGTTCGCCACCCCCATGGACGAGATCGTGGAGCTCCACTCCTCGTCGGGCACCACGGGAAAGCCGATTGTGGTGGGCTATACCAAGCAGGACATGGAGGTTTGGAGCGAGTGCATCGCGCGCCTGGCCCAAATGGCGGGCGTCACCGCCGCCGACCGCGTGCAGATGGCCTTCGGCTACGGCATGTTCACCGGCGGCTTCGGCCTGCACTACGGCGTGCAGCGCATCGGGGGCACCATGATCCCCGCCGGCGCCGGCAACACCGAGCGCCACATCCAGATGATCGAGGACTACGGCACCACCGCCATCATCGCCACCCCCTCCTACGCCATGCACATTTGCGAGGTGGGGGAGCAGATGGGCTTCGATTGGGCCTCATCCACGCTGCAGATTGGCCTGTTCGGCGGCGAGCCCTGCCCGCCGAAGCTGAAGGCGGAGATCGAGTCCCGCATGCACATCACCTGCACCGACAACTACGGCCTCACCGAGGTGATGGGGCCGGGCGTATCCGGCGAGTGTCTGGCGCACCGCGACCAGCAGCACATCGCCGAGGACCATTTCCTGTGGGAAGTGGTGGATCCGGAAACCGGCGAGCCGGTGGCGGACGGCGAGATGGGCGAGCTGGTGCTCACGCCGCTGGACAAGAAGGGCATCCCGGTGCTGCGCTACTGCACCCACGACCTCACCCGCGTGGTGACGGAGAAGTGCGAGTGCGGCCGCACTTTGGCCCGCATGCAGAAGGTGCGCTCCCGCTGCGACGACATGCTCATCATCCGCGGCACTAACGTCTTCCCCAGCCAGGTGGAGGACGTCATTTCCGAGATTGACCTGTTGGCGCCTCACTACCACATTGTGGTGGACAACGAGACGGGCCTCGATCGCATGACCGTGGAAGTGGAGATCAAGCCGGAGGCCTTCAGCGACTCTTACGAGGAGATGCAGGCGTTCTCGAAGGTGGTGCGCGACAAGCTGCGCAGCGTGCTTCTGGTGTCGCCGGTGGTGAAACTGGTGGAGCCCGGCGGCATCGCCCGCGCTATCGGTAAGGCAAAACACGTCGATGACCTGCGGAAATAACAATGTTCGAAGCGCTCCCGTCCGGGGGCGCTTCGCTCCTTCTCCTACCGGCCGCATGCATGCCGGCAACATCTACTCCGCCCTGGCCTCGTGGCTCATCACGAAGTCGCAGGGAGGCGAGATGGTGCTGCGCATCGATGATCTGGACCCCGATCGCTCGAAAACCGCCTTTGCCGACCAGGTGATGCGGGACTTCGAGCTGCTCGGGCTCACTTGGGACAAGGGTCCCTTCTACCAGCAGGGGAGGGCTGGAGCCTATCAGGCAGCGTTCGATGCCATTTCGGCAAAAGCGCACGTGTACCCCTGCTTCTGCACCCGCGCCGATCTTCATGCGGCATCAGCGCCGCATTTGGGCGAGCGCAATGTCTACGCCGGCACCTGCCGCAACTTACCCGCGCAGCAGATAGAATCACGGCAGCAGGAGGGGAGAGTTTGCTCCTGGCGCGTGGAAGTCCCCGACGAAGAGATTTCCTTCGAGGATCTTCTGCAAGGGCCGTACCGGGAGAACTCGCTGCGAGAGTGCGGTGATTTCATTATCCGCCGTGCCGACGCCGCCTTCGGCTATCATCTTGCCACCGTTGTGGACGACGCCGAACAGGGGGTCAACTGCATCGTACGCGGCATCGACCTGCAGTCATCCACGCCGCAGCAAATCTACTTGCAACGGTTGCTTGGCATCGCCACGCCCCAATACGCGCACGTGCCGCTCTTCGTGAACGACCAACAGAAACGCCTCGCGAAACGAGACCACGATGCTGCCTTAGACGCCCTGATCGAGCGTTTCCGCACGCCCGAAGCCCTCATCGGCCACATTGCCTATATCGGCGGCATCCAACCAGAAGACGACCCCGCCACCCCCGAGGAACTGCTGAAAACATTCGATCGAAAGACCTTCGCCGAAAACGCCTCTCAACACTTCGCCATTACTTGGAAGTAACGCTAGCGGACGCGACGGCCGGAGGGTGGAGCGAGTCCGTCCATTCCTTTGTCATCCTGAGCGGAGCGCGTAGCGCGCATTCGAAGGATCTCTGCAGTTGGGGAGATCCTTCGAATGCGGCCTTGCGGCCTCCGCTCAGGATAACAGCGGGGCGGTATGGGCTTACAGCACTAAGGCAGCCACGGAATTGGCCATGATTGCGGCAGCGTAAAAGGCTCCGGTCATGACGTTGAAGCCGCCCACTTGGCTCATGGCCGGTATGCGCGAGGGACCGACGAGGGGATTGCTCCAGAGAGCCTTGAAATTCGCCCAGATTCCAAGCGCCATGAAGGGGAGCACCACGAGCCCCTTCGGGAAGAAATCGCAGATCACGATAACCATGATCACCAAACTCGCCACCATAAGGTCATGGTAGACGGAGCGCGCACGGTCATGGCCCAAAAGCACCGGCAGCGTGCGGCGGCCCGCCTCGATGTCCTTCTCGATATCGCAGGTGTTGTTCGTCATCATGATGAGCCCCACGTTAATGATGCAGGGTACGGCCCAGATGAGCATCAGCCAGTTGAGCCAACCGGTGAGTACCTGGTAGCAGGCAAGGGGAATAAGGCCGCCCATCACTACACCGCTCACTACCTCGCCAATGGGCAGGTAGGAGATAGGAGTTTTGCCGCCGGAGTAGAGCACCACGATGACTGCCGCCACCGCCGCGATGGCCAGGGGAATCCAGCCGGCTACGATAATGGGGTAAATGCCAAGCAGAAACGCCGCCACCAGAAAACCGATAGCCAGGTACAGAGCGTGCTTGGGGTTCACGTTGTTATAGACAAGCGTAGCATCGGAAACCTCTACGTTGTCGTCGGCGCTGTCAGCACCTTTCACGTAATCGAAGTAATCGTTGAAGGTGTTTACCGCCGATTGCATGAGCACACAGATAGCCAGCAGCGTGAGAGACAGCGTCCACGAAACGGAGCGGCACGTGGCCATAGCGCAAGCCACCGCCACCAAGCAGGGGAGAATAGCTGCCGGCCACGTATGGGGCGCCGCCAACTGCAACGCCATCTTCGACGTCAATCGGCCGTAAGGTTCACTTATTTTAACTTCAGTCATGATTCCATTCGATTCGGTTGAATTAAACAGTGTGTCTATATTAGCGAAAACCGCCGGCGGATAGAGGGATGCGGAGCCGTCACGGCGCAGACGGATATTCAAAATGCGCCGTCTCAATAATGACGTGATCATAAATAACTTTTTGCTTTGTATATCAACACAAGAGGCAGGAGGGAAGCAGGAGCGGAGCCCAAAGCCCCAGATCAACAGGTATTATGTAAAAATATTTCTACTTTACATAACATACATTATCCACTTTTTATATTCGCGCAGATACGTGGAGTGATCTTGAGAACTGTTCTTTGGTTAGTCCCAGATGGATTTCTCGGGCGCGGGATTTCCGAGGCCCTCAGAGCCGTTATAAAGGCTTGAAAAGTCTTGGCTCATGATCATTTCCATAATCTGTGGCATTGCAATGGCCAGCCACACGCAGTTCCAAACCAAACTGCAGCTGCTGATAATTATGCTAAAGATTATGGCCCGTTTTATACGACGCGAATCTTTGAGGCTCTGAGAGCCGCTGTAAAGCCTTTTAAATTTTCCCATCGATATAATTGCACAAATAAGCGCAACAGAGCTCAGCGCCACGCCGCCGATAATGAACGAAAACGGGCCGCCGATGCCAGCTATCATCATCAAGGTTCGCAGGTTCTTAAATTCACTGTCGCGATTCACGGGCATTTCACGCGGCTGCTGCCATTCCTGATGGCTTCCCCCGCTTTGGGCATTCGGATCGGAGCCTGTCGAATTCGCGCGATGCTCAGAATGCTTCATATCTTCGCTTTGGCCGTTTTCGTTATGCTCCGACATCGCACTTCCCTACTCTGAACATTTGTTCGTTTTTGTTCGCTATTTAATTCCACTGCTTCCGAACCCGCCCAAGCCCCTGTCGGAGTCTTCCAACGAGTCCACAAGCACGATATTCACCTCAGGCGCCGCTACCAACATCAGCTGAGCAATGCGATCTCCCGCCGCTACAGAAAACGCCTCATCTTTGTCCAAATTCACCAGGCTCACGCAGACTTCTCCCCTATAACCGCTGTCTATAAGTCCCGGACCATTAAGCACCGTTACCCCATGTTTCGCGGCGAGCCCGCTGCGTGGAATCACAAGCCCCGCATAACCATCAGGGATAGCAATGGAAATACCACAATGAACAAGCGTCCTTCCCAAAGGGGGAATGACAACGTCTTCTGCAGACCGCAGATCCATCGCCGCATCCGACGCATGGGCATACGAAGGCACCAGGCGCGCGTCCTGGGCCATCAAGGGAAGATTGATCATGGACTTCCTTACGAGATGTCTTTCAGCGCGCCGGCGAACTCATCGACGCTACCGAAATCTTTGTACACGCTCATGAAACGAATATAGGCCACTTCGTCGATGGCGGCCAACTTCGCCATAACTTTGTTGCCAAGCTCGGAAGAGGTGATCTCCCGCTGCTGGGAAGAGGCAAGGTCGAGCTCGATGGCATTGATGAGCGCTTCAAGCTGGTCGTGCGAGACCGGACGCTTGGTGCAGGCGCTCAAAAGGCCGCGCAGCAGCTTCTGATGATCGAAGACCTCGGAAGACCCGTCCCGCTTGATGACGATAAGCGGAGCCTCCCCAATGCGCTCGTAAGTGGTGAAGCGAAAACCGCACGAGAGGCATTCGCGCCGGCGCCGGATGGCGGCTCCGTCTTCGGCGGAGCGAGAATCGACCACCTTGGTGTCGGGAAAGCTGCAGGAAGGGCAACGCATGGCATTCCTTTCTTTAGGTACCAAGACCATAATATAGAAAGGAAGGCGCGCCACCAAGGAAAAGTTCCAAGGTGGCGCGCCCGGTGCCGCCAACGCAGCCCAGACGACACCCGGAAAATAGCAAATGACGACTAGACAAACAGCAGCGTGCCGAAAGAAATAGCGGTGCACAGAACGGAGGCAACGAGGACTTCCAGACGGGTGAAACCACGAAGTTCTTTTTCATTCTCCATTTTTATCCCCTTTTCTCTTGCCTAGAACCTTTGTTCGCATATATAATAGAACGAACAAAAGTTCCTGTCAACAGAAATAAAACATTTGTTCTAATTCGGAGGTTCGAGTAATGAAGGATAAAATCACGCGGCGCCAGCAAGCCGTCCTCTCCGCTATCGAAGATTGCATTCGGGAGAAGGGTTATGGCCCCACCGTGCGCGAGGTGTGCCAGTCGCTCGGCCTCTCCTCCCCTTCCACCGTGCATGTGCACCTGAAGGCGCTCGAGGACAAAGGATTCATCAAGCGCGACCCTCTCAAGTCTCGCTCCATCGCCCTCACGTACCCGCTCGATGTCGATGAAGAAGCCATAGTCAACGTGGAGGAGCCTAATTTCCAGAAGATCGTCTCCGTTCCGCTGGTGGGCGACGTGGCTGCTGGAACTCCCATTTTGGCGCAGGAGAACATCACCGACACGCTCATGCTTCCCACAGACATTGTGGGCGATGCGCCGTCGTTCATGCTCTCCGTCCACGGGGAATCGATGATCGAAGCCGGCATCAACGATGGGGACTTCGTCGTGGTCAAAGAGCAGCCGGTGGCCAACAACGGCGACATTGTGGTGGCCCTTATCGACGATGGCGCCACCGTCAAAACCTACTACCGCGAATCCGACCACATCCGTCTTCAGCCGGAGAACTCCTCCATGGAGCCCATTCTCACCACCAACTGCTCCATCTGCGGCAAGGTGGTTGCCGTGTTCCGCCGTATCTAAACCAACGAGCTTCCAAGCCCAAAGAAAAGGCCGCACAACGTGCGGCCTTTTTCGTAACTTGAAAGAACGCTCCCCTACTCGCTCACGCGATACGGCTCGAACTGGCTGGCGAAGGCGGGCGCCACTCTCAACTGCAGTCGCGTCCCTTCGGCCTCGTGATCTTCGGTGACGACCGTGCAGCGGCCGTGGGCCACCGACACAAGATCGCCCCGCTGGTAGGGAATCAGCACCGTCATCTGCACCTCGGTGGCGGCAGCGGCCCTCGAGATAGCGGAAATCAGCTGGTCGATGCCGAAGCCCGTGGCTGCGGAAACGAACTGCGCATGGGAGAAGCGCCGCTCCAAACCGGCCAGGGCCTCTTCGTCCAGCAGGTCGCACTTGTTGAACACCAGGATCGACGGAATGGACTGCGCCTCTATCTGGCCGAGCACTTCGTCCACCGCCTTGATCTGCCCCTCGAATTCCGGAGACGACGCATCCACCACATGCAAAATCAAATCCGCACCGTTTATCTCGTCCAGCGTGGACTTAAATGCCTCCACCAGCGTAGTCGGCAGCTTCTGGATGAACCCGACCGTGTCGGTCAGGGTGATCTCGCGCCCTTCCGGCAGCTCGAACTTGCGGGTCGTGGAATCGAGGGTGGCGAACAACTTGTCGTAGCTGAGAACGCCGGCGTCGGTGAGCCGGTTGAGCAGCGAGCTCTTCCCGGCATTGGTGTAGCCGGCAAGGGCCACTTTGAACATGCCGCTGCCGTAGCGGGTCTCCCGTTGCACCGCCCGCACTTCAGACAGGTGGGCCAGTTCCCGGCGAATGGCGGTAATGCGGTTGCGCACCATGCGGCGGTCAACTTCCAGCTGGCTCTCGCCCTCGCCGAAGCGGGACCCCACGCCGCCGCCCATGCGGTTGGAGGCCAGATGGGCCCACATGCCGCGAAGCCGCGGGTACAGGTACTGGTTCTGAGCCAGGCGCACCTGAAGGCGCCCTTCCTTTGAAGTGGCGTGCAGGGCGAAAATGTCCAAAATGAGGGCGGTACGATCGATTACCTTGACGTCCTTGTCCATGATCTTCTCAAGGTTGGACTGCTGGGACGGGGTCAGCTCGTCGTCGAAAATAACCAGATCCGCTTCGTTGGCACGGGCGAGTTCGGCAATCTCCTCCGCTTTCCCGCTCCCTACGAACGTGCGCGGGTTGGGAGACGCCAGCTTCTGGGTAGTCACCGCTACCACGTCGGCGCCGGCGGTATCCGCCAAGCGCCCCAGCTCCGCAAGAGAAGACTCCAAAGGCCATGCCAATCCGGGGCGGTCCACGCCCACCAGCACCGCCTTCTCGCGAAGCTCTTCAACGCCCGTCGCCGGCCCTTTAACATCTACAGAAGAAGAAAAGCCCATAGGCACCTTTCTCGAAATGGCTGTTTTTGCCATCCTAGCACAGCGGTCGTCTAGAGCCGCATCGCGGCAGGAGAAATACGGAGTTACAGGGTCACCGTTCCCGCGTAGGCGAATGCGGCAGGTCCCGTCATGCGCACCACGCCGTCGGCGCCCCAGTCGATGAACAGGTCTCCGCCCAAAAGCATCACCTTCGAGGCGCGATCAGTGCGGCCCGTCAGGCAGCCCGCAACCGCTGTCGCGCAGGCGCCGGTACCGCAGGCCAGGGTCTCGCCGCAGCCGCGCTCGAACACGCGCATCTCGATTCCGCCCTCGACCACCGAAGCAAATTCGACGTTGGTCTTCTCCGGGAAAGCCGGATTCGATTCGAACCAGGCACCAATGTCATCGATGCGCAACGTCTGCAGGCGCTTGTCAGAAGGGTCGGAGAACAGACTGTCGGGGAGTTCCTGCCAGTGGTCGACGAAGCACACCGCATGGGGGTTGCCCATGGAAACCGCCGTGAAGCGGAACGTGCCCCACGGGCTCTCGATGGGCACTTTCACCGCCGCTGGCGCCCCTTGACACATGGCGGTTGCCGGAAGCAGGCAGGGCACTTCGGCCGGATCGGTTACAGGCCGGCCCATCTCCACCGTTGCCTCCGCCAGCTTACCATCGGCATTAAGCTCGAACGCAATCGGCCGCGGACCGGCAAGCGTGCCGGCCACGAGGCTGCCGCCGGAAGCATCGACCATCCCATGGTCCACCAGGTATTTCGCGAAACAGCGCACGCCGTTTCCGCACATCTGCGCAAGGGTGCCGTCGCTGTTGATGTAGTGCATGTAGCCGTCGGCGTCCTCGGCGGGGCGCACGACAATCACGCCGTCGGCGCCAATGCCGAAATGACGGTCGCAAAGCCAGCTGACTTGCTCGGCGCTCAATACAATATCGCGCTCGGTTCCGTCGATGAAAATAAAGTCATTGCCCAAGCCGTTCAGCTTTTCAAAAGCAAGTTCCATAGGGTCTCCTTGTGATCGGTTTTGTCCAGTCTAAGGGGCCACTGTTTCAGGACTGTGAAAGGCGACGAATATGTTCCGCCATTTGAAGGGCAATGGCCTGCGGGTCATAGTCGGTGGCGTCGATCCACTGGATGCGCTCATCGCGACGGAACCACGTCTCTTGGCGCTTGGCGTAGCGGCGAGACGCCTGCTGGATGGCGGCCACCGCCTCCTCAAGAGAGCACTTCCCCTCGAGCGCGGCCACGATCTCCTTGTAGCCTATGGCCTGCGGGGCGCAGAGGCCCTCGCGAAAACCACCCTGCAGAAGACCCCGCACTTCGTCTACCAGGCCTTCTTCGACCATAGCCTCCACCCGGCGGTTGATTCGGTCGTAGAGCACCGGCCGATCCACCTTCAACCCGAACTGGATGGCGGGCACCGCCTCGCCCAATTGCGCGAGCGCCGCCTTCTGCACGGCGTAGCTCTCCCCTTCTTCCAGAAGCTCCAGCGCCCGCATCACGCGCTTGCTGTTATGGGGGTGGATGACGGCGGCGCTGGCGGGATCCTTCTCGCCCAGCAGCTGCCAAAGCGCTTCGGCGCCATGAGTCTCAAGGTAAGCGGCCAGGCGCTCGCGAACCGGGTTATCCGCCTGTTCCCCTGCTGGGAATTGATAATCATCGATGGCAGCCCGTACGTAAAAGCCGGTTCCCCCGCAGAGGATGGGTAGCTTTCCACGGGCGGAGATGTCTTCGAAACATTCGCGTGCATAGGCCTGGAACAGCGCCGCGGAATAGGGTTCGCCCGGGTCCACCAGGTCGAGGCCCCAATGGGGCACCGCGCGTTCGGCGGGCACAACCTTTCCCGTGCCGATGTCCATGCCGCGGTAAATCTGCATGGAGTCGGCACTGATAATTTCGCCGTCCGTAAGTTTGGCCAGCTCGATGGCGCACTGGGATTTGCCCGAAGCCGTGGGGCCGACGATCACCGCGACCTTCGACGCAACCAGGGCCTGGGGGGAAGCCATTGGTTCCTCCACCGGCTACAGCACTTCGCCAGAGAGGTACCAGGTACGCGCATTGTCGATGCGCACGGGGACGATGGTTCCTTCCAACTGGGCGATGGAAAGGCCCTCCGGAATCGGCGCGTGCACCGTCACGTTGTGGGGGCTCTTGCCCACCAACAAGTGCTCATCGCGCTTCGACGCGCCCTCCACCAGCACCGGCTGAACCGTGCCGCGATACACCTGGTTGGCGGCGAACGCCCCGTCCTGCACCGCTTCCACCAGTCGATCGAAACGCTCCTGGATCACCTCGCGGGGCGTGTCATCGGGCATCTCAGCCGCCGGCGTCCCCTCGCGCTTCGAGTAGATGAACGTGAAGGCCTGGTGATAGCCCACTTCCTTTACCAGCGCAAGCGTATCAGCAAAGTCCTCCTCGGTCTCTCCCGGGAACCCAACGATGATGTCGGTGGAAAGCGCGATATCGGGGCAGGATTCGCGCACCTTGCGCACCAAGTCCAGATAATGTTCGCGCGTATAGCGACGGTTCATCGCCTTCAAGATGCGGTTGGATCCGGACTGAGCGGGCAGGTGCAAATAGGGCATGAGCGGCTTCATCGTTCCGAAGCGCGCAATCACCTCATCCGTGAGGTCTTTGGGGTGGCTCGTGGCGAAGCGGATGCGCTCGATGCCGGTTTCCGCCACGGCGTCCAACACCTCGCCGAACCGGGGGCTTCCGTACAGGTCGCGCCCGTAAGAGTTCACATTCTGGCCAAGTAGGGTAATCTCCTTGACCCCCTGGCCCACCAGCCCTTGCGCCTCTTTGCGAATATCCTCGATCGGCCGCGATTTCTCGCGTCCGCGCACGTAGGGCACAATGCAGTAGGTGCAGAAATTGTTGCAGCCAATGGTGATGGGCAGCCATGCGGCCCAGGAGTGCTCGCGCACGGTGGGCAGCTGGTCGTTGAAACCTTCGGAGCTTTCCAGCACCTCCACCTGCCGGCCGCCCTCCTCAACAGCCGCAGAAAGCAGCCCGGGGAGCGAGGCCAAATTGTGCGTACCGAACACGACGCTCAAGTGGGGCATGGTTTCCAGCAGCTTCTCGCCGTCGCGCTGGCCGATGCACCCCCCTACCGCGACCACGCGCTCACCAAGCGGAGAATCTGCGCGCAGGGGCAGGTTCTTCAGGGAAGACACTTGGCCATACAGGCGCGTATCGGCCGCCTCGCGCACGCAGCACGTAAGGAAGACGACGATATCAGCCTCTTCGACCGTAGCCACCGGCAGAGAACCGAGCGCTTCGAGCATGCCCTCCACGCGCTCGGAATCGTGCTTGTTCATCTGGCAGCCGAAGGTATGAAGGCAAAAGGTAGTATTGTTCAAGGGAGAAGGCATAAAGCTCCTAGGAAAAGCGCGCCGTCCTTACGCGGTATGGCTGCGCGGCTCAACAGAGAAACGAATTGCGGTGCGGTACTCACCGTCGATCACGATATCCGCGAACGAGGGTACGCAGGCGATGTCAATGCCGCACGGAGCAAGAAACCCGCGCGAGATGGCGATGGCCTTGACCGCCTGGTTGACGGCCCCAGCGCCCACCGACTGGATATCGACCGTGCGGCCGTCCTTGATCATGCCGGCAATAGCGCCAGCCACAGAGGCGGGCGATGATTTCGATGAGACCTTAAGACATCCGGCTTCAAGAGAAGCCGCGGGTGATTCGGCCATGGTAGTCCTTTTCTTGCTCAGTTGTTGCGCGTTCGATGGTGCGTTGTTCAAGTTCGTTGTCTAGCCGATTATTCTAAAGCTCCCCATTTCCCTAGGCAATAAGCCAGCGGCGCTAGAGCAGTTTTTCAATGGGGATGGTTATGGTAATGGCCTCTCGTCCCACGCTGATATCGGGAGCCACGTCCGGGGCGAGAAAGTACCGCTCCGCCAGGCTGCGGTAGGCGGCCTCGACCGAGCAAGACAGCAGGGCTAAGTCCTCCTCTTCCACCTTGAGCCGGCGGCCGTCGCGCACGGCAGACGATCTGCGCTCGCGCTTCTGCTTAGGCGCGAAGCTCTCCTCCTGCAAACGCAGCAGAAGGTGGGGCACCGGCTCAAGCTCGCCGTCGAAAATGCGCCGGGCGGTGCGCTCGGATATATCCATCCCGAAACCAGTCGCGCAGTCGGCCAACGCAGCCGGATCAGAGCAAAAAGCGGGGCGCATCGCCAAAGGCCGCCCCTCCCCTCCTTCAAAGGCGCGCTCGGAAGGCGTGGTGTGGGCAAGGGCGAACGCGTAGACAGTGGCTGCGATCTCGGCGGGGGACCCCAGGAAAACCGTCACCTGCCCCCGATGCTCCAACGCGAACTCCGCAGCCGTGCGCAGCAGGTTCTTGGGACCGCGCATAGAGAAGGCTCCGCTATCCTGCTTTTCGAACAGGGGGAACGTGGACTGGTCGGCTTTTTCGCCCAGCTTAGCGGTGTCGGTAACCACGCGCAGCGCCGTGCCCATGCCCGGCTGAGAGGCCGCCACCGCAGCGCTCTCGCTATTGACGGAGATGGAATAGAGGGCCATGCCGCGGCCATGCATACCCCACTTGTCCAAGTGCGCGGTCTCCAGCTTGGAAGTGACGCGCGGCTCGAAAACGTGCTCGTGCATGGCGATGGGAATGCCGCTGCCGTCGTCGAGCACCACGAGAGATCGGCGATCGCCCTCTTTCGTCGTGGCGACGAAGATGTGGGTGGCTCCGGCGTCGCGGCTGTTGCGCAGCAGTTCGATGAGAATGTCCTCGGAAGAGCGGATGTCCTGCACCGCCTGGCGGCGCTGGGCCTCCGAGGTCTTCAAACGGACGTAGCCACCTCCGAAGTCCTGTTCGACTCGAAGGTGGCTATCGCCTACAAGATTCTCGATGAATGTCTCGAGCGGCTGGTCGTCCATGAAAGAAGCTGAGGACTACTTCGCGTAGTCTACGGCGCGGCTTTCGCGAATCACCACGACCTTCACCTGGCCGGGGTACTGCATCTCGCTCTCGATCTGATGGGCGATGTCGTGGGCGAGCACCACCGACTGGGCCTCGTCCACCACTTCCGGCTCCACCATGACGCGAACTTCGCGACCCGCCTGAATGGCGTAGGTACGCTCGACGCCCTTGTGGGAATTGGCGATCTCTTCCAGTTTCTCCAGGCGCTTGATGTAAGCGTCCAACGTTTCCTTGCGAGCACCGGGACGGGCAGCAGAGATAGCATCGGCGGCCTGTACGAGCACGTCAAGCACGGTATTAGCTTCGACATCGCCGTGATGGGCCTCGATAGCGTGCACTATTTCGGGACGCTCACCGAAGCGGCGGGCCAGGTCCGCGCCGATAACGGCATGCGAGCCTTCAACCTCGTGGTCGACTGCCTTGCCCAAGTCGTGCAGAAGGCCGGCGCGCTTGGCGGGAATGGGGTCCAGCCCCAGCTCCGACGCCATGACGCCGCTCAGATACGCGACCTCCAGAGAATGGTTCAGCACGTTCTGGCCGTAAGAGGTGCGATAGCGCAGGCGGCCCAGGGTGTGCACCAAGTCCGGGTGCAGGTCGTGGATGCCGGTGTCGAAGGTGGCCTGTTCGCCCGCCTCCATGATGCGCTGCTCCACCAGGTCGACCGCCTTGGCGTACATCTCCTCGATGCGGGCCGGGTGAATGCGGCCGTCAGCAACAAGGTTCTCCATCGTGACGCGGCCGATCTCGCGACGCACCGGGTCGAAGCAGGAAATGGTGACGCACTCGGGGGTATCGTCGATGATGAGGTTGGTGCCCGTCAGCTGCTCGAACGAGCGAATGTTGCGGCCCTCGCGACCGATGATACGGCCCTTGAGGTCATCCGAAGGAATATGAATGGCGGACACCGTGTTCTCGGCAGAATGATCCGCCGCCACCCGCTGAATGGCAAGGGACAGGATCATGCGCGCCTTCTTGTCCGCCTCGGCGCGGGTACGGGTCTCGGACTCGCGAATAATGGCGGCAGACTCATGGGTGAGCTCGTCGCGCAGGCCCTCGAGCATCTCCTCCTTGGCCTCTTGCGGCGACATGCCGGCAACCGATTCGAGGCGACGCATCATCTCGGCCTCGGCCACCGTCAGCTCCTGCTCGCGGGACTCGATTTGGCTCTGCATGGAGTCGATCTGGCGCTCACGGCCGTCCAAGGACTCGCTGCGGCGCTCAAGGGATTCTTCGCGCTGATTGGCGCGGTTCTCGGCATCGCGCACTTCGCGCATGCGCTCCTTCGCCTCGTTCATGCGATCCTGCGCCTCGCGCATGCGGTCCTGGGCCTCTTTCAGGCGCCCCTTGTTCTCCGCCTCGATTTCCTCTTTGTACTTGAGCGCCTGGTCCTTCGCCTCGATCGTGGCCTCGCGACGCAGCGTCTCAGCCTCCATGCTGGCCTCGCGGCGCAGGGTTTCGGCTTCTAGCTCCGCCTCGCGGCGCAGCGTCTCTGCCTGGAGCTTGGCCTTCTCGACCAGCGAGCCGGCCTCAGTGGTAGCCTGCTTGGCAGAATTGCCCGTCACCAGGCGAAACACCACGAAACCGAGAGCAAGACCAACGATAAGGCAGAGGACGGCGGGAATGATGATTTCCACCTTGGTTCCCCTTTCAATGGGCTTTCATCTTCAAAGTTGCTATGCATCAAAAAAGCCGGCCTAAGCCAGCTTCAAGCACGGGCACCTGCAGTAATCCCATATTCAAAATATTTATATGAAACACCCTGATGGTGTATCGTACTTAAAGCATAGTGGAATTAGTATAACCCACTTTCAAGTGCTTCGTCCACGAAGGACGGCCCACGGCCCAAAACAGCGCAGAAGGAACATCTGCGCGGCAACCGTCCAATTCATCGCCACGGATACGCCCGTCGCGCCGCCTGCGAGGCGACCGACACCGAAAACCCTCGCGACACCAGCTTGCGAAATGCGCTTTCCCGCGGGTTCTTGGAACGGGCCGGGTGTGCAGCCAGAAAAGCGCAGGCGCTTTCAAGCTGAGCCTCTTCACCAAGCTCTAGGTATTCTTGATAGGAGTCCAGCCCCAAGGGGTCCACCCCGAGCGATTCGATTTCTCGCAGAACCTTAGAAAGCCCTTTCTGGGCGGCCACCGTGCTGCGCACAAGCGCATCGCAGTAACGGCGGTTATCCAGGACACCCACACGCACGGCCCGCTCAATCGCTTCATCCACTACGGCGGAGGGAAACTCTGCCCGCAGCAGCTTTTCACGCACGCGCTCGGTGGACTGCTCGCGGGTTCCCGCAATGCGCAGAATGCGCTGGTAGGCTGCCTGAGCGTCTTTGGGCTTGTCATCTTTTTTGGATTTTGAGCCACCGCCTTTTCCGCCAGGTTCATCCAAAGACTCTAAACCCGAGAACACAGCCGGGGCAGCAGCGACCGGCGGCTCAGCGACGTAATGCGACTCCCCGTTATCTGCAGCAGCAGAAATCGGGCCCGCTTCGATTTGTGCGATGCGGGCCCGCAGTGATTCGAGTGTTTCTTTCTGCGCCACTATTTCTTCTTAGTGGGCTTGGGAACGGCGCTGACCTCTTCGTTGTCAGCAGGCGCGATGATGGGAATATCATAGGCCTCGCGCACCTTGGTTTCCAGCTCGTCGCGCAGAGCAGGGTTCTCCTTCAGGGTGAGCTTCGCCGCCTCGCGTCCTTGGCCGAGCCGCTGCTCGCCGTAGGTGTACCAGGCGCCGCTCTTCTTCGCCACCTTGCACTCGCAGGCCATGTCGAGAATGCAACCTTCCTTGGAGATGCCCTCGCCATAGATAAGGTCGAACTCCGCCTGGCGGAACGGCGGCGCCACCTTGTTCTTCACCACCTTGGCGCGTACGCGAATACCCACGGCGTCGGCCCCAATTTTGAGGGTATCGAACTTGCGGATATCGATGCGCACGCTAGAGAAGAACTTGAGGGCGCGACCGCCGGTGGTGGTTTCGGGGTTGCCGAACATGACACCGATCTTCTCGCGCAGCTGGTTGATGAAGATGCAAGTGGTGTTGGACTTCGAAAGGGAGCCGGCCAGCTTGCGCAGCGCCTGGGACATAAGGCGCGCCTGGAGGCCGACGGTAGTGTCGCCGATTTCACCCTCGATCTCGGCGCGGGGCACGAGTGCCGCCACCGAGTCGATGACCACGCAGTCGATGGCGCCCGAGCGCACGAGCATGTCGCAGATTTCAAGCGCCTGCTCTCCGGTGTCTGGCTGAGAAATGAGCACCTCGTTGATATCAAGGCCCAAACGGGCAGCGTAGACAGGGTCGAGCGCGTGCTCGGCGTCGATGTAGGCCACAATGCCGCCAGCTGCCTGGGCCTCTGCGCAAATCTGGAGCGCGAGCGTGGTCTTGCCGCTGGATTCGGGACCGTAGATCTCGATGATACGGCCGCGGGGCACGCCGCCGATGCCGAGCGCGGCGTCGAGCGGGAGGGCACCGGTGGGAATGGCTCCCACGGCCAGATCAACCCCGCCGTCACCGTACTTCATAATGGAGCCCTTGCCGAACTTCGACTCAATTTGGTCGGTGGTCATCTTCAGCGCTGTTGCCTTATCGGTGCTCATGGAGTTCCCTTCTTGACTTTCCATTTCGGTTCCTTCCTATTATACGAACACATGTTTGTGAGTCAAGAAGAATTATCCGTTTCGGATTTCCTGCTCACCTTTAGTTCGCAGCATAGGTCCCGCGTTCGCCAGCGCGGCGGCAAACCGGCGTCAAATCGCGCACAAGAATGCGCCGTCGCGGCGGCAAATGTGCGCAAAAACGAGACAAATCTACCTCAAGAACGAGCCAACGATTCCCCACCGCAGCCCGCCCCATTCGCCGCGCGAGCGCCAAGGGGTCTGGCTGCGTTCCGCTAGTTCAAATGTTCGAGGAAAAGATCGAGTGCGGCCAGCGTAGTCTGCAGGCGCACCTGGTCGCGGTCGCCGTCAAAGTGGTGCACCGAAGCGCGAGCGCCGGCCTGGTCGGCAAAGCCGATCCACACGGTGCCCACCGGCTTCCCCGGCACCGCGCCACCGGGCCCGGCAATGCCAGTCACGGAAACAGCCATGACGGCGTTCAGGCGACTGCGGGCGCATTCGCACATCTGCAAAGCGCAGGCCTCGCTCACGGCACCGTCGGTGTCAAGCACTTCCGCACTCACCCCCAGCTGGCCCATCTTCACCTCGTTGGCGTAGCTGACGATGCCGCCCAGCACCACAGCGGAACTGCCGGGAACCTCGGTCAGGCTGGCAGCGATCAAGCCCCCGGTGCAGCTCTCGGCAGTGGCAAGGGTCGCCCCGGCCTTCGAAGCCGCAGCCACCACCGCCTTCGCCTTCTGGAGCACCGCCGCTTCCAGATCGGAAGCGGAAGGCATAGCGCTCTTCGCACCGGAGTCGCCCTTAGGCTCCCCAAAGCCCAGAAGGGTGCGGGATTTCACCAGGTAGTCCATCATGGAGACGATGGTGAGCACCACCGCGATAACCATGACGATCCACGACAGGATGTAGAACAGGTCGAAATCGCCAGCATCAGGAAAGACCATCACGTCCTTGATAAGGAACATGACGATGGCGATGATCTGGAACACCGTCTTGGCCTTGCCGTACCAGCTGGCGGCGATGACCACGCCCTTGGAAGCGGCCACCATGCGCACACCCGCCACAATGAACTCGCGCGTCAAGATGATGAGCACCGGCCACGAAGGCAGCACCTGCAGCTCCACCAATGCCAGCAGCGCCGCAGTGGTGAGTATCTTGTCTGCCAACGGATCCATGAACTTGCCGAAGTCGGTCACCTCGTTGCGTTTGCGGGCCAGATAGCCGTCCACCCAGTCAGTGCAGGAAATGATAACGAAAATCGCCGCCGCCAACAGGCTCTTCTCCGTATTGGTGATGAAGTCGAGCCCCGTCCACTGGGGCCAGGGGCTGATAAGCACCAAAACGAACAACGGCACCAGGCAGATGCGGCTGATAGTGATGATATTGGACGGGGTCCAAAGCTTGTCGGTGGTTCCGCCGGCCATAGCCTACCCCTCTTCCATCTCGTAGAACAAGGTGTCGCCGATGGTAACGAGGCGCTTTTGCCCCACCTCGCCCGCATCAAGGAAGGTGCAGCCGTCCACTTCCGGCGCCTGGCACATGGCGCGGCCGTAAAGCTGGCCGTCCTCTTCCACACCCTCCACCAACACCATGCAGGTGGTGCCGATGCGCTCGGCAATCTTCGCGCTGCTGGCGGCATCTGCCACATCCCGTAGCTCTTGGGCCCGCTCGACGCGCACGTCCTCTTCCAGCTGCCCCGGCAAATCGAAGGCCGCCGTGCCCTCTTCGGGAGAGAAGGGGAAGACGCCAATATAGTCGAAGTCCCCGGAGGCGGCGAAGTCCAGCAGCTCTTGGAACTGCTCTTCGGTCTCGCCCGGGAACCCGGCAATGAGAGTGGTGCGCAGCGTCACATCCGGGACAGCGGCGCGAATGCGCTCCACCAGCGCCTCAAAAGCGGCACGGTCTCCAGCACGATTCATGGACCGCAGCATCTGGCGATCCACATGCTGCAGCGGAATGTCCAGGTAGGAGCAGATGTTCTCATGGGCAGCAATTACCCGCAACAGCTCGTCGCTCACCCCTTCCGGCTCCAGGTACAGCACGCGGAACCAGGTATCGGGGAACTGGCCGGCCAGGGCCTCCAGCAACCACGCCAGCGTGAGCGGCTCGGCGAAATCCTTGCCCCATCGGCCCGTGTCCTGAGCGATGAGGTCGATCTCCCCCGCTCCCCCTTCCACGGCCCGGCGCACTTCTGCCAGAATCTGCTCGTAGGGGAAGCTGTGGTAGGGCCCGCGGATGAGCGGAATGGCGCAGTAGGCGCACCAGCGGTCGCATCCATCGGAAATTTTCACATAGGCGAAGGTGCCGTATTCGTCGGGAACCGCATCCCCTGCAGCGCCGAAGGAGCGGTAAGCTCCAAGGGCCTCTTCGTCGCGCTCCACTCCCAGAAGCCCGTCGACTATGGAAAGAATGTCATCTTCGCGGCTGCAGGGCACGAAGCTGTTGGCCTCGGGAAGCGATTCCTCTAGGTCATCGCCGTAGCGGGCCGGCATGCACCCGGCCACGACCACTTTGGCGTCTCCCTCAGCCACGTTCTTAAGCCCCATCACATCGAAGATGGCCTCGAGCGACTCTTCCGTGGCGCTCTGAATAAAGGAGCAAGTGTTCACCACAATGCAGTCGGCAGCGGCGGGATCGTCGATCACCGCATAACCCCCTTGCACCACGCGACGGGTCATCTGCCGCGTGTCCACTTCGTTCTTGGCGCAGCCCATGGTGACAAAGGACACCGCGCGCTTCTGGGGGTTTGAGCCCTCCGTGCAGGCCGTCATCAAGAGCCCTTAGCGGTAATTGGTGAACTGAAGCGGCTGACCGTAATCCTGGCCCTTAACGAAGGCAATCACCTCTTGCAGGGTGTCGCGAGAACCAGAGGTCACGCGCAGCTTGTCGCCCTCAATCTGCACCTTCACCTTCAGCTTGGTGTTGCGGATGTCCTTGGAGATCTTAGAGGCGGTCTCTTTGTCGATGCCGTTGATGATGGTGCCGGTACGGCGTACGCTGCCACCGGTGGCGGCCACCGGGTCGCCCCAGGTGAGTGCCGTCAGCGCAATGCCGCGCTTGATGAGCTTCGAGCCGAATACGTCCATCACCTGCTTGGCCACGAAATCGGCCGGGGCGGAAACCGTCACCTGGCCCTTCGCCTTGTCCAGCGTGATGTCGGCGCCGGAATCCTTCAAGTCGTAGCGCTGGGAGATTTCCTTCTTCGCCTGCTGGAAGGCGTTGTCCACCTCCTGCATATCGACGGTGGAGACGATATCGAAACTTGCTTCTTTAGCCACGGGGCATCAAAACCTTCCCTCTTGTCTTAGTTATATTATTGGGCAGTGCCGGACGACGAGCCTGAATCGCTGCTGCCCCCAGAAGTGGAGCTATCGGAGCCGGAGTCGCTCGAGCCCGAGGAGTCGTCCTTCTTGCCGTCGTCGGCACCGGCGTCATCGTCATCGGCGGCCTCCGGATGGTCCGCTTTCCACTGCGTCAGGATGTCGGCGAAGTTCACGGTGAAGCTGTAAACGCCCGTGCCCTTGCTCATCTCGGTGGGCTGGACGGTCTCGCCGTCGAGCGTCAGCACCACGGAATCGGGGCTCGCCGTGACGAAGGTGAGCGAGTCGGTGACGTCATAGCTCTTCTCAGCCGGGCCATCGATGGTAGCGGCCGTCTCGTAGGAGGCGCTGTCCCCCACCTTGATCTCGATGTACGCGGACTTGCCTTCCGGAATTTCGTAAGTAAAGACCGCCTTGGTAGGCGGCTCCTCCACCTTAGGCTTCGCGGCATCGGCGGCCGCCTGGGCATCCGCAGTCGGGTCGGATGACGTGGTGGGATTAGCGGTGTTGGTAAGGCCGGAAACAGGGATGTCCGCCGGCACTTCCGGTTCCGCCTGCTTGTTGCCGAAGAGAAGCACCAGCACAATGATCAGGAGCAAAAGCACGATGATGCCGATGAGGATGAACGGCAGCTTCGAAGCCACGGGGGCCGCAGATCCGCCGCCGGCATAGACGTTGCGGTAGGTTCCGTTCCCGCGACCGGAGTTGGAGCCGGCGAACCGGGTGGAATAAGCGCGCCCCTGAAGATCGGTGCGGTCGTCGTAGATGCCGCGCCCGGAAGAGGTGCGGCCGTTGTAGCTGTTCTGGGGACGGCTGGCCGAAGAAGACCGTGGCCGGTTGCTTGCGGTGCGGCTGGAAGAGCCGCTGCGAGAACGACTGTCCAGGCGCAGCTCATCCGAACGGCTGCGGCCCACCTCGTAGGCATAGGCCTGGTCGGCGTAGAGCGCCGACATCTGCGAGGCGTTCAGCCCCACCAGTCGCGCATAGGCGTTCACCATGTTGCGGGTGTAGCCCCGCGGGGGCATGCGGGCGAAATCGCTGTCCTCGATCGCGCGCAGGATGTCCGGGCGGATGTGCAGTCGGCGCGCCGCCGTGTTGACGTCCATCCCTTCCCGCTCGCGGGCATCGCGGAGAATGTCTCCGAAAGGCACCTGCCTCGCCATGCTACCACTCCTCGTCTGCCATGGAGTCGTTGGCCTCGAAGGCCTTCAGCGTCTCCAGTTCCATTTCGTCTACCAGCACTTCGCGGGGCTTGGAACCGTTGCCCGGCCCCACAACGCCCTTCTCTTCCAGCTGGTCCATGATTCTTCCTGCTCTTGCATAGCCTACTTTAAGACGCCGCTGCAGAGCAGAGGTTGAACCCAAATTGCTGGAAACAACCACTTCGGCGGCTTCCCAGAGCAGCGGATCGTCGTCTTCGCCGCTGCCGCCGGGCATGGTGGAGGTGTCCCCCATGGACATGACGTTGGTCTGGAGGATCTCGGTATGGTACTCCGGCTCGCCTTGCGCCTTCAGGTGGTCCACCACCGCCACAATCTCCTCGTCGGGAATGTAGGGGCCCTGCACGCGCACCGGTTTCGGGTACTCCGGCATGCCGATGAGCAAATCGCCCCGGCCGATGAGGTTCTCGGCGCCGGTGGTATCCAGGATAACGCGGGAGTCGATGCCGGAAGCCACCGTGAGTCCGATGCGGCAGGTGATGTTCGCCTTGATGAGGCCGGTCACCACGTTGGTGGAGGGGCGCTGGGTGGCGATGATAAGGTGGATGCCCGCCGCGCGCGCCAGCTGGGCGATGCGGCTGATGGAGAACTCCACTTCCTTGCCCACGTTCATCATGAGGTCGGCCAGCTCGTCGATGACAATGACGATGTAGGGCAGCGGATCGCCGAAGGGGTTCTCCGGAAGCTCCTCCCCTGCCTGCTGCAGCTCCTCTTCCTTCGCCTTCGCCGCCTTGGCCTTGTCGTTGAAGGAGATGATGTTGCGCACGCCACACTTTTGGAACAACTTCAGGCGGCGCTCCATTTCGGCCACTGCCCAGGCAAGGGCGCTCGACGCCTCGCGGCACTCGGTGACGACCGGCACGTAAAGGTGCGGAATGCCCTCGTAGGGGGCGAATTCGACGCGCTTGGGGTCGATCATGATAAAGCGCACCTCGGAAGGGGTTGCCCGCAGCAGGATGGACATGATCATGGAGTTCACTTCCACCGACTTGCCCGAACCCGTGGTGCCGGCGATGAGCACGTGAGGCATCTTCGCCAGGTCGTGCACGATGGAATGGCCCTCCACGTCCTCGCCGATGGCCACCTGCAAAGGACCAGGGCCGGCCGCTTTCAGCACATCGGGCAAATATACCGTTTGGCGGGTGCGATTGGGCACCTCGATGCCCACGTAGTTGGTGCCGGGGATGGGTGCGAAGATGCGCACGCCGGGAGCGGCGAGAGCAAGGGCGATGTCGTCGGTGAGGTTGGTAACTTTGCTCACGCGCACGCCGGAAGGCAGATCAACTTTGAACAGCGTAACCGTGGGACCTTCGACCCAGCCCACCACGCTCGCAAACACGCCGAAGTCCTCCAGGGTGCCCTGCAGTTCCGCCGCAACTTCCGCCAGCTCTTCGGGGGTAGAGCCGCCTCGCTTGCCCTCGCCCGAGGCCAGCAAATCCATAGAGGGCAGTTGGAACCCGTCTTTGGAAACCGGCTGCTCGGGGGCCTTCGCAGCCTTCTTGGGAGCGCGCTTCTTAGGCTCCGGCGCCGGTTCAGCCGTCTTCTTCAGGCGACGGGTAAGGGCCGGCTGGACCGCCGGCTCCTCTTCCTGCACTGGCAACATGGCGGTCTGGAGGGCGGCACCGCTGTGACGGCCGCGGGCCGACGGACGCTCAGCCGCCGGCTGTTGAGAGCCCACCGCCACCGTCATAGCGCCGGCGGGCATGGGCAGTTCCTCGTCCAGACTGCGCAGAGTGCGCCCGGAGCGGCCGCGGCGGATGCGCGCGAATTCGGGCACCTGCTCGTCCAGCTCCTGCTCGCGCGCCTCCGCGCGGGCTGCCTGGTGGGCCCGGATGCGTTCCACCAGGTCGGTAAGCGAAAAGCCAATGACGATGACGCCCACAACAATAAGGGCCACCAGCACGATAGCGCTGATAATGGGGCCGAACAGAACGCACAGCCCCCAGGCGATGGCAGCACCCAGGTATCCGCCGTGGTACTGGACCGCCGCTGCCGAAAGAAACTCGTCGTAAGAGGCGGTGGGAATGGGAGTAGCCAGCGCGCACAGCGATAAGATGGCTATGAGGATGATCACCAGCCCCAAAGAAACGCGCACCGACATGCGCTGCTTGTCGAAGCGCCACACGAAGGTGAAGCCGATGGCGGCCAGGAACAGCGGCACGAAATAGGCGCCGGTGCCGAACAGAAGCCGCAGGGCGGTGCCGGCGAAATCGCTCACCAGCCCGTTTGTGGGCATGACGGCCGCGATGAACAGGATGACCCCCAGGACGATAAGCACCACGCCGCCGATGTCGGTGCGGGTCTTCTCGTCCAGAAGGGGCTCCTGGTGACTGATGGGTTTGCTGGCCCGCGCCTTCTGGGAAGGCTTGCGGGTAGCCGGTTTCTTGGCGTTGGAAGATGCCGTCTTTCGAGCCACGGTAGTTCCTTTGCAGTAGTTCGTTTCGCTAGTTCGTTTTGCGGGCGATATTCTACACCTTTACACCTCGATGATGCTCACCGTGACCATCGGGCGCTGCTTAGCGCGGTCCCAAAGGACGGAGAGCATGGCATCGCGGGCCACCTTGCGCAGCTCCTTCACGCCGCCGCCCTTAGAGAGCTGGCGGTTAAGGGCGTTTTTGAGGGAAGAGACCACCTCATCGGCCAGATAGTAGTCGTCCCCGCCGGTAATACCGTGCATCTCCACCTGCACGTCGCCCACAATCTTGCGGTTCTTCAAATCCACCGCCGCGGCAATAGAGGCGAAGCCCTGGTTGCCAAGCTTGGTGCGCTCGTCCAGCACATCTTGGGAGGTGTCCCCCACCGACAGGCCGTCCACGTACACAACGCCGCTCTCCACCGGCTCGCCCAGGCGGATGCCCTTGGAGGAAAGTTCCAGCGATTCGCCGTTCTCAAGCACGAAGATCTTGTTCGGGTCGACCCCGGTGGCCTCCGCCAGACCCGCATGGGCCCGCAGGTGGGTGGCCTCGCCGTGCACCGGCATGAAGGCCTTCGGGCGCACGATGGAGAGCATGATCTTCAGCTCCTCCGCGCCGGCATGGCCGGACACGTGCACCTTCGCGCGGGACTTGTCGTACACGTCCGCCCCAATTTTCGCGAGGGAGTTGATGACGCGGGTGACCGCCTTCTCGTTGCCGGGCACCGGCGTCGCGGAAATGATGACGGTGTCCCCCGGCTCGATATCGATGGTGCGATGCTCGCCGTTGGCGATGCGGGCCAGAGCGGAAAGCGGCTCGCCCTGGGAGCCGGTGCACATGATGACCACCTGCTCCGGCGGGGTGCCCTTCAGGTCGTAGGCGTCGATGAGGTCGTTATCGGAGATGTTGAGGTAGCCCAGCTTGCGGGCGATGTCGGTGTTCTGGATCATGGAACGGCCCGTCACCACCACCTTGCGGCCGGCCGCCACCGCCGCGTCGCAGATCTGCTGCATGCGGTGGATGTGGCTGGCGAACGAGGCGATGATCACACGGCCCTTCGCCTGGGAGATGATCTGGGAAAGAGCCTTGCCCACTTCCGCTTCCGAATGGGTGAAGTTGGGGTTAGTGGCGTTGGTGGAGTCGCTCAGCATGAGGTCCACGCCCTTCTTGGAGAACTCCGCCAGGGCGCCGAAGTCGGTGTGGATGCCGTCGATGGGGGTCTGGTCCAGCTTGAAGTCACCGGTGTGCAGCACATTGCCGGCGGGCGACTGCAGAAACACGCCCACCGCGCCCGGGATGGAGTGGTTCACGGCGAAGAAGTCCACCAGAAAGCACCCCAGGCGAATCTGGTCGCCCGGCTTGATCTCGATGAGCTTGGCGTTCTTGATGCGGTGCTCCGCCAGCTTCCCCTCGATGAGCCCCAGGGTGAGTTTGGTGCCGTAGATGGGCACGGTGGTGCCCAGATCCTTCAGCAGGTACGGCAGCGAGCCGGTGTGGTCCTCGTGGCCGTGAGTGATGATGATGCCCTTCAGCTTCTCGGCGTTCTCCAGCACATAGGTGTAGTCCGGCAGGATGAGGTCGATGCCGGGATGGTCGTCGTCGGGGAACATCAGGCCGGCGTCGTCCAGGATCATGTCGCCATCGCACTCGAAGGCGGTCATGTTCTTGCCGATGGCGTCCAGGCCGCCCAGCGGGATGATGCGCAGCGTGGAATTGGGATCGCGCTTGACCGAGGCCTTCTGCTTCGGCTTGGGCGAATTGCCCTTGCGGGAGCTCTGCTGCTGGGGCTTCTTCTCGCCCTTTTGCGCGTCCCCCTCGCGAGTGAGCTGAGGGCGCTGGCGCTCGATGTTCACATGCTTGTAGCTGCTGGTGCGCCGCCGCGGGCGACGACCGTCTGATTTCTTGCCCTCTTCGGGGGCTTTCTGATTCTCTTCCGTCACAGGAATTCCTCTCTTATATATACAGGTGGGAGCTAAAGCCCTGCGCGGGCCAGCTCCCCCCATTTCTCAATCTGTTTTGCCGGCGCGAACCGGCGCTTCGGAGCCTGCGGCTTGAGGCCTACAGAACCCCGACTTCTTTCATGATGGCCTCAAGGCAGGCCGATTGCTCCGCCGTGGCGTCCACCAGGGGCAGCCGCACGCCGCCCACCGGGAAACCCACCAGCGAAAGCGCTTCTTTCACCAGGATGGGGTTGGAAGTGGCGAACAGGCCTTCCATCAGGGGAAGCAGCGCATCATGGGCGCGCCGGGCCTCGTCCCACTTGCCCTCCGCCGCCAGGTACACAATCTCGCGCATGCGATCGGGCGCCACGTTGCCGATGGTGGAGATGACGCCCACGCCGCCCCGCTCCATGATGGGCAAAGTGGCGGAATCGTCGCCGGAATAGACCACGAAGCCCTCGGGCGCCTCCGCCGTGATGGCCTCCACCTGGTCCATGCGGCCCGATGCCTCCTTGACGGCAACGATGTTGTCGAAGTCGCGAGCCAGACGCAGAGTGGTCTGGGCCTCCATGTTCACCACGCAGCGGCCGGGGATGTTGTACAGGATGATGGGCAGCTCCACCGCCGCGGCGATAGAGGCGAAGTGCTGGTACATGCCTTCTTGCGGCGGCTTGTTGTAATAGGGCACCACGCACATGAAGCCGTCGACGCCCAGCTCTTGCACGCTCAGGGCGAAATCGATGGTGTCGGCGGTGCAGTTGTCGCCGACGTTGGCAATGACCGGCACACGGCCGTCCACCGCTTCCAGCACCGCCTGGAACAGCTCCATCTTCTGGGGGTAGAAGACCGTGGGGCTCTCGCCGGTGGTGCCGTTGATGATAAGGGCATCATTGCCCCCCTTGACCAGGCGGTCCGCCAGCTCCTGGGCGCGCTTGGCGTCCAATTCGCGGTTGGCGTCGAAGGGGGTGACCATGGCCGTGATCATGCGGCCGAAAGGCAGGTTTTCCATGAATGCTCCTCGATCGTTGGAAGATTCCCGGGCGGAAACCGTTCCGCCCGGGAAAATTATGCCATATTCGAAAACTGGCGGCGCGACCTAATCCATGAACGTTTCGAGGCCGACCACAAGTCCCTCGCGCTCGCCCACCGAGCGGATGCCCAGCAAAACGCCGGGCATGTAGGAGCCACGGTCCCAAGAATCGTGGCGAATGGTGAGCGTCTGGCCAAAGGAGCCGAAGATGACCTCTTGGCTGGCAGAGAAGCCGGCCGAGCGTACCGAGTGCACCGGGATGCCGCCAATTGAAGCACCACGGGCGCCCTGGGCGCCGTCGATCTCCGTCTCCGCACCGGGGGCCTCGCTCGGCTGGCCGTCGCGGGCTGCGCTGATTAGCTGGGCCGTGCGCACCGCCGTACCGGAGGGGGCGTCGAGCTTCTTCTCGTGATGGAACTCGATCACCTCTACCTGCGGGAAGTACTTGGCCGCCACCTGGGAGAACTCCATCATGAGTACCGCACCGGTGGTGAAGTTGGGGGCATAGAACAGCGCCGTACCCGCCGGAGCCGAAGCCGCAAGCGCCTCCAGCTTCTCGGTGGTAAGGCCGGTGGTGCCCACCACGCAGTCAACGCCGCGCGGCAGGGCTTCCGCCAGATTGGCCGCCACTACGTCCGGGCGGGTGAAGTCCACCATGACGTCCACCTCTTCGGCATCGAGCGCCTCGGCAACGGTGGCGTACACCGGAAAGTCCTCGGCGGGCAGCGAGGGGTCGATGCCGCAGACGAGCGCCATATCGTCGGCGCCCTTCACGGCACCCACCACCTGCTGGCCCATGCGGCCGGCGCAACCGGCCACTGCAACCTTGATCATGGACGGATCCTAGCCGCGATGGGAGCGACGGGGGGTACGGCTGCCGGAGCCGGGGCGACGGTCGCGCTTGTCGTCGTCCTTACGCTCGCGGCGCTGCTCGCCGCCTTCGGTCTTGGGGGCCTCGGGCTTGTCCAGGCGATCCAGCGAGATCTTGCCGGTCTTCGGGTCAACCTCGATGACCTTCACCTTCACCACATCGCCAATGCTGAGCACGTCTTCCACCTTGCCCACGCGGCCCTGGGCCACACGGGAGATGTGCAGCAGACCATCCTTGGAGGGAGTGAGTTTCACGAAGGCGCCGAAGTCCTTGATGCCGACCACTTCGCCGTCGAACTCCTCGCCCACCTCGGGCTCCTTCACAATGCCCAAGATGATGGCTTTCGCCGCCTCCATGGCATTGCCGTCGGTAGCGCCCACATGGATGGTGCCGTCTTCCTGGATGTCGATGGAAACGCCAGTCTCCTCCTGGATGCCGCGCACCACCTTGCCGCCAGAGCCAATGACGTCGCGGATCTTGTCCACGGGGATCTTGATGGTCTCGATGCGGGGAGCAGTCTCGCGCATTTCCTCGCGGGGCGCGGGGATCTGCTCCAGCATGGCGTCCAGAATGAAGGCGCGGCCTTCGTGGGCCTGCTTCAGGGCGCGGGCCAGAATCTCCACGGACAGGCCCTTGGCCTTGTTGTCCATCTGCAGCGCGGTGATGCCGTTCGGGGTGCCGCATACCTTGAAGTCCATGTCGCCCAGGAAGTCCTCGATGCCCTGGATGTCGGTGAGGACCACCACGTCGTCGCCCTCCTTGATAAGGCCCATGGCCACACCGGAAACAGGGGCGGAAATCGGCACGCCGGCATCCATCAAAGACAGGGTGGAACCGCAGGTGGAGGCCATGGAAGAGGAGCCGTTGGACTCGAGCACTTCAGAGACCACGCGGATGGCGTAGGGGAAGTCGTCCTCGTTGGGGAGCACCGGCAGAAGGGCGCGCTCAGCCAGCGCACCGTGGCCGATCTCGCGGCGCTTCGGGGCGCCCATGCGGCCCACTTCGCCCGTGCAGTAGGGCGGGAAGTTGTACTGGTGCATGTAGCGCTTGCCCTCGGCCGGGTCGATGGTGTCCAGGCGCTGCCACTCGTTGAGCATGCCCAGCGTGCACACGGACAGAACCTGAGTCTGGCCGCGCTGGAACAGGCCGGAGCCATGGACGCGGGGCAGGTAGCCGGGCTGGATGTAGAGGGGACGGATCTCCTCGGGAGTACGGCCGTCAACGCGCTCGCCGGTCTCGATGATCATGCGGCGCATGGCGCGCTTCTCGAGCGCTTTCATGGCAGCAGCGATGTCGGAGCCCCAAGCGGCCTGCTCCTCTTCGGTGAAGCTGTCGGCCTTGATGGTGGCCTTCAGCTCTTCCACCTTGCCCATGCGGGACAGCTTGTCCGGGTCCTTCAGGGCGGCGGCCATAGCGTCGTAGTACTCGCCCACGCGCTCAGCCACGCAGGGGTCGGCGGCATGGATGGTGTAGTCCATGGGGGTGGGGTTCACCTTCGCCAGGAACTCGGCCTGCTTCTCGCAGAAGGCGGCGATGGCCTCCTGGCCGAAGGTCATAGCGGCCAGCATGTCCTCTTCGGAGATTTCATGGGCGCCCGCTTCCACCATGGAGATGTAGTCGGCGGTACCGGCAATGGTGAGCTCCAGGTCGGAGTTCTCCTGCTCGGCGTAGGTGGGGTTCACGATGAACTCGCCGGTCTCCTTGTCGCGGCCGATGCGCACGCAGGCGGCAGGGCCGTCGAAGGGAGCGCCGCCCGCCATGAGCGCGGCGCTGGCGCCGGCAACACAGATGGTGTCGGGCGGGTTCTGGCCGTCAACCACAAACGTGGTGGCAACCACGTGCACTTCCTGCTTGAAGCCGTCCGGGAAACCGGGACGGATGGGACGGTCGATCATGCGGGCAGTCAGCGTGCCCTTGTCGGAGGGCTTGGCCTCGCGCTTCAGATAGCCGCCAGGGATGCGACCCACGGCGTACATCTTCTCCATGAAGTCTACCGTCAGCGGGAAGAAGTCGTAGTCTTTCTCCTGCTTGGAAACCACCGCGGTCACAAGCACGGAGGTCTCTCCGCAAGTGACCAGCACCGCGCCCGTGGCCTGCTTGGCCAGTTCGCCGGTTTCCAGTCGATATTCCTTGCCGTACAGCTCGAAGGATTCGACGATTTTTTCCATATTTGCAATTCTTTCTCTTCACCTCGGAGGCCCTATTGCCGCCGAGCTTCTTCACTGCTTCGCGCCGCACATGTCCGACGCAGGAGTCGCCCCCTTAAACACAAGGCCCGCACGCTGCGGGCCTTGATTTGACCTTAGATGTTGTCGCGGATGCCGAGCTTCTTGATGAGAGCGCGGTAGTTGTCGATATCGCGATCCTTGATGTACTTCAGCAGACCGCGGCGCTTACCGATGAGCATCATCAGACCGCGACGGGTGTGGTTGTCCTTCTTGTGAACCTTCAGGTGCTCGGTGAGGTTGCGGATGCGCTCCGAGAGGATTGCCACCTGAACCTCGGCGCTGCCGGAGTCGTGCTCGTTCTTGCCGAACTCGCGCATGAGCTCTGCGGTGCGCTCCTTGCTGATGCTGTCCTTGTTAGCCATTGTTTCCACCTTTCAAACTATGATGGGCACGTGCCCATTTTCAATTGCCGTCGAAGCTGAGCCCTCATGGGGTGGCCGTGAAGAGCCAAGCTCCAACGCACTGTGAACACACAGCCGTTCCAGTATAGGGGCACCCCCTCCCCACTACAAGAAAAACTTTCCCACCGGCAGAAATCTTCGCAAACCCGCCATCTCAACACCGTATCGCAATCAGCGGGGCTGGCGGAGGGGGACCGCGCGCAGTTCCGCACGACGCGAAAGTGCCAGTGGCACTTTCGCCAAAGCAGGACTGTTTGAGCACGGCGCCCCCTCCGCCAGCCCCGCCGCCCCGCGATGACTCACAGCAACCGCAAACTCTTAAGGCCTATGTCTAGGTGGGTCTTCGCCAGTGCTTGGGCGATGGACAGAACGTCGTCGATGCTGGTGGGGTCGTAGTCGTTCGCCGCGATGGCGCTGTAGGGGTTATGGAGCAGAAATGCGGCGGTGGACAGAACACCAGGAGCGAATACGCGGGTTTGGGTTTCGCGGGCGCAATCGGGGCAAACGGCACCGCCGTCGAAATCGGAGAAGCGCACCGGGTTCTCGAGCGGGGCACCGCACAGAACGCAGCAGCGCAGTTCCGGCCGCAGGCCCACAAAAGCGAGCGTCTTCAAGAACGTTGCCGCAAAGATAGCGGTAGCTTTCTCCGCAGGCGCCGCCGCCAAACAATCGAGCCCTGCCTCGGAGGCCGCCAACAGTTTCGGCTGGGGAAGATCTTCCTGAGCGCACTTCGACAACAGCTCCAGAGCCGCCTCGGCACAGAGCAGCTTGTCGTAGTCGGACCGCAGCCCCATGCGGGCGCTTCCCAAGCGGCACTCCTGCACAATGGAAAGGCCGCGGCTGGGAGCGCAAAGCAGCTCGACGGAATTCCCCAGCTCAAGACGGCTGGCGAAACTGCTCTTAGGCTTGCGGGCCCCTTTGGCCACCGCGCGCACCAGCGACCCCTCGTCGCTCAGCAGCTCGACGATGAGGTCGCTCTCTTTCAGCTTGGTCTTGCGCAGCACCAGGCCGCGCACCCAAAAGGAGGCTCCTGCCAACGAAAGCCCCTAGCTGGCCCGTTTGATAACGGGGTCGGAGGCAATCACGTTGCCCTTGTCGTCGAACTTGACGGTGCCCTTGATGGTCTCCACCGGGCCCAGGTCCTCGAACAGGTTAAAAATGCCGCCGGTGACCACCGACTGGGCGGAAACGCTGTAGCTCACGGTGTCCTCACCCAGGTAATCCAGCACCAGCGAGATCGGGTCGATCTGCACCAACGTGCCGTTATAGGTGAAGCGGCTGGCAGAGTTGAAGTAGGTCTGAGCGTAGCTCTTCATCTCGGCAGCGCGGGACTTCGCCAGGTACAGGGTGACTTCCTCGCCGCTGTTGAGCTTCGTGCCCGCCGCGGGATCGGTAGAAACGGCAGCACCCGGCTCGATTTCCTCGTCATAGGTGTAAGCCACCGTCACGTCGTAGCCCTCTGCCTCCAGCGCCTCCTTCGCGGCGTCACCGCCCATGCCGGCAACGTCCGGCACCAGGTACGGAATGGCCACCGTAAGGGTAATCTCCTGCGTAGAGGGGGCCTTCGTGCCCGCCTCGGGACTCACGGCGATGACCGTTCCTTCGGCGGCATTGGACTTCTGCTCCTGCTGGACCACGTTTCCGTAGCCCTCGGCCGAAAGCGCCGCCAGGGCGTCATCCACCGGCGTGTCCACCACTGCTGGAACCACGCGGCTCACCGCCACCGTAAGGGTGATGGTGGAACCCTCGTCGGCGCGGCCGCCATCCGGGGACTGCCCCAGTACCAGGCCCTCCGCCTCGTCGCTCTTGTGCTGCTCCAGGTTCACCGCGAAACCGTCTCCCTCAAGGGTGGCCTGGGCTTCCGCCGCCATCTGCCCCACTACCGAGGGCACAGTCTTGCCGCCCCAGATCTCCAGGTAGTAGGTGACGCCAGCAGCGGCCGCCAGCAAAACGGCGATGATGAGCGCAACAATAACGCCCGTCTTTGCACGAGAGGAACGGGGAGCGCCTTCCGCCTCCGGGGAAACGGGGGCCACCGCCGCGGCGAACTCCTCGTCGGTGAGGGGCTGCACTTCGGGGGCCACGTCTTTTTCGGAAACCGATGCCTGCTTGGGAGCGGCTTCAACCGGCCGAACCGCCGGCTCGGCCGCCGCACCGGTGACCTGAGCAGCCACAACCCCTTCCGCCGCCTCGGCCGTCGCGGCCTGAGCGGTCTCTGCCGCAGCAGCGCCCACCGCCACGGCACCAGCGCCCACGGCGGCAGCGGCACCGGCCGCCTTCTTCGCCGCGCGCGCGGCCTTCTTCTTCTCTTTGGCCAGCGCCCGGTCCATCTTCTTCTGCTCTTTGGAGCGCTGCTTCGCCAGCTTCGGGTCGTCCCCGCCCACGAACTGGCGGGCGCGCGGCGCCTCGTCCTTGATGACGGGGATCTCCATCGTGTCGCCCGTGCGCGCGGGGGCCGGCGGAACGTAGCTGGAATCCACAATGGTCTCCAGGCCGGAGAAGTCCGCTTCCACCGGAGTCGTCAGATCGGCCAGGTCGTGGCCTTCGAACAGCTCCGCGGCCTCGTCGGCAACCGACGCCTTCGCGGCGCGCGGGTTATGGCGCGGCTTCGGCGCTTCCGGCGCATCGTAGACGGCCGGGATAGAGCCGCTATCCTTCAAACGGGCCGCTTCCGGCACCGCGTCGTCAGCAATCACAGGAATCTTGTCGGACAGATCCCCCTTCGAGGGCGCTTCCGGCACCGGCACCTGCTGGGCCAGCTTCTCCTTGGTCACCACTTCCGGCTGCGGCACTGCCTCAGCCAAATGAGCGCTGCGACCGCCCTCGGCCGCCGGGGTCTTCTCCCCCGCCCACAGCCGCTCAGCCGCAAGCACCTCCGGCACCGCCTTCAGGGAGCGCACTTCCTCCAGCGATTCGGAAATCACCGAGGGCAGAGGGGTGGCCTTGGGCTCGCTTTCGGCGGCCCCGTCAAGCGGCGCGCCGCAGTGGGCGCACACAGCTACATTATCTTGATTGTCTTCATGGCACTGAGGGCAGATCATGGGGTTTCCCGTCTCTAAATCATGGTCGCGCATATTGTACGGAAAAAACCGCGCGAGAGAAGCGACAGACCGCCCACAATCTGCAAATTGGGGCCTTAAGCCACACCATCCCCATAGCCGAAGCGGCGAATCTGGTTGGCGTCGCGCCGCCAGTTCTTGCGCACCTTCACCGAAAGATCCAAGAACACGCGGCATCCCAGCAGGTGTTCCAAGTCCTCGCGGGCCTCGATGCCGATGGCCTTGATGGCCTGACCCTTCTTGCCGATGATGATGCCCTTCTGGCTGTCGCGCTCTACATATATTATGGCGAAGATGCGGTAGAGGTCCTTTTTGCGGTCGTACTCGAACTCGTCCACCGCCACGCCGATGGCATGGGGAATCTCGTCTTCGAAGCTGCGCAGGATCTTTTCGCGAATGAACTCGGCGATCATCACCTCAAGCGGCTGGTCGGTCTCCATGTCGCGCGGGAACCATGCCGGACCCGGCGGCAGCAGCTGCTCCGCCTCTTCCACGAACGCTTCCACGTTGTAGCCGGTCACGGCGGAAAGGGCCACCATCGCGTCCCACTGCCCCAGCTCTTCGGCCGCCTCGCGCTGGGCGGAAATCTGCTGGTCGGTGGCCAGATCGATCTTGGAGAGCACGCAGATCTTCTTGGCGCGGCACTTCTGCACGTGCTCGGCAATCCAGCGGTCCCCCTTGCCGATGGGCTTGGAGGCGTCCACCAAAAAGGCTACTACGTCCACGTCCTCGAGCGCCTTCAGGGCGGACGTGTTCAGCTCCTCCCCCAGCGCGTCCTTGGGCTTATGCAGGCCCGGCGTGTCCACCATGATCATCTGGAAGTCGGGACGGTTCAGCACCGCGCGGAAGCGATGGCGGGTGGTCTGCACCGTCGAGGAGGTGATGGCGATCTTCTTGCCCATCACGGCGTTGATAAGGGTGGACTTGCCCGCATTGGGGCGCCCCACCAAAGTCACAAACCCGGAGCGGAATTCTTCTTCCACGCTACTTCCTTCCTATCACTTCGTCATTTCGACCGGAGGCCGAAGGCCGGAGTGGAGAAATCTTCCCGACCTCCGAAAACGCCATAGGGGCCGCGAAGATCTCTCCACTCGCTTCGCTCGGTCGAGATGACGTACGCTTGCAAAACTAAACTATCCGCAACAGGGCTCCGATAAACACAATCAGGCCCACCACTACCGATGCCATGGCCGCAATCAACACGGCGCCGGCCGCGCAGTCCTTCGCCACTTTCGCCAGGGGATGGTACTCATCGGTGGTCAGGTCCACCGCAGCCTCCACCGCCGTGTTCACACATTCAAGCGCGCACACCATGCCGATGCAAAGCACCACCGCGCACCACTCAAGCGGTTGCAGCTGGCAGGCGAAGCCAGCGACCACCACCACAACAGTCGCTGCCAGGTGGATCTTCATGTTACGCTGCCCCGCAATGCAGGTCCCAATACCGCAGAAAGCGTAGCGAAACGCCTGGATGAGGGTGACTTTGCTCTGGGGCGGGCGATTCATGGGCTACGCGGAGGCCTCGGCGCTGCGCCGCTCGGCCCAAGCGCGCAGAAGTTCCTTCTCGCGCCCTTCCATCACCACGGCGTCGTCGTCTTCGATGTGGTCGTACCCGCACAGGTGCAGAAGGCCGTGGACCAGCAGCAGCGAGATCTCCTCTTCAAATGAGGTGCCGTACTCATGGGTCTGCGCTTCAGCCACGTCGGCCGCAATCACCACGTCCCCCAGCTCGTAGATAGGATCCTCGCGATCTTGGCTGGAGCACTCGTCTTCCACGTTGTCGCACTCGAAGGAGAGCACGTCGGTGGGGCCGGTCAGGCCGCGGAAGCGCTCGTTCAGAACGGCAATGGAGTCGTTGTCCACGAAGCTCACGGAAACCTCGGTATTGAAGGGCTTGCCTTCGCTGGAGAGCACGAACTGGGTGAGCTCGCGCAGGGGCAGCGGCTTCAGGTCGTCTTCGCGGTAATCGTAGCTGATCAGGATGTCCATTACCTTCGTTCCTTTCCGTCGGCGCTCTCGTAGGCGGCCACGATGCGGGCCACCAGCGAATGGCGCACTACGTCTTTACCGGAGAAATCGCAGAACGCGATGTCGCCCATGCCCTCCAGAATGGGGCGCACGTGCACAAGGCCGGATTTGGCCCCCATCAGGTCGGTCTGGGAGACGTCGCCAGTGATCACCATCTTCGAGCCAAAGCCCAGGCGCGTGAGAAACATCTTCATCTGCTCCGGCTTGGTGTTCTGGGCTTCGTCCAAGATGATGAAGCTGTCGTTCAAGGTGCGGCCGCGCATGAAAGCCAAGGGGGCGATCTCGATGGTGCCCGCCTCGATGAGTTGGTTGGCGCGCTCGCTGTCGGTCATGTCGTAGAGGGCGTCGTAAAGCGGGCGGATGTAGGGGTCCACCTTCTCCGTAAGGGTGCCCGGCAGAAAGCCCAGGTTCTCCCCCGCCTCGATGATGGGGCGGGTGAGGATGATGCGACCTACTTCCTTGCGCTTCAGGGCCGCCACCGCCATGGCCATGGCCAGGTAGGTTTTGCCGGTGCCGGCAGGTCCGATGCCGAAGGTAATGGTGTTGGCGCGGATGGCGTCCACGTACTTCTTCTGACCAGCGGTTTTGGGGCGAATGGCCTTGCCACGGTAAGTGAGCAGGATGTCCTCGCGTAGGAGCGAGGGCGAGTACTCGGCGTGGCGCAGCAGATCAATGGAGCGGCGAAGATGGTCGAGGGTGGGCTCTTCGCCTGCCTGGACCATCTTGATGAGCTCGCCGAAAAGCGCGGTCAACTGTTGCAGCTCCACCTCGTCGCCGTCAAGGGCAATCTCGTTGCCCCGCACCGTGATGCGGGCGTTGAAGGTCTCTTGCAGCAGGTGAAGCAGGCAGTCCGCCTCCCCCACAATAAAAGCCATAGGCGCCTCAGGCGGCACAGTCATACGTATTTGCGTGTTTTCAGTCATATTTCGAATGGTACCACAGCCCCCGCCGCTTCGCGTTTACGCCTGGGTTTCTTAACGCGAGGCCGCAGCACAGGTGGGCGAATCGACCATATCGTACTTCGGCCTAAAGTCTTTGGCAATTACTGCGAAACGCGGGCTTTGTGCAGGCCGCCGCGCTTTTGGTTCAGATCCCCGTATCTCACAAGCATCATTTCGGCAATAAAACCAGCTTGCTCCGCCGTCTTAGAAGGCAACCGCCACTAACAAACCAACTTCGGTCTACCTTGCTAAGTACCAGACGACAGCCCTCGTTTTTCCGCTTTTCCGAACCACGCCCTCTTTTTCAAGCGCGAGAAGCTCGCGGTAGACCTTGTGGCTTGCGTTTACGGCCGGATCAAACGACCACCGGTCAGATTCCTCTATCCTGCGAAGGATCTCGTTTCGGGACATGGGACCGATCTCCAGAATCTCGCATATCGCCGCCTTCAAGCCCAAGTACCGAGGCGACGAGGCTTTTTCAATCGAGCCATCATTCGTTATCGAGGGCTTAGGGGCGATGAGGCGAAGCCTTCCATCCTCGCCCCTCGCTGCAAGCCCACCCTTCACAAGCTCTTCTTCGTCGAACGCCGAAATCGGTTCGCTTTTTTGCACTTTGTCGAGCTGAAAAACCGTTTCCATGGGAAGCTCGGGACGCTCGCGCAAAATCTGCCCGTAAGCCGAATCCAATTCCCGATTGAACAACGTTACGGACACTCGGCATGGATCGCTAAGGTCGTAAGTCGGCAGCGGCATGCGGCGGCTTCTGCAGTTCTCGAAAACCGTCCTGATGCCCATGGCATTCTGATCGAGCATGCCTATGTGCAACATGGCCTCGCAAATAAAAGGATTCCGGTAGCGAGGCGGCTTGTATCCCGGCGACAACGCCTTCTCGATCGTTCCAGGAATAAAGCCACCCTCGTTGATGATCACCAATCTGTCGGGGAACTCCTCTATGTTCACCCTTCGCCCGAACCCGTAATCCTGGTGAGCAATGGCATTGCCTATGAGCTCGCGAATGGACCAGGAGTCGTACTCGCTGAGCTCCGTGGGCAAGAGTGAAGACGGGTTATCCATTATGCGGATCTTCTCATTGCGAATTTTGGCCAAAACGCCATCTATCGAAATCAGAAATGGCGGCCAGAAGTGCTCATGCGCACGCTCCCTACCGTCAGACTCATATAAGGTCCATGTCAGTGTGGGGGTTGCACCGTCAACAAAAGACCGGGACTCCTTCTGCCCCACAAGGGCAAGAGCGGCGTTTGTGACCAGCCCGCGCAATGTGAGGCCTGTTTTATCCAGCAACTCCTCATCACTCAATGAATCAACAAGGCTAGCGCGCTCACCATAGCGCTCTCGGACATTCCCTCGCAATACAGACACAGCTTCCGGATCGAGGTCTTCCAGCGTCGCGTCCACCACAAGCTTTCCCCATTCGAACTGCGGCTGGCTGCGAATCTCGTCTATTTTGCTCATCGAAAGCGGCACAAGGCTCTCATCTTCGCGAGCATATGCCGCCCCAGCCCAGAGGGTCGGAATGCCACGAGCTGCCGGCGGAACCTCAAGGGCAACAACGCGCTTCCCGTCAAGATCAACTTCATAAATGGCCTTCAGTGTTATGCGGTTGTTCGTCTGTTCCGCGATCTCTTTCTTCAGCCGCTGTAATCCTTTGCTGGGGGATTCGGCTTCCCTCCTGAACGAAGAGCCGCATACCGTCCCGTCATCGCGAACTCCAAGCAGCAGCCAAGCGCTTCTCGCGTCCCGCAAATTTGCCTCATTGCTCAATGCGGAGAAATATCGGCCTATCTCTGAGACCTTGAACGTTTGTTTCGCCTCTTTGAATTCGAGTATTTCCGATTCGAAATTTGAAATAAGCGTAGATATAAGTGAATATACATCAATATTATTCATTAATATTGCTCCTATTTATAAGTATTAATGAATTATTCGATCTCATATTGACATTATAATGCACTATTAATGCAATATATGTATTTAATCCACCTATTTCTAAATTCTTGTGATCATGCGTATCGATACAAAAAATACTTCCGACAATGTAAGGGAAATCACATTGTCGGAAGCATTGAAGCGAACTATGCAAAAGAGCACAAGCGCTCGGCCGCTGTTAGCCTCGTGGCTGCAAGGCTACGAAGGCGTAGATGACGCTGCCTTCTTCGTAGCTGGCGTTGATGACGTAGAGGGCTTCGGGGGCGATGGCGAAATCGGCCTCGGTGCCGTTCAGGTTGCTGCTGATTTGCTCTTCGGGGACGGAAGGGTCAACAGCGTAGCCGGTGCCGGCGGCCTTCAGGGTCATGCGGGTGACGGCGATGCCCTGCGGGGCCTTGTCGAAGAGCACCGTGCCAGCGGTTTCGGCGGAAAGGCGGGCATCGATGATGTCATCGTCCACGTCGCCGTTGTCCTCCAGCATGTCAAGCTCTTCGCTGTCCACGCCGCCGTTCGGGAACTCCCAGGTATAGGCCTCCGGCCCCAGCACAATGCTCGTGTTGGCCAGGTCGGTGCTGTAGGCAAGCGATGCGTAGGGCACCGCGTCATCGTCCATCTCGAAACCAGTCACTTGCTCGACAATGTCCTCGTAGCGCTCGGCATCGGCCGGGTTTCCCTGCTGCAGCACCTTCACCGCGGTGATGCCCGGGTACTGCCCCGGATAGCTCTCCAGCATGATGCCATTGCCGGTCACTTCCACAATGTTGCCCACCGCCAGCTGACTGACGGAAATGGCGTTGCCGTCGGCGTCGGTCAGACCGTCGGTGGGAATGGTGGGCACATAGGGGGTCTGGGTGGCGGTGTCCACGAACAGCGGGGTGTCGCCGGCGATGATCACCATGGCCTGGCTCTTCTCCCCCACCGATTCTTCCGGAACCGCTTGCTCGGCGCTCATGGCTCGCCCCTGGGCCGGAGCGGCATCATTGGCCGGCTTCGCCTCCGGGGCCGAAGCGCACCCAACCGCCATCAGGGAAAACGTCGCGATAAGTGCCACGCAAGCCATTGCGCACGCTTTGGTTTTCAGGGTCATGGCAACCTCCTAAACAAGTTGAATTTGGCTTATTCTACCCGGTAGAACCCCTTTAATTCCCCGTAAGAATCCTTTGCCACAATTGTTTCGCTTTTCCGAACATCGCCATGGTGCCGTTACGGCCAAAACATGACCTCTGTGCTATGATGAAAAACTGTGTGAAACGACCGCGGCGGGCCTCCCCGTCTCAAGCGAATAAGGAATCCCATGGCTTCTCCCAACAAAGGTCCCCAAGGCAACAACCAGATGACTCCGGAGGAATTCGAGGCGCTGTGCCGCTCCATCGGCGACACGGTGGCCGAAGTCTCGAAGGGCGTCGGTAAGGGGTTGGCTGCCGGGGGCACCGCGCTCGGGTCCGCCATCGGGCAGGTAATGAGCGGCTACCAGCAGCACAGCGCCAAGAAGGCCGAGCAAGTGAAGCTCACGCTGGAGCAGCAACGGCAGCTGGCGGCACAACAACAGCAGGCAGCGGCGGAGAAAAAGGCGAAGGCGGCCCAAACCCGCGCCATCAACGCCCGCTTCAAGGGCGGCAACTCCCAAGCCAACGGTGTGTGGATGACCGTCCTGGGTGGCATCTTCACCTTCTGCTTCGTGAACGGCGCCATCGAGGAGCTTTTCTGGCTTACCCAGGGCTTCTTCTGGGCTGACGAGTTCTTCCCGCCCTTCATCTTCCTGGGCCTGTCCCTTTGGCTTCTGGGCGCCGGCATCGGCAAGCTGCGCGCCAACAGCGCCCTGAAATCCATCAAGCGCATCACCGGCAGCCGCGAAGTGGTCTCCATCCAAGAGCTGGCCACGCAGATGCAGAAGAAGCCGGAAACGGTGGCGAAGCTCTGCCGCAAGCTTATCAAGAACGGCAGCCTTCCCCAGGGCCACCTGGACGACAACCAAACCTGCCTCATGGTGACCGATAACGCTTACCACTACTACCGCCAGGCGCAGCTGGAAGACCAGCAGGCGCGCCAGAAGAAGCTGGAAGAGCAGCAGTCCCGCGAACGGGCGAAGGCA
This sequence comes from Eggerthellaceae bacterium, assembly GCA_022791455.1. Lineage (GTDB taxonomy): Bacteria > Actinomycetota > Coriobacteriia > Coriobacteriales > Eggerthellaceae > Parvibacter. The sequence continues at coordinate 178,057 of JAAVZC010000013.1, forward strand.
GTGGGCGGCAAGGTGGAGCTGACCGCCGAGCAGAAGGCCTTCCTGAAAGAGGGCGAAGGCTACCTGAAGCAGATGCGCGATTTGGACGTGGCCATCGACGACGAAGAAGTGAGCGCGAAGATCGTGCAGATTCAGGGCGTGGTGGAGCGCATCCTGGCCCGCGCCGCCGAAGCGCCGGAGCTCATCGACAGCCTCCCCCGCTTCATGAACTACTACCTGCCCACCACCATCAAGCTGCTGGCCGCCTACGACAACCTGGAAGAACAGCCGGTGCAGGGCGGCAACATCGCCTCGTCCCGCCGCGAGATCGAGCAGACCCTCGACGTGCTGCAAGCGGCTTACGAGAAGCAGCTGGACGAGATGTTCCAGGACATGGCCATGGACGTCTCCTCCGACATTTCCGTTCTGCAGGCAATGCTCGCCCAAGAGGGACTCACCGAGAGCCCCTTCAAGACCAAATAAAGGCACTCTATTTCAATGGCCCCCTCCCAGAAAGGAACCAACATGGCCGAAGAAAAGAAAACCGCCACCATCCCCGCTCCCACCCTCACGCTGGAGCTGACGGCGGAACCGGCGGCGCCCAATCTCGACATCGTGGAGACAGTGGTTGTGGACCCCAAGGAAATGCAGCAGGCATCCCTGGAAGACTCGCTTTCCGCCGATGAGAAGGCCCAGGTCGAGGCGTTCTCCGAGCAGATCGACGTCACCAACACCGCCCAGATTCTGCAGTACGGCGCAGGCGCGCAACAGAAGATGGCCGGGTTCTCCGAGACGGCGCTCGAGAAGGTGCGCACCCAAGACCTCGGCGAGGCGGGCGACCTCATCGCCGGCGTGGTGACCGAGCTCAAGAACTTCGACGTGTCGGAAGAGAAGGGCATCTTCGGCTTCTTCAAGAAGCAGGCGAACAACCTGCAGGCGCTCAAGGCCCGCTACGACAAGGCCGAGGCCAACGTGGACAAGATTGTGAAAACGCTCGAGGGCCATCAGGTGACGCTGCTGAAGGACGCCGCCATGCTCGACCAGCTCTACGATTTGAACCTCTCCTACTTCAAGGAGCTGACCATGTACCTGCTGGCCGGCCGCAAGCGCCTGGAAGAGGTGCGCAACACCGACCTGCAAGAGGCACTGGCGAAGGCGAAGGAGTCCGGCCGCACCGAGGACGCCGAGGCGGTTCAGAAGCTGGAGGCCTCGTGCAACCGCTTCGAGAAGAAGTTGGCCGACCTGGACCTCACCCGCACCATCGCCATGCAGATGGCGCCCCAGATTCGCCTGGTGCAGTCCAACGAGATGCTGATGATCGAGAAGATCCAGACCACCATCGTGAACACCATTCCGCTGTGGAAGAGCCAGATGGTACTGGCGCTGGGCATGGCCAACAACGAGGCTGCATTGAAAGCGCAGTCCGCCGTGACCGACATGACCAACGAGCTTCTGAAGAAGAACGCCGAGAAGCTGAAGCAGTCCACGGTGGAAGTGGCGAAGGAAAGCGAGCGCGGCGTCGTGGATATCGAGACGCTGAAGGCCACCAACGAGAACCTCATCCAGACCTTCGACGAAGTGATGAAGATTCAGCAGGAAGGCCGCGCCAAGCGCGCCGAAGCCGAAGTGCAGCTGCGCCAAATGGAAGCCGAACTGAAGCAGAAACTCCTGCAGGTGAACAACTAGGCGATAAAGCCCTCAGGTAGCGTTGCCTTTATGAGTGCCCCGGGGATTTGATCCTGGGGCACTTTTATTTCGTAGTAGCTTTCGGTGCAGGCGCGGCCGGGTTCTTCCACGACCGCCCATTCCTCGGTGCCCACGCGGCGTGCGTATTCTTGATGGCGCAGGTCAGAAGCGAGTTGGCGCAGCTGCCGCGCTCGGTTCGCCTTCTCTTCCGGCGGAACCTGGTCGGTGCGATCGGCCGCAGGGGTGCCCTCACGGCGAGAATAGGGAAACGCGTGGATCTTCGAGAAGCGGCAGCGGCGCGCCACGTCGAGCGTCTCCTGGAACTCCCCTTCCGTCTCCCCCGGAAACCCGGCGATGATGTCGGTGGAAAGCGAGAGCGTGGGACAGGCGGCGTAGAGACGATCCACCAGTTCCACGAACTGCTCGGCCGAGTAGGGCCGATCCATCTCCGAGAGCACCTTGCTGCTGCCGGACTGAAGGGGCAGGTGCAGGTGACGGCAGATGCGGCCGTTGGTTTGCGCCAGAAGCGCGATGAGCTCGTCTGAGACGTCCATCGGCTCTACCGAGGAGATGCGGAAGCGCACCGGCAGGCCCTCCGTGGCTTCGAGCAGCTGCCCCAGGAGGTCGTGGAGCCGCAGCCCCTGCCACTGGTAGGACCCCAGGTTAATGCCGGAGAGCACCACTTCCCCCACGCCGGCACGGGCCAGCGCCAACGCGTCCGCCACCACGTCCGGGGCCGGACGGCTGGAGGACTTGCCGCGCGCCACATGCACGATGCAGTAGGTGCACGCGTGATCGCACCCGTCCTGCACCTTCACACCGCGCCGGGTGCGAGAGAAATCCAAGGAAGATCCTTCGCTCCGCTCAGGATGACGAATCATTTCGTCATCTCGACCGGAGGCCAGAGGCCGGAGTGGAGAGATCTTTCCAGACTCCGACAGCGCTTCAGGGGTCGCGAAGATCTCTCCACTCGCTTCGCTCGGTCGAGATGACGTAAGGGGGGAGGCGCTCGGTCGAGATGACGATATGTGGCGAAGATGCGCGTCGACTTCTGCTTTTGGCACTACTTCGATGCGGTTGTCCATTGCCTGAAATATTTCGGGGGCGATGGCGGCGGCGCAGCCGGTTACAAGGATGCGGGCGTCGGGGTTTGCCTTCAGCGCTTGGCGCACTGCCTTGCGGGTCTTCTTCTCCGCTTCGCCGGTGACGGTGCAGGTGTTCACCACCACGATGTCGGCCGCCTCCGCTACCGGCCGGAACCCCGCTTGGTGCAACTGCGCCTCGAAGCCGTCGGACTCCACCCGGTTCACTTTGCAGCCCAGGTTCACCAGGGCGTAGGTACGGCTATTCTCCGTCATCGAGGCTCCCGGGAGCATCGAACATGGCGGCAAAACTGGCGGCAATGGGCGGCGCCTCGATCACGCGATCGGGAACGTCCAGCGCAACCGGCTCCTCCTTCGGCGCGCTGTTCCCCAATCCGCCCAGCTCATACAGGGCCAGGGCCGGAGCCACCACGCCGGCGGTCTCGGTGCGCAGAATGGAAGGGCCCAAAGTAACCAGGGCCGCATGGTCGTTCGAGGCCAGCAGCCGATCCACTTCCCGCTGCGAAAGGCCGCCCTCGGGGCCCACGATCACGGCGATGCGCGCATCGGAGGCAGGAGTACGGGTGTCCAACAGCGCGCCGTGGATGGCATCGGCCATGCGGCAACTTTTCGGCGCCTCTTCCCAGCACACAAGCACCGCCGTGGCCCCGCCCAGCATCTGGGCGCATTCGGCCACCGTCGCCGGCTCGGACACTTCGGGAATCATCTCGCGGCCCGCCTGCATGGCGGCGCTCTTCGCAATGGAGCGCCAGCGGTCGGTGCGGGCAGCCGCCTTCTTGGCATCCAACTTCACCACCGAGCGCTCGCAGACAAGCGGCACGAAGGCGCTCACCCCCACCTCGGTGGCATGGCGCACCACATCGTCCATCTTGTCGCCCTTCGCCAGCCCCTGGCAGAGCATCACCATGGGGCCCTCTTCGGGGGCGTCCAGGTGCCGGGCAATGCGCACCAGCGGCACCACATCGTCGAAGGAGACGATCTCGCATTCGAAGTAATCGCGGTCGGCATCCACCACCGCCACGTGCTCGCCAACAGCCAGCCGCAGCACCTTCGCGTGCCGCGCGTCGTCGGGGGCAAGGCGCAGCGGGAAGACGGGCGCCTCTTCTTCGGCGATCACCTGCTGTTCAAGGAAGAACCGGGGCAAAGACATGGGATCGGTCCGCTAGTTGAAGATGTCGCGGAGCTTCTCGAAGGTGGTGCGGCCCTCGCTCACTGAGTCGCCGGTCTCCTTCGCGAACTTCTCCAGAATCTCGCGCTCTTTCTTGTTGAGCTTCTTCGGGATTTGCACCGCCACGTGCACGTACAAATCGCCGCGGCTGTTTGCGTTCTTGAAGCGGGGCATGCCGGCGCCCTTCACGCGCACCACCTGGTCCGGCTGGCAGCCCTCGGGGATGCGCACGGTCACGGTCTCGTCCTCCATGATGCCGTCCACTTCAATCTCGGCCCCCAGCGCCGCCTGCACCATGGCGATGGTGACGCGGGCGTGCAGGTCGTCGCCGTCCCGCTCGAAGAACTCGTGGGGCAGCACGCGGAAGGTGACCAGCAAATCGCCCGCCGGCGCCCCCTGGATACCCGCCTCGCCGTAGCCGGAGAAGCGCATCTTCTGGCCGTCGCGCACGCCCTGCGGCACGTCGACCGAGAGCTTGGTGCGGTCGGGCACGCGGCCCTGGCCGTTGCACTCGGGGCAGGGGTTCTCGATGGTGGTGCCGGTGCCGTTGCACTCGGGGCAAGTGGAGGCGGACTGCATGTCGCCCAGAAAGGTGTGCTGCACCGTGACGATGCGCCCCTGGCCGTTGCAGCGGCTGCAGGTGACCTCTTTGCCGTCCTCGCCCAAGCCGGTGCCGTCGCAATCGGGGCACGGGGCCAGGCGGTCGTAGATGACCTCTTTGGTGACGCCGGAGGCCGCTTCTTCCAAAGTGACCCGCAGCCCAATGCTCATGTCGCGGCCGTTCTTGCGCATCTGGCGCCCCGCCGCCCCGCCGGCGCCACCGCCGAAGAAGGTGGAGAAGATGTCGCCCATGCCGCCGAAGCCGCCGCCGAACAGGTCCTCGAAGTCCACGTAGCCGCCGCCGTAGCCGCCGGCCCCCGGGCCGGAAGCCGCGCCGGGAATGGTGCCGAAGCGGTCGTATTGGGCGCGCTTCTGGGCATCGGAGAGCACGTCGTAGGCCTCGTTCAATTCCTTGAACTGGTCTTCCGCATCCGGTGCCTTGTTCACGTCCGGGTGCAGCTCGCGCGCCTTGTGGCGAAACGCCTTCTTGATATCTGCTTCCGACGCGTTGCGGTCAACGCCCAGTACTTCGTAAAGATCCTTAGCCATGGGGCCTCAAAACCTCTTTCGCTCTTGCTCACGTTAGTTGATCAGCGGGTAATTATAGCGCTCGACGCCTAGCCTTCCCGCAAGGCCTGCTGAGCGGCGTGGACGGCGCGAATGACCGCTCCGTAGTCCATGCGGGTGGGGCCGATGACCGCCACAATGCCGGCAGAATCCCCCCGGCCGTAGCGCCCCGCCACCACCGACACCTCCGAAAGCTCCGGCACCGGGTTCTCGGCGCCGATGCGCACCAGGCAATCCTGGCCCTCTTCAGCCGCCTCGTCGAACACCGAGCAGAGCACCTCTTCGTCCTCCAGCAGCTTCACCAGCGGCAGCACCGAGGAAGAGGAGCGGAACTCTGGCATGCTGAGCAGCGACGACATGCCCATGCGCCGCAGCCGCCCGTCGTCGGACTCGTTGATGCAGGCCACCACTTCTTCCAGCACAATTTGGAACAGGGGGTCGTGCATGGCGGCCACCAGCTCTTCGTCCACTTCCCCCATGCCGTCGAGCGTCTTGCCGGCGAAGGTCTGGTTCATGAGCGACTGCACTGCCGCCAGCTCTTCGGTGGGCACTTCCTCGTCGAAGGCGATTTGACGGTTGAGCACCTCGCCATCCTGGCTGACGATAACCACGAGAACGCGCGTGGGCGCCAGCGAGATGAGGGAAATCTGCCGCAGGCGCGCCCGCAGAAGCGACGGCGCCACCACAATGGAAAGGCAGTTGGTCAGCCGCATGAGCGCCTCGGAGGTCTGGCCCATCAGCTCGTCCAGCTCGCTCGCCTGCTGACGCAGCTGGCTCACCACGTCCGGGTGGGGGTTCTCCTCCTGCACCCATTCGTTCTCCAGCAGATCGTCCACGAACGCCCGGTAGCCGCAGTCGGTGGGCACGCGGCCGGCCGACGTGTGCGGTTGGTAGATGTAGCCGCCGTCCTCGAGCGCCGACAAATCGTTGCGCACGGTGGCGGGGCTCACCCCCAGCGAGTAGCGCTCGGTGAGCGTGCGCGACCCCACCGGCATCGCATGGTGAATGTATTCCTCGATGAGCGCGCACAGCACGCGCTGCCTTCTGTCGGAAAGCATGAACGGCTCCTCAAACCACTTCCGGGCCCATCCCCGTCTTCTTTTCTTTCGGGATTTTAGCAGCCGAGGGCCAAGAGTGCTAAGGTTATCGGATAATCTCCCCGTAATACTCCGAAAGGCGAAGGAGCCCCATGCCCCACGATCCCTACAAGGCCCTCTACGTGCACATCCCCTTCTGCGTGAAGCGCTGCGGCTATTGCGATTTCTGCACGAGCGCGGTGGAGCGCGACTCGCCAGTCATGGACGAGTACGTGGAAGATCTGGTGATGCAGATTCGCCGCCAATCGAAGGCCGGCGAGCTGGGGGCGATCGAAACGGTGTACCTAGGCGGCGGTACTCCGTCTCACCTGGGGATTTCCCGTTTGTCCAGTCTGCTGTACGCGCTATCGCTCTCCATGCACCTCACGCCGGAAGTGGAGTGCACCATGGAGGCGAACCCCGAGAGCCTCACCGATCGCATGGTGCGCGACATCTGGGCTATGGGGGTGAACCGCCTCTCCATCGGCGTGCAGTCATTCGATGACGCAGTGCTGGCCACCCTCGGACGCGCCCATAGCGCCGCCGAGGCCGTGGCAGCGGTGCGCATGGCGCAGGAGCGGTTCGAGAACGTCTCGGTGGACCTTATGGCCGGCATTCCCGGGCAGACGGCGGATAGCTTCGCAGAATCGGTGCGCACCGCCATTGATCTGGGCGTGAAACACATAAGCGTCTACCCGCTGACCATCGAGGCGGGCACCCCCTTCGACCGCGCCATCGCTCGCGGCCTTATGGAGGAGCCCGATGACGATGCCGAAGCGGAAATGATGGAAGCGGCTGAAGCGCTACTGGTGGCGGCCGGTTTCCAGCGCTACGAGGTGGCCAGCTATGCGCTGCCCGGCTTCGATTCGCGCCACAACTCCGCCTACTGGAGCGGCGTGCCCTACCTGGGGCTGGGGCGGTCCGCCACCACGATGACCCAGAACGCCGAACGACGCATGCGCGTTTGCGATGGCGAAGTTGTCGATGATCTTGACCCGCGCCAAATGCGCGCCGAAGACCTGATGCTCGCCATGCGCATGGCCCGCGGCGTGAGCGAAGAGCAGGTGCAAGACGCGGCCGAACTGCTGCCGGAAGCTCCTGCGCTGTTCGATTCCCTCTGCGAGCTGGGGCTCGTGAAACAAGAACACGGCCGCTTCAAGCCCACAGAGCTCGGCTGGCTCTGCGGAAACGAACTCTACGGACGGATCCTCGACCTCGCTCCGTAACACCTCTTTTATTTACTTCGCCTAACGTGTGTTTAGGCAGACCGTAAAACTATTGCTGGGTGCCAGAGCTCACTTCCAGATTGTACTTTTCGGGCAATACGGAGCCGAGCAACGCTCTTACGGAGGATTCCGCATTTGCCTGGGCCTCAGCTAAAACCTTACCTCCTGCAGCCTCAGACTCCACCTGTCGCTGCGTTTCGTTAAGGTATTTTGTCACGTCTTCAATGTTGATCTGATTGAAAATCCAAGCTTGCTCGTGCAGCGTTCGAAAGCTGCCCGTATCTATCGCATCCGACAAAATAGTGGCTGCGGGAAGCACAACGCGCACCATGTCGCCCTCAACTTCGACCCTCGCTTCATCTAAATTGACCCCCGCCTTGATCTCACCGTTGTAAGCAAGTATGAACATCTTATCCGTGAAGGGAATATCCACGAGATCGAACAACCTGTTAGCGTCCTCTACCTTTTCCACAACGGTGTATGTCTGGCTCGCCGTCGCCAGTTCGTTAATTTGAATGATCTCGTTCATAACCGCAATAGCGCTGAGCTCTGCGTCATCCTGTTTGTCAGGAGGATTATATGCAAAGAGCATACATGTCGTGAATGCCCCAACCGCAATGCCAAGAACACATCCTATCAGCCCGAATTTCACCCTTTGTGACACCTTTACATTGATATCTTTCACGAAGCCCCTCCAAACTCACGCACACCGATCCCGCCGCCATCGTCCCTAAAGGACAAGGCAGCACTCTCGTTTTGATAGGCCCACGCACGCAACCAAGAACCAAGCAACAAACAGCCAAAACTACGCCGGAAGGGCGTATGTTATTTCAGCGCCCCCGATAACAACGTTTTCCGATTCGTCAATCGCATTAAGTAGGAAACTGAATTCCTTAATATCATCGAGAGTGGCCGCCCCATCCTCACCGGCAACACTTCCCAAGACGGTACTAAGATTCGCGGAAACAAGCGCGATCTTCCCGGGGGCAATATATTCACCTGCCCACGCTCCGCTATAAAGCTCAGAACCATCAGCTGAAAGGTTGCCCAAGAAAACTTGAACAGGAGAAGAGTTATTGTTCGCAACCTCGAATACCAAGAGAGTGTCTCCGGCTTCGTTTTTGAGAATAGCATCGGAAAGAATCGTTATGCCATTCTGGTCGAATACGGTTTGATCAGCAAATCGCTCGACCTCAACACCCAGCCGGTCAAAGAGAACTTCGTTAGATTTCATCGCAGAGGAGAATGTTTTCTCAGCAACAAGCGCTTCATCGTAGAGCGATGTTTTTATGACAGCAATTCCCCTATAAAGATTGTCGAAAGAATAGTCTGCACTTTCACGACCAGAATTGTCAGGCGAAACCGAAAAACCAATTCCGATCTCCCCAACCTTCTGGATACCAGAAAGGACAAGATCGTCGATTCCGATGAACAAGTCGCAGGCAGATGTTTCGGCGGCGGAAAGGCTGACGTTAAGATAGCCGCCGTTGATCATGTATCGATTGACATAGTTCGCAGCATAGCCAAGAGTCTCGGCCGTAACGGTAATTGCCTGATCGGTGTTATTGGTAATTTCAAGCGAGATATCCAGGCCATTTAGTCCAGCCGAAACGCTAATAGCCTTTACGGCAATAACTTCGTTGTCAAGCACAGTACCCGATCCTGCAATCTCTCCAGCTTCGAGTGAGTAGCTAAATCCTTGCGATTCAACAGAGATGCCACTCTCCGACGAAGAGCCTCCCTCATCGGTTGTCGATTCTGCCGAAGAAGGTGCCTTTTCCGCAGTTGAGGCGTTTGACTCTTCAGCTCTCTCTTCCGAAGAACACCCCTGCATGAAGAGACAGCACAACACAAGCGCAACTGCCGCGAAAACGAGGACAGAATAACCTTTGATTTGCGAACAAGTCATATTTCACCCTTACAAACGGTAGGACTATCTTGGCTTCATTTATGAAGCCTTCTGATCAATAGTAGCACATATGCTTTTCCCATGAACATAGAAGAGAAAAGACAGGCACTCGGGGACAGCATACGCAACGCCCGAACCAAGCAAGGCCTCTCTCAACAGCAGCTTGCGCATATGATCGGAAGCAGCAAATCTCACATCTGGAGAATAGAAAAGGGTCGCGTGGGAGTCGGCCTAGACGACCTGGTTCGAATAGCCGAGGCCCTAGGCGTTGAGGTTAGATTTCTTCTTACGTTTTAACCGACGCTTTCCAGCCTAAGCCATCGAGACAAGCACGTTTTCTCAACTTCGATATTTTGCGAAGCCTTCAACACTCGCCCGCAAACTGAGCCCCACAGCCGGCCCATGTCACAAAACCTCACCGAATGGCATCACTGATCGCCGCTGAGTGCCATTCGGTGCAGTTTTTGGACAACAAGAATGTGCTATTTGACCAGGCAATATTTGTATTATCGCAGGTAGGATGCCTGTCACGAAAGCTCACCGAGTGGCACGATTGGAAACATCAGCGCGCCACTCGATGCAGTTTTAGATCAAGCAGTATTAGACGCCTAGAAGACCGAAGAGCTATTCGCGAGTTGAGGCGATTTCCAGCAGCTCGTCGAAGACTTGGTTGAAGTCTTCCAGGGAGGTGCAGTAGTTGAGGCGGCCTCGGGCAGCGGCGGCTCCGGGCAGCCCGGCCACGTACCACATGGCGTGCTTGCGCATGCGCACGATGTTGCGGCCCTCGCGCTGTTGCAGCAGGTGCGCGTGGCGGCGGGCCATGGCGATGCGGTCTTCCACGGTGGGCGACGCAGGGATGGCCCCACCCGCCAGCGCCGCTTTCACCTGGGAAAATATCCACGGGTTGCCTTCGGCGCCGCGAGCGATCATCACTGCGTCGCAGCCGGTGCGCTCCCGCATCGCCACCGCGTCTTCGCCGGATCGAATGTCGCCGTTACCGCAGACGGGAATCTCCACCGCTTCCTTCACGCGGGCAATGCAGTCCCAGTCGGCTTCCCCGTGGTACATCTGCAGCGAGAACCGGGCGTGCACCGTCACGCCGTCGGCACCTGCCGCCTCCATGCGGCGGGCGAACTCCGGCGCCGTCTCCTCTTCCGGCCCCCAGCCGCGGCGAAACTTCGCCGTTACCGGATGTTCCACGGCCCCCTTCACCGCGCTCACAATCTGCGCCGCCAGCTCCGGCGTCTTCATGAGGGCAGAACCGTCCCCCTTCGTAACAATCTTGCGCGCCGGACACCCCATGTTGATGTCCAGGTACGCCAGGCTCTCCCCCATCTCCTGCTCGATCCACGCCGCTTGGCTGGCCATCACTTCCGGCTCGTGGCCGAACAGCTGCACCGCCACCTTGTCCTCGCCGTCCGCCAGGGCAAGCAGATGCCGCGTCTTCTCGTTCGCGAACGAAAGTCCCTTGGCAGACACCATCTCGGTGAAGCACATGTCGGCCCCCTGCTCCCGCGCCAGCGTGCGCAGAGCCACATCGGTAACCCCCGCCATAGGAGCCAACAAAACGTCATACCCAAGAAAAGACACTACTCGTCAACTTTCAAAATTGCCATAAAGGCCTCTTGCGGCACTTCGACGTTGCCGATGGCTTTCATGCGCTTTTTGCCCGCTTTCTGCTTTTCCAGCAGCTTTCGCTTGCGGGTGATGTCGCCGCCGTAGCACTTCGCCAGCACGTCCTTGCGCTTCGCCTTCACCGTCTGGCGCGCCAGCACGCGGCCGCCGATGGCCGCCTGGATGGGCACCTCGAACATCTGGCGCGGGATGATCTCCTTCAGCTTGTCGCACAGCACGCGCCCGCGGTCGTAGGCCTTGTCCTTGTGCACGATGAACGACAGCGCGTCAATGGGCTTGCCGGAAAGCAGGATGTCCAGCTTCACCAGGTCGGACGGCTTATAGCCCAGGAAGTCGTAGTCCAGGCTGGCGTAGCCTTTCGTGTTGGACTTCAGCTTGTCGAAGAAGTCCATGATGAGCTCGGAAAGCGGAATCTCCCAGAGCATCTCCACCGTGGTCTGGGAAAGGTAGTTCATAGCGACGAAGGTGCCGCGGCGGGCCACGGTGAGCTCCATCACCGCCCCCACGTAGTCCGGCGGAATGAGGATCTTCGCCTTCAGGTAGGGTTCCTCCACCCGCTCGATGGAGCCGGGGTCCGGCATCTCCTGCGGCGAGTGCAGCGAAACCATGGCGCCGCCCTTCAGGTACACGTGATACTCCACCGAAGGGGCGGTGGCCAAAAGGTCCAGCCCGAACTCCCGCTCCAGACGCTCCTTGATCACTTCCATGTGCAGAAGCCCCAAGAAGCCCACGCGGAAGCCGAAGCCAAGCGCGTGCGACGTTTCCGGCTCCCACACGAGCGCCGGGTCGTTCAGCGACAGCTTCTCCAGCGCCTCTTTCAGCGGCTCGTACTGGTCGCCCTCGATGGGGAACAGGCCGGTGAACACCATGGGCTTCGCCTCGCGGTAGCCGGGCAGCGGCTCGTCCACGCCGCCCGAGGCCAGCGTGATGGTGTCGCCCACCTTCACCTGGCTCACGTCCTTGAGGCCGGTGACCAAATAGCCCACCTCGCCGGTTTCCAGCGCCGGCTCCGGCACCTCTTGCGGGTGCCGCGCGCCCACCTCTTCCACCAGCGTCTCGGTCTTGGTGGCAATCATGCGGATGCGGTCGCCCTTCTTCATGCGGCCGTCCACCACGCGCACCAGCGCCACCACGCCGCGGTAGGCGTCGAAGTAGCTGTCGAAAATGAGCGCCCGCAGCGGGGCGTCGGCGTTGCCCTCCGGCGCGGGTATGTTGTAGACCACCGCTTCCAGCAGGTCATGGATGCCCTCGCCGGTCTTACCGGAGCCCAGCACCGCGTCGTCGGCGGGAATGGCCAGGCCGTCCTCGATCTCACCCTTCACCCGTTCCGGCTCGGCCGCCGGCAGGTCAATCTTGTTGATGAAGGGAATGATCTCCAGATTAGCGTTCATGGCCAGCATGGCGTTGGCCACCGTCTGCGCCTCCACGCCCTGGGTGGCATCCACCACCAGCACCGCGCCGTCGCAGGCAGCCAGGCTGCGGGACACCTCGTAGGTGAAGTCCACGTGGCCCGGCGTGTCGATGAGGTTGAACTGGTAGGTCTGCCCGTCGTCGGCGGTGTAGTCCACGCGCACTGCCTGGCTCTTGATGGTGATGCCGCGCTCCCGCTCGATGTCCATGGAATCCAGCAGCTGCGCCTGCATGTCGCGCTTGGCCACCGTGCCCGTCATTTCCAGAATACGGTCGGAAATGGTGGACTTGCCGTGGTCGATATGGGCGATGATCGAGAAGTTGCGAATGTGGGAAAGGTCGGTCATGGGTAAGAACAATGCTCCTGTACTGAATTAAAGTTCGATGTTCACGTCATCGGAAGGGGCGCCCGCTTCCACCATGAGAAGCACGCCATGGGAGGAATCGCCCTCGTCGGCCACGACCGCCCACAGCCCCTCTTTCGCCTCGAACGTGGTTTCCGAAGAGCCCAGGCTCGAGGACATGACCGGCACGAACGTGCTGCCGTCCTCCGCGGTGAAGATGACTTGGCAAAGAACAGCGTCCTGCCCGTTGGGGTAAACGCTCACCGTCGAGCCGGGGGCGCAGGTGACCACCTCTGCCTTCGGCGACGCCACGGTATCGAACTGGGGCTTCTCGGAGGAATGGCACGAGGAGCAAGCCTCGTTCGAGGAGATGACCTGGTGCCCGCCGCTGCCGCAGCCCGTAAGCGCCAGGGCCGTGGCCAGGCAGAATACCGATCCCAGAACAATCTTATGCGTACGTGCCACGAAAGGCTCCTTCCCAAGAGGTCGACTTCGTCCCCCGTTTAAGGAGGTTTGGAAAATTCTTCGCCCTTACGAGCGAATCTTTGGTATTCTATCGCATTGTGATTCCAGCGGTACGTATGCGCGATGAATTCATCGCCAATCTGCAGACGGGCTGCGCGAAAGATGTGACGGCTGGAAAAGAGCCCAAGGCGCTCTGCGAGGCAGAAAAATCCTGACTGCTTCCCACTCTCGAACCAAGGCCGCGCGGCGGCAGGGCAACGGCCCATGTCGGTTCGGGGTTTTCGCCTTGTTCTCTTTTCCTTCATGAAATCATCGGGCATGCGTTTCGTCGGAACACGCAGGAACGGTCGCTGTTTGCGACGAAACCGGCCGACAAGGCCCGAACACGAAAAGGAAGAGAAATGGCTAACATCAAATCTCAGAAGAAGCGCATCATCACCAACGAGAAGCACCGCATGCGCAACCGCGCGGTGAAGAGCGAGCTGAAGACCGCCGTGCGCCGCGTGCGCGAAGCGGTGGCTGCCGGCGACGGCGCTGCTGCCTACGAGGCCGCTTGCTACGCTTGCCGTCTGATGGACAAGGCCGCCAGCAAGGGCGTCATCCACAAGAACCAGGCCGCCAACCGCAAGAGCGGCGTCATGGCCCTGGCCAACACCATCGTGACCCCGGCCGACGTTGAGGCTTACAAGAAGCCGGAGCCCAAGGCCCAGAAGACCGGCTCCAAGAAGGCCGAGGCCAAGGCTGCTCGCAAGGCCGCCCTGGAGGCCGCTTCCGCCGAGAAGGCCAAGCGCCGCGAGAAGCAGCTGAAGGCCGAGAAGAAGGCTGCCGAGAAGAAGGCCAAGGAAGCCGCCGAAGCTGCTGCCGCTGAGGCCGCTGCCGAAGCCGAAGAGGCCACCGAGGAAGCCGCCGAGTAACTTCGGAACTCCCCACCAAACAAAAGCCCGCAGGTTTAACCCTGCGGGCTTTTTCTTTGCCTTCATGCAAAAGGCCCTATCCCCCAATTGTCATCCTGAGCGGAGGGCGAAGCTGCATTAGCCCAGGGTTTCGGTAAGCCATTCTATGAAGGCGCCTTCGGCGTCGGCTCCACTTTTCATCTTGCGCTCCGCTTCGGTTGAGCGGGCGAGTGCGCGGCGCAGCTCTTCGGGGGTGAAGCGGCGGGCGTACTGGGGGTAGCTCTTCACCTGCCACTCCTGCTTCTTGAGGGCGGCGGCCACAGCGGCCGCCCCTCCCCGGCCCGCCACCGCCTGGGTGGCCATGAGGTCCCGCAGGCAGTTCACGCAGCGGGGCAGCAGCGAATGGGGCGATGCGGAGGGCATGCGGGAGCGCAGGAGCATTGCGCGCTTGAGGTCGCGCGCCATGAAGGCGCCGTCGAATTCCCAAGGCTTCACTTCCGATGTGCGCGCCGTGAGCGAGAGCACCTCGTTTTCGCTGATGGGCTCGGTACCGCGATGGGCGAGCGCGATCTTTTTCAGCTCGCTGTCGATCTTGACGGTGTCCTCCCCCACCAGATCCACGATGAGGGCGGCGGCTCCCGGCGTGATGGTGGCGCCATGGTTCATGGCCATAGCCCGCACCTTCGCCGGCAGGTCCTTGCGCTTGGGCGGCGCGCAGTCGATGACCGCATCGGCCCCCAGCGCGGCGAAGGCCTTGTAGAGCTTGGTGTTCTTCGCCAGCTTCTCCGCGTCCATCGCCAGCACCGTGGTGGGGTTGGGGGACTTCAGATAGTCCGCCACCAGCGCCGCATCGGCACTGCGCAGCTTGCCGGCATTCTTCACAACCACCATGCGGATGTCGCTCGCGAAGGGCACTGTATTGCAGGAGGCCACGATGGCTTCGCCGGTTGCCGTGGCGCCGTCCAGATCGTCGGAGTTGAACGAGAGATCGCCCAGCTGAGAGCAGCGGGTGGTGAGGCGCTTGAGCACCGCCTCGCGCTTCAGGGCATCCTCGCCCACCAACAGGTAAGCGGGAAGAAGTGGTTTGTTCTGTTTCGCATTTGCCATGGGGCTATTGTAGCTCACAAATCCTCTGAGGACTTCTGGAGGGTGATCTCGATGGCGGCGGGCAGGAACGCGGCGGTGACGTCGCCGGAGCTGTCCGTTCGCAGCACCTTGGCCGACGCCGCTTCCAGCAGCTGCAGCGTGGAGTCGTGAGGGTGCCCGTAGCTGTTGCCCTCCCCCACACTGATAAGCGCCGCGCTCGGGGTCAGGTGGCTCAGCAGCGATTCGCTTACAGCGTCCTTCGAGCCGTGATGACCGACCTTGATGATGTCCAGGTCCTCGACTTCGACTGCCGCCATCGCCTGCGACACCATTCGGGACTCCGCGTCTCCGGTCAGCAGGAATCGCCACGCGCCGCCATTCTCGCGGGGCACTTCACCAAGCAGGCAGAGGCTGTCGTCGTTTCCGCCCTTTGCGGAGAACGAGATGGGGCCGGCCACCCGAAGCGTCACTTCCCCCACCGCAAGCGTCGACCCCGCCGAAATGCCCTGGACCGCAAGGCCGCTCTCTTGTGCGCACTGCAGGAACGCCTCGCAGTTCTCGCACCCGCAGGCGAGCACACCTTCGTGCGCGTAGACGGCGTCCACCGCCACATAGGGACGCAGCGCCGCCAGCGACCTGTAGTGGTCCCGGTCGCTGTGGGTGACCACGACCGCGTCCAGGTGGCGCACGTTATGACGGGCCAGGGCGGCCAGCAGCATCTCGTCCTCCTCCCCCGTGTCCACCAGCACGTTCCGGCCCTTGCTCGTGACGAGCAGAGCATCCCCTTGCCCCACATCCAACATGACCAGCTGCGGCGGAGCGAAGAGCGGCACAACCACCACAGCGAAGACCACGGCCACCGCCGCCATCCCTGTTGCGACTGCTGCCACCTTCCCGCTCGCCTTGCGCCAGCCGCAATAGAGCAGCGTCGAAAGCGCCAGCGACACCGCGAGCGCTTGCACCACCCCCGCCTCCACTGAGATGCAGGCGTACGGCAGCGATGCCGCCAGGTCCACCGTCCAGCGCAGCGGACTGCAGACGAGCGAAGCCAGCTGCGCCACCGCGCCAAAGGCCGGGCTCACCGCTACCGCAAGGGCACTCACAAGCGCCGCGATGCAAGAGGGGGCGAAAAGGGGCGACGCGATGATGTTGCAGGGCAGCGCTACGGTGCTCAACTGGGAGAACAGGGCGCAGCTAAGGGGCAGCGTGGCCAATTGCGACGCCAAGGTAAGGGCCACCGGCGCCACCAGCCAATCTTGGCAGCGCTCCGGAAGGAACGAGAACCAGGAGGCAATCTTCTGAGAAAAGAGCAAGATGCCCAGCGTGGAGCCGGCTGAGAGCGCGAAGGAGACCGAGAGCGCGCAGGCGGGATCGAGGACGATGAACAAGATGATGCAGATGGCAAGCGCGTTTAACGAGGCGCTGCGCCGCTTCGCCATGGCCCCCAGAAGAGCGCACACCACCATGAACGCGGCGCGGATGGCCGAGATGGGAACGCCGGAAAAGAGCACGTAAGCGGCCACGAACAGGCACAGTAGCACCGTACGCCCGCGGCGGCCCACGCCGGCGCGTTTCGCGATGAACTCGATGGCGAAGGCCACGAGCGACAGATGGGCGCCGGAAACCGCCACCAGGTGCGCCGTGCCGGACCATTTGAAGTTGTCGTAGATGCCCTCCTCCACAATGGCACCTTTGTAACCGCAGGCAAGCGCCGCCAAGATGGCGGACTGAGAAGCACCGGAGGCCTCGATCCCCTCGATGGCCCGCTGCCGCAGGCCGCGGAAAAGCGAGAGCGGCATCGGCCCTTCCATCTGCCCGAACTCTTTCGCGGTAGCGCGCAGGGCGAAGCCGTTCTGCCAATAGAAGCCCTGCGACTTCTCGCTGGGGGCCGCGAAGACGAAGCGCCCTTTCAGTTGTTGCCCGCAAAAGAGCGGTTCCTCAAGGCCGGTGAGCCGGGCGCGGAAGGTCTCCCCTGCCGCCGCCACCTTCACCGGCGCGCTGTAGCCGAACGAACCCGAGGAAGCATCACCAGTCAGCTCCATCGCGCAGTCGATAGTCTGCCCTTGGAATTCCTCTTGCACCTGATGCATCTGGGCAGCACCAAGCGATCCCAGGGATGCGCCGAGCGCCAACCCCAGAGCCGTGAGCAGCACCGCGCTCTTCTTGTTCCGCATAATCGCGAGGGCAACGAATCCCACCACCCCGAATGCCAGACCCCCTGCGGCGAAGACTGTCAATTGCAAAGCATCGCAGCCCTCCCCTGCCGAGAATAGCGCGGCCGCAGCGCCCCAGAGCCCCAAGGCGAAGAACATCAGCGGCGGTATCGCCGGCCGCAGGGGCTCGCGCTTGCAAGATTCCCGAGCGGTCAAACGCACACCTCGTCCCGGAAACCCTCCAACTTCTTCTCGCCAATGCCGCTCACCCGCGTAAGATCGTCCACGGAAGAGAAGGCGCCGTTCTTCTCGCGATCATCCACGATGCGCTTCGCGAGCGCCTCTCCGATGCCGCTCAAAGTAGTGAACTCATCAGCGCTTGCCGTGTTGATGTTGAGCGGGCCTGACGATGCTGCCGATCCGCCCACGGCCGTTCCCTGCGAACCGCCGGAAGAAGGCGCGGGCAGCGTTCCTTCCGCCACTTGCTGGGCGCTGGGAATGATCACCTGCATGCCGTCCTCCACCGGCGCCGCCAAGTTCACGGCATCCAGCACCCCTTCGGCCGTAGCCCCGCCGGCCGCCTTCACCGCATCGTCGACGCGAGAGCCGGCAGGCATGCGGTACAAGCCCGGCACTGCAACGCATCCGCCTACGTGAACGGCTACCTCCTCTGATGCAGAAGCCTCTGCTTTCTCGCTTGTGACATCGGAGGCTCCTCCCGTTGAATCCTCGGCCGAATCCTTGGCGTCGGAACCGGAGGCATCTTCCGCCGCCTGGCCTTCTTCCGCACCGGCGACTTCTGCCCCATCACTCGGCTGGATGGTCACCGCCGGGGCCGCCAACGCTCCCATGGCAACGAAGCCAATCACCACCGCTACCACGCCGGCCGCGACCGCCGCCACCGCGGCCCGCGGCACCTTACCACGCGCAAGTCCTTTCAGATCGACCGCATTCACTTCATCGATGAAAGCCATGGCTCCTCCTTGCCTCTCAGTTAAGGAAAAGCCTAGCGTCCGCGTTCGCCAGCGCGGCTGCAGCTCGTCGCCAAAACCAGCTCAAGAATGCGCCGTCGCGGCGGCAAAATGCCGCACCGGCGACACAAATTTTCCGCCCCTGCACCCCACCGATTCTCCACGCCAACCGCACGAGAGCAACAAAAAAGCGCCGTCGAAACGGCGCTCGAATCACAGAGAGGCAAGCTAGTCTTTCGGCGGCTTGTACGAAGGACACGCGTAGTCGTGCGGTTCCGCCGCTTCCATCAGCTCTTTCACCCATTCTTCCACAGGGAAGGCCTTCTCTGCCTCTTCAACCACGGGAATCTTCGCGTGAGTCTCGGGGGAGCGGGGCATGAACAGCGTGCAGCAGTCCGGCGCATCCTGAGAAGAGATGTCGAACGTGCCCAGCTTCTGGGCCTCGGCGATGATCTCCAGCTTGTCGGTGCCGATGAGCGGCCGGAACACCGGCAGATCCACCACGGCGTTCGTGCAGGCGATGTTGTCCATGGTCTGAGAGGCAACCTGCCCTAGGCTCTCGCCGGTCACGAGCGCGCCAGCCCCTTCCCGCACAGCAATTGCCTCAGCCACCCTAAACATCAGTCGCCGGTACAAGATGATGCGCAAAGACGGCGGCGCCAACAGGGAAATCTCCCGCTGATAGTCGCCGAAGGGCACAATGTAAAGCCGCCCTACGCAGCCGTTCTTTGCAAGCACCTGGCAAATCTCATCCACCAGGTACTCCGCCGCATCGGAGGTTTGCGGACGACCAGAAAACATGACCGCCACGCAAGTGGCGCCGCGGCGGGCGATGCGCCACAAGGCCACCGGCGAGTCGATGCCAGACGAAAGAAGGCACACGGCCTTTCCGGAGCTGCCCACCGGCAAGCCGCCGATACCCCGCAGCGACCGCGCGTACACGTAGGCGGCGTTTTGCACCACCTCAACGTTCACCGTCACGTCCGGGTCCTTCATGCGCACCTGTTTATCCGGATGGGCCTCGCAGAGCACCTCGCCAATCTGGCGATTGATGTCCATAGAGCCCACAGGGAAGTCGGTGTGATTGCGGCGCCCGTGCACCTTGAAGGTTTGGAAGTCGCCGGCATCGGCCAGGGCGCTCAGAGCCGCCTGTCCGATGACCGCCATGTCGCGCTCGCACTTGAAGCCGCAGGAAACCCGCGCCACGCCGGGCGTGAACAAAATGGCGTCCGTCACCGCGCAGGCCTCTTCGAAGCTGGTGCCCTCTTTCAGAAAGACTACCAGCCGGCCGGACACCCGATGGATGGTCACCACGGGATATAACGCAAGGAGCGCCTCGAGATTTTTCTGGAGGCGCTTCTCGAAGGATGCACGGTTGTGGCCCTTAAGGCCAATCTCGTGATAATGAACCAGGATGATTCGCTGGAACTGTTCCATTTCCTAGTGGTTCTTGACGTCGATGGAGGAAGGATCGTAGGACACTTCCCCGCGAACCACTTCGTTGAAGGCCATGGACAGCGGCTTCTTGTCGGCAGCACGGGCAATTTCCACCGCAGTCTGCAGCTGGATGGCGCGATCGCGCTGGCCGCGCATCATGTCGTTGATGTCATGGGCGCGCTTGGAGGCCAGGGCGCACAGCAGGAAGCGGTCGTTGTCGGTGCGGTCCAGAAGCTCGTCGATTTTCGGTTCGATAATACTCATGTTCTACAGTCCTTGAGGTTTCTCGGCTTGGGCATTCACGTAATCGACCAGTTCCGCCGTGGCGGTTTCAAGGTCGTCATTTACCAGCCGCTTATCATAGCGCATTTTCTGCGAAAGCTCCAGCCTCGCCGCCTCCATGCGCTTTTCAATCACGTCATCGGTCTCCGTGCCGCGGCCGCGCAGGCGGCTTTCCAGCACTTCCAGCGACGGCGGCTCGATGAAGACCAAATGGGCCTGGGGAATTTTCTCCTTCACTTGGAAGGCCCCCTGCACGTCGATTTCCAAAACGACCTGCTTGCCCTGGGCCATCGCTTCTTCTACCGAGGCCTGCGGCGTGCCGTAGCAGTTGCCGGCGTATTCCGCCCATTCCAAAAAACCGCCCTGTTCGGCGCGCTTAAGGAAAGTGTCGCGATCGAGGAAGTAGTAGGAAATGCCGTCCTGTTCCCCCTCCCGCGGCTTGCGGGTGGTGGCGGAAACCGACACCCAGCTGTCGGGAACTGCGGACAAAAGTCGAGCCACCAGGGTGCCTTTGCCGGCCCCTGATGGCCCAGAGATGACAAATAGATTGCCAGTTCTCATGAAGTTCTAGCCCAGACGGCTGAGAAGAGCCTCCGTCTGACGCTCGCCCAGGCCGCGCAGACGACGGCTCTCGGCGATCTGGAGCTCCTTCATGAGCTTTTCCGCTCGAGCCTTGCCGTAACCGGGCATGGTCTCGATGAGGGCGGACACCTTCATGCGCCCCACAACCGGATCGTCCTTCATGGCGATGACGTCGGCGAGGGTGATCTTCTCAGACTTCAGGTCCTCACGAACCTGCGCCCTCTTGATACGAGCCGCCTTGGCTTTCTCGAGAGCTTGCGCACGATCTTCGGCACTAAGTTGAGGTATGGCCATTAGTTTCTCCTTCTATCGCATCGGCAGCCGAGATAATAGCATGAAAGTTCCCAGCGTCAGCCCACAATTTCCCGTTTTCTCGTTTTTCGACCCAAATATGGGAGGTAAATTTGACGCTTCGTCATTGGTTGATAAGGGAAGAAGCCGCGCCGACCATTCGCCCCTCCATCTGCCCAAAACAGGCCGCCGCCCCGTCGCGGAAACCGGCGGCGGGGCGGCGAAGGAATCGGTGGATCAAAGAACTTGAGGGCGATTTCCGCTTACAGGCCACAGGCGTCAAGTTCGGCGGCAATGGCGTCGAAGGCGGCCACCGGGTCGGGCGCCTGCACAATGGGGCGGCCGATGACGATGTGGGAAGCGCCCCGCTGGAAGGCCTCCGCGGGAGTGGCCACGCGGCTCTGGTCGCCCAGGGCAGCGCCGGCCGGGCGCACGCCGGGGGTGACGATGTAGGCGTCTGGCCCCAAGATGGAGCGCAGATCCGCTGCTTCCTGCGGGGAAGCCACTACGCCGGAGATGCCGGCGTCCTGCGCCAGCATGGCCATGGCCGCCACCTGCTGGCTCATGGGGCGCTCGATGCCCACTTCCGAGAGCATCTCTTGGCTCATGGAGGTGAGCACGGTGATGCCGAGGGTGGCGGGCACGTCCCCGCCGTACTCGGCCGCACCCGCCACGGCACCGCGCTGGGCCGCTTCCATCATGGCGCGGCCGCCCACCGTGTGCATGGTGATCATGTCGGCACCCGAGGCAGCGGCGGAGCGGGCGGCTCCTTCCACCTGATGGGGAATGTCGTGGAACTTCAAGTCCAGGAACACCTTGAAGCCGCGGCGCTTGAACATCTTCACGATGGCCGGGCCCTCGGCGTAGTAGAGCGTCATGCCGATCTTCAGCCAAGTGGCGTGGTCCTCCAGCTTGTTGGCAAGGGCGATGGCCTCCCACGAGTCAACGTCCAGGGCCACCATCACGCGGTCTTTCGCGGGAATGGAATCGAAGGCAGTTAGCATTCCAGTGCTCCTATCAGCTCGTTCACGTCCTTCACGCCGTAGCGCTCGCAGTAGTCGATGATGCCGTCCACCACGTCCACCGTGGCAGTGGGGTTGGCGAAGTTAGCGGTGCCCACCGCGACCGCCGTGGCGCCCGCAAGCATGAACTCCACCGCATCGGTGCCGTTCGAGATGCCGCCCATGCCAAGCACCGGAACAGAGACGGCGTTCGCCACCTGCCACACCATACGCAGCGCCACCGGCTTCACGGCGGGACCGGAATAGCCGCCCACCACGCGCGCCAGCTGCGGCCGGCGGGTGCGGGCGTCGATGGCCATGCCCAACAGGGTGTTGATAAGGGAAACGCCGTCGGCGCCGGAGGCTTCGGCCGCCTTCGCGATCTCGGTGATGTCTGTCACATTGGGGGTGAGCTTCACGATAAGGGGGCGCTTGGTGGCAGCGCGGCACAGGCCCACCACCTTCTCCACGCTGGGCACATGGCAGCCCATGGTCATGCCGCCGGCGTCCACGTTGGGACAGGAGATGTTCACCTCGTAAGCGGCCACCGGCGCCTCTTCCAGCGCCTCGATCACCGCTACGTACTCGTCGAAGCTGTGGCCGGAGACGTTCACCATGGCTGTGGCCCCTTGCCCGGCCAGCCACGGCAGCTCCACTTCCTTCAGATGGGCCACTCCCGGGTTCTGCAGGCCGATGGAGTTCAGCATGCCGGAGGCCGTTTCGGCGATGCGCGGGGTGGCGTTGCCCTCCCAGCCGTTCAGTGAGACGCCCTTGGTGGTCACGGCGCCGAGCGACGCCACATCCACGAAGTCGGCGTATTCCATGCCGGCCCCGAAGGTGCCAGACCCTACCGTGACCGGGTTCTTCATGGGAAGCCCGCCCAGGTTCACCGCCAAGTTGACAGCGGTCTCTTTCGGTTTGCGCGCCATTACCACACCACCTCCGTTGCCGGGAAGACCGGGCCGTCCACGCAGGCGCGCTTCTTGCCGTTCACGGTATCTACCACGCACGACAGGCAGGCGCCCACGCCGCAGGCCATGCGCTTTTCCAGCGACACTTCGCAGAACACGCCCGCATCGGCGGCCATGCGCGCCACAATCTTCATGAGCGGCTCAGGTCCGCAGCAGGCCACGTAGTCGAAGGGCTCCCCCGCCGCGGCGGCCTCGTCGAGCGCCTCTTGCACGAGCGGGGTGCAGAAGCCGGCGCGGCCGAAGCTGCCGTCATCGGTGGAGCAGAGCGGCTCGCAGCCAAGCGCCCTGCCGAAACGGCGGCGCGCCACCAGCGCCTCTTCTGTTTGGGCACCCAAGATGGCGGTCACGTCGGCCCCCTGCGCCTTCAGCTGGCACACAAGCGGGTGAATGGGCGCGCTGCCCACGCCGCCCGCAACCAGCAGCGCCTTGCGGCAACCCTGGGGCGGCTGCCATCCGCGCCCTACCGGGCCGATGACCTCCACTTCGTCGCCCGGCTCCAGCGTGGTCATGTGCTCGGTGCCGAACCCCAGCACCTGGTACATGATGTCGATGGTGCCCTCTTCGGGGTAGGCTTCGTACACGCCGAAGGGACGACGCAGGATGTGCCCCTCCATGCCGGGGATGCGCGTGTGCACGAACTGCCCCGGCAGCGCATGAGCGGCAATCTCGGGCGCCTCCAGCGTCATGATCCAAATGCCGGCGCCCGCTTCCTCGTTGAACAGGATGGGTGCCTTCTCGTTATAGAGCATTGCCTTCTGCCACCGCCCTCTCTCTTCAGTTAAAAACCCTTCGGCAGATTCTAGCATCTGAACGCTACCACTGGGGCAGGTCTTGCAGGGCCACCACATTCAGCCGATGATCGCGCGCCGCCTCCATGCCCGCCACCATGGCCTGAGCGCCGGCCAGGTTGGTCACCTGCGTGATGCCGTGCTTCACCGCCTCGGTGCGCAGCTCGTAGCCGTCCGAGCGCGTGGCGTGGCCGAAGGGGGTGTTCACCATCAGGCAAATCTCCCCGTTGGCGATCATGTCCCGCACGTTGGGGGTGCCCTCGCTCACCTTCCGCACCACCGCGCAGTCGATGCCGGCCGCCTCGAGCGTGCGGGCGGTGCCGGCGGTGGAGACAATCTCGAAGCCCATGCGACGAATGTCGCGCACGAGCGAGATGATGGCGCGCTTGTCCCGGTCGCAGACGGAAACGAACACCTTGCCCGCCTCCGGCAGCCGGTAGCTGATGGCCAGCTGGGTTTTGGCGAAGGCGCTCGGGAAGTTGCGCGCGATGCCCATCACCTCGCCAGTGGACTTCATTTCCGGCCCCAGCACCGTGTCGGCCCCGGGGAAGCGGCCGAAGGGCATGACCGCCTCTTTCACGGAGAAGTGGTCCAGGCGGCGGTCGTCAGGGGGCAGGTTCAGCTGGGCGATCTTCTCCCCCGCCATGATGCGGGCGGCCGCCTTCGCCAGCGACACGCCGGTGGCCTTCGAGACGAAGGGCACCGTGCGGCTGGCGCGGGGGTTCGCCTCGATGATGTAGATGACCTGGTCTTTAATGGCGAACTGGATGTTGATGAGGCCTACCACGCCCAGCCGCAGCGCCAGGCGGCGCGCGATGGAGCGCAGCTGGTCCTGCACCGCCTCCGAAAGGGCGAACGGCGGCGTGCAGCAAGCGGAGTCGCCGGAGTGGATGCCGGCCATCTCGATGTGCTCCAGGATGCCGCCCACGTACACTTCTTCGCCGTCGCACAGGGCGTCCAGGTCCACTTCCACGGCACCTTCCAGGAAACGGTCCAGGTAAACCGGGTGATCGGGCGTGATGCGCGCCGCTTCGGCCATGTACTTCTCCAGCTGGGCGCCGTCGTAGACGATGCCCATGCCGCGGCCGCCCAGCACGTAGCTGGGGCGCACCAGCAGCGGGAAACCAATCTGGTCCGCCACGATGCAGGCCTCTTCGAAGGTGGAGGCCATGCCGGCGGCCGGGTAGGTGATATTCAGCTCGTCCAGGATGGCGGAGAAGCGGTCGCGGTCTTCCGCCAGGTCGATGGCCTCGGGGCTCGTGCCCATGATGGGCACGCCCGCGTTCGCGAGCGGTTTTGCCAGTTTCAGCGGCGTCTGGCCGCCAAGGGTCACCACCACGCCGTCAGGCTGCTCGACGTCGATGATGTCCATGACGTCCTCGAAGGTGAGCGGCTCGAAGAACAGCTTGTCGGAGGTGTCGTAGTCGGTGGAGACGGTCTCCGGATTGCAGTTGACCATGATGGTCTCGAAGCCGGCTTCCGCGAGCGCGTAGGAAGCGTGCACGCAGCAGTAGTCGAACTCGATGCCCTGGCCGATGCGGTTGGGGCCGGCGCCCAGGATCATGGCGCGCTTGCGGGTCTTCGGCGCCACTTCCGTCTCGGCGGCGTCATAGGTCTTGTAATGGTAGGCGGTTGAGCTGGCGAACTCGGCGGCGCAGGTGTCCACCGTCTTGAAGGCGGGCACCACCCCCAGCATCTTGCGGCAGGTGCGCACCGTGGCCTCGTCACTGCCGGTCAGGCGGGCAATCTGCGCGTCGGACAGCCCGTAGCGCTTGCACAGCCGCAGTGCGTCGGCGTCCAGCTCTTCCAGGCGGCGCCCCCGCAGGTTCTCCTGGATGGTCACCATATCGGCCATGCGAGAGAGGAAGAACTCGTCGATGCCCGTGGCCTCGTGCAGTTGCGCCACCGTCCAGCCGCGCCGTAGCGCCTCGGCCAGGTAGAAGATGCGGTCGGCCGTGGGGCGGGCCACCAGCTGGTAGAACTCTTCGCCGTCGGCCACCGCGCGCTCGGGGGCGGTTTCCTTGTCGGCGCCGAAGCCCTCGCGGCCGTTCTCCAGGCTGCGCAGGGCCTTCCCCAGCGCCTCCTCGAAGGTGCGGCCGATGGACATGATCTCGCCCACCGCCTTCATGCGGGTGGAAAGCGTGTCGTCGGTGCCCTGGAACTTCTCGAAGGCGAAGCGGGGCACCTTCACCACGCAGTAGTCGATGGAGGGCTCGAAGCAGGCGGGGGTGGCCTTGGTGATGTCGTTCACAATTTCGTCGAGCGTGTAGCCCACCGCCAGCTTCGCCGCCGCCTTCGCGATGGGGAAGCCGGTGGCCTTCGAGGCCAGGGCGGAAGAGCGGGACACGCGCGGGTTCATCTCGATGACGATCATGCGGCCGTTTTCCGGGTTCACGGCGAACTGCACGTTAGAGCCGCCGGTCTCCACGCCGATCTTCTCCAGGATGGCGAGGCTCGCCACGCGCATGCGCTGGTACTCGACGTCGGAGAGGGTCTGGGCCGGGGCCACCGTGATGGAGTCGCCGGTGTGGATGCCCATGGGGTCGAGGTTCTCGATGGAACACACGATGATGCCGTTGCCGGCCTTGTCGCGCATCACCTCCATCTCGAATTCCTTCCAGCCCTCGATGGACTCCTCTACCAGCACCTCGCCCGCCGGCGAGAGCTCGACGCCCTGCGAGACAATGGTGACCAGCTCTTCTTCCGTGTGGGCAATGCCGCCGCCGGCGCCGCCCAGGGTAAACGACGGGCGCAGCACCACGGGGTAGCCGAGCTCTTCCACGATGGCCAGCGCATCCTCGACCGAGTAGGCGTAACCGCTGCGGGCGGTCTCGATGCCCAGCTCGGCCATGCAGTCGTTGAAGAGCTTGCGGTCCTCGCCCCGTTCGATAGCGGCCAAGTCGCAGCCGATCATCTCCACGCCGTACTTCTCCAGCACGCCGCTACGGGCCAGCTCAACTGCGGTGTTCAGGCCGGTTTGGCCGCCCAGAGTGGGCAGCAGCGCGTCGGGGCGCTCCTTCTCGATCACCTGCTCCACGAACTCGGCGGTGATGGGCTCCACATAGGTGCGGTCCACCAGCTCCGGGTCGGTCATGATGGTGGCGGGGTTGCTGTTCACCAGCACCACGCGGTAGCCGTCCTGCTTCAGCACCTTGCAGGCCTGGGCGCCGGAATAGTCGAACTCGCAGGCCTGGCCGATGACGATGGGGCCGGACCCGATGACGAGGATGGTCTTGATGTCGGTGCGCTTAGGCATTCTGAACCCCCTTGGCTTCCGAAGAGAAATTCCAACCGGCCAGGCGGTCTTTCGCGATGTCGATGTCCAGGTAGTCCTCACGGCCGTCCATCAGACGGGTGAAGGCGGTGAACAGGTAGTGGGCGTCGGTGGGCCCGGGCGACGCCTCGGGGTGGTACTGCACGCTGAACGCGGGGATGTCCAAGAAGGCGATGCCTTCCGGCGTGCCGTCGTTGAGGTTCACGTGCGTCAGCTGGATGCGACCGAAGCGAGGGTTGTCCACCACCGGCGCCACCTTCGCCCGCGCCCAGAAGCGCAGGTCGGGCTGGTGGTTCTTGAAGCCGCCGGAAAGGTTGGGGATCAGATTGCCAAGGGTGGGCCACACCAGGCCGAAGCCGTGGTTCTGGGCGGTGATCTCCACGCGGCCGGTGCGCAGATTCATAACGGGGTGGTTGCCGCCGCGATGGCCGTACTTCAGCTTCTCGATGTCGGCACCGCTGGCCTTCGAGATCATCTGGTGCCCCAGGCAGATGCCGAAGATGGGCACCTGGCCCAGCAGCTTCTCCACCTGGGTGTAGGTGCCATCCACCGCTTCCGGGTCGCCGGGGCCGTTTGAGAGGAACACGCCGTCGGGGTTCATGGCCAGCACTTCTTCGGCAGGGGTGTCCCAGGGAACCACCGTCAAATCGCAGCCGCAGCGCACCAGGTTCTGCAGGATGGACTCCTTGGCGCCGCAGTCGTAGGCCACCACCTTGTAGCGGCCCGGTTCGCTTTCGGTGACAGCGAACTTGTGGCCCTCGGGCAGGTCGGCCGGCCCGACGGCGCGGGGCTCGTCGCAGGAAACGCGCTGCACGTGGTTCTCCCCCACCAGCTGGGCGCTCGCGCGCACCTTCGCCAGCAGGCTCTCGGGGCTCACGTCCTCGGTGGAGAGCACCGCCCGCATGGCGCCGTTGTCGCGCACGTGGCGCACGAGCGCCCGGGTGTCGATGCCCTCAAGGGCCACGATGCCCTTCATCTTCAGGAATTCCGGCAGGCTCAAGCCGCTTCGCCAGTTGGAGGGATGGGCGCACATGTCGCGCACCACCAGGCCGCTGAGGGCCGGGCTCGCCGACTGCACGTCGTCCAGGCTCACGCCGTAGTTGCCAATTTGCGGATAGGTCATGGTGACGATCTGGCCCGCGTAGGAGGGGTCGGTCAGCACTTCCAGGTAGCCCTCGAGCGAGGTGTTGAAGCAGATTTCGCCGTACACCTCCCCCGTCGCTCCGCAACGGGTACCTGCGAAATAGGTGCCGTCTTCCAACATGAGGGCCGCAGGCATCGGGTTCTGCTTGGTGGTGCCCTGCAGCAATTGCTTCGAGACTTCGCTCAACGCCGTTCCTTTCCCTTGAGGACTGGCCACAAAAAACGCCCCGGATAGGCCGGGGCGTACAAGTTAACCAAGATCCTAAGTTCTTCCCTTGTCGGTCTCTCTGTACCGCCCTTAAAAGGTCAGAAAGCATGATAAAGGTTGTTTTGTGCGCGCCCGCCAGTTTTCCGCCAGCGCGCACAAATTTCTATTCAACGATGACGCCGTCCTCCATGGTGGCGTAGCCGCCGACGTAGGTGTCGGTGGCGCGGCCCTTCAGCACGACGCCGATGAAGCCCGAGTTGTTGGCGCGGGAGTAGAAATCGCCCACTTCAACGGTCCATTCCGCTTCCGGATCGATCACGGTGAGGTCGGCCACACATCCGGCCTTGATGGCCACCGGCTCGTCGCGCATCAGCTCGCGCGGCTTCACCGCCATCAGTTCCACCATGCGGTTGTAGTCGATGACGCCCTTGGCCACCAGGTTGGTGAGCACGAGCGACAGGCTGGTCTCCAGGCCGGTCATGCCGAACGGCGCCAGCTCGAACTCGCGGTCCTTCTCCCAGTCGGTGTGGGGGGCATGGTCGGTAACGATGCAGTCCACGCTGCCGTCCGCCACGCCCTCGATGAGCGCAGCCGCATCCTCGGCAGTGCGCAGCGGCGGGTTCACCTTAAAGCAAGTCTGGTACTCGTCGGTGATGGCATCCTCGGTCAGGAACATGTGGTGCGGGGTCACCTCGCAGGTCACCGGCAGGCCCTCGGCCTTCGCAGCGCGCACCAGATCAAGGCCGCGCTTGGTGGTGATGTGCTGAATGTGCAACGGGCAGCCGGTCAGGCGGCAGAGCGCAATGTCGCGGGCGATCTCGATTTCCTCGCCCTCGGCCGGCCAGCCGAGCATCCCCAGACGGGTAGAGGCCACGCCCTCGTTCACCTGGCCGTCCCCTACCAGCGCGTCGTCCTGGGCGTGCACCATGACCACCTTGTCGAACTGGGAGGCGTAATCCAGCACGCGGCGCATCATGCCGGCGTCCTGGATGCCCTTGCCGTCGTCGGTGAAGGCGCTGGCGCCGTGCGCCACCATGTCGCCCATTTCGGAAAGGGTCTCGCCCTTGAGCCCCTGGCTGCAGGCGCCGGCCACGTACACGCGGGCCTTGCCCTTGGCGGCGGCGATGGCCTTCACGTACTCTACGCCCATCGCGTTGTCGATGACCGGGTTGGTGTTGGGCATGGCGCAAATGGCGGTGAAGCCGCCGTGGGCCGCCGCGCGGGTGCCGGAGGCGATGTCCTCCTTCTGCTCCCCGCCCGGTTCGCGCAGATGCACGTGGATATCCACCAGGCCGGGCACAATAATCTTGCCGGTCAGGTCGCGCTCCACGCCCTTCTCCATGGTCAGGTTGTGGCCCACTTCGACAATCTTGCCGTCGCGAACCAGGATGTCGCACACTTCGTCCAGACCAACCTGCGGGTCAATCACACGGGCGTTCTTAAGCATCAAAGCCATCGTTGGAACCTCCTAGCAGCAAATACAGGGCAGCCATGCGAACCAAAATGCCCGCGTAAACTTGATCGAGGATGATAGAGCGCTCCGGGTGGTCGGCCATGAAGCTGTCCAGCTCCACGCCGCGGTTGATGGGACCGGGATGGCACACGCAGCAGTCCGGTTTCATCAGCTTATCGCGCTTCTCGGTAAGGCCGTAGAGCATGTTGTACTCGCGCAGGCTCGGGTACGGGGCACCCTCCAAGCGCTCGCGCTGGATGCGCAGCATGTACACCACGTCCATTTCCGGCAGCACTTCGTCCAGGTTGTAGGACACATGGTCGGCGCCCAGCACGTCGGGGCGGGCCGGCATCAGGGTGGGCGGCGCCACCACGGTCACCTCACAGCCCATAATCTTCAGGGCCGGGATGAGGCTGCCGCATACGCGGGAGTGGCCGATGTCGCCCACCACCGCAACTTTCAGGTTGTCGAAGCTGCCCTTGCGCTCCCAGATGGAGTACAAGTCCAGCAGCGCCTGGGTGGGATGCTGGTGTTTGCCGTCGCCGGCGTCGATAACGGACACACCGGACACGTCGGCAATCTTGCGGGGCACGCCAGCATGCTTGTCGCGCACGATGATCATGTCAATCTTGTAGGCGCACAGGGTCTCCACCGTGTCCACCAGGCTCTCGCCCTTCACCGTAGAGGTGGAGGAACCGCCGAAGTTCAGGCTGTTGGCGGAAAGGCGCTTCTCGGCAATCTCGAAGGAAGAGCGGGTGCGGGTGGAGGGCTCGTTGAACATGTTCACCACAGTGAAGCCTTTGAGCGTGGGCACCTGCTTCACGCGGCGCTCGTTCACCTGCTTGAAGCTCTTCGCCGTCTCCAGCATCAGCATGATGTCGTCAGCGGAGTACTGGGTGATGTCGATCAGATGCTTGTGGTTGAAAGCCATGCCCTACTCACCTCCATTGGTCATCGGGGCGGCGCCGGCGCGCTCGCCTGCCGTCATTTCCAGAATTTCCACGGCGGAGAAGCCGTCCACTTCCTCCAGGAAGAGGCGCACGTTCTCGTCCGATGCAGAAGGCACGTTCTTGCCCACGTAGTCGGCGCGGATGGGCAGCTCGCGATGGCCGCGATCCACCAATACCGCCAGCTGCACGGAAGCCGGGCGGCCGTTGTCCATGAGGGCGTCAAGCGCCGCGCGGATGGTGCGCCCGGTGTAGAGGACGTCGTCCACCAGCACGATGGTCATGCCGTCAATGTCGAAGGGGATGTCGGTGGAATGCACCTCGGGGGCGAAATGGGTGGCGAAGTCGTCCCGGTAGAAGCTGATGTCCAGCTTGCCGTGAGGAACGCTCACCCCCTCGATGGCCTCGATGCGCTCGGCCAGCTTCATGGCCAGCAGGTCGCCGCGGGTAACGATGCCCACGAGCGCGATGTTGCCGGCGCCATGGTTGGCCTCCAGGATTTGGTGAGCCATGCGCGTGAGCGCACGCTCGATCTCGTCAGAGTCCATGCAGGTGGACTTGACCTTTCCGTCTTTCATACACACTCCTCTCACATTCGAGTGCGTACAGACGAAACCGCGTTCGCGCCTCTCCTCTTCACCTGGGCAATCGCGATGCGGGCAACAAAAAAGCCCTGCCGCATCACGACAAGGCACCTAGTTCGAGTTAAGAGCGTTCACCTTGTCGGTCTCTCTGTACCGCTTTTAAAGGACGCGCTCAGTATACGCTCATTTCCCAAGCCCGCAAGCCCCGGATTTAAAAAATAGCCAAATTGGGCTGTTTATTAGAAGTCGCCCAGGCAACTTTGGTCTGATATTCGCAGGAACTTGCCTAAACCAGCCAAAAACGACTCGCCCAATCTCTAAAGATCGTGCGAAATTGGCTAGTTTTCCGAATGGCCAAACATGCCGGGTTTTCAGAAGCTCGCCTGGCCCGAAACTTCTGGTTTCAGAAGTTTTGCGGCATAACTTCTGATATCAGAAGTTTCGGGCCGGGCACGCAGCTGAAAACATGCGGAAGTTGGCCAGGGCTTCATACGAAAAAGGCGGCCTGGGGGCCGCCTTGGTTGTTGGTGGGTTTTGCTTACGCGCTAGTCGGTTACGCCGTCTTGGGTGCGGATGAGCTTGCGCTTGATTTTGCCGCCGATGGTCTTCGGCAGCTCGTCCACGTACTCCACGATGCGCGGGTACTTGTAGGGCGCCGTGGTCTTCTTCACGTGGTTCTGCAGCTCCTTCGTCAGCTCATCGGAGGGCTCGTAGCCGCGCGCCAGCACGATGGTGGCCTTCACCACTTTGCCGCGGATGGGGTCGGGCGCCGCCGTCACGGCGCACTCCACCACCGCCGGGTGCTCCACCAGGGCGCTTTCCACCTCGAAGGGGCCGATGCGGTAGCCGGAGCACTTGATCACGTCGTCGTTGCGGCCCACGAAGAAGCAGTAGCCGTCGGAGTCGCGCCAGGCCATGTCGTGCAGGTTGTAGTAGTCGCCGCCCACGGCCTCTTGCGTTTTCTCGGCGTCGTGGAAGTAGCCCACGAACAGTCCCGGCGGGTAGGCCTCCTTCAGGCCTGTGACGCAGATAGCGCCTTCTTCGCCATCCTCGACTTCAACGCCGTCATCGTCCAGCAACTTGATGTTCAGCAGCGGCGAGGGTTTGCCCATGGAGCCGGGGCGCGGCTCCACCCAGGGGAAGGTGGCCAGCAGCACCGGGCCCTCCGTCTGGCCGAAGCCCTCGCGGATCTTCTTGCCGGTCAGCTTCTCCCATTGAATGGTGACTTCCGCGTTCAGCGGCTCGCCGGCGGTGGCGAAGTTCTCGACGCTGGACAGGTCATAGGAGGCCACGTCTTCCTGCAGCATGAAGCGGTACATGGTGGGCGGCGCGCAGAAGGTGGTCAGCTTGTAGTCCTGAATCTTCTGCAGCAGCTTGGTGGGCACGAACTTGTCCATGTCGTAGGCGAAGATGGTGGCGCCGGCAATCCACTGGCCGTAGATCTTGCCCCAGCCGAACTTCGCCCAACCGGAATCGGTCACCGACATGTGCAGCTTGTCTTCCTGCACCTGCTGCCAGTACTTCGCCGTGATGATGTGCCCCAGCGG
Source organism: Eggerthellaceae bacterium (assembly GCA_022791455.1). Taxonomy (GTDB): domain Bacteria; phylum Actinomycetota; class Coriobacteriia; order Coriobacteriales; family Eggerthellaceae; genus Parvibacter. The sequence continues at coordinate 210,836 of JAAVZC010000013.1, forward strand.
ATGCGCGAAGTTGTGGCACACCGCCTTGGGGTTGCCGGTGGTGCCGGAGGTGAAGTAGATGAGCATGATGTCCTTTGAGGTCACGCCCGCGTCCCCCGTCAGGCGCTCCCACTGGTCGCTCTCGCCCTCGATCAGCGCATCGAAGGGCAGCCACCCTTCGCGCTCCCCCGCCACGATCACCAGGTTCTGAATGCTGGGGGAATCCGGCAGCGCAAGCTCCGCCTGGGTGCACACGTAATCGTCGTTCACACACACGAGCATCTTCACGTCGGCGCTGTTGGCGCGGTAGGCGATGTCCTTCTTCGTCAGCTGCAGCGACGCAGGGATAATGGTGGCGCCCAGCTTGCAAAGGGCAGCGGCCACCACCCAGTACTCCCAGCGGCGGCGCAGGATGCACATCACGACGTCGCCCTTGCCGATGCCCAGCTTCTTGAAGGCGTTGGCAGTCTGGTTGGAAAGACGGGAAAGGTCGGTGAAGGTGAAGGTGCGCTCCTCGCCGGCATCGTTGCACCACAGAAGCGCGCGCTTCTCCGGCTCGACGCGGGCCCATTCGTCCACAACGTCGTAGCCGAAGTTGAACACTTCCGGCACTTCGATGCGGAAGTTCTCGAGGAAGTCCTCGTAGGAATCGAACTCAATCCGGGGGCAGTACTTTTTCAGAACGTGGTTCATGGGGCTAAAACTCCGTAATTACTCAGCTATGATAGTGATGAATTTGCAGGGCGCGTCGCCGTTGCAGCGCTGGCCGTGGGGGTATTCCGGGTTGAAGTAGATGCTGTCCCACTGATTCAGCACAATCTCCTGCGTGCCGAAGGTGAGCACAAGCGAGCCCTCCAGCACGAAGTTGAACTCCTGGCCCTGATGGGTGACCAGCTTCGCCGGCTCGTCCGAGGGGTCCAGCACCACCAGAAGCGGCTGCATCACCTTGTTCTGGTAGCGCCAGGCCAGGTCATCGTAGCTATAGCCCGGATAGCGCTCCACTTCCTTGCCCTGGCCACAGCGCACCACGTGATAGGTGTCCAGCTTGGCGGCGGTGCCGGTGAGGATCTCGTTGAAGTCCACCCCGAACTTGTGGGCCATGTGGAAGATGGCGGAGATGGGCACGTCGGCTCCGGTGGCCTCCCACGCGCGGTAGGTTTCCGGACTTACCTCCAATTCGGCGGCCATCTCTTCCTCGGTCACGTCGCAGGCGTCCCGCAGGCCCTGGATGCGCAGGCCGATGTCGCGAAGATCGGTCTCTCCCATGCTATGCCTCCATTCCCAGCTTGATGGCCTTGATGTTGTTGTCCAGCAAATGGGCGCGCGAAGCGGGGATGCAATGGCGCAGTCCCTCCATCAGCGTGTCCCAATCGCAGAACTTGGTGACTTCGAAGAACTTGCCCAAAAGCACGATGTTCGCGCCCTTGGTGAGCCCGTTGTCCTCGGCGAGCGCCGTGGCGGGCACGCCGTAGCACTCCACGTCGTCGCGCAGGCGCATGTCGGCGATCATGGAGGTGTCGGCAATGATGATGCCGCCAGGCACCACTTCGTCCACGAACTTGTCGTAGGAGGGCTGGTTCAGGGCAATCAGCACGTTGGGGGCGGTCACGAGCGGGCTCCCGATGGGCTCATCGGAAAGGGTGACCGAGCAGTTGGCGGTGCCGCCGCGCATCTCGGGGCCGTAAGAGGGCAGCCACGACACTTCGCGACCGTCCATAAGACCGGCGTAGGCGATGCACTTGCCGGCGAACAGAACGCCCTGGCCGCCGAAGCCGGCCAGCAGAATTTGCAGTTCCCGTTCCATCTCTACTCCCCTTTCTTGCTGGCGATGGGGCACGCGGCCGCCCGAGCCGCCGCCGCTTCAGCCGCGTTGGCGAAGCCGTCCGCCTCCACGTCCTTGTACACGCCCAGCGGGTAGTAGGGCAGCATGTTCTCGCGCATCCACTCGAAGGACTCCTGCGGCGTCATGCCCCAGTTGGTGGGGCAGGTGGAAACCACTTCCACCAGCGAGTAGCCCTTCTTGTCGATCTGATTCTGGAAGGCACGCTTGATGGCTTTCTTCGCCTTGCGGATGTTCTTGGGGCTGTCCACCGTGACGCGCTCCAGGTAGGCCACGCCGTCGAGCGAGCTCAGCAGCTCGCACACGCGGATGGGATAGCCGGCGGTGGTTACATCACGCCCGTAGGGCGAGGTCTGGGTCACCTGGTTCGGCAGCGAGGTGGGGGCCATCTGGCCGCCGGTCATGCCGTAGATGGCGTTGTTGATGAAGATGATGGTGAGGTTCTCACCTCGGGTGGCGGCGTGAACTGTCTCCGCCATGCCGATGGAGGCCAGGTCGCCGTCGCCCTGATAGGCGAACACCACGTTGTCCGGGTGCACGCGCTTCACGGCAGTCGCCACGGCCGGCGCGCGGCCATGAGCGGCCTCGATCATGTCGCAGCCGAAGAAATCATACGAGGTCACCGAGCAGCCCACCGGAGCCACGCCAACGGTTGTGCCCTCCACGCCCAGCTCGTCCAGGCTCTCCGCCACCAGCCGGTGCACGATGCCGTGGGTGCAGCCGGGGCAGTAATTGGTAACCACGGGAAGCAGCGCATGGGGGCGCTGGAAAACCACTTTGGCTTCGCTCTCGCTCATCCTTACTCCCCTTTCTTGGCAGAATCGGTCAGCTTCTCATTGATGGCGCGGATCTGCTCCAGCACCTCGGCGGGCGTGGGAATCACACCGCCGCAACGGCCGAAGAACTCCACCGGCCGCCGGCCTTCTACGCACAGGCGCACATCCTCGACCATCTGGCCCATGTTCATCTCCACCACCAGGTACTCCTTCGCGGTGGCGATGGTCTGTTCCATGGCCTCCACCGGGAATGGCCACAGGGTGATGGGGCGCACGAGCCCCGCCTTGATGCCCTCCGCGCGGGCGGAGTTCACGGCGGAACGGGCCACGCGGGCGCTCGCGCCGAAGGCCACGAGCACAATGTCCGCGTCCTCGGTGAGGTAGGTCTCGGCCCGCTGCTCAGTGGCGATGATCTGGTCATAGCGCTTGTAGCGCTCCACATTCAGGTCCTCGAGCGCCTCGGCGGTGAGGTACAGGGAGTTCACCACGTTGTGAGCGCGCGCACCCTTGTGGCCCACGCAGGCCCAGGGCTTCTCGGGAAGATCCTCGGGGCTCTTCGGCTCCGGCAGCACCACCGGCTCCATCATCTGGCCCAGCATGCCGTCCGCCAGGATCATGACCGGCGTGCGGTACTTGTCCGCCACATCGAAGGCCTCGTAAACGATGTCCGCCATCTCCTGCACGGTGGAAGGCGCGTACACCACCACCTGGAAGTCGCCATGACCGGTGGCCTTGGTTGCCTGGAAGTAGTCGGACTGGGAAGGCTGGATGCCGCCCAGGCCTGGGCCGCCGCGCTGCACGTTGATGATGACGCCAGGCAAATCGGCGCCGGCCATGTAGGAGATGCCCTCGCCCTTGAGCGAAATTCCCGGAGACGACGATGAGGTCATCACGCGGGCTCCGGCCGCGCTGGCGCCGTAGACCATGTTGATGGCCGCCACTTCGCTCTCCGCCTGCAAGTAGGTGCCGCCGATCTTCGGCATCTTCTTAGACATGTAGGCGGCAAGCTCGGTTTGGGGAGTGATGGGATAGCCGAAGAAGAACCGGCACCCGGCGCGCATCGCGCTTTCGGCCAGCGCCTCGTTTCCCTTCATCAGTACTTTTTCCATTTGCCCTACTTTTCCACGGTGATGGCGCAATCGGGGCACATGAGGGCGCAGCTGCAGCAGCCGATGCATTTCGCCTCGTCGGTGCAGATGGCCGGATGGTAGCCCTTGGGGGTAATGCGATGGGGGTCGAGCATCAGGATGTGGGTGGGGCACACGTCGGTGCACAGGCCGCATCCCTTGCAGAAGCCCTCGTCGATAATGACTCGTGCCATGAAATTCCTCTCTCGCCTCGTTGTTATCAGCGGCCCCGGGCTATTCCCACGGGGCGCGAACTGCTCGTCTCATAAAGAACGCGGGGGCATCAATGCCGCCGAGCGGCGTTTCCATTCCCGGCGCTAGGGTGTAGGCCAGAAAATCCAGCCCCGCCAGACGGGCCACTTCGGCGGCCACGTCGACTCCCTGTTTTACCACATCTTCGTCGGTGGCGGCCTTCAGGTGGGCGTTGGAGACCACTCCTGTGGCGGAAAGGCGCGCTTTGACCTCGATCTCCCGCAGAATCTCCAGTGCCTCGTCCGCCCCGGCCGTTTGCAGCCGGCGGCTGTTCACCACGCAGATCATGGCGTAGTCGCCCGCCGCGATGAGCGGAGCGAAGCGGCCAAGAGCCGTGGCGCCCGCATCGTCGCCGCCGGCATCGATGATGAGCCGACGGTCTCCCGCGTGTGCCTGGGCCTCTTCAATGGCGGGCACGATGGCCCCGTTGAGCGACGGCACGTCCAAGTTCGACCCGCGCTCGGAGAACACCGGCGCGATCACCTCCACCCCGGCCGCTTCCAGCTCGTCGCGGTACTCGGCAGCGCGAAAGTACGGGTTCACCACGTCCAGGTCCGCCAGCGCGGTCTGAAACCCTTCCGCAGCGGAGGCCAGCGCCAAATTCAGCGCGAAGCTGGTCTTTCCCACCCCGTAGTGGCCCACGATGATGGTGACCGGCGCCGCCAGTAGGCGGCGAAGGGCGGTCGAGCCGTCAGTCATGGTCGGCCTCGCGGATGGCCACGCGGCGGATCTTCCCGTTCACGGTGCGCGGCAGCTCCTCCACGTACTCCACGATGCGCGGGTACTTGTAGGGGGCGGTCTTGTTCTTCACCCATTTCTGCAGCTCGCGGGTAAGCGCTTCGTCTCCCTTGAAGCCGTCCGCCAGCACCACCGTGGCCTTCACCACCATGTTGCGCACCGGGTCCGGCACACCGGTAACGGCCACCTCGCGCACCGCGTCGTGCTCCAGCATCACCGATTCGATCTCGAAGGGGCCGATACGGTAGCCGCTGGACTTGATCACGTCGTCGTTGCGGCCCACGTACCAGAAGTAACCGTCCTCGTCGCACCAGGCAGTGTCGCCGGTGTGGTACCAGCCGTCGTGCATGGCGGCGGCCGTCTTGGCGGCGTCGCGGTAGTACTCCTTCATGATGCCGGCCGGATGCGGATCGATGTGGATGCAGATCTCGCCGGTCTCGCCGGGGTCGCAGCGGCTGCCGTCCTCGCGCTGGATCTCCACGCGGTACAGCGGCACCGGGCGGCCCATCGAACCGGAGCGCGGCGTGGTGTTGGTGAGGTTGCCGATGGTGAGCGGCGTTTCCGTCTGGCCGAAGCCCTCGAAGATGGTGAGGCCGGTGTGCTCTTTCCAGAACTCGAACAGGTCGGGGTTGAGCGCCTCACCGGCGGTGGTGCAGTACTCCAGGCTGGACAGGTCGAACGAGTCCACGTCCTCCTGCATCATCAGGCGATACATGGTGGGCGGGCAACACAGCGTGGTGATGCCGTAACGGGGCACCATGTTCAGCACCTCAGCGGGCACGAAGCGGTCGAAGTCATAGGTAAACACGCAGGCTTCCATCAGCCACTGGCCGTAGTACTTGCCCCAGACCGCCTTGCCCCAGCCGGTGTCGGCGATGGTGAAGTGAATGCCATCGGGGTTCACGTTGTGCCAGTGCTTGGCGGTGATGAGGTGGCCCAGCGCATAGGTGCCGTCGTGAAGCACCATCTTGGGATTTCCGGACGTGCCGGAAGAGAAGTACATGAGCATGGGGTCGTAGACGGAGGTAGCCACGCGCTCGAAGTCCTCGGAGGCCGCGCGCACGCCGCCGTTGAAGTCAAGCCAGCCTTCGCGGGGAACGCTCAAGGCGCACACCCCTTCCGGCCCGGACAGCTCCGCACCCGCCTTCTCACCCGCCGGCACGCACAGCTCGCCCGCCTCGTCGCGGCCCGTGAGGCCACCGCCGGCCGCGTTCACCAGCACCAGCCGCTTCACGCTGGGGCACTCCGCCACCACGTTGTCCACCACCTGGGCGATGTCGCCGGCGTCGGTGGCGATGACCGTGGAGATATCCGCCCCCTGCAGGCGGTACACCAGATCGTGCTCCTTCAGCATGAAAGTGGCAGGCACCATGACCGCACCCAGCTTCGCAAGTGCGGTGGCCACGAACCAGAACTGGTAGTGGCGGCGCAGGATAACCAGGACGAAGTCGCCCTTCTTTACGCCGATTTCCTTCAAGTAGTTCGCGGTCTTGTCCGACCAGCGCTTCATGTCGGCGAAGGTGAAGACGTGCTCCTCCCCTTCCGGATTGCACCAGATCATGGCGCGGCGATCCGGATCGTTTTCGGCTATGTCGTCCACCACGTCGTAGGCGAAGTTGAAGCTTTCCGGGGCCTTTATGTCGAATTTGGTGAGGACCCCTTCCGCAGAATAGGCCTCATCTACGTAACGCTCGTTGATTTTTCTCATGGGTAAATCGATTCCTTAATTCGAGGGCGATGTTGAAGCAGCCGCGAAGCGCGGCGCGAAGTTAACGCTTATAAGGCGCAGTGGCGGGCGGCCAGTGCGCCTAGCTAATCTTGGAATCGGGGGCCTTGAAGACAATGGCCAGGAAGGTGCACGGCTCGCCGCCGATGGCGATCATGCCGTGGCCCTTGCCGGAGTCGTACATGAGCATGTCGCCCGCTTCCAGCTCCTCCACGTGGTCGCCGTAGGCGAAGCGCATCTTGCCGGAGATGATGAAGTCGATCTCCTGGCCCTCGTGGTGGGAAAGGTGGATGGGCTTGTCCTGCTCTTCCGGCAGGTAAGGGGCGGTGACCAGGAACGGTTCCGCCAGCTTGTTCTTGAAGTGGGGGGCCTTGTGCAGGTACTCGAACCCAGCGCGGCGCTTGATGGAGAGCCCCTCTCCTGCGCGGACAAGCGAATAGCCCGACAGATGCGGGTTCTCGCCGGTCAGCAGCTCAATCACGTCCACGCCCAGCGCATTGGCGCATTTATAAAGGAAGGTGAAGGAGAGGTCCTGTTCGCCGGACTCCTGCGCGGCGTATTCCGCCACCGACCGCCCGGTGAGATCGGCCATCTCCTGCATGGACAGATCCGAGTCTTCCCGAAGCACGCGAATGCGCGCCGCCACCTCTTTGATATTCGGCTCCACGAGCGGTGCCTCCTTCCAAACATACCTGAAAGCTGTAGCCTTCTATTTTAGTATGCCCTTCGGGAATAGTATTTCGAAATGGTTAACTTAGGCCTTTCGGCGGAGCTTGACGGCGAAGTGGGCGTCGGGGCCTCCGGGGACCAGCTCGCTCGCGAAACCGGACTTGCCGTTGATCTCCTCGATGGCGAACTGCTGCCCCGCCTCGGATTCCAGGAACTTCGCCACCTGGGCCACGTTCTCCTGGCGGGTTACCGTGCAGGTGGAGAAAACGAGCAGGCCGCCCGGCGCCACCTTGCCAGCCGCGCTCTGCAGAAGCTCAGCCGCCAACTGCGCGTCCTCTTCAATGGTCTCCGGCTTGATGCGCCAGCGAATGTCCTGATGGCGGCGCAGCGTGCCCAGGCCCGAGCAGGGGGCGTCCAGGAACACCACTTCGAAGGTTTCCTCCCCCAGCAGCTCGTCCAGCTGGCGGCCGTCACCCACCACCATATCGCTCACATGAAGGTCGCAGGTCTCCGCACGCTCTTTCAGGATGCGCCCCTTGAAGGCGAAGCTGTCCACCGCTACGTAGCGCTCGATCTGGCTGCCGTACTTGCGCTGGGCGCCGCTCTGGATGAGCACAGTCTTGGTGCCGCGACCAGAGCCAACCTCCAGAAGGCTTGCCGGCTTCTCGTCTTCCAGGGCCAGGCTGGCAATGGCCTGGGCCGATGCATCGGAAACCAGAAGCTCGCCGCGGTTCAGCGCGCGGGCGATGCGACCATCCTGCAACACGCGACCGGATTCTAGCTTGAAGCAGCCGGCCGGGGTGATGCCGCCGGCACAGACCTCTTCCGGCTCGCCCTTCGCCGCCGTGAGCAACTCGAACATCTCCTTGTCGGTGGTCTTGCAGGCGTTCACCGCCACGTAAATGGGAGCCGGCTCGTTGCTGGCAATGGCGAAGACGCGGCCCTCTTCATGGCCGATAGATGCCTGGACCTCGTCCAACAGCCACTTCGGGAAGCCCTGCAAAAGGGCGAATGCATTGTCGTCGGTCTTCGGGTCGCCGAAAGGGAACGCCTTGGCCACGGTGGCCAGACGACGAAGCACCGCATTAGCAAGGCCGCCGGCGCGCGGGGCCACATCGCGGGCAAGCTCCACTCCCTGGTCGACGGCGGCGAAATCCGCCTTCCCCAGGAAGAGGATCTCGTAGGCGCTGATGCGCAGGGCGGAGAGCACGTCTGGCTGAGCGTCGCTCGGACTCTTCATGCAGCGGAAGAGCATCTCGTCCAACACGCCCTTGGTGGACACCACGCCCAGCACCAGACGGGTGGCGAAGGCCTTGTCCTCCGGCGACATCTGGCTGCGGTCGATGGTGTGATCGATCACCTCTTGGGCGAAGCTGTCGCGAGTGCGGATGCGCTCGAGGGCCGCCAGTGCCGCGCGGCGCGCAGGAGTCGCATGGCGAATGGGGCGCGGCGGGGTCTTGCCGTCGTTGCGCGGCGGACGCGCGGCCGGCGGCTTGCCAGTCATGCGCGGCTGCTGCGGGCGGGCGTTGAAGCCACCGGGGCGGCGCTCTTCCTCAGGTCCGCGATAGTAGTTCTCCTGGCCTTCCGCGATGGGCCGCGGCGGCTTCTTCGGCTGCGGCTTGCGGGGGGCGAAGTCGCGATCGCCCTCGCGGCGGGGCTTAGAGTCAAAATCGCGGCGGGGCGAACGGCTGTCGCCCTCGCGGCGCGGTTTAGAGCGGTCGAAGTCGCGCTTCTGGCTACGATCCTCGCTGTCGCGCCGGGGTTTGGAACGGTCGAAATCGCCGCGCGGCTTGAAATCGCCGTCACGGCGGGACTTGCGGTCATCGTCGCGCCGGGGCTTGTACTCCCCCGATTCGCGCCGGGGCTTCGAGTCGCCGTCGCGACGCGGTCCCTTCTTGAAGTTGCCGCCGTCACGGCGCGTACCTTGGGGCTTGCCGCCGGAGCGCGGGCCTTTCTGGTAGCCGCCGCGGTTGCGGTCGCGTCCGGACCTGTCGCCCGAAGGCCGAGAGTTGCGTTCTTCGCTCATACGTTATTCCATCCCCCAGTCGGCCCCGTGCTCGCGCAGCTGGGGACGACCGGCACAAAAGGCCTGAGCGGCCATTTCCTTCTTGCCTTCGGGCTTAAGGGCCCGCACCTCAATCACGCCGTCGGCAGTGCCGAACAGCAGTTTCTTGCCACTATAGTCAGCTCGGCCCGCAGCCACGCCCGCCGCATCCGAAACAGCCGCATCGGTCACGGCTGCGCGCACGCCGTCGACGGTGCATTTGGCGGGGTGGGCATCGGTAGACACCCGCACCTTCCGCACGTTCTCGACGGCCGATGCCTCCGGGCTCAGATCCAGTTCGCCTTTTTCAAGCTTGTGGGCATAGGTGACCAGCGTCTCGTCCTGCACCTGCCAGGGAACGCCCCCCTGGGGCAGCGCCTCCAGCAGATGGCAGAAGCCATCGACAGCCAAAGGCGCGAGCATCGAGAGCAGCTGCGCCGAAGAGCGCTCTTCCACCGGCACACCCGCCGCGTAGGCGAAATCGCCAGTGTCCAGGCCCGCCTCCATCTTCATGACGCAGACGCCCACCGACTCATCGCCCGCAAGCATCGCCCGTTCCACCGGCGCAGCACCGCGCCAGCGGGGCAGCAGGGAAGCATGAGCGTTGTAGCAGCCAAGGCGCGGAATATCCAGCACTGCCTGGGGCAGCAGCATGCCATAGGCGGCCACCAGCACCACGTCCGGCTGCAGCGCCGAAAGCTGGGCCTGAGCCTCTTCCGCCTTCAGAGTCTTGGGGGTGAGAACCGGCAAGCCGGCAGCTTCCGCCACCCGCTTCACCGGCGAGGGCACGAGCGCTTTTCCGCGACCACGCACGGCGTCAGGACGCGTGTAGACCGCGACCAGCTCCCAGTTGCTGGGAAGGCGCTCCAGCAGGCCAGCCAATATGTCCGCGGCAAATTCCGGGGTGCCCATGAAGACGGCGCGCATGGGCAGCTACTCCTCCTCTTCCACCACGATGGCGGTCTCGCCGGGACGGGCGCCCGCAGCTTTGGCCTCCTCGTAGGCGGCAAGGGCGCGCAAGCGCACCTCGGGCGTGCAGGACTCGAACAAGGTCTTACCGTTCAGGTGATCGATCTCATGCTGCAGGCAGCGACCCAGAAGGCCGTCGCCCTCAATCTCCCACAGCTCGCCGTCCAAATCTTGGTACTGGACGCGGGCGAACGCGGGGCGCGTGATGGGAATCTGAACACCGGGGCAGGAAAGGCAGCCCTCGTGGGCGGTCTCCATATCGCCCCAAAGCTCCACGATTTCGGGGTTGATCATCACCAAGGGGTCGCGATCGTTCTTGCCGGTGTAGTCCACATCGATCACGATCAGCCGCTTGTTAACCCCCACCTGGGGCGCCGCGATGCCACAACCGTCGTTGGTGTACATGGCATGGGCCATCTGCTTGGAGAGCTTGCTGAGGGTCTTGTCTTTCGGGTCGCAGGGCTCACACACCTGCGCCAGACCGGGATCGGGAGAAAGCACTATTTTGAGCATGGTCTATCCTTAAACGAATGAGCAGCGATTCTTTTGCAAACGTGCAGTTTACTACAGGCACCGCGCTCTCCCGATTCAGGACGCATCCATCGCATAAAAAGCGTTTACGAGCGGGAAATGCCTTTTGCGTGGGCGGCTTTTCTTTGGGCTATGGATTGGTTCAGGGCGGTCATGGCGGCGAAGGCTTCGCGGCGCTCGTCGTCGGTGAAGGTGGCCTGCTGGAATCCACGGCGCATTTCTGCCAACGTGTCTTCGGCGTCCCCTATCTGCAGCTCCTCCATCACGAACGCTAGATGCTCCTCGACGGTGCGCCCGGCCGGCACCGACTGAGCGGAGAGCAGCGAAGCAGAGCGCGGCACCTGCTCCTCGATGGCGCGCACGAGAGCCGCCGGGTCGATACCGGGGTTGCGATAGAGCTGATCTACCAGGGAAAATGCAATCGCCTCATGAGCGGGGGCGTGCCAGCGCAACGCCGCGAGCGCCTCCAGGTAAGGAGCAGAGCTGCCCGGGTTCTGGGCCAGCACGCCCAAAAGGTCCCGCTCGAACTTGAAGCGGTTCATCTCTTCGCGAGACGCTTTTTGCTGGAAGTTCAACGCCGGCGAGAAGGCCTCGGGCGGCACCACTTCGTCGTCGTAGGGCGGATAGTCGCCAGCGGGCGCGGGCGCAGAGGGCGCCGGAGCATCGTCGCGGTTGTCGAAACGGCGGGGCGGCGTGAGGGAGGCCAGCAGCTGCAGCGCGTCCTCTTCTCGCACCTGGGTACGGCCGGCAATCTCCACCGCGTAGTGCTTCGCCAAAATGGAATCCTTGATGGGGGCCAGCAGGTTGATGGCGTCCACCATGCCCTGCATGCGGCCGGAGGTGCTGGACATGTCCACCCGCGCAAGCTTGCGGTCGATGCCGTACTCCAAGAGCGGCTTCGCGCTGGCCAGCAGCTGCCGCAGGGCGTCGGCGCCTCGTTCCCCCACGAACTCCGCCGGGTCCAAGTTGTCCGGCAGGGTGACCGCCGCCAGCTCCGTCTTAGTGCGACCCGCCTCCGGCGTCATGGAGCTGTCGATGAAGCCGAGCGCGCGATCGCTCGCCCGCTGGCCCGCCTCGTCGCCGTCGAACAGGTAGATGATCTGTTTGGAAGCGTGGCGCGAGAGCAGCCGGATGTGCTGGGCGGTGAGCGCCGTGCCCAAGGTGGCAACCACGTTCGCGATGCCCGCCTCAGAAAGGGAGATGACATCGGTGTAGCCCTCCACCACAATGGCCACGCCAGTGGCAGCCATGGCCGCTTTCGCCTTGTCCAGGCCGTAGAGCACCTTCGATTTGTGGAACAGCGGTGTTTCCTGCGAGTTCAGGTACTTGGGCTCCCCCTTCCCCACCACGCGACCGCCGAACGCGATGCACTCGCCCGTGGCGTCGAAGATGGGGAACATGATGCGGTTGAAGAAGCGGTCCTTCAGGCGGCCGTCGTTGCCCGCTAAGGCCACGTTGGCGGCAATCATTTCTTGCCCGGTGAAGTTGCGAGAGGTCAGATGGCGCACCAGCGCGCCGCGACCCGGAGCGAACCCCAGCTGCCAGCGCTTGGCCACCGCCGTGCCGAACCCGCGCCCCGAAAGGTAGCTGCGGGCATCGGCCGCTTCGGGGCCGGCATCGCGCATGAGGGCGTTGTGGTAGAACTCCGCCGTGGCCTTGCATACTTCCTTCAGGCGTAGCTTCTGGTTCTGAGTGGTTGAAGGGCCACGGCCCCCTTCTTCCACGATGTCGATATGGGCCCGCTCCGCGAGCACCCGCACCGCTTCCGGAAAGGACAGGTCTTCGTTCTTCATCACGAAGCCAAACACGTCGCCGCCCTCGCCGCAGCCGAAACAGTGCCACAGCTGTGTGGAGGGGTCCACTTTCATGGACGGGGTTTTCTCCTGGTGGAAGGGACAACAGCACCACATATCGCGCCCCTTGGGCTTCAAGGGCGTGACGTTTTGCACCACCGCTACAAGATCGGTGGCCTCACGCACCCGCGCAATGTCGGCGTCGCTGATTCGTCCCATGGGCGCTCCTTAGGGGCGGCTTCCGTGATCAAGGCGGCGGTAGACCACCTGCAAGATGGCAAAGGCGGCCAAAAGGGCGCCCACCGTGGCCACGCGACCCACCGAGAAGTCCTTATAGCCGATGATGAAAACCATAATGCCGAAGATGGCCATGAGCAGGCAGAGCCAAGAAAGCCATTTCAGGTAGAGCGTTTTGTCGTTCATTTGTCCCGTCCTTTGGGTTTGACCTCCAGAAAGTCAGAAGAGATGGCGCTGCGCAGATCTTCACCTGAAACGGCGAACGTCGGATCCGCCTTGCGCGCGAGCGCCCGAGCGGCCGGCGAGAACGCCCCCACCCGCACCGCACTCTTAGTGCCGTCCTGAAACTGCCGAACGAACGTGCGCTGGGAAACGAAAAGCGCCACCGCCAAGCCGCAGCCCAGGGTTCCCGCCCACATGCCAAGGGCGTTGAGCAGCGCCGCACCCTGCAATCCGACGGCCATCGCCAGCGCCGTGACCAGCGCGTCCACCACCACGTATCCGCCCAGCGCCCAACCGAACGAGCGCCAGGCATTGCCCTCCTCTTGCCCGAGGGCAGTAAGGGCGGCTATCACCAGGATGCCGTCGAGGGAAGGCGCGAGCATGCCCGCCAAGCTGAAAGGGGGCGCAAAGAAAGACAGCACCGTGAGAACCGCCGTAATGAGCACGGCCACGCCAAGCGATCGGGCCAAGCGGCGACTAAGGGCCGTCTCTCCTTTCGCGGGGCCTTCCGCCGTGCGCACCACTTCCCCGTGACCGCCCTTCTCAACAGAAACGGTGAAAGCGGAAGCGAGCCCTTCCCAGATGCGGCGCTCGGTGAGCGCAAAGCCGATAAGCCCCAGAACAACCACCAAAAGGAGCAGCAAGCCCAACAGACCCATGGTGCCTCTCCTTTCAATCGTGGAAGTTGCCTGAGGGAAACCTCGGCCGTCGATGCTGTTGGTATAATACCACTCGGCCCATCCCCGGAAACGGGAAGGCCCCATTCCCACGATACCAACGGCGAAGCTTCGCCGAACCGACACGACTTCTCGCCAAGGAGGCTTCATGGCCCAGTCCTGCGACCTCATCCCCTACCGCACCCTCGACCCCGCCATTGACGAGGCGGTGCGCCGCCAGCTGGCCACGGGGGCAAAAAGCCCGTTCGCCACCGCTGACGACGCCGTGCTGCGCCGCGAGGACAACCCCCATGACCAGGGCACCGTCATGCGTCCCGCCTTCGCCCGCGACATCGAGAAGATCCTGAATCTGCCCGCCTACAACCGCTACACCGACAAGACGCAGGTGTTTTCCTTCGTGCAGAACGCCGACATCTCACGTCGGGCGCTCCACGTGCAGCTGGTGAGCCGCATCGCCCGCAACATCGGGCGCCTCTTAGGGCTGAACTGCGACCTTATCGAGGCCATCGCGCTCGGGCACGACCTGGGCCACACCCCCTTCGGCCACGCCGGCGAGCGCTTCCTTTCCGCATGCTTCCACCGCCGCACCGGCGGCTACTTCAACCACAACGTGCAGTCAGTGCGGGTGCTCGACCAACTCTATCGCCGCAACATCAGCTTGCAAACGCTCGACGGCGTGCTGTGTCACAACGGCGAATTCGCCCAACAGCGGCTGAACCTGGGCGACATCGACAGCTTCCAGAAGCTGGACGAGACGGTGGCGCTGTGCATCGCCGATGAGTCCACCATAAAGACGCTGCGCCCCTCCACCCTGGAAGGTTGCGTGGTGCGGGTGAGCGACATGATCGCCTACCTGGGGAAAGATCGCCAAGACGCCCTGGCCATGGGCGTGCTGGACGACTTCGCGGTGTTTGAGAGCAGCTACATCGGCGCTGACAACGGACGCATCATCAACAACATGACGGCGGACATCGTCAACAACAGCTTCGGGCGCGACTGCATCGCCATGAGCGAAGAGGCCTTCGCCGATATCAAGCGCGCCAAGAGCCAGAACTACGAGGAGATCTATCTCAAAGAGGGCATGGTGGACGAGGCGGAAAACATCGTCGAGGAGATGTTCGAGGAAATGTACGCCCGCCTGCTGCAGGATCTGACGGAAGGCAACGAAACATCGCCCTTGTTCGTGCACCACGTGGCGCGCCTGTGCGAGCTGTCCCGCACCATCACGCCGGAAGAGTACCTGTCCGGAGAGCCCAACCAGATTGTGGTGGACTACCTGTCCTCCATGACCGACAACTACTTCATGGCCCTCTACGACTTCTTCTTCCCCAACGCCCCCAAAGCCATCCTTCCCCGAGACTACTGCTGGGATTTACGCGACTAGGCTGCTCCACGCGATGTTCTAGCCATGTGGCTGCTCCATGCGACGCTCTAGCCATGTCCCTACCGCATTTTGTCCCCTCGTCATCCTGAGCCCCCCCTTTCGTCATCCTGAGCGAAGCGAAGGATCTTTCCCCTCCAACAAGATGGCGCTACCCAAATCCAGACGGATGGAAGACCCTCCGCTAAATGCGCCATCCTAGGCCCCTCTCCTCGTCATCCTGAGCGAAGCGAAGGATCTTTCCCTTCCGGCAAAGTCGCGCTTCCAAGACCTAGGCAACTAGTCCATACCTCTTCCTATTCGCATACAGCAGCGAGCAGGCAACAGCAAACGTGACGGTTTCAGCAATGGGGACCGCGACCCAAACTCCTTGAACGCCAAGGATGTGCGGGAGCGACAGCAGGCAGAGTGGCACCAGGCCGAACGTGCGCAGGAAGGCGATGACAGCCGAGAGGACCCCGTTCCCGAGCGCCGTAAAGGCGGCCGAGGCGAATATGTTTACCCCCGCGAAGAGGTAGGCAACGGAGAACATCGCGAGCCCCTCCGCCGCCATAGCGAAAACAGGACTGTCTTCGGGGGCAAAAAGCGAGGCCAGAGCCGGAGCACCGACGAATGCCGCGAGGCATGCGGCGACGGACGCGACGCCGACGCAGGCGAGGCACGACCGGAACAGCCTTCTGAGCCCGGCAGCGTCCCCCGCCCCGTAGTCGTAGCTGATGACCGGCGCGCATCCCATGGAGAACCCGAAGAAGACCGACGAGACCATGAATTGCGAGTAGATGAGTACCGTCACCGCCGCCACGCCGTCCTCCCCGGCGATGCCCAGCATGACCGCGTTGAACAAGAACGTGATGACGGCAGCGGCTGCCTGGCCCACCATCTCCGAGACGCCGTTGCCGCAGCTGCGCAGCAGGATGCAGAGATTCCGCGAGGGCGCGGCGAAGCGCAGCCCCTCCTTGCGCGTGAGGAAGAAGGCAGCACCGATCGCAGCGGCGATGGCATATCCTGCCGAGGTGCCCCAGGCGGCCCCCGCCACCCCCATGTCAAATACGCCGAGGAGCAAGTAGTCGAGCGCGATGTTAGCGATGCCGCAGGAGATGGCCATGGCAGTCCCCACGCCGGGACGTCCGGCGGCGATGACCCCGTTCTGGAACAGCACCTGGAGCATACTCGCCGGGGTGAACGCGAGGATAACGGAAAGATACTCGGCGCAGTAAGGAAGAAGGATGTCGGTAGCCCCGAGGGCGCGGGCGAGAGGTTGCAGCCAAACGTTCCCGGCCACGGCCACGACGATTGACGCGGCAATTCCGAACGCGACCACGAGCGTAAAGTCGCGCCGTGCCTCGGCCTCTCGGCCCTCGCCCATCTTGGCGGCGACCACGGCGTTGCCGCCCGTGGCGAGCATGGTGGCGAAGCCCACGACGAGGTTGACGACGGGGCAGGCGATGTTGATGGAGGCCATGGCGTCGCTCGATACGAAACGGGCCACGAACATGACGTCCACGACGGTGTAGAGGCCCATGAACACCATGGTGGCGATGGAGGGAAGGGCGAATCGCAGGATGGATCTGGGCGAGGCGATAAAGCAGAGGGGGTTGGGGGCGGGGCTACTCTGCATCGCAGGCCTCCCGCAATGCGTTCCTTGAAACGACGAGGCGCTGCGTCGGGTAGCCGAACTCCACCAAAAGCTCGGCCTCGGCGAACCCGAGGGACAGGAGCTCGGCGCGCCAGCCGGTGTCGGCGGCGTCGCCCTCGCGGAACGTCGTGGTGCTCACCACCTCGACGCGGGAAGAGAGTTCGCCCAGTGCGGCCGCCAGAAGGGCCTTCGAGACGCCATTCCCGCGCGCGGGAGGGAGCACACCCATGAAGTCAATGGTGCCCTCTTCTCGGCTGAACGCGAGCGCCCCGACCATGCGGCCGTCCGCCTCGCAGACCAGGGCCTCGCGCCGGGCCATCGCGCGGTCAAGGTGGGTCAGGTACTCCGCCTCGTCGAGGTGCGGGTAGCCGTCCACCACCTGGTCGAGCAGCGCCATCCAGTCGCTCCTGTCAGAAGGGTGTGCGAAGCGCACAGAGAGGTCCGTACCCCGAGGCACGGCTCCTTCGAGGCGCAGCCGCGACTGGAGCGGCCAGAACTCCTCGGCAGCGCGGTACTGACCAGGCGTCTTCTTGAACATGCGCTTGAACGCAGCAGAGAACGCCTGCTGGCTCCCGAAGCCGACGGACACGGCAATGTCGAGCACCGGCCGGTCCGTGAAGACGAGCATCTTCGCGGCCTCGGTAAGCCGGCGGCGGCTGACGTAGTCGCCCATGGTCATGCCGGCATCCCGGCTAAAGCTTCGGTGCAGGTAGTGCTTGGAGTAGTTGGTCGCACCCGCGACTTCGGACAGGCCGAGCCCGTCCGCAAGGTTCTTCTCGATATACTCCACCGCTAAGACAGACGCCGTCGCATACTTCGTCATTTGTTTATCACCTCCCCTCGATCCTAGCTTTCCGGCACGCTCAACGTTTAATCCAAATTGCCCACTTCGCAATCTAAAGCAAACTGACCGCTCCTCGCTATCCCGTTCGCCCCCTCGTCATCCTGCTCACTCCCCCTCATCACCCCGCTTGCTCCCTTCGCCATCCTGTTCACCCCCCTCGTCATCCTGAGCGAAGCGAAGGATCTTTACCCTTCAGCAAGATCGCGCCATTCGGGGTTGAATGCGTCGACAAGCGCGTTCTTCCGTGCCCGCGTCCAGCCCTTGAGGTACTTCTCTCGTTCTATTGCCTCACGAATCGACTGGAATTCCTCATAGTAGACCAGTCGGTCCACTTGGTACTTTTTGGTGTATCCAGGCACGAGATGCGATTTGTGCTCGGCTATTCGACGCTCGAGATCGGTAGTGACGCCGATGTAGAGGCTGTGTCTTGTGTAGTTCGTTAGGAAGTAGACCCAGGCTGACGCATTACGCTTCATGCTTTGCCTCCTAAAGATCCTTCGCTCCGCTCAGGATGACGAGTTGTTGGCCAACGACTTCCGCAAAAATGCACATGTTGCTACGTTAAGATCCTTCGCTTCGCTCAGGATGACGAGTTGGAACATCAGGACGACGGCAATCACAGGATCGCGACTGATAGCTACAAGTAATAGCCCTTGTCTTCGGAGAGTTGGTCTGTAGGTTGGTCGGCGGCGGTGGTGGCTAGTTGGTCGCAGCGTTCGTTTTCCGGGTGGCCGGCGTGGCCTTTTACCCAGACGTAGACCACGGCGTGGGGCTCCATGGCCGCTAGCAGCCGCTCCCATAGGTCGCGGTTTTTCACCGGCTCCTTCTTCGCGTTCTTCCAGCCCTTCTTCTGCCAGCCTTCCACCCAATGCTGGTTGAAGGCGTTCACCACGTACTGGGAATCGGTGAAGATGGTGACGGTGCAGGGGCGGTTGAGCGCTTCCAGCCCGCGGATGGCCCCCAGAAGCTCCATGCGGTTGTTGGTGGTTTCGCGAAAGCCTTCGGAAATTTCCTTCTCGCGCACCTCGCCGTTTGCCAGCGTGCAGCGCAGCAGCGTGCCGAAGCCGCCAGGGCCGGGATTGCCGCGGGACGAGCCGTCGGAGTAGATGGAAACCTTCACGGATACTCCTTTAGGATTTGAACGATTCGGAGAGGTCGATGAGCTCTTGGCGGTTGTGCACATCGCACTTCGCATAGATGCGGCGAATGTGCGTGTCAACCGTGTTCTTCGAGATGAAGAGCTCGCTGGCAATGCGCTCACCGGTGCGGCCGCGCAGGACGAAGGGCAGAATCTCGGACTCGCGCTTGGAAAGGGAGAACGCCTCGATCATGCGCTCGACGCGGCGATCGAAGCCGTCCTTGCGGCTGACCACCACAGAAAGCGCGCTCAGGTCGCGGTCGGTGAACAGGAACAAGTAAGCGCACAGGGCAACGACGCCCGCCACCGCACTCACGCCGGCGGCCATGGCGGGCTCGATGGAGACCCACTGCAGCCACGAAGCCAGGCAAACGCCCAGCGCCTCCCCCAGAAACAGGAAGAAAAACCCGCGCGCGAAGGCGAGCCCCGCGTTGGCGCCGGAAAGCGAGCCCATCACCATGAACAGCGAAACCAGAACCACCTCCATGGCCAGGTAACCAGCCAACACCACTGCCTCACCGGGCATGGAGGTGCCGGAGAGCACCGGGATGGCCAAAAACCCTGCCGCCATGACCACAAGCGCCAGGCGATAGGCGCCATCAAGCGGCCCTTCATCGGGCCGAGTTTGGGAGGGGTCCACCTTGGGCAGGATGGACACGCCGGAGAACAGCGGGTTGCGCCCGAACAGCTGCAGCGCGCCGATGCAGTAGAGCACAAAGATGAGGAAGCTGAAGGAAAGGCCAGGAGTTGCCGCCTGGCCGGGCGCCGTAGAAAGCGCCTGCGAAGCACCCAGGGCAAGGCCGTAGGCGGCGGTGCCGGCCAGGATGCGGCTGCCCAGCTTCAGGGCATCGGGATCAGTGGTGGCAGCGACCACTTCGGGCGCACCCGCAGAGTCGTCCTGCCCGCCGTCCAGCTTCGCCAGATAGAACCCGTTTCCGGCGGCACACATCATCATGACGAGTGCGCCGCCCGCATCCGGCAGCACCGAGGCGGCAAGGCAGATGGCGCCGGCAAGGGCGCTGCCCAGAAACACCTCGGGGACGAAGCGGCTCACAGATTCCCGGCTCATCATGGCGCCCCACGCGCAGAGCAGCCATGCACAGGGCACGGCCATCAGCGCACAGGCAACAATGGCAAGCGCCATGACATCGGGCAGCAGGACGCGGCACACCCCCTGCAAGGCCGCCCCCGCCATCATGAGGGCCACCAGCGCGATCACCAGATTGCGCTTGCGCAAAAGGGCGCCGTCGCGATGGAACAGGCGCGGGTACAGGGCGAAAGCGGCTACCATAAACAGAAGGGCACACAAGGCGTCCGCCAGCTCGACGGAGAACGACCCCATTCCCAGCGCGCGGTTGGGGCCCAAGAACAACATGAGAAACAGGAAGGCCTGGTTGCAGCCGAAACCCACCAGCGAGAACACGATCTGGGCGCTGCGCTTGCCTGAAGATGCGGCCACCGGGCTCTC
This sequence comes from Eggerthellaceae bacterium, assembly GCA_022791455.1. Lineage (GTDB taxonomy): Bacteria > Actinomycetota > Coriobacteriia > Coriobacteriales > Eggerthellaceae > Parvibacter. Next base: position 230,883 of record JAAVZC010000013.1, read on the forward strand.
CCCTCTTCTTCCGTTGCTGAATTAACCTTTGCGATTATACCCGCCGCAACGAAAAAGGCGCGCGCCTATCTGGCACGCGCCTTCGCACAGTCTCCAAAAGGAAGCGGAGCAGTTACTCAGTCGCCGTCTCGTCGGTGGAAGCCACGACCTTCTTGACGACCTTCTTCTTCGGGGCAGCCTTGGGCTCTTCCACGACTTCCTCCACCACAGTCTCTTCAACTTCGTCGCCCTTGTCGGACATGCCGTCGCGCAGGCCCTTTACGGTCTTGCCGATGGCGCTTCCGAGTTTGGGAAGGTTCTTCGGGCCGAAGATGAGAAGAACGACCACCAGGATGATTACGAGCTCAGGAACGCCCATGCCAAGAAACTTCATGTGTATCTCCTTTTCCGCGAGGCGCTCCGTCACACCCTTATCCGTCGGGGCGCCGCGCCAGCTGATTTCGACGCTGCCCATATTGCGACAAAATCGCGGCCCTTCCTATCACGCAAACCCGTGATTTTGTCACCCAGAAAAGAAAAACCCTTGTCACGCGTTTACGTGACAAGGGTAATTTACCAGGTGAGAACTATTCTCAGATCAGACAGCCGAATTAGCCGATCATGGCCTGGATAGCGATGAACAGCGGGCTGAAGGTCAGCGAAACGATGGTCATCAGGTTGATGAGAATGTTCATCGACGGGCCGGAGGTGTCCTTGAAGGGGTCGCCCACGGTGTCGCCCACCACGGCGGCCTTGTGGGCCTCGGAGCCCTTGCCGCCGAAGTTACCCTGCTCGATGTACTTCTTCGCGTTGTCCCATGCGCCGCCGGAGTTGGACATGAAGATGGCCAGCAGCATACCGGTGGCAACCGCGCCGGCGAGGAAGCCGCCGAGCATGGCCGGGTTGAAGCAGCCGATGACCACCGGCACCACAATGGCCAGGCAGCCGGGAAGCATCATTTCCTTCAGGGCGGAAGAGGTAGAGATGGCCACGCACTTGTCGTATTCCGGCTCAGCCTCGTACTCCATGATGCCCTTGATCTCGCGGAACTGGCGACGCACTTCCTCAACCATGGCATGGGCGGCGCGGGAAACGGCACCCATGGTGAGCGCGGCGAACATGAAGGGCATCATGGCGCCGATGAAGATGCCGGCCACGATGAGCGGGTCAGTCAGCGTCAGCTCGAAGTTGGGGATGTAGTGGTGCATCGTGGCCTGATAGGACACGAACAAAGAGATAGCGGCCAGGCCCGCGCTAGAGATGGCGAAGCCCTTCGCGATGGCAGCGGTGGTGTTGCCCACGGCGTCAAGCGCGTCGGTGCGATCGCGCACTTCCTCGGGAAGACCGGCCATCTCGGCAATGCCGCCGGCGTTGTCGGCCACGGGGCCGTAGGCGTCCACGCCGATGGTGATGGCGGTGTTGGAGAGCATGCCGGTAGCAGCCAGCGCCACGCCGTAGAGGCCCACCATGACGCCGCCCTCAACGGTAGCGGCCGGGAAGGCCATGTTGCCGCAGAAGAACGCGCCAATGATGGCGAACGCCACCAGGCAGATGGGGGCGATGGTGGAGAGCATGCCGGTGCCCAGGCCCTCGATGACCACCGTGGCGGCGCCGGTCTCGGCGGCCGCAGCAATCTTGTGGACCGGGTTGTAGTGGTCGGAGCAGAAGTACTCGGTGATCTTGCCGATGGCAAGACCCGCCACCAGACCGCAGATCACGGAGCCGAACAGCCACACCGGAGAGGCATCGGCGCTCTGGCTCTGCCAAATGCCGAAGATGGCCAGAATGACCACAATCTCGATACCGGCGGCGACGTAGGTGCCGCGGTTCAGGGCCTTGTGCAGGTCCGCGCCTTCCTTGGTGCGCACCGCAAACAGGCCGATGATAGAGGTGAGGATGCCGAAGGCGGCAATCATCACGGGAACCACCACAGCCCAGACGAAATCGCCCTCGCTGAAGTAACCGCCCAGCGAGCCGAAGGTGACCGCCAGGATGGTGGGGGCCAGGATGGCGCCGGTGTAGGACTCGAACAGGTCCGCGCCCATGCCAGCCACGTCGCCCACGTTGTCGCCCACGTTGTCGGCGATAGTGGCGGGGTTGCGGGGGTCGTCCTCGGGGATGCCCGCTTCAACCTTGCCCACCAGGTCGGCGCCGACGTCGGCGGCCTTGGTGTAGATGCCGCCGCCCACACGGGCGAACAGCGCCACTGCGGAAGCGCCGGTAGCGAAGCCCTCCACCATGCCGATGTTGTTGTGCATGGTCTCAGGATCCAGCAGGTTGACGCCGAACACCAGGAAGATGAGCCAGAGCGACAAGCCCATGAGCGCGAACGAAGCCACGCACAGGCCCATGGTGAGGCCGGACTTGAAGCTGACGTTCAGGGCCTTGGCCACGGACTCCTCGGCCGCGTAAGCGGTACGGGTGTTGGCGCGGGTTGCCACGTACATGCCCACATAGCCGGCCGCTGCAGACAGAATGCCACCGGTGATGAAGGCGATGGCGGTGATGGGCGAAAGCGTCACCGCCATGATGATGGCCACCACGGCCATGAAGATGATGAGCAGCTTGTACTCGCTCATAAGGAACGCCTGCGCGCCCTGCTGAATCTTGAGCGAGATGCTGTTCATCTTGTCGGGACCGGGGTTCTGCTTCAGAACCCAAGAGCCCAGGTAGGCTGCCACGATAATGCCGATTGCGGCACAAATCGGGGCAATCCATGCGACTGTCGTAGTCACGTTTACCCTCCCTTTCCTAACGGAACAGAACAAGATATGAGAAAACAGCAGTATCCCGATACTGTTTCTTATGTCCGTATTCTAGGTTAAAGCGGCGAAACTCCCCCACTGTCCCCCGCCATCGGCTCCATCCCCAGGTCTTTAGGCGCGTGCGCTGACCGCTTCGGCTACGGCGTCGGCTACGCGGGGGTCGAAGGGATCGGGCATGATGAAGTCCTCGTTCAGCTCCTCGTCGGACACGAGCGCCGCCAGCGCCTCGGCGGCCGCCAGCTTCATGGGCTCGGTGATGCGCTCGGCGCGCGCGGCAAGTGCCCCCTTGAAGATGCCGGGGAATGCGATGACGTTGTTCACCTGGTTCGGGAAATCGGAGCGACCGGTACCCACCACGCGGGCACCCGCCGCCTTCGCCTCGTCGGGGAAAATTTCCGGCGTGGGATTGGCCATCGCGAACACGATGGCGTCGTCGGCCATAGAGGCCACCATCTCCTGTGAGATGACGCCCGGCGCGGAAACGCCGATGACGATATCGGCCCCCACCAGGGCATCGGCCAAGGTGCCGCTCATATCCGAAAGGTTCGTCACTTCCAGCATGGCCTTCTGGGCCTCGTTCATATTGGGGCAGGACGACGACAAAATGCCGAACTTGTCCACCATGGTCACGTTCGCGAACCCGTAGCTTAGCAGCAGCTTGGCAATGGCGATGCCGGCCGAACCGGCGCCGTTCACCACCACGCGCACGTCTTCCTTGCTCTTCCCCACCAGCCGCAGCGCGTTGATGATGCCGGAGAGCACCACGATGGCGGTGCCGTGCTGGTCGTCGTGGAAGACGGGGATGTCCAGCAAATCGTTCAGCCGCGCCTCTATCTCGAAGCAGCGGGGGGCGGAAATATCCTCCAAATTGATGCCGCCGAAGGTGGGGGCGATGGCCGCCACCGCTTGAATAATCTCTTCAGTGTCCTGGGTGGCCAGGCAGATGGGGAACGCGTCAACGCCGCCGAAGGCCTTGAACAGGGCGGCTTTCCCCTCCATCACCGGCAGCGCCGCCTCGGGGCCGATGTTGCCCAGGCCAAGCACCGCGCTTCCGTCGGTCACCACTGCCACCGTGTTCGCCTTCACCGTGTAGTCGTAGGCGGCGGCGGGGTTGTCGGCGATCACCTTGCAGGGCTCGGCCACGCCAGGCGTGTAGGCGCAGGCCAGATCGTGACGAGTAAGAATGTCCATCTTCGGAGTCACTTCCACCTTGCCCCGCCACTGCTGGTGCAGTTCGAGCGATTCTTGGGCGATGGTCTTCTTCTCCATGGATCATCCTTTCTCCAAAGCATTCAGGCCCCAAGCGTAGAAGCTCGGGCGGCCCTATTTTAGCCCAGGATGCAGGGGGAAGAAGCCGAAGCTGGCGGACGGCAACAGCGCCTACGCGCACACGACGATGCGGTAGTGGGCGTCGTCACCGCAGCAGGTTTGCAGAATAGCGGATTCGCCGTAGCCGGTCACCTTGTCCTCGATGGTTTCCCAATAGGTGTCGTCGGTCACGCGGAACGTATCCACCACATGATAGGTGCGCGTGTGGCCCTGCCTGTCGCAAATGGTGACGGGGTCGCCCTTTACCAGGCCCATGACCGCGTGGAAGGGACCAGGGTTGTGACCGATGAAGTAGCCCCACGAGCCATCGGTGGTGCTGTCGGAACCCATCCACAGACCGGCGCCGGTCTCGGGGGCTGTGGTTGCTTCGAACGTGTCGACGAAGGGAAGAAGGCTCTCCCCCACCCGGATGGTAGCGGGCGAGAGCGTCGGCGCGAGCTCAGGAGCGGTAATGGCGCTGGCCATCTCGTTGGGAGTGGCGGCGTGGAAGGTGAGGGCTGCGGGCACGGCCACGGCACCGGCAAGCGCCACTGCGCCGATCACTTGGAACACCTTCTGCAGCACCATAACGCCCACCTCCTTGAACCTCTTGGCGTCAAGGAAATGGTACGGCCCCTACATTTATATAAGCCCTTGCAAGGATAAGGTGTTTTCCCAGAGTAGAGCCACAGTTTACTTGCAGAAACTGATGTAAATCGGACGTAAATTCCGCGTTTTCAGCCGATTACAATTCAGGAAGTTCGTCGCGTACGTGGGCGATGTTGGCGAGGATGGTGGTTTTCAGTTCTTCGAGGCTATCGAACTTCTTCATGGGGCGCAGCCATTCTACGAAACGCACGGTGATGGGCTGGCCGTAGATATCCTCGTCGAAGTCGATGAGGTGCACTTCCACGTTGGCGGTAGCTTCCTCGGCAAAAGTAGGCGCGACGCCCACGGCAACTGCAGCGCGATAAGGCACGCCGGCAACTTCGGCCCATGCGCCGTACACCCCAGCACCGATGGCCAGCAGCTGCGCCGGCACTTCCAAGTTCGCCGTGCGGAAACCGAACTCCCGCCCCTCTTGGCGGCCCTCAACCACCGTGCCCTCAAGCGCGTACGAGCGCGTGAGCAGGCGGTTCGCTTCGACAATATTTCCCTCTGCCAGAAGCCCGCGGATGCGGGTAGCGGTCACCGGGGCCGCTCCTTCCGCCAAAAGCTCATGGCCAAAGGCGCGCAGACCGCGGGGCTTTCCCCACTCCATAAGCTGGCCCAGGGTGCCGGTGGCGCGCACGCCGAAGCGGAAATCGACCCCCACGTGCAGCTGCGCCGGAACGCCCTTGCCGAACAGGGACTCCAGAAACTCTTCCGGCTCCTCGGCGGCAAACTCCCGCGTAAAGGGAATCACGAGCAGCAGATCGACCCCCGTCGCCGCCAGCGCCTGCAAGCGGGCCTCGTTGGTCATGAGCTTCTTCAGCCGCGCCGGAGCGAACACTTCGTCCGGGTCGCGGTCGAAGGTGATGATGACGGAGGAGCCGCCGCATTCCCGCGCCCCCTGTATGGCCTGCTCGATAATGTAGCGGTGCCCCTCGTGCACACCGTCGAACACGCCGAAGGCGCACGAGCTGCCCGCCAGGCATGAACGGTCGAACTGCGCATCCCACGTCTTAATGGCAGCCACGGCTCACCCCCTGGGCAAATACGCAATCGGGCACGAGTGCGCCCTTATCCCCGTCGAAGCAATAGATGGCCTTGAGCGCGCCGTTTTGCACGACGCCCACCAACTCCCCTTCCGCCAGGAGCTCCTCAGATTCGCGAATACGGGGCATGCACGAGCACACCCGCTCCTTGAAGGGAGACCCGTTGAACTGGTAAAGGGGGCTTCGCGCGGAGAGCTTCCCTCCGTTGGCCAGCGATTTCTCCTGATGCTCATCGGCGAACAGAAAGCGAATGCCCAAGAGCGCAAGCGGATCGATGGCAGCCTGCTCCCGACACTCTTCCAGCTGCCCCAGGGTAACGCACGCATCAAGCGCCAGCCCGCCCACCGCGCATCGACGAAGCTCGGCTACCGTCGCGCCGCATCCGAGCGCGGCCCCGATGTCGCGAGCCAGAGAACGGATATAGGTGCCCTTGGAAACGTGGCAGGCAATGCGCCACGCGGGTCGCCCTTCGTACGCTTCGATATCCAGAAGCTCCAGAGAATAGATTTCGACCGGGCGCGGTTGCAGCTCCACCACGCGCCCCTTGCGCGCAGCGTCGCAGGCCTTCGCCCCATTCACCTTGATGGCCGAGTATAGCGGCGGCATCTGGTTCTGGGGGCCGACGAAGCGCTCCAGGAAACTGCGGGCGAAATCCGCATCGGCAGCCTGATCTGGCACGGGGGCGGTGCGGATGACCTCTCCCGCCACGTCGTCGGTCTCGGTCTCTATTCCCAGCGCCACCAGCACTTCGTAGCGCTTGTCGTGGTCCACTAGGTACTTGTCCAGCCGGGCCGCCGGGCCCACGCACACCTGCAAAACTCCGCTCGCCAGCGGGTCAAGCGTGCCGGTATGGCCCACCCGGCGCTCGCCAAAAATGCGCCGCACGCGGTTCACCACGTCATGAGAGGACATGCCGGAGGGCTTATCCACGGCAATGACCAGGGAATATTCGCTGGGAACGCGCTTTGCCACCGGAAAGCTACTCCAAGTTCTCGAGAATCTCAGTCAGGGTCGCAATAGCCTCGGCCACCGTTCCGTGGAAGGTGAAGCCGGCCGCCGCCTTATGGCCGCCGCCGCCGAAGCGGCGCGCAATGGCCGCAACATCGGTGTCGTCCTTGGCGCGCAGGCTGCCGCGCACTTCCCCGTCTTGCTCCCGCAGCATACAGGCAACGCGCACCCCGCGCACCGAGCGCAGCACATTGATGAGCGGCTCGGCATCCGCCTTAACGGCACCGACGCGCTCGAAATCCGCCATAGACAGCCAGCTGAGGACGCAAGCCCCGTCGTTCATGAGGGTCATATGGTCGATGGCGGTCGATTCCAGCTTGAGCGACGCGAGCGTACGATTCTGAAACACCTCGCGGCTGATATCGCCGGGGCGCGCCCCCGCTTCCACCATTTCCGCAGCCAGCTGGAACACTTCCGCAGTGGAATTTTGATACTGGAAACGCCCGGTATCGGTCATAAGACCGGTGTAGCAGCAAGTAGCAACAGCATCGCCGCAGTCGGCCCCCAGCAAGTGGGCCAGTCGCCAGATGAGCATGGTAGTGGCGGCCACATCCGGATCGGTATAGCTGAGATCGGCCATTGCCTGGTCAACCGCATGATGGTCCACCGTCACCGTAAGGCCGGCGCGCTGGCGCACCGCATCGGCGTCTCCCAGCCGCTCGGGCGTGGGCACATCCACCGCCACGAACACATCCGGCACGCCTTCGTAGGCGCAGGCCGGCATAAGGGTCTCCGCACCCGGCAGAAAGCGCAGCCCCGGCTCGATGGCCTCATCGCGCGCCGTCAGGCAGAACACATCCTTGCCCAATTGCCGCAAGGCCGCCGCCAGCCCCAGGCCAGAGCCCAGGCAGTCGCCGTCCGGACTCACATGGCCGCAAATGGCCACCGTGCGAACCGGCAGCAGCGCCTCGGCAATGGCCTCGAGCGTCGTATTAGTTTGGGGTGTAACAGCCAAGACCTAAAACTCCTCGCCTTCGCCAATGGTGTCTTCGGAAATGGCCTGGCGCTCCTTTTCCTGGGCGATGTACTTGCCCACGGTCTCCGCCGCATCTACGGAATTGTCGCGCATAAAGCGCAACTCCGGCGCCACGCGCCAGGCAAGCTTCTTGGCCATGAGCGAGCGGATGGCGCCCTTGGCCCCCTCGAACGCCGCCTCAACTTCGGGATAGCGGTCCGGTTCGCAGGTGTAGTACACGTTGCACACGCTGCGGTCGTAGCTCACCTCGCACCCGGTAATGGTCACCAGATGCAGACGGGGATCGGAAATATCGAACAGGAGGATAGAGGCAATTACCTCGCGCGCCTGCTCGTTCACCTTGCGGTTTGATGCACCTTGCTTCATGGCAGTCTCCTTTCAGAAGGTAGATGCTTATGAGTATAGCGCTCGCCGGAAGGCGGGGCCCTCCGGCGAGCGTGACGTGAATCCTATCGTTAACTGCGCGATTACTCGGTGCGCTCGATTTCCTTGATCACGTAGCCTTCGATGGTGTCGCCCACCTTGATGTCCTGGTAGCCCTTCACGCCGATGCCGCATTCGTAGCCCTGCTTCACGGACTTCACGTCGTCCTTGAAGCGACGCAGCGACTGCATGGCGCCTTCGAAGATGACCGTGCCGTCGCGCACGATGCGCACCTTGTCGTCGCGATGGATCTCGCCCTCGATAATGTAGCAGCCAGCGATGGTGCCCACCTTCGGCACCTTGAAGGTCTCGCGCACTTCGGCGATGCCGGTGTCCTCTTCCACGATCTCCGGCGAGAGCAGGCCCACGCGCGCGGCGTTGATGTCCTCGAGCGCCTGGTAGATGACGCGGTACAAGCGGATGTCCACTTTTTCCTTCTCGGCCTGGGCGCGGGACTTGCCAGTGGGGCGCACGTTGAAGCCGATGATGATGGCGTCCGACGCCGCCGCCAGCGTGACGTCGGTCTCGGTGATGCCGCCCACGGCGGAGTGCACGATGTTGATGCGCACTTCCGACTGGTCCATCTTGTCGAAGGCGTCGCGCAGCGCCTCGATGGAGCCTTGCACGTCGGCCTTCACAATGAGGTTCAGGTCGGTCTGCTTGCCGTCCTCGATGCGGCTGAACAGGTCGTTCAGGGACATGTGGGACTTGGTCTCCTGGGCGGCCAGGCGCTCGCGCAGGGCGCGCTCCTCGGCCAGCTTGCGGGCGTCGCGCTCGTCCTCGAACACGCGGAACTCATCGCCTGCGGTGGGCACGGAGTTCAGGCCCAGGATCTCGACCGGGTCGGAGGGCTTGGCCTCGGACACGTGCTCGCCAATGGGGTTCACGAGCGCGCGGACGCGGCCGTAGGAAGTGCCCGCCACCACCATGTCGCCGGGGCGCAGGGTGCCGCGCTGCACCAGCACGGTGGCCACAGGTCCGCGACCCTTGTCCAGGTTCGCCTCGATGACGAAGCCCGAAGCGATGGCGTCGGGGTTGGCGCGCAGCTCCAGCACGTCCGCCTGCAGCAGGATGGTCTCCAGCAGGTCGTCGATGTGCAGCTGCTTCTTCGCGGAAACCTCCACGAACATGTTGGTGCCGCCCCACTCTTCGGGAACAACGCCGTACTCGGTGAGCTCCTGGCGCACGCGGTCGGGGTTGGCGCCCGGCTTGTCGATCTTGTTCACCGCCACCACGATGGGCACTTCGGCCGCCTTCGCGTGATTGATGGCCTCAATGGTCTGCGGCATAACGCCGTCGTCGGCCGCAACCACCAGCACGATGACATCGGTCACCTGGGCGCCGCGGGCGCGCATGGCGGTAAAGGCCTCGTGGCCCGGGGTGTCGATGAAGGTGATCTGACGGCCGTCGATGTTCACCACCGAAGCGCCGATGTGCTGGGTGATGCCGCCCGCCTCGCTCTGCACCACGCCGGTGTGGCGGATGGCATCGAGCAGCGAGGTCTTGCCGTGGTCGACGTGGCCCATGACGGTCACTACCGGCGGGCGCGGCTTCAGGTCGTCGTCGGAGTCGTTGTAGACAACGGCGTACTCTTCTTCCGGAGACACCACACGCACCTTGCGGCCCATGTCGTCGGCGATGAGCTCGATCATCTCGTCGGTGAGCGACTGGGTGAGCGTGGCCATCTGGCCCAGCATGAACAGGCGCTTGATCACGTCGTTGGGGGGAACGTTCAGCACTTCGGCGAACTTGGCCACCGTGGCACCCTGCGGCACCTGGGCAACCGAGTCGTCCAGCACCAGTTCCGGATCGAGGCCCTTCTCGATTGCCTCCATCTCCGCCCGCTCGCGGGCCTCGGCCTCGCGCTTCTCCTTGCGCTTCTTGCGGCGGCCCTCCCCTTCATGGGTGGTGGCGGCGGCAACGGCGGCGCGGGCCTCGGCCAGCACCTTGTCGCGCTGCAGCTTCTCGGCCTGCACGGCCATCTGGGCGTAGCGGTCTTCCTTGGGCTCGGCGGCACCGAACTCCAGTTCCGGCACAATCTGAGAGGGATGAGAGCCGTGGCCCTTCTTCCCCTTCTTGCCCTTTTGAGGAGCCGCGCCCGCCGGAGCCTGGGCCCCGCGCTGGGCGGCAGCGCTCTTCTGGTCTTCGATGCGCTGCTTCTCTGCCTCGATCTGGGAGAGCAGGCTGCTGAAGTTAGAGCTCTTCGAACCGCCAAGCACAGGCGCCGCCTTGGGGGCGGGGCGCTCGGGCGCAGGAGCCGCCGGACGGGAAGAGCCCTTGCGGTTGCGCTCGCGCAGCGCCTGCTCCACCGCCTGCTTCTTAGCCACCTCCGCAGCCGCCTTCTCGGCGCGCGCACGAGCACGGGCCGCTTCGCGCTCCCGCTCGACGCGCTCCTTCTCGCTCTGGATCTGCTTCTCCAGGCTCTCGAAGGCAGAATGGCGCACCGCCGCCGGGGCCGGCGATTCCGCAGCCTCGGCCGCTGCCGGGGCCTCTTCCTCGCGCTTGGCCTGGGCGGCCTCGCGGGCAGCGCGCTCGCGCTCGACCGCCGCGCGGCGCTCTGCCTCTTCGGCGGCCTTGCGGGCAGCTTCCTCTTCCTGCTCCTTCTTCAGAGCCTCCGCCTCTTCGGCGGCCAACTGGCCGGCGCGGGCCTTGATCTCCGGCTCCAGATTCTTGCGAATCTTGTCCACGTAGGCGTCCGCCAGCATGCTGGCATGGGACTTCGCCGGGATCTTCATATCCCGCAAACGATCGAGCAGCTCCTTGCTGGTCATATCGAATTCTTTGGCCAACTCATGTACACGCATGCTAGGCATTTATCACTCCTCCGTCTTGCATCTCGCCGCCCTTAGGGCCGCTGAAGAAATCTTCTGTCAACTGGTCATAGCTCTCGGGCGCAATGGAGATGCGCAGCGCCCGCTCCAGCTTGCGGGTCTTGCAAGCTTTCTGCAGGCACTCTTTCGAGCAAACGTAGGCACCGCGGCCCGCGGCGCGCCCCGTGGGATCGAACTTCGCCTCTCCCTGGGGCGTGCGCACGAAGCGGAACAGCTCCGCCTTGCCCTGCTGCTTGCCGCAGCAGATGCAGGAGCGCTGCCGTTTCTTGGTTTCCGCCGTGCCGTTTGCCATGTGCTAACTACTCTTCCTCGCCAGCATGGATGCCGCAGAAACGGCTTCCCTCGCGAGCGTGGTTGCGGCAGCGGGTGCCGTCTTCGGCCACATAGGCGCACAGGTTGTCGTCCTCGTCCTCCTCGTCGATGAGGATGTTCTCCTCAACGCGGGGGGCGTTGCCGGCGAAGCTCTGCGACTTGATGTCCACATGCCAGCCGGTCAGGCGGGCGGCCAGGCGAGCGTTCTGGCCCTCCTTGCCGATGGCCAGCGAAAGCTGGTCGTCCGGCACGATGACCGTGGCGTAGTGGTTGTCCTCGTCGATAAGCACCTGGGAAACGCGGGCCGGGGACAAGGCGTTGGCCACGTACACGGCCGGATCGGCGCTCCAGGGAATGACGTCCACGCGCTCGTTGCGCAGCTCTTCGACCACCATGCGAACGCGGCTTCCCTTCGGGCCCACGCAAGCGCCTACCGGGTCCAGGTTGTCCTCGCGAGAGGCGACGGCCACCTTGGAGCGGGCGCCGGGCTCGCGGGCCACGGACTTGATCTCCACCATGCCGTCGTAGATTTCCGGCACTTCGATCTCGAACAAGCGGCGGATGAGGTCGGGGTGGGTGCGGCTGACCACAATGGCCGGGCGCGCCTGCTCGCCGCGGGCGCGGGGCGCGTCGGCGCGGGGGTCGCGCACTTCCACGATGAGCACCTTCAGGCGCTGGTTGTGGCGGTAATGCTCGTTGACGGGGCGCTCGTTGCGCTCGCCGGGGTTGCGCTTCTGGTCGTAGTGGGGCAGCTCCGCTTCCACGCCCTCGCGGATCTTGATGATGGTGAAGTCCGGCGTGCCCTGCAGCACGGTGCCAGTCACCAAGTCACCGATGCGGCCGGCGAACTCCTGGTAGATGTTCTGGCGGCCCGCTTCGCGCACCAGGCTGGCGATGACGCCCTTGGCGTTCTGGGCGGCGATGCGGCTCACGTCGGCCGGAGTGACGTCGCGCTCCTCGAACTCGGCGTACTCACCGGTCTCCGGGTCGGGCTCTCCCACCGGCACCAGCTCATAGACGTAAATCTTGCCGGTCTGGCGGTCGATGGTCACCGACGCGTCCCATTCGAGGTCCAAGATGCGCTCATAGCTCTTGGCGAGCGATTGCTCCAAGCGCTCGATGAGGTAAAACTCATCGATCTTGCGCTCATGGGCGAGCGCCTGCAATGCCTCGATCAGTTCTGAAGAAGCCACGTTAGTTCCTTTCCGATTTCTTGAAATCCACCTTGCCCACCGTATGGGCGCGTTTTATCGAATCAATGGGGATGGCCACCTGGGCGCCGTCTTCGAGGTTCACCAGCACCGATTCCCCCTCCGTGCCGGCCAGCACGCCGGTGAAGCGGCTGCGGCCGTTGACGGGAGCGGTCTTCAACACCACGTCCTCCCCTGCGAAGCGGGAGAAGTGCTCCAGCGTGCGCAGCGGGCGGTCGATGCCGGGGGAAGACACCTCCAGCATGTAGGCGCCGGGGAACGGGTCGATGCGGTCGAGCACTTCGCCCATCCAGGCCTGCGAGGCGCACAGCGTGTCGAAGCTAACGCCGCCGGGCGTGTCTATGTAAACCCGAATGGTGGGCGCCTTTTTCGCGCCGGTGATCTCGATGGTCACAATCTCGATGCCGCTCTCCTGCGCCTGGGGCTCCAGGGCTTTAAGCAGCTTCGCCTCTACCGGGCTCAACACGTTTCTCGCCTCCTTTTCGCTTCCGTACTTCCCCTCCTAAAAAAAGAAAGCGGGCAAAACCCACTTTCTGCAGAGAAAGTATGTCCAACAAATCCAATACGAACGAGATCACTTTATAGCACAATCGGCCGCAGTTTCCAAGCCTTGCCGCCGCCTGCCGCCAAAACCCCGCAAAACACGGCGGCAGACGGCAAGATTGACCTGATTAGACGCGCATGAGCACCGCCCATACGCGGCGGGGGTCACGCGGCCACGCTCGCTACGAAGCAATCTCTATAGCATCGCCAGGGCGAATGGTACCTCCGGCAAGAACCTTGCAGAAAACGCCCTCGCGAGGCATGATGCAGTCCCCCATCTTGTGATAAATGGCGCAGTGGGCATGGCATTCCTTACCGATCTGGGTAAGCTCCAGCAACACATCGCCCGATTTGAACTGCGTGCCGATGGGCAGCGACTTCAAGTCGAAGCCCTCGACGATAATGTTTTCACCGAACGCGCCGTTACCCACATTGGCACCCAGGTTTTTGAACTCCTCGATGCGCTCGTAGCCAAGCAGACTCACCTGGCGATGCCAGTTACCTGCGTGGGCGTCGCCCTCGATGCCCCAATCGGGGCGCAGCTCGATAGATGCGGTTTCGGATTTCTGAATGCCCTTGATGTCGCTGGTGCAAACGGCCTTCACGGTGCCCATGTTGCACGCTCCCTTCGATTCAGGCGATGCATCGCGCGCCACCCCGATACACCCGGTGCAACTGCAAACCAGCTTCGCCACTGCTGCACTACAATAGCGAAGGAACTTTTGGCGCCCGTAAAGTCTATCATGCTTATAGGTTTTATGGATGGATTATATCCGCGCTCAAAAATAATTCAGAACCGAGGAGCAACCGTGTTGAACATTGTCCTTGTGGAACCGGAGATTCCCCAGAACACGGGAAACATTGCGCGCACCTGCGCCTGCACCGGCGCGCGCCTTCATCTGGTGGAGCCGATGGGGTTCCGTCCTACCGAGAAAAACCTGAAGCGTGCCGGCTGCAACTACTGGAACGATGTCGACATCGTGCGCTGGCCGTGCCTTGAGGCGTTTTTGGAAGCTCACGGCGAAGAGGAGTTGCACCTGTTCACCGGTTCGGCGGCACGGCTCTACACCGACGCCGCCTACGGCGACAACCCGTTCCTGCTTTTCGGCCGCGAAAGCCGCGGCCTCGACGAGGAGCTCATCGCACGTTACCAGGACCGATGCCTGCGCATCCCCATGCGCGCGGGCCTCGATTCCCTCAACATCTCAAACGCGGTTGCCATCGCAACCTACGAAGCACTACGGCAGCAGGCCTTCCCCGGATTGGCGTAGGGGCGCTTGCTAAAAGTAGCCAAACTCCAACGATTATCAGAGCTCCGCTAGCCACAAATTGATCACCTTCAGAAGTACAAGCCAAGATCTGACGGTAATTAGTGGGCTTAAAGAAGCCCAATCACTAAGAATCGTGCAATTCTGCCTAGTTTTTTGCTGGCAAGCCAATTCTTTGCGATAGATCGAGGAAACATGCCCAGCACGCTCAATCAGCGCCCTGCAACGGTGGACCCAGGCAGTCATCCCAGATCACTAGAGCGAAAAAAAAGAGCCGCCCGATGGCGGCTCTTTTGAATTCATGGTGGTCGCTACAGGATTTGAACCTGTGACCCCCGCCGTGTGAAGGCGATGCTCTCCCGCTGAGCCAAGCGACCGAAATTGGTTACTGCCGAAGCAGCGATTAAATAGTTTAACAAACCTAGTTCGTGTAATCAAGAACAAATTTGTTAAATGGTGGGCCCAGCAGGATTCGAACCTACAACCAAGGGATTATGAGTCCCCTGCTCCACCGTTGAGCTATAGGCCCACGCAGCGTTGGTATTGTAGCCCAACTGCCGCCGTACTGCGAATTCATTCGACCAAATCCCATAAATCGGTGTTCTGCGAGCCGTTCGCCTAGTCCTCTTCGTAAGCGCCCGTCTGGCGAGACCATAGCCGCGCGTATTCGCCGCCCTTCTCCACAAGTACCGCATGGGGGCCGTCCTCGACGATCTGCCCGTGATCGAGCACCACGATGCGGTCCAGGCTCGCCACAGTCGAGAGCCGGTGCGCGACCACGATGGAAGTGCGCCCCTCCATCAGCCGGCCGAGCGCCTCCTGCACTGCCGCTTCGCTCTCGGAGTCCAGCGCGCTCGTAGCCTCGTCCAGCACCAGGATCGGGCAATCCGCCAACATGGCGCGGGCGATGGCCACGCGCTGTCTCTGTCCGCCGGAGAGTTTGATGCCGCGCTCGCCGGTAATGGTGTCGAAGCCTTGGGGCAGCGCGTCGATGAACTCGAGCGCATTCGCCGCACGCGCCGCTTCGCGAATCTCCTCCATGGTGGCATCCGGGCGCCCGTAGGCGATATTCTCGGCAATGGAGCGATGGAACAGCAGCGCTTCTTGCGGCACATAGGCAATCTGGCGGCGCAGACTTTGCTGGGTGATGTCGGCCACGTTCTGGCCGTCCACCAAGATCTCGCCCTCCTGGATGTCCGCCAGACGCAGCAGCAGCTTCGTGAGCGTGGTCTTCCCGGCGCCGGACATGCCCACAAGCCCCACGCGCTGACCCGCCGGAATGTGCAGATTGAAGTTGTCGAACACCTGCGTCTTGGCGTTTCCGTCGGTGTACCAGAAGTTGATGTCCTTGAAATCGATATCGCCCAGCTCGACCTTGAGCGGCTGGGCGTTGGGCTTGTCGGCAACGAGCAGCGGCTCATCGAGCACCGCGGCGAGCCCCGATGCGTCGCCGAAGGCCTGGTTGATGCGCTGCAGCCCGGTATTGATGAAATTGAACTGGTTGGCCACCGTGTTCGTGTAGGTGAACATGAGGATGACCGTGCCCGGTGTGATGCCGAACCAGGCGTTGCCGCCGGAGATGAACACCGTCACCACCGACATGATGATCACGGTGAGGGCTGCCGTGGTGATGCCGCGGGCAAGAGACGCCCACATCCGCTTCGAATCCTTCGCCACCACTTCCCGGTTCGCCACATCGAACAGGCCGCGCTCGTAATCCTCGCGGCCATACGTCTTCACTGCCAGAATATTGGTGACCGCGTCGGAGAGCTCTCCGGAAAGGGCATTCTGCGCGCCGGCCGCCTGCTCGTTCAGGTGAAGAATGCGCTTGTACATAATGTAGGAAATGACCGCATATACCGCCAGCAGTCCCATGAGCACCGCCGCATAGAGGGGCACTACCGGGAACAGGATGGCGCAGGTAAAGGTAATGGAGCAGAGGATGGGCAAGAACGGGAAGTTCATCGTCTGCAGAAGCTGTGTGTAGCCGGCCATGAACTTCGAAGTCTGGCTGACGAGCGTGCCGCCGAAACGGTTCGAATGGAACGATAGCGATTGGTTGCAGAGGGTGTCGAATGCCGTAGTGGCCAAGTCGTAGTTAACGGCGATCTGCAGCTTCCACAGCGTATAGTCCTGCAACTTCGAGCAAACCTGGCCGGCAAGGTTGATGCCAATGAGTGCCGCCATGTACGGCCCGAAGACGGCAAACACCTGATCCGCCGCCACCGACCCTGCGCTAATGCGATCCACGATGAGGCTCATCACATAGGGGTTGCCGTACGTGAGAAATCCACAGAAGCCGATAGTGGATGCCACGAGTGCGATGAAAAGCCCCAGATGCCGTCGCGTGGCAAGCCAGTAGTAATGCAGGGCGCGCCGCGTCAGGCTCGCCTTTTTCTCTTGCATAACTCCTCATTTCCTTGATGTGCGGTGCGACATGATAGCGCTCTTTGGGTCACCGCGCATGGGACAGGCGCCAACCGTCCGAGAGCACCGCCTTCATGCAGCGAGGGTCACGGGTTCATGCAGAGCTTGCCCCCCGAACGACAAAAGGGCCCGAGCATACGCCCGGGCCCACACGCAATCACCCGCCACTACTTCAAGTTGAAGCTTTCGACGATTTCGTTGAATTGGGATTCCACTTCGTCCGAGCTGTTATCGGGCAGCTCTGCCACCAGAGCGGCCGAGAGAGTTTCTCCGTCTTCGCCAGCTACCACGTATGCGGTATAGTCGGCGTTGTCGGTGTCCTGCGTCAGCTTCAGGCCGTCACGACCCTCAACCGTCGTCTCGTTCACCGTGCCGTCGAAGGTGCCCTGCAATGACTCCTGGAATTCCTCCAGCGTGAGACCGGACTTGCTCAAATCAGAAACTGCCACAAAGCCACCACTGCCGTTTTCTGGCGTCACCAGCTTCGCCGAGGAGCCGTCAATGCCCAGAAGCGTTCCCTGGGTCATATCGGACTGCTTCCACGTGGCCGGGTAATCCACCGACGCAGAGCCCACCTGCAGCATCTGAGTGCCTACAGGAGTGCCAGGAGTGCCAGAACAGCCGAAAATGCACAGGGCCATGGCCGCCCCTGCCACCACCAGTGCCAACTTACGCAACATATCGATCGCATCCTTTCAAGGGCCCGGCCCCGCACCGGCCTATCCAGCGCGGTCGTCCGCCTTCGGACTTCGGACCTGTACCTGCCTTGAAGTATAGGAACGCGATTCCATAAAAAGAGGAGGCCAGCGAAGACGCCAACCTCCTATAACCTTCTTGTTGTTGAGGGGACCGTCTGGTTTACCAGGCGTTAGGGGATCACCACCTGTCGCACAAAGATCCTTCGCTCCGCTCAGGATGACGACCTGGGAGAAACCCGCACTCGGCGAGATCCTTCGACTCCGGGCTTCGCCCTCCGCTCAGGATGACAATGGGGCGGAAAGGCAGACGGGCAGCAGCGGAAACCAGTCGGCGGGGCGGGGCGGCCCTCACAAAGCGAGTTCCGCAGCGCAGCGAGGACTGTCTGAGCGACTGAGGGTTGCCCCGCCCCGCCGCCCCGCGAGGAGCAACGGGCGCTCAGGATGACGACCTAGTACACCATGCCCATGGCTTCGCGGACTTCGGCTAGGGTGGCGTCGGCGATCTCGTTGGCGCGGCGGTTGCCCTCGTGCAGCACCTCGCGAATGTACTCGGGGCGCGCCTCCAGCTCGGCGCGACGCTCGCGGATAGGCGCCAGGTAGCTGTTCACCGCTTCGGTCACGTAGCGCTTCAAAGCGCCAGAGCCCTCGTTGCCAACCTCGGCGGCAATTTCCACCTCGTCGCGGCCAGTCGTAAGCGCAGCAGTGGTGAGCAACGCGGACACGCCAGGGCGGTTCTCCTTGTCGAAGGTGATGAAGCGCTCGGAGTCGGTCTTGGACTTCTTGATGAGCTTCGCCGTTTCCTCCGGCGTGGCGGAAAGGGCAATGGCGTTGCCGTAGGACTTCGACATCTTGCGGCCGTCCAGGCCGGGGATTTCCACCGCTTCGGTCAGCAGGCCCACCGGCTCCGGGAACACGCGGCCGTAGCGCTCGTTGAAGCGACGGGCAATCTGGCGCGTCTGCTCGATATGGGGCAGCTGATCCTTCCCCACCGGCACAATGTTGCCCTTGCAGAACAGAATGTCGCAGGCTTGATGCACCGGATAGGTCAGCAGAAGACCGGTGAGCGCATGGCCGGAAGCCTCCTGCTCCGCCTTCACCGTGGGGTTGCGCAGCAGCTCGGACTCGGTCACCAGCGAGAGGAACGGAAGCATCAGCTGGTTGAGCGCCGGCACCGCCGAGTGGTTGAAGATGATGGTCTTCTCGGGGTCGATGCCGCAGGCCAGGTAGTCGATGACCATGTTGTGGACGTTGTCGGCAATGTGCTCGGTGCTGTCGCGGTCGGTGATGACCTGATAGTCAGCCACAAGAATGCGCGAGGTTACGCCCAGGTTCTGCAGCTTGACACGCTCGATGATGGTGCCGAAATAATGCCCCAAGTGCAGACGGCCGGTGGGGCGATCGCCCGTGAGCATGGTGTACTTCTCCGGATGCAAGGGAAGATCGGCCTTCACCTCGTCGCTCATGCGCTTGCTGGCAAGGAAAGTGTCGCTGCTCATGGACTGCCCTTTCTAAGCAATAAAAAAGGCCAGCGAAGGCTGGCCGGTGTTTCGTGGTGCACCATGAAGGACTCGAACCTTCGACCTTGGGATTAAGAGTCCCCTGCTCTACCAACTAAGCTAATGGTGCATGTGTTTCGCGCAAAGCGCCTTGATATATTAGGTCAAGCGAAGCGGTTCCGCAAGACCCAATTTTTCAAAGGCGCGCTGGGGTGGCTAATCGGACTCGAACCGACGACCTCCAGAGCCACAATCTGGCGTTCTAGCCAACTGAACTATAGCCACCAAGCGCAAGGCAGAATTATAGGACAGCGAAATAGCCAAGACAAGAGAAATTTTTTCCTCCGTTGGTTTCGCGTCAATTCGAGGGCGAATGGCGCAAAAGTAATTCCCTGCGCTCTGTTGACGACTGTGTATAGGTGTGTATATACTGTGCATGTAGCGTATATACACTATTCACGCCTTCCCCGCTGCGGGACGCCAATGCGGAGAAGGCACTCATCGGACGGCCACGCCGCCCGCAGAAAGAGGAACATTGGACATCATCATCTCAAATGGGAGCAGCAAGCCCATCTACGAGCAGATTGCCGAGCAGATCAAATCTGCCATCGCGAACGGCACCCTGAGCGAGGGAGAGCCCCTCCCCTCCATCCGCGCACTGGCCAGCGACCTGCGCATCAGCGTGATCACCACGAAGCGCGCCTATGCCGAGCTGGAAGAGGCGGGGTTCATCGACACCGTCCAGGGCAAAGGCTCGTTTGTGGCCGGCGGCAACCTGGAGCTGCTTCGCGAAGAGCGCCTTCGCCAGATAGAGGGCCTTTTGCGCAAAGCGGTGACAGAGGCGCGGGCGGCGGGCATTTTCGACGCTGAGCTGCGCGACACGCTGGATGTGCTGCTCGACGAAGAATAACGGGGCCCAGCGCCCCGAAGGAGACATCATGGAATACCTTGTGAACATCAACGGGCTCCGGAAAAGCTACGACGGCTTTTCCCTCAAAGACGTGAGCCTCTGCGTGCCGGCGGGCACGGTGGTCGGCTTCATCGGAT
Source organism: Eggerthellaceae bacterium (assembly GCA_022791455.1). GTDB lineage: Bacteria > Actinomycetota > Coriobacteriia > Coriobacteriales > Eggerthellaceae > Parvibacter. The sequence goes on from JAAVZC010000013.1 coordinate 250,872, forward strand.
CGAACGGAGCCGGCAAGACCACCACGCTCAAGGCGGCGCTTGGGCTCATCGAGCATGACGGCGGCACTGTCGAAGTGCTGGGCCGCCCGATTTCGGTCAACTCCGGCACCTTGGACCTGGTGAAAGAGGAAATCGGCGTGGTGCTGGACACCTGCTTGTTCCCCGCCAGCCTGAGCGTGCGCGACGTGAACGCCCTGGGCAAAGCCGCGTACCGCACCTGGGACAGCCAACGCTTCCAGGCTCTCTGCAAGCAGTTCGAACTGCCGGCGAAGAAGAAGGCCTCCGAGCTTTCCCGCGGCATGGGCATGAAGTTGACGCTCGCCTTCGCCCTGGCCCACTATCCGCAGCTGCTCATTCTGGACGAGGCCACGGCCGGCCTCGACCCCATTGCCCGCGAAGAAGTGCTCGACATTCTTCGTGCCTTCATGAAAGACGACAGCCACGGCATCCTAATGTCCACCCATATCACCTCCGACCTGGAAAAAATTGCCGACGAAGTTGTGTGCATCGATGATGGAGCCATTATCTTCGACCTGCCGAAGGACGCCATCAGCGACGAGGCGGGTGTCGCCCGCTGCCGCCAGCAGGACCTGGAGGCCATCGCTGCCAGCGGCTTCTTCGCCCCTGGCGAGGCGCGGCTGCTCCCCCACGGGTTCGCCACCGACCTTCTGGTGTCAGATCGCTTCGCATTCCGCCGCGCGTTCCCGGAAATTACCGTCGATAACGCCTCTATCGAAGACTACATGACCCTTGCCCTGAAGGGGGAAACCCGATGAAGCTCATGATTAAATCCGACCTGCTCACCATGAAGAGCACCTTGGCCCAGCTGGCGGTCATCTACGTCATTGTTGCCTTGGTGATGTGCGTCGCCATGCAGACCCTGGTGGGAGGGATCGCCGCGCTGGTATCCATGGCTCCCCTCATGCTTCTGTTCTCGCTTGCCGCCACCGACGAACAGAATGGCTGGGAGCGCTTCCGCCTCACCTTGCCCCTCACCCGCCGGCAGATCATCGCGGGCCGCTATTGCAGCATGCTGCTCATTTCCCTGATTACCCTTGTTTTCGCATTCGCCCTTTTCCTCCTCATCGGAGTGGTGGCAGGGGCGCTTACCAACGGTCAGGGCCAAGAGGGATTGTTGGGCACCTTGACCCTGCAAGCGAACCCTCCCGAGATCCTTCTCGCCGCAGGGGTCGCCGCCCTGCTGTTCATCTTGCTCATCATGACGTTGGTCTTACCCCTGATCGCTCGATTCGGGATGACGAAGGCCACTCGCGTCGTGCCATTGCTGTTCGTGCTGGCCGGGGCGATGGTCATCGGCTACCTCGGCACCGATTTCTTCGACAGCAATCAGGCGCTGGTCGTCGTGGGAATGTGGATGGAAACGGGAGACTGGTGGAACCTGGCCCCGCTCTGCGCCGGCCTGCTGGTGATTATCCTCGCCTTTTACGCGCTGAGCGCTCTGTTCGCCACAAAGCTATATGAAGGCCGTGAGTTTTAAAGCGCCAAAGAAACCCACAAACATGAAAAGCGCCCCGTTGCTGGGGCGCTTAGGATTCATGGAGCGGACAACGGGATTCGAACCCGCGACCCTCACCTTGGCAAGGTGATGCTCTACCAGCTGAGCCATGTCAGCGTATGTAGTGCCGGTTGGAGGCGACGCCCGGATTC
>JAAVZC010000014.1 GCA_022791455.1 Eggerthellaceae bacterium
CATCTGGTAGCCGGAGCCGGTCACGTAGCCCAGCAGCAGGCCCACGACGATCGAGATCACGGCCACGGCCTTCACGGCGCCGCCGGACACCTCGCGGGCGGCGCACACCAGGTAGATGATGGCCATGACGGCCACGAGCCCGACGAAGATCAGCTCCATGGAGATGGCGCTGAAGGAGAAGACGTTGGCGGCCGCGGCCATGATGTTGGCCTTCTGCTCGAGGTGGAGCACCGAGAACAGGCCGCCGGCAATCACGAGCACGAGCACGATGGCGAGCATCTGCTTCTTGGCCTTGGGGGCCTTGCCCATGAGCTCGGCGATGCCGGTGAAGGCCAGGAGCGACCCGCCGGCGCCGGCCAGCGCGCTAAAGAGGAGGAGGGACCATTGGATTTCCATGTCTTACACCAGTTCCTTCCAGGCAGCGATCTTCGGGGACAGGATGTAACGAGTGGCCGGAACCGTGCCCGCGCTGTCGGGCAGGGTGTGGATGCAGTCGTCAGAGTACTTCGCCAGCTCCTTGGACACGTCGGAGTTCGGGTCGTCCAAGTCACCGTAGAAGCGGGCGCCGGTGGCGCAGCACACCACGCAGTTGGGCAGGCCGGAACCGTCGGCGGTGCGATGGCTGCACAGGGTGCACTTCTCCACTACCTTCTCTTCTTCGTTGAAGGAGCGCACGCCGTAGGGGCAGGCCATCATGCAGTACTTGCAGCCGATGCACTTCGACTTGTCGATGAGCACCACGTCGGTTTCCGGGTCCTTGTAGGAGGCGCCGGTGGGGCACACGTGCACGCAGGAGGGGTTCTCGCACTGCTGGCACTGCACGGGCAGCCAGTACATCTCGATGTCGGGCCAGGTGCCGGAGGGACCAACGGTCACCACGCGGTTCCAGTACTCGCCCAGGTTGATCTTGTTCTCCATCTTGCAGGCTACAACGCAGCCGTCGCAACCGGAGCAGCGGTCCAAATTGACCACAAGGCAGTTTCTACTCATTAGTACACATCTCCCGTCTGAGGCTCAGAGGTGAGCGTGGGCATGAAGGGCTGGAATTCCTTCGGCTCCACCCAGATGTTCTCCGGGCGCTCGCTCTTCTCGATCTTCACCGTGAAGCCGCGCAGGGTGAACGAACCGTACACGAGGTTCCACGGGTTCTTGGTCTTGGTGGGATCGCCCTCGACGTAGTCCTCTTCGGAAAGGTCGAGGTTGTCCACGAAGTTGGTGGTCAGCACGTTGATGTTGCACTGACGCCAGCCGCCGTCGGGGTTCTTCTGGGAGGCGTCGTAGGCCTCAGGATTCCAGAAGCGCTCCATCCACAGCTGTCCGGGGGCCTCCGCTTCGGTGAGGTAGGCGCGGGCATGGGTGGAACCGCGGCGCGAGGTGATCTTGATCCAGTCCATGTGCTCGATGCCGTATTCCGCAGCGGTCTTCGGGTTCATCTTGCACTCGGGCACCGGGTACAGCTCGCGGGCGAACGCCGCATGGCGCATGGTGCCGTGGTGGAAGTACGGCAGACGGCCAGAGGTAATGACCAGCGGGTACTCGGTATCGGTGGTGGGATCCTCCACCGGCGGGATGTTCACGCAGATGGGGTTGTAGTCGGTCTCCAACTGCTCCCACACGGCCGGGTAGGCGATGGGGAAACCGGTGCGGCTCATGTGCAGGTACATGGTGCAATAGGGCTCCAGCTTGCGGGACTCGGTGGGGAAGCCGGCGGGCAGGCCGTCGTCCACAATCTCCTCGTGCTGGTTGTAGCAGTAGTACTCCTCTTCCGGAGTCACCGTGGGGATGAACTCGTCCTGATGCTCCTTCAGGTACTCCCACGAAGGCGCCTTGAACTTGGCGGCCACGTTGTCGCGCAGGGTCTGCTCGGTGATCTCCTGGCCGGCCTTGAAGTCGCCGCGGTTCAGCGGAGCGGGGTTGTCCAGATCCTCCGGCTTGTACTTCTCGCGGTAGCGCTGCAGGATGAGGTTCGAGGAAATGAAGTTGTGCGCGGTCTCGCCCAGGTGCACCACCTCGGTGTACATGAAGCCCTTGTTCTGCTGGCTACCGGTGCCGTTCCATTCCAGCCATTCCTTCATGGGGAAGAACAAGTCGCAGGCCTCGTAGTGGAAGGAGGTGACGATGGGGTGCTGGCCAATGATGAAGTCCAGCTCGGGCAGGGCGTCGTACCAAGAGGCGGCGTTGCCGCACACGGCGAACTTGTTGCCCGAGAAGTCGTACCACACGCGCGGCTTGTAGGGCTCGCCGGTCATAATGGCGTGCAGGATGGAAGGCGCATGGGTGGTGTCCTGGTTGTAGAAGCCGCGGAAGCGGTTGAAGCCCAGCTTATCCTTCATCATCTGCATGTACCAGGCCTGGGACTCCTTGTCCTCGAAGTTCTCCACGCGCTCGCGGTTCCACTTCTCGGTGTAGCCGGTCACCCAGCTGATGCCGTACTGCTCAACCCACAGGTTGCGCATCATGGGGCCCCAGTAGGCGATGGGGCGGCTCTTGTAGTGCTGGTTGGTGAGGGTGATGGTGCAACCGGGCTTGTAGATGTAGCCCATCATGGTGTCCAGCATCAGGCAGCCCAGCGGAGCCTCGGAAGCGCAACGCTGCTGGTCGGTGGCCACGCCGTGGGCGATGCCGGCCACTTTGGCGTCGGTGTAGAGGCGGATGGCCTCCTCGATCTTCTCGGGCTTGCACCAGCAGTACTCGCCGGCGGCTTCCAGCGTCCAGGGCTCGGCCTCTTCCCAGTAAATCTGGCCGGCGGTCTTGGACATCTTGCCGTTCACTTCCACCTCGGCCAGGATCACCGGGTCGACCGGGGAATCCTCAGGCGCAGTGTAGGGGAAGGGCTGGATGGAGTTGGTCTTCGCGTCGAAGCACACGTAAGCGGGGTTGGAGAACACCTCATTGGGGTCGGCCGACGGGTTCACGTAATCGGGCCAGATTTCCTCGGCCAGGTACGGGAACCGGGTGTCCGGGTTGATGAGGAAGGGCAGGTTGGTCCAGTACTTGCAGAACTGCTCGTCGTAGAGCTCGTTGTCGAAGATGTAGCGGATCCAGCTGAGCAGCAGCGCCGTATCGGTGCCGGGGCGAACCGGCAGCCACACGTCGGCCTTGGCGGCGTCGGGGCTGAAGTTCGGGTCAACGACAACGGTCTTGCAGCCGCGGTCGACGCGCAGGTCGGCCATGGCGTGACCAGAGTTCGCGGTCTGGGAGATAGTGGGCTGGGCACCCCAGATGACCAGCATCTCGCACTGCGGATCGTAGGTGTTGAAGGGCTCGACCACGCGGGAGTCGGCCATAGACTGCGAGCACACCATGCCCACCAGCGGGGCGCAGGTTACGCGGGGCTCGAAGCACTGGGCGCCACCCGGCTCGAAGGTGTTGGGGGAACCGAAGCCCTCGGGGAAGTTGTAGCCATGGAAGCCGCAGTACAGACCGCCGCCACCGCCCGAGGCGAAGAAGCTGTAGGGGCCGTACTTCTCGATGGACTCGCCAATCTTGTCCACCGCCAGATCGATGGCTTCGTCCCAGGAGATGGTCTCCCAGTTGTTGGTACCGCGCTCGATGTGCTTCATGGGATGCAGCACGCGGCGGGGGCTGTAGCAGGTGTGCAGCTGGTTCAGGCACTTAACGCACACGCCCGTCTTGTTGTTGGGGGCATCCGGGTCGCCCTGGATGCGGGTGACAACGCCGTCCTCGACGGTCACCAGCACGGCGCACGGCTGAATGCAGCCATGGCACATGCTCTTGTAGGTTTTGACGTCCGCAGGGCTGTCGGCAAACGCCTTCGGGGCATCCCCCAGACCCTCGGTCATCGTCGCGCCGACCACTGCGGCAACGCCCGCAAGGGCGCTCGCCTTAGCGAAAGCGCGTCGTGTCATCGTGATTTCTGCCACGATCGACCTCCTTCTTCCTTTTCCTTCTATCTCTTCCTATTGCGGCATTTCTGCCTTCAGATCGGCCAGTACCTGTTTCCCCTCCTTAGTCGCATTCCACTGGCTTTTCCAATAAAGTCCGCCCACACGCTCAAGTCTGTCCAGAAATACGCTCGGTTTAATCTGGGCGGCACTTTCATCTTCTTCTTGCAGCTGTTTGAGGGCGCGCTCCAAATCCGCCAGGGATTTCGGGCCCTCTGCGCACATCTCCAGCACCAGCAAATAGCCAGAGGTGCGGGATGGGTCTTGGGTAATCAGAGTGATCAGCGGCTGGATGGGGTCGGTTGCCTCCACGTACTCAACACCCAGATCGGTGATGATCCAGTGAGCGCCCACCAACGTGGCAAGCGCGTCTTGCGGGGCCTCTTCGACTTCCTCTTCTTCCAACTGCTCGGCGTCGAACTCGTCAAGTTCCAGGTCGTCGGTTTCCGCATCCAGCTTGTCTTCCTCGGCGGAAAAGTCAATCTCGTCGATTTCCTCTTCCTCCTCGGGCAAACGCTCGATGCCGCCCGCGCGCTCAAGCACGTCCAGGAAGCGGCCGGCCGGCTGGATGGCGTAGGTGAATTCGGGAACCTCTTCCAAAAAGGCCTCGGCCTCTTCGGTCGAATGCTCCTCTTCCAGAAACACCAGAAGCTGACGGTAGATATGACGGTGAAGCGGTTGCTTGCAAATGGCCTTGTTCAGACCTTCGAGCGTAAATTGCGGCCGCGCCTCTTCTTCTGCGCGGGCACGCTCTTCCTCCTCGAAATCCTCGATGGCGGGATAGCCGCCCTCGGGCTGCTCTTCTTCCGAAGTTTGGGTTTCGTCCATCTCGGGTACGTTCCCCGTCATGGCAAGCCCCCTTCCCTCTTCTCGCTGCTATGACAGGGAAAAGGTTACGGGGAGGTATCAATGACCCAAAGATTCATAATTGCTCAAATTTCCGGTCAATCAGGGTCAGTTATCGACCAATTAAGAATTGACCAATTGCCCGAACTGGGCAAATTTCGGAGCTCAATAAAAAACATCCGGCAGCCTCGAAGAAACGAGGCTGCCGGAGCGGGGAGAGAGGGGGCTATGTAATAGGCGCTAGTCCGTTGCGGTCATCGCCAATTCGGGCTCGTCGCAAACAGGGGCTGGCGCACCCGCCTTTGCCGGAGCGCGCCCCAGAAGCGAAATAGCCTTCGAGGGGCATGCGTCCACGCACAGGCCGCACTTGGTGCACTCGGGAATGCGCCCGCTGTGGGGATCCAGCTGCTCCGGGCACACCTTCACGCACACCTGGCAGTCAATGCCCTTGGCAGAGCGCAGGCAGGCGCTCTCGTTCACCTTGGGGCGAATCTTGTTGTTGCCCCAATTCAGAAGCGACAACAGCGCGCCCATGGGGCACAGACGGTGGCACCATTTGCGCAGCACTACCAGCTCTACAATCAGGATGGCCGGAAACACCAGAAGCGACCAGGTGGGCTCTTGGTAGCCCAGCGCACGCACGAGCGCGATAACCGTGGCAAAGGTAAGGCCCACCGGGCAGATAAGACAAAACACCGGGAAGCCGAAAATGGCGGCGGAGACGAGCGAGCCGCCCAGCACCCAGTGCCGCGAGTCGATCTTGCGCCCGTCGCGCTTGCCACCCACAGCAGGCAGGCTGCCGCACGCGCCGCAGTGATGGCCGCTCTTGCCGCCGCAGCCCTCGCCATCGTGGGAGACGGCCGCCTTCAGGGCCGCCTTCTCCGCTTCTGTGAGCGGTACCGCGGTCCCGGAAGAGCTCTCCCCCTCCCCTTTCTTGGCAGGATGGAAGAACTTCGACAGCGGCGGCACGGGGCAGATCCACGAGCAGAACATGCGACCCACCAAAATGGCAATGATCACAATGGCCACGAGCGCGATGATGACCCGCGGAATGAAGGTCTTAGAGGCAACCAGGGTCTCCAGCGCGCCCAAGGGGCAGATGGCCGTGATGGCGCCGATGCCCATGGAAGACAGGTTTCCCCAGCCAATATGGAAGGCCAGTCCCAGCGCAATGCCGAAGAAGGCCACTATCAAAACGATGGTGCGCACGCGGGACACCGTAAGCTTGGAGGGCTGCTTACGAGTGTCCGGTGCGATCGGTTTTTTCTCGGTCATTTATTCCCCCCTCTCGACGCGCACTACCTCAATGGCGCGTCGACGATCGCCGTCGAAGCTCAAGAACACGTTGGCGGTGCAGGCCAACGTGCAGGCGCCGCAGCCATTGCACGCGTCCTCGTCAACCGAGGGCCGCTTCATAGCGTCGAACGATATGGCGTCGTAGGGGCACACATCGCAGCGATCGCAGCTGTTGTTGATGTAGGCAATGCAGCGCTCAGGGTCAATCATCGCCACGCCAATCTTGTCGACGGCCGGGTCGAACGCTTCCAGAGCACCCGTGGGGCATGCTTCGATGCATTCGTTGCAGAAGGTGCATTTCCCCTGGTGGAAATCGAGAATAGGCAGCCGCGCGTTCAGGATGCCGTCCTCGATGCTGGAGACAGAGACGCAGTCCTCCGGGCACACAGTACGGCATTTGTCGCAGCGCAGGCACAGCGACCGGAAGCGATCCTCGTCCTGGCCTCCCGGAGGCCGCAGCCCCTGGGCGCCGTCGCCGTCTAAAAACTTCACCGCGCCGCCGAACACCAGCAAACTAGCGGCGCCCCCTACTCCGTAGAGGAACGTCCGCCGCTTCATGACAGGTCCTCTTCGCCCGCCTCTTGCGCCACCGCGTCGATCAAATCTTGCAGCAGCTCTTCATCAAGGTGCACGAAGCTGCGCGTCATTTTCGAGACTCCCACGTAAAAGCCAGTCTCGGCGCAGTCAGCCAGCGTGTCGCAGTACACGTCGATCCAATTCAGCAGGTGTTCGCGATGGAACTGCTGCTGATGTTCCAAATTTTCCAGCGCTTCGGTCAGGTTGTCCGCCTCGAGCGCCTCGTTGCAGCGGTCGGTCATGACCGCAAGGTATTCGAAGATAAAGCTGAGGTGGTCCTCAGGAATGTGCAGGCTGTCATTCACTTCCAGGTGAGCCCGCAGCATGGTCTTGTACACATCATCGCGCGCTTCCTGCATCAGCAGCCCGCGGCTTGAGGTGAACACGCTCTCGAACGGGGTTGCCCGCCGCTCGTCGTGGTAGCCGGCGCCCAGAATGGCACCGGAGTAATCGCAGGCCAGAAGAGAGCGGGTAGCCGTGTTCTTCTTGGCCAGGTAGGCGGCAATGTCGCCGCAGCCTTCAGCGAACAGCGGGTCCATGCCCTCGAACGCCGAAAAATCCAGTTCTTTGATATGGTCCAGCTGCTCGTCGGTCAGCTCCTTGAAAAACAAGGACGACAGCACCCGGTATATGCCCGCGCGGGAAGCGTTCGCCTCCACGAGGGTCTTGGTTTCTTCGTTCATTCCCCTAATTCCTTCCCCAAAAACCGGTGGGACCGGGGGCCGCTTTCAGCCCACGGCCCCCATCCCACCGCATTAATCGATTGCCGACCGTCTCCCGAGTCAAGCGCTCCCTAGCTCAGCGCGTTGAAGAAGACGTACATGCCCGTGCCAGACGTCCACATGAGCATGCGGAACACCACACTGCCCACGAGGGCGCCCACACTCGAGCACAGCATGAGGGCCACCGCGGCATCGGCCTTCTTCATGGAAACAGCGCCGCAGACGATGGGCACGATGGTGCCCAGCACCACAACGCAGCCCCAGAACTGCATAGCCTCGGCAGTCACGCCCGAGAAGAAGCCGTACACAAGCCCCACAATGAGGGAGATGGCACCGGCCACCGCCAGCGGCAGCCCGTAGAAGGCCACCGCTTCCTTTTCCTTGCGGCAGGCCAACAGAAGCAGGTACAGGCTCACGCCCAGCACCATGGAGGTGACCGCGTACTCCAGCGGCACAACCACGCTGTTCCAGTTGGCACGAGCGGCCATCATGTAGGACTCGCCCATGAGGAAGCTGAAGGCAATGCCCAGCACCGCGCCCACAACGGCCACCACTTTGCGCGCCTTATCGGAAGAGGAGCGCTTCAGCAGCACCAGGTAGACGATGATGGCCAGGCAGGTGAAGCCCAGCATGAACGCCTCGATGGCAATGCCGGAAGTGGGGTGCGAAATGGCGCCCAACATGCGGGTGGGGTGCGAAAGGTGCGTGACCGAGCACAGACCGCCGGCAATGATGAGCACGATGGCGATAATGGAAGTGAGGAACGATGCCTCCTTGCCGCGGTTGGTGAACTCACTCACCGCCGCGCCGACGAACATCCAGCTGCCGGCACCGGCCAGCACAGTGAACAAGACGAGGGACCATTGAATTTCCACTGTTACTCACCGCTCTTCCAGGTTGCATACTTATCGGAGAGGAGATAGGCCGTGCCCGGCTGATTCCCCACGTCGGTCAGACGATGAACCGATTGCGGCTTCGCGGCCAGGGCCTTGGAAGCGTCGGAGTTCGGGTCATCAAGGTCGCCCAGGAAACGGGCGGAGCCGCAGCATACGGTGACGCACAGCGGATCCACCGGGCCGTCAGCGGTCCAGCGCTGGGAGCACAGGGTGCACTTCTCCACCACTTTCTCCTCGCGGTTCCAGTTGCGCACGTCGTAGGGGCAGGCCATCATGCAGTACTTGCAGCCGATGCACTTCTCCTTGTCCACCAGCACCACGTCGGTGTCGGGGTCGCGGTAAGAGGCACCGGTGGGGCACACGTGCACGCAAGGGGCGTCCTTGCACTGCTGGCACATAACCGGCAGGTAGTACTGCTCCAGTTTCGGGTATTCGCCGGTCGGGCCCACCTTCATTACCTTGTTCCAGTGCTCGCCCAGGGCAACACCGTTCTCGTTCTTGCAGGCCACTTCGCAGGCCTGGCATCCAATGCAGCGGTCGAGGTCGACCACCAGGGCATAACGCGTCATTAGTACACACCTCCTGTGTTATCGCTCGGCGTCGGCAACCAGGACTGGAAGTCCTCGGGCTCGTACCAAATGCCCTCGGGGCGCTCTGCCTTGGTAACTTCAACTTGGAACCCGCGCAGGGTATAGGAACCGCACTCGGGGTTGTAGGGCCCTTCGCGCTTGGTCAGGATGTTCATGTTGCAGGTCGTCCAGCTCTTGCGAGCATCGGCGCCCTCGGTCTCCAGGAACTCGGGGTTCCAGAAGCGCTCCATGTACACGCAGCCGTGGGAGATGCCGGGAGTGACGTAGGCCACGCCGTAGACGCCCTCGGGAGCGTACTTGTTGTTCTCGGTACGGCGGGAGGTGACGCGCACCCAGTCGCCGCTCTCGATGCCGCGCTGAGCCGCCGCATCCGGATCGATCCACACCTCGGGGGCGGGGTACAGCTCGCGGATGTAGGGGATGTTGCGCAGCGTGGAGTGATGAATGAAGGGCAAGCGGCCTTCGGACATGACCAGCGGGTACTCGGTGTCGTCCAGCGGAGACTCGCTGGGCTCCCAGTAGTAGGGCATGGGCTTGTAGTCCTCGTCCACCGGCGGCATGTCGAAGTTCGGGTGCTGGCCGCGACGGCCCACCTCGATGATCTTGTCCACGTAAATGCACAGCTTGCGGGGGCTGTTGGTGATGTCGGTGGGATCGCACTTCTTCGGGTTCCACCCGATGTAGGTGCCGTCCTCCTGCAGGCCCATGTAGGTCTTCTGGTAGGGAGTGGCCTGCCACATGTCCTCGTCGCCGCAGTTCTGCCACGGGTTCAGGGCACGGGTCTCCTCGAAGGTCTTGCCCTCGATGCACATGCACTCCTTGAACAGGTCGAAGTCGCTCTGCGCGTAGTAGATCTCATCCACGTAGTAGCACTGGTAGGCCTGCTCGTCGCCCAGGTCGGCGCACTTCTTCATGATGGTGCCCCAGGTGAAGCGGTCGTCGGCATGCTCGAACAGAATGGTGGCGGGCATGTACATACCGGCCAGGTTGCCGCCGTTCTGAGTGTAGAGGGACTCCAGCCACTCGGTGATGGGGAACATCACGTCCGCCGCCTCGAAGGTGAACGAGGTGGGGTACATGTAGGAGTGGGAGATGAAGTCGAACTTGGTCATGGCCTCGATCCACGAGGACGCGTCGGCCAGGGTGACCAGCTTGTTGCCCGAACGTTCGATCCACACATGCGGCTGATAGGGCTCGCCGGTCATGATGGCGTCGTACACCGAGGGGATGTGGGAGTGCTGCCAGCAGCCGAAGCCCTTGTGCTCCACATAGCCCAAGCGCTCGATGATGGCCTGCGGGGTCTGGTACTCGTAGTTGCTCTTGTTGTCGTTGGGCTCCCATTCCTGACGCTGCGAGGGGCGCATCGACTGGAACAGGTTGCGCTTGATGCCAATCTGGGTGTACACCGGCGGCGTCATGGGACGGGTGGTGGAAGCGGCGCCCGGCTGCTCGATGTTGCCGCGCAGCAGGGTGAGCACGCCGATGACCATACCGGCCTGAGTCGACTGCGGATGCTGGTCGGTGGAAACGCCCAGCGAGATGGCGCCGTAGGTTGCCTCGGCGTACATCTTGATGGCGGCCTCCAGGTCGTCCTTGTCCACCCAGCAGGTCTCGGCGGTCTTCTCCAGCGTCCACTCGGCGGCGTTTTCCTTCTCCGCCTGGCCCGCGGTCTTGCAGGTGATGGTGGTGCCGTCCTTCAGCTTCACCTCGTACTCGCCGAACACGGCGGGGTTGTAGGAGGCTTCGTTTTCCGGAGAGAGCACGAAGGCCTTGGTCACCTGGCCGGTGACCTCGTCGAAGTACACGTAGGTTTCGCCGTCGGAGGTGTCCATGCCTTCAACGTCGGAGGCGCGCAGCAGAAGGCCGGATTCCTCGCGGGAGTCCACCAGGAAGGGCAGGTTGGTCCACTTCTTCACGAACTCGGTGTTGATGAGGTTGTTCTCCAGAATGTAGTTGGTCCAGCCAAGGCCCATGGCAACGTCGGTGCCGGGGCGGATGGGTAGCCAGATGTCGGCGCGCGCGGCGTCGGCGGTGTAGCGGGGGTCGATGACGACCGTCTTGCAGCCGTGCTCGCGCAGCTCTACACAGCAACGGCCAGGCTGGGCAGGGCCAGACTGAGCAGGGCCGGTACCCCAGATGACGAAGCATTCGCAGTCGTAGTTGGGGTTGTACAGGTCGGGGCACTGGCCGTCGGCAATGGACGGGAAGTCTACGCCGCCGAACATGATGGACGTGAGGATCCAGTCACGGGGCATAGCGCACTGGGCAGCACCGGGCTCGTACACGTTGCCGGCACCCCAGTAGGCGCGGAACGCCAGCGGGTCGTTGAACGACGGGTTGCCGCCGCCGCCCGAAGTGGCCAGAAGGCCGTTACGGCCGGTCTTGTCGCGCATCTCCAGCAGGGCCTCGGCCACCATGGTGATGCCTTCGTCCCAGGTGATGCGCTCCCACTTGTTGTCCACACCGCGCTCGCCCACGCGCTTCATGGGGTACTTAGTGCGGTTGGGGTGGTAGAGCATGTTGATGCCCGCCAGACCCTTGGCGCACAGACGGCCGCGGGAGAACACGCTGCGGGAGTCGCCCTCCAGGCGCACGGCACGACCGTTGCGCATGGTCACGCGCACCGGGCAAGCCAGAACGCAGGAGCGGCAATAGGTGCCCATCTCCTCAACAACGTCCTCGTCGGCGAAAGCCTTGGAAGACTCCACGAGGTTGCTCACCGCCACGGTGCCAAGCGCCGCAGCAGCGCCGGCCGCAGCCGACAGCTTCATGAAAGATCGGCGTGTTACCGAATTGGTCATATAGGTTTCCTCCTTCTCTAAATCTCAGTCTCGGTCACCGCGCAGGTGGCCGAGATGGCGTTATTTGACATAAGCCTTGCCAGCATCGGTGGTCACCCAGCCCTGCTCCCAGCGAAGACCCGCGGCCTTCTCCAGGCGATCGATGTAAGTGCTGGGGTAGATGGCCATCTGGCCGTTTTCCTTCACGCGCACCGCAGCCATCTGCTTCACCGCTTCTTCCAAGTCGGCGAAGGTCTGCTTCTTCTCGGCGCACGCCTTCAGGATGTACTCGTAGGCCTCCACCTGGTCGGCATCGGCACCGTCGATGAGGGCCTTCATGCGCGCCTCGGGGGTGAACGACGCTTCGAACTGGCTGCCGGGGTCCGTCAGATTGAGGGATCCGGCATCGCTGCCATCGGACTCGATGGCGCCGGCGCGCTCCATGATGGCGATCAGGATGCGCTCGGACTGCAGCGAAGATGCGAACTGCGGCTGCTCGCCCAGGTACTTCTCCACCTCTGCATAGGAGGCACCGGGGTGCTCCTTCACATAGGCCATGATGAGATAGCACAGCTCGCGGTGACGGGGGTGGCGCTCCACGCTCTCGCGGATGCGCTCGATGCGCTCGTCGGCAGACATGGCGGCAAGGGCCTCCGTGTCCGGCTCGATGCTGGTGTCCGGAGTTTCGCCGGTGTTGCCATGGTAGGTGTCGGCATCGCCCAAGACCCCTACTTCAGCATCGGTCGCATTAACAATGGCCGAACCGAAACCAGTCTCTTCCACGCGCGCTGCGGTACCCCCCTCTCGCGCCTGCGCGGCAAGCGCCTCGAGAGCCGCCTTGAAACCTTTTGGCATATTCTTCCTTCCTCTCCGATTGCCCGGTTCCCTTATGCTCCGGGCCTTCCGTGCCTTTCGGCACCGTCAATTTTGACGGGACGGCAACGGCTGAAAAACCTCCACGATGGAGTAACTTTCACGTTCGATTGAGTAAAAACAATGAGTCACCTCGTCAGAAAATACCGATGCGAAAAAGCACCTCTCACCTGGGAAGTCTTTTACCGCTACTAAACCGCCCCTCAAGAAATACTCCATAATGAAGTAGGCCGCGCCCCATCGTAACTAGTACAATTACAGCTAGTGCTTCTAAACAGGGGAACAAGCGGGGGGAGGACAGCTGCGATGACGCTGAGCGCCGATGTGGCCAAGAATTCAATGAGTCTGCGTGCCTTGGGCTTCGGCTTCTGGCAAGCCTGGTCTCTGGTGACTTACACGAGCGGGTTTTTGAACAGCGGCCAAGGAGCGGTGCTCTCCGGCGCCGAGCAGATAGACGCAAGCGCGCTCATGATGCTGTCGCTCATAGGCCTCATTCTCACCGTCATCTTGCTGCCCCTCTACAAGCGCACCGACAGCTGGCTCATCACCCATTGGTTCCCCTTAACCGGTGGCGCGCTGGCGGCCGTTTCCACCTTGGTGGTGTGCTGCGTGTTCGCGGGCCTCTTGGCCGACCCTGCCCTGTTCTACTTCGCCTGCTTTGTGGCTGGCATCGGAAACGGCATGCTGTGCTTGGCTTACGGGCCGGTTATCGGCTCGCTGCCCCCGAGAGAGTCCTTCCTGGCAGTTTGCAAGTGCATGGTTTTGTGCTGTGTCATTTATTTCGTCAGCTCTAACGCTCCCTTCGGCCTGCGCTGCGCCTTCTGCGTGGTCATTCCCCTCATTTCCGGTATCCTTGCCTCGTTCGGCCGCACCGGCAGCAACAGCGCCGCTGAAGAGATCATGCAGCGCGTCTCCCTCACGGTTTCCAGCGTGCGCTTCTTCGTGGCCATGCTTATCATCGGGGGCGCGGCGTCGTTTATCCGCAGCCCGTTTCTGGCCTCGAACCCCCTGGCTTCCTCGGTGGCCATCTGGGACGGCCTGGGCACCTTCATCGTGCTTCTGGTATCGCTGGCACTGGTGCTGCTGTATCAGCTGACCGGGAAATCGTGCCGGGCGGGCGTGCTCTACTACTCCATCAGCCTGCTCATCATCGCGTTTCTGGTGGCCAATCTCATTGTGGTGGAAAATGGAAACCAGGTGATGGCCGCCGTTTTGGCCGAGTGCTCATCGGTACCGCGCCTGCTCATGAACGTGGCTTTCGACACCATCATCTTCTACATCATCTACCAGTCGAAGATGTCGCCCGCAAAAACCATGGGCATCAGCCACGGCTTCAAATCGGTGGGCATTTTGGCCGGCAGCCAGCTGGGCTTTCTGCTTACCACCAACGCCGAGTCTGCCATTGCCCTTACCTGCATCGTCATCTTCTGCGTGGTGGTGGCGCTGGTGCTCATAGCGCCTGAAAAGGTGCTCTCAATCGCGCTCATTCCCATCGACGACCACGACGCCGACCCTGCCTCTTTGGCGCTGGACGAGGTGGAAGGAGGCGAAGACGAGGACGCCCCTACCGCCGGCGATGCGCCCGGCAGCTCCGACGACCAGGAAGCCTCCCCTGCCGACAATGCGGCCGGAAGCGAGGAAGCCGTGCCCAAGGGCAAGCGCCTGTGGCACCGCCGCTGCCAGCTGGTGAGCGACCAATTCCAGCTCTCCCCGCGCGAGCGAGAGGTCTTGGGACTGCTCTCGCTGGGCCATGGCAGCGAATACATCTCCGAGCAGCTGGTGATCTCGCTTTACACCGCGCGCACCCACGTGCGCAACATCTACGGAAAGACCGGCGTCCACTCCCGCGAAGAGCTCATCCAGCTCATCAAAACCACCGAAGTAGACCCCACCGCCTTCCAACGGTAGGGGCCGAAAAGGCGCTAAAGAGGATCAGAGAATTGGCTCGTTGCCCGGATTTACGCCTCTTCGGCCACTATCAGCATGCTTTCATCCAGCAGCTCGCCATCCAGCCGCACAAAAGCACGGGTCATGAGAGCAATGCCGAGATAAAACCGCGTGCGACACACGCATTCGACCGCTGTGCAGAAGTCGCCGATCCACCCTATCAGATGGCTCTCCCAGAACTCTTTCTGCATAGCGACACTCTTGCGCACCCCCTCAGCATCACCCCGCTGATACAGCGCTACGCTTTTTTCTGCTAAATGGGCCATGAATTCAAACTCGAAAGAGATATGGTCTTCCGGCACTTTCAAGGACGCATCGGGGAGGACGCCTTCTTTGAGCATCATCTTGTACACCGAATCGCGAGCCGGCCCCATGAGCAGCCCCGTTTCGCTGGTAAAGCAGCTCTCGAAAGGCACCGCGCGCTTTTCGGCTTTCGCCGCACCTGCGGCCAGAAACGTATGTGCGTAATCCACAGCCAACTCTTCTCTCGTGGCGGGATTCACATGGCGAAGGCACCGGGCCACTTCCTTCGCGCCTCGCGAAAGTTCTTCGTCCAGCTGCCCAAACGTCCCGTAATCATACTCGGCCAATGTCGCAATTTGATCCGACGTCAGCTCGGTAAAGTATAGGGATGCGAGCATCCGATAGATGCTAATCCTTAGCTCGCTCATTTGAACGAAATCATCTGCCGCCATCGTCCGTCTCCTCTCGAAAGCCCGCAAGCGCGCGCCGCTCTTCTCGTCTAACCAATAAAAAAAGGGTGCTGGCCCCATGAAGGCCAGCACCCGATGCATTACCCAAAGAAGTTATACATATTGTTAGCGATCACCCACATCGACACGCGCAGGAGAAGCGCAGCAATAGTCGATGCCGCTACGAAAATCCACGGAAAAGCCGGGGACATGCGACGCCGCCCCACAACCGAAACCACCAGGGCCACGGCGCCGCAGATAACTGCCGCCAAGAAAAACCCGGGGGCTGCTTCGAAACCGCCGCAAGATGCCCCATACGCAAGTACTCCCAGAAGACCCAAGATCGAGCAGGCAAGGGCAAGGAGCGCGCCTCGGCTCTTTCCCTCATCATCCGAGCCTGCGGCAAAGGCCCACCACAAACCGGCTCCAACAGGCAACACCGAAGCGAGGTAGCCAATGGGAAGCAGGACGGTATTCCATGCCGGCTGCGCCTCCATCATGTAGGAATAACCGGCCATGAACGCCAAAAGAACTCCCGCAATGCCGCCGAGCACGCCCAGTACCTTCGCCGGGCCTGTCGCGTTACGCTTTACGCACACCAGATAGAGGATCGCAAGCACGGCGAACACCCCTACGAGCACCGCCTCGACGAAAATGCCAGAGGAAGGATGGGAAAGAGCGTTCATCATGCGGCCCGGATGCGACAGGTGGGTTACCGAAGCGAGGCCCCCGACCACCACGAGCACCAGAGCAACCGCTCCTGCCACAAAGCCACTGCGCCTCGTGGGTGGAACCACCTGATTTGCGCCGGCGAAGGCAAAAAGGCATCCGCCAGATCCCGTAAGAAGGGTAAACAGAACAAGAGACCATTGAATACTCATCGACCTCACCTACTCCCCCAGCGCGCTGAACGCGTTGGTGTCGTGCCAGCCCTGAGCATCCTCGTGCCACTGTCCATATTTGTCGGAGAGGAGGTACACGGTGGCCGGCTTGTTCCCAAAATCTTTCAGAGAGTGAACTGCGTCCGGCTTAGCGGCGATGGCCTTCGAGGCATCGGAGTTCGGATCGTCGAGGTCGCCGTAATAACGCGCATCCCCGCAGCAGGTGTACACGCAGAACGGCACTTCGCCGGCACTTGTGCGCTGGGCGCAGAGCGTGCACTTCTCCACCACTTTCTCCGTTTGGTTCCAACTGCGCACGCTGTACGGGCAGGCCATCATGCAGTATTTGCAGCCGATGCACTTTTCCTTGTCCACCAACACCACATTAGTATCCGGATCGCGATAAGAGGCGCCGGTGGGGCACACCTTAACGCAAGGCGCGTTCTCGCATTGCTGGCACATAACCGGTAGGTAGTACAGGCTCAAATCGGGAAACGTCCCATACGGCCCACAGGTAAGCACGCGATTCCAACGCTCCCCCAAGGGCAAATCGTTCTCATATTTGCACCCTACCTCACACGCTTTGCAGTCTATGCATTTGTCGAGGTCCACAACTATGCAATAACGGCTCATCGACGATAACCTCCTCCAGTATTTTCGGTCGCCTGGGGCATCCAGGGCTCAAAGTCTTGCGGTTCGTACCAAATGCCCTCGGGCTTTGATGATTTTGCGATTTCGACGCCGATTCCGCGAAGCGTGTAAGAGCCAATCGAAGGGTTGTAGGGCCCTTCTCGGCGCGCCAGCGCGTTGTAGTTGCACGTTGTCCAGCTCTTCCGGGCATCCATCCCCTCTTCGAGGAATTCCGGGTTCCAGAAGCGCTCCATGTAGCAGCAGCCAGGAGCAATGCCTTCCGTCACCCAGGCAATCGCGTAGATGCCGTCTTTGATCGCTTCGCTGGTCTCGCAGCGCGCCGACTTAATGTTTACCCAATCTCCCGTTTCGATGCCTCGTTCGGCGGCCGCTTGCGGGTCGATCCAGATTTCCGGCGCAGGATAGGTCTCGCGCAAGAACGGCGCGTTGCGCAACGTAGAGTGATGGAAGAAGGGCAAGCGTCCGTTCGAGCAGAAGAGCGGGTACTTTGCCGCGATCTCCGGATCGGCGCTGTCGGCGGGCTCGATGTACTTCGGTAGCGGGAAATAGTCCTCCGAAGCCGGCGGCAACTCGCCCCACACATCGGCGCCGTAACGTCCGCAGTGCACCAGCCAGTCATGGAAGATCATCTGTTTGCGAGGCAGCTCCTCGATATCCGACCAGTCCAGGGGCAGCCGTTCGTTCGTGGCAAAGAAGCCCTTGTACAGACCATCATCGTCGATCTTCTCGTTCGTGTAGTAGGTTTTCTCGCTCAAATCCCAGTATTCGTCCTCGGTCATGGGTTCCGCATAGGCACCCAGGGCCTTAGTCTCTTCCCAGGTCAGCTTCTCGCCCGTCTCGCCGTCCGTGGCACACATGTCCTCGATGAACTCATCGTAGTCGTAGATGCTGTAGTACTCATCGTCGTCGTAATAGACGTGATAGGCCCGTTCATCGTGATAGTTGTCCGCCAGACACTTGAAGTAGGTGCCGTAGATGAACCGGTCGTCCACGTCTTCGAACAACTGGGCGCACGCCACCTTTACGCCCGAGATAGTGCCGTGAGCGTCAGCCTTGAGGGTCATTTCCATCCACTCGGCAGTAGGCAAGATTACATCCGCCACCTCGAACGTGAACGAAGTGGGGTACATGTAATGGTGCACGGCGAAATCCAGGTTCTTGATGCCCTCCAGCCAACCGCCCATGTCGGCCACGGTGGCAAACTTGTTGCCCGAGCGCTCGATCCACACCTTCACCGGATACGGATCCCCCGTGCGCATAGCCTCGCCGGCGCCGGCGTTAAGGCATTGGGCCCAGTAACCCAGTCCCTTGTGCTCGATATAGCCGAAGCGCTCCACCGCCGACTGATAGTTGTAGTACTCAAAGGGTTCAGGCAGCCCGTCATCTGCCAGCGGCCGCGGATTGCCGTAGGAATCCGTGGCATAGCGCTTCGGATTGCCGTCCTTGTCCACGTTGGGATTGAAGCAGCCGCGTTCAGTGCGGCTCATGTTCGACATGCGCCCCTTTTCAGAGCCCCAGCGATAGCGGGTGGAGCGCACCGAGGGACCGTCCGCGCAACCGGATCCTGGCTTGTAGGTAGAACCCACCAGGATGTTGAGGATACACATCGCCATCGAACTCTCGCCCGAATTGATGTGCTGGTCGATGGAAACGCCCGAAAGTATCGAACGACCTTCCCCGGCATTGCCGAACAAATCAAGGGCGCGCTCGATGTTGTCCACCGGACAATGGCACACTTCCGACGCGTACTCCAGCGTGAAGTCCTGCACGTACTCTCGTAAAAGCGTGAGCACCGTCTTGCACTGGATCACACGCCCGTCTTTCAGGGGCACGTCATAAACCCCCTCCAGCGCCGGGTTGTAGCTCGTTTCGTTTTCCGGCCCCAGCGGGAACGTGCGGGTCAGCTGCTGCGTTTTCTCATCGAAGTACACATAGGTCTCGCCGTTGGGGATCTCCACCCCCTCGACCATACTTGCGCGCAAAAGCGTGTAGTCGCCATCATCGGAATTCACCAGGAATGGCGCATTAGACCATTTCGTCACGAACTCTTTGTCGTATTTTTCGTTGTCTATCAGCCACTTTATCCAGGCGTTCATCATGCAAACGTCAGTTCCGGCTCGCAGCGGCACCCACACGTCGGCACGGGCTGCATCGGTGGAAAAGCGCGGATCCACCACGATCGTCTTCATGCCCGCTTCGCGGCCTTTGACATAGTTGCGCCCGAAGGATGCCGGGGAGCAGGATGCTGGGCCCGCGCCCCACACCACTGCACAGGGGGACGGATGATGGGGGTTGAACACATCGGGGCCACCTGCATCGCCGATGGCGCCGGGGCGGCAGGCCCCCAGCATTCCGAAGCTCATGAACGTGCGGGGCATACTGCACTGGGCTGCACCCGGCTCGAAGGTATTGCCGGCGCCCCAGTAGTACATAAATCCCAACGTGTCAGCCAATTTGGGATTTCCGCCGCCACCGCAGGTGATAAGCAGGCCGTTGCGACCGGTCTTTTTGGCCATGTTGTCCAGCGCGCCGGCCACCATGTCCACCGCTTCTTCCCAGCTGATGCGCTCCCAGGTGTTGTCCACTCCTCGTTCGCCGATGCGCTTCATAGGGTACTTCGTGCGATTCGGGTGATAGAGCGCCTGCACGCCGCTCAAGCCCTTGGCGCACATGCGACCGCCCGTATTGAAATCATCTGGGTTGCCGCGCACTTTCTGCACCACCCCGTTACGAATGGTAACGATCACCGCGCAGTCGCGAGGACACGCACGGCAGAACGTCTTCTGTTCCACCACCTCGTCCTGGCCGTCGGCATACGCCTTCTCGGTCGGCTTTATGGCAGCAGCACTTACTCCAGCAGCAACGGCCGCCCCCGCGAACGCTGAGAGCTTCATGAAGCTACGCCTTGTGAGATCCGATATCGCCATAAACTTCCTCCTTTTCTCTCTTCTTCTCTCCCGCTTTTACCAGCGGCTTTCAATACAACGCTGCGCAATCCGGAATGCTACGCAACGCGGTATTCACGTAAGAACGCACGGCCCTCCTCAGTTACCTGCCAATAGGAGCCGTTCCAGGCAACCATCCCCGCCTTGTCCAATTTGTCCATATAGGAGCTGGGCTGAATGGGCTGGCGCGATCCTTCATCGAAGCCCAAAATGCCCGTTCCTCGGAAATGCTCAACCACATCGCCCATAAATCGGGGCGCCTCGCAGAACGCCAGGACCTGCAGAAGGGCTTCGGTTTTGTCCGGGCTTCCTTCGAGCAGAGCTCGCATGCGAGACGCAGGGCTGAATTCCGCAAGAACACGCTTTCCCACCTCGGTGGTGACAACGCGCCAATCGCAAACCAGCAGATCAAGGTCTTCAGGGTCGAGCCCTTCCTCTACCGCCCGCTGCTTAGCCGCCTCCGTCAGCACCTCGCCGTCTTCGTCAAGTTCAATCTCCTCCAGGGCCCCGGTGCGCAGAAGCAAGTGAACGTAGCGCCGCTCGCTCTGGCGATTGCGGTGGAATTCCGCGAATTCGCGCACATGGGCCTCGATTTCCGGGTAGGTTTTCTCCTCCTGGCAAAACACCAGCAGCCCATAAAGGATGTCCCGAAACGTTCCGCGCCGCCCCAGGCATTCCAGCGTGGCCGACACCCGGTCATCAGGGCTCATCGATTCCAGCTTTTTCCTGTAGTCGCATGCTTCAATGCTGCCTCCAGGCATCTGCGCCGGAAGGCGAGAAGGCGCAGCTTCGCGCCTGTCCCCTTGCAAAAACGCATTCATCTGGTCTGCCACCGTGGCGCCAAATTCGTACATTTCTCCATCGTTAATAGGCGACCCTTGGCCCATGATTGGCTCTCCTCTCACTGCGCAAGCCCCTGCAGCCATCACCGCTCTTCACTGCGGCGAGGCACGCACTTGACTATTCGCAATATAAAAAGGAGTGCCCATTTTGTAGTCACCAACCAGTTGGGTAATCTTCTGATCTGGGGTTTTATTTGTGGGTAAAAAATTACCCAATCTCAGAAACGCCCTGAAAAAAGAATCTTGCCAAAAGCCCACCGACAAACCTTTATCATTTTGCCCAGAGAAAGAGGAGAAGAGGGATCGGGCCCAAAAGGGGCGCAAAGGGGCTTTATTGGGATGATGGATAACCGGGACGAGAGAACTGCTTTCGCAAGAATCTTCGCGCTTCGAACTGCACGCGTAGCAGGGATGGCGGCCATTTGGCCCCTCCTCTTTAACCAACTACTTTTTCCCGTTTCCTTTACCTATAACCGCACAAATGACCCCGACGTGTTTGGGTTTCACCTTGCCTTTTCGATTCTCACAATCCTCATCACCGCAGCTTTGGCTAAAGGCAGCCAGAGTGTCGATCGCCTAGTGCTCTCCAACAATAAGCTGGTAGCGCTGTTGGGTGCTTTTGGTTTCGCGGGAATTATGTTCACTTCCCATTGCAATCTCTCTTCCCCGGCAGGACAAACGCTCATTGGCATCGGCGTAAGCTTCGTGGCTATCTACATTCCTGTCCATTTTTTGTTCTGGATACGTCAATACGCCCGTTCCGATCAGGAAACAGTCGCCTGCGATATGAGCCTTTCCCTGATCCTGTTCTGTGTTGTACGGGGGGTGCGGCTCACCCTTGGTATCTATTCGCTCTACGTAACCCTTGCGTGCTTTGTGATCTCGTCGGTTCTGGCCCTTGCGATGCCCCCTTATTCGGCCATGGGAGAATTGCGAGAACGCACCTCACTCAGGCAGATCCCCTTGCAATTCCTCGTGCCTTGCTTTTTCTTCATCATTATCTGCAATTGCGGCATTATCCTTTTCAATGGGCAAGCTCAATTCCAATCGGAGCCGCCCAATCGAGCCTTTCTCTACTTGGCCGCAGGGGCATTTTTTGCGCTCACCGCTTGCGCTTCGGCACTCATGGAGAGACATCAGCGCACAAAGTTCCTCTCGGCTTTTGGATTCGCCGGCGTTTCCCTGTTCTTTATTGGCGCCGTCTTTATTGCTGGAATGCTTTCCCTCGACAAGCTGAATGGAGGCACAGTGCCCCTCCTGGCCTCGAACGTGGTAATGGCCGGCTGGACATGCATCGAGATAACGCGCACCGCATCTGAAAGACGCACTTCGGCCACGCTTCCGGCCGCAATCGCGCTCTGCCTCATCGTCGAGGTGCCACGAATGGCGCGCTCCCTCATCATGTACTCCAGTAATTATTTCTCGACCGAACTCGGGACGATTCAAATGCTGGCCCTCACCGCTATCCCGGCGCTCATCGTCGAGATAGTCGTTGTCGCAACGCTCATTCGCTACTTCACCAAAAACCATAACGGGACGGCAAGCACGAGTAGTCGGAGCCAAGACAACGACTCAACCGAAGCAGCAAAGGAAGCCATGCTGGATATGGCCATCCACCAGATGGCCCGCAAGTACAACCTTTCCCGACGAGAAATCGAAGTGCTCATCGCGTCTACTCACACCGACAATGCCCAGCAGATTGCAGACGAGCTCTTTATCGCCAAAAGCACTGTCTATACGCACTTAAAGCGCATCTACGCAAAGATCGGCGTCCACAGCCGATCAGAAATGATCGCCGCACTGCACCAGAGCAGCCAGGAATAGAGATCCAAATGGCCTAAGGTATACGCTTTATATACTTTAGGCTATTTTGATCTTCGCTCGCCGGCCCCTCCCCTCTTAACTGCACCCCTAAATAGCGAAGTGCCCCGGTGGAGGGACCGGGGCACTTCTTCAAGAGAGGGAGGACGTGATGGGGAGGGGGGTTACGCTTCCACCAAGTCTTCGTCGAGGATGGCTTCTTGGGCGGCCATGGCCGGGGACGGATCGCGCTCGATAGCCGGCGCACCAGCCTTCTTGCGGGGCAAGAACGGGAAGGTGATAGCGCCCGCCGGACACACTTCCTTGCACTTGCCGCACTTAGAGCACTCGGGGATGTCGCTGCAGTGGGGGTCAAGCAGCTCCGGGCACGCATCCACGCAGGCGTGGCAGTCGATACCGCGGCTGCGCAGGCACTTCTCCTCGCTCACCTGCGGCTTGAAGAACTTGTTGCCGGTGGAGATAAGCGACATGAGCGCCGAGATGGGGCACAGCTTATGGCACCATTTGCGCAGCACCACCAGCTCCAAGATCAGGATGATGGGGAAAATGATGAGCCCCCAGCTGGTCTCGTTGAACTGGAACAAGTGCCACACCCCAATGAAGGTGGCGAAAGTAAGACCGATGGGGCACACCAGGCAAAACACCGGGAACCCGAAGATGGCGGCAGAGGCCAGCGCACCGCCCAGCACCGCAAAGCGGGTGTCCAGCTTGAAGCCGTCACGCTTGCCGCCGCACGGAGCAAGAGCGCCGCAGCTGCTGCAGGAGTGGCCGCAGCCCTCAAGCGAGGCCTTCTCTTCCTTGGTCAGGGCCACCGAGGCCTTCGCGCCGGCGGGAACGGCCTCGCCAGCCGAAACGTCGGCAGAAGCAGCCTCGTCGGCCTTCGCGGCCTTCTTCGCACCCTTCTTCTTGGAGGGGCGGAACAGTGCCTGCAGCATGGGAGTGGGGCACAGCCACGCGCAGAAGGCTTTGCCCACCAGCAGAATGGCGGCAATAACCACCAGCAGCAGAATGAACGGGTGCAGCATGAACTGGTGCAACCCCAGCATGACCTCAAGGGCGCCTACCGGGCACAAAAGCGCAATGGACTCGAATCCGATGGCAGAAAGCGTGCCAGTGGCGGCATTGGTGGCCAGCGATACAGCCACGGCAACGAACACCGCGGCAACGGTGATCTTGCGGATAGTGGAGGGTTTCATTTAGTTCCCCCTTTCCACATTCACGCCACGGCGGCGCGAACCGGAATAGCTCATGAACGTGGCAGACGGGCAGGCGTACTCGCACGCGCCGCAGCCGTTGCACAGGCTCTCGTCGATGACGGGACGGTTGTTCTGGTTCAAGGTAATGGCACCGTAGGGGCAGGCCTCCACGCACTTCACGCAGCCGCCCTGCTTCCAGGCGATGCACTCCTGCTCGTCGATGACGGCAACGCCCAGCTTCTCCGCCTCGGGGTTGAAGGGCAGAAGCGCTTGCGTGGGGCACACCTCAATGCAGCGGTTGCAGAAGTCGCAGTAGCCCTTGTGGAAATCCATGTAGGGCGTGCGCACGTTCATCAGGCCGTCTTCCAGCGCGGCAATGGACACGCACTGCTGCGGGCACACGCTGCGGCACTTGTCGCATTTCAGGCATGCGCCCAAAAAGCGGTCGTCGTCCTGGCCGCCGGGCAGGCGCACCAAAACATTTTCGCCGGCAAACGCCTTGCCGACTCCTCCAATGGCGATCATCGCTGCAACGCACCCAGCGCCGGCAATCAGGCCGCGGCGGCTGACGGTGGTCTTCTCAGCTTGGGGGGTTTCCTCTGTTCCCACGATCGCACCCCTCCTTCTCCCTGCGATTTACCCGCGCCCACAGGCCACTCCTCAGGCCGCGCGGACGCATCCAATAGGATGATTTTGGCTTTCGCAGGCGTGC
Source organism: Eggerthellaceae bacterium (assembly GCA_022791455.1). Classification (GTDB taxonomy): domain Bacteria; phylum Actinomycetota; class Coriobacteriia; order Coriobacteriales; family Eggerthellaceae; genus Parvibacter. The sequence goes on from JAAVZC010000014.1 coordinate 24,172, forward strand.
GAAGGAAGGTTCAAGTCGCACTATTTTGGGGATTTTTCGGATGGTGCATTCTGCACCGGTTCGGCATTTTCCCAGTTCAGACGTGAATCAGTTGGCCGATGTGCCGAAGCTGCGAATGTAGTCTTGCAGCTCGTCTTTGCTGTGGATGCCGCACTTGGTGTAGATGTGCTGGATGTGGTTTCGCGTGGTGTTGTAGGAGATGCACAAGCTGTCGGAAATGGCCCGCGCCGAAAGACCGCGCACCAATCCGTCGAACACTTCCACCTCTCGCAACGACAGCTGGGCGTTCTGCGCCGCTAGCGCGCACAAACGGCGCCACGCCGCGTACTCCTGAGCTTCGTTGCTCTGCAGCTGAGGCATGCCCGGACACGATGCGCACGAGGCCACCAGATCTGACGCCGAGCCACCCGCCATAGAACAGGAGGCGCAGTCGAAGCCCATCGGCGCGCTCTCGCGATCTTGCTCCGACTCCTGAACCGGGCGCATCATCTCCACGATGTCCTTCTTGCGGAACAGGAACAGGGCCACCAGCAGCATGGCAACAGCAGAGGCCACCATGATAGCCAGCACGCCCTCAAGTGTCAGGCCCAAGCCGTCCACCGCAATGGCCACGCCCCAGCCCAGCGTGCCCCCGATGGTGTAGGAGGCGTAACCGAAACCGAACACGCGCACCACCGATGTGCCGGACATGAAGCCGATGCGGGCGATCAGCACCCATACGCACAGGCTCACGAGCGCGTTCACGCCCCCGCTCACCGCCATCACCAGTCCACTTTGAGGGCCGACCAGGGAAAGGGCCACGTACACGAAGGAAATGCCCAGAATGATGCCGTATACCAGCACACCGAACTTCGCGTTTTTCGGCAGCCGCAGCGCCAAGATGGCCATAGCCGCCATGAACACGATGATAAGGAAGCCCGAGATGCGGCGGTAATCCACCAGCAGACTGGCGTTCTCGGAAAACAGCGGGAAGCATGCGCGGCAGATACTGACGGGAATGGCGAATACCAGCACGCCCAGCACGATGCGCCACAGCCATGAGGGCGGCTGCCAGCTGTCTTCCGGCATCTCCACCCGCTCTTCCGCCGGCTCGATGAGCAAGGTTGCCGCCGCGAAGGCGGGCATCAGGAAAAAGAGCCACGGTTGCACCATCCAGGAAACCGAAAGAACCGTGTAGTCCAGCGCCATGCCGCAAATCTGCACCAAGGCCGCCATGAAAATGAGCTCCCGCGGCCCCAGCTCGGCAAACTGCATCATGGACTTCGCCGCCACGAACGCCGTGCCCACGCCAATCAGAGCCGCGCCGCCTAAAAACCAAGGGCCGCCCGCCAGTTGCAGGACGAACAGAAGCACCGTACCCACCGTGGCCAGAAGGCCCATACCGAACACGAACCAATTGTTTTGGAGCAGTTGATGCACTTTGCGATGCATTGCACCGGCCACCACCAGCGTAATGGCGAAGAGCGCGTTGCTCACCACGTACACCGCCGAGACCTCGCCGGAATCAAGCTCAATGCCGAAAAAGCTGACTTCGCAGCCATAGAGCACTAATAAGTATCCCACCCAAAACGCGGCGCCCATGAACTTGGCATTGGGCACCATCTTGTTGAGCGTTGCGAACATCTCGCTGCGAGAAGACCACTGCACCGCGCAAACCCCCTCTTGACCGGCCCGCGCCCCTCTCTCCAAGGCAACGGACGGGAAGAACAGAAAAGCCGATGCCGTCAGGCGAACGCATCACCCTCTCGGCATCGGCCCTATTGTAAGGGAAGTTGTTACTTACTGCGCCAAGGATTCTTCCAACCAGGCCTCATCATTCTCGATAAAGCCCAGCGCGTAGTCCATGAACGCGGGATAGAACGCCTCCTTAGCGTAGTTGTCCACCCGCTCCGCCAGCTGCGGCACCCAGTTCAGCAAGTGATTCTGGGCGAAATCCCGCTGCAATTCCAGAAGGCGCGCGGCTTCTGCGTCGTTGCCCTCTTGCAGCGCCGAGGCAATGCGATCGCACAAGATGGCCATGAACTCCAGCTCGAAAGAGATGTGATCCTCCGGCGTGTTCAAGTCCGCCTGCACGGTGACATCCTCGTTGCGGTAAATTGCCAGCACCTCGTCGCGAGCGTCGTCCATGAGGATGCCCTCTTCGCCGGTGAACACCGACTCGAACGGCACCGCCGTGTCGCCCTCGTAGATGCCGGCCGCCAAGAAGATGCGGGCGTAATCTACGCGCAGGCGCGTCAGGGTGTCGGGAGGAGCCATGCGGAAGGCACGGTACACAGCATCGGCGCCGTCCTTCATCCGGCCTTCTTCGGGCGCCGCCAGCGGCTGCGCCTTCAGCGTGGCAATCTGCGTCTCGTCCAGTTCGCGGTAGAACACCGAAGCCAACAGGCGGTACATTTCAGCACGAGCCAGGTTCTCTGCAATCTGCTCTTCAATCTGGTCGGTCATGGCTACTCTCCTCAATTCTTCCCCGTTTTGGTTCTTACATCACGATGCCGAAGAAGTTCTCCAGCGGCACGTAGGCCATCCACATGGCACAGCGCAAGCATACCGCACCAACGAGCGCACCCACCGTGGCAATTGCGGCCAGCAGCGTGGCGGAGTTGGTGGCCTTCAGGCCGGCCACGCCACATGCCAGCGGCACCACGCCGCCCACGGCCACAGCGCCCACGGCAACCAGCATCAGGTCGGCAGCGTCCATGACGCCCATCAGATACAGCAGCGAAGTCAACGCCGCCGCAATGCCGCCCACGGTGAGCAGGATGAAGGCAATCTTCAGATCGGCCTCGGTGGTCTGGCCGTGACGGATGCCGGCAATGAGCGCATACACGCCAAAGCCACTCGCCGCCGCCGTGCCCAGGTAGGCCAGGGGCAGCAGCATAGTGTTCCAGTTGGACACCGCGTCCATCAGATAGGAGTGGCCGGCCATGAAGGACAGGGCCACGCCCACCACAGCGCCCGCCACCGCGCAGATGCGGCGCAAGGTGGCGCTACGGCCATAGGCAATCAGGTACACGATGATGAACGCCGAGGCGATGCCCACCAGCACGGCTTCCACGAAGATGCCCGAGGTGGGGTGGTTCAGGGCCGCCAGCATGTTCTCGGGATGCGCCAGGTGGGTGACCGAGCACAGGCCGCCCACGATCATAAGCACCAGGGCCACGATGGCGGAAATGAAGTTAGCCTTCGAGGTCTTCTGAGTGAATTCGTCGATGGCAACGCCCACGAACAGCCAGCCGCCGCAGCCGGTCAGTGCCGTGAAAAGTACAAGGGACCATGCGATTTCCATTGTTAGTCTCCGTTTCTCCAGGTGCCGAATCGGCTGGACAGAATGTAGGCGGTCGAGGGGTTGTTGCCCACGTTCTTCAGGTAGTGGATGTCTTCCGCAGGCGTCTCGGCCAAGAACTTCGACACGTCGGAGTTCGGGTCGTCAAGGTCGCCGTAGAAGCGGGCCTCGCCCGGGCAGTTGTGCACGCAGGCAGGCTCTTTGCCCTGGCTGGTGAGGTGCTGGCACAGGGTGCACTTCTCCACAACGCGCTGCTCCTCATTCCAGTTGCGCACGCCGTAGGGGCAGGCCATCATGCAGTACTTGCAGCCGATGCACACCGACTTGTCGATGAGCACCACGCCGTCCTCGTTGCGGTAACTGGCGCCAGTGGGGCACACATGCACGCACGGGGCGTTCTCGCACTGCTGGCACATAGTGGGCAGCCAGTACTGCTCCACATCCGGGAAGGTGCCGTGGGGCCCTTCGATGATCACCTTGTTCCAGTACTCGCCCAAGGCGACGTTGTTCTCCATCTTGCAAGAAATCTCGCAACCGAAGCATCCGATGCAACGGTCGAGATCGACGACGATCGCATTACGCATAGTTGGCCTCCCCTGCGTCGTAAGCTGCATAACCACCGCCGGTGTACTCGGAATATTCCGGCAACCACGGCGTAAAGTCCTTCGGTTCCGTCCAGACACCCTCGGGCATCTCGGACTTGGTGATCTTCACGGTGAAACCGCGCAGCGTGTAGGAACCATACACGTTGTTGTAGGGCGGGTCGTTCTTGGTCAGAACGTTCACGTTCATGGCACGCCATGCCAGGCTGGGGTCCTCGGAGTCCAGCAGTTCCGGATTCCAGAAGCGCTCCTGGGCCACAACGCCGGGCGCGATGCCCTCGGTAACCAGGACCTTGCCGTGAGTCTCGCCGCGGCGGCTCTCGATCTTCACCCAGTCGCCCTCTTCCACGCCTACTTCGGCGGCGGTCTGCGGGTTCATCCAGCACTGGGGCACGGGGTAAATCTCGCGCAACCAGGGTACGTTACGCAGGGTGCCATGGTGGAACATGGGCACGCGGCCGGAGGTGAGCACATAGGGGTACTCGGTGTCGGTCAGCGGGCTCTCGGCCGGCTCCTCGTAGTGGGGCAACGGCTCGTAATCAACGCTGGCAGGAGGCTGCACGTTGCCGTTGTGGTCGGTGCCGAAGCGACCGCCGGTACGGCCCATCACCGTGAAGCCTTCGGCGTAAGGCTCGCACTTCTTCGAAGAAGTGTTGAAGCCCGCCGGCTTGCCGGTCTCCTCGTTGATGACGGCGAACTGCTCGTAGTTGTTCTGCCACTCGTCCATGGGCATGAACTCGATGGGCGCCTGCTCGCACAGCTCCTTCCAAGAAAGGCCCTTGTGCAGCACCTTGCGGTCGGCCTGGTCGGCCAGCCACGCCTGGAAGCCGTCGAGGTCCTTCCAGTAGCCGCCGAAGTTCGGATCCGGGAAGGGATCCTGGAAAGTCAGCTGGCAGTTCTTGTGACCGCGGTCGGCGAGCGCCTTGGCCAGCCAGCCGTAGATCATGTGGTTGTCCACCGACTCGAACAGATGGGTGCAAGGCTGGCGCACCACCAGGGTGTTCATGCGGTAGGCGATGTAGGAGTTCTCCAGCCACTCAGAGGTGGGCAGCAAGATGTCGGCCATTTCCACCGAAGAGGTGGTGGGGTACATGAAGCAGTGCACGGCCAGCTCGATGTTGTCGCGCATGTCCTGGATGAAGCCGGCGGCGTTGCCCATCATGATGGGCTTGTTGCCGGAGAAGTCCACCCAGATCTTCGGACGGTAGGGCTTGCCGGTGCGCACCGCCTCCAGAATGGTGGGGATGTGCGAGGCATGCCAGTGCTCCAGGCCCTTGTGCTCGATGTAGCCCAGCTTGGCCGCTTGCTGCTCGGCGGGCACGCAGAGGGAGGGAACCTTCTCGTTGAAGCCGTTGTTGTCCCACGGCTGGGCCACGCCGGCCGGGCCGCTCGGGCGCTTCTGCACCCAAGAGCCGGGGCGATTGATGCAGCCCATGAGGATGTCGATGATGGCGATGGCCATGGGACCGTCGGAGGCGGCCACGTACTGGTCGGTAGGTACGCCCAGGCTGATGCCGGCGGCCGGAGCACCCTCGGCATAGGTATTGATGGCCTCTTCAATGCGGTCGGCGTCCAGCCAGCAGATCTCGGCCGCCTTCTCCAGGGTGAATTCCTCGCAGGCCTCCCACAGAGCGCGGTAGGCGGTACGGCTCTTCTTGCCGTTCACTTCGAACTCGCCGTCCAGCACCGGCTCCAGGTTGTCGTCCCAGGGATACGGCATAGCGGCAGGCGCGTCGGTCTTGGCATCCCAGACCACGTAGTCGTCGTGGCTGCCCAAGCCCAGCTCGTCAGCGCGATAGGTGAGCTTGGTCTCCTCGTTGATCAGGTAGGGCAGGTTGGTCCACTTCATGACGAACTCTTCGTCGTAGATCTTCTTGTCCATGATGTAGCGGATCCAGGACAGGGCCAACGCCACGTCGGTGCCGGGGCGAACCGGCAGCCACACGTCAGCCTTGGCGGCGTCGGGGGTCAGGCGCGGGTCGATGACCACGGTCTTGCAGCCGCTCTTGCGCAGCTGAGTAAGAGCGCGACCGCCGGAGGCCACATTGGACTGCGAAGGGTCGGTGCCCCACAGCACGCAAGATTTCGAGTTGTTGAAGAAGATCTCGAGCACCGCAGCGTCGGCGATGGAGGTGTCGTTCATGCCGTTGACCACGGGGAAGGCGTTGGCACGGGGCAGGTAGCACTGCGCGCAGCCGGGCTCGAAGAAGTTGCCGCCGCCAAAGGCATTCAGGAAGCGCGGCGGGCACATGATGCGGGTGGGGTTGCCGCCGCCACCGCAGCTGAGCAGCAGCTGCATGGGGTCGTCCTTCTCGTAGAGCTCCATCATGGCGTCGGCAATCTGATCGATGGCCTCTTTCCAGGTGATGCGCTCCCACTGGTTCTGACCGCGCTCGCCCACGCGGCGCATGGGGGACTTCAGGCGGTTGGGGTTGTACAGGGCCTGGATGCCAGACAGGCCCTTGGCGCACATGCGGCCGTTGTTCATGGGGTCACCGGGGTCGCCCTCGATGCGCACAACGCGGCCGTTGCGAACGGTGACCACCGCGCCGCAGTCGATGATGCACGCGCGACAGGAGGTGTGGATGACAATCTCCTCGTCCTGCTCGGCGGCCAGCGCCTTGTCAAATTCGGTAAAGTTTGAGGCGAACGCTCCGGTAGCGGCAGCCACGACTCCCGTGGCGGCGGCCGTCTTCAGGAACCCTCGACGACTCATAGTTGCTTGGGCCATACGGCTCTCCTTCCTTTTCCTTTTCTCTCTCTTCGGTACTCTTCCTTCGTTGGCACTACTGAATTTCGGCCAGAATGCTCCTCCCCTCTTCGGTGGCAAACCAAGCGTTTTTCCACACCAGCCCCCCGGCTTTCTCCAGGTTGTCGATGTAGTAGGTGGGGAAAATGCTCACGAGCCCGGTACGTGGGTCGTGGGGAATGAGGTCTTCGGCTTTCAGGGCCGCCTCCAGATCCTGGCGGCTGAGGCCCTCGGCGCCCGCGCACAGCTCCAGCACGCGACGATGAACCGGGGCAGAGGCCGGATCGTTTTCGAATACCGCCTTCAGCTGGGCGGCGGGATTGTAGGGGGCCACCGTCTCGCGGCCTAAGTCGGTCGCCGTAACGGTGTAGGTGATTTCCGCTTCCAGCGGAATGGATTCGTCCTGGATCAGCTCGTCAAAGGTGCCCTCGTAGCGCTCACCGTCCACATAGATGACCATCTCCAGGAAATCGTTGTCTACCATGAGCGAGACGAAGCCGTCCGGAGCGGCCACGAACGTTTTAGGATAGGTGTTGTCCTTCAGCAGCTGCACCGCATCGTCGAAGAGGCGCTCTTCTTCGCAGAAGGTCACCACATCGTAGGCGGGCGTGGCGTAGGACGGATTCGCCACCAGAATGGGCGACTTCGCCACATTCACTTTGTGCTTGGGCGCGCGCCGCTTCATTTGGTATTCGGATTCGCGCATAGGAGTTTGCTCCATGGCAAATGCGCCTCCCCTCTCTTCTCCTTCAGAACCTCTCGGCCGACTCTCCAACGGCCTTGGGATGGTTCACATTTTGCGAATCGATAGGGGGTGCTCACAAGTTTCAAATCGCATCATTTTGCCCGCAAGCAATCTTGATGCAACTTGCACCATTCAGGAGTTTCCCCAGGTGAAACAGGTACTATATTTATTTTTTACCGAGAATAATAGCGAAAAAGAGCGGGAGATCCTTCGACTCCGGGCTACGCCCTCCGCTCAGGATGACAATAGGGGCGAAAAGGACGTCAGGCAGCAACGTCAACTAACCAGCGGGGTGGGGAGGCCCTCACCGAGCGAGTTCCGCGTCGTGCGAAAAAGCGCCAGTGGCGCTTTTTCCAAAGCAGGACTGTTTGAGCGAATGAGGGTCTCCCCACCCCGCCGCCCCGCGAGCAGCCCCAAACCAGTTACCAGCTGAGCAGTTCGTAGCCGTCTTCAGTGATGACCAGTTGCACTTCCCACTGGGCGGTGGGCTGCCCGTCGGCCGTGCGCACCGTCCAGCCGTTGGGGTCGGACATGTCAATCTCCTGCCCGCCCATGTTGATCATCGGCTCGATGGTGAACATGAGCCCCGGCACCAAAACGGGCCCCGTGCCCGCCTCGGTCACAAAGCTCACGAAAGGATCCTCATGGAATTCCAGCCCAATGCCGTGACCGCCGAACTCGCGCACCACCGTATAGCCGTGGTCGTTGGCATACTTCTGCACGGCGGCGCCGATATCGCCCAAATGTCCCCAGGGCTTCACCGCCTTCAGGCCCTCTTCCACCGCTTCCTTCGTCACCATGACCAGGTCTTGCATCTGCGGGTCCACCTCGCCAATCATGAACATGCGCGACGAATCCGAGAAGTAGCCGTCCTTGATGGTGGAGCAGTCCACGTTGATGATATCGCCCTCTTTCAGCACTTCGTCTTCGGAGGGAATGCCGTGGCAGACCACCTCGTTGATGGAGGTGCACACGCTGTTGGGGAAGCCCTCATAGTTCAGCGGCGCGGGGATGGCGCCGTGCTCGACGGTGTAGTCGTGCACCCACTGGTCGATCTGCGCCGTGGTCACGCCGGGCCCGATGCGCTCGGCCACATAGTCCAGCACGCCCACGTTCACTTCAGCGGACTTCTTGACGCCCTCAATGTCGGCCGCCGTCTTGATCAGGCCGTGATCGGGCACTTCCTCGCCCGCTTCGTAAAGCTCTTCCAGGCGCTCGTCGAAATCCAGGTGGCACTTCTTGTACTTCTTGCCGCTGCCGCACCAGCACGCGTCGTTGCGGCCGGGAAGGGTCATACCGTCAAAGCTCATGGCGTCCTCTTTCGCTGTCGATGACTCTGTCGCTTAAGTTTCCTTCGGAATACTACCGCAAAATTGCTACACCAGTTTGGTCTCATCCAGTTTCTTCAGGATGAAGTTATTTAAGCGGATTACCGGATGGCGCAGCACCAGCCCCAGAATGAGGCAGGGCACAAGCCACGCCAGCAGGCACAGCAAGTCCACCGTCAGTTGGTTGCCGTAGATGCCGGCGATGGTGCTTTGGAAGGCGTTCATGGCGTAGGTCATAGGCAGCCAGGGGTAGATGGCCTGAAAGAAGGGGGCGGAAAGCTGCACGGGCAGGATGCCGCCGGTGCCCGCCAGCTGCGCCACCAGCGCGATGATGGCGATGGCCTTGCCAATGTTGCCGAAGGAGACGGTGAGGGTATAGACGATGGCCTGGAACACGAGCGCCACCACAAGCCCCGAGAGCAAATAGAGCCCCAGGTGCTGCACCTGAATGCCCAGGAAGAACACGTTGCCCAGGCACACGATAAGCGCCTGCAAGCTTCCGATCAGCCAGAACACGCCGAAGCGCCCCAGGAAGGTTTGGTTGGCGGTGGGCTTCTTCAGCTTCGCCAGCACCTTCGGCGACACTTGCACCTGAGTGAGCACCACGGCGAACAGCGCTCCAATCCACAGCGACAGCGAGGTGTAGAAGGGGCTCATGGCGGTGCCGTTGTTGGCCATGGGGTATACCGCGTGGCGCACCAGCTGGGTGGGAGCGGAAAGGAACTCGGCGATGCGGCCGGGGTCGTCGCCCAGCATCTGACGCACCTTGTCCATGTCGCCGGAGGCCAGCGCGGCGGCCAGCTGCTCGCGGGAGCTCTTCATGTTGGCGGCCGAGGCGTCCAGCTTGTCCGCCGTTTGACCGAGCGCTTCCTGCACCGAGGCGAGGTTCTCGGAAAGGGAGGACGAAGCGTCCGCGAGGCCCTTGGCGGTGGAGTCGATTTGAGCGGCCAGCGTGGAAGAGGTCTCCCGGGCACGGGAAAGGGCATCGCCCAGGCTTGTGAGGTCGGTGGAGAGCTGGCCGTTGTAGGCATCGTGGGCCGCCGCCAGGCTGTCCTTCGCCTTTGTCAGGCTGGCCTGCACCTTTTCCCGCTGCGCCTGCAGGGAATCTTTTTGCTGGCCCACCGCGCTCGCGGCGGACTGCAGGTCGGAAGAAAGGGTGCCTAATGCCGCCTGCGCGCTGTCCAGCCGGCCTATCACCGGGCTTGCAGGGTCGGCAGTGGCCACCGCATCGCGCAGCTGCTGGTAGACGGTCTTGAGGGAATCCAGGTCCTGAGCCGCCGCAGTCAAGGTACCGGCAGCGCTGTCGTCCACCCCGCCCACAGAGTCCAGCGCGGCGTTCACTTTGTCGGACAGGCCGCTGAACGCCTGCGATGCCTGGTCGAAGGCCTCGTTCGCCAGCTTCTCCGAATCCTCCAAGGCGCTCGACCCACTTTGAAGCGCAGTCTCCGCCTCGTCCAGGAGCGGCGCGACGTTGCTGGTGGTGGAACCGAGCGACTCCAAAATCTTCGCGGAGGTGGCGGCCAGATCGGCAGTGGAGCCGGACAACGTGGCGAAGGTGCGCGCCTCGGCCGAGGCGTTCCCCAGCTGGTCGATCACCTGGTCCAGCTGGCTTAACAGCGCATTGCCGTAGCTCTCGATGCCCTCCCCACTCAAAAACGACGAGAGGTCGCTTGTCATTCCCAGCGCCACGCTGCTCACCGTTTCCGTGAACGCCTCATCCACCTGGGTCTCGAGCGCGGTGGCGCCGGCGCTGGTTACGCGCGGGGCAATGGCGTTTTCCCGCTGGTTGGTGTAGTACAGGATGTCCGCCGTCTTCGTTTCGCGCGAAAGCACCGTCATGAGGTCGGCCGAGAAGCTTTGCGGGATAACGATGGCGGCATAGCACTCCCCCGCCCGCAGCTGGTCGAGCGCCTCCTCTTCGCTCATGAATTCCCAGTCGAACTGGTCGTTGGCGCGCAGCTTCGAGACTACCGTTTCGCCGGCATTGATCTTCATGGGAAGAAGCGAGCTCTGGTAGCCCTCGTCGTTATTAGCCACCGCCACCTTGATGTTGCCGGTGTTGCCGTAGGGGTCCCAGAAACCGGCCGTGGTGAACCATGCGTACATGGGCGGGATGAGCACAAGTCCCACCGTCACGATGAGGGCGATAACGTTCTTGCCCAGCGCCCGGAAGTCCATGGCGCACAGCCTGAGGATGTTCATCATACCTGACCACCCCCTTCATCGCCGCCGCCTGCCGACGCGCTGGCCGCCGCTGGGGTTGCCATCGCCTGGCCGCTCGCCGCACCGCCGGCTGAAGCGGGAACCCCGTTGCGCACGGCGCTCACCAGGGCGTTTCCGGAAAGATTCGCCACCTGCTCACGGTTCTTCAGGCTGGCGTTCAGATATTCCACCACAATCAGGTAGCTGTCCACCACAATGATCCCGCACACCATGGCCACCATGAGCACCACCTTGGTCTCGATGTTCGCCTGCAGCAGCACCATGATGGCGAACGTGACCAGCGGCTGGGCGAACACGAGCACCCACCCCACCAGCTTCAGCCACGGATAAGCCTTCTGGAACCGTGCGGCGCGGCGCGCGATGGCCTGGCGGTAGGCGGGCATGTCAAGCAGCGCCTGCATCATGGCGCGCATGCGGAAGCGGTGGTGGCGCAGCTCGCCGGAGGTTTCCTCGCACACGTACAGGCTGGTTTCCGCCAGACGGTTGTCGAAGAGGATGTTCAGGTTGAAGGCATAGCGCCCCAGCACCAAGCCGATGAACAGGCCCAACGGCACGAACAGCAGCAAGATGCCGATGTCGGCCACATACGCGCTGCCGTACAGGCCGCCGATGGCCTGGCGCATGGCGTCGATGGAATAGGTGAAGGGAAGCCACGGGTGGATGGCCTGGAAGAAGCTGGGCATCATCTCCACCGGGAACATGCCCGATGAGCCGGGAATCTGCATGATGAGCAGGATGACCGCGATGGCCTTGCCCACGTGCTTCATGGCATAGGCGAGCGCGTACATAAGGTTCACGTCCACGAGCACCGTCACCACGCCCGCGAGCACAAACAGCGCCGGCTGTTCGCATTGGATGCCCAGCACTAAATCGCCGCAGCAGCAGATGAGCCCCTGGATGGCGCCGAGCACCATGAAGGTGAGCCACCGGCCCAGATAGGCCTGGGTGATGGTGAGCGGCGGCAGCCCCGTGGGGTCCACCCGCAGCCTCACCATGGCCATGAGGATGAAACCGGCCACCCACAGCGCCAGGTTGGTGAAGAACGGCGCCACCCCCGAGCCGTAGTTGGCCACGGGGAACACGGGAATGGTCTTGAGCGTGACCGGCGAGGCGAGGAAGTCGCCCAGCGTCTCATCGTCCAGTCCCAGAAATTCCGAGAGCTCTTTCACCGACTGAGAGCTGCTCAGGCTCTTCATGTCGGTCAGAGAAGATTCCAACTGCCCCTGCACGCTGGTCAGGGAGTCGCTCGCCGTTTTCGTGGCCCCGCGGGCCTGATCGAGGGTCTGGCCCATCTGGTCCAACGTGGCGCGCGCCTGGGACAGCGTGGGCTCGAGCGCCACCACCACGCCCCGCAGCGTTCCCAGCGTTTCCGCGAACGCCCCCAGGCTCTCACTCATCTTCGGCACCACCGTGCCCTGCAGCTGCGACAGCGTGCTGGAAAGCGCATCGGAGGCCGTGGCCACCGCCTCATCGACCGAAGTGGCGGCACTCGAGCCCGCCTCCACCGCCTGGGCGAGGCTGGCGGAAAGCGTGCTCAGTTGATCCACCGTGACAGACAGGTTGTCGTTGGCGGTCTGCAGGGACTCGATGGCCTTCGCCACCGTAGCGTTGCCCTGCCCGTAGGGCTCCAGGTCGCTGATGAGCTGGCGGTTCGTTTCCACCAAGTTCTTCGCTTGGGCCAGCGCGCCGTCCACTTGGCCCTGGGCGGTCTCCAGCTGTGCGGTGGCGCTCGACACGGCAGACGCGCTCTCCAGCGACACCTGCCGCAGCGCCGCCAAGCCCTCGGTCAGTTCCGCAGACGCCTTCGCGCTGTAATCGGCCAGGTTCTGGCGAATCTTTCCTATCTGCTCCTGGGCTGCATCCAGGTCCTTCGTCACCTGCGGCAGTTCGTCTTCGATGGTGGCGAACGCGTCAGACGCGGACTTCACCGCTTCTTCCGACTGCGAAAGAGTGGGCTCCAGTCCCGCGATGCGCTCGTTGGTCGCGGCGATGGAGTCCCGCGTCTCTTCTAAGTCGCGGGAGAGGCTATTCTCGGCGCCCTCCCCCTTGTCTTTCACCGAAGTGCCCATCTTCTGCACGATGCCCATTACCGTGTCGGTTACGGTAGAGATAAAGCTGTGGTTGATCTGGCTTTCGAGCGCCGTGGCCCCCGCATCGGTGATCTTGGGGGCCGCGCCGGAGAGCTTCTCGTTCACGTAGTATTCCAGCTGTGGCTTGGTGAACGTGCCGCTGGTGATAGAGGCGAAATCGGCGCTGAAATCCTTCGGGATGATGATGCAGGCGAAGTACTCGCCGGATTCCACCCGCTGCCGCGCCTCGTCTTCTGTGACGAATTCCCAGCCCAGCTGGTGGTTGTCGTGCAGCTTCTGCACCACTTCGGCACCGATGTCAATGTGCCCCACCTCGGGGGAATCTGCCCCCTCGTCCAGGTTCGCCACCCCCACCTTGATGGCCTCGGTGTTGTTGTAGGGGTCCCACTCCGCCTCGATGGTGTACCAGGCGTAGAGCGAGGGCATGATGCACACGCCGGCCACAATGACAAGCGCGATGGGGTTCTTGAGCAACCGCTTCATATCCCGCACGAACACGGCAAAGATGTTGTGTATGTTCTGGCGCAGCTTCATTCCTCGATGATAGCCAAGTCCCAAAACCCCACCCCCAAGCGACACCGAACCGTGGGGATGCGAGCTTTGATCTCTTGTTTCGGGCTCAAAATAGTTGCCCCAGTAGCCAATGTTGCGCAACAACTTTCCCGATCCTGTACCTATGATGCCTCACCATACAGCAGGGCTGCACTTGTATAAGAAGGGCGGTCGTCGAGTCCTGCTGGCACACACCCGGCAACGGCAGGTTCACCCGTTCGCCAAGCACAATAAGGAGGAGAGATGCTCAGCAGCGATTCAAAAGAAACAGAGGCGACAGCAGGGGCTTCGCCCAACGACAATCCAGACAAGGGGAAGACCGAGCAAAATCGGGAGGAGGCACCGAAAGAGGACGACGGCAACACCAAGGACACCCCCCAAAACGGTGCGGAGAATGACAAGGGCAACGAAGAAGCTGCAGGCTGCGACCATGCAAACACCGCCGAAGAGGCCAAAATGCCCCGCCTAAAGAAAACCGCGATCATCGCAAGTGCATCCGTGGTCATAGTAGCGGCAATCGTCGTCGGCTTGACCTTCGGCCTTCCCCGGCTTCAATACTCGAACGCAATAAATGCGATCGACAATGGAAGCTATGCGGAGGCTGCCTCCCTACTTGAAGGCTCCGAAATTGAAGACGCCCCCTGGCAACTGCTTTATTGCCAGGGAATGATATCGCTCGAAGAAAAAGACTACGCTGCCGCTGCTAGCCTTTTCCAGCAAGCCGGAGACTTAAGGGACGCCCCGCAGCAGTACAGCCGATCATGTTATTTGGAGGGTGAGAAACTACGCGAAACGGGAGATTACGCAGCCGCAATAGAGCTTTTCAACGAGTCTCAATTTGATGATTATCAAAAGCAAGTTGCATATTGCGAAGCGGAACAGTTTCTGACAGCCGGTAACCTAGAAAGCGCAATTGCGGCATTCACGAAAGCGAGCGGCACACGTGATGCAGATCAGAAATACTTAGACACTTGCCTCGCTTTCGGAAAAGAATGTTACGAGGACAAGTCTTTCTACGAAGCACGGCAGTACTTTCTGAAGATCAGCGATAACGAAGAAGCTCAGCAGTTAGCCGAAGCGTGCGTAACTGCAGAGGCTTTCGTTTCGGCGGAGGATCTGTACAAGGAGGGCAAACTTGATCTCGCACAGCAGGCGTTCAAGGAACTGCCATCGAACTTCTCCCTTGATGGCGTGACGGTCGCGCAAAGGATCGATACCCTCTCAAGCCACCAAGCCTTCGTAGATCTCTGCGGCACTTGGAGCACTAGCGATGCCCCCACTGGAAGAAGTAAGCAAATTTGGTCTAGTGGCGACGGTCGCTCCGAATGGTGGGATCTCGAATATAGCAGCAACGATCTAACAATTGCATGCATTATCAAGGATAACGGCGATGTCCAAATTACAGGAACCGCGCACTATCAGCATCCGCGCACATACTCGACCCTCTCATCAGGCGTAAAACACAGCTCGACATCTGCTAGCATCAATCTGACTGCATCCTCCATCCCCTCCACCTTTTATGACAAGGACGACACAACAATCACCTATAAGAATGGCGCGTTTACGCTTAAATACAAGAAATACGATGATTCATATAGCATGAACTTCGATTACGAGTATACAGCTACCTTCATTTACGATAAACACACCCCGTCCAGTCAATAGGGCCAGCAAACTATCCGAAGCAAGCAGCACGGTCGAATCCACCTTGAAGCCCGCGAAAGCGTTTATGCTCTGCGGGCTTCTTTTACAGTACTACCACTCCAGCAGCGTCTCCATGGAACAATGAAGTACATGGGAGAGCCGAAAAACGGTTTCTGCGGCAGCGTGGTTGATATTCTTCTGGCGCTGCTCGTACATCTGGATAGAGCGAAGCGACACCCCCGATTTCTCCGCCAACTCTTTCTGAGAATAACCGCAGATCTTTCGCTGCCGATAAAGCTGTGTTGGCATACCAGCCCATGAGAGGCGCTCATTAAGCACTTCGACGAACTTCTCCTCTGGAGCCTCATGCAGCGGATAGTACATACCCACCAACTCATCGTAAGGGATTGCGTCAAATATCAATCGGTAAGGTTTACCGGTTCTGAACTGGTAGTAGGCTAAAATCCAACCCAGCCAATAGTCCTCCAAGGGGGCCACCTGGGCCTCCGCCGGCGGCTCCCTATCGCAGTCGATATAAGGCTGCATCAAGCGGAGAAGATCCAATGCCGACTTCCCCGAGATGAAAACAGGGTTGCGCCGCTCGAACTCCGCCGCAAGCCCCGAAGCCAAAAACGCCTGCACCAGCTGCTCCCCATTCACCTTCCATTCGTTCACCCCGATGTCGAACAGGGCTCCGAGCGTGCTTCGAGCATCATCCAGATAGTCATCGCCAAAACGGATGACCGCGTATTCGATCTTCCCCATTGCCTATCGACCCCCTCTCATCAGGTCTATGAGGAATATGTCATCAGCGCACACTCCGCTTTTCTCTCTAACCTCTTGATATTTCTCCCTAGCCTGCCCGTCACAAGCCATTCGCAGCGGATTCCAATAACTTCCCTGCGCAATATCAGCGCCCATATGCTCAAGCACCGCAAACGCCCGTTGAGTTTTAAGGACCACCTGATAGCCCAATCCTCCCAAGAACAATGCCTGCTCCAGAGTTTTGACGCTGATTTGATTTGTAAGGAAATCGCGGGCAAACGAAAAGTACGAATCATCGGCCCGGTAGCCGTGAATGATGTCGAAGCCCTCGATGTCCACCCTGTAGCGATCGATGATGAATTGCCTGCCTTCGCTCCAGCCCGTAGGACCGTTCTCGAACGTGCGGTTCTCAAGCAGTACCGCCAGCCAATTTAGGACATTAAACTCCGCAGAAGAGAGGTCGAGCAACGTCAGCCCATCCAAGGGAAGCTTGTATTCGTTAGCGAATCCGTCCTCCAGAGTCGGACAGGCCCATTCGCTCGCCAGCTTAAGGGACTCCGTGCAGTAGAAACCCCGACCATAGTCATTATTGGGGCGTCCTCCTTCAAGCGAGGGACGCCGCACAATTACCGAAGAACCGTGATAGAGGGTCAGAACGTCTTTCCCGAAGAACTCCCGTGCGGCATACATAAAGAACTCCTAACTATCACTTTAGTGATAGTTTCAATGATAGCATAAGGCTGCGTAACGAAACGAAACACGAAAAGTTTCTGCGACTATAGAACGCCCTTGCTTCAGTTGGTAGAACCCACGTGCTTTTGGAGGGTGCGTAGGAGTTCTTGGGTGTCGAAGGGCTTGGTCACGTAGCCGTTCAGGCCGCATTCGGCGGCAGCGGCGCGGTCTTCGGCAAAGGCGTCGGCAGTGATGGCGATCACCGGCAGGTTGGCCACATCCTCACGGTCCATTGAGCGAATGGCCTGCGTGGCGGCAATGCCGTCCAAAAGCGGCATATGCATGTCCATGAGAATGGCGTCGAAACCGTGGGGCTCGGCGGATTTCAGCATCTCGATCACCTGATGGCCGTCGGCGGCCTCGGCCACTTCGATGCCGTAGCCGGCCAGTACTTCCCGCACCACTTCACGGGAGAGGTCATCGTCATCAGCCACCAACAGGCGTCTGCCAGCGAGCGCCGAGGTTGCAAATGCGGCCGGGTCGCGGAACCGGTTGGCTCCTTCCCAGCCATCGGTCGTCGAAGCCTCCGCGAGCGTCTGCGAACCGGCATCGGCATTGGCCTCTTCCGCCTCTTGCAGCGCGAAGGGCAAACGCACCAGCACGGTAGTTCCCGCGCCCAGCTGGCTTTTCACCGTCACGGTGCCGCCCATCAGCTCCACCAAGCTCTTCATAATGCTCATGCCCAGGCCCGTGCCCTGGGTGGTTTTCGTCGAGGGCAGCCCCTCGCGGGAATAGGGCTCGTACAGGCGCTCCATGAATTCGGCGCTCATGCCGCAACCGGTGTCTTCCACGCGGAACAGGAACCACGGGCATCCGCCCGCTTGTTCCGGCTCCTCTTCGGAAAACTTCACGGAAACGCGGCCGCCAGCAGGGGTGAATTTCACGGCATTGTCGCTGATGTTCTGGAGCACCTGCTTCAACCGCAGGCAGTCGCCCACCACCAGCGGGTGGCGGATGGAGGCGGAATCGACCGAATAGTCCAGCTGACGCTCCTGCGCTTGAATTTGCAGCAGGCCGGCGCACCACGACGCCACTTCGCCCAGGTCGAAGGGGTCGCTGGCAATGGTGACCTTGCCGCTTTCGATGCGGCCCTGATCCAAGATATCGTTCACGAGGGCGTAGAGATGATCTCCGGACTGGAGAATCTTCTGCAGGCAATCCTCCACTTTGTCCCGATCGTCCAGGCTGCTCAAGGCAATCTTCGCAAAGCCCGTGATGGTGCTCATGGGCGTGCGCAGGTCATGACTGAGGCGGGCTAGCTCCTGTCCCTTTCCTGCGCTTATCACCTTGGTTTGAAGCCTGTCATCCATAGTCTCTTCCATTTCCCGAGCATAAGGCTGCGAACTTTTCCAAAAGCTCACGGGAAGTTGACAGCGGGATTACAGCCCCTATTCTAGCAGGCTTTTCTCCAAAATAAAAGTGACTTGCTCATAATTAAGCAAGTCACTTTGCGAACAGGATTTCCTAAGCAGCTAGCCGAAGTAGGCCACACCGCCTTCGAAGATGGGCTGGTACATGGTTTGGCCGGGGACGTTCTTGTACAGGCCGGCACCGCTGCGCTCCGAGTGGCCCATCTTGCCCAGCACGCGGCCGTCGGGGCTGGTGATGCCCTCGATGGCCAGCAGGCTGCCATTGGGGTTCACGCGCAGATCCATGGAAGGCACGCCGGCAGCGTCCACGTACTGGGTGGCCACCTGGCCGTTTGCCACCAGCTGCTCCAGCAAGGCCTCCGGCGCCACGAAGCGGCCCTCGCCATGGGAGATGGCCACGGTGGCAATATCCCCCACCGCCATCTGGCTAAACCAGGGCGACAGGTTCGAGCACACCCGCGTGTCCACCAATCGGCTCTGGTGACGGCCAATCTCGTTGAAGGTGAGGGTGGCGCACTCCGCGTCCATGGGGCGGATGTCGCCGTAGGGCACCAGACCCAGCTTCACCAGCGCCTGGAAGCCGTTGCAAATGCCCAGCATCAGGCCGTCGCGCTGCTGCAGCAGACGGCGCACCGCCTCGGTCACTTCCGGCGCGCGGAAGAAGGCAGTGATGAACTTGGCGGAGCCATCCGGCTCATCGCCGCCGGAGAAACCGCCGGGAATCATGACGATTTGCGACCGATCAATGGCCTCCGCCAGCTGCCGCACGCTCTGGGCTACCGCCTCGGGCGAGAGATTGTTCACAATGAGGGTCTCGGGCACGGCACCGGCGCGGCGGAAGGCAGCGGCGGTGTCGAACTCGCAGTTGTTGCCGGGGAACACCGGGATGATCACGCGCGGCTTGCCGGCATCTTCGCCCAGTAGCGCCGGCCCGTGATACGTTGCGCCACAGCCAGCCGTGTAGCTGATTTGGGGCACTTCCTCCACCGGCGCGTCGGCGGAGGTGCGATACGGGAACACCCCTTCGATGCCGCTTTCCCACACTTCTTGCAAGTGGGCCAAATCCAGCACTTCGCCGGCCGCCGCCATCTGGTAGGCCTCCGTGGTCTTGCCCAAGATGCGGCAGGCCACCATGCCATCGCTGTCCGGCAACTGCGCACCTTCGGCCAGCTCCACCACAAAGGATCCGTAAGCCGGCGCGAACAGGGCCGCCTCGGTAAGGGCCGGGTTCAGTTCCACGCCAATGCGATTGCCCACGGCCATCTTGAACAGCGCCTCGGCCGCGCCGCCGTATCCAACGGTGGAAACCGCCAGCGCACTGCCGTTGCCGATGAGCTCCTCCACCGTATCCAGAGCCTCGGTGATGGCCATCTTACGGGGCAGGATGCCGCCGTCGGTGCGGGGCACGATGAGGGCGATGTCGTGGCCGGCGCTCTTGAACTCCGGCGAGGTCACCCGCGACACCGGCCCCACCGCCGTCGCGAAGGAGACAAGCGTAGGCGGCACATCCAGATCCTCGAAAGAGCCAGACATGGAGTCCTTGCCGCCGATGGCGCCCACCTCCAAATCAAGCTGGGCCATGAGCGCGCCCAGCACCGCCGAAACCGGCTTGCCCCAGCGCTCGGGGTCTTGGCGCAGCTTCTCGAAGTACTCCTGGAAGGTGAGGTACATGTTGCGCCGCTCGAAACCGCTGGCCACCAACTTTGCCACCGACTCCACCACGGCAATGTAGGCGCCCAGGTACGGGTCCGCCTCGGAAAGGTAGGGGTTAAAGCCCCAGGCCATGCCGGAGCAGGTGGTAGTCTCGCCGTCCACGGGGAACTTCGCCGCCATGGCCAACGCCGGGGTCAGCTGGTACTTGCCGCCGAAGGGCATGAGCACCGTGGCCGCGCCAATGGTGGAGTCGAAGCGCTCGGAGAGCCCCTTGTTCGAGGCCACGTTGATGTCCGAGAGCAGCGCTTCCATCTTCTGGCCGAAGGTCTCGCCCGGCCAAGTGCGCTCATAGGCCACACCCGGCTGAATTTCCACATTGGCGTGCTTCGCCGCGCCGTTCGAGGCCAGGAATTCGCGAGAAACGTCCACGATGTCCACGCCGTTCCAGGTCATGCGCACCCGCGGCTCGGCGGTCACCGTGGCGATGGGGGTGGCCTCCAGGTTCTCTTCGTGGGCCAGCGCGATGAAGGTGTCCACGTCCTCGGGCGCCAGCGCCACCGCCATGCGCTCCTGACTCTCGGAAATGGCCAGCTCGGTGCCGTCAAGGCCCTCGTACTTCTTGGGAACGGCGTTCAGGTTGATGGCCAGGCCGTCCGCCAGCTCGCCCACGGCAACGGACACGCCGCCGGCGCCGAAATCGTTGCAGCGCTTGATCATGCGGCAGGCATCACCGCGACGGAACAGGCGCTGGATCTTGCGCTCCACCGGCGCGTTGCCCTTCTGCACCTCCGCTCCGCACGTTTCGATAGAGCTCAGGGAGTGGGCCTTGGAAGAACCAGTAGCCCCGCCGATGCCGTCACGGCCAGTCCGGCCGCCCAGCAGCACCACCACATCCCCGGGGGCCGGGGTCTCGCGGCGCACGTGGTCAGCCGGCGTGGCGCCCACCACCGCGCCAATTTCCATGCGCTTGGCGGCGTAGCCGGGGTGGTACAGCTCGTTCACCTGGCCGGTGGCCAGGCCAATCTGATTGCCGTAAGAGGAATAGCCGGCCGCCGCCGTGGTCACCAGCTTGCGCTGGGGCAGTTTGCCCTCAAGCGTCTCCGAAACCGGCACCGTGGGGTCGGCCGCGCCCGTGACGCGCATGGCCTGGTACACGTAGCTGCGGCCGGAAAGTGGGTCGCGAATGGCGCCGCCCACGCAAGTGGCCGCACCGCCGAAGGGCTCAATCTCGGTGGGGTGGTTGTGGGTCTCGTTCTTGAACAGGTACAGCCAGTCCTGGTCTTCCCCGTCCACATCCACCGTGCACTTCACCGTGCAGGCGTTGATCTCCTCGGACTCGTCCAGACCGGTCAGGATGCCCTGCGCCTTCAGCCAGCGAGCGCCGATGGTGCCCATGTCCATGAGGCACAGCGGCTTCTCGTCGCGGCCCAGTTCGTGGCGCAGGCCCAGGTACTTGTCGAATGCCAGCTGCACCTTCGGGTCTTCAATGTGCACCTCGTCGAGCACCGTGCCGAAGGTGGTGTGGCGGCAGTGGTCGGACCAGTAGGTGTCGATCATCTTGATCTCGGTGATGGTGGGGTTGCGCCCCTCTTTCGCGAAGTACTCCTGGCAGCACTTGATGTCCGCCAAGTCCATGGCCAGACCGCGCTCGGCGATGAACTGCGCCAGGCCCGCCTCGTCCAGCTGCAGAAAGCCCTCGAGCGTCTCCACCATGGGCGGCTCCGGAAACTCCATGGCCAGCGTCAGGCAATCCTCCAGCGACGCCTCGCGCGCCTCCACCGGGTTGATGACATAGGCCTTCACCTTCGCCACTTCCTCCGGGGTCAGGTTGCCCTCCAGCACGTACACCTTCGCTGAGCGCACGAGCGGCCGCTCCCCTTGCGAGAGCAGCTGCACGCATTCGCTGGCCGATTCCGCGCGCTGGTCGAACTGGCCCGGCAGGTACTCCACGGCGAACACGACGCCATCAGTTTCCGGAAGCTGGTAGGTCACGGTGTCGGATTGCGGCTCGCTGAACACGGTGGGCACCGTTTGCGCGAACAACTCGTCGCTGATGCCTTCCACGTCGTAGCGGTTCAACAGGCGAACATTCTCAAGAGCGTCCAGCTCCAGCAGCGTTTTCAGCTCGGAGGTCAGCTGCTGCGCCTCCACGTCGAAGCCGGGCTTTTTCTCCACATACACGCGTGAAACCATACTTTTCACAGCCTCCGTTTGGTCGAGGAAACAGATGCTGTACATGATAAAGGTTGTCTAGGGTTCTACCAGTTCTCGAGGGGGAAATATTCCTTTAGCGCAATGCCCGTTTCATCGATGGAGAAGTTCGCCTGCCACAGCTCCACGCCGGCGGCTTCGCAGGCGCGGACGGTGGATTGCACCTCGTCGTAGGTGGTGCCATGGTAGAACTGGAAGCCGAAGTTGTCGTAGTAGAGGCAGTAGAGGATGACGGCGCGCTCGTGATCCGCCAGGCTGGCGGCCAACTCGCGCAAGTGGCGCACGGCCCGTTCGGTGGAGGAAAAGGGCGCCTCCGGCAGGCGCGGCACATAGGTGGGAACCTCCGTCTGAATTTGCACCATGGGAGTCTTCACTTCCAGATAGAGGGCGTCGTTCACCAGGAAATCCAGCTTCGAGGCCCCCAGCGGCACTTCGCGGCGCACCTGGCGCACCGGCCCCAGCAGCGCGTCGAAGGCACCGGTTTTCAGGAAGTGCTCCACGTAGCGATTCGAGGCGTTCTGGTTGATGCCGATCCAGCGCTTCTGCGGTTCTTCCGGCCGGTCGAGGGAAAAGGCCTCCACCGTAAGCGGCATCTTGCGCTTGGGATTGTGACTGTCGGAAACCAGGCACGGGCGGCCGCTCAAGTCCAGCCCGCCAATGCGGGACACCACCGGGCAATGGCAGCGCACTTCTTCCCCATTGGGAAAGCGCACGTCCATAATGAACCGGTTCGGCCGCGCCAGAACAACCCCCTCCCGCAACGGCTCAGGAAACGCTAGCTCCACAGACGGACTTCCGGTTCTAGGTCTACTCCAAACTGGGATTTCACTTCCGATTGCACCAGGGCGATGAGGTCCAGTACGTCTTGGGCGGTGGCACCGCCGGTATTCACCACGAAGCCGGCGTGCTTCTCCGACACTTGCGCGCCACCCACGCTTCTGCCCTGCATGCCCGCGTCCTGAATAAGCTTGCCGGCGAAATAGCCCTCCGGTCGCTTGAAGGTGGAGCCGGCAGAGGGCATCTCCAGCGGCTGCTTCTCTTCGCGACGGCGGCGCAGGTCGTCCATGCGCTCCTGGATGGCGGCAGGGTCGTCCGGCCGCAGTTGCAGCGTTGCCCCCAGCACCAGCCAGCCCTTTTCCATCATAAGGCTGTGACGATAGCCGAACTGGGCCTCCCCCGCCGGCACTTCGCGCACGTCGCCGTCGTGGGTCAAGCAGCACACGCTGGCACACACATCCGAGAACTGGCCGTCGTAGGCGCCGGCGTTCATGTAGGCAGCCCCGCCAATGGTGCCGGGAATGCCCGAAGCGAACTCGTACCCGGCCAGTTTTGCCGCGCAAGCGAATGCGGCCACCGCTTCATTAGTGGCTCCCGCCTGCACCCGCAACAAGTCCCCGGGCAGTTCCTCGATGGCGGCGAAGTTGTCGGCCAGCTTCAGCACCACGCCCGGCAGCCCGGCATCCGGCACCAGCACGTTCGAGCCAGCCCCCAGCACCCGCCACGGCACGCCCGCCTGGAGGCACAGCGCCGCAACAGCCACTACCGCCTCTTCGCTGCAGGGCGTCACCAGCCACTCGGCCGGCCCCCCAATGCAAAACGTCGTATGCCCCGAAAGCGGCTCCTGCGGAAACACGTTGTCGCTTCCGACCACAGATTCAAGACGAGCGCAAAAGTCCACCATGAAATCTAGTCCCTCTCGCCCGGCTGACGGAGCGACACTTCCTGCGACTTCACGGAAACGCGCGAATGCGGCGGCACCGAGCTGGTCACGAATGCAGAACCGGCGATCACCGAGCCCTCGCCGATGACCGTCTCGCCGCCGAGCACGCTGGCGTTGGAGTAGATGGTCACGTTGTCCTCGATGGTGGGGTGGCGCTTCACGCCGGAAAGCCGCTGGCCGCCGCGGGTAGAGAGCGCTCCCAACGTCACGCCCTGGTAAATCTTCACGTTCTTGCCGATGGTAGTGGTCTCGCCAATCACCACGCCGGTGCCGTGGTCGATGAAGAAGTAGTCGCCAATCTGCGCGCCGGCGCCGATGTCGATGCCGGTGCCGGAATGGGCCAGCTCGGTCATGGTGCGCGGCAGCAGCGGTACGTCCAGCTCATAGAGCACGTGCGCGATGCGGTACACGTAAATGGCATACAGCCCGGGGTAGGCAAAGATCACTTCTTCCTTCGATTCCGCCGCCGGATCGCCATCGTAAAGCGCTTGCACGTCGGTGAGCAGCGTGCGCTGGATTTCCGGCAGCTGATCGAAGAAGCGGGTGCAGATGTCGGCCGCCTGAATCTCGATGTCGGCGGTGCAGCGGCCCTGCTCGTCGGTGTACTTCAGCGCCAGGACAATCTGCTGGCGCAGCACCTTCTCGATGTTCATGAGCATATCGCCAATAAAGTAGGTGGGGCTGGTGTAGGGCGAGAGCATTTCCTCGCCGAAGTAGCCGGGGAACAGCACGCGGCGGATGTCCTTCAGCATCTTCTTGATAACCGCGCGGTTGGGGAACTGACGCCCCGGCTTGGTGAAGAAGATCTCGTCTGCCTCGTAGTTCTTCTCGATGGCCGCCACAATGCGGTCGAGGTTGTCTCCGAACATCGCACTCCCCCTTCGAGGGCTCCGTGGGCCGGATGAGCAGCCCCGCCGGGCCCGCAGCAATCCGCGCCATTTGCTGATTGCCTCCATTGTTCCACAACTGCCCCCGCCCCGTGCCGCAGAGCGCCCCTCTCCGCTTCAAAACCAGAAGCGAACAGCCTCAGGTTCCGCCTTCCATCAACGAAGTGGCTGGAATCGTGCGGTATTCCAGCCACCGGGAAATTGACTGGCCGCAAAACTTCGAAAAATCGACTAAACCTGGCCAGGAGCGACCCTTTGCGCACTTCCGATGGCCCAATTCGCAGCGGGAAGATGACAAGTGGCTGGAATACCGCACAATTCCAGCCACGTGCCAGAGAGAAAAGCGTTGCTACGCCTCGTTTTCCTGCTTACGACGGCGCGTGACGAGGGCGAACCAACCGCCAACAGCTGCGACAACGACCGCCGCTGCCCCGAGAGCCCAGCCCCAAGGCGTGCTCTCCTCGAGGGCAGTCTGGGCAAGCGGAGTCTCGTCGTCGGAAATGGCCTGCTGCGCCGCAACAGAAGAGGAGCCATTGGCAGCGGACGCGGCGCCGGAAGACGACGACGCTTTACCGGTGACCGGCCGCTCCTCGAACGGCGAAACGGCAGATTCGTCCTCGGTTGCATCGACAGCCGCCGAGCGCCCGTGACGATCCACGGCGCCGTCGGCACCTCTCCCCGCCCGATCGGCGCGCGCAGGCCTGCCGCCCCTCACGCGGCCGCTCTCGCGATTGCCAGCGTTTTCGCCTTGCGCCGACGGGCGAATCGCGCCCGGTCCACCCGATTGCCCAGCTCCCGCTGCTTCCGGGGTTCCGTTGCCCTGCACGGAGCCGGACGGCTTCGATGCGCCGCTCGGTCGCGAGGGACTTGCGGGTACGGAAGGCTTCGCCGAGTCGGAAGGCTGAGCCGGGCGCACGGGATCAACGGGGCTCACCGGCTCCACGGGGTCAACAGGCTCCACCGGATCAACCGGATCAACCGGCTCGGGCAGCTCCTCTTCCCAGAACGAGCCACCGGTAAGGGCGTTCCCCGCTGCGATCAGCTCTTCTTTCGCCGTATTCAGCCGCGACACCGTCGGCTCCACGCTCGACAGCACGGCATTGGCCTGCGCCAGCGCCTCCTGGAAGGGAGCCCATAGCTCGCTTTCGCCATACTGGCTCGCGCTTACTTCCTCGGCCGCTTTGATTACCTTGTCCAGCGCTAACAATGCCTGGAACACCTCATGCTCGCCCTCGATATCGCCAATCAGCTCCCCAAGCGTGTAATAGCGGTTGTATTCAGTTACGATGGCCTTGTGGTCGATGCGAATGCTCTGCGCTTGCATGACGTCCAGGAACTTGTCCAGCAGCGACTCGCTAAAGCCGCACATGACCATGAACTCGGTAGCGGGAATGCCGCCGTCGTAGTCTTCCGCCGAAGCTTCGAACCCAGAGAGGCCAGCCAAATAGCCAATTTCCTGACCCAGATCGGCGCTCGTCACCGTTTCCGCATCAACGCCCAGCTCACCCAAGATGGCGCGAATGTGGGCGCCGCGGGCGGTATCGGCCCCCAAGTTGTACAGGAGCACCTTGCAAGGCGGCAGTTCTTCGCCCGCCTCCAGTACGGGGATGGAGGAGGCCACGTAGTCCACTTCCTCCCCTTCCCATTCGGTGTGGGGAAGGCGCAGCTTGGCGAACAGGCGATACCCCGGCTTCAGTTCCACCCAGTCGTAGAGGTTCACCGTCACTTCGCCGCGAGTCTCTTCGCCGAAGTTGCTGTTCAGCTGTCCAACCCGCTGGGCAATGCCGTAGTTTTCCCACAGCTCACCTTCCTCAATTTCCTCGTCGGAATAGCGGGCGGGCACCTGGTACACGCTCACGTCGCAATAGAAGTCGTCCATCTCCCGGTACTCGTCGGCGTAGCGCACGGTCAGGTCCACCGTCTTCGCATCGGTTGTCACCGCTGCGTTGCCGAAGGTCACCGTGGGCGTGCCCCAGTCCGGCGACGCCTCCACCGTCACAACCGAAGAGCGCGACTCCTTACCGCCGGCCGTCAGCACCACCTGCAGCCGATCACCCGCCGCTAGCTTGCCGGGGCCAAGATAGATGCTCTTCGCCGCATCGGAGCGATAGAGGGTTCCAGAAGAAAGAGCCGTGGCCTGGGAAAGATCCGCCTCATCGGGCCCCAAACGGTACAACGTGTACGCGCCTTCGTCAGCGGAATCGAACGTCAGGGAGGCCTTCACCGTGGTCATGCCCGCTGTGATCTTCGGGGAGGTGATGACCGCCACCGGCTGTTGCTTCTGGGGCGCAGCCGCCACGGAGCAAGGCTGTGACACGCAGGTCACCGTTGTGCCGCCGCCGAACACCAGCAGCTCGGCCACCACCTTACCACCTGCTACCAGCTTGTCTTCGCCAAACGTGATGCGCTGGCTGTTGGCAGAGGGGGTGATGAATTCGGAATAGATGCGGTCGTCGGCGGACCAAGTGTCGCCGTCATAGCTGTACACGTTCAAGCGCGCGGTCTTTTCCGGATCGAAGTTCACGAGCGCCCAAAAGTCACTGCGATCGGCCGTCAGGTTCTGGGTGACTATCTCCACCTGCGGCTCTATCGCCTGCGTGGCGTCGGAAACGATGGGCAGCAGGGTGCCGTATTTGTATGCCGTGACATCGGTGTCGGCGTCGTACTTGTACAGGTGCGCCATAACCGACTGGCCCGCCTTCAGCCTGCCGGCGGGAATGCTCAGCGTATAGCGGCCCGCGCCGGTAAACAGGGTTTGAGCCACCTGCGTGCGGCTGTCAGCGTCGGTTTCGGAAGCGGGGCCCGTGGTGAGGATGAGGCGGCCGCCCTCGAATGCGGCGCAGCCGGAAATGTCAACGGTAAGCTCTGTAGCGCTTTCACTCGCCGTTTCGCCCTGTAGC
Organism: Eggerthellaceae bacterium; assembly: GCA_022791455.1. Taxonomy (GTDB): domain Bacteria; phylum Actinomycetota; class Coriobacteriia; order Coriobacteriales; family Eggerthellaceae; genus Parvibacter. The sequence goes on from JAAVZC010000014.1 coordinate 51,626, forward strand.
ACCACCTCGTCGCGGGACATGTCGGCCACCGTGATGGGGGCCGAGCAGTAGTCGATGTCGGCGTTGTAGTACTTCACGTTCACGCAAAGCTGCTCGCCGGCGGTGAGGGTTGCATCGCTCAAGTCCAGCACCACTTCGCCCTGATCAACCAGGTATTTCGCTGCAACCACTCCCACAAAATCGGTGGTCGGGGTGCCGTCCGCGTTCATCTTCCGCAGCTGGACCGCGTTGATCACCTTATCCGCCAGCGACGGCTCCGTCAGCCGCACGCTTAGCCGCAGCTCCTTGCTCGCCGTAGTGAGCGGTGAGAGCACCTCCAGCTCCACCGGCACGTACGCGTCCACGGACACAGGCGCTGTTTGGGCAATGGGCTGGCCGCCGGAAAGCACAAAGGCGGCCACCACATCGCCCTCCGCAAGCGTCGCGCCATCGTTCAGTGCCACCGTCAATGATCCGGCTACAACATTGAAGGCCATCCCTACCGGAGTGCCTTTGTCCGAGGCAATCGAATCTCCGGCCGCGAACTTTTTCACAATCACCATACTCCCGGAGGGAATGTCGCCAGACAAAACGAGCGGCACTTCCCGAGATGAGCTGGTCAGCTGCCCCTCGATCGACGCTGCGGGAGTTTTGTCCTCATTGACCAGCACCGAGTCATCCGGTCGGTTGAACACGCTTTCGTAGTCATTGCCCTTTGTCAGGAACAAGTCGGTGTTCTGGCTCCAGTACACCACCGCGCGCACTCGCCAGCCGGCCCGAAGCGGCTCCGTCAGCTGCACTTCAAGGTTGTCGATGGAGGCGGTCACATCGATGGGCGAGCACAGCGGGCGCTGGTTTTCGCCCTCGAAGTCGAAGTCCTCGTCGGCCGGATACTGGGCAATCGAGAGGGTAAGGCTTATCTTCCCCTCGCGGGCTGCCTGGAACAGCCGCTCGTCGCCGGTCAATCCCACATGGAGCGAGGTGGCACCGGCCTCCAGCTCGTCCTCCACGATGAAGGCATCAGGGTAGCTGTAGTCGACGAAGCCCTCGCCGTTCTCGTCCAGCACCCGCACCGGTTGGGAGTTGCAAGCGCGGTAATAGTCCTCGGTGATGGGCACGTTCAGGCAAGCGATGACGCTGTAGCCCGCCTTCAAGGGCAGCTGCGCCGCGTTGAAATTGACGTCGGCATCGTAGCCATCGGTCACCATGCCCGACCACAGGCGAACGTTCTGGGAAGAGTCGGGGTCGAAGGCCGTGTTGGAGGCGTACGCGAAAATCGTGAGATTGCAGCGCTCCACCTTTTCCGACAGCCTCACCTTCACGTGAGTGCCCGACGACGCGGGCCCGAACGCTCCATCCTGGACTAGTTCCACCGCGCAATCGCGCAAGATCTCGGCCGACATGCTGGCCAAGTCCGTTGCCCGCGCGCTTGCCGGAGCAGTCGAGCCGCCGGTTGCTGAACTGGGCACGCTCACTGCTTCTGCCACGGGCGCCGCGGCACTGAGCGCTTCGGCGACCGCTCCGTCTTCCGTCGATCGACTGGCCCGGTTCGCGGCCTGATCTCCCGCAGATGCCGCAGAATCATTTGGGGCACCTTCCGTGATTGCAGGCTCCGACTCCTTTTCCGAAACTGGCGCGGTGGCCTGGCCCGCAGACTCCGGTTCTACCGGAAACGGCGCCCCCGCATCGGCATCTGACACCTCAGACAACTCCGCCGAGGCATCCCCCACCGCAGCACCTTCCGCATTCTGCTCCGCCGCCTCCTGCTGGGCCTCGCTCGCGCTTGCATCCTGATCGGCAAACGCCGGAGAAATGGGGCAGAGCGACGCAGCAAGAGAGCAAGAGATTACCGCCGAAAGCAAACGAGACGATTTGGGGCAGCCCCGCCCATTCGCGTTCATCTGGTCCGTATTCACTATCAAGCCTTTCTCCTAAAAGTTCTCCATAGTTAACTATCAGTTGAATAGTAACCATTTTGTTAGCTATAGCAAACATTTTTTTGTAAACGAGCGCCTCTAGCCAACGAAGTGGCTGGAATACCGCGAGAATCCAGCCACCGTGAAATTCATCGGTCGCAAAACTTCTAAAAATCGATCAAATCTGACCAGGGGCGACCTTTTGCGCGCTTCCGAAAGCCCAATTCGCACCGGGAAGACGGCATGTGGCTGGAATACCGCACAATTCCAGCCATCTCGCCGCACGAATTCGCCGAAAACGGGATCCGCGGTCGACGGCGACACGCCAAAAGCCAACCTTCCCGCTATACTTGGGCGGTAATACCAAGACACAGAACGGGAGCGGCGCCGAAGCCTCAGGCGCAGTCTCCCGTTTCCGGTTTAACGGAGGTACCATGGGCGGCTTCTTCGGCGCAGTTTCTAAGCGCGACGTTGTATTGGACGTGTTTTTCGGCGTTGACTACCACTCTCACCTGGGCACGCGCCGTGCAGGCCTCATCTTCCACGAAGAGGAGCGCGGGTTCCAGCGCCAGATCCACTCCATCGAGAACACACCGTTCCGCAGCCGCTTCGAAGACGACCTGGCGAACTTCGCCGGCACCAGCGGCATCGGCTGCATCTCCGACACCGACCCCCAGCCGCTGCTAGTGCGCTCGCACTTGGGTATCTTCGGCATCACCACCGTGGGTGCCATCAACAACGACGAGGCGCTGGTGGACCGCTACTTCTCCGGCAACGACAGCCAGTTCATGGCCATGAGTTCCGGCAAGGTGAACTCCACCGAGCTCATTGCCGCGCTCATCAACCAGAAGGACACCTTCGAGGAGGGCATCCACCACGCCCAGGAGCTGATCGAGGGCTCGTGCACCCTCATGATCATGACCGAGGACGGCACCCTCATCGTGGCCCGCGACAAGATGGGCCGCCTGCCGGTGCTGGTGGGCAAGGACGCCGACGGCCATTGCGTGGCGTTCGAGTCGTTCGCCTACCACAAGCTGGGCTACGAAGACGCCTACGAGCTGGGGCCGGCGGAGATTGTGCGCATCACGCCAGACAGCATCACCACCACCTCCCCCGCTGGCGACAAGATGAAAATCTGCGCCTTCATGTGGGTGTACTACGGTTACCCCAACTCCAACTACGAGGGCGAGAACGTGGAAGTGATGCGCTACCGCAACGGCGCGCGCATGGCGAAAGACGACCGCGAGCAGGGCTATCTGCCGAAAGTGGACTACGTGGCCGGTGTGCCGGACTCCGGCGTGCCCCATGCTATCGGGTACGCTACCGAGAGCGGCATGCCCTTCGGACGCCCCTTCATCAAGTACACCCCCACCTGGCCCCGCAGCTTCATGCCCAGCAACCAGGACGTGCGCAATCGCGTGGCGAAGATGAAGCAGGTGCCGGTGCCGGAGCTCATCCAAGACAAGAAGCTGCTGTTCGTGGACGACTCCATCGTGCGCGGCACCCAGCTGCGGGAGACGGTGGACTTCCTGTACGAGTCCGGCGCGAAAGAAGTGCACATGCGCTCCGCCTGCCCGCCCATCATGTACTCCTGCAAGTACCTGTCGTTCTCTTCCAGCAAGTCCGACATGGAACTGATCGGCCGGCGCGTGGTGGATCAGCTGGAAGGCGAAGAGGGCCTGGCGCACCTGAACGAGTACGCCGACAGCTCTACCGAACGGGGCAAATGCCTGCTGAAGACCATCTGCGAAGACATGGGCTTCGACTCGCTGCGCTACCAGTCGCTGCAAGGCATGCTGGACGCCATCGGCATCGACCCGGAAACCGTGTGCACCTACTGCTGGAACGGCGAGGAATAGGTAGCGGACGCGCCGGCCGGAGGGTGGAGCGAGGTTAAGCCGAAGGAGGCCTGAGATCCACTCCGCGCAGCGGAGTTAGCTCAGGCCGACGACGCGTCGAGCGGAATCCCTCCGGCCGGCGCGGCCGCGGACAGGAGGCCGTCCTTCGTTAGCGGCCCACCACGGCTACGGCGAGCAGGCCGTCTTCGGTTTCGTGGAATTGAAGGGGGACTTGGTCGCCCTTCTTGACTCCCAGCTCTTCGGCCACGTCGGTGAGGAGAGTTGCCGCCACATCCTGGCCGCCCATGCCGTCGATGCGCAACCAAGCGGCGGAAGGCTGGTCCACGTCGTCGCTGGCCACGAGCGCCTTCACCCAGTCCGGATGCTGCGGGTGTCGCAGGCCGTCGAAGAAGTCCAACTTGCGCAGCTCGAACAGGTACAGGTCGGCCGGGGCGGTCATCTGCTCCAATTGCGTGATCACATCGGCGAATTGGCCCACCGAGCCGTCCACCACTTCGGTGGCCTTCGTGGCCTCGAGCGCCGTGTAGGGCAGGAGCATAGAGACGCCCTCCATGTCGTTGGCGAGCTCGTAGCCATCGCCTTGCAGCTTCGCCGAAGACAGAACGAACAAGCACAGGCCCTCCTCCACGTCGATGATGCCGTAGGCCAGTGCATCGGGATAGCCGGCCGTACCAAGCTCGGTGCCCTCCGGCGCTGAAGCGCGCACGTCATCCATGGCCCCTTGCAGATAGAACAGCTTGCCGGCCACATCGCGGAAGCCCAGCTCGTGCATGCGCACCGCCCGCAGCTCCAGATCCTGGGCCGCCAGCGCCGCTTCGTCCACCGCCAGGCCTACCGGCCCCGCGGTCATCTGCTGGTATTCCGCGTCCTGCAGCTCCACAATAATCGGCGCCGCAATCTTGTCCTCGAAGCGCTCCCGCGCCGTGTTCACCAGCGGCTCTTCCACCGCCGGAATGTCACCGGCGAACAGGCGCCAGCGCTCGTCGGCGGGCAGGTGCAGCAGCGCCACCTGGGTCACGCCCTCGAACTCGTGCACGTCGATCACCTTGAAGTAGCTGCCGGCCGGCGCTTCCATGAGGCCCCAGCGCATCGCCCCCGGCTCTTCCTCCTGGCCCGGCAAATCGCCACCACCAGCAATCAAGTCGCGTAGCGAGGGAGCGGCCGCTTCCGGCTGCGCCTCGAAGGTCTCGGCCGCAATGGCGCCCAGGTCGGTCAGATGATTCGACAGAATGGCGAAGCGCGCATTGCCAGACGGCCCCAGCACGCGCTTGGTAGCCGCCAGCGGCTCCGCCACCCGCAGAATCTGCCCCTTCGCATAGGCAGCCAGCTCTTCCGGAGCCAACGTAGTGTCACGCACGCAAATCTGCAGACCGGGAACCATATCGTCCACCGCCCGCTGCAAGTACCACTGAGGAATCTTCGCCATATCCAGTTCAGCCATCGCAAGTCCTTTCGCAGGAGTTTTTAGCCTATGGTAAACCAAGCCCGGCACCCGTGTTCGGACAGATCGATGTATCTGAACAAACGACATGGGAGGAACGCGATTTAGCGCTCCTCGCTGCGACCCACCATTTTCTGCATGCGCTTGAGGCGGCGCAGTTCGAACAGCACGAAGATGCCGGTCACGAAGATGGACAGGAAGTCCGCCACGGGGGTGGCGAAGTACAGAGCGTCCAAGCCGGTCAACTGACCACCGGAAAGCCCCGGCAGCACGTGGGGCATGATGAACAGCAGCGGCACCAGGAAGATGATTTGGCGCGTCAGGGTAAGGAAGATGGACTTCGCCGGCTGTCCCGTAGCTTGGAAGTAGTTGGAGGAAACAATCTGGAAGCCCACCAAGAACAGCAGCAGGAATTGGATGTGCAGCGCGAACACCGTGAAATCCACCAGCGTCTCGTTGGTGATGCCGAACGCCACCACTACCGCGTGGGGGAACAGCTGGATGACACCCCACTCCACAACGGCAATCGTGGTGGCGCACCCCACGCCCATCAGGTAGATCTTCCGCACGCGGCCAATGAGGCGCGCGCCGTAGTTGAAGCCCAGCAGCGGCTGCAGCGAAATGGCCACGCCTACAAGCGGCATGGTGGAGAACATGGCAACGCGGTTCACCACACCGATGGAGGCCAGCGCGTCGTCAGCACCGATGATGCTGGTGGCGCCGTAGGTCACCAGCTGGAAGTTCAGCACGAAGTTGATAATGGCAAGTCCCGCCTGCACGGCGAAGCTGGGGAAGCCGTAAGCCAGAATGGTTCCAATAATCTTCAGGCGCGGCTTCATGTTCTTCAGGCGAATGCGCATCGGCACGCCCTTGGTGAACAGGAAATACCACAGCACCGCCGCGCAAGAGAGCGCCTGCCCGGCCACCGTGGCCAACGCGCTGCCCACAACGCCCCATCCGAACAAGATGACGAAGAAGAAGTTGAAGATGGTAGCGCCCACCAGGCCAATGACCATGGTACCCAGCGCGCGGTTGGGGGCGCCCGCGGTGCGGATGAAGTTGTTCACGCCCATGCCGACGCACTGCAAGATAAAGCCGAAGCAAAGGATGCGGATAAACGAAGCGGCATAGGGGCGCACCGTGTCGGTAGCGCTGGAAAGGGTGAGCAACCCGTCCAAAAGCGGCGGGCACGCGGCCATGAAAGCCACGAACACCCAAAGAACCAAGCTCACCGTGATCACGTTTCCGAGCGCCACTTCGGCATCGTTGCGCTTGCCCTCGCCCAGGCGCAGAGCCGCCAGCGCGTTGCCACCGTTGCCCACCAGCATGGCCAGCGCCATGAAGACGATCATGATGGGGTTCGCCACCGTGACGGCTGAAAGGCCAATCTCGCCCACAGCGTGGCCCAAAAACATTGAGTCGATAACGTTGTAGGAGCCGTTCACCAGCATGCCTACCACCGAGGGAATGGCAAACTCGGTGATCAGCTTGGGGATGGAGGCGGTACCCATGCGGGTGACCTTTTCCTCCCCTGCAGGCTTTTGAGCAGGAGCCCCTTGAGGGCGCGAGTCCTGCTTATCAACCGCAATCGCCTCCGCAGAATCCTGCGGGGAACCATCGTTGCCGGTATTCATTTTTTCAGGGGACGAGATGTCGCCGGAATTGCCGTTGCCCATGCGCTTACCTTTGCTCGGAGTGAAACGTCAAAATGTTAGTGCGGCAATCTTTTTTCCGGGCCAAGCGTATCCCAAACGGCAATACTTTATTCCCTAGCGGAGATATTAGACGAGGTGCGCCTCTCCGAATGAAACGGCCCGCACGCCATCGGGGGCTTCAAGAAGGAGGTTGCCGCGCTCGTCCACGCCGGCCGCTACTCCTTCTGCCAGCGGGTGCCCTTCCACATCCACCATAGCTACCAGCTTGCCCCGCAGCGGATCGCCTTCGGCGAAGTCTTTGGCGAAGGGCTCGAACCCTTCCGCCTGCCACTGGTCGTAGCGCCGCGCGAAGGCCGCCAGCACCGCTTCGGCCACGGCATCGACCGCATCGTCGATCTGGCAGGTGTGGCCGTAGCCTAACTCGGCAAGCGAGAGCGGCCGGTTGCCCGGCGCCGCCAGCGCATCGCTGCCCGGCGCAGCAGGACAGGGCGGGGCCACATTCACTCCGATGCCGATGCAGATGCCGCCCGCATGGGACTCGAGCGAGATGCCACACAGCTTGCGAAGGGTTGTCTTGTCCAACCGCGGCGTGGCTGCTTCATCGGCCAGCAACAGGCGTGCGCCCTCGTCGTAGACCACATCGTTGGGCCACTTCACCACAATGCGCCGGGCCTCTTCCGCCACCACCAGCGAGCGCAGCGCATCGCGCACCGCCAAACCGGTGACCAGGCTCAAGGTAGGCAGTTGTGCCAGAGGCACCTGCGGCCGCAACAGCAGTGACAGGTACATGCCGCCGCGCGGGCTGGTCCATCCGCGTCCCTGACGGCCATAACCGCCCGTCTGCACCCGCGCCTGCACGGCAAGCCCCTCCGGCTCGCCCGCCTCGAGCGCCTGCTTGATCACATTGTTGGAAGAATCCACCGACTCCAGTAGCTGTCGGCGAAACACGAGCGAAGGCGCGCCCATGCGGCTAATTCCCGCCCCGTTCCAGTCGCCACGCGCGACCCAGCCGCTCCGCTTCGGACACCCCATCGATTGCGGTGCCGTCCGCCAGCACATGGCCGGGCAGAATGTCCTGCAGCGGCTTCACCACAAAATCGCGCTCCACGGCGCGAGGGTGCGGCAGCGTGAGCTCTGAGGTATCCACCACGTACATTTGGTAGTCGACGATGTCCAAATCCAGCGTGCGAGGACCGTTCTCAATCTCGCGCACACGGCCCAGGCTGTTCTCGATGGCGTGCAGGCAGGGCAGTAGCTCCTTCGGCGGCAGGCCCGTACGCAACAACGCCACCGTATTCACGAAATTCGGTTGGTCGTTGTAGTAAGCGGCTTCGCTGCCGTAGAAGGGGGCAATGTCGATGATCTGCGAGTCCGGCAGCAGACACAGCTGCTGAATAGCATGGTTGATCTGGGCGATCTTCCCTTCGTCCTCTTCACCGGGGTCTGCCACCAGCGCCACGTTCGCCCCCAGCCCCAGCACCACGTAAGGCCGCAGGCCCTTGAGCGCTTCCATAGTGGCGGCCACATTGTGGGTGCGGATGACCGTGGCCCCCAACTCGGCAGCCATAAGCGCCTCCTGGGCGGAAGCCTCGTCGCGGGCCAGCGGGTCGTCGATGTGATAGGCGTAGCCGATGTAGCTCTTGCGGGAGAGAGCCGCCATGACGGGGTACCCCAAATGACGGAACTCCTGGAAGTTGCGCACCAGCTCGATGGTCTGTTTGGGGGTCTTGCCGAAACCGGGGCCCGGATCCACGCAGATGCGCGAACGGTCCACCCCTTCCACCTCCAGCGCCGCGGCCGCCTGCGCCAGGTAGTCGCGCACCTCGTTCACCACGTCTGTGTATTGGGCCTGGTCCGCCATGGTTTGAGGAGTGCCCGGCATGTGCATCACCACACAGCCGAAATCCCCCGCGGCCGCCAGCGCCCGCATGGCGGGGTCCCGGAAGCCGGAAACATCGTTCACGATGGAAGCGCCAGCGGCCACCGCCTTGGCAGCCACCTCCGCGTGGCGCGTATCCACCGACACGCACACCCCTTCGCGGGCAAGCGTCTCCACCACCGTCGCAATGCGCGCCCACTCCTCCTCCGGAGTCACCGGGCTAGCACCAGGACGTGTGGACTCCCCGCCCACATCGATGATGCGCGCACCCTCTTCCAGCATCTTGAACGCATGAGTGAGCGCCTCGTTGGGCTTCAGAAAATTGCCGCCATCGGAAAAAGAATCGGGCGTCATATTGAGAATCCCCATCACCAGGGGCAGGCGAACATCGAACTCAAACGAAGAGCATTTCCAGAACATACCAAGCCTTTCCGCGATTTTGCTTGAGAAAGGATACCAGCCCAGAGATCCTTCGACTGCGGGCCTTCGGCCCTCCGCTCAGGATGACAAGGTGGAGGTAGGGATAAGATCCTTCGCTGCGCTCAGGATGACGAGGGAGGGGTAGCGCCCGGGCAAGCGGGAGGGGTTTCCCAAACACTCTGAACACAAACTAAAAAGTGCCCGCGATGCGGGCACTTCTCATAAAAGCATGAAGAGCGAAACGCACGAGCCGAAGGCGAGCAGTGAAAGCGGGTGATCGGAAACACCCCGCGGCCGCCCCGGTGCGGACAGGTTCGTTCGTTAATCCCCGTTCTTGTCGGGATCGGGGTTGTCGGGGGATGAGTCCATGAGGTCTTCTCGGTCGATTTCTGCGTCCACTTCTGCCTGGGTGGGCATGTCGGACGTATCGGCGTCCTCGGCGGCGGGGCGGAAGGGACCGTTGGCATCCTGATCGCCCGGCTCCACCGGCTCCTCGCGCCAATTCGGATCGGCCAGCTGCTCGTCCTTAGCACGGGCGGCGGCTTCCTCCGCTTCCTTGGCGGCGATGATCTCGCCTTCGCGGGCCAGGTACTCGTCCCACTTGTTGTCCAGCAGGGCCTCGCAAGCCTCGCCTTCCACGGTCTCCCGCTCCAGCAGCACGCTGGCCATCAGATCCATCTGGTCGCGACGCGCTTCCAGGATGTCGTGGGCACGGTCGTGGGCCTCTTTCATGATGATGGATACCTGCTCGTCGATGCGGCGGGCGGTCTCTTCCGAGTAGTCCTGAGTGTTGCCGTAGTCGCGGCCCAGGAACACCTCGTGGTTGGGCTGGCCGAACACCTGCGTGCCCAGCGGGCTCATGCCGTACTGGGTGACGATGGCGCGGGCCATCTTGGAGGCACGCTCCAGGTCGTTGGAAGCGCCGGTGGTAATGTCGTCGCAGAAGATTTCCTCCGCCACGCGACCACCCATGAACACCGCCAGTTCGTCCTTCATCTCGGACAGCGTGTTCAGCAGCTTGTCCTCGTCGGGAATGGAAAGGGTGTAGCCCAGCGCGCGTCCGCGGGACACGATGGAAATCTTGTGCACCGGATCGGCGTGGGAGAGCAGGTGTCCCACCAGGGCGTGGCCGCTCTCGTGATAGGCGATGGTGTGCTTGGTCTTCTCGTTCATCACGCGGCCCTTGCGCTCGGGACCGGCAATCACGCGCTCCATCGACTCGCTCACTTCGCGCATGGTGATGATCTTCTTGCCACGACGGGCGGTCAGAAGGGCCGATTCGTTCATGAGGTTCGCCAGGTCGGCGCCGGTGAAGCCAGGAGTGATCTTCGCGATCTTCGCCAGATCCACGTCAGAGCCGATGGGCTTGTCCTTCGCGTGCACGTTCAGAATCTTCTCGCGGCCCTTCACGTCCGGCGTGTCCACCACAATCTGGCGGTCGAAACGGCCGGGGCGCAGCAGCGCCGGATCCAGCACGTCGGAGCGGTTGGTGGCAGCCAGAAGCACCACAGAATCGTTGGACTCGAAGCCGTCCATTTCCACCAGCAGCTGGTTCAGGGTTTGCTCGCGCTCATCGTGACCGCCGCCCAGGCCGGTGCCGCGCTGGCGGCCCACGGCGTCAATCTCGTCGATGAAGATGATGGCCGGCGCCGCTTCCTTCGCCTGCTGGAACAGGTCGCGCACGCGGCTTGCGCCCACGCCCACGAACATCTCCACGAAGTCAGAGCCGGAAATGCTGAAGAAGGGCACGCCCGCCTCGCCGGCCACCGCGCGCGCCAGCAGCGTCTTGCCGGTGCCCGGAGGGCCCACCAGCAGACAGCCGCGGGGGATCTTCGCGCCCATGGACTGGTACTTCGCGGGGTTGGCCAGGAAGTCTTTGATTTCCTGCATCTCCTCCACCGCTTCGTCCACGCCGGCAACGTCGGAGAACTTCACGTCCGGCCGCTCCTCGGCGGCCTTCTTCGTCTTCGCCTTGCCGAAGCTCATCTGCGAGTTGTTCGCCTTCTGCATTTGAATGAAGAAGAAGAACAGCAGCGCGCCGATAATGAGAATGGGCAGGATGGAGGTGAGCACCGCCAGGAAGGGGTTCGGCAGTTGGATCTCGTACTGGATTTCCGGATGGGCCGCCATCAGCTCGCCCAGGGAGTCAGACCCCACGTAGGTGCTGGTGAAGTTGTGCAAATTCCCAAGCTGAACCGGAGAAAGCGTTTCGGTTGCCACGCCACCCAAGCGCGATCCATCCGCGTCCTTGAAGGTGGCAATGCGGGCGTTCAGGGAATCGAAGGCGCCGTTAAAAGCGTCGGCCGCGGCGGCTCCCGCCGTAGCAGCCGGGTAGTAGGTGCCGGAAACGGTGTAGTCGCTGGCGGCGTAGACCACCTTGGTCACGCGACCTTGGTCCACCGCCTGCACGAACTCGGAGGTGAGCAGCGCATCGGTCTGCATGTTCTGCTGCTGGCCGAAGCTCATGAACTGGCTGCCCACGAAGAACGCCACCATCAAAGCCAAGATGATGGAGATGACCGTGGTGCGGGAAACCGGCGGCTGGCCGTTGGGGCCGGCAGTACGGTTGGGGGATGGCTGCTTCGGCGGCTGAGGAGCCTCCGGCGGCTGCGGCTGATTGTTGTTCTCTTCTGCCATGGCTAATCTGCCTTTACTAAAAATGCTCAAGGGGCTCAACTCGCTTTAGCTGTAGATTTCCGGCTTCAAAACACCGATGCAGGGAAGGTTGCGGTAGCGCTCCGCGTAGTCCAGGCCGTAGCCTACAATGAACTCGTTGGGGCGCTCGAAGCCGATATAACGGCAGCCCACGTCCTCTTGGTTGGGGGTGTCCTTCCGCAGCAGCGTGCAAACTTCAATAGATTTGGGCTTGCGGGCTTTCAGGCTCTTGATCAGGAACTTCAGCGTCAGGCCGGAGTCCAGAATATCCTCGGCAATGATGACGTGCTTCCCTTCGATGGGCGAGGAGAGGTCCTTCAGAATGCGCACCACGCCCGAGCTTTTGGTGCCGTTGCCGTAGGAGGAAACCGCCATGTAGTCCATTTCCAGCGGCAGATTGATCTGTCGCGCCAGATCGCCCATGAAAATGGCGGCGCCACGCAGCACGCAAATGAGCACGATGCCCTCTTCGGCTGCTTCGGCGTAGTCGGCGGTAATGGCCGCGCCCATATCGGCAACGCGGTCGGCAATCTCTTGCTGGGAGAACAGCTCGTATGCCAAGTCTTGTTCGAGGCTCATCTTATGTTCCTTTCGCAGAGGTTCCCGCGCACTGTGCCAATAGACGCACCCAATTGTAAGCAAAGCAGTTCAGCGGGGCCCCCAAAGGAAACCACAAGTAACTCATCCGTAGACAAAAGGAACGCGCGAAAACCCATCTTCTCTATTCGGAATCATTGTAGGGGTTTTTCCAAAACAGCGGGAATTCGCCCACCAGCCTTCATGAAAAATGGAGAAGGGCGCGGCTACTTCGCCTGCAGCAGGTCGGGGAATTGTTCGATGAGTTTTTGGGCTGGGAGGCCGACGATGGTGTCGTAGGCGCCTTCGTAGCGCTCCACCAGTGCGGCGCCCTCCCCTTGGATGGCGTAGGCGCCGGCTTTGTCGAAAGATTCGCCCTTGCGCAGGTAGTCGGCAATCTCTTCGTCCGTCAGCGGCTTGAAGGTGACGAAGGACTCGTCGGCGAAGGTGCGGAAGCCCATCGAGAGCTTCTCGGCGTCCGGCGCGGAAATGAGCCACAGCGACACTGCTGTGATCACGCTGTGGGTGGCGTCCGCCAGCTGGCGCAGCATGTGCTTGGCGTCCGACAAGTTCGCCGGCTTGCCGAAGATCTGACCGTCCTTTACCACCATGGTGTCGGCCCCGATAACGGCGAACATACCTACCGGGTTTTCCGCCAGCAGCTCCTGCACCACGGCGCCCGCCTTGCGCTCCGCCAGCTTCTTGCAGGCCTCCATCGGGTCTTTCAACTGGTCAGGCTCCAGCGTCTCGTCCACCGGCGCTTCCGGCAGCCGCACCGTGAACTTCACGCCCGCCTCTTGCAGCAGCTGGCGGCGACGGGGGCTGCCGCTGGCCAGCACCACGGTCAACGGCAGCTCTTGCGGCTGTTCAGGGGCAGAGTTCTTGGGGGCGTTTTCGCTCATAGGGCATCCTTTGCTACGACTGGTTTCGCCCTATTATAAAGCCATCTCGCCGAAAGCCGTCGGCTGTCCGCCGCGGGATCTCTCCACTCCGGCCTTCGGCCCCTGGTTGAGACGACGTGGACGCCGGACCGGTTGTCAGAACCTCACAACCGCGTACTCATAACGGTTTTCAGCCCGGATCTTGCGAAGAGCCTTCACGCCACGAGAAAGCATATCCTCATCGACTTCAAGCCCTTTCGCTTCGCAAATGCGCTCAATCGACTGGTCGGGATCGAGTGAATGGTAGGGGTAATAGAGCTTCGACAACTCCGAAGCGCAAATAGCTCGATAGATTTTTGCCGACGACGTCCCGCGAGTATAGGCCCAATAGCGATACAAATAGCCCATCCAGTACAGCATCTCAGGTTCGTAGTGAATGGTCCCGTAATCGCTTTCCCCGTACTGAGCTTCAACTTCATCGATCACTTCCTCCGCCGAAGAGCTGCCTTCGAGAAATCCCCCTGAATCCATTCGGCGCGCTACCTCGGAATTCATGAATCGCCTAATGAACACCGGCGAGCTACAGCAAAGCACTTCTCCTGCAAGGCGAAAAACCTCCCCTTGCATTTTGCAGAGCAGCAGGCCGTCCTGATCTATGCTCTTCATGAAAGCAACTCCTCGATATACAGACCCTGGTTCCGATACTGACGACGGGCCACCTTTGCCTTCGCGCGGCCTACCTCAGTCTCTGACTGGCGGGTGAGCTCAAACTGTTCGAGCTCCTTTTTGCAGAGAAAGCATCGCTCCAGTATCTCTACCGAGCCAAGCGACTTCTCGCTAACGAAAACATACTGACGCCCCAAATTAGTGGCAGACAGGCTGTGTTGACACTGAAGATGAGTGATTTCCCCGTCAATGAACTGATCGATGGTCTCGTACATTCGATTGTCGGCAATGGGGGCTATGACGATGTCGGCCTCGCTCACCCTACGCTGAATGTCCTCAACTACCGGGTGATGACCAAATTCGCCAAGTCGCCCTCGAAAAGCAGCTACCGCCAGCATCCATTCCTGATCCACGGAAAACTCCAGCTTCCGCAAGTCCCCCTCGTCGAGCGCCAGCATATAGAGCGAAGGCGATTGAAAGCCGGCCACAAACATAGCCGACTGAGCGAGGCTTTCGCCACAATAGAATCCCATGCCAAAGTCGTTATTCGAGCGAGAACGACCAACACTCAAAGGACCCTCGATACCTGCCTTTGAGCCATGGAAAAGCAGGGTCTTGTCAGCTTTATCCAGCTCCTCTCGATAAAGCTGCGCCTTTATGCTGTTGAGGGCAATCTTGTTGGCGTAGGCGAACCCATAAAAGCGATCAAGCGCTACCCAATCGGGGTCGGTCTTCCCCAGAAGCCAACGATCGAGGGTCATTCGCGATATGCCAAGCTGATCGGCAAAGGATTTCTTGCCGCATTGCAGCAGATCAAGAACGAGCGCCATATCTTCGCGATAACGGAACTCCATATAGTCTCACCAACTTCTATGTAACATATGTTACATAGAAGTTTAGCACGAATGATATCGGGACCACAAGGAGGGAGTGCACCCGCCGCTACCTCCTTGTTGGCACCCTTACAAAGGTTTGAGGGTCATGGAGCCGCTGGTGATGGAGATGTCGATAGGCGTTGAGCCGTCGCCGTACACGTAGGTCTCTCCGCGCTCGGCGGCGTCGAACTGACAGGTGAAGCCGCCGCTGGTTTTGCTGACGGCCGCATCGAACCCGGCGGTTTCGGGCAGCAGCAGATCGATGCCGCCGCTGGTCAACCGCACGTTCGCGCGGCTCAGGTCGTTGTTGGTGCATGCCACAGTCGCGTGCCCGCTCGAAACCGTAAGGTCAAGACTCTCCATTGCACCGCCCACATTGGCGTTGCCGCTGGAGACCTCCAGCTCGCAGGCGCCTAGGTTCGCCGCATCCACGTCCAGTGAGCCAGAGGAAAGTTGCAGCTTCGCCCGTTCTTCAATGGTTGTGTTGGCGAAGCACGCGCCTCCCGAAGAGACGTTCACCTCTGCGGTCTTGCACCGAAGATCGCTGACTTGCGAGTCCCCGGAGGAATTGCGCAGCTTGAAATTCTGCAGCCGATCGAAAACCTCGGAAGGTACCGCCACCTCAAGCTCTTGCTGTCCGAACGAGAACCAGTAGATGGGGAGCCACGCGAGCGGCTTGAGCCGCTGACTGATGGTAAGCGTCCCGTTCTCGACGGTGCACTTCAGTTCGACGTTGGACGCATTACCTGACGTCCGCTCGGTGACCACAATCTCGGTTTCGCCATCGCGCGCCTCGCACACCGACAGCTTGCCGGCAGGAGAATCTATGGCAATGTTCTCCACTTCCGCGGCGGCAAAACGCTGCACTGATTCCTCCACGGGCATACCTCCCGCACATCCTCGCGTCGTTGCCACCATGAGCAGTACTCCCATCACAAGGCAGCCTAAAATGATCGCCGTAATTTTGCGTTTGCTGCTGTTGGTCAGATTCATGGGGCGTCACCTCCCGCTCGTTTTGTATTGCGGGTGCTCCGCCATGTATTCGGGGTCATGAACAATGACGTTCACGATCCAGTAGTAAACCGGAATGGTGAAGAACAGCCACCACCACGGATGCCAACCGTCGAACGCAAACCCGATGAACAGGTACAGCATGATGACCACGATGGGATACGGGAAGGTGAGCAAGGGGCTGCTGCGTCGCTTCATCGTGGGGGCGAACGCATCATCAACCTGCCCGCAGGCCCCAACTTGGGAGTAATCCCCTGTTGCATCGGAGTTGAGCGCGGCCCAACCAACCGGCTCGTCAGCCTGCGCCGCATCGTTCGCGGGCGCTTCACGTTCGGCTGACGCGCTGTTCGGCGTTGCACTCTCTTCCGCAGGCTCGACTTCAGACGAGGACAGCGGATCGCCTTCGCCCTCCCCTTTCGCAAGGTAGTCGATGCTTACCTGGTACAGCTCGGACAGGGAAACCAGGTTGGCAATGTCCGGCGTCGACTCACCCCGCTCCCATTTCGAGACCGCCTGACGGGAGACCCCCAGCTTTTCCGCAAGCTCTTCTTGGTTCAGGCCCTTGCCTCGCCGCAGCTTCGCAAGACGCTTTCCTATGTCTTCCATTAATCAATACCTTCCCCGGCACGCGAGCGCTCCGCAGTACCCCAAACTCGGATTTAATCGCGACGATTATCCCCGAGGAAGAACGTCCCGACCACCAACTAAAGCTTGCAATTTTTGTCAACCGGCGGTTGCATGCCCAGTTTGGCACGACATCATTTGTGGAAGATGGCGAAGCACGTGTGCTCTGGCGGACGAAGGGCCGCATGATCTATCTCATGGCCTGTAGTAGATTACTCGACCTTCTTCTTCGCGCGGAAGGAGCATTCCGCTCGATACGAGCAATCTCAGATAAGCCATTGTCTCTTTCACGATGCACCACCGCTGAAGGGGGGCGATGTCCTCCCAGCAATCTACGGGAACGTTCCATTCCACGGCCCTCGCAATCTCGAACCCCGTGAGCGAGCTGCCCGCCGCACCCACTAGACCGGCAATGGCATCCAGCCGCTCCTCATGATGCTCGATAAGCCAGTGGATGCGATCTTCGAAATAGGGGTCAAGGCGTCCATGAGCCCAGGCCATAACTTCGAAGCGCTCATCGAGCACGCTCCTCAAGCTGTCAAGATAGTCCCCCAAGGGGTTCGCCCAATTGGGGCCCACGGAGATGCTGGGCGAAAACTTTCCGAGCACGTGATCTCCGCTAAAAATGATCCCGGCCCTGTCGCACACCAGCCCCATATGGCCGTTAGTATGACCCGGCAACTCGACAACGCGCAACGATTCGTCCCCAACGACAATCTCCGCACCACCTTGCACGAGGCAAAGACATTCGGGGTCGACCATCGGGCTCATCCGAGGAGAAAGGTACCGCTCGAAACTCGCCAAGTCGCCCTCCGTGACCCCCTGCCTCGCCAGTTCGGCCCGCATCCAACGCGCCTTCTTCAAGGCTCCGTCGTCGCAAGACGAAACCCACTCCTTTTCCCCGACATAAACGTTCGAGCGAGGCCCCACCAGCACAGATAAAAGACCGATATGATCGAAATGCGTGTGGGTAATGAAGTAGTCGGCATCCTGTGGCCGTACCCCCAGATTGTCGAGCGCATCCCGAAAGACCCGCAAGCCTCGCCGGCTCTTGGCACCCGCATCCACGATAAGCGCGCAACCTGCACTCACGACCACATAGCAATTCGTCGCCTCTATCGGCCCGTTAAAAAAGGGGACGGAAACCCGCCAGATTTCCAGCCCCCCATCGGAAAAGACATGTTCAACCGCATCAGCCATAACGGTATTCGACCCCCATCGTCGGCTGCGGATTCTCCCATTTGGCAATAATCGTGTCACCGCACGCAATGCGGCACGTGCCGCATTCGAGGCAACCGGCGTAGTCGAATGTCTTGCGCCCTTCTTCGTCCCGCCTGTACAGAGCACCGGGACACACGCGAATCAGCTTGTCGAACTCCTCATCGGGCAGCTCGTCAGTCAGCTCAATGTGGGCGCTTTCCTCATCGACCTCGTACTTGTTCGTTCCCAAAAACCCGTCGATGTTGTCTTCAATTCTGATGGAACTCATAGCGCTTTCAATCCTCCCCTTGCATCTTTGGCGATATTCAAGATGCCGACATTCTTGATCATGGGCATTATCGATTTCCTCATCGGCGGCACCGGCGAGCCGTCGCAGATGAACATCCGGTTCATAACGTCGCGGGCCAGAAGCGGGTACTCGTTAAAGATCCGCGTCGTGGATTCCATGAAGTGAGGGAACCGGCTGAACTGCCGCAGATCTTTCATCACGAAGCTGTCCTCGAGCGCGTTCACATAGCCCGAAAGCGCCGCCTCGGAAGTGTCCCCCTTGTCAAGAGCACGGGCCGCCTCGATGCCGGCAATCTGACCTGCGGCAATCGCATAATCCATGCCGCGCACCTGGTAACCAAGATTCACGCACATCATCGCAGATTCCCCCGCAAGCAGCACACCATCGCTCACCATTTTTGGCATCATGTTAAGACCGCCCTCGGGCACCATGTGACCGGAATGCTCCACCACTTCCCCGCCTCGAATCAGCGGCGCAACGGCAGGGTGGCGCTTGAAGTCCTCGAGCATCTGATAGATGGGGGTACTGGCGTTGGCCATAAGATCTGAGATAGTGGCCACAAGTCCCAGCGATATCGAATCGCGGTTCGTGTACATGAATCCGCCGCCAATATGACCGTGGGTGGCGTCTCCCGCGAAAAGCCATGCAGCACCCTCGTCATCGCTCGCGGTTAGGACATGATCGGTAATGACCGATGCGGGAAGCTTGATGACCTGCTTGATTCCCACAGCCATTGTGTGGGGCCCCGGGCGCTTGAAGCCAACAGCCTCTTCGGTGAGTAGGGAATTTACACCGTCGCAGAGAAGGACGATGTCCGCTGTTATCTCGTCACCGGCGGCGCGAACGCCGCACACCTTGCCGGAGTCATCCTTCATGAGGCTTTCCACGGCAATGCCATACACCGCTTCCGCCCCGGCCTCTTCGGCTTTAGAAGCCAACCATTGATCGAAAGGCCCGCGAAGCACAGAATAAGAATCCTGGCCCTCTTTGAACATTTCATCTGAAGTGAAATCGACCGTCGTGTTGGCGTCGGGGGCCAGAAGGGAAATGCGTTCCCGCACTATCCGACGCTCAAGGGGCGCTTCCTCCTCGAAATAGGGGAATACCTTCTTGAGCGAATGGGAGTAAATGCGCCCGCCAGTCATGTTCTTCGCACCGGCATAGTTTCCGCGCTCCACCAGTAAAACGCTCTTGCCGGCTTTCGCCAACTCATAGGCGGCCACCGATCCGGCGCACCCCGCCCCCACTACAATTGCATCAAAATCCGCCATCTTCTCCTCTTCCTTTCTCAGCTGTTTCCTGGGGATTCGTCTGACGAAAACCCTACCCGGCAGCGCGCATCGGCTCCGCATAATCAAGCTCGCGCGATTTGCAGGCGAATACCGTCGAGGGCGATACGTTCACTCCGGTGTAGAAGCCGTACACTCCACATGCAGCCCGCACGCTGGAGGCTGCGGCCACCGAGCTGATCATCTCGGAGAACCCGTTGCTGACACGGCCCCGCTCGGGCAAGTCGCATATCTCATCGAGCAAGCAGACGGTGTCCTGGGCCGCAGTGTCGACGTAGCGCCTTCTCGTAATCTGCAGCGGGCCCATGGTCGTAATGAGGGTGCGGGAAGTGTAGTCTTTAACGTAGAGACCCTTCTCTCGCTCCTCGAACAGCACCTGGTCGAATTCCGCGAGCGCCTGGGAAAGACCATCGATCATGCAGCTGTTCATCGCTTTCAGCGCATACTGCTCGACCTGACTGAAATCCTCTGTGTCTTTGAGCTTCTGAAGGCACATGTCCTTGCAGAGTCGAACAAGTTCTTCCACCTTGGTACCCTCCCGTCCCTTAAGGTAAAGCTCTTGCCAAAAAGATACGGGAGAGCAAGCACCCGGGACAGTACCAGGAAGGCATCACATCCCTACGAAAGGAGGAGGAGCCTCATGCATTTGCATTAGGCAAACTGCTCGCTTTCGCCGGCAGTAACGCCAAGAACGAGCCTCCGGCGATCCACTTTGCCCGTAGGCGTCATGGGGATTTCGGGAACCAGATCCAGTTCGCGAGGTTTTTTGTATCCGGCAATCTTCCCCGAGCAGAACTTTTGCACCTCTTCGAGGGAAAGTTCGCAGCCTTCCCGCAGAACCACGGCAATGCAGACTCGCTCACCAAACACGTCGTCGCGGCGGCCAAACGCTGCGCACGAATCAACCTGGGGCATACGGGCCACAACATCTTGGACTTCGCTGCAGAAAACCAGCTCCCCGCCCGTCTTGATCAGTTCTTTAACTCGCCCCATGAATGAGTAGGATCCGTCCTGGTTCTGGACAAGGAGGTCGCCCGTCCGAATCCAGTCCTGGCACCTCTCTTCTTCGGACTCGTACCCAAGCATTTGCCAAGGGGATTGAGCGTAGGCCTCTCCTACCAAGCCTGAAACGACGGGCTCTCCCGCTTCATCGCGCAGCTGGATACGCGTGAACAGGCGCGGGAGCCCTATACCGTGCAAGTCGAACGAATAGGGGTCGAACTGGTCGCGGAAGATGCGCTCCACCGTATGGGCTGCGTTCTCGGTATGGCTGTACCCCCGCTGTATGCAGGCATTGGGAAAAACCTCCCACGCGAGGCACATCTCCTCAACAGACACGTCCGATCCGCCCAGCATCACAACGCGGACACTCGGGCAGGACCGTCGGCGCGAACGAGCCGCAGCCGCAACTTTGCGAATGAAGGGGGCGGGGATGACGAACGCCGCCGTCACGCCCTCCCTCTCGATGATGTCGAGAAACGACTCTTCGTCGAAATGAGACTCCATGACGAATGTACCGCCGGACAAAAGCACCTTGATGAGATACGAAAGGGCAGCCCGATGGGCCAGCGGCGCTACCGAGAAGAAGACACTCTCGCTACCGTAGAGCAATTGGTCCTTGGAATCTGCCACCGCATCAAGCACAAAAGAACCATGGGAAAGCAGCGCGCCTTTTGCTTTCCCCGTTGTTCCGCCAGTGAAAAGCAGGGCGCCCGGAAGCTCGGCATCGGGATGCGCAGGGGCGAAATCGCAATCACGGCTCTGCCGTTTCTCGGAAGGAGAAACTATTTTGCAGTTGCCCCCGATCACGTCATCCCCCACCAGCAGCGCAGGAGCAGCGCCCTCATCCACAAGCACCTGAACCAACGGGGCATAGGTGGAGGAGAACACAAGGGCGGCGCAGTTGAGATCGGCCAGAGCCGCCTTGACCTCCCGGAGGCTCCAACGCGTGTTCAGCGGCACGAAGACCGCCCCCAGGTAACTGGAAGCAAGCACTGCCTCGACGAAGAGAGCGTTGTTTTCGGCCAAAATGGCCACGCGGCTCGACTCGACAATGCCGCTGCGGGCCAGCACGCCCGCAAGAGATCGCGCAGCGTCGAGCAACTCGCCGTAGGTCATTGCTCCGCTGTTGTAAACAAGCGCTCTCTTTTCTTGCCGCGAAGTAGCCACGCGAGCGAATAGAGATCCTATGGTATGTGGGATCATGCAGCTATCTCCTTGTTCGATGGACCAATAGCCTATCGAACCCGGGGCCGACAAGCCGCACCTTCGGCAACGTCTATCGACCCCGAGCCCATTTCGGAAAGCTACTTCGCCACAATCACGCTCTCGTCATAATAGCCCTTGATCTCTTCGGGGGTAAACCCAAGCTCTTCGAGAATGTCGTCGTTGTCCATACCCACCGTCGGAGCTCCGCGCCAGATGCGGCCCGGGTTGTTCTTGACCTTCGGAATAGCATTGGGGCCCAGAAGGTCGCAATCCTTGATGTTGGAATGCCAGGTGGTAAGTGATTCGCGAGCCTTGAACTGCGGATTTTCGGGCATGTCCTTCCACTGCTGGATAAGGCTGGCGGGGATGCCGCGGCGATTGAACTCCTCGTCCACTTCGCGAGCGGTATGGCTCTGGCAGTAGGCGCGCACTCCCTCTTCCAGAAGGCGGCCGCCCTCGGAAGCATAGGGGCCGTCGTAGTACATGGCCGGCGTGCCCTTCGGAATAACGTCCCCGCCGTACTCCAGCCCAAACAGATCGCACATCTGGCGAACCGCTCCGCCGCCGGAGCCCAGCACGAACACCCATTCTCCGTCGGAGCACTGATAGGCATCCCATGCCGCGGACTTGCGCGGGTTGTTCTGCGGGTTGAACTTCACGTAGTCGTACACTTCCTGATTGAACTGGGGCAGCGTCTCGGCCGATCCGCACCGCACCACCGCTTCGTACTGGGCAACGTCGATGCTTTCCGGCTGACCGGTCTTGAGCAGGTTGATGTACGCCGCCAGGCACGCAGAGCAGCACAGATACGCCGACAGATAATCGGAAGGCATGATGTGGGCCGGGGTCGGCTTCTGCCCTTCCCGCGTGTTGGCGAACATGAGGCCGTTAAACGCCTGGGAAACCGGGTCGAAAGAGCCGCGACCCATGTAAGCGGCGTCGCCCGTGGCGCCATAGCCGGAAACATGGGCGATGATCAGCCGGGGATTGACCTCCCACAGCCACTCGTCCGTCAGCCCCCACTTATCGTACTGGCCCGCTTTCGCGTTCTCGATGAAGATGTCGGCCTCGGCAATAAGGCGACGGAAGATCTCACGGCCGCCCTCGGAGGGAGTGTCCAGCGCAATAGTGCGCAGGTTGCGCCGCTCGGCTTCATGCAGAGATCCAATGCCCAGACGCCCCACATCGTTGGCGCGGGCGTTCTCGATCCAAATGACCGAGGCACCCATCTCTCCCATGAGGGTCGCGGCAAAAGGACCCGCGACCGATGAGCCTGCGAACACAACGTTTAAGCCCTGCAACATTCCGAACTGGGGAATCTCACTTTTCTTCATGACGATCACCTTTCCTTAAAGCGAATCGACCAACAGGGGAAGAGCCTCTTGTACACTAGCGACCAGCCCGATGTCGCACTGATCGAAGATGGGAGCCTTGGGATCTTTGTTCACGGCCACAACCACGCGCGCGCCGCTCACGCCCACCATGTGCTGAATCTGGCCGGAAATACCCAGGCCGAAGTACACGTCAGGCTTCAGCATGAGCCCCGAAACCCCCACATAGCGAGCCGAGCTCATCCAGCCCTCGCCCTCGGAGATGGGACGCGTGCAGCCAATCTCACCGCCGACACAGCGGGCGAAATCCTCTGCCAGCTTCAGCTCTTCCTCGGCACCAAAGCCGCGGCCGACGCAGACCAAGGTCTTTGCCGAGGCCAAGTCAACGCTCTCGACCGCTTTCTCCTCCGTCCCCACAACACAAATCGGGGAATCGACGAGGGGCAACGCGCGCTCTTCGGGAGTCGCACCATCTTCAACCGGCGGAAATGCGGCCGCAGCGACAAGAGCAACCGCACCCGGAAGCGCAGCGCGCTCCACGCGATTGGCGGCGCCTCCGTAGACCATCCGCTCGCCTTCCAGCTGATCGTCTTCGATGGAAAGGGTTTGGACGTCGCAAAGCGCGGAGGTTCCCCGCTTTGCCGCCAAGATACCCGCCAAAAGACGGCAGTTCTGGCTACCGCTCAGCAGAACCACATCCGGTTTCTCGCCTTCGACAAACGCGGCAAGAGACGCAATGAGCTCCGTGAATTCCTTGTCTGCCGAGGCCGTCAAGCGAACGCCGCCCGCATTGATCGGCGCACCCTGGTGGCAGTAGAACACTATCTGCTCGCCCAACTGCTGCGCCCCGGACAAAAGCTCCCGTGCGCGCGCCTCGTCTTCGGCAACTACCAAAACCGTTTGAACTTTGGCCATTATGATCACATCGCCTTCCTGAGCGCCTCGACGAACTCGCCCATCGAGTCGACACCTTCGAACACTTCGCGCTTGCGCTCTTTCTTGAGCGGAGCAAGGGTGCTGATCATGGTTTTGGCAGAAGAAGCCGGCTCATCGTCAAGATCGCCCATCGTCCATACCACTTGCTCTTTTTTGCCAGCGGCAAGAATGTCTTTCATGCCGGCAATGCGCGGCTTGCACGCCTCGGACGTAGAGGAGATAACTGCAGGGAGCGGAAGCTCTGCTACCTCGACACTCTCTTCAAGGTCGCGCTTGACGGTCAGCTTTTCCACCTCAACCATCGCCTCCTTGACGGCATTGACCACGGGCAGAGACAACATTGCGCCCAAGATGGGGCCCACCTGCTGCGAATAAACGTCGCCAGAGCCCTCTCCGCAGACGACAAGGTCCACGTCGCCAATCTTGCGAATCGCCGCCGCCAGAACGCCGGCAGTGTGGAAGGGGTCGGTCTGCCCCGCCTGATCGTCTTTGACGGCGTATCCCATCTGCGGCCCACGAGCGTACACACCCTTCTTCAGCTTCTGGTCGCAGACGATGTCGTCGCCATAGGTGAGTAGCACGACTTCCGATCCATCGACATATTCGCCGATGCGCATCGCCATCTCGATGGCCGTCAGATCGTAGTCGCCCACTTTCCAAGAGGCGTGGGAGAAGTCGAGGGTCTGGTCGGGATTAACCGTCAGGTCCTGTTCTTCGGGAACCAGCTTGTAGCATGCAACAATTTTCATTGCTCCCCCTAGCGGCTCTTCTTCGCAAACTCTTTGAGAATGGGGCGGGAAGCAGCGTGGATCAGGATCTCATCGGTGCCGCCGCCGATGCGGGCAGTGCGTAGATCGCGCCAGACCTTGGAGGAAATGGAGTCTTCGGTGTAACCGATGCCGCCCATGATCTGCACGCAGTCGTCGGCGATCTCGTTGGCCAAGCGGGTTACGAAATACTTCACCAGCGCGGAATCGATGCGCAGGGATTCGCCCTGATCGTACTTCCAGGCGGTCGCGTACAGGAACGCCTCACACGCCTTGATCTTGGCGGTCATCTCCACAATCATCTTCTGAATGAGCTGGAACTGGCCAATGGGCTTGCCGAACTGAATGCGCTCGTTCGCGTAATTGACCGCCTCGTTGTAGGCACGCTTCGCACCGCCGAGAGCCGTGGCGGCAATGAGCACGCGCTCGATCTCGAAGTTCTTCATCAGCATGAAGAAGCCCTTGCCCTCTTCGCCCACAAGGTCGGTCTCCTCGACTTCCACGTTGTCGAGATACACCTCGCACATCGACAGCATACGCTGGCCAATCTTGTGCATCGGCTCGATCTTAACACCGGGAGCGTTCAGCGGCACCATCCACAAAGACATTGCGTTCAGCGCCGGCTCGACGCTGAAATCGCGCGTCATGGTCAGCATGAGGTCCGTGTCGGAGGCATTGGTGATGAAAGATTTGTGGCCGTTGATGTACACCTTGCCATCCTTGCGGGTGGCGGTGCAGGCATAGCCGTTGGAGTCGGAGCCGGCCTGCGGCTCGGTGAAGCCGAGAGCAAACGGAAGACGACCCTCGTCAACCTTGTCCGAGATGGCCTTCTTCTGCTCTTCGCTGCCAAACATCATGATGTCCTCGATGTTGAGCATGGTCGTGGTGAGCGACGGACGGCCCAATTCGGCGAACTTCTCGTCGAGCAGCACCATGGTCAAAAAGTCGATCTCGGTACCGCCGTATTGCTCGGGCAGCCCCACCTTGCCGAAGGGGGACTCGAAAAGCGCCTTGTAGTATTCGGCCGGGAACTGCGCGTTCTCCCAGTGCTCGTCGAAGTAGCGCTGATCGAAACCGCAACCCTCGATCCATTCTTCCAGGCTCTCGAGAAGCAGCTCTTGCTCATCGGTGATCTTGAAATCCATAGGTCTCCCTTTCTCTAGCCAAATCCCAATGCGAGACACCCCTATTGTTGTGCGCAGGCCGCCCAGATGCCAGCGCCGGCTTGTTCTTTTAAGGGGGGTAGCGCGGCAAGTCACAGCCGTCCGAACAGCATTTGCCCACCTCACGTCGCCAAGACACGCGCCCAATCCAGCCGCGCCCTCAAACGGCTGCTCTCTTGGTTGGTTTTCCTAAACCCTCTTGCTATGATTAGCCAACCGGCGCCGCACGCCGCGGAACGCCCCACCGTGCCCCTCGCAGAAAGCAATGTGCCCCATGGAGCCCTATCGCCTCATCGACATTCACGTCCCCCGGCGCATCAAGCAGCATCCGCGCGCTTCAATTTCCGGTCTCTCGACTCAGGAAAAGCAAACCCGCCTCATGAAGCGGGCGGAGCGGGCCGCCTCCAACATCGAGCTGCAGCTGCTCACCGACGTCATCACAGGCAGCGTCGTGCGCCTTTCGAACACGGCGAACCGCAGTTTTTTGTTCGTACATGATTGGGAAACCGACCGCATGCGTCTCTCTTCAATCAATGGCGAGGTCTACGTTCCCGAGGGCATGGAACTTCAGTTTTCCCGCGGCGAAGGGGCGCCCGGCATCGTCTGGAACGAACGCCGCATGATTATCGCCAACGGCCCCGACCAGGTAAACGCCATCATGGAGACCGTCGTCGATGCAGACGCCATTCTAAAAGCTGGTCGCGCCAAGATTCCCCAAGCTATTCTGTGCTGCCCCATCATCGTCTACGACGAGGTGATTGGGGCCTTTCTCCTGGAGGGAACCAAGCAGGGATGCCAGTTCACACCCGAGGATGCGGTGTTTTTGGAGCGCCTGTGCACCTCTATCGCCTCGTCCATCTCGAGTGCGGTGCTGACCGATGAGCTATCACTTGAGAAAGAGCGGCTTGAGGCCTTGGTAGAGCAAGTGTTCGTCGCCCAAGAAGACGAGCGCCTAAGAATTGCGCGAGACCTTCATGACAGCACCTGCCAAACGCTTGCCCTGGCCGCCATACGCGCCTCCGCATGCCTTGACCTTGTTTCCCCCGATCAGAGCGAACTGCGCGAGGAGCTGGCCTTCTTGAGGGAAGACATCAAGAGCGCCATTCAGTCGGTGCGGGACAACGTGGCCGACCTGAGGCCACCGATACTGGCCTCCCATGGCCTTATCGCGTGCCTAGAAAGTTACGTAGAAGACCTAAACGCAAAAGTGGAAGAAGCCATTTCATTCGACCCTCCCGCCAACCTTCCCGCTCTACCCATCCAGCAATCGACGCTCGTATTTCGCATTGTTCAGGAATCTGTCTCGAACGCCCTGCGCCACAGCGGGGCAAACCATGTTGATATCTCGGCCTGCGCGGCGGACGGCCTCCTTTCCCTGTCTGTGCAAGACGACGGATGCGGGTTTTCTCCCGAAAGCGTCTGCAACCAGGAGGGAAAGAGCTTCGGCATAACCGGAATGATGGAGCGCGCCGCCCTGCTGAACGGCCGCTGCTCAATAGAATCACGGCCCGGAAGCGGCACGCTCGTTAAATTATCGATTCCGCTGGAAACCAACCCAGGAAGGCAATCATGACCGCAGAGAAGCCCGTCACCGTCGTTATCGCCGACGATCACACCCTCTTGCGGAAGGGAATCGAGTCCCTTCTGACCCACAGCAACCCGCACATCCGCGTCATTGGCGAAGCGGGAACAGGAGTCGAAGCGGTCGAGGCATGTTCGCGCCTCAAGCCGGACATCCTTATGCTCGACATCACCATGCCCGATATGACCGGTATTGAGGCGCTCAAGATCATCAAATCCCAGTGCCCGCAGACCCACGTCATCATGCTCACCATGCACTCCGATTCCCTCTATATCAGGGAGTGCATGGCGAAGGGGGCATCGGGCTACGTGCTCAAAGATGCCGCCGGCGAAGAGCTCAACGACGCCATCGTCACCGTGATGCAGGGCTCGGTGTACCTGCGCGCCCAACTGGCAACAAGTCTGTGGAGCGCCGAACCGGCACCAGAGGCCCCCACGGGACACCCCTTGCTCACCGCACGGGAAAACGAGATCGTGCGCATGCTCAAAGCAGGAAAATCGAACAAGATGATTGCTTCTTTCCTGGGCGTGTCGGTCAACACCGTGCGCACCCACCGCGCGAACATTATGAAAAAGCTGGACGCGCACTCAGTTGTCGAGCTGTTGAACATGGTGACTTTCGAGTAAGCTTTTCTCGCCAAGCCCAAGGAGGGCCCGCTGCCGGGCCCTCCTTGTTTCTAGCGATCTTTTCCTTGTCTTTAACCCAAGAGCCCCAGCATCTGCCAATAGGGAACACTGACCGCGATAGCGATAAGGTTGATGACGATGAACGCCGCACCTGTGGCATAGATGTCCTTTTGTTCCACCTTGCCTCCGGTCATGCCCAGAGCGCCAATGACCGTTGGGTTTTGATAGTAGAGCAAGAACGACATGCCCGAAACCGTGATCACGAACAGGTACACGAACGGATCGATGGCAGTACCGGCCAGCATGGTGGACACGAGCGCCATCATCACCGTCGCACTAACCATCGCGAAGCGCAGACCGATCATGAGGATCGCAAGCAGCAACACCAAGAGCAGCGGCTGCTGAGTGAGCGGAATGATAACCGGCGCGCACAACTTCGCAATCCACGCGGCAACCCCGGTGGTGGAGAGCAGGGTGACCATGCCCAGAATGCAGCCGATCATGATGACGATGGGCCACATCAGGCGTGTCGAGAAGTCCTGCGGCTTGAAAGATCCGGACACGCAGAGCAGCAACCATGCGGTCAACGCAACGGCATGGGACGGAATTCCGAAATTAGATCCCGCGACAAAGCCCACAATGGCCACAAGAAGCACGATGAGGGCGAACAGCTCCTTACCACGCAGAGCCCCCATTTCCGCCAGTTGACGATTGCAGGAGTCCAGAATAGCTCCCGGGTTCGCGTCCTTGCTATCGGCCGTCTTCGGACGATGCCAGAAGATGAAGAACACGGTGAAAAGCACAAGCGATACGATGAAGTACACGATGGCGTTGCCGGCCCAGCCGGTCCACGTGATGCCATCAGGCATAAATCCCAACGCGATGGCCACCGAGCCATTGCCCGTCAAAAAGCAGGAGCCAAAAATGAGCGATGCGATGACGATGATGGAGAAGAAGCCCGTATAGGGACGAGTGTGCGGCTTGAACCCCAACTGGTCGGCAATGTCATTCGCAATGGGCACCATGATGGCCTGCTTTGCGGCGGCCGCGGGAACCCACGGGGTAATCAGTGTGTTGGCCAGCTCGAACACGATCATCTGCCCCACATAGTTCTTGGGAGCATACTTGACCATCAACAACGCGATGCGCTTGAGAATGCCGCTATTGGACAAGCCGGCGGCCAAGCCGAACGCACCCAGAAGCAGCAGCACGGTGCTCGATCCGAATTGCCCGAATACCTGCGCGGTATCTCCCGTCCCGAACAACAGGCAGAGCGTACAAGCGATAAGACTGCTGATGTGGGTCGGAACCAACTCAAGCACCATCATCACAATCCACCAGATGAAAATTGCGAGAAAGTGCATCCCATTTGCGTCAAGCCCCTCGAACGGAGACGCCAGCGCCAAGGCCACGCAGGCCAATGTCGCGACGCAAAGCACGACGAGCTTAATCGCCCTCTTCTTGTCCATACCATCCTCCTTACCATGATTCCTCGATTGCCATCCCCCCTACGGAGAATCGACAAGGGTCATTTTGTGACACGAGGAAAAAAGGTTCGAGGGCTGGACTGTTCTTTATAACGGGGTCGAGATGCGGCGACTACTTTTTGCGGCGGGTGCGGAAGGCGGCCATCGGCTCTATGAGGATGCCGTGCTTGTTGGCGCTGACGGCCAGGTTTCCTTGGATGTTGGCCACGTAACCGCTCTTCAGGGAGCCGTCTTCGTTGATGGCCGCGAGCACGGCGCCGATGGAGGCGGACTGAAGGCGGGATTCCGGCGGCAGCAGCTGCAAGAGCAACTGGTAGATGGCCCGCTTCTGCAACGGCCGCGGCTCGGTGGCGAAAGCGGGCTTGATAAGAAATGATTGCTCGGAACCGAAAGATCCTTCGCTTCGCTCAGGATGACGATGGGGGTCGGTGCCTCCCTCCGCCTTCGGCGCACACGGGATCTCTCCACTCCGCCCTTCGGGCTCCGGTCGAGATGACGTTGGGATGGTTACGCAGCGGGCGATGAGGGTGGTGGTCATTTCGTCGAGCATGTCGTCTTCGTCGGCGATTTGGTTCATGGTGCGCACCAGCACGTCCGTCAGCTGCGGGTTCCATTCGCGCGCCACCGGCACCAAGTTGTGGCGCACGTAGGCGCGGAAGCGGTCGGTATGGGCATTGGTGGCATCTTCCCGCCAAAGGGCGCCAGATGCGTCCCGCACCACGGACCGCCCCTCGCGGGCCCGCGCCTCCAGGTAGTCCCGCAGCTGCTGGCGCGAAACGTCGAGCAGCGGCCGCACCACCGGCCCGTTGCGATAAAGCATCGAGCGGAACCCGCCCGGCCCCGTGCCCACAATGGAGCGCATGTAGAAGTTCTCGATACGGTCGTCGGCAGAATGAGCGGTAAGAATACGGCCCTCGGCCAGGGGTCGCGCCTCGTGCAGGCACATGCTGGCCAGCGCCTCATGAGCAGCGGCATAGCGCTCGCGGCGCGCCACCGCCTCGCGGTTCTCCCCCGCTTCGTCCGCCAACTGATTCACATTCACGTCTACGCGAAAGAAGGGAAAGCCCAGAAGTTCCGCCAAAGCAGCGGCGAATTCGGCATCCGCGTCGGCGTCGGCACCGCGCATATGATGGTGCACGTGCAGCATCGCCACCGGCCCCAACTGCCCCGCCCCCTGCAACTCGGCAGCAATATAGGCGAGCGCCGCAGAATCGGATCCGCCGGACACCATCAGCAGCGCCGCCGCTTCCGGCCCCACCAAATCACGGTCGGCCAAAGTAGCCGCCACCCGACTCAGCAGAGGAGCATTCAAAGACTCAGCCATATTACGCAGCGGCTTCTTCGGGGAAGAATTGTTCGTACCAGACGACGAAGCTGTAGATGGACCAGATTTTCTTCATGTTCGACTTCTCGCCGGAAATGTGCTGATCAAGCAGGCGGCCCAGCTGGTCGGTGTTAAAGAAGCGCGCGGCCACAGGTCCGGTGATCTTCTCGCGCACACGGCTGGCGTAGGGCTCTTCCCGCATCCACTGGGCCAGGGGGGTGATGAAGCCAATCTTGGGCATCTTCGCCGTGACCGGCGGCAGCGTCTGGGCGGCGGCGGAGCGCAGGGCGCACTTCGTTTCCGTCTTCGAGACGCGGTCGGCGGTGGGCAGCGTGCGGGAGAGCGCGAACACCTCCATGTCCAGGAAGGGCACGCGCAGCTCCAGCGAGGCGGCCATGGACATCTTGTCCGCCTTCAGCAGAATGTCCTGCTGCATCCAGGTGAGGATGTCCACCGTCTGCATGGCGGTCACCTCGTCAATCTCGCCAGCGCCGGGGTAATGGGCGCGCGTCTGGGCGAACAGCGGCGCCTCCGCTTCCCACGGCGCACCGCAGGCTTCGGCAACCGCAGCCACTTCGGGCTTGAGCAGGGAAAGCGCCTCCGGGTAGGTGTAGTTGTACTCCAAGCGGCGGTAGCGCTCCTCCAGCGGATGGGCGCCGCGCATGAGGAAGCGACGGCCGTGGGTGCCCTCCGGCAGCAGCTTCGCCACCGCGGCGGCCGCCTTGCGCAGCGGAGCCGGCACGCTCATGTAGGGGTGGTAGTCCAGCCCCTCCTGGTAGAGCGGGTAGCCGCCGAACAGCTCGTCGGCCCCTTCGCCAGAAAGCACCACTTTCACCTGTTCAGCGGCGAAATGCGCCAAGTGATACAGCGGTACCGCGGAAGGGTTCGGCAGCGGATCGTCCATGTGGTACTGCACGGCGGGAACGCTCTCGAAGAAGGCGTCAGCGTCAATGCCGCGGCTGTAATTCTCCAGTCCCATGGCGTCGGCGAAGGTTTTGGCGGCGTCCAGCTCGGAGTACTTCTGCTCGCCATAGCCGATGGAGAAGGTCTTCGCCTTCATGATGTGCGAGGTCTCGTTGGCCACGAGCGACGAGTCCACGCCGGCGGAAAGGAAGCAGCCCACCTCCACGTCGGCGATGGCGTGGGCGTTCACAGATTCCTGCAGCGCGGCGGCAATCTCGTCCGCCTCCTGCGCGCGGGTGCGCCCCTCTTTCGGATCGAAGGAGGGCTCCCACCACTTCACCACTTCCAGCGCACCGCCCTGCCAGGAAAGCCAATGGCCGGCCGGCACCTTGTGGACACCCTCGAACATGGTCTCATCGTCCGGCAGGTACTCGATGGTCAGGTAGTGGGCCAGCCGCTTGGTGTTCAGCGCCTTCTTGAAATGGGGATGATGCAGCAGCGCCTTGGTCTCGGAGGCGAAAATGAGCACCTCCCCTTCCGTCCAGTAGTAGAGCGGTTTGATGCCGAAGGGGTCGCGGGCCAAGAACAGGCGGCCGGTCTGGCGGTCGTAGATGGCGAAGGCGAACATGCCGCGCAGCTTGGGCAGCAGCGCTTCGCCCCATTCCTCGAAACCGTGCAGGATGACCTCGCCGTCGCCGTGGGTGCGGAAGGTGTGGCCCGCCTCGATCAGCTGGGCGCGCAGCTCTTGGAAGTTGTAGATTTCGCCGTTGAAGCACATGACCAGGCGGTCGTCCTCGTTGTAGAGGGGCTGGTTGGCGCCCTCCAAGTCGATGATGGACAGGCGGCGAAAGCCCAGCGACACCGCGTCATCGCTGAAGAAGCCGTCAGAGTCGGGCCCGCGGTGGGCGATGGAATCGGCCATGGCCTTCACGACGGCCGCGTGGTCGAAATCGGTGCCCTTATCGTAGAAGCCCACAAATCCGCACATACAAACCTCCTGGTTGCTTACATATATATTAGAGAAGGGCGCCGGGCTTTACCGTTGCCCCGGCCGCCTGAATGGTACGCACTACCAGCACATCCAGCGGGTCCACCGCCGGCAGCACCGATGCGCTGCGATCCTCGCCGAACGCCGCCGAAAGCTCGGTGCAGCCAAGGATGATGGCGTCGCAGCCGGCCTCTGCCATCATGGAAGACAGCGGCCCCAGCTCGCTCGGCGCCACCGGGCGGCCCGCCTTCACCGCGTCGTAGATGATGCGGTCCACTTCCACCTGGCCTTCTCGCGGCGGATAGGCCACGTCCACCCCGCAGAAGCGGCCGGCCATGCCAAACAGGTCGGTGGCCACGGTGCCTTCAGTGGCCAACACGCCTACCTGGGAAAACCCGCGCTCGCGGCAGTAGTTCATGGTCTCGTTCACCATATGGATGACCGGGATGCTCACCGCTGCCTGCACCGAGTCGAACAGACCGTGGGCAGTATTGCAGGGCATGGCCAGAAACTCGCAGCCGCACTGCTCCAGCAGGCGCGCGTCCGCCGCCAGGTAGGGCAGCGGCGACACGTCGCTCTTCCCCAGCAGATAGTCGGTGCGATCCGGCGTGGCGGTGTCGTTGTGGACGATGGCCCGCACGTGGTCTTGGTCGCGCTGGGCATCGGTGAAGTCCACCAGCCGCTTCAGGAAATACGCCGTGGCGGCAGGGCCGGTGCCTCCCAGGACGCCGACGAGCTTAGTCGTCATTCGCCCTCCCCCTTCTGGGGAACGGTCACGTAGCCCGCAGGATCATCGGAAGACGCCTTGCGGGCAGCTTCGGCTTTGTAGAATTCTCGCAGGCTCTTCGCTTGCTTCTGCTCGAAGTAGTAGGGGTAGAGCTTGCGCACCAGCTTCTTTTCCGCCTTGTAGTTGATGGGGTTCTTCGCGTTGCCCTCGGCGAACAGCTGCTCCACTTCCGCGCGCAAATCCGGGTCGGTCACGTGCTCCACTAAAATGGACTTCGGCAGCACCGTGTACAGCGACTTGCGCCCACGGGCCACCTGCACCTCGTCGGGGAAGTCACGGCCTTCCACCAGGTCCTCCACAATCCAGCGGATGGTGTTGTCGCCAGCGGCCGTCACGTAGTAGTTGCTGCGGCCGAGGCGGGTATTGATCTCGAAGAACACGAACTTGCCGGTCTCGGGGTTCACTTTGATGTCGTAATTGGCGAACCCGGTGTAGCCCACGTGCTCCACCAGCCGTCGCGCGCACTCCACCGCCTCGTCGTTCTCGCGGCTGATGATGGCCATGGGGTTGCCGATGGCCTGAGGCCGCGGGTCCTCCAGCACCGTCTGGCCGAACGAGGCGAAGCGCATCTTGCCGGTGCGGTCGCTGTAGGTGGTGAGGATGCGCATGTTGGTGTCATCGCCGGGAATGAACTCCTGCAGCAGGAACTTTCCCTTATACGAGCTGGCGCACAGGTTATCCAGCATCTCCTTCAGCTCTTCCGGCGTGTCGAAGATGAACACCTTCTTCTTGCCGGGGAACTTCGCGTAGTGGTACTCCGCCGAAGACGCAGGCTTTGCCACCACGGGGAAGGTGAGGCCGAAGCTGTCCGGGTCAACCGGCGCCTGGGTGTCGAACACGGCGGTCTTCGGGTAAGGCACGCCGCACTCTTCGCAGATTTCGTAGAAGGAGTCCTTCAGCACCAGGCGGTTCAGCAGCTCTTCGGAGATGTAGGGCAGAATGTAGCCGGCCTCTTCCAGCTCGGCGCGGTGCTCCACCAAAAGGCGCACGTACCAGTCGCCGCAGGCGAGCACCATGAGGGTCTCCCCCGCCTTCTCCTTCGCCACTGCCTTCAGGGTGTCCATCAGCACGTCCACATCGTCCAGCTGCGGGTTCACGCGGTTCTCCAGAATAGTGGAGTCGTGGCACAGGTGGCTGTTGGCCTGGCTGAGCACCAGCGGGCGAATGCCGTAGGCCTCGTGGAAGGTGCGCGCCAGGCTGTAGGCGCCAATGTCGCCGCCCAAGATAACGGGGGTCACAAGGGGTTTGGCCTCTTCGGTGGCCTGGGACATGGGGCTCTCCTCGCAAGTCAAGCACCCCGCGCGCGGGCGGAATGCTGGTCGGTTATAACGCAACCGCCAATTTTAGCATTCCCACGCCCCGCGCGGCCCTCAAGCCTCATCTACGCAGGGAAACAACAAGTTGCGACTGTCGCAAAAACGCACCGAGTGGCACAGTGCGGGCACGGAAAATACCATTCGGCGCGTTTTTGTACCAGCGTCTGACCAGGCGTAATGAACGTTTAACCTGGTCAGATGGCGCTTTTTTCATGTCAGAAAAGTGCACTGAATGGCACTTAGGCAACAGGGAGCATGCCACTCGGTGCGGTTTTGTGACAGCGCCTGCCTGTTCCTACACACCCGCAGTCATGTAGGAGGCGTAGAAGCAGAAGCGCACGGCGAACGCGGCCGCCAGAAGAACGAGGGCCGCCCCCGCCACTGTCGCCTTCGATCCGCCAGTCCAAGCGGCAGGCACGTCAACGCCTTCCGCCGCGCCTTCGCGGACGGCTTCTCCCGACCGGCGCTCCACTGCTAGCAATGCCACCGCCACGCACAGAAGCGCGACCACCGGATAGGCCACGGCCGCCGCGGGCAACCATGGCACCAGGCCCTGGGCAGAATGGGTGGTCGTCTGAATGCCGGCAAGCGCGCTCCACTCCAGCCCCAGCGCCACGCCCTGGGCAACGCTCGCCACCGCTGCCAGCGCCGCAAGGCCCCACGCAAAGGGGCGCTTCGCCGGCACACCGGCCGCCATCAGGGTGAAGAGCCCCACCAGCACGCCCGGCGCCACCGACCCCAGCCACAAGGTAAGCGGCCCGTAGGGCAAGTTCCACGTGGGCACTGTTTCTACCGAGTAGGCAAGCGAGATCATGGCCAGCGCCGCAAGGCCCGCCACAATGGCCAGGCAGAACGCGACCTGCTGCACCGCGCGCGCCACATCGTCGCGAAACGACAGCATCCACCACACGCCGCCCACGGCCAGAAAGCCCACGACCGCCACCACTTCATTGGAAAGCGGGGAACGGCCCACGCCGGCCAGCACGTACAGGGCATTCGCCGGCGTTCCCAAATGGGTGGCGGACGCGATGAGCCCGGAAATGACCAGCACCAAAGGGATCACTAAATAGCGGCTCGCGCGGGCAGCTTGCTCGCGGGAGGCCAAAAGGCCGTACAGCGCCACCGTCATATAGCCGACAATGCCCGCGGGCGCGATGGTGGTGAAAAGAACAAGGGTGATTTCGCTGAGGGCCGTTTCCATGAGAAGTCCTCGATTCTCTCCGACGCCAAAATTGCGGGATGGCCCCCGGAGGGCTGTCCGGAGGCCATCATCGCATCGGGTAATGGGGCGTCAAATATTGTCTAGCTAATTATTAGATCGCAATTCCCATAAAAAGGCCGTAGAAAGCGAATCTTATGATCAAAATTCCGGCCACCGCCACAATTACAGCCACAAGTGCCACGCCACTGCTCATAGACACCACCGCAGCAGCCCCGCCGTTTTGCGGCTTCGCGGCCCCGGCGAAGAACAGAAGGGCGCAGGCGGCCACGCCGCACAGGGCGAACAGGGCGATGAGCATCCCCAGCTGCGGCTCGAGCGCGGCGGCCGTGCCCCAGATGTTGGCGATGGACTCCAGGCCGGCGCTCTGCAGCGCCACGCCGACCAGCGCTACCACCAAGCCCAGGGCCCCGAAGCCAGCGATGAACAGCTTCGACGACTTCGGCAGCTCTACCTTGGCGGCCGCGCAGACAAGAGCCCCCAGCGCCGCGCCGCCCAGCCACGCGCAACCCAGCTGCTGCACCACCGTGGCGGGATTGTTCCAGGTGGGAATGGTGTCCATCAGGTAGGCCAGGCCGCAGAAGAGCGCCTGCAGCACCGAACCCACCGCCAGCACCAGCAAAAGCACGGTGCGTGCACCGCCCGTGGCCGGCAGCTTGCCCGCCAGGCCCAGAATCCAGTAGACCAGCGCCACCACGGCGAAGACCACCGTCACCAGCAGCTCGTTGGAAAGCGGCGAGCTGCCCACGCCAGAGAACACGAACAGAGCATTCATCGGGTTCGCCAGGTGGAAGAAGGAAGCTATCATGCCCAGCGCCATGAAGACCGCCGGCAGCGCCGTCCACTTGTCCAGCCGCTTCGCCTCTTCGGCACTCGGCTTCCCCGCCAGAAAGACATAGGCCAGCACCACGAAGGACGCGGCGGCCATCGGGGCCAGGGTGGTGAAAATCGCCAGAGGGGCGTGCTCCATTCCGACTCCCATTTACCTCACCTCCGACTCATTGGCCACGCGGCAGGAAGTCGAGCCGCTCGGCTGCGAAACATGGCATTCCTTGATGAACAGATTGGGGTTGGTGAGCGACGGCTCCGGCAGCGGAGCCACCTTCGCCTGCGCGCCCTTGCCGGACAGCTGATCCACCGGCGCGAACTCCAGCGCGCGCATGGAGCAAGCCTCCACGCAGATGGGCTGCTTGCCCTCCGCCACGCGCTCGGCGCAGCCGTTGCACTTGGTGGAGTGGCCGGCCTCGCGGTCCACCTTCGGGTTGTCGTAGGGGCAGGCCAGCGCGCAGTAGCCGCAACCGATGCAGCGGGCGTCGTCCACATCCACCAGACCGGTCTCGGCGTCCTTGTGCATGGCGCCCGTGGGGCACACATGGGTGCAGGCAGGGTCGGAGCAGTGCTGGCAGCTGAACGAGGTGTAGTAGGTGTAGCCGTCGGTGGTCCAGCAGCCGTTCGCGTCCTGGCTCCAGTTGCCCCCCTCCAGCTCGTACACGTGGCGATAGGTCTGGCCTGATTTCAGCTGATGGTAGTCGCGGCAGGCCGCCTCGCAAGTCTTGCACCCGGTGCAGCGGGTAGCGTCGAAGTAGAAACCGTATTGCGTCATGGTTTAGCCCTCCACTTTCTCGGCTTGGCCCACACAGCTGTGCTGGCCGGTACCCTTGGAAATCACGTTGGGATGGCGGCTGCACAAGGTGTTGATGCATCCGCCCTCGTCGGTGCGGTCGCCCTCGGCAGCAGCCTTGTGCCACGCGCCCTGCGGCACGGTCACCACGCCGGGCATGATGCGGTTGGTCACCTTGGCGTTCATGATGATAGAGCCCTGATCGGTGGTCAGGCGCATGGGCTGGCCGTCCTCGATGCCGCGCGCTTCCGCATCCATCGGGTTGATCCACGCCTGGAACTTCGCCACTTCCTGGATAGCCTTGTTGTTGGCATAACTGGAGTGCGTGGTGGCTTTGGTGTGGAACGCGGTGATGATGAGCGGGTGCGCCTCGTCGGTGGAGTCGGCACCGTCATGGCCGGGGAAGTACACGGGAATGGGATAGATGACGTCCCCTTCCGGCAGCTCCCAGGTTTCGGCGAATTCCGCCAGCTCCGGCGCGTACACCTGAATCTTGCCCGTCGCCGTGCCCAGCGGGTTAGCCACCGGGTCCAGGATGAAGTCCTCGGTCACCTCTTCCACCGGCATGTCTTCCTTGTAGATGCCCTGCACCAGCATTTCCTCGAAGGTGGGGATCTGCGGCTCGTCTTCGCGCAGCTGGTTCCACAGCTTTTCGCACCAGTCGCGGCGGGTGAGACCGCCTTCAGAGTACTCCTCGTAAACGCCCAGGCGCTTGGCCAGCTCGCCGCACACCTCGTACACCTCGCGGCGCTCGTAGGGGGCGTCGTAGATGGGCTGTCCCAGCCAAAGACCGCGCACGTCGTTGGTCTCGCCGGCGGCGGAAAGGGTCCAAGTTTCTTGCGGGGTAAGGTCGGGCAGCACGATGTCGGCCCAGTTGCAGGAGTCGGTCCAGTTCACGTCGTACTGCAGGATGAACTCGCACAGGCTCTCGTCCCGCAGAATCTCGGTGGTGTAGTTGATGTCGCCGTTCTGGTTGGCCATCATGTTGTTGCCGTAGTTCACCAAAAACTTGATGCCCGTCTCCAGCGCCGGCTTGTTGCGGATGCCGGCGTTCTCGGCGGTCAGCTGGCTGCCGTACTTGATCACTTCCGGCCACAGGTACTGGGGGAACTTCGTCTCCACCGGGTTGTCGCCCGTGGGCAGGCTGGGGAAATCGAAGCCGCTGTTGCCCTCGCGGGCGCCGGAGTTGGTGTGGGGCTTGCCCACCTGGCCCACCATCTGCGCCAGCAGCATGATGGAACGGGCGGCGTAGTCGCCGTTGGTGTGGCGCTGCGGACCCCAGCCCTGAGCGATGAAGCAGGGCTTCGCTTCGGCAATCTCATGGGCCAGTTGGATGATGCGCTCTTCCGGCACGCGGGTGATGGAAGCGGCCCACGCGGGGGTCTTCTCCACCATGTCGTAGCCGGTGCCCATGATGTAGGCGGTGTAGGAAGAATTGGCAGGCGCCCCTTCCGGCAGCGTGGCCTCGTCGAAGCCCACGCAGTAGGTGTCCAGGAACTCGTGGTCCACCAGGTCCTTCGTGATCAGCTCATGGGCGATGCCCGCCACCAGCGCCGCGTCGGTGCCGGGGAGGATGGGAATCCACTCCACGTCCTGGTTGGTAGCCAGCTCGCTGCGGCGGTAGTCGATGGTGATGATACGGCAGCCCTTCTGCTCGCGGGCCACGTTCAGGTCGTAGCCGGCGCCGTCGCCGGCCATGCGGGTGTCGTTGGGGGCGTCGCCGAACAGCACCACCAGCTCGCCCGGAGCCAGCGTCTTGAAGGAACGGGCGGCCCAGTTCTTGCCGTAGGTGTAGGGCAGCGCGCCGAAGCTGATGGCGGCGCTGGAGTAGCTGCCGTAGCGGGTGATCTCGCCGCCCAGCAGGTTGAACAGGCGGAAGAACGGGTTGTTCATCATGAGGTTCTGCTCAACGCCGGAGCACTCCTGGATGAAGATGGCCTCGTTGCCGTAGGTCTCGCGAATGCGGGTGAACTCACTGGCGATGGTATCGAGCGCCTCGTCCCAGCTGATGCGCTCGTACTGTCCGTCGCCTCGCTTGGTACCCGCCACGCGGCGCATGGGGTAGTTCAGGCGGTCCTCCCCCTGCAGCCAGCTCTTGATGGAACGGCCGCGCAGGCAAGCGCGGGCCTGGAATCCGCCGAAGCTGGAGTCGCCGGTGTTGTCGGATTCCACATAGGCAATCTCGTTGCCCTTCATATGCATCTGCAGCACGCACGCGCCGCCGCAGTTAACGTGGCAATGGGTCCACACGACGCGCTCATCGGAGGCATCTTCCGCCATCGCGGTGGTGGCGCCCACGGCCCCCACTGCTCCGGCAGTCACTCCCCCTGCAACCGCGAGCGCCCCTGCGGCACCCGCCGTTTTCACGAACGAACGACGATCCATGGTGACAAACTCTTCCGCCATGAAAGCCTTCCTTTCTTCTGTCCTCTTCCCTCGCATCTCGGGTTCCCGCGCCCTGCCGGCCAAAGCGCAAGACATCCGATTGGATGAGCCCATAGTACGCAGCCACCGAAAAAAGCGTGTCACCAGATTCTGGTGTTTTTGACGTTTCCCCAGGTCAGATTGTCACCATTTTTCTTTGGGAAGAAGAGGCGTTCCCTTTTGCGCCCCTTCGCTGATAGAATGGCGCAAAGTTTTCGGGGGATCAAGATGTGAGGAGAGGGGAAGATGAAGCGGCTGCGCGCCCTTAAGCCCGACGTGCCGAGCTTCGGCTATGCCACCGTGCTTTCCATGAACGCCACCTCTATTTGGGGCGGCGTGTTCCCCTATTTGCCCGCCGAGTACCAAACGGAACTGACCACCATCGGCTTCTACATCCTGCAGCTGCTGGCGTTCTCGCTGAGCTTCGTGGGATGGATGGGGCTGGCGTGGCTGCGCCCGGCCGCCACCGGCTCGCGCCGCGTGCTGCCGTTCGCGCTGCCGCTGTGCGTGGGGCCCTTGTGCATGGTGTCGGCTATGTATGTAGAACCGCTGGCGCTGCCTCTCATTGGGGCGGCGGCGGTGCTCATCGGGTTCGGCCTTTCGGGATTCATGGTCAGCTGGCAGCGGGTGTTCGCCGCCATGGACTCCACCGCAGGCAACCTGGCGCTCATCAAGGGCACGGCAGGGTCAGCGGTGCTGTACCTGGCCATCTGCCTGGTACCCCAGGCGCTGACCGCCTACCTGCTGCCGCTCATCATGGCGCCTTTGGCGGGCCTGTGCTTGTGGCTGGCCAACCAGAAGACCGACATCGCCCAGCCCATGTTCGAAGACGTGCCGCAAGAACACGGCGCGGTGTACCGAAACGCGCTGCGGGACAGCCTCTCGCCGGCGCTGGCGGTGGGGGCGCTCGGGTTCTGCGCCGGCGCCATCCGCTTTGTAGCCATCACCCACCAAGAGTTGCTGGCCGCCATCAACATCTTCTCCATGGTGGCGCTGTTCGCGGTGGTGACCGTGTTCTACTTCATCTGGCAGCGGCGCACGCTGCGCGTTTCGCTGACGCTCGTGTTCCTGGCTCTCTTTCCGCTGGTAGCGCTGTGCCTCATGGTGATGCCTTTCATGGGGGAAGCGTTCACCAACACCGGCTTCGGCATTGCCAACGGCTGTTTCATGCTGGCGTGCCTGCTCATCATGATGCACTGCGGCCAGCTCTCGCGCGACAATGGTATCAACCCCATCCTCATCTACGGCTTCTACGGCGCCTTCGCCTACAGCCCGCAGATTCTGGGCTACCTGACCGGTTACGCCTCGGGCATCGAAGTGCAGTGGGGCGTGGAGCAGTTCTCGTTTGTGGCGCTGGCCTCGCTGTTCGTGATGCTGCTGGCGGCGCTGTTCAGCATCCGCCAATCCGTGGCGAGCCTGCCCGCCTCCGCCCACGAAGTGGAATTCCTTACCTTGACGCCGCAGCCGGCCACCCGCCCGTTGGCTGCAACCGCCCCGGCACCGCCGGCCGAGCCGCACCCGACAGAGGACTTCTCCCCCGCCGGGACGGCATCGGACCGCATCGCGCTGCGCTGCCAGCTCGTGGGTCAAGATTTCGGGCTTTCCTCGCGCGAAGTGGAAGTGATGGAGCTCATCGCCCGCGGTCTCACTGGTCCCGCCATTGCCGAGCGCCTCTTCATTTCCGAAAACACCATGCGCACCCACAACAAGCGTATCTACACGAAGCTAGACGTCCACAAAAAGACCGAGCTGATAGAACTCATCGAATCTTATCTGCCGTAAAACTACTTGGTGTTCCCCACAATCCCTATTGTCATCCTGAGCGGAGCGCGCAGCGCGGAGTCGAAGGATCTCCGCAGCCGGGTGAGATCCTTCGACTCCGGCCTAAAG
This sequence comes from Eggerthellaceae bacterium, assembly GCA_022791455.1. Lineage (GTDB taxonomy): Bacteria > Actinomycetota > Coriobacteriia > Coriobacteriales > Eggerthellaceae > Parvibacter. The sequence goes on from JAAVZC010000014.1 coordinate 93,434, forward strand.
GCCTCCGCTCAGGATGACAAAGGGCGGATAGGGCAACAGACAACTACGTCAACTAACCAGCGGGGCGGGGCGGCCCTCACAAAGCGAGTTCCGCACGACGAAAAGGCGCCAGTGGCGCCTTTTCCAAAGCAGGACTGTCTGAGCGACTGAGGGTTGCCCCGCCCCGCACCCCCGCGACGAGGCTCAAGCCACAAATTACCCTTCTCGCAATGCTCCGCCTACCATGGAGCGGCTGGTGAAGTAGGTGACCAGCAGGTATCCGCCGTAGATCACCAGCAGGAAGGCGCCGGCCGAGGCGATGGGGCCCAGCATCGGGGTGCCCGTCACGGCGAACAGCGTGTTCGCCAGCATGGAAATCACGTAGGCGGAGTGGCAGAGCGCCAGCACCAGGGGCGCCAGGAAGTATAGACAGGTCTGGGCCAACAGCGAGTGGAACATCTGGCGCCGGTCGCAACCCAGGCGATTGAGGGTACGGTAGCGGCCGGTGGAGTCCGCCACGTTCGACAGCTGCTGAATGGCCAGGATGGCGGCGGTGGACACCATGAACACGAAGCCAATGTAGAGGGCCAGGTAGGTGATCATGAGCTTCATGCCGCGGGACTGGGCGAACATGTACTCCTGCGAGGTGATGGAGGTCACCGGCCACAGGCGCCCGGCCCATTCGTCGCCGTAGTGGCCGGAGGAGCTGTCGAAGCCGCCCTCGTCTGCCGGCTGCGCCGCGGCCAAGATCTGCTGCAGCGCCTGGTTGTTCTCTTCGGCGGTCTTCCCGTTGTTGGCGAACATGATGTCCAGCTTGCACGCCTCGGGGATGTATCCGGCATCAAGGGTAGCCTGCATCACCGAATCCGGCACGATCAGCACCATTCCCGCCGAGAGCATGCTGCTGGTTTCCACCTGGGTGGCCACCACTTCGCCCGAGCCCGCAAGCTGAACGCCTGCAATGGTCAGCGTGGGTCGCGCCTTGGCAAACGCCTGCGCCAGCTCGTCCAACGCATCCATGTTGTTCAGGAGCGCCCATTGGCCTTCCGCCAACTCCAGCGCATCTTGGCCCTGCAGCGCGCGAACGGAGTTCAGCTGCGAAACCCCCACCATCTGGCACAGCTCATCGCCACGGCCATCAAGCAGGCGCAAAACGTTTTCCGACACATCGCCCACCGCGTTTAGCTGATCCGTCAGATCGCCGAAGGTGAATCCCGGTGTGGACAGGACGTCCACTTGGCCGTAGGACCCCACCGTTTCCGCCCACAAATCCGGGGCTGCTTCCTGCAGCGGCACCGCCATGTCCCAGTTAGCCGCTTCCGCCTGAGCCAGGCGCTCGGGGGCGTCTTCTTCCATCTGAACGCGCCGCTCCAGCGGATCCTTCGGCCGATCCTTCGTCGATCCCGTCGGGCTTATCCACACGTTCGCGATCATGGTGGCGTCATACGGGGCCGCCGCTTCCACCTGGCCGGAGAACACGTCCGCCAGCCCCATGCCGCAGGAAAAGCAGGTGATGGAGAAGAACAGCAGCATGCACACGGCCCACAGGCTCACAAACGCCGTGTTGATGCGGCTGGCCACCTGGCGCAGCGTGAAGGGGCGCAGGCGGCGCAAGTACAACTGCGGGCTGCGGGAGACGAGCGCCACCACCAGGCCTGCGAGCGACCAGAACAGCAGCAAGCTGCCCACCATCATGGCAATGGTGGCCTGCAGGAACGCAGGGTCATCCAGCATGAGCAGATTGTTCTCGTCCAGCTTCGCGTAGGCGAACACCAGCACCGCCAGCGCCACCACGAACACGATGGCGCAAACGATGGGGTTGCGCACGCCGGTTTTCTCGTTGGCGGAATCGGCCTTCAGCAAGTTGATGAGCCGCACCCGGCTGACCGAGAGCGTGTTGAACAGCGCCACGACGGCGAAGATAACGCCGAAGTAGATGATGGTAGAGACAAACGAGCTTTGGGAGAACACGAACTGGTAGTCGCTCATGACCACACCGAACAGGCCGGCAGTCAGAAACGAAAGCCCCTGCGAAAGCGCAATGCCCGCAAGCAGGCCCACCACCAGGGCGATAAGGCCCACTAGCACCGTTTCCACCAGCACGATGGCGGAAACCATCCGCGGCTTCATGCCCAGCAGCAGGTAAATGCCGAACTCCTGCTTGCGGCGGCGAATGAGGAACCGGTTGGCGTAGAGCACCAAAAAGCCCAGCACGCAGGCGATCACGCCCGAAAATAGACCCAAGAGCCCGGCCGTGGTCTTCAGCTGCTCCGCCGAAGCCTGGCTTTGGATGTCGAAGAGCACCTGCTGGCTCTCGATGGAGTTGAAGGCGTAGAACACCGCCACGCCGAAGAGCAGCGTGATGAAGTAGATGGCGTAGTCGCGGATGGACCGACGGACGTTTCGCCACGCCAGCTTACATACCATGACCAACCTCCCCCGAGAGGAACGTGGTCACTTCCATGATGCGGGTGAAGAACTCCTCGCGGCTGGAGTCGCCGCGGCGCAGCTCGTTGAACAGGGCGCCGTCCCGCAAAAACAGCACGCGGTCGGTGAAGGAGGCGGCGAAAGAGTCGTGAGTCACCATAATGATAGTGGCGCCCAGGTCGCGATTCATAAGCTCCATGATTTCCAGCATGACCGCAGACGCGCGGGAGTCCAGCGCGCCGGTGGGCTCGTCCGCCAAAATGAGCCGCGGGTCCCCCACCATGGCGCGAGCGGCGGCGATGCGCTGCTTCTGGCCGCCGGACATCTGGTACGGGTACTTGTCCAGCACCTCGCCCACCCCCAGCGTGCGGGCCATGGTGCGCACCTTCTCCGGAATCGTGCGGGCCGGCGCGCCCTTGATGGTAAGGGCAAGCGCGATGTTCTCATAGCCCGTCAGGGTGTCCAGCAGGTTGAAGTCCTGGAAGATGAAACCCAGATCCTCGCGGCGGAACTTCGCCAGCTCCCCGCGAGAAAGCGAGGTAATGTCGCGCCCGCCCACCACAATAGAGCCCGACGTAACGCGATCGATAGTGGAGATGCAGTTGAGCAGCGTGGTCTTGCCGCTGCCGGAGGGCCCCATGATGGCCATGAACTCGCCGTTCTCCACGTTGAAGGTGACGCCTGCCAGCGCTGTGGTCAGGTTCTCGCGGCTGCCGAACACCTTCTTCACTGCCATGACCGAAAGAGCATTGTTGGCGCTTCCCGCCATATGAGCAGCATTGGGGCTTGCGAAAACTTCGGCCATAACTAACCCTCCACCTTGACAGTCTTCGGCATCTGATGAGCGGCCAGCGCCACGAGCGCTCCGGCCACAGCCATAACAGCAACTAAGCGAATTATCGTATGCATGAGGATTTCCTTCCTGTTCGAAACCACTTTCCGACAATGAAAATCCTACGAGCTGCACCTTACGGAAACCATCGAAGCACCTTACCCTTCACTTACAAGCCTGTAAGGGTAGGCTCAACCTGCCGGGTGGCGACAAGGGAGGGGCTGTTTCCGGCCACGCTGGGCTTTTCTCCGCGTCGAACCCGGCTTAGGAAGGCGGCGATGGAAGGGGATGCGATGTCCCTCCCAATCCCAGAATCGCCGTCCCTTCACTTAGCCTAGCCGCCTTCTTAACAGCCGGGTTCTTTGGCGGCGCCCAGAGTGTCCGGAAACAGCCCCTCCCTTGTCGCGTCAACCAGCAAATCTATGCATGAGGGAAGTCGAGGATGATGCGGGTGCCGGCGCCTTCTTCGCTGGCCAGCTGAATCCCAAGGCCCATGCGCAGCGCCATCATGCCGATAAGGTAGAGCCCCATGCCGGTGGCGTTGCCGCGACTGCGACCGTTGCTGCCGGTGAAGCCGCGATCGAACACGCGGGGCACGTCGGCGGCGGGAATTCCCCAGCCGTCGTCGCGCACTTCAAGGCGCGTGTGGCCGCGGGGCGTGCCGGCTTCTACTTCCTTCGAGGAGAGGGTGACGTTCTTGGCGCCGTACTGGGCGGCGTTGGTGAGCAGCTGGCCTAAGATGAACTGCAGCCAGGGCTCGTCGGATTGCACCACGGTGCCTTCCGGTACATCCACCTTCGGCGTCACGCCTTGTTCGATGAGCAGACGGGCGTTGCGCTTCACGGCTTCTCGGCATACTGCGTCCAGGTTGACGGCACGAATCACGTAGTCGTTGGTAAGCGAGGTGGAGCGCGCGTAGTAGAGCGCCTGGTCGATCTGGTTCTTCAGCCAGTCGAGTTGGCGGGTGATTTCCGGACCCTCCTCCCCTTCCAGCCGCTGAGTCATCAGCTGTGCGGCGGCCAGGGGCATCTTCGTTTCGTGCACCCACAGTTCTACGTAGTCGCGGTATTCTTGAGATTGCCGCCGCGCCTCCGCCAGCTGGCCGGTAGCTTGGGCCACCGTTTTGTCCAGCAGGCAGAACACGATGCGCCCTTCGGGGAAATCAGGCTCGTCGATCCAGGCGGAAAGCTGGGCGGGCTCTTCCGCGGAACGGGCGGCCGCGGCCAGGGAACGGTAGAACTTCCGCTGACGAAGATAATCCGCCGCCAGGCCCACTGCCAGGAAAAACGCCGTCACGCCCACCATCAACCAGCAACCGTCCGGTGAAACCCCCAACGCCAAGCCCACCAGCCCAATAGCCAGCAGCGCCAGCGCCGCCAAAGCAACGGAGGCCCAACGCCCCCGCAAAAACGTCAAGAATGTATACCCGCTCACGTCCATCTACAAATAGTACCCTTTCGACAGCTTGTCATCCTGAGCGGAGGCCGAAGGCCACCCTCCCCTTGTCATCCTGAGCGGAGGCCGAAGGCCGGAGTCGAAGGATCTCCGCAGCCGAGTGAGATCCTTCGACTTCGCGCTGCGCGCTGCGCCCAGGATGACAACACTATAAGTAATATCCCACGCCGCGGCGGGTTTTTATGTAGTCTTCCGGGGCGCCGATGGAGGTGAGGGTGCGGCGCAGGCGGGTGACGTTCACCGTTAAGGTGTTGTCGTCGATGAAGGCGTCCGATTCCCACAGGTCGCACATGATCTGCTGGCGGGTGAACACGCGGCCGGGGTCGCTCATGAGCAGTTGCAAGATGCGCTGCTCGTTGCGGGTAAGCTCGGCTGAGGACGACCGCAGGCCACCGCCCATCGGGGCACCGCCACGAGCCCCCTCCCCTTCGAAGGAAACCGTGCCACGGGCAACATCCAGCACCACGCCGCCGTAGCCCAGCTTGTCGCCACCGACCGCCGCGCCGCTTCGCAGCTGCACCGCCACGCGCGCCAGAAGCGCCGCCGGTCGATAGGGCTTGGTCACGTAGTCGTTCGCCCCTAAACCCAACGCCAGCACCTCGTCGAACTCGTTTTCCGAAGAGGTCACCACAATAACGGGCACCGAGGACTGCTCGCGCAAGGTGCGGCAGATGCCGTGGCCGTCAGCGCCGGGCAGCGATAAATCCAGCAGCACCAGGTCGGCCCCCGCCGCCACGGCGCCTTCCGCCGCCCGCGGGAAGTCCTCGCACACCACCGCCTCGTAGCCCTGCACCCGCAAAAGCCGCTGAAGCTCCGAGGCCAGCGCCCTGTCGTCCTCGACAATGTAGACCAAGCTCATGGAACAAATCCTCCTCGACGGTTCACACGCGCCCAAACCATCTACCCATCATCTTACTTGAGCCCAGGCCTTCCGCAGCTTACACTTCTGAAAGCAATCGAACGAAAGGCCGCCCATGCCCCATTCCGCAAACCGCAAACAAGCCCCGCGCCGCTGCCCGCTTTCGGGGAAGTGCGGCGGGTGCAGCGCTATCGAGGTTCCCTACCCGCAGCAGCTGGCGCGTAAGCAGCAGGAGATGGAGCAGCTGTTCGCGAAGGTGGCGCGCGATGTGCAAGTGGCGCCCATTTTGGGAATGGAGAACCCGTTCCACTACCGCGACAAGGTGATCTCGCCGTATGCGCCGGGACGACCGCTGAAGAACGGGGGCCGCCCCGGCAAGGATGGCGGGCGCGGGAAGAAAGATGGGCGCGATGCCAAGGGTAACAGCCGTTCGAAGGAGAAGCCGCGGCGGGAGATTCTCACCGGCATGTACGAACGCGGCACTCACCGGCTGATCCCCGCCACCGCGTGCCTGGTGGAGAACGAAACCGCCAAGCAGGTTACCCTGGCCATTCGCGACATCATGGCCCGCTGGGACATGGCCCCCTACAACGAGGACACCGGCACCGGATTCGTGCGCCACGCCGTGGTGCGCGTGGGCCACGAATCGGGCGAAGTGCTGGTGACGGTGGTGACCAACGGCGAAGAGTTCCCTGCCTCGAAATCCTTCTGCCGCGAGCTGGTGCGGCGCGTGCCGGCCGTGACCACCATCGTGCAGAACGTGAACACCCGCCAGACCAACGTCATCTTGGACGAAAAGGAGCGGGTTCTTTACGGCCCCGGCTTCATCCTGGACACCCTGTGCGGATTGAGCTTCCGCATCTCTTCGCAGTCGTTTTACCAGGTGAACTCCACCCAAACCGAGGTGCTCTACAACACAGCCATGGAAATGGCGAACTTGGGGCCCGGCACCTGGGCCATCGACGCCTACTGCGGCACCGGCACCATCGGCCTGGTGGCAGCCTCGCGCGGGGCTGACCGCGTCATTGGCGTGGATTCCGTAGAAAGCGCCATCGCCGACGCCCGCCAAAACGCCCGCCACAACGGAATAGAGAACGCGGAATTCATAACCGCCGACGCCACCGCCTTCATGGAGGAGATGGCCCGAGAAAACGCCCTCTCGTCATCTCGACCGGAGGTCTCCGAAGGAGACCGGGGTGGAGAGATCTTCCCGGGCTCCGAAAGCGCCGCAGGGGCCGCAAAGATCTCTCCACTCCGCGCTGCGCGCTCCGGTCGAGATGACGCGGGAAGAGCTGGCTCGCGCTCCGCTCGAGATGACGAAGCTGACAATGAACTGGTGCTGTTCATGGATCCGCCGCGCAGTGGGTCTACGCCGGAGTTCATCCGGGCGGCGGTGCAGTTGGCTCCGGCGCGCATTGTCTACATTTCCTGCAACCCCAAAACCCAAGAACGGGACCTGCGAGAATTCGCCCGTCACGGCTACCAGGCCACGAAAATCCAACCGGTAGACATGTTCCCCCACACCGACCACACCGAATGCGTGGTGCTGATAGAGAAAGCCCCTTCCCAACCACGATAACGGAGCGCCGAGCCGCGGCTCGGCGCGGACAGGAAGTCTACTCGCTCCTAAGCGCCTCTACCGGGTCTTTTCGGCTGGCGCTGCTGGCGGGCATGAGGCCGGCAATGGTGGTGAGGAAGACGCTGATCAGCACCAGGATCACCGCTGCCTGCCAGGGCAGTTGCGCCACGTTGGGCACTCCGTTCACGGCGTACACGATGGCATTGGCAGGGATGCACACGAGCGCGGTCACGCCCACGCCCAGCAGGCCCGCCACCAGGCCCTCGATGACGGTCTCGGCGTTGAACACCCGCGACACGTCACCCTTTGAGGCGCCGATGGAGCGAAGGATGCCAATCTCCTTCTTCCGCTCCAGCACCGAGATATAGGTGATGACGCCAATCATGATGGAGGACACCACCAGAGAGATGGCCACAAAGGCAATCAGCACGTAGCTGATCATGTTCACGATAGTGGTGACCGAGCTCATAAGCGTCCCCACCAGGTCGGTATAGGTGATCTCCTTGTCCTCCTCGCCGGCCGCGGCCATCTGGTCGTTGTAGCCATCCAGGATCTCGATCACCTTCTCCTTCGACTCGAAATCCTTCGGATAGATGTCGATGGCAGAGGGCTTGGCGAAGTTGGCGTAGCCGAGTTTGCGCAGGTTGTTGTCGTAGGAGCTCTCCTCCACGCGCATCATGGACATGAACAGCTCCGTTAGCTCTTCCTGATCCATGTTGAACTGGAAGGCGTTGGCGAAGGCGTCCTCGTCCACGCTGAAGGCATCGCCCATGTTCTCCATCATGCCGGTCATGGCGTTCTCCACCGCGGCAGAGGTCTGCTCGGCCAGCACGTCGGCCACCTGCTTCATATAGGTGGTCATGGTGGATTGCACCTGCTGCTGAATCTGGGGCACCAGCTGCTCGGAGATCATCTTCGACATCTGCTGGGACACTTGGGTGGCAATGGCCTGCGTCAACACCGGCACCATCTGCTGGGAAATGGCCTCTGCCAGCTTCGGCGCCAGCTGAGTGGCCACCGCCTGAGTGATCTGGGGAACGAGCGCGGTGGAGATGGTCTCCCCCAGCTTGGAGGTATCGATCACCTGCGGCATGTACTCGGCGGCAATGGCTTGCGCCTCCGGCGTCGTCATGTAGTACTGCATCATGAGGGAATAGTCAGCCGGGGACGCATCGGGGTAGGCCGCCTGGAAGTCCTGCACGAACTGCGGGTCGCGCATCTTCTCGAAGAATCCCTGGGTTAGCGCCGCCGACATCTCGGTGACCGCCGACGGGTTCACCATCACGGCATCCTGCAGCTGGCTCGGGTCAATCTCGATGCCCGACAGATCCAAATCCGACAAATCCAGTTTCGACAGGTCGACGCCGGAAAGGTCCATGTTGCCCAGGCCCATACCAGAGAAGTCCATGTTGCTCATGTCCATGCCCGACAAATCGAAATTGCCGAAGTCCATACCGTCCATCGAGGGCATCGCCGACGACAGGTCCATAGAGCTCAAGTCGCCCAAATCCATCGACAGTTTGGAGGTGTCGAACGTGAACGCCTTCTCCAGCGCCTCGTTGTCCACGGTGAACAGGGAATCCATGGCGAAATCGTCGCCGTCGTCTTCATCTTCGTCGAAGGGGCGGCCGTTGAACACGTCCACTTTCGGGTCCGCCAGCTGCTCTTCCACAATTTGGGTGCCCGCAGCGTATTCCACCAGGTGAGTCACCAGGTCCGGCGTGTAGTAGAGACCCGCGTTCAGGGCGGTCACCTTGGCGTCGGGGTTCGGCTTCACGATGCCGGCGATCACAATGTCTTCGCCGTCTTCCACCAGCTTCGCCATGAAGGCGTCGTTGTCGGACTTGTCCACCCACACGTCGTACTCGCTGTCGTAGCGGTAGAAGTCGGCCGGGTTCACCACCTTCATCTTCGCGCCCATCAGCTGCTCATAGGTGACCGAGATCTCGTCCTCTTCCACCACCAGCTCTTCTTCGTTGGCGAACTGGCGGATCATGGCCTCAAGCTCGCTGTAGTCCTTCAGCCCCAGCAGGTACAGCAGGTAGTCGGAGATGCGGCCGCTGCCAGAGAGCACCAGCACCACTTCGTTGTACTTCTCGGGCCAATGGCCCGCCACCACGTCGTACTGCTCCTCCACGATGGAAGCGTCGCCCAAAAGCTGACCGAACTGGTCGGTAGACATGGACATCGACATGAGCGAATTGGAGCTCATCGAGCTGCCAATGCCAAGAGCCGAGAAGGAAACATCGGGGTTGATCTGACGGAATCCCAGATTCTTCTTGGGCTTTTCCGCATCGTCGGCGGTGTTTTCGCCAGAGACGGGCGCGTCTTCGTCGGCCTCGTCAGCCGCCTCTTCGCTCTCCCCCGCCGTGCGCTTGAGCGCGTCTTCGTCGGAAACCAGGTAAATGCGCGGCGTCACATCGTAGGTGTAGTCGATGGTCTGCACGTACTGGTCGATGTCCGATTCGCCGGAATCGAAGTACTCCTTCAGGGCCGCCAGGTCGTTCGCACCGATGGAGGAGAACATGCGGGTCATAATGGGCACTTCGCGCACTTCATCATCGGCCGGCGCCGCATCCGTGCCTGTGCCGGCCAAAGCGGTGTCTTCCGACCCTTCGCCTTCGCCGTCGTCCCCCATTCCCATAGACCCCATCATCATGGAGGTCATGTCGAAGCCGGTGGACATAATTTGCAGCGGGTACAGGGAAAGCGTGTCCTCTTCCACGGATTTGATGTAGGCGTTCACGCCGTTGGCCAGCGCCAGAATGGCCGCGATGCCGATGATGCCGATGGAGCCGGCGAACGCGGTCATGATGGTGCGGCCCTTCTTGGTCATGAGGTTGTTGAAGGACAGCGACAGCGCCGTGAGGAAGCTCATGGACGTGCGCCGCGGCGGCTTGGCCTGCTTCGCGGCATCAGCGGCCGTGGGCACATACGGGTCGGAGTCGTCGATGATGACGCCGTCCGCCAGGTTCACGATGCGGGTGGAGTACTCGTCCGCCAGCTCGGGGTTGTGGGTGACCATGATCACCAGGCGGTCCTTGGCAATCTCGGTGAGCAGGTCCATGATCTGGATGGAGGTGGCGGAATCCAGTGCGCCGGTGGGTTCGTCCGCCAGCAGGATTTCCGGGTCGTTCACGAGCGCGCGGGCGATGGCCACGCGCTGCATCTGGCCACCGGACAGCTGGCTGGGCTTTTTGTGCAGATGATCCCCCAGTCCCACCCGCTGCAGCTCGGCCGTGGCGCGCTTCCGGCGCTCTTCACGCGAGACGCCGGAAAGGGTGAGGGCCAGTTCCACATTCGACAAAATAGTCTGATGGGGAATGAGGTTGTAGCTTTGGAACACGAACCCGATGCGGTTGTTGCGATAGGCATCCCAGTCGCGGTCTTTGTAGTCCTCGGTGGAGATGCCGTCGATGATCAGGTTGCCGGAATCGTAGTGGTCCAAGCCGCCGATGATGTTGAGCAGCGTGGTCTTCCCCGAGCCCGACGGCCCCAAAATGGAGACGAACTCGTTGTCGCGGAACGTGAGGGAAACGTCGTTCAGCGCCACTTGGATGAAATCGCCGGTCTTGTAGGATTTGCGGATGTGCTCCAGTCTCAACATGGTCGTGCCCCAGAATTCTTCGCGTGCCTATGCGTGTGTCTGCGCCATTCTACCCGCGAAAATACTTTAGTTACTAAACTAATTTACCAGCGGCAGTAAAAACACATAGCTGAAGATGGGCGGCGGAGCGGCCGACCGTGGATTTCCCGAAGGGGCGTTTTGCCATTGTGCTAACCTGAAACGGTTTTCTCCGCTCACACAGGCACTTGGGAGGTTTCCATGATCAACGAGGCAATGCACCAGCTGGGCAACGAGCCCAGCGTCATCCGCGAGCTGTTCGCCTACGGGCTGGCCCGCAAGGCGGAAATCGGCGCTGAGAACGTGTTCGACTTCTCCATCGGAAACCCCAGCGTGCCGGCGCCGGCCGCAGTGAAGGAGGCCATCCTGGAGCTCATGGAGGAGGACCCGGTAGCGCTGCACGGCTACTCCCCCGCCGCCGGCGATCCGCAGGTGAAGCAGGTGATTGCCGACTACATCCGCGAGCAGTACGGCGTGCCGGCCACGCCTTCGCACCTGTACCTGACCGCCGGCGCAGCGGCCGGCCTGGCCATCACCATCTCCGCCCTTACCCACCCGGGCGACGAGGTGATCGTGGTCAGCCCCTACTTCCCCGAGTACAAAACATGGATCGACGCCGCGGGCTGCCAGATTGTGGAAGTGCCCGCCCAGGTGCCCAGCTTCCAGCCGGATATCGACGCCATTGCGGCCGCCATCACAGAAAAGACGGCCGCCATCATCGTGAACTCCCCCAACAATCCCGTGGGTGCCGTCTACACGCGCGAGAACCTGGAAGCGCTGGCGGCAATGCTGACCGAAAAGGAGGCCGAGGTGGGACACCCCCTCTACCTCATCAGCGACGAGCCCTACCGCGAGATCACCTACGGCGCCGAGGTGCCCTACGTCCCCTGCATCTACCCCCGCACCATCGTGTGCTATTCCTACTCCAAAGCGCTTTCGCTGCCGGGCGAGCGCATCGGCTATATATATGTATCCGACCTCATGCCCGACGGCGACGACGTGGCGGTCGCCGTGGCAGGTGCCGGTCGCGCCCTTGGCTACGTGTGCGCCCCGGTGCTGCTGCAGAAGACTATCGCGAAGGTGATCGGCACCCCCTCCGACGTGGCCGCCTATGCGGAGAATCGCCGCCTGCTCACCGAGGGCCTGGACGAGCTGGGCTACGAGTACGTGCAGCCGGACGGCGCCTTCTACCTGTGGGTAAAGGCGCTGGAAGAGGACGCCCGCGCCTTCTCCGATCGCGCGAAAGAGCACGAGCTTTTGCTGGTACCCTCCGACAGCTTCGGCTGCCCCGGCTGGGTGCGCATCAGCTACTGCGTCTCCGCCGACACCATCAAAAACGCCATGCCCGCCTTCAAAGCCCTCATGGAGAGTTATAAGTAACCAAGCGGCAAAAAAGCAGGCCGCGGACCGGGAGGGGCTGTTTCCGGACACTCTGGGCGCCGCCAAAGAACCTCTCAGCCATTGTCATCCTGAGCGGAGGGGCGAAGCCCCGGAGTCGAAGGATCTCCACAGCCGGGTGAGATCCTTCGACTCCGCGCTACGCGCTCCGCTCAGGATGACAACGATCGAAGTTCGACGCGGAGAAAAACCCAGCGTGGCCGGAAACTGCCCCTCCCGGTCCGTGGCCGGACAAGCCACGAAAAAGAACCGCTTCCGTAACAGCGCTTTGGTCGTTTGCGCCGGGGCGCAGCGGCTTTCTTATGATGATGCCAATTCAAACCCATCCTGAAAGGGGACACCATGGGTTTCATTATTCGCTGGATTGTGACCGCAGTGGCGGTGGCGGCGGCCGTTTGGCTGGTGCCAGGCTTCACCCTCATCGGCGGCGGCGCGGCATGGGCCGGCATCGCCGTGTTCGCGTTGGTGCTTTCGCTGGTGAACATCTCCATCAAGCCCATTCTGCAGGTGCTCTCGCTGCCGGTTACGGTGCTCACGCTGGGCATCTTCTACCTTATCGTGAACACGCTGCTGCTCTACATTGCCGCATGGCTGGCCAACGGACTGTTCGGCGCGGGCTTCCTCATCGAGTCTTTCGGCAGCGCGTTTGTGGCGTCTATCGTCATCTCTATCGTGAGCGCCATCGTGAACTCCATCGTGGGCGCTGACGCGTAGGGCTAATCGCCTTTAAGTTAACGTTCAGGTTAAGGGAGTAAAAACGTCTGAAGGTTTCGCGCGGGCGCGGCGTGGCCGGGCCTATAGTATCGAAGCAGTTAAACCCATTGGAAAGGGGACCTTATGCAAACCACACATGCAAAGGCCATCAAGTATCTGGGCATCGCCACCATCGTGCTGGCGGGCCTGACCATTCTTGGTTGCCTCATCGGATTCGTCGCTACCAGCGCCCTGAGCGCCTATAGCACCGCCTACTATCCCACCGCCGGCTACGGTCATCACGGCATGATGATGAGCGGCGGCTATTCGTCCGACTACATGGGAATGGCCGTGGCCTCGAGCATCTTCGGCGGCCTGCTGTTCTGGAAGCTGGCCTGCGCCGTTGTGGCGCTCATCGCCGGCATCATGGCCGTGCGGATGAAGGAGCCGAACGCCCATCAGCTGCACGTCGTGTTCATCTGGGCCATCATTGGCGCCATCTGCTCGCTGCTGGCTGGCAGCATCATCACCATGGCCCTGCTGATCATCATCGCGGTGTTCGCCGAGATGGATCGCAAGGCGCTTGATGCCCCGGTCGCCGCGCCCCAGCAGACCGTGCCGGCCGCTACCGTGACCGCCGCCCCGGCCAACACCGCATACGCCGCCGCCTATGGCGATGATATTCAGCCGGTTGCCGCGAGCGCCGTTGCCACTGCCGTAACCGAAGCGCCGGTTGACCAGAAGAACGGCCCGGCCGTTGCCGAGAACGAGGCCATCTCCGAAGAGGCCACCGCGGCCGCTGCCACCTACGCCGCCGAGGCTTCCGCCGTCATCGAGCAGGCGGAGATGGACGCCGAGGGCGTTTCTGCCGACGTGGTTGAGACGGTCGAGGTAGTCGAGCTGAACGACGACGCCGCCACTGCCGCCGATGCGGCCCTAGCCGAGGAAGCCCACATCGCCGAAGAGGGCGAGGCGGCTGCCGACTTCTACAAGGAAAACGCCGAGGCAGTGACCGAAGCTGCCGGCGACATCACCACCGCCGACCCTGATCCCAAGGCCATGGAGGACCAAGGCGAAGCGGAGGAGCTGAAGGCCGACAAGGACGTCACCGAAGCCCAGGATTCCCCCAAGGAGCTGTAAAGCAACCAAGCTCACCAGGGCCGCCCACGGGCGGCCCTTTTTGTAACGTTAGCGTACGGCCTCTTTGGTTTCGCGCTATCATGACTCCTGCCCCATTTCCCTATATGAAAGGAGCACGCAATGGACAAGCGTGTGTGCGATCTTATCAATCAGCAAATCAACAAGGAGCTCTACTCCGCCTACCTCTATCTGTCTATCGCCGACTACTACGAGGAAGAGGGCCTGAAGGGCTACGCCAACTACTACATGATCCAGGCACAGGAAGAGCGCGACCATGCGCTCATCTTCCGCAACTACCTGCATGAGAACGGCGAAAAAGTGGTGCTCGAGGCCATCGCCCAGCCCGACAAGGTGCTGGACAACTTCATGACCCCGCTGGAAGTGGCGCTGGAGCACGAGCAGTACGTGACGGCGCTCATCAACGGCATCTACGAAGCGGCGCTCGAGGCAAAGGACTTCCGCTGCCAGACCTTCCTGCAGTGGTTCATCACCGAGCAGCTGGAAGAAGAGGACAACGCCGAGGACATGATCACCAAGATGAAGCTGTTCGGCAGCGACCCGAAGGGCCTCTACGCGCTCGACAGCGAATACGCCGCCCGCACCTACACCGTCCCCTCCCCCCTGGCTGGCAACTAACCACAACCGCAACCAAGAAAAGGCCCTTCGGGGCCTTTTCTTTTGCGCGGAAACGCAAGGGCGAACAGGACGTCAGGCGGCAAAGTCAACCAACCAGCGGGGTGGGGCGGCCCTCACCAAGCGAGTTCCGCAGCGCAGCGAGGACTGTCTGAGCGACTGAGGGTTGCCCCGCCCCGCTCCCCCGCGAGGAGGCCCGGCAACATTAAGCCACAAGCTTGGAAGATTCCACTTTCTCCACGTACCAGTGCATGAACTTCGAGAGCGGCTTGCGCAGGCCCAGCCCTAGGATGGCGAAGGGCACGATGAACAGCGCCAAGAGCCCCATGGAAACCCAGAAGTCGTTGCCCGCAGTGCCCATCATGGCAGCGCGCATGGCGTTCACCACGTGGGTAGCGGGCAGCCACGGGCTCAGCACCTGCACGAATTCTGGCAGAATCTGCAGCGGGAACGAGCCGCCGCAGCCCGTTACCTGCACAATAAGCAGCAGCACGGCAATGGCCTTGCCCAGGTTGGCGAAGGTGGCCACCAGGGCGTAGATGATGAAGGTGAACACCAGGCCGGCGGCCCAGAACACCAGCATCAGCAGGAACGGATGCACGTGCTGCACCTGCAGGAAGAAGATGTTGCCAAGCCCCATGACGGTGGTTTGCGCGAGCGACAGAGCCGCAAGCGTGCAGAAGCGGCCGAGGAAGAGCTGGCGAGGCTTGGGGTTCACCAGGTCGGTTTCTTGCTTGCGGGAGAGCGCCGGCTTCACCGTCACCAGCAGCAAGAGCGAGCCGATGAACAGGCCGAGCGTGGTGTAGAAGGGCGCCATGGCCGAGCCGAAGTTGTCGACGGGGAACAGCGCCACGCGGTCGATGGCCACGGGGGCCGCCAGCGCTTGAGCGAGGGTTTGGGCGTCTCCGCCCAGGATCTCTTTCAGCTGATCGATGTCGCCGGAGATAAGGGCGGAGTCTACCGAATCCGCCAGCTGCCCTAGTTCTTCGGCAGTCTGGCCCAGCTTATCGCACAGCTCTTCGATGCGGGTGCCGGCGTCGGACATCAGGCTGTTGGCAGAATCGGCGGTGGCGGACAGCTCGTCCACGGCGCTGCCCAGGCGCTTGTCCTCCACCTCCATCTTCTCCACCACTTTGGACACCTGGTCCGCCAGCTGCTGAAGCTGCGGCTTCATATTGGTTTCGTAATCGTCTTTTGCCTGGTCAAGCGAGTTTTGAGCGTCGGAGATGTGATCCTTCACCGTCTGGCGCGCGCCCTCCACGTCGGTAAGCCCACTTGCCAGCTGTTCGCCCGCCTGCTTCAGACTCTCGGCGGCGCGGTCCATCTGATCGGCCGTGTTGTTCATAGAGGCAATGGCGGCGTCGAAGGCCGGCTGCTGCTCTTCGGGCACCTGGTCGCGGAAGCCCTCCAGTCGCTCTATCAACTCGCGGTAGCGGGAAGCGGCGTCGGCGGCGCGCGTGGAAAGTCCCTCCAGCGCCGTTGCCCCCTTGTTCGCATCGCCCAGCGCAGCGTCGAAGGCGGCGTCGGCCGCCGTTCCTACCGCCGCGAACTGCCCAGAGGCACTGCTCAGGGCGTCGGACAAGTTGCCGGCCGCCCCCTTCAGCGTATCCACCGCGCTCGAGGCGGCTGCCACCGAAGTCTCCACCGGGTCCTTGACTTCCGCAGCACCGCTCTGCGCCTTCGCCAGCAAATCCACCGACCCGGACACGATGCCCTGCGAGCTCTCCACCAGACCGCTGTAGAGCCCCAGCACCTCTTTGGTGCGCGTAAGCCCCGCGCCCACTTCCCGCACGCGGTCGGAAATGCGGCCCAAGTCGCCGTCGAGGTCGTTCTCATCGGCGTACTGGGAGATGGACTGGGCCACCCCCAGCGCCACTTCCGCCATGGTCTTGGCGAACACCTCGTTTACCTGGTACGTTACGGTATCGGCCCCTTGGTCGGTGATTTTAGGAGCTACAGCCGACTTCTTCTCGTTGGAGTAGTAGATGATCTGGGCGTGCTGCATGTCGTCGGAGTAGAAGGTGAGCATGTCGCGGCTGAAGCTGGCGGGAATGACCACCGCGGCGTAGTATTTGCCGGACTTCGCTCCCTCCACGGCGTCATCTTCGTCGGTGAACACCCAGTGGATCTGATCGTTGGCCCGCAGCGCGGCCACCACTTTCTCGCCGATGTTCATGTCGATGGGCACGATGTCGCTCTTGTAGCCCTCGTCGCAGTTCGCCACCGCCACCATCAGGTTGCCGGTGTTGTCGAAGGCGTTCCAGCAGGCAATGACGTTGTACCAGCTGAAGATGGACGGAATGAGAATGAGTCCCAGCGTGATGATGATGCAAACGGTGTTGGAGAACAGCCGCTTCATGTCGTCGCGGAAGATGCGCCAAATATTAGCCATGGTGCACCTCCCCTGCATCGGGCTCGCCCGGTGTTGGGGGCGCGGACGGCGCGACGGCGCCCGCCCCAGCCGCCGCAGTTGCCGCTACCGGCGTTGCAGCCGCAGCCGCTTCCGCAGACATTCCCTCTTCCTCCATCGCGTGGCGATGGGCATACAGGTTCATGATGCTCTCTTCGCTCATGGAGTCCAGGCGCAGCTGGCGATCCAGGCTGTAGCGCAGGCTCTCCAGCACCACCAAGAACACGAATTCCAGGCACACCCACACCAGCCATAGCGTCAGCAGCACCACTTTCTCGAGCGGAGTCACGGCGAATACCACCGCCAGCACCACCGGCACCACCACGCCCAGCACGATGGAGCCGCGGATGAGCTTGGGGTACCAGCGTTTGAAGCGCTCGATGCGATGCTCAAGCTCTTCGCGGTACTCGTCGCGTGCCGCGAGCGCTCGCACCAGCTGGGACATCCGGTAGCGGCGCCCGGGGATGGTCACGTTCTCGCCGTTGAAGATGCCACCTTCGCGCACCTGGCGCGCCACCATGCGGTTCACGTTCGCCAAATAGGGCCGTACCAAAAGCCCCAGCGCCATGAACAGGGCGAAGAACAACACCAGCATTCCCAGCATTTCCAGGTACTGGTTGCCGTAGAAGCCGCAGATGGCCTCGCGCATGGCGTTGATGCCGTAGGTGAAGGGCAAGAACGGGTACACCGCCTGGAAGAAGGCGGAGGTCATTTCAACGGGGTAGATGCCGGTGCCGCCGGGAATTTGGGCGAACACCAAGATGACGCAGATGCCCTTGCCAATGTGCTGCAGCGTAACTGAAAGCGCGTAGATGATGGAGAGGTACGCGAGCGCCGTGACCACCGCCGCAAAGAACAGCGCCGGAGCGCTGACGGTTTCCACGCCAATCACCAGAATGCCGGCAATGCAGATGACGGCCTGGAAGGTGACCATGATGGCCAGCAAAAGGAACCGCCCCAGATAGCGCTGGGCCAAGGTGAGGTTTTTGATGCCCTCGCCGTCCACCTCTTGCTTCAGCACCACCATCAGCATGAAGGCGCCAATCCAGAAGGTAAGGTTGAGGAACAGCGGCGCCATGGCCGACCCGTAAGCGTTCAGGGGGTAGAGTTCTTCGGTTTTCAGCTGGGTGGGCGATTCCATGAAATCGGCGATCTGGGCGGCATCCACCCCGTCTTCGCCGAACAGCTTCACGATAATGTTCGAGTTCAGGATGGCGGAAACGTCGTCGCGGGCCGAGGAGAGGCTGTCCCGCAAGTCCACCAGCAGCTCATCCGTCTGGCCGATGGCATCCTTGAACGAACCGATGGTGGCGTCCAGCTGGTCGAGCAGCAGCACCGTCTCGTCTACCAGCGAGGTCTGGCTGCCCACCGTGGCAGACAGGGTGGCGGCCGCCTGCGCGAGCGAGGACAAGTCGCCGGAAAGCCCCGGCAGCGTAGTGCCGAAGAGCGAGTTGGAAAGGTCGGAGGTGGTGGCAGTGGCGGATTGCGCCGCCTGATCCAGCTGGCTCACCGCCGTCCCAATGGCCTCGGTGGTTTGGCCGGCATCGTCTTGCGCCTGCTGCAGGCTTTCCAGCAGCTGCTGGGCATCGGCCACGCGCTCTTCCAGCTGCGACACCACCTGCTGCAAGGGTTCGCGCAGCGGCGAGTCTTCCGGCAGCGCTTCCAGCTGGCCGCGCAATTTCTCCAGCAGCGCCTTGTTCTCTTCGTTCACCTGATTGGCGCGGGCCATTACTTCCGACAGGCTGCCGCGCACGTTGCCGAGCGCCTCGCTTGCATCCGCCATGGCGGCGTTGGTGTCGGCCGACGCCTTCCCCGCCGAGGTGATGGCCTGGCTCACCAGCGGCATTGCCTTGCCAGAGAATAGCTGCACCTGCTGCTGCAGTTGCGAGGCCACCGACGCCACCGACTTCAGCGATTCCGCCGCGTCTTGGGCGGCCGTGCGCGCTTCCGCCAGCGACTGGCGCGCTTCGGCGGTTTTCTCCAGCGCCTTGTCGGAGCCAGACGCAATCTCCCCCAACGCGCTGTGGGCCTCGTCCAGCGAGGCGATGACCGTCGTGATCTTGGTATTGGTCTCGGCCTTCGAGTCTTCCACATGGGCCGCCGACTCGTCGAGGAACTTGTCCAGCGCCTCGGAGGCCACGTCGCTTACGGTGGAGACGAAGGTGGAGTTGATGGTGCGGTCCAGCGTGCTAGCCCCGGTGTCGGTGATCTTCGGCGCCACCGGACCCGCCTTTTCGTTCACATAATAGGAAATCTCCGGCGACTGGAAATGGCCGGTGGTAAGCGTCAGCAGCCGCTCCGTGAAGTCCGGCGGAATGACGAAGAAGGCGTAGCTCTCCCCCGCTTCCACTTGCGCATGGGCGTCGTCATAATTGGTGAACACCCAGTCCAGCTGGTCGTTCTCTTGCAGCTTCTCCACAATCATGTCGCCCACGTGCATCTCGCCCGTGAGCTCACTTGATGCCCCTTCGTCCTGGTTCACCACGCACACGCGCAAATGCCCCGTGTTCTCGTAGGGGTTCCAGAAGGCCACCACGTTGTACCAGGTATAAGCGGAAGGCAGCACCAGCAGGGCGAAAATGACTACCAGGGCGGCAGGCGTTTTCAGCAAGCGCAGCACATCGCGCTTAAGCACCCGAAACACGTTGCCCATAACCCGCCGAACCCTTTCCGCTTCCCGCTGTCCTCCAGCCGCCTGCTTCTCGTAAATGAAAATAGTAGCGCACCAATCAACGCACATCTGACGGTCGATGCAAGTTTGTCAACATCCATCCTCCAACGACACTACGCGCCCCGAATTTCCTTCTCCCAGTGGCTATCATCGAGAGCGGGCCTTTTGGCCCCATGATAGAAAGAAGGTACAACATGACAAGATCAGGTAAAGTCCTGCATCAGCTGAAAGTAGCGTCGAACTACTCTAAGCTTGCATTTCACAAAGACGGCCCTCGCAGCTTCAAGCGCGGTCAGGGGGCGCTGCTGAAAGTTGCCTACAAGTTCGGCAAGAAGGGCACCATCAGCTTCCGCAAGCTTTGCAAGACGCTGGGCTGGGATTGCGACGAAGTGCGCGACACGGTGAAGATTGCCCAGGAAAACGGCTACATCACGCTGGGCAAGACCAAGAAGGGCAAGAACGCTGTCTGCCTTACCGCCAAGGGCGTTGAAGTGGTGGAGAAGCGCCTTGCCGCCGAAGACCGCGCCGCTGACGAGATTATGCGCGACGTGACCGACGAAGAGCGCGAGGCGCTGCTGGCCATCACCGGCAAGATTATCGCCAACTGCCAGGCCATGGGCGTGGACTACCGCGTGATTCGCGTGAAGCCGAATGGCTCGCGCAAGGCCCACATTGCCGAGTGGGGCGGCGGCCACGGCCACGCCGGCCACCGCAAGCACGGTCATCACGACGACCACAAGCACGAGGGTCGTAAGGGCGAAGGGCGCGGTAAGAAGTGCTCCGGCCACGGCAAAAAGCACGGCGACGGTTGCGGCAAGGGCAAAGGCCACGGCAAGGGCGCGAAGGCTGACCGCGGCTACAAGCCCTGCAAAAGCTACAAGCACTGCGACGAAAAAGGCAGCCGCTGCTGCCACGTAAAGCGCGCCAACCGCAAAAAGTAAGCAGCATAAATCCCCAGGACCCAAAACCCCGCCATGCCCCACACGGCCGTGGGGGATGGCCGCATTCTCGATCCCCGATCCCCACCGCGGGATCCAAAACCCCGTCGAGCCCCACAAATCCAGCCTATTTCGTGGGGCTCGACCGCATTTTCGGTCCTAGCTTTTTTCTCGCAGCCCCCTTCGGGACCCAAAACCCCGCCATGCCCCACACCGCCGTGGGGGATGGCCGCATTCTCGATCCCCGATCCCCATCGCGGGACCCAAAAGCCCGCCTCGTCCACGGCATTTGCCAACCCCGAGACCGAAAACCCCGCTTCGTCCACCTGCCGAACGCGATTTCGGTGGACGAGGCCGCATTCTTGATCCCAGGCTCGCTGCGGTCGACCCACAAAGGATCCAAAACCCCGCTTCGTCCACCAATCATGTCCGATCACGGTGGATGAGGCGGAATTTTTGGTCCTGGGATCATGCCGAAGAGGTTCCAAAGGACGCGAAGGGATCAACCGGCAAGCACGCGCTAGTCGATATAGCTCTCGACGAGGTCGATCAGTTCTTGCTGGGTGTGGACGCCCAACTTCGCGTAGATGTTGCGCAGGTGGGTTTTCGCCGTGGAGGGCGTGATCACCAGCGTCTCGGCAATAGTGGCCGCTGTGCGTCCGCGCGCCAGCAACAGCAGAATTTCCGTTTCCCGCGAGGTCAAGCCGAATTCGCCAGCCACCTTCGTGCAGGCGGTGCGCAGTCGATTTGCACGGCTGTTGCCCTGCTCACCCTCTTCCGCGATCCTCGCATCAGCCGCCAACGCACACCCCTGGCACCCCACGGCATCCGGCGCATCGGCCGGCGCAGTCCCGTCGATCTCTATACGGGCGCCGTGAGCGGCATCTCCCAAAAACGCCGTGGCCAGCGTGCACACGAACAAAATGGCCACCGGCACCGCCGTACCCACCACAAATAAGTTGTCGTTGGGGGCGCCTATCAGCAGCTGGCTCAAAGCCTTGCCCAGCTCGAAAGCCAGGCACGTAAGCCACCAGGGCCATAGATACGCGCGCCGCTCCACCACCAAAAACGGCGAGAGCATAATCAGCAGAAGCACGAGTTTTTGCGTCACGTTCAAAAACACCAGATAGCTGAACACCCACGGGCCCTCCGAGAACGATGAGAGCCACAGCGCCACCAGCACCGTGCCGAGCAACAGCAGCTTCAGCACCTCGATGCAGCGACGGTTCCACAAAAAGCGAACGAACAGCAGCGCCAACACTCCCGCAACCGCCGTGCCAGAGGCGGCGCCCATCTGCACGATAAGCGACATGGGGCCGCAATCCTGAAGCAGCACCCACAAGCTGTGCACCTGCCCGAACACCACCGCGAAACAAGCCATAGAGATCATAAGGGTGATCAGGAAAAACAGCCGTCCGCCCCGTTCCCAGTCCGGCGGCACAATCATCGACCGGTCGGGGTAGGCCACGCCGGTGATCTGGTTGGCGAAGGGAACCCCCTCCTCGGTGGGATGGCCGCTGTTGGCGACCGCGGCGTTGGCGGCGGTAGGATACACGCAGCGAAAGCGGCCGTATTCGCGAAAGTAGGCCAGAAGCGCGGCGGAGATAACCGGCATGAGCGACACCACTACAAGCGCTGCGTCTGGTTTCAGAAACGCTGTCAGATAGTTCAAAAACGCCAGGCCAAGCAAGCTTAAGCCTCCTACGTAAAACACCGCCGCCGCACCGAACGCGAACAGCTCGACAGCCCAGAAAAACATGAGCAGAATGGGCAGCACGTCAAGGGCAATCGTAGAAAGCGCCGAAAACGAAGGAGCGCCCCCAACAACTACGCTCTGTCCCAAATCCATCAGCAGAAACGCCGTGTAGACAACGGCAACAGCCACCACAAACACAAGCGGAATGCGCGCGGTGCGGGCAGATCGTCGCCACACCAGGGCAACCACAAGCAGCAACGCCAGTGCAATCAGCGACTCGAACGGGAAGGTGGGAGAAAGAGCATCGCCCACGTAGAACACCGACGACAGGCGAAACCCTTCCATGGCCAACAGCATACAGGCGAAGCCGGCGGCGGCAATGAACGCACCGGGCATGGCGGTATAGCGACGGCCGGAAGATGCACCCGACGCCGCCTGTGCACCAGAAACGCGCGGCACCTTGCCGCCTTCACGGCAAAGATCATCCCGCGCGGATTCAGCGGATTTCATTGCTGGCAGCCCCTCATTCCGCTCAGCCAAATTCTTCGCCCCCTTAAGAATTCTATGTTGGTTGCTCATTATATCGCAGCGCCCGGGAGCCCTCCCTCGTTTCAAACCCTTCCCCTGCTCCTTCTGGCAAAGATACCACCCTCGGTAGTAGGGATTTGCAGGCAAAACACCGTCTTCGGTCGCAGCCTACCACCTGGATTTCCCATCCTGAGTGGGTCGAAGCGCGGCCATTTTCGGCGCACCATTACAAGTGCTTGAGCCGCATAGCCGAATGCGCGGGCAACTTCTGCAGAGCTTTCTGCGAAGCCGCCTCTTTCGGCAGCGCCGTGAGGAAGCGCCGAAGGCTAAGCGGGGGAAATCGAGAGATAAGAGGAGGAAGTATGCTTAATTCAAGCAAGAGCATGCAGGCAACCGCAACAGGCGGGCTGGCCAACAAGCTGGACATGTCGCGTCGCAGCTTTGTGAAGCTGGCGGCCGCCACCGGCGTTGCCACCGCCATGTCCGCCGCCTTCGTGCCCACGGCACTGGCGGAGGATCACAACTCCGGATCGCTGCCTGAAGCGGGGGTGCAGCGCATCCGCACCATGTGCCGCGGCTGCGGCAAGATGGAGTGCGGCGTGTGGGTGACCGTCGAGAACGGCCGCGCCGTGAAGATCGAGGGCGACGAGAGCTCATTCGCCTCTTCGGGCAACAGCTGCTCGAAGAGCCAGGCGTCGCTGCAGGCCTGCTACCATCCGGACCGCCTGGCCTACCCGCTGAAGCGCACGAACCCCAAGGGCGACGACGATCCCGGCTGGGTGCGCATTTCCTGGGACGAGGCGCTGAAGACCGCCGGCGAGAAGTTCAACGAGATTGAGTCCCAGCGCGGCCCGAACTCCATGTTCTCCATGTGCGGCACGTCCCGCATCTACTGCATGTCCTCGGCGTTGGGGGCGCAGGGCATTCTGAACACCGCCAACACCCATCAGGCCTACCAGATTTGCAAGGGGCCGCGCCACGTAGCCACCGGCATGGTGTCCGCCCGCGCCTACAGCTGGATGGCCACCGTGGACCGTCCGAAAGTGTACGTTCAATGGGGCGGCGCTTCGGAACTGTCCAACTACGACGACTCCTGCCGCACCACCGTCGACGCCGCCACCAAGGCAGACCACCACATCCTGGTGGACCCGCGCATGACCAACATGGGCAAGGAAGCCGACATCTGGAACCCGCTGCGCCCCGGCACCGACGGCGCCATAGGACTCGGCTGGCTGAACGTCATCATCAACAACGACCTGTACAACGACTTGTGGGTGAAGCGCTGGACCAACGCGCCCTTCCTGGTGTGCTACGACATCGAGCCCTCCGGCTGGCTGCAGGCCGGCATGGGCGGCGGCGAAGAGATCAAGACCCGCCTGCTGAAGGAATCTGACGTCGTGGACGGCGGCAGCCCGAAGAAGTTCATCGTGTTCGACCAGCTGGGCAACAAGTTCACCTACTTCGACGCCGAAACCGGCTACTGGGAAGGGGAGCAGCCCTGGGAAGTGACCGGCAAGGAAGCGATGCAGGAGAACCTCATCCCCGGCATCACCCAAGGCTTCGTGCCGGACATGTCCGAGTTCAACCCCGCCATCGACCCGCAGATTTGGGGCGAAGTGGAAGTGACCCTGAAGGACGGCAGCAAATCCACCTGCCCCACCGTGTGGCAAGTGTTCAACGACTACCTGGCCGACTTCACGCCGGAGAAGGTGGCGGAAATCACCTCCGTGCCGGCTGAGGACATCATCACCGCCGCGACCACCTACGCCACGCCCATCGACCCCTCCACCGGCTACGGCAACGGCGGCATCCAGTACATGCTGGCGGTAGAGCACGCCTGCAATTCTGTGCAGAACTCCCGCATCTGCGACCTCATCGTGGGCATCACCAACAACTTCGACACCCCCGGCGGCAACCGCGGCGCCACCGCCGCCACCTTCGGCGAAGAATTTGCCATGATGGGCAGCGGCCTGGGAATGTGCGCGCCGGAGTTGTGGGACAGCATGCTGGGCGTCGAGGACATTCCGCTGCTGAAGCATCACAAGATTTGGGCTGACTCCACCGCCATCTGGGACGCCTGCAACAACGAAGGCTCCCCCTACCCGCTCTACGGCGGCTACTGCCAGTCCGGCGACGTGATGAACATGTCCAACGCGCTTTGGGGCTGGGAAGGCCTGAAGAAACTGGACTTTTTGCTGGACATCGATCTGTGGCACACCCCCACCTCGCAGCTGGCCGACATCCTGGTGCCGGCGCGCCATTGGCTGGAAGTGGACTGCCCCCGTCGTTCACAGGGTTCCGGCGGCATGGAAGGCAGCCACTGCAAGTGCGTCGAGCCCTATGCCGAAAGCTGGTTCGACGTGGACATCATCATCCAGCTGTGCAAGGCCATGGGCAAGCCGTGGAGCGCCGATCCCGAAGATCCGTGGCCCGATTCCATCTATGAGCTGGACGCTGCTGCCGCTCCCATGGGGCTCACCTGGGAAGAATGGAAGAAGGAGTTCCAGGAGAAGGGCTTCCGCGACTGCAAGAAGGAATACCCGGACGACTGGGGCACCTACCGCCGCTACGAGACCGGCGCTTGCGCGGGCCGCGGCGTGCCGGGTCTGCAGACGCCCACCCGCAAGCAGGAGATTTGGTCCACGTGGATCGAGTCCTACCACCCGGACGGGGCCCACACGCTGCCCATGTACAACGAGCCGCCCGAAAGCCCCATCTCCCAGCCGGAGCTGGCCAAGGAGTACCCGCTCATCATGACCACCGGCCGCCGTATTCCCGTGTACTTCCACTCCGAGCATCGCCAGCTGCCGTGGTGCCGCGAGCAGTGGCCGGTGCCGCGCGCGGAAATCAACCCCGCCGATGCCGAAGAACTGGGCGTTGACCAGGGCGATTGGGTGTGGATCGAGAGCCCCCGCGGCAAGGTACGCCAGGTGGTGGACCTCTACCACGGCATCCGCCCCGGCACCATCAACTGCGAGCACCAGTGGTGGCTGCCCGAGTTCAACGGCGCCACGAAGGGCTTCGACTTGGTCTCCATCAACTGCCTGGTGAACAAGGACCTGCGCGACCCGCTGTGCGGCTCTTCCTACGCCCGCGCCTATCAGGTGAAGGTGTACAAGGCCACGCCGGAGAACTCCCCGTTCGGCAACCCCATCCCCTGCGATGTGGACGGCACGCCCATGATCTCCACCCCGGACGATCCGCGCCTGAAGGCATGGCAGCCGAACCACGAGGGCACCGAAGCCCATCGCGGATACTAGGAGGTAAAAGATGACTCAATACGCTATTGTCACCGACCTCAACCAGTGCGTCGGTTGCCTGGCCTGCTCGGTGGCCTGCAAAGTTGTGAACAACGTGCCGGTGGGCAACTACTGGAACAAGATCCTGCGCATTGGCCCCAACCCTAAGACCGCCGGCGCCACCTTCCCGGACGTGGAGATGTACTTCCTGCCGGTCACCTGCCAGCACTGCGAGAACCCCGCCTGCGTGGCAGTGTGCCCCACCGAGGCTAGCCACAAGCTGGAAGACGGCACCGTGCAGGTGGACAAGGAGAAGTGCATCGGCTGCCAGTTCTGCGCCATGGCCTGCCCTTACGGCGTGCGCTACCTGAACGAAGACGAGAAGGTAGTGGAGAAGTGCACCATGTGCGAGCAGAAAATCGCCCAGGGCGAGCTGCCCCAGTGCGTGGCCCAGTGCGGCGGCCGCGCCCGCTACTTCGGCGACCTGGAGCAGGGCATCGACAGCTTTGTGGGCCCCGCCCCGGTGAACGTGTCCCAGGGCGACAAGTCCTATACCGGCACCGTGAACAGCCGCGCCACGCTCGGCGAATCGGTGAAGGCCTACAGCGACTCCGACGTCTACGCGCTGCCGGACGTGGGCAACAAGCCCTCCTGCCTCTACATCCTCCGCGACCGCACCTGGCAGGGGTAGGACAAGACACGCCAACTAAAAGTCTCAAAGCAGACTAAAAACGCTAAAGCAGACTAAAACTCCTAAAAGGTTGCGCTAGAATATGGCGCAACCTTTTGAGCCCCGGATCGGCCTCTCGATCCGGGGCTCTTTTCTGTTCCTTCCCCCACCTCTTCCGCCGCACCTAAAAGCGCTAAAATAGCAGGCCACTCGTTTGAAGAAAGGGGCTGCTGTGGCCGAGGAAACGTTGGTAATTGGGTGTCATCTGTCCTGCTCGAAGGGATATGCGCAGATGGCGCGGGATGCGGCTTCTATTGGGGCGAACACGTTCCAGTTCTTTACGCGCAACCCTCGCGGTGGCAAGGCGAAGCCCATCGATCCGGCCGATATTGCGCTGTACCACCAGCTGGCGGCCGAAGCGGGCATCCAGACCATTGTGGCCCACGCGCCCTACACGCTGAACCTGTGCGCCGCAAACCCCGACACCCGCCAGTTCGCCATCGACACCATGGCAGATGACCTGCTGCGCATGGAATCCACGCCGCACCAGCTGTACAACTTCCATCCCGGCTCTCATGTAAAGCAAGGCCCTGAAGAGGGCATCCGTCTGATCGTGGACGGCTTGAACCAGGTGCTGGCGCCGGAGCAGACCACCACCGTGCTGCTGGAGACCATGGCCGGCAAGGGCACCGAGATGGGTCGCAGCTTCGAAGAGCTGGCCGCCATCATCGACGGCGTAGAACTGAACGACCACCTGGGCGTCTGCCTGGACACCTGCCATATTTGGGACGGCGGCTACAACGTGGCCGCGCTGGACGACGTGCTGGAGGAGTTCGACCGCGTGGTGGGGCTGGACCGCCTGAAGGCCGTGCACCTCAACGATTCCAAAAACCCGCTGGGCGCCGCGAAGGACCGCCACGAGCTGATTGGCGATGGCCACATCGGCTTCGAAGCGCTTTCCGCCGTGACGCGCCACCCGGCCCTGCGCCACCTGCCCTTCAACCTGGAAACCCCCAACGAGACCCTGGACGGCTACGCCCGCGAAATAGCCGCCCTCCGCGCCGCCTGGGCCTAGCCCCTACCCCGCCGCGGTAAGGCGCTTGATGGACCAGTCCAGCAGGGCGTTCCAGCGGTTGTCGCCAGCGTCGAGCGCGGTAAGGTGATAGGTGACGGCCGCGTCCTCATCGGTAATAGGAATTATGACGCGATTGCCCATGAATCGCTCGGTTTCGGAAGCGTTTGTGACGAAGCCCGGCAGCGGCGACGTTTGGGCAAGCTGGCTGAAGATGAGATAGTCGTCCTGGATGACGTAATGAGCGTGCGGCATGTGGCGCTCGCAGATTTCCCGCCAGAAGCCCACACCGTTATAGAGCAGAAACGTCTCCCCGTCCAAGTCGGCCAGCGCCAGTTCCGAACGGTCGGCCAGAGGGTGGTCCGGCGGAAGCGCCACGTAGAGCCGCTCCTCCATGAACGGCAGCGCCTTCACGTTCGGCAACTCCATCGCATAGGGCATGATGGCGAAATCCACGATGCCGGAGAGCAAGTCGCTCTCCAAACCGTGGAGGGAGAGCATCTTCGGCACCACCAATAGCTCCGGGTCGTGCTCGGCAATAGCGGGCACCAGGCGCCACAACGGCGCCGGAGCGCAGGCTCCAATGTGCAAGGTGAAGCGCTTGCGCACCAGCTCGGCCAGGGCCTCTTCCAAGCGGGACGCCTCCGAAAGCACGATGCGGGCGTGGCGCAGGGCCAGCTCGCCGGCATCGTTTAAGCGCATGCGGTTTTTCGTGCGGTCGAACAGCGGCGTACCCAACTCATCTTCCAGCCGCTGGATAGAGCGGGAAAGGGCGGACTGCGACAGGTGCAGCTGCTCAGCCGCCTTCGACAGTGTGCCGTTTGACGCAATAGCTTCCAACTGTCTTAGCTGTTCGAGTTCCATACAACCCTCTTTCACCATGCATTTGACGCAATGCGAGATTCTAAACGAGCATTGTACTTCTTCCGTGCACGAGCGCAAACTGTAAAGCGTCCCGGGCAAGACAGCTTGCTCCCCCGCACTCAAAGCATCTCCTCCTGCCCGGGATAACTTGCAAGCGCCGCGACGGTCTGGCAGCTGAATCGGCTGGGTCGGAGCTCCTCCTCTGGACAGGGGTCGTCGCGACGCTTCGCCAAACCGAACCATCGATGTGCCGCGGCGCACCGGAAAGGAGTCGTCATGGAATATGTAACTTTGAGCAACGGCGTGCAGATGCCCCAACTGGGCTACGGCGTGTTCCAGGTGCCGAACGCCGAAACTGAAGGCTGCGTGAGCGATGCGCTGAAGGTGGGCTACCGGCTCATCGACACCGCGCAAGCCTACGGAAACGAGGAAGGCGTGGGGGCAGCCATTGCCGCAAGCGGCGTGCCCCGCGAAGAGCTGTTCATCGTCACCAAGGTGTGGATCTCGAACGCCGGCGAGGAGAAGGCGGCGGCGTCCATCGACGAGTCGCTGCGCAAGCTGGGCACCGACTACGTTGACCTGCTGCTCATCCATCAGCCCATCAGCGACTACTACGGCACCTACCGCGCCATGGAGGCCGCTTACAAAGCCGGCAAGGCGCGCGCCATCGGCGTTTCGAACTTCCTGCCGGACCGCCTGGTGGACCTGTGCAACTTCGCCGAGATTCCGCCCATGGTCAACCAGGTAGAGACCCATGTGTTCATGCAGCAGCGCAAGGCGCGCGAGGTAATGGCGGAATACGGCGTGCAGCCCATGGCGTGGGCGCCGTTCGCGGAAGGCCGCAACGACCTGTTCACCAACCCGGTGTTGGTGGCCGTGGGAGCGAAGTACGGCAAGTCCGCCGCCCAGGTGGCGCTGCGCTACCTGCTGCAGTGCGGCATCGTGGCCATTCCGAAGTCCACCCACATCGAGCGCATGGAGCAGAACCTAGACGTGTTCGACTTTACCCTGGACGCCACCGATATGGACGCCATCCAAGCGCTTGACGAAAAGAGCAGCCAGTTCTTCGACCACGCCGACCCGAAGGCAGTTCAGATGCTGGCCGACATGGGCAAGGCAAAATAACCGACAACCCGAAAAACACCCCTACGAATTGAGAAAGCACAGCAAGCGAAAGGAAGCGCATCATGAGCAAAGCGCTGTATGAATCCCGCGAGTTCACCCCCTACAACGGCAACCCCTTCGGCCTGGTCTACGATGGCGCGCTGACCGAGAGCGCGGAAGGCGCCGTCAACATTCACGCCATTAGCTACCCACTGCGCGACGTGGTATCGGCCGCCAACGTGTACACCCCCGCCGGCTACGACGAAGCCGGCGGCGCCACCTACCCCGCCGTGGTGGTGGCCCATCCCAACGGCGGCGTGAAAGAGCAGGTGGCGGGCCTGTATGCCCAGCGTCTGGCGGAAGCCGGCTACATCGCGCTGGCCTTCGACGCCGCTTACCAGGGCGAAAGCACCGGCATGCCCCGCAACACCGACATTCCCGCAAACCGCATCGAGGACATTCGCCGCGCCGCCGACATCCTGGCCACCTTCCCCGGCGTCGACCCGCAGCGCCTGGGCGTGTTCGGCATCTGCGGCGGTGGCGGCTACACGGCCGCGGCGGCCCAGACCGACAAGCGCTTCAAGGCCGTGGCCACGCTTTCCCTGTTCAACTCCGGCATTGTGCGTCGCGACGGTTTCCGCGCCAGCCAGACCGACACCATCGATGAGCGGCTGGCCCAGGCAGCGGCCGCCCGCCAGCAGGAGGCGGAAGGCGGCGAGTTGCTCTACACCCCCAACATGTGCGAGACCCTCACGCCCGAGCAAGCGGACCAGCTGCCTTTCCCGCTGTACCGCGACGGCTATTACTACTACGGCGTCACCCACAAGCATCCCGGCTCCAGCTTCGCCTACACCGTCTCCAGCCTGATCGAACTGGCGGCGTTCGACGCAGCGGCCGGCGCGCAGCTGATCTCCGTGCCGCTGCTGATGATGGCCGGCAAAGAGGCGGACACCTTCTACATGACCGTGGACGTGTTCTCGAAGGCCACGGGCGCGCCGGAGAAAGAGCTGTTCGAAATTGAGGGCGCGCAGCACATCGAGACCTATTGGAAGCCGGAATACGTGGACCAAGCGTCCGCGAAGCTGGTGGAATTCTTCGGAAAGAACCTGTAAGTCGAGAAAGCACCAAGGAGCACTACCATGACCATCGACTGCAAAACCTCCAACATCACTCGTCGCGGCTTTTTGTCCGTGGCCGGCGTTGCCGGGCTCGGCGCCGTGCTTGGCCTGGTCGGCTGCAGCGCGCCTGCGCCCTCGAGCGAGGCGCCGCAGCCGGAAGCCGAACCCACGCCCGAGCCGCAGGCAGCAGCCCCCGAAGCTGCGTCCGAGCCAGCCACTGCCGAGCCAGAACCGGCAGCAGCCGAAGCCCCCGCTGCCGGCGGCGGCAAAACCCTGGTGGCCTATTACTCCGCCCAGGGCCACACGCGGGCGGTGGCGGAGGCCATCGCCGAAGCGCTGGACGCTGACATTTTCGAAATGACGCCTGTTCAGCCTTACTCCGAAGACGATCTGAATTGGCGCGCCGACGGCAGCCGCGTCAACATCGAACACGACGACCCCTCCCAGCGCGACATCCAGCTGACCCAGGTCACGCCGGACAACTTCGCCGATTACGACACGGTGTTTTTGGGGTATCCCATCTGGTGGGGCATCGCCGCATGGCCGGTGGACAACTTTGTCGCGGGCAACGATTTCTCGGGCAAGACCATTGTTCCCTTCTGCACCTCTACCTCCTCTGGCCTGGGCGAAAGCGCCTCGGAACTGGCGGCGCTCGCCGGCACCGGCAACTGGCTGGACGGCCAGCGCTTCGCCTCGAACGCGACGCCCGACGTGGTGGCGGAGTGGGCGCTGGAGCTTTCCCTGTAACTCATCTCAACACTGGCGGGCACGGGGCAATTCCCCGAGCCCGCCCATTTGAAAGAAGCTGATTCCTCATGAAAATCCTCTTCATTAACGGCAGCCCGGAGCACGATGGCAACACCGCCCGCCTGGCGCGCACGATGCTGGAAGGCCGCGACTACGAGACCGTTCAGCTGGGCGACTTGAAGGTGTACGACTACGGACAGCACTTCGCCGACGACCAGTTCGACGAAGTGCTGGCGAAGATGAACGCTGCCGACGTGCTGGTGTTCGGGTCGCCCGTGTACTGGCACGACCTTTCCGGCATGCTGCGCAACTTGCTGGATCGCTGCTATGGCCCGGTACCGGAAGGCGGCTTTGCCGGCAAGCGCGTGGCGCTCCTGTTCCAGGGCGCTGCTCCCACCCCGGCCATGTTGGAGCGCGGCAACTACACCCTGAGCCGTTTCGCCGGCCTCTACGGTGCCGAATACTTGGGAATGGCCACCAACAACCGCGAGGCGCGCGATCTGGCGCGGAAGCTGTAAAGTCCGCATGCTCGCCGCAACAACAACCCTGCGCCTTCGGGCCGCCGCACTTGCTGCCGCGGCCCTTTCCCTTTTTCTTTTGGCGGGATGCGCAACCGGCGGCCAGGACGCCGAGCAGCCGGCCCGGGAACCCGCACCTGCCGAGCAGGCGGAATCGGCCGCGAGCGAACCCGCCGAAAGCCCCTCCCCCAACAATGGAACACCCGATGAGAGCAATGCTGTCGCGCCCGTCGAGCCAGAAAGCGAGATGGATGACATGAAAGCCAGCACCCCGATTACCGCAAGCACTACCGTGGGCGAAATTATGGCCATGCCGGAGTTTGGCGACTTCGGGCGGCTGCTGTTCCCCGTCGACCGCCCCGTGAACGCATCCGCCACGCTGGAGGAGCTGGCGAATGACGGCACTTACGTGTGGTACTCGAATCTGGACGGCGGCCAATTCGCCCGCGACCTCGAACGGCTGCGGGCCGACAGCGCCACGGGGCAGCAGGTGTTCTACCCCATTTACTCGGAGGCAGAAGTGGCGGCCGATCCCTCCAAGCGGGATACGGGCCTGTTCTTCTTCCGCGGCGACGCGAACGCTCCTTTCGCTATCGTGAACGCCGGCGGAGGATTCGCCTACGTGGCGGCGCTGCAGGACAGCTTTCCCCACGCGCTCGAAATCAGCGAGCTGGGGGCAAATGCCTTCGCGCTGATCTACCGGCCTGACGACCCCTACGGCGATTTGGCGAAGGCGGTGGAATTCGTCTACGACCATGCCGACGAGCTGGGCGTTGACCGGGAAGGATATTCCTTGTGGGGAGGCTCGGCCGGAGCGCGCATGGCGGCCACGCTGGGAAACTCCCAGTACCTGCACCAGCTCACCGGGCGCAGTGATTTTCCGCAAGCAGCGGCCGTGATCATGGAGTACACCGGCTACTCCACGGTGTCCCGCTACGATGCTCCCACTTTCATCTGCGTAGGCACCAACGACGGAATTGCCGACTACCGCGTCATGAGCGCACGGGCCGAAGCCCTCGAGCGACTGGGGATCCCCACCGAAGTGCAGGTTTACGAAGGCCTGCGCCACGGCTTCGGTGCCGGCTACAGCACCAAGGCAGAGGGCTGGATCGAGGACGCTGTAGCATTCTGGATGGAAAACCGCTAGCCAGGAGGCCCAGTCCCCGCGTTCGTCGTCTTCTGACTTTGCCTATGGTAACTCCGGTTGCTCGTCGGGCAGGATTACCTCGTCGGGCGAGACGGTGGGGATGCGCACGCACACCAGGTACAACAGGAACACGGCGACACAGCTGAGGATGATCCACACGAGTGGCCGGCGAACCAGCGCCGCCGAAATAGCCAAAACCGCGCAGGAGATTACCAGCATGCGCATCTTGGCCTTCACCGTCATGCCGCCCGCTTCCTTAAAGGGCGTCACATAGCGGCGGTACACCTTGCTGCCGGTGATGAGTCGATGGCATCGCGGCGAGCAGCGAGCGCAAATGAAAGTAGCCAGAAGCACCAGCGGCGTGGTGGGGAGCACGGGCACGAAAATGCCCACAACCCCCAACGCGAAGCAAAGCCACGCGAAAGCCAACAGCAGATATCTAATGATGGGGTTCATACATTCCCTTCGGTCGCACGCGCACACAGTATAACAAGCAACGAAGCCTATCGTCTGCCCTAAGGGAGGTGTCAATGGGAAAATGCGCCCCACGCAAACCGGCATGCCAAATGGGCAATGTACTTCTCTCTTCAAAGGCGGGAAACTGAAGTCAGTTAAATAGCCAATGGAGAAGAGAAGGAGCGCTCGTGACCGGATTTACGTTTCATAACCCCGTTACGGCAGTTTGCGGCAATGGCGCGTTGGCCAAGCTGACCGAGGTGGCGCGTGACAAGCGCGTGCTGTTGGTGATAGGGGCTGCCTCGGCGAGGGAAAACGGATCCTATGACACCGTTGCGGCTGCGCTGGCCGAGGCTGGTGCCGTCCTTACCGTGTACGAAGGGGTGACCCAGTGTACCTACGAGCGCATCGCCGAGGGCACTGCCGTTGCGTGCGAAAACAACTGCCAGCTGGTGATCGGCCTGGGAGGCGCCTCGGCCATGGACACCGCGAAGGCCATTGCGTTCTGTGCCGTCCACGCAAACTACGACGAGTACCTGCAGGGGCAGCTCCCACAGCTCAACCACGAAAAGCTCGAGCTCGTGCTCATGCCCACGTACCCCTCTACCGGCTCGGAGGCCAACGGCGTCAGCGACATCATGGGCTACCGAGGTGGCATCAAGGGCATCTTCGCCGACTATGCGCTGCTCTACCCGCCATTCACGTTCTCGCTCGACGCGGCAAACACCGCTTACGCCGCCATGGTTCTCCTGGCGCAGACCGGCTATCGCTACTTTGCCGACGAGAATCCTATCTCGCGCGGCTTTACGGCCGCCTCGCTCAAAGCGGTGCTGGACGCATTCGGCACCCTTGCAGAAAACCCCTGCGACTACGATGCGCGCGCCACCATGTTATGGGCCAGCTTCGTGGAAACCAGCGGCCTGTTGGGGCTGGAAATCCAGGGCAACTGGACGTACAGCATCTTCTCGGCGGCGGGTCTTCTGCGCTTTTCCATGGGAACGGTATATCGGCAGAACTTGGCCATGGTGCTGCCGCGATGGCTCGTGTTCGCCGCGCGCCATCATCCGCAACCGGTACGCCAGTTCGCGGTAGAGGTGATGGGCGCGCCCGAGGATGCTTCCGTGGAAGAGGCGGTGCGCTATGCCTTCGACCGGCTGATGAGCATCCTGGAAGTGGGCGGGCTGCCCAAAACCTTGGCAGATTTGGGCGACGTGCCCACCGGCGAAGCAATTGAAGCGGCCGTGGCGAAGGTGAGCAGCCGCGAATTCACCACCGACGAGTACATCCAGCTTGTGCGCGCCTGCGAGACGACCGCTTTTCCCGGGTTGTAAAGGTCGGGCTCCCGGCAACCGCCTTCGCCGTTCCTGGCGGCCAGGCGAAGCGCAAACGCACACCGAACGAAAAGGATATATGCATGAGATATCGCAAACTTGGTCAGATTGAAGTTTCGGCCGTGGGGCTTGGATGCATGGGCATGACCCACGCCTACGGGCAGCCGGCCGACAAAGCTCAGATGAAGCGCTTGATAGCGGATGCGGTCGATTTGGGCTGCACGCTGTTCGACACCGCGGAAACCTACGGCACACCGAGCAACCCCCACGAAAACGAAGAACTGGTAGGCGAAGCGCTGGTACCGTACCGCGACCAGGTGCGCATATCCACGAAATTCGGTATCTCCTTCGAATGGGACACCGCCGGCAACCGCACCTTGGTAGCGAACTCAAGCCCGGAGAGCATCCGGAAGGCGCTCGACGGATCGCTTTCGCGGCTGCGAACCGACCATGTAGATTTCTACTTCCAACACCGGCAAGACCCGCGTGTGCCCGTTGAAGAGGTGGCACAGGTGATGACCGACCTTATTCGCGAAGGGAAGGTGCTCGGCTGGGGCCTTTCCGAAGTGGACGAGGACGTTATCCGCCGCGCCCACGCCATATGTCCGGTGACGTGCGTGCAGAACCGCTACTCCATGATGGCCCGCTGGTACGAGCCGCTCTTCGCCACGTGTCAAGAGCTGGGCATCGGGTTCATGGCGTTCAGTCCGTTGGCTAATGGGTTTTTGAGCGGCAGGTACGCCGGGTGCGACGCATTCGAAAAGGACGGCAGCGACTACCGTACGAGCATGCCCCAATTCTCGAAAGAAGCCGTTGGCCAAAACCAGGAGTTGCTAGAGGCAATTGGCGAGATTGCGGCCGCTCACAACGCCACGCCGGCGCAGATATCGCTCGCATGGATGATCTGCAAAGAGCCGTTCGTCGTGCCCATTCCCGGCACGCGCAAGCAAAGCCGCCTGAAGGAGAACCTGGGGGCGGCAGACGTGATACTGTCGCCGGAAGAGGTGCGCGCCATCGACCAGCTGCTGGACAGCACTCCGATGTCGGCCGTCTACGGTGGCGCGGCGGTAAAGTAACGCGCCCCCATGTCACAAAACCGCACCGAGTGGCATGGCGGGGTGCGGGCGTGTGCCATTCGGTGCGGTTTCTTGACAGCCTTCTGATCTGGGGTAATACGAGTAATCCCAGATCATGGGGCTGCACCGAGTGGCTGTCGTAAGCCGGTTGACGTGCCATTCGGTGTAGTTTTGTGACATGGAAGCACTAACGGGGGCGCCCGGTTGGGGCGCCCCCGCCATTCAGCAAGGTTTTGGGTTGCAGTGGTGCGGAAGACTACCTTGCTCGACGTCCGTCAGCAAGGTTTTGGGCTGCGGCAGCCCGAGCAGGCGGCCTACTCTACGTCGTTTAGCTTTTTGCCGGAGTGGTCGTGGGTGAAGATCATGGCCACCAGCGCCACCACAGCGATGACTACCATGTACCACGCAGGCGCGATGTCGCTGCCGGTCACGTCGATCAACCAGAAGCTGATGAACGACGCCGAGCCACCGAAAATGGCGTTAGCCAGGTTGAAGCTGAGAGCGAAGCCGGAATAGCGCACATCGGTAGGGAACGTTTCCGTGAGGTAGCTGGCCAGCGTGCCGTCGTTGATGGTGAGCAGCAGACACATCACCAGCTCGACCACCAGGATGAGCCAGAAGCCGCCCGTGCCGCCCATGCCCACCGCGGTACCCAGCAGCAAGAACGCCGGCACCGTAAGGGCGATGAAGCCCACGCAGGCGCCAATGAGCATCTTCTTGCGTCCGAAGCGATCGGAAATGCGGCCAGAGAGGAAGATGAACCCAATGTAGACCACCAGCACAATGGTGGTGATGGTGGAGGCAGAAGCCGGATCGTAGTGCAACGTGGTTTCCAGGTAGTTCGGCAGGTACGTGAGCACCGCGTAGAAGCCTACCGCGTTCAGCACGCAGGCGCCGAACGAAATGATGAGCACACGGAAGTGCTTCTTGAACAGGGTGCGGATGGGGTGCGCCACTTCTTCGCCCGCCGCTTTAAGCTGCTTCTGCATCTGCTCGTAAACCGGAGAGTCCTCCAGATGGGTGCGAATGAAGTGGGTGATGTAGCCCAGCGGCAGCGCCAGCCAGAAGGGAATGCGCCAGCCCCAGTCAACCACGAAAGCGGAATCGGCGCCCCAGGTAGAGAACATGAACGTGGCCAGCAGCGAACCCACCAGAAGGCCCGTGGCCGTAGAAGCCGGCACCATGGAGCAATAGAAGCCGCGGTGGTTGTGCGGCGCGTACTCGGCAATGAAGGTGGCCGCGCCGGCATACTCGCCCGCCGCAGAGAACGACTGCACCATGCGCAGCAGCAACAGCAGCAGCGGCGCGCCAATGCCCAGCATCGCGTAGCCGGGCAGGCAGCCAATGAGGAACGTGGCACCGCTCATGAGCAAAATGGACACGGACAGCGCCCACTTGCGCCCCTTCTTGTCGCCCATATTCCCCCAGAAGATGGCGCCTACCGGGCGCACCAGGAAGGAGAGGGCGAACACGCCGAAGGCGCTCATCACGCCCACCGCCGGGTCTTCGCTGGGGAAGAACACGATGGCGATAACGGTGGCCAAATAGGAGTAGCTGGCGTAATCGAACCATTCGATGAAGTTCCCCAAGAAAGAGGAGAAGGTGACTTTGCGCAGGACAGCATGTTTTTCTGCCTCAGAATATCCCTCGTAGGGCACTGCGCTCGCATCGGTCATTGCATCAGGTTTCATGATAATCCCCCGATCATTCACGGCTGCGCAAACAGCGAACGAGCGCACATTGCGCCGCTTCTTTTCGCGCAGCATATTCCCTTAGCGTCAGCCGGTTCCTCGATTCTACCCTACCCACCATGGCTAATGGGCTGGAATGGGAAAAATGATGACAGGAAAGGTAACCATATCGCTACGGCGAACAACAAATCAGGCGGAAGCAAAAAAAGAAAACCCCGCCGGAATCCGACGGGGTTTTATAGTTGAACGAATGCGCTCGGGCAAAAACTACTTGCTGAGGGCTTCCTTCAGAGAGGCCATCTGCTTGGCACCCAGACCCTGCAGGCGACGATCGGCCGGAATACCCAGCTGCTCCATGAGGTTCTCGGTCTTCACCTTGCCATAGCCCGGCAGAGCACCCACGAAGGACTTCACCTTCATGCGGCCAATAACCGGATCGCTCACCTGGTCGAGAGCCTCGGCGGCGGTGATCATTCCCATGGAGAGCTTGGAGGTGAGCTCGGAGCGCTTGGCGCGAACCTCGCGGGCCTTCTCCAGGGCAGCGGCGCGCTGTTCGGGGGTCATAGTAGGTGCTGGCATGACGTTCTCTTTCTCTAGAATTACTTATTTATCGTCATCGGCTACGAAACGCAACCGTGCGTTTAGTAGGGATCATAGTAAAACATCTTGGGAAATATTCCACGAGATTTTGGGTCGCGTGCAATAAATCACCTGATAGGTTGCGTATATCGTGGATTTTTTCGATGAGTTGATTGCTCAGTTTTGGCCCTCTTGCGGGCAAGACGCAATACGGCGCCGGGTTTGAACGAATTGTGAAGATGCGCCGCTCGGGCGCCGGTTTAGTCGCAAATCGGCGGGACGCCGGCGAAAAAATGGTTCAATAAGGCTCTCACCTGCCCCTACTGCAAAATTGTTGCGCAACTATTTCGAAAGAAGGCCCCATGGAACCCACCGTTCCCTTCCCCGCCACCCCGCAGCCGAGCAACGTGGAGGAAGCGCTGGCCAGTCAGCACCAGCATCCGGACTTCGACGCCTTCGTGGCCACCATCTGCGCGCTGCGGATGCCCGACGGCTGCCCGTGGGATCAGGAGCAGACTCACGGCTCCATTGCCCACAACATGATTGAAGAAGCCTACGAGGCGGTGGACGCCATCGAGAAGAACGACCTGGTGCACCTGCGCGAAGAGCTGGGCGACGTGCTGCTGCAGGTGGTGCTGCAAAGCCAAATTGCCGCCGACGAGGGCGCGTTCACCATCGACGACGTGTGCGCCGATGTGAACGCCAAGATGATCCGCCGCCACCCCCACGTGTTCGGGGACGAGGCCGCCAGCAGCTCCGCCGACGTGAAAGAGCTTTGGGAGGCAGTCAAGGCCCAAGAGGCGGCGAAGGCGACTGCGGCCGCAGCCGACGGCAGCGAGGCCAGCCAGGCACCGGAAGGGCTGCTGGACGGGGTGCCTTCCGGGTTCCCGGCGCTCATGCAGGCGCAGAAGATTTCGAAGAAAGCGGCGAAAGCGGGCTTCGAATGGGACACTATCGGCGACATCTGGAAGAAGGTGCATGAGGAGGCAGCCGAGCTGATGGAGGCCTACGGCGCTGCGCCTAAGACGGAATCGGGCAAGATTGTGCCGGAAGCGGACCCGGCGGCCGCCGAAGCGGTAGAGCTGGAGCTGGGCGACGTGCTGTTCTCGCTGGTGAACGTGGCGCGGCGCATGGGCGTGAACGCCGAAGGGGCGCTACGGGCCACCTGCGTGAAGTTCCGCGAGCGCTGGGCCTTCATCGAGGGCGCGGCCGCCGGCATGGGGCGCGCCGTGGACGATCTGTCCACCGAAGAGCTCAACCAGCTGTGGGACATGGCGAAGCAGCTGGGATAGCGCCGTGAAACCCTCCGTTGCCACTTGGATCGCGCGCGTCTGCTTCGGGCTGGTGTTCGCCATAAACGTGCAGTGCGCCGTTTCTTTTATTGTGAACCCTGCCGGCTTCGCAGGCGGCTTCGGCCTTTCCGGCGAAGCGGGCAACGTGGCAGTGGCGGGCATGGGGGTGGCCTTCCTCATGTGGAACGCCACCTATCCCCTGTTCATCTGGCAGCCGCGTCGCTGGCCGGTGCTGGGCGGCGTCATCATTGCGCAGCAGGTTGTCGGCCTGGTGGGCGAGTCGCTCATCTACAGCCAGCTGGGCCCCTTCGCCGCCGTCGCCGGACCCGCCATCCTGCGCTTCATAGCTTTCGACGCCACCGGCCTCGTGCTCATGGCCGCGTCGCTCCTGCTTCTAAAGCGCGCTCCCCTGTCGTCATCCTGAGCGAAGCGAAAGATCTTATCCGGCCGAGGAGATCCTTCGACTCCGGCTTTCGGCCTCCGCTCAGGATGACAAAAGATCGGGCCCTCCGCCACGCTTGGGACAAAATAAAAGTTCTTGACTTATAGTTGGCTCTAAAGAGTATCGTTGACGGCACCTACGTTGATTGGAGGCCCCATGGCAAAACCTGTTGTTTATTTCACCCGCGAGATCACGCCCGAGAACGTGGTGCGCCTGTACGAGAAACTGGGCGTCAAGCTGCCGGGCAAAGTAGCCGTGAAAGTCCATTCCGGCGAAGCGGGCAACCAGAATTACCTGCGCCCCGAATTCATGCGCCCCATGATCGAAGAGGTGGACGGCACCGTGGTGGAGTGCAACACCGCCTACGACGGCGAGCGCGACACCACCGAGAAGCACGAGAAGCTGATGGCGGCCCACGGCTGGTCGGAGTTTTTCGACGTGGACATCATGGACAGCGAAGGGCCCGACCTGGTGCTGCCCATCGAGAACGGCCGCGTGCTCACGAAGAACCACGTGGGCGGCCACATGGCCAATTACGCCTCGATGCTGGTGCTCTCCCACTTCAAGGGCCACCCCATGGGCGGCTACGGCGGAGCGCTCAAGCAGCTGTCCATCGGCTGTGCGTCCAACAAGGGCAAGGTGAACATCCACACTGGCGGCAAGTTCCTGAACCAGGGGGACTGCTGGGACAACTGCGCCCCGCAAGACGACTTCCTGGAGGCGATGGCGGAAGCGGCCGAAACGGTGGTGAACCACTTCGGCAGCAACCTGGCCTACGTGAACATTGCCTGCAACCTTTCCGTGGACTGCGACTGCTGCGCGGTGGCGGAAGACCCCTGCATGGGTGACATCGGCATCTTCGCCAGCCTTGACCCGGTGGCCATCGACCAAGCCTGCATCGATGCGGTAATGAACTCCGACGACCCCGGCCGCGACCACTTCATGGAGCGCGTGAACAGCCGCCACGGCATCAAGACCATCGAAGACGCCGCCCGCCTGGGCTACGGCTCCCGCGAATACGAGCTGGTGGAGATTTAAGCCACCCGTCCAGCTCCGGGCCGGGGGGAGGGGCGTCGTGCGGAACTGCGCGCGGTCCCCTCCCCCCAACCCTCCGTTTGCTCTCTTTAGAAGTGTTAGAATAGTGTCCGTTTGTTACGGGCATTTTTTATTTCGAAGGGACTTCCCATGACTCGTTTGTACGAGGAACTGATCATCGATATTCCCGATTACCCCGAGCCGGGCGTCATCTTCAAGGATGTGACCCCCGTGTTTGCGAACGCGCGGGCGTTTGCCGAGGTCATCGACGATTTGTGCGAGCATTTCATCGACTACGGCGTGACCAAGGTGCTCGGCGCCGAAGCGCGCGGCTTCATGGTAGGGTCCGCCGTGGCCTACCGCTTGGGAGCCGGGTTTGTGCCGGCGCGCAAGCCGGGCAAGCTGCCGCGCGAGGTGATCTCCCAAAGCTACGAGCTGGAATACGGCACCGATTCGCTGGAAATTCACGCCGATGCGCTGAGCGAAAACGACGTGGTGCTGATCATCGA
Source organism: Eggerthellaceae bacterium (assembly GCA_022791455.1). Taxonomy (GTDB): domain Bacteria; phylum Actinomycetota; class Coriobacteriia; order Coriobacteriales; family Eggerthellaceae; genus Parvibacter. The sequence continues at coordinate 135,187 of JAAVZC010000014.1, forward strand.
CGACCTGGTGGCCACCGGCGGTACCTGCGTGGCCATGGCGAAGCTGGCCCGCAGCCAAGGGGCGAAGCTGGCGGGCATGGGCTTTTTCCTGGAGCTGGAGTTCCTGAACCCCCGCGATGCCATCGCCAAAGACGTGGATTGCGAAGTGTTCTCGCTGGTGCAGGTGAAGTAGCCGCTTCCATGATCATTCGATTAGACAACTTGGAAGACCCGCGCTTGCGGGTCTTTTCTTCCTACACCGATGCCGAACTGCGCGACGGCCGCCAGATGGTGGGGCTGGCGCGGTCGGCCGGGATGGAGCCGGAAGCACTGGCAGCGGGGCTGTTCATCGCGGAATCCCGCAACGTGATTGAGCGAGCGAAGGCGGCGGGGCTGGCCCCCTTCGCCCTGTTAGTGGAAGAGTGCTGGGAAGAGCAGGCGGCCCCGCTCGTGGCGCAGCTGCCGGTCGAAACTCCCGCCTTCGTCGCCACCCGCGCTCAGGTAAAGGCGCTCACCGGCTTCGAGCGCACCCGCGGCCCTTTGGCGGCGTTCCAGCGCCCCGCTCCCCTGCCGCTGCCGCAGCTGCTGGAAGGCGCCCGCCGCGTGGCGGTACTGGAGGGCGTCACCAACTACACCAACATAGGCGCCATTTTCCGCAGCGCCGCCGCACTCGGGATAGATGCCGTGCTTCTGGACGCCACCTGCCACGACCCTCTCTACCGCCGCGCTGCCCGCGTCTCCATGGGCACCGTGTTCCAAGTGCCGTGGGGTCGTTTGGAAGAAGGGACACTGGCCCAAGCAGGCCTACCGCAGCTAAAGCATCTCGGCTTCACCACCTGCGCGTTGGCCCTCACCGACAATTCCGTCTCCATCGAAGACGAGCGCCTGAAGGGCGCCGAAAAGCTGGCGCTCGTACTGGGCAACGAAGAGCACGGCCTACTTCCCGCCACCATCGCCACCTGCGATTACACGGCGAAGATCCCCATGGCCCACAACGTCGACTCCCTCAACGTAGCCGCCGCCAGCGCCGTAGCCTTCTGGGAAACAAGACCCCGTTAGCGGTGCGCTGTGTCGGGGTGGATGGACATGGATTCGAAGCGGTTTTCCATCCAGGTGTTGTCGAAGTGCTGGGCGCAGAACCACTCCAGCGCATTGTTCGGCTCCAGGCCCGAAAGCCGGCTGTACCAGCAGTCGAGCGCCACCAGCGTCATCAGGCAGTCCGCTACCATGAGCGCCGTGCACACCGCCGTGATGGTGTAGCGCCATTGCCACGGAATGAGATTAATCACGTTCAGCAGCGTGGGCAGGGCCCAGCGCATCCACATGACGCCAAGCGCGCCCCACATGCACATGAACATGAAGTTGGTGCGGCCGTTGATGTTGAGGAAGGTGCCGGTGTAGTCCCAGGCCACCGCGCCGAAGCAATATTCCATGAAGCAGCTGACGAAGTACTCGAAGGCACCGCCGATAACGGCGCTCACCAGGAAGATCACCCAAACCGGCGCCTTGTGGAAGCGGTTGAGCGCGAGTGTCATGAGCACCGCCCCGAAGCCGTAGATGGGCGAGAACGGCCCGAACAGCAGGCCTGCGCGGTCCTGGTAGTGGCCGAAATCCACCACCAGGGCGTGGTAGATGGTCTCGATAACCACGCCGATGATGCTGGCCACCACGAAGATCCAGAAGATGTTGAAGAAGTCCAGCTGAATGTAGCCCTGGCCAGTTTTGTCGAGGCCCAGCGTGCCCTCTTCGGCGTCGTCGCGCGTTTCCATCAGGCGCAGCTGGTGCTGCAGCCGGCGCTCGTCGGAAAGGGCGGGGTCCACTACCACGTCGGCCACAATGATCATGATCGTGGCCACCAAAAGCGGCCACATGGCCGCATCACGCCCCTCCAGCATGAAGTCGGAGCCGAACGCCACCAGAAGCCCGATGGCCACCGATTCTGCCAAAAGCCGTGCGCGACGGCGGTTCCCGCGCACCAAGCGCACGCCCAGGAACACGAAGCCGAACACCACGTAGGCAGCAGCCGCCACCAAAATCCAATAGAGGATGAACGACAGAATGGAGTCGTCGGCGAAAGCGCCTTCGGTCACACCCACGCCGGAGCCGATGACGACCACCACAATGTAGGGCACCAGCAAAAGGCCGCTCAAGATCAACAGAACACCGATGATCTTCATGACCAGCGGCATGCGGCGATCGCGCTGGTCTTCAGCGATCTCCATGGTTATTTCTGTGGCGAACTGTTTCTCCATGCAGGGGATGGTATCATGAGCCGCAGTAGCCGACCCGAAACTACAACGTTTCGCAATAATTCACCCATCGCGCCCGACCCAAGGAGGAACCGTGGAAAGCACTGAGACCGCGCAGCTGCCTCCGTTTCTGAAGGGGTTTTCCTACCTGCTCATGGTGTACGGCGCTTTTTTGGTGATTGCCTCCGGGGCCGTGCTGTACGGCTGCTTCGCTTTCACCGCTGAAGAAGCCGGTGCCTCTTCCATCAGCCTGTTCTCCATTGGCGCCGGCGGTCTTCTGGCCAGCGCCCTTACGCTGGCGCTCGGCATTGTCGGTCGCATGACGGCCACCAGGCCCGAGCTGTTCAGAGCCGCCCGCACCCTCTGCATGGCAGATATGCTGGCCAGCGCGGTGGCCCTTCTGTGCTGCAACGCCATCGGCGGCGAGCTGCCCACCAGCCTCATGTTGAACCTGCTGCTGGCCGTCGTCTGGTTCGTGGCCATGCGCCAAAAGGCCGCATAAAAAGAGTCGCCCGCACAGCGCGGACGACTCTCTCGCTTCGCTATTTCAGCCCGTTGCTACAGGAACACCACCGGCAGGGCGGCGAAGATCACCAGCAGGCGCAGCAGGAAGCCACCCACCAGCACGCCGGACTCGCCGATGATGCTCACCACCAGCGAGGTGGTGGAAGTTTCCACGCGCTTGGTGATGAACACCGGGTAGCCCTCGATGAGGAAGGGCGCCACCAGGCCCAACAGCACCAGGCCGCCCCAGAACGCCGGCGCGTACTGGCCAGCAATCAGCGACTGCACCGATGCCGCGCCCTCGGGGCTGCCGGAGCTCACGATAACCAGCATGGTGAACAGCACCACCAACTCGATCACCGACAGAATCACGTGGCTCTTCTTGATGAGCCACATCTGCTCGAAGGTCTTGCGGTCGGCCAAAAGCCCCACCAGGCTGGTGGCGGCCAGGCCGGCGGACAGGGCCGACACCACGAACAGCACGGGCAGGATGGCGTTGTTCCACAGCGGGTAGGCCTGCACCACGCCCAGCAAAAAGCCGGTGTAGGCAGCCACGCCGAAGGCGAACACCACGCCGGTCCACATGAGCCACGCCGGCACCGGGCGGCGCAGAATCTCCAGCACCGCCGCGGCCAGCGCTACCGGCATGTAGATGCAGATGAAGTACACGCCCAGCGTCATCACCGAGCCGGGGTTCATCACCAGGTAGAAGAATCGCAGCGGGTTCTGCAGTCCCGCCTCGGCGTCGAGCATGAGCATCAGCAGGCCCACCGCCAGAAACACCGGGGCGATAATACGGCCGGCAACGCGCATCTTCGTCGCGTCCGGGTACTTCTTCTCCACAAAAGCCGCGGTCAGGAACGCGCCTGCCGAGGCACCTGCCAGAAACAGGTACCATGCGATCATAGATCCCCAAACCATTTCTCATCACCTCACGTAGTAGATCTTGGCTTTTGTCAGATTGCCCGCGATGGGCTGTGCGTTGGTGCGGGCGATCTCCTGGGAAAGCTCGCTTTCCGGGTCGTCCAAATCGCCGAACACCCGCGCGCCGGAGATGCAGGTGCCCACGCACTTCGGCGGGTTGCCCACCTCTTGGCCGTCCCAGCAGAAGCGGCACTTCTCGATGACGCCGGTCTTCTCAATCTGGATGCGCGCGCCGTAGGGACAGGCGGCCATGCAGTACTTGCAGCCGATGCACTTGTTCTCGTCCACCAGCACCACGCCGTCCTCGGTGGTATAGGTGGCATGGGTGGGGCAGACGCTCTGGCAGGGGGCGTCTTCGCAGTGCATGCACTGCACCGGCACCACTTCGGCATACACGTTGGGGTATTTCCCCTGCTCAAGCTCGTGGTAGCTGATGAAGCTCTCCGTCGGCTCCAGATGATTGGCCATCTGGCAGGCCATGCGACAGGCATAGCAGCCCACGCACTTCTTGGTGTTGATGAGCATTCCGTAGCTGGTCATTTACGCTTCCACCTTCCTCACCGTAACGGCCACTTCCTGGCTCATGGCCGAGCCCACGCCCGGCTCCATGCGGAAGGGAACGAAATCCATCGTGTTCAGGCCGAAGCCACAGGCGCGCGTCTGGTAGGGGGACGTGCCGCCGTAATGGGAGGGCATGAACACCACGCCGGGGCGCATGCGCTCGGTCACCCGCACGCGCACTTGGCCGGTGGCCTCGCTGGAGGTCATCTCCACCAGGTCGCCGTCGGCAATGCCGCGGGCTTCGGCGTCCGCCGCCGCCATCCACAGCCGCTCCAGATCGTATTCGCGGGAGATGGCGTTCATGGAGGCGATGTTCTGGGTCATGGTGTGGGAGTGGATGCCCTGCTTGCCGGCGATGAGGTACAGCTCGTCGCCCTGCGCCTCCACCAGGCGCGGCACGTAGCCGATGACCGGGTTCAGCCCCGCTTCCCCCACCTTCGCGTTGGAGAACTCGAACTTGCCGGACTCCGTCTTGAACTTCGGCACCCCGTAGGCAAAGCCGGGGTCGGCCAGCTCCACCGTGCCGGCCGTGCGCACTTCCTCAAGAGTGGTGCCCACGCTCTCCAGCTGCGCGGCCGCCAGCTCTTCCAGGGTGAAGTCGAAGTACTCCCCCACCCCGCAGGCCTGGGCCAGCTGGGTGAAGATCTCGTCGCACGAGCGGGTGTCCGGATGCACGCGGTCGATGATGGGCGTGCGCAGCCCCACGTAGTGCTTCTTGCCGCCGATGAACTCCGGCAGCTCCATACGCTCGATGTAGGTGCACTCCGGCAGCACGTAGTGGGAAAGCACGGCGGTTTCGCTCATCTGCACGTCGATGGTCACCACCAGGTCCGCCTTGCCCAGCCCTTCGCGCCACACCTTCGGGTTGGCATAGCCCTGGGCGGCGTTGGAGTTGTAGAAGAAGAAGCCGCGCATCGTGCCGTCGAGGGCCGCCTGCAACGCCGCCAGGTTCGAGCCCATGCCGGAGAGCACCAGCGGGTACTCGGCGTCGCCCACGCGCTTGGCCTGGGGCTTCGGCACCGAGGGGAAGCGGGTCTTGTCGATGTCGCCGGCCTTGGGGCTGGAGGTGAGCAGCGCGCCGCCCTCTTGGCCCCAGCTGCCCAGCAGCGCGTTCACGGCGCACACGGCACGGGCGGTGTCGAAAGAGTTGGCGTAGGAGCAGCCGAACGCCGCGCGCCACGAGGGCTCCACCGCCGCCGCGGGGGCCGCTTTCGCCATGGCCTGCGCCAGCTCGCGGATAGTATCGGCGGGCACTTCGCAAATTTCCTCGGCCCATTCCGGGGTGCAGGCGACCGCTTGGGCAGCGAACTCCGGGAAGCCGATGGAGTAGTTCTCCACGAAATCGTGGTCGTAGAGGTCCTCTTCAATGAGCACGTTGGCCATGGCCATCAGCAGCGCGATGTCGGTGCCGGGCTTGATGGGCACCCAATCGGTGGCGAAGATGGCGGAATTGCTCAGGCGCGGGTCCACCACCACGATGCGCTTGGCGGCATCGGCGGCGCTGGCCAGGCTCTGCACCGAGGAGGGGCGGATGGCGTCGCCGTAGCTGCGGCCGATGAACATGACCATCTTCGCCTTCCCGAAGTCCACCGAGAAGTTCGAAGCGCCCACAGCGTAGGTGATGCCGCTTTCCTTCGACGCGTTGCAGGCGGCGCCGTGGGTGTAGACGTTGGCGGACCCCAGCGCGTTCAGGAAGCGCGGACCGTAGTACTTGCCGGAGGGGCGCGGGTCGTGGATGAGGCACAGCGCCTCCGGGCCGCTCTCGGCAATGATGGCGTTTACCTTCTCGGCAATCTCGCGGCAGGCGTCGTCCCAGCTGATGGGCGCAAACGTGCCGTCCTCCGCGCGCTTGAGCGGCTGCGTGAGGCGCTCGTCGTTATAGGCCATTTGCACTACGCCATGGCCGCGGCCGCAGATGGTGCCCTTGGAATAGGGATGGTCCTTCGCCCCTTCCACCGTCCACAGCTTCCCATCGACCGTCGTGCCCACCAGGCCGCACTTGCTGGAGCAGCCGTTGCACAGCGACGGCGCCTGGCGCACGGTGCCCGAGGCCGCAGCCGCGTCCCCTTCGCCGGCCGCCCAGGCCATCACTTCGTCGGCTGCAAGGGCACTGGCCACTGCAGCTCCACCGACGGCCACCGCCGCGGTCCCCTCCAGGAAGGTCCTGCGGGACAGATTGTCTATCATGTCCTCCCCTTTCGATTTGTGAGGGCGCCGACCCGGCTGCTTTTCGACCGCCGCGGCGCCGCTCGCCTTCGCAGCGCATCTTAGGGGGCGACCGGAAAACCGCTGTCATCAGTTTCTGATGATTTCAAGAATTGGCCCTCGTGTTAGAGTTGATGACGAAGCGGAGGATTTCCGCCTCACACAGGGGAAACAGGAGAAAGGAGGGGCCGGTGCAGGAAGAAACTCTGGGGGAAATCGAGCACGAGAACCCGCCCGCCGCATGGCGCTCCCTCCGCTTGCGCCATGTGGGCATGGGCTTTTTCTGGGCCTGCAGCATGCTCACCTTCCGCTCTTCCATTCTGCTTTCGGGAAACGCCGACAGCCCCTCTCTGGCAACGCTTGTCACCGTGCTTTCCTTCGTGGCGAACATGACCGCGCTGTTTCTTTTCGCGGCACGCGCCGAGCGAAGCCCGCACTTCTACCAGCGTATCCCCAACACGGCCGTGGGCGCGGTCATCATGGTGGGGCTCGTGCTGCTGTTCGTGGCCGGCGGGGCCAGCGGCCCGGGACTTTACCTTCTGCTGGGCCTGGGCTCGGCGCTCACCGGCACCGGCTACGGCTTTCTTTGGGGCAGCTGGACCGAGTGCTTCGGCCGCATGCACCCCTCGCGCACGGCTCTGTATGTGCCCTTGTCGTTCCTGGTCACCGCCGCGCTGTTCTTAGGAATTTCGCTCGTGGCCAACGGCGGCCTTGTTCCCTCGCTGCTACTCATGCTGCCGCTGCCCGCCATTTCCCTTTGGTGCTTGGAGGGCTGCCGCAAAGAGTTCCCCGCTGCTTCGGTGCCGCGGCGCCGCAACGGCACCCGCAACTTGGAAGCGCTGGAGTCCCTCATCAGCCTGCTGGTGGCCAGCATCATCCTCTCTTGCCTGTTCGGGTTCGTATGGGAGATGGCGGTCATGGCGGTCAATTCCGTCGACGACGCCCACCAGCTGCCGCTGTTCGGCAACCTCATCGCGGCGCTGGGTATGGTGGCGTTTGTGCTGGTGGCGCGCAAACGGCTGGACATTGCCGTGGCGTTTCGCGTGCTGGTGCCGCTGATCGTGGTGCTGTTCGCCGTGCTGCCCTTCTTCTGGCAGGAACGGCCCGTGCTGCTGAACGCCGTGATGAGCACCTGTTACGGCATCTTCGACGTGATCATTTGGTACTCGGTGGCCTCCGCCGCCTACGATTTTGCCGTGTCCGGCTACGTGGTGGGCGGTGTCGTGCGGGCGGTTTCCATTCTGTCCCGCCTGCTGGGCATTGGCATTGGCTACCTGGTGATGCTCGTGCCCGACGACGCCTCTTCTTCCCTGGTGGCAATTTCGGTGGCAGCGCTCTACGCCCTGTTCATGCTGCTCATCTACCACTTCTCACGGGAACGGCATCGGACGAACGCCCCGGAGGAAGCGGTCAACTCGCAGCCTCCGCACCCGGCCCCCGCGGAGACGCTCGACCACAAAAATGCTGACGATGACACCGGTGGCACAAGCGCAGGAGAAAACACAAGCGAAAACGCGAACGAGGGCACGGGCGAGAGCGCGATCGATGCCGACGACGAAAGCGACGTGCTGGAAGCAATTGTGGAAGACTACGGTCTCACCCGGCGAGAGGCAGAGGTGCTGCCGTTTCTGGCGCGCGGCCGCTCGGCGCGCATCATCGCCGAGGCGCTGTTCGTGTCCGAAAGCACCATTCGCACCCACACACGCCGCATCCTGGAAAAGACCGACCTCCATTCCAAACAGGAGCTCATCGACCTCATCGACTCCTACCAGGCAAACTAAAAAGCCGCCGGACTCAATGCCGACGGCTTTCCTGGTGCATATTTGCGCAATCCGCTACTTCATAAGCTCGGCTACGCGCTGGGCGAAGGCGAGCGGGTCGTCGATGGGCAGGCCCTCTACCAGCATCGCCTGGTCGTACAGGATGTTTGCGTAACTGGCAACCTTGTCGGCATCGCCCGCTTCTTGCGCTGCCTGCAGCACGGCGAACACCGGGTGCTTCGGGTTCATCTCCAGCACCACGGGGATAGGCGGCATGCCCTCGGCACCTTCGCCCATCTGGGCCTTCATCGTGGCCACCATCTGCAGCGACACCGGGCCCTCGCAGGTGAGCACCGCCGGCGCGTCGCTCACGCGGGTGGAGACGACCACCTTCTCCACCTTGTCGCCGAGCGCCTCGCTCATGGCGTCGAACAGGCCGGCGTTCGCCTCGGTGGCCTCTTCCGCTTCCTTCTTCTCCTCCTCGGTGGTCAGCCCCAGATCCTCGGAAGAGACGTTCTTCAGCGGCGTCTCGTTGTAGTCCATCATCGCCATCAGGCAGAACTCGTCCACCTCGTCCGGGCACAGCAGCACGTCGTGGCCCTTAGCCAGCACCGTGGTCACGATGGGCATCTTCGCCAGGTGCTCCAGGCTGGAGCCCACCGCGTAATAGATGGCGCTCTGGCCTTCCGGCGCCGCCTCCAGGTACTCGTCCAGCGTCACCATCTTTTGCTCCTTCGCGGAGTAGAACAGCAGCAGGTCCGCCACCGCGCCCTTCGCCGCGCCGTAAGATGAGTAGATGCCGAACTTCATGTTGCGGCCGAAGTTCTCGAAGAACTTCTCGTAGCCCTCGCGGTCGTCATCGCGGAAGGAGACCAGGTCGGACCTGATCTTCTTCTCCAGACGGCGCGCGATGGCCCGCAGTTGGCTGTTGTGCTGCAGCGTTTCGCGGGAAATGTTCAGGGTGAGGTCGGCGGAGTCCACCACGCCGCGCACGAAGCTGAAGTAGTCCGGCAGCAGCTCTTCGCACTTGTCCATGATCAGCACATTGGCGCTGTAGAGGGCCAGGCCCTTCTTGAAGTCGCGCGTGTAATAGTCGTAGGCGGCGTGCGCCGGCACGAACAGCAGCGCGTCGTACGTGAGCGTGCCCTCGGCGTGCACGGTGAAGGTGCGAGCGGGGTCCTCGTAGTCATGGAAGTCGGTCTTGTAGAACTCGTTGTACTCTTCCTGCGTCACCTCGGCACCCTTGCGCTTCCAGATGGGGATCATGGAGTTGATGGTCTCCACTTCCACGTAGTTTTCCCACTTCGGCGCGGGGGTTTCGCCTTCCTCGCCTTCCGCGGGCTCCACTTCAACCTGGCGGCTCTTCGTGACCTCCATAAGGATGGGGTAGCGCACGTAATTGCTGTACTTCTTGATAAGGTTCTTCAGCCCCATTTCGGTGGCGAAGGTGTCATAGCTCTCGTCGGCGCTGTTGTCCTTCAGGTACACGATGACGTCGGTGCCGTGGCTGGCGCGCTCGGCCGGCTTCAAATCGTAGCCGTCGATGCCGTTGCTCTCCCACATCCAGGCCTCGTCAGAGCCGTAGGCCTTCGAGACCACCTGCACCTTCTTGCCCACCATGAACGCGGAGTAAAAACCCACGCCGAACTGGCCGATGATATCCACGTCGGTCATGTCGTCGAGGCCCTTTTCCTCGCCGGGGGTGTTCTTCGCCTGGTTGGCCTTGAACTCGAAGGAGTCGGAATGAGCGATGGTGCCCAGGTTCTTGTCCAGGTCTTCCTTGCTCATACCGATGCCGTTGTCAGACACGGTGACGGTGCGGGCGTTGGTGTCGTAGGAGACGGTGATGGACAGGTCGGCGCGGTTGATGGACACGGACTCGTCGGTGAGGCTGCGGAAGTAGAGCTTGTCCACCGCATCGGAGGCGTTGGAGATGAGCTCGCGCAGGAAGATTTCGCGATTGGTGTAGATGGAGTTGATCATGAGATCCAGCAGTTTCTGGCTCTCGGTTTTGAACTTGCGCATAGGGCCTTCTTTCGTTCGCGTGAGGGGGAAGGAGCGTCTGCCACCAGTCTGACCGGGGAAAACTGGCGCCGCAAGCACCACGAAGCCGTTGCGGCGCAATCGTTTCCTCATCTCCAGAGAAGTTAGCAGTCTCCTTCGTTGAGTGCTAATCGCATATTCTAACCAGAAGGAAACCTGAGTCAAGCACTATAAGATTTTTCCATAGAAGGTAAAGCTGCCAATGAGTTGCGAATCGAGATGGGGCTTTCGAGCTACAGGAACTCGCGCACCTGGCGTTTGCTCTCTAGGAATTCCGGCGTGAGGGCGAAGTCGGGGGTGCGGGGAGTCGGACCGGGGATGGGGATGTTTGCGGCTATGCGGCCTTCCGCCAGCACCAGCACGCGGCTGGAGAGCAGCACCGCCTCGTCGATGTCGTGGGTGACGAAGAGCACCGAGAGTCCCAGCTGCCGTTGCATTTCCAGGAACCACGCGTGCAGATCCGCCTTGGTGATGGCGTCGAGGGCGGAAAAGGGCTCGTCCAGCAACATGACGTCGCGGGAGAACAGGTAGGTGCGGGCGAGCGCCGCCCGTTGGCGCATACCGCCGGAGAGCTGCGTCGGCCAGAGATTCGCCGCTTCGGCCAGGCCGAACGCCGGCAGCAGCGCCTCCGCCTCTGCGCGGGCCGCCGCTCGCGACGCACCGCGCAGCCGCAGCGGCAGGCCCACGTTGTCCGCCACCCGCAGGTTCTCTAGCAGCAGGTCCTTCTGCATCATGTAGCTCACGTGGCCGGTGGTGGCCGTGACGTTTTCCCCGTTCAGCAGCACGCGGCCGGCATCGGGAGCCAGCAGACCGGAGATCACGTTGAACAGCGTGGTCTTGCCGCCGCCGCTGGCACCCAGGATGCTCACCAGCTCTCCGCAGCGCAATTCCAGCGACACACCGCGCAACACCGGACGGCCATCGAAGGCCACGGCCACGTTCTCAACGGCGAGAACCGGGGCGTCGCCACCCCGGCCTTCGCCGCGCCCGAACTGCTCGTTTCCGCCCTCGGCCATGCTACTTCTCCGCCGGCTCCGGCGCCGCCAGCACTTCGCCGGCACGATCGCCCAACAGGTAGTTGTTCGTGAAGCCAGCCCCAGGGTTCAGTGACCCATCTACCAGCTGATTGTCCAGCAGCCACTGGTAAAACGCGCTCCAACGGGCCCCGTCGATCACGCCCCATTCCACCGCTTCCGCCTGATACTGGTTAGCCAGGAACCGCTGCGACGCGCGAATGAGATCCGCCGAACCGGCCAGCTCCGGCACCTGCTTCATGAGAATGCTCGCCGCTCCGTCCGGGTCGGCAATGGCGTATTCGTAGCCCTGGCGAAGCGCGGTCAGGAACTTCTCGGCCACGTCCGGATGCTCCTCCAGGAACTGGTCATTCGCAATAATCACCGGCGTGTAGTAGTCGAACACCGGGTCGATGTCGGCGAAGGTGAAGTAGTCAGTGGCCAGGCCCGCCACATCGCAGGCGGTCTTGCCCCAGCCCTCGAACACCCAGATGGCGTCTACCTGGCCGGACTGGAGCGCCGACACCTCATCGGTCACCGTGGAGGGAACCAGCTGCACCTGGGAGAAATCGCCGCCGTCAGCTTCCACCACCTGCTGCACCGTGGCCAGTTCCACCGGCAAATCCCAGGTAGCGTACTTGTGGCCCGCCATGCCGGCCGGCTGGTCCATCCCCTCGCCCGCGCGAGAAACGATGCCCGACGTGTTGTGCTGGATGACCGCCGCCACCGCCGTGATGGGCATGGGATCCTCCCCCGCCAACGCCGGCGCCATGGTGTCCTGGAAGCTGACGCCGAACTGCGCCTGCCCCGAAGCCACCAGCGGCTCGGCTGCGCCATCCGGCGGCTGCACCACTTCCACCTCCAGCCCCTGGGCCGCGAAATATCCCTGGTCAATGGCCACGTACAGACCGGTATGGTTGGTGTTGGGGGTCCAGTCCAACGCGAAGGTGATCTTGGTGGGATCATCGCCCGCGCTCGCGTCGGCCGCTTCGTCGGCGGCGTTTTCGGCCGGTGCCGTCGCACCGTCGCCCGTCCCCGTGTCCGTTTCGCCAGCACCGTTTCCGCAACCCGCCAGCCCCAACGCCAGCAGCATGCCCAGAAGCGCTGCCGCGAAAACTGCGCGGCCGCCCCTCTTCCCTATCCGTTTCATCTATTTCTCCTGTTCAGAGCGCGCGTGACGCCACGGCATCGCCCGCCGCTCCGCCACGCTCACCACAATCATCAACAACAGCGACACCGCCGAGACCACGAAGATCACAGCGAACATTTTGTCGAAGGCAAACGCCTTCTGGACGCGGGTCATGTACACACCCAGGCCGCTGAAACCGCCCAGCCACTCGCTGATGACGGCCCCCACCACGGCATAGGCCACCGCAATGCGCAGGCCCGAGAAGAACTCCGGCAGCGCCCCGGGAATCTTCACGAAGCGGAAAATTTGCCAGCGGCTGGCCCCCATGGAGCGCATCAGGTTCACCTCGTCGGCGTCCACCGATTGGAACCCCTGCAGCAGCCCCACCGCAATGGGGAAGAAGGTGACCAGAGCTACCAGCACAATCTTCGGCGCAATGTCGTAGCCCAGCCACAGCACCAGCAGCGGCGCGATGGCCACCACCGGCACCGTTTGGCTGAGCACCAGCAACGGGTAGATGGCGCGGCGCAGCACGGCGAAGGCGTCCATGACCACCGCCACCGCGAACCCCACGGCCACGCCTACCGCCAGCCCAATAGCCGCCTCCTGCAGCGTCACCAGCGTATGGCCCCACAGCAGCGCGCCGTCTTCCGGAAACACCGCCAGCACATCCGCCGGCGAGGGCAACATGTACCCCGGCACCGCCCCGCTGGCCGCCAGCCCCTGCCAAAGCGCCAAAAGCACCAACAGGGCCAAGGCGGCCGGAAGGTATTTCTTCGCGAATTCCCTCATCGAACGTTATTCCGCGTGATGTTTCGTCACCTTGCGGTCGATCGAGAGGATCTCCCCTTCCGGCTTCCACTCCACCTTGATGTAGGCGCTCACCTTCGGCGCGCCGGCGCGAATGGCCACGTGCTGGCACTCTTTCAGCACGTCCATCAACTGGTCGTAGTCGTCGCCCTCGATGGTGGTCTCGAACGGCCCCACGTAGTAGGGCAGGCCCGTGGACTTGATGTAGTCGATGACCTCGTCAACGATGCGCACTACTTCCTCGTCGTCCAAGGTGGCAGGCAGTACTTGGATGGCTACACTTGCTTGCATGACACTCCTTACAGTCGGCGAAAACAAAAGCCCCGCCTGCGGAATGCAAGCGGGGCTTTGGCGTCAACCGGTATCACGCTAAAGTTCCTACGCTGGCATTACCCAGATCAGGTTCGCGGGTCGCAGGAAAAACCTGCCTCTCAGCCCTTCAATTCGGGCTCCCCGTAAGCGAGGCTCATTGTGAAGGAAGCACCTCGCCCGGTCAAGCAACAGCTGGCGTACGGAGCTCCAGGGCGAAAAGAAAGTCAAAACCAACCAAACCACATATCGTTCCGCGACGCGGCGGTATCTACAACCGCAACGAAATGAACATACGGCTCTGGCCAGGAACCTCTCGGAAGCCGTATTTCGCGTAGAAGCTGCGCGCCTTGTCGTCGACGGGGTCCACCAGAAGCGCCTTCGCCCCAATCTGCTGGGAAACCACCACTGCACGGCGGATTGCGTCCCCCAGCAGCGATGACCCCAATCCATGGCCCTGGAAGCGCTCGTCAACGCCGAGCATTCCCAGCAGCACGGCAGGAATCTTCTCGGGCGCGTTACGGCGAAGCCAGCCACCTTCCACTTCATCGCGCACCACCGCGTGGGCGCTCAGGGAATAGAGCCCCGCCACATGCTCCTCGCAGCACACCACGTAGACGACAGCGGTGCCATGCTTTTCCGCAGACTTGGCCCGCCTGCGCGCCCACTCGTCAACAACGGGAACGCCGCAACAAAAATCTTCGAGCGCATCTCCCTCCCCCACTTTTCGAGGAGGCTCGAAAGCGGGCCTCACTCCCAAACCGCCTTCTGGGCCACAAGCTTCCTCGCGGCCTCGGGCATCGGCTCCTCGATTGCCGCGGCGAACCGAGCGAAGTCGCCAGAGGCGAGGCGCGTGGTGGTCTCCTGTTCTATGTCGTAGCGGGCCGCCTCAAGGAGGTGGTCAAGGGCCCACTGGGTGAGCGTCTGCCCTCGCAACGAGGCCGCTCGCTCCACCTCGTCGCGCTGGGCAGAAGTCATGCGCATATCGAAACGGCAGTCTTTCACAGCTGTTGCCATCGGATCCCTCGCTTTCTATCTGAGGGAATATTGTACGGAATATTTACGTACATATCAATAGAATGCCAAAAGAGTTGAGCAGCCGACACGGCCCCACCAAAAACAGAGCGAGCCCCCGGGGGGACGGGGGCTCTGATGAAATGGAGGAGATGTTTAAGTTGGGGGCCGTCCTCGATCCTGGCCGCTTCCGCCCATTGTCATCCTGAGCGGAGGCGAAGCCGGAGTCGAAGGATCTTCGCAGCCCGGGAGGCTACTCCTGGCCCTGAGGCTTCAGGGGCAGGAACTTGAGTCCTAGGAAGAAGACCAGGAAGCCGAGGGCCACGACGCCCAGGGTCACGCCGAACTCGAGGGCGGTGGGCCAGTAGACCATGCCCTGGTAGGCCTGGGCCAGATTGCCCTCCCAGTTGGTGACGGTGAAGGGGGTGAGGGCAGAGGCGTAGTCCAGATTGGCGATCTGGAAGCCGCCAACCAGGAGCTGCACGCGCTTGCAGAAGATGGCGGCGATGGCCAGGATGCCGGCCACGGCCAGGAGCGGGGTCGTGCGCAGCTGCGGGACCACGCAGAGCACGACGGCGACGACGCTCAAGATGATCTCACCCCAGAAGAAGGGCGCGAGCGGGCCGGAGACCAGCATGTCCACGACCGCGAGGCCGGAGCCCGCCGGGAACGCCTCGGTCAGCAGGTCGCAGCCGAAGAAGTACAGGTCCACCAGCAGGAACACGGCCAGCAGCTTGGCGAGCTTCACCAGGTAGGCCTGGTCGAGCTTCAGGTAGCCGGCGGCGCGCAGGGCGATGACGGTGGCCATCACGAGGCCGGTGCCGCAGACGAGCGCGGAGCTCACGAACCAGGGCGCCAGCAGGGCGGTGTGCCACATCTCGTGGGACTGCTGCAGGCCGAAGATCCAGGCGGTGACGGAGTGCACCATGACGGCGGTGACGAGCGCGATCACGGAGATCACGCGCAGGGCCACGGCCGATACCTTCCCCTTCTCGTGCTGGACCTGCGCCCACAGGTACACGCAGCTGAGCACCAGGTACACCATCAGCACGATGATGTCCCACATGAGCGGCGATCCGAGGTTCGAGTACGCGAACAGCTCCCACACCCGGGCCGGCTGCCCGAGGTCAACGACCACCATGCCGATGGCCGCAACGGTCGCCGCGATGGAGGTCATGACGGCCACCTTGGAGATGCCGCCGAATCCCTGGATGCCGAACGCTTTCGGCACAGAGCTGATGATCAGGCCGCCGGCGCTAAGGCCGACGAAGAACATGAAGGACGTGATGTACAGGCCCCAGGAGTCCAGGTTGCGCATGGCGGTCTGCACCATGCCGCCGGAGAGCTGCATGCCCCACAGCACGATGCCGATGATGGCGATCACCGCCGACACGCCAATGGCGATGGTCAGCCCCTTGCCGCCCTTGACGGCTACCTTGGCGCCCGCCGCCTCGCGGGCCTTGCCCCTGGCCGGCGCGGCCGCGGGGGCGAAGTCGTCGTCGATGACGCCGACGTTGTCAATATTAGTCATAGGAGTTTCTCCTTAAGGATCGAGAGGGGGTTTACCCCAGGTAGTCATCCTGAGCGCAAGCGAAGGATCTTTGCAATCGCGGAGATCCTTCGGCTTCGCGCCACGCGCTCCACTCAGGATGACAACAAAGGCAAGCTACTGAATGTAGTAGACGGAGGGGTTCGTTCCCTCGTCCGCTAGCAACTGTCGGCAGTTCTTGTCGCGAATCAGCTTGGAGACCTCCGACTCGGGATCGTCAAAGTCTCCCCAGAAGCGAGCGCGTCCGGGACAGGCCCACACGCATTCCGGCTCTTCCCCTTTCGCAATGCGGTGCCAGCACATGGTGCATTTCTCCACCGTATGCTTTTGATGACTCGGAGCATCTGCGGCTCCAAGCGCGACGCTCAGCATAAACTGCGGCTCTTCCCAATTGAAGGAGCGTACGCCGGTGTAGGGGCAGGCGCTCATGCACATGCGGCATCCGATGCACTTGTCGGCGTCCTGGCGCACGATGCCCGTATCGGCATCCTTGTAAGTGGCACCCACGGGGCACACCTTCACGCAAGCGGGATTTTCGCAGTGCTGGCAATTCACCGGAACGTAAGAGATCGTCGAATTCGGAAACTCTCCCGCCGGAATGTCCACCCAATCGCCTCCGTCGGTCAAAATGCGGTTCCACCACATATCATCCGGAAGGTTGTTCTCGATTTTGCAGGCCACAGAACAGGTGTGGCAGCCAATACATCTATTTTGGTCGATTACGAAACCATATCGCATGATTTCCTCCTTATCGCCGCTTCGCATCTACACGAGCATCGGAGTAGCTTGCGGCTACAGCCCACTCGTCGTGCAGTGGGTAGGTCAGCTCTTGATATCCACCCTCTATGAACTGATCGCGTTGCCAGCCCTTGGGCATTCTGCTCATGCCCGTCGGCAGGCTGGGATCAATAACGCACTTGACTACCATCTTGCCTCGGTCGTTGAACACTTCGACAATGTCGCCGTCTACGATTCCCCTCTCTTTGGCGTCCTGTGCGCTAATCTTGAAAATGGGCTCCGGATCCAGCTCGCGCAGAAGCGGCGAGTTGAACCACTGGGAGTGAGTCCTCCAGCGGGTATGCTCCTGGATGAACACAATCGGGAACTTCTTCGCTGCCTCGCTGTTTTCGCTCACCTCTGTCGATTCCTGGTAGTAAACGAGGTGCTCTTTCGCGAAACGCTCTTCCGTAGGCTGGCCGTATATGAGGCGCGGAGCGGGTAGCTCGGTATAGAGCTGCGCGCGCCCGGTCACTGTCGGGAACTGCGTGCGGCCAACAATGCCGGCCTTGCCCGGTATGGGAGTAAGCTCGATGTACTGCTCCTCGCGCAGGCGATCCAAGCTCACGCCAGCGGCCTCAACGGAGGGGCCGGACAGGAGCATCCGCGCATATTCCTCGAAGCCGTATTCAGCCGGGAACGCGTCCTCGTGGCCCATCGCTCGGCCAATCAGGCCGGCAATTTCAACGTCGCTTTTCGCCTCGTACAGGGGATCGATGACTTGGTCCTGGTGGACGATATACGGGAAGTTATGGGCCTTGCGGAAATCTTCCACCTCGTAGAACGAGGCAACGGGCAGCACCATGTCGGCATAACGTGCCGTATCTGTCATCTCCATATCAAGCACCACATGGAAATCCAGGTTCGGGACAATGTCGTCGAAATAGCCGTTCGAAGCACCCCAGTTGCTTGCGGGATTGGAGATCGCCGTCAGCATCGCCTTGACCGGGAAAGGACCGCCCTCCCACTCCTGCTTCGCCACAACCTCATGGAACAGAGTCCAGGGAATGTTAGAGACCATGCCCTTAAATCCAGGGGCCGCCCAAAGCCCAGGGATGTTTAGGGAAAGGTTGGTGTTGAGGTAGATGCCCGTAAAGCCAGCGCCATCTCGACCCAGCTGGCCTGCGAGCGCCATAAGAATGGCAATTGCCCAACAAGACTGATAGCCGTTATCGTAGTGGTCCATTCCGAACGAAATATTCACCGACACAGCGCGAGAGTTGGCAAACAAGTTCGCGAGCTCGATAATGGTTTCCTTCGGTACCCCCGTCACCGTGACTGCCTCATCGACCGAGTACTCCATCAGCCGGTTCTTAAGCAGCGAGTACGAGGTGTCGACCTCCACGCCATTGACCTCGAAAGATCCCTCCAGCGCCGGATCGACTGCTTCGTCGAAGAGCACAGCCGAGTTGCTGGCCGCGTCCCACACGTAGAACTCATCAATGGGTTCTTGGGTTTCAGGATCTACCGGCACTTCCTCGAAATCGCTCTTGCGCAGCAACAGACCGGTGTCGCGGCGTACGAGAAGCGGTGCGGTTGTGCGGTTACGGATGAAGTCGTCGTTCTGCAGGTTGTTCTCAACGATATAGCGCGCCATCGCGAGGGCCAGATACCCGTCGGTGGTCGGCTTGATCGGGACATAGACATCGGACTTGTGGGCAGTCGCACTCTTGATCGGATCAATTGTGAGCACTTGCGTCCCCTGCTCTTTCGCATGCTGAATCCAGCGCCAATTCTGAGGTGCGCTATGCACCGGATTGCTGCCCCAGATCACAACATGAGACGAGTCCAGAACGCTCTTTGCCTCATTTGCGAAGTACATCAGGCCGGTTCCCAAAACGCGGTCGATGCCATAGCCGGTCGCAAGGTCCACGATGCCGGCAGGAGACGTTACTCCCATCACATTGCCCAAACGAGCGAAGATGCCCGTGGCGCCGTGCATTTCACCGTAGTTTCCCGTACCCAGCGTAAATGCAACCGCCGTCGGGCCATAGGTCTCAATGGTCTCTTTGAAATGGTCGGCTATCTCGGAAATCGCGTCGTCCCAAGAAATCCGCTCCCATTCGCCTGCTCCGCGCTCGGTACCGTCCACGCGGCGCATCGGGTACTTAATTCGCTCCGATCCATAGATGCGGTGCATATAGGACATGCCGCGCAAGCAGCTCCCTCGATAGAGATCTTGGCTGTACTCGGCGGGCTCCAGACGGACGATTTTTCCATCGCGAACGTGGGCTGCATATCGGCACGACTGCATGCAGTTCGACCGGCACACGCCATAACCCACGGTCTCCTCCGCTTGAGCACCCTGGGCAATTGCGCCCTGGGCTCCAACGGTCAGAGACAATCCCGATGCCCCGGCGATTGCACCGGCAACAGCGGCGGTGCCCTTTAGGAAGGATCTACGAGAGACCCCCCCCCATGCGTGATTTTAGAAGATTGTGACATCTCTCATCCTCCTGTTTCCCGTCCCCTCGGGCGAATCCTCTTGCGGCCGCCCCGGAAACGGGCTCTCTCAACAGACTTGCGAATCGGCCGGATTCAACATGGGCACAGTCTGTCATACGCTGTCATACACTGTCAACCCCTAATGTAGGACAAACTATGACAAAAGCTATTCTATTTTGAGGATAGAAGCGTTGCATGCCGCTTTGCCTGCAGCTGCCAGGGTGCCGCCTCCGGACGAGGACCGAAAAGGCGGCCGTCCCCCACAAAGACGAGGCTAACTTTGGGGCTCGGCGGGGTTTTCGATCCCGCAACGCAGACCGGGGACCGAAAAAGGGGTCGTCCCCCACAAGACCGCGGGGGACGACGGGGTTTTTGATCCCCGGCGCCTGGTGCCTGTGGGGATCGGTGGGGTTTTCGGTCCTTACGGGCCGAGGCGCCCTAGCGTTTCAGGGCGCCGAAGATGCCGCGGATTAGTTGGCGGGAGGCTTCGCGGCCGATTTGGCCGATGACGGAGTTCACCGTCTTGGCCGCCTGCTCCGCTTTCTTTTGCTCCGCCTTCGCCTGGCGCTCCGCTTCTTTTTCGGCCGCTTTTGCTGCTGCGGCGGCGGCCCGTTCCGCTTCTTTCTCGGCCGCTTTCTGGGCTTTCGCCTCTTCGGCGGCCTTCTGCTTCTCGAACGCGGCCCGTTCCGCTTCCAGCGCCGCCCGTTCCTTCGCCAGGGCGTCCGCCTCTTCCGCCTCTGCCTTCTGCGCGGCAATCATCTCGTAGGCGCTTTCGCGATCCTCCGCGGTGCCGTACTTCTCCATCAACGCCGACTGCGCCGCCACTACCTGCTCGATCACCTCCGGCGTCGCCGCGCCCATGCTGCATTCCGGCGTGACCACCATCGCGCGCTCCACCATGGTCGGACGGCCGTCTTCGTCCAAAAACGACACGAGCGCCTCGCCCGTGCCCACTTCCAGCAGCGCCTCGGCACTGTCAAACGCCGGGTTCTCCCGAAACGCCGCCGCGGCCGCCTTCACCGCCTTCTGCTCGGCCGGCGTGTAGGCGCGCAGTCCGTGCTGAACGCGGTTCGAAAGCTGCGCCAGCACCTCGTCGGGAATGTCGGAGGGCGACTGCGTGATGAAGTAAATGCCCACGCCCTTCGAGCGAATGAGCTTCACCACCTGCACGATCTTGTCCTGCAGCTCCTTCGGGCAATTGTCGAACAGCAGGTGCGCCTCGTCGAAGAAGAACACGAACTTAGGCTTGTCCGGGTCGCCCACTTCCGGCAGGGTTTCGTAGAGCTCCGAGAGCATCCACAGCAAGAACATGGCGTAAATCTGCGGGCTGGAGATCAGCTTCGCGGCGTTCAAAATGTTCACGTAGCCGGCGCCGTTGGCGTCCACCGCCATCCAATCCGCTAGCTCCAAGTCCGGTTCGCCGAAGAAGAGGGCGCCCCCCTGGTCCTCCACCGCGATGAGCGCCCGCAGAATGGCGGAAATGGACTGGCTGGACATGCGGCCGTATTCCATCTCGTACTCTTTCGCGTGCTCGGAGGCGTAGGTGAGCATGGCGCGCAGGTCCTTGAGGTCGATGAGCAGCATGCCGTTGGCGTCGGCGATACGGAACACGATGTTGAGCACTCCTTGTTGCACGTCGGTCAGCTGCAGCAGTTGCCCCAGCATCACCGGGCCCATGTCGGAGACCGTGATGCGCACCGGGATGCCGTTTCCGCCGGTCATGTCCCACAGGCGCACGGGGCAGGCGGCAGGGGTCCAGTTGCTAATGCCCATCTTCGCCATGCGCTCCGCCACCTTCTCGGTAGCTTCGCCCGGCTGGGCCATGCCAGTTACGTCGCCTTTTACGTCGGCCAAAAACACGGGCACGCCTGCCTGGGAGAACCCTTCAGCGAGCGTCTTCAACGTGACCGTTTTGCCTGTGCCGGTGGCGCCGGCCACCAGCCCGTGGCGGTTCGCCTTGTCCAGCAAGAGGTAGCAGGGGTTGTCGCCTTTGGCGACGAAGATGCGCGATCCGTCCAACATGGGGACTCCTCACCGTTGGGGTTTATTCACCGAGCAAAACTATAGCTGCCCGCGAAAGTGAAGCCGCGAACCGTTGGCCAACCGCTATCGACGAGAACGCGAGGTGGGAGCGCTGGGCTAGACCGTTACCAATTGCTGCTGATAGGCCACGAAGGCCGCAGCGCCGTGGCCTTCGCGCGCCAGCACCTCTTGGAACCCACGGCGGGGAATGCCGTAAGTGTTGCTTTCCTGCGAAACGTGCATGGCCACCACGGTTTCCAGGCCAGAATGCAGAAGCGTCGCCAGCTCTGCCTGCGCTTGGTCGTTGGAGAGGTGGCCGCGGTCGGAAGCGATGCGCTGCTGCAAGTAGTAGGGGTAGCCACAGGTCTTCAGCATCCCCGGGTCGTGGTTCGATTCCAGCGCCAGCAGCCGCACGCCCGACAGCGCCTCGTGGGCGGCTGGCGGCACATGGCCGCTGTCGGTGAGGTAGCCCAGCGCATCCCCCTCGCATTCCACGCGGAAACCGAAGGATGCAGCCGCATCGTGTGAGGTGGCGAAAGGGTGCACCTGCATGCCGGCGAGCGAGAGCGCCTCCTCCGCCGCCAGCGGGCGCACCTCGCAAAGCCCCGCCTCGCGCGCCTGCTGAATGGGGTCGCTCTCCCCCACCGTGGCAGGGTGGGCGTACAGGGGCATATGCACGCCCTCCTTCGCCAGGCCGCGCAGCACCACGCCCAGGCACTTCGTGTGGTCGGAATGGGCATGAGTGATAACCAGGCCGCGCAGGCGATGGATATCGAAACCGGCCTCGGTGGCGCGGCCGAGGAAATCGCGCTTGCACAGACCGCAGTCGATGGCGAAGCCCTCCCCGGTAAGGGAGTCCTCCACAATGGCAGCGTTCCCCTTGCTGCCGCTGGCCAGCACATGCAATTTCAAACGACCCACATCAACCTCCTGAAACGTGCCGACCATGGTACCAGTTCGCCCGCCCCCGCCGCACGACGCCCCCGTGGAGTGTTGATGGAGGATGCGGCAAAATTAGTTTAGTTGCTAAAATAAATTGGAAAGACGACGAGAGCGCACGAGCGAAAGCAGACTAATGAGCAACTTCTTTAACAACCTTGGCCACAAGCTGGCTACTTTCATGATGGGGCGCAACGGCGTGGACACGCTGGCCCAATGGTCAATAGGCGCCGGCATCGTGTTCATGATCTTGGACTTCCTGTTCGGCCCGCTTATGGGCAACGGGTTCTTCTCCCTCATCGCCATGGCCTTCCTGCTGTACGCGTGCTTCCGCATGTACTCGAAGAACATTGCCAGCCGCGCGTTGGAGAACGCGAAACTCCAGGCGTTCATCCGCGGGCCCCAAGCCAAAATGCGCACCCTTTCCGCCCACTTCAAGAACCGCAAGACCACCAAGTACTTCAAGTGCGCGCAGTGCGGCCAATCGCTTTCCGTGCCGAAAGGCAAGGGCACGCTGCAGGTGACCTGCCCCAAGTGCGGCGCGAAGACGAAGATCAAGTCCTAGGTCATGTTCGGATACGTTGTCGCCAGCCTTTCCGCGCTTTCCGATGAAGAGAAGGCGCGCTACCAGGCCGTTTACTGCGGGCTGTGCCACGAGCTGCGCGATCGCTACAACCAGGTGAGCCGCTTGACCCTCACCTACGACCTCACCTTCTACATCTTGCTGGCGAACTCGCTAAACGAGCCGCTGGAGGCCACGGGCGAGAACCACTGCGTCATGCATCCCGGCGGGGGCCGCACTTTCGCCCGCAGCCGCTGGAGCGAGTACGCCGCCGACCTCACGGTGGCGCTGGCCTACCACAAGTGCCTGGACGACATCGCCGACGACCACAGCCTGAAGGCCCGCGCTAGCGCAGCGGTGCTGAAGGGCGCCTACCACCAGGCCCAAGCGCGCATTCCCGACGAGTGCGCCGCCATCGAGGCAGCCATGGCCCGCATCTCCCAGCTGGAAGCCGGTGGCGCCGACACGCCCCCGGACGCCGCCGCCCACGAGTTCGGCCAGCTGCTGGGCCAGCTGTTCGCCGCGGGCCAGGGCTTCTGGGAAGAGGACATGCGACAGCTGGGCTATCACCTGGGCCGCTTTGTTTACCTTATGGATGCAGCTGTGGACTACGCCGACGATGCCGCGTCGGGCAGCTACAATCCGTTAGTATATTCAGAATTCGAGCCGCAAGAGATGCGCACGCTTCTGGCAGGCATTGCCGGTCAAGCCGCCCGCGTTTTCGAGCGACTCCCCCTCGAACAGGACGTTCACCTCATGCAAAGCGTCCTGTACTCCGGGGTTTGGCAGCAATTCAACAAACTCTACGCCCCGAAAGAGAGCCATGACTGAAGACCCCTATGAAATACTCGGCGTGAGCAAAGATGCCTCGGAAGAGGAGATCAAGAAGGCCTACCGGCGCAAGGCGCGGGAGAATCATCCGGACCTGAACCCGGACGATCCCACCGCGGCCGAGCGCATGAACAAGGTGAACGAGGCCTACGACCGCATCACCAACCCGGAGAAGTACGCGCGGGAAGACGCCCGCCGCCGCGGCTACGGCGCCCCCTATACGCCCGGCTACGGCAACCCTTACGGCGGCGGCCAGCCCGGTTCCGGCAATCCGTACGGGAGTCCTTACGGCAACCCATACGGCAGCGGTCCTCAATATGTGTATGTGAACTGGGAAGACATCTTCGGTGGAGCGGCCGCGCAGGCACCGACGGTCATTCATCCGGAAGTGTCCGCCACCGACTCGGCCGAGGTGCGCTCCGCCATTTCCTACATCAACAACCGGAACTACCGCGCCGCCGTGAGCATTTTGGACGCGCTGTCCGCCAGCGAGCGCAACGCCCGCTGGTATTATCTGAGCGCCATCGCCAACCACGGCGCCGGCAACAGCGCGGCGGCCTTGGAGCGCATTCGCCGCGCCCGCAAGATGGATCCGCAGAACGCCGACTACGCTGCCGCCGAGCGCACCTTCGCCCGCGGCGCCCAGACCTACCAACAACAAGGCGAGACCCGCGGCTTCTCCATGGGCGGCATCGACCCCGCCACGCTGTGCTGCTGTTGTCTCTGCGGCCCCAGCCTCTGCCAACCATTCTTGTTCTGCTTGTAGCAAGAAGGGGAATGCACGAAAACGGGGGCCGAAGCCCCCGTTTTGCTTAGAACCTCCGATAGCCGCCTCGCAGCGGCTACTTCGCGTCCTCGTCTTTCTTGTGGGTACGGTTTTTGCGGGCGAAGAGGCTGCGTAGGACGTGATGCTGCGAGCGATGCTTTCGTGCGGCCTTGGCGAATTTCTCGGCCTTCTTGGCCTTGCGGGCCTTGGCGGGTTTCTTCGGCTTCGCGGACTTCTCCCCTGCATCCGGCGCCTCTGGTTGCGCGCCCGTCCCTTCCGTCTTCGCGGCGTCCGCCTTTACCGGCTCCATTTTGCCCGTCGTTTCCAGTAGCGCCGCCGAGGCCAATTCCTCGTGTACCGCCTTCAGCGCCTTAGGCGCGGGCTCGTCGGAAGCTTCCGCCTTTTTGGTTTCTGCCGCATCCATCATCTGCTCGATGGGGTGGGCGTGGGCGTAAGGGGCAATGGCGCGAATGGCGGCGTCCTTCGCGTCGTCGATGCGGGCGGAGTCGGAAATGGTGAAGAACAGATCGCCCACGTAGCCGTACTCGTTCACCGCTGTGAACTGCAGCTGCGGGCCCTTCTTGATCTTCGACACGCGGCTGACCGCCTTCGCCGCGGCGTCCTCCATGTGATGGGCCACCCAGGAGAGCCGCTCCTCGTTGTAGGTGACCACCACGGGCACGTTCACCTCGGTGATGGGGTCCAGGTGGATGATGGCGTTGCTGTTCAGCATGGAATTCGGAATGACAATGCGGTCGCCGTCGCTGTCCACCAGGTGTGTGTAGCGCAGCGTGACGTCGGTGACGCGGCCGGTGATGCCCGTTAGCGTGCCCAGCCGGATGTTGTCCCCCGGCTTCACAATGCGGGCCACGCTCACCTGGAAACCGCCGATGAGATTCGACACCGTGTCCTGCATGCCCAGCGAAACCGCGATGCCGCCAACGCC
This sequence comes from Eggerthellaceae bacterium, assembly GCA_022791455.1. Taxonomy (GTDB): domain Bacteria; phylum Actinomycetota; class Coriobacteriia; order Coriobacteriales; family Eggerthellaceae; genus Parvibacter. The sequence continues at coordinate 160,524 of JAAVZC010000014.1, forward strand.
CAAGGCCGCGATGATGGCACTCACGTCAACGTTGAAGCAGATGGACAGGATGCAGCTGATGCCGATGATCCACACAAAAGCGCGAATGAGGTTCACGAAGATGGAGCTGGACGGCAGCAGAGTGGTCTTATTCAACAGCTTGCGCGTAGCCACTACCAGAATGCGGCAAATGACGATGGTGATAGCCAGAATAACCAGCACGCCAACCGCCGTGCCGAACCAGTCGGACCGCACGAACTTCTCGAATATGTTGAACTCTTGCTCCATGGCTTTCATTATAGCGAGCCGCCTTCAGGGGAAGCGCCCCGTTTTCACACCGACAACAGTTCGCTGGCAAATGCGCACGTTGGCGGCGCGGCGGCCGGGTTGGCGGCATCATGGGTCCATCGAACAGCGAAGCACGCAGCGAGAGGAGACCCCATGAGCAAGACAGAAGAGAATTTCGCGAAACGCGACCCGTTGGCGGCCGAGGAGCCAGACGTGCTGGAGTCCTCCGCGAGCGACCCGGAGTTCCCCGCCATGCAAGAATTCGAAGTGGATCGCGGCGGCCCGAAAGGCTCCACACGCAAGCATCCGGGGCTTTTGTGGGTGGTCATCGCGCTCGTGGCCATTGCGGCACTCTGCGCAGCGTTCGCCGCCGCCGGCGATTGGTTCACGCCCAACCAAGCGGAAAAGGCGGCCCAGACCGAATTCGAGGAGCAAACGGTTCCCGAAGACCTGGGTGCCAACGAAGACCCCGAGGCTATGGCGAAGTAATCCCACCGCCTTCGCACGGTTTCGTGCCATTCGGTGGCTTTTTGTGCCAGGCTCTGACCTGCGATGTTGGAAGTAATACCAGGTCAAATAGGCAGTTTTTCATGTCAGGAAAACGCGCCGAATGGTAGCCGCTCTGCCATTCGGCGCGTTTTCTTGCCAGCCTCTGGCCTGCGGTGATGCGAGTATCACCAGCTCAAATGGGGATTTTTTCATGTCACAAAACGACGCCGAATGGCACGACCACTACCATTCGAGGGGCATTTCCACCTCGAACGAGGGGGGCTGCCAGGCCACCACTTCCCCGGCAGCCAGGCTGGCGGGCACATCTATCAGCCGCTGATTAGCGGAGCCGCGGTACAGCAGCCCGAGCGACTTCTTGTCCTTCTCGAAGCGACCATCCACCAGCACGTCCAGCTGCGCCAGCAGCTCCCCCACCGCCGGCCGCTCGGCCGTCAGCGCCTGCAGCTGCTCGAAGGTGTAACCGGAATAGGACCACAGGTTGTAGCCCTCTTCCCGAAGTTGCGCCGCCAACGCCGCCAGCGCTTCCGGCTGCTCGAAGGGCTCGCCACCGGAAAGGGTCACGGAGCGCACCAGCCCGTTCCCGTGAATCTGATCCAGAATCTGCTGCAGCGTCATTTCCGTGCCGCCCTCGTCCGGCCAGCTCTTCGCGTTGTGGCACCCTTCGCAATGATGCGAGCACCCTTGCACAAATAGCGCATAGCGCAGCCCCGGCCCGTCCACAATGGAGTCCTGGGCCGTTCCGAACACGCGCACAATCATCTGGCTCTGATCTTCAGTCATGGCAATCCCAAATTTCCGTAAGGTTTACAGCCCACCTATTGTAAGGCCAACCATCGCCCCCGCCCCCAACCGCCAAAAAATCCACGCGCGCGCCATCCCCCTCCCCCGTTTTCTTCGGCCGTTATCAATCGTTGCTTGAAGCAACGGGCGGTTGACCCTATCATGAAGTTCACTTCAGGCAAGCAATTGACCTGCGAAAACTTCCGCAACCCTGCGCCCGACCGCAACGAAGGAGAACTCATGATTGGCGACAACATCCGAGCCCTGCGCGAAGACGCCGGCCTCTCCCAAACCCAACTCGCCGAGAAACTTCACGTCGTGCGCCAAACCGTCTCGAAGTGGGAACAAGGTAAGTCAGTCCCCGACGCCCAGATGTGCAAGGCCATCGCGAATGCCCTCTCCATCCCCGTGGCAGATCTCTTCTCGGAAAAAGAGACTGCCCGAGATCATGACGACATGATCATTCAGCTAGGACTCATCAACGAGAAGCTGCAGCAGCAAAACGAGAGCCGATCCGCTTGGGAAGGAGTCATTTCCCGAACTATCGCCGTTTTTCTCTCGATGCCTCTCGTGGCTTGGCTTCTCGCTGCGTTCACTTCGTGCACTCAGTAGCCGCGCACGAAAGCCGTGCGCTACATGCAAAAAGAGAGCCGCTCGGGGGCGGCTCTCTTGATGGTTGGTGGTTGCTGACCGGCGGCTACTCGGCGGGGGTGATGTCGTGCTTTACTCGGTCGGCTTCTTCGGCGCGCTTGGCGTCGTTGAAGCGGTCGAGGGTGCCTACCAGGTAGCCAGTGATGCGGCGGATGCGCTCGAAGGGCTGGTTATGGGCGTCCTCGGAGCGACCGCACTTGGGGCACACGTCCTCGATGATGCCGTTGTAGCCGCAGACCGGGTCGCGGTCCACCGGGTGGTTCACGGAGCCGTAGCCCATGCCGCAGTCCTTCATGTAGCGGATAACCGCCTCGAAGGCCTCCAAGTTCTCCGTCGGGTCGCCGTCCAGCTCGATGTAGCTGATGTGACCGCCGTTGGTGAGGGCATGGTAGGGCGCCTCGGTGGCCACCTTGTCGAAGGCGGAGATGTTGTAGTACACCGGCACGTGGAAGCCGTTGGTGTAGTAGTCGCGATCGGTCACGCCGGGGATGGAGCCGTAACGGGCGCGGTCCATGCGCACAAAGCGGCCAGACAGGCCCTCGGCGGGCGTAGCAATGAGGGTGTAGTTCATGCCGCGCTCGCGGGAGACGCGGTCGCAGTAGCTGCGCATGTGGCCCACAATCTCCAGGCCCAGGCGCTGCGCCTCGGCGCTCTCGCCGTGATGCTTGCCGGTGAGGGCCACCAGGCACTCCGCCAGGCCGATGAAACCAGTGGTCAGCGTGCCGTTCTTCAGCACTTCACGCTGCTCGTCGGTGTTCTTCAGGTTCTCGGAGCCAATCCACACGCCCTGGCCCATGAGGAACGGAGCATTGTACACCTTCTTGCGCGCCTGAATCTCGAAGCGCTCGTCCAGCTGACCGGTCACCAGCGCCAGCTTGGAATCAAGCAGGTCGAAGAACAGATCCAGGTCGCCCTTGGCGCGGATGGCCAGACGCGGCAGGTTGATGGAGGTGAAGGACAGGTTGCCGCGGCCAGGAGTGACTTCCTTGCTGGGGTCGAACACGTTGCCCATCACGCGGGTGCGGCAGCCCATGTAGGCGATCTCGGTCTCCGGGGTGCCCTTGTAGTACTGGGCGTTGAACGGCGCGTCCAGGAAGCTGAAGTTGGGGAACAGGCGCTTGGCGGAGCAGCGCATGGCCAGCTTGAACAGGTCGTAGTTCGGATCCTCCGGGTTGTAGTTCACGCCTTCCTTCACGCGGAAAATCTGCACGGGGAAGATGGGGGTCTCGCCGCCGCCCAGGCCGCTTTCCGTGGCCAGCAGCATGTTCTTGATGACCATGCGGCCCTCGGAGGAGGTGTCCATGCCGTAGTTCACCGAGCTGAAGGGCGTCTGGGCGCCGGCGCGGGAGTGCATGGTGTTCAGGTTGTGCACCAGCGCCTCCATGGCCTGGAAGGTGGAGCGGTCGGTGTCGCGCTCGGCGTTCTTGTGGGTGTAGCGCAGGATGGTGTCGCACACGGCGTCCTCCACGCCCGCCTCCATGAGGCCCGCCTTCACGCAGTCGTCGAACTCGGGATCGCGGTCCAGGCAGGCGATGCGGCCGGTTTCCGCCTCTACGTCGGCCAGCAGCTTCTCGGTGAAGGAGCGCTCGTCGGCGATGTCGGTCAGCAGGTCGATGGCCTCGGCCAGGTGCTTCTTGAACAGGCGATGGTAGGTCTTGCGCACGCCCTCGGCCAGGCCGTAATCGAAGTCGCACACCGACTGGCCGCCGTGCTGGTCGTTCTGGTTGGACTGGATGGCGATGCAAGCGAGGGCCGCGTAGCTGGAGATGTCGTTGGGCTCGCGCAGCACGCCGTGGCCGGTGGAGAAGCCGCCCTTGAAGAGCTTGCGCAGCTCAATCTGGCAGCAGGTGGTGGTGAGGGTGTAGAAGTCCATGTCGTGGATGTGGATGTCGCCTTCGCGATGGGCGCGGGCGTACTTCGGGTCGATCACGCACATCTCGTAGAACTGCTTGGCGGATTCCGAGCCGTACTTGAGCATGGTGCCCATGGCGGTGTCGGCGTCGATGTTGGCGTTCTCGCGCTTCATGTCGGAGTCGGCCGCCTTGGAGAAGGTGATGTCCTTCAGCGTCTTGATGAGGCGGGAGTTCACGTCGCGCACGCGGTTGCGCTCGGCGCGATAGAGGATGTAGGCCTTGGCGGTCTGCACGAAGCCGGCCTCGATGAGGGTCTCTTCCACCAGGTCCTGCACGCCCTCAACGGTGGGGATGCCCTCGATGGCGCCAGCGTTCAGCTTCTCCACCACGGTGCGGGCGATCTCCTCGGCGGTGGCGCGATCCTGCATAGCGGCACAGGCAGCGAACGCCTTCTCGACCGCATCCGTAATCTTCTCCGGATGGAAAGCCGTTGTGCGTCCGTCCCGTTTGATAATCATCTCCACCATTGCCCGCATGTCCTTCCTCATAGCGCGTCTTACGTTAAAGAGGGGCGCGACCTATCCTTCAATCGCGCCCCAACATATATGGTCTTGAGCAAACATTTGAACTGACTTCCACCTTTACGGGTTTTATCAGTTCACACGGGAAACCTACGATTTTCACTCACAGGTTTTCCACAGAGAATATACCAACTTATACACAACATGTTGTGTTGGCCTCTCTGTTTTGCGCGTACATATAGTACATCACAGCCACACGAACACAAGGGAACAAATTGTGTTTTTCGGGAACGGAAAAGAACAGAAAAGATTTTGGTTTGCCGCAAGATCCTTCGACTCCGCGGCTGCGCCGCTCCGCTCAGGATGACAAGGGGTAGCGGCCGCGCCGGACGGAGGGTGGAGCGAGGTTAAGCCAAAGGAGGGAGGAGATCCACTCGGGCGAAGCCCGAGTTAGCTCCGACCGACGACGCATCGAGCGGAATCCCTCCGGCCGGCGCGGCCGCGGACAGGTCAGTCCTCCAGCAGGTCGGTGAGGAGTTCGGGGGTTAGGGTGGTGAGGGCGTCGCCTGTGGTGGCGCCGATGAGGGAGTCCGCCAGTTCCGCCTTCATTTGCTGCAGCCGCATCATGCGCGCCTCGATAGTGCCGGCGGCAACCACTTGGCACACGTTCACCACGCTGCGTTGGCCGATGCGGTGGGCGCGGTCGCTCGCCTGCGCCTGGGCCGAGGCGTTCCACCAGGGATCGGCGTGGATCACCTGGGTGGCGGCGGCCAGGTTCAGCCCCACCCCGCCCGCTTTCAGCGAGATGAGGAACACCGGCACCTCGTCGCGGTTGAAGGCCTCTACCAGTTCGGCGCGCTGCTTCTTCGGCGTGGAACCGGTGATGATGTAGAACGGAGCGCCCTTCGCGCGCAGGTCTTCCGCCAGCCGATCGAGGAAGCTGGTGAACTGGGAAAACACAAGCGTTTTCTGGCCGGCGTCCACCGCGGCGCCGATGCGCTCCAGGATGGCCGCGCGCTTGGCGGAGGCGCCGTAGTAGTTCTCGAACACGAGCGCCGGGTCGAGCGCAATCTGCCGCAGCCGCGTGAGCTCCGCCAGCACTTCCACTGTTTTGAATTCGCCGCCGTCGAGCCCCTTCACCTCGTAGCCGTAGCGGCGGGCTTTGCGCGTGTTCTTCTGCAGGTTCAGCCGCTCCCGCAGGCTCTGCTCAGCGGCGGCGTAGAGCTTCCGCTGCTCCCCTTCCAGCGCCACTTCCAGCACCGTTTCCAGTTTCGGCGGCAGCTCGCGCAGGACGTCGCGTTTGCGACGACGCAGCACGAAGGGCTCCACGCGCGCGGAAAGGCGGGCGAGCGCGTCCTCGTCGCCGCCGATGATGGGGGCCTCGAAGCGCTCGCGGAAGCGCATGGAGGTGCCCAGGAAGCCGGGCATGAGGAAGTCGAAGATGGACCAGAGTTCGGCGGGGCGATTCTCCACCGGTGTGCCGGTAAGGGCTAGGCGGCGTGGCGCTTGCAGACGTCGGACGGCACGGCTGGTCTTGGTGGCGGCGTTCTTTATATAGTGGGCCTCGTCCAGGATGACGGCGAAAAGCGGCTTCGCCTCCCAGGCCTGAGCGTCGGCGCGCAGCAGGTCGTAAGAGGTGACGAGCACCTGGGCGTCGGCGCTGCTGCGGATGGCCTCCCGCTGGGCCGGCGTGCCCACCGCCGCTTCCACCCGCATTTCCGGGGCGAAGCGTGCGAACTCCGCCGTCCAGTTGTAAACCAAGCTGGCAGGACACACGATAAGGGTGGGATATCCTTCGACTTCGGGCTGCGCCCTTCGCTCAGGATGACAATGGGAAAAGAGGCCAGAGGGGTCGAGGGCGGGAGAATAGAGCGCCGCAAGCAGGGCGATTACTTGGAGGGTTTTACCGAGGCCCATTTCGTCGGCCAGGATGCCGCCGAAGCCCATCGCCCAGAGCGTTTGCAGCCAGCGGAAGCCGGCTTCCTGGTAGGGACGCAGCACGCCGCGCAGGTTCGACGGCAGCGGCAGCAGCTCCCCTTCCGCAGGCGCGCGGAAGTGGCCGATATAGTCCGCGAAGCCCTGTTCGCGATAAACGCCGTCCAGTTCTTGATCCAAGTAGAATGCCTGGTAGGTGGGCAGTTCCACCCGGCCTTCGCGCACATCTTCCATCGACAGGCCCAAATCGGCCACCAGCTGCGCCAGCCCGCGGTCCTCGAAGTTCTCCAGGCTCACGAAGCTGCCGTCGCTTAAACGGTGGAACCGGCGGTGGCGGCGATAGCTCTCCAACAGCGCGAACATTTCCGGCACCGACACATCATCGGAGGAAACGTCAAGCGCCACCAAATCGCCCGCCAGCGACAGCCCCAGCTGCAGCCGCGGCGGCCGGGGGCGGATAAGGCGGTCGAAGGCAGGCGTGGTGTACACCTCTCCCAGCGCACGGAACTGCGCAAGGCCGTGAATCAGCAGGTCGGCCGCGATGTTTTCGGACGACAGCGGCAGCACGCCGGTGGGCGGGAAGTAGTCCAGCAGCAACTGCAAGGCGCGCGCCTCACCTGCCCGGTTACGGTAGAAGCGCTGCCCCTCCACTACCGGCGGCGCGTCGGCAATGCCTGCCACCACCGCCTGGCCCGGCGGCGCCTCCTCGGCCGCCGCCACCAGCCCTTCCGGCGCAATGGCCAGCAGCACCACGTTCTCGCCGTAAAGGGCCTGGGCATCCACCTGGATGGCCCCGTCCACCACATCGAACGAGAATTGCAGGAGCAGCGGATCGGGGCGGAAACGACGCAGCGACTCCGGCGGCCGCACCGCCAGCTCCCGCTCCAACGCCGGCAGCAGCGTGGCGCCGAACAGGAAGGCGTCGTCGCGGGCCACCACCAAATGGCCGCCGTTGTCCTTCAGCGCTTGGAGCATGTGCACCAGCGGCGCCGATTCCGGCGGCATCAGATAGAACCCGTCCTCCAGCAGCAGCGCGCAGCCGATACCGGAGATACAGCCTTCGAACTCCTCCAGAGCAGTGATTTCGAAATCGCCGTCCGCCTCGCGGATCTCCAGAAAGTCGGCAGGCGCCGCTTCGCGCACCTCCACCGTGGAGCGGCGGGGGCGGGAATAATCTTCGCAATCGAGATCGATATGGCGGCCCACCTGGGACTTCAGGAACCCCACCAGCTGATCGGGGGAAAGGGGCATCAGTCGCTTGGCGCCGGGAAGCGACTGCCCGCTCCCACGACGGCGGGCGACGGCAAATGCGGGCGCCCCTTCTTCGCCATCGTCGAAGGGAAGGGGGTCTCCCAGCGAACTGCCCTGCCCGAGCGTTGCCAACAGCCACTGCACCAGAGGACGGCTGGCCTGGTCAAACGCCTCCAGCCCGTGGGTGAACGCCAGTCCTTTGCCGTAGGCGAATCGCTCGCCGGCCGCCACGCGCTGAGCGAGCTGCCGCGGCGCCTTCACCACGTAAGAATTCTTCCCGTCGCTCACCGCCAACCGCAGCGAAAACTCGCCGCAGTCCAGCACGAGCGTCGGGCACAGCGACACTAAACCTGGCGTTTGCTGCTGCAGTTCCTCGGCGCTGGCCATCAGCCGTTGGAGCGCCGGCGTGGTTCCCCGCTCGATCATGGGCAACGGCCGCTAGACGACGGTGCCGTACACCTGGCCCCAAGCGTGGCCGGCAAGGGCGGAATTCAGCTGGGTGCACAGGCGGTCGCGGGTGTAGTTGCCCGGCGGCAGCAATCGCACGATGCGCAGCAGGTCCTCCGGCAAGTCCGCCGCTTCCGCCGCCAGAACCACGTCCAGCCGTCGCACTTCGGGCGGGTTCACCATGGCGGCGATGATCTCCTCTTTCGTGTCGCCCACTTCGTACAGCCCGTCCACAATGCTTTGAAGGGCTCCGTAGTAGGGGCTGCGCTCGTAGTTGGTGCCGGAATGATCGCGGGCCATGGCTACTCGCCTTCCGTTACCGTGATGGCCTCGGCGGGGGTATCCGACGGCTTGGGCTCGAGCCCCGCGAATTCGCCGGCCAGCGCCACGGTCAGGGGTTTTTCGTCATCGTCTTCCACCACGATGTCCGGGGACGCCGCCGTGCGCTTCCCCAGCGCCGCATCGATGCTCGCACGCCCCTTCGCCATCAGACGCGCGAAGGCGTCATCGTCGAGGGAGGAGTCAACCTCGCCATTCGGCGCACACGGGATCTCTCCACTCCGGCCTTCGGCCTCCGGTCGAGATGACGTGGGGGATTCGGAAAGAAGCTGGTCAAGAGGCGGCTCCGTCCCTTCTTCCTCGTCGGCCACGGTGCGGCCAACCACGGACATGTCGGCTACGGTGGCGGCCAGGGCGCCGGTGTAGGCGGGCGCGGAATTGCCGCCGGCGCGCAGGAACTGCACCCCTGCCTGCTGCAGCGCCAGTGCGGCGTCCACCATGGCATCGGGGCAATAATAGGGGTTCTCGGGGGTCGGCTTCATCTGGGCCGCATCGCGCTGCCGCACGTCCAGCTGCACCATGAGCGGCAAGTCGCACAGCTCCACCGCCTCGCGCGCCAGGGCCACAGCCTCCTCCGGCGCCGCCTCGGTAGCGAAGCCGGCAACGCTCGCCTGCAGGTCGGCCATCACTTCCAGCGCCTCCGCCAACCGACCGCGACCATCGGCCAGAAGCCCCTCGCCGTCCACCTTCACCACGGCAATCACCGGCGCGCTCGTCACCAGGCGAATGCCCATGAGCGCGCACTTCAAATCGGCCACGCTTTCGAAGGAATCCAGCAGAATGGCGTCGATCTCTTGCTCTTTGAGCAGCTTCGCCGCACGGGTGTACTGGGCGCGGTTCTCCTTCAGCGACGCCGCGTTCCACGGGTCAAGCGGCAACCCGCACGGCGCCAGCGGGGCAATCACATGCTGCGGCTTGAACCCGCGCACAATGGACAGCGCCGCCTTCGCCAGCGCTTCGCCCTCCCCTTCCATGCCCGTTTTCGCCAGGCGAATGGGGGTGAGCCCACCGGTCAGCGCGCAGAGGGCCTGCGGGCCGGCCGTCACTTCCAGCTGATAGGCGTCCTCCACCGTTTCCGGCTCCAAAAGCAACGCCAGCTGCTGAGCGCGGGCATCTTCCAGCCCAATGCGTCGCAGCGCCGCGGCGGGCGGAGCGGACAGCACCAGCACGTCTTGATGAAAGCGAAGTTGAATGTCGGGCATGGGGCCTCCCCTTTCCGGCGCGCCCGGATGCGAACGCGCGCGGGAGACCACAGCCGGCCTCCCTTTCGTAGTCGTCTCATGATAGCGCAACCGGCGCCGAACAGCTGAGGCCGTAGATGCGAGGTTGAAATAGGATTCTCCCGCGTTTCTGAAGCAAATCTGGGGCAAATCTTAGGAAATCCTGAAGATAGTTAACCTCATTTAACAGAGCGCTTTTACTGGGGAAATACCGTTTACCTTGCAGAACATGCCGTTCCTTGGCAGTTTGTCAATATCTCTTTAGAAAGAATAATGCCTTCTGTAATATATATTGCGTCGTTGCGATCCCCCCTCAAACGCAACGAGCTGCTTTTAAGCAGTACGCAGCCCAAGAGGCTGCGACCCTCCTCTTTAGCCCGGCGCACCCCCCCTCAAGCGCCGGGCTCTTCTTTTGCCCTCGTGCGCCAATGCCGGCATCGGACAGCCCGATGCCAAAAGGGGCTTGTGTCCAACGCGAACTTCGGAAAAACTCACGTTTTTGGCCAGGCGCGGTGGATGAGGCGGGGTTTTTGATCCCGCATCTGACCTGGGGAAACGTTCATTATCCCAGGTCAAAGCCCTAGTTTCCCACTGCCAAAAAAGGCCCCTCGTCCACCGCCGAGTGGCCCCAACGGTGGACGAAAGGCCCTTTTGGATCCGCGCCACAGAAAAAGCCGGCGCCCGAAGGCACCGGCTTTCAAGAGAGGGCTGCTAGGGCTATGAGACGTTAGGTGTGTCCCTTTGTCTCACGGCCTATCCCTCGCCGAAACCCACGAGCGAACCAAGATCCTCTGCATCCCCTTGCGCAATAAGGTTCAGCAGCTCTTGGCGGGAATGGATGTCCATCTTCTTGTAGATGCGCATGCGGTGGGCGTTTATGGTACCCGGCGAAATGCACAGCTTCTCTCCAATGTAACCAGCATCGTGGCCGCAGGAGATCATGTAGGCAATCTCGACCTGCCGCGGAGTTAGACCGAACTGAGCAAACACCGTATCGCAGCGCTCTCTGAACGTGGCGCGCCGCTCAGTCTCAGGCACGGCCCATAGCTTTGAGAAGTTCTCCGTCGTGAGAACAGTGTTGCACAGCGCCACCAAAGACAACGCCAGTACCGAGCACAACGCCACCATAGCCATGGGCTCATCGAACAAGGAAGGCAACAGCCCGTAAGCCACCATGCTCCCTAGCACCCCCGATGCCGCAATAAGGCTGCGACCAAAACCGAAGGTGCTCACTGGCGACAGCTTCTGAACATAGCAAAGATGCCCCATGATGATCCACAGAATCAGCTCGAAGCAGGTGTAGCCAGTTTTGACCAGTGCGGCAGGGGCAAAGCTGGAGTTCCCGAAAAGCGGTAGCAGCAATATGCCTCCAATCATCGCCACCAGCGTGGGACGAAACAGCAGATTTATATCAAGGGTCTGGCGCTTGTTCGTCGCCACCAGAAACACAATTATGATAAGAGAAGTGGCGATGAGAACAGTAATGGCGTACCCGTCGGAAGACCCGGCCATATGCCCAGGCCGAATATCTCGCGTGATCCCCGCCACAAAACCGAACAGCAGCACCCCCACCGCCACCCTCGCGACACTACGGAGGTTTTCCTGCTTCCGGAAGCTGCGATAGCCACCAACCTCCACCCGCGCATCGGCGTTTCGGCAGAGCCATGCGGACACAAATGGCAGCACAACAGCAAACGCGTACTGCGCCGCAGAGGGAGTGGCAGCCAAGAGGGCATACATGACAACGCCGAGAAAGTAGGAGAAGCAGGACTCCGTCACCAACCGATTCAGCGGCAGCTTCGCAAATGAGAGGCCCCAACAGACCAGAAGGAGTGCCGACCCCACACCCGTCAGCACCGAGGACGAAAGCATCAGGGCAAACGCCTGCCAGCTGCCCGGCGCAGCCAGTGCCATCACCGGCAGAAGCGCACTGCCTGCAATCATAAATCCCGGCCCAACGAATATGCCGTAAGACTTTGCAAACAGGCGCTCGAACGCCCGACGAAGGCCTCCGATGATGGCCAGCGTTACCGCAAGCGCCCCCGCACTCCACAAATAAACATTCGCTTCCACTGCGCCCGGCATAGCTTCGGGAATATGGAACAGAGAAATGCTAAAGAAGCAGATGTAGGCCCATGCGCGATTGCAGGCAAAGCCGCTAATGCGCGCCAAGGACAGCTCGTCAAGCGAAATCGAATGAGTGTCGACCGTGATCATTCCCCGCCCCTCTCCCTCAATGATGAGCACCCCTCTTATATTTCATTCATAGTAGAGCCAAAGGGAAATCATGTAAATTAATAAGTTGCTTATGACGTGATTGACCAGGTTATATACCCGCTTCCGATTTTCAATACCCCTCGCAGGATGAGAGGATTCATGGCCAGAAGGAGCACCTTGGAACTCCTTCTGGCCCAACTAATCGGAAGGAGAGAGGTATGGGAATGGGAAAGGCCGCACTCGTAACGCGGCGCACATTTACTAAGCTGGCAGCAGCCACCGCTGCTGTCGCCGGCTTGGCATCGCTTCCTGCTAAAGCGTTGGCAGAACAGAAGGAGCCGCAATCCAGCGGAACCGACGTACGACACATTCGCACCGCATGTCGGGGATGCGGCAAGATGGAATGCGGCGTATGGGTGACCGTAGAAAACGGTCGCGCCGTGAAGATCGAAGGGGACGAGTCGGCGTTTCAATCGCGCGGCAATTGCTGCACAAAGTCGCAAGCTTCCATTGAGGCAGCTTATCATCCGGATCGCCTGCGCTACCCCATGAAGCGCACCAACCCAAAAACAGACGACGATCCCGGCTGGGTACGCATTTCCTGGGAGGAGGCCTTCAAGACCACTGTCGAAAAGGCCAAGGAGGTGCAGGCGCGCTTCGGCGGCCCGTCCATCGCCGGCATCACTGGCACCTCGCGCGTATGGCCCATGGCCGGCACCGCCGGTTGGGTGCGCATGTGGGGCTCCCCCAACGGCATTCAGGCCTGGCAGGTATGCAAGGGCCCGCGCCACTTCACCGGCAACCTGGTGTCACAATTCGCCCACGCCTGGGTAGCCACGGTGGATCGCCCGCGAGTGTACACCGCTTGGGGCGGATCAACCGAAATCTCAAACTACGATGACTCCTGCCGCACCAGCGTAGAATGCACTAACGAGGCGGACGTAACCATCATCGTAGACCCGCGCGTGACAAATCTGGGGAAGGAAGCCGACTACCACCTGGCACTACGTCCCGGCACCGACGGCGCCATGGCCATGGGATGGGCCCATATCGTTGTGGATCACGAGCTGTACGACGAGCTGTACGTGAAAAAGTGGACCGATGCGCCCTTCTTGGTAGTTGAGGACATGGAGCCCACCGGCTACGACACCGTTTCCACCAACGGCGACCCCTTCCATCTGCAAACACGCATGCTGAAAGCGTCAGACTTGGCCGAAGACGGCAATCCGAAGCATTTCCTAGTCTGGGACAACCTTGGCAACAGGCTAACCTACTTCGACGTGGAAACAGGCTTGTGGGAAGGTGAAGAGTGGAGCAAGCCCACTGAGGGATTTGTTCCTCAGCAAAAGTTTGCCGAAGGAGTGGCTCCCGGCTGGTGCCCAAACCCCACCCCCTTCAACCCGCTGATCGACCCAGCCCTTTATGGCGAGTTCCCCGTAACCCTAAAAGATGGAACCGTGCATACGGCCCGCCCGGTATGGGAGTTTTACGTGGAGTCGCTGGCGGAATACACCCCCGAGCACACTGCGGAGATCACCGGGGTCGATGCAGCCCTCATCGAAGAAGCGGCACTGGCCTGGGCCACCCGCATTGACCCGGAAACCGGCTACGGCAACGGCGGCCTTCGTTACATGCTGGCCATCGAGCACAACGGCCATGCCGTACAAACTTGCCGGACACTTGATACGTTGGTTCAGATCACTGGCAACATGGATACCCCGGGCGGCAACCGTGGCTCCACCCGCTCGCCCGTCGAGGGCGGCCATGCCGGCTTCGGCTCGAACGCCCCCGGCTGCCCGCCCATGTCGAATGAAGACCGTCTTTCGCGCCTTGGATCCGAACAGTTTCCCCTCTTGCGCTGGTTCAACTCCTGGGCCGATGCCAATAGTGTGTGGCAGGCCATGACCACGGGCGAACCCTACCCGGTAGTTATGGCCATGAACTCCTCCGGCGACTTCATGTGCCAAGGCAACACCGCATACAACTGGGCGGCCCTCCAAGGCCTGGACTTCATCTTCGAAGCGAATCTATGGCAGCCTCCTTCGGCTGGTGTTGCCGACATCCTCGTCCCAGCGAAACACTGGCTGGAAATTCCCGGCTGCCCCCGCGCATCCCAAGGGTCGCACGGAGCCATGGGCGCAAACGTAAACTGCATCGAACCTCTGGGCGAGTGCATCTTCGACCCCATGATCTTGGTCAACTTCCACAAGTACGCCGGCATCCCCTACTGGCCGCAGAAGCCGGATTGCCCCTACCCTACCGAGCAAGACTTGCTGAACGATGGCGTGAAGTTCTTCCGCGACTCTTGGGACGAATACGTCCAGGAGTTCCAGGAGAATGGCTGGTGGGACGTAAAGGTAGTGGAACCGGAGTTATGGGGCACCTATCGCCGCTACGAGACCGGCGCCCTGCGCTCCCGCAACGCTGGCGGCATTTTGGGCACCAAGGGCGATTTCAAGCCTGGCTTCTACACTCCCACCATGAAGGTTGAGCTGTGGTCCACCCTCATGGAGTCCTACCACCCTGGCGAAGGGTGGGAGCTGCCCAGCTACGACGAGCCGCCTCACTCCCCCGTAAGCGATCCGAAGATGTACGCGGAATATCCGCTGGTCATCACCACTGGCCGCCGCATTCCTGTGTACTTCCACAGCGAACATCGGCAGCTGCCTTGGTGTCGCGAGCAATGGCCCGCACCTCGCGTGGAGATCCACCCCGCCACGGCTGCCGAACATGGCATTGAACAGGGCGACTGGGTATGGATCGAGACCCCATACGGAAAGATCCGTCAAACCGCCGACCTGTATATGGGCATCGACCCCGGCACCATCAATTGCGAGCATCAGTGGTGGTTCCCCGAGCTAAAGCAAGCCAGCAAGGGTCACGAGCTTTGCGGCGTGAACCACCTTGTAGACCGCAACGCCCAGTGCCCCCACTGTGGCTGCGGCAATATGCGCGCCTATCTGGGAAAGATCTACAAAGCCACGCCCGAGAACAGCCCCTTTGGCAACCCGGTTCCTTGCGGCAATGACGGCACTGAAATCATCACCTCCGCCGATGATCCGCGCCTAAAGGAATGGGCCGCCGCCATTGAAGACATTTCACGCAACCCCGAGAAGTGGGAGGAGTACGCCCGATGACGCAGTATTCAATTGTGACCGACCTCAACAAGTGCGTCGGATGCCTGGGCTGTTCGGTAGCCTGTAAAGTGGTCAACAATGTGCCCATCGGCAGCTTCTGGAATAAGGTGCTGCGCATTGGGCCGAACCCCGCAGCCGGTGGGACCGACTTTCCCAACGTGGAAATGTACTTTCTACCCATGCAGTGCCAGCACTGCGAAAACCCTGCCTGCGTCGACGTGTGTCCCACCGAAGCCAGCCATAAGCTGACGGACGGCACCGTGCAAATTGACAAGGAGAAGTGCATTGGATGCCAGTTCTGCGCCATGGCCTGTCCCTACGGCGTTCGCTATCTGAACGAAGAGGAGCGCGTGGTGGAGAAGTGCACCCTGTGCGAGCAGAAGATAAGTCAGGGAGAGCTGCCCCAGTGCGTGGCCCAATGTGGCGGCCGAGCACGTTTCTTCGGCGATCTGGAAGCGGGGCTGGACACGTTTGTGGCCCCCAGCGTGACCGCCAACAATAGCGACCGCTCCTATGAGGGCCTCGCAGCCGCCCGCATCACCCTGCGGGAATGCATCGAGCGGCAATATTCCCGCGACTACAGCGAAAGCGATGTGCACTACCTGCCCAACGTGGGCAACGATCCCTCTTTCATCTACATCCTGAGAGACACCGCATGGCGCAGCTAGAAGTTTAGCTCGAGCAGCCCTCCCATCCCCTGCTTTGCCCATCCGGCCTTCGGCCGCCCCAAACCCCCTGCATAACGGCCGAATGTCGGATGGGCAAAGCAGAGGTGCGCCAGAGAGCGCCGGCAGCTTCGCTCATCGAAGCTGCCGGCGCCGTTCGTACTCGGCGCGCTTATCGCACTCGCAGCTCCTCTTCCATCAAGTCCAGAAGTTGTTGCTTCGAATGAACGTTGCACTTCTTGTATATGTGGTTCATGTGGGTGGTCACCGTGCTGTGGGCCACACAGAGTTCCTCATGAATACGCAAAGAGGTGCGGCCCTTCGCCAACAGTTTCAAAATCTCTGTCTCGCGTGCCGTCAGCAAGTAGCGTTGCGCCACCAGATCGGCCGCCTCGTCCAAGGGGAACGACGCAGTGGGCGCTGCGTTTTTCTCCAAACCCTTCTGAGTAACCGTATAGGCAAGCATCAGCACCGCCTGGCAAGCAACAACGACAGCGCTCATTGCCAGCGAATCGGCGCCGACGGGAAAGCCCGCAAACAACTGTCCCATTGCCACGGCGACACCAGTCCCCAAGAGTACCCCCAGTGTGCGCCCGATGTTCGCGATAAGGTACAAGCGCGTGGCGGAAAGCCGAAAGTTCTGGCTCATGGAGAAAACCAGAAACAACATGAACATCTCCCACAGCGTAAAGGAAACCGAAACGCGCACGCCAGCAATGCCTGGACTGGGAGTCCAGACCACGAGCACCACCATAACCACCAGCACCAATATCGGCAGCAGCAGCAAGGGAACCGCCACCTTCGTGTCTCGCTCAGCTATTGCGACGGCCAGCTGCTGCCTGTTGGAGAAAAGGAACAACAGCAACATTGCTACCGAGATAGCCAAAAGCCACGGAGATGTGGCCAAATCGCGGTCGGCCGTCGTTTGGGAGAGGGCACACAGCATACCGATGGAGGCTCCGAATACAAACCAGGTGACTCCCAGCCCCGAGAGCAATCGGTAGTCGCCCTCCGGCTCGCCGCCCGCCACATTGCCAAATGCCAAAATCAGCCCCGCACCCGCTGGTGCCACCAGCAAAAGAACCGTCTCGGCGACATCGGGCAAAAGGTGCAGCCCCAGCGAGAGAAGCAGAATCACGGCAACGGAGCACAAGGCGAAGACCGAGAATCGCCCAAGAGGGCAGCGGCGCAGCTTCACCACCCAAAGCACATCGGCCATCGCAGTGCCCAGGCCGCTGGCAACACCAGAAAACAGAGCCCAACCGAACGATCCCGCGCCACCTAGTACCGGCGGCAGCACGCATAAAGTCATCATGAGACCCGAAACCACAAGGGCGGCGCAGAATCGACGATTATCCTGAAAGCAATTGCCCCGCTTGTTTACCAGAACCAGAAGAGCGATGAGCGCTACCGCCAACGTAGCAAGCGAGCTATAGCGCACCAAGGGGAATAGCCCTCCCGCAACAGCACCCGCCGAATACTGCACGCCGACAAACAGCGCCAGGAACTTCCACGCCTGATAAAGCGCAAATCCACAGACGAGCGCAATATCACGCATGGCCTCCCCTCCCCTTGAGCATTTCGTGGTCGCATTATACGCCCAGCCACGTTCGGGCAAATCCCCTGGGCGTGTTCCGCAAAACATTAGCCAAATTCTCACACTTTTTGTAGGACATTTCCCAAAAATACTATGTTTCTTTGTATAGCTTCGAACTGGCCTTTCCTATTCTTTCGCCCCGAAGGACACCCCTTCCCCGTTCTGGAAAACCAGCGGGACATAAGAGAGGAGAGGCATGAGTATTCAAGGCATTATGACTCGTCGCACCTTTGTGGCGGTCGCTGCTGCCACCGCCACTGCCGCCAGCATGGCGACAGCAGTCGGCCCGGCAAAGGCGCTTGCGGAAGCGTCGCCGGCCCCGGCCGCCGGCGAGAACCTGAAGCGGATACGCACCTGCTGTCGCGCCTGCGGAAAAATGGAGTGCGGTGTATGGGTGACAGTGAAAGAGGGGCGCGCCATTCGCGTGGAGGGCGATGAGTCATCGTTTCAATCGATGGCGAACTGTTGCTCGAAGTCGAAGGCGTCCATTCAGGCCGCCTACCACCCGGATCGCCTGCGTTACCCCATGAAGCGCACCACGCCAAAGGGAGAAGATCCCGGCTGGCAGCGCATCAGCTGGGATGAGGCAATGGCCATGATCGGAAAGGCATTTCCGGAGCTAACCGAGAAGTACGGCAGCCAGTCGCTGTTCGCCATGGTGGGCACCAGTCGCGTGTGGTCCATGGCCGGCGCTTTGGGATTGCGGCAACTGCTGGGCACCCCCAACAACATTGCGGCATTCCAGATCTGCAAGGGTCCGCGCCATATGGCTACCAAGATCATGAGCGAGATGGCATTTTCCTGGCAAGCGGTAGTCGAGCATCCGCGCGTTTACGTGCAATGGGGCGGCGCGTCGGAGATTTCAAACTACGACGACTCCGGCCGCATGACTGTGGACGTGGCCAAGAGCGCCGACTTCCACATTGTGGTGGACCCGCGCACTACCAACCTCAGCACGAACGCCGACATCCACTTGCCCCTGCGGCCCGGCACCGACGGCGCCATGGCACTGGCTTGGCTCAACGTCATCATCGACGAAAACCTCTACGATGACCTGTACGTCAAGCGCTGGACCAACGGTCCATTCCTGGTGGTAGAGGGCTTGGAGCCAGACGGCTTCGAGGCCCCCACCAACTTCATTGGCAGCTATCAAATGAAGACGCGCCTCTTGAAGGAAAGCGACGTGCTGGACAACGGCAGCCCCTACCGCTTCATGGTTTGGGACAACTTGGCCGGCCGTCTTACCTACTTCGACGCCACCCCCAACATTGGCCTTTGGGAAGGCGAAGAATGGAAGGAACCCGAATGGGTTGAGCAAACTCAAAACATCGCCCCCGGCACTGCGGCGGGTCGCCTGACGGTGCCCAGCGCCTTCGACCCGGAGAAAGACCCGGCCCTGTACGGAGAATTTGAGGTGACGCTGAAGGACGGCCGCACCGTGAAGGCAGTGCCGTCTTGGCAGAAGCTAGCCGAGCGCTGCGCGGAGTACTCCCCCGAAGTAGTGGCGGACATCTGCGAAGTGCCCGCGGAAGACATCACCCGCGCCGCGCGCATTTATGGCACGCGACTGGACCCCACCACCGGCTACGGCAACGGCGGAATCCAATATATGCTGGCCATCGAGCACGGCTGCAATGCCATCCAAAACGTTCGCGCACTAGCTCTTCTGGCCGACTGCACCGGCAACTTCGACACCCCCGGCGGCATGCGCGGCCCCACACAGGCGGTGCTTGACGGCGATCCGGCACTGCGCTCCTGGGCCATGCCCTTCCCGGACAACGAATTCTGCGACAAGATCATCGGCGGCGAAGAGATGCCGTTGCTGAAATGGTGGCGCTTTTGGGGTCATGCGCCGGCCGTCTACGAGGCCATGGAAACAGGTAACCCCTACCCGGTAGTGGGCGGCATAAACCAGTCCGGCGACATGCTGAACCAAGGCAACACCTCCCGCAACTGGGAATGCATGAAAAACCTGCAGTTCTTCGTGCAGATCGACCTGTGGAATGTGCCCACTTCCGATATGGCCGACATTCTGTTGCCTTGCACCCATTGGCTAGAGATTGACGCGCCGCGCGGCTCGCAGGGCTCCCATGGCGCCATTGGGGCAACGTGCAAGACCATCAACGCTCCCGGCGAAGCGAAATACGACCCCGACATCGTGATCGACATGTATCGGGCGCTGGGCAAACCCTGGAGTCCCGATCCGAAAAACCCCTGGCCCGACAGCGCCTGGGAATTGGACATGTGCTGCTCGATGATTGGCAAAACCTGGGCGGAATACTCTGCGGAATTCCAAGAGAGCGGATGGCAGGACTGCAAGGCCCTCTATCCCTACAACTGGGGAACCTACCGTCGATACGAAACCGGCGCGCTGCGAGCCATGCAAGGCCTGGAGCCCATTCCGCATGAAATGCTGACGCCCGGGTTCAACACCCCCACGATGAAAGAGGAGGTGTGGTCAACAGTGATTGAGTCCTATCATCCCGACCAGGGGTTGGAGTTGCCCGATTGGACCGAGCCGCCGCGCACTGATCGTTCGCGCCCGGATTTAGCGGAGGAGTATCCGCTGCTAGCCACTACCGGCCGCCGCATTCCGGTGTACTTCCACAGCGAACACCGGCAATTGCCCTGGTGTCGTGAGCTCTGGCCGGTTCCCCGTATGGAAATCCATCCCGCAGACGCCGAGAAGCTAGGTATCAAGCAAGGCGATTGGTGCTGGATTGAAACGGAGTTCGGCAAAATTCGCGAAACCGCCGACCTGTACTATGGCATTCCCGAAGGCACAATTAACTTGGAGCATCAGTGGTGGTACCCCGAAATTAACCGCCCCGGTCGTGGATTCCAGTTTTCCGCAGCCAATCAGCTCATTTGCAAAGACGATGTGGATCCCTTGTGCGGGTCGTCGAACCTGCGCGCCTATATGGTGAAAGTCTACAAGGCCACGCCGGAAAACAGCCCCTACGGCAACCCATGCCCCAGTTTGGAAGACGGCACCGAAATTATTAGCGATGCGTCCGACCCGCGCCTGAAGGAATGGCTTCCCGTTTACGAAGGGAGGGAGGAATAAATGACTCAATACATGATTGTCACCGACCTGAATCGCTGCGTGGGATGCCTGGCCTGCTCCATCGGATGCAAAATGGTGAACGAGGTGCCCATCGGCAGCTTCTGGAACAAGACGCTGCGCATTGGGCCGAATCCACGCCAAGAGGGTGCAGCCCCCAACCAGATGGACATGTACTTCCTCACGGTGGCCTGTCAACACTGCAAGAATCCCGCCTGCGTGGAAGTGTGCCCCACCGAGGCATCGTGCAAGCTGGAAGATGGCTCGGTGCAGGTAGATAAAGAGAAATGCATCGGCTGCCAATTCTGCGCCATGGCCTGCCCCTACGGGGTGCGCTATCTGAATGAGGAAGAACGCGTGGTGGAGAAGTGCACGTTGTGCGACCAGCGCGTAGCTCAAGGAGAATTGCCCATCTGCGTGGACACCTGCGTGGGCTTCGCCCGCTGGTTCGGCGACATCGATAGCCAGCCGCTGGAGGAGTTCCGAGGAGCTCTGGGGAAGAAGCTAGGCGAGACGGTGGAACCCTTCGATGATTCGCAGATCCATCACTTGCCAGATGTAGGCAACGATCCCAGCTGCCTATTCATCCTGCGCGACATGCAATGGCAAGGATAGACGCCGAGCTGAATACGGTGAGCTAAAACCGCAATGAGGGCGCCTTACCCCAACCGTCGATAAGGCGCCTTTTTCGCACCGCGACGCAAAGAAAGCCGTCCGGTTACTTCGCTGCCGCGCCGAAGGCTCCGACGTCCCCTCCTTGCGGCAGGATTCTACCACGAAGCCCTTCCGCGCAGTCTCGCCGCACCTGGTGCAAAAAAGCGGCTTGTGTCCAACGCGAACTTCGGAAAACCTCACATTTTTGGCCACACGCGGTGGACACGACGGGGTTTTTGATCCCGCATCTGACCTGGGAATACGTCTATTTCCCCAGGTCAGATGCCAAGTTTCCCAGTGCCAAAAAAGGGCCCTTGTCCACCGTTGAGCCGCTTCGGCGGTGGACAAGAGGCCCTTTTGGATCCGCGCCACAGAAAAAGCCGGCGCCCGAAGGCACCGGCTTTCAAGAGAGGGCTGCTAGGACAGTGAGACGTTAGGTGTGTCCCTTTGTCTCATTAACCCTGCCAGGTCATGTCGCGGAGGATGTAGGAGCAGCTGGGATTGTTGCCCACGTTGTGCAGGTGATACACCTGGTCCTCCGTGAAGGGGCGCACGCATTCCAGCATGGATACGCGGGCGTTGTGCACGTCGTCGTACTCGGCTTCGTACTCCAGCACGCGGCCGGGGGCCACGAAGGAGTCCCAACCGGCCTCCAGGTCGCCGAAGAAGCGGGCGCGGGCGCCGCACTGGGCCACACACTGGGGCAGCTCGCCCTGAGAAGTCTTCTGCTCGCAGAGGGTGCATTTCTCCACCACGCGCTCCTCCTCATTGAGGTAGCGAACCCCGTAGGGGCAGGCCATCGCGCAGAACTGGCAGCCGATGCACTTCTCCTTGTCGATCTGCACGGTGCCGTCGGCCAGTTTGTGGCTGGCCTCGGTGGGGCACACACTCACGCACGGGGCGTCGGCACAGTGCTGGCAGGTGATGGGGAGGAAGCACATCTCCACGTCCGGCACAACAGCGCCTTCGTACTTCGGGTTCGGCCCCACGCGCAGCACTTTGTTCCAGAAGTTGCCGATGGGCACTTCGTTCACCGCCTTGCAGGCAACCGAGCAGGAAAGGCAGCCGACACATTTATTAAGGTCGGTGATGATAGCGTATTGAGTCATGGGTTAGTCCCTTCCCTCGTAGGTGGGCAGCCATTCCTTCAGACGCGGGTCGGAGGCATCGGAGATGCAGGGAGTGCCGTCCACGTCGCAGGGGCAGGGGTTGCCGAACGGGCTGTTCTCAGGAGTGGCCTTGTAAATCTTGACCGGGTAAGCGCGCAGCTGCGAGGAGCCGGTGTAGGGGTCCTGCGCCTCCTTGTCCACCAGGGCGTTGATGGTCACCAAATCCCAGCCGTGGGTGGGAGCGGACATTTCCGGCAGCCACCAGTTGTGCTCGGCGTTGATGACGCCCGGCTTGATGCCGTGGTAGAGGTCCGCCACCTGGCGCACCTTGCCGTCCTTCGACTCGATCCACACCCAGTCGCCTTGGCTGATGCCCAGCTTCTCGGCGTCCACGGGGTTGATTTCCACGCGCGGGGACGGCCACTGCTCGCGGCACCAGGGCAGCTGACGGTGCTCGGAATGGAAGTACACCGGGTTGCGGCGGCCAGTAGTCATGTTGAAGGGGTACTCCTCCATGAGCTCCGGCGTGGACACCGGCGACAGCGGCGGCTCCTTGTACTCGGGGAAGCAGATCTCGGAAGGCGTGTGGTCCTTCAGGCGCTCCGGCAGGCCCTTCGTTTCCGGGGAAAGATAGGTCTCCATGATGGTGGACCAGATCTCCATCTTCATGCACGGAACGGACATGCCGGGCATGTGGTCGCCTTCGACGTACTGCATGCCGTCCACCTGGCGCAGCTCGCCGGTCTCATAGCGGTGGTAGGTGCCCCACACCTCGGGGTACTCGTCCTTGGCGCGCCACCAGCCGTGCTCGGCGAACTTGGCGAGGTACTCCTCGGCGGTCATGCCGGTGCCCTTCACGCAGTAGTCCATGTAGCGGGAAACGGGGCCCCAAGCGTCGCCGGTCTCCGGGTTGTAGAGCGGCTTGCCGGCCTCCTTGTACCACAGAGCGGCGGCTTCCAGCTCGAACTTGGTCTCACCCGGAGGCGCGATGCAGTTCACGTTGGCGCCGTAGGCACCGTGCGAACCCTGGGAGATGCGGGCGAAGCCGGGGATCTCCATCCAGTGCTGGGCGGGCAGCTTGATGTCGGCCATCTCGGTCATGGGATGGTGCCACAGGTCCTGGTCCACGAAGAAGTCCATAGACTTCAGCGCCTCCCAGCCGTAGGTGGCGTTGGACTGGTTCATGAAGTCGCCGGTGACGGCGATGCAGCCGCGGATGGGGTACGGCTTGCCCTCAATGGCCGCCACCCAGCAGCTCTTGGCGTCGGTGCGGGCGGTCCAGCGGGTCAGCGGGAACTCCTCGGCGCAGGCGATGTTGGCCTTCTTGTCGAACTGCTCCACGAACTCGCCAGTGGAGGGGGCGGGCTTCTTCTCGTTGTTAGCGGGCACCGCTACGCCACCGGCGTCGATGGGCACACGAGTCATGCCGCGGTTTCCGGCCGGGGAATCGTAAGCGCCCACCATAGCGGACAGAATGCCCAGCGCGCGGAAGTTCTGCAGGGAGTTGCCGCACTGCTCCGGCGCCAGCTGGTAGTGCAGGCCGCCGTTGGCGAAGCGGGGGTCGAAGCGCTGGCTGGCCCAGGCCTCCACCGCCTCCTCGATGAGCGCCGGGTCCACGTCGCAGATCTCGCCGGTGTACTCGGGGGTGTACTTCTCCACCACGTCGTCCCAGAACTTCTTCCAGACGCTCTTCACCTTCACGGTGCGGCCGTCCTTCAGCGTGACCTCGCCCTCGTACCACAGCTCCGGCTCGCGCTCGATCTCGAACTGGGTGGGGTCCGGGATGCGGCCGGACACGTCGCCGTCGCTCCCGTCGCCGCGGATGTCGCCGGAGGGGCGCACGTAGTCGGTGAAGGTGGTGGGCTTGTGGTGCTCCTTCTCCCCTTCCCAAAGGCCGATGTTCTCATCGGCGTCGAAGTAGGTCATGCAGTTGTTCAGGCTGTCCCACACCATGAAGCGGCTCACGCTGCCGCCCTCTACCAAATCGCATTCGCGCAGCAGGCGGGTCTTCACGTTCAGGCCGTTGCCCTTGGTGAACTTGCCGGTGAAGAAGGGCTGGTCGTTGATGTCCAGCTCCTCGCAGTAGAGGTAGGGGCCGTTGGTCCAGCGGGTGCAGAAGGTGTGGTCCTCCCAGCCGTTCTTCATCACCAGGTGAGTCCAGCCCAGCGCCATGGCGCCATCGGTGCCGGGGCGCAGCGCCAGGTGGATGTCTGCCTCGTGGCCCTCGTTGTTCAGGCGCGGATCGATGAGGATGTACTTCTCGCACCGGGCGATGGTCTCGGAGATGGTGCGGCAGGTGTCGTCGTAGTTGGAGAGCGACGGGCTGGTGCCCCACTGCACGTACACCTTCGGGAAGCCCACGGTCTCGTTGAAGAAGATGCCGTTCTCGAGGGTAAGCGAGCCGGCGTCGCGGCGGATGCCCTTGCAGATCTGCGCTGCCCCGTGGCCGTTCACGCCACCGCCGTAGAGCTGTGCCAGACGGCCGGCGCCCATGCCCCAGAAGCGGGAGGTGCCGGTCATGGTCATGATGGTCTCGCCGCCCCAGCGGTCCGCCAGTTCGGTGAACTTGTCGTGGGCCATAGAGATGGCTTCGTCCCAGGTGATGCGCACCCAGCCGGGATCCTCGCCCTTGGGGTTGGTGCGCTTCATGGGGTAGAGCACACGGTCGGGGTGATAAGCGGCCTGGATGGAGGCCTGCGATTTGGTGCAGCAGTTGCCGTTGGACTGGTAGGCGGACTCGTCGCCCTCCACCAAAACGGCGCGGCCGTTCTTCACGGTCACCCACACGCCGCACTCCATCTTGCCGCATCCGCGGCAGGCGGTGCGCACGCGCTTTACTTCGCCGGCGTTCTCGGCCGCCTCGCCCGCGATGGCCCGGCCCGGCTGGATGCCCGCCGCTCCCGCCAATGCGGCGGTGCCGGCTACGGCCGCCGACAGCTTCAGAAAGCTCCGGCGCGTGGTATTGAGTTGAACTCCCATTCCCACTCCTCTCGTTTTCGGATGGCGCCTTCCCTTCAGCGCCGTCCTCAACTTTAGGAAGGGGGCGGGGCTCCGCCAATCGACCCGCAGGGGGAAATAGCCCCCGACAGCAGCCTTTCACGGGATGAATTATTCGCCGAGCGCCTTCATACTCCCGTATGATTTTTCTGCGTTTGCCCAGTTCAAGCGATGCGGTGCCGTAACTTCTTTCCCCAAGCGTCGCTCCATCGGGTATAGTTGACCTCATCACTTAGAGGGGGCGCTATGACGAGGGACAATCTGAGGAGCATTGTCGCTAATACCAGCGAGGCAATTCCCGGCATGGCGATTGCCGTCACGGGCGTCTCTTTGGCTATCTACGCGTTCGAGGCGAATCGCATGGCCTCGTTCTTGAGCGTGCCCGGGGCGTCCGCCGCCAATACCGCTTCGCTCTTTGTGGCTGTTCTGCTGTTGGCGGGGCTCGCTCTTTGCTACCGGGCGCGGCCGTCGCTTCGCATCCACCGCAACCCCTTTTTCGGATTCCTCATCGCCGGGCTGCTTTCCGTCAGCTTGCTGTGCGCGTCGGGAACCATTACCGCACCGTCCAGCCAGCTTTCCGCCCTGGCCCTCATGGTCAGTTCCATCACGAAATCGTTGCTCTTGATATGCTGGGTCGAGGTGCTGTGTACGTTCAGCGGCCGGCAATGCGCCACCATCCTGGCGCTCGCCATCGGGACAACCGGGGTGCTCAACGGCTTTTCGGCGCTAGTGAAACCGGATGCCGTTACCGTGCTCGTAGCCATGGTGCCGCTGCTTTCGGCCGCGTGCCTGTACTGGTTCAAGGACAAACAGGAGTCGTTCGACCTCTCCCCTCGCCCGCTGTCGCTTCGAGACGGTCGCGCCCGCAAGGACATTCTCAAGGCGCCGCAGCCCTATTTCCGTGGACGCTTCCTGGTGTTTCTGGCGCCGCTCCCCTTCTACACCTTTGCCTTCGGTTTCATTCACTACGCTTGGATCCCCTTCCAGGACGGCGGCGGGGCTTCCATGACCATCCAGATGTCGGCGGCTGCTGGCACCGTATTGGCTGCTTTGTTTTTGATGCTGTTGATTGCATATTTCTGGGGACCGAAGAAGACCGAGCTATACAGCTTGTTCATTTTGTTCCTCGTAGGCATCGCGCTATATGTGAGCACTATGTTCCAGGGAATGCTACCGGGCATGTACGTAGTGCCGCTGAACATTGCCCAGAAAATGACGCTCTTTTTGGTGATGATGGCGCCGTTCTTGGTGCCAGCGCGGCGCTCCTCCCTCTCGGTGGCGGCCGTGGCTTCGGCGCTGTACACCTTAGGACGGGGAGCCTCTTCGCTTGCCGCCGCGGTTTCAGACCCTTCCATTTATTCCATCGGGGTTCTGGGCGCCATCTTGGTAGCAGCAGTCTTCATCATTGCCGGCGTGATGATCAACGGGAATGTGGCGCCAAGCGGCGAGAGCGCTGCGAACGCGAAGGGCGATGCGCGGGCGGCGGGCGCGGTACGACTGCGGAAGTCGGCCATTGCCCCAAGCGAAAGCCTCACAAGCCCCGGTGGAAGCCTGCGGGAAACGGGGACGGCGAAAGCGGCAAGGCCCGATGGGGCTGCAGGCACGACAACCCGCTCAGTCCCCGATGCGGAGAGGGCTGCGAGTGCACCAGCGCACCCGACCCCCGATACAATTTCCGAAGAGGAGCGCACCCTTGCTGCCTGCGACCGGTTGGCCCGCAGCCACGGCCTCACCAATCGCGAGCGGGAAATCCTGTACCTGCTGGCCCAGGGGCTGAACGCCGGCGCCATCGCCGAGGAGTTGACGGTAAGCACCTCCACCGTGAAGACCCACATGCGCAACGTCTACGCCAAGCTGGAAGTGCACACTCAAAACGAACTGCTCCTCCTGGTACATCGAGGCTAAAGCCGCTTCAAGCTGTCGTTCCGGACAAAGCGCCCGAACTTCTTGCATGCGCCAGACTAAGTGCATGGTTTTTTCGCCACGAACGGCAATCAATCCCCGTTTCCCACTATCCGGAAAGGCCCGTCATTGCTTTCGGAAAAAGCCTGTTTTATAATTCGGAAAAAGATAGAAATTGCTGATAAAATCAGAATTGAGGGATTATTATGGACAGCCATAATCTAACGCCTCTGGGATATCTCCCTCGCATCGCAGACGAGCAAATTGATCGGTACCTCAAAATCTTCGGAGCAGTTGAAATTGCAGGAACGAAGTGGTGCGGCAAAACATGGTCCGCGCTTGCGCACGGCAAAAGCGTCAGCTATGTCGACGACAACTTCGCACTGGCCAAAGCAGACCCCGCCATCATGACTAAAGGCGAAGCCCCTCATGTCATCGACGAATGGCAGCTCGTTCCCTCCATTTGGGATGCGGTGCGGCGCCGCGCGGACGAGAGCCGCAACCTGCGCGGCGGATGGATTCTCACAGGATCGTCAACGCCCTTCGGCGAAAAGGACGACGCTCCCAGGCACAGCGGCGCCGGCCGGATAGGACGCATCCGCATGTACCCCATGACGCTGCAGGAATCGGGTGACTCCGAGGCATCCGTCTCGCTGAGAGGGCTGTTCCAGGGGACCTTCGAACCCGCCCAGATCAGCCTGGAAGCAAAAGACGCAGCAGCCTTGGTGGAACTAACATGCCGCGGCGGATGGCCCGAGGCAATTAACCTCTCCTCAAAGGAGGCCCAGGTCATCGCCCGAGAATACCTGCGTGTTCTCTTTTCGGAAACTCCAAAAAAGCATCGACTAGACGGGGGATCCCTCTCGAGGCTCGTTTCTTCCCTCTCACGCACCGTCGGGCAATCGGCAACGCAGAAGGTTCTGTTCCGTGACATGAGCGGCATTCCCGTCGAGCAATTGTCGAGTACCCACAAGGCCCTCCTTTCAAGATACCTTCAGTTCCTGAAGAGCATTTACCTTCTGGAGGAAATTCCCGGATGGGTTCCGCCGCATCGCTCCCCCAAGCGCTTGTCCATCAAGCCAAAGCGATACCTGGCCGACCCTTCGCTTGCCATCGCGCAGCTGGGTTTAGGCGCGGGGTCCCTTCTGACGGACTGGCAGACATACGGCATGATGTTTGAGAACCTGTGCATTCGCGACCTGCTCGTGTACGCATCCGCGCTCGAGGATATCGGTTATGAGCCCGTGCGGTACTATCGCGACGATTCCGGCCTTGAAGTTGATGCGATTATCGAATTGTCCGACGGGCGTTGGGCCGCAATAGAATGTAAGTTGAGCGAGGACAAGGTTCCGGAAGGTGTGGCCAACCTGAAGCGCCTGCGCGAAAAGCTGTGCAGCAATCCGAAGGCGAAGGTGCGGCCCCCCGAATTTATGGCCGTGCTGGTGGGGCTGAGCGCCTACGCCCGAGAGGCGGAGGAAGGCATCTACGTCATCCCCATCCGAGCCCTGGGAGCATAGGAGACTCATGAACGATGCAGAGAAGCTGGCGCGGCTTGAGGCGCTGATTGCGGAGACGCGGGATGAGCGGGCGCTGGTGGTTGAGCGGATGGAGAAACTGAAGGCGCAGGGGAAAACGAAGAGCGCCACCTTCCAGCAATTGCTTGCGCGGAAGATGACGCTCGATGCGTTCATGCGGGCGTTCGAGGCCCACGGGTTGGTGCAATAGCTACACCGTGGTGGTGCCTTCGGGGCCCGTGGGAGCGGTGCCGTCTTGGCCGGTGGCGTTCTCGTCCCTGCCTTGGCCGCGGCCGCCGCGACCTTCGAACTCCTGGCCGTCGGGCGCGGTCTGGCCATCGGTGTTGCCACCAGGGCCCATGCCACCGCGACCGCCCATGCCGCCCATGCCGCCGGCGCCCTGGGTAGCGGTGGTGGAGACCGTCACTTCAGTGGACTGACCGCCCGAAACGGTACCGCCCTTGCCGTCTTCACCGGCGCCGGAAATCGTGCCGCCCACCACGATAGACACCGTGTCGCCTTCGGAAAGGTCGCCGCTGGCGATCACCACGTTCTGGAACGGATTCTGCGCCGTCATGGAAGCAACCACCTGGCCACTGCCGTTCACCACGGCAATCGTCTGACCAGCGTTTCCGCTCACGTTCGCCATGGCGAAGGGCGCGCTGCCCCCGCTGAACCCTGCGGCCATGCCCGCCGGCCCCGCCGCAATCACAGCACCGCCGTTGAAAGTGGCCGCCAGCTCGTAGTCGATGGCGCCATTGCCGCTGTTGGTGGGGCCGGTCACGTAAAGCGCGCCGCCATTGATCTCGATGTTCCCGTTGGAATCGATGCCGTCGCCTTCGCCCTTCACGATCACGATGCCGCCGTTGATCTGGATGAGGCAGTCCTCGCTGACATCGCCCATGCCGCCGCCGAAACCGCCCATGTCGCCCTTGCCGCCAAATCCGCCCTGGGGCGCCTGACCGCCATCGGAGGTGTCGGGCAGCTG
Source organism: Eggerthellaceae bacterium (assembly GCA_022791455.1). GTDB lineage: Bacteria > Actinomycetota > Coriobacteriia > Coriobacteriales > Eggerthellaceae > Parvibacter. Next base: position 190,142 of record JAAVZC010000014.1, read on the forward strand.
GCCATCCTGGGGCGCCTCGGGCATTTCGCCGTCGAAACCGCCTTCTGGCATTTGGGGCATCTCGCCCTCGTCAAAGCCACCCTCCGGCATCTGGGGGCGTTGACCGTCGCCTTTGCCCCAGCCCTGCGACTCGCCGTCGCCCATGTCGGGACGCTGGCCGCGACCGCGCTGCATGCCCGTGTCACCTTCGGCTGCATCAGCTACCTGCCCCTCAGACGGGGCGGAGAAGTTTCCCCGGTTCTCCCCTTCCGGGGCTGCAGAACCGGCGTCTTCCTGGTTGGTGCCACGCTGGCCCTGCGCGGAGGCATCGGCTGTGGTGGTTTCTGCGTCGCCGGTGTAGGGCTCGGCCACCGCCGCGTTGATGGCATCATCGCTGGCCACCAGGTTGCTGTAGCCGCCGTTCACAATAACCTCTTGCGACTCGTAGCCCTCCACGCAGGACTCCACGTTGATGGTGCCGTCATCGATCACCAGCTCGAATTCCGTGTGGAAGGCGTCGTCGCCGGCGTTCACCGTAATGTCGCCGCCGCCGATCAGGCCGTCGCTTTCGCTGTGGAAGGCGTCGTCGGCCGCAATCACGTTCACCGTGCCGCCCATGATGCGGAAGTACCACTGGGCGTCCACGCCGTCGTCGCCGGCGTTCACCGTCAGCGTGCCGCCGTCGATGGAGACAAAGCCGCGGGAGGTGTCCTCATCGTTGGTGGACTTCAGGCCGTCGCCCGCCGCCGTCACCGTCACATCGCCATCGGCCATCTTCACAGCGTCCTTGCCCTTGATGCCGTGGTCGGCCGCCGTCACCACCAGCGTGCCGCCGCCAATAACCAGCTCGTCCTTGCAGGTGATGCCGTTCTTGTAGTCGCCCGTGATGTTCAGCGTACCCTTGCCGTTCAGCGTCAGGTCGTCTTTGGAGAACACCGTGGCATCCGGCTCGTCCTCACCCTCTTCCAGCACGAATTCGCTGCCGCTCGTTAGGGTGTTCTGCGTGCCCTCGGCGGTGGTGATGAACGTTTTGTCGGCGGTCTTCACCCAGATGGCCGGGCCGGTGGCGTTGCTGAGGCTCGCGCCCGCCAGCACCAGCTGCACCTTGTCGGAATCTTTGTTGGCCTCGACCACAATCTGACCCTGCGCCAGCGTGCCGGAGAACACGTACACGCCCTCTTGGGAAACGGTGAACGTGCCGCTGGCCTGGTCGTAGGCAACGCCCTCGCCGTCAATGGCGCCGGTGGAAAGATCCACTTTCACGGCAGTTGCCTCGTCGTAGGTGCCGGCCAGGTCACGGTCGGAATACTCGAAGTCCATGCCGGCCACGTTGGCGCGCACGTCGCTGTTGGCAGTGCTAGAGCTGCTGCCGTTGCCCTCGGAAGGCTGCGTCTGCGCGGATTCGGCCGCGGCATCGGCCCCCTGCCCCGTCTGCGGCGTGGTGGAGGCGCACCCGGCCATGCCCAGCGTCAGCGCCCCGGCCAGCACACCAGCCAGCACCGCACGACGCCCGGCCTGAGAAAAGCTCAGACCCCGTCGGAATTTCTGCATCGTGTTCAGTTCGTTCATATTCAATGACCTTCTTCTTTCGTTCTTGAATCACTTTGTTCTTCTCGCGTTGTCATCCTGAGCGAGCGGAGCGAGTCGAAGGATCTCGCCCGGCTGCGGAGATCCTTCGACTCCGCGCTTCGCGCTCCGCTCAGGATGACAACGGATGGTTCGGGAGCTACAACGTGTCGCGGCCTTGCGGGGGCAGGCCGAGCGATATCTTCAGGTTGCCGTTCAGGCAGCGCAGCTCGTCGATCATGGACTTCTCCAGATGCGGCTCCCTCAAGCGCATCAGGTAACTCAGCTGGAACAGGCTGCCCATGTTGGTGGTGGTCACTTCCGTCAGCTCGTACGTGGCGGCGTAGCGTTTCAGCACCTCGTCGAACACGCCGTCGTATTCCAGATCCTCAGGAATCGTCACCTTCAGCAGCTTCGCCGGCTCGCGCGGGGTGCCGAAGGGCGACACCACGTACACGAAGTTCGCAATGGCCACGATCACCGTGAAGATGAAGCCCAGAAGCAGGTACCCCATGCCGGTGGCAAGGCCGATGGCCATGGCCAGAAACACCGTGCCGATGTCCTTCGCCGAACCGGGAATGGAGCGGAAGCGCACCAGGTTGAACACGCCCATGACGGCGATTCCGGCGCCCAAGTTGCCGTTGACCAGGGTGATCACCATCTGCACGATGAGCGGCAGCAGCGCCAACGTGACCACGAAGTTCTTCGAGTAGCTGTGGCGGAACATGTAGATGCCCGCCACCGCCAGGCCCATAAGCAGCGAGGCCAGGCTGCACAGCAAAAAGCTGCCAGTGGACACCGCCGAGACCAGCGAATCAGCCGTGCCGTAAACGGAAGTGAAAGCGCTCTCAAGCACAACGCTCTCCTTTCTTTCGGTAGTTGTTGCTCTTTACGTCATCTCGACCGAAGGCCCGAAGGGATTCCCCCTCCACGTCATCTCGACCGAAGGCCCGAAGGGCCGCAGTGGAGAGATCCCGTGCGCGCCGAAGGCGGGAGGGGACGTCGCTTCCTCGGCCATCCGACACGGGATCTCTCGACTCCGCGCTCCGCGCTCCGCTCGAGATGACGGAGGTGGGGACGTTGCGCAGGGTCGACTGCGCATGCTGCGGACTGCGAGCGGAGAAGCCGACCCCTTCCCCGTTCGCAGACTGCCCAAACACGCATTCCAGTCCCGGAGCCTGACCGGCCGCGAATGCGGTCATTTGGTAGGCGGTGCCGTATTTGGAAAACGACGTCGGGTAGATGTCGTGTTTGGCGAGAAGGGAGGCGAACGCCACCGGCAAAGGGCCGGCGTTCTTCAGCTCCATGATGGCCGTAGACGCCGGAAGAATGGGCGTCCAGGCTGAGGCGGCGCGCAAATTCATGTAGCACAGGTTGTCGTCGAAGGTGACGCGCAGCTGGGCGTAGGGGCTTTCTTCGGGCGTGCTCTCCACCGGCGCCCAGGCAGTGCGCTCGCAGCGAATGGCCATAGCAGGAGCCATGTCCTCGTAGCGGCGCAGCATGGCGAAAATTTCGCGGGCAATCTGGCGGTTCAAGGGCGAAGCGGCCAGCTGGTTAGCCTCGTCGAAAGCGGTCGGATAGGCCGCCACCGCCTCTTCGTAGGGCACTCCGTCCAAAAACGCGAACAACGCCGCCAGCGATAGCCCGATGCGCCGCTTGTAAACCACGCGCTTGAACTTCTTCTTGATTTCGAAGAACACCAGGTGCGCGCCGTCTTCCGGCGCCACCACGCCAGCGATGCACGCGCGAAGCAACGCCTCTCCCGCCTCTTCGCCATAGGCCCGCGCCCGCAGCTTCTCCTTGTACTTGGGCTTCTCGAGGGAGCGAGAAATCAGCCCCCATGAGGGAGTGTCCCAATAGATAGAAGTGATGCGCGAACGGCCATAAGCGTCCGGCTGCAGCACATCGAAGAAAAAGCCCTCCACCGCGTTTCGCTGGGTGGGGTTCACCTTGTATTTTTTCTCGATGCGCTTGAAGACCTCGTTGTAGGCGGCCACGGGGTGTCCTCTCTGTAGAGCCCAGCTCCCCAGAACGACCGCGTGCCGATACAGGATGGTTAGGAAGGTATGCGGTCATCCTGGGGAGCAAAATCGACCCACGGGCCGACTCTGCAAGCAGGATAAACGGACACCCTTAAAGCAACCTGAAATGCCGGGCTACTCTTCCGGCGAGTCTTCCCCGGCTTCCAGTTCTTTCGCCTGCGCTTCCTCCAGCGCGGCGAACTTCTCGCGCATGGTGGGGTTGTTGCGGGTGAGGCGCTTGATGGTGAGGTCTTGGGCCTTGTTGTTGGCCAGGCGCAGGTTGTTCTCGCTGGAGAGCAGCGCCTCCTTCGTCTTCTGCAGGTGGGTGATGGTCTTGTCGATCTCCTCGATGGCGGTGGCGAACTTGCGGCTGGCAATGTCGTAATTGCGGCCGAACTTCGCCTTGAAGTCTTCCATCTGCTCCTCGAAGTGGGTGATGTCGATGTTCTGCGCCCGCACTTGGGCCAGCTCCGCCTTGTAGGTTTGGGCGGAAAGCGCGGCATTGCGCAGGATGGAGATGATGGGGATGAAGAACTGCGGGCGGATGACGTACATCTTCGGATACCGGTAGCCCATGTCCACGATGCCCTCGTTGTACAGCTCGCTCTCCGGCTCCAGCAGACTCACCAGCACCGCGTACTCACAGCCCTTTTTGCGGCGGTCGGCGTCCAGCTTCTTCAGGAACTCCTCGTTCTTGTGGCGGTTCACGGATTCGTCCGACTCGTTCTTCATCTCGAACATGATGGAGACCACTTCCAGGCCCTCGTCATCGGTTTCGCGGAAGATGTAGTCGCCCTTGGTGCCGTCTGCCACCTCGTTGTCCTTCTCGAAGTAGGCCTTGGGGAAGGCGGCGGCGCGCAGGCGGTTGAACTCCGTTTCGCAGTGCTGCTCCAGGCTCTCGCCCACCATCTTGGTGGACAGGCGCGCCTTCATATCCTTCACGCGGGCGATTTCCTCGTCTTTGAGCGCCAGCATTTCGTCACGGGCGCGCAGCTCGGTGGCCAGCTTCTCGCGGGCGAGCGCTTCGGCCTGCTGTTTTTCCGCCTGCACCAGCTTGACTTGAGAAGCCAGCGCGTCGCGCTCTTTCTCCAGCGCCGCACGCACATCGCGCACCGCCAACTCTTGCTGAGTTTGCGCCTGGGCCAATTGGGCCGCCAAAGCGTCTCGCTCCTTTTCCACAGAAGCGCGCGCCTCCTGAACAGCGAGCTTTTTCTCGGCCTGCGCCTGCTTTTCCGCTGCCGCTGCCGCTTCTTCCAGCTTTGCGATGCGCGCCGCATCCTGCGACTTCGCCAGCGCAATGGCTTGGTCGCGCTGAGTGGTCAGCAGCTGCTCCCGTTCCGCCACTGCCTTCTTGAATTCCGCGTCCCTCACCTGCTGCAGCAACGCCGCATAATCCGATTCGTCAACCGAAAAAACCTCCCCACAATGGGGACACTTGATCTCGTTCATCGCTTCTCCTCGCTAGCAGCCAGCCGCATGCGCGCGGCATCGTTGTTAACTGAGAAGTGTAGCGTTCCGCGAAGCTATAACCTGTCCCAAAAGAAGGGCGGTCGTGAATTTTTCTCCTCATAAACAAAAAGCCGCAGAGCAGCGGGCCTGCGGCTTTGGCTTGCTTGGCTGGAAGCGCTGCGCTACGGGCGCGACAGGCCGTCGACCGGCAGCACGGCGCCGGAGATGTAGCTGGCCATGTCGGAAGCCAGGAACAGATAGGCGCTGGCGATGTCTTCCGGCTCGCCCATGCGGCCCAGCGGAATGGAGGCGATGAGCGGCTTAATCATAGAATCCGGCAGCGCGTCCACCATGTCGGTGTGGGTGATGCCCGGCGCCACCGCGTTCACGCGAATGCGATGCCCTGCCAGCTCGCGGGCCAGCGAAAGGGTGAGGCCGTTCACCGCGAACTTCGAGGTGGGATACGCGCAACCGGAGGGCTGGGCGTGCTTGCCCACCATGGAGCTGGTGTTGATGATGGCGCCGCCGTCGCCCTGCTCGATCATGATGCGAGCCGCTGCCTGGCTGCACACGAACACGGCGGTCACGTTCAGGTCCATCACCTTCTGGAACTCGTCCACCGTGTAATCCACCAACGCGGTGCGGGAGCTGACGCCGGCGTTGTTGCACAGCACGTCCAGGCGGCCAAAGCGCGCCACCACGGCGTCGAACGCCTCCTTCACCGAATCGGCATCGGTGAGGTTGGGGCAGATGCCCATCACGTTGTCGGTCAGGCCCTCTTCGGCCAACTTGGCGATGGCCTGGTCAACGGTCTCTTTGCGCGAGCCGGCCAGAGCCACCTTCGCGCCGTTCTTCAAGAAATCCCGCACAATAGCGTAGCCGATGCCGCGCGTACCGCCGGTCACAATGGCAACTTTGCCTTCGACGATTCCCATGGAATGTCCTTTCTGCTGAGGAGTAGTTGCACCAATTATGGGCCAGCGCCTGTTGCCATCCTGTTTCGGGAACCCAACCGTTGCCCAATCCGCCCGCCGCAGGCCGCCTCGTCACAGCTTGCTCATGCATCAGGCCAGGGGCAGTTTTACGGTGAAGGTGGTGCCTTTGGGGTTGGTGCTGGTTACGGCGATGGTGCCGTTGTGGGCCCGCACGATGTCTTGGGCGATGGCGAGCCCCAGGCCGAAGCCGCCCTTGGAGGGGACATCGGCGCTACCGCCTGCCAGCGCCTTCGTGCGCGATTTGTCCACGCGGTAGAAGCGGTCGAACAGCCGCGGCAAATCCTCAGGCGGGATGGCCGGCCCGCTGTTGCGCACGGAAAGCACGGCGAAGGAACCCTCCCGGACGAGCGAGACGTTGATGAAGGGAGCGTCCTCGCCCTGAGGTTCCGCGTATTTGCAGGCGTTGTCGAGGAGGATGGCGGCCAGGCGCTTGAGGCGGGCTTCGTCGCCGGTCACCTGCAGGCCCTCTTCCGCCTCCGACTCCAAGGAAATGCCCCGCTCGAAGGCAACTGCTTCGAACTGCAGCACCTCCCCTTCCGCTAGGTCGGAGAAGTCCACGCGCGTCTCGGCCGCGCCCAGCGCCGGCGCCTGCTTCGGCCGCGCCAGCTCCAGCATGTCGTTCACCAACCCCTGCATGCGCTCCGCTTCAACCTCGGTGCTCTCCACCCATTGTGCCTGGTCGGCAACGGTTTCCTGCGGGCGCGATTTCAGAATGGAGAGGTTCGCCAGCATCACCGTGAGCGGAGTCTTCAGCTCGTGAGAAGCGTCGGCAATGAACTGCTGCTGCTGGCTCCAAGCCTGCTGCACCGGCCGCAGTGCCCAGCGGGCGAAGAAGATGCTGGCCACCAAAAACACCATCAGCACCAGCAACCCCACTCCGGTCAGGGTAAGGGCCAGCGCTTCCCAGGAAGAGGCGTTGCTTGCGTCGGCGAAGGCCACGATCGTGCCGCCAGACACCGGATGGGCGCAGTAGAACAGCCCAAGTCCCGCCAGCTGCCCACACGCACGATCGACCGCCGCACTTGCGCCGGCGGCTGCGTCATCAAGCGCATCGAGCCGCCCGCCATCCTTCAAGTCTGTAAGGGCCTCCCCCAGCACATCGGCGGAAATAGACGCGGTGGATCCGGAAAGCGCCACAGCAACCTGACCGTCGTCGTACGCCAGGTACACGGCCACCGGAATGGTGACGCCCTCCCGATGCATACCGCCAATCTGGGGCGGAAGAGGGTGTTCCCCCTCTTCGTCCTCCGCCTCGGCGTCCGGACTCGCGGGCTCCTGCCCACTTTCGGCGTCAACATCGCCTTCGCCAAGGGCGTCCTCAAGCGCCGGCCAGCCAAACGAGTCCTCGGCGTCCTCCTCTTCCAGCCCGCGCATCGCAAGGCCGTCGCCAAAATCGTGATCGCCACCAAAGCGCCACGGGCCGCGCTCCGGCTTCATAGCCGCGTCCACCGCCAGCTGCAGCTGCTCGTACACATGCTCCACGCTTTGGCGATAATCCAGGTAGCAGATGGTGGCGAAGGTGGCCACCACTACCAGCGTGATAGCAGTCATGCTGGCCACCACGAACTTCAGCCGCAGCGCGCGAATCACGTCGCCGGGGGCGCCCACCGGCCGCTTCCTACTCATCGGGCATCACTAGGCGATAGCCCACCTTCCGCACGTTCTCCAGCTTCACCGTCGAGCCCACGTGCTTCATTTTCTTCCGCAGAAACGAGATGAACGCCTCGATGTTGTTCTCCCCCACATCGCTCTCGATGCCCCAAGCGCGGCTCATCAGCTGCTCTTTCGAGATGATCTGCCGCGGGTTCTCCATAAGGATGCGGGCAATGGCGAACTCCTTCTCGGAAAGGCCGATGGCCTTGGCACCGCAGCGCAATTCGCGACTGTCCAGGTCAAGCGCCAAATCGCCCAAACTGAGCCGCTCGAACACCACCTCGCCTTGACGGCGGGTAAGCGCGCGCAAGTGAGCCATCAGCTCGGCCGGCGAGAAGGGCTTGGTCATGTAATCGTCGGCGCCAGAGTCGAGCCCGGTTATCTTGTCCGGCACGGCATCGCGCGCGGTCAGCAGCAGCACCGGCGTAGAAACCCCGGCGCGGCGCAGCTGGCGCGCCACCTCGAAGCCATCCATGCCGGGCAGCATCACGTCCAGCACCACCACGTCGTAGTAGCCCGATTCCGCCCACGACAGCCCGTCGGTGCCCGAGTGCACCACGTCCACCTCGTACCCGTTGTCCTGCAGAATCTTCTGCAAGGCGCGGGCCAGGCTCACGTCGTCTTCCACAATCAAAATGGGCATGCGGGCTCCTCTACGCAAAGTTACGTGCCCCCATTCTACCCGCAACCCTGAAACGATGCTTAAATTGACCGCATACGAACGGATGACGTTGGGGAAATGAAAAAGCGGTAGTAGCAGCTACCGCTTTTCGTAAAGTAAACCCGCGCCGCCCGCGGAGGTGAACGCTTCCGGGCTTTGCTGGCACCCCGAATTATAGGAGATCCGCACCCCTCGGAAAAGAGCCGCCCCTACAGCGCGCTGCGGTAGATAGCGGCGGCGTCTTCCATGGTCAGGCGCTTGAAGCTGCCGAAGGGATTGCCTTTGTTCAGCGCCAGGGTGGGCAGCATGTCGGCAATGGCCTCTTCCAGACGCTCTTCGTCGAAGCCCAGCTCGGCGAGCGTGGTGGGCATGCCCAGCGATGCGAAGAAGCTGCGGGTCTCATCGATGGCGGAAAGCGCGTCCGATTCCACATCTCCGCTGGTCACCAGGCCGAACACTTCGCGGCCATAGAAGGCGAAGCGGGCCGGATTCTCGCCGTGCACGTATTCCATCCACGCGGGGAACATCACCGCCAGGCCGGCACCGTGGGTGATGGAGGTGTCGAACGCGGACAGCTCGTGCTCCAGCCCGTGGGTGGCCCAATCCTCGTGGCGCCCCACGCCCGCCAGCCCCTGGTGGCAAAGCATGCCGGCCCACATGATGTTGGCGCGGGCGTCGTAGTTCTCCGGGTCCACCAGCACGCGCGGCGCTTCGGCCCGGATGGTCTTCATGAGCGACAGGTTCAGGTTGTCCGTCACCGGCACCGAGCCCATGTCGTCGAAGAAACGCTCCAGCAGGTGGCAGAACATGTCGGTGAGGCCGGCCGCCGTTTGGAAGGTGGGCAGCGTGAAGGTGAGTTCCGGGTTCAGGAAGGCCAGCTTCGGCCGCTGAGCGTCGTTGCCGTAGCCGGTCTTGCGCCCCAGCTCGTCGTTGGAGACCACGGCGTTTTTCGAGGCCTCGCTGCCGGCCGCCGGAATGGTGAGCACCACCGCAATGGGCAGCACGTCTTCAGTTTGGCGCTTCGTTTCGAAGAACTCCCACACGTCGCAGTCCGCCTTCGCGCCCACGGCGATGGCCTTCGCGGAATCGATCACCGAGCCGCCGCCCACGGCGAGCACCCAGTCCACCCCTTCCGCCTTGCAAAGCGCCACGCCTTCGCGCACCAGACCAATCTCCGGGTTCGGCCGCACACCGCCCAGCTCCACCCAGCTGATGCCGGCCGCCTCCAGGCTGGCACGGATGCGCCCCAGAAGGCCGCTCTCCTCGGCACTGCGACCGCCAAAGTGCAGCAGCACCTTCTCCGCACCGCACGCGCGCAGCTTCGCACCCACTTGCTCTTCCACGCCGCGTCCGAACACGAAACGAGTGGGCGACACGAACTCAAAATTCTCCATGGGGATCCTCTCTATATATATGTAGGGCGCCACCGCTGGGCGCCTCGTACGCATGAGGGCAATTGTAGCATCGGGGGCCCGCGTTCCCTTAAGGTTTCTCAAGGTTTGCGCCATGAAGGCGAAAGCCAGCCGAAACCGCTGCGGCAATTATTCGCATCACATGAATTTTCGAAAAGATTTCCCAGGTAGCGCGCAGTTTACGAATATTTCCGAAAACGTACGCAGCGGTGGCACTTCCCACGCTTTGGCGGCGCGAAACCAACGGAGTCCACCATTTTCTCGCAAAGGCTTCATGATTGAGTCGTGGGCAGAAACGACCCGCTGCGCGCCGACCGCGCACCCACTTCATCAAAGTAAGGAATTTGGTGATCAGAAATGAGAATTCGCAACTTGACCATCGCCGCGCTTTCCGCCGCTATGGCCCTTACCATCGCCGGATGCGCCTCGAACCCCACCGTCAACGATGAGGCCGCGAACGGCCAGCAGGCCACCTCGCAGGAGCAAGCCGCCGAAGCCACCGATGCCACAACCGACCAGGCGTCTGCGCCTGCCCGTACTCCCGAAGAGGAGCTGGCAGACCCCGCCGACCTGACCATCGTCGACTACGGCTGGTTCCCGGCCGAGAACGGCATGGTTGACTTCGCCGTTGAGGTGCAGAACACCAACGACACCATGGAAGCCGTTTCGCCGGTTATCCACGCCGTGGCCAAGGACGCTGACGGCAATGTAATGTTCGAGAAGGACGTGGACGTGCCGGCCGTGCTTCCGGACTCCACCTATTACTTCTCGATGGTCACCGGTGGTGACTCGGGATTCATGATGACCGGCCAGACCGAAGCGGCCCAGCCGGATTCGATGGAGTTCACCATTGAGACCGCCGACGACGCGTGGCAGCAGACGGACGTGACCGTGGGCGACATTTACCAGATTAACGACGGCGGCGTTTCCGACACCGACTTCGGCGCCAAGGAATTCACCGGCACCGTGACCGCCTCTGACGAGGTGGCAGGCTCCGACCAGAGCCGCGTTGACGTGATCTTGTTCGACAGCGACGGCAACATCGAGGGCGGCTTCTTCAAGATTGTCGAGACCACCCCTGGTCAGGCCGTTGACTACGACGTGTACGCCATGGGCGCGCCGGACTTCGCCAGCTACCAGGTGTACGCCTCCCCGTGGCTTGACGACGCCGAGTAACCCGCAACACAACTGATCACCGCATTCCTTATGCGGCAGCCAAGAGCCCCGGGAAACCGGGGCTCTTTACGTTGCGGGATGAAGCCCCTGCTCAGTTGCGAGCCAAGAAACCGGCTGGTCGAAGGGATCGAGAACGTCAAGCGCGGCGAGGTTGGGCAGCAGGAAAGCCTCGCGCACAAGGCCGAGCGCGATACCGGGGAATTGCGCGAGGAAGCGGTCGTAGTACCCGCCGCCATAACCGATGCGGAAGCCAGCGCGGTCGAAAGCGAGTCCCGGCACCAGGGCCAGAACGGGGGAAGATCCTTCGCTGCGCTCAGGATGACGAGGCTGGTAGCAATCGGCCGGCCGACACGGGATCTCTCCACTCCGCGCTTCGCGCTCCGGTCGAGATGACGTAGTGGGAGCAGGTGCGAACAGCGATGGATGGGTGGCGGGGCTCACGAGGGTTTTGGCGGAAGGGACGGGTTCGGGGATGCCGAAGGTGGCGGGGTGGAGGTCGTCTAGGCTGTCGATGCGGTGCCATTCCATGAGGCGCGTGCCCGGCACGCAACGAGGAACCGCCACCAGCTTTCCGCAGCCGAGCGCCGCGCGAATAAGGGCACGCGTATCCACCTCAGCACCCACCGACACATACGCGAAAACAGCAGTCGCATCGCGAAAAAGCGGGCTCTCCACAACATGCCGGGCAATGGCAGCGTCCGCAGCTGCACGCTCTTCAGGCGCTATGAGCCCACGCCGCTCAAGCAGCTCCTTTCGCAGCGCCGCTTTGCGTTGCGCAATGTTATCGGCATCGGTCATGCGCCCTCCTTCCCTTCCCGCCCATTATGCACAAAAAAGTCCCCCGATGCCGACGAAGAGGAAATGGCATCGGGGGACAAAAGGCAACGCGCAGGCCCATGCTACCGGGAGTAGGCCCGCACCCACCGAGAGTGGGTCGCAAGAAGATCCTTCGACTCCGGGCTCCGCCCTCCGCTCAGGATGACAATGGGGCGAAAAGGGAGCCAGACAACAACGTCAACCAACCAGCGGGGTGGGGCGGCCCTCACAAAGCGAGTTCCGCACGACGCGAAAGTGCCAGTGGCACTTTCGCCAAAGCAGGACTGTCTGAGCGACTGAGGGTTGCCCCGCCCCGCTCCCCCGCGAGGAGCGCCCAGCGTGGCTGGAAACCGCTCCTCCCGGGCCGCCGCCGGACAACCAAGACTAGGCGGACGGGACTTCTAGGGCTTCTTCGTCGATCATGACCACGGCGGGTTCGTCGGCGTTGATGCCGGTCTTCGCTTTCGCCTTCGCGCCGGCAAAGACCGGGAAGGTGATGGCCTTGGTGGGGCAGACGTCGGCGCAATTGCGGCAGCGGCTGCAGTCGGCTAGGGTGCGCTCACCGTAGTCGATGTGGCGGATGTTGATGTCGCACTCGCACACCTGCGCGCAGCGGCTGCAGGGCACGCCCTGGGAGGTTTCCAGGCACTTGGAGTCGTCGATCACCGGCACGAAGGTCTTGCTGAAGCGACCCACCAGGTTCATGAGAGCGGAGAGCGGGCAGAAACGGGTGCACCATTTCCGCAGGAAAACCAGCTCGATGATGAGCAGCGCGGGCACCAGGATGACGGCGATGGTCATGTCGCCGGCGGCGAAGAGGCGCCACACCACCAGCACGGTGGCGAAGGTGAGGCCAACGGGGCAGACCAGGCAGAATACCGGAAAGCCGAAGATGGCGGTGGAGAGCAGCGCGCCGCCCAGCACGTAGTGGCGCGAGTCGAGGGCAGCGTGCGGCTGCTTGCAGGAGGAGCAGGTGGCGCAGCCGGAAGAGGAGCAGCCGGTGAGGGCCTTCTTCTCGTCGGCCGTCAGCGGCTGTGCGGCGGAAGATCCTTCGCTACGCTCAGGATGACGAGAGGGGGCGGAAAGCGACTGCGCGGCGGCCTTCGATTCCGCAATCTCGTACTTGGCGATGTCGACCATCTTATCGTGGTTGGCGGCGGCCAGCTCGCGGCGCTTCGCAGGCGTGCGCAGGTAGTCGCGCAGGCGGGTGATGAGCATGCTGGGGCACAGCCACGCGCAGAAGGCGCGGCCCACCAGGAAGATGAGCAGGGCCATGATGACCAGGCTCACGACGGCGCGGGGCACCATGGTCTTGGTGGCGATCATCGTGCCCAGGGCGCCAAGGGGACACAGGGCGGAAATGGACTCCCAGCCGAATCCGGACATGGTGCCGGTGGAGACGCCCAGGATGAGGCCGGCGGCCATGACGACGAACACGACAGCGGCGATGGTGGTGCGCAGCTTCTGGGTGCGCAGCTTCTCGGAGAGGTCTCCGGTGGTCTTCTTTGCTTCAGCGGCCATGGATACCTCCTAGTTGTACGCGCTGATGGGCTCGACAATGATGGCGCGGCGCTTGGCGCCGGTGGTGGCCAGCGAGCCGGCCTTCATGGAAACGCAGGAAAACTCGCAGGCGCCGCAGCCGTTGCACTTGTCCTCGATGACGTAGGGGTGCGGGTTGATGGAGACGTCGGTGAGCTCGATGGCGCCATAGGGGCAGGCGTCGTAGCACTCGCGGCAGCCGGTGTCGCGGTAAGCGAGGCAGGTGGAGGTGTCGATAACAGCACGGCCGATGATAGTGCTCTCGGCGGTAGCGCCGGCGGGCAGCACGAGGGCTTCTGTGGGGCACACTTCCACGCACTTGGGCACGCCGCCGTTTTCGGCCTGGCAGAAATCGCAGTACTCGGTTTCGAAATCCAGCATGGGAGAACGCATTCCCAGCAGGCCATCCTCGATTTTGGCGGGCACGATCACCTTGCGCGGGCAGGCCTCGTAGCAGCGCTCGCAGCGAATGCAGGCGCTCACCAGATGCGCCTCGTCCTGCCCTCCCGGCGGGCGGTTCAGCGGCGTATGGCCCGCGTAACGCATGGCCCCCAACCCCAAAAGGGCAGCCGTCGAGCCCACGCCAATCAGCAGCGACCGGCGCGAAACGCTCATGGGCTCTTTTTCCCTCTTCTCTTCCTTCTTGTCTGCCATTCCGTTCTCCTCTTCTTTCGGGTGACAGGTTTCCCAGAACGAAGCAACCGTTGGAGGGGGGAGTTGCTCCGTTCTGGGAAACTTGAAAAAACAAGGGTGCTTGGCACATTGCGAAGAGCGAAGCATTTTGCATTCAAGCACCCTTGTTCAGTTTTCAATCAGGCGGCGAAGCTCACCACAGCTTCGCCGCCTTCAGTTCTTCTTCCTAGAAGAAAGGCAGCGCGTGGACGGCCACCATGTAGAGCAGGGCGCGCCAGATGAAGCTGCCCACCACGGCGCAGGCCAGGCCAAGAGCGCCGAAGCTGACGAACTTGCTGGCAGCGGCGCCGCGCATGGCCAGGAAGGCCAGCACGACGGGCACCACCACGCCCACCAGCTGCACGCCGCCCCAGTAGGCCAGAGCGTTGGAGCCGGTCAGGATGGAGCCCACCACCGAGTCGGTGTCGATCATGCCAACGTCGGGCAGGGTGGGATCGAAGTAGTAGGTCACCTCGGTGAACATGCCGCCCATGTTGTTGATAAGCACGGCGTAGATCACCAGCACCACCAGCTGCACGAGGCCAGCCACCAGGGCCACCTTGGCGGTGAGGCCCAGGGCGTCGTCGCACTTCACGGCGCCAGCGACGACCATGGCCACCAGACCGCCCAGGAAGCAGGCGTTCACCACGTAATAGACCGGCAGCATAACGGTGTCCCAAACGGGCAGGGCGCTCATGAGGTAGGAGTCGCCGGTCACCGCGCACAGGGCCAGGCCCACGATGATGGCCACAACGCCCACCCACTTGGGGGCGACGCCTTCCTCGGAGCGGCGCATGAGGAAGAAGTAGAGCACCAGCACCACCGCGAAGACGATGCAGCCGATGAACTCAAGCGTGATGCCCGAGGTGATGTGGCCGAAGCCGTTGAAGATGCGCTCCCAGTGCTCCAGGTGCAGGAACACCGAGATGCCACCTACCACCAGAGCCGCAGCCGCCACGATGAGGGAGGGCAGCTGCATCTGCTTGCCGCGACCAAGGACGGTCAGCAGGCCCTGCAGGGCAAGGGTGCCGCCGGCAACGCAGAGGAAGAACGTAAACAGAATAAGAGGCCATTGCAGTTCCATGAGTTACGCCCTCCACTTTCTGCCCTCGCGCAGGATGTACATCAGCTTGGGGGCGTTTCCGGTGTCGGTGAGGTGATGGATGTCATCGTTGGTGTAGGCCTCGATGTAGTCCTTCATCTTCACGCGAGTCTTGGTCATTTCGTCGTACTGGCAGCCGGGGCTGTCGGGATGGGCCGGGCCCTCGAAGTTGTCGACGCCCTGGTCCAGGTCGCCGAAGAAGCGGGCACGGGCGCCGCACTGGGCCACGCACTGGGGCAGTTCGCCCTGGCTGATGCGCTGCTCGCAGAGGGTGCACTTCTCCACAACCTTCTCGGTCTCGTTGAGGTAGCGCACGCCGTAGGGGCAGGCCATGGCGCAGAACTGGCAGCCGATGCACTTCTCTTTGTCCACCTGAATGGTGCCGTCCTCGGCAATGTGCGAGGCCTCAGTGGGGCACACGCGCACGCACTCGGGGTTCTCGCAGTGCTGGCACTGAACGGGAAGGAAGTACATTTCCACATCCGGGAAGTGGCCAGAGCCACCCTCGGTGGGGTGCGGACCAATGCGCAGGGTCTTGATCCAGAAGTTGCCCACGTCAACGCCGTTGATGGCCTTGCAAGCAACCGTGCAGGCCAGACAGCCGGTGCAGCGGTTGAGGTCGGTAACAATCGCGTAGTTTGCCATTTTTCCCTCCTTTCAGTTATTCGTCGATCTTCACGAGCGAACGGGTCTGCAGGCCCTTGGCGTTGCGGTCGTGGAAGGTCAGTTCAATCTTGGTGTCGTCCAGGCGCGGGTCGTTGGCCATCCATTCCTTCAGACGCGGGTCGTCGGCGTTGGTGATGGCCTCGTTGCCCCACGGGTCGCACGGCACGGGGTTGTTGAACGGCGAGTTCTCCGGCGTGGCCTTGTAGATGACCACGGGGTTGCCGCGCAGCTGCGAGGCGCCGCACACCCAGCACTGGGCGTACTTGTCCATGGTGGAGTTGATGCCCACCAGCTCGAAGCCGTGCGCAGCGTGGTCCATTTCCGGATACCACCAGGCATGGTTGGCGTTGGCGGTGCCGGGCTTGATGCCGTAGTACAGGTCGACCACTTCGCGGATGGCGCCGAACGGGGTGCGCACCCAAATCCAGTCGCCCTGCTCCAGGCCCAGGCGAGCGGCGTCTTCGGGGTTGATCTCGAAGCGCGGGGACGGCCACAGCTCGCGGCACCAGGGAAGCTGCCTGTGCTCGGAGTGGAAGTACACCGGCTGGCGGGAGCCAGAAGTGCAGATGAAGGTGTTGTCCGGGTACTGCTTCACCATTTCCTTGTACACCTCGAGGTTGTCCTCGGTGCCGTCGTAGGACTTGTTGATGTAGTTCTCGGAGGTCAGCTTCGCGGAATCCACCAGGCTAGCATCGTAGAGCTCGGGCGCCTGAACGCGGGAGTTCTTCGCCTCGAACCAGCAGGGGAACTTATCGATGTCGGGGATGGAGCCGTCATAGGCGGCACGATCCGGCGAGCACACGGCAGCGAAGGTCTCGGTCTCGTCGCCGATGTAGGACTCGGCGATGGTGGACCAGATTTCCACCTTGGACGTGGGCAGGGTGAAGCCGCACTTCTCGTCGTAGGCGGCGTACAGGTTGTAGCCGGCCTGCTGGCGACGGTAGCCCATCTCCCAGCGGCGATAGGTGCCCCAGCGCTCGGGATGCCACTTGCGGCAGTCGAACCAGCCCTCTTCCTGGAACTTCGCGGCGTACTGCGGGAAGTCCGGGCCATCCGGGAACTCTTCGATCTTCCACCAGTCGGTAGCGTCCTTGAGCACGCGGTACTCCTGCTCTTCGTAAGTGACGTCGCCGCCCATCTGCACGAAGTTGTTGTAGTCCAGGTTGTTCCACTCGTCGTACTCGGGGTCGCGGTTGTTCCACACCACGCCCATGGCCTTGTACAGGCAGATAACCGATACCGGGTCGAAGGTGACGTCGCCGATGGGCTGCACGCAGCGCTGGCCGGCGCCGAAGATGCCGCCCGCGCCCTGGGACACACGGCCGGTGTTGGTCTCCAGCCAGTGGGTGCAGGGGAAGACGATGTCGGCGCAGCCGTTGTTGGGGCAGGACCACAGGTTGAAGTCCACCCAGAAGTCCAGCTTGGTCAGGGCCTCCCAGGCCTCCAGCAGGTTCGACTCGTTCATGAAGTCGCCGGACATGCATACGCCGCCATGGATCTGGTAGGGGGTGTCGATGCCGTTGATGGAGTCCCAAATGGTGGCGGAGTCAGCCCAAGAGTTCCAGTAGCGCAGCAGCGGGAAGCGCTCGGCAGAAATCTGCTTGGCGTTCTTCTCGAACGGGGTGGTCTTGCCGGGCCAGGTCTTGGTGGGCTTGTAGGCGCCACCCTTGCGCTCGGCGATCCACCAGGCCTCGTCGTGCGTGGGCACGTGGTTGCCGTAGCGCTCGGCCAGCGGGGACTTCTCGTCGATCAGGTACTGAACGAAGTTCTGGATCAGCGGAATCTGGTCCTCGATGGACAGGTCGCGCGGGGTGTTGCCCAGCTCCATGGTGCCAACGCCCACGCCCCACTTGTACGCCGGGTGGGTTTCCCACTCGTCGTCGGTGACGGAGAAGTCGGTCACCAGCATGTTGGCGCGGCCGGCGCAACCGTCAACTTCGGCCTTGGAGGAGCCGCGGTTGCCGGCGGGCTCGTCGGAGTTGCCGGTGATGCAGGCAATAATCTGCAGCGCGCGGGTGTTCTGCACCGCGTGACCGGTCTGGTCGGGAGCCAACTGGTAGTGGATGCCGCCGTTGCCGTGCAGCGGGTTCAGGCGGGTGGTGTAGGCGCGAACCGCTTCTTCAATCTTGTCGGCGGGCACCTCGGTCACCTCGGACACGTAGTCCAGGGTGTACTTGGACAGGTGATCGGTCCAGGCTTCCCAAACGGTGGGAGCCTCGATGGTCTTGCCGCTCTTCAGCTTCACAGACACGCCGCCCGGGAACAGAGCCGGGTTCTTCGGTAGGCCCATGGGGTTGGACTTAGCGCCCTTGGCGTTGTCCTCGCCCACCCAGTAGGCGTCGTAGGTGGGGTCGGCCGGGTCGGAGAACTTGGAGGGGTCCGGCAGCCACGCATCGGCGATGATGGGCTTGTAGGGATGCTCCACCCACACACCGGTCGTGGGGATCTTGTGCTTCTCGCCTTCCCACTGGCAGGCCTCAGCGTCCCAGTAGGTGGGCTTGTTGTTGTTCTCGTCCCAGACGATGAAGCGACGGTAGGAGTGCTCTTCGTCGGCCGGCTCCCAGTACTGGGAAACCCACTCGCGGTCGAGGTCGGCCTCGGTGAGGATACGGCTGGTCATGTACATACCGCCGTTGCCCTCCTGGAAGTAACCCTTGTAGGTCTTGCCGTCGGCTTCCGGGTTCCACAGGAACGGAGCGTTGGTCCAGCGGCGCACGAAGGCGTCGTCGTAGGCCTCGTTGTCGCAGATCCACTTCAGCCAGCCCAGCGACAGGCACAGGTCGGTGCCGACACGCAGCGGCAGCCAGATGTCGGCTTCCTTTCCCAGCGGGGTCATGCGGGGGTCGACCAGGATGTGCTTGTAAGAGCGCTGCGAGCAGTCCACAACGGTACGGTTGGTGGAGTCGTAGTTAGAGTACTCGGCCGCGGTGCCCCACTGCACATATACCAGCGGGCCCTGCTCCACTTCCATCCAGGGGGAGCCCTTCTCGTCGGTCAGCACGCCGCCGAAGTGACGGGGACCCTTGCAGATCTCGTAGGCAAGGTGAGCGTTGGGGGTGGGGAAGATGGACTTCAGGGTGCCGTAAGGCGGCTGGGCCCACACGCGAGAGGTGCCGCCCATGGAGAAGTTCGCTTCTCCGCCGTACTTCTCGACGATTTCCTTGAACTTGGCGCCCGCCTCGTCGAAGCCCTCGGCCAGCGAGATGCGCACCCAGCCGGGATCGTCCTCGCCCTTGGGGTTGGTGCGCTTCATGACGTAGCGCAGGCGGTCGGGATGGTACAGCGCCAGCATGGAAGACTGGGACTTGGCGCAGCAGTGGCCGCGGCTGTGAGCGTTGGACTCGTCGCCCTCCACCTTGATGACCTTCTCGTCTTGCACGGTAACCCAAACACCGCACTCGACCTTGCCGCAAGCGCGGCAGCAGGAACGTATACGCTTGACTTCACCGGCATTCTCGTCGGTACCCTCAGCCATGGCCGTGGACGGCACAGCCGCAAAAGACAGCGTAGAAGCAGCCGCGGTGATGGCAGCCGCCTTAACGAAGTTACGACGAGTGAGTGAAAGTTTCGCCATAAGTTCCCTCCTCTCTCTGAATGTCAGAATTGCTTGCTTGGCGGCTTCGGTCAGACTTGAGATCGGTTCCCGTCCCGTCTCCTCGCAGCCTCGGGAAACGGCTGCGACGGGTCTGGTTGACCGCCAGTTAACGATTTGAAATTCTAGGAAGCGAAAGCGGCGCGAAATCATAAGGGCAGGTTGAATGCGGCGTTTTTATCATCCTCCCCCTCATCCCCGCGGGGTTATTTCGCCGAATTTGGCGCTTCTATACTTGGAAACACGAGAAGAGGAAAAAGCCAACCGAGTTACTAGGGAGGACTACCATGGCTGAACCGCGTCCCTCATTGCTGCTCATTCTGGACATCGACGAGCGCATCGCCACCCACGAGACGAAGCTGGAGCTGAACCGCTGCTTCGCCTTTATGAGCGCCCTCATTCGCACCCACGCCCCCGAAGACGGGCTGCCCGCGTTTGTGGGCGACGCACCGGAGGGCGATGAGCTGCCGGTGGTGAACACCGCGAAGTGCGTGCTGAAGATGGGCACGAAGAAGTACCTGTACTCCACCGACGAGGGCGCCGACGAGCGCTGGGAGAAGTCCGGCATCGAGAAGTGGTTCTACAACCAGTTCTATAAGCTGGGCAACAACATGAAGATCTTCAACCGCCGTCAGCGCGAGATTGGCGCGACGGAGGTGAACTTCACCTGGCTGGTAGTGGACCTGGAGAACGGGGCGCTGGAACTGGCGCTGCACCTAGATTCCAACTCCGACATTCCCGCCGAGACCGCGCGTGTTGTGGCCGCCGTTCGCGCGGCGCTGAACGACGGCACGCTGGGCGAGGGCGCTGTGGCCCGCATTTCCGCCCCCACCGCCGCGTCGTATGCCGCCCAGCACGAGGCGGGCCTGGTGGCAAAGGCGGAGCGCGAGGCAGCCGCTGCTGCCGAGGCCGCTGCCGCCGCCGAGGCCGCCGCTGCCGAAGCGGCTGCCGCCGAGGCGCTGGCCGACGAGCTGTTCTTGGAGTCGCCGGCGCTAGTTGCCCAAGCGCAAAACGCTGTCGATGATGCGCAGGATGATGTCGTGACCTGCGAAAACGCCTCTGAGGATGATGGCACTGCCGCGGCGGACGGTGTCGCGGATGATGAAGAAATCGTTCAAGGCGAGGACTTTGCCGCCCGCTTCGAACTCCCGGAAGCCGACTTTGCGCTAGACTATTCTCAGTGGGATGTCGAATATCGGGACGGCACCACCGCTGTCTACAATCTTGCCGAGCGCGCGCTCGCCTAAGACGAAGAGGGAACCAACATGATCGAAGAAATCGCCGTTTGCGACGAGCGCCTGGTGAAGATCTCCGGCGCCGCCAGCACTGGTAAAACCGAGGCGCTCGTGGCGCGCGCCGTTCAGCTCATCCGCACCGGGTGCGACCCGTCCGCCATTTTGATGGTGGCCTCCACCACCTTCGGCGCCCAGGCGCTGCGGGATCGGCTGCGCGCGGCGCTGGGCGAAGAGGCGTCCGCTGCCGACGAGGTGGCCGTGACCACCGCCCTCAACGCCGCCGTGGCAGTGCTGGACACGCCGGCCGCCCGCGAGGCCACCGGCCGCACTCCGCGCCTTCTGGCCAACTTCGAGTATAACTTCTTCATCGAGGACATGAAGACCACCGGGCAGTCCCGCCGCCAGCTGAAGAACGTCATGGCGCTGTTCGACCGCCGCTGGTGCGACTACGACACTTCCGAGGACTGGCTGGTCCCCGGCGAGCAGACGGTGGCGTGGGAGCGTGCCCAGGAAGTGCTGAACGCGCTTCAGGCCATGCTTCCCAACGAGGCCCCCTATGTGGCCGCCCGCTTCCTGCAGGAGAACCCCGCCGCCCGCGAGCAGTGCGGCTTCCAGGTGGTGCTGGCCGACGACTTCCAGAACCTCTCCCATGCGCAACAGACGCTCGTGTGCCTGCTGGCGAACCGCCAGGTGATGGTGGCCGGCAACGGCGACGAAGTGGTGGCCTGCGCCACTCCCCTTCCCCATCCGGCTGGGTTTTCCCAGTTCGAAGCGGTGCGCAACGGCGTGAAGTGCTTCGCGCTGAACACCGCCTTCAACAACGTGAAGGCCACGGCATTCGCTGACGCGCTGGCAGTGGCCGGTTTCGGGCCCGACGCTCTGACTGCCGAGACGCGCGAGGGCAGCGCCGACGACATCACCCTGGTGAAGTGGAATCTGGCGGAGGACGAGTTCAACGACCTGACCAAGTACCTGCGCGCGCTCATCGCCGATAAGGAGATCGAGGAGAGCCGCATGTGCGTGGTGGTGCCCAACAAGCGCTGGGCCCGTACCATGCAGCAGACGCTTTCCAAGCGCGGCATCAAGACCTCTGCCGACGGCGCCTTCCCCGGCCTGGTGGGCGACCCGCGCGACGCCGCCCGTGCGCAGGCGCTCATTGCGTTCACCAAGCTGAACCTGCTGGCAGACCCCGAAGACGTGGTGGCGTGGCGCGCCTGGTGCGGCTACGGCCAGCAGCTGACCCATTCCGACACCTGGGGCCGCCTGGTGGAATACGCCCGTCAGCAGGGATTGGGCGTGATCGAGGCCATGGCCGCTACCGCCGATGCCGTTGCCGCTGGTCAGGAGCCGTTCCTGAAGGCGCAGCTGATTGCCAACCGCTACACCCAGGGCCGCGAGTTCATCGAGAAGAACAGCCGCCGCAAGGGCTTCGGCCTGACCCGCGCCGCGGGGCTGGACGGCCTGCGCGACTTCAAGGGCACGCTGGACACCCTGGCGGGCGACGAGGACGCTGCCACCGTGTACGCCGTGCTGCGCAACAAGGAAATGAACCCCACCTTCACCGAGGGGGCGCACATCCTGCGCATCTCCTCTTACGAGAACATGGTGGGCTGCAACTACGACTACGTGGTGCTAGCCGGTTGCGTGGACGGCCTGATGCCGGCGCGCGACGCCTTCGAGGTGGTCTCGACCGACGAGGACCGCAAGCGCGTCATGGACGCCGAGCGCTGCCTGTTCGCTGGCGCGGCGGCGAAGGCCGGGGTTGAGCTGATGCTCTCCACGTTCTCGCGCGCCCAGCTGGAGCTGGCGGAGAAGACCAAGATGCAGGTGACCCGCGTGCGCTCCGACGGCGACGACCGCATCGCCATCCTGCGCCCCACCACCTTCATTAGCGAAGCACGCAGCGCCGCCCCAAGCACCATCGGCGGCCAAGCCCTGCTCGCGAAGTACGACCTGGCGTAAGGCCGCGGGTCGCACAAGCCCGCAACCTCCCCAAACCCAAAGCGCCCCCTCAGCCACACGACCGAGGGGGCGCTTTTCTTCTGAAATCAGAGCTTTTCCGCCTAGCTGGCTGGAATCGCCGCCAATTCCAGCCAGCATCTGACCTGCGAAAATGTAAGTTTTCCCAGATCAGACAGCAAATTTGAAGTGGCTGGAATCGCCGCCGATTCCAGCCATGACACCATCGCTCAGGATTCCAGCCTCAAGCAAAACCTCGCTACGAGAGCTGAGCCCGCTCGAGAGCGTTGGACTCGTCGGCGGTGAGCCAACCTTCCGGTACCTCGGCAGAAGCATGGCACTGGGTGCAATACATCACCGAAGCGCGGTGGGCTTTGTGGCAGGTGCCGCAATCGAACTCCATATGGTGGGCGGAATGGGGGTTGTACAGCCCCATGTCGGCGGTCGCCTCTTCCAAATCCGCCCGCGTCATGTTGTGGCAGGCCTCATTCAGGCAGAACTCGTCGGGCGACTTCCCCAGCGCAGCCACCAAATCCGTCGTGTTGCGCTCCTGCAGGGGGAATTCGTAGTCACCCGTCACCCAATGGGCACCCTCGCTCATCTGCTGCCCCAGCGTAGGTTCGTGGCAATCCAGACAGTCCATCCCCTCCTGCGCATGGCTCACGCTCATCATGGCCGAAGGGTCGCTCACCTGGTTGCCCCACTTGTCCGCCACGGGGCCAGACGCATCCGCCTCGTACATTTCCACATAGGCGCTCATAGGGGTATGGCAAATGGCGCCGCAGAAAGAGGGCTGCTCGTGCCACACCCAGAAACCGGCGCCCGCCACAACGGCCACCACCGCTACCACGGCCACCGCAATAATTCCCTTCCGGGAGCGCGGCCTTTTGGCCGAGGCGGAACCGTCAGAAGCCGCCGCATTGCCTGCCGGCTCGTTCGTTGCGTTTTGAGTCTTTTGTTCGCTCATGATAGTCCTCCTAACGAGCGCGCTTGACGCGGGGTTCGATGTCGCCAGCCAGCAGGCGCGCCACGTGGCGGCCCTCCGTGCAGGTGCGGCCGCAAGCGCAAGCAACCAGGTATTCCGGATAGTTGTCCGAGAAGAAGCAGCCGGAAACATCGCCGGCGGCATAGAGGCCCTCGATCACCTCGTCGTCAGCGGTGAGCACCTGCATGTCCTCGTTGATGCGCAGGCCGTCCACCGTGGTGAGCAGCGCGCCTCCGAACCAGCAACCGTAGAACGGCGGCTGCGCGATAGCGGAAAGGCGGTGTGATTCCTTGCCGAAATCGGTGTCGACACCGGAAGCCACAATCTCGTTGTAATGGGCGATGGTTTCCATGAGGGCGTCGGCATCCTGACCCTCGAAGCCCAGCATGGCTGCCAGCTCTTCAAGCGTGTCGGCCTTCATCATCAGGCCGTCTCCGCCGTCCATGGCCAAAAACTCATCCAGCGGCATTCCCATCTGCATAAACGCGGTGGTATAGGAGGCGCAGCCGGTGGTGCCGAACCTCAAGATGTCCTCAACGGCATTGCCATCGAAAATCTGGCACCACACGCCACCCGGCTGATAGCCGGCCGCGTTGCAGAACGTGTCGTAGGGCATCGATTCGTTGGCGAAGCGCTCGCCGCGACGGTTCACCTTCAGGAAGGGCTGGCTGCCAATGTTCAGCTGGTAAACCGTACCCGGGAAATACAGCTCTCCGCGCTCGTTTTGCTGGTAGCCGCAATCCACGCCCGGCACCACGGCGCCGCGGTCGAAGATCATGGGGGCTCCGTTGGCGTCCTTCACGCCGCCGGCCCAAAGCCCCGCCCGCAGGCCTTTGCCGTCGCAGCGCAGGCTGAAGCTGGAGGCGGTGCAGCAGCGCTCCACCAGCGGCAAATTCGCCTGCACCATCTCGGGGTTGGCGGCGTAACCACCGGTGGCCAGCAGCACGCCTTTGCGGGCGGTGATGCGCTTCAGCCCTTCCGGCGTTTCGAAGATGGCACCGGTCACCTTCGTCCCCTCGTGCTCTAACCGCACCAAATCGTGGCGGTAAGCCACCTGATGGCCGGCGTCCTGAATATGGGATTCCAGGATGTCGTTACGCATGGGGTACTCGTACGTCGGCATAAAGCAATGCTCGAGGGTGGCGGTGAAGTAGTCGGTGCCGCCGGCGGGATGATGCTCCTCGAGCGGCGTAACCATCAGCTCCTTCCCTGCCGCCGTCAGATAAGGCTCCACCCACTCGATGAACTCGCGTCCCTCGTCCAGCCAGGTTTTGATCACTCGCTGGTCCACGCGTCCCGAGGCATAGCGGGTCATTTCGTTGAGCAGCTTCATCTCGTTCACCGGCTCGGCCACTTCAAGGCTGAACTTCGAGTTGACCGCACCCACGTACTCGCGCGTATCGCCCACGCAGGTGCCCTTCTCGGCCGCAATGAAGTCCAGCCCCAAATCGCTCGCGGTTGCCGCCGCCACCATTCCGGCGTTGCCGGCCCCGATAATGAGCAGGTCGGTACTCTCTTCTGCCACAATGTCGGCCTCGTTCACCGAGGGCTCCTCCCCCAGCCAATGAGTGCGGGCCTGTCGAGTTCCCGCTTGCACATCTGGCGCCGTCTTCGCCTGGGGCGCACACCCCCAAGCGCTGGCCGCCACCGCACCGGCTCCCGCCAGGATTCCCGCCTGCAAAAACCCGCGCCGCGTTAGTCCGCCATTTCCTTCCATGGCTCCTCCTCTTCTTGCACGAACATCGTCAACTCTCTTCGACGACTTCCTTGGCGAACAGGCTACTGTCGGTCGCACGATTTGCCACCACATGCGACGGGTGGTTTCTAAAACAGGATGTTTTCCAGGGAATTTTCCCTTTTCCCACATGAACGATGTGGGGTCACGCGGAAGGCCCAAGCGGTATAGTGAAGCAGTTAGGAGCACGATCGGCGCAGCGAAGAAGGGAACCGGAATGGGTCAACAGGCACCGCGCCGCGAAGGCGCGCCCAACCGCATTCTGCTTGCGACGGTGGCGGTCGCGGGGATGATGTTCATGTTCCTGAGCACCAACGACGCCATCTTCCCCACCGTGGCGCTCTATTACCCCTTCCTGCGAGAGGCGGCCACGGTGGTGGCGGTGGTCGTGGCCGCTATCTTGGTAGCTATTTCCTACCGGGCTCCGCAACTGCTCAATTGCCGGGCGTGGAACATCGCCGCGCTAGCGTCCTGCGTTCTTTACGCTCTTTGCTGCTGGTGGGGCGTCGAGGAGCGCAGCCTTTTTCTGCTGACAGTGGGCACTTTCTGCGACTCGATTGCAGAGACGTGGTTCTTCGTGCTGGTATGCACAGCGTTCGCCCGGCTAAACCGCGATGAACAGCCGGTGGTGGCGTGCGCGGCGTGCCTCATCTCCTATGCGCTCGGGTTCTTCCTCGCCGGCAGCGAGTTTTCGGTCATGCTGGCGCTGAACGCTTTGTGCCTTGGCCTTATTTTCGCCACCTCGTGGCCCCTGGCGAAACCCACGCTGCAAGCCATTGCCGCCTCTTCACCCCAGAAAGAGATGGCGGTGGCCAACCCGTCGTCATTTTTGTCCTTCGGCCACTTTATCTTCCTGGCCATCCTGATGTTCGGGTTCACCGAGGGGACGTCGCTTGCGCTCGCCGAGAACCCCGAGGGGCTGCCCACGCCCTTTTTGGCGGTCGTCACGCTTCTGGCGCTGCTCATTGTTCCCATGCTGACGAGAAGATCCCTTAACCCCGATTTCCTGTTCTCGCTGTGCGCCATTTTGGCACTGGGGGGCATTTTCCTCATTCCTGCAGAACTGGGGTCGGCCAGCTTCGGCATCGCAACGGCCACCTCGCTGCTCGATGCCAGCTACGCCTGCTTCAACCTGCTGCTTCTTCTGGTGATCGGCAGCGTTATCGCCCGAAACCCGCTGGCGGCAGTAAGCACCTCTGCCCTTGCGGTGGGGCTGCTGTGGCTGGGGATCGCCCTGGGCGCGGGACTCGGCAACACCGCCCTCGCCCTCCTGGGAGAGAACGGGCCGGTCATCACCGCGCTTAGCCTGGCGCTCATCTTGGCGTTCGGCGCATTCTGCTTCGCCGTGCTGAAGTTCTGTGATTTTACGGCGGCCATCAACGACATTCGAACGCCGCAGCCGCTTCAACCGCCCCGCACGGCCGAGCCCACCACCCGCGAGCGAGTGGCGCAGGTGGCCGAGGAATTCGGCCTCACCAAGCGCGAGGAAGAGGTGTGCGAGCTGCTAGCCAGCGGCCGCAGCGCCAGCGTGATATGCGAGCGGCTGAGCATTTCCCTGAACACCACCCGCTATCACGCGAAGAACATCTACGCGAAACTGGGCGTGCACTCCCAACAAGAACTCATCGACCTAGTGGAATCAGAACCGACAACCAGGTAGATCCAACGCTTGGAGTACGCAATCCACCCGCTCTTCACGGCCTTCGCGTACGAGCGAGACAATTTGCTGGGAAGAAAGCACCGGAACGGCCTCATGCTTGGTGCAGCGCTCGAAAAGCGCCTTCCGGTTCGCAATGCGCTCCTCCCGCGCCGCTGTCTGCTGCATTTTCACACCTCCTACCTCCCTGCGGCTATGCGCTCGTAGAAGTCTTTGGGGATGCGGCGGTGGCCGAAGCCCTTCACTTCGATACCGCCCTCAACAGGACGGAACACAATGCGGCACACAGCGCGGGCGCCTTGGCCCACGCGAGGTTGATAGTGATAAGAGGACCACGCAGCGAAATTGTGCTTCAGCGGACTCGCACTCACGCGGCCAACACTGAGCTGGCCCATTGCCCTGACGGTACTTGCCACAGCCGCCTTGAAATCGCCTTCTTCCGGAAAGGCATAAGCCAGCAGGTAGATGTCCTCGACAAGATCGTCGGCATCCATGTGAAGGCCGGGCACATCGGCTATTGCCACGACCGCTTCTCGCAGGATCTCTTCGTCAATCGCCATAGACGATTTCCCCCAGCCGCGCCTTGCGCGCCTCGAACGTCTTCAAGGCCGCATCCTTGAGCGCTTCGCCCGTCTGCGGCTGCGCGCCTTCCCGCGCCTTGAACATGGCAGCAATTTGCGCTTGCTCGAGCTCTTCCTCGAGAAGGGCGATGCTTGCCACGAGCGACCGCATGTCTTCGTCGGAGAGGAGCCATCCGGCCGTATCGCCGCGGTCGGTAATCTCGATAACCCCGGCAACAGGAAGCTGAGAGCGCCATTCGTTCCCTCGGGAGAGCTCCGTCACCGAGATGCGCACATCCCCTGAGACACGGCGCCCAATTGCGCTTGCACGGTCAATCGTATCAAATGGTGCCATGATGATCCTTTCGCTATGTAAGTTGTTTAGTATTTTACAACACATTAAATTACACATCAAGTCAACCGCACGAACGTGCGCGGGTCGCAATAAAGCTCCGCGCAAGAAATGCGGCGCACGGTGCGGGCTCCTACTGCGGAATCTCTCGGAAAATCGTGGGGTTTTGCCTAGGTGGCTGGAATACCGCGTTATTCCAGCCACTTCGTTACAGCCGTTTGACCTGGGAAAACGCCTGAAAAATGCCTATTTCCGCAGGTCAGAAGCTGGCTGGAATAGTACGGAAATCCAGCTAACCCCCATTTTCGCGTTTTATCCCCATGGTGCATTTCGGGCGATTCCGTTACCAATGCGCATATTGAAACGGAACGCATGCCGTTTGCGCATGGTTCGCCAATCGGACTAGGCATTTGCGTTCCGGGGGCTGG
Source organism: Eggerthellaceae bacterium (assembly GCA_022791455.1). Classification (GTDB taxonomy): domain Bacteria; phylum Actinomycetota; class Coriobacteriia; order Coriobacteriales; family Eggerthellaceae; genus Parvibacter. The sequence goes on from JAAVZC010000014.1 coordinate 218,352, forward strand.
TGGCGCAAAATTAGTCGCACACTCTGAAGGCTTGGGTGCCGCGCAATTTCGCAGGAGAATCACGAGGGAGGTCGCATGCGTTATCGCGATCTGGGCAAAACGGGACTGAAAGTGAGCGAGGTTGGCTTCGGGCCGGGATGGATGAAGAAGTCTCCGGAGCAGACACGCGAAGTGGCGGAGACGCTGCGGCAAGCCGGCGTGAACATTCTGGACTGTTGGATGTCGGTTCTGGAAAGCGTTCGTGCCCACTACGAGGCGCTGGCAGCCCACGCCGGCGACTGCATCGGCTGCCAGCTGTGCGAGCCCCGCGGCCCCTTCGGCGCCCCCATAGCCGCCCGCACGCAAGAAACCGCCCAGCTGTTCGGCGAATAACGCCGCTCGCGCCTGCCGACACTCGCTCTTTCGGAAAGGGAGCCCATGGAGATCCGCCTGCTTCGGTCGTTTTTGACCATCGCCAACGAAGGCAGCATCACGCGCGCGGCCCAGCTGCTCCACGTGACGCAGCCCGCCCTCAGCCGCCAGCTGGCATTGCTGGAAGACGAATTGGGCGTCGAGCTGTTCTCTCGCGAAAAGCGCGCCCTGACGCTCACCAGCGAGGGGCTGCTGCTGAAGCGGCGCGCCGAGGAAATCGTGCAGCTGGTTGACATCACCGAAGCCGAGATGAAGAGCCCTGAAGGGGACCTGGAGGGCTCCATCTCCTTCGGCGTGGGTGAGCTGGCGTCGAACAGCATCGTGCTCAACGAGGTCCAGGCATTCTCCCGCATCCATCCGCACGTGGCGTTCAGCTTCCTCGCGGGCGTGGCGGACCAGGTAACCGAGCGCCTCGACCAGGGGCTGCTCGACTTCGGCATTCTGCTGGAGCCGGTGAACAAAGACCGGTACTCTTTCATGCGCCTTCGCCACCAAGAGCGCTGGGTGGCCGTCGTTACGCCCGACGATCCGCTCGCCCGCAAGGGATTCGCCGAGAAAAAAGATCTTGCCGGGCGCCCGCTTATCCTGCCAAGCCGCGCCAGCGTCCGCAATGAGCTGGCCCAGTGGTTCGGAAAGTCCTACCGGGATCTGGATGCCCGGTTCTCCGTCAACTTGGGAAACACCGTGACCGAGCTCCTGGAGCGCCAGATGGGAACAGCGATTTGCGTCGAGGGAACCTCCCGCGCCTGGGATCCTTCCCGGTTCTGCAGCGTTCCGCTTAAGCCTGCGCTGTCCAGCGAAGCCGTGCTGGCCTGGAAGCGCGATGTGGCCCAAACCGCTGCCGTAACCGCGTTTCTCGAGCATCTCGAAGGCAACCTGGCCACGGAATAGCGATGGCCAGGGAACACCGCCCCTGCCATCCCTTGGCTCGTCACGGCCGCACATATCCATGCATTTAATGCATGGATTACTATGCTTTATAACAATTTGATTATTGAATGTTTTGCCCTCAAAATGGGGTCATATTGAGCTTCGCATAGATTGGAGGCCCCATGTCCAAAGCATTCATGACCCGTCGCGCCTTTTTGGGCTTCGCGGGAGTAGCGTCCGCCAGCTTGATTTTGGGAGGCTGCAGCGCAGAAGCGCCGGTTGAGGCACCGGTCGAAGCTGAGCCGAGTAGCGGCGAAAGCGCTCAGTCGTCCCCCACCCCGGAAACCGCCGCCCCCAGCGCAAGCAGCGCAAACGAGCCCCAGACAGCCCCGCAGGAGGAAACGCCGATGCCAGCCGAAAGCAAAATTCTCGTCGCCTATTTCTCGAACACCGGAAACACCAAGGCGGTGGCCGAGAAGCTGGCCGCCGTCACCGGCGGCACGCTGTTCGCCATCGAAGCCGCCGAGCCCTACACCGCTGCCGACCTGGACTACAACGACGACTCGGCTCGCTGCATGATCGAACTGAACGATCCCACCTCGCGCCCGGCCATCGCGAACACCGTGCCCGATTGGGACAGCTACGACACCGTATTCGTGGGCTACCCCATCTGGTGGAGCCGCACGCCTCCCATCATGGAGACCTTCGCGGAATCCTACGACTGGGCTGGCAAAACCGCCATCCCCTTCTGCACCTCCGGCTCGAGCAGCATCGGCCAAAGCGCATCCGTCCTTGCAGAGGAGACTCCCGGCGCCATGTGGCTGGCCGGCCAGCGATTCTCTACCAGCGTGACCGAAGCCGATCTGGAGAGCTGGGTGGCCAGCCTGGGAATTTAACCGGCCCGGGCACCGCAAGGCTTCATGCTCGCCACGCATCCTTCCTTGCCAAATGAGCATTTGCCACGCGACACGTTAAGGCGCAGAATTGATCACGTGAGAATTCCGAGGCGGAGTCGGGGCACGCTCCCGACCCCGCCTCGACCACCCTGAGAACAGGAGCAGCTATGAGCCAGAACAACCCCGCTACCCTCGAGGAATTCGCCGCAACCATCATCTTCCCTGTTGGACAGCCCAACGATGCGTACGCGCAGTACTTCAGCGGCCGCAGCTGGCTGGCGCCGCTCACGGCCGAGCAGGTGCCCACCTCTAACGTCACCTTCGAGCCGGGCTGCCGTAACAACTGGCACATTCACCATGCCGCGCAGGGCGGCGGCCAGATGCTCATTTGCGTGGGCGGGCGCGGCTACTACCAGGAGTGGGGGCAGCCGGCCGTGGAGATGACACCAGGCAGCGTGGTGAACATCCCCGCCGGCGTGAAGCATTGGCACGGCGCCGCGCCCGACAGCTGGTTCGCCCACCTGGCGCTGACCGTCCCCGGCACCGACTGCAGCAACGAATGGCTGGAACCGGTAACCAACGAGCAGTACAGCCAACTGAGCTAGCGGCTTCCGGCCCCCTCTCCCCTTCCGGAGCACATCCTTGTCACAAAATCGCACCGAGTGGCACTGGCGACGACCGCCGTTTGCCATTCGGCGCGTTTTTGTGACAGCTGCCTGACCAGGCACAATCCGGGAAATCCCTGATCAACCTACCAATTTTTCATGTCAAAAAACCTCGCCGAATGGCACGGCAACCCCGCGACGCGTGCCACTCGGTGTGCTTTTGACGCTCGGGGCGCAAAACTTCTGATATTCGCAGCTTTTTGCCTAGGTGGCTGGAATAGCGCGTTTTTCCAGCCACTTCATTTTAAGCTTCTGACCTGGGTAAACTTCCGAAAATCAACCATTTCCGCAGGTCAGAAGCTGGCTGGAATAGTGCGGTAATCCAGCCATCGGCACCGGAGCAGCGCCTCCGGACCGCAGAGGGGGCGGGACGGCGCCCCACAAGACGCCGCCCCGCCCGACAAGACGCCGCCCTGCGCTACAGCTCTACTGAGTTGACGAGTTTCATGAGGTCGCTTTGGTTGTGGACGTCTACTTTGCGGTAGATGTGGCGGATGTGGGTTTTCGCGGTGCCCTCGGAGATGAACAGCTTCTCCTGGATGTAGGTGCTCTTGAAGCCGCGGGCCAGGTAGAACAGCACCTCAGTCTCGCGGCGGGAGAGCATGAAGGTATCCGCCACCGCTTCGCACTTCTTCCTGAAGCGGCCCACCTTGGCCTCGCCATCGCCCTCCGGATGGGCCGCGCGGGGCTACTCCATGGCCAGACGCGCCGCCGAAGGGGTCGGGGTCGAAGCCGGACGGTCGGAAGCCGGCTCCGAAACGCTAGGCGCACCCGCCGCTGCAGTCCCACCCTGCAAGTCAGCACTCGCATCCGGCACCGCCGCAGTCGCCAAGCCTGCCGCGAACCCAGCGCCGGCCGCTGCGGCCATCTGACGGCGCACGGCCGCTTCTTCTTCGTCATCCAGAAGGCCGGCCACCAGGCTGCCCGCCTCTGCATCTCCGCCATCGATGCCAATCACCGCATCTCGCTGCGCCTCGGTCAGGCGCTGGGCGGCCGCCGCAGAAAACTCCTGATCGAGTTCCCGCCGCGCGGACTCCACCTCGGCGCGCATCTTCGGGTTCATGCGCACCAGGTTGCGAATTTCCTTCTCGTCCGGCAGCGGCGAAAACGCGAACATCATCATGACCACCAGCAGCAGAATCACAATGCCGGAGCCAAACGACGACTCCGCCACCACGCCATTGCTCAAAATGGGCAACAGCGACCCCGCCAAAGCACCCAGGCCCAACAGGCCGCGACCCAGACCGTACACGAACACGGCCGGCAGGCGGAAACGCTCGGACAGCTGCCCGAAGAAGATCCACATCATGGCCTCGAAGGTCATGTAGCCCATCAGCAGAATGCCCGTGGCCCACACCGAATCGCTCCCCGACGCCACCGGAATGAACAGCGCCGTAATGGCAATGAACGGAATGAGCGGCCGGAAGAAGCTGTGCAGGGGCGCGTTGTCCCCCATCACCAGGAACACCGTCAGCAGGAGCAGCGTGGCGAAGAACGCCGTCACGAACATGAAAGAAAGATCGCTGGCCGTGGCGCCCGTGAACACCGACGACACCGACGACTGCCGCATAATGCCCAGCGCGAAACCCAGAAACAGCACCGGCAGCCCGAAGCGCATCACGAACCCGGATACGTTAATGGGCAGCGCCGAGCTGAGCACGCCGTTGGGGCCGTCTTGGGGCCGCGTGGTCTTCAAGCGGTAGAGCATGGCCGCCTCTGCCAGCGGAATCGCCGCCGAAATAGTGGCGCCCACTGGGTACGGCAACTGATGGATGACATAGGAGTAAATGGCGAAGCCCACCATAATGGCCAGCGCGCCGTTGATGGCGATGGTGGTACCCTCGCGGTTCGAGAACGCCACGCCCCACGCCAGCAGCAGCATGGTGGAGCCAACACCGGTCAAAAGGCCGGAAATCGCCTGGATCCACGCGGACAGCGGACCAGCTTCCGGCGGAATCAGCAGCAGCGTGCCGATACACGTGACAATCGCGCAGGTCACCAACGTGGAGGTGCGCCACATAAGGTTCGCCGCGCGCGAAGCCATGGAAGCGCACACCAGAAGCAGCAGGCTATAGACAATAATCGAAACGATGTAGGCCAGGCTCATGCCCTCGTTAAAGAAGCCGAACCCCACCGGCGCAATGCCGAAAACCGACCCATCGTCGAACATGGTGCTGTAGATCCAGGCCTGGTGCATGCCGTAACCCACCGACATGAGCCCCAATTTACCAATGGCCTGGTGGTTGCCCCACTCCACTTTAACCATGACGCGTGGCGAACTAACCTTCATTCACTCACCCTCCGTTTTGCTCGTCAATGTGCGGCGAGCATCCTCTTCCTTGCGGGAAGAGACTACCCCTTAGCGCCGTCATCTTATCATACGGAGCGGATGATTCCGCGGCCGTTGCCGCAGGTGGGAATGGGAAGCGAGGAGGTCAGCTTTGCCCTGAACTGGGGAGATCCTTCGACTCCGGCCTTCGGCCTCCGCTCAGGATGACAAAGGGGGTGGGGGCGCTGCGGCTTCCGCCCGGGGTGGCGCAGGGAGGCAGGGCCAAGAAGACAGCTAAAAAAGAAGGGCCGGCCCACTGGTGTCTGGGTCGGCCCTTGGGTTGGCGGCTTTAGGCCACCGTCACCACGACGCTGTAGAAGCGGTCGAGGGTGGTGGAACCATCGCCCTTCGACGCCCCGTCGTAGGTGGTGTGCGTGCCGGCAGCCTGGTCGGCGGGGTCGTACACCGCGATGGTGTAGTTCTTCCCCTGCAGGTAGTCGCCCAGAGTGGTCACGTCGTAGTTGTGGATGGCATCCAGGCCGGTCTGGTTCTCAGAAGAAACCACGGCCTCGGCCAGCACCGCGTCGGCCGTGCTGCCCTCGGGGAGGAACATCAGGTCGGTGCGGATGGTGCCGCCCTGCGCGGTCTCGTCGACCGTGCAAACTACCTCAATGACACCCTGGCCGTCCGCATTGCCCGCGTCCTCGTTGTGCACATGGTAGAAACCATAGGCAGTGGAGGTCAGCAGAGCAGCGCACAGGCAGGCCAGAAACGCCGCGGCAAGAGTCTTCTTGCCAAGCTTCACGTTGGTCATTTGAGCACCTCTTTTCTCATGAAGTGAGGAGCTCCGCTCTTCGCAACGCGCTGGCGGCATTATGGGCCGCCCACGCCCCCCGGTCAAGGGGAAACGGCCGGAAATAACCCCCGCGAACGGGCATTTCAGTCGCAGAGGATGATACGGCCCGCGCAATTCGCCCGCAAATTGAGCCGCCGCGTATGAGGAGCCGCCGAATCCGCTTCCTATAATTTCTGCCCGAAGAGGAAGGCCCCACGCTACCAAGGAGGACATCTTATGACAGATGCCACTACCGACGATCTGCTGGCCGACGACCTGAGCTTCGACCTGTATGGCGAAGAGGAGGACTTCGACCCTCTGGAGATCGACTACAACGACATCGACCAAGAAGAAATGGACGATGACAACCCCTACGACACCATAGACTACCCCACCATGCGCAACATGCCGGAGGAGTCGCACCACCACGACCCGGTCTACAGCCCCGCCAGCCAGGGCAGCGCGCAGGCGGCCGTGAAGCTGATGCTGAAGCGCAACCCCGCCCGTCGTCCCGTGCTGCTGTCCATCATGGGCCTGTGCGCCGGCGGCTGCGCCTCGAGCGTGGTGACCGAGCGCGTGACCGAGTGGCAGAAGGACAACCTGTCCGTGTACGCCCCCATGACGCTCTGCCGCATGCTGGAGCGCGCCGGTGCCCTGGAGCTGGAGATGCCGGAGGTGTCCGAAGAGCACGAAGTGGTGGAAGACGGCGTGGTGTACCTGGAGATCACCGACTCGGTGGACCCGGTGTGGCACACTACTGAAGCCGGCCAAGAGGTGTACGAGGAATGCACCCAAGGCGCCGAGTTCCGCGAGCTGGTGCTGGTGAAAGAAGCTCGCTACCTGGAGGTGTACCGCTGTGTGATGGAGCGCATCGCCGCCGAGCCCCGCACCAAGCAGGACATCGAGGACTTCGTGGCCACCTTCCCCGTGTGCCAGAAGCCCCTGCGCTTCGGCAACCACTTCCTGGACATCCTGGAGGCCACCGACGCCATCCGCTGGAGCGATCACGCCTGGCGCATGACCGACTTGGGCCTTTCCCTCATCGACGAGGTGCGCGAAGCGGAAGCTGCCGCCAACGCCGCCGATGCCGATTCCGACTCCCCCGCCGCTTAAAGGAGGCTTTGAAATGACTGACGAGAAGATCATCGACGGACAGGAAGAAGTCTCCGAAGAGGTAGATCTGGTTGAGCTGATGAACGCCCGCGCCCAGGGCTACGGCATGCTGGCGCGCCTGCTGCGCGTGGAAGTGGACGCCGACACCCTGAAAGAGCTGCAGGGCATGCGCTTCCCCACCGCCACCGGCAACGCGAAGGCAGATGAGGGCTATCGCCAGATGTTCGAATACCTGCGCCGCGCCTGGGACGACTCCGTGACCGAGCTGGCCATCGACTTCGTGCGCACCTTCATCGGCCACGGCGTGAACGGCTACTCCGCCGCCTACCCCTTCGAGAGCGTCTACACCTCTGAACGCCGGCTGCTGATGCAGGAGGCGCGCGCTGAAGTGCTGGCCACCTTCCGCGAGAACAACCTGAAGAAGGATCGCTGGACCGAAGGCGAGGACCACATTGCGCTGGAGCTGGAGTTCATGCAGCGCATGAGCCTGCGCACCGCCGAGGCGCTGGAAGCCGGCAACGACGACGAAGCGGTGGAGCTGGTGCGTCGCCAGTACACCTTCTTGGAAGATCACCTCATGAACTGGGTTCCCATGTTCGTGAGCGACATGCGCATGTTCGCGAAGACCCTCTTCTACCAGGGCGTTGCCCAGCTGCTAATGGGTCATCTGGAAGAAGACGAAGCAGTGCTTGCCGCCCTGCTGGACAGCGTCGCCGAAAACGAGCCCAGCGCCGAATAACCTTACATTCCCCCTCCCCTCCTCGTCATCCTGAGCGCAGCGAAGGATCTTACCCAGCCGGAGAGATCCTTCGACTCCGCGCTTTGCGCTCCGCTCAGGATGACAATGCAAGGGCCGTTTCTCCCCTCCCCCCCATCCCTCCTCCTCCGGAAACGGCCCTTCTCTCTCAACAAAAAAGGCCCTGCTCAGCAGGGCCTTTCGTTTGCTTCCGGAACTAAGTTAGCAATAGAACAAAACTTCATTCAGCGCGGGCACGGGCCACCATTGGCGTTCGACGATGATCTCCATGGCGTCCACGGCGGCGCGCAGCTGCTCCATCACCGGCACCAGCTGATGGGCGTTCATGTTGGCGCGCTCCTGCTCATCGGCAATCTCCAGCGACTGATAGTGCAGCGCGTGCAGCTCCTCCAGCCGCGCGTTGATCTCGGCAATGCCGTCGGTCAGCTGGCGCAGGCGCCCTTCCTGAGTGGTCACGTTCGCGTCCGGCAGCGCCGTGCGAATCTCGGAAATGCTGCGGGCCACTTCGGCAGCGTAGTTGTTGATGGCGGGCAGGTAATCGCGGCGCACCAGGCGCTTCATGGTGCGGATCTCGATGTTCATCAACTTGTTGTACTTCTCCAGCTTCACCTCGTAGCGGCTGCGCACCTCGGTTTCGGAGAGCACGCCGAACTCGCCGAACAGCTGGATGCTCTTCGGGTCCACGAAGCAGGGCAGGGCGTCGGCGGTGGTGTGGTGGTTAGCCAGGCCGCGGCGCGCCGCCTCTTCCGGCCACTCTTCAGAATAGCCATCGCCGTTGAAGATGATGCGCTGGTGGTCGCGCAGCGTCTGACGCACCCACTCCAGCGCGGAGGCCTCGAAGTCGGCCGGCGCCACGTCCTCCATGGCGTCGGCGAAGTCCTTCAGGCTCTTCGCCATGGCGGTGTTCAGCACCATGTTGCAATCGGACAGGTTCACCGCCGAGCCGGGCATGCGGAACTCGAACTTGTTGCCGGTGAAGGCGAAGGGGCTCGTGCGGTTGCGGTCGGTGGTGTCCTTCAAGAAGTTGGGCAGCACGTCCACGCCCAGGTCCAGCTCTTCGCCGTTGGGGGCCACGTAGTCCACATCGGCCACGAGCGCGTCCACAATGCCGCCCAGCTCATCGCCCAAAAACATGGAGATGATGGCCGGCGGCGCCTCGTTTGCGCCCAGGCGATGGTCGTTGCCGCAGCTTGCCACCGACATGCGCAGCAGCTCCTGGTAGTCGTCGACCGCCTGGATGACGCCAGTCAGAAACACCAGGAAACGCACGTTTTCCATGGGGCTGTCGCCCGGATCAAGCAGGTTCTTGTTGTCGGCAGAGATGGACCAGTTGTTGTGCTTGCCGGAGCCGTTGATGGAATCGAAGGGCTTCTCATGCTGCAGGCACACCAAGCCGTAATGGCTGGCCAGCAGGCGCATTTTCTCCATGGTCAGCAGGTTCTCGTCGATGGCGCGGTTGGTGTTGGCGAAGATGGGCGCCAGCTCGTGCTGGCAGGGCGCTACCTCGTTGTGCTTGGTTTTCGCGGAAACGCCCAGCTTCCACAGCTCGTCGTCCAGCTCCTTCATGAACTCGTTCACGGTGGGGCGGATGGCGCCGAAGTAGTGCTCTTCCAGCTCTTGGCCCTTGCAAGGCGGGTAGCCGAACAGGGTGCGGCCGGTCATGATGATGTCGGGGCGCTTCTCGTAGTCTTTCTCGGAAATGAGGAAGTACTCCTGCTCGGCGCCCACGGTGGTCACCACGCGGTGGGGGTTCTCGCCGAACAGCGCCAGCACGCGCTTGGCCTGGTCCTCGATGGCGCGCATGGAGCGCAGAAGCGGGGTCTTCTTGTCCAGCGCTTCACCGGTGTAGCTGCAGAACGCGGTGGGGATGCACAGCACCTCGTCCTTGATGAAGGCGTAGGAGGTGGGGTCCCAAGCGGTGTAGCCGCGCGCTTCGAAGGTGGCGCGCAGGCCGCCGGAGGGGAAGCTTGAGGCGTCCGGCTCGCCCTGGATGAGCTCTTTGCCCGAGAAGCTCATGATGGCGCGGCCGTCGGCGATGGGATCGATGAAGCTGTCGTGCTTCTCGGAGGTGATGCCAGTCAGCGGCTGGAACCAGTGGGTGTAGTGCGTGGCGCCCTTCTCGATGGCCCATTCCTTCATGGCGTGGGCCACGACGTTGGCCACCTCCAGATTCAGCGGCTCGCCGTCCCTGATGGTTTTCATGAGCTGCTTGTAGGTGGCGGAGGGAAGTCGCTCCTGCATGGTGTGCTCGTTGAAGACCATGGATCCATAAATGTCGGAAACTAGCGCCATGATGTGCTCCTCACTGGACGGGCCTCTCCGTTGGGCCAAGGTGGCAAATAAGTTGGCGAAACCAAAGTACGCCGGCTTTGTTTCGAAGTGTTTTCAAGGCAGGAAACACTCTATGTCATCGGCGAAGCTGCAGGCGGCACGGCTGCTACCATGCGACAAAAAGCCGAAGCGAAAGGCGCGCTTAATAAACGAAGGAGCCCCGAAGAGCTCCTTCACCGATGCGTTTTTGGAGGGGGCGGCCCGGGCAGACACCCGGACCGGTTTGCAAGGGGGTCTAAGTTATTCGCCGCCCTGCCAGGTGTGGTTGCGCACGATGTACACGAACGACGGCTTGTTGCCCACGTCCGGCAGACGGTGCAGGTCCGCTTCCGTGTAAGGCTCGCAGAAGCTGTCGATGGTCTCGCCGCGCGCGCCGCGGAACGAGCCAATGCCCTCGTCCAAGTCGCCGAACCACTTCGCCATGCCCACGCAATTGGACACGCACTGGGGCAGCTCGCCCTGGGCAATCTGCTGCTCGCAGAGGGTGCATTTCTCCACCACGCGCTCCTCTTCGTTGAGGTAGCGCACGCCATAGGGGCAGGCCATGGCGCAGAATTGGCAGCCGATGCACTTCTCTTTGTCAATCTGCACCGTTCCGTCGGCACGCTTGTGGCTGGCCTCGGTGGGGCACACATTCACGCAGGCAGGCTCTTCGCAGTGCTGGCACTGCACCGGCAGGTAGTAGAAGTCGTTCGCCGGCTTCTCGCCGCCATCAAGCGCCTCGTTGGGGCCGATGCGCAGCACCTTATTCCAGAAGCTGCCGATGGGCACGTTGTTCACCATTTTGCAGGCGCCATTGCAGGCCATGCAGGCCACGCAGCGGTTGACGTCGACCGCAATTGAGTAACGGGCCATGGGTTATGCCCTCCCTTCGTAAACGGGCTGCCAAGCCTTCAGGCGCGGGTCGGACGAGTCGGCGATGATGCCCTCCGGGCAGCCCTCTTCGGCCTTGTACACCTTCACGGGGTAGCCGCGTACAATGGACGAGCCGCAGTGGGGGTCGTCGATGTCGTTGTTGACCAGCTGATTCACTGCCGAGTAGCGCCATCCGTGCTCGGGGGCGGGGCACTCGGGGAACCACCAGGTGTGCTCGCAGTTAATCACACCGCGCGGCACGCCGTAGAACAGGTCGGCGGTTTCGCGAATCTTGCCGTGGGGGCTTTCGATCCACACCCAATCGCCCTGGGCGATGCCCCATTCAGCGGCGTCGTCGGGATTGATCTCCACGCGCGGCACCGGCCACACTTCGCGGCACCACGGCAGCTGGCGATGCTCGGAATGGAAGTACACCGGAATGCGGCGGCCGGTCAGGCACATGACCGGGTACTCGTTCCACAGCTCGGGGTTGCGGTCCTTGCTGTCGGGGTTGGGGCGATAGTCCGGCAGGGCGTCTTCGGCACCGTGGTAGGTCTCCATGATGGTGCACCAGATTTCCTGCTTCTGGGTGGGGGTGTTGAAGCCGGGGATGACGTTCTGCGGCGTGGGGGCCTCGGTGTAGGACTTCTTCAGGAAGCCGGTCTGGTAGCGGCGATAGGTGCCCCAGTCGTCCGGACGCAGCTTCTTCACGTCCCACCAGCCGTTTTGCTGGAACTCTTCCACATACGCCTCCCACGAGGGCGACACTTCGCGCACCACGTAGTCCAGCTTCTCCTCCAACGTCGGATAAGGATTGTCCTCATCCCAGCCCCAAGGCAGGCCAACGCGGCGGTACAGCTCTTCCACGATCTCCGGGTCGTACCAGGCCTCGGCCAGCGGCTCTACGCAGGGCACGCAGGCTCCCAGGGCGCCGCCGGAACCCTGGCTCTGGCGCGGGGTGGGCACTTCCAGCCAATGGCGGCAGGGCAGGATGATGTCGGCCAGCTCAGAGGTGGGGTGATGCCACAGGTCGATGTCGAAGAAGAAGTCCAGCTGCTTCAGGCACTCCCACGCCATGGTGGTGTTGCCCATGTTCATGAAGTCACCGGACTGGCACACGCCGCCCTTGATGGGGTACGGGTCTCCCGTCACGCCCGCCTTCCAGATGTCGTTGGCGTTCGCCCACAGGCCCCACCACTCGAACAGCGGATGGGTGTCGCGGCCCAGCTGCTTCTCCATGATCTCCGGGTGAGCCAGCGGGGAATCCAGGGTCTTGCTGTAGGACTGATCGGAGAAGTTGCCCATGTAGTTGACGTCGATCTTCGTGGAGCCGCGCTGACCGCCGGGGCCATCGGTGTTGCCGGTAATGGCGGTCAGAAGCTCGATGGCGCGGCAGTTCATGATGGAGTTGCCGTGGTGCTCCACCGCCAGCTGGAACAGGATGCCGCCGTTGCCCCAACGGGGGTCGTTGCGGGTGCCGTAAGCCAGGGCCGCGTCGGTGACCAGCTGGGCGTCGACGCCGGTGATCTCCTGCGACTTCTCCGGCGCGTACTGGTCGCAGCGCTCGGCGAACTTCTGCCAAACGGGAACGGCAATGTGCTTGCTGCCGTCCTTGAACGTCACCTCAAACTCGCCTTCGATAGCCGGGTCGATGGACTCGAACTCATCGGGGTTGGGCAGCCACGCCTGAGAATGGCCCTCGCGCACGTTGGCTTCGCCCTCGATCCCGGCGAAGGTGCGGCGCGACCACTCGTCCTTGTGGCCCTCGCCGCTGTAGCGCGTCCAGGGGGTCTCTCCTTCCCAGCAGTTGCACTCCGGATCGGCCGCGGGATCGTAGGTGGGGTCGACCGCCGCGAGCTGGCCCGTCGCGTTGAACCACTTCAGCGACTGGGAGGCGTTGTCCCACACCATGTACTTGAACGGGCTGCCGTCCTCCTGCAAATCCGCCTGAGTGAGCAGGGTGGTCTTGACGAAGTTCGGGCCGTGGAAAATGTGCGGAGCATCGGGGCCAGAGGGCTCCTTGTCCTCTGCCACCAGGAAGCAGGCGTTGGTCCAGCGCTTCACGAAGCCCCAGTCCACCAGGTCGTTCTTGATCACCACATCGCACATGGCCAGCGCCAGCGCCGTGTCGGTGCCGCCGCGCAGCGCCAGATGGTAGTCGGCCTCTTTACCAAGGGCCGTAGTGCGCGGGTCAACAGAGATGAATGTGTCGGCCGAGAACACCTCGTCGGTCACCGAGCGGCCGGCCTCGTCGTAGTTGGAAACTTCCGGCGTAGAGGCCCAAATGGTGAACACCGACGGCCGCTCCACCGAAGCGGACCAACTGTGGTTGTACTCGGAAGTGAGCGCCGAGGAGAAGTGGCGCGGGCCCTTGCACACCTGCCAGGCTACCGAGGTGTTGGGGGTCATGAACCAAGCACCGTAGCCGGCATAAGGGGACATGCACCAAATGCGGCCGGTACCGCCCATGGTGAACAGCGCTTCCCCGCCGTACTTCGCCTGCACCTGGCCGATGCCGGTGACGATGGAATCCAGCGCCTCTTCCCAGTCGATGCGCACCCAACCGGGGTCCTCGCCCTTGGGGTTCGTGCGCTTCATAGGGTAAGCCAGACGATCCGGGTGATAACAAGCCTGCAGCGAGGCCACCGACTTGTTGCAGCAGCTGCCCATCGAATGGGGAGCCGTGTCGTCGCCCTCAATCTTCACGGCGCGACCGTTCTCCACGGTCACCCACACGCCGCATTCCATTTTGCCGCAACCACGGCAGCAGCTGCGAATGCGCCGCACGGTGCCCGCGCTGTCCGCGGCGGTGTAGGGCTCGGCCGCCAGGGCCGCCGCCTGAGTTGCGCCCGCCACTCCCATGGCGGCGCCGGTGACTGCTGCAGCCTTTAAGAAAGACCTTCGCGAAAGCTTCAATGCAGTCATTCCTCCTCCTTCCCTTTTGGAACGGATCTCTCGTCCCGTTCCCCAAACACGGGGAAAGCCCTGCGGTTTCGCTATGGGCTTTCCGCTTGGCGCGAAATATAGGAGGACGGCAGGGGTGTCCACATCGTAAAATCAATATGAACTTGGGAGGAGTGGGGAAATCATAAGTCACTTATGATGCTTCATAAACGCAGTTCGCCCACAATGAATCCGCGAGGGTTTTTCCAGTTCAGGGGGTTATGATATGGCGCTTTCAGTGGCACGAATTGCGGGGTTCTCGTTTTTGCGCAGCTGGATGGGAGTACTGTTCTTCAGTTCGTCTTTGTTCATGGCATACAACCCGGCCATGCGCTGGGAAGTAGAGAACAGCGTATTCGTCTCGTCGCTCATCGCGCTTACGATTTCCCTGTTTGCGTGCGCGCTGTTGCACCGGACAGTCATGGGAGCGCTGAACAGCCGCTACGGATTTCTCGCTGGCCCCACATTCACGGCGGTAGGGGTTCTTCTGCTGCTGCCGTCGCTGCACGGCGGTACGGCCATCGAACCGGCGGTCCTGGGGGCGAGCGCCGTGCTGACCGGATTTGGCTCCTGCCTGGTGCTGTTGGACGTGGGCCGCAGCTACGCATCTACCCAGCGGCGCACGTGCTTGGTTGAGGTGCTGCTGGGCACCGCCATCGGTTCGCTTCTGCCCCTGGCCGCCAGCCTCCTGCCCGTAGATGCCGGCTGCATTGCCGCTGTTGCCATGATGCTGGCGGCGGGCATTTGCGCCCATGAGGCCAATCTCAGCAGCAAAGACGAGCCGCGGGGCAACCGCGTGCTGGGCGAAGTGCTTCCCGCCACCACGTTGGGGCGGCTGATAAGCGGCGCATTCGTGCTCGGGTTCGCCACCGGCCTCATTCGTTACCTGTACTCCCCCACCACCGAGACGGCCTCCTTCAACGAATCGGCCATCTGGTTCTTCGTCTTCTCTGCCGTCGTGTGCCTGGCGCTTGTAATTCCCGCCGCCCGCAGCCGCCAATGCAGCATGACCCCCTACTATCGCCTGGTCATCGTGTTGTGCACCGCCGGGTTCGCCCTTGTGCCGGTGTTTGAAATGTCCTCGGCGCTGCCGCACCTCATCTTCACGGTGGGCTATGCCCTTTTCGAGGTGCTGGCGTGGGTAATCATGGCCGAGCTGGCCCATCGCTTCCAGTACACCTCAGTGCAGGTGTTCGGCATTGGCCGCATTTTGGTGGTAGAGATTGGCGTTATCGCCGGTGTGGTGCTATTCCCTTCACTGGGAGTTCAGGGGGTGGAAGCACGTTTGCTGGTGACGATATCGGTGGTTTCGGTCATCCTCATCACGGTGGTTTCCCATTACGTGCTGCGGGCGCAGGACATCCGCCAGCTGGAGGATGTGCCGGGGTCGGCCCCGACGGAAGCTGAGGGAGGCGCCGCGGAAGGGACTCCAGGGGTTGTCGGGGAGTCCCCGGGAGCCGCCGATGCCGCACGCCTTGCCCCTCGTGAAGACGGCAACACCGGCGCGCCAGCCTTCAAGGGCTCGCCACGCATTCCGCTTCTGGAGCGCTGCCGCATTGTAGGGGCGTATTACGGCCTGACCGAGCGCGAGGTGGACGTCATGCACCTCTTCGCCACCGGTCGCACCGCCGCCCGCGTGCAGGAGGAGCTGGTCATTTCCGCCGGTACCGTGAACACCCACGCCATGCACATCTACCAGAAGATGGATATCCACTCTCGCCAAGAACTCATGGAACTGGTGGCCACCGCCAACCTGGACGAGATGACCCGCGAAGCGAGCCACGGGGAGCGCTAGGTTAATTTCGCCGTCCTTTTCGAGCCGATTTCAAAGGGGGAACACTCCGCGTTGCTGGAGAAGCGGCGGGCGGCACGGCTGCTATCATGCGACAAAAAGCCGAAGTGAAAGGCGCGAGAAATGCTGCGGAAAATCATTCAAATTAACGAGGAACGCTGCAACGGATGCGGGCTGTGCGCCACCGCGTGCCACGAGGGCGCTATTGGCATGGTGAACGGGAAGGCGCGCCTGCTGCGCGATGATTTCTGCGACGGGCTGGGCGACTGCCTGCCGGCGTGCCCGGTGGACGCCATCTCGTTCGTGGAGCGGGAGGCGGCCGCCTACGACGAAGCGGCGGTGATGGCCGCGCAAGTGGCGAAGGCCATGGAGCAGGCGAAGGCGGCCGGATGTCCGAGCGGCGGGTGCCCCGGCAGCGCGCCCGAGGATTTGCGGGCCGCAGCTGAAGCTGCCGTGCGGGCGAGCGGCGCGGGCTGCCCGGGCTCGGCGATGGCGGATTTGGCGGAAGAGCGCGCGGCGGAGCGAGCCGATGCACGAGCCGGGGTCGCTGCCGGGGGCAGCGCTGCGCCGTCGGCCGCAACCGCGCCCATCCCCACGTCCCAACTGGCCCAATGGCCTTGCCAGATTAAGCTGGTGCCGGTGGCCGCGCCTTTCTTCAACGGCGCGAAGCTGCTGATTGCCGCCGACTGCACCGCCTACGCCTACGCCAACTTCCACCAAGAGTTCATGGCCGGTCGCATCACCCTCATCGGCTGCCCCAAGCTGGACGCGGTGGACTACAGCGAGAAGCTGACCGACATCATCGCCAGCAACAACATCGCCAGCGTTGAGGTGCTGCGCATGGATGTGCCCTGCTGCTCCGGCCTGGAAAACGCCGCCATCAAGGCGCTCCAGCAAAGCGGCAAGTTCCTCCCCTGGTCGGTCGTCACCATCGGCCGCGACGGCCAAATCCTGGACCGCCGCCCGTAGCGGCATCCCCTGAAAACTTCCACCAGAAAAGAGAAGCGCGGGCCAAGAGGGGTTCGGCCCGCGCTTCAGGTTCCGTGGGCGTCGAACGGCAAATCTAAGAGTAAGTTTTGCGGATATAATCCGGAAAACTTCGTAATTCAGGAATTTTCCGGTTGCTAATCGGAAAATTTCTGAAATCACCAGTTTTCCGGATATAATCGACAAAACACACAACGATCGAGGAGGACGCGATGATCAGACGCCCCCTGTACATGGACAAGCTGGAAAGCATGGACGCTCCCGACCTCGTTAAACTTCTGGTCGGAGTTCGTCGCTGCGGAAAGTCAACCCTTCTGCGGCAGCTACGAAACGACCTTGTTGAAAAGGGCGTCGACCCCTCCTTTCTAATCGAGGTCGACTTCGAGCTTCCCTCGAACAGTCACCTCACGGACAGCCGTATGTTCATCGAGCACGTAACGCGGCAGGCGAACAACCGAAAAGCGTACCTCTTCGTTGATGAAGTACAGGAGCTTGAAGATTGGCAACGCACCATAAACGGCCTGCGCGCAGAACTGGGTCTCAATATTTATGCAACCGGCTCCAACGCCCGCATGTTCTCCGGTGAAAACATGACATACCTTTCAGGACGCTACCTTAGGCTCGAGGTCTTCCCGCTGTCCTTGGGCGAGCTATGCCAATTTACCGGCGCGGATCTCTCAAGTTCGAGGACTATTGAAGAATCCTACACGCAACTGGCTACCGAAGGGGGATTCCCCGCCGTAACGCTCGCACCAACAGATGCTCTCAAAAACGCCATTGTCGACGGAATTTACGACTCAGTATTTATGAGGGACATTGTCCTGCGTGGGCGCATTCGCAACGAAGCCGCCTTCGCCCGCACTTCAACCTTCATCCTCGACAACATTGGCAATTCTGTCTCGGCAAACTCCATTGCAAACTCTTTGAAGGCCGCAGGTCACGGCGTAGCCGCCGAGACGGTGGACAATTATCTGACCCTGATGGAAAAGGCGCACCTGATCTACCGGTGCCCGCGGTTCGACATTAGAGGAAAAGAGATCCTGCGCACAAACGGGAAATACTACGTAGTAGACATGGGCCTAAGGCAACGGGCAATTGGCACAAAGCCCGGAAATCATGGCCATATTACCGAGAACATCGTGTTCTTGGAATTGCGCCGCCGTGGCTTCGAGGTTTACGTGGGCACTCTTCCAGACGCTGAAGTCGACTTCGTAGCTAAAAATTCGAAAGGCCAGATATACATCCAGGTGAGCGAGACGGTGGTTGATCCCAACACATTGGCTCGAGAGCTAAAGCCCTTCGAGAAAATAAAGGACGGCTATCCGCAAGTGCTAATCACGAAAGACTATGCGGATTACTCCCAGAACGGCGTTCGCCATATCAATCTTTATGATTTCTTGCTTGAGAACCAAGCTCTTGAACAGTAAACGAACAGCGTAAAGCTATTGATTGCCGCCAGAAAAGAGAAGCGCGGGCCGAGAGGGGTTCGGCCCGCGCTTTAGGTTCCGTGGACACCCAGGGGGTGGTGCCCGAGAACGAAGAGAGGAGGAGAGAGAGAGAACGGACACCGCGGGGGGATGCGGTGGAGGAGCTCCGTTCCTCTTTACGAGATTCATTATAGCGACGCATTATCCTCTGTCAAGGATAATTACTGACTTTTTTCCGACTAATGCGAACGGGGGCCTACAGGCCGGTCGTGACGGCGCACCTGGACGGAATGCCCTGCATGGGCGAGCAGCGCCTAAGCGCATATAATTGACGGGCACGCACCACTTAAGAACCATGTCGAAAGAAGGAGCCCGTGGCCAATACGCCCCAACATATTATTGCGAAGCGGCTGGTGAGCGCCTTGGCGCTGGTGGTGTGGGCCTGCTTCATCTTTGGGTTTTCCGGACAGAACGGCGGGGAGTCTGGCGGCCTGAGCGCGCGAGTGGCAGAGACGCTCGTGAGCTTCGGCGACCTGCTGACCGGCGTCTCTACCACCGGCGCGGCGCTGGATGCCGCCGTGGAAGCGCTGCAATTTCCCATTCGCAAAGCCGCCCACATGACCGAATACGCCATCCTAGCCGTGCTGGCGCTGGTGCAACTGCGCCTATGGCCCGCCTTCAATGGCAACGAATCGCAGCTGCGGCGCGCTGTCGGCCTCGCATGGGGCTTCGCTGTGCTCTACGCCGCCACCGACGAGATCCACCAGCTATTCGTCCCCGGCCGCGCCGGCCTGTTCACCGACGTGATGATCGACGCCACCGGAGCCGCCCTCGGCCTGCTGTTGGCCGCCACCATCATCGTCTTGCGCACGCAGCGGAAACGCACCCCATAAAAGGGAAGGAGCCCCGAGAGGCTCCTTCTTGTCGCAGTTGCTTTTGCCAGGCGCGTTTTGCCTTGGTGCGGTTGTACTTCGCTTCGCCGTGCACGCCGTGGCCGCAGGCGAAGCCGTTGTAGCGCGGGTTCTGTGCCAGCGTGGCCTCGTCGGCCGACTGCCGCCACACCGCACCACTTTTCGGCACCGCACGCTTGTGCTTCTTGGACATCCTCTCACCTCCTTCAATAACCGGGAATGCAAGAGCGCCATTGTAGCAGAACGCACTACCCCCTTGCGCAGAGGGCGAGGCCCTGCAGCGTGAGGGCGGGATGCACGCGAGGATGGCAAGCAAGATGCTCGGCCAGTTGCTGGGCGTTTTTGCCGGTGATAAGAACGGGAATAGACTCGGGCGCCTCTGCCGCCGATTCGCCGGACGCAGGCTCCACCGGACCGGCTCCCTTTCCGCCAGCCATCTCCGCCGCAAGCTCGGCACGGGCCATGGCAACCAAGCCGTCGATGCGGGCCACTTCGCCCCAGAACACGCCAGACGCGATGGCCTCCTGGGTGGTCTTGCCCACCACCTGCCGCGGCGCCCCCGCCTCCACTTCCGGAAGCCGCGCCGCCACGTGAGAGAGCGTGCCCACCGAAGCCTCGAAGCCAGGTGCAATCATGCCACCCGCCAGCGCCCCCTTCGCATCCACCACGGTAATGGCCGTGGCTGCTTCCAGGTGTACCACGATACACGGCGCGCCCGCCAGCTCGCGCGCCGCCAGCGCATCCGCGACCCGGTCGGCCCCCACTTCCGCGGGGTTCTTGCAGGCAATGGCCATGCCGGTCTTCAGCCGCGGCCCCATCACCAACACGCGCCCTCCGGTTTCCGCCGCCAGTGCTTCGCACCACACATCGGTAAGTGCCGGCACCACGCTTCCCAGCACCACGGAGGGAGCCGCCACAGAAAAGCCCATATCGCCCCCGCCCCACTGTGGTGCGAACGCCGCCAGGCCGCTGCGCAGCTGCATTCGCGCTTCGTCCGCCGTCAGGTGTTCCGGCGTGCTCGTTTGCCAGGAAGCCGCCAGCTCCCCATTCTCGAACAGCCCGAATTCCGTCACGGCGTTTTCCACCATCACCGTCAGCACCATCGTCGCTTGCGCCATCAGTCCTCCTTTTCCGATTGGGTTATAGTAGCCCAATCGGATTGTTCGCGCGCCCACGGAAAGGACCCGTGCCTCATGCTGTTCAATTGCCTGTCCGTCGGTTGCGGCGGATTCATTGGCGCGGTACTGCGCTACTTATGCAGCCTCATCAAAATCCCTGTCGCCGATTTTCCCCTCATCACCCTAGGCATCAACATTGTCGGTAGCTTCGCCATCCTATTTCTGACCGGGCTTTTCGCAAAGTCGATGCCGCTCGACAGCCACCTTCTGCTCTTCTTACGCGTCGGGCTGTGCGGCGGCTTCACCACGTTTTCCACCTTTAGCGCCGAAACGCTGGGGCTTATCCAGCGGGGCAACCTGCTGGCCGCCTTCTTGTACGCCGCCCTCAGCTGCATCCTGTGCGTTGGCGCGGCGCTGCTGGGAGAAATTTCCGCCTCAGCTGTTGCGGGGTAGCCTCTTCTGCGCCCCTCCCCTATGCCGCGAACACGGCAAGCATTGCCAGCACGACGCCCACGATGGATTCGCCCCCCAGCACGCCGGAGGCCACGATCAGGCCGCTTTCCTGCGCCTCCACTGTGCGGCGCTCGCGCTCTTCGGGCGACAGGTTGCGCATGCGCCGCTTCTGGACGGCGTCGTAGGCCACCTTCACCATGGCGCCCAGGAAGCCGCTGAAGGACATGTAGAAGGGCAGGTAGACGCCCAGGCCGATCATCATGGCAGGCAGTCCCACCCACTGCAGCGCCATGCCAGCAACAATGCCGATGACGAATGCAGGCACGCTGGGCACGCCGGTAACCATAGTGGCCACCACGCTGGCCTGCGCTGCCACGAACTCCTTGCCCACGCCGAACGCATCGGGACCGTAGGCGCCCAACAGCAACACCACAACGCCCACAGCCACGAAACTGCCCACCACCGCGCCAATGGCCTGGCCGGTCATCTGCGCCGCGGGGCTCGTGCCCAGCACATGGCCCGCCTTGAAGTCGTTCATCACGTCGCCCGCCAGCCCGCAAGCCACCGCCACGGACGCCGCAATAAGGAACAGGGCAGCCTGCGCCGTGCCAGAGAACGCCGCCACCAGCAAGAGCACGATGAGTCCAAAGATCTCCATAGGGTCGATGCCGGTCTGCCCCACGCTCTGGGCGCTCATGGCAGTGGTGACGAAGGTGAGCACCACCACCGCAACGCTCACCAGCGGCGACACTCCCAGCCCCAAGCAAAGCGCCAAAGCAGCCGCAGCCACCAACAACGCCGCAAGCCCAGCAAGGGAGCGGGAAGATCCTTCGCTGCGCTCAGGATGACGAGGTTGGTAATCGCTCTCATTCTCCTTCTTCGCCATAGCACGACGCAGGGCGCGCATGCCGCTGGGGAGGATGTTTTTGCAGATGACGGTGAAGCCGCAGCCCATCATGAGGCCCATCCCCAGGCTGGACACAATACCGCCGGCCGCTTCCACGCTCCAGAGCCCCGCGGCAGTTCCACCTACCACCAGGCCAAAGTTCGCGAACACCGCACCGGCGAACCATGCCACCACAGCACCCGTGCCCACCAGAAAGCCCACCGCCAGCATCATGGGCGAGTTGTAGATGCCGAACGCCACACCGGGAATGCTCACATTCCCGAAAAAGATAGCGGGTATGCCAGGCACCAGGTTCTTCGCCGCCGTATACAGCCCAGCCAGCCCCATGGTGCCGAACAGCTTCTTCCCCACTTTGCCGCCAGCCGACCCAGCCTTCAGTGTCTGCGCCGCCGCCGTGCCCATGGGAAATTCCAGCCGCGCCTCCTCGATAAAGTATCGACGCAAAAGGCCCGTGCACACCAATCCCAGCGCCACGCCCCCCAGCGTCACCACCAGAATTTCCGGCACAGAAATCTCGTCCGCCAACCCCAGCATCCACGCGCCAGGAATGGTGAACGCCAGGCCGCCGGCCACCATGGCGCCGGAGGACATGATAGTGTGGGTGACGTTGGCCTCGTTGAGCGAGCGGCTGCCCAGCGCCCGCAGGAAGAACAGCGAGATGATGGCCGCGAAAATTATGGGCCAGGGAAGAGCGCCCAGCTTGAGCGCCGTGTACACCGACGATGCGGTGATGATGGCGCAGCCCACCAAACCAATGATGCAGCCGCGCGGGGTCAGTTGCCCCTTGAGCGAATCCATATGAGTCTCCTTGCCTATGCCCGCTCCCCCTTGTGCCCCGCAGGGCGAGAAGTCGGGCTACGCCTTAAAGATGCTAAAAGTGTAAGGGAGCGACATGCGCCTGAGCAGCGAAACCCGTCTCGCGCTCGCCAACGGCCACGTCCCCTCGGCGCACAATAATGATGCCTTGGCTGGAGCGGGCCGGTCCGAGCAATTCCGCCGTGCAAAATGGCAACAAACGCACGATGCGTAACACCTCGTCCCAAGGAAGCGGGTAAACCGACCGCGAAATGGCAACAAATACATGAAATGCAACAGCGAGACTCTGAGAAGCGCCTGTCTGCGCCGCAACCTCGTTACATTTCGTGCATTTGTTGCCATAAGCCGCCTTTAAGACGAGGTGCTGCGAGGCTATCGGTTACATATCATGTATTTGTCGCCACAAACAGTGCCCGAAAGCACCTCGCTCACCCCACATTCAAACTCCTACACTGCGGCCAGGGCTTGGTCCAGGTCGGCGATGAGGTCTTCGGCCGCTTCGATGCCGCAGGAGAGGCGGATGAGGTCGGGGCCAATGCCCGCCGCCGCCAGCTCTTCGTCGTTCATCTGCCGGTGCGTGGCGTTGGCCGGGTGAAGCACGCAGGTGCGCGCATCGGCCACGTGGGTGGCAATCTGGCCCAGCTTCAAGTTCGCCATCAGGGTCTCGGCCGCCGCACGACCGCCCGCAACGCCGAAGCTCACCACGCCGCAGCTCCCGTCGGGCAAGTACTTCTCTGCCAGCTCGAATTCCGCATCGCCCTCAAGCGAGGGGTGCCGCACCCAGGCCACCTTCGGGTGCGCCGCCAGCCATTCGGCCACGCGACGGCCGTTTTCCGCATGGCGCGCCATGCGCAGATGGAGGCTCTCCAGCCCCAAGTTGATCAAAAACGCGTTCTGCGGCGACTGAATGGAGCCCAGGTCGCGCATCAGCTGTGCGGTGGCCTTCGTGATAAACGCCCCCTCAAGCCCGAAGCGCTCGGTGTACACCACGCCGTGGTAGCTCTCGTCCGGCTGGCACAGGCCCGGGAACTTCTCCGGATACGCCGTCCAGTCGAACTTGCCGCCGTCCACAATCACGCCGCCCACGCTGGCGGCGTGGCCGTCCATGTACTTGGTGGTGGAGTGGGTCACAATGTCGGCGCCCCACTCGATGGGCCGGCACAGCACCGGCGTGGGGAAGGTGTTGTCCACAATCAGCGGCACGCCGTGGGCATGGGCCGCGGCGGCGAAACGTTCGATGTCCAGCACCGCCAGCGCCGGGTTCGCGATAGTCTCACCGAACACGCACTTGGTGTTGGGACGGAAAGCGGCCGCCAGCTCTTCGTCGGTGCAATGGGGGTCCACAAACGTGCACTCCAGCCCCATGCGCCCCATGGTATGGGCCAACAGGTTGTACGTGCCGCCGTAAATGGCCGACGACGCCACCACATGGTCGCCCGCGCCCGCAATGTTGAACACGGCGAAGAAATTCGCCGCCTGCCCCGAGGAGGTAAGCATGGCCGCCGTGCCTCCTTCCAACTCGGCGATCTTCGCCGCCACGGCATCGTTGGTAGGGTTCGCCAGGCGGGTGTAGAAATAGCCAGATTCCTCCAGGTCGAACAGGCGCCCCATGTGCTCGGAGGTGTCGTACTTCCAGGTGGTGTTCTGGTATATGGGAATCTGTCGCGGGTCGCCATCGGCCGGGCGATAGCCCCCCTGCACGCAAATAGTGTCAAGAGACTGAGTCATGGTAGGTCCTTTCATGGGCAAGCAGGGGCGCAGCCGCTCTTTTCGCCAAAGTCAACCTACCAGCTCGGTCGGGGGAGGGGGACCGCGCGCAGTTCCGCACGACGCGAAAGTGCCAGTGGCACTTTCGCCAAAGCAGGACTGTTTGAGCACGGCGCCCCCTCCCCCGGTCGAGCCTACAGGCAGACGCTCATTGGCGAAAAGAGCAGCCAGGCCGCCCTGCATCTCAAACGGTGTAAGGTCGCCAGCTATTCTAGCGGCGCACTTCCCTTCTCTGCTTTCGAAATCGGCCGCCGTGCGTCACGTATTCGCAATAACCAGTTACCCGATAATCGGATAACCCGAACGCCGAGCGCCCCTCCCCTGCCGCGCCGCCTTTCGCTATAGTCTTCTCAAACATGCTAGAAAGGACGTACTATGCCCATTCGCATCCCCGACTCGCTGCCCGCCACCGCGGCGCTGGAAGCGGAGAACATATTCGTCATGACGGAATATCGCGCCATGCACCAGGACATTCGTCCACTGCGCGTGCTGCTGCTGAACCTCATGCCCACCAAAATCACCACCGAGACGCAAATTCTGCGCAAGCTCTCCAACACGCCGTTGCAGATTGAGGTGGAGCTGCTGCAAACCGCCTCCCACGAGGCGAAAAACGTGGCCACCGAGCACTTGGAGTCGTTCTACACCACCTTCCGCGAAATCCGCGACCAGCACTTCGACGGACTCATCATCACGGGCGCGCCGGTGGAGCTGCTGGATTTCGAATCGGTTGATTACTGGGACGAACTGTGCGAAATCATGGCCTGGTCGCTCACGCATGTGCACTCTACGCTGCACATTTGCTGGGGAGCGCAGGCGGGCATCTACTTCCACTACGGCATCGCGAAGCACGAGCTGCCGGCCAAGATGTTCGGCGTGTTCGAGCACGAGGTGCTGAAGCCCTACTCACCGCTCATGCGCGGCTTCGACGACGGCTTCCACGCGCCCCACTCCCGCTACACCGCCGTGCGCCGGGAGGACATCGAGGCGCATCCGCAGCTGGAGGTGGTGGCGGACTCGCCGGAAGCGGGCGTCTACATTGCGAAGAGTGTGGACAGCCGGCACTTCTTCGTGTTCGGCCACCCGGAATACGACCGCGAAACCCTGAAAGCGGAATACGACCGCGACATCGCGCGCGGCCTGGACATGGCGCTGCCGGCCCACTACTACCCCGACGACGACCCCACCCAGCAGCCGGTTGCCAACTGGCGCGCCCACGCCCAGCTGCTCTACACCAACTGGCTGAACTACTACGTCTACCAAACCACCCCCTACAACGTGGAAGAAGCGGGGCGGAAGTAGCAGCCCTTGCGGGTGCCGGTCATGTTATCATGCTCGGTCTATGGCTTCGCGCATGTCACATATCGGCTTTTCCTCGGCGCCCCTTTGGGTGCTGAAGTTGTCGTTGCTGGTGGCGGCTGGCATCTGGGGACTGGGGACCGTGGTCATTAAGTCCACCGTCGACGAGGTGCCTCCCAGCTGGATTGTGGGTTTGCGGTTCTTCGGCGCCGGCCTGTTGCTGGGGCTGGTTTCGCTGCCGAAGATGACGGCCGCCTTGCGCCGCGCGCCGCGACTGCACCTGGGGCGCGGCTTCATCCTGGGGCTGTTCCTGTTCGGCTCCTACTGGCTGAATTCCACCGGCCTCACCGACACCACCGCTTCGAACAGCTCGTTTCTCACTACGCTGTATGTGGTGATGATTCCCCTGCTCAGCTGGGCGATTCTGCGGAAGCGGCCCAGCCGCTACAGCCTGGTGGCGGCGCTGCTGTGCCTGGTGGGCGTGGGCGCTATCGCCTATGGCGGCGCGGGCGAGTTCTCGCTGCGCTTCGGCGACCTCATCACCATCGGCTCGGCGCTGTTCATCAGCTTCCACGTGCTGTACACCTCGAAATATGCGCCGGGCGCTTCCATGACCGTGCTCACCGTGGTGCAATTTCTAGTGGCGGGCGTGCTTGGCATGGTCGCGGGGATCGTCGACGGACTTGCCACCGGCAACCCGCTGGACTTCGGCCACCTGAGCCCGAACGCCTGGATCAGCATCGCTTACCTGACCGTGTTCGCCTCCTGCATCGCGCTGGGGCTGCAAAACGCTGCCGTGGCGAAGGTGGATCCGGCCCAAGCCTCGCTGTTTCTGGCCACAGAATGCCTGTTCGGCGTGCTGTTCTCCATCCTGCTGCTGGGCGAGTCCATCACCGCCACCGCCGCCGCTGGCTTCGCGCTCATCTTCATCGGCATCGTGGTAAGCGAATACCTGCCCCTGCGCGCCGCGAAAAGGGCCACCGAGGCCGAGGTCCACGCTGATGCCGCAGAGGGCAATAACACCCGCGCCCTTTCCGTAGACTGCGAAACCACCGCCGAAGCCATGGAAGGCTCCGACGCCTTCATGCGCTAAGCCGGGCTGCACTCCACGTCCCTTCCCCAAACGCAAAAGAACCCGCCACGAAGGGCGGGTTCTTGGTTGCTGGAAGCAGGTTCCGGTTTAGCGCTTGCTGAACTGCGGGCGCTTGCGGGCCTTCTTCAGACCGTACTTCTTGCGCTCCACCATGCGGGCGTCGCGGGTCAGGAAGCCGGCCTTCTTCAGCTCGGCGCGATAGTCGCCAGCGGAAAGCAGCGCGCGGGAGATGCCCAGACGCAGAGCGCCGGACTGGCCCGAGATGCCGCCACCGTGAATGTTGGCGATCACGTCGAAGTGGTCGACAGTGTCGGTCACCTTGAACGGCACGAGCGCGTTCTTCAGCAGCTGCTCGCGGCCGAAGTACTCGGCGCCTTCGCGGCCGTTGACGGTAACCTTACCGGTGCCGGGAACCAAGCGCACGCGGGCGATGGCGTTCTTGCGGCGGCCGGTGCCGTAATACAGAGCTTCGTTCGCCATGGTTTAACCCTCCAGTTCAATCTGACGCGGCTTTTGAGCCATGTGCGGATGCTCGGGGCCGGCGTACACCTTCAGCTTCATGCCCATTGCACGACCCAGCGTGTTCTTCGGCAGCATGCCCTTAACAGCATGCTCGATCACGCGCTCGGGGTGCTTGGCCATGGCCTCGTCGAAGGTCTCGGACTTCAGCCCGCCGGGGAAACCACTGTGACGATAGTAGCTCTTGGTAGCCGCCTTGGTGCCCGTTACGCGAATCTTGTCCGCGTTGATGATGATCACGAAGTCGCCCGTGTCAACATGCGGGGTGTACTGCGGCTTGTGCTTGCCCTTGAGAATCTGAGCGGCCTTGGTGGCAACGCGACCGAGCACCTGGTCGGTGGCATCGATCAGCACCCATTCGCGCTCAACCTCACCGGGTTTAGCATGATACGTCTTCACTTCTGTCCTCCAAAAGTTGTCTGTTCGTGCGCGGTTGAAGCTTCCGCGCCCGAGGTGTTTGTTTTCAAAAGTGCATGCGAATCAGGTGCCGGTTTCCTACGCCGACGCGCCGCTTGCGGGCCTGGACTCCCACGCGCTGCGCTCCTTCATCAAGCCATGCGTTTACGGGGCTTTTGAAAGCGAACTTTTGCATTATACGGCGCCTGTTTGCTCTGTCAACGAAAACGCCCGCAAAAGTCACGGGATTTTCAGGCAAGGGGCTGAAGCAAGCCCCGTCCCGTTGTCATCCTGAGCGGAGGCCGAAGGCCGGAGTCGAAGGATCTCCGCAGCCGGGTGAGATCCTTCGACTCCGCGCTGCGCGCTCCGCTCAGGATGACAAGGGAAGAAAGGGCTTTGGATACAGAAAGGGCGGCCCGTATGGAACCACCCTTTCTGGAGTTAGCTATGTTGTGCGAACGCGAGGTTACTCGGCAGCACCTTCGCCGCCCTCAGCGTTCTCGCCCTCGGCACCCTCGGCACCTTCGGTGGGCTGCTCGCCTTCAGCGCTCTCGGCGCCCTCGTCAACCGGCTGCTCACCTTCGTCGGCAGGCTGAGCGGTGGGCTCGCCCTCGACCGGGGCCTCGGTGCCTTCAGCACCCTCAACGGCCTCGACACCCTCGGTGCCCTGGGTCTGGTCGTCGGTGGTGGCGGTGTAAGCGCTCATGTCCACGTTGTAGGGCAGGTTCTCCGGCATCTCGTTGATGGTCAGCTCAGCGCTGTTGATGAACTCGCTGAACCAGGTGGTGAAGGTGTCGGAAGAGGTGTTCTCGATCTGCAGCCGCATGGCGTCCACGATCTCGGTGGGCAGCTGGTCCAGAGAGGTGATGCCGCCCTCGGGCACGGTCCACACGTCGGTGCACTTGATGATGTGGATGCCGTAGTCAGAGGTGACCGGGTCGGAAATCTCGTCCTTCTCCAGCTCCACCAGCGCGTTGTTGTAGGCGTCCACGAAGGTGGTCACGGTGTTCCAACCGTTGTCGCCGCCGTTTTCCTTGGTGTACTCGTCCACGGAGTACTGAGCCACGGCGTCGTCCCAGCTCAGAGCGCCGGACTGCAACTGCGCGGCCACTTCGGCGGCATTGGCGTCATCGCCAGCGGCAAACAGGATGTGGCTGGAGCGACGGCCGCCGTCCAGCACGCTCTCCATGGACTGGGCCATGGCCAGCACCTGGCCGTCCACGTCCACAGTTTCGCCCTGGTCGGCCTCAACGGCCTCGGCCAGCTTGGTCTGCAGGGTGTTGGGCTCGAGCACCTTCTCGATGTACTCTTCTTCGGACATGCCGGTGGCGCTCAGGGCCTCCTGATAGGCCTCTTCGCTCTCGAACTGATCCTTGATCTGCTGCAGAGCCTCCTGCACCTCGGACTCCTCCACATGCACGTCGTACATCTTGGCGGCTTCCTCCAGCAGCAGGTCCTGCTCGTAGTAGTTAATAACCTGGGTGCGCACGTCGGCCGGAGTCAGCGCATTGTCGGCCATCCACTTGGCCCACGCGTCGTCGTCGGTCAGCTCGTTGCGCTCGCGGAAATCCTGCACGTACTGGGTGACAATCTTCTCGCCAATCTCCAGCGTGACTTCCTTGTCGTCCTTGTCCTTGACCTTAACGGTAGCGGCCACGCCCTGCGACGTGTCCTGAATGCTGCCGTCAGCCGCGCCGTTTCCGCCGCAACCCACCATGGTTCCGCCAAGGGCGATAGTCAGGGCAAGCGCGCCCGCTACCTTGAAACGGTTCAACTTCAACATCTAATTGACCTCCTTGAAAGATGTCTCTTTGCCATAGGGAGTTTCAAAACGCACTACGTTCGCGCGGCTTAGCAATTTTACTAATTGGCAACTAAGCGACCCAGCCCCTTGACAATTGCTGGAGTTATTTTGCACGGCCCTAAAAACTTTTGACACCGCACCGGGCGCATTTGCACACAACTTGCATATTTGAGCGCAGTTCACCCCCAAAATGTGGTGGCTCTGTGAAGAGGCCGAGGCGAATCTGGCGCCGAACACCACGGCCAGCAGCAGCACCCCACACCCGAACCACCCCAGGACCGAGAAGGTTGCCGAGCCCCCAAAGACAGCCGCCGCACAACACCCCTCAACCATCCCAGGACCGAAAACCCCGCCATCCCCCACGGCGGCGTGGGGGACGAGGGATTTCTGGATCCCGAAGGGCGCCGCCAGCACGGCGCAGGACCAAAACCCCGCCATCCCCCACGAAAGCGAGCGTCACCGTGGGGGACGAGGGGGTTTCGGGTCCCGAAAGGCGCTGTGGGCGAGCCGGAGGATCGAAAGTGCGGCCGTCCCCCACAGCGGCGTGGGGGACGAGGGGGTTTTGGGTCCCGGAGCCCACAACGTCGTGGGGCTCGACGGGGTTTTCGATCCCTAGCCCACAACGCCGTGGGGGATGGCGAGGTTTTGAATCCCCGGGCCCACAACGCCGTGGGGGACGACAGGATTTTCGATCCTCGACCGCAAGCCCCCGATGGTTGACCGACACGCAAGGCGCCAAAGCGGACACTTCGGCCGCAGAACCCAAAACAGCGGCGCGAAAAAAGAGGCACCCGAAAGGATGCCCCTTGAAAACAGCGCCAACTTGCCAACGCTCAGCCGCGCCAAGTGCGATCGCGCAAAATATAGACAAGCTGCGGGCCATTACCTACATCTGGCAAGTGGTAAACATCTTGTTCGCTATATTCCTCAAGATACTCTCCGAGCGTAATCCGGGACTCGCCACAGTTTTCGTAGCTGGGCTCCACCCCCGGCGCTGGTTCCGAAGGCGCCTCGAAGGTATCAATACCGGCGTCCAGATCGCCGAAGAAGCGGGCACGGGCGCCGCACTGGGCCACGCACTGGGGAAGCTCCCCTTGGGCGGTCTTCTGCTCGCACAGCGTGCACTTCTCCACCACGCGCTCCTCCTCGTTCAGGTAGCGCACGCCATACGGGCAGGCCATGGCGCAGAACTGGCAGCCGATGCACTTTTCCTTGTCGATCTGCACCGTGCCGTCGGCCACCTTGTGGGAGGCCTCGGTTGGGCACACGTCCACACAGGCGGGGTTCTCGCAATGCTGGCACTGGACCGGCAGGAAGTACATCTCTACATCATTGGGAAACGAGCCGCCCTCTTTCAAGTTGGGACCTATACGCAACGTCTTTATCCAGTAGGAACCAATGTCCACCCCATTGACCGCCTTACACGCCACGGTGCAAGCCAGGCATCCAACGCAAAGATTAAGGTCGGTTGCAATAGCGTATCGAGCCATGGCTACTCCCTCCCCTCATAGCTAGGAACCCATTCTTTCAGGCGAGGATCATCCGGCGATGTAATGATTTCGCGCCCGGTAACCGGATCGACCGGCACAGGATTCCCTTCAGGAGAATTCTCGGCCGTAGCTTTGTAGATCTTTACCGGGAACGCTCGCAGCACCGATGCTCCGCATAGTGGGTCGCGGTCATCCTTGTAGTTGATCATGTTGATATTGCATAAGTCGAATCCCTTGCGGGGCGACGCGTTTTCCGGGAACCACCATTGATGGTTGGCGTTTACCACGCCCTTCGAGATGCCGTGGTAGATGTCCACCACTTCGCGAACGCGGCCGTTTGCGTTCTCGATCCACACCCAATCACCCTGCTCGAGCCCCAGTTCTTCCGCATCTGCGGGGTTTAATTCCACGCGCGGAACAGGCCACAACTCACGACACCAAGGCAGCTGGCGATGCTCGGAATGGAAGTAAACCGGCTGACGAGACCCGGTCGTGCAGATCAGCGGATACTCTTTGCACTCGTCGGGGGCAGAGATGGGCGACCGGGGCGGCTCGCTCCAATCGGGCAGAATATAGGCCGAATCGGCATAGGACTCCACTACCGTCGACCATATTTCCGTGAGGCCCGTGGGGGTATAGAAGCCCACCTGGCCGTCGTTAGGCAATGTGCCGAAGTTTGCCATCTGCCGCAGCTGGCCAGTTTCCCAACGACGATAGTTGTGCCAAATAGGCGAGAACGACCGCGCGTCAATCCAGCCTTCTTTCTGGAATTTCTCCGCAAACTCCTTCCAACCCATGCGCGTACCAGCCACGTCGTTGTCGAGTTCCTGCTCCTCAGTGAACCAGGGGTTCTCCGGGTCGCTGCACCAAGGACGCCCCATTGCCTTGAACAGGCCAATTGCGATCATGAAGTCCACCAGGGCCTCTCCCGGAGGCTCGATCACCTTCACCGTCGCCCCCACGGCGCCAGAAGCTCCCTGGGACATGCGCGGCGCATTCACTTCCAGCCAGTGAGCCGCAGGGAGCAAGATGTCTGCCACCTCGGTGGTCGGCGTGTGCCAAAGATCGGCCACCGCGAAAAAGTCGGTTCCGCAAAGCGCGTCCCACGCCACCTGAGAGTTGGCCATGTTCATGAAATCCGACGCCGAGCAATACCCGCCACGAATGGGGTATGGATCACCAGAAAGCGCCTGATCCCAAAGCGATGCACAGTCGCACCACATATTGAACCATTTGTTAACGGGAAACTGTTCGCCGCCTGCTTGCTTCTCGTTCTTAATGAAGGGCATGCGCCGCTGCGGATCCAGCATGAGAGTGGGGTCGCCCATTGGACCACCGGGCGAGGCGTTAACTCCCAAAACGCGTGTCTGCCCCCTGTTGCCTGCGGGCACGTCGGTATTGTTAGTAATAGCCGAAAGAATGATAAGCACGCGCTCGGTCTGAACAGCGTTGCCCGTATGGTCGATGGCCAGCTGGAAATGCAAGCCGCCGTTGCCATAGCCGCTTTCCGGATCGAGGGGCGTTGCCCAAGCAAGTCCAGCGTCCCGAATAACATTGGCGTCCACACCGGTAATCTCAGCAGCGTATTCGGGTGTATATGCCGAGAAGACATCCGCATAGCAGTCCCATACCGTACGCGCCTTAACAATGCGACCGTCTTTAAGCGTGACGTCGAACGTTCCGGTCAATGCTGGATCCTTTGCCGGATCGAATTGGCTCTCGTCGGGCAAGAAACAGCTCGAAACTCGCGCATCGGGAGCGTCAACCTCATGGCCGGCAGTTTGGGGGCCCGTCGTCTCACCTTCCCATGCGTGGCATTCGTTGTCCCAATAGGTAAGCGCATCGTTTCCCGTGGCGCCCGCCTGAGCTTTCAGGTTGTCGTACGCCATGAAGCGCAAGTAGCTACCGCCCTCAACAATGTCCGACTCTTTCAGAAGACGGGTGTTCAGAAGCATACCGCCTTTGGCATCCAAAACGAAGCCACCGGAGGGCTCCAGCTCTTCGACCACCAAAAATGGGCTGTTCGTCCACCGCTTCATGAAATGCTGGTTTGCCAACCCGTTTTCCCAAACCAGCTTTGTCCAGCACAGACCAATGGCCCCGTCGGTTCCGGGTCGCACATTGAGCCAGTAATCAGCCTCTTTGCCCATGGGGGTCATGCGCGGATCTATGACGATATGGACATCAGCGTTCTTCGCCCGATTGACGATGGTGCGGCACGAGTTGTCGTAGTTAGAATATTCCACGGCAGTGCCCCACTGAACGTAAACCCTGGGCTGCCCCGTGCCCTCGTACCAGTAGAGGCCCATATCGTTCACAAGCGAGTTTGCGAAAAAGCGCGGGCCTTTGCAAATTTGCAACGCCTGGACCGAGTTGGGGGTCTGGAACAACGCGTTGATGCTGGAATAGCAGCAGGCCTGAGCCCACGCGCGAGAAGTGCCACCCATGGTGAATAGGGATTCTCCGCCATATTGGTCGATTATCTGCTGATACGACTGGGCCATGGCCCCCAATGCCTCGTCCCAGGAGATTCGCTGCCAACCGGGCTCTTCCCCTTTTGGCTGCGTGCGTCGCAGCGGATAGTGCAACCGATCTGGGTGGTAGGCTGCCTGCACGGACGATTGCGATTTCGTGCAGCAATTGCCGTGGCTCTGGAAAGCGCTCTCGTCGCCTTCGATGCGAATGACCTTGCCATCTTGCACCGTTACCCAAACGCCGCACTCCATCTTTCCGCAGCCGCGGCAGCAAGAGCGCACGCGCCTCATGTCTGCCGACGAGCTGCTCGGTGCCGTTTCGGCCAAAGCAACCGCCGGACTTGCAGCTCCCAGCGCCGCCGCAGCAGAAGATGCAGCCGCAACTTTCAGGAAAGCGCGCCTTGACATGCTTAATCGTGCCATTTTCCTCCTCCTATCTCAGGTAGTAATTCCCCTGAGACCATTTTGATGAGGCGGAAAATACAGGGCAGTTTCGAAGTTGGACGTGCATTTTTCCATTATGGAAACCCCATTGACGATTTCCCCATACAATAGTATTTACTGAGAACCAACTGTTTCCGTCGAAGCACGGGGGGGGCTTATGCGGACTGAGTATCTTGAGGAATTCTGCGCTTTGGCCATTGCGCTCAATTACTCCAAAGTGGCCAAAAAATTTCACCTTTCGCCATCAGTGTTGAGCAAACATATTGCAGCTCTCGAACGAGAGCTCGGGCAAAGATTGTTTGATCGCTCTCCTTCCTCTGTAGAGCTGACAGCGGCCGGGCGATTCTTTTATGAGGGGATTGCGCCGGTGATATCCGACTACCAGCAGTTCATGGACGATTTCCACTTGAAAATGGATCGAGGGCATCAAGATCTCAAAATTTGCATTGGTATTCGCGCCGAGCCCATTCTACGAGCCGTGGCTATCGCAGCAGGAAACATGCGGCGCGACGGCAACGCCAAAATCGCCTTTGACAGCATATCCCGCGGACCACTTTATAGCGAAAGCGCTCTTACCAGCCCCGATGCCACAATTGTTTACACAAGCGGGCGCGTGCCGTCCCGGGCGATCGTGGTCCCTATAGGGAAAGATCCTTTCATGGCAGTTGTTCCTATCGAGCACCCATTGGCCCAAAACGAGAGCGTATCTTTGGCAAGAGACTTGAGCCAGCATCCCATAATCCTGCTGCGCGACTCCTATTTCGAACCAGGGCAAGACTCTATTCGCGAGGCCTTCGAATCGTGCAATATCGCCCCTAACTACGTGTACTCCCTGGCCACCTCTTTCGATGACATCACCTTCTTCTTCAACTTCAAGGACGTGCTCATTATGCCGGCTCAGGCGGTACCCCTGCTTCGGGCCGTCACTCCGCAAACCCATAAGGTGCTGCCATTTGAGGAGGACTTGTATTTTCAACAGGCCGTTGTGTACTTGCCGGAAAAAGAATCCCCCCGGTTGCTGGATTTCATCGAGCAGGTCAAGCAAGCCTACGCGCAGGGAGACAGCCAGGCCTAGCCCATCCGCCGCCAACCATGGCCACGGGCGCCTCGTTGGCGGGAGCGCATCGTTGCCAGGAGCACACCGTTGCCGGGAGAGCACCGTTGCCGGGAGCGCCTCGTCCGTCTCGTCGCTTTCGTAGCCATCCTCGCCGAACGCCCACAGGATCAAGAATGCGGCCGTCCCCCACGAAGACGAGCGGCGGCGTGGGGGACGACGGGGTTTACGATCCCGAGAGGGCCCTGCGAGAACGCCGGAGGATCCAAAACCCTGCCGTCCCCCGCAACGTCATGGGGGACGGCAGGGTTTTGGGTCCTGGAACCCAGAACGCCGTGGGGAATGGCGGGGTTTTCGATCCCCAACCCAGAGTGCCGTGGGGGATAACAGGGTTTTGGGTCCCCGGGCCCAGAGGCTCGTGGGGAATGACGGGGGTTTGGATCCCCAAGCCAACGACGTCGCGGGGGACGGCGGGGTTTTCGGTCTTCGCAGTTCGACAGATCCTAAAGCGCATCTGATTCGTAGCAGCTGAGCGGGGTGATTTCGCCACAGTAGAGGCGCGGGAACAGCTGGGCGTGCAGCTGCAGGCGCTTATCCTGGTAGCCTTCGCGGTTCAGGCGAATCTTGCGGCCCATGTGAGCGGCAATGGCCCGCGCCACGTTGTCCATCTTCGGGATGGACTGAATTTGACCCCTGGTCACGGAAATGACCTCAATGCCCATCTGCTTCAAAATAGCCCGCCGGTCGGCGTCGCGGTAGGCGGATTCCCGGTCTGCGAAATGGTGGTCGTCGCTGTCGTACTCCAGCGCTAGGTTGAACTCCGGCCAGAACACGTCCAGGTAGAACGGCTGCGGATGGCGGTTCGCGGCAGTCCGCGGCGGTGTGATTTTCCAGTTGAGCTTTGGCGGCGGAAACCCATATCCGCCCAAGCGCGGCGGCAGGATCAGCAGAATCACCAAGTAGGTCTCCATCGGCGACGCCGAATTCGGCAGCACATAGCAGAGGGCCTTCTGCGCGGCCACTTTGCCCTTGACCGGGCCAAGCTGAACAAGGTGACCTTGCACTGCCTCGGGAGTAGTCAGCGGTAATGCTTGCCGAAGGCGCTGCTCCTGGTTCGTAGCTGCGGGCACGCTATAGCAGCCGCACAGCTCGTAGCTTTTCTTGAGGAACGAAACGAAATCCTCACTTTGGCACAGTTGAAAAATGAGCTCTTCCGGAGCAGGACAAAGGGTGCCGTGACCTAGGAGGAGAAAGGTGTCTGGCATGCGGCCACGCGCAATTTCGTGGCAAGCGATTCCAGCGCCACGCAGCCGGTTCTCACGCAGTGCCTGAATGTGGATTTCGCATTCCTCCCCCAGCACCTGACGAGAGAAGGCCAGGTCGCTTTGCAACGGGCGCCCGAGGAGGAGGGGTTCGGACGGGATGCGATCAATACGAGTTTCTATCACGCCCTCGAAACGTTCCGGGCCGACGCTGGGCAGTTCGCCGCGAAGGTAGCGAATAAGGCTGAAGGCGGTATTTTGGGCTGCGATGATCATGGCTTACATGGTAGGCCCCGCGTTCGTCAACGCGGCCGCAACTCGACCTCAAATCGAACTCAAGAATTCGCCGTCGCGACGGCGAAATGCCGCAACGCATCGCCATCGCGACCGCAAGATGCCGCAAAAATGAGACAAATCGATGGCAAGTATTCTCCATCGCGGCGTCAAACTGTCGGCAATGCGTCTATAACGGGGTCTTCAGTGTACGCAGATACGACTTCTGATCAGGGGAAATGCGCCGGCTCTCGATGGCCTTCTGGATGGCTTTGTTGTGCGTCCACGGGTCGAGGCGCCGCTGCTCGATGAAAGGCAACGCAGCTTCCGGCTGCTTCGCCAACGCCTCGGCAAAATACCAGGCGCGCATCATGTTCACGTAGTATTCTTCCGAGGCCACATTCGCCACCCAGTCGAGCATCTCCGGGCGGAAAAGATCGTCCAAGAACAGCTGCAGTAGCACGCCGATGCCGTAGCGCACCGTATAAGGATGCGACGATGCCAGCCATTTACGGACCAGCGCCAGCGTCTCTTCCGGCCGCTGCGCCAAACCGCGCGGGGACATCTGGTCGCAAGTAGCCCAGTTGTCCACGTAGGGCAGGAACCCCTCGATGCCGGCCACCAGTTCACCGTAGTTGCGCCGACCGCTCACGATGAACGCGTGCAGCTGATTCTCTTCGAAGAAACGGTGCGGCGCATCGCTCAGGAACTCCTCCGCATCTTCGCGCCGTGACAACTGCTTTGCAAACTTTCGCAGCGCCGGCGTGCGCACCCCCACTACCGCCTGCGACGGAACAGTCGGCAGAAGCTTGGCGTTGAATTCGCGAAAAGCCTCGTCGCGGTTAGCCTCCAGGAACTCCGCAATATCCTCGTGAATGCTCAAAGCTGCTACCTTCCCCAACTCGATGCGCGCCGCTAGCCGCCCAACGCACCGCACAAAGCTGATCGCCCCTGCGCGCACCTGTCGGCTATCCGCCGCATCGCGCATCGCCGAGGTGCGCCCCTCGCATCGCAGCAAGGTGCCGAGGGCACGCGCCTTTCGTTCCGCTGCTCGCTACTGGTCGAGGCCCAGCGCTGCTGCCCAGGCGGCTTCCTTGAAGCCCGGCACCACCGTTTCGGCCGTCACCAGCAGCGGGCGTTTCACCAGCATGCCGTTGGTGGCCAGCAGCGCGTATTGCTCGGCGTCGGACATTTCCGGCAGCTTCGCCGAAAGCCCCATCTCGCGATAAAGCATGCCGCTCGTGTTGAAAAAGCGGCGCAGGGGCAGGCCGCTAAGTTCGTGCCATTTCCGCAGCTCATCGGCCGTGGGGTTCTCCTCGACAATGTTGCGGTCCTCGAACGGCACGCCCTGCGCCTCCAGCCAGCGCTTGGCCTTCTGGCAGGTGGAGCACTTCGGGTATTCCAGAAACAACGCAGTTTGAGACATGAGGCCTCCCCCATCAACGAAAACGAGCCATTGCGGCAGGGCAATTCTAGCAGAGACGCCTCGGACTTGCCGCGTGAGGCTTCGGCAGCGAACAGGCGCCCCAAACCGAAAGCCATCAGGACCGAAACTGCAAGGACTGAAACCGCTGAGACCGAAACCGTCTGAGCCGAAGCTGCTGGGGCCGAAGCTGCCAGGACCGAAAACCCCGCCGTCCCCCACAACGGCGCGCGTTCCTGTGGGGGACGAGGGGGTTCTCGATCCCGGAAGGGCGCCGGAGCGGGAGCCGGGGATCGAAAGTGCGGCCGTCCCCCACGGAGCCGTGGGGGTCGAGGGGGTTTTGGGTCCCCGGCGCCTGCCGCCCGTGGGGGACAACGGGGGTTTGGATCCTCGGCACCTGCCGGCTGTGGGGGACGGCAGGGTTTCTGGTTCTGGGGAGAGCTTCGGGGGGCCGGATGGGGGTTGCGGGGATCGGGATGGCGGCTTCGTCCACGGCTGGTGATGGATGAGGCGGGTTTTCTGGTTCTGGCGGGAGGCTTCGCGAGGATTAGGGGTGCGGGGTGCGGGATGTGAGGTGTGAAACGTGGGACGTGAGGTGCGGGGCATGAGGTGTGCGTGCGCTGCCAGGTGGTTGCGGGGGGCGGGACGTGAGGTGCGGGATGGTCACGAAGAGGCCCTGGGGGCGAGATGGCGGATGGTGGATGGAGGAAGATGGTGAGGTGGGAAAGGGGGAGCCCCGCCGGGGTAAGCGGGGCTCCCTTTTGGGCCGTGGGGTAGACGGCCCGTTTAGCAGCGGAGCTGGGGTCGGCAACTCCGTGCTGCGGAAATGGTTCGTTCGTCACCGTAGCGGCCGCGACAGCCGGACGGTGGAGCGAGGTTAAGCCCAAGGAGGGCTGAGATCCACTCGGTTTCGCAGAAACCGAGTGGATCTCAGACCGACGACGCGTCGAGCGGAATCGTTCGGGTGTCGTGGTCGCGGGCAGGTCGGAGCGGGGTTCGGGGCTGTTGCCCTTCGGCCGTCCGACGCGGGATCTCTCCACTGCGGCGCTTCGCGCCTCCGGTCGAGATGACGTAGGAGGGTGGAAGCTTCGCGGCTCCGGGAGATGACGTGGGTACGGGCTTACGCATCGCCTCCTTTGGGGTTGTTGAGATCCTTCGACTGCGCGGCTTCGCCGCTCCGCTCAGGATGACAATCGGGGGTTGGCTCCGTCAGGCCGTTCGCCTCGGGGCCGGAGGTTCCGAGGACCGGGGATCCGGCCGTGGGGGTCGGATCCTCTGGGGTGGTCGTCGGGTTGGCTGAGGCATCAGGGGCTTCAGAGCCCTCCGGGTGCTCGGGGCCGGTGGGGCTTGCGCCTTCCGGGGCTTCGGGAATCCCGAGGACCGGGGATCCGGCCGTGGGGGTCGGATCCTCCGGGCCCTCCGGGGTCTCGGGGTTGTTGCCTTCCGGGTCCTCGGGGTCGTCTTCTTCGTCTTCCTTGCGTTTGCGCCAGGCTAGGATTAGGAGGAGCAGGGCCAGCAGGAGGGCTGCCGCCAGGGCTGCCAGCAGCCAGATGTTGTCGCCCAGTTTCGGGAACAGCTTCTTCAGCGGCGGGATCTTGCCCAGGTCGGCGCCGGTGACGCCCAGGTCGACCGCGCGGCCAACCTCGGGAGTCCAGTCGTAGGCCTCCAGCAGGTTGAACATCTGGCCGTAGGCGTTGGGCGTGGTGCGCACCGTAGTGAACGCGCCCAGCACCGCCATCGGGCAGGTGATACCCACCGAGCTGGAGCCCACCATGTTCATCCAGTCGGAGTCGTTGTTGTCGTTGTTGCCACGGTTGATGGCCACGAACTGCGACTCGGCCGGCTTGTTGGCGCGCACCCGGTAGATGTAAGGCTGGTTGTTGCCGTCCACCATGGGCAGGCCCTCGAAGCGGTAGCTGCCGTCGGTGCCGGTGACCTGCTGGGCCACCTGGGTCCAACCGCTGTTGTTCACGATGCCGTTGGCGGTGATGTCCTTCAGGGCCGTGGCCACGTAGCTGGCGGCGTTGAAGCCAACCGGCAGCTGGTCGGGCATCGGGATCACCATGCGATCCAGGTACACCGTCTGAGCCGGGATGGGCTCGAACGTCGTACCCTTCAGGCCATCGTTCTCCGGGTCGTTGAACATGATGCCCGCGATGGTAGCGGTGGCGTAAGGCACCAGACCGGTGTCGTTGAAGTCGTCGTCATGACCCAGGCCGATCATCCAGATGGTGCCGTTCGGGCCCTTCGGGTTGGTCGCGTCGTACGGGTTATCGCCGTCGTAACGCTCGGCCAGGATGATCATGCCATCGTACGGGTCGGCCGGCTCCAGAATCTTGTTGTTCTCGTTCAGGTCGGAGTCCACCTCGCCGTCGGCACCGCGGTTCAGGTAGGTCACACCGTAGCCGCCGGGCAGGCTGTCAACCTTGGCACGGTAGCCGTAGACGGTGGCGCCGTTGGTGCCGGTGCCAGCCACCTCCAGCTCCACAAACTCCCAGTAGCCGTTGCCGTCGGAGACGGTATGGGCACGGGCGGAATTGTTGAACTTGTCGTCGGCCACCCAGCCCATGGAGCCGTCGGCCTTGGCGGTCCACATGTAGCGCTCCAGCGTCACGGGGATGTTGGCGAAGCGCTGGCCCTCGGAGCCGTCGCGCACACCGTTGTAGTTGGTGTCCTGCCACACGATGCCGCTGATGCGCTGGCGAGCCACCGGCACCAGACCGAAGTCGTGGTTCACGGAGTCGCGCCACTTGATGTCGGACCACTTGTTGGTGGTCTCGCGGTTCAGCTCGGCCATGCGGGCCTTGTACGCGTTGTACAGCTCTTCGAAGCCGTTGCCCAAATGCACCAGGTACTCTTCACCGTTCTCGTCCACCTTGGTGTCCTGAACGCCGTCGCCGTTCTCGTCAACCGGATCGCCGAAGATCACCAGGCGGTAATCCTCGTCCATGTTCTCCAGCTGAGCCTTGGTGGCCGAAGCAATCCACTCAACACCAGCAGCCACCGCGGCATCCACGGCCGCCTGGTCGGTGGCCACGTCGCCCGGCTGACCCCAAATGCTCAGCAGCTTCTCGGTCATGCGGGCCTTCGCCTCTTCCGCCGTCTCGTTCGGATCGGGGAAGGTGACGCGTGCGCCAGCAGCCGGAGCCATCGCGGAGCGCATGGCGAACAGCTGCACCGTTTCCGGCGTATCCACCACCGGCACGGTCCACTGAGCGTACAGGGTGAGCTCGGTGAAGTTCACCAGCAGGCTCTCCCCTGCCGCGTAGGCGGTGCCGTTACCGTCGGCCTGGGTGTTCCAGCCGGTGAACACGTGGTCGGCCAGGGTGTAGTCGCAAGCGGGCAGCTCCATGGTGTCGCCGAACTTCACGGTCAGCGGCGCCATGTCGCCCTCGACGCTACCGAACAGGTCCACATTGCCGTCCAGCGTCACCTCGACGTCGGTGCCCACCAGCGCCGGATCCAGCTGCCACTGAGCGTACAGCGTCTCCACCGCGCCGGTCAGCGGCACCTCGGCACCCATCGCAAAGGCAGTGCCGGAGCCGTCAGCCGCGCTGTTCCAGCCGGTGAACACGTAGCCGGGACGGGTGAAGTCGCAGGCAGGCACGGCCACGGTCTCGCCCATGAGGCCGCTCACCGCGTCCATCTTGTCAGCGCAACCGGGGAAGTTGCCGTCGAAGGTGACGGTCACCACGCCCTCGTCGTTGATGTCGGCGAACTTGGCGTTCGGGCCGGAGGTGAAGGAGCGCTCGGTATCGTCCGCCAGGCGGGTAACCACAATCAGGTCGCCCACTTCAAGGTCGGTCAGCGTCTCGTCCACGGTGGCCTGATCGCTCAGCAGCGACGCCTGCTTCTTGTCCGCCACGTTCGGGCGCAGGGCCTGCGTCTCGTAATCGTAGTCGGAGTTGATGGCGTCGGTACCCTCGATGTACTCATCGTAGGAGTTCACGTCGCCCTCAACGTTGGTCATATTCACGCCCACGTGCTGCACGGTGTGCAGGTAGTCGTCGGCGTTCGGGTAGCTGATGATGCGCGCACGGTAACCGTAGAGCACCTTGAACTCCACGTTCGAGCCCACCTTGTGGTAGCCCGTGCCGGGAGCCAGGAACGCCCAGTCGCCGCTGCTGACGGTTTCGTCGAAGGCAGCGCCCGGAATGTAGGCGGCGCCGGTCTGATCGAAGAAGATCTCGTCGCGCTCGTCGCCGTCCTCGCCCACCAGGTTGATGGCGTCCTCGTCGCTCAGGCGGCCGGTCAGGCTGTCGGCAGAGACCTCGTTGCCCTCCACCATCACCACGGCGTCGTTCTGGCTGAAGGTCCAGTCGCGGCGCCACACGCCCTTCTGGTCCTCGCCCACCAGGTCGTCCATGTTGTCGTCGCTCACGGCGAAGATGGCGGTCTGCAGCGCGCGGGCCAGCGTCTCGTCCGGATCGACGAATTCGAAGGAACCGGTCTCGTTGTTCCACTTCCAGTAGCCGTCGACGAAGTTCTTGTAAACACGCTCGAAGGTGACCAGCTTGTTCAGGGCGGAAGCCTTGAAGGCCTTCTCGTCCTCGGTCAGGGCCACACCGTCGACGATCTTCTGGTTGATTTCCAGCACGCGGTCGGAAATGTCGCTCATCCAGGCCACCATGTCGGCCACCTGAGCCACATCCAGCTCCTCGGGCAGCAGCAGCTCTTCGCCCTCGGCAGCCGGGTAGTCCACGCCGCTCAGCGCGTAGATCTCGGCAATCTGCTCCTCGGTCAGCGAAGTGTTGTCCGGAGTCACGTCCGGCGTCTCCTCTCCCGGCTGCGGCTCCAGCGAGCCCAGGCCAGAGGTGTCGTACCAGTAGCGCTCCAGCTTCACCACCGCGCCCGGGATGCCCACTTCGTTCTCGGCATCCTGCAGGCCATCGGCGTTGGCGTCTTCCCACACCTTGCCGGCGATGAGCACCGGGTTCTGCAGCACCAGACCAGCGTCGCCCGCCAGCTTCTCGTACAGGCGATTGGCCAGGTCGTAGCGCACGCCGCGGTAGATGATCTCGTAGCGGTCGGTGCCGAAGTCGATGTCGGACTCCTTCTTGGACTCCTGCGCCACAACGGCGAAGGCTTCCTCTTGCGAGCCGTCCACGTTGTAGTCGCCGTTCAGGCTGGCGTTGAACTCCGTGATGTCGGAGGTACGCTCGCCCGGAGCATCCACGTGGTACTTGGACACCATGTACTGGGCGGTCTCCGGGTCGTCGTTGATGACGCGCACCGAGTAGCCCACCAGGTACGGCGTGGCGGTATCGTAGCGGTCGAAGCCGGCCGGCGCCTCGTAGTAGAGCACATTGCCGTCCGGGCCCTTCACGGCCACGGCGCCCTTCTGGTAGCGGTCAAGGCGGTTCCACTCGCTCTGCGGCTGGTACACCTTGCCGTCCAGCACGGCGTTGTTGGTAATCTCGTCGGGCTCCACGTCGTCGTCCACCGCCACGTAGGCCGGCAGGTCGTAGAAGCGGTACTCACCCTTCTCCTGGGTGAGGGTGACGAGTTCCCAGTCCTCGGTCTTGGCGGGAGCGGTGGTGGCGTCGTCGGCGTAAGTGGCGATGCCGTTCGCGGCTGCGGCGGTGTTGGCGCCTTCGGCGACACGGGATTTCTCCACTGCGCTCACTTCGTTCGCTTCGGTCGAAATGACGTTAGCGGCCATCAGGCGGGAGGCGAAGGTGCGCAGCGCCGCGAAAGTGGTGGCTTCGTCGGCTTCCCACATGGCGTACAGGATGCCCTTGGCGGCGTCTTCGGAAAGGGTGAAGCTCTCGCCCGGCTGGTACAGGGTACCGGTGCCGTCGGAGGCGGTATTCCAACCAATGAAGTGGAAGCCAGCCGCCGCGAAGCCGCAGTCGGGCAGCGTCACGGAGGCGCCGTTGGTGCCGTCGATAGCAGCGGTAGCACCGGTCACCACAATCGGATCGCCGTTCTCATCCACCGCCGGGTTGCCGTCAGCGCCCACCAGGCCCGCGGCGTTGCCGTCGAAGGCCACGGAAGCGGAGCGGTACTCGCCGCCGTTGCCGTTGAAGTTCTTGTTCAGCACCCAGGTGCCGGAAGCGAACAGTTTGCGCGCACCGGAATCCACCAGGTCTTGGTAGTTGTAGGCACGGCCGGAACGCACCAGGTACACGGTGCGAGCGCCGTCCACGCCCTGACCCTGGATGACGTTAGCGCCCTTGTTCTCCTGCAGGTGCAGGTAGCTCTTGCCGCCCACGGTGTCGGAGGCGTAGTAGAACAGGTTGCCGTCCTCGTCCTCGAACAGCTGGTAACCGGCGTCGTTGTAGGTGGGCACGAAGTAGTACTGGCTGAGGGCCACCTTGAAGCCGGCCAGGCCGTTCTCCTCGTCGTAGATGCCGGTGTAGCCCTTGTCGAACCAAACCGCGCCGTAGAGGTTGGTGTGGTCCGGCGGAGCATAGCCAGCGTTCATAGCCGACTGATCCTGGCCAATGCCGAAGTCGAAGGCGTAATTCACATTGTTCACCGCGCCGGCGGTGCCGGTGTTGCGGGTGCCGCTCACACGCTGGTTGGGAGCGGTGTCGGCCGAAGCCATGCCGGCCAGCACCAGCTTGCCGTCCAGGGCGTTCTTGGAGATGCCGTTCAGGCGAACCACGCCGCCCTCGACGCGCTGAGCGATCTGAGCGTCATTGCCCCAAATGCTCACACCGTCGGTCTCCAGGCCCGCATTCGGGTTGGCGGCAGCGCCGTTATGGGTGATGGACGTGGTCTTGCCGTCGGCGCCAACCACGGTCTCCACCCAGTCGGTGTGATGCTTGCCCGAACCGGTCTGCACCGTGGACTCGTCCAGCAGCACCGGGTAGTTGCCGGTGTTGTAGCCCAGCCACTCGGCTTCGCCCTCTTCGTTCTCGGTCAGCATGGGCTGAACGTCGGAGTTAATGGCGTCGGCCGGAGTGGTCTGCCACTCGTAGCTGGTCACCAGCAGCGAGAACATGCCGTTCTCGGCGTTGGAGCCGTCCACCTCCAGGGTGTAGCCCATCAGGTACCAGGTGCGGTTGCCGTCGGCGTCCTCCAGGAAGCCCGCGGTGGGCAGGCCGCTGAACTGGAAGTAGCCATCCACATCGGTGGACTCGGTGGCGTACTGGAGCGCGCCCTCTTCGTCCACGTCGGCGGTGCCGGTAGCGGTGGTGAGCGCCTTGCGGTAGCTCACTTCAG
Source organism: Eggerthellaceae bacterium (assembly GCA_022791455.1). GTDB lineage: Bacteria > Actinomycetota > Coriobacteriia > Coriobacteriales > Eggerthellaceae > Parvibacter. The sequence continues at coordinate 263,173 of JAAVZC010000014.1, forward strand.
AGCCGGTAATGTTCTTGTAGGTATCGGTCTTGGTCTCCACGCGGCCGGCGATGGGGGCGGAAGTCTCCACGGAAGATCCGTTGTAGAAGGAGAGCTTCGGCGTAGCGGCGTTGCTGGCGTCCAGCATCACCCACGCGCCCTTGGCGGCGGCCACGTCGGCAGCGGCCGGCTTGGCAGCGACAACCGTGCCGTCGGAGAGCACCCAGTGAGCAGTGGCCCCTGCCGGGATGATGGCATCCCAACCGGTACCGCTGTTCGGCACGTAGAACCACTTCTGCAGGTAGACGGACTTCTTGTTGTAGCCCTTCTCCACGTAGCTCACGGTCTCGTCGGTGGCGGTGTCGGTGCGGGTCTCGGGGATGTAGTTGTACAGACCGTCGTAGTCGGCATCCTCGTACAGGAAGCCGGAAATCTTGTAGGTGGGAACGGGGATCACGCCACCGTCGTTGTGGTCGCGATCGAAGCCGCTCATGAGGTCGTACACCACCAGGTTGCCGCGGGTCATGGGCTCGCGATCGCCCAGCACGTTGGCCACGTCGGCGTTGTTGGAAGCCGGCGCGGCAATCATGTTGGAAGCCTGCGTGGTCTGGCCGTCAGCGGTCTGGCCGTTCACGTCCACCTGATCCAGCAGCACGATGTACTCGTTGCCGTCCACGGCGTAGTTGGTGCCGAAGAGGTCGGAGTCCTGCGTGTAGGCAACGTCGTCGCCTTCCTCGTTCACCGTCACACGGCACTTGGCCTTCAGCACCTGGCCACGGGTGACGCGCGGATCGGTCACCTTCACCTTGTAGCCGTAGACCACCCACTGCTCGGTGCCGCCCACGGTGACCACGCCGGAAGTCTCCAGCTTGTCGAACTCGTAGGTGCCGGAGCGATAGAGGTCGGTGCCCTGGATGTACTCGCCCAGCGCGCCCGCAATGAGGGCGTCGCCGCCGGCGAACTCGTCCATCAGCACGTTGCCGGTGCGGACGGTGCGACCGAAGTCGTTGTCCTTCACCCAGGCGCCGGAGCCGTTCACGCTGTAGTAGCGCTCCAGGCTCACCTGGTAGCCGTTCAGAGCGTCTTCGAAGTTGCCCGAGCCGTCTTCCTTCTTGTCCTGAATACCGTTGTTGTTCTCGTCGTGCCAGATGACGCCGGTGATGCGCTTCAGCTCCGGCTTCACCACGCCGGCGTTGCCGCCCGCCACGGTGGTGGTGCCAGGCAGGTTCTCGCCCGCCTCAGTCACCTTCACGGTGTGGGTGTCAACCGTCAGCCAGTCGTAGTTGGTGGTGCCGGCGAAGTCGGTGCCCGTCTCTTCGTCACGCACCAGCTGATCCAGCGGCAGCTTGATGTAGTTGCCGGCGAACAGCAGGTGGGTCTTGTCGGTCGCCTCGGAAGCCAGCACGATGCGACCGCCGTCGTTGGCGGTAGCGTCGCCCTTCGCCACGCGGGTGCCGGTGGCGGTGTCGGACGCGCCGCCCTCCACGCCGGTCACGGTGTGAATGTCGGTGATGGCCATGCCGCGGTCGGTGATGCCGGCAGCGGTGGAGCCCACGCCGTTGCGCACGGTGGAAGCCAGGTCGGAGTCCACCGGCAGCTGCGAAGCATCGGCAGCGTTGTGGTAACGGGTGGCCAGGAAGGCACCGTTGTTGTAATCGTTGCTCAGGCCCGCAATCTCCAGCTGGTAGGACAGCAGATAGTAGTCGTCGCCGTAGAGGTTCGGCAGCGCCACCGTGGAAGAGGGACGCTTGTTGTTGTCCACGTCGAACGGAGTGGTCCACAGCACCAGCTGGCCGGGAGCGCCGATGCGTCCAGCCGCAGTTTCCTGAATCTCGGTTCCCGGAACATCCGCCTGCACCTCGACCGCCGCGGTGGGCAGCTTGTCGAAGATGTAGTTGCCGTTGTCGTCCATCTTCACGGAGCCGTCGGCCGCGGCAGTGGCCACCGCGTCGCCCTCGGCCACCGTATCGTTCACAGCGGTATGCCAATCCCTGTCGTCCGGCATGTTCGGATCGGTGCTCTCGGTCCAGGTCCAATCGGTCACGCCGTACTCGTCGCTCAACACGCGGTTGCCGGTGACGGTGGAGCGGAAGCCCTCGCGAGAGGTGCCCGCGTTGTCCTCCACAATGCGCTGCCACACGTCCGGAGTATCCGGATCGTTATCGTCGTCCACCCAGCCCCAGGTCACGTGACCGGCGGTATCGCCGAAGTCATCGTTGCGGTTCCAGGTGCCAGCGCTCTTGTCAGTGCTGTTGGTGGACTTGTTGTACTGCCACTGGCTCAGCAGCATGGTGCGACCGCTCAGGCCCGGCTCGGAGTGAACGTTGCCGTCCGCATCGGTCCAGGTTTCGCGCACGCCGTTGTAGGAGCGGCTCTTCGCGGCCACGTCGGCCACCGGGTCGTCCTCGGCCACGTAGCTGTCGTCCCACACCATGCCGGTGAGGGTGGTCTCGGGAATGTACACCAGGCCAGCGTCGCCGCCCTCGGCCTCCACCACGTTGGAGGAGATGTCGTACTTGACGCCCTTGTACTCCACGATGTACTTCTCGTCGACGCCCTCCACCTGCTGGCGCACCGCGGTCAGGATCATGCCGTCGTCGCGCACCTGCGGCTGGGTGCCCTCATGGGCGCCGCCGGTGTACTCCAGCTGGCGGTTCACCAGGGCCAGATGCTGGTCCGGGCTGTAGCCGGCGCCATCGGCACCGTTGGTGGTGCGGTACACGTCGGACTCGGAAGTAATAGTGTTCTTCTCGGCGTTCTCCGCGTCGTTCAGGTCGTAGGTGCCCATGTGCGGACGCGTGAGGCTGGCGCCCTCGGGCAGCTGGCGAATCTCAATCTTGTAACCGGCCAGGCGCTCTTCCACCAGCTCGTCGGCGCTCAGCTCGCCGTCGCCGCCGTTGGAGGTGTCGGCCACGCCCAGCACCTCGCCCGCCGTGCCGTCGGCGTTCTTGGCGAAGCGCAGCGACACCTTGGTAGGCATCTTCTCGGTCACGTAATGGCCGTACTTGTCGGTGACCACCGTCAGGTCGTCGCCCTCCAACTTGTACCAGCCGCCCTTGCCGCCGTCAGCGGTGGGGCTGTAGAAGTAGCGGCTCACCGCCAGCACCACGCCCTCGATGCCGCGCTCGCCGGAAGTCAGCGTCACGGTACCGTCTTCGTCGTTCTCGACGTACTCACCGGGCTGGCGAATGCCGTCGTAGTTGGCGTCGTCCCACACCCAACCGGCGATGGGCGCACTCGGCGGCTCGATGAAGCCGGCGTTCATGCGCTTCTCGCTCTTGGCGAAGGTGAGGTCGAAGGTGGCGCCCGCGTTGTTCGCCAGCGGCGCCGTGGCCTGCGAAACGCCCGCAGAGTACTGAGTCGGGTTCAGCGCGGCCTTGGTGCCGGCAAGCTTCTCGGCGTCGGTGTCGGTGGAACCGGCCAGCACCAGCAGCGAGTCCATGGTGTGGATGTTGCCGTCGTTGGAATCGGTGGTGCTGCGGCGCACGGGGAAGACCTCGGTGCCGTAGCGGGCGGTGGAATCCACCACGCCGGTCACGCCGGAGCGCACCATGGAGCGAGCCTTGGAGTTCCACTCGTCGGTGATGTCAACCTCGGGGTAGTTGGCGTTCTTGTAGTTGTGGCCCTCGATGGTCACGTCCTTATTAAAGATGTTGTAGTCGCCGGTGTGATCCACTTCAGCGTAGGTGTCCATCAGCGTCCAGTTGCCCAGGACGGAGACGGTGTAGCCGGCCAGGTACTCTTCGCCGTTCACAATCACGCGCACGGGCAGGTTGGTGAACTCGTAGTAGCCGTCCTTGGTGCCCTTGGCGGTGTTGGCGCCCGTGGTGATGGTGCGCTGGAAGTAGAAGTGCGCCTCATCGGTGCGGTCGGAGCTGTAGCCGCCATTGACGCTGGGGCTGCTCACCCACGCGCCGCGCGCGTCGTTGATGACCGCCGTGGTCATGGCGGCGCGGTCGCTCATGGTGGTGCCATCGGCGCGCACCAGCATCAGGCTGGCGTCGGCCGGCACCGCGTTGAACCAGCCGGTGCCGTTGTTGGGCACGTAGTACCACTGACGCAGGTACACGGTCTTGGCGTTGGCGGCGGTGGAGCCGTCGTTGTAGTAGCCCTGTTCGGCCGCTTCCAGTTCCACATCCGCCTGGGTGTAGGGGTTGAAGAACGGGTCGTTGCCGGTGGTGGCGGTGAAGCTGTAAGTGCCGTCGCGGTAGTTGTTGTCGCACCAGACGTAACCGGCGATGGCGGCGTAGGCGGGAGCAATCTCGCCCACGTCACCGGCCTCGGCGTACGTCAGCGGCGCGGTCCAGCGATACGTAGCGGCACCGGTGGTGTCCATGGCGTCGCCGGCGTTCACGTCCAGCTTCGCCAGCGGGTTGGAAACAGCGGCCGCCTCGTCCGCCGTGAGGGCGGTAGAGGGAATGACCAGACCGTCGTTGCCGCGCAGGGCGGTGGTGCCGTTCTCGGTGTAGCGCTTCAGGATGCGGTAGTCGCCCGCCATGGTGGCAGCGGCGTCGTCCAGATCCAGCACGTTGGCGTCGGACTCTTCCTGAGTCTGGCCGTCGGCATCCGGCGCGTACTGGTACAGCGAGGTGAGGTGCCACGGGTCGTTCTTGGCGCGGCTGGTGTCGTTGGTCTCGGCCAGTTCCACCTTGTAGCCAGCCAGGAAGTACACGTCCATGCCGTTCTCGTCGGTGCGAGCCACCGCGGTGGGCAGGTTATCGAAGATGTAGCGGCCCTTCTCGGGGGTGTTCACCTGGTAGCTGAGCGGCGAGCCGGTGGGCACATTGGCCTGGGCCTTGTCCGCCATCTCCTGGCCGGCGGCGGCGCTGTTGGCCACGCCGGTCACGTCACCGGTGAAGGTCTCGTAGACGATGGTCTTGTTGCCGTCGTAGGTCTTGGTGGCCACCACGGACTTGTTGCCGGCCTTGTCGGCCTGCGAAACGCCACCGGTCACCACCGGCTTGCGCACCGTTGCGGAAGCGTTCGGATCGGTCGGGTCGATGGCGGTAGCCGGCACCTCGTAGGTGGTCAGCCATTCGCTGCCGAAGCCAGTGGACTGGTACCACTCGCCCGCCTTCACCACGGTGCCGTCAGCCAGCGTGGCGTCCTTGTCGGCATAGAACCACTGGGTGATGAGGACGGTCTGGTTGGCCAGGCCCTCTTCGCCTTCGTCGCGCTTGCCGTCGGCAGCGGTGTTCTCGGCCTTCTCGGTGTCGTCCCACACCACGCCAGTCACCACCGAGGTGGGAATCTTGTAGATGCCGGTGTTCACCTGGCGACGGACCGGCACCTGGTGAGCCAGGTCGTAGTCCACGCCGCCGAAGTTGGCGAAGTACGGCGTAGCGTCCTCGTCCACCGCGTTCGGGTTGGCCACAGCGCTAGCAGTGGCGCCCGCGAAGTCAGCTACGGCGGACCCGGAGTTGGCCACCAGGATGAAGCCGGTGCCCTCGGCGTAGCCGCCGTCCTTCTGCACCAGCGGGTTCTCGGCGGTGAACTGCGGATAGCTGGTCACGGTGCCGTCGCCCTTGGCATCCAGGCGCAGCAGGTCGCGCTTGGCGTCGGAGTCGTTCTCGGTGTTGTTGTTCGGGTCGTTCACATGGTAGGCGGTCAGCACGTGCTTGTCCGGCAGATTCGGCACGGTCACACGGTAGGCCGCCGGGGCCAGGAAGTCGTCGGTGGCGTTGGCGATGCCCAGCAGGGTCTCCTGGCTGGCAGCCAGCGGAGCGCCCAGGGCGCCGTCGGCGTCAGCTTCGAAGGCCACGTACGGCATCAGCTCGTCAAACTGGTAGTTCCACGCCTGGGCATTGGGAACGGTGGAGTTCAGGTTCGGGTCGAACACCTGCGGCATGATGGTCTTGGTGACCTTCTTGCCGGCGTAGCCCTCGAACACGCCGCTTTCGTCGTCCTCGGTATCCGGGTCGTCGGTGCTGTAAACCTTGTCGCCGAAGTTGGCGTTTCGGATCCAAGCGCCGATGACCTTACCGTCGGCGTCCTCCACCACTTCGATATTCTCCAGGTCGTCGACCCAGGCGACCGAGCCAGCCTCCTGCTTGTTCACGGCGAAGGTGCCGGAGTGGCGCAGCAGGGTGCCATCGTTGGCCTTGATCTCCTTCGAAATGAAGGTCTTCTGGCCGGTGACGCTGGCGTCCATCGTGCCGGCCAGGTAGTACCACTGGGTCAGCTCGACGGTGACGCCGGTCATCAGCTGGTCGGCCTTGTTGGTCATGGTCTTCAGCAGGCCGTCGAAGTCGCCGTCGCGCCACACTGCGCCCTGGATGGCGGTGGTGCCGAAGTAGCCGTAGCCCGCGGAGACGCGGTTCTCGTCGCGGCCGGTGGCCATGTCGAAGGCCACGGTGCCGTAGACGATGTTGCCGTCGGCGTCCTTCATGGCACGCTTCTGGACGATCTGGTAGTTGTCGTCCTGGGTGTAGGTGGTCACGTTGCCGGCCAGAATGATCATGCCGTCCAGCGTGCTGTTCGAGGTGTTCACGGTCACGGAGGTGTCCGCGGTGCCCACCAGCTCGTCGGAGTCGGCGGTCTTCTTCGCCTGACCGGTCAGGTTGTTCCACAGCAGCGGGTAGTTCGCCTCGTCGTAGACGCGCTCGGCGCTCAGGGTGCCGTCCGCCGCCAGCTTGTTGAAGGTCACATCGCTCAGGGTGCCGTCCGCCGCCTGGCCCAGCAGCGTAGTGCCAATGGTGTGGGCGGTGGAAGCGTACAGAGCGTCGGCCGCCTCCATCTTGGTGACGGGGAAGTTCACGGCATCAGCATCCGTGCCGCCCTTCACCTCAACGGTGTAGCCGGCCAGGCGCTCCACGCCGTTAACGGCGATGTAGATGGGCAGGTTGGTGAACTCGTAGTAGCCGTCGGAATGGGTGCCGTTCTCGTCGGCCTCCATGGTCTGGGTGGTGAACACGGCGTCCTGCATGGTGGAGGTGGCGTCGTCGCCTTCGCCGCTGAATACCTCGACGGTGTTCAGGATCCACTGGCCGCCGGTGCCGCCGTCGTAGGCCACGGTGCCCGCGGGCGCACCCGCGATAGCGTTGCCGTTGCCGTCGGCCGGCACGAAGTACCACTGCTTCAGGGTAACAGTCTTGCCCACCAGGCCGTGCTCGTTGTAACCGGTGCCGTCGATGGAGAAGCGCACCGTCTCGTCGGCGTCGTAGTCCACCAGCGCCGGGTTCTCGTCGTTGGCGTGAGCGATACCGTCGTAGTCGGCGTCGGCCCACACGTAACCAGAGATGGTCTGGGTGGGAATCTCCATGAAGCCGGCGTCGGAATGGGTGCGGCTGGCGCCCTTCGCCAGGTCGTAGTTCAGGGTGGCGGCCGCGGTGCCGGTGAAGGCGCCGTCGGTGTAGCCAGCGGCCAGGTTGTCGCCAGCCAGCGTCTGGGCCTTGGTGAGGGTCTTCACCACGGTGCCGTCTTCCGCCAGCAGCATTACGTCGCGGGCGTCCGCGTCATGGCCCGGAGTGGCGGCCACGGCCACGCCGTCCACCGCTTCCACGGCGGGACGACGACCATAGCGGTCGGTCTCATTCTGAGCCTTGTTATAAGAGTTAGCCGCCGCCACATAGGAGCCATCAGCGCCCTGAGTGTTGGACTTCTGGCTGACGTAGCGCACCCAGGTGTTGCCATCGGGGTTCAGTACGTCGCTGGCCTGATAAGCCTCGTCGTCCGCCACGTTCAGCAGCACGGCGTACTCGTCGGCGCTCATCAGGTAGCCGGTCTTGTAGTCCAGGTCGGAGTCGATGGTGTAGTTCGGCTGCGCCTCGTCCACGCGCCAGTTGGCGGCCAGCAGGTTGCGGCTGCGGAACTTCTCGTCGGAGATGCGCACCTTGTAGCCGTAGATGACGCGCTCGGCCGTGCCATCGCCATCGATGTCGCGCAGGTCGGAGGACTTCAGGTTGGTGAAGGCGAACTTGCCGTTCTCGTCGGTCATGGTGTTGGCGTAACCGAGCTTGGTGAAGCTCCAGTCGTTATGGGTGGCCGGGTCGTTGTCCGTCCAATCCTTACCCACGCCGGGGAACATCTGGTTGCGGGCAGCGCCGGAAGCGGTGGTGCCGGTGGCGTTGTACGGACGGTACTTGTCGCCGTACTCGGCCGGGTACTCGTCGGCCCACTGGGTATCCCACTGCCATTCGCCGGCAGCCGCATTGTAGTAGTAGCGCTCCAGCGACACCTGGACCGGTTCGGGGGCAGGCTCGGCGCCGCCGTCGAAGTTGTCCATCATGCCGTTGTTGTTCTTGTCCAGCCACACGTAACCGGTGATGGACTCGTACGGCGGGCGAACCTCGCCCACGTCGCCGCCGCGGAAGCCGTTCTCTTCCGTCTCGGCCGCTTCCTTCATCCAGTCGTACTTGTCGGTGGTGTCGGCCATGTTATTGCCGTTTTCCACGTCCTCGGTGGTGTTGGAGTTGCCGGGCTCGCCCGCCGCCAGCTTCTGGGACAGGATGATCTGGCCGTTCAGCTGACGGGTCTGGGTCTCTTCGCCGGCATCCGCCGCGGTGCCCTGCTGCTGGGCCACAATGTAGCCGGCGGCGATGCCCTTATTGGACTCGTCCAGGGTGGCCACGTCGGAGTCGTACATGATGTCCTGCTTCGGGGTCACCGTCTCGGCATCGGTGTCGCCGTCGCCGTAGGTGCGGCTGCGGGTGAGCAGCCACTTGTCAGTCTCGCCGGTCAGCTCGTCGGTGGCGTTCAGGGCCGCGGTCTCTTCCATTTCCGGAATCTCCACACGGTACGCCGCCAGGTAGAACTCGTCGTAGCTGGCGTTTTGCACCACGCACACCGTCGGCAGCTTGTCGAAGGTGTACAGGCCGGCGCCCTTCAGGGTGTTGCCCACCAGGGTGCCTTCGGAGGTATCCACGGCCACCACGCCGGTCAGCGCCGGGTCGGCGTCGCCCAGGTAGCGGCTGCCAGTCATGTAGGGCAGGTGCACGGGCACGCCGTTCACCATTTCGGTCTTGGCGGTGTAGCGGTCAACGCCGAACTCCAGGTTGCGGATCCACACGCCCTGCTTGATGCTGTCGGCAATCTCGTCCTCGGACAGCTGGCCGTCGCCGTCGGCGTCCTCGCCAATACCGTCGGTCACGCCGAAGGAGCCCATAACCAGGTTGGCATGGTTCTCCACGAAGCGCGCCCACTTCTCCGGCTTCACGTAGATCCACTGGGTCAGGCGCATCTCCTCGTTCGGGATGCCGGGCTCCAGGGCCTCGTCCAGCGTGCGGTTGCCCGCCTCGTCGATGATGGAGGCCTGAATGCCGTCGTAGTTGTAAGAGTCGTCCCACACGCGACCGGTGATCTTGCTCTTCAGCAGTTCCACCAGGCCAACGTCGCCGCCCTTGACCGCCTGCGGGGCCGGGCGCGGCACGTCGTAGGCCTTGCCGTTGTAGAAGACCACGCTGCCAGTGGTGTCGGCGGTGCGGTACTGACCAGCGGCGGAAGCGGTGCGCTCCACCGTGGCGTTGGCGAAGTTGGCGGAATTGATGGTGGCGTCCATGGCCGCGTTCGCGGTGGAGGTGTGGCCGTCGGCATCCAGCTGCAGTTCGGCGGCTACGATGCTGTAGCCGTCCATGCGGTGGCTGGTGCCGTTCTTGGTCTGGCCGGCGTTCAGGTAAGCCTCGCCGTCCATTTCCTCGATGACGTTCACCACGTTGTCGTTGCCGCGCTTGGCGTCGGAGTCGGTCTCGATGCTGCCCAGGTGGTCAACGCCGTCCTCCATGGCCTGATGCGGGAAGGTGATGGCGTAGCTGGGCTCCACCTCGTCCAGGGTGACGCGGTAGCCGGTCATGAACACGCGATCGTTCGTCACCTGGCTGGCCTCGTAGGCGGAGGTGTACACGTGGGTCAAGGTGCCGTCGGTGGCCTTGCCGGTTTCGTCGAAGCCGCCGAAGTAAGCCTGCACGTCGCCCAGAACCGCGGTGGCGTCCTCGGCGTCCTTGTCCGCCTCGCGCACCACGTTGTCCACGTAGACGAAGGAGGGCAGTTCCTCGAAGGTGTAGTTGCCGTTGCCATCGGTAGTGGTGCCGGTGGGCAGGTTGAACACCTTGGTGGACTGCTTCGGGGCCTTCGGGTCCTCGGTGGCGCGGTACAGCGGCAGGGAGGCCAGGCTGAAGCCCTTACCGTCTGCCGACAGCAGGCTCGGGGTCTGGGAAGATCCCTCGACTTCGCTCGGGATGACGACCTGAGAGTTTTCGTCGCCTTCGCCCTCGCCGGTTTCGGTGTCTTCGCCTTCGTCGGGGTCGGTCTCTTCGTCCTTCGGGGCTACGTAGTCGGTGTTGACGTAGCGGAAGCTCTTGGAACGCACCCAGACGCCGGTTTCGGCGGTGTGGTTGCCGTTCGCGTCGGTGCCGGCGGTGGCACGGTCGATGTCGCGCTCGTCCACCGAGATGGTGGTCGGGTCGTCGGTGGTGCTGTAGCCAGCGGCAATCAGCTGCTCCACCAGCGGATCCTCGAACCAGTTGCCGTCCTCATCGGCCACGTCGGGCACGAAGAACCACTGCTGAATCTGCAGGCTGATGCCCACCAGCGGCACGTCCGGCTTGTCGGTCGCGGGAATCTGCGGGTCGTTGTTGTAGAAGCCGTCGACGTTCTTGTCCTGGAAGACGAAGCCGGTCACGGAGCCCATGCCGTAGGCGCCGAAGCCGCCGTTCAGGTAGGTCTCGTCGCGGCCCATATTCCAGTCGAATGTCACTTCGGTATTCGCATCGCCACGGTTCGTAGTCGTGGCCTTCACAAGGCTGTACTTCGGGCTGGCGAAGGTGCCGGTAGCGGTATCGTCAAGCTGGGCCACCCCGGCCAGCAGGATGAAGCCGTTCATGGTGTGGCGGGTGTAGGCCACTTCATCGGCGGTCCAGGCATCCTGAGAAGTCTCCTCGTTCCAGCGCAGGCCGTAGTTGCCGCCGCGGTTGTCGCCGGAAATCTTGCCATAAGGCGTACCGGCCACGGCATCGCTCACGGCGGTGCTCAGGGCGTTGGAGCCATTCAGGTTATCAGTCTGCTGCAGCAGCGTAGCGGGCAGGCCCTCCACGGCTTTGCCGTCGGTGGCCAGCGCGCCGTCCTTGCCCAGCACTTCCACGGTGTAGCCGGCCAGGTATTCCTTGCCCATCACAGGAGCGGTGCCGTCCGCGGCGTTGCCGGGCTGGTAAGGCGCCACGTAGCGGGTGGGCAGCTTGTCGAAGATGTAGTTGCCCAGCTGGCTGTCGTCGTAGGTAACGATGGTCTGGCCCGGGTTGTCCGGGTCTTCCACTTCGCTGCGCACCACCGAACCGGTGACCACGGCGATGCCGCCGTACTCCGGCAGATACTGGGAGTTCGGAACGATGGTCAGAGACGGAGCCACGGTAGCGTCGGCGCTGTTGTCGTTGCCATCAGCATCCTTCGCCGCCAGCACGTAGCCGTCGTTGCCGAAGTTGGTGTTCTGGGTCCACTCGCCGGTAGCCGGGTCGTAGAACCACTGCTTCAGGATGACCTGCTTGCCGGCCAGGCCCTTCTCTTCGGCGTTCAGCAGACCGTCGTAGTCGGTAGCGTCGATGCCGCGCATGGTGCCAGAAGCGTCCTGCCACAGCTTACCCGAGATGGACTGCAGCAGCGGAACCCGCAGGCCACCGTCGTTGGAGACGCGGTCGATACCCCAAGCCAGGTCGTAGATGCGGGTCGGGGTGTCGGTCGTGCTCACTTCGGTCGCAAAGGCAGTGGCATCGAAGGCGCCCGTGTTGTTCACGGGACCCTCGGTGGCCTCGTCGGCGTCGATATTGGCGTTGCCGCTGTTGGCACCGGTCTTCTTGTTGGAAGCGGGCGTGCAGTTGGTGTCGGCCTTCTGCAGCAGCACGTCGTACTCGTCGGTATCCATCAGGTAGCCGGTCTCGTAAATGAGATCGGAGTCGTCGGTGTAGTTGGCATCCGTCTGGCCGGTCACCCGCAGCTTGGCCACGCCGTAGTAGCGGTTCCAGAAGCGAGCATCGGTGATGCGGGCCTTGTAGCCGTAGATGACCAGGGTCTTCTTGCCGTCGGCGCTGACCACCCACTCCTGAGTCTTCAGGTCTTCGAAGGTGAAGGTGCCGACCGCGGCGTCGGTGCCATCAGCGGTGACCACAGTGCGAGCCACGCCGTCGCCCTGGCCCTTGGCGGCAGCACCGTCGGTGGCCTTGGCATGATCTTCCGCGCCGCCCATGGACAGGGTCGGGTCGGCATCGTAGGCAGCCCACTGGTCGGCGGACAGCCAGCTGCTCTTCTCGCCATACTTAGCAGCATCCCACTCGTCGTCGCGCTGCCAGGTGGCCAGCTCGGCGTCGTCCACGGAGCTATCCACAATAGTGAAGTAGCGCTCCAGGGTAATCTGGATGCCCGGCGCCATGGTGTCGGTACCGGCACCTGCGGCGTCGTCCAGGGTGGCGCTGTTCAGCAGGCCGTCGTTGTCGTCGTCGAACCAGATGCGGCCGGTGATCTTCTGCACCGGAGCCATCACTTCGCCCACGGAGCCACCGTGAACCATGGCCACGCCGTCCTCGTTGGTGGCGGCCTTCGTCCAGTCGTAGATGACCTCGTTGGTGGTGTCCATGGCGTCGCCGCTGGGGATGACCACGTGCGGGCGGTTGTTGGCGGTGGCGTTGGCGTCGTTGGAGCGGTCTGCCAGGATGACCTGACCATCATGAGCGCGGGCCTCGGTGCGAGCGTCCACGTCCACGGTGAAGCCCGGCGTGATGTTATTCACGTCGTCCAGGTACAGCTGCTTCATCACGATGCCGCCGGCCACGCCCAGGTCGGTGATGTCGTTCACGTCGGAATCGATCTCCACCAACTCGGCCTTCTCGGCGTCGGTGGCGTTGTCGGCCGGGTTCACGTGGTAGCGGGTGAGCAGCCACTGGTTGTCGGAGCCGTCGTCGTTGGCGGTGTGCTGAACATCGGCCAGCTCCACGCGATAGGCGGCCAGATAGTAGTTGTCGTTGTCGTCCACATAGGCGGTGGGCAGGTTGGCGAAGTGGTACAGACCCAGCTTGCTGTCGTCTTCCACTTCCACCAGCTCGCCGGTCTCCGGGTCAACCTCGGTCTTGGTGCCCACGTTGCCGGTGGTGGTGGCCAGCACGCCTTCCACACGGTCACCGTCGGCAGCGGTCAGCAGCTTGCCCTTGGCATCCACGCGGTTGCCGTTGGCGTCGGCGTATACGTAGGCCAGCGGCTCGGCGGTATTGCCGTTGAACAGGATGGGAGCCAGCTCCTGGGTGGTGCCGTCGGCCTTGGTCTCCCCTGCCTTCAGCAGCGGGTCTGCGCCGGTGAACTGGTAGCCGCCGTCGCGGTTCGAGGTGTAGCGGTCGGTGCCGAACGCGGTGTTCTGGAACCAGTGGCTGTTGCCGTCCTCCGGGTTGGTACGGGTGGGATCGTAGTACCACTGGGTGATGAGCAGCGCCTGGTCGGCGATGCCCTCTTCGCCCTCGTCCTGCTTGCCGTTGTAGGTGGCGGCGTTGCCGTAACCCAGCTGGCCGTCGTTCCAGATGGTGCCGGTGATGGAGCTACGCGGCACCGCTACCAGACCGGCGTTGCCGCCACGCTGGATGCCCATCGGGTCAACGATGTCGTAGTTGATAACGCCGGTGCCATTGGAGCCGTAGCCCTGGGTGTAGCGATGGCCGTCGCCCACCACTTCATGGTCGGCGGTCAGGATGTAGCCGTCGGTACGCCACGCCGAGGTCACCTGGTCGAAGAACTCCTCGCGCATCTGGATGGAACCATCCGGGTTGCGCACGGCGTCGGAGTCGATGTCCTCGTTGCCCCGGGTCTGGGAAGCATCCGCAGTGCCCGGAGCGGTGGCCACGTCGCCGGTAGCCGGCGCGTTGTGGGTCACGTCGGTGTGCTTCGTACCATCGGCATCCGTCGTGGTGGTGTAGGTGTCGTTGCTTACATTAATACCCACGTGCACGGTGGTGAGGCTGAAGGAAGGCGCCACCTCGTCCAGCGTGATGCGATAACTGGCCAGGTAAGGCTTGTCGGTGGTCACCTCGTGCTTGTTCTCCAGCGGGTTGGTGTTCGCGGCGTCCACCACCTTGGTACCGGGCTGGTACACGGTGGCGCCGGTGGCACCCTGCTCCACGTAGACGAAGCTGGTGAGGCCGCTGAAGTTGTAGACGCCGTTCTCGTCGGTGACGGCGGTGTTGGCGAAGTAGCCGAAGCCGTCGTTGTCATTCGTAGCGTTGGACAGAGCGTAGCTGCTCACCGGCACCTGCACCCACGCGCCCACCACGGCGTTCTTGGTGTCGGCCGTGCCGCCGTAGACCACATCGAAGATGACGTTGCCGTCGGCGTTGGCAGCCATCAGCTCGCCATCGGCCGGCTTGAAGTAACGGGTGGCGCCCGCAGCGGTGTACTCGAAGGTACCGGCCTCGGCAGCGTCCACCGAAGAGCCGTTCACGTAGTACCACTGGGTGAGGCGCAGGCCCTTACCGGCCAGCAGCGTCTCGCCGGCGTTCAGCAGGCCGTCGAAGTTGGCATCCTCCCAAATCTTGCCAGAGATGGTGGTGGTACCGAACAGGCCGAAGCCGGCGTTCATGCGCAGCTCGTCCTGGCCGACGGAGATGTCGAAGGAGAGCACCTTGCCGTCGCGCTGCTCGTTGTAGCGGTAGTCGCTGTGGGTGGCGCCGTTGGCAGCCAGGTCCTGGCTGGCATCGAGGGCCGCGTCGGTGGCCTTCTTCGCCAGCACGATGAAGCCGTCCAGGGTGGCCTTGGTGAACAGGTAGTTCTCCACGGTGCCCTCTTCGGAGATGTTGGTGGTCTCCTCAACCTGCGTGGACTCTTCGTTCCAGCGCACCGGGTAGTTGCCGCTCTCGTAGCGGTCGTTGCCGGCGCTCTGGAGCGCGCTGTACACGTTGGAGTTAATGGCGTCGGTGGCGAAGCTCTCGGCCGCGGTCTCCACGCCGGAGCCGTCCACCTGCACGCGGGTGACCGGCAGGCCGTTCATGGACTGCTCGGCGGTGTCGTCGTTGCCCAGCACCTCCACGGTGTAACCAGCCAGGTACTCGGTGGCGAAGCCGGTGACGCCGTTGTCGTCGGCGGCACGCTCGGCAACGAAGCGGCTGGGCAGGTGGTTGAACAGGTAGTTGCCCGCCACGGTGCCAGCGTCTTCGTCGGTAGCATCCGTCAGCACCCACACGCCGCCGAAGGTGGCATCGTAGGTGGCGTTGTCGATGACGAACTGCTTGCTGGACACAACCGGCAGAGCCGCCTGGTTCGCCGCACGGGTGTAGTAGTCGTTACCGAAGTTGGTGTTCTGGACCCACTCGCCGTCCTTCAGGTACCACTGCTTCAGCAGCACCTTCTTGCCAGCGAAGCCGGTCTCGTCGGTCACCACGTTGGTGCCGTCTTCATCCTTGGCAGTGTTCTTGGTGGTGCCGTCGTAGTCGGCGTCGTTGAACACCTGGCCGGCAATGCTGGCCTCGGCCGGCTGGCGCAGGCCGCCGTCGTTGGCGGTACGGTCGGCACCCAGGGCCAGGTCGTAGACGAAGAAGTAGGTGTTCGGCTCGCCGTCGGTGCGGTCCGCCACCAGATAGCTCTCGGCTCCCTCGTAGTTGGCCACGCGGTCGTACAGCGGCGCGTAACCAGCGGCGGCCAGGCCGTCGGCGGCGTTGGTGTCCACCAGGCTGGCGCCGTAGCGACCGGTCACGGGCAGCGGCAGACCGCCGTTGCGATCAACGGTGTTCTGGCCGGCGCTGCCGGAAGCCAGCAGCTTCACATGGTTGGTGCGCGGGCTTTCCTCGGTGACGGTGTTCAGCAGCACTGCGTACTCGCCTTCCGCCATCAGGTAGCCGGAGTTGTAGATGAGGTCGGAATCCACCTCGTAGGCCTGGTACAGCTTGCCGTCGCCGTCGGTGGCGGTGGTGGTGCCCTGCAGGTACTTGGCCACCATCATGGAGCGATCCCACACCGAGGAGTCGATCACACGGGTGCGGTAGCCGTAGATGCGCAGCTCGCGGTTGCCCTCGTCGTTGGTCACCCACGCATGGCTGGGCAGCTGACCGAAGGAGAAGGTGCCGTCTTCGCCGGTCACGGTGGTGCGGTCGAAGGTAGTGCCGTTCAAGGTCTTCACCAGGCCCGCCAGCGGATCGGCGTCGTAAGCAGCGTAGGAGTCGGCGTCGGCCCAATCCAGGTCGCGCTTCCAGCTGTCGCCCTCCACCATCTGGTAGGAGCCGTCCGCCGTCTGGGTAGCGCTCACGTAGAAGCGCTCCAGCGCGATGCGGATGCCAGCAATGCCGGGCTCGCCGGGCACCACTTCCATGACCGGGTCGCCGTTATCGTCGTACACCGGCACCATGGTGGAGGTGAGGCCGTCGGCGCTCCACTGCACGTCCATCTTCTGAGTCTTGGTGAACAGCTTGCGGATGCCGTCGTTGTCCAGGTCGTCCCAGATGATGCCGGACACCGCCTGGCGCGGCGCCTCAACCTGACCCACGTCGCCAGCCTCGGCGGCCACGAGCGGGTAGGCGTACTTATTAATAGTGGGCTCGCCGCCGTCTTCGGCCGGCGTGCTCTCGATGACGTTCTCCAGAATCCAGTCGTAGGTCTCCACGCCCTGGCCCTGGCCGTCGCCGGCCGGCAGCGTCACATGGGCATCCGGGTTGGCTTCCCACGCGCGCTTGGCGCTCTCGTAGGCGGCCAGCTCGTCCTCCGTCGCGTCGGCGGCGGGCTCGGCGGGCTCGGCCACCTGGTGAGCCAGGATGGTCAGGCCGTCATGGTTGCGGGTGGTCTGGGTCTGAGTAGTGCCGTCCAGCGCGGTGCCGTCGGAGGCAACGCCGGTGGTGGCGCCGTCCACGCGGTTGGCAATAACCATGCCGCCGGCGATGCCGGTATTGGCCTCGTCGAAGGCCTCCACGCGCACGTCGGAGTCGCCCATCATGGTGGCGCTGCCGTTCACGTCTTCCACGGCGCCGCCCTCGTGGTAGCGGGTGAGCATCCACGCGTTGTCGGAGCCGTCGATGGCGTTCACGCCTTCCTCGCCGTAGAGGTTCGCCAACTCGGCCTGGTAACCGGCCAGGTAGTAGTTGTCATGGTCGTCCACGTAAGCGGTGGGCAGCTGACCGGCCAGCCACTGGCCTTCGGTGTCCGCCGCGTCGGAGGTGAACAGCGCCAACACGCCCGGCTTCAGGCCGTTGGCGATCTGGTCGATGCTCTCCATCACGGAGGGATCGACCTGGCTGGGCACGTCCACGTAACGCGGCGTGTCGGTGAAGGTGAAGCTGCCGTCGGCGTTCATGACCGCCTTGCGGATGGTGGTGGCGTTGTAGGCGGCTACCAGTTCGCCGTTCTTCATGACGAAGAAGAGGGTCTGCTGGCCGTCGCCCGCGGCGTTGGTGCGCAGCTCGTCGGTGCCGTTGGGCATCAGGAAGTCGTCGTCGCCGCTCAGCAGCTCAAGGTTCGAGGTGTAGCGGTCGGAACCGAAGGAGGTGTTCTGCACCCACTCGCCCGGGCCGCTGGTGGCGCCGGTGGGAGCACCCTGCGGCTGGGAGGCCTCGGTTGCGCCTTCGTCGGTTTCCTCGGTCGTGCCCTCGTCGGAGCCTTCGCCCTCTTCGCTCATGTCGGGCTGCCAGTACCACTGAGTCAAGTAGACCAGCTGGTTGGCCAGGCCGCGCTCGCCGGCATCCTGCTGACCGTTGTAGCCGGTGGTGGTGTCGTACACCAGGTTGCCGTATTCGTCACGCACGTCGTCGCCGGTGGCGGCGTCCTTGGTCACCACGCCGGTGTCGTCCCACACGCGGCCGGTCAGGCTGGAGCGCGGAATCTTCACCAGGCCGGCGTCGCCCGCCTTCTGCATGAACAGCGGACGCGGCACGTCGTAGCGGATGCCGTTGTACACCTGCTCGTACTGATAGGTGATGAAGTCGGTAGCCTTGGTGGTGCCATCCTCGGAAGTGCTGCTGAACTGGTTCGCCTTCGAAGCTACGGCGGCCACAATCACGTAACCGTCGGTGCGCCACGGAGCATCGCCGTCGCGGTCGTCGCCCAGGTAGGCGTCATCGTCCTTGCTGCCGTTCTGGCCGAAGTTCAGGCTGGTGTCGAAGGAGTTGTCGAAGTACTCCTGCTTGATGGAAATCTGCTTGCCGTTCTCGTCGCGCACGGCGTCGGAGTCGGAATCCTCCAGCGCGGCGCCGCCGGTGGCAGGCACGGTGATGGAATCCAGCGCGCCATCCACGGTGGCGTCGTAGTCCTTACCGAAGTCCTTCTGGCCCACGTTCACGCCCACATGGGTGGTGGTGAGGCCGAAGGCCGGCGCCACTTCCGCCAGCGTGATGCGGTAGGCGGCCAGGAACAGCTGGTCCAGCGCTACGGCGTTGGCTTCCAGGGTGTCGGTGGTGTCGTTGGGCTGGATAACGCCCACGGTAGCAGCGGTGGCGTTGCCCTCTTCGTCCGCCTCGCCGGCAGCCACGGACAGGTACACGTAGCTGGGCAGCTGGTTGAAGAAGTACTTGCCGTTGTCATTGGTCACGGAATCCGGGCGAGCGAAGGTGGAAGCGGCACCGTCAGTGCCGGCGTTCTTCACGGAAACCCAGATGCCGTTCGCATCGGTCTTGTCGTCCACAAGGAAGGCGCCCTCGCCGGTGGCGGCGTCGTGGGCGTTGGCCTTGATGGCCTCCTGCACGTCGTTGCCGGCGGCGTCCACGGTGCCGTTGGGCACGTAGAACCACTGGGTGACAGACAGGGTATGACCGGCCAGCAGCTCCTCGCCGGGATTCAGGATGCCGTCGAAGTTATGGTCGCGCCACACCTTACCGGAGATGGTGGTGTAGCCGAATTCGCCGAAGCCGCCGTTCACGTTCTGGGTGCCCACCACGGTGTTGCCGTTGCCGGACACGCCGTTGGACAGGTCGAAGATGAGGGTCTGCTCCACGTTGGGAGTGTGGCCCTCTTCGATGGCGGGACCGTAGGCGTTCAGGTGACCGAACGGGCTGGAAGCAGCCTCGCCTGCGCGCACATGCTTCTTGTAGTACTGGCCGGCGGTACCGAACGCAATGTCGGCGCCGGTGGCGGTGCCGTTCTCGGCGGTGTTGAAGGTGGCGGCATCCATGCGGTCGCCGGAAGCGGCGTCCACGGAAGCGCGCGCCGCCAGGACGATCTTGCCGTCCAGCGTGGCCTTCACGGTGTTGGTGCCCTCCGGCGCCGCGGTGGCGTCGGCGGCGTCCGCCAGGCTCTGGACGGAGTTCTCGTTCCACTGCAGCGGGTAGTTGCCGTCCTCGTAACCGGTGTAGGCTTCGTCGTTCTTGGCAGCCCACGCGCTCACGGCGTTGGAGTTCACCGCGTCGGAAGTGGTGGTGTCTTGCTGCAGCAGGGTGGCCGGCAGGCCGTTGATGGACTCGGCGTCGGTATCGGTAATGGCGCCGCCCTGCACCTCTACGGTGTAGCCGGCCAGGTACTCGGCCGACATCACCGGCGCCACGGCAGCGGCGTCTTCAGTGGCCACGGAGCCAGGCACATACGGCGCGGTGAAGCGGGTGGGCAGGTTCTCGAAGGCGTAGTCGCCGGCCAGCGTGGCCAGGTTGATGACGCCGCTCTCGTCCGCCGCGTCCGCCCAGGTGTCTGCCTCGGTGTGCAGCCACACGCCGGTGTTCTCCATATAAGTGGAGCGCGGAATGATGAAGGTATGGCCGTCATAGTAGTCGGGGTCGGTGGACTCCACGAACACCTGCTGCTCGGACGTGGTGCCATCCTCATTCGTGATGGTCTGGTTCTCGAAGGTGACCGAGTTCTCCGCCACGGTGTAGCCGTCGTTGCCGAAGTTGCGGTTCAGCACCCAGATGCCCTTCAGGGCGGCCAGGTCATCGGCGGTCACGTCGGCTTCGTGGTAGGCCACGGTGTCGTCGCCACGCACCCACTGGACGCTGCCGTCGTCGGCCGCGGCCATGGTGGCGAAGGGCTCCAGCATCGTGTAGGTAGCGGTCTGGTCTGCCGACGACTCTTCAGGGGTCTGGGAAGATCCCTCGACTTCGCTCGGGATGACGTTATAGGCAATGTTGGCAGGTACGAAGTACCACTGCTTCAGGATTACCTTCTTGCCCGCTAGGCCGGTGTCGCCGGTGGTCACCTGGCGGGTCACGTCACCGTCGGTCACGGTGTTGAACTCGCGGGTGAAGATGCCGTCGTAGATGCCGGAAGTGTTCAGCGGGTTCACCGGCTCATCGCCCGCGGCTTCCTGCTGGTTGCCCAGGTCGGGCAGACGGTCGATGTCCAGTCCGCCGTTGTTCAGAGCGGTGTAGTCGTCCTGGAAGATGGTACCAGAGACGGTCTCGCGGACAGGCTCGCGCAGGCCCGCGTCGTTGCCGGAACGATGTGCCGGACGACCGAGGTCGTAGATGATGGAAGGCTTGAAGTCGTACTCGTCTTCAAGCGAAGCCTGCTTGTCGGTGAGGACGGCCCACAGGGGGATATCCACCGTCTGGCCCAGGTCGTAGCCCATGAAGTCTTCGGAGTTTTGGTTCGGGTTGTTGGCGTTCAGGGCGCCTACCTGGGTGGAGCCGACGGTCTGGTCGTTCGGGGCGTCCAGCAGCACGGTGTACTCGTCGGCGCCGCCGCTCACCTTAGAGGCCATCAGGTAGCCGGTGTTGTAGATGAGGTCGGAGTCGGACTGCCAATCGTCGCTGGCGAAGCTGTAGTCAGCGCCCTGCAGGTACTTGGCGGTGCCGTAGTAGCGGTTCCACCAATCGCTGTCGGTCACGCGCACGCGGTAGCCGTAGATAACCATCTGGCTGCTGGCGGCAGTCTCCGGCGTGATGGCGTTGCCCTCGGCGTCCATGTCGTTGCCGTCGGCGTCCAGGTACACCACGCCGTGGGTGGGCAGCTCGTAGAAGCCGTAGTTGCCGTTCTCGTCGGTATAGGTGTTGTGGTTCGAGCCTTCAGCCTCGGTGGAAACCCACACGCCGGCGAAGTTGGCGTCGGCCACGATGGTCCCGTCGGTCACCAGCAAGTCGGCCGCGGCAGCCTCGAGCGCAGCAGCCTTATCCGCGTCGCTCATGGCGGCGAACTCGGTGGCGCTGGGGCTGGTAGCCGGCTGCGCTTCCTTCAGCACGTTGCCGAACACGTTGCGCTGCTGCTCGGTGGCGTCGCTAAAGGTGATGCCCACGTGCACCCACTTCTGACCCTCGGAGAAGGTCTCGGTGCCAGCCAGGCCCACCGTCACGTCCGCCTCGTAGGCGGCGCGGTCCACATTAGTGGCCCAGGTGGGATCCATATGCCAGGTGTCCGTAGAGTCGGCAATAGCGTCGTAGGCGCCGGTGGCGTCGTTCCACTGGGCCAGGTTGGCCTTGGTGTAGTAGCGCTCCAGGGTCAGCTGGAAGCCTTCCACGCCTTCCTCGGTGGCGTTCTCGCCGCGGCTCTGGTTCATACCGTCATTGTTGTCGTCCATCCACACGTTACCGGTGATGGAGGGGTTCATCAGGTGCATCTCGCCCGCGTCGCCGCCGTAGGCGCCGCGCAGGATGTCGCCCAGCTCGTTCTTCTGCTCGTTGCCGTCGGCGTCAAGCAGGCTGCGGTAGCTCAACCAGTCGTAGATGACGTACTTGCCCGTGCCGTCCACGCCGGCCACGTTGTCGTCCTTGGTGGTGGTAGCGGCCAGCACGTCGTTCAGCGAGATGGTCACCTTAGATACTTGAATGTTGTTGTCGTCCAGATCCTTGTCCAGCTCGCTGCCGGAAGGATCGGTGGCCACGTCCGCCAGAATGATGTGGCCGCTGTGGGCGCGCAGGCCCGTGGCGGTAATATCCGTCAGCGGCTTGCCCTCGGCGTCGTACATCTTCACCACGGTGTCCAGAGCGGTGAAGGCATAGCCGCCGGCCACGCCCTTGGCAGAGCTGGCGTCGGAGTCCACGTTCACCGCGCTTTCCAGCGTGGCGTCGGCCGCGCGGTCGGCGGAAGCGTGATAGTCGGTCAGGCTCCAGGTGGTGTTGTCCTGGGTAGAGAAGCCCAGCGCCGCGGAGTTCTCGTGGTCGATCTCCACCAGCGGCAGCACCACGCCCTCCGGCGCAGTGGCGTCGGCGTTCAGCGCTACGTTGGACTCCTGCTGCTTCAGCAGACCCAGCTCCACACGGTAGCTGGCCAGGAAGTGGCTGCCGTTCGGCGCGGTGAAGGCGGAAGGCAGATCGGAGAAGTTGTACACGCCAATGGTGCTGGCGTCTTCCACCATCACCGGGTTGCCCTCGTCGTCGACCACCGGCACCTGCTTGAAGCCGCCGTTGCCGTCGTCCACGGTCTCCATCTTCTGGGAAATGGTGATGCCGGCGGTCTTGACGCCAATGACGCCGTTCATGCCGCGCACCTGCCACGCGCCCTCGGAGCGCGGGCCTACCAGGCGCTTCTTGCCGCCCTTGTCGCCCTCGTCGCCGGCGTCGATGATGCCGCCGTCGCCCGGGGTGTCCGGGGTTTCCACAATTTCGCGCTTCTCCCACTTGCCGGTGTAGTTGTCGGTGCCGAACTGCACGTTGCGCACCCACACGCCGCGGAAGTCGGCCGCGGGCTCCACGTCCAGCTCGCCGAGCTTGGTCTTGTTGCCTTCTTCTTCCTTATCCACCAGGAACAGCTCGTCGATGAGCGGCTTGGCGGCTTCCTTCACAGCCTGAGCCTTAGCGGCGTCATCGGCATCCTCGGCGAAGTCCACCTCCACCGGCAGGAAGAACCACTGGGTGAGGTACATGGCCTCGCCCTCCAGGCCCGGCTCGGCCGGCAGCAGCTCGGTGGTGCCGTCTTCGTCGTACACCGGACCATCCTGGATGCCGTTGTAGGCACGCTTCTTATAAATGTTCAGGATAGAAGCGGCCTTCTCGGGGTCGGTCTCCTTCAAGGCGTTGAAGGCCTCTTCCTGCAGGGTGTCGTCCCACAGCTTGCCGGTGATGTTGGCGCGCGGCACCACACGCAGGCCAGCGTCCCAGTTGTACAGACGGGACGCGTCGCCCAGGTCGTAGATGGTATCCAGGTGGTTCTCGCCCGCCTTCAGCACCAGCTTGCCAGCGGAGTAATCGATCTCCGCCTCGTACTCGGCCTTGTCGGCGGCCCACTGCTTGTACAGGCTGCGGTAGGTGGTGTACTCGTCGTTGAGCTTGGTGTACACGGCCAGGGCGGCGTCGTACTCCGCTTGGGCGGCGTCGTAGACCGCTTTCAGCTGGTCGTACATGGCCTTCCAGCCGATGAAGTCGGACTCGTACACCTGGTAGGTCTCGCCCACTTCGTAGTCCTCGCCGGTAGCCGGGGAGGTCCACACCATGGTGCCGTTGTCGTCGGAGAGGAACTTGTTCCCACGCTCCAGCGTCTCGTACACCGGCGCCTTCTGGCCGATGGAGTAGTACACCGTCTCCAGGTCGCCGTTGGGCTTGGTCACCTGGACGCCGTACTTCATCTCGCCATCCACTTCTTCGTCGGCCATGTTCGCCGTGACCTCTTGCAGCTTGGCCACGTAGGTCTTCGAAGCCTCGTCGTAGGTGAAGGCAGGATATAGCTGGCCCAGCTCGTACTGGGTGTTAGGCACGTACACCTTGTCGGCATGGTCGATGCCGTTGGTGTTGACGGTCGGGTAGATGAGCACCTTCTTCGGCGCCAGCGGGTAGTCGGCGGCGTTGTCGGTCACCTGCGCGTACACCGGCGCCTCCTCGCCCACTTCGTAGGTGAGGCCGGTCTCCGGGTCGGTGTAGACCATGACGATGGTCTCAACACCGCCCACGGTCACCTTCTGCTCGGTGGTAGCCATGGCCTCGGTCACCGTCTGGGTCTTCTCGGTGAAGGAGAAGTTGCCGTTGTACCACTTCACGTAGTCGTCGTAGTAGTCCTGCGGCAGGTAGGCACCGCTCATACCGGAGCCCTTGCGGTCGTTGAAGACCAGCTTCGGCGAGGTGACCAGCTGCGGGAAGCGGTCAGACATCTGCTGACCCGGCTTCAGGTCGGAAGCGCCCACGGTGGGACCGTATTCCTTGTTGTTCAGCGGGCTCTTGTAGTAGAAGCCCAACACGTTCTGCCACTCGGACACGAACTCGGTGAAGAAGTCCTGGTACACGTCCTTCTTCTGCTCGGCGGTGTACTCGTGCTTGGCGCCGTCCTCGCCGATGTAGTACTTGAAGTGGTCGTTGTCCGGATGGAACTCAGAGGGAGCCGGCGGCTCGTACACTTCAGCCGGAATGTGCAGCTTGATGGACTGAGCGTTGGCCCACTCGGCATCCACCGCCGCCACGAAGGCGGAATTGGTGTTCAGGCCCAGCTTCTGGGTGAGGGCGGTGTAGGCCACACGGGTGCGACCGGCCTCTTCGCGGGCCTCATTGATGGCCTCCCACGCGGCGTTGTAAGCCTCGACGGCAGCGTTGAACTCGTAGAGCTCCTTCAATGCCGGGTCGTCGTTCTCGATGGAAATGCCAGCCCGAATGGCGTCGAAGTCCGGCGCCACCTCGTCCTCGTGCAGCGTCAGCTCGCCGTTGGCCTTAAGCGCGGCCGCGTTGTCCACGTCCGCCTTGGCGTTGTAATCGGTCACGTACTGAGCGTTCGCATCCAGCCATTCCTGGGTGGGCAGCTTCGGCTCGCGGGCATCCATGTCGCGCAACACCTTGTGGTTGATGGTGTTGGTCTCGATGGAGTCTTCCTGCAGGCTGTTCATGGAAGAACCGGTGTAGATGGTGGCGTTGTGGACCACCGTCTTCATGGTGCGCAGCTCGTACTTCACCTTCACGGTGACGGTCTCGCCGGCGGGCACCAGGATGCCCTTGAACTGCACGCAGGCGCCCAGGTTGTTGTCCATGTAGTTGGCGTCGATGGTGCCCAGCGTGGCGCTTTGGCCCGGGGTGGCACCGGTGGAGGGCACGTCAGTCTTGCTGATGGAGTAGCCCAGCACCTTGACCCAATTCTTGTCGCCGCCCAGCGACGCGTCGGCGCCGTCCTCGGCCTCGTCCCAACCGGCGCTCTCGCGCGGCATCGGGTCCAGGATGGTAACGAACTGAGCGCGCTCGGTCTCGTTGGTGTAGGTGGTGGTGTACTCCACCTGGTTCTTGGTGCCTTCCTGGAAGTTGGTGAAGGCCACCGGGTTCGCGGACATCTGACCAATGGCGGCCAGCACGATGTACTCGTCGTCAAAGGAACCGGTCTCGTGCATGGTGCCCGGCTCGTTCAAGTAATAAGTAAGGGTGGTCTTGCCGTCCAGGCGGGTGCCGTCGGTCATCTGCTGCGGATCAAGCTTGTTGCCGTAGTAGTCGTACTCGGCCTCGGCCTGGCACAGCACGGTGGTAGCCACCGCCTTGGTCATCAGGTCGGAGTCGCCGTCGATGGTGTGCATCCAGCTTTGCGTGCTCTCGTCCCAGATGGTGGCGTCGCGCAGGGTGATGGCGTAGTCCTCATCCAGGTTCGCCAGGTCTTCCTGATCGATGCGCAGGCGATAGCCGGCCAGGTACTTAGTCTTGTAGTCTTCGGAAATAGTGTTGTCGGCCACCTGCATCGGGTCAACCACGTAGGTGGAAACGTCGCGGAACAGGTAGGTGCCGGCAGAAGCCGCCTCGCCCGTCCAGGCCTCGCGCAGCTCGCCCTTGAACTCCTGAGCCAGGTTGCCCTGAGCGTCGTACACCTTGCCGTCGGAACCGATGGACTCGCCCGCGGCGGTATCCACGTTGGCCGGGTCCTTCAGGCCCCAAACCGCCGGGTACAGACGCCACTTGTATACATCTTCATAGGTGTCGGAGCCCAGGTCCTTGCGGATGCGCGCCATCTCCATGAAGCTGCCGGTCTGGTTGCCCTCGGCGTCGAGCACCTTGCGGAACTGGTCCACGGTCTTGCCGGTGTCGGTGCCGTCGGCGGCGTACACATGGGTCACACCGTTCTCGTCGGTGCGAGCAGTCTCGCCGGTGGCCTTGCCGGAGCGGTCGACCACGAAGGCCTCGCCCAGCACGTAGCCGGTGGCGTTGCCCTCTTCATCCAGAATGGTGCGGCCGTCGGCAGCCAGCTCGCCGTAATCGGAAACATCCTCGGCCAGCGCGGGAGCGTAGTACCACTGCTCCATCTTCACCTTGACGCCGTTGTCGTCGCGGCCCTGGCCGATGCCCTCTTCGTTCTCCTGCTGGATGCCGTCGTAGTTCTCGTCGTTCCAGACGTTGTTGCCCACATAGCCCTTGGTGCCGTCAACGTAGCCCAGCGCGAACTTGTTCTGGCGGGCATAGCCCATCCAGGGGTTCTCGGCGTCTTCGTACACCGCCACGCCCTGGATGACGCGACCGGTGGCCGGGTCAACCTTCACCGTGCCGCTCTCGAACGGCATGTCGGCGCTGAACGGATAGGTACGGGCAGAGCCGGACACGTAGCGCAGGTCGTTGTCGTAGATGGGCACATCCACCTCAACCTCGTGCTCCACGCCGTTCTCGTCCACCTCGATGGCGGTGCCCTTCTGGTCGTACACCAGCTGCTCGCGCAGCGGGTCGTTCTCGGGCAGCGTCTCGTCACCGGCGTTCGGCAGCGTCAGCGGGTCGGTCACCCAGGTGGTCAGCGTGGGCTTGATGAGGCGGTTGCTCACCGTGTTCGCTGCCTTCAGGATGTAGGTGCCGGGGCGCAGGCGGAAGCGGAAGAAGCCGTCGTCGCCGGTCTTCAGCGTGGCCAGGTTGCCGTCGGCATCGGTGGCGATGCGGCTGGAGATGATGGTGTTGCCGTTCTCGTCCTTGCTGGTCTCGTACACGTTGATCTGGATGTCTTCCAGACGCTTCTCGTCCACCAGCTGGGCGCCCTTCATCTGGGCCCAGGTGTCGCCGGAGCCAACGGACTGGGAATCCAGCAGGCTGTTGATGTTCTCGTCGGCTTCCATGGTGCCGTCGGCCAGCATATCGTCGCGGTAGGCCACACCTTCGAAGGTGACGCCCTGGGCGATGCCCAGCTTGTAGCCGGTGGCGCGCTGGTCGTAATCCTGATGGATCTGGTCGGCCAGCTGGTCGTAGCCTTCCTTGTTCACGGCGTCGTGGTTGTACTCCACCGCGGTCACCTTGATGGTGCCGGTGGTCACTACCAGAGCGGCCGGCTCACCGGTGGCCTCGTTAGCCTCGCGGTGCTCGGTCTCCACTTCCACCTGAGCACCGGCAATGCCGATGGTCTTCGAGGTGGGCGAGTAGTTGTAGTACTCCTCGTCGAAGGTGTAGCGCAGGCGGTAGTCGCCCGGCTTCAGGTTCGAGAAGATGAAGTAGCCGGGATTGCCGTAGTAGTCGGTCTTGGTGGCGGTGGACAGCGGCGCGCCGGAGTCGGCGTTGATGTAGGCGCCCCAGGCGTCCAGCTGCGGCTTGCCGGTACGGGCGTCGCAGATGACCCAGCGGTCCTCATGGTTGGTGCCGGAGTCGTTCACCAGGGTGACGCACTCGCCGTCGCGGTTCACCGGGTTGCCGTACTCGTTCAGCAGCTCAATCTTCACGTTGTTCAGGCCGGGGTCTTCCACCGCGCCGTCGTAGTCCACGTCAATCAGACGGCTGCCGCTTTCGGTCTGGCCCTCCAGCGGGTTGCCGTTGGCGTCGTACTTCTGCCAGGTGCCGGTGGAGTTGTCGAACTCCTCGCCGGTAGCCGGGTCGATGCCGCGAATGAGGTAGCGGCCGTTCACAGACTTCTGGTAGGCAGAATCCACAATGTGGGTGGTCAGCTCTTCGCCGTTCTTGTCGGTGACGGTGGTGGTGACCGGGTTGCCGTTCTCGTCCAGCTTGTAGCCCAGCAGATCGTCCTCGGGCGTGCCGGACCAGTCGGAATCCAGCCACACGTAGTCGCCAATGTAGCCGCGATCCTCCGGGGCGTCCACGAAGGCGCCCGCCAGCACGTTCTCCATCAGGTACGGACGGTTGGTGGTACCGTCGGAGTTGATGCGCTGCAGGAAGGTGTTCCACTGGGTCACGTCGGCAATCTGGCTGGAGCGCGCTTCGTACTGCTCGCGCAGCGCCTCGCGGTCGGCCTCGGGAGCCTGGGCCAGCAGCGCTTCCTGCTCGGTCTCGGACAGGCGCGAGAACATGTCGGCATCGCGCACGCCGGTGCGGTTGCCCAGGAACTTGGGCAGGTTCAGCGGCGCTTCCAGGTTGAAGTTCAGGCGGTTGTAGCCCTTCTGGTACAGGTACTCGCTGTCGGCCGGCTGCGCCCAAATGGAGCGCAGGGCCCGCAGCAGGGTTTCCTTCTCGTCCGGGTGAGACGCCACGTAGGCCTTCAGTTCGTCCAGGCTGACGAAGTTGTTGGCGTACATCTCAGATGCGGTGCAGTCGTCCACTTCGGGGTCGGCGCTGAACTCGGGGTACAGGGTCTGGCCCTTGGAGGTCAGCCACTGCTCGAAGGTGGGCTCGGGGCTGTAGTTCACGCGGTCCTCAACCCAGCGGGCCTCCAGATCCTGGTTGTGGCGGCTGTTGGCCATGGAGCGGGACACGTCTTCGCGCAGCTTGTCGATGAGGTCCTGACGGCCTTCTTCCTGGCTCTCGTCGGGAATTTCCTCGCCCTCTTCGTCCTCGTTGGTCAGAGCGCCCTGCTTCCAAATCCACATCAGGCCGTCTTCGTCCATGGGCTCGATCTTCACCACGCCGTTGGTGGTGGTCTTCTTGTACGGCCCAACCCAGGTATAGACTTCCTGGCCCTCGATCATCTTCACGCCCGCGGCGCCGGTGTTGTCGGCGGCGTTGGAGGAGAACTTCACCACGTTGATGGAATCCAGGTCCATCAGGTAGCCGGTCCAGGTGGAGTTACGGTCACGCGGCTGCAGCACGTTCTTGGACTGGTAGCCGTCAACGTAGGGCTTGTCCGGGTTCAGGATGAAGTCGTACGTATCCGGGTCCACCATGGGAGTGCCGTCTTCATTGAACATGTAGTTCGGAATCTGGATCTTCTGCTTCCAGCCTTCCTTGGTGAACTCGAAGGTGTAGTCGTTGCCGGTCACGATGTTGCCCACCGTCTCGGCCACAGATCCCAGGCCGGTCATGGCCTTCACCTGGTCGGCCGTGTACACGCGGTCGACTTCCACCACTTCCACGTTGTAGGCGTTGTAGTCGTTCTCGTGCGGCAGGATGTCGTAGAGCACCACGTCGTTGTAGTAGCGGGCGGTGTCCTGTTTCGGGTCGGGGTTCACGGCGCTGTCGGCGTAGGAGAGGCTGCCGCCCTCGGAAACGGGAGCGGGGCCGTCCTTGCGCTCGGTCTTCAGCTTCTCCAGGTCGGTGGTGACCGTCTTGGTCTGGCTTACCGAGGTGGAGGTGGTGAACTCCAGCGAGCGCAGCTGCATAGAAAGCTGCGACTGGTTGGTGTTGCCGTCCAGGTTCACGTCGCGGGTGTCGGTGTCGGAACCGCGGGTCTTGCCGTCGTCGTTGCCGCCGCTGTTGGGCAGATAGGGGTTGTAGGTGCCGGGCTTGAAGCCGTAGCCGGTGGTGGTGAGCAGCGTCTCGGCCACCGCGGTCTCGGCGTTCTCGTCGAAGGGCACCAGCAGTTCCACAATCACCGCTTGGCCGGGGCGCAGCACGCCGTTGTCCACTTCCCCACCGCTCTGGGCACCGGTGAAGTGCCAGGTGAGGAACTTGCGGTTCACGTCGGAGCCCTCGGAAACGCCACCCAGCTTGTCCTGCACGCGGAAGTCGGCGTTGGTGGAGTTCACGTAGGGGTTGTTCAGACGCGGCACCGAAGAGCTGGAGGCGGGCACAACGTCCTTCTCGAACTGGCCGGTCTCAGCGTTGTACACCTGGTACACATCGGTGTTCGTGTCGTTCATGTTCGCCACGTAGTAGGTCCAGATGGGCTGCTCGGAGTCAATGTTCTTGGCATAGCGGTCGCCGGCCTCACGCACGGAGGCGTAGGACTCGTCGAAGTAGTAGTACTTCGAGGGGTTCACCGGCTTGGTGCCGGCAACGGAGCCCTTGTCGCGCCACTCTTGCAGCTGCTTCTCGTACTCCTGGTACTTCTTCAGGTCGGCCTGCAGGTCGTCGTAGCTCACGTACTTCAGCACAGAGTCGTCCATGAACTGCGAACCGCCCAGGCCCTCAACCACAGGCAGCACCTGGGAAATCTGCGGGTTGGTGCACATATCCTCTTCGTAACCCACATAGGCCAGGCGCTCCATCTGCTCGGCAGAGAGGTTGGTGAGCACAATCTTGTAGCGCACCATCTTCGACTGGCCCATGTTGATGGTAGAGGGGCTGGTGTTCCAGCTGTAGCCCTTGGTGGACTGGCCGTCGAAGTAGCTGCGGTAGATGTCCAGCGCCAGCACCGGTTCCTCCGGCGTACGGAAGAAGCCGGCACGGTCGCGCTCGGTTTCCACGAACTTGGTGTCGTCGTAGCGCGGCGTGGCGGAAACGAAGTGGTTCAGGTGCACGGTGGCCATGGCGTTGGAGGAGCCGGTGTTCAGCGGCGCCGGGCCATAGAATTCCACGTAGATGATGGTGCCGGAAGGCAGCTCGTCACCGGCGGAAACCGGGCGCTTCTTCTCGACGCCGTTCACGGTCTCCATGCGGTACATGCCGTTGGGCTTGGCCGTGCCCTTCAGCTTGTCGTCCACGTGCTCGTCGCCGTCGTAGACCTCCTGGATGGCCAGGCCCTTCTCGTTCAGCATAGCCTTGGCCACGTCCAGCGTATTGCCGACGACGTTCGGCACCTCGGTGGGAACGCCCACCTGGCCGCCGGTCTGAATGGCGGCCTGGAACGCCTTCTCGCCCAAGCGGGAGGCCTGGCCGATGGTGGGGCTGTTCTTCACGGAGGTGTTGAAGCAGATCTTCGGGGCGTTGGTGGTCATGCCCTCGTGGATGAAGGTCTCGGAGTTCAGCAGCACGTTGCCGTTCTTGTCCAGCTGCGGCGTGCCGTCGAAGTTGTAGTTCCAGCTCCAGCCAGAGTTCATGCGCAGCGGGTCAAGGTCATCCGCTTCCTGGATGCCGTCGGTGTACTTCGCATGATCCGGATTGCCGTCGTCGATCATGGCGTCCACCGCCAGGCGGAAGCCAGTGGGAACGGCAATCTTGTTGGCCAGAGTGTCGTTGTTCACGGTAGCGCCCTTCGGCACCGCCTTGATGATCCAGCGAATCTGCTTGGCCTGGTACTGCGGGTAGTTGCGCATGAAGTCGGCCGCCTGCAGCGTCACGTTGGTCTTGTCGGAGATGGCGTAACCGGTCTTGTCGCCGATGGGCACCCACATGGCGGTGGAGCTGTCGGCGGTGTTGTAGTCGGTGGAGTCGCCAATGGCGTCGTAGTCGTCCTCGCCGTAGAAGTAGTCGCGGTCGGCGTCGGTACCGGCCAGGGCGTAGTTCTCCTGATCCTGGTACTCGGTGCCGTTCTGCTCCACGTAGCCGTTACCGTCCATGGTGCGGTCGTTGGCGGCCAGGCGCACGAACATGAAGACGCGGAAGTCCTTCTCCTGCTCCGCTTGCTCGCTGGTGGCGGTGCGGGTCACCTTGAAGTTGTCGGAGACCTTGCCCTCTTCGTTCAGCACGTTGCCGTTGGAATCCAGGGTGTAGGTAACCTCCACCTGCTTGTTCACCGGCTTACCGAATTCCATCTCGGTGCGCTCTTCGGTGCGGGTGATCTTGCCGTCGTTCTCTTCGAACTCGGCGGTCACATCTTCGCTCTTGCCGTTGTAGGTATAGGTGTAGGCGCAGTCGTAGGTAGCGCCCGGGATCTCCCACACGCCGGTGGAGATGCTGGAAATGAGCGAGTCCACGCGGCCCACGGCCATGGTGGGGCTCTCCAGCGGAGCATCCAGAACGGTGCCTTCCAGCGTGGCCCAGTAGGGCACCTGCCAGTCGACGATGAAGCTGTTCACCGCACCGCCGGTGTTGATGGCCTGGGTGATGTAGAAGTCGTTCTCGCCCTTGTTGGCCACGTCGCCGGCCACGTAGATGCCCATGTCGTTGTTGGCCAGCAGCTTGCGCAGGCGGGCGGTGTCGGCACGGACAGAGGTCATGGGCTTGCGGATGAGGAAGTTGCCGGTCTCGGCCGCCACGTACAGGTCGTCGTAGTTGGTGGCGGTGGGAGGTACGGTGGTCTCGTTCACGGCGCCGTCGCGGTCGTAGTCGGCACGGCCGGACGGGTCTTCGGTGAACACGTCTTCCACCAGAATGCCCTCGCGATAGAAGCGGCTGACGGACTGCGGGTTGAACTGCATGCCAACCACCGGCTCCCAGTCGTGGGGAGTCTTGGCCTTCATGGCGCGCAGCGGCAGGGTCTTGCCGTTCACCGTGGTGGTGCCGGAAACCTTCTTCACGTTCTTGGTCTCGGTCTTGGTGGGGTTGTCGGGGTCGATGATCTGGGTGCCCGGGTTATCGGGGTCATCGATGTAGTTCGGCACCTCAACGTCCACGGTACCGTCCACGATGGGCACGTCCTTCTTGGAAGGCGTGCTGGCCTCGTCGTCCGGATCCACCGTCACGTCGATACCGGTGGTCCACCAGCCGTCGTCGGTGCTGTTCTTATTCACGCCCTCGGTGGCCTTGATGCCGTCGGGGATGACCACATCGCCGGTGAAGGTGTGCAGCCAGCCGCGCTCCGGCGTAGCCTTCAGCTGATCCAGGTTCAGCGGATCTTCCATCCACTCCAGGTCGGTGG
This sequence comes from Eggerthellaceae bacterium, assembly GCA_022791455.1. Taxonomy (GTDB): domain Bacteria; phylum Actinomycetota; class Coriobacteriia; order Coriobacteriales; family Eggerthellaceae; genus Parvibacter. The sequence goes on from JAAVZC010000014.1 coordinate 295,654, forward strand.
CGTGGGCGGTGATGTACACGTTGGCGTTGTCGCTGCTCCAGGTGGCGATGTTCTTCATCTGATCCTTGTAGGAGATCAGCTTGCCCTCGGCGTCGAACATAGACTCATCGAGCGCCGTTTCCTCGGAGCCCAGGTTGTCCAGGCGGGTGCGCAGCTTCAGGGTCATGGAGTCGCCGTAACCCAGGAAGCCGTTGGCATGCACGCCGGCGTAGTAGGCGTTGATGAGCGCCTCGTACTTCAGGAACTCTTCGTCGGTGGCGTCGTCGGGCGCGGCCAGCTCGAAGACCACCACTTCGCGGTCGTGGTCCTTGTCCTTAACGGTGGGCGTGGACTCCGGCACGGTGTCTTCGGGGTCGTCCGCATCCGGCTTGGCATAGTTACTGTTGGCGGCGTTGCCCTGGCCCACGGCGGCGAAGTCGTTGGAGCCCCAATCCGGCTGCGGCAGGCTGTTCTTGCCATAGGCAATCTTCACCGTCCAGCCCTCGGCAATCAGCTGCTTCGGGGTCAGGCGCTCGGTCTTCATGACGCCCTGGCCCTTGGACAGGTCGGCGGTGGCGCCTTCGCCGCCAATGCGGTTGCCGTCGCGGTCGGCCACCCACTCGCCGGGGCCGGCCACGGTCTGCAGACGATCTTTGTACACGCGCTCCACGTAGAAGGCGTAGTCGTCGCCCTCGTAGTCGCCAATGTACTTGTAGCCGCTGCCGGGCGCCGCCACATCGGGGTCGTCGGTCAGCTTGGAGCCGTCGTAGAAGGTCACCTGGCGCGGCAGATGCATGGCGAACACCAGCTTGGCGTGCTTCAGGTTACCCTTGGTGGCGGGGTCGGTCTTGGTGGACTTGTTGGTCACCGTAGCGGCGAACCACGGAGTCTCGTTGTACTGCCAGGCGTCCTTCTCTTCGGAGGCCAGGAAGATGGTCTCGTGGAGCACCCAGTCGTTATGGTCGTTGAAGTCCACGGCCATCTGCGGGTCGTAGCGCCAAATCTCGTGCACCAGGTTGCCGGTGCCGCGGTACTCACCGCGAGCCGCCTGGTCCAGGGAAACATTGTTCAGGGTACGGGCCACGGAGCCGTCCGGGTTGTAGGCGTACACCCAGCGCTCGGTATCGAAGGTGTCCAGTACCGTGCCGTCCTCCTGCACCACGGTGTCGGGAACGCGGCTGTCGTAGTGCTCGGTGGCCACGCGGACGAAGTCGCCGTCGGCGGCCCACACGGTGTTGCCGTCCTCGTCGGTGACGATGGCGCCGGTCTCGTCGCGCTCCGGCTCGCCGTTCAGGCTGTACAGCGTGGAATCCCAGCCGTACACCACACCGGTCAGCGGGTCGCGCTTGTAGGTACGATCCAGTTTGAAGGCGGTCTTGGTGTTCCAGCCCACAATCTCATCAGTAGGATCGCCGTTGTCGTCGGTGCCATAGACGGGATCGCTCTTGTAGCGGATGAGCGACAGGGTCACCGTCTTGCCGTCGGCGGAAACGCTACGGCTGGCCTCCTGCACCTTGTACTGAATGTCGGTGTCGGAGTACTCGATCATCTTCGTGTTCGAGCCGTTGAGAGCGGTGGCGGCGTTGTTGCCGGCGGTGGTGCCGGTGGTGTGGGTCACCTCGATGAGCGGGTACAGGCCGTTGGCCTTGTCTTCGCCGCGGGTGGACAGCTTCTTACGAACGGTCGTGGTAGTGCCGTTGCTGTTGCCCGTGCTGGTGGCCGCCTTGATGACGGAGCCGTCGGTGTTGATGATGTCGCCCGGCTTGGCACCGGCGCCGGTGTTGTTGGTACCCGGCTCGTCGGTGACCACATGGTTCGGGTCGGTGGAATCGGTGGGACGGTCAGTCGGGTTGGCCTCAACCTCGTACTCCACGTTCAGAGTGGGCTGCTTGCAGCGCAGCTTCAGCGTAGAGAACACGCCCATGTCAGTATGGACGGCCGCCTGGCCGTTGCCGCGGGCGTTGTCCACGAAGCGCTCCGCCAGGGTGGTGGTGGCGCTGCCGTTCTCCACCAGGCCGTTGGAGCCGGCAATGGTGTTGGCGTTCAGCATGGCGGTGGTGTTGGCGGAGAGGCCGTAGCGGGTGGAGGCGAAGTCGTAGTCGCCCACCAGCAGGCCCTTGCCATGGTCCAGCGTCTTGCCGCCGGTGGTAATGGTGTCGGCACCGGACAGGCCGATGTTCAGCACCGTGTTGTTGTTGGCGCAGCTGGGCACGCGGATGGTACCGGTGTTCTCGGTATAGGTGCCGTTGAAGCCAATGAGGCTGTTGGTGGGCACCTTCTCGGTGGTGTTCTGGCCACTGTCGATAGTGGTGGGCAGCAGCACGCTGTTCTGGGTGGTGTAGGTGCCGTTCCAGTAGGTGCGGCTGGTGGTGGAAATAGCCACGTCAGTGCCCAGCGGCAGCACCCGCTGCGTAGTGGGCAGGAAGGCGCCGTTGCTGCGCAGCGTGGTGTTGTAGTAGGTGCCCCAACCGCGGTTGGAGTCGCTGTTGCGCGCGTAGGTGGTATAGGTGTTGTAGGTGGAATCCAGACGCAGGTCCTGCGCATGGCCCTTGTAGGCGGCAATGGCGTTCGACCAGTTGCCGTAGCTGCCGTTGTTGTTGTAGTTGTACATCTGGTTCGTGCGCGCCTGCTCCATGGTCAGCGCCTTGGGAGCGCCCACATAGAACGGGTTCTGGCCCTGCTTGGAGGTGCTGGGAGCCAGCTTCGCGTCGTAGATGCCATCCGCCACGTTCTGCAGCTTGATGGACTGATCGGTCAGGAACTTGTAGCCAATCATCTTGGAGGTCACATACACGCGGGCGTTGTCGTAGCTGCGGTACATGGCCGGGTCCAGACCCAGCTTCGGCTCCATGTAGGTGACCACGTTCAGCTTGAAGATGTCCAGATCGTTGTTTTTGATGGCGGTGATGAGGTCGTTCGCCTCGTTCAGGCCGGTGGCGGTGGGCTCGAAGCGCACCACGTAGCGCTTCTCCACCACGCCGGAGTCGGTGGCCACGTTCTCGAAGACGCTGGTCACCTTCCAGTTGGCGGCGCGGTAGGCCTTGTCCTTCGCCGCGGCCGCTTCGTTGGCGGCGCTGTAGTTGGCGGAGGTCACGTTGTTCTGGATGGACAGACCCCAGTCGTCCGGCTTCACGTTGATGGTGGAGCCGTCGCCGGTGTAGGGCTGGCCGGTCTCGGAGTCGTAGGGAGCCACGCCGTAGGGCAGCACCACGGTGATCATGGGCAGCGTGAGGGTGCCCTTCTGACCGCCGTCGGTGGCATAGTTGTTGGCGTACTTGCTGGTAGAGGTGTAGTTCTGCCAGTTGCCGCTGTAGCTGGTGTTCATGGACCAGGTGTAGGGCTGATCGTCCAGCCAATAGCGGTTCTCAACGTGCACGTTCAGCTGGCGCACGTCGCCTTCGGTGTCGACGAAGTACTTCTCAATATCGCGCTCTTCGGGGTCGGACATTTCGTCCGGCTCGGGCACGTAAGAGGAAACGGTGCTCCAGGTGCGCACGAGCGGCTTGCGCTGCACGGCGTTGGTGCCGGTTTCGGCGTAGAGCACCTTGGCGCTGTTGTAGGTAGCGCTGTTCCAGTTGTCGGTGTTGCCGTTGTACACACCCTTGTCGGCGGAGTTCCAGTCAATCTGCTGAGCGTCGGACACGCGCAGGCCCATGACGTCGCTGCCGGCCACGTCGTCGGTCAGCTCGGCATCGTCGCCGGAGCGGTCGACGGTGTTCAGGGTGGTCATCACCTTGTTGTTCAGCACGGTGTAACCCTTGACGGCCGGCATGTGCGGGCTGCCGTAGGAAGTCTGGTACTCGGGGCAGTGGGCGCCAATGTTGCCGCCAATGAGGGTCCAGTCGAAGTCCATGCCGAAGGGCTCAATGTTCTGGCGACGTCCAGAGGTGTTCAACTGCGCGTTGGCAATGCCGCGGGCGCTGCCGCCCTCGTAGTGGTCGACGTCCATGATGGAGTAGTAGGCAGAGGACAGGTAGGGTTCCTTGTCGCCCTCGGTGTTCAGCGGCGCCTCGCCAGCCACCTCAAGGTAGATGGTGGTGCCCAGGACAACCTCGTTGCCCGCGTTCAGCTTCTTCTGGATGCCGTTCTCAACCACATAGGCACGAATGATGGTGCCCGTGGGCAGCGAGGACTCCGGCACGTACACCGGGACCACGGTGAAGCCAGCGTTTTGCAAGCTGGTGCTCACCACGCGGTAGTTGCGGCCGTCCATGACAGGCATGGTGCCCATGGCAGAAGCCGGCGCCTTGCCGTAGACGTTCAGCTGAACTTCCATGCCCTGGTAGGGGTAGCACTCGGCCGGCACGCCCGGCTCCACCACGGTGGTGCCATCTTCGCCGTAGACCGGTTCCTTCTCCCACACAAGCACTTCGGACTCAGCGGCCGGAGGCACGGAGGAAACCACCATGCCGTCTTCCCAGACGATGATGTCGTCGTCGGGAGGCGTGGGCTCGGTGGGCTCGTCACCGCCCTCATTGCCGCCGTCGCCGCCTTCGCCGCCGTCACCCTCGGTGCCGTCGCCCTCGGTAGAGGAGTCGCCGTCACCTTCGGCGATAACCGCTTCACCGCTCAGGATGGCGGGGGTGGCGGCCAGGCCGGCTTCGGGGCTGGCTTGGCCCAGAATGGATTCGGGAGCCTGGCTGCTCAGAGGCAGGTTGGAGTAGGTGCCCTTGCGCGGCGCGACGCGCTTGTCGCCCAGCGTGGCGGTGGACAGATCCACCGTCTCCTCGTCGGCCTCGACAGCCTCGTCGTCGGAAGCCATGGCCTGCAGGCTGCGGAAGAAGCCGTTCATGGCCATTTGCAGGCTGGTAGCGTTCAGCATGTCGGCGCTGAACAGGCTGGCCTGCTCTTCGCCGCCCTGGTCCTCGCCGCCTTCTTCGCCTTCGCCTTCGTCGCCGCCCTCAACCGGAGCGTTCGGGTCCACCCAGTTGGCGTACAGGGTGGTGGTGCCGTCGGCGAAGAAGTGGAACTCGTCGCCGGCGTTGAAGTAGGTCTTCTTCTGGGTGGTAACGGCGTCTTCGCCCTCGCCCTCGGTCACATCCTCGGAGGCGTACCAGCCCTGGAACTCCATGCCCTCGGGCGCGGTCAGGTTGTCGGCGCCGGGCAGGATGATGGCAGCAGTAAACTTGCCGGTAATGGAATCCGGCACGGTGCCCTCGGCGCCGTTCGCGTCGAAGGCCAGGGTGCAATCGTTCTCGGTCCACTGGGCGTAGAGGGTAATCTCCTCTTCCGTCACCGGCATCATGTCGTCCACGCGATAAGAAGTGCCGGAGCCGTCAGCCGCGGTGTTCCAGCCGTTGGGGCTGTAACCGGTGCGCTGCAGGCCGTTCACGAACACCAGCATCTGATCGCCGAAGTTGGTGGGAATGCCGGAAGGCACGTTGCCGGTGAACAGCGGGATGCGCTCGCCCTTCTCATCCAGCACGAACTCGCCCAGCTCGTTGGTCTGGTAAGCGTTGCCATCGTAGACCGGCGTGATGGTCTTCACCGTCCACTGGGCGTACAGCACATCGGTCTCGTCGCCCATGGAAAGCGCGAAGTCCTGACCGGCCATGTAGGCGGTGCCGGTGCCGTCAGCGGCGGTGTTCCAGCCGCTGAAGTCGTAGCCCTTGCGGGTGAAGCCGCTGTCGGGCACCTCTACGGCGAAGCCCTTCTCCCCTTCCACCGCGGCAGTGTTGCCGGTGAACTCGGGAGCGTCGGCCGCGTCGTAGGCGTTGCCGTCGAAGGTAAGCGAGCCCATGCCGTTGAACACGCGCCACTGAGCGTAGAGCACGTCCACGCCGGTGGTGAGGGTGTACAGGTCGTCGGCGCTGTAAGCCGTGCCGGATCCGTCAGCCGCGGTGTTCCAACCGGTGAACACGTAACCCTCGCGGGCGAAGGCGGGCGCCTCCACCGTCACGTCCAGGCTGTCGTCGCTCTTGAGCGTCGGGTTCATGGTGCCGGTGGCGTCATCGGCGTTAGCGTCGTAGCTCAGGCACTTGCGCCACTGAGCGTACAGGGTATCAACCGCTTCTTCGTCCAGTTCGAACTCGTCGCCGGGGTTGTAGCTATTGCCGGCGCCGCTCATGGAATCGTTCCAGCCGTCAAACACGTAGCCCGGGCGGGTGAAGGCGTTGGCGGCCACAGTGGCCTTGCCGGTGCCCATGCCCAGCGTGGGCTCCATGGAGCCTTCCGCATCCTCGGCGTTGGCGTCGTAGTTCAGGCTGTCGGACCAGCGCGCATACAGGGTGTAGCTGTTGTCGAAGGACTCTTCGTCGAAGGTCACTTCGTATTCGTCGCCCGGCTGCAGCAGCTCTTCGTCTTCCTGCACCTCGGCCGTGGTGGCCCAGCCCACGAACACATAGCCGTCGCGGGTGAACGCATTGGCCGGCAGGGTGGCGCTACCGGTGGTCTCGCCCTCCTCCAGGGTGGCGGTCACCATGTCCACGGTGCCATCGCCGCCGTTGGCGTCGAAGCGCACGTACACTTCGCGGGCGCCCGCTTCGTTCTCCACGCCGGCGCCGTAGTTCACCTTCACCTGGAAGCCATGGGATTCCAGCAGCGCAATGGCATCTTCCAGCTTCATGCCGGTGGTATCGGGCAGATCCACGCCCACGGACTTGTCGACGGTGGTCTCTTCGCCACCGAAGTCGCCGTCGCCGCCAGCCACAGCACCGGTGCCGGTGGCCTGGCCGTTGCGGAAGTCGATGAGGGACAGGTCGTCCCACGGGGCGGTCAGCAGGCGGTCGTACCAATCTTCGGACTCGTTGTTGCCGAAGATACGGCTGCGCAGGTTCACCTTCAGCTTGTAGCCACCGTTGGTGTAGCAGTCGGTCATGTCGGACGGGTCGGGGTCGGCGGCGTTGGTCACCTGGTTATCGATGTTGCGGCCGTACCACTTGCCCAGATCCTGCTTCACGGTAATGCGCAGCACCCACGGCTGGCTGCTGGTCACGTAGTTGTAGCCCTTCATCTTGGACTTGTCGGCCACAATCTTGCCGTCCACCACCGTGTCGGTGGCGGCGGTGCCGTCGGCCGCGCCGGACACGCTGCTATAGCTGCCCAGCAGCGACAGGCTGGCGCCCTCGCCGGTCATGGTGGAGGAGTAGTCGGTCACGCCCGCCAGGCGGGTGTTGCCAATGAAGTAACGAGCGGGGTCCTGATGGGTGCTCACCGCTTCGTAGCCATGGTTCTCGCCGTAGGGCGTCTGCAGAATTTCCACGTCCACCAGCTCGGACGGAATGGTGGCGTAGGACTCTTCCACATAGGGAGCCATGTTGTTGCCCGCGGCAGAGGCGCTGCCGGCCACCGCGTTGCCCACGCTCTTCAGCAGCTGGGCGTCCAGCACCACGTTGCCGGCATCGTCCAGCACCGGCTCGGCGCCGCGCGGCATGATGTAGGTGAACTCGATGCCGTCCAGGTTGCGGTCGCCGTAGTTGTAAGCAGTCAGCTGGGAGGTGTACTCCTGACCGTACTCCAGCGCCGCGGTGTAGGTGCCCTCGGTGATGGAGCGCGCGTTGTAGGTGTTCACGGTGCCGTAAGTGCCACCGTGGTTGGTGTCCTTCACGTACCAGGTGTAGTTCACGTCGTACAGCGGGGCCGAAACGCCGTTCTGGGCGTTGAACAGGCTGTAGCTGCGGGCGGCCTGGTAGTCGGTGGGGTTCTGGCCGGTCACGGCACGGTTGTCGTAGTCGCTCACAATCTCCGAAGAGGTGGCCAGCCACGCCTTCTGCAGGTGCACACGAGTCTGGGACCAAATGAGCGGCGTGCCGGAAATGTGCTCTTCGCTCTCTTCGCCCGTCTCTTCGTTCACCGCGGTGTAGGTGGACGCCTCCTGGGTACGCGGCCCGGTGACGAACTTGAAGTAGTCGCGGATGTAGTTGGTGTAGCCGCTGCCGGTCTGGTTCACCGTCACGTAGGTGTACAGCGGCAGGTCGAAGCGCTGGCCCATGGTGGTGGGCTCAGTGGTGATCTTGTAGGACACCTTCTGCTTGTTGTTGGCAGTCTGGTTGTCCGCATCGTAGAACACGTTGTTGCTACCAGAGGTGCCGTAGTCGTAGCTGCTGTTGGGCGCGCTGTTCTGGGCAATGTAGCCGGTGGTCTTGTTGTTGTTCGTGGTGCCCGGGATGAACGTGTAGGCGTTGTAGAACATCTTCCACGCATCCACGTGCTTCGCCTTGTCGGCGCTGAACGCGCTCTCATGCAGCAGGTAGTTCAGGTCCAGCAGCTGGTTCTGGTTGTGCACGCGGGTGGTGCCCTGCACCAGACCGGTGCCGAAGGTGGTGGAACCGTAAGCCGGGTTCATGAAGTTGCTGTTGGCGGAGTTGCAGTTCGGATGACCGCAATGCAGGTGGTAGTAGCTGAAGTAGAACTCACCGAAGCGCGGGAAGTAGCCGGGCTCGATGCCGGTGGTGTTGGCGGTGCCGTCGGCGTTCTTCGCGGTGGAGTCGGAGGAGTCCATGTCCACATATACCTGGGGCAGGTCGCTGGTGGCGGCGCGCACCGGGAAGGAGATCTCCAGCTTGTCGCCCACTTCCATCACGGCAGACTCGCTGTCGGGACGGTCGGTCGGGCGCAGCTTGGTGTGCTCCTCGGACAGCTTGGAGCCCGTGCCCAGCTCGTTGGCCAGGTACTTGCCGGAGTTCAGGGCCACGGTGGAGCCGTTGGCATTACCGGTCTGCTGGTCGCCGTTGATGATGACGCGGTTCTCGGACGGGTCGTTCACGTCCTTGCCGCCGATGACGGTGCCGTCTTCGGTGGTGTAGCCGTTCACGAAGTCCTTGTAGGCATGGGAATCGTCGTCGCGCACGAACTCAATCTTGAACAGGGTGAAGTCGGTATCGGCGGATTCCTCACGCGGATCCCAGTCGGCGTAGCTGCGGCCGTAGCTGTAGTTCGGGTAGGTGCAGTTGTAGGTCTCCTGCGAGGAAACGGTCATGGCGCCGCCGGTGTCCTGAGCCTCCTCTTCGGAGACCTTAGTCACCTTCAGCTTCAGGCCGCGGGTACGGTCGGCGGTCACATCGTTGCCGTCGAAGTCGTACCAGCGGATGTTGCCCAGCAGGGCCGCTTCCAGGTAGGCCTCGTCGATGTCGGCGCCGTCCTGGCCCTCGTAGGCGGAGTAACGCTTGCTCTCCCCTTCGAAGTCGGTGTAGGTAGCGCCCATCACAATGTCGGAGCCGTCCTCGGCCATGCCCTTGTAGTTGGCAGCTTCCACGGCCGACTTCAGGTACTTGGTGGGGATGCGCTCGTAGAACACCGGGTTGTAGATTTCGCTTTCGCCGGCGCCCTGCTCCTGGGTGCCCACGATGGAGACGGTGTTGCGCAGCTTGGCGGCGTTGTCAGCATCGTTGGTGATGTCGCCCGAGCTGCCGCCCACGGACATATTCCAAACGGTAGCGGTGTCGGAGCCGGAATGCACCGAGCCGTCCTTGCGGTAGACAATGTTGAACTGCCACTCGCCGGGCGCCAGGTCGCCGGAATTGAAGGTGGCACCGTTGTAGCTGCCGCCCCAGTTGCCGTAGTAGCGCTGGTACACGCCGTCCTTGTAGGACTGCACGTAAATGTAGTCGCAGCAACCCTCAGAGCTCACGGAGAAGTTGAAGGTGAAGTTGGTGGTCTCGTACACGCTGAAGCGCACGGACATGCTGCTGGAAGAGCTGTTCACGCGCTGGTTCGTGTTCTGGTAGGTGCCGGTGCCGGTCTGGCGGAAGGAGCCCACGGACACGACGGGGTTCGAGCCCTTATTCGCCAGGCGCGCGTTCACCAGGGTGTCCTTGTACCAGAACACCTCGCCCGGCACGTAGCCGGTCTTCTGGGCGGCGTTCTCGTCGTAGGGAGCCATGGCCTGGTCGCGCGTCTGGAACACCTGGGTCTGGTACTGAGCGTTCGGGATGCGGCGGTACACGCGCAGCGGGCTGTCGGTCACGTCATAGGCACTCTGCTTGGTGCGCCATTCGCCATGCTCCACCACGGTGGTGCTGGTGGTGGCGGCATCGAACTCGGCAGCGCTGTTCAGCTGCAGGGCGCTGGCGTTCTGGTCGCCGGCGGCCTCGTCGTACAGCGGCGCGCCGATGGTCAGGGTGCCGGGGTTGCCCTTGAAGTCCAGCACGGTGTCCTCGTTGTGGTAGTGGGTATAGGCCACGTCCATGGTGAGGTTGCGCTCGATGTAGTTGGCCGCATCCGCGTAAGCGCCGTCCAGCATGTCGCTCTGGGTGAGGCGCATATCGGTGTAGCGACCGACGCCATCCAGGCGAACAATGCCCAGCTCGAACGGCGTGGTGCCGTTAGAGGTGGCGGGCACGTCGAAGTAGGTCCAGCGCATAGCGGTGGCTTCGCGGTACAGGTTGATGTTCACGCCGTGCTCGACGCCCTCGATGGCGTTGGAGCGGCCCTGCATGTAGTCGGTCAGCTCGTGGTTGGCCGGGGCGCTGCCCACTTTGCCGTCCACGGTGTAGCTGCCATCTTCCGCTTGGTAGCCATCTTCCTTCAGCCACGCGCCCTCGCCGTTGTTGGCGGAGGGGATGTAGTACTCAATTTCCACATGCTTGCGACCCAGCTGCTGCACGTCGGCTTCGGTGCTGGCCAGCGACTGGTCGTTGCGCGGCATGCCCTCGGGGTACTCAATGTTGTGGCCGGTCACTTCGAAGATGCGGGTGCCGGTGGGAATCTGCTTCGCGGTATCCCAGCCGTCGGTGAAGTTCACAGTCACGGTGACGTCGGCGGTATGCCAGGTGGGGTTGCGCAGCGCGCCCACGTTGTAGGCTTGGCCGCTCTGGTTGCGACCCACCAGCACGGTGACGGGGTTGCCGTCCTGGTTGGCGGAGCTGGCGCGGGTGCGGGAAATCTCCGGGTTGTAGGCAACAATGCGCGCCTCGGTGTTGTAGTGGTTCACATAGTTGCTGGTGGAGTTGCCCTCGCCGTAGCGCCAAGAGTTCACGTCGGACAGGTGGTTGTAGAAGCTGAGGGTGCTGGTCATACGGGCACCGTACTGCTCGCGACCAGTCAGGTCGGCAGCGGTGTTGTTGTTCTTGCCGGTCAGCAGCTCGTGGTAGTACGGGATGGAGGCGCGGCCCTCATCGGTGGCAGAGCTGATGAGGTCGGTGTAGCTGTAGGTGTTGTTGGTGGAGTTGTAGTTCAGCGAGCTCTTGTTGTTCACGTAGTACTGGCTGTAGCCATGCAGCGGCGCGGCGTTGGTGGTGAAGGTGGCGCGCACGCTGTTGCCACGGTAGGACGGGCTGTCGGCATAGCCGTCGAAGGCCAGGTTGTCCGTGTCGTTGTAGGTGAGGGCATCCGGGCTGTTCTGCAGCTCGTCGGTCATCTGGGTGATGACGCGGATGTACACGCCCTCGCCCGGCTGGATGAGGGTGTCGTTGTAGCTGAAGTCGTCCTCGCGCAGGCCGGTGTTCTTCTTGCCCACCGAGAAGATGATGGTGCGGTTGTTGGCAGCGCCTTCGGCCTCGGCGGAAGAAGCGGTGGAGGTATTGACGCCTTCGGCGACACGGGATTTCTCCACTCCGGCCTCTTCGAGGCCTCCGGTCGAAATGACGTCGGGGGTTGTTTCTTCGCTACCCGCTACGTCATCTCGACCGAGCGTAGCGAGCGGAGAGATCCCGTGCGTGCCGGAGGCAACCGACGCTTCGCTACCAGAAGCTTCGGCCATGACGGTCAGGGTGATGCGGTTGTTGTCCACATAGGTGCCGGGGGCCACGGACTGAGCCACTACCTTACCGGCAAGCGCGGCGTCGTAGGCGGCGTCGTCCGGCTCGATGACGGTCACGGAAGCGGCAAAGTACGCAGCCTCCAGCGTCTTCAGGGCATCGGCGATGGTCGGGTTGGCGGAGCTCACATCCGGCACTACCACGGTACCGGGCTGCGGAGTCACGCCGTCCTCGCTCATGACGGGAGCGTTGAACACCGTCAGCACCACTTCGGCGCCCAGCGGCGTCTGCACTTCCGCCTTGATGGACTGGCCCACCACGGTGCCGTTCTTCGGCAGCGCGATAGAGGCAGGCGCTGGGTCGGCCTCCCCGTCGTCGTCGCCCTCGGCCACCGGAGTTGCGCCGTCCTTCTGACCGCGCGCGTAGGTAAGGGTGTAGCTGGCGGGAATGAGGGCCACCGAGTTGATGTACTTGATGGTCACATCGAAGCCCGCGTCCTTCAGCGTCTTATACGCATCGGTAACGTTGGTGGCGGTCACCTGCGGCATCAGCTTGGAGCCGCTCTCCTTCGTCAGCTTGGAGAGGTCGGTGGAAGCCGGCGCGTTGGTCAAAGTAACGGCGTTATCTTCGCTTAGAAGCGTTGCGGTTACGGTAGCGCCCGGGCTTCCGGCGATGGTGTTATTGTCCTTATCGTGGGTGCTCACCGTGTTCTTCGCGGTGACGTTGCCATCGGCATCCACTTCGCGCAGCACTTCCCAACCAACAATACGCTGGCCCTTGCCCACGGTGAAGCGGCCGTCCACATGCTGCAACGGCAACGCCTTGTCCTTGCCGTTGGTGGTGCTTCCGGCACCCACGAACAGGGTGTATTCCACATAGTCGCCGGCGTACAGGGCGCCGTCGGGAATGTCGTTAGTGGCGTCGCTCTCATCCAGGTCGGTGAGGTTGGCGTCGGTGTTCTCGGCGTAGCTGAAGGGCCAGGTCATGGACTCGCCGTCGGCGTCGTAGCCGAACACCTTCCCGTTGGTCTTGCCGTCTACCCCGTTCTCCAGCTTCTTGCCGCGGGTGTAGCTGGCGTCCAGCTTGCCCAGCAGGTGACGGGTGGAGTATTCGGCGTACTTGTCGACGTAGTTTCCGTAAGGCTCGGTGTTGGGATCACCCGACTTAATGCGGTCGATCTTCAGCTCGTGGCGAGAGACCTCGCCGCGGTACTGGTTGGCCGCCTTGCCGAAGGTGGGCGTAGAGGTGTAATCCCAGTTGCCGCCATCGGGGTCGATGGTGGCCGCCTGGGCCTGGGTGAAGTTCTCGTAGGTGCGGTCCACGAACACGCCGTCGTACTTGAAGGCGTAGTTGCCCTGCTGCACCAGGTTGCCGTCGGCGTCGTAGCTGTCGCCCTTGGCGGTGGCGGTGGCAGCCGGGTTAGCCGCGGTACCCATCTGGGACGGGCGACTCAGCCACTGGCCGGAATCCAGCATGGTCTCGGGGAAGCGACGGTTGGCGTTGGGGGCCACGTAGGCCAGCTGCACCTCGGTGATGAGGGCCTTGGCGTAGGTGGCGTTCACCGTGGGATCGTCCTTGAAACCATTGATGGTGTTGGTCTCGTCGATGGCCTGGTACAGCGGGTAGGAAATGCTGTCGTCGTTCAGGTTCTTGAACGGACCGTAGCTACCCAGCAGCACACGGTTGGTGGGGCTCACTGTCAGGCCGCCAGCGTAGTCGGCCGCCACGAAGGAGTCGCGCAGGTAGCCTTCCAGGTCGATGGTGTAATCGCCATCGTAGTCGAAGGCGCCGTTCTTCATGGGCGCGGTCACGCGGCCGTCCGCCACCAGCTCATTCCAGGTGACGTACTTGTTCTGCTCCACGCCGTTGGCGTCGATGTATTTGAACATGAACTGGGTCACTTCGAACCACTGGCCCGCGCAGGTGCTGCAGGCAACACCCTCGGGGCACTTGGAGGCATCGAACATGGCCTGGGCCGCATCCCAGCGATCCTTCGCCTGGTCGGTGAGGGCCTGGGCAGAATCGATCTTGTTCTGGGCAGCGCCCGCAGCGGTCAGCTCATCGAGCTTCGCCTTGTTGGCGTCATAGGCGGCCTTGGTCTTCTCGGCCTGCTCGGCGTACAGGGCCACCAGCTGCAGTGCCTTCCACTCCGCTTCCGCCGCTTCCATGGCGGCCTTGGCGGCGTCGATGGCGCGCTGGGCGGTGCCGGCGGTAGCCTTCAACGTGTCGTAGTTGTCCTTCGCAGCGTTGTAGGCGTCTTCCTTCTCCTTCGCCTGAGCGATGAGGTCGGCAGCGCTTTCGGCCTGGGCATCAACACCGGCAGCGCGGGCAGCGGCGCACTCTTCGCAGTCGTCGCTGCAGATGCCGGAGGGCACCAGGTTCACCGGCACGTACAGGTTCTGCAGACGGAAGATGGCGTTCGTACGGTTGGTGCCGATGTAGTTGGTGTCGATGATAGAGCGCAGCGTCACTTCGCTCAGGTGGGCGGCGCGGTAGTTGTCAGTCTGAGCGTTCACATGACCGTCCACGCGGTTACGGAAACGCACCTCATAGGTAGCCTTGTTCGGCGTGATGTTGTCGTCAGCATAGTCCACGATGGCCACGCTGTCGGAGTACAGGTCTTGGTTGGAATACTGGCCGTCGCCGTTGGTGTCACGACGGTTCCAGCCCCAGCCACTGTGATACTCATTGCCAGCGGAGTCGCTCTTGCTATGCATAGACCAGTCAGTGCCGGAATTCCACAAGTAGTCCTGGCTGCCCGTCCGGGTGTTGTAGTAGCCATCCCAGGTGTTCACCCACCAGCGGCCCGCATCCTCGGACTGGGCGTTGGGGCTGGTTTCGGCCACAGAGGGGCTTCCCGTGGGAAGACCACGGTAATCGCGCGGCGTCCAGGTAGGCATCTTGCCAGAACCAGGTGTGGTGTAGGTATAGCCCCACACATCGGTAGCCGTGCCAGACAACGCATTATTGGCATGCGTTGCGCTATTGGACGGATCGTAGGTCAGCTGCTGGCCAGCACCAGTAATGTCGTTGCCATCCACGTCCTTCAGCAAGGTGCTGGCGTACTTGCCGTCGCTCTCGGTCTGGAGGGTGGTGGCATAGCCGGCCTGAATCTTGTAGCCCACCATCCAAGAGCTCTCGGTGGAGCTGTCGGCGGGCAGCCAGTAGGTGCCGCTGCTGTTCCAGCTGTTCCAGCCGCCGGCCCAGTTATGGGTGCCGGACCAGGTGCCGTACACGCTGTGCGTGGCGGTGGTGTAGCCGGGCACGATATAGGCGAACATGTTGTTCGGGGTCACCTGGGTCTGCAGCATGTTGCTGCCGGTGGTGGACAGGCTGGTGGAGGTGTTCAGGGTGAGCACCTGGTTGTTCTCGCTGCGGCTGCCGTAGCTTCCGTTGCCAATGTAGCTGCTGTTGGTCAGCGGCGTGGTGCGACGGCTGCCGTCGTCCAGACGATCGTTGTCGTAGAAGTGGCTGTAGCTGACGGTAGCGTTGTTGGTGGCGTTCTGGCGATAGTCAGAGTAGCCGTAGCGGCTCGTCGAGGGCGCAGCCAGGTAGGTGCTGTCCTCGTAGGGGCTCGCAATATTGTTCTGGGTGGGATAGTTGTACAGCTTGTTCACCTGACCCACATAAATGTAGGGACGACCCAGCACGGCATAGTCCGCCTGGGTAGACGCAGTGCCCTTGTCGCCGTCGTAAATGCGAGCGGTCTCGGCCGTCGCATCGGCGTCACCGGCGTAGGGGCCCAGGTTCAGCTGGTAACTGGTCACCATCTCGCCGTCCGGCAAGTGGAAGGTAAGCGGGCTGGCCACGGTGGTGCCGCTGCTGTCCTTCACCAGGGCGCTGGTGCGGCCGTTCGCAACGGACTCGCGCACCACGGCCTTCTTGCCCTTGCCGTTCTCCACGAAGTTGCCGTCGGCGTCCTTCTCGTAGTTCACGCCCCAGCTGCCGCTGTAGTTCCAGTTGCCGGCATCCATGAAGTCGGGGGTGTGGTCGAAGTCGCGCTGGAAGTAGACCACAGCATCGCCGTTCTTGTCCACGTTCTCACTGAACAGCTGCGTCAGACCCTGACTCACGGTGTAGTCGCTCGTGGGAGCCAGCGCCAGCACGGGGTCGGTCTCCACGGTGTTCACCAGCGTCTCGGTGTACACCTTATCGCCGGCGGCCGCCTTCTCAATAGGCATGCTGTTCTTGTCGAAGTACACGGTGTTGCCGGCGGCGTCCACGCGCAGGCCGTTGCTGTTCACGCGCTCTTCCGGCAGCGTGGCGGCGCCGGTGTAAGCGGCGTCCAGCGTGACCGCCTTCACCTCGTAGGTGCCGTTCTCGCGAATGACGAAGGTGCGGTCGGCGTCCTTGGCGCGCTTCCAACCGGTGTTGGTGTTGGCGTTGGTCTTGGTCACCGGGTTCTGGGGGCTCTCGATCCAGCTCTTCACCGGATTGTCCGCGTCCTCCACCCAGCGGGCGGTGTTGATCTTAATGAACACGTTGCGGAAGTTGCTGTCCACGTTGTACTTCGCCTCGTTGGTGGCGGGGTTCAAGTGGGTGGCAACGCCGCTGCCGTTGCGGAACTTCAGGCCCATGCCCACAAAACCGAAGTAGTCGGTGTCGGCATCCGGGTACACGGTGGGCATCACGTCGGTGATGGTCATGTTGTCGGCCGCGGAGTAGCCGCCCCACAGCTGGTAGTTGGAGTTGCCGTAGGCAGAGCTGTCGTAACCGGGCGTCTCGCGGTACATGCTCATCAGGTAGGCGCTGTCGCCGCCGTAGCTTGCGCTCTCGGTGCCATCGTTCAACACCCAACCGCTCATGGGATTGTTCAGATAGTTCGGGTCGTTCCACGCCGAACCGCTCTTGCTGAAGGTCTTCTTCAGGAAGTTGCGGCTCTCGAACACGTTGAAGGCCACGGAAGTGCGCAGGTGACGCATCTTGCCCTCGTCGAAGGCCTGGTAGTGCACATGATGGGTGCTCCAATAGCTCGACCAGTAGTGGCAGGCGCCGGTCAGGTGGAAGTTGCGGTACGACCAGCTGCCGCGCGTGGCGCTGTCGGAAGCCAGGTCCTTGCTGGTGTCGGCGCGCTTGGTGGGCGAGTCGTAGCGCTGCGCCGCCTTGTGGGCATAGGTGCCGCCGGAGTAATCGCCGCCGATGGTCATGGCCACGTCGGTGGTGGCGTTCACGGTGGCGTTGCTCTTGTAGAAGCGGCCGGTCACCTCGAAGGACATATCCTTGGTCCAGGTGTTAGCGTCGCTCAGGCGATCGGCGAACCACTGGCCGTAGTCCGGGGACACGCTCTTCACGCCGCCGGCACCATCGGACACCTCGGTGCCCTGGTTGATGGTCACGTCGTACACCACAGAGGACACCGGGTTGATAAGCTCTTCGTCGGTGTATTCCGCGAAGGTATCCTTATAGGCGGTGGCCTGGTTCACGCCGAAGCTGGGGGTGGGGCTGTTGGTAACAATAGTGTCGCCGTTCTCGTCCACCTGCAGCAGGTTCAGACGGAAGAAGTAGTAGCCGTCCTCGTCCACCTGCACGGAAGTAGCCGTGCCTTCGGAGTCGTCAGTGATGTGCAGGCTGTTGTAGTACTGGCGGCGAATTTCCGCACCGGTCACGGTGAAGGAGCTGCCGTTCTTGTAGTTCACCGTCACGGAGTTGATGTACTTCAGCGCCTGCTGGCGAATCTTGATGTAGTAGGCGTCGAAGGCGCCGGTGTCGAACTTCTGGGTCATCTTCAGGTTCGCACCGGTGTTGTAGGTGACGGAACCCACGCTCTCGTAATGGCTGTTGTTCGCATTGCCGTGCCAGTTGTTGATGTCCCACGCACCGTTCGGCGACGCGTACACGTTGGTGCTGTCGTTGGTGATGGAGCCGTAGGCATGGCGGGTGGAGGAGCCATAGCCCCAGCTGCTGCCGTTGCCGTAGGAGTAATAGTGGCTGGGGCAACGCCAATTCCACGCGTTGGAGTAGCCCTGCTCCATGAGCCAGGTGCCCTCGGGGTAGTTGGCGGTCACCACGCCGGCGGCGCCGGGGGTGGTGTCAACCTGGCGGAAGTCAACCAGGAAGGAACCTTGGCCCTTGTAGCCAATGTTGATGGTGCCTTCGTTCTCGTCGCGCGACGAACCCCAGCAGCCGTTGTGGCCGTAGTGGTGGCTGTCGTTCGCGCCCGAGGTGTAGTTGGTGAAGCGCTGCGCCTGCTTCTCACCCTTCAGGATCTCCCAGGTGGTGTAGTCCACTTCACCGGTGATGGTGGAGTCGCCGAATTCCAGGTCGCCGTTGCCGCCGCCTTCGCCAGGGGTGCTGGCAGAACCGGTGGAAACGATCAGGGTCACCTTCGGCTTGGCAGCGCCGGTGCCCTCTTCCACCAAGTCCACGCACAGCACATGACCGGCGGAGATGTTGTCGTTGGCTTCGTACTCGTAGGCGTCGGACACGTCGTAGCCGGCTTCGGTGAGCGCGGTCCAGGCATCCTCGGGGGTCTTGCCCTGCATGCTGGCGAACAGGTGGTTGCGCACGTCCTCGGGGGAAAGGCCCAGCGAAACGGTGATCTGTACCTTCTTGGTCACGCCGGTCTCGTAGCCGTCTTCGGGGTTGACGCGCTCGATGCGCACCACTTCGCCGGCGGGAATGTCGGCCACGCCGTCTTCACCGGTCACGTACTCGAAGGCGTACATGGCGCCTTCGTCGTCGCCCGCATTCTCGTGCTTCACCACAGTGTAGCCGGCCGCCTCCAGGGCTGCGCGCACATTCGCGACCAGCTTTACGCCGCCCGAATGGGTGCCCTGCACGTAGTCGCCGAAGGCGGCGGCTTCCAGCGCTTTGTCAGTTAAGCCGGCGGAAACCACAATGCGCACGCCGGTCTCGGTATGGGTAACGGGAGGCACGTAGCCGTCTTCGCCCTCGACGCCCTGGGCCGGGGTGTCCACCACTTCCCAGGTGACGTCCTTGTCGATGCGAATAACGCCCTCGCGGGTGAAGTCGTTCTTCTCGCTAGCCACAGTGGGATCGACGGTGTAGCCGGCGTTCAGCAGCGCAACGCGCGCCTCGCCTTCGGTCTTCTCGAACAGCGTGGCGAAGAACTCCTGCTCCAGCTCTTCGGGAGTCTTCACTTCTTCGGGCTCTTTGCCCTTGGAGACGGTCAGCTTCACGGTGGGGGTCTGGGCGCCCTCGTCCACGGTCACGGAAATGACAGTGCCGGCCTCCAGCGTGTCATGGTAGACCTCGGTCACGTCGCTCGCCACGGTGAAGCCCATTTCCTTCAGCTTCGCCTCGGCCTCGGCCACCATCATCTTGCCTTCGATTTCGCTGAAGTCCGCCTCTTCCTTTTCTTCGTCTTCGGGGATGCCCAGCGAAATGGTCATGTACACCACGGCCTTGCCGTTGGCGGCCGTGAGCGGCTTGCCGTTCTCGTCTTCATACTTGCCCGGCGCGCTCGCGTAAATCTGGTTGCCGTCCTCGTCCAGCTTCAGCTGAGCCACGATGACGGTGCCCTTCGGGTACTTCGCCACCGGCTTGCCGTTCACCATAACCTTGTTGCCGTCCTCGTCCAGCAGGTACTCGCTCTGCAGCTCCTCGGTCTCGTAGATGTAGGTGTCCACCACGGGCGCCTTGCCCTTGGAGACGGTCAGCTGCACGCGGATGCTGCCGGCGGGGTCGTCGGTCTTGCTGTCGATGGTCTTCGCGGAAATGACGATGCCCTCGGGCACGGTGTCGGAGTAGGCCTCCTTCACCTCTTCGTCCACCACGTAGAACGGGTCGCCCTCGTTGGCGGGCTCTTTGCCCAGTTCCGCCTTCGCCTCTTCCACGGTCATCTTGCCGTCGATGGCGGGGAATTCCGGATCTTCCTGGTCGCCGCCGGGGTTGTCGCCGCCGCTCTCACGGGCGTCTTCCTCGATGGCTTCCTTCGCCTCGTCGAAGGTGTACTTGCCGCCGGACACCTGGTCGAAGATGCTCTCGTTGATGGGATCCTTCGTCTTGTCGGTGATGGCCTCGCCGGTGTTCACGTCGGCGTAACCGGCGCGGCTCACGGCGTCGTAGTACATCTTCGAAACGAAGATGAGGCTGCTGTCGGTGCGGCTCTCGATGTACTTATCCTTCTGGGACAGCACTTCCTTCTGCTTCGAGCCGTCGTTGAAGGCGGGGTCGGTGGCGGGCAAGTCCAGCGGACGCTCGCGGAAGCCGTCCAGGTGGTTCTCGGTAGTCACGCGGATGGTGCGCTGGGTCTCGAAGTTGCTGTCCGAGTAACCGCGCACGATGATGTTCTGGTTCGCGTAGTCCACCGCGTCTTCGTTCATGTTCTTCCAGGAGTACAGCTGGAAGGTGGTCACAATCTCAATGCCCAGATCGTAGACTTCCTGCTCGGTCAGCACAAAGTCGCCGTTCGCCTGCAGCGGGAAGTACACCACCGTGCTCACGGACTGGCCGTTGAAGTTCTGCGCCTTCAGTTGGTTGGCGGCCACGTACTTGAAGCCGGCCAGCTCGCCGTTGGCCAGGCCCGCGGGCACCTTATTGGCCGGCACGCCGGTTTCGCCCACGTAGTAGGGCTCCAGCACCACCTTCAGCGGGTTGCTGGGAGTGGAAAGGCTCTCGTCCGCCTTCATGAAGGTGTGGTGGCCAATGCCGAAGATGCGGATCTTGCCCACGTCCTGCTTCGGGAAGGTGCGGATGAAGGCGCTCTTCACGGTGGTCTTCAGGGCATGGAATCCGGTGAAGGCGCTGCCGGTATCGGTGATGGCGGGGCCGGTGGAGATGTTCTTGGTCAGCTCCACGGGGAAGCTCACCGTCACGTCCACGTCGTCCAGCTTGCTGACGGCGCGCTCGTTCTTCATCTGGGCGCGGAAGGTGAATTCCTTCGCGTAGGGCACCGTCACCTCGGTGCGGTTGCTGTCGCTATTGGAGCTGTCGCCCTTGGTCTGCTCGGTGTAGTCCGACTGACCATACTGAATGAAGGTATGCACTTCCATGGCCGGGCGCGGCACGGAAAGCGCGGCGCACTGCTTCACGGTGGCGCGGGTATCGTAAGCGCCCTGTTGAGACAGCGTCAGGCGGGTATGCAGCTGATCGTTGTGGTTGTAGTCCACGTAGCTGGCGCCGTTACTGTAGGTGTGCATGCAGGTGTTGGCGCAGTCGTGATCCGGATTGTTCACGGAGTTGTACCAGTCGCTCTTACCGGTGGCACCTATCTCCAACTCATCGCTGTACTGACCCCCGCTGCCGACGCCGTAAGCCCGCTTCGACCAACCGGGCTCAATGGAGTTGTAGTTTAAGTCGACGTTCTTCAGGTACCAGTCTTCCCAGGTTTGGGCCGGGTCAAGCAGGCCGGCACCGTCATTCAGAGCGTTCTTCAGCGTATCGCAGCTGGCGAAGTCCAGTTCGTAGCCGGTCAGGGCACCGAGGCTGCTGCGCTTGACTTCCAGGTCGTAGATAGAGAGGGTGACCGTGCGCTGGATGCCTTCCTTGGAAAGGAAGTCCAGGGTGATGTTCTTCAGATCGCCCATTTCGGAGAGGGCGGCGCTGAAGTCCAGGCGGGCAGTCTTGAAGCCGCGCACAATGCCGCGCTTCACGAAATAGCTGCCGCTATCCCAGCTGCTGGCGTCGTAGGGCGCGGTCACCACACCACTGGCGTCTTGCACCGGCGCGGTCAGCAGCATCTCCTTGGCCTTCTTGCCAACGGAGTCGAAGGTCACAGAGATGGTGGCCGCGTCGGAACGAGCCAGGGTAGCGTTGTGGAAAGTAAAGCCGTAGCCGCTGTCGTCCGCCTTGTTGGCCACTTCCACGCTGGAATGGTGGGCGTGGGTGTCGTTGTTCATGGACAGCTTGTTGAAGGTCCAACCGCCCTCGCCCATCCACATGTTCTCGTAGGTGTAGGAGCGATAACTGCTGCCGCTGCCAGTGCTTGTCAGATGGTCGGTACCGTTAGTACCGTTGTTGGACCAGTAGCTGGCGTTGCTCAAGCTGGCGCTGTAGTCGTTGCGCTCGTTGGAGTAGCTGGTGGAGATGCCGCTGGTGGGACGAGAACTCGGATTCTTGAATGCCTTCGAACTAGACAGACCGTCGAACCAGCTGATGCGCACCGACTTCACGTCCTTGCGGTCGATGTCGCCGTAGAACTCGCTCAGCGGGAAGTACATGAAGGTGGACTGCATACGGTTGTCGTAGCTGGTGGTGTCGAACAGACCGTTCGCCGCCGCCGTCGGGGTGCCGTGGGTTACCACGGAGCCGTACAGGCGGGCGCGGAATTCGGTGTTCATCTTCACACCATTGCTGCCGGAGGGCACCTGGCGGCCAGCCACATCGCTCTTAGAAGTAATGTAGTTACCGGCGGCATCCACCAGCTTCATGCGGTTCTTTTCAAGCTCTTCGTTCAGGTCGATGCCGTACTTCCATTCGGAAAGCTGGGCAGCCATGCGGTCGTACACCAAGCGCACGGTGGATACCTGGCCGATGCCAGAAGCGCCGGGGATGTCCTGCAGGCTCTGCTTGTCCAGGCCCACCACCAGGGTGTAATAGCCGTCTGCGGCTTTCACCATGCGCGGGGTCAGGAAGTCGGAGTTCAGCGTAATTTCCGCCTGCGCATGAGCGCGCACGTAAGCGGTGGGGTACGCCGCCTGCGGGTTCGAGGCGCTGAAGTGCGTATCGGAAGAGGTGTCCTTCGCATTGGAGGGCGTCGTGGTGGTGTAGTCGAACAGGCGTAACTCGCTGAAGTCGCCCGCACGGTTCACCCACTTGGTGCCCACAGCGCCAGCCGGCAGATCGCGCAGGCTGGGGTCCTTGCCCTTCACGGACAGGGTGACGGTGGAGCCGTAGGCGTGATCGCCCGCCAGCGGCGACTGACCCAAAATGGTGTCGTCGGCGATGGAGGCGAAGTCGGCCGCGCCGAACTCGGCGGGGTCGTACATCTTGTCGCGGTCTTCTTCCACGTAGCGCAGCACTACCTTGAAGCCAGCGGCTTCCAGTTCCGCCTTCGCGGCGGTGGGGTCGGTGCGCTTCACGAAGTTGCCCAGGGTCACCGTGTCCGGATAGCCCTTGGAGGTAAGGGTGATGGTGGTGCCAAAGGCGGCTTCGCCGTTGGCGGCCACAGACTGCGCCAGCACCTGGCCATAGGCGGCGCTGTCGAAGTCGGCGAAGCCGCTGTTGGTGGAGTTGTAGGGCACTTCCGTCTGGCTCACTTTGAAGCCCAGTCCCTCCAGCGTGACCTTGGCGGTTTCGAAGTCCTGGCCAATCACGCCGGGCACCACTACGTTGGTGGGGGCGTTGCCCTTCACGGTGATGGTGACCACGGTGCCGCGGGCGACGAACTCGTCTTCGCCGCTGGGCTCAACCGACTGCGCCAGCACGGTGCCGTCGGTGATTTCCGCGAAGCTGCTCACGTTGAAGCGACGGATGTCGCCATGCGAGGCATCCTGGGTGTTGGCGTAAACCACCTGCACGCCCAGGCCGGCGGCAATAAGGGCGCTCTTCGCCTGCTCCACGGTCATGCCGTCGGAGACGTTGGGTACCACGGAAGTAGAGACGGTGTTGTCGGCGGTGGGCACCTTGTCGTCCGGTACCACACCCACCGTTTCGCCACGGGCGTCCACGTACACGTACTGCCAGCCGTCAATTTCCAGGCTGGAGGTCTTGAAGCCGCGGATGGCGTCCTTGATCATCAGCGGGTCGGCGGAGTTGTAGGTGGACACACCGTTCACGGTCATGTCCAGGAAGCCCTCTTCCGCTTCGGAATTGGAGCGGTTCTCCAGCACGTACTCGTACCAGGCCTTCTCGTTGGCTCCCTGGCCCCAGCGATAGGGCACCGTGTCGTCGTTGCGGTTGCCGTAGCTGTTGAAGTCGGCAATCTGCAGGTGGTTCTCGTTGGTGACGCCACCGGTCCAGTTGAAGTAGTTGTACACCTCGGGCTCGGCCGTGGTGGCCTTCATCCACGCGGTGGAGCTGTTGGTGGTGCGGCGGCCGGAATCCCACTGAGTGCCGTAAGCCAAGTCAACGCCATCCACGTTGTTCAGGTTCGTCTGGCTCTGGGGGCTGCCGCTCCAAGAGGTGTAGCCGTTCCAGCTGTTGGTCTTGTAGTCGGTGGACCAGGTGCCGGTCAGGTTCATGGTGGCGGCGCGGGTGGGACGACCGTAGAAGTCCACGAAGTATTCCGCGTCGTTATTGGCAACCTTCTCGCCGAAGTATTCGAAGTGGAAGGTAGCGGCCACCAGATAGTTGCCGGGGTGAGAGCCGGGCACCATGACGGGAATCTTCTCGCCGCTGGCGTCCAGCACGTAATCCGGAACCATAACGGGGGTGCCGTCATCGTAGTACTTCAGCGAGCCGTCCTCGTTCTTGTCCTGAACCTGCAGCTCGTTGCCGTCGGCGTCCTTCTTCACTTCCCACTTCGGCTCGCCGTCGTCGTCCTTCGCCTGCACCATGTACACGGTGGCGCCAGTGGGGTCGGTGGTGACGGTGCCGTCCGGCAGCTGGTACAGGGGCTGGCCGCCCTGGCTGTTCCAAGCGGTGGACGGGATGGAGATGCGACCGGTAGCGGGGTCGTAGAACTGCGCCATGTTCAGGGTGATGGTGCGGCGCACGCCCTTGCCGGTGTCGGTGCGCTCCACCACTACCAGCTCAACGTTGGCGCCGGCCAGGCGCTGGCGCAGCAGCTTGGTGGCCATGTCGTCGGGCTCGGGTTCCGGTTCCTCGGCCGGGGTGGTGCCCTTCACCCAAATGTGCACCTCGGTGCCCTTCAGGTAGAAGTCGCCCTCCATGCCCTCGGTCACGTTGGTGGGAGTGCCGTTGATGCGGGAATTGTAAACGGTGTACTCGGCGGCGTCGTTCCAGCCGGTCACCGCTAGGCGCTCGTCGTCGGTCAGGGCGTCGTCGCCCTTGTCCACCAGCGCCTGATAGGCGTCTTCGGAAATGTAGTGCACCACAGGGGTGTAGCCGGCGTTGGTCAGCTTCACCATGGCGTCGCTCACCGCTTGCTTGTTCAGAGCGGCAGTGTCCACAGCGGGCACCTGCACGCCGGTGGTGTCCTCGTCGCTGTCCAGCGGGTCGTGCTTGAACACGGTCAGGGTAACGGTCTCGCCCGGCAGGGTGTAGTTGCCGGAGAGGATCTTCTGCTTCACCGCTTCCGCCGCCGCGGTGTCGGAACCGAACAGGGCGTCGATGTTGCCCATGGTGGCGCTGGTGGAGGAAACGGTGCGGGTGATCACGCTTCCATACAGGCTGCCGGTCTTGGAAGTCACGTCGATATTGGTGAAGTCGGTGATGGGGTTGCCGTCGGTGTCGGTGTAGAGCGCCTTCACGTCGTCCATCGCCAGCAGCTGGTCCTTGGTGTAGTCCGGGTTGTAGACCACTTCCACGTTCAGGCCCAGCGCTTCCAGCTGCTTGATAGCGGTGTCCAGGTCCACGCCGGTCAGCTTCGGCAGCGGGATGAGGTCGGAGTCGTGGTTCACCATGGCCATGGAGGTCAGCTTCTCGGAAAGGGTGATGGTGTCGGTGTCGAAGCCGCGCCACTCCCCTTCCACGGCGTCCATGTACATGGTGGTGGCCACCAGGCGGGCGCTGTCCATGGCGTAGGCGCTCGGGTTGCTCAGCAGCATGCGCCAACCGGAGTTGCGGTTGCCCAGCAGGGTTTCGGTGGGCTCCGTTTGCGGAGGCACCACGTCGTTCAGGTTGGGGTTCTTCTTGCCGGTCAGGGCCACGGTGGTATCGCCCGGCTCGCGCGCGCCCACGTAGGTGTAGGTGTTGATGGTGGGCTTCACCGGCTCGATTTGCGTGATGATGCTGGCGCCCTCGCGCAGGAAGGTACCGCCGTTGTTGATGCCCTTGCGCAGCGGGTTGTAGTCGCCCACCAGGTGGTTGCGCTTGTAGTCCCAGCTGTTGGTGCCGTACACGCCGTCGTAATTGGTGTTGAACTCGGAATACAGCGAAACGGTGCGCACGTCGTCGGTGCGGCCGAGCACCTCGATGCAGGCATCAATCTGCTCGCCGGTGGCGTTGTTGTCGATGACGGTGGTCAGGCCGTTAGCGTCGGTCACCGTAGCGGTGTTGTTCTTGGTGTCCGAGGCGGTGCGCCCGATGGACTTGTGGAAGTGGCGCATATCCACACGCGCCTCCACCAGGTAGCCGTTGTCCCACAGGGTAGAGGGAAGCACCAGGTTGCCGGTGGTGTTGTTGTAGTACAGGCGCATCAGGTCGTCCACGTTGTAGGTGAAGGTGACCAGGGTGCCCTCGCCTTCCACGCGCGTGGAGTTGTCTGCCAGCTCCTGCTTCCAGCCAGCCTCGTCATTGGTATAGGGGTCAACCGGAGCCTCACCCTTGACGAGCAGGGTGACCACGGTATTCTTCGGCAAGTCGAAGGTGGGCTCGGCAATGGCCTCGCCTTCTTCGTCCACGTCGCCCAGGTTCCAGTTCAGGAGCGCCTTCAGCTGCGCGGCAATGCTGGCGTCGTCGACCGACACACCCACCACGGAGCCGTTGGAGAGCGCCACGAACTGGCCACGATCTTCCAAATCCGCCACGTCGTTGCGGTCGGTGGTGTAGGCGTAGGCCACCTTGCAGCCCAGTGCCTGCAGCTGCGCGGCAGCAGCGGCCTTGCCGGCCCACAGGATGTTGGTGGCGGCAGCCTTGTTGACGGTGCCGTTCACGGAAGCATCCGGAGCATCCGGATCCACATCGTTCACCACCAGCTCGATGACAGAGTTCACACGCAGGCTGCTGCCGGCGGTGGCTTCGGTGCCATCGCTCAGGCGCTGCTCGGCCACGTGGCCCTTTGCGGCCACCAGCACGTCGTGGTCGGTCTCGCCATCGGCCGCTTCGGGGGCATCCGCCACGCCGTTGTAGGCCTTCTTCGCCACAAAGCCCAGCGCGGTTGCGGCACGCTGCGCCTCGGCGTAGGTCATGCCGGTGAAGTCCGGCACCACGGCAGTTTCCTGCGGCACATAGGCCTTAATCTGGATGGTGGTCAGGGCGTTGCCCAACTTCATGCCGGTCTTCGCGTTCGCGCCCAGCACATCCCAAGTGGTGGCCTTCAGCAGACCGCTGTTCAGCGCAATGGAGCTGGCGTCGAAGCCGCGATATTCGTTGGCGTAGTCGTCCTTCTCCGCCTCCGGCACCGAAGACATCCAGCTGTTGTACTTGTTCGCCGCGTCACCACCGCCGTAGATGCGGATGTAGGAATCCTGCATCTCGTGGTCGCGGGTGTACACGTTGTCGTCCTGCAGCAGCGTGGTGTTGTTCACCACGGTGTTGTCCGTATCCATGTAGTTGGAGTAATGGAAGCGGAAGCCGGCGTTGTTGTAGCGGTACCAGCTGTAGGTGGTGTCGTTCTCCTGCACGGCGTTGCCCTTGCCGTCAGTAGCCGAGAGCGGCGCCAGCGCGTCGGTGTTGTAGGTGGGGTCCTGGCTCAGCTGGTAGCTGCTGCCCTCTTCCACGAAGAAGCTCTTCGCCTTCACCGCCGGGTAGCTGGGGGCAATCTGCGCGTAAATGCGCGCGTTGTCCTCGGTGCGGGTGCGCTCGCCGTACTGGTTCACGCCGTAGCGGGCGGAAGAGTCCTCGTAGCGGCTGAAGCCGAAGTAGTTGTGGTAACGATGCCACACGTAGGTGCCGTTAGAGGTAGAGCCCGTGCCGTAACCCAGGTTCAGGTTGGTGATGTCGCCGGTGAACTTGTGGGTGACGGGGTTGTAGGTGGTCTTGCGGCTAGAGGCAGTGGCGTTGTTGCTCACCGACTCGTAGAACAGGTTGTTCCAGTCGTCCACGGAATAGGTGGTGTTGAACTGGGCCGGCATCTGCAGGATGTCGTAGTACTTGTCCCAGCTGTAGGTCTTCGGGTCGCCGCCGTAGCAGCCGCTGCCGGGGATGGCCCAGCCGTGCACGCTGCAGTAGTTGGACTGCGCGCCGAAGTTGTTGTTGAAGTCGGGCGCGTCGATGGTGTAGCCGTAGAAGTCAATGTAGGGAGCGTTCATGTCCAGGTCGGTGGCGGAGGCTACCTGCTTCTTGAAGTAGCCGAACTCCACTTCCACGCCCACCAGGTCGCCGAACATCCACAGAGCGTCGGTCAGCACCACGTCCTTGCCGTTCAGGCTGATGGCGGGAGCAATCTCGCCCAGGCGAGTGGCGTCCGGGTCTTCGCCCCACAGGGTGACGGTGATGGTGGCGCCTTCGCGCACGTAGGTGGCGTCTTCGTCGATGGCGGGGCCGGCGGCGTAGTAGTCGCCGTTCTCGTCCGCAGCGCCGGTACCAATGTTGGTGGCGCCTTCGGGGAAGGTCACCTTCGCGGCATCGGCCACTGCAAAGCTGACCACTTGGTCCTGCTCATACGTGGCGCCGTCGTGGGCCATCTCGTAGGCAGCGGCCACCGCTTCGTCGGTGGTGTAGTTGTACACGATGTGGAACGGAGCCACTTCGTCGCGGGCGGTGGTGGTGGCGCGATCTGCCACGGCAGCCGCCGCAGCGGCGTCCACGGCAGCCTTATTCATGGTGTCGTCGATGGTGGGCACGGCAATAGCTGCCAGATCGTTGTTGGCAGCTTCCGGCTCCACGTGGTTGTCCACGCGGTTGGCCATGGAGCCGTTCGTGAACCAGCTGTACACATCTTCGGCGCTGTAGCTGGACTTGTGCACGTTGGCGGGCAGTTCGCCGGTCACAGAAGCGCCCAGGTCGCTGTCGCGCGGCACCCAGTAGAAGCTGACGCCATCCAGGGCGGAGACGTTCTTCATCACCGGCTTGCCGTCGTCGTCCACCTTCGGCGTGCCGTCCTCGTTGGTGTCCTGCACCGCATGCACGGTGGCATCCAGCAGCGCACGGGAAAGGGTGAGGTGCGTGGTGCGGAAGCCCACGTTGCCCAGCAGGGCCGGGCGGCCGTCGCTGGTGGTTTGGGTGAGCACGTTCACGAACAGGTTGGCGCCGTGGGTGATGTTGTAGTCGGAGTCGTTGGTGACCTTGGCGCGGAAGCCGCTGCCCTCCTGGTTCAGGTAGGAGCGCGGATAGCTGTTCCACTTGCCCACGTAGGAGCCAGTAGCGGCGTTCCAGCCGTACTCATAGTGCAGGTCGCCATAGCCATGCAGGTAGGTGCCGCTGGCGGCGCTATTCACGGAGTAGTCGTTCTTCAGCGGATAGCTGGTGTCCTCGTACAGCGTCAGCGCGCTGGTGGTGCCGTTCAGCTCGTTCTGCTTGTCGGAGTTGTAGCTGTTGGCGTTGATGTAGGAGTACATCTCCACCTTCGGACGCGTCGGCGGCAGCACGATGTTCAGCGTGGTGCTGGAGGAGTGCTGGTAGGGCGAATTCTGCGTCACGCGACCGTTGGGGCTGCCCAGGCTGGAAGCCACGTAGTCCACGCGGGGGTTGGTGGGCTTCAGGCGGGTGAACGAGGAGTTCAGGTAGTTGCCGCCGTTGTAGCGGCCGTAGCCCTCGGTGCCACCGGTGGAGTTGGTGTTGTAGTTCACCTGGCCGTTGTTCCAGTAGCTGGTCTGGAAGTCGGTGCGGAAGGTGGCGCTGACGGAATGCTCCACGAAGCGGTAAGTGCCGGTGCCCCAGAACTCAATGTAGGCCGCTTCCGCCTGGTTCTTGGTGTTGAACAGACGGTTGGTCATGGAGAGGCTGCGGAAGTAGGCGCGGTTGTAGTCGCCGGTTTCCGGCTCTTCCCACTCGCCCTTGTAGAGGCGCCAGATTTCGGCGTCGATGATCAGGTCGCCATCGCTGTTGATGGTGAAGTAGTCCGCCAGGGTCTTGGCCTCGGGGTCGGGAGTGCTGGGGGTTTCCGGCTCTTCCGGCTCTTCGGTTTCGGGGGCGAAGGTTTCCTCCTGCTCGAAACCGAGCAGGTTCTTGTTGGAACCCTTCACGGTGAGGGTGATGGTATCGGTGCGCAGGGTGTTCGCCTGGTTCGGCGTCTGCTTCACGATGGTGCCCACCGCTTCCGGCGCCTTGGCCTCCTGGGCCGGCGCGTAGTAGCGGTCATCGGTGGGCTCGCCGTACACGGTGATCTCCACCACGTCGCCCACGTACAGCGGGGCGCCCTGGGTGTCGTCGGCCTTGATGGTCTTCCAATCCACCACCGAGCCCAGCAGCGGCGGGGCGTCGAAGTCGGTCACGGACGGGTCGTACCACTCGTCCTTGTCTTCCTCGGGGGTGTAGAGCAGCTTCGCCTGCAGGCCCAGCGCCTCGATGGCGGCAACGCATTCCTCAACGGTCAGGTTGCCCGCTTCGTAGTCTGCCTGGATGGCGTCAACATCGGCCTGCTCCACGGTGCCCTGGTAGTTCACCTTCACGGTGTAGCCCAGGCCCAGCAGCTTGGTCTTGGCCTCTTCGATGTCCATGCCCTCCACCAGCGGCGTCCAGGGGCTGGCCGCTTGCAGCGGGTTGCCGGCCTCGTCGGCGATGCGCGCCTTGTAGGTGGCCAGCTCGTCGATGTACTTGCGCGAGTCGTACTTGCTCACATCGCCGCCCTTGGCCTTGATGATCTCGTACAGCTCTTCGCCGGTAATGTGCAGCGAGCGGGTCTCGGTAGAGAAGTCCGGCGAGTAGTTCAGGGTAATGCCGTTCACGTAAGAAGCATCGAACAGGCCCTTGGAAAGCACGATGGCACTGGTCTCGAAGCCCACGTTCTCCTTCTTGCCGTCCTTGTCCATGTCGTCCTGGAACATGGGGATATTCGAGGTGGCAAACGCCGCCTTGCGCATGGGGAAGGAGGTGTTGTTGGTCAGCGTGAAGCGATAGCCGGAGCCATCTTCCTCATAGTAAGCGTTGGTGGTGCTGGCCGGGTTCAGCGGCGACGTGGTGAAGTCGTCCAAGTGCCGCTGCTCCGTCTTCACCTCGGATGCGGGGTTGGTGGAGCGGCGGAAGCTCTGGGAAGTCACCCGCGGCAGCGTGGGGTACGGACGGGCGAACAGCGTTGCCTTCGCACCGCTGGTCCACTGGTTCGCTCCCTTGAAGTAGTGGCGATCGGCCGTGTTGTCCTCATGTCCCGTGCCGTTGGAGCGCACGTTCATGCGGTAACGGTAGACGTTGTAGTTGTAGGACACGATGGAGCCGCAGATGGGATAGCTGTCGCGCGAGTTGGAGGTCCAGCCGTTGGGCAGCAGGTTCGCCGGGTTGGCGGTGGTGGAGTAGCGCCACTCGGAAGAATGGACGCGGTCGATCACGCGACCGTACAGCTCCAGGTCGTTCACGTCGTTCACGTAGCCGTACAGGTCCACAAAGGCGTCGGCGGTGGTGCCGGCCTGGTAGTGGTCGATGGCCACCACGGCGTTGGTCAGGTAGCCCTTGCCCCATTCGGTGTAAGGAATGACCAGGTTGCCATCTTCGTTGTAGCCGTACTTGCGGGCCATGGCGTCGAAGCTCACGTACATGTTCTGCTTCGTGGTATTGCCGCGCTCGAAGTAGGTGAAGGTGAAGCCAGAGATCTTCGCCGCTTTCAGCATGGCCTTATTCACCGTGAAGTAGCGGGTCTGGAAGCCCTGAACGGCGTTCTCGTAATCTTCGATGTCGTCGGTGCCGGGGATCAGCTTGCCGCGGATGGAGGCACCGTCCTGCAGGTTGCTGAACAGCGGAATGTTGTCCGTCAGGATGCCGTCCACACCCACGCACACGGTGTGGGGGTCGGACCAGTGATAGCTGGTGTAGCCGCTTGTGGTGGTGGTTCCCGGATGCCACACCGTCCAGTAGTTGTTGTGGTAGCGGTTGTTGCGGTTGTTATCCAGGTAACCGCTGGCAGAGGCGGTTACGCCCTTGCCGGTGTTGTGGGTAGGGTTCAGGTCGTGGCTGGCGTCGGTGGTGCCAATGCGCAGCTCGGCATCCCACATGTCACGGCCGCTGTTAGCCAGCGTGAAGCGATAGCCGGCGCCCATGTTGCTGCGGTCGCCGTATCCGTCATAGCCGTTTTCGTTGGTTTCGCTGCCGCTGCCCCAATAGGCGGTGGCCTTGTCGGTCATGTCGTACTTGATGCCGTCGCCGTTGTCGTTGGCGGTCACCTTGCCGGGGCCCGGGTTCTTCGCGTCGAAGTAAGCCTTCGCGGTCACCGTGGGGTTCGGCTTGCCGGCAATGGCCAGTAGCTCGGCACGAGACTGCGACCACATCTGCTCGGAAGCGCGCTCGTTGTTGCTGCCCAGCTTCTCCCAGTCGGAGTTCTTGTACTTGGCGTTGAACTCGGAGTTCGCCTTCACATGCACGTAGTAGTTGTCGAAGTAGCTTTCCAGCCAGTAGTAGTTCTCGTAGTCGGCGAACTGGGCCGGCAGCTGGATGTTTTGGGTGCCGCCGCAGCCGCTCTTGTAGCCGCGGAAGTAGTACCAGTGACCGGAGCAGCCATGGTTGGAGCACTGACCGCCGGTCACGCGCTTGGTGTTGGTATAGTCCAGGTTGTTCTGGAAGAAGATCTCACGGTAGATTTCGTCCACGTTGGGCGAGTCGGTGGCGTAGCCGAACAGGTCCACGAAGTTCTCGTTGCCGGACATGCCGGGCAGCACGAAGCTGAAGTCGAACTCCACCTTGATGGTGTCGTTGCCGTTGTTGCCGCGGTTCAGGGTGGACCAGTCCTCCGTCACCGTTTCGTCGGTGCGGTAGGAGCCGTCGTTCTTCACCGGGTTCTTCAGCGCCCAGTCGGAGCCGGGCAGCAGCTTGCGGGTAGACCACGCCTCAGACGGAATGATCACGTCGCCGTTGTCCTGCTTGTACACTTCCAGGTACTCTGCCAGCTCGTTGCCCTGCAGGATGGTCTTGTAGGTGTTAGTGATCAGGGCGTCCTGCTTGGTGCCTTCCGGCGTCCACCAAATGGTGATGGAGTCCAGCGTGGTGTTCTCCAGCAGCTCCTTCGAGATGGTCATGTGGGTGGTGTGGAAGCCCAGATTGTTGTACTTCGCCAGGCCCTGCACCTTGCCGTCGATGGTCTGGGTGACCACTTGGCTCTTGATGTCGCCGATGGTCAGCTTCGCGCCTTCCTTCATGGCGAACTTCTGGCTGTTGGTGACGATGGTGCGGAAGCCGGAGTTGTTCTCGTTCACGAAGCCGAACGGGTACGGGCGATGGTAACGGTCGATGTTCTCGCCGTTAGTGCCAATGTCGAAGCCCGGGTTGTAATAGTAGTTGGTGGAGCTGTTGAAGTTGTTGCCGCTGGTGCCGCGCAGATTGTAGATACTGGCGCTGGTGCTGATTTCGTTGTAGCTGTTTCGGCTGTAGTTGGCGTTGCCGGCAGCATTCTGGCTGAACACCGCCATCTGGGTGGTGGTGTTGAAGGCATTGCCGTCGTAGAGGCTGGTGACGCCATCGATGTCGGCGCGGCCGGCGGCGCTGCTGCTGCTGACGGTGCCGTAGGTGCCGTCGCCGCGGTTGCCCGGGGTGGTGTTGGGGGTGTTGGTCACGTCGTTGGCAGAGGTGCCCACGCCGTAGGCGCCAATGTAGTCCTTCGGGTTCACCGGGGCCAGCAGCGCGTTCAGCTGAGCGGTCTGGTTCCAACTGCGGCTCCAGGCGGCCACAATTTCGTTGGTGGTGAACTTCGCACCCAGGCGGATGCCGTTGCAGACACTGCCGCAAGTGGTGCAGCCGGTGCCGCCGGTGTGGCGGTTGTCGGTAAGGCCGTAGAACTCAACGAAGGGCAGCTTCTCCTGACCCTCGGAAGACTTGATGGACTTGTGCAGGTAGGAGTAGTTCACCTTCACGCCGGACAGGTAGCCGTTGTTCCAGACCACCGGGTCGATGACGATGTTGCCGCCCTTCACGGTGACAGGCACCACGGGGCCCGGCTTCGCGCCCTTCACGATGAGCTTCACCACGGTGCGGGTGGTGCCGTCGTCGCCCACCGTGGGGTAGGTGCCGTTGGAGTTGGCGGTGGCGTCCACCGTCATGGACAGCACGTTGCCCTCGTCGGTCTTGTGGAAGGTCTTGGCGTCGATGGGGTCTGCCACCACCTGCATGTAGGTGGGCTGCACGTCGAAGCCCTGCTCGGTGAGGGCCTTGATGGCCTCTTCCGCGCTCTTGTTCACCCAGTTGTCCGGCTTGGCGGGCGTGGTGGGATACACCGGCACCGTGGTGTCCGGATCAACGATGGAGTGGTGACGGGGGCTGGGGTCGGTGAAGGTAACGCCGGTGTCGGCGCCCTTCACGTAGATGGTGATCTCGTCGCCGGCTTCCGCATAGCGGTAGGTGTTGGCGGGGTTGGTGCCCACCACCGTGCCGTTGGGGATGGAAGCCCAGTCGGCGTAGCCGAACTCGCCGATGGAGGTGTCGGTGCCGTAGCGGATGGTGATGTCGTCCGGCTGGCTGGTGACGTACTTCACGTTCACCATGAACTTGCCGGCGTTGTACAGGGTGTCGAACACGGTCTGGGCGTTCGCGCTGCTCCAGGCCTGGCCCGTAACATCCGGGATGGCCACCTTGGTGCCGATGGGGCTGATGCCGCCGGTGGCGAAGTCGTCGGAAAGGCGAGTGTTCAGGTCGGTCAGCTCCAGCTTGGCGCCCTCGCCCGCGTTCAGCAGCCGCTGCAGGTCGGCCAGGGAGATCTTGATCTCGTGGCGCACCAGGTTGTCGGTGGCGGTGACGCCTTCACCGGTAGGCTCGTTGGTGTAATAGTACAGGCTGACCGACGTGGCAGTGCCAATGTTCACCGGGTCGAACAGCAGGTTGCCGGACAGGGTAAGCTTCTGGGTCTCGTAGTCCAGCAAGTCGCCGTTCAGGGTATGCTTGGTCAGGTCGCCAATCAGCAGCTGACCGCCGCGGGTGGCGTTGTAGATGGTGTTATTCGAAAGCGTCACGCGGTAACCGGACGCGCCGTAGTCATAGTAAGTGTCCTGCTTCGACAGCAGTCCGCTGCTGGAAGCGTTGAAGTTGGTAATGGCGAAGGTGAGGTAGTCCTCCGGGTTGGTGGCAGCGTTCTGGTGCGTGGTCGGATCCAGCACGTTGGTGCCCTTCGCGCCGTTGTACGCCTGGTTCGAGGGGATGATGACAACCGGGTACGGACGGCCCTGCAGGGTGGCGGAGTCGGCCGCGGTGGTGTCCCAAATCTTCTTCGCGTATTCGGTGCCGAAGGTGGCGCCCACCTTCATGTCCACCTTGTTGTTGGCGGTACCGTACACATCAATATAGATGTTGTCGCGGTAGCCGTCCTTCACCTTCTGAGCCACATCGGGGTTCACTTCGGTGTTGGTGTTGCTGATGGTCCAGTCGTAGTTCTTGTCGTCCACCACGTTGGCCTTGAAGCCGGTCACATGCAGCGTGAAGTTGGTGAGGTACACCACGTGGCTGTCGATGTTGCCGTCGGTGTCGTAGTGGATGGGGTCGCAGCTCCACGCGGTGGAGCGGATGTAGAGCACATCGGTTTCGTCGTTGTATTCGATGCCCAGCGCGGCAGCTTCCGCCTTCAGGTCGTCGATGTTGTATTCGTTCTTGTCCAGGGCGGTGGGCTGGTCATGGCCGGCAGCGGCGCGCAGCAGGCGACCGGGAATGACAATCTTGCGATAGTTGTCCACCGGGATGTCGTTCTTGGTGATGGTGCCGTCGGAGCCCTTCACGAAGCCGGCGTTCAGGGCGCCGCCCGGCAGGCCCCCTACATATATATCAGTATCGGTGAACAGGGGCGTGCCCGCCTTGGTGTCGTTCTCGTCGATGGCGGTGATTTCCAAATCCGCCAGCGTGGCCACGCCCAGCAGGCGCTCGGGAATGGCGATGGTGTCGGTGATGAAGTCGCGGCGGGTGAGGGCGTTCGCGGAAGCGTCCGTCTTGTCGCGGAACGGGATGGGACGGTCCACTTCGTCGATGGTCAGCAGCTTGCCGCCGTTCAGCAGCGCGTTGTTGTTCGCCTGCTGCTCGGCCGGGGTGAGCTCAGAGCTCACGCGGTCGTTGCCGTTGCTGTCCACCAGGGCGGTACCGAACTGAATCTTGGAGTTGCCCAGCGCGAAGTTGGAGTCGTTGGCAATGGTCAGGCGCCAACCGGCGTTGGTGTCGCCAATCCAGGCTTCCTTCGAAATCTCGTCCTTCTCCAGGGTGGAGTTGGGCAGGCGGTCGTCCTGCGGCTCGCCGTTCTCGCCAGCGCCCGTGTTCTCACGGTAGGCCTCCACCGTGATGGTGGGATCCACCGCCGCCTTGCGGGAAACGATGATGGCCTTGCTGGTGTCCTGCAGCTGAGTGTCCTTCGAACGGAACATGGTGTCGATGGACTCGTAGTTGGTGCCCAGGGTGCCGGTCAGCTCAATTTCGCCGATGGTGATGGGGGTGCCATACACTTCCACCCACATGTCGGAGTTCGCGAGCGTCTTGCCGGCGGCCAGGTCCTGCACGCCCTTGATGCGCTTGAAGTTGATGCGGGCAGAAACGAAGTATTCGCCCGCCCACCAGTCGGCGGCTTCCAGCACCAGGTTGCCGGCGTCGGCGTTACCGGTGCCGTCGTCGGCAATCACTTCGTTCTTGATGCCGGGCACGGTGTTGCCGTCCACCACGCGGTCATCCCAGTACAGGGTGCGCTTCTTGGTGGCGCCCTTGATGGCCAGCTCAGACGGGTCGTAGGTGTTGATCTCGATGGATTCGATGTCCATCATGGCCAGCAGGTCTTTGCTGAAGGCCAGCTTCTCGGTGGTGAACGCCTGGCCGTCGTCCTTCACGAAGGCGGTGGTGCCTTCCGCCTTCAGGCGCATGTTGTTGATGGTGAAGTAACCGGGGTCCAGCATAGACATGGAGTCGTTGGTCAGCTTGAAGCGCCACGCCGCGCCGGAGTGGTTCAGGATGACGTACTGCTTGTCGCCTTCCTTCGCCGCTACCTGGGAGTTCTTGTCCAGCACAATGTCGTCGTTGGACATGGAGCCCAGCGCCAGCACGTCCGGCTCGGGGTTGATGGCGCTGCGGAAGGCGGCGGACTGCACGGGGGTGTTGGTGAGGGTGGAAATGTAGCGGCCGCCGGCAGCGGTGGAGGGGTCGGACAGCGCGTACACACGGCTGCCGAACTCGGCGCTGGCGGTGTTGGTGTAGTCCACGCCGGGGATTTCCATGATGCCGGTCCAGCGGATCTTCGCCGGCACCGAGATGCCCTGGCGGAACGGCGCGGTGAAGGTAACGCGCACGTTGCCGGTGAAGTTGGCTCCCGCCTTGGTGATGCCGATGAGCGGGTTCACTTCCGCCTTCTCCAGGATGCCGGAGATGGCGCTGTTGGCCATGGAGTCGTCGTCGTAGGCGGTGCTGCCCAGCAGGTAGTGCAGCTTGCCGTCGCTGCTGGTTTGCAGGGTGGGCTCGCCGGCGGTGACCCAGTAGACATCGTACTCGTCGGCGCCCTTCGGCTCTTCCACCTCGAACTGCACCACAACGCCGCGGGGCAGCTTGCTGTCCACGGAGTTCATGTTCTTGGGGAAGTCGTCATATTCGGTGTCGAAGTAGGTGCCCAGCACGGCTTGGGCGCCTTCCTCCAGCATGCCTTCGGGAGTCTTGTCCGGGTCGATGATGATTTCCATGTTCATCAGGCGGAAGTACTCCGGCAGGGTTTCCTCCAGCACGGGGCCGGCGGTGGGGTTCTTGGTGGTCACTTCGGCCCATTCCGGCACCATGCCGGCGTTGGAGGTTTCCACAATGACGGGGCTGCCGTCGGGGTTCGTCTTGGGGCCGGTCACGTTGCCGTCTTCGTCCACGTACATGTCCGGATAGGTGTAGATGACCGCTACTTCGCCAAACAGGGGCATGTTGCCGCTGGTGGTGAGGTTGCTGGTCTCGAAGGTGGAGGGATAGCCCACATAGCTCTGGTTCGAGGACACCTTCAGGTTTTCGGTCACAGTGCCGTCAGAGGCAGTGGTTTTCTCCACGGCGTACTTGCCGATGGTCATGCCCACGGTGGGTTCCTTGAAGGGCTCCCAGAAGGGACTCTCGTTCATACCCCAGGAGTAGTCGCCGTCGCCCAGGCCGCCGAAACGGGCGGTGAAGTTACTGGACAGGCTGACGTAGTAGCCGCGGCCCTGGGCGCCGTTGGTCAGGCTGATGTTGGGCACGTAGGGCACCGCCACCAGGAAGGTGACCGAGGTGCCGGATTCTTCAATGTGGTCGTATTCTTCGGGAGGCTTGACAGCGCTGCCGTCGTCGCCGGCATCGCCGTCTTCGGTGCCGGTGCCGTCACCGGTGTCGCCACCGGCGCCGCCTACGACCACAGGGTTGCCCTCGGCATCGGCGTAATAGGCAGGCGACAGGTAGCCGTCGCGGGCGGTGCGGGTGTTGATGTCGTCTTCACGAATCACGAAGGCCATGGTGCCGGACTGGCCACGGGTGGCGTAGGGAATCACGTCGGAGGCGTTCGCCTTGATCTTCTCCAGCACCTGCTTCTGGCGCTCTTTGAAGTGCTCCTCGGTTTCGCCCACCTGCTGATTGATGGTGACGCCCACGCGGCGGTAATACTTGCCGGTAGGTTCGCCGTTGGCGTCCTTCTCGTCCTCGCGCACTTCGAAGAACTGGTCGTACACGTCCTGCACGTTGGAGAAGCTGTCCATGTCCAGCGCGTCGTAGAGCTGCTGGTCCCAACCGGTGGTGTTATATATAAGTACGCCGCCCTGCTTCGGCACGCCCACGAATTCGGAACCCTCGGCCGCGATGGCCTCGTTGGGGTTCTCCACCTTGATGGGGGCGCCGTCCTTGTTGTAGAACCAAGCGGCGTGATCCTCGCACAGCATACCTTCCATGTTGTTCGATTCCGTGTTCATGGCGCGCATGTTGTAGTCCACGAAGTCGATGGTGGCGGTGGAGCCGGTGGGCGAGGTGTTCTTCGTCGTTACCTTGTAGACCATGTAGTTGTAGCGGTCGTACAGCACGTTGTCCGAAACCTTCTCGTACTTGGTTTCGAACTCCAGGTTGGTCTTCAGGAAGGTGATCTTGCGCAGGCCGAAGGTGCCCGGATCACCGGTCATAGGGATGGTGTAGGGCTTGCCGTACTTGCCGTCCGGCAGGTACTGGTTCTTGCCCAGCGTGTAGCTGTAGGTGGTGCCGCCGTAGATGATGGAGCCGCCGGCGTTTTCGGGGATGTTGCCGTTCATGGACACCTGGAAGGAGGGCACCTGCAGGCCGGAAACGGGCATCTGATAGTCGAAGCCGTCGTTGCCCTGCTTGCCCTTGTACTTCAGGTACAGGCAACCGGTGAAGCCCTTGGTGCGCAGGTCAGCGATGGAGTAAGTGTTGCCCTTGTCATCGCTGTACTCGCCCTTCGGGTCGGGAATCCAAACCTGGTTCATGCCCGAATTGCCGTTGGGGCCGCCGATGCCGGCCATGTAGTCATCGAGGGCAATCATGTCGCCATTGGTGTTGTACTTCAGGTACACGTACCAGTTGTCGATGAGGTTGTCCGGCAGCGTAACGGCCATGTAGGGGGCCGCCGTGTTCCCATAGTTATAGTAGTGGTCGCTGTTGCTATAGGTCATGTGGGTCCACTCGGTGAAGTACTGAGTGGAGGCCATACCGCCGCTCTCGTTGAAGTACAGGTAGGGCACCCACAGCTCCAGCGTGGTGGCATAGTAGTCGCGCAGCGCTTCGGTTTCGGTACCGAAGCCCTCACCGGTGAACCCGGCGGGCTTGCTGAAGGTCATGCCGCCGTAGTAACCGGAGTCGCCCTCGGTCTTCACGTTGGTCTGCACCACAGGGCTTTCCTGGTTAGAAACCAGGTACACGCCGTCGGCGATGCGCTTGTTGGCGCCCTGCACGTTCAGCCACAGGTCGAAGTGCTTGGTGGGGTCCAGCGTCTTGTAGGGGCTGGAGGCGCGGGAGGAGCTGGCGGGAGTTGCCAGGGTGCTCAGCGGGGCCAGGCCGCGGACGGCCATGGAAAGCGTGATGGGGTTGGTCAGCGCCTCAATTTCCTCCGGCGTGGCGTCGGCTTCCGGCTCTTCCGGCTCGGTGGTTTCGGGTTCGTCGGTGTCGGCAGGCTCTTCGGTGGGCTCGTCGCCTTCCGCGGGCTGGTCGCCCTCTTCCGGCTGGTCGCTTTCGGCGGGCTCGTCGCCTTCGGCCGGCTCTTCCGGCTGGTCAGCGGCGGGGGCCTGGTAGGTGAACTGGATCATCTGGTCTTCGAGGGCGGTGGTCAGCACCACGTCCTCTTCTTCCAAGGCGTTGTCTTCGCCGTCCTTCTCCACCAGTTCTTCCTGGATGACCTCGGCATTCACCCAAGCGGTAAGGGTGGCCTGCAGGGTGGTCACGTCGTAGGTGGGGTCCGGCTCGCCCTCGTCAGCGGGCAGGCCGGTGGCCAGCAGCTGGTTGGTGGCGGTGACCAGATCCGGGTTGGTGGCGTTCTCGTTGCCCTCGGGGACGTGCACCAACGCCGGCGCGCTGTAGGGCACCAGCACCACAATTTCGCGCTTGGGCTGGGCGGCCACTTCCGCCTCGGTCGGGTCGGTAGGCAGCTCGGTCAGGACCGGCTCGTCCTCCACGGGGATGTCGATGGTGGCGCGACCCAGCGCGCGCTCGGCGGCCAGGGCCTTCTCTTCGTCGTTCAGGCCGTCTTCGTTTACG
Source organism: Eggerthellaceae bacterium (assembly GCA_022791455.1). Classification (GTDB taxonomy): domain Bacteria; phylum Actinomycetota; class Coriobacteriia; order Coriobacteriales; family Eggerthellaceae; genus Parvibacter. The sequence goes on from JAAVZC010000014.1 coordinate 335,679, forward strand.
GGGTTGGGGGTAAGCGCGGTAAGACCGGCGGCTTCCAGGGCTTCGGCGCTGGTCAGGTCCAGGTTTTCGCGCTCTTCGTCGGTCAGGGCGGAAATGTCGTAGGCGCGCACGCCTTCCGCATTCATGCCGCCGCGGTTGTCGATGTTGGGCAGGTCCGCCAGGTCCAGGCGATAAGCCTGCTCGGTGAGATCGCCCTTGGCGGAGCTGATGGACAGCAGGAAGGCGGCGGTGCCTTCGCCGTTGCCGTCGGCGTCCGGGGTGAAGACCGGGTCGGCCAGGCGCTGGAAACCGGTGTTCAGCGCGGCGGCAGCTTCGGCGTTCACCAGATTGAAGGCCACGGCGGTCTGGTTGTTGGTGGGGCAGACGATGTTGTTGGCCTTGCGGTTGTTGTCCTTGTCGCGGGCGGCGGTGTAGGTGTTGGCCACGAAGCCGCCGGACACCTGAATAGCCTGGTCAGCGGGGATTTCGCCCAGCAGATAGGCGCTCACAGAGGGCAGCTGCACGTCGCCGCGCAGCTGGTTGCGGGTGGTCTTCACGGTCACGCCGTTTTCGTCCTGCGCGCCGTCGTAGCGGAAGACGATGACGCCGGAGAGACCTTCCTTCAGCTCCTTCGCGGTGCGCTTCTGGAACTGGTTGCCGTGCTGGGTGTAGACGCTCCAGCCCTGGGGCAGGTCGTCGGAGTGCAGCACTACGCGCATGCCTTCCTTGTCGGCGGCGCGGTACTTCCACTCTTCTTCGCTGAAGGTGGTGTGGTAGGTGTAGATTTGCTTGCCGTTGGAGTCGGCCTGGCCCTCGGCCGCCTCGCGGTAGATGAAGGGGGCGTTGTAGACCAGGGCCACGCCGTCGGTGTCTTCCCAGGCACCCAGGTAGCCGCCGTCCAGCTGGCGGTCCAGATTGCCCAAGGACGGGGTGAGGGCCAGGCTCTGGCCGTTGACCTGGTAGTTTCCGTCGGAGTCCTGCAGAGCGCCGGTGGCTTGCAGGGTGTAGTTCACGCGCTTGGCGAACTCTTCCGTCAGCTCTTCCTCGTCCATAGAGGCGGCGTTGTCGGTGGTGTCGGACTTCTTTTCCGTGGCTTCGTCGGCAACGGTGGGAAGCACCTCTTCCGCCGCTACCAGGCTGGCCGGCATGAACTCTTCCAGTTCCGCCGGGTCCACGGTGACGATTGCTTGCAGGCCCAGTTCCTCGGCCTCTTCGCGCATGCTTTGAGCAGGGTCGACGTTCTCGTCTTCGCCTTCGCCGTTTTCGCCCTCTTCAGTGGCGTCGTCGTCGGCATCGGCGTCGTCGCTGGGGTCGGCAGCGTCTTCGTCGGCGTCGGTGGCGTCGTCGTCGGTGGCGGAAACGGGGGTGTCGCCCACGATGGCGGTGCGGGCTTCGGCGATGGAGGTCTCGTTCCAGGACATGAGCGAGAGCGTCACGCACAGGAAGATGGAGACGATCTTCATCCACAAGGGATTTCGGCGAGGTGCCGTAGAAATTGCGTTAAGGGAGAGGTCCGCTACCCCTGCGTCCCCCAGCCCTTCCGGCGCGTCTTGCGTGCGCGTATATGCGTCGGTTGGCGCTTGCGCGTTGTCCTGCTGCTGGCTTGGGATGCTCTCCCAAGCCTGACCTGGGGTTTTATCCCCAAGTTGTTGAATGGCCTGGCGGCCGTTCAGGTGGTGCTTCATAACTATCGACCCCTAGTTCTCAAAGCATTAGGGCGCAGTCCGCCCTTAATTGTAGATAGTTAGATCACATTATATACACAATTGGGTAACGAGTCAACTGTGGAACGGTAAATAGTCGAGTGTTGTGGAAGATTTTGCGAACAGCTGGTGCGGAGGGATTCGATGATTCAATTAGTCATCGAAAGTTTCCCAGTTCAGGGCTGTTTTTTCCACAATGGTTACGGGGCCGCGAAGTTATCCCCTATTGGTGGATTAAATCCCGAAAAGGGGCATTTTGAGGGGTTGTTTCCAGCGTGATTCCGTGAGTTATACCCAGGTTTTCCCGAACGCGGCCTGTAAAACCCCAGGTGACACTGGGAGCGGCGAACAAGGGTGCGAAAGCGGGGTTTTGGGTCGTTGCCGCTCGCCGATGAAACCACAGCATTTTGTGGGCGACGACAGGGGGCGCACCAATTGCGGAATGCCTAGATTTTCGGTTGGTTTTCTGGGTTGGAGCTTGATTAAAGCCCAGCTAGTCCCAGGGATTCGGCTCGAAGAAGTGGGTTTCTGCGGGGCGATCGGAATAGGGGTCGTAACCGTCGTCGTCTTCGTTAGCCGCCCTGATAAACGGGGATTTTTCGGCAGGTTTTCTGCCCTGCTTGGCGGCGTGAATTCCGGTCAAACCGGCATCCCCTACCGCGGCTGCAGCCCCTATTTCTGCGGACTTTTCCACCAACTTTCCACCATTATCCCCAGTTGAGCATGGTTCGACCCCGCTCAAATTGGAAGCATTCGGGTCAGAATTGGCTCCTGGAGCCGCCTCAAAGTTACGCAAAGGCAACGCTTGGCAACGGCTCGGCAACGGAGTAGTAACCACTCGAACACGAGCCGAACGAGTCTCCCAAGCCTTACGAGGAGCCTCAAACTCCCCCTCAAATTCCCCGTTTTCGCCCAGAAAATCGCCCATTTCGCTCCTAAAATCATCCAGCCCCACACACAACCCCCAACACCTCTCCACCCATTCTACCCCGAACCCCCAAATCTCCCCCACAACCCATCTCTCGTCATCCTGAGCGAGGGGCGAAGCGGCCCTTCCCCCTTGTCATCCTGAGCGGAGGGCGAAGCGCCCTCCCCCTCGTCATCTCGAGCGGAGGGCGAAGCCCGGAGTCGAGAGATCTTCACGACCCCAGAAACGCCCTCGGAGGCCGGAAAGATCTCTCCACTCCGGCCCTAACGGGCCTCCGGTCGAGATGACGAAGGGGACGGAACTCAAACGCTTCTCTTCGGTTTACTCAGCAGTCTCTTGGGCGTCTTCTGATTCCAGCTCTGTTAGCTGGGCTTCAATTTGACTGGCGAGCGTTTTCATAAGCGGCAGGTAGTTTTCCCTGATCATTGCGCAGTAGTGCTCTTGGTTCGTGCTCATGTAATCATGGGTGCTTAAGTTGCGGCTCCGCAACATGGCAAGCCACTGCTCCGCGTCGTCGATCAGGCCCACCGTCGCCGACTGCTTGATGATGTCGCGGGGCGACGGCTTCACGTCCGCCACGCCATACCATTCCCCAAGGGAGTCCCGCATAAGTTTCCAGGAAATATCGAACAGGCTGTTGAAGGCGTAGATTACCGCCGCGCCGTCGCGCTTCGAGTATTGGGGCATTTGCTCAAGAAATTCCTGCGTGTCGGCCAAGAGGCGGAGGAATGAGTCGAAGCGCTCACGCAATGTTAATCCAGGCATCTTCGATCCCTTTCTTGTAGGGGTGCCGCAGGTCGATCAGGTCGACTATGAACACCGTGTCCAGGGCGTCAACGCTCTCTTCCACGGCGTCGAAGGCTTCTCCCCGGACGGCGATATCGATGTCGCTGCCAAGGTGGGAGGTGCCTTTCGCCTGCGAGCCGAACAGCCACGCGCTTGCGCCGTACTGGCGACATATGGCAGCAATGGCCGCAACGGTCTCGTCCACCGTGTTAAGCACAGTGGCCTGGTTGCCGGCTATGTCCTGGTAGGTGAACAAGGGCGCTGTTCCTTTGCGCTTACGGGGCGGACGGACAATTCCATGGTAAAAAACGAAGCACGAAAAGGCAAGTCTCAGCTGCATGACGCCAAAGGAAACGGCCCTCCCTCGGTCATCTCGAGCGGAGGGCGAAGCGGCCCCCCTCGTCATCTCGAGCGGAGGGCGAAGCCCGGAGTCGAGAGATCTTCACGACCCCAGCAACGCCTTCGGAGGCCGGAAAGATCTCTCCACTCCGGCCCTAACGGGCCTCCGGTCGAGATGACGAAAGGACGGAACTGCCCGAGACAACAGAAAATGGCCCGAAGGCCATTTTCTTAGAGCTCTATTTCTCGTCTCTTTTAGAAGGTGACGAAATTCCAGGTCAGTTGGTCGCCTTCTTTGAGGATGGTTTCGCTTGCGCCCACCGTGGGCTCTTCGCCGTTGACGGTGTAGGTCCAGCCGGAGTTGGCTTCGGCGGCCACCTCGCCGATGGCGGTCACGTAGGGGCCGTAGCTGCTCTCTTCCACGGTCACGTCCAGGCCGGTGGCCTTCAGCGCGCCGAGCGCGGTGGTGCCTTCGTCGACGGCCATTTCCTCCTGGAACAGCGCGGCGCTTTCGTCGGTGGCGCTGTTCACGGTTACGGTCACCGTGAGCTTGGCGGCGTCGGAGCCTTCCGCGGCGGTGCCGGAAGCGCCGGCCGCCTTGTTCTCTTCGCCAGGCGCACCTGTTTGCGCGCCGTCGCCCTCCACGTTGGGCGACTCCATTTCGGCAGACATCGCGTTGCCGTCGCCGGCGTTGTCGGCGGCGTTGTTGTCAGCCGCGCAACCGCCCAGCAGGGGCGCGCACATAAGCGCCATGGCCAGAGCCAGCGCCAACGGCAGAGCCGCCAGCTGGGCTTTCAGGGTCTTCATAAGTTTCAACATAGGTAAAACCTTTCTCTCCAGGGCCCTTCCCGCCCGGCTCGGCATTCCGACTTCGCCACAAGAAAACAGCTTCCCGTGGACCTTACGGTTACTGGCATAGCGGGGGATTCGCACCCCCATTCCCCAAGGCATTTCGCAGCGGCCGACCATCAGGCCGCCCGCCCCGCGCAGGGCCACTTCGCGTACTCCATCACCAGCTGCCGCCGCACGCAAACAACAGCGGAAGGATTATAGCAGGACGCACAACGCAGCGACCGCGCCGGCCGAAGGGTGGAGCGAGGTTAAGCCAAAGGAGGGAGGAGATCCACTCGGGCGCGCAGCGGCCGAGTTAGCTCCGACCGACGACGCGTCGAGCGGAATCCTTTCGGCCGGTGCGGACGCGGGCGACTTCTCTTCTACGACCTGCCTTGGCGGACGGCGTCGTGCGGGTGGATGGTCATGGACTGGAAGCGATTCTCCATGTAGGAGTCGTCGAAGTCCTTCGCGTAGAACTGCTGGATGGGGGTGGTCACTTGGTCGCCGGAGAGGCGCTCGTACCAGCAGTCGAGGGCCTGCAGCGTCATCACGCAGTCGACCAGCATGAGCGCCGCGCACACCGCCGTCACGCCGTAGCGCCAATTCCACGGAATGAGGTTGATGAGCCGCAGCATCACCGGCAGCAGCGCCTTGATCCACACCACGCCCAACAGGCCCCACATGGCCATGAACAGACCGCAGGTGCGCCCGCCGATGGAGAGCCACATGCCGGTGTAATTCCAGGCCACCGCGCCAAACGCGTACTGCATGAACCAGCTGGTGAAATACTCGAAGGCGCCCCCGATGATAGCGGAGACGAAGAAGATCACGATGAGGTTGGACTTGTGGAAGCGATTGAGGAACACCGTCATCAGCACGCCGCCGCAGCCGTAAATGGGCGAGAACGGGCCGAACAGCAGGCCGGCGCGGTCTTGGTAACCGCCGAAGACGATGGCGTGGAAGATGGTCTCGATGATGAGGCCCAGGATGCTGCACACCATGAAGATCCAGAACAGGTTGTAGAAGTTGAGGGTGATGTAGCCCTTGCCGGATTGGTCGAGGCCCAGCGTGCCGGCGGCGGCTTCTTGGCGGGTGCGCTGGTCGCGCTGCTGGCGGTGTTGCTGGCGTTCTTTCGAGAGCGACGGGTCCAGATAGGTTTGCAGCGCCACCATGAGCACGATAAGCCCCAGGTAGCCCAGCAGGATCCAGTTCATGCCGTTCAGCATGATGTTGCACAGAATGCCGCCGATGAGCAGCACGAAGAGGATGTTGGTGGTGATGGCCGCCAGGCGCCGCTTGTTGCGCAGTAGGCGGATGCCGAACAGTAGGAAGGTGACCACCAGCAGCACGCGCACCACCATCTGAATGATGATGACCACGATGGAGGAAAGGCCGTAGGCGGACAGGCCGCCGGTGGTGTAGTAGTGCACGGTGTCGACGATGGATTCTGCCACTGCCGCGCCGCTGACCGCGGCCGCGACGATGCACAGGATGCCGAAAACCTTCATCCACACGGGCAGCTTTTGCTTGTCGATGGGACTGTGGAGGTGCTGGTCGGCGGCGGCTAGTTCCGCCTGGGCGGCGGCGCGACGCTGACGCAGGCGCTCGGCGGCGCGGTGCACGTCTTCCTGGGGGTGCGTTGCGTCGTGGGCCAGCTGTTCGGCGTCGTGCTTCACCTTGGCGGCCTTGGCTTTCGCCGCTTCGGCCGCGCGCTCCGCTTCGGCCCGGGCGTCTTCCGGCCATTCTGCAGGGTGCGTTACCACGTGGCCCGCCTCGTGCAGCGCCTCTTTCTGACGAGCGCGCATTTCCGCCCACTCCTGCTTGTCCTGAGAGAACTCCTGGCTGGAAGCCTCAACGCCCGTCTCCCACTGCGTCCGAATGTCCGAGCCAGCTTCAGCAATCTTCTCCGCAGCAGCCTCCACCGGCTTCGCAACGGCTTTCTCTTCGTTTTTCTCCGGGTGCGCCATGGCCTCCCCCTTTAACGCTGGTGTTTCTACGCTAAAGATAGGATTTTCTGGAGAAACAGGCCGCTGCGCCGACCACCCGTCACTCTACCGTGGCCCAACCGTGACCCCCACGCCCCCACGACCATTGCCAGGACGCGCAGGGGGCGCGGAACTTGGTGCGCTTTCGCGGGGCTGGGTGGGGCTTTACTCTTCTACTCGAATGAGGGAGGGGGTGGCTTGTAGGATGCCGTCGAGCTGGGAGATTTCCTCGATGACGGCGGTGATGTCGCTTTCGCGGGCGGTGTGGGTGACGTACACCACGTCCACCGTGCTCTCCTTCTTCGAGTGCTGCACCACGGAATGCACGGACACGTTGTGCTTCGCGAAAATGCCGGCCATGGCGGCCAGCACGCCCAGCTCGTCGGCCACGGTGAAGCGAATGTAGTACTTCATCTGAAGCTGGTCGACCGGGAGAATGGGCAGGTCATCGGTGCAGGTGCAGCCCACGATGGGGGGCACTCCCTGCTGCACGTGGCGGGCCACTTCCAGCACGTCGCCCATGACGGCGCTCGCGGCGGGGCCGGAACCAGCGCCGGCGCCGAAGAACATGGTCTCGCCCACGGCGTCGCCCACCACGTAGATGGCGTTGTACACGCCGTTCACGGTGGCCAGCTGGTGGGTGGCGGGGATCATGGTGGGGTGCACGCGCACGTCGATGCCGGCGGGGGTGCGATGGGCGATGGCCAGCAGCTTCACCACGTAGCCCATGCCGCGCGCGGCTTCCAGGTCTACCGGGGAGATTTGCGTGATGCCGGAAGCGTACACGTCGTCCAGCGTGACGCGGGAGTTGAACGCGATGGAAGCGAGTATGGCAATCTTCGCGGCGGCGTCCAGGCCCTCGACGTCGGCGGTGGGGTCGGCTTCGGCGAACCCGTTGGCCTGAGCCTCGCGCAGGGCGTCCTCGTAGCTCATGCCGTTATCGGCCATGCGGGTGAGCATGTAGTTGGTGGTGCCGTTCACGATGCCCATGACGGAGTCGATCTGGTTGGCGATGAGCGAATGCTTCAGCGGGTCGATGATGGGAATGCCGCCGCCCACACTGGCCTCGAACGCCACCTCTTTGCCCTGTTCAGCCGCAGCATCCAGCACTTCCTGGCCGTGGGTGGCCATGAGCGCCTTGTTCGCGGTGACCACGTTCTTGCCGGCGGCCAGCGCCTCCAGCACCACGTTGCGGGCCACGGTAGTGCCGCCGATGAGCTCGATGACGATGTCGATTTCCGGGTCGTTCACGATGTCGCGGTAGTCCTCGGTGAAGATGTCGGCCACACCGTGGGCCTCCGCCTGCTCGGGGTTGCGCGAGCACACGCGCACAAGCTCCACGTCCACGCCCAGGTGACGCAGGAAATCGGCCTTGTGGTTCTGCAGAATGTCGATGCAGCCGCCACCCACCGTGCCGGTGCCGACCAGTCCAATCTTCACAGTCATAGAGAGTCCTTACTCATGGATTTTTCGGAATTGAAAGATTATAGCGGGGAAGCCGCGCCCTCAAGCCCGCAATAGCGCAGGCGGAAAGATCCTTCGCTGCGCTCAGGATGACGACCTGTAGCGTTAACCAGTCAGCGGGGCGGGGCGGCCCTCACCAAGCGAGTTCCGCACGACGCGAAAGTGCCAGTGGCACTTTCGCCAAAGCAGGACTGTCTGAGCGACTGAGGGTTGCCCCGCCCCGCCGCCCCGCGGCGAGCCCCAGCAAGATTACGCTATTCCGAACCAGAGCATGAATTTCGGGACGTAGCCCATCACGAAGATGATGATGATCAGGGCGGGCAGGCCGTAGGTGAGCCATAGGCGCGACCAGCGGGGGAAGGGCGCGCCGGAGCCGGTGTCGGCCTCCTTCAGGAAATTCTTCCAGCCCCACCCCTTCCGCGACATGCAAAACACCACGTAAAGCAGGCTGCCCAGCGGCAGCATGTTGTTGGACACGATGAAGTCCTCGATGGACTGGATGTCGCCGATGCCCGGCACCGTGACGCCGGACAACACGTTGAAGCCGAGCGCACACGGCAGGCTGAGCACGGTCACCAGCGCGCCGGTGCGCAGGATGGCGGTGCGGCGGTCGACGTTCCATTTCTCCATGGTGAAGGTGATGAGGTTCTCGAACACCGCGATGATGGTGGACAGCGCGGCGAAGCTCATGAACACAAAGAACAGCGTGCCCCACAGCTGCCCCAGCGGCATTTGCTCGAACACATTCGGCAGCGTGACGAAGACGAGCGCGGGCCCCTGATCAGGCGCAACGGCGAAGGCGAAGCAGGCGGGGAAGATGATGAAGCCGGCCAGGATGGCCACCATGGTGTCTAGGCCGCAGATGCGCAGCGCCTCGCCGGTGAGCGAGTGCTTCTTCCCAATGCGGCTGCCGAACACCTCCATGGCGGAAATGCCCAGCGACAGCGTGAAGAACGCCTGACCCATGGCGGCGTACACGGCGTCAGCGAATCCGGGCCAGCCGCCGTCGAACATTTTCCCGAAGTCGGGCACCAGGTAGAACTCCAGGCCCTCGGCGGCGCCGGGCAGCGTGACGGAGCGCACCACCAGGATGGCCATGACCGCCAGCAGCGCCACCATCATCACTTTCGTGACGCGCTCGACGCCTTTCTGCAGGCCGAACGAGCACACCGCGAAGCCGATAAGGATGACCACCAGCATCCAGCCGATCATCTCGCCGGGATTCGCCAGCATGGCGCCGAAGACGCCAGCCACGCCGTCGGGATCCAGGCCGACGAAGGTGCCGGTGGCCATTTTCGCCATGTAGGCCAGCATCCAGCCGCAGACGGTGGTGTAGAACATCATGAGCAGCATGCAGCCGATGTAGGCCCACCAGCTGAACCAGTGCCAGCGGCGAGAGGGCTGCAGGATGTCGAAGGCCAGGGCGGCGGAGCGCTGGCTGGCGCGGCCGACGGCGAATTCCATCACCATGACCGGCAGGCCCAGAATGACCAGGAACACCAGGTACATGATGATGAACGCGGCGCCGCCGTACTCGCCGGCGATGTAGGGGAAGCGCCACACGTTGCCCAGGCCGATGGCGCAGCCGGCGGAAATGAGGATGAATCCCAGGCGGCTGGCGAAGTGCTCGCGCGGCACCGCGGCGCCGGCGGGGAAGTTCTCAGTGGCGGGCTCGATGGGCCCGGAAGTATCGGGAGACTGAGTGGTCATAGCGCTCCTATCGGACGGATGCTTCGCTCAAGCCGTGCGGAGCCCTTGCTCGAAGTTGTCATCCTGAGCGGAGGCCGAAGGCCGGAGTCGAAGGATCTTCGCGGGTCGCAGAGATCCTTCGACTCCGTTCGCTTCGCTCTCTTCGCTCAGGATGACAACGAGTCAAGTGTCCCTCGTTTGAACGAAATTGCGAGCGCTATGGTAACCGAAAACTACAGGTCTCGTTGGTAGAGGTCGGCGTAGGTTTCTCGGCGGGTGACTACGCGGGCTTCGCCGTCTTTCACGAACACCACGGCCGGGCGCGGCTGGCCGTTGTAGTTGCTTGCCATGGTCATGTTGTAGGCGCCGGTTCCGAAGACGCACACGATGTCGCCCAGTTCGGCCGGCTGCAGGCTGCCGTCGATCACCACGGCGTCGCCGCTTTCGCAATGCTTGCCGCACAGCGTGACAATTTCCGTGCGCGGCTGATCGGCCTTATTCGCAATGACCGGCTCGTATTCCGAATGGTAGAGCGCGGTGCGAATGTTGTCGGACATGCCGCCGTCCACCGCCACGTACTTGCGAATGCCCGGCAGCGTCTTCAGGATGCCCACCGTGTACAGCGTGACGCCGGCGTTGGCCACCAGGCTGCGGCCCGGCTCCACCAGAAGGCGCGGCAGCGGCAGGTCGAATTCGGCGCAGAAGTCCTTCACCGCAGCGGTGGTCACTTCCGCAAATTCCGCGATGGTGGAGGGGTGCTGATCGGCCAAATACGCAATGCCCAGGCCGCCGCCCAGATCCAGTTCGCCCAGCGTAACGCCGTAGCCGTCGCGGATGCGGGCCATGAATTCCACCATCACCGCCGCCGCCTCGCGGAAGCTGTGCAGCGCGAAAATCTGCGAGCCAATGTGGCAGTGCAGGCCCACCAGCCGCACGCCCGGCGCCGCCAGCACGTCGGCCACGCACTTGTAGGCGAAGTCCTCGCGCATGGTGAAGCCGAACTTGGAGTCCTCACAGCCGGTGCGGATGTACTCATGGGTGTCGGCCTCCACACCGGGGGTGATGCGCATGTAGACGTCCTGCGTGATGCCCAGCCGCTGGGCGATTTCGCTCACGCGCGCCAGCTCCAGCCGGCTGTCCAGCACAATGCGTCCCACGCCGGCGGCCATAGCCTCTTCCAGTTCCTGCGGGGTTTTGTTGTTGCCGTGCACGAAAATGCGGTCCATGGGGAAACCCACCGACTGCGCGCAGGCCAGTTCGCCGCCGCCGGACACGTCCAGGCACAGCCCCTCGCGGGCGGCCAGGCGCACCACTTCCTTGTTCAGGAACGCCTTCGACGCGTAGATGACGTCGGAATTAGGGTAGCGGCTAGCGAATTCGTCGCGATAGGCCTCCATGCGACCCACCAGGTCCGCTTCGTCGAACACGTAAAGGGCCGTACCCTGTTCGCGGGCCAGCTCCACCATGTCAACGCCGCCAATGAACAGGTGGCCGTCGCACACGTCGGCAGTGGCGGGCAGCACGGCGCCCAGCTGCAGGGCGGTGCGGTTGTCGGCTTTTTTGCTCAGGTCAGATGCCGGAAGGGACATGGCATTTCCTTTCGATCGCGATGAAGTGCGGCCATGTTAGCAAGACTTGTGTTTCCATTGGGAAAACGAGCGGAAATGGGCAAAATCCCCACGGTCGGCGGGCTGTTCCATGCGTCATCTCGACCGGAAGCCGAAGGCCCCCTCCCCTCGTCATCCTGAGCGGAGGCCCGCAGGGCCGGAGTCGAAGGATCTTCGCGACCCCTGCAACGTTTTCGGAAGTCGCGAAGATCTCTCCACTCCGCGCTACGCGCTCCGGTCGAGATGACGAGGGGCGCTTTGGTCCTTTCCGGTTCTGTGAATTCACCTTGCCCGCCTCCGTTCCGCAAGCAAAGACCGCTAAAATTCCAGTGAGTTTATAGACTTCTCGAGAAACGAGGATGCAATGGCAAAGACCGAACCTTCTGTGGACCAGTGGCTGCGCGAGGCGAAGGCCGACCCGGTGGCGGCGCAGTGCGGTATGTTCCTCACCCACAACGGCGTGGTGCGCATTACGCCGAAGAAGGAAGTGCGCGAAGGCGTCGAGGGGCTGGGCAGCGTTGAGGCCGTGGAGTTCTCCTACGACGCCGAAGGGCTGGCGGCGGCCGAGGCCGAGGCGCTCACGTGGCCGGGCGTGTACTACGTGCGCACCTGGCTGAACGAGGGCCGCTGCGAAGTGGGCGACTCGCTGATGTACGTGCTGATTGGCGCCAACATCCGCCCCAACTGCATCGACGCTCTGCAGAAGCTGGTGGGCAAAATCAAGAACGAACTGGTAGTGGAGAAGGAGATCTTCGCGTAATGACCCAGATTTCTTCGGCGGACCACAGCTATCGGGCGGTCTGCTTCGACTTGGACGGCACGCTGCTGCCGATGGACCTGCACGAGTTTTTGAGCAGCTACTATAAGGCGCTGGCGGCGTTCGCGGTGGCGCACGGCTGCAACGCCGTGGAGGTGTCGAAGGCGCTGGACGCCGGCATCGCCAAAATGCTGAATCACGAGGAAGGCCGCACCAACCACGACGTGTTCTGGGAGGTGTTCTGCCGGAACATGGATCAGCCGGACCGCGATTGGGAAGCGCTGTTCACGCAGTTTTACGAGGACGAATTCGGCACGCTGGGGGCCAACGTGGTGCCCAACCCCGCGGCGGCCCGCGCCATCGAGACGCTGCGCGCGAAGGGCTATCCGCTGGTGCTGACCACCATGCCGCTGTTCCCGCGTCGCGCGGTGGAGTGGCGGCTGCAGTGGGCCGGCGTGGACCCGTCCGCGTTCGAGCGACTGACGACCTACGACAACTCCACCTCGACGAAGCCCCACGGCGCCTACTACCAGGAGAACCTGGACGTTCTGGGGCTGTCCGGCGAGGAGGTGCTGATGGTGGGGAACAACACCGTGGAGGACCTGGCGTTCACGAAGCTGGGCGCCGACGCCTTCCTGGTCACCGACTGTCTGCTGAACCCCAACGACATGGACGTGAACGAAGTGCGCCACGGCACTCTGGAAGAATTCGCCGCCTGGGTAGAAACGCTCCCAAACTGCGAAAACCCCGCGTAACGCTTCCGCAACCGGAGCCCCTTCCACCCATTGTCATCCTGAGCGGAGGCCGAAGGCCGGAGTCGAAGGATCTCACCCGGCCGAGGAGATCCTTCGACTCCGCGCTGCGCGCTCCGCTCAGGATGACAACAAAGTAGAACGTTTCGCGCCCAGACGTAAAAAGAGCCCCGGACGGGGCTCTTTTCATGCTCGGAGGCTTTCGCCGTTTAGATCATCTCGAGGGTGAAATCCTCTTCGCCGTTGAACACCTTCAAGGCCTCGGCCACGGTGTAGTCAGCCAGGGTGATGGCGGAGATGGCCTTGGTCAGGCGCACCGCCTCGTCCAGCGAGCGCTGGTGGATGTTGCGGCCGGTGGCGTTGCCCTTGGCGCCGCCCACGTGGATCTGGTCGTAGAGCTGGGTGAGGAAGGTCTCGGCGTCAACGGTGGAGCCGCCCGCGCACACCAGACCGCAACGGCCAGCGGCCATGGAGGCAATCTTCAACGCCTCGGCCGGGGTGCGGCCGTCTTCGGGCTTCGGCGGGTTCACCTTCACGAAGTCCGCGCCCAGGCACAGCGCCACGCCAGCAGCGCCGGCAATCAGGTCGGGGTCCTTCTCGGCGGTGACAGCCTTGCCGCGGGGGTAAATCCACAGCACCACCAGCAGGCCGTTGGCATGGGCCTGGGCGATGAGCTCGCCGGCCTCGGCCATCATGGTGGACTCGTACTCGCTGCCCAGGTAAATGGTGTAGCCCAGGCCCACGATGTTCACGCCCGCCTCGCGCATGGCCAGCACGGCGTCCAGGTCGGTCAGCTGCGGCGAGTAGGGGTCGTCCTGCTTCACGCCCACCAGGTTGGTCTTGGAGTTCATCTTGATGAGGTAGTTGATCTCCGGGTAGTCGTTGGCGTAAGCCGCCACCAGACCGCGCTGACCAGCCACAACGCCGCACACGCCGTTCTTGCCAATTTCGAACAGGTGCTGCGGGTCGGCGTCGGCGATGTCGATGCCCTCGCCGTAGAAGTCCTTGTTCAGGTGCTCCACCTTCTGGTCGCAGGCGAACAGCATCAGGCGACCGGTCCCACGGGTGGCCTTCATGTAATTGGAAATGTATTCATCGCGCACTTCGGGCAGAACGTCGGCGGGCACGCGCACTTCTTCACGAGTGATCTTGGGCATGTTTACCTCTAATCTTCGAGCATCGTCGCCTCCCGGCGACTTTCTCCTACAGTTCTCGGGAACCCGCACCGGCGGCGCGCGTTCCGCGTAGTTCAGGCCATACTACCGGCCCTGAACCTGACTGCTGAAAAGTGTATCTGTTTTGCCACGAATCCCCTCATATTTCCTTGAGGATTCCAGAACCGCCGCTAGCCGCGGTCGAAGAATTTGCGCGACTCTGAGGTGAATTGACGGCGGGTGCCCAGCAGCAGGGCCAGCAGGAGCAGCAGCGCGAGGGCAGCGGAGATCCACGCGAGCCACGGCCACGGCGATTGGCCGACCACCACCAGCAGCAGCGGCACCGCACCCAGAATCATATCCATGATCAGGTACTTCGCGTAGCCTTCCACAAACGCGCCGCCATATACGATAAGCAGCACGCCGTTGGCCACCAGCGCCACAATGCACAGCAGCGGCACGATGAACGACGAAATTACCGGCAGCTGCGTGGCCAGGTAGGCCAGCAGCGCCATGGCCAGAAGCACGAAGAAGTAGCGCTCCGCCATGCGCAGCGTGTTGGTGGCGTGAGTGAGGATGTTGCGCAGGAACAGGTAATTCACCAGCAAGACGCCCACGATGGCCACCGCCTCCAACCAGGTGACCAAACCGGCAATGAGCAACGGCACCACTAGCAGGCACAGCACCAGCGTCACCGTGCCCAGCAGGCCTTCGATGCGGAAGTTCTGGCGCACCTGGGCCACGTTGGGGAAGGGGTCCGGCGTCGGGGTGCCGGTGAGCTCGCTGCCACACAGAGGACACCGGTCCAGCGACCCTTCTACGTCGATACGACAAAAATCACAACGCCTCATGATTCACCTGCCCCTCCACGTCATCACGACCGGAGCCCACACTTGTCCCGCCCTTGTCATCCTGAGCGGAGGGGCGAAGCCCCGTAGTCGAAGGATCTCCGCAGCTGGAGAGATCCTTCGACTCCGCGCTTCGCGCTCCGCTCAGGATGACATCAGGGGTGGTTTTGCGCAGGCGCATTTCCAGGGCGGATTGGGCCAGGTCGGCGTCCACTTCGCGGGCGTCCTTCGCCACGCACAAGCGCACCGAAAGCCCGCGCTCGGTCAGCAGGCGCACGAACCGACAGGGCACCTCGTGCAGCAGGTACACCGTGGAAATGCCCGCCGTCAGGTCGTCGCCGCAGCTCACCGCCAGGAAGTTCAGCCCGCGCGACGAGGTGAGGCAGCCGATGGAGCGCACCTCCTCCGCCGCGGCCGGCGGCAGCGTCACGCGCCCCAGGTTCGAGAACGTGCAGGTCACTTCACCGCGCGCCTTCCAATCGCCAAACGCCAGCGCGGCGTCCTTGACGAACGACGGCACCCAGCGAACGATGGGATTTTTCTCCAGCTTCACCATTTGGTTCATGCGGCGCGCCAGGTTGGCAGGAATGGTGGCGTCGGCCAGTTGCTGCTGCACGTTGCGGGCGATGACCTCCAGTGGCTCGGCAGCCAGCTGCGGGCTGCAGGTGACGAAGGCGAGGCCGAAGAAGTTGCGCAGCGTTTCCGAGCCGTAGAATCGGCGCAGGTCAACCGGCACATCCATGGTGATCGGCCGGTCGAGGGCGCTTGCGGGCATGCCGGCGCGCACCGCCGACACGATGGCCGCCGCCAGCAACGACGTCACGCTGACCCCCATCGCCTTCGACATCGCCACCACTTCGGCCACCGACAGATGCAGCTCGAAGAAGGTGGGGTTCGCTTCGTCCCGCCAGCCGGTCAGCCGGTACGGTTTCGTGGACGGCGTCGCCCCCGCCTTCGCCTTCTCAAAGTACCGACTAAAACTATCTTCCGCCACGTCACTCTGAATGGAACTGATGTTGTCATCCTGAGCGGAGGGGCGAAGCCCCGTAGTCGAAGGATCTCCGCGACCAGAGAGATCCTTCGACTCCGCGCTTCGCGCTCCGCTCAGGATGACATCGGGGGTTGGGGGCTGCATCGAGCCGTCCGAAGAGGCCTCAGCAACCAGCGATTCCATCCCTTCCGCACCCTCTTCTTCGCAGTAGAAGGCCAGGAGGGTTTTCAGGAATTCCAGGGCGCCGCGGCCGTCGGCGATCATGTGCGACATTTCCAAATTGATGCGATCGCGAAAATAACTTACCCGATAGAGCACGCTTTTCAGCCCCGCATGCAGGCCGAAGCATACCGGCTGGTCTTCCGGCTGAACCGCGGGCACCCCCGGCGCTTCCTGCAGGTAGCGCCAGAACAGGCCGTTACGCAGCACCACGTTGAAGGACGGCAGCTCGGCCACCGTGCGCTCCAACGCCCGCTGCAGTGCCTCCGGCTGCACCTCGTGGCGCATGACCGCCGAGATGCGAAACACCGTCTGATGCGGGTCGCCCGCCTGCGCGGAGTAGAATTTCCCGACGTTGTCTAGGCGGTACCAAGCAGCTTTGTCCATCGCTTCTTGCCCTCCGCGGAAAACGCGTCCCCCAGCCCCAGCGTGTCTGCCACGGGCTTCAAAATTGCCGAAAGCGGCGAATCGGCTTCGCCCTTCTGCTTCTGCTCCCGAGGCGCGTCGGCTCCCAGGCCGCCGTGCTCTTCGGGCGCGCGATCCAGGAAATCGCTCACCAAGTCGTAGGTGTCGCGCACGAACGACAGCACCGAGGGGTACAGGAAGTAGCCGTGCACTGCGTCGAGAATGCGCACGCATTCCACGTCCGTTCCGTCCGCCTCAAGCCGCGCCGCGAAGGTTTCGCCCTCGTCGCGCAGCGGGTCGTATTCCGCCGTGATCACCAGTGTGCGAGGAAGATGCCCCAGGTCATCGGCCAGAAGCGGCGCCAGCAGCGGATTCTCCAAATCCTGCGGGCCCGTGATGTACATATCGGTGTAATCCACAATGGCCTCGCGCGTGAGGATGTAGCCTTCGCCGTTTTCGCGCACCGAGTCGAAGATGGTGCTGGGGCTGTGGTCGCTGTAGGTGAGCGGGTAGAGCAGCACCATGGTGTTGGGATGGAAGTCGCCGGAGTCGCGGGCCATCAGCGCCACCGCGGCCGCCAGATTCCCGCCGGCGGAGTCGCCCATCAGCACGATGCGGTCCGGGCGCACGTCCGGCAAAAACTCCTTCGCGAACAGGGCCTTCGCCACGTCGTAGCAGTCCAGCAGCGGGCGCGGGAACCGGTTCTCCGGCGCGCGGCGATACTCCACCGCCACCACGCGGCGCTCCAGCTTCAACGCGGTGCGCATGCAGGCGTCGCTGTAGAATTCCACATCGCCGTTGGCCCAGCCGCCGCCGTGCAGGTACAGGATGGTGCCGCGGAAATCGTCGGTCACTTTCAGGCCGTTCTTCAGGGAAAAGTCCACGTCAAGCGGGGTAAACACCTTGCACGGGATTTCGTAGCCGTCGCTTGCGGGCACGGTGAGGTCGTCGATGCGGCAGCGCGGGCTGGCCACCGTCAGCTTGCCGGCGGCGTCTTCCGCCTTGCGCTGGGCCAGGTAGCCCTCCGACGGGTCCGGCTGCAGTTTGGTGATGGCCGCCACCGCCTTTTGGGCGATTTTGCTCATGGGCATGGGTAGAACTCCGTTCGTTCAAAGTGCGATTTTCTCCATGCTACCCGAAGGGGGCCCGACGGCCCCCTCGACGCACAAATCGCTGATGTGTTGTTACCCCTCGGCTGGTCAGCGCAGAATATCCCCCTTCCTCGTCATCCTGAGCAACGCGAAAGATCTTGCCAGGCCGTCCGCTTAGCCCTGCACCTTCGCGGCGCGCTGGGCTTGCAGCCAGTCCACCAGCGCCGGAATGCCCTCGCCGGTGCGCGCGGAGGTTTCGAAAATCTCCAACCGCGGGTTCAGGCGACGCGCTTCGGCGTGCAGGCGCTCCATGTCGAAGTCCGGGTTCAGCGGCAGATAGTCGCACTTCGTCACAATGAGCGCGTCCACCGCGGCAAACATGGGCGGGTACTTCATCACCTTGTCCCAGCCCTCCGGCACCGACAGCAACATGATGCGCGTGTGGGCGCCGGTGTCGAAGTCGGCCGGGCACACCAGATTGCCAATGTTCTCCAGGAACAGATAGTCGAAGTTCTGCCCGGCGAAGGCGGCGAAGGCCATGTCCACCATGTTCATTTCCACGTGGCAGACGCCGCGAGTGTTCAGCTCCACCGACGGCACACCGGCTTCCTTGATCTTCAGCGCGTCCACGTCGGATTCCAGGTCGGCCTCGATGACGCCCAACTTCTCCACGCCGCGGGCGCGCAGCTCCTTGATGACCGCCAGCAGCAGCGTGGTCTTGCCGGCGCCCGGCGAGGCCATTTCGTCGACAAAAAACGTGCCCTCCGCCGCGCGGGCCGCCCGGAACTTGTCCGCCGCCTCATCGTTCGCCGCCAAGATGTTCTTCTTAACCTCAATCACGCGTTTTTGTTCCATAATGCGTCCTTCCCGCCAGTTGTTTCGCTTCGAGCGTAGCGGCTCTCCTACCAGGCGAAGTTGAGTATCCCGATAAAGATGCTATAATGCAACTCAAGCGGTGCCCCGCCGAATCGGGCAGCATCGTTCTTTTGGTTAAACCCCGCTAAGCATCCACACTGCGCGGGGTTTCTTCTTGCTCAAACTCAACTGTTCGTCACTCCTTCCTCATCATGATGATTAGCCCTAGGAAACCTATACCACGAGGAAGACATCGCACAAAGCCGTTACGGTATTTGGATCCATAAGCGTCTCCTTTCACCAGGAGCCGCCCGAGCGGCGAAGCGCCGCATAGGGCATTCTACCGCATAGAAGGATAGAGCATGGAGCAGGCCAAACTGCGAGATCCTCTTGACCACCTGCTGGTTGATTGCGTTCCTTATCGCAATCAACCCTCGCTATCCTGAACCCCCGATCCGATACTTCTCATGTGAGACATAAGGTATTATACTAATCGTACGTAATTTCGTACGATTGGAAGGCAACGCCATGACATCTATAACCGCAAGTGCGCTGCGCGAGGATCTGTACAACACCATGACGCGCGTGAACGAGAGCTGCGCGCCGCTCCACGTGACGCGGACGAAGGGCAAGGGCGTGGTTCTCATCGGCGAGGACGAGTGGTCGGCCATCGAGGAGACCCTCTATCTAATGGGGGTTCCGGGTCTTGCCGAGGACCTGGTTGAAGGGCTGCATGCCGATATCGATGACTTCATCCCCGCCGACCAGGTTGAGTGGTAGCCAATGTACTTCATCGCCTACTCAAAGAAGGCCATTAAGGACATCCAGAAGCTCAAGGGTGCCGGACTCGACGGCAAGGCCAGAAAGCTCATCGAGGTCATCGAGCAGAACCCGTTCCAGAACCCGCCTCCCTACGAAGGTCTCGTGGGAAATATGGCCGGTCTCTACTCAAGAAGGATCAACTTGAAGCACCGCCTCGTCTACCGCGTGGAAGAGGGCGAATTCGTGCGCGGGGGCAAGACCTACCAGGGCACCGTCGCCATCGTCCGAATGTGGACGCACTACGAATAACTGGTGCCTTCCCTGCCTAAAATCAAACCTCGCAACTCCAAACGGGTGGCATGGGGGTTCGACTCGCAAGCCAGGGACATCGATAAAGCTGAAATCAGAAACGCCGAATACAGATAGGGACGGAGCAGGTGAGATGAAAGAGGCGAAGATCTGGGATCCGGTGGAGTATCTGCTCACCGAAGAGGATATGGACGCCTATCTTGAAGCGGCCCTGGAGGACGGAGACCCCGCCATCATCGCTTCAGCACTTGGAGATATTGCGCGTGCGCGTGGAATAGCCGATCTGGCCGCTGAAAGCGGCATGAGTCGCTAAGCGCTTTACAAGGCGCTTTCTCCAAATGGAAACCTGAAGCCGAGCACCCTGATGAAGGTGGTTAAGGTACTCGGCATAAAGGTGGAGCTGCATTCAGATAAGCCGCAAACCGCTGTTGCTACTGCATAAGCAAATCGCCCCGCAGATGCGGGGCGATTTCTGCTTCGGTCGGATGCTCAGGGCAGATTGCGGGCTATAACCCAAAACTTTATCCCTGCCAGGTGCGACCACGCAAAATGTAGACGAACGACGGCTTATTACCCACATCGGGCACGTGGTAAACCTCGGAATTGTCGTATGGCTCCGCCACTTCAGCCAAGGTGGTTCGCGCAGTGTGGACCGCATCGTAGTCTTTTCCACCATCAAGCTTGTCGTAGCCACCGGGTGCCAGGAAACCGTCGATACCCTCGTCCAAATCTCCGAAGAAACGCGCCCGGCCGCCACACATGGTCACGCAATGGGGAAGCTCTCCTTGAGCCACTTTCTGCTCGCAAAGAGTGCACTTCTCCACAACCCGCTCTTCCTCGTTCAAGTAGCGAACATTGTAGGGGCAGGCCATGGCACAGAACTGGCAGCCTATGCACTTTTGCTTATCAATCTGCACCGTACCGTCGGCCACTTTGTGCGAGGCGTTCGTGGGGCACACGCTTACGCAGGCAGGCTCTTCGCAATGCTGGCACTGCATGGGAAGATAGTACATCTCCACATCGGGAAAATGGCCAGTGCCCTCCGCGACAGGGTTCGGCCCCACGCGCAAAACCTTGTTCCAATAGGCCCCCACAGGTACGTCGTTTACCACCTTGCAGGCCACGGAGCAAGCCAAACACCCCACGCAGCGATTCAAATCGGTTGCAATAGCGTAGCGAGTCATTGCCTACTCCCTTCCCTCGTAGGTCGGCAGCCATTCCTTTAAGCGCGGATCGTCCGGCGAGGTAATCATTTCGGTGCCGTCAACATCGCAGGGCACCGGATTTCCGTTGGGGGAATTCTCCGCTGTTGCCTTGTATATCTTTACGGGCACTGCGCGAATATTGGTCGCGCCGCCAATGGGGCACTGCGCGTCTTTGTCCATCAAGCAATTGATGTTCACCAGATCAAACCCTTTCGTCGCGCTTGAGAACTCCGGAAGCCACCACTGGTGCTCGCAGTTGATGACGCCCTTGTCGATACCGTAATACAGGTCGGCAACTTGGCGCACCTTGCCCCACTTCGATTCAATCCACACCCAATCGCCTTGGGCAATACCCAGCTCTTCCGCGTCTTCTGGATTGATTTCCGTGCGAGGAACGGGCCATTGTTCGCGGCACCAGGGCAGCTGACGATGCTCGTTGTGGAAATATACGGGGATGCGACGACCGGTCGTCATAATGAACGGGTATTCCTGGCACAGTTCGGGATCGACGATGGGGCTATGCGGCGGCTCTTTGTAGCTGGGCAGCTCAAAACCGCTTTCAGGCATGTAGGTTTCCAGCACCGTCGACCAGATTTCCTGCTTTTGCGTAGGCGTCCAGAAGCCCGGCTCACCAGTGCGGTACTGGCCAGTTTCATAGCGGCGATAGGTCCCCCAAGTGTCGGGGTACTTCTCCTTGCAGTCGGTCCAGCCGTTTTCCTGGAAATGCTGGCGGAACTCCGGCCATGTCATGCCATAGGCTTTTTTTGTGGTTTCCGAAAGCTGCTCTTCCCCCGTAGGATAATCGCTTTCCGCCGTCGAAAGCCACTCTTTGCCCATGGCCTTAACCACGTTCGTGTAGATGTCAATATCCCACATAGTGTCTGCCGGTGGCTCAATGGCACGACAAGTCGCGCCTTCCACTCCCGTCGCCCCTTGGCTAATGCGCACGCAGTCAACCTCGAGCCAATGGTGAACCGGCAGCAAGATGTCCGCCAGCTGAGAAGTAGGCGCATGCCAGAGCTCGGAAGCAAACATGAAGTCGAGCTTTTTCAGCTGCTCCCAAGCGTAGGTAGCGTTGACCATGTTCATATGATCGCCAGAGGAAAGCATGCACAGATGCATGCCATAGGGCTTGCCCGTTTCAATGGCCTCAAGCACAGAGCGAGCATCAGAGAACATTCCCAGCCACGGATAGAGCAGGGGAAACTCTTCGCTACCCAGAATCTTCGCCGTCACCTCATTGGGGTTCATCTTTCCACCTGGCGTGAACTGGCTGCCCCATCCACCCTTGGTGCCGCCGCGGTTTCCTCCCGGCGTATCGAAGTTGCCTGTAATGCCTACAAGCGCATCGAAGCAACGGACATTTTGAACAGCATTTCCGGAATGCTCAATGGCCAGCATGTACTGGATACCGCCATTCCCGTATCCCGTGGAGGGATCCAACCGCTGCCCGAACGCCAGCGCCGCCTTGCGGATGGTGTCAGCGGAAACTCCCGTGATCTCTTCAGCTTTCTCTGGAGCATACTCGGCACACCGATCTGCATACATCTGCCACACGGGCACCACACTGGCCGCACTACCGTCCTTAAGCACCACATCGAACGAGCCGTATAGTGCCGGGCTTTTCTCGGGCATGAACTGCACCGGGTCGGGCAGAAATCCGGGTACGGCCCCGGGAGCATACTGCTCGGAAAGCTTACCCTCGGTCTGGGGCGTCCATGGCTCTTCGCCCTCGAAGTTTCCAAGGTCGACATCATAGAACGTTAGGCAGTCATTGCCGGTGAGCCCCTGCGCTTCTTTCAACTCGTCCCAGATCATAAAGCGCTTTGGGCTTCCGCCCTCTTTGATGTCCGACTCCTTCAGCAGCCGCGTTTTCACCTCGAACATACGGCTGGACGGCGCTTTCGTTTCGAAGCCGCTCGGCTCTATGTCGGCGCAATAGAGGAATGGGCCATTGGTCCAGCGCTTCACGTACAGGTCGTCATAAAGATCGTTTTCGATAATGACATTCGACCAGGCGAGGGCCATTGCGCCGTCGGTGCCAGGACGCACGGGGCACCAGATATCTGATTCCTTTCCTAGGCCCGTCATGCGCGGATCCACAATGATATGGGTATCAGCGTTCGAAGCCGTGTCGACTGTGGCTCGACAAGAGTCGTCGTAGTTAGAGATTTCCGAGGCACCGCCCCACTGCACATAGACGCGCGGCGATTCAGTTGTGGCCAGCCAGAACATACCATCGTAGGAGCTGATACGGGTTCCCACAAATCGTGGGCCCTTGCAAATCTGGCTTGCGTAATGCACGTTGGGCGATTCGAAATAATAGGTCATGGCGTTGCCGCCCGACATCGACCAGATACGGCTCGTACCGATCATGCTAAAAATAGATTCGCCACCATATTTTTCGATAGTTTCATTCACCTTAGCGCCGATGGTTTGGAATGCCTCTTCCCAGGTGATACGCTGCCATCCAGGCTCTTCCCCTTTGGCCGTTGTTCTCTTCATGGGGTACTTCAGGCGATCCGGATGATAGGCAGCCTGCAGGGACGACTGCGATTTGCTGCAGCAGTTCCCTCGCGAATGCCAGGCGCTCTCGTCTCCTTCGATCTTTACGGCACGACCGTCTTCCACAGTCACCCAAACGCCGCATTCCATCTTGCCGCAAGCGCGACAGCAGGAGCGCACCCTCTTAACTTCGCCCGCCGACGACGACGCCGGCTCCACGGCTGCCAAGGCTTGGACTGGTCCCGGCTTGGGAGCAACCGCGATCGCACTCAGCAACGCGCCCGCCTTCAAAAAAGTGCGCCTCGATAGCATGTGCTTGGTCATATTCAACCTCCTCCGTTGATAACTGCACTGCGGTTCACACCGTACCAACAGAGGGCTTTGTCGCCATCCTCTCCAGAAAAGGAGACCCTCCCCTATTACAAGGGATATTGATGTTTTACCTGATCAGATGGTGGCTATTTTGCAAGAAACGCATTCATCTCGGCATCGACCAGGTCGTAGAGTTCGCCGCGTGAATGAACGCCGAGCTTCTGGTAGATGTGCTTCATGTGCGTTGAAACTGTACTCGTCGAGATAAACAATTTTTCCTCGATGGCCGAGACTGGCGCGCCTTTTGCCAGCAACACAAACACTTCCCGTTCGCGAGCCGTCAAGCGTCCATGCTCACACAGCGCCTCGCAAACCTTATGGAATGCACGTTCCTTCTTCGAAGTCTTCGTCTCGCCGAACATTAGATGACTGTCCTTCTCCGAGAACAAGAACGCAAATGCTGTTACCAACAACAGCACCGCAATCACCGACACAAGCTGGGTTCCCCACAGGTCACCAACTGGCTCCATGGCGCCAAACGCATCGTAAAGCGCGCTTCCCGCCAAGGATCCGCCATTCCAAGCAACGCACATGAAGCCGAAGAACGCTACGGAAGGCAACTGATTTTTACGACACACCATGAGGACGATCATCCAAACTAGCAACTGCAAGCACTGACGCCCCGCGGTGCTGATAGAGAAAAGCAGCTGGCCAGCCGCGCCTGCGTACGGAAACAAAAGGGCACCAAACACACAGAGAACAATCGCCGCCTTGCAGATGAAATAAAAGCCGGACGGCTTCCCCGACCAGAGTTGGTACACGACTCCCACCGCCACCGCGGCCATCACTACCACAGTAACCCAAGAACTAATATCACTGGCAAGTACAACACCTGCGGAATCGGGGCGGACGAGCTTTATCATCTCGTTCGCCATGCTAACCAGCAACGCTCCTAGGCCAACCTTCAACATGAAAATTGCAACGTTTTGAGAAAGCCCTTTCAGCATAGGTGGGGTAAGCGCGCTACTGCTTTTTGTGAACAAGAGTAGGGCGGCCGATACAGCAACCGGCACCACCGAAAGCGCGGTTTCCGCAACCATGCTGTCGCTCAGATAGGGTTCGATCAGGCCCCACACACCCAACCCGACAGATCCAACCAAAAAGGCCAGAGGAAAGTTGAGAATACTGCCGCCCTCGATAACGAGAACGGCCCACGTAAGCAGGAGAAGCGCAGAACCTATCCCCGTGCCCACTGCGGTAGCGAAAAACCAGAGAGCACCCATGTCGCGCTCGAAGAACGCAGACTCGAGCGAGACAAACACAACCCCAATTACGCACACCAGCCCAACAACAACCTTCCAACCGCTGGTACTCATGTAACGCGCAACACGCCCATATGCAGACAAGCAGGCTGCGAAGGTGAGAATGGCCATCGAGCAGGAGAGAAGCAGCAGAGATTGGGCGCCCGATGCCGAAGCCGAGAAACCTTCATATAGAGGTTGCCATCGTGTCGTCATCCCCATCTGGCAAAAGCCGAGACCGAGGACAATGAGCGGGTCGACTCCGCCCAATACTTCCTGAAAAGACTTTGTTCCCTCTTCCGATGCGGCCATGAGCGCCCCTTCTCTGAGAACGAATTTGCTCCGCAATACGGAAACCCCGTTCACGGAAACGATCACGAGGAACGCTTGGAGAACAAGAATGGTGCCCGGGGTGGGATTTAGGCCCATTCCGTGTCTTTCCTTGCTCATTACGACATTTCGCTGGTCAGAGCGTTAAAGAACGCTCAATTTGTCGCAGAAAAATCGTTCCAAACTCTTCGCTTCGGCGAAATTCTTCGCATTTTCTTCGCTTCGTGCGCAAGGAAAAGCAAGCACCACGTTCGTTGCTTCAACCTATGACCTTAATTATAGATGACGATAATGACGATAGTGACGTTGTTTGACGCATAGGGGTATTAGCATCAGAAAATGGGGGTATGGGGGCGCTTCGCCCCCATCACTGCCGAACCTTTCAAGCCTGACAGGCCGCGACAAGATCCGAAGCCCCCAAGGCTAGCCGGATGAAGGCCTCCCCCTTCCTTGCCGAAAACCAGACCTCGCGACCCCGAATGGGCGGCATCGGGCTCGGCTCGCGAGCGCGGCAAGCCGCCTGCTCGCGGTCTATAATTGAGTTTGGCAGTTTTGATTGCCATTCTTCCCGCCCCTCCACCGTAGCTTATAGGCATGAACGAACTACGCGAAAACCATGCCGTCATCAAGCAAGCGCTCGGCGCCAACATCAGGGCCAGGAGAGAGGCCCTGGGCCTCGGCGCGCTCCAGTTCTCACAGATGGTGAGCGTCAACCGCTACTCGCTACGCCAGATAGAGGCCGGCACCGCCAACCCGACCATCGAGACCCTCCTGGCCATCGCCGACGGGCTGTCGCTCTCGCTGCCCGACCTCCTTGAGGGCAACTTCTAGGGCAGCGCGCTCGATCCTGGTCCTGACCTAGTAAATCCCCAGTTCACAACAGAATTTCTTTCGTTTCCTGCTGCTTTTGTCATTTATGGCAATTATAATTGCCATTAGCGTTTCACGAACGATGCGGGGAGCCCGCATAGCGAAGAAGATACGGATCCGACAGCAAAAGAGACAACGTATTGGCACATCAGAAAGGATTACAGCCATGACCGAGGAGAAGAAGGCCGCGCAGGCCGCAAAGGAACAAGCAGACCAGCCCACCGTCAAGATCGTCGACGAGGTGAGCTTCACCTACACCCCCGAGGACGTTCAGGCGATGGCCGACTTCCAGGCGGAGAAGACCGCCGCCGTGGCGGTGGCCACCATGGACGCAACTAAAGAAATGCCCGTTCCCGACACCTCCGGCATCGATGTCGGGGTGACCGGCGACGTTGAAGATACCCCCCTCGCTGCCGAGGGCGCCGGCGAGCCGCCCGCACCCCCTGAGGACGGGGCTGCTGCCCCGGACGAAGCCCCGGAGGAGGGAAAAGAGCCGAAATGGATTATCCCCGTGGTCATCGTAGGCGCAATAGCGCTCGCCCTGATCGGCTGCGCCTGCTTCGGGCTGTTCTCGCCCCAGCAGGAGGAGCCGGCGGCAGAGGACGCGCCTGCTTTAGCATCCACCAGCCCCGAGCCCGATAAGTCCGAGGAGGACGAGAAGGCGCAGGCCAAGGCCGAAGCCGGCGCCAAGGCCGAAGCTGAGGACGAGGCCGCCGCAGAAGAAGAGGCCCAGGCAAAGGCAGTGGACGAAGCCGCCGAAGCCGCGAGTGGGGTGGAAGAGGCTGGGGTCGCTGCCGATTCCGCCAAAGAAGAGCCCCCGGCTGCCTCATCGGGCAGCAGCTCCTCCAGCTCCAGCAGCAAGGAGTCTGCTTCCAGCGGCAGCTCCAGTTCTTCTGGCAAGTCTTCGGGATCCTCTACCAGCAGCGGATCCTCCAGCTCTGGCGGTTCCTCCTCCAAGGGAAGCGGTTCCTCTACCAGCAGCTCTTCCAGTGGCAGCTCCAGCTCCTCCAGTTCTTCCGGCAAGTCTGAGGCTCCGGCTCATACGCATACTTGGATAGAACAAACTTCTGAGAAATATGTTGTAGATCAGGCGGAGAGCAAAAAAAGGTTCCTGTTCGTGATGAATGGGTCTGTGCATGCGGAGCACGGTTCTCCTCAGGCTCCGCCTTGGATGATCATCAACTTGGGTATATGTTAGATGGCGTGTCCGGACACGGAAGCTCTTGGGTCGACACCATCTATGAAACTCAGACTATCCCCGAGAAGGGTCATACCGAAACCGTAATCACCGGCTATAAGTGCTCTAGTTGTGGTGCTACTAAGAGCGCTTAGTATGGAATACTAATTGTCCAAGACAACAAGGAAGGCGGTACAGATGACGGAAGACCAAGCGAAAGAGGTGGGGGAAACTGCGGCCAAAGGGCCAGGCCCTTTGGGGAAGGGCATCTGGATCGGGGTGGTCGTCCTTGCCGTGCTGGCGATCGTGAACGCCGTCCTTCTCGCTTATAACTTCTCTGCCGCGAACGAAGCTCCCTCGTATATCCGGGTCTGCGACGTGTGCGGGTACGTGATAGAGGGCGCTGATGGGCCTGTCGCCCACTATGAGTCCACCGGCCACAACGTATTTCACTACGAGTCGGCATAGCTATGTCCCAGAAACCCAGGAAACCCTGCTCGACCTGCGCAAATTCGACTGTGACGCCCGCCGAGATTATCTGCACAAGGGCCATTGATGACCCGGACGATCTGGCGTATCCCCGCGTGGAGATCAGGTTCCAGGGCGACCCCGATACCGAGAAATGCCGGAATTGGATTCAAGGGAAGGAATCAGAGCGTGGCCGTTAAGATGAAGCTTCAGGGCATCACCCCGGAGATGCGCAGCGAGCGCGCCAGGCGCGACGCCGAGCGGAAGGCGGCCGAAGAGGCCCGCGCTCGCGAGAGCTTCCGGCGGAGCCTTGAGCTGTTCAGGTTCGAACTCTCGGTGCCGCCCCTCTACCGCCCCTGGCTCAACTGCGACGCCATAAGATATTGGTAACAGCAAGGAACCCGCTTCGGCGGGTTCCTTTTCTTTTCTGAGGGGGAAAATATCGCCGGCGTTATAAACGCCAAGGTGACGCGACCTCTCTTCGCTAGACATTGTGTCACTTATAGGTTACACTCCTTGTATGCACAAGCTAGACATGACAAAAACATTCAGAAGATGGCTTGAGAAGCTCAAGGACTTCGGGGCCAGGGCGGCGATACTGAGACGCCTAGATCGCTATATCGCCACGGGCAACCTCGGGGATTACAAGGCCGTTGGCAGCGGCGTGAGCGAGATGCGGATCGACTTCGGGCCCGGCTATCGCCTGTATTTCACGCGGAGGGATGGGGAGCTGGTCCTCCTCCTAGTCGGCGGGGACAAGTCCTCGCAGCAGAGAGACATCGAGAAGGCCATCAAGATGAAGGAAGAGCTAGATTCGAAAGGCGGAAACCAAGATGCCTAAAGTTGAGATCGAACCTTACGACACAGCACTGTTCCTCGACTCCGAGGAGATGATCGCGGCCTACCTCCACCAGGCGTTCGAGGAGGGCGATCCCGAGATGATCACAGTGGCCCTCGGCAACGTCGCCCGTGCGAAGGGCATGACAGAGGTGGCGCAAGAGGCGGGTGTCACGCGCCCGGCCCTCTACCGCGCGCTGTCCCAAGACGGCAACCCACGTCTGGACACCCTTCTCGGCGTCGTAAAGTCCCTGGGGTTCAAGCTCGACGCCGTGCCGGCATAGGGCTCTCCCAGGAAAACAGCGCCTTGCAGTGTTTGAACTGGCAGCGAAAACGGATATAATTCGATTTAACGGAAGACCTGCTATGGGTTGCAGCAATTGTAGCTGACACGCCATTTCTAGCTCTTCCGTTTTTTATGCTCCTACAAGCCCTGCAATTCTGCGTCAGCCGTCGCATATTCGCACAACAGCACCCGTGCCGCTTCGAAGCTCAATCGCCCCAAGTCAATCACCGAGTAATCCCCCTTTATTTTTCGGGCATCATCATGCGGCCTCTTTATCGCCCGGTTATAGCGATCAGGACGATCGAAGTCGCAGCAGAGGAAATCCCCGTTCCCCCGGTTCAGAACGAGAACGGTCAGTTTCCCAAGATAAGGGTTTGCCAAAAAGTACCTGAATATGATCTTCTTGTACCTAGAGAGTACAGCGGACTCTCGACCCGCAAGCCTCTCGAAGCCCTTCGCATTTAAGGTTTTGATCTCCAGTGCATAGCTGAAATCCTCTGCCAAGCCGTCGCACTGACACGCATAGCCGTCGTTCAGCAGCATGACCTTTGGCGTATAGAACAGCGGCTCGATCACGTCCCTGGCGGCAAGGAAGCAGCCGCGCTCGTACTCCCGAGCAACGTACTTGTCCGCATATTCGAGGCAGATTGCCTCAGGAAGCTCAAGTGTACCCGCAATAATAGGGATCATCCTCCTTCACGAGTCTTTCACCTGCAGCCCTTGCAATCGAAACGCCGGGCTGTATAATCTCTTTCAGCGGAAGACCTTCTGTCCCTTGCAGCAATTGGAGCTGCGGTTGGATCTATAGCTCTTCCGCTTTTTCTTTGCCTGGTCTACAATGCCTATCGCGGTAGGCCTGCCGTCCTCCCCGGCAAGTCTAGCTGGGCCCGGACGGATAGCTCTGCCGCTTTTCTTTCCCCAATGGCATGATGGATATCGGCGGGAGACCTCCGGGGCTCGTATCAATTGGTGGCGCGATTTTCCGGAACGGTGTTCCGCTTCTTTGTCTTTTTGCCTGGAGCCACCACGTCCCAAACATCAGGGCGTATAATCCAGACAGACGGGAGACCTTCTGCCCCTTTCAGCAAGTAGAGCTGCGAGAGGGCTTCAAGCTCTCCCATCTTTCCTATTGGAACGCAGGACGGACATGGTACAATACAGCTGCGGAAGACCTAGGGCGGATGGCAGCAATTGTAGTTGAGATTCGCCTTTAGCTCTTCCGCTTTTTCTTTGCCTGGCCTACAATGCTCATCGCGGCAGGCCTGCCGTCCTCCCCGGCAATTGGAGCTGGGCTTGGGCGGACAGCTCTGCCGTCTTTCATTTGCTGATATACTGAACCCAACGGAAGACCCGCTGCCCCTTGCAGCAATCGGTGCTGCGACTGGACTTCGGCTCTTCCGTTTATTCTTGAACAGAGGCTCAAGGAACGGTTTCAGAGAGTTTGAGCCTAATGCAGCAAGGCGGCATCCCATCGAAGCGGACGACGATTAATCCCAGCCCTCCTTGCGGTCGCTGCAGATAGCAAATGCGGCTCCATGCGTACTTAGGTATTTCCATTGCCGCCGTTTTCCGGGATGAAGAAATTTGCATGAGGCACGACCACCCGACGTTCTAGGGCCTCCATGTCCTCGCGAAATACTTGAGTCAACAAATTGATCTCATCGAGCTTTGCGAGGCACTTAAAGATGAGCTCTAGAGCCTCTTCGGTCCTCAGCTTTTCTCTTCGGACTATTGTGTTGAGGGCGTGCACTCCTTGGTTGTAGTGGTAGCCGAAAGCGCGTAGCTGCCGATGGATTTTCTTCTGAAGATATGTGTCCAAAAAGATGACCGCGACTTGTCCTTCCGGTATCTCGACGCTGCTTGCGCAGACGCGAACGTCGAGCGCGAGAAGCGTGCGCAGATACTCGCTCTTCGTCATACCAAGTTGCTCGATTTTGTAAACCATTGCTTTTTCTTCGGCTTCGGTAACGCGGACTCGTAGATACCTGTCTCTCATGATTCCTCCTTGCTTTATCGAGCACTGCGATCCGTTGAGGATCGGCTTTATTTGTGCTCCTGAAAAATGGGGT
Source organism: Eggerthellaceae bacterium (assembly GCA_022791455.1). Classification (GTDB taxonomy): domain Bacteria; phylum Actinomycetota; class Coriobacteriia; order Coriobacteriales; family Eggerthellaceae; genus Parvibacter. The sequence goes on from JAAVZC010000014.1 coordinate 366,496, forward strand.
ACGCGCTTGGCAGGGTACCCCTTCTGTCACGATGTTTCGGGTCGTGTACCCCAGTCCCGTAGGGCAAGACAAGCTTGCTTGGCGCTTTGGACATCTGTTCGCTTTTTGCGAATGGGGTACAAAGTGCGGCTCTTGCACTTACGGCACCCGCTAAAGCGGACTAGGCCGTTAGTCACACGGTGCCCGACGCCCGAAGGGAATTGGGCGCCCCTGTCCTAGCGTCCATACGAAACGAAAAACTACTCATGACGGTTCAGCAAGTTGCCATTTTTCAACCGAGGCCGCTCATGCTTTTCTTCCCAATCAAGAGTCCTCTTTCGCGCCGCTTGAATCATTCCCCTTCGACTCTGGCTCAACTTTTTTGAGCGTGATGCGCCGTGAGTTACTGCACCTTGAGGAGCCGTATTCGACGCCATTCCTTCGAAGAAAGCCGCAATGCTCGTTCAACTTTTTGTTGATCACGCGCTCGGAGGCGTCTTCGATGCCTGCAACCTCGATAAGGGTCGTCGCATTCCCTTTCCAGTCCTCGTTTCTTGCAGCCATAAAACCAATCACCCGATGAACGCATTGGGGGACGGCTCGCGCCACTAACTCCTCCTCACTAGTGATACCAAGACACTCCCAGCGAACGCCTTTTCGACGAAGCTTCATTTCCAAAGGAGCGATGTCGCGTCCGGTGGCATGCAGAACCGTATCACCGGCAAATTTGTTCTGCTGCGTCAGCATGATCGTCGTGTCGGCGGCACCCATCAGACCGTTGGAGCCCGATATACGAGCAAATGGATTCGATGGGTCCTGCATTTTCCGTGTATGATGAATTAGGACAACGGCCAATTTCCTGTCATCCGCGAAATCTTTGATCTTGCCGACGTCGGCGTAGTCCGCCGAATACAATGTTTCCGTATTGCCCCGGCCTTCCCGAACTTTCTGGAACGTATCGATGATAATCAGTCCAACATTAGGGTGCTCTTTTACGAATTCGTCTAGCTCGTCCAAAAGTCCCGTGCCAAGCGTCTTGGCCCTCACGGAAATAAACAGGTCATCGGTGGCTTCGTCGGTCAAATCAAAGAGGCGATCCTGAATCCTGTCAAAACAATCTTCGAGAGACAGGTAGAGCACCTGACATTTCGTTGTTTCTAGCCCGAGGAACGTCTGTCCCTCGCTAACAGCCTTACCCATCGCTAAGGAGAACAAACTTTTTCCGGTCTTGGGATCCGCCACAAGAAGAGCGACGCCACCAGAAAGCAGCCGGTCGACAACCCATCTGCGCTCCTCTCGCGGCTCCTCAAGAAGCTGTTGGGCCGTTTTGCATATCAGGGAAGGGGCATGCTTGTTTCGCGGCCGAGAAGGGCTTGCAGCGCCTCTGGGTAACTTTTCACCATCGGCATCTGTCCCCGATTCGGGAAAATCGCTACACTGATCCTTGCAGCATATTAGCGAGCTGCAGTTTTGGGCGTCGGTCTTGGCGGGTTGGCGCCCATTCGTATTTTGGGGCTTCAATTAGGCCTCCTTTCTAGTCAGCCCAAGGGCTTCGAACAGTTTCGACTCGGGAATAAACCAAGTCGAGCCAAGCTGAACAAATGGCAGTTCTCCTCTCTTCGCAATCTTCAACGCCTTGCTATACGAACACCGCATAACAACACTCGCCTCCCGCAAAGTCAGCATGTGGTCCGTTTTCATGTCTTTCACCTCCTTTGCATATCAGTGTAAGCGTAAATCATTATGCTTTTTTGCATGTTTTCATAATCTTTTTTGCTACAATAATTGTCAATGGTAAATTTATAACGTTTTTTATAATTTTTGTTAGGAGGTTGAATAGTGGGCGCGCCCTTCTTCATTGCGCTTGGCTCCTATGGTACGCATGTAATCATCAGAGTTTTTCCGTTCGATCCAAAGAAATTTCTGTCACCACGACTTACGACAGATTCGTTCAACAAGCTTATATCTTGGAAAAGCATTGCCGATCTGCGCGATGCCCTAGGTGAAGCCATCCCCCTTATTCCTCAGAATATCGACCATGACTCCAGCAGGATTATCTCGCTGCCTTCGTTTGTGCACGACTCTCATATGACGTCAGGCAGGATTTATGGTGAGGGCTACGACCTTGGATCGTGTCATGCCCAACTCTTACGGGCGGAACTATATCTGGACGGACCAAAAGGATCATGGCCCTCCGAATCGACCGTAAATTACTCGATCGAAAGATTTGGCTTTGTTGAAAACAACGGGCTCCAAACGATTGAAACGTACTTCAATGAGCATCCCGATGGGTATATCTCCATCGAGCCCCTAAACGACTACGTTTTCGCGAGAAACCTGGCATCTATATCGTCTCGTATTCTTGCTAATCTTCAAGAAGACAGCCCATTCCGCAAAAAGCAGTGCGCAGAGTCCGAATCCCTTTTCGGATACTGCGGTTTTAAGGAAATCGAGATTAGCCAAAACGACATGGGGTATTTTGGCTCCGAGAAGCTCTATGTAATTCCCCTTTCGTTCAGCCCGATCGCCTTTCTCTCTGATCGTCATGGCGACCGCAGAGAAGATGCTGGCTGCAAGGTTCAGCCCCTCTTCGAGCTACTATTTTCTGCAGACAATGAGCCCTTCATTGCTTGCCAGTTGAAAAAAAATCCCTTTTGCAAGGATAATGCGACCGTATGGCGCGCCTTTCCCCACATGGAGGGCTCAGGGCATATTGTTGATAAACTCCCGGAATTGTTCTTCCATTGGCGGAGGCGTTTTCTTGCTCGCAATATGTGCTACTTGGTTTTGGATGGCTCAGCATCACAGACGGCAGTAGCTCAGAAGTTTCTCAAAACAGTGTTTGCGGCCTTTCGCACCATGACGCTTCTGCACAACGTTGACGATGACCGTCCAGGCAAAGTCAAATCACTGCAATATAGCCGTCTTGGCTGGCACTATACCGAACCCTCCCTTTTTGAAAACTCCAACGGCAGAATTCTATTTCATTCCCTTGCCAGTGCGCTATTTGGAACCGCCATGTTTAGAGAAGGCCGCCGCATGATGTCGTGCAAGGAGTGCGGTCGAGCCTATCTTGTTGAAGACAGAGCTAACCCTTCCGCATTCTGCAGCCAATCTTGCAGGAACAAACACTCCCTTGCAAGCAAGAAGCCGAAGCAGCCCTCAAAATAGAACAGGAGGACGAATGCCCAAAGTTCCAAACTGCAAAGGCGGCTATTATCCCCGCAAAAACGGTTCTTTCCAAGTCAAATACCCCCTCGGCTGGAACGAGGCAAAGAAAGACTACGATGTTTTCAACAGAGATGTCGGCACTGAGGCAGAGGCCATCGTCCTCCTTAAAAGCATTAATGATTTCATCTTTCACGGAGGGAAGGTGTCCGATATTCCCGAATTCGTTGATGGCCCCAGCAAGAAAAACAAGAAGGATAAAACCGTCAACGAGTTTGCCGAGGAATTTATCAGTCTACGAAAGCGCTCAAAGCAAGTCGCGGATCGCACCATAGATAGCGACCGCGAAGGATTCCGGCGAGTAAAACCCTATATTGGCGACATGCTTCTCAAAGACGTGACTCCTGAGATAATCGAGTCAACCTACGCCTCTATGATGAGCGACGGCGCCGACAACCTCAACGGCTACACCTACACCGGAACCACGACAATGAAAAGCCATGCCTTTCTAAGCGCCATGTTCAAGAAGGCTCGTTATTATAACCACATCGATTCAAACCCTATGGACAGGGTCTCTGCCCCGAAAAAGGACACGAAGGAGAAGCGATCCCTGACAAAGGAACAGGCAAGAAGCCTTATCGCCGAAATAACGAGCAATGAGCTCACGGCAAAAAGCGTTGGCGTATTGCTTGGAATTGGTAGCGGTCTTCGACTCTCCGAAATGCTTGCGGTCACATGGAGGGATTACGACGGTTGCGCGGTCCTAGTTAACAAAAGCCTTCTGCGCGATAAGCAGGATTCAAAGTCTCCAAAGAACGAGGAGACACGTCTGGTGCCATGCATTCCCATCCTCATCCAAACGCTTGATAAGTGGAAAGCTCAGCAACAAAGATGGTTTGCCGAGCATGGGCTTGAATGGTCGGAGGACGTGCCGATCGTCAACAGCACCAAGGGAACCCACATCTTGCAGAAAGCGTTCAACCGTTGGTACAAGATCGAACGGGTCAGCTACCCCATACCAGATGATTTCGTATTCCATGAACTTCGTCATACCTACGTCAGCCTTCTCAGCCGAGAGTGCCACGTCGACGATCGAACAACCAGGGAGATGTCCGGCCACAAAGACGCCGAGGCTTTCGGCACTTACACCCACACGAACACGGAAAGCCAGATTCGGGCCGCCAACCAACTAGGTGCGCTGCTCTCCCCTACTGCCGAAACGGCAAGCTGCGGAAACTGCTCCTCCTGGGGGCCCTCCCCTCAGAACCCCTGCCTTGGCGCATGCTGGGCATCTGGAGCTGAATCGCTCTCCGCAACCTCGCTTGATCACGCCTGCCAAATTGGCAAGTTCTCGCATCGGTAAAATTCTTCGATGACGTTAACGAGGTTTTTCTCCCCCTACCCGAAATAACGTCATTAGCGTCATCATCGTCATAACCCTCTCAAAAAAAAGGCGAAGGTGCAGCGATCGGAAATCTCCCTCGCGCCGCATCTTCGCCTCTTTCCTGGTTTTATATCGCATCGTATACAGAAATATTCTTCGCTTTTTCTTCTCTTCTTCCTCGAAAACGGGAATATTGGGAGAGGGAAAGGGAAAGAGATATAAGACTTGATCAGGTGATATGCAAAAGCAAGCAACGCTTTGCGCAGAAAATGGTGCCCGGGGTGGGATTCGAACCCACACGCCTTTCGGCATCGGTTTTTGAGACCGACATGTCTGCCGTTCCATCACCCGGGCACAACGTGCAACTGCGAAGTATACCGCATTGGGCGCAAGGCGAGCGCGAGAAAGCAGGCGCGGCTGTATGCTGCTGCAGAAAACCGGTCGCAACGAAGCAGCCGCCCGCGAAAACACCACCCCACGCGGCTATCCCACGTCCCCAGGACCAGAATGTCCGCCTCGTCCACCGGAACACACCGGCAACCGTGGACGAGGCGGGGTTTTCGGTCCTGCCACAAAACCGGGAAGCCGCCCGGGGATCAAAAAGGCCGCCTCATCCACGAAAAAGTAGGAGCAACCGTGGACGAGGCAGCCTTTTTGGTCTTGCGAGAAAGAGCCAGCACCCCGAGGACCGAAAATGCGGCCGTTCCCCACGGCACCGTGGGGCTCAAGGGGGTTTTGGATCCCGAGAAGCCCGGCAGCGGGTCGTAAGGACCGAAAACCCCCTCGTCCCCCACAAGCTCGTGGGGGACGAGGGGGTTTTGGATCCCGGAAGAGATTCGCAGGCCGTTCGGGGATCGTAAGCCCCGTCGTCCCCCAAGAAATTCGGGACTCGCGTGGGGGACGACGGGGTTTTCGATCCTCGGGCGCCACGACCCGTGGGGCACGGCGGGGTTTTCGGTCCTCGCCCGCCCAGGTCGAATACCGGAACCTTCTGGGCACGCCTCATTTCCCCAAGGTGCGTAAAATGCTCGGCCTCCTTGATACGGTCCCGGAAGTGGGGCGCGTCTACGACCCCGACTACCCCGCCGCGCGGCCGCCCTTCGAGATGCGCGTCACGTTTGCCGGCCGATACGGAGTCTACTATGTGGTGGAAGAGGACGAAAAGAAGGTGCGCGTGCTGTTCATAGAAGACCAGCGGCGCGATCCACTTAACCGATTTTACGGCCTCTACCCGCACGAGGCCTGATGGCGGACTATGGCAGAGCGCCCCGGGGCTGGCGCCTCGTCCATCTTGAGTCTTGCTGTCCTTATATGGCCCTTCCGATAAATTGCTATTGTATGTATAATAGCAATATGTTAAACACGTTGGACATATCGTTCGAGTGGGATCCCAACAAGGCCGTGAGCAACGTCCAGAAGCACGGGGTTTCCTTCGAGGAAGCTTCTACGGTTTTCGCGGACAACTACGCACGAGTCATCGCTGATCCCGACCATTCCGATGACGAGGAAAGGTTCATTATTTTGGGACTCAGCAGAAACGCTCGCGTGCTCACCGTGTGTCACTGCTACCGATCGTCCGACGAAGTAGTGAGGATAATCTCGGCCCGCAAGGCAACAAAACACGAGTCATCAACATATTGGAGGTTCTGCCATGAGAGCTGAATACGACTTCACCGATTCCAAGCCAAATCCGTACGCTAAGAAGGAGCGCAAGGCGGTGACGATTCGCCTAGATTTGCAAGCAATCGATTACTTTAAGGACGAGGCTGATCGCACCGGCATTCCCTACCAGAGCCTGATCAATCTCTACCTGTTGCAGTGCGCAAAGGAGCAAAAACATCTCGCATTCGCGTAAAGCGTCGCGGTGTCTACCTTTATTGGGCTTTGACCAAGTAGGCTGTGATAAGATTCCATGCGATGAAGCGTCCGAACGGTGCGTATTGTACCTACCTCGGACGCTTTTTCTTTCACATCTCGCACGTTGCATCATGAGAAACCGAGCGCCCCGGGGCTGGTGCCTCGGGGCGCTGTTACAGGGAGACGGGTAAATGTCGGGTTAGTGCGGTTGCTCTTGGTCTTTCGGTTCCGCCCCCCGTTGTCATCCTGAGCGGAGGCGAAGCCGGAGTCGAAGGATCTTCGCGGCCCGGAGGCTACTCCTGGTCTTGAGGCTTCAGGGGCAGGAGCTTGAGGCCCAGGAAGAAGATCAGGAAGCCGAGGGCGACCACTCCCAGCGTGACGCCGAACTCCAGCGGCGTCGGCCAGTAGACCATGCCGCTGTAGGCCTGGGCCATGTTGCCCTCCCAGTTGGTCACCGTGAACGGGGTGAGCACGGCGGGCATATCGATGTTGGGGATCTGGAAGCCGCCGACGAGCAACTGGGCACGCTTGCAGAAGATGGCGGCGATGGCGGCGAGGGCGGCGACCACCATGAGCGGCGTGGTGCGCAGCTGCGGCACGACGCAGAGGACGATGGCCACGACGGAGAGCACGACCTCGCCCCAGAAGAAGGGCGCGAGCGGGCCGGAGACCAGCATGTCCACCACGGCCAGGCCGGAGCCTGCCGGGAACGCCTCGGTCAGCAGGTCGCAGCCGAAGAAGTAGAGGTCCACCAGCAGGAACACGGCCAGGAGCTTCGCGAGCTTCACGAGGTACGCCTGGTCGAGCTTCAGGTAGCCGGCGGCGCGCAGGGCGATGACGGCGGCCATCACGAGGCCGGTGCCGCACACGAGCGCCGAGCTCACAAACCAGGGGGCGAGCAGCGCGGTGTGCCACATCTCGTGGGACTGCTGCAGGCCGAAGATCCAGGCGGTCACGGAGTGCACGAGCACGGCGCACACGAGCGCGACCACGGAGATCACGCGCAGGGCCACGGCCGAGACCTTGCCCTTCTCATGCTGGACCTGGGCCCACAGGTACACGCAGCTGAGCACCAGGTACACCATCAGCACGATGATGTCCCACATCAAGGGAGAGCCCAGGTTCGAGTACGCGAACAGCTCCCACACGCGGGCCGGCTGGCCGAGGTCCACCACCACCATGCCGATGGCGGCCACCGTCGCCGCGATGGAGGTCATGACGGCCACCTTGGAGATGCCGCCGAAGCCCTTGATGCCGAAGGCCTTGGGCACGGAGCTGATGATCAGGCCGCCGGCGGACAGGCCGACGAAGAACATGAACATGGTGATGTACAGGCCCCACGAGTCGAGGTTGCGCATGGCCGTCTGCACCATGCCCCCCGAGAGCTGCATGGCCCACAGCACGATGCCGATCACGGCCACCACGGCAGACACGCCGATCGCGATGTTCAGCCCCGCGCCGCTCCTCTTGGCGGCAGGAGCCTTGACGGCGCCAGCCGTCGCAGTTGTATCAGTCATAAGAATTCTCCTTAATTGTCGAGAGGAGGTTTCCCTCCGTCATCTCGAGCGCAGGCCCGCAGGGCCGGAGTCGAGAGATCTTCCCAAAGCCCGACGGCGCCATCTGCGAATGCCGCCCCCGGCCCGCGAAGATCTCTCCACTCGCTTCGCTCGGTCGAGATGACGAACAGGCAGGGAGTTACACCAGGTAGTACACCGAGGGTTTCGTGCCCATCTCGGGAAGCAGCGTCGTAGCCTCGCGTCCCTTCAGCGCCTTAGACACGTCCGACTCCGGATCATCCAAGTCGCCCCAGAAGCGAGCTCGTCCCGGGCAAAGCTCCATACAAGCTGGTGTTTTTCCCTGCGAAGAGCGCTGATAGCAGAATGTGCACTTCTCAACTACATGCTTCTGATGGCTCGGGACATCGGGATCGCCGGTTGCGAAATCGAGATAGTGTTTCGGTTCCTCCCAGTTGAAGGATCGCACTCCGGTGTAAGGGCAAGCAGACATGCACATACGGCACCCGATGCACTTGTCGTAATCTTGGCGCACTACGCCGGTTTCCGGATCCTTATAAGTGGCCCCAACGGGACACACCTTTACGCAGGCAGGGTTCTCGCAGTGCTGGCAGCTAATTGGGGCATACGAGAGATAGTTGTTAGGATAAGTCCCTCCTGCGGTGTCCATTTCGGATCCACCTACAGTCATAACCCGTGTCCACCATACTGAGTCGGGCAGGTTGTTGCTTTGCTTGCATGCCAGCGAGCAGGCTTGACATCCGATACAGCGCTTCAGATCTATTACCATTCCCAGATGCATGTTATGCCTCCTCGTATTTTTCAATCTCGACCAAGCAATCGCTATAACACTGGTTGGGAACTACGGGCACCATGGCCGGCGACAGAAGATCACAGTAGTGGCCCTCAACGAACTGATCCTCTTGCCATCCGTGCGGAATGTTGACCATGCCAGGTCGGCAACCAGGATTGACCACGGCCTTTAGCACGCAGTAGCCTCGATCGTTGAACACCCTGACCAGATCACCAGTTTCAATATCACGATCGGCGGCGTCTTGATCGTTAAGCTTCACGACAGGCTCAGGATCCATCTCACGAAGCCACGGAACGTAACCGAACTGAGTATGTGTCCTCCACTTGACATGCTCCTGCCACAAGGTCAGCGGATATTTCGCGGCAAGCTCACTTTCATGCCAGGCCTCTGAGGGGGGCTCCCAGAAAACCATACGCTCTTTCGTCAGGTCAATCTCTTCGCCCCACGGCGTGTCTCCATACAAACCGGTATCTGGCGTTTCGAAATAGAATTGCGCGCGGCCAGTTGGAGTGGGATACACGTCTCCCTCGCCGTGAATGTAGTGATCCGTGTAGTACTCCATCTTAATGGCCTTGTCCTGCTGGATCTTGTTCCAGTTTTCCTCACCAAGGTTGTCGCGCAGGTACTCTTCCTGGGTGCGGTTGAAGAACTCGCCCAAACCCATACGCTCGGCCAGAAGATTTCCTATCTCGAGATCCGTTTTCGCTTCGAACAACGGGTCGATTGCCTTCTCCTGTAGAAGCGTATACGGATAAACCGTGCGATTGTGCACATCGGTCAGCTCGGGAAAATCCGGGACGGGGAGAACGATGTCCGCATAGCGCGCCGTATCCGTCATATACATATCGGCCACCACCACAAGGTCCAGCGCGTCAAAAGCCTCAAGCTTAGCCTTGCGGTCGCACATCGTTCCTAGGTAATTGGATTTGAAAACATACAGGCTCTTAATCGGAGTATCGAAACCCGCATATGTCCCCGTCAAAACCGCCTCTGGGAATTTATTGGAAGGAATGGTGCAGTCGGCTCCTCCCATGAACTTACCCGCCATTGCCGCCTGGGTCATTGTTCCCACAAGATCGTTAACGTAGTTATACATATCACCGGGACGAATAAAGCCGCAGGAGGCCCCCGACTTGCCAAGATTACCCGTGAGCATAGCCAAGGTAGCCATTCCGTGATACGCAGTATGCCCGTTGGTGTAATGATTGAAGCCCAGACCTTCGAAAATCCAGCTCGGAGTATTCTTGGAATAGACCTCCGTTACTTGCTCGATGAGCTCCACTGGCACATCGCATATCTCGGCTGCGCGCTCGGGGGTGTATGGCGCAATGCGCTCCAAGAGCAATTCGTACGCTGGACGAACCTTGATTCCCTCGACTTCGTGCTCACCCGTAATGGCTGGGTCGACAACTTGGTTAAGCGCTCCGTAAGAGTTAGCAGCCGAATCCCATACCAGAATATCGCCTTTGGGAACCGCAGCAGCTGCTGCGGCGCCCCCTTGCGCCATTGCCGCTTCAATCGCTGCAGCAACCGCAGCTGCAGCTTCAGGATCAACGTCGGTATTCCGAAGATATGTTCCGTCTTCTTTCACGAGACAGGGTGCAACGGTCGCTCTCTTGAGGAACTCAACATCCTCCCACCCGTTTTCCAAGACAACGTTCATCATGGCCATCGCAAGCGCGGCATCAGTGCCGGGACGAATAGGAACGAAAATGTCGGACTTGCCCGCCGAAGCGGTGTAGTTGGGGTCGATGCAGATGAGCTTAGCTCCGTTTTGCTGCGCATCTGCAACACAATGCCACATTTGAATCTGGCTCTCCGTCATGTTGCAGCCCCACAGCACAATCGTCTTCGCGTTCGGAATGTCAGTTATGTCATTTGCGCTATTTTGCATTACGTTATAGCCGAGCGTGTCTTTCGTCCCCTTGAACATAGCTGCATCGACATCGGAGCTAACAGACACCGCCCCTATCAGGGAAAACAGCATACCGAGATTATTGATGCTCATACCCGTATTACCCGCCGTGGAGGTCTGAGCTATGCAATTCTTTCCGTACTGCTCCTTTAAAGATTTCCAAGTGTCCGCGATTGTGTCTAAAGCCTCATCCCAGCTGATTCGCTCCCATTGATCCGATCCCCGCTCGCCCACACGCTTCATGGGGTACTTCAGGCGATCCTTGTTGTAGACGCGTTGGCTTAGCGACAGCCCTTTAGGGCAAATTCGATTGTACGCAGGGTCAGGAAACTCGCGAGCAGTTACTCGCGTAATCAGCCCGTCTCGCACGTGGAAGTCCACCGCGCATCCCTGGAAACAGTTCCCGCGGCAAACTCCTGCAAAAACGCTCTCGCCCTCGTTAACCTGGCGCTCTCCAGCAGCCAGCGCCACCGCGCCCGAGAGGCCTCCCGCAACAGCAGTGGCGCCGGCCACGGCTGCGGTGGTTTTCAGGAAACCGCGACGCGTCAAGTTGCCTTGATTGCTTGTCTTTTCCGTCATTTCTCCTCCTGTGAACCAAGGAGGCCCCATGGGCAGCGCGCACCACAAACCCAGCATTCGACGGTACCCGCCCGAGCCGACTTGCGTCGCATCTCAGGCGTTCGTTCGTCGCCGAATTCGTTCACGCGCTCCGATTGGATTTCAGTAAAGGGCTCGAGAAATACCGCTCAGCTTCTAAATCCCCCAACAAATTGCCAACCAGACAGGCCCCTTCAAGCCCTGCCTAAGAGCGTCCCCCAACACTATTACGGATTGGCCAATCCTGATGGCGCCCACTTTAGCAAGTTATCCTAGGACATTCAAGATATATCCTAGGATAACTTTCCCCCACAACTATTTTATTTTCAGAATAGTCGAAGCTGCCAGCCAGCCGCCGTCGTCCCCTACCCCAGCTTTGTTGCGGCTTTCACGGCGTCGGCCATGCCATCCGCATCGGCGGTGAATCCGTCGGCGAAGGCGCTGGGCAGGACCACGGTGCCGCCGGTGTCCTTCACGCTCTCGTACATCAGGTGCATGCGGCGCACGTCGATGGCGTTCTCGTTCCCCTCGTAGGCGCGGCCGATGTCCCCCGCCATCTCGGCGATGGTCTGCTCCGCTTCCATCAAAATAATGCGCGCTTTCTTCCGCTGCTCCGCCTGCGCCTCCAGGCTCATGGCCTCCTGCAGCCCTTCCGGCACAATGATGTCGCGAATCTCCACCGACAGCACGGTGATGCCCCATTCCGACACCTTCTCGTCCAGAATCTTCGTCAGCTCCTGGTCCAGCTGGCTGCGGCGAATGGTGATGCTGGCCACCGTCGAGCGGCCGATGGCGTCGCGCAGCGCGGTTTGCGCCGCCAGCTGCACCGCCAGGCTGTAGTTGTTGATCTCCATGCAGGCCTTTTCCGCGTCCCACACCATCCAATACAGCACGGCGTCGATGTCCAGCGGAATGAGGTCGGCGGTCAGTGTTTCTTTCGCGCCGAAGGGGATGGAGCGCGTGCGCATGTCCACGTACAGCGCGCAATGCTCCACAATAGGCCAGGTGAACACCAGTCCCGGGCCCGAAACACGGTTCAGCTTGCCCAGCCGCAGCACCACGATGCGCTCCCATTGCTGGGCGATGTGAATGGCTGAAACCCCCAGCCAGCCAATGGCCAGCCCCAGCAGAATGCCGGGGAACTGAAGCTCGCCGGTTGCCGTCCACCACAAGCCCTGCACCAGGCAGAACAGTACGACGAACAGCGCCGTGGAGAAGATGAGCGCGCCGGCCCGCGAGGCGGTGCGGTCGGTTTCCAGAACTTGCGAGTCCACCACCACGCCGCGGTTTGCGCGACCGCCGGACATTGCGGCCGCCGCAGCCGCCGCCACGGCCTGGTCTTTTCTGCTGATTCTTGCCATTGTTCCCCCTCTGTTTCGTTACGACCGAAGCCGGCTTGTGGCTGCAGCTCCGTCGACGCGCCCTCGCGCCCCCGCGCCCTCGCGTCTCGCCAGCATGTCGCCGCCGCTAGCTTCCGCTTCCGCGCTCCCGCTCCATGTCGTGAATCTTCTTCTTAATGCGCTTGCTCACGTCATCGAAACCCAGCCCCATCGCCAGGCACGCTTCCACACAGTCCTCGATCAGCGTGTCCACCGACTCCAGCTTCTGGCTCTCGTGCTCGCTGATGCTGCGCACAATGGTGCCTTTGCCGGGCTTCGATTCAATGTACCCCTCGTCGGTGAGGCTGATATAGGCCTTGTTCACCGTGTTGAAATTCATGGAAATGTCCGCCGCCAAACCGCGCACCGTGGGCAGCTTCTCGCCCGGCTTGAAGTAGCCGGACGTGATGAGGTAGGCCAGCCGATTGCGCAGCTGAAGCCACGGGGGCAAGTCGCTCTTCGCATCGAGCTCGAATAGAATCATGCGAACCTGCGCCCCCTTTCCTCATGTCGCGCGGCGTCGTGTGGCCATTTTCTCACAGAATCACGCCGATCCGAGCGCCGCCATGACAGCAGCGGCCATATCCGGTGCCAGACCCGCGCCCACCACGCACCAGCGCAGGAAGAAACAGCTGATCAGCAGCGCGGCGGAAACGGCGAGCATGCTGCGTTGCCCTGGTCGACCACCCCAGCGGTTTACGGCGAAGGGCACCGCGAGGCCCAGCAGCACCGCCATGATCCAGAAGGCGGGGGCGAGCTGTCCGGTCAGCAGGAGCGCCGCCGATGCGCGGGCCGTCGGGCTGCCCATCAGCGCCGCCGCCAGCAGCAGTACCAGGCACACTGCTTCTGCCACCAGGGCAAACACGTCCCACCGCTTGATGCGCAGAAGGGTTGTGCGGAAGGGAAGGTCGCCGCCGGTCAGGACCACTGCGGCCATCACCAGTCCGATGCCGGCGGAGATGTCCGATGCCACGAACAGCAGCGGCACCCACAGCGTGTTCCAGAAAGGCACGGCCGGCATGGTGCACAGCAGCAAGCCCGTGTAGGTCATGACGGCGATGGCGCTGAGGGCGGCACCGATGCGCGCGGTCGCCACCAGCCACCGGGGCAGCCGCGTGGCGTCGAAGACCCAGACCGCCACGAGCACCAGGCAAAACACCAGAAGGGCCAGCAGCAGATACACGCCCACCGCAATAAACGAGAGCGTGGGCGCGAAGAGCAGCTGCAGCAGGCGGTCGGGGCGGCCCAAGTCGGCCAGCAAGCAGACCATGCCCACCAGCACCGCCACCATTCCCGCGCCATATGCAGGCCCGAAAAAGCGCTGGAATTGCGGCTGCGGAATGGCAGGCAGTCGCCAGGAAGTCGCCACGGTTCGCCAATCGAAAGCCGCAGCTCCGGGCGCACACCAATACGTTGCCGTAGCAGCGCAGCGCACATCGAAAGGAGTCAGCTGTTCCAGCACGGCGGCCACCAGCACGGCGCCGGCACCCACGCCCGCCAGGAACAAATACCAAACAGCAAGTTCGCCGATCACAGTCGCCCCCCTTCCGCACCCCTCGCGGCCAATTGCGCTACTTTAGCACAGCCACAGCAGCTTCGCCCGCATAACCCCTCGTATCACCCCACCGTCCCAGGGTCCTAGGGCCCAGGACCAAAAACCCCGCCGATCCCCACAAGCCCGTGGGGAACAAGGGGGTTTTGGATCCCGTAAGAGGTTCGCAAGCCGTTCGGGGATCGAAAATGCGGGCGTCCCCCACAGCGGCGTGGGGGACGGCGGGGTTTTCGGTCCTCGCCCCACAACGGCGTGGGGGACGGCGGGGTTTTTGGTCCTCAGGCCATCCGGCAGATGCGCCGCTGGCTATTTCCCCATTTTGCTGCCGAGGGTGTTCATGATTTTCTCGCTGAAAATAATGGCCAGGATAGCCACCACGGCGGCGATGGCGAAGATGACGACCGATTCCCAAATTTGGCCGTTCACCAGGCCGGACGCCGCGTAGGTGGAAAGAATCACGCCGGGAATGCGGCCCACGTTGGTGATGAGCAAAAACTTCGCCAGGGGCATTTTCGTCAGCGGGACGATGTAGGTGAACACGTCTTTGGGCATGCCGGGAATGAGGAACAGGATGAAGATGATGGTGTCGAACTTCGGCGATTCCTCGAAGGCGTTCAGCTTGTCGATGTACTTTTCGGGCACCATGGCTTGCACGAACGGCGCCCCCAGCTTGCTGACCAGGATGAACACGAAGGCGCTGGAGAAGATGCAGCCCAGCAGAATGATGAGCGCCCCCAGCCACGGGCCGTACAGCGCGCCGGCGGCAATCTGCACCGCCTCGCCGGGGATGAACGCCACCACAATTTGCAGGAATTGCAGGCCCAGCAGCATGAGCACGCCCACAAAGCCGTCGTCGCGCACTTCGTCGAGGGCTTTCTGCAGGCCGTCCGGCTCGAAGAGCATGCCAATGTAAGGCCAGATGAGCCACACGATAACGCCCATCAGCACGAAGAAGGCGATGAGGCCGACCAGCTTGAAGATGTCGGCCGTTTGCATATCGTGGCCGCGCACCTGGGTGGGCTCGTGGGCTTTTTCCTTTAGCGTCTCTACCGGGTGGAGGTCGGTGAGGGTGCGGTGCTTGCCGGTGGCGCTTTTGGACGCGGGCGTCGTGGAGCGCTTGTCGGTCGCGGCGGCCTTCTTACCGGACGCAGCGCTGCCAGCCTTGCCAGCCGCAGCCGCGGCGGCCTTCTCGCGAGGGTTGTTCGTCTTACTCATGGCGGGCCTTATCATATTCTTCCTTGAAGGCGGAGAACATTCCGCCAGCCTTCTTCAAATGGCTGCCCACCGCCTTCGCCGCTCCGCCCGAGGCGCTCTTTGCCGTCGGCTTCTTGGCGGCCGGACGCGGGCGTGGCGCCTCGATGGGCGAGCCGTCCGGATGCACCGGATTGCCGTCTTCGTCCACGAACTCGATGGGGTTGCCGTCTTCGTCGACGTACTCCACTTCGTTGCCGTCTTCGTCCATGTAGACGTATTCCACCTGCTCAGCGGGCAGCGCGGCCGGCTCATCAGGCGCAGCAGCCTTGTCGTACTCTTCCTTGAAGGCCGAGAACATGCCGCTTGCCGCCTTGATCTGTCTGCCCGTGGCATAGGCGCCCTTGGTGGCCGCTTCACCTGCGGCATGGGCCGCTTCGGCCATCGGCTGCTTGGCAGATTCCCAGGCGTTCTTCGCCTTGTCCACCACCACGGCAGTCGCGGCGCCGGCGGCATCGGCCAGCCCGCCTTCCGCCTCTATCTCCTTCGCGGAATCCTTCACCAGAATGGCTCCGCGAATGATGTCTTCCTCGTCGTCCACCTCGTACTGGTTCAGCGCTGCGCCCATGCCGAAGCGGAAACCCTTAATCTCGCTCGCGGGAATGTGGCGCGTGCCCAGCAGCGCGTTGGCGGTCATGCCGCCGTCCACCACCAGCGTGAGGACCTCGCCGGTATCGCCGTTGAATTCCACCGAGCCCACCAGGCCGAAGTTGGTGCCGTCGTCGCACATGACCGGCAGGCCAATCCACAGCACGCACTCGTCCAGGTTGATGCCGAGCGCCTTGCACGCGCCCTTGTCGGTGGCGTCGTCGGCGTCGCGCACCACGATGCGGCCGTCCACAATGTCGAAGCCGTTCACGCCCACGAACATGTCCTTGCGGTGAAACATGAGCGCCACGTCCGGCCGCTTCACCAGAAAGCCCACGCAGCGGCGGCCCTTCGGCGCGAACACGAAGTTGCGCACCTTGCCCACGCGCTTAGTGGCGTCCGGGTCCTTCTTCGAGTTCTTCGGCATGACCACCCGCAGGCCCTGCAGCTCTTTGGTGTCGTAGACGGGCACGCCTTCCGCGGACATTTCCGGGACATAGGGCTCTTTGCGCGGAACGGCAACGAGCTCGGTGGTTTCCTCGGGCAGGTCGTCGGTGATCACTTCGGTGTCGGTGGTCTTGGCCATTGCTTCCCCTTGCGTGTTTCTGCGATTCTGCGGCGCCGCCGGAAGGGCTGGCGCGCGCCTTAAAATCATATCGGTTCCCCGCAATGATGACGGAGGTTGCAGCCAATCCCCATAATCCTGAACGGGATGTTACAAAAATGTACGAATGGAGGCACGGGCGGGCACGAAAAAGGCCGCCCCCGGAGGAGCGGCCTTACAAGTTGCGAATTGTTGCGCGTTGCTTACTTGTCGGCGGCGTGATCGGCAGCGTGCTTCGCGGCGTCGATGGCGTCGTGAGCCTTGTCGGCAGCGGCGTCGGCCACGTCGGCGGTCTTGTCGGCCACAGCGTCGGCCACGTCCTTGGCCTTTTCGGAGGCAGCATCAACAGCGCCTTCGGCCTTGTCAGCCACATCCTTGGCGGTGGCAGCAGCGGCGTCCACCACGTCGTCAGCCTTGTCGGCGGCCACCGGGATCTCGGCGTTCATGGCCGCGGCGGACTCTTCGGCGTTCTTCTGCACCTGAGCAGCAATGCGGGCGCGAGCCGCCTCAATCTTGTCACGCAGGTCATCGTTGTTGTTGCCCGCGAACACCGGCTTCACGGCAGCAGTGGCTTCCTGCACCTTCGCCTGAGCAGTCTCGGCAACGCCCTGAGCGCCGGCCGCAACTTCCTGAGCCACTTCCTGGCCCTTGGCGGAGAGGTTCTCCACAACTTCCTGGCCCTTCTCGGTGGCCTGCTTGAAGGCCTCCTGAGCCTGAGCACCGGCTTCGGTGCCCCAGTGCTGCACGTTGGTGAAGGCGTCATTGGCCTTCTCCGCTACCATCTGGCGAGTCTCCGCGCCATTCTTCGGCGCCAAAAGCAGGGCGCCGAGCGCGCCGGCCAGACCGCCCAAAATGAAAACTGTGAATTTGTTGGCCATAACTGCCTCCTATATTCGAAATTACCGTCCCTTCATTATAGACAAGTCCTCAAAATCTCAAACCGACGCCCGTATAAGTTGACGAAACGTTGGTCTCCCGGCAGCTTCCCGCTGGTACTTTCGCCGTGCAAAGCCAGCGCAGCGTTGACTCAGCAACAGGCGGCGGCCAGGACGGCGAGGGCGTTGTGGAGGGCTTCGAGGGCTATGAGGTCGTCGGCGAAGCTGACTTCGATGCGGGCGCGGCGCTGCTCGCGACTGATCCAGGTGGTGGCGCCGCAGAAAAGGGGCTCCTGGACGTTGGCGGAACCGCTGGGGGGTGGGGTTTGGCGGGTTTGCTCGGTGATGATGAGGTGCTCTAGCAGGTGGGCGATGCTAGTGTGGTTCATGACGGCGGCGAAGGTGGGGCCGACTTCGTTGACGCACGCGTGATGGGGAAGCTCGGGATAGCGCTCGCACAAGCGCGCGATCAGCTGAGGAGTGGTGGATTCGAAGGCCGCCGCAAGCTGTACCACGAGCGTCATGCGCCCCGCCCCGAACTGTACCTTTTCGACTTTCACCGGCTCAGCGCCGACCGCGCTCTTCATCAGTTTCGCCCGTTGCTGCGCTGGGTTACGCCGCGGAATCGGAGTCGCCGGCGCCAGGCATGAGGTTGTCGGCTGCGGAGGCGTCGGTTTTGGCGCCGCCGGGGGCCGGCGCGCGGTTGAGATAGGTGGCCTTCTCGAAGTCGGGCAGCGGGTAGTCTTCGCCGCGCGCCTGAGCCGCCAGCGCTGCGAGCGTCCAGGTGAGGTTGGCGAACATTTCCTCCATGGGATTCGCTTCGCCGTCCACAATCACCAGCTGCTGGCGATTAAGCGAGAACAGGTAGTGGCCCTGACCAGTCATATTGCCGAACTGCAGTTGGATGGTCTTGTCGGACGTGTCCAGCGTGTAGCCATAGGCCACGTCGCGCGTGAGCACAATCTTGTCGGCCGTGATCTCCACCGGCACGTCGGTGCCGTCCAGGTACCAGGTGCCTTGGAAGTCTTGCACGTCGTCGCCACCATCGCGCACTTGCCAGAACGCCACCGCAGCTACAGCAGTCAGCGCCACCGCCAGGGCCAGCACCACGCCGACCACGATTTTGACGACGAAGCCAACAGTCACGCGGCGCGGCGCGGCATCGGCCTTCCCGGCTCCCTTCGCACGGGAGAACCCGGCGCGCGGATTGCCGAACAGGCGCCCCTTGCCGCCAGCGGGGGTGTTGGGGTCGCCGGAATCGCCGCCGCCCACGTTCTTTGCCTTTGCCACACGGCCCTTGCGCGTGGGGCGTTTGCGGCCGTTTCCCTCTTCGCGCTCCTTGGGAACGGCGGAATAGAAGGCGGCGCGCTCCTCCTCGGAGAGTTCCGAGGGGCCTGCGGAAGTGGGGGTGCCACCAGCCGCTTGGGGGTCGTCGGGGAAAGATCCTTCGCTTCGCTCAGGATGACGAGGGGTTTCGTCATCTCGACCGGAGGCCGAAGGCCGGAGTGGAGAGATCTTCCCGGCTTCCGAAGACGCTTCAGGGGTCGCGAAGATCTCTCCACTCGCTTCGCTCGGTCGAGATGACGAGGGGCTAGTCACGGGCTGGTTGGGGACGTGGGGCGATAGGGACTCGACCACTACTCCGGTGGCCATGGTGGCGGAGACGGCGCCTTCCGGCAAAATGGACTTCGCTTCTACGGCTTCCTTCTCCGGCAAGGGTGACCCAGCGGAAACCACCGTTATGACCTGGGAATTTCCCCGCGCGAACGCGTCAGCGCCCCGGCGGTCCTCCTCTTCGCCGGCATCCACCGTGGACCAATCGGAACCCGCGTACAGGGCCTCGTCGGCCACATCGACTACGTCGCCGGAAGACAAGTCAGACGGTCGGTTGTCTTGTCGGTTGTCTTTAGGCGCAGCACTGCCCAAGCCCCGTTTCACTGAGGGGCGCTGGGGCTTTTCCGGCTTGTTGCTCGTTTTCTTTCGTCTGGTGGGCGCCATGGGTCAGCTCGCAAAAAGGGCGAAGCCGCCGAACCGCTGCAACTGCCGCGGCCGGCGCTCCGCCCTCGTTAGTATTTAGGCCTCGGGCCCGATGACGGTCACGCCGCCCATGTAGGGCACCAGCACGTCGGGCACCTTCACCGTGCCGTCCGCCTGCTGGTAGTTCTCCAGAATGGCGGCCATGGTGCGGCCCACCGCCAGGCCGGAGCCGTTGAGGGTGTACACGTAGCGCGACCCCTTGAAGTTCTCCGGATCCTTGTAGCGGATGTTCGCGCGGCGCGCCTGGAAGTCGGTGCAGCAGCTGCAGGAGGAAATTTCCTTGTAGCCGTTGTAGCAGGGCAGCCACACCTCCAGGTCGTAGGTTTTCGCAGATGAGAACCCAATGTCGCCGGTGCACAGGCTAATGACGCGGTAGGGCAGCTCCAACTTCTGCAGAATGTTCTCGGCGTCCTCCACCATTTTCTCCAGCTCATCGAAGCCGGTTTCGGGGGTGGCGTACTTCACCATCTCCACCTTGGAGAACTGGTGCACGCGGATGATGCCGCGGGTGTCGCGCCCCGCGCTGCCGGCCTCCTCGCGGAAGCAGGGGGTGAAGGCGGTGTAGTTGAGCGGCAGCTGGTCCACGTCCAGCGTTTCCTGGGCGTGCAGGTTGGTCAGCTGCACCTCGGCGGTGGGGATCATGTACAGGCCGCCGGTGGTCTTGAACAGGTCTTCCTCGAACTTCGGCAGCTGCGCGGTGCCGGTGAGGGTGGTGGCGTTGGCCATGGCCGGCACCCACCATTCCTTGTAGCCGCGGGAGGTGTGCTGGTCCAGCATGAAGCTGATGAGGGCGCGCTCCAGGCGAGCGCCCAGGCCGCCCAGCACGTAGAAGCGGCTCTCCGCCAGCTTCACGCCGCGCTCGAAGTCGATGATGCCCAGGTCGGGGCCGATGTCCCAGTGGGCCTTGGCGTCGATGCCCTCGGCGCCGAAATCGCGCGGGGTGCCCCAGCGGCGCACCTCGGGGTTGTCGTTCTCGTCGCGGCCGACCGGCGTAGAGGCGTCGGGCATGTTGGGGGTGGCCAGCAGCAGGTCGCGCAGGGCGTTGTCGGCGGTCTCGCGGCGACGGCTCACCTCGGCCAGCTCGTCGTTGATGGCGCGCACGCGCTCCTTCACCGCTTCGGCGTCTTCCTTGCGGCCCTGGGCCATCATCTGGCCGATTTCCTTGGAAGCGGCGTTGCGCTCGGCCTGCAGGGTCTCTTCCTCCTGGATGGCACGGCGACGCTCTTCGTCCAGCTCGGCGAAGACGGAGCCGTCCCACGCGGCATTGCGGTTGGCCATGGCCTGGGCCACTGCCTCTTGGTTTTCGCGCACAAATTTCACGTCAAGCATGAAGGCTCCTTCTTCTGGTGGGCGACGGTTCGCCCGGCGTTATCCGTGGTAACCGCATAGTATAGCGCTCTATCTAGGCTTTCGGAAAAGGCTTGCCGGCGGCGGTCAGGGCATCGGCAATGGCCGCCATCACCTGCGCCACATTGATGGGCTTGGACAGATGCCCGTTCATGCCAGACCGCAGCGACGCCTCCACGTCGTCGGAGAACGCGTTGGCCGACATGGCAAGAATAGGAACGGAAGCGGCGTCGGCGTGGCCGGAAGCGCGAATGGCGCGCGTGGCCTCGTAGCCGTTCATGCGCGGCATGCGCACGTCCATGAGCACGATGTCGAAATGGTCGGGTGCGGCGGCTTCGAACATGTCGAGTGCCTCCTGCCCATCGCGCGCCCACTCCACCTCCATGCCTTCTTCTTTGAAGATCTCGGTGGCGATTTCGGCGTTGAGGTCGTTGTCCTCCGCAAGAAGGACCCGCACGCCGGCCAGGGGCTGGGGAGATCCTTCGACTCCGCGCTCCGCGCTCCGCTCAGGATGACAAGGGGTGGGCTGCTCCGCGCTCCGCTCAGGATGACAAGGGGTGGGCTGCTCCGCGCTCCGCTCAGGATGACAAGGGGAGGGGGGTGTGTCTTCCCCAGCCGAGTCAACTGCTGAGGGGACGGCGGGGGTGCTCACCAAGCGAGTTCCGCACGACGCGGAAGTGCCAGTGGCACTTCCGCCAAAGCAGGACTGTCTGAGCGACTGAGCATCCCCGCCGGCCCCTCCACCGCGGGGAGTGGCAGCGGCAGAAGACCCTTGCGGGAGATCCTTCGACTCCGCGGCTTCGCCGCTCCGCTCAGGATGACAATGCTGGAGGCCGTCGGCCGTCCGACACGGGATCTCTCCACTCCGCCCTTCGGGCTCCGGTCGAGATGACGTAGAGGGGGCGCTTCCCTTCCCTACCTCTGAATAGCGGGGGACGGCGGTTACGGGTACGGCTCCGTCGGCGGGGACTTCGTAGGCGCTGCGGCTGTCCAGGACCACCGTGAACTTCGTGCCCTCGCCCAGCTTCGACTCCACCTCAATCGAGCCACCCATAGCGTTGACCAGGCTCTTCACAATGGACATGCCCAACCCCGTGCCCTCGGAGCTCGACCGCCCCTCCATGGCAAAGGGCTCGTACAGCCGCGCCAGGTAGTCGCGGCTCATGCCAATGCCGTTGTCCTCGACGGTGAACACCAGTGTTTTGTAGCCGTCCGCCTTCGACGGCCGCACCGCCAGTCCAAAGTGCACCGAGCCGTCGGCGGGCGTGTACTTCACGGCATTGGTCAGCAGGTTCACCAGCAGCTGCCGCAGCCGCGTCTCGTCGCCGATCAGCATGACGCCCTCGCTGCCGGTGCTTTCGCTCGTGTAGGTTTGTCCCTTCGCCGCGCATTGCGGGGCAATCAGGTCGTCGATAGAGGCCACCAGCTCTTCCAGCAAAAACGGCGCATCGATGAAGTTCACCTTGCCGCTTTCAATCTTCGAAATGTCCAGCACCTCGTTGATCAGCTCTAACAGGTGGTTGGAGGCGCCCTCGATGTCCGCCAGGTCCGCCGTCACGCGCTCGGTGTTGGTCACATGGTGGCGCGCCAGGTGCAGCTTCCCGATGATCACGTTCATGGGGGTGCGAATTTCATGGCTCATCTGCGAAAGGAACTCCGACTTCGCCCGATTCGCCGCCTCCGCCGCTTCCATGGCCTCCTTCATCGACAGCTCCATGGTCACGGTTTCGGTGTCGTCGCGCAGCACCACCAGAATCTGGTCCTTGCCTTCGTAGCGCAGCGGCCGCACCGCGTAGTCCACGTAGCGAACGCGCTCGGTCAGGCGGTTGGTGAAGTGGAACTGCCCGCGGGTAGTCTCGGTCACGGAACCGCTGCGAATGCGCTCCAGCAGCACGCGCCCCTGCACCGACATGTCCAGCCGGTCCTCAAGTTCCGGCTTCGCCAGAATTTCCTCCAACGTGTAGCCGAAAATGTGCTTGTTCTTCGCCACGATGGAAGTCATCTTCGCGTCGGCCGGCGAGTACAGGGTGACGCCGAATTCCATGAGGTCGGAGAACGCGTCGTAGAGCCGCGTCTTCATTTCGTATTCCTGCGCGCGAATTTGCCGGTAGTACAGCAGCAGCGCCACCGCAATGCCCAACACCACGCACACGGCGGAAAAGCCTATGGCCACATCCAGCGCCGCCGACACCACCGACGCGCTCGAGCGCACCGAGTCCACCGTCATCACATCGCCCACGTACCAGCTGCCGCGCCCGGTGGGGGCCACGCAAATGTAACATTCGCTGTCGCCCACACTGCCAATGACGATGCCCGGCTTGCCCCGGCCGATTTCCGTCCGCAGCGCGTCGGGGCTGTCCAGCACGAATTCCGAGCTCTTGTGCAACACATGCGCGCCGCCGCCCTGCCAGTCTTCCATGGACTGGCCAATGTAGTCGTAAATCGACGTGCCCGGCAGCGGTAGGTCCGCGTGGTTGTCGCTGGTCAGCAGCACTTCGCCGGTTTCCGCCTCAAACAGAAACGCCCCCTGGTAATTGGGGAAGGCGTTGATGGATTTCGTAGCCATGAGCGACAGCGGAATTTCCACGTACAGCGCCCCAATCTGCCGCCCTTCCAGGTACAGCGGCTTCTGGGCAATGCGGGCGTACTGGCCGTTGGCGTTGAGGAAGGCGTCGCTGTAGCCCATCTCGCCCTGGCTGAGCGACACCTCATGGGGAATGGTGGAGGCGTCGAAAGGCCGCCCCTCCGCCGTGATGCCGGTGCCGTCCATTCCGGCGAAGGCGCAGGTGGAAAAGCCCATAGCGTCTTTGAGCGCAGCGAGTGCCGGCTGCACGCTGGTGGGCTGGTCGCTTTCCAGCGTGAACGCCCCGATGGCCGACTGGATGAGCTGCGCCCGCTCCCCCACCGAAAGCGCCGCCTGCTCGGTGAAGGCCAGCGCCTCCTCTTCGCCCGTGCTTTGCAGCCAACGGTCCAGGTAGCTGGTCACCGAGAGCATGACGCCCACCAACACAATTACCGCCGCCGCAATAACCGCGACGATAACCTTCGTGTGGGGAACCTTGTCCCTCCCTGTTTTCAGCCGTTCCCGGGCCATGACTTCCCTGCGCTTTTCTGACCATCGTGGAGATTTGCGTTGCCGAACGGGGCGCGGTGGCAAACAAACCTCGATCGTGTAAAATTGGTGCCTGTGATTTTGCCACAGGCAATAAAAGCCCAACTTTCACTGTAACGAGGATGTATATATGGATTTCGAGGCGCTTTACCACTTTCTTTTCGAATCGTTCGCCGGCATTGGCGTCCTGATTGGCGCCGGCCTCGTGCTGAGCATCATTGCCTGCGTCATCATGGAGCGCCGCACCCGCAAGGTGTACAAGAACCACGAGAAGACGGCCGACGACTGGTCGCTGTTCGACGACGATGACGAGGAAGAAGAGGAGAACTAGCTCTTCGCTTCCTGTCCGCGGCGAGGGGAGCGAGGGGTGTTTGCGATCACCCACTTTCGCTTTCTCGCCTTCGGCTCGGGCGCTTCGTTCTTCGTGTTTTTATGGGGCGCCCTTTTGGGCGCCTTTTTAGTATGTGCTCAGAGTGATCGGAAACACCCCTCGCTCCCCGCGCCGCTCCGTTGCCATGCTTGTCGCTTCGCTTCCGTAACTTTCCCGAAAACAAAGAGTGCTACCATGCTCGCGACACTTCCATTACCTAAGGAGACGCGATCATGACCGACGCAACCGCCACTTCCCCGGCCCCCGAGCTGTACCTGTACGAGCGCGAAGGCGCCTACATTCCCCGCATTGCCGCCGTGCACGACCTGTGCGGCTACGGCAAGTGCTCGCTGGGGGTGGCCATCCCGGTGCTTTCCGCCGCTGGCTGCGATGTGTGCCCCGTGCCCACCGGTCTGTTCTCCTCGCACACCGCGTTCCCCGGCTGGTACATGCACGACACCACCGACATCCTGGCGGACTACATTGCCGCATGGCAGGGCATCGACGTTGACATTGACGCCATTTACTCCGGCTTTTTGGGCGCGCCCGAACAGGTGGACATCATTCGCAAGCTGTATGCCACCTACCCCAATGCGCTGAAGGTGGTCGACCCTGTTATGGCTGATCACGGCAAGGTTTACCCCACCTACACGCCCGAGTTGTGCGAAGCCATGGCCCAGCTGGCCTGCGATGCCGACATCCTCACCCCCAACCTCACCGAAGCCGCCATCATCCTGGGCGAGGAATGGCAGGGCACCGACATTTCCGACGCCGAGGCCGACCGCATCATCCGCGCGCTCATCGACCGCGGCGCCCGCTGCGTGGTGCTGAAGGGCATCCAGCGCGACGGCGAGAACCTCATCCGCAACTTCGTGGGCAGCGCCGATTTCCCCACCGTCGAGGTGCACAACGAGTACCTGCCCTACATGCTGCACGGCACCGGCGACGTGTACGCCTCCTGCCTGCTGGCCGCCATCATGGCCGGTCGCTCCTTGAGCGAAGCGGTGGATTTCGCCGGCTCCTTCGTCCACGACGCCATGCTGGTTTCCGCCGAGCAGCCGCACTTCCAGGAGCGCGGCGTCAGCTTCGAGCCCCTGCTGGGCCAGGTGTGCGACCTTTTGAAGTAGAATAGGCGCAACAACCCCCTCGGGCGAGGAGTACCCTGCATGGCGAAGGCGCCGAAGCAGAAGTTGCTGCTGGACAGATACCGTGTGATAAGAGCCGCTGGAACGGGCGGCTTTGCCACGGTGTACGAGGCGCTGGACACTCACCTGAACCGCACCGTTGCCATCAAGGTGTTTGACCTGTCGGAAAGTGACGTGGCCGGTTTTCACCTTGCGGAACTGGACGGCAAAATTGCCGCCGAACTGGAGGCGGCCGGAAACGGCGACGAGGGCGTGGCTGCTACAGGATCTGCGAGCGCGACCGGCGGTGCTGGCGCGGCGCGTTCGAATGGCGAAGGCGCTGCGGCGTTTCCGGATGACCCCGATTTCCTTGCTGCGCGCGAAGAGCGCCTGGCCATGCGCGCCGGCGTTTCCCTGCGCAAGAAGCCGAACTTCGAAGAGCTGGCCCATGCGCTGGACGACCCGGATGACGAAGACGCCGAACTGGCGGAATATGTGGAAGACGGCGAAGCGGCTGCCGAGGGCGGCGCTGTCGCCGATGACGATGCTGCCGCCGGGTTCACCCTGCAGGTGCTGACGCCGGAGTCGGCCGAAGTCGACCTAGACGACTGCCCCGCCGAATACTTCGACACCGAAAACACCGTCCCCTGGGACGACGAGGGGAAAGAGCCTCCGGCCTCCGGTCGAGATGACGAAACCCCTTGTCATCCTGAGCGGAGCGGCGCAGCCGCGGAGTCGAAGGATCTCCCCGACGACGAGCCGGAGTCCTCCGCATTCGACCGCATTCCCGCCATTGTGGAGGCGCGCCTCATCGCCTCGCTCAACGACCCCAACATCGTCACCGTCTACGACTGTCAGGAAAGCGACGGCCGCGCCTACATCATCATGGAGTTCGTCGACGGCCTCACCCTGGCGGAGCTGTTGGAGAAGCTGGGCGACGACATCACGCTCGACCAGGTGGCGGCCATTTTCGCCGCGGTCACCGGCGCGCTGGAAGCCGCCCACAGCCACAACGTGCTGCACCTGGACATCAAGCCGGAGAACGTTCTCATCGACCGCACCGGCCAAGTGAAGGTAACGGACTTCGGCCTGGCCACCCTTGCCGATGCGTCCGGTCACGGCCACGCCGCCGCCGGCACCATCGGCTACATGCCCCCCGAGCAGCTGCGCCGCGCCGACCTGGACGTGCGCACCGACGAATGGGCCGTTGCCGCCCTCACCTACGAGATGCTCACCGGCACCAACCAGTTCGTCGTGGACGACCTGAAAGACGCCCTACCCGCCATCGAGGACTCCGAGCTGCCCGTCCCCTCGCAAATGTGGGACGAAGCGGGCGACGACCTGGACGACGTGCTGTTCACCGGCCTCGACATCGACCCCGAAGACCGCTACCCCACTGTGGAGGAATTCGCCCAGGCGCTGTTGCCCCAGCTGGGCAGCGTGCGGAAGGGGAAGAAGCAGCTGGCGGCCGCCGTGGTGGCCGAAGACGTCCCCGAACTCGAGCCTGAGCCAGAGCCGGAACCCGCCGGGCCCGTCATCCCGCTGGTGGACCGCATCGGGCCGGACGGCGCGCAGCTGCTGGTGCGCATCTTGAGCGCGCTTTGTTGTGGCGGCTGCGCGGCGCTGGCCATGATGAACTTCCACGCCTTCGGCGCCTCATCCATCGGGCTGGCCGCCGACGCCCCCTTCGTCTTCTGGCCGCTGCTCTTTGCCGCCACCGCCCTGGCCGCCGTGCGCCCCACCTTCGGTGCGCTCATGGCTCCGCTCTTCCTGACGGTCAGCTTCTTCGCCAACGGCGCCTTCCTGCTGGCGCTTGGCTTCGGCGCCCTCTCCGTTGCCTGGTGGATCTACTTCTGCCGCGACGACGAAGGCATGGCCCTGTGCGCACTGCTGGAACCCATTTTCGGCACCATCGGCATGGGAGCCGCCGCGCCGCTTCTGGCCGGCGGGCTGCTTTCCGTGGGGCGCGCTGCCATCTGCGCCGCCTACAACGCGCTGTTCGCCCTGGTCATGGCCTGCCTGGGCTCGTGCACGCTGCTGGGGTGGAACCTGGCCGCCAACAGCCACTTCACCATCAACATGGAGTCGGTGTTCGTGAACGTCATTCAACGGCCGGAAACCTGGGTCATCGCGCTCAGCTGGGTGGCAGCCGCCGCCGCTTTCAGCCTGTTCTGCGCCCGTGGCACCCGCTTCTTCGACCTGCTGGGCTCCTGCGTTGGTGCCGCCATTGTCATCGCCGCCGGCTGGCTGGCGGGGCAGCTGGCCTTCGGGTTCGATCCGCTCTCCATTGCCGGATGCATCCTTCCCGGCGCCTTCGCCGTCATCCTGGCCCTACTCGGCGTCCCCGACCGAGCCCGCCGAGACCCCCAAGACTGGGAAGAACTGCGAAATCTCTGACCCGCCTGCTCATGTCTGTAACCTTGCTGACATGGTTCGGGAACGGAGCTGTTTCCGCGCTGTAATGCACGTTAGAGGCGCATTTCCCTTACCCTAAGCAGTGGGAAATTATCTAGGGAATTGGAACGCATTCAATGCAGGGAAAGCGAGCACATCGATCCTTCTATAAAGAGGATCTCTATTTCATCGGCGAAGACGGCGGTTCTGGCGACGGGGCCTTGGGGCAGCAGATTGTCGATCTGCTGTCGAACAATTTCGCCGTGGGCGCGGTGTGCGGCTTCTACGAAGACGGCTTCCCCCTGTATTTCATCAGCGATTTCGCGCTGCAGAACCTGAACCTCACCATCGACGAGCTGCTCGAGCGCACCCATGGCAACTACGAGGAGCTCATTTTCCCCGAAGATCGCGAAGCCTTCGCCGCCTCGCTTGAAGACGACAGCTGGGAGACGTGCGAGTACCGGCTGATCACGAAAAGCGGCGAGCCGCGGTGGTTCTCCGAGCACCGCACGCAGGCGATCGCGCCCGACGGCCGGCCCATTTGGATTGGGTCGCTGCGCTCGGTGCAGGACGCCCACGCGCTGAAGAACGAGATGCTGTCGAAGGTGTCCCACGACATGCTGACGCCGCTGAACACCATTCTGGGCACGGCGAACCTGATGGCCGCGAACAGCGAAGACGAAGCGCTGAAAGACAGTTGCTACATCATCAGCGCCGCGGCGTCGCGGCTGATGGACATGATTGACCGCGCCATGGAACTGCGCGACGGCAGCAACAGCGAGCCGCGCAGCCGCCAGTCGTTCTCGCTTTCTGAGCTGATGACCACCACGCTCGACAGCGTGTCCCGCAAGCTTCATCTGAAGAACCAGGAGCTGAAGTCGGTGCTGGACGCGCAGCATCTTGATGTGGTTTCCGACTTCTCCGGCCTGGCCCGTGCGCTGCGGGCGCTGCTGGAGAACGCCTCCACGTTCTCACCGCCGGATAGCCAGATTGAGCTGTTCGTGCGTGAGCTTCCCACGCTGCAGCCGGGCTTCGGCTATTACGAGTTCGCCGTCACCGACCACGGCATTGGCATTGCGCGGGAGAACCTGGACCAGATTTTCGAGCCCTTCACCCGCGTGGAGGACACCCGCCTGGACGGCGACATTCCCCACATGGGGCTGGGGCTTTCAGTGGCGAAGCAGCTGGTGCAGTCGCTGGGCGGCAGCATTTCGGTGCAGAGCACGGTGGGCGCCGGGTCCATGTTCAGTATTCGCGTGCAGCTTGAGCTTGACCACACCGCCGACGAGGCGCTGCCTACCTGCCCCCTTCGCGGCCGGCGTATTCTGGTGGTGGAAGACAACAGCCTCAACAACGATATTCTGTGCGAGTTCTTGGAAATGGAAGGGGCTGTGGCCATTCCCGCCCGCGACGGTCAGCAAGCGCTGCAGGAGTTCACGCGTCGTGAGAAGGGATTCTTCGACACCATCACCATGGATATCCACATGCCGGTGATGGACGGCTACGAAGCCACGCGCCTCATTCGCGAATGCACGGAAAAGGGCGGGGACGAAGTGCGCATCATTGCCGTGACCTCGGACAACAGCAGCGAAGACATTCGCCGCATCCTGGCCAGCGGCATGGACGCCCACATTCCCAAACCCATAGACTTCCAAGCCCTGCAAGCCGTCATCACCGCAAAAAAGCTGAACTAGCATTCCATTCCGCAAAAAACTTCTTGCCATGGCAGGAAGAGTTGGGTATTATAAACAACGCTCTTCTAAAGAGTCACGCATGCGGGCGTGGCGGAATTGGCAGACGCGTACGGTTCAGGTCCGTATGGGGGCAACCCCATGGAGGTTCAAGTCCTCTCGCCCGCACCACTTTTTCAATCGAACCGCTTCGGCGGTTTTTTTATTTTTGCGATCCCTTGCGTTACGCCTGGAAGGCCAATTCTGGGGCGAATTGTGCGGGAGCGGACTTCTTCGCGAATCCGAACATCGACGGGGTGGCTGCGCAGGGGATGAAGCTGGGGACAGCATCGGATTCTACGAGCGAGCTGATGGCTTGGTCGGCGGCTTTCGGTGCGATGCCCATGTTGGCGAAGTGCTTCGCCAACTTCTCGCAGTAGGCGGCGTCAGCGGAATCGATGGTCTTGGCGGCTTCAAACATTTTGTCCTCCTTGGTTGGGGTTCGTTTTCGATGAACGAACTTTATGTCCCCACCCAGGAGCCTTCTTTGGTCGATCAGCCAATTCACCCCCGGTCTAAAAGTGCAGTTACACAAAGGACGTAGGGGGACAGCCGAACCGACTGCGGGCACTCGGGAAGCCGTCGCAAACGCAGCAGGACCCGCGCCGCCGGCGATGCCGCTAGCGGTTCTCGATGGCGCCGATGTTTTTGAGGGCGATCTCGTAGTGCCCGTCGGCGGTGCTGGTGAATTGGATGTACTCGGGGTTTTCGCCGTATTCCGCGGGGAAGGTGATCTCGATGCCGGTGTCGGTGCGAATCTTGTGGTTGCGCGTCACGCGCTTGGCCACCGCTTTCTCCACCACCACTTTTTCCGGCAGCGCGCCCTCCTCTACCACGCGGGAGAAGCGCTCCGCCACCTGCGGTTGCTCGGCGAACACCTCGCGCGCCATCTCTTCCGGATACACCTCGGGGCAGGGCTCGTCCGCTTCCGCCACGTGCTCAGCTACGTAGGCCTTCGCCCGTGACAGCGCCACCGCCGTGTTGGCGCCGAACTCCTCGGCCACCTCTTCCACTACCGCGGTCACCGCTTCCAGCACCTCTTTGCTGGAAGCCTCCATGGAGCACTGCAGCAGCCCGTCGGGAATCAGCCACTTGTTTTCACCGGCAATTTCGCGGGGCTTGTCCACGAACCGCACGCTCATGTCGTCGGCCGCAATGAGCGCGAACGATGCCAGCTTCTGCGAGGGGTTCGGCAGAATGGCGTTGTGGCGCGCGATGGTGGTGCGGGTGGCGCCGAAGTCGTCGGTGCCCATTTCGTGCATGTAGGCCTGCTTCGCTTCCAGAAGCGCAATGGCGAAGTAGCGGGGGCCGCGCGCCTCGAAGGCGGCTTCGGCCTCTTCGTCGGTCATTTCGCGCACGGTGGTGTCGGCATCGCCCTCGAAGTCGATCACCAGCAGGTCGGTGGAAGGCGTTTTCTCCATCCGACCCAGCTCAGCCGCCAGGTAGTCGGCCACCTGCAGCGACAGCTCCACGAAATCGCCCTGGCCGCGAAAGTAGGAGTCCAGTTCGGCGGCGAACCCGCTGTTAGCGGCGAACTCGCCACGCTTGCTGTCCAGGTTGCCCACCATGCGTTTGGCCTGCGACGTCACGTAGCGCTTCGCCGTCTTGTTCCCCAAATCCATGGGGGCCTGCGCCATCACGTTCACGCACGCCACAAAGTCGAACACATGCAGAATAGCCTGGTTTATTTTCACCGGAGTCCTTCCCGAAATGCCTTTAATCGCGAAGGGGAATTATAGCGGCAGCGTCATCTGCCGTCTTGCCGTGCGCCCATCAATGGCAAGGAATAAGGCCTCCGGACGAGGCCAAAACCGAAACTCGACGTTGCTGCTGGCGCCGTTATGTTGGCGCCGGCAGAGGGCGTGGTAACAAGACATTGAAAAGAGCCATGCGGTATACTGAGGGCGAAACACCGGCGCTCAGCTCTTCCGCTGGCAGCCGATTAGCGCCACGCAGCACTCAATGGAGGGAGGATCCGTGAGCGACCAGAATACGCCCATGGGCCAATCGTCTGCCTCCGCTCAGCTGCGAGCCGTTGCCGCCGGAATGACCGGCTCGTTCTTCGGCCTAGCCGCCATCCGCGTGTGGATTCAATGCGTGAAGTACCGCACCTACACCTTTACCGATGGCGATGGTTTCTCGCTGGCCATCAACCTCATCTTCTGCGTTTTTGCCGCTGTTTTGCTGGCTTATGTGGCGAAACGAGGGTTCCCGCAGCAACTGCGCACCGTGCTCGCATGGTATTCGGTTACCGCCATGTCGCTTACGGGTGTGCTAATGTTTTTAGGCTACGATTCTTTTCGTGGCCTGGGAATTCTCACGTGCACGTTGGCCGGAACAGGCCTGGTGTGGGGCGCCGGATCATGGATGGAGTTTTACTTAAAGCTACAGGCGCGCGAAGCGCTCTTCTGCGCATTGGTGTCGCTGGCCCTCGGGGCGCTGGGGGCCATGGTGCTGGGACTGTTGCCCGGATACGTTTCCATTATGGTTTCTATCGTCATGCCAACTCTTTCATTTGTGTTGCTGCGTCAAGCGCTTGCCTCCGTCGAGAACAAAAGCGAAGAATCCAGCCTCGATGGGGTCTACGGTTCTGAGCCCCGCATCACCTGGGTGCGGCTACTCGCCGGTCTGGCCTTGTTCGAATTCGTTGTGGGCATTGGCCGTGGATTCCCTTTCGGCGAAGCATTCCAGCTTGCACCCGGCTTCCAAATTGCCCATCAGCTTGCGGTGGTGGCCCTGAGCGCCCTGGCCATTTGGCTTGTGCTCGGGCGCGGACGGTTCATCCGCTATTCCGCCCTCTGGCGTATTGAGGTGGTGCTGGTAGCGGCGAGCGTTGTAGCTTCGGCGTCGCTTGGCTGGTGGGGCCTTTCCATTGGCTCTACCGGCATAACGCTCGCGAACTCCCTGATGCTGGCGCTTCTGTGGTACACCGCCTACGACGTTGGGCGCCACTATCCCGGCAATCGCTTCGTCCCCCTGGGGGTCATATGGCTTGTCTACACCTTGGGAAGAGAAGTCGGCCGGGCCTTTGTCTTGGTGTTGCCTCCCACTTCCGCCATCGTATCGCTGTTGGAAGTGTTCATGCTTCTGCTGGTTTCGCTCAGCATCGCGCTGTTGTTCGGTGCGAACGTTCCCCGGACTCGCGAGTTGTTTGCCAGCTTGCGGAAGGCCGTTGCGAGCGCCAGCCCAGCTGCCGACTTCACCGATCCAGCCGTCGCCGCCGACTCCACCGCCCCTTCTTCCGCGCCCCTCGGCCGCACACCTGTCAACCTCATCGTTCGCTACGGCCTCACCCAGCGCGAGGCGGAAGTGGTGGAAGCTCTCGTGCAGGGGAAAAGCAAGGCACAAATCGCCCAAGATCTATTTCTCTCCGAAAACACCGTGCGCGGCTACGTAAAGAACGCCTACGCAAAGATGGACGTCCACAGCAAGACCCAACTCCGAGAAAAGTACTGGGGCCGCTAATCGCCGCACCAGCCCAAGCGAACCCTTTGAGATCTTCGTCAGGCTCTTATTCGCACTGCGAGCTTCTCACCAGGCAAAACATTGCCTACCCACCCGAAAAACCACCCGCGATTATCCAATACCCCCCGACAACGTGTCTGCTTGCCCTCAACCGAACGCCCTATATTTTTTCCAACGCACAAGATAAGTGCTTTTGGGAGAAAGGAAGGGAATATGGATACGAGGGAAACAATGCGCGCGTTTGTCGGAAACGGCTTTAGCCGCCGCAACTTCGTAAAGCTTGCGGCAGGCACGGCGCTTTTGGCGGCCCTGGGGCCAATAACTGGATGCGCGCCGAAAACCGTAAGCGCCCAGGAAGCCTCGGCCTCCGCCAACCGCACTGTAAGCTGCGATGTGCTGGTGGTGGGCGGCGGCGGAGCCGGTGTGACAGCGGCAGCGCTGGCCGCACAAAACGGCGCCGATACTGTTCTTATCGAAAAGATGGGATGGCTTGCCGGATCTAGCTCGCTGGCCATCGGCACCTTGTATGGCGCGGGCACCAAGATGCAGCAAGAGCAGGGCATCGACGATGGTTGGGAGGGCCTGTACGAGTACTTCCTCACCCGTGGCGGCGACAAACAGGATGATGAGATGCAGCGCTTCTGCGCACAGCATTTCGGCGAAACCATCGACTGGCTGCGCGAGGATCTGGCCGTCCCGTTCAAGGACACGCTTTCGCTGAAGGGCACTGACACCGTACCTCGTGCCCACAACCTGAAGCCGGACGCCACCGTGGCGCTGAACGCCGTGTACGCAATGGCCCTGCAGAACGGCGTCCGCTTCGATTTCGAGATGCCGGCGGAAAGCCTTATTGTTGAGAATGGCGAAGTGAAGGGCGTGTTGGCGCGCCATTCCGCCGAAGACGTGGTGGAGTACCGAGCTGCGAAAACCATCATTGCCACCGGCGGCTTCTGCCGCAACAGCCAGATGATTGACGAGTACATGCCCGACTACTCGGGCGTTTACACCGAGGTGGGTGTGGGCTGCACCGGCGAGGGCCTGCAAATGGGCTTGGACATCGGGGCCGACTACATTGGCCATGGCGGCACCAACGGCATTCTGGCTTGCGCGGTTTCCGCTGGTCAGAGCAAGCTTATCGACAAGAAGGCAATGTGGGTGAACGCCGAGGGTGTCCGCTTCAACAACGAGGCGGGACAGACCCACGACATTTATTACCAAGTGGCGCACTTCCCCGGCCAATCCTTCTACGCCGTGTACGACAAGGCCATGGTAGAGGCGCTAAACGCCGATCTGAAAGCCAGCTACGATCTGGGACTCGAGATGGGAATTTTCGCCGAAGCGGAAACCGTTGAAGAAGCAGGCAACGCGCTGGGCATCAACGGCGCCGCGTTGCAGCAGCAGCTCGACGAGTACAACGCCATGGTGGCTGCCGGCGAGGACACCCAATTCGGCAAGAAGGCCGAGAATCTGCAGCCTATTGACCAGGGGCCTTTCTCCGTACTCACCATGGGGGTGTGTACCCACGGCTCTTTCGGCGGTTATAAAGTGAACACGCAATTCCAGGTGCTCGATACCGCAGGCCAGCCCATTCCCAACCTTTATTCCGCGGGCGAAGTCTGCTGCGGATCTTTCATCTACGACGATTATCCGGCTGGCGGATGCGGCCTTAACTTCTCTTACACGTCTGGCCGCTATGCAGGCATCAACGCCGCGAATGCGGTTCGCGCATAGACAGGGGTGATTTCCATGACTGAAGAAATGATGACCGAAACCAATACGGCGAGTCCGGCCACGAAAGCCGCGTCGATCTCTGAAGCCGGCACCTCCTCTGCGGGCAGCGCTTCCCCGAAGCGACCGCGCAAGAAGGCCCTTGTTGCCGCTGTTGTGGTGGTAGCCATTGCCGCAGTAGGAGCTGGGCTTTTCGCGTGGCACGAGCAACCAAGCTTCTGCAGCGCCATCTGTCACACCCCCATGGACGCGTATGGCAAAACCTATCTGGATGGAACTCAGGACGAATTCGGCAATTCCCTCACTGCGGAAGAATCCAACAGCATGCTGGCCTACGCCCATTCCCAGTACATGGGCGGCATCACGTGCTTGGACTGCCACGTGCCCACCTTGGACGAGCAAGTTTCCGAAGGGCTGGCGTGGGTTGCCGGCAACTACGTGGTAGAGGGCGAGAATGCCAACGGCGACGCCCTTTTGGAAGAGCGGACGCTGGCGGACCTGACTGCGGCGCGCGAGGTAGCGCCGGAGTCCTTCTGCCTCAACGATTCCTGCCACGTGACCACTCCCGACCGTGCCGCACTGTTCGAGAAGACCAAGTACCTTGAAAGCGTGTACAACCCGCATTCCGACCGTCACGGCGACATCGATTGCGGAACCTGCCACAAGGCCCATAGCCAATCGGTGAACTACTGCACCGAGTGCCACGCCTCGGCACCCGTGCCGGAGGGTTGGCTAACCATGGCCGAAGCCCAGGAAAAAGGCATTGTGGAAACGGTGAACCAGTAGCATCCTTTCCCCACGCGAGAAGGCGGGTCTTCATCACGAAGGCCCGCCTTCTTGTTATTCAGGGGTGTTTAGGTTACGGCTGAAAACAGCGAGCCCCGCGCGGGAGACGAAGGGACGCGGGGCTCGATATGTTTGCGCTCGAAGCGCGTGGCCGGTGCGGTGCGAACCCCCGAGGGGAGAGGAGGGAGAACCAGGGTTCGCAACGCTTCCAACCTGGGCCTTACGGGAGGAGTTCCGCGGCCCTTCCTTTGAACAAAACGAAGTTTACCATAGTTTACTTCTGTGTAAAGAAGAATTTCAAACTTTTTCAATTTTCTTGAATGGACGGACTAGCGGGCGTGGCGGCCACGGGGTTCGCCGGCGGGTGTCCAGGGCATGGAGCGCTTGCCGTCAACGGGGCTAGCGGGCGCTTCGCCGTAGCCGCGCGAGCGGGCGGGCGGCGTGACCACTTGGTAAGCAGGGTCGGAGGGAACGTAGCGAACGCCGGCGGAAGTTTGCTCGCTGGGGCCGGCGGCGTAGCGGGAAGAGGGCATGCCGGAAGGGTAGCCCTGGCCCACGGCACGCGCTTGCGGCTGGGCCGCGGGGCGAGCCTGCGCCGGCATGGGCTGAGCGGCGCGGGTGGCAGAGGCGGATGCGGCCTGCGCGGCCGAGGGAGCCGGTTGAGCTGCGGCACCGGCTTGCTGGGCAGCGCGCATCTGGGCCTCGCGGGCAGCTTGCTGGCGAATGCGGGCCGCCTGCATGGCGCGGGCCTGCGCCTCGCTGCGCTGGTCGAGGCCCGCGTAGCCGGCGCCAGCCGTTTGGTCTTTACCATAGGGAACGTTCACCGCGCCGCGAGCAGCGCGGCCACGAGGCTTGGATTCTTCACGGGCAGACGCCTGGGCAGCCACAGGAGAAGCAGCGGCCACCTGGCCGTACTGACCGGGACGCCCCGCAACCTGGCCAGCACCGGGAACGGCACGACCAGCCGCAGCCTGAGGAGCGCCCGGCGTGCTGGGATACGCCCCCGCACCAACCGGTACCGCGCCCCCGCGCTGAGCGGCAGCGGCCTGCTGGGCAGCATACTGGGCCGCTTGCGAACCGGGAACCGCCCCGGCCGGCTGCCCCTGAGGACGAGCCGCCGAAGCACCGGCCGCAGCGCCTGCGGCACCGGCAGCAGCGCTCCCCTGCCCCGCCGGGCGAGCCCCCACCGCAGCACCCGACTGCGGCGTGCGCGGCGCGCGGCGCCCCGCGTCATTGTTGCCGCGTCGGCTGAGGAACACCTGCATCTCCGCCACCTTGCGCCGCTCTTGCTCAAGGCTATCCACCATGCCGCGCGTGCGCCGGTCAATGGAAAGCACCCAGGCCACCATGCCAATAATGGCAATGGCCAAAACCCCCAGGCCAACGCTGACAAGGGAAAAAGGAGACGACAGGAAATCGATCATGGTTTCGCCATTCTCGCGAGAAATACTTCAACGCCTCATAATAGCAGACCACAATAGATAGTGGGAAGATCCTTCGCTACGCTCAGGATGACGTAGGTAGACGGAGTTGAAAGGTGTTCGGCCGTCCGACACGGGATCTCTCCACTCCGGCCTTCGGCCTCCGGTCGAGATGACGAGGCCGTCAACGCACCTTGGCCCCGAAACGCAGCGGCCGTGGCGGGAGGGGCTGTTTCTGGACACTCTGAGCGCCCCGCCAAAGAACCCGGCTCAAAAAGAAGCGGCTAGGCTAAGCACGGGACTTAAAACTCTGGGATTGGGAGGGACATCCTGGGCCCTTCATTCGCCGCTTCTCTAGCCGGGTTCGACGCGGGAAGAGCGCTCAGCGTGGCCAGAAACAGCCCCTCCCGGCGCGGCCGCGGACAGGTCAGAAAGCAGCAGCAACGTCGTCGAGGTTCAGTTCGCGCCCGCCCAAATCTTCGGAAGCATGATCGCTCATCGGCGTTGGCGCAGTGAAGGTGTGGCCAGCGCGCTCTACCTCCATCATGTCCTCCAGCGCATCCTCGGCCCCCTGCGACTGGCTGGCCCCTTGAGCGCAGTCGGGGAACCGCAGCGTGACGCGCGTCCCCTTCCCCAGCTCGCTCTCCACCAGCATGCGCGCATCCGGCCCGAAGAATCCCTTCATGCGGTCGTGCACGTTCTTCACGGCAATGCCAAGGCCGCCGGACGACTCCGGATGCATGATGTTCTCGCAGGCCTCCTGCGACATGCCCACGCCGTCGTCTTCCACCACCACAATCACGTCGTCGCCGTCGATGCGCGCGGAAATGCTCACGGTCAGTTTGC
This sequence comes from Eggerthellaceae bacterium, assembly GCA_022791455.1. Classification (GTDB taxonomy): domain Bacteria; phylum Actinomycetota; class Coriobacteriia; order Coriobacteriales; family Eggerthellaceae; genus Parvibacter. Next base: position 404,333 of record JAAVZC010000014.1, read on the forward strand.
CTTCGGAAGGCATCGCGTGCTTCACCGCGTTCTCGGCAATGGGCTGCACGATGAACGGCGGCACCATCATAGAGCTGGAGTCGTCGGACTGGTCCACCTTCAGTTCCAGCCGGTCTTCGCCAAAGCGGGCCACCTCGAACGAAAAGTAGCGCTGCGTTTGCTGCAGCTCGCGCTCCAGCAGGATGCGGTCGGACGAGTCCTCCAGCGTGGAGCGGTAGAACACGGCGAAGTCGCGCAGCAGCACGCGGGCCTTGGCGGGATCGGTGCGAATGAGCGAGGCGATGGTGTTGATGGTGTTGAACAGAAAATGCGGGTTGATCTGGCTTTGGAGCATCTTCAGCTCCATGGAAGTGGCCAGCTTGCGCTGCTCCTCGTACTCGGCGGCGGCCATCTGGCTGGAGAGCATGAGCGCGAAGCCCTCGGCGATGGACTTCTGCGTCTCAGTGATTTTCTTGCCGCTGCGGTAGTAGAACTTCAGCGTGCCTTCGATGGAGTCGCCCACCATGAGCGGCGCGATGATGGCGGCATTCACCACGGTTTTCGTGTCGGGGAAGCCAATTTCCTCGGCGGTGTAGAGCACGTGGGTCTCGGCCTCGGCAATGACGTCGTAGGTAGCCTGGGTGCGGATGGGGCCGCCCACCGGGTTCTCGATGGCCTCGGCGCCGGCGTAGCCGAGCACCTTCTCACGGTCGGTGATGGAGACGGCCACGGCGGAAGTGGAGGGCAGCAGCAGGTTGCAGATGCCCTGGGCCGCTTTCGAGTTCATACCGTCTTTCATCAGGCCCAACATGCTGCTGGCCACTTGCAGCACTTCTTCGGACTGATGGGCGCGCACGGAGTCCGGGTCCATGACCAGGCGGATGACCACCACAATGGAAAGCGTGAACACCACGCCGGCAATGACCACCGCGGGAATGGAAACTTGCGGCGAGAAAAGCATCCAGATCATGGCCAGCGCCGCCAGCGCGGACACGGTGAAGGTGAGCATCTCCAGCGTGAAGGAGCGGGGGAATCGCCGCTGCGGGTAGTCGGTTTCCCGGTATGCTTTCAGAATTTCAGCCATGGCATCAGCCCCAAACTCCCAGCTGGTTGACCACCATGAGCGCGGCAACCACCAACAAAAATCCGCCGAACATCAGGCGCAACGCCCGCTCCGGCACGTATGGCAGCACTTTAGCACCAATCACCGCTCCCGGCATAGAGCCGATGGCAATCGCAATGCCCGCCGCCCACGCGACGTTGCCCAAAATGGCCTGGTAGATGACGGATGGCACCGCCAGAATGAACACCGCGATGAGGGAGGTGCCAGACACCAGCCGCATGGGCGCCTTCAGGATTTGCAGCATCATGGGCACCATGATGAAACCGCCGCCCACGCCCACGTACCCGGACATGACGCCGGCGCACAACCCAATGAGCGCCCCCTTCGCCACAAGGGGGAAGGTAGGGTGAAAGTCGGAGGCCGCCACCTCGTCATCTCGACCGGAGGCCGCAGGACCCCCCACCTCGTCATCTCGACCGGAGGCCGCAGGCCGGAGTGGAGAGATCTTCCCGGCTTCCGAAGACGCTTCAGGGGTCGCGAAGATCTCTCCACTCGCTTCGCTCGGTCGAGATGACGAAGGGGTGGAGGCGCTCGGTCGAGATGACGAAGGGGTGGAGGCGCTCGGTCGAGATGACGAAGGGGTGGAGGCGCTCGGTCGAGATGACGTGGGCTTCCGGTTGCTCCAGAACTTCCGGAGCTGTTGCTTTACTTCGCCCTTCGCCAGCTTGGGGAGGGCGAGGCCTTTGCGGAGCATGGTGATGGCGGAATACGCGATGATGGCCGCCGCTGCCACCATGATCATCCATTCCGGCGAAAGGGTGGCCAGGTACACGCCCACCGGCGACGTGAGCGCGCCGCCCAGGCCCGCCGCCAGGCCCAGCCAGGGCAGGCAGGTGCGGTTGCGCAAATGGGAAACGGCGCCGGAAACAGACGTGAACACGATGGCCATCATGGAGGTGGCGGTGCAGGCGATGGCCGGCAACCCGTAGGCCAGCTTGAACAGCGGCATGAACAGGGTGCCGCCGCCCACGCCCAAAAGCCCGGAAAGGATGCCTACCAAAAGGCCGACCAGCAGCGATACCGCTATCAGGCCAAACATATCCACGCTCTTGCCTTTCTCTTGGCTGTCTTTCTTGTGAGACAAAGGGACACTCCTAATGTCTCATTTTCCCCAACCCTCACAAGCTCAAATCAGATCACATAAAATGAGACAATAGGAGTGTCCCTTTGTCTCATTATTCGAAGTCGCTGAGGTTTAGGCGGATTTCGGTGGTGGCGCCGGGGTCGATGTTGGGGGTTCGGGCCGGGGCGGCCGGTTGCGGCGCGGCAGCAACCGGCGCCTCGGCCGGCATCGGCAGGTCGTGGGCCACGAGCGCGCTGTTCACCAGGGCGCGGGCCAGCATCTGGTCGCCCTCGATGCGCGACACCAGCTCCGGCCAGGTGTATTGGAAGCTGAAGTACTTGGCGCAATTGCGCTCGGCGAACACCTGCGCCTCTTTGCGCGCCGCCTTCGCCGCACGGCGGTAGGCCTTCTTGTCGTCCAGCGCAATGCTGCGCATCCACGCAGTCAGCATGATGCGCCGCGTCAGCCCCGGCTCCAGGAACGGCCCCGGGTAGGGCTCCAGCGATTCCGGCTTCACCTGCTGCAGATCGATGAGCGCGCGGCTGTATTCCAGCTTGCGGTACTCGTATACCCAGCGGAAAATGTCCTGACGGAAGCGGTCGCCCTCGCTCGCGGACGCGGGCGGCAAATGGCGCAGCTTCCACTTGTTGTCGAACCAGATGTCGCTGCCGTACATGCGCAGGTCAAGCATGTAGTCCAGGTCTTCGCCGCGGGCAATCCACGGGTCGAAAGCCAGGCGCCTAAACGCTTCTTTGTGCACTGCCAGGCAACCGCCGCACACGTGGTTCGAGCGTGAAAGGCGCGGCCCCTTCATGGCGGCGGAAATCCACTGGTTAAACGCGGCACCCTGCTGCCAGAAGCGGTTGTACCAGGCGTCTTCCCACTTCGACAGGTACGAGCCCTGGTCGTTGATGTAATAGCCGGTCTTCGCCAGAATGGGGATGCCCTTGCGGGTGAGTTTGCCCAGGCCGTACATGGCGGTGTGCATGAAGCGGGGGTCGTCGATCACCTCGTCGTCGTCGATGAACACGGCGGCGTCGAAGCCCAGCACGCTGGCCACCACCAGACCCACATTGCGCGTGGCGCCGTAGCCGGAAAGGCCAATCTCATAGTCCAGCTTGCCCACGTTCAGCTGCTCCATCCGCTGGCGAATAAGGGCCAGCGCATCGGTGCCAATGACCATCACGTTCAGCGCCGGATGGGCCTCGGCGATGGCGCGCACCTTCTCGTCGGCTTGGCGGGCGATGGCGGCCTCGGCGGACACCAGCACAATTACCAGCCCCAGGTCCTCCACCTTCTCCAGCGAGGCAAGGCAGCGGTCCAACTCGCCCGGCTCGTTCAGCGGCGTCGCGTGGTCGTAGGTGGCCACGGCGTTGCTGCCGGCCCGGTGGCGACGCCCCGTGTGAAACGTCGGAATAATCAGAACTGGATTCATGCGGATCCTTCCCGTTGCCAACACTGCCCTGCGCTGGCCGGCGATACGCGGGCCAAGTGCAGCCAGTTATTTTACTACTTGTTCTTGCCGCTGCGCTTCTTGTGACCGCGGCGTTTAGCGCCCGGCTGCTCCTTTTGCATCCAGCGGGCCTCTTCGCGACGCTGCTTGAGGGCGCGCGTCTCCTCCACCAGCGCTTGGTAAGAGGCGAAGCGCTCCGGCGAAATCTCGCCTGCTTCCACGGCCGCCCGCACGGCGCATCCCGGCTCTTGCTGATGCTGGCAATCGCGGAAACGGCACTGCTCCGCCAGCTGGGCAATGTCGGCGAAGGCGGCGTCCAGCCCTTCTTCCGCTTCCCACAGCCCCAGGCCGCGGACGCCGGGCATGTCCACCACCCGGGCGCCGTTGCCCAGCGGGACAATCTCGCGGCTCACCGTGGTGTGGCGCCCCTTGCCGTCGCCTTCTCGCACGGCGCTCGTCTGCTGCACGGCGCTGCCGGCCAGCAGGTTCACCAGGCTGGACTTCCCCACGCCGGAGCGGCCAATGAGAATGGTCATGGTGTTCGGCGCCATGAGCGCCCGCACCGCTTCCACGCTGGTAGGGTCTTCGGCGCTCATCACCAGCACCGGCACGTTCGCACCGGCAAGGGCCCGCACCTTCGCTTCCACGGAAGCCACCGCGTCGGCGTCGGCCGCCAAATCGGCCTTGGTCAGCACCACCGCCACCTTCGCGCCGGTCTCGAAGGCCAGCACCAGCTCGCGCTCCAAGCGGCGCAGGTTCACCTCGGTGATGGGCTGGGCCACAATTACCTGGTCGAAGTTGGCGGCCAGCACCTGAGGAAGCGCCCGCTCGGTGGGGTCTTTGCGGGTGAAGGTGCGCCGGCGCGGCAGGATTTCCTCGATGATGGCCTTGTCGTGTTCGTCGGGCAGCGCCACCAGCACCTCATCGCCGATGACCGCCCGCTCCTGACCCTCTTTCACGAGCGCCGTGGCGTGTTCCGCCCGCAACAGCGTGCCGTCCTCCAGGCGCACCAGCGGGTAACCCCGGTCCAGTTTGACCACTTCGCCACGTACTGCCACTAGCGTTGCCCCTCCTGAAGTCGGCGGAAAATGAGCAGCAGCACGCCCGCCACCACGAACAGCACGGCGCCGGGAATGAACTGGTTCGGGTTCAGCTCCGGCATCGATTCGGTGCCGCGGGTGACCACGGTCACGCTTTCGGCGTGCAGGTCAGTGAGGCCGTCGTGGTCGGGGCAGGTGAGGTGGAAGGTGCCGCGCACTTGCAGCGTGGTGCCGCGCACGCCGTAACGGCCCAGGTGATCGATGAGGTCCGCCTGGGTGCGGGTCATGATGACCGAGATCTGCGGGTAGTCGTTGTCCACTTTCTCCTGCAGCATCACCCAGACGAACTGCGGGCCGTCGCCGGCGGCAATGACGTCACCGATGGCCTCGCCCACCACCTGCACGGTTTGGTTGTTCATGTAGGGGTCGGCGGTGGCCAGTTCCGCGATGGAGGTGTCGTAGAGGAACGAACTGTCCGGCATCTGCTGGGGGTTCACCTGGTTGTTGGGGTCGATCTGCGGGGCCTCCTCTTCGGGAGCCTCGCCCTCGCCGGTACCGTCAGCGCTCTCGGCGCCGTCACCTTCGCCGCCCTCGGCCGCCGTGCCGTCGTCGGCACCCACCGTGTTGTCTTCCGCAATGCCGTCCGGGTCTTCGCCGGTGGGCGACGCGTCCGCCTGCCCTTCCGCAGCGGCGTCGGCTCCGTCCGCATCCGGCACCGCATCGGCCGCCGCAGACGGAGTAGTATCCCGAGGCGCCTTCTCCACCTCATCCGCCCAAGCAAATGCAGGGGAGGTAAGAGCAACTGCCAGCAGGACGGCCATTGCCCCCCTCGTCATCCTGCCTCGCACGTCATCTCGAGCGAAGCGCGCAGCGCGTAGTCGAGAGATCTTCGCGGCCCCCGCAGCGTTCTCGGAAGCCGGGAAGATCTCTCCACTCCGGCCTTCGGCCTCCGGTCGAGATGACGAAGGCTCCAAATGGCGAAACAGGATGGCGTTCACAAGCTTCATCATTCGCGCCTCCCGGGGATGCGGCGGGGAACGATGGAGGCAACCACTTCCACCGCCAGCGCCAGCAGCGTGACGAACTCAAGACGGCCGGCCCACATCTGCAACATGTAGAACAGCTCCAGCGTCACCGGCATGCCCGGCGTCACCAGGCCAGCCACAATGCCGCCGTTGGAGGTCATGGCCACCGATTCAAAAATGGCCTCGTTCGCTTCGTAGCCGTGAGCGATGCCCACCAGCGTGCCCACCACGTAGAAAATCACGTACAGGATGAACACGGTCATAGCAGTCTTCACCATGGACGGCGTCAGCACGCGGCGGCCCAGGTGGTTGTAGGACACCACCACGCGGGCGGATTCTGGCGCCAGCGCCTCCTTCACCGTGGAAACCACCGACTTGAAAATGACCCCCAACCGCATGAACTTGATACCGCCGGCGGTGGAGTCGGTAGCGCCGCCCACGGCCATCAGCAGCGCAAGGCTCAGGAACGCGCCGGACGAGAGCACCGTGTTCAGCTGATTGCCGGTAATGGTTTGGAAGCCGGTGGTGGTAAACGACGACACCACCATGAACAGCCCGCGTCGCAGCAGTGTGGGCAGGTCGGAGAACAACTGGGTGGTGGCCAGCGACGCCGTGAACACGATGGTCATGGCGCCAATCCACAGGAACATGGTGCGGGTTTCGATGTCGTTGAAGAACGGGGCGATGCGGCCCTTCCACAGCTCGCTGTGAATGATGAAGCTGACCGAGCCCATGATCATGAGCACCATGAGCACGAACTCCAGCGGCGCGCAGTGGTAGTAGAGCACCGACTGCGCCATGGGGGCGAAACCGCCGGTGAGGAAGCCGGAAATGGAAAGCCACAGGCCCTGGGTCCACGCGCGGGCCGGCTCCATGCCAATGAGCAGCAGGATGACCGCCACCGCTGCCGTGGCGCAGGCAACCACGATGAGCGTGATGCGCAGGATGAAGCGGGCGGTCTGCACCACGTTGGGCACCACGTGCTCGCTGCGGGCTTCGGAATTGTAGAGGCTGGCGCTGGACTGGCGGCCCAAAAGCCCCACGGTGAGGGCCACCACGATCAAGCCCAAGCCGCCCAGGAAGTGCATGACGAAGCGGAACATGTTGTCCGCGTAGGACAGGTGGTCCAAGTCCACCAGCACCGAGGCGCCCGTGGTGGTAAGGCCGGAAACGGCGTCGAACAGGGCGTCGCTGTAGGTGAGGAAATGGCCGGAGTGATACAGCGGAATGGAGGCGAAGAACGCGAGCACCAGCCACGCCGTGCCGGTGATGGCCAGCGCCTGGCGGCGGTTGAGGCGGCCGGACTCAACGCGCAAGAATCGCAGCGCCGCGCCGATGGCGGTTACCAGCCCCGCCGAGAACAGATAGCGGGCGGCCGGCTGCCATTCCTGGAAGTAGACGGCCGTAACGAACGGCACCAGCATCAGCAGGCCGAAGAACATGGCCAGCGTGCCCAGGTAATGGCCGATGACGCGCAAGTCGGTGAGGGTGAACCGCTGCCACACGGGGCTACCACCCCGCCACAACGCGCACCACAATCATGACAATCCACAGCGCCACGATGAACGTGCACAGCGAAAGGATCATGGTGATAACGCTCAAAAAGGGGCCCCGCCCCCGATCAAAGATATTTTCCCGCATCTTACGCATAGGCGCATTGTAGTACATCCGGCCCAAGGCCAAGAACGCAGAAGCGCCCGGTGGTGCCGGGCGCTTCTAAATTGAAACGTTGTGCGAGAGATCCTTCGACTTCGGGCTTCGCCCTTCGCTCAGGATGACAAAGCGGAGGGGCTAGGGCCCTTGGGGCGGAAAGATCCTTCGCTGCGCTCAGGATGACGACCGGGGGGGACGGGCCTCCGGTCGGGATGGGCGCGGAGGCCGGTGCTAGGCGATGGGGTCTTCGCCTAGGTCGTCGTTGGACAGGGTGTCCAGGTCTTGCAGGCTGTCGGCGAGGCCGGTGTCGTAGTTGGCCAGGTCGTCTAGGTTCAGGTCGCCCAGGTTCATGGCGTCCTCAACGCGGCAGACGTACTCGCCTTCCGCATCCAGGTCCACCAGAATGTGGCCGCCGTCGTGCAGCTGGCCGGTGATGACCGACTGCGCAATGCGATCCACCACCTGGCGCTGGATCAGGCGCTTCAGCGGACGGGCACCGTAAACCGGGTCGTAGCCGTCGATGGCCAGGTGCTCCATAGCAGCCGGCGTGACGTCCAGCGTGATGCGGCGGGCGGCCAGGCGGTCGCGCACCTCTTCAAGCTGCAGATCCACAATAGGCTCGATGGCGGAAATGCTCAGCTCGTTGAAGGTGATCACGTCGTCGATGCGGTTCAGGAACTCGGGGCGGAAGGTGCCAGCCAGCGCGTCCTGAATCTTGTTCGTGAACTCGGTGAGGCGCTTGGCGGCCTGCTCCGGGGTCATCTTCATCATCTGCTCGGCCACGTCTCCCATGGTCTCGCCGCCGGTCTGCTCCTGCAGGTCATAAGCGCGGCCCTCGGCGGCATGATCGCGGATGATCTGCGAGCCAATGTTCGAGGTCATGATGATGATGGTGTTCTTGAAGTTCACCACGCGGCCCTGGCCGTCGGTCAAACGGCCGTCGTCCAGCACCTGCAGCAGCACGTTGAACACGTCCGGATGCGCTTTCTCAACCTCGTCCAGCAGCACTACGCAGTAGGGGTGACGGCGCACCGCCTCGGTCAGCTGACCGCCCTCTTCGTAGCCCACGTATCCCGGAGGGGCACCAATGAGCCGCTGCACGGAGAACTTCTCCATGTACTCGGACATGTCGATGCGCACCATGGCCTTCTCGGAGTCGAACAGGTACTCCGCCAGCGTCTTCGCCAGCTCGGTCTTGCCCACGCCGGTGGGGCCAAGGAACAGGAAGCTGCCGATGGGACGGTTGGGGTCAGAAAGGCCCGCGCGGTTGCGGCGAATGGCGCCGGCCACCACGCCCACGGCCTCGTCCTGACCGATGACGCGGCTCTTCAGCACCTCTTCCAGGTCCACCAGCTTGTCCATCTCGCCCTGCATCATCTTGGTCACGGGGATGCCGGTCCAGGCGGAAACCACCGAGGCAATTTCCTCTTCGGTCACTTCCTCTTTCAGGATGGCGCCGTCTTGCTGCTTCACCTTTACTGCTTCCTCAGCGGCGTGCAGTTGCTGCTGCAGGCCCGGGATGCGGGCGTAGCGAATCTCGGAGGCCAGCACCAGGTCGCCCTCGCGGGTGGCGCGCTCCTCTTCCAGCTGAGCGCTTTCCAGCTCGGCCTTCAGGTTCTGCACGTTGACGATGGCGTCCTTCTCGTTCTGCCACTCCGCCTTCTGGTGGTCCAGCGCCTCGCGGGCGTTCGCGATGTCGCGGCGCAGCTTCTCCAGCCGCTCCTTAGAGGCGTCGTCCTTTTCCTTCATGAGCGCCTGCTCTTCGATCTGCATCTGGATGAGCTTGCGCTCGGCGATGTCCACCTCTTCGGGCATGGAGTCGATCTCGATGCGCAGGCGGCTGGCGGCCTCGTCCATGAGGTCGATAGCCTTGTCCGGCAGGAAGCGGTCGGTGATGTAGCGGTCGGAAAGCTCGGCCGCGGACACGATGGCGCCGTCGGTGATGCGCACGCCGTGATGGATTTCGTACTTCTCCTTCAGGCCGCGCAGGATGGCGATGGTGTCCTCAACCGTGGGCTCGTTCACCATGACCGTTTGGAAGCGGCGCTCGAGGGCGGCATCCTTCTCGATGTACTTGCGGTACTCGTCCAGCGTGGTGGCGCCGATGGCGCGCAGCTCGCCGCGGGCCAGGGCAGGCTTGAGCATGTTGCCGGCGTCCAGCGAAGAGTCGCCGCCGGCGCCCGCGCCCACGATGGTGTGCAGCTCGTCGATGAACAGGATGATGTTGCCGTTGGCTTCCTTCACCTCGCGCAGCACGTTCTTCAGGCGGTCCTCAAACTCGCCGCGGTACTTCGCGCCGGCCATCATGGCGCCCAGGTCCAGCGACACAATTTCGCGGTCGCGCAGGGAAGAGGGAACGTCGCCCGCCACGATGCGCTGGGCCAGCCCCTCCACGATGGCGGTCTTGCCGGTGCCCGGCTCGCCGATGAGCACGGGGTTGTTCTTGGTACGGCGCGAGAGCACCTGCACGGTGCGGCGGATTTCGTCGGAACGGCCGATGACCGGGTCCAGCTTGCCCTCACGGGCTTTCTGGGTGAGGTTCTCACCGTACTGCTCCAGCGCCTCGAACTGGGTCTTGTCGGTTTGCGAGGTGACGCGGGTGTCGCCGCGCAGGGCGTCGTAGGCGTCCTCGATGTTCTTGCGGGTGATGCCGGCAGTGGTGAGGATGCGCCCCGCGGCCGTCTTGTCCTCGGACAAGGCAATGAGCAAGTGCTCGCTGGTGGCGTAGGTGTCGCCCAGCTTCTCGGCAATCTTCACCGAGCCGTCGATGACCTTGATGAGGTCTTGGCTGGGGATGGGCATGGGGGCCGCGCCGCTTTGCTTCGGCATCTTCGCAATCTCGTCGGACACGTTCTGCGAAAGCCAAACCGGGTCGGCGCCGATGCGCTTGATGATGGCGGCGAGGTTGTTCTCGTCGGAATCCAGCAGCGCCTTCAGCAGGTGAATGGGCTGGATCACGGCGCTTTCCGCGTCGCCGGCCACGCTCATGGCGTTTTGGAACGCCTCTTGAGCGGTGATGGCCAGTTTGTCTAGTCTCATGTTGTTCTCCTTATTATGGTTACTTCAAACGACGCAGCACCGGCGGCATGTCAGATGCCTTCACCAGCGCCGTGACGCTTTCGCGGGTTTCAAGTTCGTGCACGCGGTCCGCCAGCTTGCGCAGCCGACGGTGAAGGCTGTCCAGCTCTTCGTCGCGCTCTTCTAAACGCCCCTGCAAATCCAGGATGCGAATGACGCCGGCCAGGTTGATGCCCTCGCCGGTCAGTTCGTTGATCAGCTCCAGCCGCTCGATGTCCGCTTGGGAATACATGCGGGTGTTGCCCGAGGTGCGCTTGGGGGTGACCAGGCCCTTCTGCTCGTAGGCGCGCAGCGTTTGCGGGTGCACGCCTGCCAGCTGGGCCGCCACGGAAATCATGTAGACGGGGCGGTTGCGATCGTTCATTGCCATGATCTCACCTCTTCCGTGGTGGCTTCTTTGAAGGCTTCCATGGCCGCCTTCTGCTCATCGTTCATGTTGGTGGGCACCTTCACATCCACGCGGATCTTCAGGTTGCCGGTGTTGCCCTTCTTCTTGATGTCCGGCGCGCCCTTGCCCTTGATGGTGAGCACGGTGCCGTCCTGAGTGCCGGCGGGCACCTTCACGCGCACCTTTGTGCCGTCAGGGGCGGGCACCACAATAGAGTCGCCCAGGGCTGCTTCCGCCACGGTGACGGGCAGGTCAACCAGCACATCGGCGCCGTCGCGGCTGTAGTAGGGGTGCTCGGCAATCTTGGTGACGATGAGCAGGTCGCCCGATTCGCCGCCGTTCTCGCCCAGGGCGCCCTTGCCCTTGAAGCGCAGCCGGCCGCCGCTCACAGCACCGGCGGGCACCTTCACGGTGAAGGTTTCCGGCTCGTCTTTGCCGGGGATGCGCACGGTCACTTTCTTTTCGGTGCCCTTGAAGGCCTCATCGAAGGTGACGTTGAGGGTGACGGTCATGTCCTGGCCCTTGCGCGCGGCGTTGCGGCCGCCGAATCCGCCGAAGTCCCAGTTGCCGCCGAAGGCGCCTTCGCCATGGCGGATGGACTCCAGAATGTCGGACCAGTTGCCGCCGAAGCCGCCACCGCCGCCTCCGCCGAAGATGTCTTCCACGGAAAAGCCCTGGCCGCCGCCGTAACCGCCGCCCCAACCCTGGGGAATCTGGTTCTCGTTAGCGGTGCCGTACTGGTCGTACAGCGCGCGCTTCTTCTCGTCGGAGAGCACCTCGTAGGCTTCGTTGATCTCCTTGAACTTCGCCTCATCGCCGCCGGCATCCGGGTGATGGGTGCGGGCCAGCTTGCGGAAGGCCTTCTTGATCTCGTCTGCCGAGGCGTTGCGGGCAACGCCAAGGGTTTTGTAGTAATCAGGCGTTGACGCCATGCATTCCACCTCCTAGTTGGTTGAATGGCGCCCGCGCATGCTTGCTGCCATTCGGTTTCGGAAAAAAGGACGGGCCTCTTGCTGGGCCCGTCCGATTCGTTCTATTCAGCCTTGTCCTCTTGGGGCCTCTTCGGACCGCCGGTGGTTACCGTGACCATGGCCGGCCGCAGCACCTTCTTGCCCATGCGGTAACCCTTCTGGTAGACCTGCGCCACCGTTTCGTCGAAGACCTCGGTGTTGGGCACCGTGGCCACTGCCTGGCATTCCAGTGCGTCGAAGGCCTGGCCTTCGGGGTCGATGACCTCCACGCCATCCTTCTTCAACACGTCCACCAGCTTGGTTTGGACCGCCTTCACGCCGTCCAGCAAACCGGCTTCGCCGTTGTCGGTGGCGTAGCTGATGGTGCGCTCGAAGTCGTCCAGCACGGGAAGCAGCCCCTCCACCAGTTTCTCGGTGGCACGCAGCTTCTCTTCGGCCCGCTGCTCGGCCATGCGGCGGCGGTAGGTGTCCCACTCGGCGTGCAGGCGCATGTACTTGTCCTGCCAGTCGGCGGCTTCCGCCTTGGCCTTGGCCACCGCTTCGGAGTCGGCGTCGGCGTCGTCCTCTTCGATGATTTCGGCTTCCACCACTTCCGCTTCGGCGGGGGCGCCGGCCGCATCGGCTGCGGCCGGTTCCCCACTGGCGGCGGGACTTGCGGAGGGTGCCCCGTCGCTCGGGTTATCGGTTCCGGGAGTTTCCAAGACTTCGTCCTTGTTCGGGCTCGTCATGGCAATTACTTCCCTTCGTTCTCGTCGTCCACTACTTCGTAGTCGGCTTCGATGGTGTCATCGGCCGGAACGGTCTCGGCGGCCGCGGCACCAGCGCCAGCAGCGGCGCCCTCGGTGGAGTAGACCACCTCGGCCAGCTTGTAACCGGCCTGCTGAATCTTCTCAGTAGCAGCCTTGATGGCGTCCACGTCGGTGCCCTCCAGCGCGCTGCGGGTTTCGGCGATGGCCTCTTCCGCCTGCTGCTTGGCATCGGCCGGCACCTTGTCGCCCAGCTCGGACAGCGTCTGCTCGGTGGCGTTCACCAGAGCGTCGGCGTTGTTGCGCACCTCGGCCTCTTCCTTGCGCTTGGAGTCCTCGGCGGCATGCTCTTCGGCGTCCTTCACCATGCGGTTCACTTCGTCGTCGGACAGCGCGGTGGAGCCAGAGATGGTGATCTGCTGCTGCTTGCCGGTGCCCAGGTCCTTAGCGGACACGTTCACGATGCCGTTGGCGTCGATGTCGAAGGTCACTTCAATTTGCGGAACACCGCGGCGGGCGGCCGGGATGCCGGTCAGCTGGAAGCGGCCCAGCGTCTTGTTGCCGGCGGCCATTTCGCGCTCGCCCTGCAGGACGTGCACCTCAACGGAGGTCTGGTTGTCGGCCGCCGTGGAGTAGATTTCCGTCTTGCGGGTAGGAATGGTGGTGTTGCGCTCGATCATCTTGGTCATCACGCCGCCCATGGTCTCGACGCCCAGGGAAAGCGGGGTGACGTCCAGCAGCAGGATTCCCTGCACGTCGCCAGCCAGCACGCCGCCCTGAACAGCAGCGCCCATGGCCACCACTTCGTCCGGGTTCACGGACATGTTCGGGGTCTTGCCGGTGAGGTCCTTCACCAGTTCCTGCACGGCGGGCATACGGGTGGAGCCGCCAACCAGGATGACTTCGTCGATCTCGCCCTTGGTCAGGCCAGCGTCCTTAAGGGCCTGCTCAACCGGCTTCTTGCAGCGATCCAGCAGATCCTTGGTGATACGCTGGAACTCGGCGCGGGTCAGCGTGTAGTCCAGGTGCTTCGGGCCGGAGGCGTCAGCGGTGATGAAGGGCAGGTTGATGTTGGTCTGGCTGGTAGCCGACAGCTCCATCTTCGCCTTCTCGGCGGCTTCCTTCAAACGCTGCAGCGCCATCTTGTCCTTGCGCAGGTCGATGCCGTTGTCGTTCTGGAACTTGTCCGCCAGCCAGTCGATGATGCGCTGGTCCCAGTCGTCGCCGCCCAGGTGGTTGTCGCCAGCGGTGGAGGCTACCTCGAACACGCCGTCGCCCAGCTCCAGCACGGACACGTCGAAGGTGCCGCCGCCCAGGTCGAACACGAGGATCTTCTCGTCATGGTCAACCTTGTCCAGGCCGTAAGCCAGAGCCGCAGCCGTGGGCTCGTTGATGATGCGGAGCACTTCCAGACCGGCAATCTTGCCAGCGTCCTTGGTGGCCTGGCGCTGCGCGTCGTTGAAGTACGCAGGCACGGTAATGACCGCCTGGGTGATGGGCTGGCCCACCTGCTTCTCCGCGTCGGTCTTCAGCTTCTGCAGCACCATGGCGGAAATTTCCTCCGGGGTGTAAGACTTGCCATCGATGTCGATAACGGCGCGGCAGTCCTTGCCCTTTTCAACCTTGTAGCTGACGGTCTTGCGCTCTTCGGGGGTCTCGTCGTAAGAGCGGCCGATGAAGCGCTTCACGGACGCGACGGTGTTTTCAGGATTGGTGACCGCCTGGTTCTTCGCGGCCTTGCCCACTACGCGCTCGCCGTCCTTGCGGAAACCTTCAACGGAGGGAGTGGTGCGGTCGCCTTCGGCGTTGACCAGGATCTCCGGCTCGGTGCCCTCCATGACCGCCATGGCGGAATTCGTGGTGCCCAAGTCGATACCGAGAATTTTAGCCATTTCTCTTTCCTCACTTTCACATTACATGTATAGAGTTTTATTTCATGTTTGACAATATAAAATCTAAGTCTTCTATTGTCAAGTTTCTTGCATAACCTATTTGAGGATTCTTATAACGTCCACAAATAGGGCATGCAAGGGGAACTTTACGCGTCAAATTCGCACGCAACAATCCTGATAGGCGCACTGTGAACTGGACGTTTTCCACTTGGCGAAGAAAACCTAAGTCTGTGCGCATAATGTGAAGACAAAAAGAAAGAGCCCCGCAGGGCTCAAGCACGTCACCATCCCCCTCGTCATCCTGAGCGAAGCGAAGGATCTTCCTCAAGGGGCTTCTGCTGTTGGCACTCCCCGCGGTGGGAGGGGTGGAGGAGATGTTCAGTCGCTCAGACAGTCCTGCTTTGGCGAAAGTGCCACTGGCACTTTCGCGTCGTGCGGAACTCGCTTTGTGAGCACCCCCTCCACCCCTCTATCAGTTGACTTTCTTGGATTTAGCAAATGCGGGGGAGTTGTTCTCCTACCAGCATGTCCAGGATGCGGGTGCTGCCGAAGGCGGTTTTCAGGAACACCTTCGGGCCGCGGTCGGGGCGAGCTTCCGTCACTTCGCCAATGATGGCAGCGTCGGCGCCGTAGGGGCTCTTCTTCATGGCCGCGAGCGCCGCTTCCGCTTGATCGGCCGCCACCACGCACACCATCTTGCCCTCGTTGGCCACCTGGAACACATCGTAGCCCAGCATTTCGCAAGCGCCCAGCACTTCGTCGCGCACCGGAACCGCGTCTTCCTCCACGGTAATGTCCACGTTCGCTTGGGAGGCCAGCTCATTCAGGGTGGAGGCCAGGCCTCCGCGGGTGGGGTCGCGGAAGCAGCGCACGTCCGGGGCCGCTTCCAGCACGGCGGCAATCAGGTGGTTCAGGGGCGCGGCGTCGCTTTCCACGCTGGTGGAGAAGTTCAGGCCCTCGCGGCAGCTCATGATGGTGATGCCGTGATCGCCCAGCGTGCCTGTAACCAGCACCTTGTCCCCCGGCTGGCACTGCGCGCCGCCCAGGTTCACCCCCGGGGCCAGCACGCCTACGCCGCTCGTGTTGATGAAGATGCCGTCGCCGTGGCCGCGGTTCACCACTTTGGTGTCGCCGGTCACGATGCGCACGCCGGCTTCCTTCGCCGCTTCCGCCATCGAGGCGCAGATGCGGCGCAGGTCCTCCAGCTGGAAGCCCTCTTCCAGAATGAAGCCGCAGCTGAGGTACAGCGGGCGAGCGCCGCTGGTGGCCACATCGTTCACCGTGCCGCACACCGCCAGACGCCCGATGTCGCCGCCGGGGAAGAAGTGGGGAGTCACCACGAAGCTGTCGGTGGAGTAGGCCAGCCGCTCCCCCGCCGCCGGTTCCGGCAGCACCGCCGCGTCGTCGCCGCGCAGCAGGTCGTCGTTGCCATAGGCGGTGAAGAACACCTCGTCGATGATGCGCTTCATCATGGTGCCACCGCTGCCGTGGCCAAGCATTACCGTTTCCGTAGCCATAGCTCTCTCCTTGAGGCGCGCGTGCCGGCCCGTCCTTTTCGCCGCGCTCTTCCGCGCCTTCCGATTCAAAACCTGCGGCGACCGCTGGGGCCGCCGCGTTTCCTTACATATATATAGGGGGTTGCGAAACTAGATGCAGTCCCCGGTGGTGGTCACCGTCAGGTGACCGTGCGAGACGCCCTTCGTGCCCAGGATCATGTTCGCGATGTCCTGCACTTGGCCGGTTTCGCCGCGCAGGATGATCACCTCCAGGCACATGCTTTCGTTGATGTGCACGTGGGTGGTGGAGACGATGTTGCCGTAGTAGCGGTGCTGGATCTGGTGCATTTTCTCCTGCACGTCATGGGCGTGGTGGTCGAACACAATGGTGAGCGTGCCCATCACAATCACGCCGGGGGTGCCGCAGTCGTCCTCCACCAGCGCATCGCGCACCAGGTCGCGCACCACTTCGCTGCGGTTTTTCGCCAGGCCGCGCCGGGCCACCAACTGATCGAAGCGCATCAGCAGGTCCTCCGGCATGGCCACGGAGAAGCGAACGAGCTCGCTGCTCATGGGTTAGACCAGGGCCACGGTGACGCCGGAGGTTTCGGTGGCGTCGTCTTCCAGGGCGTCCTTCGCCTCGTCCAGCAGCGCGCGCACGTCGTCCAGCAGCGACTGGGCGGCATGCAGCTTGGCGTCCACGGTGGCATAGCCGGCGTCGCCCGCCATGTGGCCCAGCGTGTGCACCCAGCGGCGCTCCAGCTTAATGTGGTCGTCAATCTGGTCGATCATCTGCTCGAATTGGCCGGTGTTCACTCCGTTGCTGCACATGGGATTTCTCCTGTCTGTCAAGTGTCGTTGGGGGTAAGTATGCTACTTTAACCATGTGAAATACGGGTGAATCGGGGTGCGGTGTGAAAAACAACCAAGAAAGTAACATGCTTTTCGCGACGGCCGAAGCCACGCTGCGGGAATTTGCCGAATGCGTGGAAGGGGGGCCGAACGCGTCGCTGCTGGTGCTGAGCACGGAAGCGCTGCCGGAAGAAGCCCGAGAAGCCCTCGCCGCCTCCGCCGAACGCCTGGGCTACGGAAGGGAAAACGTGGCTTGGGCCGAAACCTCCTCCATTGCCGTCCCGGCCGAAAGTTCCGAAACCTCCCCCGTTGTCATCTCGACCGGAGGCTCCGAGCCCTCCTCCGTTGTCATCTCGACCGGAGGCCCAGAGGGCCGGGGTGGAGAGATCTCCCCCGCCGATCGCTTGCGCACTCTGGTTGAAGGCCTCGACCCGGTGGCGCTCGTCGCGGCCGATTCCGTGGCGGCCGCGCAACTAGCGGAAGCCTATCGGCAGCCCGTCTTCTGCGACGCCCCCTCCCGCGTAGCCTGCCGTACGGTGGTCGCCTTCGCCAACTTCCCCACCCTCATGGAAACCCCCGAATCCAAACAAAAAGCCTGGGCCCTCCTAAAGGAACTGGCCTTGAAGTAACCAAAAACAAAACGAGCGCCCAACAGGCGCTCGTTTGCATGCTTGGGTGAGTCGCGGGTTAGTCCTCGGCGATCTCCGGGATGGCGCCCATGGGGCACTCTTCGACGCAGTCGCCGCAGGCGATGCAGGCGTCTTCGTTCACAGCGTCGGCAACGCCGTTCACAACTTCCAGCACTTCCTGGGGGCACGCATCAACGCAGATGCCGCAGCCAATGCACTCATCGGTATCGATTACGGGATGGGACATGGTTTCTCCTCTAATTCGGGGTTCTTTCGCAAGGGTCGTTCACACCCTCGGCTGGTCAAAGCGCAAGATACCATTACTTGTCGGTGGCGCAAGGGGGATTCATAAAATTTCGGCAGGATGGACGAATGGCCGTAAACCAGCGCCAAACCCACCGGCAAACGGCAAGTCATTTGGTCATCGCATCCCAAGTCATAAACAGTCGCCCCGTTGCTTCTGAATCTGCGAGGAAAAACCGTTAGACTTTGCCGCTGAACCCTGTTGATTAGGAGCATTGCGATGGAAGATTTGACGAAAGGGGCGCCGCGCATCAAGGCGGCTATTTTCGATTTGGACGGCACGCTGCTGAACACGCTGCCGGATTTGGTGGTGGTCACGAACACGGCGCTCGAAAACGCTGGCATGCCGCCGCGCACCGAGCGCGAGATTCTGGGCTTTGTGGGCAACGGCGTGAAGTCGCTCATTTCCCAGGCGGTGCCGGAAGGGACGACGCCTGAGGAGCTGGCGAAGGTGTACGACGAATGGTGCCGGCTGCATCACCAGCTGGGCACGCGCCTAACCCGCCCCTACCCCGGCGTGGTGGAGATGCTTGACGAACTGAAGGCGCGCGGCATTGCGCTGGGCGTGCTGTCGAACAAGTTCGACGATGGCGTGCAGGAAGTGGTGGCGCAGTACCTGCCCGGCTACTTCACCGTGGTGCATGGCGAAAGCGCCGAGATTCCGCGGAAGCCGGATCCCACCGGACTGCGCCGCTCCATTGCCGAGCTGGGCGTGACGCCGGAAGAGGCGCTGTACGCGGGCGACTCGCCGAACGACGTGCGCACGGCCATCGCTGCCGGGGCTTTCCCCGTGGCCGTAGCATGGGGCTACCACACCGAAGAGGACTTCCAAGCCCCCGGCGCCGAACCAAGCCTCATGGCCCACCACCCCCAGGACATTCTGGCGTTGGTATAGAATTGGCAGCATTGTTTCGCGGAGTTATTCTCAACCTATCGAAAGGACGCGGCAGTGGAAGACGTGCATTTTGGAACTGACGGCTGGCGGGCCATCATTGGCGAAGGCTTCACCGAGGGCAACCTGGTGCGCACCGCCGAGGCGGCGGCCAAGGCGTTCAAGCAGGACGCGCTGGCGGCCGGTCGCACCGAGGACAGCCTGGGCACCATCATCGTCGGCCACGATTGCCGCATCGACGCGCACCGCTTCGCCGCGCTGGCCGCGGAAGTGGTGGCGGCCGAGGGCTTCACCGTGCTGCTGACCCAGGACTACTGCCCCACCCCCACGCTGTGCTGGTCGGTGGCCCACAACCCCGAGGCGGTGGGCGGCCTCATGCTGACCTCTAGCCACAATCCCGCCGAGTACCTGGGCGTGAAGCTGCGCATGGCCGATGGCGGCGCCAGCCCCGCCGAGTTCACTGATCGCGTGGAAGCGCTGCTGCCGGCCGAGCCCACCGAGGCGCGCGGTACCTTCGCCGAAACCGATCTCATGACCCCCTACCTGGAGGCGCTGACCGAGCTGGTGGACGTGGAGGCCATCAAGGGCGCGGGGCTGCGCGTGGTGATCGACCCGCTGTACGGCGCCGGTCGCCTGTACCTGGCGCAACTGCTGCGCTCCATGAACGTGGAAGTGGTTGAAATCCACAACGACGCCGACCCCACCTTCGAGGGGCTGCACCCCGAGCCCGTGCCGCCCTGGGTGGATGGCGGTCTGGCGAAGGTGCGCGAGCTGGGCTACGACGCGCTGTTCATCAACGACGGCGACGCCGACCGCATTGGCGGCGGCGATTCGCAGGGCAACTTTGTGAACCCTCATCGCATCATCACGCTGGTCACCGAGCACATGGTGCGCGACCGCGGCGAATCGGGCCGCGTGGTGAGCACCGTCACCGCCAGCGCCATGCTGAAGCGCATGTGCGACAAGCTGGGGCTGGAGTTCGTCTCCACGCCGGTGGGCTTCAAGTGGATCTACGGCGAGATGGTGAAGGGCGGCGTGCTGCTGGGCGGCGAGGAATCCGGCGGCATCGGGCTGCCGGGCCACGTGAAAGAGCGCGACGGCCTGCTGATGGCGCTGCTGCTGACGGAAATGATGGCGCAGAAAGGCAAGGACCTGGGCGCGCTTGTGGACGACATGCTGGCGGAAGTGGGCGCGCTGGAGTTCGCCCGCCGCGGTGTGGCGCTGACGCCGGAGGGCATCGAGCACTTCAAGGCCGACATCATGCCTGTTTACGAGACGGACGTGTTCGGCGGCAAAGCGGTGCTGGGCTATGACCGGCGCGATGGCGTGAAGCTGCTGCTGGAAGACGACGCCTGGGTGATGATGCGCCCGAGCGGCACCGAGCCTTTGGTGCGCGTGTACGCCGAAGCGGAAACCACCGACGAGGTGAACGCCCTGCTGGACGCCGCCGAAGCCGTGGTGCGCGGAAACTAGCCAAATTCCGCCGATCTTCAGAGACGGCCTTGGCAGCATTCCTTCGCTGTTAGAGATTTCAAGACAGAAACCGCCGATTCTTCGAGAAGCCCCTTTTCAGCAACTCGAAAGATCGGCGGTTTTTGGCTTATTTTGCGCGCTTCTCTTCTTCGGGAAGTGTGGTCAGAGCCTCCACCACTTCGTCGGCCAGCTTCTTTTGGCGTTCGGGGGTGAGGCGGTCGGAGACGCGCACCACGATGGAGCCCACTACCTCGTGGTAGCCGGGGGCCAGGTCGGTGTTGTCGAACTGGGAAATGTAGTCGTTGCGCGCTTCGGCTTGTTCGACGGTGGGATACACCTCCACCGATCCGCCGCCCGACGTACCCTTCCCGATGACCCCTTCGCCGTACACATTGTCCTGAATGATGAGCGAGTAGCTGAAGTACACCATGGCGCTGTAGCCCTCTTCGGCGTTCAGCAGGCTGTTGGGATCGTTGTCGGGCGTGACCGCCTCGGCCGCAATGATGTGCGGCACGGTGAGTAGGCGCTCCACCACGTTGCTGGCGGTGGGGTCTACCACCAGCTCGCGCAGGGCGATGCTGCCCTCAAGGGCGTCTTCGGCCTCGTTCAGACGCGCGATGATCTGGGCATAGTTGCCGGAAATGCGGATGCGGTTGGTAGTGTTGCGAATGTCCTCGATGCCGGAGGGCATGGGGGGCACCGCGTCCTTTTCGCCCTCGGCCTCTTGGATGAGGGTGTTGGCTTCGTCGATGAGTCGCGGCTCGAGCGGCTGGGCGCCAGAATTCACCAGCAGTTCCAGCGAGGCAATTGCCTGGTCGAGCGCCTCGTTGCGCTCCTGCAGCGCCGCAGCAGATCGGTCGTAGCTGCCGACCGCCTTCTGGTATTCGGCCATATTGGTGGAAACGAATGTAGCCGCCGCCGTCACCGCCACCACCGCGATGCACGCAGCGGCAACGGCAATGCGGATCTTGGTGCCGCGGGTAAGGGGCTCTTTTTCGTGAGGGGCCGCCGACGAATCGGTGTCGGTGGCAGGCTCGGCCGCTTCGGCGGCTTCGCTGCCTTCGGCCTTGCTGGCCTCTTCAGTTTCTTCAGCAGGCGCGTTTTGCGGTTCTTCTTCAGTCACGCCGGCTCCCTTCTGCAATAACGGTGCTTGTGGAAGAACAGTCTACCAGAGTGCGCAATTCCCACGTCATTTCGACCGAGCGAAGCGAGTGGAGAAATCCCGTGCGCGCCGAATGGCGAGGTGGAGCTGCCATCACTCGGCCGTCCGATGCGGGATCTCTCCACTACGCGCTTCGCGCTCCGGTCGAGATGACGTGAGAGCCTGCAACCGCAGGGCGCCGGTGGGGCAGGCGCTGGTACAGGTGGTGCAGCGGATGCATTCGGGGCTGGTTTGGGTGCGCGTGGGGTCGACCGCCATGGGGCAGACGGCGGCGCATTTGCCGCAGTGGATGCAGGTGGGCTCGGACCATTTCAGCTGAACCAGGCTGAAGCGATTGAACAAGCCCCACAGGCCGCCAAGCGGGCACAGGTACCGGCAAAACGGCCGGTGAATGAGCATCGACAGCACCACGATAGCAATGAGGATGCCCAACTTCCAGTCGAAAAGCCAGCCGATTTGGGAGCGCAGCCGCTCGTCCATAACCAGCAGCGGAAGGCCCGCCTCCAGCGTGCCGGCCGGGCAGACGAACTCGCAAAAGAACGGCGGGGCGTAGCCGTTAGCGGCGGCCACCAGCGCCGGCAGGCCGATGACCAGCACCACCAGCATGACGTACTTCAGCCAACGTAGCACGCGGTCCAGCCGCTGGGGCACCCTCAGCTTCGGCACCGGAATGCGGTGGAGCAGGTCTTGGATGAATCCGAACGGGCATAGCAGGCCGCAGGAAAGGCGCCCCAGCAGAATGCCGAACAGCAGCAGCGTGCCGATGACGTAGAAGGGGAAGCCGCGGCCGGTGGAGCCGAAGGCCGCCTGCAGCGCACCGATGGGGCAGGCGCCCAGCGCGCCCGGGCACGAATAGCAGTTCAGCACCGGCACGCACGCGCTTTTGGTGGGGCCGGTGAAGATCTTCCCTTCCGCGAATCCCATGGCGTAGCCGTTCATGACCGCCGCAGCCGCCAGCTGAATAAGTCGTTGCGTCCGAACTTTCACGCGCGCCCCCTACCCAATGCCAATGCACTCAAGGCAGATGCGCGCTGCCTTCGCAAACACCAACTGCGCCTCCCCCTGCAGAAGGCCCACCACAACAAAGGCAACGGCCAGAACGAAGACCACGGCCACTACGGCGATGGAGGTTCGTTTCGTCATGACGGTCCTTTCTTCGTGGTTGCTGGCTTGCAGTACTCGGTCGTCATCCTGAGCACAGCGAAGGATCTTCGCGGCTTGGAGAGATCCTTCGACTCCGCGCTTCGCGCTCCGCTCAGGATGACAATGGGGAGCTGCTTCAGCTACTTACTCGAGATGACGAGTGGGGCAGGGTTATCCGATGGTGATTTCCGGTTTGCCCATGATGGAGAGCTGGTGGTTCACGGCGTTTTGGATGGTGCGCTCCAAGTTCTGCTGGCCGCCGATGAATTCGGAAAGCGCCTGGCCGTTGGCATCGTAAAGGACGGTGGTGGGCATGTACATGATGTCGCCGCAGGCCGCCGCCAGGTCGCCGGCGCTGGAAGAGGGCACCAGCGTGACGCCCTTGTAGCCGGCGTCCGCCAGGATGGATTTCGCCTCAGTCACGCCGGACTGGCTGTCCAGCAGCACCGTGATCAGCTGCACGTTCTCCGGCAGAGCCGCCTGGATCTTCGCCAGATCCGGCATTTCAGCCACGCAGGGCGGGCAGGTGATAGACCAGAAGTTCACCACCGTGACGTCCTTGTCGCGCAGGTCGGCGGCGGAGAAGGTGCCTCCGTCAATGGTGTCGGCGGTGAAGTTGCCCAGGTTGCCCACTGTAGGCGCCTCGGCCACATCGGTGCCGGACCAGTTGTCGCCAGCCGTCGCGCCGGAGTTGCCCTGGCCGGAACTGGAGCCGTTGGCGTTGTTGCTATTGTTGCTGCCGCCATTCGCCGGCTGACCCTGTTCCGTCGGAGCCTTGTCTGCCGCGCCATCATTCGCCGGCGCCGAGCACCCCACAGCAAAAAGCCCCATCGCCAACGCGGCGCTCACCGCCGTCAGCCGCACAAACATCTTCTTCATACAAGCCCTCCTTCAGGCAAAACAGTTTTTGCCCACTATAGCGAAGGAAGGCAGAAGTTTCCCGAAACTCCCCAATTGCCCCAAACTTGTAAGGGAGAAGATCCTTCGCTCCGCTCAGGATGACGACCAGGGGCGGACAGGACGACAGGCAGCAACGTCAACCAACCAGCGGGGCGGGGCGGCCCTCACCAAGCGAGTTCCGCAGCGCAGCGAGGACTGTTTGAGCGACTGAGGGTTGTCCCGCCCCGCCGCCCCGCGAGGAGCGACGATCGGATCCGCTATTCCCCCGCGACTTCTTGCTGGTAGAAGGCGTAGAGTGCGGGGAGGGCGTGTTTTTGGCTGACGGGGCGGAAGGTTTCTTTGTCCACCAGGCACAGCGTCATCTTCGCATCTACGAGCGGGCGGTCCACTTCGGGGTCATCGCCCGCGCGGAACACCCGCTGGCGGTACACCGCGCGCGTGGGCGTGGCCGACTCCACCGAGGTGCGCACGAATGCCTCTTCGCCGTAGCGCAGCGCCGCACCATAGGAAATATCCGCGTGATAGACCGGGCTCATGTAGCCCTGCTCCTCGATTTCCGTATAGGAAAAACCGTTGCGCTTCAGGAAGTCCACGCGGCCGTCCTCGAAATACAGCAGGTAGCTGCCGTGGTACACCACCCCCATCATGTCGGTCTCGGCATAGCGAACCGTGATAGGCGTATCGACGAACATGGGCGCTCCTTACAACATGGCGAACAGGACAGCCCTTGCATTATAGAACCAGAAACCGTTTGCGGAGCAGCGGGCTTTCCCGCGCCGTGCGGAACAGCCCCGCCTCAGCTTGGCCGGGCAGTCCGCCGTGTCCGAGCAAGACGCGGCCCAGGATGCCGCCCGTCGCCTCTTTATGCCCCTACGCGGTACAGCAGGTGCACGCCGCCGCCTGCAACCGGTTGCGCCTTCGCCAGCTGCAACGCAATGGGCCTTGACTCGTTGACGCCGGTCATCCAGTCGAATGTCGTCGCCAATTGAGGGTCACCGCTAACCAACGGCGCCACTACAACCGACACCTCATCAACGCAGCCCGCCTCCAAGAAAGACCAATCGGCCATACCGCCGCCGCAGACGAGCAGCGTGGAAATGCCGAACAGCTCCTGCAGCTTCCGCGTTGCCAGCGCGAAGTCCATCCGCTCTTCTCCCGCCACGATGTAGGCAACGCCCTTTTCGCGCAGATAAGCCAGGAAGTTTTTGGGGGTCTTTTCGGTCACGATCTCAATCACCTGCGCATCGGGACGGCCAGGGCGGCGCAAGACGGGGTCCTTCCAGAACACCTCTCCCTGGGCGTCGATAGCCACCACATATTCCGAGCCGCTGGCACCGCCGCGCCCGGCGAAGTCGCCTGCAGGCACCGCAACGGGTTCGTTCGCCAACGCCACAACGCTCCGCCCGGCAAAATCTTTCGCCGTCGTAGTTCCGTACAGAATCGCATCGGCGTTCATCTCTTCGCGAATCTTTCCGTAGGCCTTGCGCGACCCCTCCGCCGCGGCTGCTCCCATGAACGGACCGGAAATTCGCCCATCGAGCGAGCAATATATGTGAACGATCGTGCGCATAAGCTTCCCTTCGCAATTTGAATGCCGAATTCGATGCTCCTTAGTTTGCGCGAACCGCCCCACAATGCACCCTGCTAATTTCACAACGATGCTTTCCCGAGACGCATGGCCCGTAGAAAATGATGCACGGAGCGCAATCTGGAATACCCAAGCGGCAATGTACTTTCCTACCCTTATCGCCGAAACTGGAGGAGTACTTGACCACGCGTCGGCGCTTCGCTATTCCTCTTTTCCGTGCCGTTTGATCCTGTGCTCCGCTTCTTTGTAAACAGCATCTTTGTCGCGGGGGCCAATTGCCACTATTTCCACAACTTCAACCGTTCCATCGGCCAAAATGCGAAACACCATGCGAAGGCCCGCGCTTCGCCATTTCAGTTTTTTGCAACCAGACAAACTGCCCTTTAGGGGCTCCCCTATTTCGTCGGCCCTTGTTTTCAGTCGGCTGATTGCGACGTCCACAAGCCGCTTAGTCGAACCATCAAGCTTCCGGTACTCCTTAAGCGCCTCGCTGCTAATAAAGGCAACCTGAAACTGCCCGCTCATTCGAAAAGCTCTTCGTCTGGGATATCCACCTCGGCTGCAGCATCTATTTCCGCAAGCTCCTCATCGGAAAGCACATCCTGAAGAAGAAGCGGTTTGTGGTCGACTTCGCCACGCGCCGCCGCGACGCGCTCAGCGGCAATTCGCTCAAACTCCTGCTCATGGAAATATTGGAGTTCACCATACATTCGCTCGTAGGTGTCGTAGTCAAGAAGAACCGAGTCTATGCCGTTGCGCCCTGAAATGTACTGGGGCTGCTTCTTCGCGCGCTTTCGCAAAGCAGAGAATTCCTTGCTGGCGGTAGTCGCGGATACAATCTGCTCTTTTGTGAAAAAGGGCTTTTCAAGTAAAACGGGAGACATTCGGACTCCTTTCTCAAATGTCTCCCTATTATAATCCTTATTTCAATCCGTATTGGAATCTGTAACTTATTGAGAATAGGTGCTGAGGAATTGGGCTAGTTTGTCCATGGTTTCTTCGAGCACTTCGATGCGGGGCAGGAAGACCACGCGGAAATGGTCCGGCTGCTTCCAGTTGAAGGCGCCGCCGTGGGAGATGAGCACCTTTTGGTCGTGCAGCAAATCCAGGGCGAACTGCTCGTCATCGGTGATGTTGAAGCGCTTCACATCCAGCTTCGGGAAGATGTAGAAACCGGCCTTCGGCTTCACCGCGCTCACGCCGGGGATGGAGTTGAGCGCCTCGTACACGAAATCGCGCTGCTCGTAGACGCGGCCGCCGGGGACGATGTAGCCGTTGACGGACTGGTGGCCGCCCAGCGCCGTCTGCACGATGGACTGCGCGGGCACGTTCGAGCACATGCGCATGTTGCAGAGCATGTTCAGCCCCAGAATGTAGTCCTTCGCGCGCCACTTCGGGCCGGAAAGAATCATCCAGCCAATACGGTAGCCGGCCACCATGTGGGACTTCGACAGGCCGCTGAAGGTGACGCAGAACAGGTCGGGCGCCAGCGACGCGGTGGAAATATGCTGGAAGCCATCCATCACCAGGCGGTCGTAGATTTCATCGGAGAAGATGATGAGGCCGTGCTGGCGGGCGATTTCCACGATGCCCTCCAGCACTTCGCGGGAGTAGAGAGCACCGGTGGGATTGTTGGGGTTGATGACCACGATGGCCTTGGTGCGGTCGGTGATCTTGGAGCGAATATCGTCCAGGTCCGGGTTCCAGTCCGCCTGCTCGTCGCAGATGTAGTGGACGGCGGTGCCGCCGGCCAGGTTCACGCAGGCGGTCCACAGCGGGTAGTCCGGCGAAGGCACCAGCACTTCGTCGCCGTTGTCCACGAGCGCCGAGAGCGAGATGTTGATGAGCTCGCTCACGCCGTTGCCGGTATAGATGTCGTCGATGGTCACATGCGGGATGCCCTTGATTTGCGCGTACTGCATGATGGCCTTGCGCGCGGAGAACAGGCCCTTGGAATCGGAATAGCCCTCGCAGTCGGTCAGCTGGGCGCGCATGTCGTAGATGACTTCGTCGGGGGTACGGAATCCGAAGGGGGCCGGGTTGCCGATGTTCAGTTTCAGGATCTGAGTGCCGGCCGCCTCCATGCGCGCGGCTTCGTCCGCCACCGGACCGCGCACGTCGTACAGAACGTTGTCCAGCTTCGACGATTTCTTGATGGGGGGCAGCGGGGCCGCGGGGCGTTCAGCTTCCTTTTCCGGGAAGGGAACTTTGGGGGCCACCGGCGAATAGGGGGTAGAGGTAATGGAAGCGCGCCAGCCGTGTTCCATGGCTTGTTCAATTTCTGTTGAACCATTTTTTGAACCAGCGGTTGAACCTTGTTTTGAACCAGTTCTTGAACCGGTCCCTTCAGCGCGAACGGACTTGGCGGCGTAGTCGGCAATTTCGCCATCCACGAATGGCAAGCCCACGCCCTCCTGCAACCAGGAAAGTTCAATATCGAGAATGCGAGAAAGAACTTCCATCGCATCTTTCCGCGGAACGGTTTTTCCGCTGACGTATTGGCTTACTTGGCTTTTTCCCAGCTTGAAGCCCTCATCGGCAGCCAATCGAATAATGTCTGCCTGCTTGAGCCCACGCTTGTCCATGGCCCAGCGCAACCGTTGTTCAAACGAGTTCAATTCCATTTTGAACCTCCTAGAAGATGATTGAACTATTAAACCACAATGGTTCAGAAATATAGCCAGCATGGGCAAAATACGCAGATGCGGCAACAAAAAAGGGCCGCATACGAATGCAGCCCTTTAAGAAACTAGTGATCTTGGAAGTTCAATTGCTAGTCTAGTTTGGTGGTGGTTTTGCTTTCTACTTGGGCGTCGTAGGGGGCTACGGCGTTTTCGAAGGAGCTGTAGGCGGGGTCGGTGCGGTGGTCTTCCAGGTTGTACTGGCTGATTAGAATGTCGGCAATGGCCTCCGACACCTTCTTCGCGCCGGCGTAATTCACGTGATCGCCGCCGTCGTAGCTTTCGGTGTTCCAGTCGATATCCACCTTGTCGGCGCCGTCATTCATGTTGATGAAGGGGATCCCCGTCTCCTTCGATACCTGCTCCATGGTGGCCTGGCGCTTCTCGTTCCAGTTCACAATAGAGGGCGTAGCGATGACCACCAGCTGGGCGCCCGCTGCCTTACAGCGCTCGTTCATGGATTCCAGAATGGTCAGGTTGCGCGCGGGAATGTCGGTCTTCATCGGCTTAGCGGCCTCTTCCGCGGCAATCTGCTCGTAATCCGGCGCCTTCGCCTTAAAGCGCAGCTTGAAGCCCTTCAGGTTGTCGGTCCAGGTGTTTTCCGGGTCCACCACGAAGTCTTCCGGCGTCAGCTGCTTCCAGCGGTCGTGGTGCTCGATGGCGGGGAAGGCGTCGTTCACGCCGCGCGCCAGCACCTTCTCGTACGAGAAGCGACGGAAGAGCGCATTCGCCTCCAGGAACACCACCTTGGGGTGCTGGGTCTTTAGCACGCGGTCCAAGAAGGTGCTGCAGTAGGGCAGCGTCTGGCCGCTGGTGGCGCAATCGTAGGTGGCCAGGCCGTGGTTCTTCCACATTTCCATGGGGGAAATGGCGGTGTAGGTTTCGCTGTCGCCGATGAAGACGGCGTCGATGGTGTTGGGTGCTTCGCCGGTGAAGGCGTTCGAGGAAGCGTTGATCATGCCCGCATCCGCCGAGTTGTTCTTCGGCTGGAACACCGGCCCGAGCGCCGCCACCAACGCCACGCCTATCAGCGTAAACGCCACCAAGGCCGCCCCCGACCGCAACCGCCGCCCCCACTTCGAGGGCTCTTTGCGCTGCGATGTGTCCTTCGTTTCCACTTCGCTTCCTTCTTTCGTCTAACTTCGCATTTTCGTCATCTTGAGCGAAGGCCGAAGGCCGTAGTCGAAATATCTTCTCGGCCCTCAACGACGCCTTCGGCGATTGCCGCCAAAGGGCCGCTAAGATCCTTCGACTCGCTACGCTCGCTCAGGATGACGAATCAGAACTGTGCGTACATCGGGTCTACTGGGGTGTAGGCGGCTCCGTAGGCGCCGAAGATGAGCAGCACCAGGAACACCGCGTACCACACAATCCAGCGCACCGGCAGCTTCTGCGCGCCAATCTTGCCCACAATGTCCACACCGCGCTCCCGCAGCAGGCCCACCACCAGCAAAACCACCACGCTCACGCCCACCACCGCGAAGTCCTTCGCATCCATGCCCAGCTTCAGCACCGTGCCGTCCGCGAACGACTCCAGGCTGAACTGCGACACCATGATGCCGAACATGTCGAACCCAGCGTGCAGCCCATTCGCGCGGAAGAACAGCTCGCCCACCACGATGATCACCAGCGTGCGGGCAATCTGGAACGCCCGGTAACCCCAGGCCTCGCGGCTGACGCCCAGCTTCTCCGCGAGGCGCGCCGCCGAGGGCTCAATAAGGCTGCCGGCCACAATCAGCACGAAGTAGTAGATACCGAAGAACAGGTACTGGCTGCCGGCGCCGTGCCACAGGCCGTTGCCCAGCCACACGCAAATGAGCGCGAGCGAGCTGGCCAACAGCGGGCCGTAACGGTTCCCCAGCTTCTTGCGGGCGTGCTTGGTGAGGCTCTTCGCCGGCTTCGACAGCGAAACCGGGTAGTACACGTAATCGCGCAGCCAGGTGCCCAGCGTGATGTGCCACCGGTTCCAGAATCCGCCGGCGGTGCGGCTGAAAAACGGCTGGCGGAAGTTCTCGGGCAGCGTGACGCCGAAGATGCGGCCCATGCCCAGCGCCAAGTCCATGGTGCCGGAGAAATCGCAGTACAGCTGCAGGGTGTAGAGAATGGCGCCCAGAGCGATGATGCCGCCGTCGTAGCAGCCGTAGTTGTCGAACACCAGCTTCACCAGGGCGTTCAGGCGGTCGGCCACGATGATCTTCTTGCACAGGCCGTAGAGCATGCGCAGCGTGCCAGCGTACAGGTTCGCGCGCGTCACGGGGCTGCCGGCCATCAGCTGGTCGGCGGTTTGCCCGAAGCGCGCGATGGGGCCCTCCATAATCTGCGGGAAGAAGCCCAGGAACAGCGCCACTTTGCCCAGGTGCCGCTCGGCGGGGATGGTGCCGCGGAACACGTCAACCAAATACGATGCCGCCATGAGCGTGTAGAAGGAAATGCCGATGGGTGCCGCCCACACCGGCAACTCCAGATTCAGGTGAATGCCCACCAGTGCCAGCGCGCCATCGATGATGCGACCGAAGAAATGCAGGTACTTGAAGGCGGCTAGCAGCCCCAGGTTCACCACCAGGCCGGCCACCATGACGCCCTTCATCTTGCGGGCGTAGGCAGCGCGGATGGCCTTCTTGCCGGACTGTGCCTCTTTCAGCGCCGCGTCGCGCTGGGCAATGAGCGCCCCCATTCCGCGGCCGCATACATATATAGAGAGGGTGGAAACCACGAGCGCGATGATGAGCGCGCGGCTGAGCACGAAGAAGAAGGCATAGCTGGCCAGCAGGAGCACCACCCAGCGCCCCTTCTTCGGCACGGCAGCATAAACCACCACCGTCAGGGGCAAAAACAGCCCCAAGAACATTAACGTGAAATATGAAGTCATGGGAAAGCGGCGGGTTTAGTCTTCCGCGAGCCTTTGAACCATGGCGGTCAGGCCGTCGACGGAGTTGAAGTTCTCCACCACCACTTCCACAGCGGGGATGGTGATGTCGAAGGCGTCCTCCAGCTCGCTCACCAGCGCCACGATGGTCAGCGAATCCAGCACGCGGCTGTCCACCAGCGTCGTGCAATTCTCGAAGTCGCCACCGGGGGCCAGTTCCTCCAAAATCTCGATGATCGCTTCGCGCTCTTCCATGTTTCCTCCTTAGTTTGGAATAATCGGTTGGAAGTTTACCTTAGCTTACAAATTTCCTTTACCCGAAAAATTCTTGGGCGTGTTGAATGGGTCGGTGGGGATGCCCTCGCGCACCAGCTGGCAGGTGCCATCGGCGCGGGCGAACACCACTTTGGGCAGGTCACGCGAGAGGAAGAGCGAAATGCCCTCCGTCATGCAGTAAGCGCCGGTGCGGTCGAAGGCGATCACGTCGCCCGGGGCCAAGTCGACCGCCGGCACCCCCTTCGCCAAAAAGTCGTTGGTAGTGCACAGGCTCCCGCAAATGTTCCAAGGCTGGGCACCCTCTTCGCAATCCCCCCGACCCAGTTGGCGGCAGGGGGGTTGGCGCATGACCAGGCCGCCGCCGTAGTAGACCATCTGGTGCTTGCCGCCGTCCACGATGGCGTAGTTCTCGCCCTTGTTAGTCTTCGTATCCACCACGCCGGTGATGTAGCTGCCGCAACTGGCCACCAGGCTGCGGCCAATCTCCAGCGTGAGCGGCCCTTGGAAGGCCATGCCCTCCAGCAGCGCCGACACTTCCGCCAGAAGCGCCCGCTCGCCGGCCTCGTCGTAGTCGTCGAAGTATTCCACGGGAAGGCCCGGGCCGAACTCGAATTCCCGCACCTCGAAGCCGTAGTCTTCCCGCAGCGCCGCAATGAGCGCATCCGCGGCCGCCAGCTCCTTCGCCGTGCGCCGCGCCTTGGTCTTCTGAGTGCCGGAAAACACCTGCAGGCCGCAAATATCCACCGCCGGGTCGGTGCCGTAATCCGCGATGATCTGCCGCACCACGCTTTCGTCCATGCCGAACTGCGTGCCGGTGGTCACCCGCAAAAGCAGCGGCAAACGGCGGTCGAATTCCTTCGCCAGCCGATACAGCAGCTGAAACTGCCCGAACGATTCCACGGTGTAGCGATGAATGGGCGCGCCGACTTCAATCAGCGGGCGCAGCGTGGCCTCGTCCTTGTAGACGCCGGACAGCACCACTTCCTCGGGCGCTACGCCCACCGCGCGGCAGATGTTCAGCTCGCCGGGCGAGCACACCTCGAACCGGTGCACCTCCGAGCTGATCAGCGGAATGGCGAAGGGGTTCGCCTTCACCGCGAAGCACAGCGTGGCCCGCGCCGGCAGGTTCTCGCGCAGAAACGCCACGCGCGCATGAAGGTCGGCCTCGTCGAACACAAACGCCGGAGTTCCGAACTCCCGCGCAATGTCCATCAACTTCTCATCGTTCACTTCTGGTCCTATCGTTCAGTTCTCTTCGTCATCTCGAGCGGCATGTGCAGCCGCTTCCCCCACGTCATCTCGAGCGGAGCGCGTAGCGCGCAGTCGAGAGATCTTCGCGGCCCCTGCAGCGTTCTCGGAAGTCGGGAAGATCTCTCCACTCCGGCCCTTCGGGCCTCCGGTCGAGATGACGGAGGTAGGGTATCCTTCGGGCCTCCGGTCGAGATGACGGAGGTAGGGTATCCTTCGGGCCTCCGGTCGAGATGACGAGGGAGGGGATCACTTCTGGTCCTTCTTTCGGGTGGCGAGGCGGGCTTTTCGAGCGGCTGCGGCTTCTCGGCTTTTCTCCAGGAGCGCGCGGCGGTCTACCTTGCCGTTCTTGGTGAGCGGCATGGCCTCGATGGGCAGAATCTTGGAGGGAAGCATGAAGATGGGCAGCGTCTGCAGCACGTGATCGCGAATGGCGCGCGCCTCCGCTTCGCCCTCGTAGAAGGCGATGAGCCGCTGCTTATCGTGGTCGTACACGCAACGGCAGCGCAGCACGCCGGGCACCCCTTCCAGGGCGCGGTCCACTTCCTCTAGCTCGATGCGATGGCCCTGATGCTTGATCTGGTTGTCGATGCGCCCCTTGTAGAACAGCTCGCCCGCTTCGTCGAACGCGGCCAGGTCGCCGGTGCGATACACGCGGTCGGGGAAGCGGTTGTGCAGCGGGTTCTGGCAGAACACCTCGGCGGTCTTGGCGGGGTTCGCCACATAGCCCAGCGCCAGCGAGTCGCCGCGCACGAGGATCTCCCCCTCCGCGCCGGGCTCGGTAACGGCGCGGCCTTCGCCATCCACCAGCAGAATTTCGCGATGGGCGAACGGCACCCCCAGCGGCAGGCCGTCCGGGTATTCGCGGGCCGGATCCACCACGTGGTAGAGGCAGTTGCAGGTGATCTCGGTGGGGCCGTACAGGTTTACGAAGGTGGCCTGCGGCACGGCGGCCATCCAGGCGCGCAGGTGGCTGATGGGCATCACCTCGCCGCTGAACAGCACGCGGCGCACCGTGGGGAAGCTGTGGCCGTCCAGGCCGTGCAAGCTGGTGATCAGGCATAACGCCGCCACCGCCCAGGTCATGTTGGTAATGTCGCGGCCGGCCAGATACTCCATAAGGGCGGCCGGCGCCGAGAACAGCGCGCGGGGCACCACCACCAGCGTGCTGCCGGTGGCCAGGGCGCCGTAAATGTCCTTCACGGACACGTCGAAGTCGAAGGGGGCCTGGTTGGCGATGCGCTCGTCTTCGCCGAAGCCGAAACGGGCCACGAAGTCGTCGATGAAGTCGATCACCGCGCGATGGCTCACCGCCACGCCCTTCGGCACGCCGGTAGAACCAGAGGTGAACAGCACGTACACCGGGTCGGCGTCGGTGGCTGCGGCGCGCGCAGCGGCCAGCGCCTCGGAGTCAACGGAAGAAGAAAGCAAATCTGCCGCAAGGGTCAGCTTCGCGCCACTCCCCTCCAGCGCCGCCTGCGCCAGCGGAAGCGTTTCCTCGCTCACCACCACAATGGGGTCTTCCAAAACGCCGGCGATCAACGCCAGCCGCTCGGCGGGAATATGCGGGTCAACTGGCACGTAAAAGCCGCCCGCTTGCAGCGCGCCCATCATGACGGCCAGCGCGTCGATGCCTTTCTCCATGAAGATCATCACGGCGCGGTGCTGCGCCCCGAAGGCCGCCAGCCCGCTGCCCGCGCGCTGCGAAAGCTCCAGCAGTTCGCCATAGGAACAGCGACGATCTTCTTCCTCGACGGCGCATTTCTCGGGGTGTCGCCGGACGTCTTCCTCCAGGTACGCGAGAACGTTTCGTTGGCAATCCACGCCCAAAGCCTGCCTTCCATAACAACGCGTAATGCGGTCATATAACCTAAACGCGTCAATGCTAGCAAATGTGACAGGATTTGGACCTTAAGTTTGCCTTACCTAAGGGCAGGCGGCGCTGACCAGGCCCTTTGTTCCGCAACAATTCCGCAACACCCCGCGAGCGGAGGGGGATTGGAGGCGGGAGCGCCCTCGTCATCTCGAGCGGAGCGCGCAGCGCGGAGTCGAGAGATCTTCGCGACTCCTGCAGCGTTCTCGGAGGTCGGGAAGATCTCTCCACTCCGGCCCTTCGGGCCTCCGGTCGAGATGACGAGGGGGCGGCGCATTCGGCCTCCAGTCGAGATGACGAGGGGGCGGCGCATTCGGCCTCCGGTCGAGATGACGAGGAAAGGCTAGGAGGGGTCGTTCTCTACTTGTTTTCGCCTTACGGGGATGCTGTAGCGGGAGAAGCTGTCTAGGTTTTGGTTGAAGAAGCGGCTGAAGCGGCTGATGGCTTCGCAGTAGGGCTGGCCGCAGGGCTCCAGGCCGTTTTCCTTGATGAAGGCGAGCAGCTTGCCGAAGCGCTCCGTGTCGCGGCCGCCGCCCTCGTCGTCGTAGCCCTGCTCAATGTAGAGGCTGGCATTCATGCCGCCCGGAAGTACCTCCGCCTGGTCGTACAGTTCGCCAAACGAAGGGTCCACCAGCACGAACAGCCGGTCAACGTAGCTGCACGGGCCGCCCGCCCGCTCGAGCGAGGTGATGAACCCCACGTTGCGGAACAGCGAAAGCGGCAGCCCCCGCTCCACAATCTCCTGCTTCACGAAGCGCAGCTCCCATTCCCACATATCGCTCACGGAAAGATCGCTCGCTTTCGGTACCTCGCGGAAGGGCGTCATATCGAAGGTGATGATGCGGCGCTCCGGCAGCTGCACGAGCATCGGATGGTCCGGAAGCGGTCGATTCTCGAACGCGCGACAGTCCTTCACCAGCGCTTCCGCCAGCTGCCGCGACACCTCCAGCTCGCGAATCTGCTGCTGAATGGAAGCTAGCTGCTCTTGGGCACGCTGCTCCAAATGCTCGATGCTCTTGTCCTCGTCAATCTCGGCAATGTCGTCCAGCGAAAACCCGATGCCGCGCAAATGCGTCACCATGTCCAACTTCGTGGACTGCAAAATGTCGTAGTACCGAAACCCGGTTTCCTCGTCCACGTCACTGGGCACCAGAATTCCCTTTTTCTGGTAGAACCGCAGCGTTTTCTCGGTCACGCAGTTGGCGCGCGCCATTTGTCCGCAGGTCAGTCGCCTGCGCAGTTCCCTTTGCTTTGCCATATCAGACCCCCCTGATGTTCGTTAACAGGCGTATTCGCTATTGGATTCCGTGGGATAACCGGCCTTTACCCAAGCTTGCACACCTCCTTCCACCACGCGGATGGAGTCGGGCGAAAACCCGTTCTGCAGCAGCACGTTGTACTCCGGCGCCAGATCGGTCGTGTCCGAGCCAATCAGCACTACCGGCTTGTCAGTGGGAACCTCGCGCAGGCGCAGCTCGAACTGCTGACCGGCGGGCAGGTTCTTCGAGCCGGGAATCATCATGGAGGTGTAGCCGGCGCGACTGCGCACGTCCACCACCGTCACGTCGTCGCCCGCGTCCAGCATGCCGTGCAGGTCATCGACGCTGATGACCGCGTTCTCGGGAATGGCGGAAGCGGTGGCGGCGCCGTCCTGCGAAGAAGCGTCCCCTTCGCTCGGAGCGCCGTCGACCGCCGGTTGCTCCTGGGTCGCGGCCCCTTCGCCCTCCGGCGCGCCACTGCCCGACGCGCAGCCCGCCAGCGGCACCAAGGCCATCAGCCCCGCCAGCGCCAAAGCAGCTCCTCGCGTTTTGGTTACGTGTCTCATGCGGGTTTCCTTTCTCGCCCGGCCCTAGGCCACCGGCGTCAACGCGTCGAAGTCGATTTCGGCATAGTCGGCGCGCCAGAACATGTAGGTGGCGCGGTCGTTTTCGTCGTAGGCAATCAGCTGCACCGGGAAGTTGCCGGTGTAATCCCACTGGCCGCCCACGTTGTACACGCGCTCGGCGTCCCAGCCCAGGTAGATGAGCAACTGCCGCGTCATGCCGGCATAGCCGCCCGCGCCGCACATGATGAGCAGCGGGCAATCCTTAGGGAACAGGTCGTCCAGAATCTGGCGGCTCTGCTCGTAGTTCGGCGCCGCATGACGCACGGTGCCATCTTCGCCCCACTCCACCGTGAACAGGCAGTTCCCCGTGTAGGCGTTACTCACCGGCAGCGGCTGCAGGGTGCCCACGTAGGGGAAGGGCACCACCTTGAAGCCCTCCAGCGTCATGTCCATGTTCGCGTGGCCGCCAATTTCCTCGTAACGGGCCGGGTCCATGAGCATGCGGGCGTCGCGGTAGGCCACGCCGGGCAGGTTCAGGTACTGGTCGATGGTGGTCATGTTGATGTTCTTATCAATGCCGAAGGGGTTGTCGGGGTCGGGGTCGGCCGGCGGAAGCAGAGCCGCGGCGTCCTTCCCCAGCTGCGCCACGTCTTGGCGAATGGAGTCCAGCGCGGGCGATTCCGACTCCGGGGCCGCTGCGTCCGGAGCGGCGGCGCTATCGGCCTGGTCATCAGCCGACGAAGCCTCCCCTTCCGCAGGAGCTCCCTGCCCCGCCGCGCATCCGGCCATGGCGAACACCGTCCCCACGCCCGCCGCCGCACACGCCCCCAAAAACGTGCGCCGATTGATAGAAGAACTTACCTGATAAGTGTTGTTTGTCATGATTGTTCCTTCGCTTACCACTTCACGATGAAGCCTTGGCCTTCTAGGACGCGCAGCTGCTCGAGAGTTTTCTCGTCGGTGTAGCTGGCGGTGGTGCGGGAGTCCACCACAATGGGCAGCTCCGGAAACCAGTTGTACAGAATCACGGCGTTGTGCAGCACGCGACAGGTGGTGGAAACGCCGGCGATCTCGATGGACTCGAACGCCATCCCCTGACTGCGCATGGCCTCCAGAATGGCTGGCAGGTCCTTCGACCCGTAGGTGCCCTTCATCACCAGCGTGGCCTTTTCCGGCGTCAGCAGCTCGCGGCACTTTCCGTAGATTTCCCAGCCCTCGGTGCCGGGAATGCAGTGGGGCGGGTTGAAGGTGGCCTCGCGGGTGTGCTCGTAGGCGTCGGCCGGGTGGGTGTCTTTGGTGTACACCACAATGTCGCCGGCGTCCTGGTACTGCTTGATCTGGTCATACAGCGCGTCCTCGATGGCCAGCGCCGGCGCCACTTCGCCGAACACGCCGCCGTTCACGAAGTCAACCTGGTAGTCCACCACTACCAGCACGCGCTTCTTCTCGCGCTGCTCTTGCTTGGTGACGGTGACGGGCAGTTCGTAGGGGTACAGCGGCTCTTCGGCCGCCGCGGTTGCAGCCGCCCCTTCGCCCGCGCCCTTCGACGGGTCGGCGAACGCCTGCGCGCCGCCCGCCAGCACAGCCCCTGCCCCCAAAACCGAACCGGCAGCGGCCATGCACATGAAATCGCGGCGGCTTACACCCGCGCGCCGCGTTGAACCTTCGTGTTCCATAAGCCCCTCTTCCTTCGTCAATCCCCATGCGCTCACTAGGCGCACTTCCGAACGCTACCACCTGCCCTAAGGTCAGGAAAAAGATCATCTTTGAAAATGTTCCCGAGAAAAGAACAAGGCCGCCCAGGGAAAGGCGGCCTTGCAGGGGGGATCGCTTCGATGCACCTACGAGATGAGATGGGAGAGAGCGTCGATCACGTAGTCGGCATGAAGCCCATCAGAGAGAATGAGGAAACGCAGCTCGCAGCCACCGATGAGGGCGCCCAGGGCACCTACGCACATGGCAACTTCCAGGCTCTTCTTCTTGAAGATGAGTCCGGCAGCAGCGGCCACCAGCGGCAGCAGCAGGCCAATCACGATGACCATGCCCCAGAAGTACGGGGCCAGCACACCGCTGACCAGCTGGTTCGCGGAAAGCACCGCGGTCGCGCCGGCGGAAGTGGCCTGGTCGGCACCCATCATGACGGCCACGAACACGGCCACCACCACAAGCTCAACCACCACCAGCACCACAACGGCACGCTCCAGCAC
Source organism: Eggerthellaceae bacterium (assembly GCA_022791455.1). GTDB lineage: Bacteria > Actinomycetota > Coriobacteriia > Coriobacteriales > Eggerthellaceae > Parvibacter. The sequence continues at coordinate 442,158 of JAAVZC010000014.1, forward strand.
CTTGCGGGCGCGCTCGGGAATTTCTTCCTTCGCGGCCTTGGTGACGATGACGGTGATGATCTCCACCAGCGCCACGCCGGTGTCCAGAGCGGATACCGTGAACAGGCAAGGCAGCAGCAGGGTGTTCCACAGCGGCACGCCGGGCACCGAGTACAGCAGCATGCCGGTGTAGAAGGCCACGAACAGGCCCAGGCAGATGCCGACGATGGCCAGCACCTTGCGCAGGGTGGCGTAGAACTTCCACTTCTCGGACAGCTTGGCGGCGATGGGCGGCGTGGCCAGCAGTGCCGACACGAAGAACACTGCCATGGCGCAGAACGCGCCCCACGCGCCCAGGGTCATCCAAGAGCCGAACTGGCTGAAGCTCTGCCACATCATCAGGCCGCGAACCGGGAACACCAGCTCGGACAGCAGAAGCAGCAGGCCGATGGCCAGGCTGGCGAGCGCCGCCCACATGGACACGCAGATGGATTTGGCCAGGTGAGCCTTGTCCATCAGATACAGCGCCGCGGCGGCGATAAATGCACCCGCGCCCATACCGCCAAGGAACAGGTAAAGGGCCGGCTGCCAACCCCAAATTTCTTGCAGCATAGCTTTTCTCCTGTTCCTAGTCGTCGAGCTTCGAGTAGCTAATCGGATACTTCAAGTAATAAGACGGATGGCCGGGGGCGTCGATTTGGGTCACGCCCTCCACCGCCTTGATTTCAGACACCGGGCCGTATTTCAGCGCGCTGAACTTGCAAGCTTTCACGCAATTCGGCATCTCGCCGGGCTGCACGCCGCTGCCGCGGCAGGTGTCGCATTTGTCCATACCGTCTTCGTTGTAATGCGGAACACCGAAGGGGCACGCCTGGTAGCAGTACTTGCAGCCGATGCAGCGGTCCTTGTCCACCACAACGCTACCCGCGCTGTCCTTGCTGATAGCGCCAGCCGGGCATACCGCCATACAGCTGGGATTCTCGCAGTGCATGCAAGAAGAAGAGAGGTGACGGGTCTTACCCGCCTTGTCTTCTGCTTCCTCAATCCAACGGCGATCAGCATAGGTGTCCGGCAGGGCATTGCCAGAACGACACGCCGAAACGCAGTTCTTGCACGCCACGCACCGCGACACATCCACCAAAAAGCCGTACTGCTCGTTGGCGCCTGCAGCCGCACTTCCTTCGGAGTCCGCCAAAGCGGGTTCCTCCTGATTAATGGTCACAGCGGCTCCCACAGCAACAAGTGCTCCGGCAGCAGCCGTTCCCTTCAGAAGGCTCCGCCGGGTAAGCAAACCTTCTATAGTCATTAAATACTCCGTTCCTTTTCACGGGACGGGCTGGCGCCGCTAGGGGACGGCGCCAGCTCCCGGCTTTATCGAATCTCGCCGCCGTACAGGATGCCCACGTTGGGCAGGTTCTGGTAGGCAGCGCGGGCCTCTTCGCTGTTAGGGTTAGCAGGGGCCTCTTCGCGCGTCTCGATGGTGATGGTGTCGATGTCGCGAGCAAAGTAGTTGGCCGAAGTGGAGCCCATCCACAGCTGGTTCATGCCACCGATGGAGTCCACGAGCGGAGCACCGTTGATGTCGAACACGATCAGGCCACCGTGGTTGATCACATGGTCCATCGGCAAAGCAATGGAATAGCCGTCGGCAGAGGTGAACACCACCGTGTTCGCGCCCGCTTCCGGAGCCGCCATGGAAAGCAGCGTGCTGAAAGGCAGGCCAGACACTTCCGCGTTGATGGCGGCAACGCCATCGGCCGGGTTGGCCTTGCAGATGCAGGCCATGAGAACCTTCTGAACCTCATCAGAGTTCAACAGTTCCTCGTAGTTAGCGGTGATGGTGTTTTGCACATCGCCCTGGATGGTGATGGTCCAATCTTCGGCCATAGTCACTTCGTCGTTCACGGCCTTGTTCTGGCACATGTACTTCGAAGCATCGCCGATAAACTTCTGGATTTCCTTGTTGGAATTGACCTGGTCTTGGGTGAACTGGAAGCTTCCATCCACCTTCTCCAAGTACACAACTCCCGTATCGGCGCTTACCTCGGCAGGGGCTTCGGCGGCCGCGTCAGCAGGGGCTACCGCTTCCGAAGCATCAGCTTGGGGGATAGCCATAACCGCTCCGGCAACTCCGCCAACAGCCAGAAGGGAGCTCGCGCCAACGGCAAAGGTCTTTTGCAGTTTGCTCATTTTTCCTCCTCACGTTGGGTGGTCTCGTTTGCCGCGACCACCCAACCGGTTCAAACATTATTTGGCGTTCACCATTACTTCGTCGCCGAGGGTAGACACAACGCCGGACTCAGTGATGCCGCGGATCTTCAGCACGTAGGCACCGGGCTCCTCGGGAGTCCAGGTGAAGTGCCAGTACACCCAAGCGATGGGATCGGCACCCGGGGTGTCGTAGCGGGTCCAGGTGTTGCCGCCATCCATGGAGAACTCAAGGGCAACAATCGGGTCATCCCAAGCATCGGCATAGCCCTGGAACTCATACGGCTGACCGACAGGAATGATCTTGCCTTCGGGAGTGTAGGTGACAGCCACTACCGGCTTGTCAGCGCACAGCTGGGTGTAGTCCTGGTGAACGAACATGCGGCGCCAACCGAACTCGTTGCCGCGAGCGTCCTGATCGCCGTACTCGAAGCCCTCGTAGTAAGACTCATCGGCCTTATCGGTGATCTCAATACCGTTGCAATAACGGCTCGCCAGGTAAGCACCGTGCTGCGGATACCACGCACGAACCGGCCAACCTTCGGCCATGGTCAGCGGATGACCGTTGACCTCGAACACCAGCCAGCCACCATCGCTGTAAAGATCCTCAAGCGCAAAGTTGTAGTTGGAGTTCGGAGCGTCGGCGCGAGTCGCACGCACGCCAAGAGCGCCATCGGTCAGGCCGCCGGCCTTCTCGATCAGCCAAGACATCGGAATGCCCTTGAGGTTATAGTTGCCCAGCATGGTGCCAGAGGGAGCGGTCAGCATGCAGTTCAGCTTCGCGGTGAATTCCTCAACGGGAGCCTCGGCAATGAGCTCACCCAGGGTGATGGTGTAGGGATTCTCCACCAGGCCGCTCACAGTGATTTCCCAGTTGTTGAACTTCTCCGGATCGCCCTCGATATTCGAATAGGCGTCGTTGGTCAGTTCGGCGTACTGGGAATTCCAGCCATCAGCAGCAGCCGGGTCCACACGGAAGGTGGAGTCGTCGCCCAGAACGGTGGTCTGGTCGAAGGTGAAGGTGCCCTGCACGTCCTCAACCTTCTTGATGCCGCGCAGTTCGGTGTGCTTAACGGCATCCCAGAGGGAGAGGCCCTCGCGGGTGTCGGAAGCCGGAGCATGGCAGCTCATGCAGTCGCCGCCCATTTCCTTAAAGGAGTCCTTGCTGTGAATGCCGTGGATCAGCTGGGAGAACGGCACAACGCCGTCACGACCCTGGGTCTCATCATGGCAGAACATGCAGTCCTCGACGTTAATGTTGGTGTGCAGACCGTTGCCAATGGGCCAGTGCGGGAACGCCATGTTCTCCACCAGCGTATCCAAGCCGTCCGTATGACAGGCTTCGCAGCCACGGGCGTCGGCGTTCAACACGTAAATGTTGTAGTCGCTATCAACTGCCTGCAATGCAGATTGGTTGTACACGGAATCGGGCGTGCGCTGCACTTGCGTGCCGTCTTCCAGCGTGCGAATCTCCGCGGGGTTTGCGTCCGCCTGCTCCTGCAGGTTCGACAGGATTTGCTCGAGGCCTCCTTCCAGCTTATAGCCGCCGGTTTGCTGGGATAGCTCGCTCAGGCGGGCCGATCCGGCATCAGAAGCGGCACCCTCTGATCCCTGTGTTGCGTTTGGAACACAAGCGGTGAGAGAAAGCCCCATGACCAAGCTCAGGCTTGCGGCTGCAAGCGCCGGCTTGAGGAGCTTTTTGTTCTCTGGTTTTCGCATGTCCTCCCCTTTCCTTCTCGTTTTCCTTTTTCTGCTTCTAGTGGCAACCCCTCCGAAGAAGCAGCGAGTTTAGGAATGGCGGAATCGCACGCAAAAGGCCAGTGGCGCCGAACCTTCTTGGCCGATCAAAAGTGGAGATTGATAAAAATCGGAAGCATCACGTAACCCCCTGTGATGCGAATCCCCCCATCCTTGAAGGCAAGGTTATTTGGTGTCCCAAGGACATAAGCAACACCCTTTTCCCAAGAAATTCTGGGAAATTGCTCAGGTATTTAATCCTATTTTGAGGATAATTTCCAGCTGGCTCCTACGAGGGGCACCAAAGGCTGTTTACACATTTTTCGGTCGAATAATGTGCGTTTTTACACGTTTTTCCACCGAAAAATGTGTAATAGGGGGCTCTACCGCGCCTCTAGCATGGAGTCAAGCGGTGATTGCATGGCATTTCCCCTTCTTCAGGTACTTGGCGAGCCTTCGGATGGTGGTGCTTCGGTAAAGCTCGGCGAGAGTTGCTATATCCTCGGCATTTATCGAGTCCACTGCCTTTGGATCGAGTCGCAAATCAGCGAACAGAAGATCCTCTAGATCGCGGTAGGTGGACACCGGCGGCCGCAGCCAGAGCGTGTCACACAGCGCCTTCTCCGGGGTTGCAATGCGGAACGCCCGGCCCTCCTCCACGACCGTAACGGTTCCCGCGGGAAAGGCGGACGACGGGACATCGTGGAACACGAACGCACCGAAAGGCGTCTCGTAGCGCTTGACGCGTCCCTTCTCGAACGTGGCGGACGTCACCGTCGGCACTGCCTCGGGAATCATCCCGTAGTAGGCAAGCGCGTATTCGAAGGAAATGTACGAGGGACCGCAAATACTGGCCGCCAGGAATTGCGGCGGCGTAGTCGCGTCTGTTTCGTACAGGCCCCTCGTCACGCGGACAAGGGCGCCGTCGCGCAAAAGGCGCCTTATCTTGTTCTTCGGATCGCTGTAGGAAGACAGTTCCTCCTGGAGCATTCGAGCCGTTTTTACCATATTTTCACCTCGAAGTTGCATTTTACACAACTTACTGGTGAAGATAGGAGCTTTTTTATAGACAATTTCCAAGCCACGAGGCTGCAGGGAGTGCTTCTTCGCCCCATGTGGCTTGGGCACGTCTAGGGGACGGCAGAGGATTTACAGCTCAGGCACAAAAGAAGACCGGCCTGGAGGGGCCGGTCTTCTGGAGGGTGGAGCCTTTTGGCATCCGGGGTTTGCGGGATGTGCCCTTACAGCAGCCCTTGGGCCTGCGCTTCGCCCCAGGACAGCCAGCCCTCGGGCACGGGCGCGTCCATGTGGCACTGCGTGCAGTAGTCGATGCTGGCACGGTGAGCCTTATGGCAGGTGCCGCAATCCACTTCGCCGTGATGCAGGCTGTGGGGGTTGAACTCAAGCCCCGCCGTCTGCTCTTCCAGCTGCTCGCGCGTCAGGTTGTGGCAGCTCTCGTTCAGGCAGAACTCCTCGGAGGGAATGCCGCGCGCCGCCGTCAGCTGGGCCAGATCGCGCTCCATCAGCCGCGGCCCGAACACGTCGTCCGGCAGCACCGTTTCGTAGTTGCCGGAAACCCAGCCTATGCCTTCGCCAATCTGCTCGCCTAAGGTGGGCACGTGGCAGCCCATGCAGGTGGCGCCTTCCTCGCGGTGCGTCGCCGCCAGCATGCCGGCCGCATCTGCCACCTCGTCGCCGTACTTGTCCAGGGCCGGCTGCCCCGGCACAGCCTCGTAGGTGTCCAGGTAGCCGTCCATCGGCGTATGGCAAATGGCGTTGCAGAAGCTGGGCTGCTCGTGCCAGATGAAAAAGCCGATGGCCGCCACCACTACCACTGCCGCAATGACGCCAATGGTAATGCCCCGCTTCTTGCGCGATTTCTTCGGCATCGCCGGCACCTTGGCAGCCGCCCCTTCGGCGGCCGCCGGCGCGGTTTCCGGACTCCTCTCTTTCTTGTCCATTTCTTCAGTCATGGTTATCTCCTTCTCGGACTGGCGCCGTGGTTATTCCACTTCGCCCCCGAAGAAAACGCCGACGTTGGGCAGGTTGGAGTACTGGCCCTCGCCCTCTGCCGTGCCGGGGTTGGCCGGCGGGGTCTGGCGCGTCTCCACCGTGATCTCCACAATGTTGCGCGCGAAGTAGCGGGCGGAAGTGGAGCCCAGCCACAGCTGGTTCATGCCACCCACGCTCTCAGCGATGGGCGAGCCGTTCACGTCGAACACGATGGGGCAGTAGCGCTGGGTGATGTAACGCAGCGGCAGCGCCACCTCGTAGCCGTCGGAAGATTTGAACACCACGGTATTGGCGCCCTCGGCCACTTCCGCTTTGCCCAGAATGGTCTTCATGGCCACGCCCGTGACCTCGGCGTTCACCGCAGCCGCACCGTCGGTGGGGTTGCCGGCGCAGGCGCAACCCAAAACGGTGCGCTGCACGGAGGGGTCGGTGCGCAGCTCGGCGATGGTGGCGGTGTAGGGCTCCAGCACATCGCCGCCCACGGTAATAGACCACTGGTCGGCCGCGGTTTCGCCCAGCATTTCCGAACCCTGGCTGTTGCAAAGGTACGCGGCAGCCTTGGTGGCACGGGCAATTTCGGCGTTGGTGTTCACCACGGTCTGCGAGAACGTGAACGTACCCAGCACCTCCTTCGCCTTCTGCACCGAACCCGCCTGGCGCGCCTCAATCTGGGCGGAGTGGGCGTTGCCAACCGCGGGCGCTTCCGCGCTTTCGTCGGCGAAGGCCAGCGCGGCCCCGGCGCCCATGGAGGAGAGCATCAGCAGCGAACCCGCCGTGCCCGCAATTTTCTTGGTCGTGTCTTTCATCGGTTACGCCTCCTCAATAACAGTCGGCTCGGGCATGGTGGTCTTCGCGTTTACCATCACCGAAATGGGGGTGGGGGTGACGCGGCCGTCCTCGGCGATGGCGCGCGCCTGCAGCACGTAGGCGGTGTCGCCGTTCTCGGCGCTGGGGGTGAAGGTGTACCGCCAGTGGATCCAGCGGTTGATGTCGGGGTTGGGGGTGTCGCAACGCACCCAGGTCTCGCCGCCGTCCATGGAGAACTCCAGCGCCACCACGTTCACGTCGAAGCCGTTGGACCAGCCTTCGAAGGTGTAGGGCTGACCCACCTGAATGATCTGGCCTTCGAGGGTGTTCATGAAGCCCAGGTTCGGCTTGCCGGAACCCTGCAGCGTGCCTTCGCCAGGGAAGGGAACGCCGGGGGCGCCCAGGCTCTGGTCGTCAGCGGAAATCTGCAGCTCGGAGAAGTTCTTGGACAGGTGGTCGGCGCAGAAGCCGCCAATCCACAGCATGCAGGGGTAGCCGTTGTTCCACGAGAGCGGCTCGCCGTTCAGCTGATAGGCCAGCAGGCACACGCGGCCGGGCAGCTCGTCGAAGTTCACGCCGCGATAACCCGCCTTCACGCCGTCGGGGGAGTACCAGGAGAAGCTGCGGGCAGCGTCGGTCAGCTGCACCTTCTCCAGAATCCAGTCCAGCGGAATGCCGGTCACGTTCACCTGGGCCACCGCTTCGCCGCCCAACGGATTGATGGTGCACTGGGCCACGAGCGGCGTGGTCACCACAACGCCGGCAGCCTCGGCCTCGGCGATAAGATCCTTCAGAAGCCAGCTCTGCTCCTTCTCCACTTCGCCGGAGACGGAGATCTCCCACGTGTCGAACATCTCCTGGTCAAGCGGCACGTCGTTGGCAGTGTTCTCGAAGCGCATCTCGTCGTATTCGTTGCTCATCCACTGGGCGTTGGGCATCTCGTCCTGGGACACGGTGTAGTCCTGGTCCCACGCGAACGAGCCGTTCAGCTCTTCGTCCGCCACCGAGGTGATGCCGTGGAATTCGCTGAACTTGGTCTGGTCCCACAGGGCCATGCCGTCTTCCACCTGGGTGTCGTGGCACTGGAAGCACTCCACCGCCGAGCTCACCGAGCCCACGTTGTGGATGGAATGGATCATGGAGCCCAGATTGCCGGCGTAGCTGGCGCGGTTGTGGCAGTCCAGGCACTGGCTGATGGTGGGGTTCACGCCCAGCAGGCCCTGACTGGGGTTATGCTGCGGGTACATTTCCAGCATCAGCTCGTTCAGATTGCCGTGGCAGGCGTAGCAGCCGCGCATGTCGCCCTTCAACACGTCCACGTTGAACAGATCGGGCGAATCCGGCGTGCGCTGAATAAGGCGGCCGTCGGCGGTCTGCACCACCACGGGACCATCCGGGTTGAATACCGGCGACGCCAGTTCCGTCACTTCATTATTAGGGGTGATGGGGCTGGCCTCGGTGTTGACTTGAGGAGCGCAGCCGGCTGCGAAGGCTGTGCCGGTCAGCACGGCCACAACGCAGACGCCCGCAAACGTCTTCCTCGTTCGACGGAGTATCATGCTCTCTCCTTCCCTCCTTCGAATATGGTTTGGCCCTTCTCGGGGGCCTTTTCCCTTGGTGAGCCCCACGTTAAAGGCCTCCCTTGGGTTAAAAACAACCCCTCTGACCTTGAATTTTTCGATTCTTCTTCGCTAAAATTGGGGCAATTTGAGGGGCTTGAGAGCTTCAAAATGATTTTTTGGAGGGTGAAAATCATGGCGAGAAGCGGTCAGAAGCGACACTTTTTAACCTTGGGTCAGATGGCGCGGGCCAACCACATGACGGAGAAGTCGCTGCGCTTCTATCAGCAGAAAGGGCTTCTTGAGCCGGAGCTGGTGGACGACGAAACCGGCTTCCGCTACTACGGCATTCTGCAATCCACCAAGATTGACCTGATCAACCAGCTACAGCTGATTGGCATGAGCCTGGAAGAAATTCGCCAGCTGAGCGACGATGCCAGCATCGAGGCGCTGCGGGCGAAGGCGCTCGAGCAGCGGGAAGTGCTGGCTCAGAAGCGCAAGGAACTAGAACTGGCGGACCTGACCGCCGCCACCATGGTGGCGGAATGCGACGGCTACCTGAACCATCCTATTCTGAACGAGGTGATTTTCGAGGCGTTGCCGCCGCGGTGGCGGCTGGAATTCGAGCTGCCGCCCATTGAAGAAATCTCGATGTACCTGGACCAAGCCACCGACAGCGACCGCTGGGAGTGGGTCATTCGTTACGTGAAGAACCGCATCATCGAGAACGGCTGGCCCATTTCGCTGCTACGCAACGTGGGCTACGTGGCGCCGGTGGAGGCGCTGGGGGACGAGAACTTGTGGTCGCACCGCGCCTTTATAAAGGTAGCGCCGGAATATGGCGAATGCTTCGAGCACGCCAAGCCCTTCCCCAGCGGCACCCACCTGGTGCTGTACGTGGACCAGGGCTACGGCGAAAACGGCGATGCGCTCGACCGCGAACGCTTCCAGCAGATTCTGGCCTACGCCGCGGAGCGCGGGCTAGAGGTTTCAGACGACCCCTTCTGCGAAAGCCTGTGCCGCTTCCCCCGCCTGTTCCACCAGAACTACGAGGCGCTTTGCCGCTACTGCGTTCCCGTGCGCGCGAAAAATTAGAGGCTGCGCGGCTACAGCAGCCGGTAGGAGAGCAGTTCGGGGCGGCCGGTCCAGGGGTCGGGGGCGATGAGGGAATCCAGGTTGAAGACTTCGCGCATCATCCCTGAGTTCATGATGGCCTCGGGCGTGCCGGCCGCGCGGATGGTGCCGTCTTTCATGGCCACCATCCAGTGGGCGCAGCGAGCGGCCAGGTTCAGCTCATGAATGACCAGCACGATGGTCTTACCTTGTTCGCGGTTGAGCTGCTGCAGCAGTTCCAGAATTTCCAGCTGGTGGGCCATGTCCAAGTAGGTAGTGGGCTCGTCCAGCAGAATGAGCGGCGTGTCCTGCGCGAGCGCCAGCGCTATCCAAGCACGTTGGCGCTGACCGCCGGAAAGAGCGCTGATGGCGCGCTTGGCGAATTCGCTCATGTGGGTGACTTCCAGGGCCCACGCCACCGTTTGCTTGTCCTGGTCGGTCAGGCGGCCGAAGCCCTTTTGGTGCGGGTAGCGGCCGTAGGAAACCAGCTCCTCCACCGTCAGGCCGCCGGGGGCTTGGGGCGCTTGGGGCAGGAAGGCCATTTGGCGCGCTACCTCGGTATCTTTCATGGGGGCCATGGGTTTGCCGAACAAGAACGCCTGCCCTTCGCGCATGGGCTGGGTGCGGGCGAGCGCCTTCAGCAGCGTGGACTTGCCGCAGCCGTTCGGGCCGATGATGGCGGTGATTTTGCCTTCGGGGAAGGCCACGTCCATGGGCGGGATGATCACCTTTTGGCCGTAGGCCACCGACACGCCGGTGCCGCGCAGGGCGGCGTTCTCGAACTCGGCGCAGGCGGGGCCGCAGCTATCGCACAGAATTTTGTTCTCTTTCAATTTCTCGTTCATGGCGCCTTCTCTCACGATTTCGCCAGTAAATACAGGAAGTAGGGAGCGCCGATGACCGCCACCACAATGCCCACCGGAATTTCGGCCGGCAGCAACAGGGTGCGCGAGACGATGTCCGCCAGCAGCATAAGATCGAGCCCCACCAGTACCGTGGCCGGAATGAGGCGGCGGAAATCCGGGCCCACCAGGCGGCGCGCCATGTGCGGGCACACCAGACCGACGAAGCTGAGGCCCCCGCCCACCGCGCAGCACACGCTGGAGGCTGCCACCGCCAATGCCAGCAGCAGCCGCGTCTGGCGCTTCACGTTCACGCCCACACCAGTGGCCAGCAGCGGCCCCAGCGCCATCACGTTCAGGGTGCGCGCCTTGTACAGCGCGGCGAACAGCAACACGGCCAGCACTGCCACCAGCATGATCACGTTGGGCCAGGTGGCACCCCAAATGTTGCCGGCCAGCCAGTTCTGCACGAAGGCGTAGTCGGAATCGGGAAGGCGCAGCATGACAATAGAGGTGACGCTGGCAAGCCCCGTGGACATAGCCACGCCCACCAGCAGAAGACGCCGCGGACTGGCCACGCCGCGCACCACCGAGAAGCGCCAGTCCAACGCCGCCACCGCCACCGAGCCGGCGAAGGCCAAGACCGGCAGCACGAAGGTGAGGGGGACGCCGCTCACGGGCACCAGCCAGATGAACAGCGCAATGAGCAGGCCAGCGCCGGCGTTCAGGCCCAGGATGCCCGGTTCCGCCATCTCGTTGCGGGAGATGCCCTGCAAGATGCAGCCGGAAAGTGCCAGTCCCACGCCCACCAGCAGCGCGCACAGCACGCGCGGCAACCGCAGTTGCGTAAGGGTGTAGATGAGGCCGCTGGGGGCGGTGCCGGTGAGCACATTCCACAAATCCTGCAGTGAATAGGGAGTGTAGCCGGCGTTGATGTCCAGCCAAAACGCTAACAGCCCCAGCACGACGAGTACCAGGAACATGGCAGCGGTTCGCGCGGCCCGGGGAACGCGCGGGGCGGCGACGGCGCGGTTGGCGCGGGCGATTCCCCTATTCATCGTCGCCTCCCTCCTGCTTGCGGGCGCACCAGATGAAGAAGGGCACGCCAATAAGCGCGAAGATGAGGCCGATGGGAGTCTCGCTGGGGGCATTGATGGTGCGGGAGAGCACGTCGGCCACCAGCATGAAGAACGCGCCGCCCACCATGGAGGCGGGAATGACGGCGCGGTAATCGAAGCCCACGAAGCGGCGCACCACGTGCGGAACCATGAGGCCCACAAACGCGATGGGGCCCGCCAGCGCAACGGCGGCACCCGCCAGCACCAACACTACCACTAGGCAGATTCGCCGCGTGCGCGCCACTTTCACGCCCAAGCCGGTGGCGGCATCGTCGCCCAGGCTGAGCAGCGTGACACGCCGCGACAGCACCATCGACGCCACCAGGGCTGCAATGATGAACGGCGCCGTCATGAGCAGCGTATTCTGGCGAATACCCGCCACGCCGCCGGCTGTCCAGAAGGTGAGGCTGTAGCCGATGTTGAAGAAGATGGCCACGCCTTGGGCCAGCGCCGTGAGGAACAGCCCCACCGCGCACCCCGCCAGCACAACCAGCACCGGGTCAACATTGCGGCGGCGGAAGCTAACGGCACCGTAGACGAGCGCCATGGCCACCGTGGCACCGATGAAGGAATACACCACCACGCCAGCGAAGCTCATGCCGGGGGCCAGCGCCAGGCAGAGCGCCAGCGTGAATGCGGCGCCGGAGTTGATGCCCAAAAGGCCGGAGTCCGCCAACGGGTTGCGGGTGACGCCTTGCATGATGGCGCCAGCCACGGCGAACGCCGCCCCCACCAGGATACATCCCAGCGTGCGCGGCGCCCGCAGCTCGGCAATGGCCACCTGCTGCTGGTTCGACATATCGGGGTTCAGCAGCCCTTGCAGCACCACGTTCGGCGCAATGTCGGTGCTTCCAAACAGCAAAGAGGCCAGGGCGGCGGCCAGCACAGCCACCGTCCCCAAAACCAAAAACCCTGTCAGCCTCTTCCCCATGCTCCCAGGAAATTACTTATCCGCGTGGGCGCGGAAGAAGTCGATGAAGATTTGCAGCTGGTTCTTCAGCGTGATGGGGTCGCGGTGCATGAAGGCCACCTGCTCGTACTGCAGCACGCGGCCATCCTTCACGGCGGGCAGGTTGTTCCACAGGGTGGAGTCGTCCACAAACGCGCTGTCGGTGCCGTCCAGCACGCCGTGCAGAATGAAGTCGCCGGCGTACTGAGGCAGCGCCTCCAGCGAAATGACCTCGTAGGTTTCGTCGCCGTCCACCATGGCTGTCTGGATGGGCTCGGGCGCTTTCAGCCCCCACATGTCGTAGAGGATGGAGCCGCCGCGGGCGAAGTGGCTGCCCATGGTGTATATCTCCTGCGGCCACACTTCCAGGATGGACACGGTGCCGTCGCCCACAATTTCGCGCATCTCGTCGCGCACAGCGGCCACGTTGTCGTTGAACTCGTTCACCCACGCCTGGGCTTCGTCCTTCTTGTTCACCAGGTCGGCAATGTAGAGGAACAGCTCCTCGTCGGTGCGGGTGCCGTCCTGGATGAACACCGTGGGGGCGATGGCGGAGTACTTGTCCACGTCCGCCTCGGTGATGGTGATGATGAGGTCCGGGTGCGCCGCCGCAATCATTTCCAGCGAGGTCTCGGCGCTCGTGACGTTCATGGGCTCGATGCCGTCGCACATGCCCGCCAGGAACGGGTTGTTCAGCGCGTAGGGCGAAGCGATGACCGGCTTCACGTTCACCGCCAGCAGCTCGCCCAGGTAATAGTCGGAAACGATAGTGGCGGGGTTCGCGGGGATTTCCACGTCGCCCTTGTCGGTTGCCACCGTGCGCGTGGTGCTTTCCGCAGACGCATCGGCTCCACTGCCTGCGCTGGAGCCGGAGTCGGCAGCCGTGTCGGCGTTGGACGAGCAGCCGGTGATGGGGATGGACAGAGCGGCAACCGCCAACAGCGATACGGCACCGCGACGCGTCATGTTTCTCATGGTCGCAACCTTTCTTCGTACGGGTCTGTTCGCGGGTAAAGTAACCTAAGGTTTACTTTCTGTAAAGACCCCTTTTGTTTCCCAAGGCTAACCGGCTTTGCGCGCCGCGTTGGCGGCGGAAAACCGGGCGCTTTCGAGTATCGCGCTCGCCTCGCGCCGGGCCGGCGGGGCTGTCCCAGGGTTACTGCCCAGTACAGGAAACGTCAAAGGAGCGAAAGAATGGCCGTGTCACAAAACCGCACCGAGCGGCACGCGCCCGGTTCCCTCCCCGCCATCCGGTGCGTTTTTCTGACATTTGAAATTGCCTGCTTGACCTGGTGAAACGCGCGTTTCCCCAGGTCAGAAGTTGGCACAAAATCGCGTCGAATGGCACGCGCCGGCCGCCGCATCTGCCATTCGGCGCACTTTTGTGACACGGCCTTCCGACTCCCAGACCCCTGCCGGCTCCTAGGCCTCCGGCGACGTTGGCGGGAAGAACTCGGAGCTCCCGGGAAACGCCTCCATGCGGGCGCGCCGACGCCATTCGGTGGGGGCAAGCCCGGTTTCGCGCTTGAAGGCCGCCGCAAATTTGCTGGGGTTCGAATACCCTACCACCACCGCAGCAGTAGCCACTGGGGCTCCATCCCGCATCAGTTTCCCCGCCTCCTCCATCCGCCGCTTGCGCAGGTATCCGGCAACCGTGACTCCATACAGCTCTTGGAAGAACCGGTTGAGGGTTGTGGCGCCCACCCCGTATTCGGCAGCTAAATCCCGCGCGTCATGGGGCCACGCCAACGAGGCCTCCAGCCGCTCCTTCACACTGCGCGCCATAGCCAGCTGGTAGGGGGCAAGCAGCGTCCGCGGTTGCGCCTGCGTGACACCCCTGCGATTCAGTGCCATAAGCAGTCCCAGCAACTCGTACTTGCAGCGAATCTGCGCGTCGTCGACCGCCCTCTGCGACAGCCGCGACGCAGTCTCCAGCTGGGCGAGTACCTGGCCGATTCTCGCCAGCGGCCCGTTCAGCTCGGCGTCATTGCTGAACACCGCCGCGAACCCAGCGGCTTCGGCTAGCTCCGCCAAACAACCGCCGCTCTCGCGGTACCAGCCAAACGCCGCCTCGTCGACAAGGGAGGAAGAGTGGACGAACAGCTCCACTCCACGATAGCGTCCCAGAGGGTAACGATAGTCGTCCGGCGGCTCAGCCGTAGAGCTGATGCAGCAGTCGCCCTCCTTCACCACCGCATAGCCACGCCCGGGCAACGAAACCTCGCATCGCCCCTCCGCGCACAGGTTAACAGTGATCCAGCGACCTTCCAGGGGCGCCCCTTCCAAGCCTCCCATTGCGATGCTGGGGCATCGTTCGCACCGGAAATCCACAGTAGCCGCAAATACACCAGCCGCCAACGGGAGGCTCCACATGGTGCCCTCCCCCAGCGGAGCGCCAAGGGATAGCGTCATCTGACCGAAGGGGTCGTGCGCAAGCATCAGCCCCTCGGGCATCGCCGCCCCGATCGTTCTCGTCCCATCCATAGAGCCTCCTCTCTTTCGCCATCCTATCACGGTGCAAGAGGGTTTTTGTTCAATACGGCTAACTAATGGTGATATGGAGCTGTGGAAGTCAAATGGAGTTGAAGGGCGCCGGCGCTCACCCCTATCCTTCTTCTCCGGCAGTCCACGTCTGCTTTTTTCTGGATTGCCCCATCGGAGAAAAGGAGTTATATGACGCTTTCAGACACCCAACCTGACCACGACTACATCGTTGTATCCGTAAAAGGCGACCGCCGATTCCTTTCGCGCATTGCCTCGGTGGGGCTCACCCCTGGCTGCAAAATCACCGTGCTGCAGAACCTTAAACGGCGCCCGGTGTTGGTTTACACCCGCAACACGCAGCTGGCCCTCGACCGTGACGACTGCGCGGCCATCCAGGTGGAGGTGGCATGATGGGGTGCGAAGCTTGCAGCGCCCCTTGCAAGGAGGCCACCGGTCAGGGCTCTCGCACAACCTCGACGCCTAAAAGGCCCACGGCAGACGCCGTTGTTGCGCTTATCGGGCAGCCCAATTCGGGGAAATCCACGTTGTTCAACGGCCTCACCGGGGCGCGGCAACATGTGGGCAATTGGCCGGGCAAAACCGTGGAATTCAAGTCCGGCATCTATCGTTTCGGGAAGAAGTCGTTCGAGATCGTCGACCTGCCAGGATCCTATGCGCTTGCCCCGAACTCTGCGGAAGAGGAGGTAACGTGCACCTATGCCACCTCGGGAGCTGCTGATGTGGCGCTGATTTTCGCCGATGCATCCCAGCTGGAGCGCAGCCTTTACATGCTGGCTAGCTTTGCCGGCACCGATTGCCCAACGGTGCTCATCGTCAACATGATGGATGTGGCGCAGCGGCAGGGCAAAACTGTCGACTGTTCCCTGCTCGAGCAGCGGCTGGGCATTCCCGTGGTGCCCATGGTGGCATCGGATCGCAGCCGCTATGACACCGTGGGAGAGGCCATCGAAAAAGCGCTCAACCAGCACCTGATCGTGCGCAACCCTCCCGCCGTCGATCGCGAGGCCGAAGAAACGCAGCCGGAAGCGGTGCAGCAAAACGCAACGGTGCGTTTCCGGTGGATCGAGCACCTGCTGGAAGGAGCCGTTACCGAATCCTCCTCCGCCCCGCGCCTCTCGAAATTCGACCGGATAGCCATCGGCTCCAAACTCTCGAAGCCTTTCACCATCCTTATGATTCTTGTCGGCTTCTTGCTGGCGTTCGTCCCCGCAATGCCGGTGATGGCCATCGGCGGTGCCGTCTCGAGCCTTGGCCAGGAAGTGGCGATTCTGCTGACGGGTACCGGGGCTCCCGATGCCGTGGGCAGCTTCCTTTCCGGCGTAGTCTTCAACAGCCTGTGTTTCGGCATCATGATGGTGGGCTACGTGCTGGGCATCAACCTGGTGTTCGGCATTTACGAAGAAGTGGGGTATATGGCGCGCATCTCGTATGTATTCGACAACACCATGGCGCGATTCGGTCTGCAGGGAAAGTCGGTAATGCCGTTTCTGATGTGCCTGGGATGCACTATGGGCGGCGTTTCCGGCTCGCGCGTGGTGGATTCGTGGGGGCAGCGCATGCTCACTGTGGCCATGGCATGGGCCATTCCCTGCGCCTCCACCTGGGGCGTTGTGCCGGTGCTGGCTGTGGCCTTCTTCGGATGGGGCGCCCCGTTAGTGGTAGTGGCCATTTTCGCCGTGACGCTTTTGCTCATGTGGATCGCGGGGAAGGTGTTTGGCCCGCGCCTGGTGCCTGCGGATGCGCGCAAAGGATTGGTAATGGAAATGCCGCCCTACCACAAGCCGCGACTGGGAGGAATTGTGCGCACGGCGTGCCTGAAAAGTTGGCAGATGTTCAAGCGCGCCATCAAAGTGGTGGCCGTGTTCGCCTTCGTCATTTGGTTGCTCACCTACAGCCCCACCGGTGGCGTGGAAGGTTCGCTGCTCTATGCGATAGGCAAGGCCATCGAGCCGATCACCCTGTTCTTCGGGCTCACCTGGCAGACGTTCACTGCGTGGCTGTGCGCGCTGGTAATTAAGGAATCGGCGCTGGGAGTTCTTTCCGGCCTATTTGCCGGGACGGGTACCGCAAACGCCGCGGTCATTGGAGCCGCCACCGGTACCGCAGTGGTAGCCGGCAACATTGGCGAGCTGATGGCGCAGGCCATCTCGGCACCAGCGGCGCTGGCCTTTATTTTCGCGTTCACCTTCAACGTGCCCTGCTCCGCCAGCGTTTCCGCCACGTACGCAGAGGTACACTCGATGAAATGGACGGTGGCTATCATCGCGTTCTACATCGTCGCGTCGCTGCTGCTTGGCTGCGTCGTGTACCACGTGGCACTGCTGTTCTTCTAGCGCACAACGCTTCACCCAGCGGCAGGCTTACTGTGCGGAATCGCGCGGGCGGGGGTTTGAGCCGGAAAGGGCCACTAGTACGATCATGGCTACCATGAGAACGAGACCCGCCCAATCGGCGCCGGTCACCGTCGTGCCCAGCCAGAGCGCCGTGAGCACCATGGCGCTGGCCGGTTCCGCCGCTCCCAGCAGCGCGCCGGGAATGGGTCCCACCACCGAGCAGCCGTACAGGTACAGCCCGAACGCCAGCGCCGTTCCCAGAAAGCCAATGCCGCCGAAGAGCACCAGCGCCGCGCCACCGTCCAGCGGTGGAAGCACCACGCCGCCGGTCATCGCCCCCTGCGCCAGCCAAATGGCCAGCGAGATCGCCGTGCTCATGAGCATGCCGAACGTGGCAACGGGAATGGTGGGGTACTTCGCATACAGCCGCCGCGGACTGGTGATATACAGCGTCACCCCCAACGCATTCACGATTCCCCAGAACAGGCCGGCCGGGGGCAGCACCAGCGTACCGGGGTTGCCCTGCGTAGCAATGAGCCAGGTGGCCGCCAGCGCGCAGGCAACGCCCGTCACCTCCAGCCCGCGCGGCAGTCGGCGCGCGCCCACGCACGCCACCACCATCACGAACACAGTGGCCAAACTCTGCAGCACGGTGGCGGTGCCGGCGTTGGTGGCCCCCACCGAGAACGTGAACGTGAACTGGCTCAGGAACAACCCCACGCCGAAGATCAGCAGCCGCGGGCGCAGCGGGGCGTCGGCCGCGATGGCCCGCAGCGTCCCCCGGTAGCGCACCGCCGACACCACCGCCAGAAACACCGCGGCTATCAGCCCACGCGTCCAGGTGATGAAGGCCACGTCCAGGCCGTAGTCGCCCAGAGCAATCTGCGCGCACGCACCCGAGAACCCCCACAGCGTGGCCCCCGCCAGCGCTGCCGCAATGCCAATTCCAAACCGCCGGTTCACACCTCTCCTTCCGCACCCATCAATTGCGAACCCTTAGCATACTCAGAGCGAGCCCCGCTTTCGCCACAACTTCCCCGAGCTACTTCAGCGACGGGGCAGCGGCCTGGATGTGATCCATGAACCGCTTGGCGGCAATGGGCAGGCGCGCCTCGTCCTTGTAGGCCAGCGCCAGGGTGCGCGTGATGGGCGGGTCGGTGGGGCGCACCTCCAACGGATAGGGGCATTTCTCCATGATGAGGTCCGCCAGCACCGTTACCCCCAGGCCCTCCTGCACCATGGCCATGATGGAATAGTCGTCATGAATGGTGAACTTCACCTGAGGTTTCAGTCCCAGCGCGTCGAACGCCTCCAGCGGCTCATAGTAGCTGCCCTCTTCCAGAAGGATGAACGGCTCGGCAGCCAGCTTCTCCAGCGGCACCCGCTTGCGGCGCGCCAGCGGATGGCCCTTCGGCAGCACTGCGGACATCGCGCCAGTTTTGAGCACACGAGTTTGCAGCCCCGTCACGGCCGCCGGGTTCACGAAGCCGAAGTCCACCAGACCGCTGCGAATCCATTCGGGGATGAGCGAGTAATCGCCTTGGTGGATGACGAAGCGCACGCCTGGATGCTGCTCTTCGAAGGAGCGAATGAGCCCCGGCAGCCAATGGGCGGAGATGCTGGCGATGGTACCGATGCGCACAACGCCGGTTTCCAGTCCGTTGATGGCAGCAGCGCGCTCCACCACCGCGCGCTGGGCGTTCAGCACCTGCTCGATAAGGGGGAACAGCTCTTGGCCCTCAAGGGTGAGTCGGCTGCCGGAGCGAGTGCGGTCGATCAGCTTCAGCCCCAGCTCGGCCTCGAGCGAGGCCACCATCTGGCTGAGGGCCGACTGGGTGTAGCCCAAATCGGCGGCCGCCTTTGAGAATTGGCCCCGCTCCACGATGCGCTTCAGGGCCTCGTATTTCCGCGTATCCATCGCGCGCCTCCTACTGATCATCATTAGGGAAACTTAACACCACATAAGATACTTTCGTTTTACTTATAGTACGCCCTTCCGGAAAATGAGCGCCGAAGCAAACCAGGAGGTGTTCATGCAGAAGAGTGAAAGGAGGCGCGGTGCCGGCGCGCCCATGGGGCTGGCGGCCGTGATCGGCTTTGGCCTGGTGGCCTGCGTGCTGTACGGAGTGGGCGCCGGATTGCGCGGCGACATTGGCATCCTTCTCACGCCGCTTTCCGAGCACTGCCAGCTGCCCTATGCCGACGTCAGCTTCTGCATTGCCGTGATGAACCTGGTGTTCGGCGCGGCTCAGCCGGCATTCGGGCTGGTGGCGGCGCGACGCTCCAACCGCTTTGTACTGCTGTGTGGCGCAGGCCTCTTGGCGGCAAGTCTGGTGGGAATGGCGCTGTCGCGTAACTTCTGGACGCTCTTCCTTTCGCTGGGGCTACTGTTCGGGCTGGGTGCCGGCGCGCTCGCTTTCGGGCTCATACTCAGCTCGGCCATGCGCCGCGTGGGGCCCGAGCGCGCCATGATGATCTCCGGCATGCTGAACGCCGCGGCGGGCCTGGGGGCATTCGTGCTCTCCCCCACCATCCAGGGGCTGCTGGATGCAGGCGGAACCACGTTTGCCCTGAGCGCCCTGTTGGTGCCGGTGGCGGCGCTCGTCCCCATCGCCTTCGTGGTCACGAGCGCCGACGGCAAAGGAGACGCGTCTGCCCCGAATTCCGCCGTCGAGCCCGGCGGGGTGGACGCTTCCACCTCTTCTGAGTCCCCCACTGCCCCGAGCACCGATGCCGCTTCAAGCGCATCCACCGCCCCGAGCACCTCTACCTCCTCTGGTGCTTCCCTCTTTCGCCGCGCCTTCTCGAACCGCACGTTCCTTCTGCTGCTGGCCGGCTTCAGCACCTGCGGCTTCCACATGGTCATCATCGAGTCACATCTGTTTTCGCAGTACATTTCCTACGACATTCCTGCCACCAGCGCCTCGTGGGCGTTTTCGCTCTACGGCATTGCCACCATCTTCGGCGCCCTACTTTCCGGCTGGCTTTCCGTTAAGGTGCCGAAGGGACGACTGCTGGTGTTTTACTACGGGTTCCGCGCCCTGTGGGTGCTCGGGTTCATCTTCCTGTGCCCGAAAAGCCTGGTCACCGCCATCCTGTTCAGCGCGGGCCTGGGGCTGACCGGCGATGCCACCGTCTCGCCCACGGCGGGCCTTGTGAACCAGCAGTTCTCGCTCGCCGAGGCCGCCACGCTCATCGGCGTGCTGTTCTTCGGCCATCAAATTGGCGGCTTCCTGAGTGCGTGGCTGGGAGGCGTGCTGCTGGGCGCCACTGGCAGCTACACCTTGCTTTGGGTCATAGACGCCGTCCTCTGCACCCTGGCGGCCCTGGCCTCCGCCCGGATCCGAGGCTAACCTCGGAATCCACATCGCCCCAGGACCAAAAACCCCCTCGTCCCCCACAGATGCCGTCAGTTTCGTGGGGGACGGCGGCATTTTTGATCCTCGGCCCGCGCCTCAGGACCGAAACTCCCGCCTCGTCCACCAAACGACACGGGAAACGGTGGACGAAGCCGCACTTTCGATCCTTGCGACAGTCAAAAGGATCGAAACACCCCGCTCGTCCACCGTTGCCTCCGAAAAAGCGTGGACGAAGCGGTGTTTTCGGTCCTGGCGCCTCTTCTCTTCCAGCGAACTAACCCTATAGCCCCTGCGCACGCGACGCCGGTGAGGAGTTTGGTACACTGCTTGGCATTTCTGACCCGTGCGAAAGGATGCGTTCATGGATTTGCCCACCAGCAGTCCCGCTTCGACTTCGGCGCTCAGCCTCCTGCAGCAGCGACGCGAGGAGATGGCCTCCCAAGTGATCAGCCATTTGGCCACCAGCGACGAATTCGCCGCCATGGTGGAGCGCAACCTGGGCCCTTACCGGCGCCTGATGACCTACTATGAATGCGCCATGATGGAGGTGGAAACGAAATTCCGCGTGCTGGACGCCGAGTACCGGCTGCAGCACGACCGCAACCCCATTGAATCCATCAAAACGCGCCTGAAAAGCATGGACAGCCTGGCGAAGAAGCTGGTGCGCAAGGGCTTCCCGCTGTCGGTGGAATCGGTGGAGCGCAACATCTACGACGTGGCGGGGGTGCGCGTCGTGTGTACCTTCCCCGAGGACATGTTCACTCTGGCCGACGCGCTGCTCTCCCAAGACGACGTGCGGCTGGTGGAGCGCCGCGACTACGTGAGCAGCCCCAAGCCCAGCGGCTACCGCAGCCTGCACCTGATTATCGAGACCCCCATTTTCCTGGAAAAAGAGAAGCGCCTGGTGAAAGTGGAGGTGCAGCTGCGCACTATTTCCATGAACTTCTGGGCCTCGCTGGAGCATCAGCTGCGCTACAAGAAAGAGCTGGACGAAACCACCGCCGCAGCGGTCGCCGCCGAACTGGCCGACCTGGCGGAAAGCGCCGCCGAACTTGACAACCGCATGCAAGCCCTCCGCCACTTCCTGGATGGATCCTGTGAGGATTAGCCCTCGCAGGACCGAAAACCCCATCATCCCCCACGGCGTCGTGGGGCTCGGCGGGGTTTTGGATCCCGTCACCGCTTCCGAGGATCGAAAACCCCCTCGTCCCCCACAACTACCGCCGGTTTCGTGGGGGACGACGGGGTTTCTGGTCCTGGCGGCGGCGCGCGCAAACGCAACGGTGCCCCGCGGGGGGCGGGGCACCGGTTTTCGGATTCGCGAACTATCGGGTTAGGAGCGCGGCGCTACAGTACGCCGGCGGCGAAGAAGGCCCAGCGCGCGAGCACCACGGCCACAACCGCGAGCACCAGCACGACAATCTTCGCCGTGGCGGCCGGCATCTTGCCCGCCAGCACGCAAGCGGAAACTGCGCCGGCAACAATCGCCACCACGATGGAGGCGAACACCAGGCCCGCACTCATTCCCAGGCCCATCAGGTACACAGCGTAGCCCACGGCCACAGCCACCCAGGCCAGCGCGGCCATCACGGTGAAGGCGTGCAGGGTGCGCGGCATCTCGGCGCGCTCGAACAGCAGCACCAACCCGGCGCCCATCAGCAGGTCGCCCACGATGAACAGCGGAATGGTGACCGCCGTGGCCCAAGCGGGCAGGAACGCGCAGTCGTAGTAGGCAAGGCCGGTGACCACCATCAGCCCGAAGCCCACCAGCGCGCCAATCCAGCGCACCGCGGCCATGGCCTGGCCCTTCAGCTTCGCCACCACCAGGTCGATCACCATGACCACGCCGAACGCGATGGCCCAGTAGGATTCCTGGGAAATCATCGAGGCCGGGTTGGCCATGCCGTTCACGAAGCGCAGCGGCTGGCCCAGGTGCATGAGGGTGGCCAGCAGGCCCACGCCCAGAAGCACGATGCACACCAGCGGGAACAGCCATCCGCGCTTGTCGGCCTCAGCGGCCTTCTCGCCGCACAGCAGGCCCAGAGCGCTCATACCGTAAGCGCCCGCGGCAATACCGCCGCACGTAGTGAAAACAATGAGAGGGAGGATTTCTTCCACGCTAATCACCATCCTAGATGTAGTAGACGCAAGGGCTGGTGCCGGCTTCGGCCAGGTACTGGCGGCCCTTGCCGGACTGCACCAGTTGTGCCGCCTCGCTGGTGGGGTCGTTCAGGTCGCCGAAGATGCGGGCATTGGCCGGGCAGCTGGCCACGCAGTAGGGCTCAATGCCCTTCGCCACGCGGTCGGCGCAGAAGTTGCACTTCGACATGACGCGGTCAACGTCGTCCATAGACGGCGCGCCGTAGGGACACACCCAGTCGCAGTAGCCGCAGCCGATGCACACGTCCTGATCGACAGAAACGATGCCGGTGGTCTCGTCCTTGTGCATGGCACCGGTGGGGCAGTGCTTGGCGCACGCCGGGTCGTCGCAGTGGTTGCACAGCATGGGGCGGAAGGCCAGCGTGGGCGAGGGGAAGGTGCCGGTGGATTGGTACAGCACGTCGCCGGTGAGGCTCTCCAGGTGGTTCCAATGGGCGCTGCCGGGGACTTCGTTGGAAATCTTGCAGCTCACGGTGCAGGTTTGGCATCCCACGCAATGCTGCGTGTCGATCACCATGCCATAACGGGTTTCAGCCATGATTATCTCCTTCCCCCTTACGCCTTCTCGACCTCGACCAGCACGTCATAGAACGCGGAGTTGGTCATCGAGTACGCTTCTTCGGCATCGCAGAGGGTCAAGTGCGTAAGGTTCTGGTAGCAGCCGTCGATGAAGTAGTCGGGGGTCCAGCCGCTCTGGGTGGCCACGGTGCCGGGGATGATGCCCTCGGTCACGAACAGGCGAATCTTCATCTCGCCGCGGTCGTTGTACACGTGCACGATGTCGTCGTGGGCCAGGCCGCGCGCCTCGGCGTCCACCGGGTTCATCTGCAGCAGCGGCTCGTCCTGCACCACCTCGAGCGCCGGGTTCAGAATGTGCTGCGTGTGCACGTTCAGGCGGTCGTGGTACTGGATGTACACCAGCGGGTACTTCGCCGCCAGCTCCCCTTCGCGGGGGTCTTCGGCCGGCGCCTTCCAGGTGGGCACCTCGTCATCGAAGTCCAGCATGCTCTCGGTGTAGAACTCGAACTTGCCAGTGTCGGTCTTGTAGCCCGCGCCATCGGCGTACACGATGGCCGGATCGTACAGCGCGTCGTCGCGGCCGTAGATGCCCTGGCCCACCACGTCGCGGTCCCAATCGAGGTTCTCCCACGCCGGGTGGTCGGTGCCCACGAACTGGCGGATCCACTCTTCGTCGGTCTTGTCCCAGTACTGGGCCACGCCGGTCTTCTGCGCCAGCAGGGTCATGATCTCCACGTCGGACTTGCTCTCGCCCATGGGCTCGATGGCCGGCTGGTTGAACATGGCCCAGGGGCTGCGGTCGATGAGGTCCCAATGCTCCCAGTAGGTGCAGGCGGGCAGCACCACGTCGGAGTACTTCGCGGTCCAGGTCCACCAGGGGTCGGCGGTCACGATGAAGTCGATGGCCGGAATGACCTCGCTGATGATGTAGTTGGAATCGGGGCTCATGTTGATGAAGTTGGAGTTGGCAATCCACAGGAATTCAATCGGCACCGGGTCGTGCTGGACGGCCGCCTGGTACACAAGCGACGAGCGAATCATGTTGGCGGTGTTGCCGGTTTCCGACCAGTCGGTGTAGTTGTAGACCGGGCCGGTGTAGCCCGCCACCGGCTTGTTGGTAGCCGTGCCGCCCGCGTGGGACGCGCCGCCGCCGGGGACGCCGATGTAGCCCGCCACCATGGCCAGCGTGGCCACCGTGCGGAAGGGAGAGTAGGAATGGTACACGCGCTGCATGCCCTGGCCCATGCGGATGCCGGCCGGCTGCGCTTCGATGTACTCCTTCGCCAAGCGCTCCACCGTTTCGGCAGTCAGGCCGCAGATCTCGGCGGTGTACTCGGGGGTGTACTCAGCTGCGGATTCCGCCAGGTGGTCGAAGGCGGTGCGGCAGACGACGCCGTCCACGGTGAAGGTGCCGGAAAGGGCCGGCTTCACGGCGCCTTCCTTGATGGCGGCAGCGTCGGGGGCGGCCACGGCGGTGCCAGTGATCTCGTCCCAGATCACGTAGCTGTTGGCGCCCGCGCCCGCTTCGCCCTGAGCGGCCGGAGCGGTGCCTATGGAGCCGTCAGCGTTCTCGGCCCCGGCAATTTCGGAGGTGTCCACAATGCGGCCGTCGATCATGCGCAGGCAGTGGCCGTCGTCCTCGCGAATGAGGTAGGGAGCCACCGATTCCTCCACCAGCTTGTCCTTCGCGTGAAGGTCGTTGCTGATGATCCAGTTCATCATGCCAAGCGCCAACGCCGGGTCGGTCTGGGGATTGATGGGAATCCACTCGTCGGCCATGGCAGCCATGGAGCACTGGCGCGGGTCGATCACGATCACCTTCGCGCCGTTCTTGCGAGCGGCCACGTAGTCGCGCAGCTCGGAGGTGTGAGTGTCGGCCACGTTGCGGCCCCAGCAGATCACCAGGTTGGAGTTCAGGTAGTCGCGGGAATCGTGGGCGCCGCGATGGGTACCGAACACCATGGTCATGCCCATGGAAGCGCCATGGTCGCCCATGATGCCCTCGATGTCCCAGGTGGTCGCGCCCAGGCAGGCGGCGTAACGGGTGGGCGCTTCCCAGGAAAGCTTGCCCAGGTCGCCGGTGAAGGAGTAGAAGGAAGCGGCCTTCGGGTCCTTCGCCACCACGGCGTTCAGCTTCTCGGCAATCAGATCGATGGCCTCGTCCCAGCTGATGCGCTCGAACTCGCCGCTGCCGCGCTCGCCCGTGCGCTTCATGGGGTACATCACGCGAGCGTTTTCGTCCTGCAGGCGCTGGATGTAGCTCATCGAGCGCAGGCAGGCGTTGGCATAGCCGGGGCGACCGGGCATGTCGCCGGGCTCCACGCGAATCAGCTTGCCGTCGCGCACCGTGCCCTGCAGGTGGCAGCGGGAGGTGCAGTTCACCGTGCACACCGCGTGCACCGTCTTCTCACCTTCGCCGGCCGGAGCCTCCCCCTTCGAGGCCAGAGCCGTTTCCGCCGAGCCGAATCCGATGGCGGAAGCCACCGTGATGGCCCCCACGCCCTTAATGAAGGTACGACGGGTAAGCTTCCCGTCCTTCATAAAGAACTCGGGCTCGCAGGTTTTGCAATCTTCCATCTTGCCCTCCTTTTTCCT
The DNA here is from genome assembly GCA_022791455.1 of Eggerthellaceae bacterium. Taxonomy (GTDB): domain Bacteria; phylum Actinomycetota; class Coriobacteriia; order Coriobacteriales; family Eggerthellaceae; genus Parvibacter. The sequence goes on from JAAVZC010000014.1 coordinate 467,954, forward strand.
CTCTCGTTGGTCAAGATGGGTTCAAGATACGCCGCCGCCCGCGCGTCCTCCTCGCAACGGTGGGGGATGCCGCGCCTTTTGGTGGTGCGCCCCTCTACCGTGGGCTTCCCACAATTTTGTGGGGAACGGCCCTGTTATGGGTGGCCGGAAGCGCAGGGCCGTTCTCTGCCGAAACTTCTTCCTCCCCTAAGGGCAGCGCTATGGCACAATATCCCCTGCGCTCCCGCTTGGCTACCGGGGCGTGGCGCTACCATCAATTGCCAAGAAGCGAGGGGCAATGAAGGCAATTAACCTCTTCGTCAAACCCAATCCCGTGCTGAAGTCCACCGTCGAAGGGCTGGTGGCCGCGGGCACCATTCGCCACAGCCCCATCGAGCTTGCCGGCGGCGACTACCTGTTCCGCGAGGGAGATGACACTCGCTGCACCTACTTCCTCACCAAGGGCATGGTGAAGCTGTCGAGCGAATCGGCCGAGGGGTACGCCAAGACTATCCTCATCCACAAGCCGGGCACGCTTATCGGCTTCCAGATGCTGCAAGAGCAGGCAGATCGCAAGCCGTCTATCTTGAACGGACGGGCCCTCACCAAGTCCACCGTCATCGCGCTGGACGGGCGCGACTTCAGCGAGTTTTTGGCCACTCACGGCGAAGCCTGCTACGCCATGGCCCAATACCTGTTCTCAATGCTGTCGCTGCAAACGAGCGAAGCCGTGAACGCTTCCATGTACTCGGTGCTGGAACGGTTCGCCGCGCTGCTGCTCACGCTTGCCCAAGAGCTGGGGGCCACGCAGGAACCGGCGCTCATCCCCTTCTCGAACGCGGAGCTGGCGGAAATGCTGGGCGTGCACGTGAACTCCATCACCAACGCGGTATCGGCGCTGCGCCGCAGTGGCTGCATTGACCGACAGCGCAGCTACCTGGCCATCATCGACTTCGCCAAACTGCGCCACGCAGCCGAAAGCCTCATGCCCGGAGAATAGCCGCTTGGGTGCAGCGCGCGCGAACGTAACGGTGCCCCGCGGTGGGTGATCGGGGACGCGGGCAGTTCTCTCGGGTATAATGGCCTGCATCGTTTGCGCTGGGAAGGGGAGCACGCTTGGGCGCACGGGGGGACTGTGGGTCATTTATACGCTTGAGCCCGTTGGTGGCATCGGCGTTTCTGCTGTTCGGCTTCAACAACGCCGCCACTTCTGCGTTGCCCGAATACGTGATGGCGCTGGGAGGCGGCCCGTTTTTGGCGGGTGCGCAGAACAGCCTGTTCGTGCTGCTGGCAGTGGTGCTGCGGCTGTTCTTCGGGCCGCTTGCCGACCGCATCGGCGGAAAGCGAATGCTGATTCTGGGCGCCGCGGGCTTCTGCATTCCCTGCGCCGTTCTGCCTTTCTGCCACACGCTTGCGGCCGTGGTGGGGCTGCGGCTTTTGCAGTGTGTAGGCTTGGCCGCCTATCACCCCAACGTTTCGCTATACCTGGCCGAGCATTCTACGAAGGCCCAGCTGCCGGTGCGCATCTCCATCACGCGATTCGCCTCGACAGCTTCGCTCATGGTGGTGCCGGCGGCGCTGTTCCCTCTTATCGGAAGCGTTGGGTACGGGCCGTTTTTCTTCGCGCTGACCTTCGTGGGATTCGCGGGGCTGCTGCTATTGCTGCCACTGCCCTCCTTTGCGAACGAGGAATCGGAAGAGGCCGCACAAGCCAACCTTGCAAGCGCCGAAGAGCAGGCCGCAGCCGCCACGCCGCCCTTGCTGCTGTCAGCCGCTATTGCCATGCCCGCGCTTCTGGCCTGCGGCTACAGCGTGCTGCTGGTGTTCGGCCCCTCGTTCGTGCTTTCCCTCATGCCCACCGTCAACAACGGGCTGCTGCTCACCGCCATCTCGCTGGGCGGCCTGGTGGGAAGCTTGGCCGCGGCGCCACTCGTGCGCTGGGGCGGCATTGGACACGGCGCTGCTCTTTCCACGCTCGTGTTCGCGGCGGGCGTTGCCCTCATGCTGCTGGGGCCGTGGGGCTTGCCGCCGGTGATGGCGGGCGGCGCGCTGGCGGGGTTCGGCTACTTCGGCACCATCACCATGCTGAACGCGTTTTTGGGGATTGCCGCCTCGAAGGAGAATACCGGCGCCACATTCTCAAAGCAGCAGAGCTTCCTGGACGCCGGCATGATCACCGGCAGCTTCGTGGCCGGCGCCATGTTGCAGGCGGGGCTCGGGTATTCCATGGTGCTCGGATGCATGGCGGCCGTGCTTGCCGCCGGCGCGCTAGCGTGGCTGTACGTAGGCCAGCGCGTCATTCGCTGAATCCGAACCGCCAACACCAACGCCAGGACCGAAAACCCCGCCGTCCCCCACGGCACTGTGGGGCTCAACGATGTTTTGGATCCCGCCGCCCCTTCCGAGGACCGAAAACCCCCTCGTTCCCCGCACCGCCGTGGGAAACGAGGGGGGTTTTCGGTCCTGAGGATTCGTGAAGAAGCGGGTTCCTACACTGCCAGGGTCATGAGGCCCTTCGGAATGGCGCGGCCTTCGTAGACGATGCCCTCGGCCGCCAGGTCGCGACCCACTTGCTGGTAGTCCGCCGCCGAGGCTCGGTTCGCTTCAATCTCCTCGGGCGTGAGCGCGCGGCGTACCTTCGCCGGCGAGCCCATCACCAGCGAACCATCCGGCACCACGGTTCCCTGCGTCACCAGCGCGCCGGCCGCCACCAAACAATCGCAGCCGATTTCCGCGTGGTTCATCACCACCGCCCCCATGCCAATAAGGGAGTTGTCGCCGATAGTGCAGCCGTGGATGACCGCGTTGTGCCCCACCGTCACGTCGCGCCCGATGATGCAGTCGGCGCCATGGTCCACGTGCAGGCAGCAGTTCTCCTGGATGTTCGAGCCCGCGCCCACCACAATGCGGCTGCCGCAGTCGCCGCGCAACACCGCGTTGAACAGCACGAGCGCCTCGTCCTCCACCGTCACGTTCCCCACGATGGTGGCGTTCGGCGCCACCCACGCGCCGGGGGCAATTTCCACCTTGCGATAGGTCATGAGCTTCGTCCTTTCCTAGAGAATACCCAGGTGCTCCACAAGAATCTTGCACCCAATGGCAATGAGCACCAATCCGCCGAAAATGGTGGCCTTCGATCCGAACCGCGCGCCGAAGCGCGAGCCCACGTAAATGCCCGCGAAGCAGATGGCGAACGTCACGGCGCCAATGATGAGCGACGACTCGATAATGCCCACGCCCAGAAACGCCAGGGAAACGCCAACCGCAAGGGCGTCGATGCTGGTGGCCACCGCCAACAGCAGAATCTCGCCGGGGCGCAGGCGCACTTCGCAGCGGTCCGCTTCCGCTTCGCCGTCGTCTTCGTGCAGCGAGTCCCAAATCATCTTGCCGCCCAAAATGACCAGCAGCACAAATGCAATCCAATGGTCCACGGGCTCGATGAAGCCGGCGAAAGAGACACCCAGCAGCCAGCCTACCAGGGGCATGAGCGCCTGGAACCCGCCGAATGCGCCCGCCACCGCGAGCGCTTGGGACAGGCGCACCCGCTGCAGCTGGAAACCCTTGCAGATGGAGGCGGCGAACGCGTCCATGGACAGCCCCACGGCCACTATCAGAAGATCGATGAGCCCCACGGCGCCTCCTTTCGCAACGCACCCGCCACTGCCCAGCGGAAGACGGGGCCGGTAACAAAAACGGCCGCGCGAGGTGCGCAGCCGAGACATAACTGGAGCGGGCGACGGGAATCGAACCCGCGTTGTAAGCATGGGAAGCTCAAGTTCTACCATTGAACCACGCCCGCATTTGGTTTCGCAAGTATAGCGCATTCAGCGGCAGGCGCTACAGTGAATTCGCCGACCCTCCACAAGCGGAAGACACAAGAGGAACACAGCCAACAAGACAACCAACCGCCTGATCTGTTTTCTTCCTACTGTCCGCCGCCCAGGGCCGAGGCCAGCATGCCTGCCGCGCACACCGCCAGCGAGGCCGCCATCACCAGATCGACCGGACGCCGATGGGCCTCGTAGAATCCTTGCAGCCGCGCGCCTGCGGCTATCCAAACCAGGTTGCAACTCACGCCAATTACCGGAAGCAAAAGTCCGACGCCCAACAGCACCGCCAGGTCCGCCGTGTAAGGCAGCACGAACGAGAAGAGCGCCGTCACACACGCCACAAGGATCTTCGCGTTCGTTACCTGCAACAGGAATCCGGCGCGCACCGTGGGGCGCGCTTCGAAGGCGTGGGCCTTTTCCGCGGGGCGCGCCATAGACCAGGCCAGCCACAAAATATAACCGGCTCCCACCACCGAAACCCAGGGAATGGCAGCCTGCAGAAACGCGCCCGCGCCCCACGCGCAGGCAACCGCGGCGAACGAAACCACGTAGAACCCCAGCGTTAGCCCCAGCCATTGCCTCATGGCGGGCCGAATTCCGTAGCGCATAGTGGTAGCCAGTGAGCACAGGTTCGCCGGACCGGGCGTGATTCCCTGCACGAAGCAGTAGAACGCAATGGCCGGCAGCGTGGCTACAAGGGCGGTGCTCATAGGGGCTCCATTCAAATTTGTTTGATACAACGGTTTCTCCGCGCTTTATAATGCCCGTTGATATTTGATTTGTATATCGAATGTTTTCGATGAAATTGTTCGCAGTTATAAATTAGTTAGGCGGCCTATGGACACGCGACTTCTCGAAACGTTCCAAGCAGTGGTGGCATGCGGCACGTTCGCGCGAGCGGCCGAGCAGCTGGGCTACACTCAATCGACCGTGACCGTTCACATAAAGCAGCTCGAGCAAGAGCTGGGCGTGCCGCTGTTCGAGCGCATCGGCCGGCGCATGGTTCTCACGCAGAAGGGCGAAGAGGCGCTTGCGCAGGCGAATCAGGTGGTCGCCGAAGTGGCCCGGCTGCGATCTCTGGGCACCGAAGGCGGCGAACTCACTGGCACGCTGCGGGTAGATATGGCCGAGACGCTTCTCTGTCACGGCATGGATCGCGTGCTGACGGAGTTTCGCGAATTGGCCCCCAATGTTTCGTTGCGACTGCGGGACCGCACTTGCCAACAGGTGGCCGAAAATCTTCATGAAGGCACCTGCGATCTGGGAGTTACTTACGCTTTCGACTGCTTCGCCGAAGAGTTCGCCATCGCCGAGATTGCCCGCATCACCACCGTGCTGGTGACTGCGGCTGCCGTCCCGCCTCCCCCGTTGGACCGTCCCGAACGCCTTTCTCTGCCGTTCATCATCGACGAACCCGACAGCGTTTTTCGCCAGGCGTTCGAGCACTGGCTGGAAGAGAACGGCATCGAGCTTGCGGAAACGATCGAACTTTGGAGCTCGGCCGCCATCAAGCGTCTCGTTGGCGCCGGCATGGGGTTTACACTTGCGCCGCGTTTCGCCATGGAAGAAGACTTGGAGCGGGGCGTGTTCCGCGAAATACCGTCTGCTTTCTCGCACCAGCAGTTCCCCATTCTGGCCGGGTACCGCAAAACCTCTTGGCTCACGCCGGCCGCACGCCTGTTCCTGGACTTGACGAACACCCACGTGCCCGCCGCAGTGGGCGACTGCCGCTAGCGCCCCTGTTCCCGCCTTCGCGCAATCAGCAAGACGAATCAGACGGTTGGTTGTTTCCCGGCCGGCTTGTCCCCACCGTGCACAAGCACCTGTGCCATCGCTTGTTCCAGCGCTTCGACGGCGGGTTGCACCGCGCCCTCACTTAGGCTGGCGAAACGTAGGACGAAACTGGGCAGGCGCACGGCGGGCTCTCGGAACAGGTAGTCGCTCAGGGGCGCCAAGGCCACGCCGCGACTTCGGGTTTCTGCGACAATTTGCTGTTCGAGCTGCGGGGCCTTCCCCTTCAGGCGCACATCCAGCAGGAAGTGCAAGCCGGCACCCGCGTTGTTCACCCGCACGCGGCCGGCCAAAGAGGAGGCGACCAGCTGGTCGACCAGCGCCTCTTGCACTTTGCGGAAGTGGGTGCGCTGACGGTTCACGTGGCGCTCGTACTGGCCGGACTCGATGAAACGTGCCAGGGTAAGCTGCTCGAGTGCGCCCACGGTGCAGCGGTAGAAGCCGAGGCGCTCGTGGAAATCGCGCGCCAGGTGCGGCGGAAGCACCAGGTAGCCAATGCGAAACGCGGGGCCCAGCGTGTTCGTGAAGGTGTTCGCGTAGATGACCCGCTCCTGCCCGTCGAGCGACTGCAGCGCCGGAACCGGCCGCCCGGCCATGCGGAATTCGCAGTCGTAGTCGTCTTCCACCAGATAGCGACCGTGACCGGTGCCGTCGTCGCTGGCCGCCCAAGCCAGCAGATCGCGACGGCGGCCCACCGTGGTCACTATGCCGGTGGGCAGCTGGTGCGACGGCATACAGTGAAGGACGCTTGCGCCTGTGCGTTCCAGCTGATCGACCCGCGGGCCCTGGGCATCTAGGCCCACCAGGCCCAGCCGCACATCGTTCGCGCGATAGATGCGCTCGAGCCGCGGATAGCCCGGGTTCTCGATAGCGAACATGCGGCCCCGACCCAGCAACTGCACCACCAAACCGTAGAGTGACTGGACGCCAGAGCCGACGACAATCTGGCTCGCGTCCACTTCCATGCCGCGCGACCCATGCAAGTGGGCGGCAATGGAGGCGCGCAACCGGGCCGACCCCGCCGCCGCGCCCGCCTCCATGAGCGTTGCCTCGCTTTCTTCGCTGAGCACCCTGCGCATCGTGCGCGCCCACGCGTCGTACGGGAAGAGACCTTGCGGCGCCGAAGCACCGGTGAAGTCCGCGAAGATCGGCTTGCATCCTGAAGGCTCTTTCCCAAGATTCGCTCCACCTTCAGCCGCTTCCAAAGCCGCAACCGCCCTCGCACGCACGGTCGGCCCAAGCCGATGCCCAACTTCGCACGCATAATGGCCACTTCGGGGACGCGCTTCAACATACCCTTCCGCCACCAGCTGGGCGAACGCCTCCTCTACCGTCATGACGCTGACCCCCAGGTGCTGCGCCAGCTTCCGATTCGACGGCAGCTTCTCGCGCGCCTTAATCGCGCCGCGCTCAATGTCCGCGCGCATGGCTCGATACAGCTGCAGGTACAGCGCTTCGCTCGCATTGCGATCCAACTCGTATGTCAGCATGCAGCCTCGCTTTCCCCATCCGACAACCTCAGGGTGCGGGAATCCCAGGAGTCCCGCACGTACCTCCAGGCCCAAAATAGCCAACCGAGGCGCTCACTCATAAGCCCCAGGACCAAAAACGCCGTCGTCCCCCACGGGACTCGCAGATTTCATGGGGGATGGCGGCATTCTCGATCCCCGCGCATCCTACGAGGATCCAAAACCCCCTCGTCCCCCACAGCATCGCGGGGGACGGCAGGGTTTTGGGTCCCGCCCTCTTCCGAGGATCGAAAACCCCGCCTTGTCCCCCGAAATTACGCGAAAAGGCTCGAATGGCTACCGCGTTTGGCCACAAAACTGCGACTTTTGAATCTTTTCTGCCCAACGCCAGCCCGTTTCGGGGGACAAGGCGGGGTTTTTGATCCTGGCATAAATCTGACCTGGTTAATTTCTCAAAAACTGAATATATCATACAGGTCAGATTGCGCATATTCTTTCGGGCCGTAGCATTTCGAATGAAAACGCCCCGAAAGGATCCGAAAATGACCCCCTCTGAAGCAAACGTGACACGCAACCAAGAACCAGCGCAGATCGGCGGCGCGGCGTTCGGCCAACAGCAGGCTCGGACTGGCAGCACAACCCTCGATCAGCAGCAGGCGCAGGCTGACCGCACCGCCCTCAACCGACAGCTCGCCCAGATGCTGAAAGGCGGCGTCATCATGGACGTCACCACGCCCGAACAGGCGCGCATTGCCGAAGCCGCCGGCGCCTGCGCGGTCATGGCACTCGAGCGCATCCCCGCCGACATCCGCGCGGCCGGCGGCGTGTCCCGCATGAGCGACCCGGCCATGATCCGCGGCATCCAGGAGGCGGTCACCATCCCCGTCATGGCAAAGTGCCGCATCGGCCACTTCGCCGAGGCGCAAATCCTCCAGGCCATCGAGATCGACTACATCGACGAATCCGAAGTGCTCTCCCCCGCCGACGACACCTACCACATCGACAAGACCCAGTTCGCGGTGCCCTTCGTCTGCGGCGCGCGCGACTTGGGCGAGGCGCTGCGCCGCATCCAGGAAGGCGCAACCATGATCCGCACGAAGGGCGAGCCCGGCACCGGCGACGTGGTGCAGGCGGTGCGCCATATGCGGAAGATGAACAGCCAGATTGCCCGCATTGCCGCCTTGCGCGAAGACGAACTGTTCGAAGCGGCGAAGCAGCTGGAGGTGCCGTACGAGTTGCTGCTGGAAGTGCATCGCACGGGCCGCCTTCCCGTGGTGAACTTCGCTGCCGGCGGCATTGCCACCCCGGCCGATGCGGCCCTCATGATGCAGTTGGGCGCCGAGGGCGTGTTCGTGGGCAGCGGCATCTTCAAGTCCGGCAATCCGGAGAAGCGCGCCGCCGCCATCGTGGCCGCCGTGACCAACTACCAAGATGCAGACATGCTGGCGCGCCTGTCGGAGAACCTGGGCGAGGCCATGGTGGGCATCAACGAGCAAGAGATTCAACTGATCATGGAGGCGCGCGGTGTCTAGCCCCCGAATTGGAGTGCTTGCGGTCCAAGGCGCCTTCGCGGAGCATGCCGCGCGCTTGCGGAATTTGGGTTGCAGCGTTGTTGAGCTGCGTCAGCAAGACGATGTGCGCCAGCATTTGGACGGGTTGGTTTTGCCCGGTGGCGAATCGACCGCGCAAACCAAGCTGCTGCGCGATTTGGGAATGATGGAGCCCCTCCGGCAGCTCATCCAAGAGGGACTGCCCACCCTGGGTACCTGCGCCGGACTTATTCTGCTGGCAGAAAACGTGGAAAGCACGGGCGACGGCCGCGTCCCTGGTGGCACGGTTGCCGCGGCTGACCTCGTTGATGCAGGCGAACCCGATGGGGACACGATTGGATTTGCCTGCTCTGCCCTGGGCGACCAGCGTCGGCCGGACCCCGTCGTGGGGTTCCGCACACTGCCCGTTACCGTGCGCCGCAACGGATACGGTCGTCAGCTTGGCAGCTTCACCGCCACCGCCCCGCTTCACGTGAAACATGCGGATGGGGTCTCGCGCGGTGCCAACAATACAAGTGAGGAGACCGCAGCCGAAGACCCCATCATCCCCCTTACCTTCATCCGCGCCCCGCGCATCATTGCAACGGCGCCGAAAGTTGAGACGCTGGTGCAACTCAACGGCGAACCGGTTGCGGTGCGCTACCGCAACCAAATAGCCTGCTGCTTCCACCCAGAACTAGACGCCGACAACGCAATCTACCAGCTGCTCCTGAGCCTGTAGTCGCTATTCGTCGTCCGGGCGCTCGAGGACTTGCATGTCTAGGTGGAGGGTTTGCTCGACCACCTTCATTAGGTCGTCGTCAGAGATGTCCGGGCAGGCTTTCACCAGTCCCACCAGGCCGAACAGGATCACGCAGAACATCTCGTACACCAGGTCAATCTCGATGTGATGGTAGGCGGCGTACTCCGCAGCAACGCAGTCGTTCAAGTAGCGAGCGGTCTCCTTCACCGCCCGCGTGTCGAACTGGTCGCGGATGCCCAGCTCTTCCAACACGCCGATCATCGGCCGCATACCGTTGCCATCGAACAGCGCGTGGCGGAACGACAGGATGCACCGCCGCAGCGAGGCAGGCGTATCCCCGAACTCCCGCAGCTCGTTCCACACCATGGCGGTCTCGATCATGTCCTCCACGTAGTCATCCACCACGGCATTCACCACGGCCGTCTTGTTCGGGAAATAGTAGTACACCAGCTCGCGCGACATGCCCGCCGCCGCAGCAATGGCCTTCACGGTGGTGTTCTTCACCCCGCCCGCCTCGAACAACCGGCGCGCGGTGACGATGATCTCCCCCGCCGGCCCCGTCACCCGCTGGCTGGCCCGCTGTGCAGGAGAAGCCGGAATCTTTCGGCGCTTCCCAGCCGCTTTCTGTCCCCGCTGCTCCATTCGCGCCCCTTTCCTCGCAGCCATTGTAAGACAAAAAGGCCGACCCCGCGCGATGGCAGGGCCGGCCTTTTAACTTTGCTGCGAGTCTTTAGCGATTCTCCGCCTCGATCTCTTGGAACACCTTCGTGTCGGAATAGATGGCGTCCTTCAGCGGGTTCAGCTTCCGCTTGCGGATGCGGTAGAACTGGTAGCCCGCCAGCGCCACGTTCGACGCCAGGGCGATGAAGCTCACCACGAAGAACGCGGTGGGGTTGTGGGTGGTCGGAATGGGCGCCAGCACATCGGCGAACTGGGGCACCGTCATCACGAACATGATCCACAGCGCCAGCGTTTGCGCCCGATGCTGCAACCACGCGCCCCGCTTGATGAAGAAGGTGGGGATGGTGCAAGCCAGCAGCAGCGCCAGGCCGCAGTAGGCGGAATGGTCGGAAATGCAGTTGTAGGTGTAGGCGAAATTCCAGAAGTCGTAGGCCAGGATCCATGCCCAAATCATGTCGGGCCAGATCATGTCCTTCGACGGGTCCTTCGAGATGAAGATGGTGAACCAACCGCAGATGGTGACGATGTTCAGGATGCCGGCGATGCCGTTCATGATGTTCCAGGGGCCGGAAATGGTCCAGAGGTTCTCCACCACGCCGCCGGTCCACAGGCCGAAGCTGAACACTTGGAAGTCGCGGATGACCGCCTCGGCAATGTTGATGGCCAGAATAAGCGGCGGGAAGCACAGGGCCCACTTCTTCTCGTACAGGTAGTGGGTCTTGCCGTCCTTGCCAGTCCACTTCACGAAGCGCAGCGCCATGAAGCCGACACAGCCGGCCAGCGCCGAGTAGGTTTTCACCCAGTTGAACCAGGTGCCGGTGCCGTACTCGTTGCCGGGCGCGGCGGTGGTGGGCCACACCGCAATGGTGAGCGCCACGGGAATGGCGATGAACAGCACCACGCCGGTCCACAGTTTCGCGCGCCCCAGCTCGTTGAACGCCATGAGCGCCAGCAGCACGAACAGCCAGATTGCCCAGTAGATCGGGTCTTCCGCTTGGTACAGAATGCCCATAACAACCCCCTCCAGTCGAACGGAACGATGACTGAAGTATAGGCAGCGCCCGCAGTAACCTCTTGCACACAAAGGGGTTGACTGTGTAAAACCTCACTAACTGATGCGGCCGTGGTCTACGGTTATGATGCGGTCGGCGAGGGCCGCGGTGCTGGGGCGGTGGCTTACCAGCAGCACGGTGCGGTTGCCCTTCGCCTCGCGCAGCGCCTGCAGCACGGCGGCTTCGTTCAGGCTGTCCAGGTTCGAGGTGGGCTCGTCCAGCAGCATGAACGGCGCGTCGTGCAGGAACATGCGCGCCAGCCCGATGCGCTGCCGCTCGCCGCCGGACAGCGTGTCGCCCAACTCGCCCACCGGCGTGTTCAGCCCCTGCGGCAGGCGCGCGAGGAAGTCCCCCAGCGCCGCTTTCTCGCAGGCAGCCGCCAGCTCCTCTTCGGTAGCGTCCGGCTTTGCTATCAGGATGTTTTCCGCAAGCGTTCCTACGAACAAGTGGGTATCCTGAGTCATGCAACCCTCGCACGCCCGCAAGCTGGCCGTGTTCACCTGGCGAATGTCGCGACCGGAAATATCCACCATGCCGCGGGTGGCGTCCCAGAAGCGAAGCAGCAACTTGCACAGCGTGGACTTGCCCGAGCCCGAGCGGCCGGCAATCTGCACCACTTCGCCCGGCTCCACTGCAAGCGTCACATTATGCAGCACCGGCACGTCGCCGTAGGAGAAGTCAACCCCGTGAGCGCCGGCGCCGTCGAAGCTATCCAGTTCCAGCCCATCGGTTACTTCCGGCGTCTGCGGCTCTTCGCGCAACAGTTCCAACACGCGGGCGCCCGAAGCGAGCGTCTGCTGCAGCGTGGTGCCCAGATTCGCCACGGCAATCACCGGACCGAAGGAGGACATGAACGCGGTGATGGCCACCAGCGCCCCCGCCCCGGAAAGATGGCCGGCGAAAACCAGCGCCCCCGCCACAAGGATCATCAGCACATCAAGCGCTAGCACCACTCCGCTCGTAGAGGCCATGAACAACGCCGTGCGACTCTTCTGCGCGCGCTCCACTTCCGCGTGGGCGCGCATGCGCTCGGTCAGTTGGGCGCTTCGCTCGGCAGCGCGGCCGAATTGCAGCGTCTCCCGCAGGCCGCGCAAGCTGTCCAGTACGAACGCGTTCAGCGACGCGATGCCCTCACGCAACACGCGGCCCGACGACCCGCTCGCCTTCGAACCAATCCACGGAAGCAGCGCCCCCACCACCAGATAAGAAATCAGCGCCACCCAAGCCAACGGTGCCGAGATGCTGGCGAAGAAGGCCACCATGCCCGCCGAAACCAAAACGGCAATGACTACCGGCGAAAGCGTGTGGGCGTAGAAGACCTCTAGCAGTTCGATATCGGCCGTGACCAGCGAAACCAGGTCGCCCTTGTCGCGGCCTTCCAGCTTGGCCGGGGCCAGGCGCCGGAGCGCTCCGAACACTTTGTCGCGCACGAGCGCCAGCAACTTGAAGGCAAGATAGTGGTTGCACATTTGCTCACCGTAGCGCAACGGGCCGCGCAGCACGCCGCAGACCCCCACCAGCACGAGCGCCGTTGTGAACGCGATGCCCGTGGAATAGCCGATGGCGTCCATGAGCGCGTACATGCCGAACACGGTGAGGAAGATGGCGGCCGCGAAACCGAGTACGCCCAAAACAACCGCCAGGACCATCCACCCCAACAGCGGCTTCACCATGTCCAGAAGGCCGAGCATGACGGCGAAATGAGAAAGGGAGGGGGATCCTTCGACTCCGCGCTTCGCGCTCCGCTCAGGATGACAAGGGGTATGAGCGTTGGCGCTCCGCTCAGGATGACAACATTTCTGACGCGAGATGCAAGGAGGCTCTTCCTTCAAAGGACAGGCAGGACATTCAGTCAGCTCCTCTTGGCTCCGCTCTTCTCTGATATCCGGGGCACAGGCTTGTTCGTCTATTTCTTGGTTGGCGTCAGCGCTGTCCGCGAGCGCTTCCAAGCTTGCCTGCTGGTTCCACAGGCGCGCGTAGGCGCCGTTCGCAGCCAACAGCTGATCATGAGGGCCATGCTCCGCCAGGCGCCCATTTTCCATAACGAAAATCTCGTCAGCACCGGCAACTGCCGACAAGCGATGGGAAATCATCACCACTGTCTTTGTCTTCGCCAACTCGTGAATCGTCTCGATGATGGCGTGTTCGCTTTCGGCGTCTACATTTGAAGTAGCCTCGTCGAAAATGTACGCGGGCGTGTCGTGCAGAATCGCCCGGGCCAGTGCAATGCGCTGTCGCTGCCCGCCCGAAAGGTTCTTCCCCTCCTCGGCGATCTCCGCATCCAGGTCGCCCAGCTCGCGCACGAACCCGTCGACGCGGCACTTCTCAAGCGCCGCCCACAGGTCTTCGTCGCTGGCCTGCGGATTCGCCATCTGCAAGTTCGAACGCGCGGTGCCCTTGAACAGATAACTGGAGAACGGCACCACCGTCACCGTGCCTGCCAGCGCCGCCGGCGAAGCCTCTTGAATGGGCACGCCTCCCACCGTGACCGTGCCCGAGAAGCCGGCCAGGCGCCCGCTCAAAATGCCGGCAAGGGTAGACTTGCCCGACCCGCTTTCGCCCACAATGCCCACGAACGAGCCGGTAGGGGCGCAGAATTCAACCCCTTGCAGCACCTGGCGCTCGCCGTCGTAGGAATAGCCCAAGTCGCGGCACACGAGAGAAGAGTCGCCCTCACCGATAACCCGGCTGCCGCGGGCAGGGCAGGGCGCGTCCAAAATGCGGTACATCTTCTGGGCCACCGCCATGCCGCCCATCGCGGTGTGGAAGTAAGAGCCCAGCGCGCGCAGAGGCAAGAAAAATTCCGCAGAAAGAAACAGCACCGTGAAGGCAGCGAAGAAGGGAATGGCACCGGATGCGAAGTTCACCGCCACCACAATCACGCCCACCGCCGCGCCGCCGAACGCGAACAGATCCATGGCCGTGACCGAGTTCAGCTGCATCGACAGCAGCCGCATGGTGGCGCGGCGGAAGCGCTCCGCCTCGCGGTTCATCGCTTCATGGCGCGCGGCGTCCGCCTGAAAAATCTTCAGCGTGGTGAGGCCCTGCAGGTTCTCCAAAAACGTTTGCCCCAGGTCGGTGTAGGAATTCCAGTAGTCGCCCATCACCCGCTTCGCAATCTTTTGAATGGCCACGATGGAGGCCGGGATAAGCGGCACGCAGATAAGCAGCGCGAGCGCCGCCGGCCAGCAAAGCGGGGCCAGGCACACAAACAGCGTCACGGGAGCGAGCGCGGAATAGAACAGCTGCGGAAGGTAAGCGCCGAAGTAGCCCTCCAGTTGCTCGGTGCCCTCAACGCACACCTGCACCGCCTCCGCCGTCGAGATGCGCTCAGTGTAGGCGGGGCCCATCTGCACCAGCTTGTGGTAGATTTGCGCGCGCACTTCTCGCTTTGCCACCAGCGCCGCCTTCAGGCCGGCGCGCTGGGCCAAGCTAAGGGCGGCCACGCGCACAGCAACGACCACGATGGCCGTCGCCACCAAGAACGCCTGCCAAGCAATCGGCGCCACGCCAGTCAGGAAAGACTGCACTATGATGCCGACGGTGAGCACGAACCCGATGTTCGCCAGCAGCGCCAGCCACTGCAGGCCCACGCTCGCGATGATGTACTTCCGCGCCTCGGGCGCCATCTGCAACAAACGCTTATCGAACATGGTTGATTCCTACTCCGCAGCGGCGGCGGTTTCGTGAGTTTCCAGATGAAGGGCCTGCGGGCGCTCGGTCTTCACAGCGAAACCGAAGTAAATGATGTGGGCCACCCAAACAGTGGCGATGATCACACGGGCCACCGGCACGCTTTCCAACAGCGCGAAGGAGATGCCCAGCAGCACGGTCAGAGGCACGAGCAAGGTCAGCTTCGCGCGCACTGTCATGGCACGGCGCTGAGCGTAGCTTTCAAAAACCAGCTTGTAGAGCTTGGTGGCCTTGAACCATTCGTTCACGCGCTCGGAGCTGCGGGCGAAACAAACGCCGGCCAGCAAGATAAACGGGGTCGTGGGCAAAAGCGGCAGAATTGCGCCCAGAAAACCCAGGCCAAAGGCAATAAAACCCGCGCCGGCCCAAAGTTTCTGCCCCAGAGTCATCGTGCTGCGATTCTTCTTCATGTGTCTCTCCCCTTGGAGTCGAGCCGCCCATCCAGCGGCTGTTCATTTTTGCGGGGAGCGATGTTATCCGAAGTTAACTGGCAGGAAAAGACTTTTTTGGCCGAAAAAGTGACCTAAGGTTAATTTTCCACAACTCCGAGAACCTTGTCATCCTGAGCGGAGGCCGGAGGCCGGAGTCGAAGGATCTCCGCAGCCGGGCGAGATCCTTCGACTACGCGCTTCGCGCTCCGCTCAGGATGACAACGGGGCTAGACTCATCAGTCTGCTACGCTGTGTAACCGTTGGGGTTGGTGGATTGCCAGCGCCAGCTGTCGGCGCACATGCGATCGAGGTCGTATTCCGCAGTCCAGCCCAGTTCACGCGCGGCTTTGTCGCAGGCGGCGTAGTTCTCGGCAATATCGCCGGCGCGACGCGGCTTCACCTTGTAGGGCAATTCATGGCCGCAGGCGCGCTCGAAGGCGTGCACCACGTCCAGCACGCTGGAGCCCTTGCCGGTGCCCAGGCTGAAGATGCCCACGCCGCGACGCGAACCGTCCGCTGCCGGCTCGCCGGCCAGAGAGCCCAGCCCCCATGGCTCGCCGGTGCCCACACGACCGGCCATCCACTCCAGCGCCGCCACGTGGCCGCGCGCCAAGTCCACCACATGGATGTAGTCGCGCACGCCGGTGCCGTCAGGCGTGGGATAGTCGTCGCCGAACACGTTCACGCACGGCAGCTTCCCCACCGCCACCTGCGCCACGTAGGGCAGCAGATTGTTGGGAATGCCCTTGGGATCTTCGCCGATCAGGCCGCTCTCGTGCGCGCCAATGGGATTGAAGTAGCGTAGCAGCACCACGTTCCACTCGTCATCGCCCACGTACAGGTCGGTCAGCACCTGCTCCAACATGCTCTTCGTCTGGCCGTAGGGATTGGTGGCCTCGTGCTTGGGGCATTCTTCGGTAATGGGAATGAACTCCGGCTCGCCGTACACGGTGGCAGAAGAGGAGAACACCAGGTTCTTCACGTCGTGGGCGCGGGCCACATCCGCCAGCACCAGCGTGCCGGCCACATTGTTCCAGTAGTACTCGAGCGGTTTGGCCACGCTCTCTCCCACCGCTTTGAAGCCGGCGAAATGGATGATGGCGTCGACCGCGTTTTCCGCGAACACGGCATCGAGGGCGGCGCGATCCAGAATGTTCACCTCGTAGAAGCGCAGCCGCGGATCGTCCTCCGCCAGCCCCGCAATACGCCGCACCCGATTGAGGGCCTCGGCGCTTGAGTTGGAAAGGTCGTCCACCACCACAACAGAATAACCCTGGGCCAGCAGCTCCACCACCGTGTGGCTACCAATAAAGCCAGCTCCGCCCGTCACCAAAATCGTCGTCTCAGCCGGGCTCTTCCCCAGTCCTTTATTCGCCATCCGTGACTCCTTCGGTCAGGTAATGTATTGGGAAACATTCTAACGCGAAACCCACTTCCGCCATTCGGCGCACACGGGATCTCTCCACTCCGGCCTTCGGCCTCCGGTCGAGATGACGTGAGGGGGGTCGCGGAGATCCTTCGACTCCGGGCTGCGCCCTCCGCTCAGGATGACAATAAGACGGCAAGAGAAACGTAGCGCCGGGGCGGGTGTGGGGTGTTTGAAATCACTCTGAGCACAAACTAAAAGACGCCCGAAAGGGCGTCCCATAAAAGCACGAAGAGCGAAGCGCACGAACCCGAAGGGTGAGCAGCGAAAGCGGGTGATTGCAAACACCCCACGGCCGTCCCGGCGCGGACAAGCCCTATCCCGCGTAGCGGTGGAGGGTGCGCAGGATTTGGTGGAGGCGTTCGGGGGTGTCGAAGCTGGTGGATCCGCCGCCGCGGGCCATCACCACTTCCCCTTCCCACTGCTCCTGCCGACGCTCGCCGCCCGCAGTGGTGCCGCCAGCGCCAAAGCCGTTGCCGCCACGCGTGGCCGCCACCGCACCGTAAACCGTCGCGCCGCCATTGCCGGCCGTGCCGTCCAGCGCACTCGTTGCCATGCCGCCAAACCCGGAAGCGGCGGCAGGTGCCAAATCGGCCATATCGTCGGCGGCCAACATGCCGCCATTCTCCTGCTGCTGACTGCGCGCAGGCTTGTAGTTGAAGGTGCGCACCATGAAGCGCGGCTTGAAGTGGTCATCGCTCGGGAAGTCGCACGAATGGAAAGAGTATTCCAGCTGCTCGATCATGTCCGCCAACGCGTCCTGCAGCTTCTGGCCTTCAGTCAGTTCCACCAGGCCCAGTTCGCTGTTGAACAGATGAGTGTCGCTCACGTAGACCGTGCGAATATGACGGCAGCGGGTCTTCTCGGCGCGGGCAATCAGGAACGCGACCAGCGCAATAACGGCCCACCACACAATGGTGACCACCAAATCCAGCGGGCTGTCGATGCGGTGGAAGCCCAGGAAATACCAAAGGGCCAGCAACGCCACTGAACAAGCGACGAAGATAGCCAGCACTATGATGTTCGATTTCTTCAATTTCCCGTCCTCCGCAATCACGAGCATTTTGGGCCATGCCGTGTTCATCGTATATTACGGGAGCACCCGCGCCGCGCTGGCGACATTCGCCGTTCTGCACGAAATACCCAAATGACCTGCACTTATGCTGCAATTGCACCGGACATGAAAAAGGGGCCCACGCAGGGCCCCTTCCAAAAGCGAGAATGTTTCGCGCTACTGCAACGGCGAGAAGTCCGGATCGAGCGCCTCGTCGATGTACTCCTGAATGGGCTTGGGGCCAATGTCCTCAAGCTCTTCCGCCTTCCAGCACTGCACCGGCGGCAGGCCCGGAACGGAGGAAGCCAAGAACACCGGATCCTTGCCAGCGTTGCGCTGCTTGCTGTAATCCTCCAGAGCAGCCAGGGCCCATTTGCCCAGCAGCAGAATGACAACCAGGTTGATGATGGCCATGAAGCCCATGAAGATGTCGGCCAGGTTCCACGCCAGATCGAAGCTGTTGATGGCGCCGTACAGGATGAACGCCAGACAGCAAATGCGGAACACGAGCAGAGCGTAACGGTTCTTGGTGATGTAGAGGAAGTTGCTCTCGGCGTAGAAGTAGTTGCCGATGAGGCTGGAGAACGCGAACGCGAAGATGGCGAAGGTCATGAAGTGAATGCCCACCACGCCGACCGAGTTGTTCACAGCCATCTGCACAAGCGCCATGCCGTTGAGGGCCTGGGCGGCGTCCGGATTCTGGTAGTAGAAGATGCACACCATAAGGGCGGAAGCGGTGCAGATGACTAGCGTGTCGATGTACACGGACAGGCTCTGCACGAGGCCCTGCTTCACCGGATGGGAAACAGAAGCAGTTGCAGCGGCGTTCGGGGCGGAACCCATGCCGGCTTCGTTCGAGAACAGGCCACGCTTGATGCCCAGCATAACCACCGAGCCGGCAAAGCCACCGGCCAGCGACTGGAAGTCGAACGCGCTGGCGAACATCATGCCGAAGACGCCGGGCAGCTCGCCCACGTTGGTGAACACGGTCCACAGCGAAAGCGCGATGTAAGCGAACGCCATGATGGGAACGATGATGGAAGTGATGATGGAGATACGCTTCGCACCGCCGAAAATAACGAAGGCCACGAACACGCACACCACGATGCCCACCGCCAGCGCCGTGCCGTTGGTGGCGTAATCAGGGATGTAATACTCCAACGAGGAAGTCATGTTGAAGGTCTGCAGCCCGTTGAAGCCGAAGGCGAAGCAGAGGATAAGGGCGATGGCGAACACAATGCCCAGCCAACGCTTCCCCAGGCCCTGCTGAATGTAGTAAGCGGGACCGCCGCGGAACTCGCCTTCCTTGAACTTTACTTTGAATATCTGAGCTAGCGTGGACTCGATGAAAGCCGACGCCGCGCCGATGATGCACATGATCCACATCCACACCACGGCACCCGGGCCGCCGGTGGCGATGGCGGTGGCCACGCCAGCGATGTTGCCGGTGCCCACGCGCGACGCGGTGGAGACCATCATGGCCTGGAACGAAGAAATGGAGCGGCCGCCCTGCACGTGCTTCTTCTCGGCCAGCTGAGTGAACATGTCCTTGATGTAACGGATCTGCACGGCCTTGGTGCGGATGGTGTAGTACACGCCCACACCCACCAGGAGGATCACCAGGATCCACGTGTACATGAAGTCATCGATTTGCCCAGTGATGTCGATGAGCATTTTGTTCAAATCCATAGGCTCTCCTCTTTTTGGGGATTGTGGGGCGAATTGGTCGCATTTTACCAGAGCAAACGCCCTTTACCGCGCTAAAGCGCCCTCGAATCGGGGTACAGGATCACCTGGGGAATAAAAAAGCGCGGGCCGTGAGGTCCGCGCTTTGGCTGGTTGGGTTTGCTGGGGCCGATTATTTGATGCCAGCCGCCATACGGGCTTCGTCCAGAAGCTCGTCGGGCGTGGGGGCCTTCGCCTGCAGCGCCACCGGCTTGGTGGGCAGGACGCGCTGAGCGAACGAGGGCATGTTGTCCTCCATGGCGGTCACGCGCACCACATCGCCCGTGTGGGGAGCATGGATGTAGTAGCCATCGCCCAGATACATTGCCACATGGTGGATGTCGCCGTCATCTTCGAAGAACAGCAGGTCGCCCGGCTGCAGATCGTCGAACTGCACGGTTTCGCCCAGACGCCACTGATAGTAGGTGGTGCGGGGAATCTCCACGCCCATCGACTCACGCAGGCTGTACTGCATGAGGCCGGAGCAGTCGAACCCGGTGATGGGATCGGCGCCGCCCCACACATAGGGGGTGCCCAGATGCGAGGTGACCTCGGACAGCAGGTCCGCCACCGTGCGCTCCTCCATAACCGGCAGGCCCTCTTCGTCGAAGAGCAGCTCGCCCGTCTCGGGATCGGTGGCCTGCATCTCATAAGTGTCCACGTACTCCCACTTCAACGGCTTGTCGAAACGGGTCAGGTCGTAGGTGGCAATAAGGTCCTGCAGCTTCTCCGAGTAGGTGGGAGAGGTGGCGTAACGACCCTCCAGGAAGTCGCAGGCATCGGCCGGGGTCTCGGCGTTGGACTTCCAAGCGCCCGAGTAGAAGCCGTCCAGCCCGTTGGCCAGCAGGTCCGCGTAGTCGCGCAGCGAATCGGCGTAGCCGTCATAGGCGCGGAAGCGGGCCAGCAGCGTATAGGGTTCGCCGTGGGAGTCGTACTCGGTGGTGCGCATGACCACGGAGTTGCCCTGGTAGAAGCCCTTGATACCGAACAGGTTGAAGTTCGGAGCAGAAGCCAGACCGGAATTACCGGAACCGGATTCCAGGATGGCCTGGGCAATCATGACGGAGGCGTACAGATCGTTCTCCTGCGCCAGCTCGCGCGCCTGCTCGCCGATGATGGCGATGAACTGCTCGGTGGTGGCGTTCAGGGAATAGTGCTTGGGGGTGTAGGTGCCGCTGTCGGGAATAGGCTCGGTGGTCTTGTTGGAAGACTCCGCCTTCTCTTCCTTCTCGACAGGAGCAGCCGGCTGCGGCGCGGGGGTGGTTTCCTCCACGACCGGATCTTCCGGCTCGGGGGCCGGGGTGGCCGGGGTTTCCGGTGCCGGGTCCACGGGCTCTACCGGATCAACAGGCTCCACGGGGTCGACCGGATCTTCGCCCTCGCCCGGGTTGTCCGGGTTGGTGGGCTTCTCCGGATCCTCGCCCTCGCCAGGGGTCTCGCCCTCTTCGCCTTCACCGGGAGTGACCGGCTTCTCGATCTCACCTTCGCCCTCACCGGGAGTGGTCGGCTTTTCAGTATTGGTGCCGGTATCGGTATCACCGTCACCCTTGTTCTCGTCGTTCTTCTTTTCGTCCTCGACCTGCTGAATCAGCTCGTCAGCCTTCTTCTGGGCTTCCTCGTCGGCCTTCTTCTGAGCCTCAGCTTCGGCCTTCGCCTTCTCGGCAGCCTCTTCCTGAGCCTTCTTCTCGGCCGCTTCCTTCTCGGCGTTAAGGTCGGACACCAGCTGCTTGAGCTTCGTGGCCTGATCGGCGTCGCTCAGCTGGCAGAACTTCTCGAATTCGCTTTCGGAAAGACGGTTGAGCGCTTCCTTCTCCACAGAAGAAAGGTTCTCCCATTGCTCCCCGGTGGCGTTCTCCGCGAGAGCCGCGCTCTGCGCCACTGCGACGCTGCCGGTCGTTCCAACTACCAGGGCAGCGGTGGTGAGAAGAGATATAGCCTTTTTTCTCATAGTGCACCTGCCTTTATTGCAAATCCCCGCCGGGTTGGGTGTGCCCGGCCAACGTTTCGTTATGGTCTTACCCCTAAGTACCCATCGACCCAAAATAACGAAGGATTCAGTAAGTTTACTCCCACTCCAAGGGTTTTCTCAACCCTAACCTCCAAAATAAATCCGCATTTGGCCTGGTTTTGTCACAAATAGGAAACTCTTATTGCAAAGGTATTGAAAGTGTCTACAATATGATGTTCTTCCAATCCCACTCCACCCCAAATATATTGAGTCGATAGGTTTTCAAGGTTCCAAAGCCATTCACCCGCGTTTTTCTGCCATTTATGAGCACGACAGTTCAGCGGAGATGTCTCCTAGGGCCAAATTTGTCGCAAATGTTGGCTTTCGGACGGCATGCAGCCCGATTCTCAACAAGCCGTTAGTCCCCAGATAAAGGGATGTCATCTTGGTTAACTTTTCTTCAGAAGAGAATCGACCCTTTCCCACAGCGCATCGCGGGCGGCGGCGACTCCGGCTACTTCTTCGTCGGTCAGCGCCTTGAAGCGGCCTTGGCTGCGGATGTAGTGCTCAACCGATGAGAACTCCTTCGGCCGCCGGTTCACGGTGAACTGACCGGCCGGCTTCCCGCACACGGCGCTGCCCTCGTATTCCAGCAGCGGCCACAGCCCGCAGTCCACCATCTCCTTCGCAATGTCCACGGTCACATCTACCGGCGTGCCCCACCCCGTCGGGCACGGGGCAATCACCTGAATGAACTTGGTGCCAGGAATGGACGCCGCCTTCTCTACCTTCTTCAGATAGTCCGGCAGGTAGCCGATGGAAGCGGTGGCGGCGTAGGGGATGTCGTGCGCCGCCACAATTTCGAAGAGGTTCTTCTTCTGCGTGGCGCAGCCATGCACGTTGCAACCGGCGGGCGTGGTGGTAGTGGAGGCGCCGAACGGGGTGAGCGAGCTCTTCTGGATGCCCGTGTTCATGTAAGCCTCGTTGTCATAACATATATATATGATGTCGTCGTTGCGGTCGATGGCGCCGGAAAGCGCCTGCAGCCCGATGTCCGCCGTGCCGCCGTCGCCGGCGAAACCCACCACCGGGTACTCGCGCGGGCTCTTGCCTTGCGCCTGCAAACCGACGCTGATGCCGGAGAGCACCGAGGCCGTGGCGGCGAACGGGGTGATCATGGCGTTGTTGGCGAAGCTGAGCTGCGGGAAGTTGAAGCCCACCGCGCTCATGCAGCCGGCGGGCAGGGCGCATACGGCATTCGGCCCCAGCACTTTCAAGGCCGCGCGAACCGCCAAGCTGCCCCCGCAACCAGCACAGGCCTTGTGACCGTAGAATAATTCGTCATCGGAAATAGTCTTCGCATTAATGGCCATCTAGCACACCCCCTCTTCGATTCCCAAGAAATGAACGCTGGCATTTCCGCCCAGGAGCATTTCGAATGATTGCTTCACCTGCTCGGCGGTTATGTCGTCGCCACCGAGGCCGCCGATGAAGTTTTCCGTCGGGCATGTCAGACCTGCCTGCTTGAGCGCTGAGTTCACGTTCGTGAAGACAGTGCCCTCGGCGCCGAAGGAGATGTCCTTCTCCAGAACGCCCACCGCCCGCGCGCCGGCGAGCGCCTGGGCGAGAGCCCCCGCGGGGAAAGGACGCAGGTAGCGCAGCCGCATCATGCCAACGGTGCGTCCGGCAGCGCGCAGCTCGTCTACCACCTGGCGCACCAGGCCGGCAATGGACCCCACGCACACCAGCACCGCTTCGGCATCTTCGCTGCAGTATTCCTCGATCATGCCGCTGTACTGGCGACCGGTAGCAACGGCAAACCGCGCCTCCACTTCCGGCACCACCGCTTCCACCGCCAGCACGTCGCGATGATGCTCGTACTGGTAGTAGCGGTTGAATTCCGGACCGGCGGAGTAGCCCAAGTTCACCGGATGGGCGAAGTCGAACCGATTATCGGTGGTGTAGGGCGGCAGAAACTCGTCCGCCTGCTCCTGGGAGGGAATGTCCACCGACTCGTAGGTGTGGGTGAGGGCGAAGCCGTCGATGTTGACCATGGCCGGCAGGCACACGCGCGGGTCTTCCGCCACGGCATAGGCCAGCAGCGCCATGTCCAGCGCTTCCTGGTTGTCCTGCGCATACATCTGAATCCAGCCGTGATCGAGCAGCGCCAGGCTGTCGCGCTGGTCGCCGTAGATGTTCCAGGGCAGCGCGGTGGCGCGGTTCGCGTTCATCATGACGATGGGGAATCGGCCGCCCGCGGCGTAGGTGAGAACTTCGGCCATGTACAGCAGGCCCTGGCTGGAGGTGGCTGTGAACGCGCGCGCACCGGTAGCGGAGGCGCCCATGGCGCAGGAAAGCGCCGAATGCTCCGATTCCACGTGCACGTAATGGGCGTCCAGGTCGCCCCGCTCCACCATCTCGGAAAGGCGCTCCACCACCACCGTCTGCGGCGTGATGGGGTATGCGGAAATGACAGCGGGGCGCGCCAGGCGCACTCCCTCGGCAAAGGCCTCGTCGCCAGAAAGGAATCGCTTCATCTACGCACCTGCACTTTCAGTGTTGTTCACGTCATCTCGACTGAGCGGCACTTTCTTCACGTCATCTCGACCGAGCGAAGCGAGTGGAGAGATCTTCGCGACCCCTGAACCGTTTTCGGGGTCTGGGAAGATCTCTCCACTCCGCCCTTCGGGCTCCTGTCGAGATGACAACGCTTCAGCTTCGTCGATCATTTCTATTGCGTGGAACTTGCAGGCGCGGGCGCAGACGCCGCAGCCTTTGCAGAAGTCGTAGTCGATAGCGAGAGCTGCGGTTTCGCCCGCGCCGTCGCGCACTTTGAAGATGGTGCCGTCGGGGCAGTAGAGGTAGCACTGCAGGCACAGGGTGCAAGCGGCCGCATTCAGCACCGGGCGCACGTTGCGCCAGCCAGCGTTCTTCGCCACCAAGTGACCGGCGGCGAAGCAGGTGTTCTTGGCAAACACGGCAGGGTCGAGCGAAGGAGCCATCGGGTCCGCGCCGTCGCGCAGACGGCATCGAATGCGATTTGGCTCGGGAGAAGATCCTTCGCTGCGCTCAGGATGACGAGGAGAAACGTCACCCCGACCGGAAGCCGAAAGCACGCCCCCTACATCATCTTGACCAGAGGCCGAAGGCACCCCCTCTACGTCATCTCGACCGGAGGCCGAAGGCCGGAGTGGAGAGATCTTCCCGGCTTCCGACAACGTTTCAGGGGTCGCGAAGATCTCTCCACTCGCTTCGCTCGGTCGAGATGACGAAAGGGGAGTTACGCTCAGTCGGGATGACGTAGAGGGGGTGGCGCTCGGTCGGGATGACGTAAGGGCGGCGGCCTCCTCGACGATTCGCCAGTTTTTCTCGTGCAGCTTGGGGGGCATGTATTCGGCTATGGCCTGCTTCGCGGCTTCGGGGGTGAGCTGCGGGCAGAGGGCGGCGATGGCTCCCAGGAACACGGTATTGGGAATATCGCGTCCCAGGATGGCCTCCGAAAGGCCGTTCGCATCAATGGCCCAAATGCGCGGATCATCGAAGGTGCGCGTGGAGTTCACCAGCACCAGGCCGCCGGGCTTCAGCTCCGCTTCCCAGTCTTCGCCAAGGAGCGTGTCGTCCAGGTAGACCACGTAGTCCGCCTGCGTGATGGCAGAGCGGTCTCCGATGGGCGCGCGGTCGAATTTGGTGAAGGCGCGCATAGGAGCACCGCGCCGTTCCGGCCCGAACGAGGGGAAGGCCATCGCATAGGCCCCCTCTTCAAAGGAGGCAGCCGCCCCCAAAAGGCGCGCCGCCGTAAAAGCCCCTTGGCCCCCGCGCCCGTGCCACAGCACCTCAATCATGCTTGTTCCTTTTCCCGTGCCAGTCGTTGATTCCATTCTAGAACATATATGGGACAGCAAGCCCCTGTTGAAGCCCATCGGCCGTCCGACGCGAGATCTCTCCACTCCGCGCTTCGCGCTCCGGTCGAGATGACGTAGGAGACGGGGCTTCGCCCTCCGCTCAGGATGACAATGGGGGCGAAAAGGATGCCAGGCAACAGCGTCAACCAGTCGGCGGGGCGGGGCGGCCCTCACCAAGCGAGTTCCGCACGACGCGAAAGTGCCAGTGGCACTTTCGCCAAAGCAGGACTGTCTGAGCGACTGAGGGTTGCCCCGCCCCGCTCCCCCGCGGGGACTTCCAACCAGACAAGACAAAAGAAGGGGGAGCTTTTTGCTCCCCCTTTGACTTCTAGTTGAACGCGTAGCGTTCGAGGTTAGTTTTTAGCTTCTCGACGAAGCGCTGTTCCAGTTCGCTGATTTCGCCGTCTTTGCGGGAGATGTAGCCCAGCGAAAGGCGTTCGTCGGTGTCGAGCGCAACGGTGGTGAGCGCGCTGCCGTCGGTGATGCCCACCAGGATGCCGCTCGTAACGGTGTAGCCATTGAGTGCCACGATGAGCTCGGTGAGGGAGGCGCGGTCGGTGCAGGCGATGGTCTTCGCGCGGGGAACCGTGGCCAGCGCTTCTTCGTAGAAGAACTCGGGGGCATCGGGGCCCTGGTCGAAGAAGACGTAAGGCCAGTCGGCCATGTCCTCAAGCGTCAGCTTCTTGCTGTTCACCATGGGATGGCTGGCGGGCAGGGCCACGCGCGGCGCCGAAGTGACCAGCTCGGTGAACTGCAGGCCCAGATTGTCCAGCACCGCATTCAGCTTCGCGGCGGTTTCAGAAGTCTCAACGATGACGCCCAGGTCGCTCACGCCGTTCGCCACGTCGTCGATAACCCCTTGGGTGGTGCGGTCCAGCAGCGCGTAGTGGTACTCGTCGCCGCCAGCCCCCAGAACCACCTGGGCGAACGTCTGGACATCGAACAGGTAATGCTGGCCGGAAATCGAGAATGTCTTAGCCATGTTGGTACCTTTCGTTTGGAAGATAAAGTCATTGTAACGTAGCGGGCGCGCCGGCCGGAGGGTGGAGCGAGGTTAAGCCAAAGGAGGGCTGAGATCCACTCCGCGAAGCGGAGTTAGCTCAGGCCGACGACGCGTCGAGCGGAATCCCTTCGGCCGGCGCGGCCGCGGGCAGGAGGAATCCCTCTCACTACTATTTGTTGCGTTCGTCGATGAAGCGGCTGGCTTTGTGTTCGGAGCTGGTGCCCAGTTTGCCGGCGTCGTAGACGATCACCTTTGCTGGGCGCACGCCGGTGTGGGTCTTCAGCGCGTTCTCCACGCGACGGGCCACCTCGTCGTAAGGCTCGGTGGAACCCTGGGCGCGCTCGACCGACACTTCGTATTTGGTGGTGAAGTCCTGGTCGTACACGCGGATGGAGTATTCGCCGGTCAGGCCCTTCTCCGCGCGCACCACGTACTCGATGTCGGTGGGGAACACGTTCACGGCGCCCACGATGAACATCTCGTCCTTGCGGCCGGTGATGTGGATGCGGGCCAGAGTGCGCCCGCATTCGCAGGGCTCGTTGGAGACGTAGCCGATGTCGCCGGTGCGGAAGCGGATCATCGGGCGCGCTTTCTTCATGAGGGTGGTGTACACCAGCTCGCCCATCTGGCCGGGCTCCAGCACTTCACCGGTGTTCGGGTCCACCGTTTCCACCAGAATTTGGTCCTCAACAATGTGCAGGCCGTCCTTCGCCTCGCACATGGCGGCGCAGGCGCCGTAGATGTCGGAAAGGCCGAAGAAGTCCACTACCTTCGCGCCCCACAGATCCTCGATGGCCTCGCGGGTGGACTTGATGGAGCCGCCCGGCTCGCCGGCCACGATGATGGTGTGGATGGAGAAGTCGGTCTTCGGGTCGAAGCCCTTTTCCTTCGCCTTCTCGCCCAGCGTCCAGGCGTAGGAGGGGCTGGTCCAGATGACGGTGGGCTGGTACTGCTTCAGCACGAACAGCAGGCGGTCGGAGGGAACGGCGCCCACCCAAATGGCCAGCGCGCCCAGGCGTTGCGCGCCGATGACGTCGGGGCCGCCCACATACAGGGCGAAGTTCAGGCCGTGCACGTAGCGGTCGTTGGGGCGCATGCCGGCTTGCCAGAACAGGCGCGCCTCGGTGTCCTGCCACAGGTCGAAGTCCTCCTGGGTGAAGGGGCTCACCGTGGGAACGCCGGTGGAGCCGGAAGACGTGGCCATGAAGATGACTTCCTCTTCGGGCACGGAGCACATCTCGCCGAAAAAGCTACCCACGTGCTGGGTGTCGCGCTCGGTCTTCTTGTCGATGAAGGGGAACTTCTGGATGTCCTCGAGCGACTGGATGTCGTCGGGGGACACGCCGGCTTCGTCGAACGTGCGCTTGTAATAGACGGTGTTGTCGTAGGCGTAGCGCACCATTTCCTTCAGGCGCTCCAGCTGCATCGCTTCCAGCTGGGGGCGCGGCATGCATTCTATCTCCGGATCGTAGTACTTCTGATCGTAGGGGATGTTCTTCTTTGCCATGGGATTTGCTCCTTGGTCGGGCCGTTTTTTCGCAAGTGTGAATGAAACCACGACCGGCGCGATTCCACAAGCGTTTTGCCTATTCATTGTTCAGATGGACTATAATCGGCAAAACCGATAACTCAGCTAACGACCGTATATATGATCGGAGAAGACAACCGACCGTCTGACTTGTCTTGTCCGGCTAGACAAGACAAGTCAGACGGTCGGTTGTCTTCTGATTGGAGTGCTATGACGCTGCAGCAGCTGCGCTACCTTATTGCGGTGGCGGAATACGGGTCCATCAACAAGGCGGCGGCGTGCTTGTATGCGTCGCAGTCAAACCTGTCTACGGCCATCAAGGATTTGGAACGGGAGCTGGGCATCACCATCTTCACCCGCAACAACCGCGGCGTGGCGCTCACCAACGACGGCGCTGAGCTGGTGAGCTACGCGCGGCAGGTGCTGGAACAGGTGGAAATGATCGAGGACCGCTACTCCCCCGCGCAGCAATCGCACGCGCGACTGGCCATTTCCACCCAGCACTACGCCTTCAGCCTGCAGGCGTTCATGGAAGTGGCGGACCGCTTCGCCGGCGACGAGTACGACTTCATCCTGCGCGAAACCACCACGGCGCAAATCATCAGCGACGTGAGCACCTTCCGCAGCGATGCGGGCGTGCTGTACCTGGACAACTTCAACGAACGCGTGCTGACAAAGGCCCTCGAAGACGCGCACCTGTCGTTCACTCCGCTCTTCTCCGCGCGCACCCACGTGTTCTTGAGCGAGAAGCACCCGCTGGCGAACCGGGACGTGCTGCGGCTGGAAGATTTAGAGGGCTTCCCGCGCTACTCCTTCGAACAAGGGCCCTCGGCCTCGCTCTACTTCGCGGAAGAGCCCCTCTCCTACTTGCCGCACCCGAAGAACATCCGCATCACCGACCGCGGCACCCTCACCAATCTGCTGACAAACCACAGCGGCTACACCCTCTCCACCGGCGTGCTGTCCGAGGAAATGCACTCCGGCATCGCCTCCATTCCGCTGGAAGACGAAATCACCATGACCGTGGGCTACGTGATGCACACACAAAGAAAGCCCTCAGAACTCCTGAGGGCCTACCTTGGCGTTTTGGAGAATGTCATTCGCGAAAACCCGAGCGTGCAGAGCCAGTAGAAAGATCCTTCGCTGCGCTCAGGATGACGACCTATAAAGTCAATGTATGAGCGGGGCGGGGCGGCCCTCACCAAGCGAGTTCCGCAGCGCAGCGAGGACTGTTTGAGCGACTGAGGGTTGCCCCGTCCCGCCGCCCCGCGGCGACTTCCAACAATCTAGATTTTGCGAAGGACTTCCATGACGAAGTCGGAGTTTACGTAGAGGGTTTCTTCGTCTACGTTTTCCGCAACGTCGTCGCGTTCGGCGAAGAAGGCGGGCTTGCCGTCCAGCTGACCCACCAAGTGCATCGCCTGATGACCATGCTTCATGGCGAAGGCAGAGGCGCTGTCCTTCCAGCACTGGGTTCCCTTCGCCACGCTGATGCCCACAGCGGAAGCGGCCTTGCGCACAATGCGATCCATGCGCGAGGAGGGCTTCTTCGCGATGAACTTGCCCTCCTTCTCCATGAGCGTCAGTTCGCCGGCGCCCAGACCTTCAAGGTCGACGATGATGGCACCGCGCAGATCGGCGGCGTGGTCGTCCAGGAACGCGCGCATGCCCCCATTGGCGGCAAGCTCAGCGCCCAGGGCGACGAACCACACCTCAACATTCACGGCGGGGTTGTAGAAGCTGGTCACTTCCTCGCGCAGCTGCGGCGCGGCGGAGTCGTCGGCCAGGGCGGCGGCCATCGAAACGTCCATTCCCTCGTCGGCGCCCTCTTCGCCCGCAGCTTCGCTCGAGCGGGTGGACACGCGACCCAGGCTCTCGCGGGAGAACGCGCCGCCGCTCCAATGGCGGCCGCGGCCATCGCGGTAGGAAGAATCATCGTCGCCGTAGCCGAAATCATCGTTGGTTTCGTCGTTCAGCACGTCGTAGGGGTCTTCCTCTTCCTGACGGAAGCTCTCCCACCCGCCGCGGGCGGCGCCGACGGAGCGGGCATCGAATTCCTCGTCCACGGAAAGCCACTGCTGCGGCGTGCTCTCTTCGCGCTTCTTGTCCTTGCCGCGGTGCTTGCCGAACAGGCGGCCGAGGCGGGACTTGGGCATGGAAACGTAGCCGGGGCCGGCGAAGGCGCCGGTCTCGGTGATCTGATCCTGGTAATCGGAGTCGTCCGCGTCTTCCACGTAGATCTCCTGATCCGCCACGTCTTCCAGAAGCTCATCACCCACCGGCTCGAACACGCCGGTTGCGCTGGCGAAGGCGCCGGCGGTGGCCACAGTGGTGTTCTCCTCGGCGGCGGGAGCGAAGGGATCCTCGCCCAGGGCCGGCACGGTGATGCGCTGGGCCGGAGCGGTAACCTGCGGAGAAGCGGCCGGCTGCGCAGTGATGCTGCCGGAAAGGGAGGGCACGGTCATGCGCAGGCGGTTGGCGCGGTCGTGGCTTGTGGAGCGCGGCTCGGCAAGCGGCGCCGGCTGGAAGGCCTGGTTCTGCACGGCGCCTTCCGTCGAAGTGCCCTCGAGCGAGGGGATGTCGATGCTGCGGCGGCGCGGCGTGGGGGCGGCCGGGGCCTGAGCGTCCGACTCGGCGGAAACGGCCGGCATAGGCATGCTCAGCGAGGGCAGCGAATCGAGGAAGCTCTCGCGGCGGGTCTTGGGAACGGGAACGGCCTCGGCGCTCACGGCGGGTGCGGCCGCGGCGGGAGCATCAATGGCAGGCACCGGCACGAAGCGGCGGGTGCTTCCCTCAAGGGGGATTTCGGAGACGGACTCCGTGGCGAGATCCTTCGACTCCGCGCTGCGCGCTCCGCTCTGGATGACATCGGGAATAGGAGCCGCGGAAGCAGAAGCGATAACTTCGCTTACTTCTTCATTCCCCAAGACAGGGACGGCGGCCATTTGGGCTTGGAGCTCGGCGGCGCGAGCAGCGGCTTCGGCGGCTTGGCGCTCAGCCTCGGCGCGGGCGGCTTCTTCGGCAGCCAGGCGGGCCTCTTCCGCGGCGGCGCGCTCCTCTTCTTCGCGAGCCCGCTGGGCCGCTTCCATAGCCTGAGCGTAGCGGGAACGATGCACGGGGGCCGGTTCGGTGATGGGCTTCTTCGCCTTCTTCTGGGCAGCCTTGAACCAAGCGGGAACGTCATCTTCTTCCTGGACGGGCTCGGCGGACAGCTCAATGGGATTCTCCGCTACGGCCGCCTTCTCCTCGTCCTCGGCATCGCCATCGGCGCCGGTCGTCAGCGCCTCGCGTGTCTTGGAGCGGGCTTCCTGCATCTCTTCTGCCGTCGGCTCATCGAGAGGAGCGTCTTCCACCTTCACCAGGTTCTCCGCCAGATCGATGTGGACGGTGTCGCTCACCGGCTTGCCGCTCATAGCCGCAACGGCGGCCTTCGCGGAGAGCAGGCGGGCGCGGGCAGAAGATTCGGAATCGCCATCGGTGGAAAGGGCGTCGTAGACCAGCTCGGCTCCTTCGGGCACATAGCCAGAAGCCTGGGCCTCCGCTTCGCCATGCACCACGTAATCACTTTGAGCCGCGGAAACGGAGCCGTGGGCCACGCGATCGGCCACTTCCAGCAGCACCGCCACGCCGGCGCCGTTGCAGTTGGCGCCCTCGGTGTAGGGGGAGATGCGGCCGATGATGGTGTTAAGAAGCGGCAGCGCGGCGCACACCGCGGCAATAATTCCCAGAATGCGGAAGGGACCGGCGGCCGCCAGACCCGCCATGTTGCAAAGGAGCAGCAGCGCGCACGCAACGATGCCGCCGAAACCCACCCATTGCAGGATGGGCATGGCCGTCACGATGGGCCCGCGCAGAAGCGGCTGAACCTTGCCGGTGTCGTAATGGGCCACCAGCACCACCTTGCGCTGACGGCCAGGGCGGCCGTTGCTGGGAACGGCGGGCTGGTACTTCGCCACCACGTTCTGGCTGATGCCGCGCGAGAGGATCTTCGAGATGATGGGACGGTCGAAAATTTCCGCCGCGTAGAGACCGGCGGCCAGAAGCGCCAGGATGAAGCAGGGAATGGCCATGAAGGAAACGAGCATTCCCACGATGATGGCAACCACGGCGATGGCCGAGCACACGGCGGCCGGGATGTCGGAGTCGGCGTTGCAGTTGAACTCTTCCGTCTCGGTGGGAAGGCCGGAGACCTGCGAAAGTTGCTCGGAGATGAACACCGCCGCTTTCTGCTCTTCTTCGGTGCCCGCCGGGCGCGGCCCGATGGACTTCGAGAGGTATTCAACCGTTTGCTGTAGACCGGCCATGTATGCCGCCTTTCGGGAAAACAATACAAATAGGCATAATTATTGGCAAGTATACGCTATTTGCCCCCTAAACCCGAAAAAGTTTCCCCAGTGAGACAAAGGGACACTCCTAATGTCTCATTTTTTTTCTCACCCCAGGAAGTTGCGGAGCCATTCGTCGGCTACGGAGACGTTGCCGCGCTCGGCTTGGTAGTTGAGCAGCGGTTGGGCGGTGGCATCGGTGAGCACCTGGTCGTAGAGGGGCTCGGGGTTGGCTTCGGAAAGCGCCAGCGTTTCGGCGGCTTGGGCCTCATAGTCGTTCGAGGCCGCGTTGCGCTCCTCCATCAGCTCCTTGTCGCGATCAAGATAGGCGTCATCGGCCTCGATTGCCGCGGCGGAAGCGTTGATCTTCAACTGCAGGTAATCGGTGTAGGCGGCCAGATCCACCGCTTCGGAATATTCCGCCGCTCGCGCGAAATAATCGCGGGCCTGATACAGCTGGTCAAGCGCCTGCTGGGAATAGTCCTTCGACTGCTGCACGGTCTCGGTGTTCATCGTCGCCAGCACATCGGCTGCTTGGCGCGAGAAATTCTCCGCCTGGCCAAGCGCCTGCCAACCCAAGTGCGCCTCTTCTTTCGCCTGACACAGAGGCGCCGCAGCCTGGAGAATGGAGAAGCCGGTCTCGATCATGGCACTGCGGGCGTTCACCGAAGCGATGCAGTTGTTGGCCACCTCGCGGTCGGTGCCGGACATGAGTCGCTCTTCCAAATCCTGCGTCTTCTCCTTCACCTGATCGAGGGTGGCCAGCACGCCTGCACTCCCCTGCTCCAGTAGGTCATCGATAGAGGCGATCGTTTCCTCGTCCAACTCCTGTCCGCTGGTAAGGGCAAGCACCGCCTCATCCATCGCCAGCAGAACGGGATCGGTAGTTTCCAGCTCTTCCACCAGGCCCACCAACTGGCTTTGCTGCGTATTCTGCGTGTTCACAAGCGACGCCACCAGGCTGGTGAAGCCGGCCACAAGCGCCAGCAGCACCATCACGGAAGCCAGCACGCCCACCATGCGGGCGCGGCGGCGGCTCTTCTTGCGGGCCGCCACTTCGTTCACCGCCATGACCGCCGAACCACCCCGCGGGCCGGTGGGGACAAATTCCCCCGAGGGCAGCGTGAGCCCTTGGTCTTTGCGCGGCGTCGAAGGCGGCCGGCCATCGGTGCCCATGGTGAACAGTGAGATCTCGCCCGGCGGAGGGGTCAGGGGAACACCCGGAGCAGCGGCGTCCTGATCGAAGGACTGCCAAGCCCCCTTGCCGCGGCGCTTCTGGCTGCGACCGCTGCGGCTGGACGCCGCATCAAGGACGCTGAAGGAAATCTCGTTCGAAGTTCCCAGCGTCGATTTGCGGATATGGGCTCCGCGCGCGTCTTTTCCCCGGTTGCGCAGCGCCATGGACTAGTTCTCGTTTCCGTTCCGCGCCTGGGCGGCGACGGCCAACTCGGCCACAATTTCGGCGCGCGTGAGCACCCGCACGTTGGTACTGGGCATGGAGCGCAGGAAAATCTTCCCGTACCACTTCGACACAATGCGGCTGTCCGCCAAAATGACCGCCCCCTCGTCGGTGGCCTTGCGAATCAGACGGCCCGCCGCCTGCTTGATCTCGGTCACCGCCGCCGGCAGCACGTAGCGCTTCCACGCGCCATCGTCCCGGTTCGCGCGCTCGCAGGAGAGCGGATCGCTCGGTTTGGAGAATGGCAGCTTCGGAATGACCACACCCTTGAGCGTAGCGCCGGGCGCATCGAACCCTTCCCAGAAGCTCTTGAGGGCGAACAGCGAAAGGTGTTCGTCCGCCACAAAATCGTCCCGAAGGCCCTTCACCGATACGCCCCATTTTTGACACACGAGGCGTAGATCGTTCTCTTTCAGCACCGGAGAGACGCCGTCGAAGCAGCGCTCCATCTCGCGTCGGTTGGTGAACAGGGTGAGCATGGAGCCGTTCTGCGCCAGGTGCGCTTGGGCCAGGAATTCGCTCAGCGCATCCAGGTAGGCGGGGCTGTTGGGTTCGGGCATGTCTTTCGGCACGTAGATGACCATGTTCCGATCGAAATCGTAACTGGAGGCCAGTTCCAGGCTTCGGCACGCGCTGGATTCGGACGTGTTCAATCCCATCGCGTCGAAAAAGGCCTGGAAGGACCCGTCCACCGTCACCGTGGCGGAAGTGAATACGATGGAGCGGGTGGCCGGGTAGAGCACCTCGTCCAAATAGCCGCCCACGTTGAACAACTGCGCCTGCAGCTTGTCGGTGCCTTTGTCGTCTTTTCGATTAAGGAAGGCGGAGTACACGTAGCGGTCGCTCACGTTCTTGAACAGCACGTCGCAGGTGCCCACGATGCACTTCAAATCCAGCACGGCCGAGGCCAACTCGCGCTGTACGCTTTCGCAGCCGTCAAGATCCTCGAGGTACGTCACCACCTCTTGGCTCGCCGCGATCAGACGCTCCACCGCGTCATTCAGTGCCAAGCCCTTTTCCTTCACATCTTTGAAGGTATACGAACTCAGGATGTCGTCGTTGAGCCAGATTTCCACGGTCTCGTAAGATTTCGAGCCGCGCTTCTCGTCGAAGAAGAGCAAACCCTTCAGCGAGCGGGCGTACTCTTCCACCGCCTCCGCGTACAGCTGGCTGGCAGATTTCGCCTTTTGCAGCAGCCCGTAGAGCAGCGTTGATGCTTCTTCTTTTCCCGCCGGCACTGCCACTTTCACAATGCGGTCATAAATGTTGCGCCGATTCGCGGTGGGCGAAACCTTGCGCGCCAGCCGACGCAGCGGCGCTACCTCCAAGTTGCAGGAGAGGGCGTCGCGCGCCTCGCTTTCCGCCCCATGGGCCTCGTCCACCACCCAATAGGGCGTGGCCGGCAGCAACGCATGGTCGGTGGCCACGTCGCGGAAGAACAGGCTGTGGTTGGTCACCACCACATGCGAGGCCGCTGCGCGGGCGCGGGCGCCGAACACGAAGCACTGGCCGTTGTAATACGGGCACTTGTGACGCAGGCAGTCGTGGCTGGCGGTGGTGAAGCTGTAGCGCGGCGTGGTTTGGAAGTCGATCTTCAGCGTGTCCAGGTCGTTGTAATCGCACTGCTCGGCATACGAAAGCAGCGCCGCCATCGAAGGAGCCTGTGAAACCGAACGGTTGTGAACGTTCACCAGCTGGGCGCCGTCTTCCACCAGGCGCTCCAACTTCCACAGGCACAAATAGTGGGAAAAGCCCTTCAGCGGGGCGAAACTCAAGGGCGCCGCAGTGGGGTCTTCATCGGCCATCGCCTTGGCCAAGCTCGGCAGCTCCTTGTATACCAACTGGTCGAGCAGGGCGTTCGTCTTCGTGGTCACGCCCACGGTAATGTCGTTGTCTCGCGCGAGCGCCGCCGCCGAAGCCAGATAGGCCATCGACTTTCCCACGCCCGTACCCGCTTCCACTACCAGGTTCGTGGAATCTTCGAACGCCGCGCGCACCGCTTGGGCCATCTGCTCCTGCTCGGCGCGCGGTTCGTAGCCGCCGTAGATATGGGAAAGCAATCCGTCCGGCGCGAAATCTGCCGCTACTTGTTCCGCAGTGGGAAATTCCAAATGAGTCGGCAGCTCTTCCATCACCGAGCTCAGGCTACGCTTGGGTGTCAAATCCACACCCTTTAGCGCCTCGCGCCTCATGCGGCGCAGCGAGAAGGGCAGCTCCTCGTGAAGGGAAGCGAAGTAGGCGAACGCCGCGCCCGTCGGCCACTCCTCTACTGGGCACAGCGAGGCAATCTTGCCCACCAGCGCCGGGGGCATCTGAGACATCGCCGCCAGTAAGATGCGGAACAGCGCACAAGTAGCGGCCACATCGTCATCCGCTCGATGAGTCGAAACCGGAGCGCCAAACGCCTTCACCAAGTCGATGAGCCGATGGGACTTCATGCGCGGCAGCGAAATACGGGCCATATCCAGCGAATCCAGCCACAAGTTCTCCAGCAGCGGATACCCTTCCGGATGCCTCGTGGTGAAGGTGCGGTCGAAGTTGGCGTTGTGGGCCACCACCGTCGCATCGCCCACGAATTCCACGAGCGCAGCCAACGCCTCCTGCGGAGTGGGCGCATCAGCCACATCTTCGTCGGTGATGTGCGTCAGATGCACCACGTCTTCCGGAATAGGCTTCCCTGGGTTCACAAACGTGACATACCAGTCCACCACTTCGCCCTTCTCCAGACGTGCGGCCGCAATTTGAGTCAGCTCGTCGTGCTTGAAGGACACACCTGTAGTTTCCGTGTCCAGCACCACCACATTCGTGTCGAAGGGCCCGAAATCCATTTCCTGCGCCAATTGGGGCAGCGACGCATATCGCTCCACAATTCTCTGGGGCGTGCCATCGCAAATATATTCGCTCAATTGGTTCATTGCATTCCTCTTGTATCATCCATCCCGCCGCTTCGCAGGGGAATTACGCTCGCACAGGGCGAACTATCCTATCATGAAGGGTACGTGATGCGGGCCTCTTGTCGGGAGCGTGTTACAGCCGGTAATTCTACCAGTCGAAGGAAGGCCCTCATGCAAGAGTATTTCGGAACCTACCAAAGATTCGAGACGGTGTCGAAGAAGGATGCGGGCGCGCTCTTGGGGGCCGACAACATCATCGGTGACCAGTACCAGATTCAGCTTGAACTTGAGGATGGCGTCCACCGCGGCTGGCTGGTCAACCGGTTTAATGCGCGTATCGGGTACTTTGATGAGGAGTTTTCTCGCCGTTTGAGCCTGTTCAAGGCTAAGGGCATGGAGATGGCGGCCCTTCTCTCATTCGTGGCCTTTACCGAGAGTCCGGAGCCGGGGCATTATTGGGGCGAGATGGCGGTTATTGCCTACGACCCCCACGAGAAGACGGCATTTGAGATTTTCTGCCAGGCAGTTGCCAAGAAGATTGGCGAAGGGGTGCACCCGGATCTTGATATTCCGGAGGAGAAGGTGGCGGAAATCGTCTCATCTGGCGGGACATGGCTGCCGGAAAAGAACCTGCCCTACCCTGAGCTGCCGAAGGGGTCCGTATTCCTGAAGCGCCGCCGCTCCCTGATGGATGGCGTGATCGAACAAGGACGCAAAGGAAACGTCGGCTGCTACATCATCAGCTGGGCCATCCTCCTCGGCCTCGTAGCCCTCATAATCTGGACCTTCGCCTCCTGCGCTGCTTAAGGGAGATCCTTCGACTCCGGCCTTCGGCCTCCGCTCAGGATGACAATATTTTATGAATTGGCCTAATGGATGAGATGAGACTTATGCCATACCCGTTGTCATCCTGAGCGGAGGCCGAAGGCCGGAGTCGAAGGATCTCTACAGCAGGGTTATTTCTTCCCATGAAGGATTAACTTGGCTTATAAGTTTTTCCTTCTTAACCCTTGACCAGCCTTTCAACTGCTTTTCCCTGCTCAAGGCATCATCAATCTGCTGATACAACTCGCAATATATCAGCTTATCTACGTTGTATTTCTGGGTAAACCCGGGAATAAGATGCGATTTATGCTCCCACACCCTTCTCGCCAAATCCGTAGTCACCCCAATATAGAGCGATGTATGCGAGCTGTTAGTCAAAATGTAAACCCACGCTACATCACCGTCTTTCATCTCTTACTCCAATGCAAGCTCTATGAGTTTGGTGCAGAGTTCGGGGAAGGTTAGGCCGGCGGCTTTGGCGGCGTCGGGGAGGAGGGAGGTGGCGGTCATGCCGGGGATGGTGTTGGTTTCCAACACCCAGGCGCGGCCGTCTTCCTCATTTAGTAGGATATCAGTGCGGGAAACACCTGAGCAGCCGAGGGCTTTGTGGGCCCTTACGGCCAAATCTTGTACCATTTCCGTGAAATCATCGCCGATTTCAGCCGGCACAATGTGTTTCGATCCACCCGGCGCGTACTTCGAATCGAAGTTGTAAAACTCATCTCGGGGGATGATCTCGATGATCGGCAATGCCTCGGCATCCTCGTTGCCCAAGACTACGACTGTCAGCTCTCGTCCCGAAACAAAAGCCTCGACAATGGCTTTGTCGTCCACTTCCAGGACTTTTTCCACAGCTTCTGCAATCGATTCAGGGGTATCGGTCATGTAAATACCGAACGAACTGCCCTCACATGCCGGTTTCACAACCGATTTCGGCCCAACCACCTTCGCTGCAGCTTCGGCATCGAATTCCTGGGCTTTTTCGATCACCAAAGAATCGGGGGTGGGGATTCCCTGTTGACGATAGAACATCTTGGAAATACCCTTGTCCATCGCAATTCCGCTGGCCAACGTATGGGAACAGGTGTACGGTATCTCTAAAGTCTCCAACATACCCTGAATCTGGCCATCTTCACCGCCCCGGCCATGAAGACACAGGAACGCAACGTCAAAATTTCCCAAAATCAGCTTCTGAATATCGGATTTCTCGGCAGGATCAAGCTTCGTCACGTTGAAACCGGCAGCTTCAAGTGCTTCTCCGGCACCTTTTCCCGACGCAAGAGAGATCTCGCGCTCGCTACTTTTTCCACCGGAAAGCAATGCCACGTTCATTTCAGACGGATTGATCACCGGAATTCCTTTCACTTGATCCTTTGAGGCGCTGGCAAGTATACCAAATCGGATATGTTTGCCTCCAAAGGGATACCCGGCAGGTCAGGATTACTATAATGAACCCATGGATAGATCAATCAAAACATATTCTCTCGAGGAATTGAGCAGGGTTACTGCTGAGGCGGCCCAACCTAAATTTCGTAACAAACAATTGTTCGAGTGGCTTCACAAGCACCATGCGCTCTCCTATGACGAGATGACAAACCTTCCAAAAGCATTCCGAGAGTTCCTTTCTCAAAACTATCCCTTGAATAGTCCCCAAATCGCTGATAAACAAGTATCTATCGACGGGACCAGGAAATACATCCTTCGCCTTCATGATGGTTCTCTCGTTGAAACTGTCGGCATTCCCTCTTCTGATGGAAAGCGTCTGAGCGTTTGCGTTTCCTCTCAAGTTGGGTGCGCTATAGCCTGCGAGTTTTGTGCCACCGGACGAGAAGGATTCTCTCGAAACCTTGAACCTTTTGAAATATCTGACCAGGTTGCTGTCGTCGAACGAGATTTTGAGAAACCAGTTACAAGCGTGGTTGTCATGGGTCAAGGCGAACCATTTCTCAATTTCGACAACCTTGTTATTGCGCTTGAAGAGCTGAACAGTCCAGAATCATTTAATATCGGTGCGCGTCATATCACCGTTTCAACTTGCGGCATACTGAATGGAATTGATCGCTTTGCATCTCTCCCCTATCAATACACACTTGCTATCTCTCTTCATAGTGCCATCCAGGCTGATCGCGATCGAATAATGCCTCGCGTTGTAAACCAGCCGCTTGATGAACTCATCGAACACCTGAAACAATATGTAGATGAAACCAACCGTCGCGTTACTTTCGAATATCTCCTTATCAAAGGTCTCAATGACTCTGATAAACACATTGATGCACTTATTGAATACTCGAAACAACTGCTCTGCCATATCAATCTTCTTACGGTAAACACCGTTGAAGGTTCGCCCTTCCTTCCGCCTGATAAAGAAACAGTAGAAAAATGGCTCCATCGCCTCAATCAATCGGGAACTGAGACAACGCTGAGAAACTCCCGAGGTGCTGATATAGATGGAGCATGTGGTCAGCTGAAGAATCACTTCAAATAAAATAGAGGGTGTTTCACGTGAAACACCCTCTTTCATTTCAATCAGAGTTCAGTTAGGCAATCTCATCGAAGATGCGACGGAGATCATCTTCATCAGAGAACTCAATCTCAATCTTGTTCTTACCTTTGACACTCTTGATTCTTACGTTCGTTTGCAACACATCACGGAGTGCTTTTGCCACCTTCTTATAAGCGGTGGGAAGCGGTTGACGGGTAGAAGGTTGTTCCATATTGGTCTCACGGCCAGAGAACAGACGGGCCAGCTGTTCGGTTTCGCGAACCGTCAGCTTCTGCTCCTTCAACTTCTCAATCAGCTTCTCTTGGGCAACCTCGTTCTTGACCGAGAGAATTGCACGCGCATGACCTTCAGTGATTTCGCCGTCAAAAAGCATACGCTGGGCCTCTTCCGGAAGCTCAAGAAGACGAAGAAGGTTCGCCACTGTGGAACGTCCCTTCGAAACAGCTTGGGCAACCTCGGCCTGAGTCATACCTTTGCGATCCATAAGACGGCGGTAACCGTAAGCTTCTTCGATGGGGTTAAGATCGGAACGCTGGATGTTTTCGATAAGGGCAAGCTCAAGCGCCTTATCGTTGTCAGCCTCTTTAATAACTACCGGCACTTTTTCAAGACCAGCGCGCTGGGAGGCCTGCCAGCGACGCTCACCGGCAATGATCTGATATTCACCGTCGCCAATTTCGCGAACTACAATCGGTTGAAGCAGGCCGTCTTTCTTGATGGAAGCAGAAAGCTCTTCGAGATCTTCCTCTTTGAAGTTGGTACGCGGCTGATCAGGATTCGGCTTGATCTTATCGATATCCATCTCATTGATGTTCTGGGAGACACGAGAAGTAACTTTTGCTTTCTCAGCCGGAATACCTTTCATGACCCCTTCGGGGCGAATCTTCACTTCCCCAATGACTTCGGAAGTCGATGTTTCACGTGAAACATTCGCATTTGTTTCATGTGAAACAGGCTCAGCGACCTCGGATTTCTTAGGCTGCACCGGAGAGGGCTCCAAAATCGGGTCATAAGCATCGATTTCCCCAAGCTCAACCACTACTCGCTCTCGCTTAGGAGCAGCGGCCTCTTCCTTGGCTTTCTGAGACTTCTCCTCAGTGCGAGGAGTGGGCTTGTAAGGCTGAGAAGGGCGAGCAGATTCGTATGAATCGCCAAGAAGAGAACTCAAACCACGTCCCAGGCCACTTTTATTTGGTTTAGCCACGGCTAATCACTTCCTTTGCGAGCTCAATGTAGGAAATAGAACCTTTTCCTCGGGGATCGTATTCAGTAATGGGAAGTCCATAGCTAGGAGCTTCGGACAATTTAACGGTACGGGGAATAAGGGTATTGAACACAGTACGTCCAAAATAACCCTGAACTTCATCGACCACTTGCTTGGAGAGTGTTGTGCGGTTGTCATACATCGTCAAGAGAACGCCCAAGATATCTAGACTAGGATTTAGGCGCGTTTTGACACGTTTCATCGAATCAAGAAGTTTTGTCACACCTTCCAGAGCATAAAACTCGCACTGAATGGGGATCAACAGCTTATCTGCAGCTACCAAGGCATTAACCGTCAAGAGACCGAGGGAAGGAGGGCAATCGATAAAGATGTAATCATACTTGCCCCTCATCTGCCCTACAGCGTCCTTTAGACGGTTCTCGCGGGCCATTTCAGAGACGAGTTCCACTTCAGCTCCAGCAAGGTTAATAGTTGCCGGAACAACATCCAATCCCTCACAAACATCGGGAATAATAGCTTCTTCAATTGGAATATCGTCAAGAAGCACGTTATAGATGCAGTTTTCGACCATTCCCTTATCGATACCAAGACCACTGGAGGAATTTCCCTGAGGATCAAGGTCGATTAGGAGCACCTGTTTGTTCATTTCACCAAGTGCAGCCGACAAATTAATGGAAGTAGTGGATTTACCCACGCCACCCTTCTGGTTGAGGATAGCAACGACCTTAGTTTGACCGATCGTATGCTTGACCGGCTTCTTTTCCTTGTAAGTTTTCAGGCGAGTCGGGACATACTGCTCTTCGACATCCTCAACTACAGGCTCTTCAACCTCGCGTGTAACCACCTGATATTCAATTTCCTCATCAACGGGGGAAGTTTCCTCTATCGTTGCTGCGG
Organism: Eggerthellaceae bacterium; assembly: GCA_022791455.1. Classification (GTDB taxonomy): domain Bacteria; phylum Actinomycetota; class Coriobacteriia; order Coriobacteriales; family Eggerthellaceae; genus Parvibacter. The sequence continues at coordinate 509,886 of JAAVZC010000014.1, forward strand.
GAATAGAAGAAGGAGAGCCTTCCTTCTTCTTAGAATCAAAGAAACCCAAAACTACCTCCTTAGTAGGCAACAAGCATATAACCAGGGATTAATCCCCAATATCTAAATCAAAAGGCATATTGCCCAGTTACTAAAGAAGTGTTTCACGTGAAACATCGAATTCAACCTCAGAAATAAATCTTGAACAGAATAGATGACCGATCACAAGGTGACAATATTGATTTTGGGGGTTGCCGCAATTAATTCGATTAAATTTTCCCGAATGGCCTCATGTTTCACGTGAAACATTTAACCCAAAGGGTTATGTTGAGCAGCTCCTACTTTTCGTGGCAGTTTAATTTGAGGTTTAGAAACTTTTTCAAACACGAAGATTCGTCGAAGTGTTTCCCCATCACTGAGTGTTGTCTGATAATCCTTGATCAATTTCATGCCAACCTTAGGGCAAACCTTAAGGGCACTATCAACTTCATCCTGAGTAGTTTGGGCCTTATAACAAATCAGAAGACCCCCAGGAACAAGAAGGGGAGACGCGAGTTCTATCAGTGAAACTAACTTTGTAACCGCACGAGCCGTCAACACTGAAAAAGATGAAGCCTGCTCCTTTGTGAGATCCTCGATACGTCCCGCGTAGGTTGAAATTTGTTCGCCAAGTCCGAGAGAATTCACACCCTCCTGGACGGCAGCCACCTTCTTGCCGACAGAATCAATCAAAACAGACTTGCGACCACTATAAATTGCAATCGGAACACCAGGGAAGCCGCCACCTGTGCCCAGATCACCGTATCTGCCAGCAGGAGCTGCCACTACATCATCCAGAGGAACCAAGGAATCCTCGATATGAAGCAAACGAGCGGATTCGACACTGTCGATTCTCGTTAAATTCATTCGCTGGTTTACTTCGAGAATATATTGCAGGTAATCCTCAACCAGCTGATCTTCACTCTTTGCTTCACTCATTACAATTCCTATTCTTTCGATGGTCTGGAAATTATCGCAAATTTCATTACCTTGTATAGGCATAAAAAAATCCCCTCCGGAGAGGGGATTAATATTGCTAAAAATCTTAGCGGACAGGTGTCACTACAACGTGACGGGCAGGACCTTCGCCTTCAGAGCCAGTGGTCACTCGATCATCGTTGCGAAGGGCGATATGAATGATGCGGCGCTCGTAAGGAGTCATGGGACGCATCTTCACACTACGATGACTCGAAGCTGCACGATTGGCAGATGCCTGCGCCATAGACTCAAGCTTAGCGCGTTGACGGTTCTTATAACCCTCAACATCAATAACCAGAGGATAACGCATGCCCAGCTTGCGCATGGTGATCGTCGAAACCATAAACTGCAACGCATCAAGGTTACGACCATGGCGACCAATAAGCACAGCAAGATCATCGCCCGTAATATCGAGAATCAGCTCGCCCTCATCACCCTCGTATTCATCGATGGTGATCTCTCCCACATCGAAGTGCTCAAGGATATCTTGGATCACCGCAATGCCAGTGTCTGCAATGGCATCCAGAGTTTCATCAGAAACTCCCTCTTCGCCTTCTTCTTCAACGACATCTTCGATTTCGACGTTTTCTACAATCTCTTCTTCAGACATAGGATCTCCTGTCCCTATATGATGGAGAAGCCCCAAAGGGGGCTTCATAGAAAACTACTTTTTCTTTGTTGGGCGCTTTTTCTTAGCCTTCCGAGTCACATTGACCTCAACCGGCTTAACCTCGATCGCCCGCTCCTCTTCCTTCTTAGCATCCTCTTTGCGACACATCGCAAGGGTCAGCTGATTCTGAGCAATACCAATCAGCGAAGAGGCACCCCAGAACAACAAAACGCCAGCGGGAGAGCTCCAGGAAATCCAAAGCATGAACAAGCTCATGACGCCGCCCATAATAAGGGTTTGATTACGCTGCTGCGTATTCTCGGACTTCAGCTGCATCATCACCATGGGCAGGAAAGTGGCGCCAGCGAAGATGATCATAAGGATCACATAGGGAACAAATGTTCCAAATCCCACTTCAAGCGCCTGTTGAGGGGTCATAACCAGGTTGGGAACAATGTTGTAGAAGCAGTAGTCGGTAACTTCTTCACGCTGGCCCATCTCGCGGAGCACCTGGAACAGGGCGATAAAGATAGGCATCTGCAGCAACATAGGCAAGCAGCCGGCCAGAGGATTGAACTTTGCCTCAGCATACAGCTGCTGCATTTCCTCCTGCTGCCGCTGAGGATCGTTGGCGTATTTAGTCTGCAGCTCCTGCAGCTTAGGCTGGATCTTCTGCATCTGGAAGTTGGACTTCGCCTGCTTGTGCATCAGCGGAGAAACGATGATACGGAAGATCACCGTAATGATGATGATGGCCAGGCCCCAGTCGCCGCAGAAGTTATAGAAGAACTGGATTACGCTGAAGATCCAATCCTTGAACCAATCCCACATATCAATCCCTTTCGCATGCTAAGCGGCCGTTACCCTAAGGAACCGGATCGTACCCATGGGGTCCACCCGGTCGGCAACGCATAATGCGCTTGCATGTAAGCACGAGCCCCTTGCAGAACCCGTATCTCTTAAAAGCCGTCAATCCATATTGCGAGCATGTGGGCACGAACCGGCAGCACGAGGGAAAAAGCGGAGAAATGCAGAACCGGTAAAACATGATAAGGCCAATGGCAATCCACTTCGGAATAGCCCCCAAGGCCCTGGCAAGTTTACTCAGCATCTGTTTCAACGGAAAATCCCGCCTTCGAGAGCGTCACGTCACATGCGTTAAGCACTTTACTATAGTTCGCCTGCGTTACACAGCTTTTAGCCAAGAAAACGACATCGAAACCCGCCCAAGGGCCTCCAAGCTCCGAGCAAATGGCGCGCATCCGTCTCTTGGCGCTGTTCCTCCAAACGGCATTTCCTAATTTTTTCCCCGCAATAAAAGCAACACGACCCGGAAGGTCGTGTGTAAGAGGGTTATCTTTATTTGCATCCCGGGGAAGGATTATGAACGTGACGTAACTGTTCTTTAGTCGCTTTCCGTGGGCAAATAAAGAAGAAATGTCGTTGCTGGATTTAATTGTCTCCAACGAACTGCCTGTTTACACACACAGACGCTTGCGACCCTTGGCGCGACGAGCAGCCAGTACAGCGCGGCCACCCTTGGTAGACATGCGAGCGCGGAAGCCGTGGCACTTAGCGCGCTTGCGGTTGTTCGGTTGGTAAGTGCGTTTCATTTATCTACCCTTTCTGGTAAAAAGTGTAACTTCGAAATAGTAACACCTGAAAAAGGCCTGTCAAGAACAAATCTGGAAAAGGATACAACGGATTTAAGCGGGCAGGATTGGATTGTTCTCGACTCTATTCCCTCAATGCCAAATATAGGGAAACGAGAATGGTGGGATATTGCGCCGCTCCTTTAAATTGAATGTATCGTCACATTAATAACGACGGTGGAAAAGTGAAGAACGAAGGAAACCGCAGGTGGGATTGAGAAGAGTGGCGTTAGAAATGATGTGGGGAGGCTCTGCGCCTATCAACAGCAACTCGGAAGCTACTCTTTTCAATTCACCAGCAGTCAGCAAGCCATACCGCTTATTCCACAGAGAAATTAACCCTCGAGGATCTGTTGCTTGATATTTTCTATCTCTTCGCGCACTTCCCGCGATTGGTTGATTTTCTTCTCGATAGTGGTGTACGAGTGCATCGCTGTGCTGTGATCACGGTTGAACCGCTTCCCGATGGTAGCGAAAGGAACGTCGAGCATTTGGCGGCAGAGGTAGATAGCAATCTGTCGAGGATAGGCAATATCGCGGCTTCGTTTTGAAGAGAGAATGTCGGAATGTTTAACCCGGAAGTACTTCTCTACCACCTTTTGGATGTCGTCGATGGTGAGATTGCGGGTGGGACCGCCGGAGAAATGGCTGACCAAGAGCGCATTCATCTCGTCGGGGGACATGGAAGGTTTTTCCGAGTAGGTAAGATGCCAGATAACAGTAGTTACTGCCCCCTTGAGCTCACGGATATTGGAACTGGAATTCTCCGCGATGAAAAGCTGCACGTTTTCGGGTATCTCGACTGAGGTATTGCCCGCATTGCGCCGGTACTCTTCGATGAACAGTTTGATAATGCCCATCTTTGTTTCAGTTTCTGGGGGTTGAATGTCAATGGTGCCGCCGCTCGAGAAGCGCGAGGAGTAACGCTCGTCGATATCGATGTTTTTGGGAGCGCGGTCTGCGGAAAGAACGATCTGTTTGTTCATATCCCTCAAACGATTGAAAATCTGAAAGACGATATTGAGGGTTTCCTTCTTTCCGTGCAGATGCTGAATGTCGTCGATGAGCAGCACATCGGCGTCTTCATAGTGTTTTTTGAAGTTGATGAAGCTGTTTTTCTCGGTATCGTGGGTGGTGCTGGCGAGGGCGTATTCGTTCACCAGGTCGTTCGCATCCACGTAGATTGTGCGCAGGTAGGGCCGCGTTTTGCGAATGTAGTTTTCGATAGCTCGCATGAGGTGAGTTTTGCCCAAGCCGCTCTTTCCGTAGATGAAGAGAGGGTTCAGCGGGTCCTTGCTCGGCTCTTCCGCAACTGCGAGAGCCATCGAGTATGCCATGCGGTTTGAATCGCCTATAACGAAGTTTTCGAACGTGGAGCTGGTGAAGTGGCCGTCGCTATTCGGAGTTTCGCTCATGGACCGATCGACGGGAGAAGCCTGGACAGGTGATTCTTCGTAAATCACGGCGGTCCCATTGGCCGGGGTCATCATATTGGGATTTACCGGGGCGGGCATGGGAGGTTGGGGCGGAGTGTAAGTTGCGGGGGTTTGCGTAGGCGGAATGTATTGGTTCGGCGCGGTTGCCGGTGCCGCCTGGGGGGCGTATGTTGCGGGTTGTGTAGGAGCAGCCACTGGAATAGCGGGAGTGGAGTCGATGGCCAGCACTACATTAAAGGGAATTTCGAAGATATCTTGCAACGCCTGGCCAATGTAGCCCAGGTAATGAGCCTCCACCCAGTTCTTAAGAAATTCGTTTTCCGCCGTCAGCATGAAGAAGCCGTCGCTGATTACCTGAGGGTGCAGCCGCGCAAAAAACGCGTCCACCTGGGAAGCGTCTACTTGGTCATATTCCTTGACCTTCAGCCAGACGTTGTTCCAGTACTCGTGAAGGAGGCTGCTGTCCATAGGTAACTCCTCTTTTGCCGTCGTGTGAGAGGCACTGTTGAAAACTTAATGAGCAAAGATAGCATATTCCCCGTGCTTTCAGGCGAGACAAGCAACGTTTCGGAAGAAAACAAGAGTGGGAAACGTGTGGAAAATTAATCCTGTAGTCCCTGTGCCACAGTTTGACCGAGTTCAGTGAGCATGCGGTGCTTGGAATTTGAGGGGTCTCTTGTGACCAAGCCCTCCTGCTCCAGGTTCGTCAGAATCTTATGGGCGCTCGACGGAGGAATGTCTCCCCATTGGCAAATATCCGTGATGCGCATGGGGCCGCCTTCGTTGTAGAGCAGCTGCAGTACCGTCCGCGCATTTTCATTGAGATGGGGAATAATAGTATGGCCGAGGGCCGGTTGGTAAGTATGACCGCCGGCTGGGTAGGGGTATGCCGGTGTAGCACTGGGGTAGGGTGGGGCTGCCGGCGCATAGCCGACGGGAGCCTGATAGGTCGGTGCGGCCGGCGGGTAATAAGCAGCCGGCGCTTGTGGCGCCATGCCCGAGTAAGGGTCCGCGATTGAAGCTGCCGGTGTAGCGGGGTGAACGGGATCGGGATATGAAGGAACAGCGCCTGCCGAGGAAGTTCCTGCGGAAGTTGCCACGCCTTGTGAAAGTTCCGCAGCCGACCCAACCATGCTGCTCTCGCTATTCTTCACCAGACTGATGGTTATGACCGAGCCGGAGTTCAGGTTGTCCTCGATGGTGATGGACCCGCGGCTCACTTCCAAGTAATCGCGCACAATCGGCAGGCCGCTTCCCACACCGCGGATGTAACTCTTCATAGGTTCTATAGCGGAAGAAAAGCCGGGCAGCTGGGCTTTCTCCTTCGCGGGAATGCCCGGACCCTGGTCGGCGAAGCGGATGGTGTTGCCGCCGTCCATGATGGATACGATAATTTCCTTGAATCGCGCGTGGATGAAATTCTCCGAAACCTCGCGCACAACGGTATAGGGGATGGATCCGCCCGCCAAGCGTGCCTCGTTGTAGATGGTGCTGGCGAGTTTTTCGATGTAGGCCCCTGTTTCCGCCGGGGGGATTTCCATGAGGCGCGGGGCGCTGCGAAGATCGTCATAAATGGCGATACGCGCCGTTCCGTCTACGAACGAGAAGTCGAAGGGCCCTTCTGAATCCTCCGCGTGGGGAGGCAAGGGGGTAGAAGGAGAGGGGCTCACGGCTGGGTCCTTTCGAATTGTTGCGTTTACCTGCTGCGTTTTAGTCTTTATGAAAGGTTTTTTCACTACTTTAGAGTGTTTTTCCCGAAATGGAATTATAAGACAGGAATATTCCCGTAGAAGGAAAAAGTTTTTCCGTCGTGTGGAAAAAAATCTTTGTCTCTAACTGGCGTTTTTCATAGTTTTCAACATTTTGTTCATGAAATGGGGAAAACTTTGAAAAACTCGGAAGGAAAAGAGAGAAAAAAGCGAAAGAAATTTTGCGATGGTTAAAAAAACTTCTTGATTTTCGCGAGAAGTTGGGTTTTGCCTGATAACCAAACCCTACCAAATTGATGGTTTTCCTCCATCACGGCGAAGCTTCGAAGTCAAGACGAATCTTTGTTCTCTTTAGGTAACAGCAAGGTAAACTCCCTGATCATCCCTGAGAAAATTTTTGAAAAAATTTGAAAAACTTTATTTCAAAACCTTCGCCAAACGGTATGTGGAAAACCAAAAATGCAGTTTTTCACGGAAGAAAGCCCGTGTGAGCCCTCTTTTTTCCGTGAATTTCAACATTTTCCACAAAAATACGGTTGAAAATGTTGAAAAGCTATCCGCGGAAGCTTCAGCAGACATATCTGAGCCTCCGAGGATTTTACCGTAATGCCCGCCTTAGGCTGTGGGGAGCCGTTTATAATTGCCCCTATATATAAAGATGTAGCAAAGGGGTTCCCGGTGAAATTCAGCATCAACAAAGGTGAGCTGCAAAATGTCCTGGCGGTTGTGTCCAAAGGTATATCGACGCGCTCCACGCTGCCGTCGCTGGCGGGCGTGTTCGTGAAAGCGCAGGGGAACGAGATTACCCTCGAGACCACCAACCTCGATCTTTCTATTCGCCACACCGTGATGGCGCTGGTGGAAGAAGAGGGGACGGGCCTTCTTCCCGGTAAGCTCTTCAGCGATATTGTGAAAAGCCTGCCCGACGCCGCAGTTACCGTGAGCGCTACTTTCGAGGAAGCCTACATCACGTGTGACAAGGCATCGTTCGCGTTGCGCGCCCTTAACCCGCAGGACTTCCCCGGCTTCCCCCACGTAGAAACCTCCCAGGAAATTTCCGTGGACTTCCCCGTGTTCTCCTCCATGGTGAAAAAAGTGGCCCGCAACGTTTCCCGCGATGAGAGTCGTCCCATCCTTACCGGCGTGCTGGTGAACTTCGAAGGTGGCCGGCTGCGCATGGTGGCCACCGACTCCTACCGCCTGGCCATTACCGATGTGAACATCCCCGAGACGCAGGCGGAAGACTTCGAGTGCGTCATCTCCGGTTCCTTCATGCTGGACTTGGCGGGCCTTCCCCGAACTGAAGACCCCATCACGTTGGCGCTGGCCGAGAATCAGATTCTGGTTCGCTGCGGTACAACGGTCTTCGTGAACCGCCGCATCGAGGGCCAATATCCGCCGTACCAGAAACTGCTGCCGGAGGGTCACAGTACGCGCGCGAAGATTTCCGTATCCGACTTGGCCGCCAGTGTGAAGCGCGCCTCGCTTATGGGAAATTCCTCGTCGCCGGTGCGCTTCGATCTCAACATTCCTTCCCAGACGGTGCAGGTTTCCGCCATGACCCAGGACGTGGGCTCGGCGAAGGAGATTGTCTCTGCAGCCATCGAGGGAGAGGACATGGAGATTGCCTTCAACTTCGCCTACACGCTGGAAGGGTTGGCGGGCATCGCAGGCGACGAGGCCTTCCTGGAGCTGCAATCCCCCACGAAGCCGGGCATCCTGCGCGCCATCGAGCCGGAAAATTACCTGTACCTCATCATGCCGGTGCGCATTCCCTAACCACTGCTCCTGCAGCTGATGCTCACCCTTACCACGCTTGATCTGCAGAATTTCCGCAGCTACTCCCAATTCCATCGGGAGGGCCTGGGGCCGCTTACTATTTTCATCGGCAACAACGCCGTGGGGAAAACGAATTTGGTTGAAGGCATTCAACTGCTCACTGCCGCTTCGTCGTTTCGCCATCCCACGGTGGCGCAGATGGTGAAGCAGGGCGAGGAACGGGCGCGGCTGCGCGGCGTGATCGAGGGAGATGGCCGCCGCCTCGATGTAGAACTGACAATGGAGGGCCACAGCAAGAAGTTCTCCCTGAATGGGAATCGCAAAAAGGCGGCGGACTTCATGGGAACGCTGCCTTCCGTGGTGTTTACGCCGGACGATTTGCAACTGGTGAAGGGCTCGGCCGGTGGCCGCCGCCGCAGCTTGGACGCGCTGGGCAGCCAACTTTCTCGCAACCACTATTTAATAAGTAAGGATTACGAGAAGGTGATCCAACACAAGAACCGGCTGCTGAAAGAGGGCGCCGATCCGCTGCTGCTGGAGAGCGTGAATGAGATGCTGGTCATCTGTGGTTCGCAGCTGGTGGCCTACCGCGCGGCGCTGGCCACGCGGTTCTTCCCTCTGATTCAGGAACGGTACGCGGAAATTGCGGACGGTGAAGAAGCGACGGTGACGTATGTGCCGCTGGGGGAGGAGTCCGAAGCCGGCGCTTCGCTTGCGGGGCTTTCCCGCGACGAGCTGCGGGATGCGCTGGCGAAGCGCCTCCATGATGAGCTGCCTGCAGAACTAGCGCGCGGCCGCAGTTTGGTGGGACCCCATGCCGACCAGATCGACTTTCGCGTGAAGGGCTTGCCGGCCGGCGACTTCGCCAGCCAAGGGCAACAGCGGTCGCTCGTGCTTGCCTATAAACTGGCCGAAGTGGCTATGGTGGAGGAAGTGTTGCACGTGAAACCTGTGCTGTTGCTGGACGACGTGATGAGCGAATTGGACGACGCCCGCCGCCGCGCCATTCTTAACTACATCAACCAAGACGTCCAAACCTTCATCACCACCACCCACCTGGAATACTTCGAACCATCCCTCCTCGACTCCGCCGACCTTATTCGCTTATAGGAAGCCTTTACAGGGCCGTTTCTGGAGAAAATTCGATATAAACTTCGGAAAAGCCGTTAAACCTGGCTTAGAACGCCTTATATCGTGGCTTCTGAGACCTGAAGGCCCAACATGATGAATATTTATGCTAGAATAACCCAACCAATGCGCCAGATTTTGGTGCATTTCTTTGTGTTCGGGAGGGTTTCCCTCCATATCTGGGAAAAGGAGCGTAACTGTGGCCGAAAAACCAGGTAGTCATTACGATGGATCCGACATTCAAGTACTCGAAGGGCTGGAAGCGGTTCGCAAGCGCCCGGGCATGTACATCGGCTCCACCGGCCCCCGCGGCTTGCATCATCTTGTGTACGAGGTGGTGGACAATGCCGTCGACGAGGCGTTGGCTGGCTTTTGCGACAACATCGAAGTAACTATCCATAGAGACAACTCCATCACCGTCGACGACAACGGTCGCGGTATTCCGGTGGACAAGCATCCCAAAGAGAAGATCCCCACCGTCGAGGTAGTGCTCACCATCCTCCACGCCGGTGGCAAGTTCGGCGGCGAGGGCTACAAAGTGTCCGGCGGCCTGCATGGCGTGGGCGTTTCCGTTGTGAACGCGCTGTCCTCGAAGGTGGTAGTGCGCGTGCGCCGCGACGGCGTGGAATACGAAATCGACTTCTCCTATGGCAAGACTGCCACAAAGCTGCACAAGATTGGCTCGGCGAAGAAGTCTGGCACCACCGTCACCTTCTGGCCCGACCCGCTCATCTTCACCGAGACAACGGTGTACGATTTCGACACGCTGGCCACCCGTTTCCGCGAAATGGCTTTCCTCAACAAGGGCCTGAAGATTGTCCTGCACGACGAGCGCGTGCTGGACGCCGAGGGCAAGCCGCGCACGGAGGTGTTCCAAGCGCAGGGCGGCATCGTCGATTTCGTGAAGTATCTGAATGAAGGTAAGGAAACCCTGAACAAGCCGGTGTACTTCGAAGCGGAGAACGCCGACGGCACGGTGGAAATTGCGCTGCAGTGGTCTACGTCTTACTCCACGAATTCCGTGCTTGCCTTCGCCAATAACATCAACACCCACGAGGGCGGCACCCACCTGGACGGCTTCAAGAACGCCATCACCCGTACCATCAATGAGTACGCGCGCAGCAAGGGCATCTTGAAGGAAAAAGACGCGAACCTCTCCGGCGACGACGCCCGTGAGGGTCTGGCCGCCATCATTTCCGTGAAGCTGCACGACCCGCAGTTCGAGGGGCAGACGAAGACGAAGCTGGGTAACACCGAAATTCGCCCGCTGGTTCAGAACGCCGTGATGCGCGGCCTGGCGGAGTATCTGGAAGAGAACCCCGCTCCCGCCAAGCGCATCGTGCAGAAAGCGGCCCAGGCGCTGAAGGCGCGCGAAGCCGCCCGCAAGGCGCGCGAGATGACCCGCCGCAAGAACGTCATGGACTCCTTCGCGCTGCCGGGCAAGCTGGCAGACTGTTCTTCGAAGGATCCGGCCCTTTCCGAAATCTTCATCGTAGAGGGCGATTCCGCAGGTGGTTCCGCCAAGCAGGCGCGCGACCGTAAGTACCAGGCCATCATGCCCCTGCGCGGCAAGATCCTCAACGTTGAGAAGGCAGGCTTGCATCGCAGCCTCTCTTCCGACACCATCAGCTCGCTCATCACCGCCATCGGCACCTCCATCGGCGACGACTTCAACGCGGACAAGGCCCGCTACCACCGCATCATCATCATGACCGATGCCGACGTGGACGGCGCCCACATTCGCTGCCTGCTGCTGACGTTCTTCTACCGCTACATGCCGGAGCTCATCAACCGCGGCTACATTTACATTGCGCAGCCGCCCATCTTCGGCCTGAAGAAAAAGAACTCGCGCAACCCGAAGATCGAGCGCTATATCTACGACGAGAAGGCGCTGTCCTCGACGCTCGCGGAATACGACGATCCCGGCAAGTTTGACGTTCAGCGCTACAAGGGCCTGGGCGAGATGGACCCGGAGCAGCTATGGGAGACCACCATGGAACCGGCCACCCGCACGCTGCTGCAGGTGTCCATCGACGACGCCGTGGAAGCGGAGCGCGTGGTGACCGAGCTCATGGGCGACCAAGTGGAACCCCGCAAGGAATTCATCCAAAAACACGCCCGCGATGTAAGGTTCTTGGACATCTAACCCCCTCGTCACCCCTGGCCCGGCTTCCCCCTTGTCATCCTGAGCGGAGGGCGAAGCCCGGAGTCGAAGGATCTCACCAGCCGGGAAAGATCCTTCGCGTTGCTCAGGATGACGACAAGAGCTGTTCCTCAGGCCTGTTAGGAAAGGAAGAACATGGCTGATAACGACGATCATTTTGACGCTGATCGCGACCGCGAGAACGTCGACGACATCGAGCGCCTCTTGGCCCGCGCCGAAGAGGACGATACCGAGGGCGATGAAGAAGCCGAGTTGGCTTCCGCTTCGTCCACTATTGATGAAGAAGAAGACGTCGAGCACGCGATTTCCGAAGAAGAGCGCGCCCGCAGCATGATCGTGGACATGCCCAACCCCCATGGCTCCATTATCGAAGGGGCCAACGGCGGCGAAGGCACCACTGTGCGCGCGGCGTTCCTGGGCAAGGAGATGCAAACCTCCTTCCTGGAATATTCCATGTCGGTTATCGTGTCCCGCGCGCTGCCGGACGTGCGCGACGGTTTGAAGCCGGTGCACCGCCGCATCCTGTACGCCATGAACGAATCGGGCTACACGCCCAACAAGCCGCACATGAAGTCGGCCCGTACCGTCGGCGACGTGATTGGCAAGTACCACCCCCATGGCGACTCCGCCGTGTACGACACCATGGTGCGCCTGGCCCAACCGTTCTCCATGCGCCTGCCGCTGATTGACGGCCACGGCAACTTCGGCTCCATCGACGGCGACTCCGCGGCGGCTATGCGTTACACCGAGGCCCGCTTGGACAAGGCCGCCATGGAACTGCTGCGCGACCTGGACAAGGAAACCGTCGACTTCCAACCGAACTACGACGAATCGCTGCAAGAGCCCAAGGTGCTGCCGGCCCGCTTCCCCAACCTGCTGGTGAACGGCTCCAACGGCATCGCGGTCGGCATGGCCACCAACATTCCGCCGCACAACCTGGGCGAATCCATCGAGGCCACCTGCCTCATGTTGGACAACCCGGACGTCACCACCGAAGAGCTGCTGAAAGTGATGCCCGGCCCGGACTTCCCTACCGGCGGCATCATCACCGGCAAGAAGGGCATCCTGGATGCCTACGAAACCGGCCACGGCAACCTGACCGTGCGCGCGAAGTGCACCATCGAGGAGAAGAAGAACGGCCGCTACTCCATCGTGGTCAAGGAAATTCCCTACATGGTGAACCGCAAGCGCCTGCTGGAGAAGCTGGGCGAACTGGTGCGCGACAAGAAGCTGCCGGAAATTTCCAACATCCACGACGCCGCCGACCGCCACGGCATCGACATCATCATCGACCTGAAGTCTAACGCCGTGCCGCAGGTGGTGCTGAACAAGCTGTACAAGCACACCTCGCTGCAGACCGGCTTCGGCATGAACATGCTGGCGCTGGTGGACAACACCCCCCGCATCCTCACGCTGAAGGAAATCCTCTACTACTACATCGAGCACCAGAAAGACGTCGTCACCCGCCGCACCCGCTACGAGCTGGCCCGCGCCGAAGAACGCGCCCACATTCTGGAAGGCTACATCATAGCGCTGGACGACATCGATGAAGTTATTTCCATCATCCGCTCGTCGCAGACCGACAAGGAAGCCGCCAAGCGCCTGACCGAGCGCTTCGGCCTTTCCAAGAAGCAGACCGACGCCATTCTGGAAATGAAGCTGCGCCGCCTGACCGGCCTGGAGCGCGAGAAGATCGAAGAGGAATTGAACGAGCTGCGCGAGAAGATTGCCTACTATAAGCGCGTCTTGGCCGACGAGACTCTGGTGCGCCAGATCATCAAGGAAGAGCTGCAGGAAGTGAAGAAGCGCTTCGGCACTCCGCGGCGCACCCGCATCACCGCCGAGGCGAAGGAAATCGACGTCGAGGATCTCATCGCCGACGAGAACATGGTCATTACCATGACGAAGGCCGGCTACATCAAGCGCCTGCCCGTGACCACCTACCGCCAGCAGAAGCGCGGCGGCAAGGGTATGCAAGGCGTGAACCTCAAAGAGAGCGACTTCGTGGAGCACCTGTTCGTGGCGTCGAACCACTCCTACATGTTGTTCTTCTCCACTGCCGGCAAGGTGTATCGCCTGAAGGCCTACGAGATTCCCGAAGCTTCTCGCCATGCCCGCGGCACCGCCATCGTGAACCTGCTTCCCCTGGCGAAGGGCGAGACCATTTCCGCGGTCATCGCCACCAAGGAATTCCCTGAAAACGAGTTCCTGATGTTCGCCACTGAACAGGGCATGGTGAAGAAGACCGCCATGAAGCAGTTCGCCAACATCCGCCGCGACGGCCTGATTGCCATCAACCTGCGCGACGGCGACCACCTGATTGCCGTGCGCCGCGTGGCGAAGGGCCAGAAGGTGATGATGGTGTCGTCCGCCGGCAAGGCCATCATGTGGGACGAGGAAGAGGCCCGCGCCATGGGTCGCGACACCATGGGCGTGCGCGGCATGACGGTACCGGCTGACGCCCACGTGCTGGGCATGGAGATTGCCCGTCCCGACACCGACCTGTTCGTAATTACCGAGAAGGGCTTCGGCAAGCGCACCCCCGTGAGCGAGTACCCCTGCCACCATCGCGGCGGCCAGGGCGTGTACACCATCACCATGACCCAGAAGAAGGGCCTGCTGTCGGTGATGAAGATTGTCGGCCCGGAAGATGAGATCATGATCATCTCCGAGGAAGGCGTCGTGGTGCGCACCCCCGTCAGCGGCATCTCCGAACTGGGCCGTTCCACCCAGGGCGTGATGGTTATGCGCGTGGCCGAGAACGATCGCGTCGTGGCGGTGGCCATCAGCTCCACCGGCAAGAAGCGCAAGGCGAGGTCCGCCGCCGAAACGGCCGACATCGACAAGGAAGAAATGGCCGAGCTCGAAGCCGAATCCGAAACCGGAGCCCTCGGCGAAGACGACCTAGACTAAAGATAAGGCCACATGATCAACGGGTTTACACTCAAGGTTGTCGCTATCATCGGCATGACCTGCAATCATGTGGCCAATGTGTTCGCCGCCCAGCTGCCCCAGCCTCTGTTGCTGGCGCTGTTCTCGCTGGGCGGCGTCACGTTTCCCATCATGGCCTTCCTGTTGGTGGAGGGCTTCACCCATACCTCTAACCTGCAGAAGTACGCCGCCCGACTGGCGGTGTTCGCGTGCGTGGCGCAGGTGCCCTATTCGCTGTTGTGGGGGGCGGTGCCCAATGTGCTGTTCACATTGCTGGTGGGGTTGGGGCTTCTTTGGTTGTACGACCACGCTCACAAAGGCATCTTTTGGCTGGCGACGCTGTTGGCTGTCGTTCTGACCAACAGCTTCGACTGGGGTTCTATCGGCCCGCTCATGGTGGTGCTGTTCTACCTTCTGCGCGAAAGCGGAAAGGTACCCAGCATCATCGGCCCTATGGGGGTGGCCTACCTGGGCATCGGCCTTCCGGCGCTCGCGGAAGTTCCCGGACTCGCCATCACCGGCGACATGTCGTACCTACCCTCCAACACCATTGCCGACGCTGGTCATGCAAGCCTGGTGTGGGGCAACGTCGGATACGCCGGTATCGGCTTCACTGCCGCCTGCATCTTGCTCGGTTTCTACAACGGCAAACGCGGCCCCTCCATGAAGTGGTTCTTCTATGCCTACTACCCCGCCCACCTCTTCCTCATCTGGCTTATCACGCTAGTCTAGCCCCCTTTGTCATCCTGAGAGGAGCGCCCCGCCACCCTTTTGTCATCCTGAGCGGAGCGCGAAGCGCGGAGTCGAAGGATCTCTTCCATGTGCCTTTCACCGCAATTTCCCAAATGGAGCAAATTTTCCTTGACTCTTGAGAAATACGCGGTGTAATATATTCAAGCACTTTTTCAAGGGCCCGTAGCTCAGTTGGTTAGAGCGCACGCCTGATAAGCGTGAGGTCGCTGGTTCAAATCCATTCGGGCCCACCATTTTTTTGCGATAAACTCTCCACCGTGAGCCTAGTTAGACGGTGGATCGTTTATTATTGCTAGGGGAAATGTTCAGAACCCATATGTGGCATTATCTCAGCTGTTAGATCGCGTGCTTTGCAATCCTGAGGTCAGG
>JAAVZC010000002.1 GCA_022791455.1 Eggerthellaceae bacterium
AACTGCGTGGCCGCCGCGCTCGCGCTCAAGAAGCCGGCCAACGCGGGGCTCTTCGCCGCGGCGCTCGTGTTCGCGGCCATCGCCTCGGTGTGCCTGCGCGCCTACATGTGGGTGCTCGGCACCGGCACGCTGGACCTGTTCAGCGCCGCCGCGCAGCACCTGGTCCTGTAAAACCCTCCGCTTTTCTTTCCTTCTATCTGGAACGGGCCACCCCTTGGGGTGGCCCGTTCCGCATTCTCTAGCCCTTGCACCAACTATCGCAAAGCTTGCTACAGCTCCAGGTTGTTCATCATGTCTATGAGTTCGTCGCGGGAGTGGGCACCGCATTTGGCGTAGATGTTCTGGATGTGGCCGCGCACCGTGTGTACCGAGAGGTTCATGTGCTCGGCAATCTTCTGGGCCGACTGGCCCCGCTGAATTTCCACTACCACATCGAATTCGCGCTGGGACAGATTCATCTTGTCCCGCAGCACTTCCGCCTGCTGCAGCCGGCGCTGCTTGCCCTTCGACACCACCGCGCGCGGCTTCTCCACCGCCCCCATGGCGCTCTCGTAGGTCTTGTCCTGCAAAAACAGCAGCGAGTCGGCGGCGCAGGCAATCACTACCAGCAGAAACACTGTGTTCAGAGCCTCCGGGTACACCGCGTTGATGACCCAGCCCACAAATTCCGCCAAAGGCGTCATGCCGTACAGGGCCGCCAGTGCCAGCCCCGCGATGCGCACCCCTTGCCGGGGCGTGCGGTAAATCAGACACGCGGCGATGGCCAGCGTCATGCACTCGAGCACCGGATGGGCGAACGCCGTGAGGGTGAACAGCCAGAAGTTGTCGAACGACGGCAGCGTGGTGCAGGCCAGCACCACCAGAATGACGATGACCACAAACACGCACATTTTGGAGAAGGGAAAACGGCGGGAGAAGTACACGACACCGCCCAGAATGGCCAGGGCAATCAGTACGCGCCCCAGCGCCGGCCACGCCAGCATGTTGGTAGAGAAGGGATCGTTGATGGGATTGATGGCCAGCAGGCGCGCCATATAGCACGTGATGGAAAGCAGCAACACGAAGGCACCGAACTTGGCATAAGCCGCCAAGGACACCGGCGGCGCGTCTTCGGGAGAAGGGGTAGAGGGAACAGCGCCCGAGCGATTTCCCAACCCTGCGGAAAGGCCGGCCAAAAGAGGCAACAGCGCGAAGATAACCGCCGCTATGGGCCCCTCGGTACCCAAGATGACGAAGTAGATGGCCACCACTACGAACTCGGTGTAGGCCAGCCAAATCCAGATTTCCGTAGGCCGCAAACGTCCCAGCAAGAGGCACGATTTAATGGCGATGAAGGTTATCCCCACACCGGAAAGGAACGATCCGGCGCCGAAGGCAGCGCTGCGGACCAGCGGGGTGAAGTTGGCCCCCTCCGGCCCCGGCACCAGCAGCAGAAGCGTGCCCGCCATGGCCACCAGGCCAAATATGCCTGTCGGCAACTTCAGCGCCCGCTCCGCAAGGCGAGGAGCCGCCATCGCCAAGATGCCTACCGCCAAAAGCGTAAGGTAGAACACCAAGTCCTGCGCTCCAAGGCTGATGGACATGGTGCCGCTGAAAGCGATGAAGCGCCAGGCAATCCAAAAACTCAGCGAAGCCAGCGGCAGCATAGGCCAGCGGTTCAATATGCGGTCGATGCCGCTCTTTTCTTCCGGACGAACTTCCCCCGCCCCCATGGCTACACCCGGGCGACGAGATCGGCGAGGGTCGTTTGCGCCAGCTGGCCCTCAAGGGCGGCCTGAGCCTCGCCCAGCTTCTCGCCCAACAGTGGCTGGATAGCGCGCCCAACCGGGCATTCGGGGTTCGGCGAATCATGGAAGCCGAACAGGCTGCCGTCCACCGCCTGCACCGCGTTGAAGACGTCGAGCAGAGTGATCTCGTCGGCGGGCTTCGCCAGATGGGCGCCCCCCACCCCGCGATCAACTTCCACCAGCCCGGCCGCCTTCAGCTTCTGCAGCGTTTGGCGGATGATCACCGGATTCACATTCACGCTTCCCGCAAGGAAATCGGAAGTAGTGCGCTCCTTGCCAGCAAAGTAGTCGATGCACAGCAACGTGTGCACGGCAATGGGAAACCGCGCCGCTATTTTCACTGTCCCCTCCTCAAAAAGTGCGGCTTAGATAACAGCCTGGAAAAATGTCTCTGTAAGTATTGACATTACATACCTTCCCGCCGATACTGTCAAGCGTAATCGTTGTAACAATCATTGTTACATTACCCGAAAGGAGCCCCACCTATGAAGATTGCAGTTTTGGCCGCCAACGGCCGCGTCGGACGTCTGGTCGTCGAAGAGGCCGTGAAGCGCGGCGAGGACGTGACCGCCGTTGTGCGCAGCGAGAACAAGACCGATGCCCAGCACGTTATTCAGAAGGACATCATGGACCTGACCACCGACGACCTGAAGGGCTTCGACGTGGTTGTGGACGCCTTCGGCGCCTGGGAGCCGGAAAAGCTTGATCAGCACTCCGCCACCATCAAGCACCTGGTGGACATTCTGGCCGGCACCGATGTGCGCCTGGTAATTGTGGGCGGCGCCGGCTCGCTGTACATGGATCCCGAGCACACCGTGCAGCTGATCGACACCCCCGACTTCCCCGACATCTTCAAGCCCCTGGCCAGCGCCCAGAACGTGACGCTTGACTTCCTGCGCGGCGTTGATGACGTGCAGTGGACCTTCGTCTCCCCCGCCGCCGATTTCCAGGCGGACGGCCCTCGCACCGGCGACTACATCCTGGCCGGCGAAGAGTTCACCACCAATGACAAGGGCGAATCCCAGGTGAGCTACGCCGACTACGCCATCGCCATGATGGACGAGGTGGAGCGCACCGGCACCCCCGAAGCCCACATCCGCGAGCGCATCAGCGTCGTGGGCAAGTAACTACCTGCCATTTCATTCAGTCCCCCGAGCGCTGCCTATCGGCTCTCGCGGGGACACTCCCAGACCCCGACACCCCCCCTAGTCGGGGTCTTCTTGTGTCACGAGCATTTCGAATCACCGGGCCCCGACACAAAAAAGCCCCGGGCACCGATCTTGCCCGGGGCTGATCTCAGAGGATCTGCGAAAAGCTATTCCGTTTGCGCTTCGGTGGCGCCCAGCACGACGACCATTTCTTCGAGGTCGGCGCGCAGCGACGCCAGATAGCCATCGGTAGCTTTCAGCACGCCGAAATAGAACGGCGTGAGCAGCAAATGCATGGCCACCGCCTTCATCTTGGGATACCACACCAGGATATGCTCGTCCAAGAAGGCCAGTTGCACCTTCATGTTTCGCACAGCTTCGGCCACATCGCCCGCCGCAAGCGCCTCGGCGGCGCGCGTGCACATCTTCGCCAAGAACTGCAGCTCGAAGGACAGGTGATCGTCGGGCACGCCCAGATCGTCTTCCTTCTTGATGCCCTCGGACTTGTAGATGCGGTACACGGCTCGGGTCTCCGCCTGCATCAGCAGCCCCTCTTCGCCGGTGAACACCGACTCGCAGGGGTGTGCCACCTTGCCCTCGTAGGAGTTGATGCCGTAGAAGGCCGAAGTGTAGTCCACGTTTACGTCCTGGCGCAGGGTGGTACCCCCCGCACGCAGATAAGTGATGGACTCTTTCAGCCCTTCGGCCACGCGCGGGTCGTCGAAGTCGAATTCGTCCACATCCAGCGCGGCGATGGCCTCCAGCTCCTCTTGAGAGAGCGGCTTGTAGTACAGACGGGCCAGCATGTTAAGGAAGGCGGCGTTGCCCTCCAGAAGGCTTGCGTATCCGGAAATTGCTTCTTGCATGATTCCTCCTGATCGGTAAGAGGGGCTCCGCCGCGGGCTATTTGGAGAGTAGCCGGAAAGGAGAGTGCGGCGGAGCCGAGTGAAGGGAGAGCGGGTTTACAGGACCAGGTGCTGCGCGGCTGCGCCGAACAGGTCCAGCGTGCCGGTGCCGAGCACCCACATGTAGGCGCGCAGGCACACCGAGGCGATGGCCGCGAACACGAGCGCCGCGGCGAAGAGCCCCGCGTTGGCCGGCTTCTTGAGCGCGAGCGCGGCGGCCACGCAGTT
>JAAVZC010000003.1 GCA_022791455.1 Eggerthellaceae bacterium
GAAACCGTGCCCACAAAGAAGGCGCCCTCATGGCTCTTCCCGTAGGGTGTCTCTTCTTCGAACTCAGGGAAGGAGGAGGTGTTGTCGCCGAAGTTGAAGGTGAGGGCGACGTACGGGCAGGCGGCCATGCACATGCGGCAACCGATGCACTTGTCCTTGTCCACCAGCACGATGCCGTCCTCGCGCGTGTAGGTGGCACCGGTCGGACACACCCGCTCGCATGCGGCGTTCTCGCAGTGGTTGCACAGGGTGGGCAGGAAGAAGCGGCGGCAATCGGGGTACTCGCCAATCTCGGTGGTAGTCACGCGCGACCAGAACGTCTGGGGAGGGGTCGCGTTCTTCTGCTTGCACGTCACGGTGCAGGCATTGCAGCCGATGCAGCGCTCGAGGTCAATCAACATACCGTATCGCATGGGTTATTCCGCCTTCCTGATCTTGACGCGGGTAGAGATGGAGATGGAGCCGGAAACGGTGAAGAACTCGCCGTCCTTCGCGGTCAGCAGCTGATTGTAGGTGGTGCCCTTGCGCGCTGCCGGGTTCAGGAACGCGGAGACGTGCTGACCCTGGCCCGGGAAGCCCAGGCAGTCCTCGCGGATGAGGCCGGTCACCTTGATGACGCCGTCAGCCGTACCGCCGTGCTGGGACTCGACCACCACGCGATCGCCGTCCTTAAGACCGCGCGCTTCGGCGGCTATGGGGTTGATCTGGATGTACAGGTCGTCGAAGTTCTGATGCTCCACCACTTCGCGCAGCCACACGTTGTTGTCGGCGCCGCCCAGGCCCAAGATGCGCGGCGAGATCTTCCAATTCACGCAGAACAGGTCGAACTCGTCGGTGCCGAAATCGGTCAACCAGCTGTCGTGCCATTCGGGAACGGGGGTGTACTCGGCGTACACTTCGTCCATGCGGCCCTCCCAGCCGGGCTGGGCAATCTCTTGGCCGGTGATCTCGGACCACTTCTCGATGTTGGCCTTCAGGTGACGGCCGACGATCATGTCGCGCTGGTCGTACACGGGCAAACGGCCCACGCCCTGGATGCACCAGTCGTAGCAGTCCTCAATGGCGGCGGTGTAGGCCCAGAAACCGTGCTCCTTGAAGTAATCCACGCCGTAAGGCTCTTCGGCGCCATGAGTGGAGGTATAGGCCTTCAGGTAGTTGTCGAGCACCTGCTCGTAGGTGTACTCCTGCGTCGGGTCCAGCTGGTAGGGAGTGCCCATCATGCCGAAGAAGCCCGAGGTGGCCATGTTCAGCGCGGCACCGTTGCCCACGTGGTAGGCCAGCTCCATGACGAACTCGTCGAACTGCACCGTCTCGAAGAGCGGCTCGATGGGCGAATGCTTGAAGTTCACGCCCTGCACGCGCAGCGAGTCCAGGCCCGCGGTCATGATCTCTTCGATGGGATGGATCTGGGTGCGCTCCATCGGCGCCGCCTCGGGCAGAATGACGTCGCAGAACAGCGAGCACTCGTCCATGAGCAGGCCGGTAGTGAAGATAAACGGCACCTTCTTGAACGCCTGCACAAACATGTCGCGGTCAGTGTCGGCCAGAAAACCGTTCGACCCGATGGGGAACATAACGTCGATGTCGTAGTCAACGTAATACTTCGCAGGGTCGACGATGGCGCCCATGGCGGTGGTCAGCACGGGGAAGCGGGCCAGCGCCGCGAACTGCTTGCCGGTCATATCGTTCATGGGAATAGTGAAGCCGGCATCGTACTTCTCCAGGTAGGGGGTAAGCTTCTCCGGCAGGATGACGCCGTCTTCCACCTCGAACTTGGGATGCTCCACATGAATGACCGAACCGGGAACGCCCAGCGCGCCGACGATCATGTTAACCGTGTCGCCCACAATGTAGGTGCGCTGCCCCTGGTTGGTGTTAGCGGCGCCGCGACCCACGGCCAGGCACACCGGGCGATAGGGCATCTCGACGCCGTCGATGACGATGGTGGAGCCAATCTGCGCAGCGTCGGCGAACTCGGTGGTCACCCGGCGGATGTTCTCAGCGGAAATGCCGGTCTTCTCGGCCGCCCATTCGGGGGTGGAGTCCTTGACGGAGGCCTTCAGCTTCTCGAACGCCGTCTCGACCGGGGTTCCGTTCACGGTGAACTGGCCCTCCAGGGCAATCTCGCCGAACTCGGCGTCGTAGTCCTTCGCCACGCCGTCCGCCGCGTCCCACATCATGGGCTTGCCGGTCTCGGGGTTGCGGTAGTAGTCCTGGTCCTCTTGGATAAGATAGGGCAGGTTGGTGCGCTCGGTGAGGTAAGGCTCGTCCCACACGCGCAGCTCGTGCAGCAGCACGTTCAGCATGGCCATGCAAAACGCCATGTCGGAGCCGGGGCGGATGGGCAGCCATTCCCCGTGAGACGCCTCGCTGTTGCAGTGGGGGTCCACAACGACGGTCTTCATACCTCGCTTCCAGGCATCGGCCATGGCGCGCGACGGGCCGGAAGCGAAGGCGGCGGTTCCGCCCATGTTGCGGCCGAGCGCGATGAGGTAGTTGCAGTGGCCCACGTCAACACGATCGATGAAGGTGTTGTTGAACATCTGGGGCGCATGGTGCACTTCGCAGAGAGGACCGCAGGTCATCGCATAATTCGGCGTTCCCATGATGGAGGTGTAGAGCTTCTTGTACGGGTCCTCGTGCAGCGAGTCGCCGAACCCGTAGACGAACATGTGGCGGCGCGGATCCTTCGCGTAGCACTCGTCCATCTTGTCGAAGATCAGCTGCTTGGCCTCGTCCATGGAAATCTCTTGCCACTGGGGATCTACATCCAAGCCCTTCTCCGGATTGGTGCGCTTCACCGGCACCTTGCAGCGGTACGGATCATACAGCGTCATCAGCTGCGCCGCGCCGCGCGGGCACATGGTGCCCTTGTTGGCGGGATGCTCCATCATGCCGCGCACTTCCACTGCCACGCCGTTCACCACGTGAGTCTCGATGCCGCAGTTGGTGAAAATGCACCCGCCGCAGAATCCCTTGACCCACTTGTCCTCTTGGGCGGTCGCGTCCGCCAGGGCAAGGGAGTTCTCCCCCGCCAAGGACACGCCGGCGCCCAGCGCCGCAGCGGCCGCAAGTGCGGCAGTTCCCTTGAGGAAGCCCCGTCGACTGGTTTTCTGAGTCAACACTTCCATCTTCCCTCCTTCTCCTCTGGAAAAGATTCGTTGTGCTCCTCGCACACCCAGAGCATAGAAGGCTGGAAGTTCACGCGGAATAAACGACAGGTTCTGCCGGGCAAACTAGAAGTTGATGCTGGAAAAAACGCCCGTGCCGGGCAAGGCCGCTAGCCGATAGCGCGTGAGAACGCGTCGATGACCCGAGCTGTTTCCTCGCTCTCGCAGGCAATAGCTACCAGGTGGATGTTCACGGCATCGCGGATGGGAATGTGTGCCACGCCCTCTTTGGCGGGCTTGGGTGAAAGCCCTGCGGTAATGAACACCACTTCGGGTAAGAGCGCCGCCTGGTTCACACCGCTTGTTTTCGAGGTGATCTTCGGCGCGCCGAATTCGTCGAGCATATGGTGCAGCACATCTTGAACCACCGGCTCGTTGTAGCAGGCCAGGGATTCGCGACAGAGCTCTTCACGGGTTATGCTCTTGCGCCGCGCCAGGTGGTTCGAGAGACTCACGCATGCGCGCATGGGAAACTCCCCCATGTCCACTACCCTGAACCGCTCGTCCCAAGCCAGCAGGTCGGGCCGATAGTCGGGAACCGAGGAAAGGAACACCGTGGTCTTCAGCTGCTCGTCGGTGAGGCTGCGGGCGTAATCGGGCATGTCGAAGGCACCCACCTCAACGATGTCCAGCACCGTGTCGGCCGACAGCTCGTGGAAATTCGCCACGGCGCGCCCCATGATGGCAGACACCGAGAAGAGCGGCGCGGCCACCAGCGTGATCGTCTTCTTCTCGTCCGCCTCCGGCGCGCGACCCAGCTTGTCCACTTTCGCCTCGAAATCGCAATAGGACTGCCAAAACTCGGCGGCGTACTCCGCAAAACGGGCGCCCTCTTCCGTGAGCTCCAGCCCCTTGTTCGTACGGACGAACAGCGCGAAACCAATCTCCTTCTCCAGCTGGGCCAGCGACTTGCTCACCCCTTGCGGCGTGATGTAGAGCCGCGCGGCCGACTGGTTGATGGAGCGCGTGGTCGCAAGGTCTAAGAAGTAGTCAATCTGGTCGATGTTCATTGTCCCCCCGGCAACGGTGATCGAACGCCTTGGCCCGGCACGCCCGAAACAGGGCCCCCTCGTTGGGCGATATCCATATTAGCACGCAATGGGAAACGATGGGCTTAAAACCCGAGGCACCATAGCGCCCGCAGCGGCCTGCACTGGCTGGCGTGCTGAGGCGACGCTAGATGAGCAGGAGCAGGGCAAAGGCGGCGACACCGGTGAGCGCGCTCCAGAGCAGCGACTTCGTCTTCAGCGCCACGGCGATCACGCAGGCGGCGGCGATGAAGGGAATGGCCGCGGGCCACAGACCTGCATCGAACATGCCGGGGGCCAAAAGGTCGTTCGCCACCAGCGCGGCAAAGGCGGCCGGCGGGATGAAGCCGAGGGCACGATTCAGATTCTCCGGCAGCTCCTTGCCCTTCAACAGGAACAACGGCAGCGTGCGGCAGGCGAGCATCGTGAGTGCGCAGCAGCCGAAGATGATCCAGAAATCTATCCAGCTCATCGCGCCCCCTCACCCTGTGAGGCGCCGTCGGCCGCGGCGGGCGCGGACGCAGATGCAGGCTCCGGAGTCGCCTCTTCTTCCGAAGGGCCGCCGGTACGCCGGCTCTTCGCGAACGCGAAAGCGGCCAGCACGCCAATGAGGGCGCCAATGAGAATGGCCGGCCCAGTGAGCCCCAGCAATTTAGCCAAGTACACGCCGAGCATGGCCGACACCATGGCGACGATGCTGGCAGACGTGAGCTTCTGCGTCACCATGAGGCAGATGAAGATAGAGGTCATGGCAAACGACGCAATGTTAAGCGGAATGCTGAGAGCGCTTCCCACCAGCACGCCCACCACGTTGG
The DNA here is from genome assembly GCA_022791455.1 of Eggerthellaceae bacterium. Taxonomy (GTDB): domain Bacteria; phylum Actinomycetota; class Coriobacteriia; order Coriobacteriales; family Eggerthellaceae; genus Parvibacter. The sequence continues at coordinate 5,014 of JAAVZC010000003.1, forward strand.
AGAGCGTCCAAGAGCTTTGGGAGAACAAGTTGGTCATGAGCGCCCGGTCCACCGACCAGTCCCCTTCAGCGAAACGCTGGGTGGAAACGCCGTAGGTCTCGTCGGTCACCGTGGCGGCGAAGAAAAACGCGAGCCGCTTCGACACCCCTTCGCAATTGGGGGCGAATGAAGCGGAATAGAGCATCTGGCGCGTGTTCACCAAAGAAACGCTGGCCACGATGGAGGCCACCGAGGAACCAGCCAAGAACATGTTGGGGATCATGAACTGCCCCGCGCCGGAGTAGAACAGCGCCGAGAGCAGGAACACCTGCAGGGCGTTCAGCCCGATGGAGTCGCACAAAATGCCGCAGGGGATGCCGATAGCGATATAGCCGAGCATCACCGGAACGGCGGCGGAGAACGCATCTTTTATGTGGGCCTTGCTGAACACGGTGACGTATTCTACTCCAAAGCGCCCAGGTTTTAGAAGGGCGCGGGCGAAGGGTTGCGCTACACTGGGGAGCAAGGATTTTCGCGACGGCAGACGAAGGGAGGCGCCTATGGAACGGTCTTTGGAAGCCGCGCTGCGCGCCTATACGGAGATGCCGGAGAAAGAGCGCCAGATCAACGGCCTCACCTACCATCGCATCATTGCCAGCTACTCCATGCCCCTCACATGCCGCGGCCTCATCGTGTGCGCCCTGCCTCGCCCGCCGTTCTCGCCGAAAGAAGCAGGCGAAGTGATCTACCTGGACGAGAAGGGCAACCGCTACGCCTTCGCCGGCGTGGCCCTGCCGGACTTCCGCTCCCTCTCGAAGCAAGACCGAAACGCCATGGCCACCGTCGCCCTGCGCCCCGCCTGCTCCAATGGCCCCATTGGCGAATGGATGACGGTTATTCGCCCTGAAGGCTAATGGACGACCCATTCCCCGTTGTCATCCTGAGCGGAGCGCGAAGCGCGTAGTCGAAGGATCTCCGCGGCTGGATGAGATCCTTCGACTCCGGCCTTCGGCCTACGCTCAGGATGACAATGGCGTCAAAAGCCGGGTTCTTTGGCGGGGCATCCAGAGTGTCCAGAAACAGCCCCACCCGGCACGTCCATCAACCTGCAAGGCTAAAATGACAGAGTGTTGGGTTCGAAAAGCTCTCGGATGCGGCTCTTGGCGTAGCGGTCGGTCATGCCGGCTATGTAGTCCACGACTGCCTGCAAGGTATCGCCGCCGGCGATGGCACGGCACTCTTCGGGGACTTCTTGCGGATGAGCCATGTAGTAGTCGAAGAGCGCATCGATGAGCCGCGTTGCCTTGTCCACCTCTTCCAGCACCTCGGGCGACATATACACGTGCTGGAACAGGAATTCCCGGAGCTCCATCATGGCGTCCCATACTTCCGCGGAAAGGCGAATGTCGCCTTCGAGGGCGGAGGTGGCCACCATGTCGCTCACGAGCGTTTCGATGCGGGAGGAATGGTTTTCTCCCAACACCGTATGGGTTGAAGTGGGCAACTGCTCTTCGCGAAGGAGGCCGGCGCGAATGGCGTCGTCGATGTCGTGGTTGACGTAGGCGATGCGGTCGGCGGTGCCCACGATGCGGCCTTCCAGCGTTTCCGCGCGCAGGTCGCCCGTGTGGCAGTAGATGCCATCGCGCACCTCGGAGGTGAGGTTCAGGCCGGCACCGTTGTTCTCGATCACTTCCACCACGCGGATGCTCTGCTCGTTGTGGCGGTAGAGCCCCTCCACCGCCGGGTCAGTGGCGGGGATACCGGAGTGGCGGGCAATGCAGTGAGCCAGGGCGCTTTCCCCCGTGTGGCCGAAGGGGGTGTGCCCCAGATCGTGGCCGAGGGAGATGGCCTCGGTGAGGTCCTCATTCAGGGCCAGGGCGCGGGCGATGGTGCGGGCGATCTGGGCCACTTCGAGAGTGTGCGTGAGGCGGGTGCGGTAGTGATCCCCCTGGGGCGCCAGGAACACCTGGGTCTTATGGGAGAGGCGCCGGAAGGACTTCGAGTGAAGGATCTTGTCGCGATCCCGCTGGAACTCGTTGCGCAGCAGGTCGGGGGACGTGCTACGGCCGCGACCCTCCGTTTGGGAAGACAAGGTGGCCTCGGGGCTCAGCACCGAAACCTCGCGATTCTCTTGATCACTGCGCCAAACTATTTCCATAGCTCTTTCTCCAAATCGTTCGGAGCGAAAACGCCTACCTCGGTAATTATGGCAGAAATCAGATGGGCGGGGGTGACGTCAAAGGCGGGGTTTTCCACGTCGACGCCGGGGATGGGTCGGGGAAGCACTTCGGCGGCAGAGCGCTGCTCAATGACAATCCCGGCACCATCGGCCAGGGAGAGGTCGATGGTGGACCGGGGCGCGGCCACATAGAAGGGAATGCCGAAGTGGCGGGCCAGTACGGCGACGCCTAAGGTGCCGATCTTGTTGGCAGTATCCCCGTTCGCGGCGATGCGGTCCGCCCCCACGACCACCGCATCCACCTTGCCAGCCGCCATGACCGAGGCGGCCATATCGTCGCAGATGAGCGTGACCGGCACACCGGCGCGCGAGAGCTCCCACACCGTGAGCCGTGCCCCTTGGCCAACGGGCCGCGTCTCGTCCGAGTACACGCGCCGCAGCTTCCCCTGTTCAAAAGCGGCGTACACCACGCCGAGCGCCGTGCCATAGAAGGCAGTAGCAAGGGAACCGGCGTTGCAGTGGGTGAGCACCGCGCAGTTGTCCGGAAGCAGCGCCGCGCCGTAGCGCCCGATGGCCCGGTTCACCGCCTCGTCTTCGCGAATCATCTCCTCGCAGAGCGCAAACAGGGCCTCCGCAATGGCGGCGGGCTCCTCTCCCCCATCACGCGCCATATCGGCCGCAAGCTCCATCGCGCGCCGCACCGCCCACGCAAGGTTCACCGCCGTGGGACGCGCATGCTCAATCTCAGCTGCGGCCGCGCTCAAACGCTGAGAGAAGTCATCGAAGTCCGCCGCCTCGTACGCCGACAGCATCACCGCGGCCGCGCCCGCAACCCCAATAGCCGGAGCCCCGCGCACCGCCAACGTCTTAATGGCATCCACCACCATCCGCCAATCGGAGGTTTCCAGGTAGGCTTCCTCATACGGCAAAAGGCGCTGGTCGATCATACGCACCACCGGAACGGCATCGCGCCTCTCAACCACAATAGTCCGCGGCAGGTTTTCGAGATTGGGCACCATAGTTACTCCAAACATGAAAAAGGCCCCGCGGGTGCGGGGCCTTGGTTCAGAAATTTACTTCTGGGTGAGGGCGGCTTGGGCGGCGGCCAGGCGCGCTACCGGTACGCGGTAGGGAGAGCAGCTGACGTAGTCCAGGCCGATGCTGTTGAAGGTGGCGATGGAATCCGGATCGCCGCCATGCTCGCCGCAGACACCGCAGACGATGTCCGGGTTGCCCTCGTGACCCAGCTCAACGCCCATCTGCACCAAGCGGGCAACGCCGGCGTCGACGGTGGCGAAGGGGTTGAAGGGCAGCAGGCGCTCGGAGAGGTACTGCGGGACGAACTCGCCCTCCACGTCGTCGCGGCTGAAGCCGAAGGTGGTCTGGGTGAGGTCGTTGGTGCCGAAGGAGAAGAAGTCGGCCACAGAGGCAATCTCGTCGGCGGTGACGGCGGCGCGAGGCAGCTCGATCATGGTGCCGATGGGGATCTCCAGTTCCACGCCCTCTTCGGCGGAAACCTCGGCAATGACCTCTTCGGCCAGGGCGCGCAGCTTCGCCAGCTCGGTGACCACGGACACGAGCGGGATCATGATCTCCGGCTTCGGATCCAGGCCTTCCTTCTTCAGGCGGGCGGCAGCGGTGGCGATAGCACGCACCTGCATGGTGGGCAGGATGGGGAACACGATGCCCAGACGGCAACCGCGCATGCCCAGCATCGGGTTCTGCTCGGCGAAGGAGTCGATCTTGGCCATGAGGTCGCGCTTCTCGGCGATGACGGCAGCGTCGGCGCCGGCGGCCTCCAGGCGAGCGATCTCCACGTCCAGCGCACGCGGGCTCTCCAGGAACTCATGCAGCGGCGGATCGAGCAGGCGCACGATCACCGGCAGGCCGTCCATGGCCTTGAACATGCCGTAGAAGTCGCCGGTCTGAGCGGCGAACAGCTCGGCGACCGCCTTCTGGCGGGTTTCCTCGTCGTCGTGCAGGATGAAGGACTGGATGATCTGCTTGCGATCGCCCAGGAACATGTGCTCGGTACGGCACAGGCCGATGCCGGCGGCACCGAAGCTGCGAGAGAGCTCGGCATCCTCGGGGTTGTCGGCGTTGGCGCGCACGCCCAGGGTGCGGAACTCGTCCGCCCACTCCAGGATGGCGTCCAAATCGCCGGTGATCTCGGGCATCACCAGCTGCACCGGGCCCAACACCACAATGCCGGTGGTGCCGTCGATGGAGATGATGTCGCCCTCGCGGATGACGATGTCGGTGCCGGCGATGCGGGCTTCCTTGGCCTCGGCGTCGATCTTCAACGCCTCCACGCCGCACACGCACGGCGCGCCCATGCCACGGGCAATAACCGCCGCGTGGGAGGTCTTGCCGCCATGGGAGGTGAGGATGCCCTCGGCGGCAATCATGCCGGCCAGGTCGTCGGGGTTGGTCTCCCAGCGCACCAGCACGCAATTGCGGCCCGCTTCGTTGGCGGCCACGGCGTCGGCGGCGGAGAACACCGCTTCGCCCACTGCGGCGCCGGGGCTGGCGTTCAGGCCGCGGGCCACCACGTCGTAGGAGGCGTTCTTGTCAAACTGCGGGTGCAGCAGCTGGTCCAGCTGGTCCGGCTCGACGCGCATAACGGCCTCTTCCTTGGTGATGAGGCCCTCCTTCACCATCTCGATGGCGATGTGCAGCGCGGCGGCAGCGGTGCGCTTGCCCACGCGGGTCTGCAGCATCCACAGCTTGCCCTGCTCGATGGTGAACTCGATGTCGCACATGTCGCGGAAGTGGTTCTCCAGCACGACGAAGATGTCCTCCAACTGCTGGCCCGCGTCTTCCAGGCCCTCGACCGTCTTAAGCTGAGCGATGGGGCTGGTGTTGCGGATGCCGGCCACCACGTCTTCGCCCTGGGCGTTCACCAGGTAGTCGCCGTAGAACTCCTTCTCGCCGTTAGCGGGGTTGCGGGTGAAGGCCACGCCGGTGGCGGAGGTGTTGCCCTTGTTGCCGAACACCATGGACTGCACGTTAACGGCGGTGCCCAGGTCGTCGGCAATCTTGTTCTTCTTGCGGTAGAGGACCGCGCGGGGGTTGTTCCAGGAACCGAAGACCGCCTCGATAGCCAGCTTCAGCTGCACCATGGGGTCCTGCGGGAACTGCACGATGCCGTCCACCACCAGGCTGGGGTAATCGGCCGGATCGACGTTCTGAGTGAAGATGCCCTTGAACTCCTCCACCAACTTCTGCAGATCCTCGGCGGTGAGGTCGGTGTCGCTCTTCACGCCGCGCTCGTTCTTCATGGCGGTGATGGCGTTCTCGAACAGGTCGCCGTCCAGGCCCATCACCACGTTGGAGAACATCTGGATGAAGCGGCGATAGGAGTCCCACGCGAAGCGGGGGTTCTCGGTCTGCTTGATAAGGCCGTTGATGGACTGGTCGTTCAGGCCCAGGTTAAGGACGGTGTCCATCATGCCGGGCATCGACATGGGGGCGCCGGAGCGAACGGAAACCAGCAGCGGATCCTCGGCATCGCCGATCTTCTTACCCATGCGCTCCTCAAGGTCGGCACGGTACTCGGCGATGGTTTCGAGCGCGCCCTCGGGCCACGTGTTGTCGGCGTTGGCGTACTCCATGCAGGTCTGGCAGGTAATGGTGAATCCCGGAGGTACGGGAAGTCCGATGTTGGCCATTTCGGCGAGGTTGGCGCCCTTGCCGCCCAACACGGCCTTCATCTCGGTGTTGCCCTCGGTAACGTTGTTGCCGTTGGCGTCTTTGCCGAACGCATAGACGCGCTTAACTGCTTCGCTCACCTTGACTCCTTCGTATCGCGCCCGACGTGGGCGCATCCCTGTTGCGCACGGAACGCGACAAAAGGGAATATCGAGAGAATCCCCTGAGTCCAGTTTCCCTGCGTCTTCCTTCTTCTTGCGACGGACCCACCCGTCCACAAGCTCGCCGAGCGAACGGCGAGTTATTCAATGATACCAGTAGGGCTCGGATGGGAGCGTTCGTAGTACCGCAAAATCTCCTGAGCGGTCTCCTCAACGGCCTTTTTCTCGGTATGGACCACGATGCACCCTAGCCTGCGCATAAGCGCGCGGGCACTCTCAAGATCTTGGTAGATGTACTCGATGTCAGCGTACTCCGCCGCCACACCGCGGGCGTTGCCCAGCCGGCGGATGCGGATGTCGGAGAGCACCTCCGGCGTGGTCATGAGCCCGAAGATGCGGGTGGGGTCCACGTCGTAGATCTCCTTGGGCACCTCGGTGGTGGGGTCCAGCGGAATGTTGGCCACTTTAAGACCCTGCTGAGCCAGGAATATGGAAAGCGGCGTCTTCGAGGAACGGGACACGCCCAGAATGACCATGTCCGCCTTGGTGAGGTCCTGGGGATTGCGGCCATCGTCGTGCTCGATAGTGAACTCGACTGCCTCGATGCGGCGGAAGTAGGAAGCGTCGGCCGTGCGCAGCGTGCCGGGCTTGCTGGTGGGCTGCAGCCCAGAGAGGCTGGCAATGGAGTCGATGGCACTGCCCATGATGTCCACGCCCTCGATGTTCTCGCGCTGGGCAATGTAGTCGCGCAGCTTCTCGCGCATCTCGCTGTGGACGAGCGTGTAGAACACAAGCAGCCGGTCGTCCCCCAGCGTGTCCACGTGGTAGGCCACGTGCTCGTCCAGGAAGCGCTTGATCTCCTCGAACGACTTCACCTTCGGCAGAATCTCGATCTTCGGGTCCATCACGCCGAACTGGGCGGCAGCCGCGCGCGCCACCGCCTGAGCGGTCACGCCTACCGAGTCGGAGATGATGTGGATGGTGGGCATGCGCGCCGCACGCTCAGCCGGAGTATGGTTTTCCATGATTGTCCCCTCAGGTTTGAGTATATGTAGCGCGAACCGGCGGATGGGCGGAGCGGAGGTCCGGTTAAGCCAAAGGAGGTCCGAGATCCACTCGATCGCACCGCGGTCGAGTTAGCTCGGGCCGACGACGCGTCGGAGCGGAGCCCGTCCGCTGGTTCGCGCGGACAGGCTCCCACACCACAACATTTAAGCCAAAAGCGAGAAGTCGGCTACGGTGCTGAAGACGCCCACCATGCGGCTGAGCAGCTTCAGGCGGTTTTCGCGGATAGCCGGGTCTTCGTCCATGACCATGACCTCTTCGAAGAAGGCGTCGATGGGCCCGCGCAGGGTGGCCAGCTGGGCGAGCGCGCCGGCGAAATCGCCTTCGCGCATGGCCTTGCCCACCGTGGACTGGGCAGAGGTGACCGCCGTGGCCAGGTCCGCCTCCACCGGGGTGAGCAGGTCGCGCTTGAAGGAGGTGCCCACGCTTGCGTCGCGCAGGTTGTTGGCGCGGGTGAAGGCAACCGCCAGGTCCTCGAACAGCTCCGGCTGGTTCTTACGCGCTTCTTCCAGGGCGCGGACGCGCTTGGCAATCTCCATGGGCTCTTCCACGCCGGTGGAGAGTACCGCCTCGATGGCCTCGGGGGTAGCGCCCTCGTCCTTCAGGATGGCCTTCAGACGGCCGATGAAGAACTGGATGATCTCGTCGCGCACCTTACCGGAATCGAACTCCAGGCCGCCGCGGAAGTAAATCTCCAGCGAGCCTTCCACCGCCTTCACAAGCGAGATGGGGAAGCCGGCGAACAAGATGGAGAGCACGCCGATGGCGGCGCGGCGCAGGGCGAAGGGGTCGGAGGAGCCGGTGGGCGCCTGGCCGATGGCGAACAGGCCGCAGATGGTGTCCAACTTGTCGGCAAGGGCAACCGCCTGGCCCACCTCGTCGGCGGGGATGGAGTCGCCGGCGAACCGGGGCTTGTAGTGCTCGGCGATGGCGCGGGCCACCCGCTCGTTTTCGCCAGAGGCCAGCGCGTAGTAGGAGCCCATGACGCCCTGGACCGAGGTGAACTCGATGACGGCGTTGGTCACCAGGTCCGCCTTGGAAAGGTAGGCAGCGCGGGCGATGTCACGCGCCTGGTCCACGAACAGGTCGGCATCGGAAACAAGGCGCGCAGTCATCTTCACCACGCGGGTGGTCTTGTCGAGCATGGTGCCCAGCGTCTCCTGGAACACCACCTCGTTCAGGCGCGGCACGTACTTGTCAAGCGCCTGCTTGCGGTCCTCGTCGTAGAAGAACTTCGCGTCGTAGAGGCGAGCTGCCACTACGCGCTCGTTGCCCTCGATGATGTTGCCGCTATAAGCCGGGTCGCCATTGGAGACGATGATGAACTTGTTGGTGAGCTTCCCTTCCCCGTCGTACAGGGGGAAGTAGCGCTGGTGCATGAGCATGGCGTCGACGATGATCTCTTCCGGCACCTGCAGGAACTCTTCGTCGAAATGGCCCACCAGCACCGTGGGGTACTCGGAGAGGTTGATGACCTCGGTGAGGGTCTTGGCCGGAAGCTCCGCTTTGAAGCCGGTCTCCGCTTCCGCCTTCGCCACGCCCTCGCGGATGACCGCTTCGCGCAGCTCCTCGCTCGGCACCACGTAGGCGGCCTTCACCACGTCCAGCAGCTGATCGGCGGATGCAACCTCGTGCGCCCCGGGAGCCAGCACCCGATGGCCCCAGGTGAGGTTGCCCGCTTCCAGACCGGCAAACTTCACCGGCACCACCTGGGTGCCCAGTAGGGCCACAATCCAGCGGACCGGGCGGGAGAACTGCTCGGAAGTAGTGCCCCAACGGCAGGATTTCGGCCAGGAAAGCTTCGCGATGACGCCCTCCAGCACCGCCGGCAGCAGGTCGGCAACCGGCTTTGAGGGGGTAGACTTGGTGGCGAACACGTACTGCACGCCGTTCTCGTCGCGCAGCTCCAGGTCCGCTACATCCACGCCCTTGCCGCGGGCGAAGCCGGTGGCTGCCTTGGTGTAGTTGCCCTCCGCATCGAAGGCGATCTGGGCAGAGGGCCCGCGGAACACTTCGGTGAGCGCCTCGGTCTCGGTGGCCACGTCGGCCACGAGCGCAATCAGGCGGCGCGGAGTGGTGTAGACGGCCACGTCCCCATGGGGCACCCCGGCGGCGTCGAGCGCCTGGGGCACGAGGGTGGCCAACTGCTTGGTGGCGTTCTTCAGATCGAAGGCGGGAATCTCCTCGGTGCCGATCTCGAACGCGAGGGTTTCGGTGTTAGCCACGGGGGGCCTCCTTAGGCTCGATGTTGGCAGAGGGGCAGCCGGCGCAGCTGGAAGCGCTGCAGCCGGAAACGCCGCAGGAAGACGTGGCGACTTCCGCCACAACGGCGGCCTCCTCCTCTTCCGCCGCCTCAAGAGCTGCGGCCGCGGCGGCGGCTTCCTCTTCCAGCTCCTTCGCGAATGCAATGCCGGGGTCTTCCACGTCCATGCCCACCACGTGCAGCATATAGGAGGCGCAGCAGGCCTTCGCCAGCGTGCGCACGCGCAGGATGTAGGCCATGCGCTCGGTGGCGGAGATGACGCCGCGGGCGTCCAGCAGGTTGAAGGCGTGGCAGCACTTCAGCACCGCGTCGTAGGCGGGCAGCGGAAGGCCGGCCGCCAGAATCTTCTTGCAGTCGCGCTCGCGGTCGGTGAACTCCTGGAACAGGAAGTCGGTGTCCGCCACCTCGAAGTTGTAGGCGGAGTACTCCTTCTCGTTTTCCAGGTACACGTCGCCGTAGGTGAAGGTGACGCCGTCGGCGCCGCGGCTCCACACAATGTCGTACACGGAGTCGACGCCCTGCACGAACATGGTCAGGCGCTCCAGGCCGTAGGCGATCTCCACCGGGATGGGGCTGCACTCGAAGCCGCCCACCTGCTGGAAGTAAGTGAACTGGGTCACTTCCATGCCATCGATCCACACTTCCCAGCCAAGACCCCAGGCGCCCAACGTGGGGCTTTCCCAGTCGTCTTCCACGAAGCGCACGTCATGCTTGTCGACATCGATGCCAATAGCGCGCAGCGACCCCAGGTACAGGTCCTGGATGTTGTCCGGGGAAGGCTTGATAAGCACCTGGAACTGGTAGTAGAACTGCAGGCGGTTGGGGTTTTCGCCATAGCGGCCGTCGGTGGGACGGCGGCACCCCTGCACATAAGCGGTGCGCCAGGTATCGGGGCCCAAGGAGCGCAGCGTGGTGGCGGGGGCGTTGGTGCCGGCGCCTACCTCGTTGTCGTAGGGCTGCAGGATGACGCATCCGGCGTCGGCCCAGTACTGCTGCAGGTTCATAATCACCTGCTGGAATGTCGGCGGCAGGTTCTGTTCCTGCGAACGTGCTTGCTCGTTCATGGCTCTCCTTCTTCTTAAAGGCGCGGGCGCCCAATTCGCATGAGCGCCCGAACCACTTTACCTGACCTGCGGTTTTGCCCGCTCCCCTATTCCACCAGCCCGAAATTGCTGAAGGGCCAGTAAATAAGGGCCGCCTTCCCCGTGACCGAGGAGACGGGAATGGACCCGAAATAGCGGGAGTCCTGGGAATTGGTACGGTTGTCCCCCATCACCCACAGCTCCCCTTCCGGAACGGTGTAGGGGTAGCTGATCTCCAGGCCGCGCACCGGGGTGAGCTCGTAGGAGGGCAGCCCGTTGGTGTAGGGCTCCTCCAGCTGCACGCCGTCCACGTACACGTAGCCGTCACGCAAATCCACCTGCTGGCCGCCGGTGGCGATCACCCGCTTGATGAGGATGCGGGAGGGAATCTGGGGGTCGTTGAAGGTGACGATCTGGCCCGCTTGGGGCTCTTCGAAGTAGTAGGTGATCTTCTCGGAGAACAGGCGGTCCCCCGGCATGATGGTGGTCTCCATAGAGCCGGAGGGAATCTCGTAGGCTTTGAAGACGAAATTGGACAGGGCCCAGGAAAGCCCGAGCACCATGGCGATGATAACGATGATGTTGAGGACCGATCGCAGGATCGAGGGCTCGTTGGTTGAAGCGTGTTGGCCGGAATACATGGCGCCTTTCTTGTTTCCTTCTCGGGAGGCTCATCCCTCCCCTCGCGTACGCCCGCAGTTTCCGCCGCTGGGCGCCCCAATTCAGCAACTATCCATAATAGCGTTTTTCAGGCCGTCTTTTAGCCCAGGTTCAAAGTCTTCAGAAATGCGCGATCCGCATCGGAGAGCGGCGCGGCTTCCAGCAAGTCCGGGCGGAAGCGGGCCGTGCGCTCCAGGCTCTGCTGGCGACGCCACTGGTCCACCAGGCCGTGGTTTCCGCTGGTGAGCGGCGCGGGCACCTCCATGCCGCGGAAGGCGGCTGGGCGCGTGTACTGGGGGTATTCCAGCAGGCCGTCGGCGAAGGATTCCGTTTCCGCCCCTCCTTCGGCTCCCAGCACGCCGGGGATCTTGCGCACCACGGCGTCGATCACCACCATAGACGCCAGCTCGCCGGAGGTGAGCACGTAGTCGCCCAGCGAGATGACCTCATCTGCCAGCTGGTAGGCGCGCTCGTCGATGCCCTCGTAGTGGCCGCAGACGAACAAGAGCCGCTCGCACTGGGCCAACCGCGTGGCCTGGGCGTCATCGAAGGGAACGCCTTGCGGCGCGAGGAAGACCACGGTGGGCCGGGGCCCATCTGCGTGCCGCGGCGCAGAGCCGGTGCGGGGGCAGGCGGGCTCGTCTTCGAAATAATGGCGCGTGATGCCGGAGAGATCCTCCACCGCCTGAAAGATGGGCTCGCACTTCATCACCAGGCCGTTGCCACCCCCATAGGGGTCGTCGTCGGTGGTGCGATGGCGGTCGTAGGTCCAATCCCGCAGGTCGTAGGCGGTGAAGTCAAGAATGCCCTTTTCCTGGGCGCGCTTCATCATGGAAGAGCCCATGACGGAGCCGTACATCTCGGGGAAGGTGGAGAGGGTCTCGACGATCATGGGGGCCTACAGCTCCAAAAGCCCGGCGGGAAGCGAGAGCACAAGGCGCCCCCCTTCTTCGTCGATGGCTTCGACGAACTCGTCCACCAGGGGAATGAGAACATCGCGGCCCTCGGGCGTCTCCACCACCAGCCGCACCTGGCCGGGCACTTCCTGGAAGTCCACAACAGTGCCCACGGCGCCGGCGGCCACGTCTTCCACCGCCCAATCCAGGAAGGGGCAGTCCTCCACCAGTTCCTCCAGCGCCTCGGCCACGTCCTCGCGGTGCACCAGGCAGCTGCAACCGGCCACAAGGGCCGCGGTGGAGGCATCGGTGATCTCGCGGAAGAACAGGAGCGCCGAGCCGTCGCCGCGCTCTTCGACAGAGGCGACGGTCACGTTGCGGGGGGCGTCGATCTGCGGCGGCACAAGCGCCACATGCATGCCCTCTTCAAGCAAAAAAGGAAGATCCGCCGCAGGTCGTGCGACGAATCCTCCTTCCAAGTTGTAAGTGCGGGCCAGAACGGCCACATTCACCCAGGACTGCATCTAGTCGACGAGTTCCACCTCGACGGCAGCGCCCTCGCGAGAAGCGGCGGCGCGGGCCAGCGTGCGGATAGCCTTGATGACGCGGCCCTGACGGCCGATCACCTTGCCGGCATCCTCTTCGTTCACGCGAATCTCGGCGACGATGGTGCCGTCCTCGGCCTCTTCGGCGGAAACCTCAAGCTCGTCCGGGAAATCCACCAGCGGAGCCACCAGGGTCTCCACCAGGCTGGCGATGTTCTCTACGGAATCCATGAGTTTAGGCGTTCTCGCGGGCGTTCTTCAGGAGACGGGCCACGGTGTCGGTCGGCTGAGCGCCGTTCGCGATCCACTGATCCACCTTCTCCATGTCGAACTGCACCATAGCCGGGGTAGCGATGGGGTTGTAGCGACCCACTTCCTCGATGAAGCGGCCGTCGCGCGGAGCGCGGGAATCGGCGACAACGATGCGGTAGTAGGGGCGCTTCTTGGCGCCGTGACGGGCCAGGCGAATTTTAACAGCCATGAACTCTAGACTCCTTTTGGTTTGTTCCTTTATACGCAAGCACAGCAATCTGTGCGCGAAAACAGCAATTGCCTATATTAGGCCACCGCGCAACCTTTGGCAAGCATCAACAGACAAGCGGCATTATTGCTGCATCATGTCCTGCAGGCGCTTGAGGTCGGCCATGGACATGCCGCCCATGGGACCGCCGCCCATGCCGGGGATGCGCGGGCGCTTCTTGCCCTTCTTCCCCTTCTTGCCCTTGCGGCCCATCTGCTGCTCCATGCCGGCGGTCATCTTCTTGACCATCTTCTTGGTCTCGTTGAACTTCTTGATGAGCTGGTTCACCTCGGTGACCGAGACCCCGGCGCCGCGCGCGATGCGGGCGCGGCGGCTGCCGTTGAGCACTTCGGGCTTCTGGCGCTCTTCGCGGGTCATGGAGTTGATGATCACCTCCATGGCGTCGAGCGCCCCTTCGTCCACCTGGCCAGACCCCAGCGCCTTGTCGCCGCCGGGCAGCGCCGATATGAACTTTGAGATGCCGCCCATCTTGCGGATCTGACGGTTCATGGTGATGAAGTCGTCAAGCGTCAGGTTGCCGGCCGCTAGCGCCTCCGCCTCTTCCGCTTCCTGCTCTTGCTGCTGGATGCGCACGGCGTTCTCGATGAGCGAGACCATGTCGCCCATGCCTAAGATGCGCTTGGCCATGCGGTCGGGGTGGAACTCCTCCAGGGAATCCGGCTTCTCGCCCGAGGAGATGAACTTGATGGGCTTGCCGGTAACCTCGCGCACGGAAAGGGCGCCGCCGCCGCGGGCGTCGCCGTCCATCTTCGACATGATGACGCCGTCGAAGTCCACCGCACTCGCGAAGGCCTCCACCACGTTCACCACGTCCTGGCCGGTCATGGCGTCCACCACCATGAGGATCTCTTCCGGCTGCACCGCTTCCTTGATGGCCTGGGCCTCCTCCATCATGGCATCGTCCACGTGCAGGCGGCCAGCGGTGTCGATGATCACCACGTCGCGCAGGCTGTCGATGGCCTCCTGCACGCCCTCGCGCGCAATGTCCACCGGGTTGGCGCCGTCGTGGCGGTACACCTTCACGCCAATCTCGCCGCCGAGCGTTTGCAGCTGGTCGGCCGCCGCGGGGCGGTAGACGTCGCAGGCCACCAAAAGCGGGCTGTGGTTCTGCTGCTTCAGGCGGTAGGCCAGCTTTGCCGCCGCGGTGGTCTTGCCGGAGCCCTGCAGGCCCACCAGCATGATGACCGCCGGGATGCGATTGCCCAGCTCAAGCTTGGCGCTGCTCTCGCCCAGAAGCGCGGTCAATTCGTCCAGCACAATCTTGATGACGTTCTGGGCGGGCGTGAGCGAGTCCAGAACATCCGCTTCCAGACAGCGCTCCTTGGTACGGGCCACGAAGGCCTTCACCACCTTGAAATTGACGTCCGCTTCCAGCAGCGCCATGCGAATCTCGCGCATGGCGGCGTTGATGTCCTCTTCGGTCAGGCGCCCCTTCGAGCGCAGGCCGGAGAATATGCCCTGAAGGCGGTTGGAAAGGTTCTCGAGCATGGGAATCTCCTATTCCTCGGTGGGCTCTTGGCCGAAGTCGCCCACAAGGGCGCGGGCGAAGTCGTGCGGGTCGAAGTCGCGCAGGTCGTCGATACCCTCGCCCACGCCGATCTTCACGATGGGCAGCTCAAGCTCGTGGCTGGCCGCCAGCGCGATGCCGCCCTTCGCGGTGCCGTCCAGCTTGGTCACGATGAGGGCGTCCAGGTCGAGCGCCTTGTTGAACTCGCGCGCCTGCTGCAGGCCGTTCTGCCCGGTGGTGGCGTCGATCACCAGCACCAGATACACCGGCAGCTGGGAGCGCTTGCGCACCACCGAGACCACCTTCTTGAGCTCGCGCATCAGGTCGTCGGAAGTGTGCAGGCGACCGGCAGTGTCGATGAGCACCAAATCGGCCCCTTCCGCCTCCGCGCGCTCGAGCGTCTCGAAGCACACGCTGGCGGGGTCTGCGCCGCGCTCGCGAGTAACCATCTCCACATCCGCTCGCTTCGCCCACACTTCCAACTGCTCGATGGCGGCGGCGCGGAAGGTGTCGGCGGAGCCCAAGATGACCTTGCGGCCCTGGTCGGTCTTCTCTTTGGCAATCTTTCCCACCGTAGTGGTCTTGCCGGTGCCGTTGATGCCGACGAACAGCACCACGGCCGCTTCCCCGTCCAGAATCTCCTGGCCGCCGGGAGCGAAGGTGGCGGCAATCTGGTCGTTCAGCATTTCCAGCACCTGGGCGGAGTTCTCCAGCCCCTTGCGCGTGGCCTGCTCTTTCAGGTTCTCCACAATGGAGGCGGCGGCGGGCGCGCCGATATCGGCCATGATGAGGGTGGCCTCCAGCTCTTCCCAGAAGTCGTCGTCCACCACCGGACCCAAGTCCAGCAGCAGGTTCACCGACTCGACGAAGCGCTCCCGCGTGCGGGACAGGCCCTCGCTGATGCGGTCGAAAAATCCCATGGGGCTCCTCCCTCTCGGCCTATTCGGCGTATTCCAGGGCGCGGTCGAGCTTTTGGCTGATCACCTTCGTGATGCCGTCCGCTTGCATCGAGACGCCGAACAGCACGTCGGCCATCTCCATAGTGCGCCGCTGATGGGTAATCATGATGAGCTGCGTAGTGGTGCGCAGCTGGTCGATGTAGGCGATCAGCCGGCGCAGGTTGGTGTCGTCGAGTGCCGCCTCCACCTCGTCCAGGATGTAGAAGGGCGTGGGGCGGGTGCGGTACAGAGCGAACAGCAGTGCCATAGCGGTGAGCGATTTCTCGCCGCCGGACATGAGCGACATCTTGGTGATGCGCTTGCCGCGGGGCTGGGCGTTCACCTCGATGCCGGAGTTGTCGATGTCCTCCGGGTCCGTGAGTGACAGATGCGCCGCGCCGCCCGGGAAGAGCACCGCGAACACCTCTTGGAAGTTAGTGTTCACCTCTTCGAAGGTACGCTCGAAGTCCGTCTTCATGCGGGTGTCGATGACGCGATTGATGCGGGCCAGGCTGCGGCGGGCAGATTCCAAGTCGCCGATCTGGCTCATCAGGTAGTCGTAGCGCTCCTTCAAAGTGGAGAACTCCATGGCCGCCTCGGGGTTGATGGCGCCCAGGTTGGCGATGCGCTTGGAAAGGCGCGCGGCCTCTTCCTCCACTTCGGGGCGGTTCTCGAGCGCCGGCAGCGCCAGAGCGAACTCCAGCGGCGTGGCGCAGTCTTCCACAATGACGTTGATGGCGGTCTGCACCTGCAGCTCCAGCCGGCCCTTCTCCACGCGCAGGTCCGCCAGCTTCTGGGAGAGCGCCTCCAGCCGCTCATGGGCGGCGCGGCTGTTCTGGCGGGCCTCGGTGGAGGCCGCCTGCAGCTGAGTGGAGCTGTCCTGCGCCTCGCGCGCCTGCTCTTCCAGCACCGCCATGCGCCGCTGCGCCGTGCGGGCCAGCTCGTCGAAGATGATCTTGAGCGGAGCCAGCCGCTGAATGGCCACCGTCTTCACCGAGAGCGCCTCGGCGGACTGGCGGGCGGTGGACTCAAGGTCGTCCAGCGCCTGGCGGCGGGTGTCCAGCATGCGGCGGTTGTAGGTCTGCCGCTCAATGTGGCGCGCCGCTTCCAGCTTCGCCTGGTTCAAGGCGTCGTTGGCCTTGCCGGAGGCCTGGCGAAGCGGGGCGATCTCCTCCGTGAGGCGGGCGGTTTGGGCGCGCAGATCTTCCAGGCTTTCGGAGAGCTGTTGCTCCTTGGCTTCCAGCGAGTCCACGTCCGGCTGGGCGGCTTCCACCGCCGCCAGCGCCTCGGCATGCTGCCGCTCGATGGAGGCAAGCTCGGCCGTCAGCTGCTCCACCCGTTCCTGGGCACGAGCAGCCTGGTTCTTGGCGGACGATTCCTTGCCGATGAGGGCCGCCAGCTGCTGGGAAAGGGAGAGGCTCTCCGCCTGCAGCGTGGCGAACGCCTCCTCGCTTTTCACCTGGGCCGCCTGGGCCGCTTCCCAATCCTTTTTCGCGGCGTCCTGCAGCTGTGCCAACTCTTCCAGCTGGCGAATGCGGGATAGCACGCCCTCGCCGCTTTCCTGCGTCTTCTGGCCGAAAGTGATCTTGCCGGAAGGCCACACGCAGGCGCCTTCGCGGGTAACGAACCGATGGGTGCCCGCGTCGCTTTGGTGCAGCTCCAGCGCCAGTTCCAGCGAGTCGCACACCACCACATCGCCCAGAAGCGCCTCGATGGCGCGGGCGGCGGAAGCTTCGAAGGTCAGCGTCTCGATGAGGGAGAAGGCGCCTTCGCCGTTCAGCAGCACCAGCTCTGCAGGGCGGTCTTGGCGAAGCACCAGCGTGACCGCGCCCTCCACCTCTTGGGAGGCTGCCCGCGCGGATAGGCTCAGGGCGCTTGCGGCGTCCTGCACCAGGTAGGCCTGCACATCGCTGCCCAACAGCTGCTCCACCAGCCCTTCCAGCTCGGGGGGCGCCGCCACGGCACGCGTGAGGAACTCCGGCGCGCCCGGCAGCTCGGCGGCGTTTTCAGCCACCCAACGGGCCGCTTCGCCGGCCGCCTCCTGCGTGGCGCGCTCAATTTCCTCCAGCGCGCGGATCTTTGCCTCAAAATCAAGCAACCGCTCGCGCGTCGCCTCGGTCTGGCGGCGGCAGGCGTCGCGCTCCTGCAGGGCAAGGCCCAACTGTTCGCGGGTCTTCGCCTCCGCTTCCGCCATTTCGCGGCGCGAGGTCTCAAGCGCCGCCGCTTCCTGCGAGAGCGCCTGGGCATCGGCCGTGGCGGTGACGCAAGCGAGCTCGCGGTCGGAACGGCGACCTTCCACTACTTTAATATGGGCGACACCGGCGGACAGGGCCTCGCGGGTCTGGGCCAGCTTCCGACGGGCCGCCGCCAGCTGCGCTTCCGTCTCGCGCATCTGTGACGTGGCCTTGCGCTGCGCCTCTTCCTTCTGCTGGCGCTCGGCAGAGATGGCCTTGCGCTCGGCGTCCAGCCGCGCGACCGTCTCGTTGGCCTCCGCCACGGCACGCTGGCCTTCCGCAAGCGTCTCTTCGGCGGTCTTCAAGTCCACCAGCAGCGATTCCCGCTGGCCGGCGTGCTGCGAAATGAGGGTTTGGATCTCGTCCACCCGCTGCTGGGCGGCGCGCTGCCGCTCGGCAGCGGAACGGCCGGCGGATTCCAACCGCTCGAACGCCAGCGACACGGCGCGAAACTGCGCCGAGAGACTGCCGGTAGAAAGGTTCTCCTGGGCGATGGTCGCCTGCAGCTCCTCCATGGCGGCCTCGGCAGCGGCCACCTGGGCCTTCGCCTCTTCCACCTGGGACGCGAGCGCCTCTTCGCCGCTCTCCTGGGTGCCCCACTTCTCCTGCAGGGTGCGCAGGTCGTCCACGGAAAGCGCCAGCTTCGCTTCCGCCAGCTGGCCCGAGAGCTCCTCGAAGGTGCGGGCTCGCTTCGCCTTGCGCTCCAGCGGTCCCAGTTGGCGCTCCACTTCTCCCACCACGTCGCGCACGCGCGCCAGGTGCTGGTCCATGTTCGCCAGCTTTCGCTCGCTCTTCGCCTTGCGCTGCTTGTGCTTCAACACACCGGCGGCCTCTTCGATGAGGGCGCGTCGGTCCTCCGGCTTCGATGCCAGCACGGAATCCAGGTTGCCCTGGGAGATGATGGAATGGGTGCCGCTGCCCAGGCCCGAATCGTGCAGGATGTCCAGTACGTCCAGGCGGCGGGCCACCGTGCCGTTGATGAGGTACTCGCTCTCGCCGCTGCGATGCATGCGGCGGGTGATCACCACTTCGGAATAGTCCACCGGAAGCGTGCCGCAGCTGTTGTCCAGCACCAGGTCCACTTCCGCCAGTGCCGCCCCCTTGCGGGCAGACGAACCGGCGAAGATGACGTCTTCCATCGCCTGGCCGCGCAGGTTCTTGGCGTTACGCTCGCCCAGCACCCACAGCACGGCGTCAGAAATATTGGACTTGCCCGAGCCGTTGGGGCCCACGATGGCAGTGATACCCGGCTCAAGCGAAAGCGCGCTTCGGTCGGCGAAGGATTTGAAGCCCTTCAGGACCAGAGATTTCAAGTACATGGGCGCCGCCTATTCCTGGGACGCGCCCGCATCGGCGCTCGGCGCGCCCTTCAGCAGCCCACAGTAGTAGTCATAGTTTTCCAGCGTGCTCTTGGCAGCCACGCTCTCAGCCTCCTTCTTGGTGCGGCCCACGCCCTTCGCCAGGCCCACTTCGCCGGCAAACGCCTGCGCCACGAAGGTGCGGTCGTGGGGCGGCCCCTGGGTCTCAAGCACTTTATAGGTGGGGGTGATTCCGTGCTCCTGCATCATCTCCTGCAGCGAGCTTTTGGGGTTCTCCGGCTCCCGCGCCATGTCCAGCGACATGGAGGGGATGAGGGTGCGCTGCACGAAATCGGTGGCAGCTTCGATGCCGCCGTCCAAAAACAGGGCGGCGACCACCGCCTCGTACACGTTCTCGAGCGCCGTCTTGAGCCCTCGCTTGCCAGTGCCGGTCTCGGAAGAACCGAACACGATGACGTCGGAAAAGCCCAGGTCGCGCGCGACCGAGGAAAGGCTTGCACCCGAGACCAGCGACACCTTGATGCGGGTGAGGCCGCCCTCGTCGATGTCGTGGTAGCGCTCGAAGGCCTCCGCGGCCACAATGGCCCCAAGGATGGAGTCGCCCAAAAATTCCAGGCGCTCGTAGGAGAAGCGCACGTTGAGCCCCTCCGTGGCGGAAGGATGGGTGATGGCGGAGAGCAGCAACCGCTCGTTTTGGAAGTTGTAGCGGATTATCTCCTGGGCGCGATCGAGCTTCGCCCGCTGCTCGGCAGTGGTTTTCACGCGGCACCTTCTTCCCCGAGCTTCGCGGCAATAACGCCGGCGACATCCGCTTCTACCGTTTCCGCCGCTTTCGCAATGCCGTTCGCCACCGCGCGAGCGTTCGACGAGCCGTGCCCCACCAGCACCGCGCCCTTCACGCCCAAAAGCGGCGCACCGCCGTAGGTGTCCGGCGAGAGCTTCGTCTTCACCTTCGCCAAACTCGGTTTAACCAGCAGCGCCGCCAATTTAGTGGCGAGCGATGTCATGAATGCGTCTTTGATGTACCTGAACATGGTCTTCGAGGCGCCCTCGACAGTTTTCAGCACCACGTTGCCGGTGAACCCGTCGGTCACCACCACGTCGAACTCTCCCGTGAGAAGGTCGCGTCCCTCGGCATTGCCGGCGAAGGCGGGCAGGTGCTCGGCCAGGGCCTTATGGCACTCAAGAGCGAATTCGGAGCCCTTCTCCTCTTCTTCGCCAATGTTCAGCAGACCCACCTTCGGGGAATCCACCCCCATGAGCTGGTGCATGTACACCGCGCCCATGAGGCCGAACTGCACCAGGTACTCCGGCTTGCAGTCGGCATTGGCCCCCACGTCCAGCAAGAGCGTAGGTTTCTCGTATGCCGGGAGAATCTGGCCCAGGGCCGGGCGCTTGATGCCCTTGATGCGGCCCACCACCAGCGTGGCGGCCGAGAGGCAGGCACCGGTAGAGCCGGCGGAGAAGAAGCCCTGCGCGCGCCCTTCCTTCACCAGTCGGCAGCCCACCACAATAGAGGAGTCCTTCTTGCGACGCACGGCGTTGGCGGGGTGCTCGTCCATGGCAATCACCTCGGAGCACGCGTGCGCCTCGCAGCGCTCGTGGGCGGCGGCGAAGGGCTCCACCACTTCCGGCAGGCCGCAGGCAATCACCTGGATAGAGGGGTTCTCGGAAAGCGCCTGCGCGATGCCGTCGAGCACCGCCCGGGGGGCGCTGTCGCCGCCCATCACGTCGACGGCAATGGTGGTCAATTCGGCCATATTTCTCCGTTCATAGCAAAAAGCCCCCTGGCAAACCGGAGCAAACCGGGATGCAAGGAGGCTCTACCGTTATCGGGATGAGACAGAGGGACACTCCTAATGTCTCACAAAATGAGACATTAGGAGTGTCCCTCTGTCTCATCATAGCCCAATGGCTTTAGTCGGTTTCGATAACCTCGCGGTCCTTGTAGAAACCGCAGTTGGGGCACACGCGGTGAGGCAGCTTCACTTCGCCGCACTGGGGGCAGACGCTGCGAGAGGGCGCCTTGATAACATCGTTGCTGCTGCGACGGGCATGGGTGCGGGCGCGACCCATTTTGCGCTTAGGTACTGCCATGATCGATTCTCCTTCTATGCTGCGGACCGCATTCGGCCCGTTTTGCTTCGTAAACGCACGAACCGGTATCTTAACAAAGCCCTCGCCCGTCCGCAAGACGAAAACACCCAACATCCACGAACGGTTTTATTCCCCCAGATAAGCCAGGACCGTGTCGGTGTCAACCACGCGGCTGTCGTAGCAGCGGGAGAAGTATTCCAGCCCCGCTTCCTGGGTTCCGATGAGGAACGTGGCGCAGGCGTCGGCGGCCACCACGGTCTTGTAGGTGCGAAAGTACGCGCCGGCGAGCGTCTGCAGCACACATATATTAGTGTCGGCACCAACAACGATGAGCGTGTCCACTCCCAGTTCGCGCAAGGTCAGGTCCAGATCGGTCTGGAAGAAGCCGTCGTAGCGGCGCTTCGGAATGATGTAGTCCCGCTCACCTTCGCCGGCCTTGAGCATGGCAAGCGGCTGAGCGGCGTCGGTGCCCTTGATGCCGTGCTCGCCCCAAAGCTCCAGTTCTTTGTCAAGCCCCGGCACATGGGCATCGCAGCTGAACACCACCGGCACCCCCGCTTTGCGCGCGGCGGTCACGATGCAGAGGGCATTCTGCGCCATTTCCCCCAGCCCAGGGACCACCCCGCCTTCGCCGCCAAGGATATCCACCACCAAAACCGCAGTCTTCGCAAGGTCGATGTCACTCCCCTGCTGCCAAGCCGTCTGCTGAGCCACTGGCAAATACGCCATGCTGAACTCCTCCCTAGAAAGTTCCCTGCGTGCTTCCATTCCAGTCACGATTGGACGCGCTTCTCGTGCGCATCTTCCCTTGCTGGAATAATCGATTATTCCAGCATTGTTGTGTTGCCAAATTATAACGACGTACTATTTTGCTGGAAAAATCGATTTTTCCAGCAAGTGGCTGCGGAACAAGACAAAGCGCCTAGTTCTTTTTCGATGGCGCCGCAGAGTCGTGCATCTGCTCGATGGCGTCTTCGACGCGAGCTATGACGGCGGTGTCCTGACGGCGGCGCGCCCGGTCCAGAATACGAAAGGCCGAATAGGCGCCGCGCCCGTACATACCCACATCGTGGCCGAAGGAGAAGCTGGTAGCAACCGCGATGGCGAAGAAGGGAGCGAACTCCCAGCCGAATATCTCGCAGCCCATGAAGAACGCTGCGAGCGGGCAGCGGCTCTGCGCGGTGAAGAACGCCACCAGGCCGATGGCCGCCGAATAGCCCGCATCGCCGCCGGTAAGTACAATGCAGGAAGCACCGAGCAGGGCGCCGATGGTGAAGGTGGGCATGATCTCGCCGCCCTTGAACCACAGGCCCAGCGCCAGAATAGTGAAGATAGCCTTCAGCAAGAATCCCCAGATCGGCTGATCTCCGGCCAGTGCCAGCGTCAACATGTTGCCGCCGGTGCCGCCGTACTCCTGCAACCCGAAGATGAGCGTGACCGCCGCAATAAGAACGCCGCCTCCGGCTACCCACAGGTAATAGTTCTTCGAGATACGCTTGGTTAGCCGCTGCAGCCCGTCGATTCCCGAGGCGAACAGCGCGCCGCACAGGGCGGCCAGCACGCCGATGATCAGGCACTCCCCTACGGTCTTCCACGAAAGCACCGGAGCGGCCACGCCGGGAATGATGTCGCCGATCCCTACCGCTTTCGCGATGAAGTAGGCCACGAAACAGGCCAAGAGAATCGAGCCGGCGTGCTTCACCACCGACCGCTTGTAGTTCGATAGCTCGAGCACGAACATCATCGAGCCGATGGGCGCGAAGAACAGGGCGGAAAACGTAGCGGCCATACCCGTCGCCGCCGCATAGCCGTGCATGGGCTTGCCCGCATCGGCGTTATGGACCGGCTTCAAGCGGAAGGGGCGCGCCACCAAATCGCCCAGCGAGGCACCCATCTGCAGCGCGCCGGCCTCCTTGCCTACCGACGCGCCGCCCAAGATGGACAAGCACGTGCCGGCCAGAATGCCCGGGGCCAGGAAGGGGGAAATGGGCGAGTCGGAGCGAATCCACTCCACCGCCCGCTTGGTGGACATGTCCAGCGGAAGGCGTGCGCGATGGTAGAGCCAAAGGGAGAAGCAGCCGATCAAGGGCAGCAGGAAGATGAGCCAGTTGTGGGCCATATACAGATCGTAGACCACGCCAACGCACAGGCACAGCACGATGCTCGCCGCCGCTGCTACCGCTCCCATACACAAGGCGAACAGCCCGTGCACTACCACTTGCTTTCCATTTATCGCGCCCATGCGGCATCGCCCTCCTTGCATGCTTGATCTCACTTTAGCTGCGAAGAGCGGCGAAGAAGGAAGCGCGCCAAGACCGTCCCTGGAACACCACCGATTCGTTAAAGGGCTGAAACGCAATACGACACTCTGGATGCAATTCGGAAGGCGGAGGGTCGGGGGAGGGGGACCGCGCGCAGTTCCGCAGCGCAGCGAGGACTGTTTGAGCACGGCGCCCCTTCCCCCGGCCTGGAGCCGGGCAGGCACAAAAAAGCCCGCCGGGAAGGCGGGCCGCTGGTTCGCGAAAGGTTATTCCTCGTCGAGCTTCAAGTCTTTCAGCACGGCGAAGGGATTGTCCGGCGAAGGCTCATCGCTTGCCTCTGCAGCCTCGCAACCGCAATCGCCCTCGTTCAGGTTCGCGCCGCACTTCGGGCACAGGCCCTTGCAGTCGTCCTGGCACAGGGGAAGAAGCGGCATGTCCATCAACAGAGCCGCCTGAATGAGCGGCAACAAGTCGATGGTGTGGTCTTCCGGCAGCACGTCGAACTCGTCGCCCTCCATGTCCTCGGACGACTCGGCGTCGCCATCGATGAGGTAGTAGCCCTCGATCTCGCCCATGCAGTGGATGGCCACGTCCTCCAGGCAGCGGGCGCAGGAGGTGACGGCGTCGCCCTCTACCATGCCGCTGACCAGGAAGGCATCGCCGGTGTTGGTGATGTCCGCCGACCACTCCAGCGGCTCGGCGAAGGAATACAGATCTGGGCCGGCCTTGAACACCGGCATCTCCAGCTTGCCCTCGTAGTGGCGGAATTCCGCTGGCGAGAACAGCTCGGGGGGGATTGTTATGCGTAAGTTCTCCATGAGCTATCGAACGTTCACGGAGTTCTGGTTCAGGCGGTCGCGGCAGCGGCGGGCGTTGCCGAGCAGCGTGTCGAGCGTCTGCTCCACGTGGCCGAACACCTCATCGGCGTAGTCCTCGGCACCGGCGCGGGTCTGGCGCTCCAGCTCGCGGGCATCGGCCAGGATGGTCTCCGCCTGCTGCTGGGCAATGCGCACGATCTCCTGCTCGGAGGCGATGGTCATGGCCTGGCTGCGGGCGTCCTCGATCATACGGTTCGCTTCCGCCTCGGCGTCGTCCATCAGGCTCTGGCGCTCGCGCACAATCTGGCGGGCCTGAGAGAACTCGCTGGGGAACGTCTCGCGAATCTCATCCATGATCTCGAAAGCGGCAGCGACGTCCACTTGACGAAGGTTGCTCTTGCCGAACACCTGCTTCGAATCTTCCAGCAGAATGGACAGTTCCTCGAGCAATCCGAGAACTCCGGTTTCGTCCATGGTTATCCTCTCTCTTTACAACTCGCGGTGGGCTGTGGATGTACTTCGTTTCTTCCGCGAAACTGCAAATCACCCATAAGTGTTACGAATATTAACATGAACTTTTTCGGCGGACGGTCACAAAGGTAACCAGTAGGCATAATTCCCGTTACAGGGAGGAATCTATGCGGGAAAACCCTCGATGACGACGAAGGTGGAGCTGGCGCCGAAGGTGATGGAGTCGCCCGGACACAAGGGCACGGGGGCAGAAACGAACTCGCCGCGCTCCGCCTTCGGCGGCTCCACGACCACCGCTTCTCCCGATAAGCCGCTGACCAGGGTTGTTCCGCCTTTGGACCCCAGGCCATCCACGAGCCATTGGCCTTCGCCGTCGCACCAAATGCGGGCGTGGCGGCCGGACACGTCCGGCTCCACCTGGTTGACCGAGCGCTCTTCCAAGGCGAGCGTGCCCACAACAGTGCCTTCCACCGTGGGCTCCACCCATTGAGGCGCCCCGGCCACCAGGCCGTCGATCACCCGCACCAACCCCAACCAAGGCTGGCGCTGTTCCGCCACTGACGGTTCGTCGTCGCGCACCACCAGCTTCGGCACGGGTGTGGCCATGGGGGCGCCGTGCATCTTCGCCGTGAACCCCTGCGCTTCTTCCACCGCGCGGCGCACATTGCCGATGCATGCGGCGGTAACCATAAGAACGAGCGCCACTTCCGCTCGCTCATCGGTGGAAAGAGAGACATCCACCTGAATGCGATCGAGCATGTTGCGGTACAGCGTGGGGTCTTGGCCGTGAGCTTCGAGCGCGTGGTCCATCTGCCGGCCCGGCTCACCACAGACCACGTCCAGAATCTGCTCGCCGGAGAGCATCTGCTTCTTGCGGGACTTCATGCGGGACGCAAGCCGCAGCGCTGCCACAGGGAAGTCGCAGAAATACTGCTCGGAAAGCATGCCCGCCGGCGCGTGCACGATAGTGCGGGAGATCCAGGTGCGGTCGTTCAGGCGGCTTAAGGGGCTGCGACCGTCGGAAAGCGGCCGACCCGACAGCAGGATGCCGGCCACCTCTTTGTTGCTGAGGGCGCCGTAGCGCTTCATGATCTCGAAAAGAACCGAGAGCGGGGTGATTTCTGCGGGCGTCATGGGAGCGCCTCCTCTTCTACGACAACAACAGCTTCTTCTAGGGGCTCTTCGCCGGCGCCACTTTCATCAGCCTCAACTTCCAAAGCTGTGGCTTCTTCTGCGGAGTCCAGCTCGTATACAGGCTCTTCGGCAACTTTAAGAGCTCTCGCCGCTGATGGAAGGGCGGCCGAAGAGGACCCGCCTTCCAGGTACGGAACGGGGTCAGCGCCCCAAGGCAGCACGGGACGCTTGACTGCCGCGAATCCTGCGGATTTCCGCGATGGGTCGGCGAAAACGAAACTGGCGACAAAGGCGGGTAGAACGGCCAGCGCTGCCAAGAGGACTGCTGCATAAAGCGCCATCTCCACACCCACGGACGGCCATCGGGAAATGGCGACGGCAATAGCGACAAGGGCGCCACCCAGCAGATCGCCGAGGAGCCCGCAGGCCAGGCCGAACGAGGTTGAGCCCTCTCCGTGGCGGGCCGCCAGCCCGAGCCCGGCAGGAACCAGAAGCGCAAGCGCGACGGCAACACCGGGCAGGGGGCCCTCGACAACGGGGGAAGACGCAGGGAGCGCGTACTCCAAACCGTTGGCAAGAAGGCCCGTCACCGCCGCAACCGCGATACAGACAAGAGCCGACAAGCCGGCGAACAGCCGACGTCCCCTCTTGCGGCGCCGCGCCGCAGCCAAAGCGGCTACTTCCCCGGCGAGCGGGAAGGATTGCTGCGGCTCCCCCTTCAAGGCGCGGGCCACGTTTTCGCTATAACCTTCCGCAAATGCTGCAAGCGCATCACGCATATCGGCGGCCGTTGGGCGCTTCGCCTGATGCACCGCCAATGCTGCTGCAAGATACGGTGTCAATTGCTCGTCCACCTGCGAGAGCGCCAGTCGGAGCGCACTCGCGGAAGGAGGGTTCTCCAAAGCCGTCGCTGCGCGGGCAACTGCCACCGCCACTTCCGGCTCGCGTTCGAGCACAGCCGCGATATCGTCGGCGGCCCCATGGGCGCCTGACGCGGCCGGATACGCCAGCTCAGTCTTAATGCGAAAGGCAGAGCGATTGCCCAATTCGGCGCGGGCCACATAGCTCAAATCGTAAGGCGGATGTCCTTCGAGTAGCGTATAAAGAACACTTCCAGCTGAGTACACGTCCACTGCGGGCGAATGGCGCAAGCGCTCCATTTCCGCAACGTCTTCCGTCAACATTTCCGGCGGGGCGAAATCCGCCGTAGCGCCCCGCTGGCCGCCGTAGCGGCTGGTGAACGTAGGGTCGTCGCCCGTCACAATGGTAGCGGAACCGAAGTCGATCAGCCTCAGCTCAAAGGAGCCCTCTTCCACCTGATCCTGCAGCGACTGATGGGAGGTGTCCACCATCACATTGCGCAGGGACACATCGCGATGGGCCAGGCCCTGATGCAGAAGGGCCATGCGCGAGAGCAGATCATACAGGTCGCGTCCAATGCGGGCAGCGACGAGGGGCGAGACGCGACCGGCGTCATCAACTGCCAGCTCCTTCGCCGCCTGCTCGAGGGTGATGCCGTCGATCCACTCCATCACCAGCACCGGCGAACCGTCAAGGGTGCCCCGCCCATACAAACGCGGGAACCCGCGCAACTCCGAGAGTTTGCGATGGGTGTCGTATTCGGCGTCAAAAGCGGCACGCATCATGGCAGCAAGATCGTCGTTGTCGGCCGCGGCGTCCGCCGAAAGCCGCTTCAGCGCGAACTGCTCACCAAAGGCATTAACCGCCCGCACCACTTCGCCAACACCACCGCTGCGAGCCGAAGACTCATCTAGAAACAACGTGGTAAACCGACGGCAATAAGCATCCCGCCCCGCCCCCGGCACCACGCAAGCAGGCTCAAACGCATCAATGCGAATAAAATGGAGGTTCTTGGACATACGATTCGAGCGCTCTAGCTCAACGGGTGCAACCATCTCTACCGTCACGGGAGCGCTTTCCTTTTGCATTCTTCGTATATTTCAAGAGAAAGCGGAAGTCCAGAGCTTCCCATGGGCAGCTCCGACATCCACTTATCGACGTCGGTGGAAGGATCCTCTAGCTTGCAATTCTCGCACCAGGCCTCATTAAGCTCCCGGGTGAAAATTGCCAGATAATTGATACCTTTTTTGATGCTTCCAACATTTTCGGAATAAATGGAGCATCCATAATAGCCGCTCCCATTCAAACCACAAGCATAACTGGCCTGCGTAATGACGTCGCTCCATGCAACATCAAGGGGATAAACGGCATCATGAGTCTGACTACGGAACGTCTTGCGCTGCTCCAGCGACCCGCTCATCGCGTATTTCTGGAAATCATTCCAGTAGCCGTAGACGAGCTTCTCCCACTTCAGCATCTCGTCGTATTTATCGTAAACGACTTCCAGAATGTCAGCCTCCATCTCGGGGCTAAGGCCGTCTTCGGAATTCCCGGTTTCAGGGAAATACTTCTTTGGCGCTTCGGGAACCGGATCGGGCGACCCCGAAGATGCCGGAGGCTGCGAATTCGAGCTGCCGCTTCCCGAAGATGGAGATCCACCTTGCCCCGAAGCGCTTGTCGAGCCGCCACCAGAGGACGATCCGCCGCCAGAGACGGTGTTACTCTGATCTGAGCCGGATGCCAATTTCTCATCAGAGGTTTCTTTCGGAGTATCGTCGGGATCCGCAAGAGAGCCAGCAGAAACATGGATGCCATCAGGTGTAACAAGACCATCCCCGCCTGCGGGTTGAGAAGGATCAGCCGCTCCCGGCTCGCTGCCCTCAGCAGAACCCTTGGGTTCAGACGCGACAGCCGAATCTCTCGATTCAGTATTCCCCGCAGCCGCATCACTAAGCTCTTCCGAATCTCCAGCCCCGTCTTCCGGCTCCCCCGTCTCTCCCAGCGGCGTTTCAGTATTCGCCACCACTTCTTCCGGCAGGAATTGCCTTAAGAAGGGGCTTTCCGCTGCCAGGCCGGGAAGCGCGGCACCGTAGGCTACGGCCCCCATCGACACGAACACGAGCGAGAACGCCAAAAGCGAGGCCAGCGCCGGCGGCACCGTGCCGCGACCCAGCAGCCCTCCCGCGCGCCGATCTTCGAACTTGTTGCCCTTCACCGACAACTTCCTCTCCCGAAACCCCAACTGAACCAGGCAAAATCCCAGTTCAACTTTCACAAAGTATATCAAACGCCCCTGATCGCTTCGTTGCGATCCCCGGCAAACCGAGACTCGTCCCATGCCGTCACGCACACCCAGCGTCAGCGTTCTCCAAATTGTGACATGGAGCAATTGAGAAATGTTGCGCAACAAGCTGGGCGGACAATCTGGGACAATCCTCGCCAGCTAAAGGCAGCGCAAAGGAGGCACCCCCCCCCCGGCGCACGATATACAGCTAATCTTCGCGGGCCCAAACCGCATTGGCCCATCCTTCCCACAGCGCGCGGGCTGTGGCAGACGGGTGCGCGCATGATAAGGAAGGTATCCGCCACAGTTACCACACTGCGTCGGGCGCACGCACACTGCGAACTACCGTCGAGAAGGCAGATACCCTCCTTGCCAATAGTTACGCAGTGCCAGGCGCAATCACCTGAACCTATGAAATTGTGGAGCGCCGCCCAAAGGGCCGCAGTGTGGTATTTGCCATTGTAGCAGGAGAAACTCCCCCAAAAACCCGCAACCCCGCGAACCTCTTCATGCGGCACCAGATCCCACCCAAAATGTTGCGCAACAACATTGAAAAAAAAGCGGATACTGGCCTCACTTTACCGGGGGTCATCCTATAATTGGGGAGCCCCACTTACTAAAATCCGTGAATCTCACTTCCGAAAGCCTGTATCCCCATCAACCGCTTGAAACAGTCTCGCAACGCTTGTCAAAACATTTGTAAAATCAGAGCAAATACAATCATTGGCCCTCTGAACAATCATGCCGTCAAAAGTTTCAACTTCATCAATCTGAAAAGCGATAACGTAAAAGCGTACGAGCCAAAAGCTTCCTTAAAGCTCTGGCTCGTATATCAATCTGTAGCCAACCGTTCGCCACTTACCCAAAAGCGTCCTTGCTCCCAAGCATAGTATGCTGCGAAATGGCTTTCATGCAATATCGCAAATCAGGCGACGGCCTTTTCTTCAAGGGCCTTTAGCTGCAATTTCAAATTCTTAAGCTTCGCATTTATTTCATCCTTCTTGTTCTCGATTGATCGCTTCTCCTTGCGATCAAAAACCCCGAGCCATCGTTGCTCCTCGTCGAGGTTCGACAATTGCTTTTCTTTTTCCGCGATCTCGTTCTGCAAATCAGCGTGCGCCTTCCGTTCTTCTGGATGCAGGCTGAAATAATTCTCGGAGCGCATCTTCTTAACTTGGTCAAGCGTCTCGTCAAGGTCTTCCTTGAGGTTCCGGAAAGCCTTCTCAAGTCCCGGGGTCATCGATGCTTTATATGATTCCAGTCTCTTGGCATAAGCCTGGCGAGTCTTCTCAAACTGATCAACGTAAGACTTCATCTTTCCGACGAAACCCGAAATCTTTGCCATGTCATTCACGGCATTTGCCTTGTCATCTAATACAAGAGAGGCAAATCCCGTCTGTACGGTGCTTATCAAACCCGCAATAAGCTGACAGAACGACCCATCCACGTTCGCCGCCTGATCGCTAGCGCCGAAGCCAGTCCCGAACAATTTTTGGTCAAGGTAGTAGCTTCTGATCTCTGCAAAATCGAGCAACTCTCTTTCTGCAACCTTAAGTAGAGAGTCGAAACGAGTAATGCAGAACGTGTAAACCGTCTCTGCCACATTGTCATCATCGGGTGCTGATTCCATTGCTTTCAAGCCAAAAGCGACCATGTCTTCGCACTCGGGATCTCCTATTGTTCCAAGCAGCCCCGTTGCCCTCATCTTAATTAACCAGGCGCGAACCTCCTTGGGATTGATTTCAAGGCATTTGTCGGCAAACTCTATCGCTTTCCTGCCGTCTGAAGCAAGAAGGGAACTTTCGGCAAGTTCAAGCAGGGTGTCCACGGATCCGATGCTTGAGACAGAAACAGTTCCCTCAACCTGAACAACCCCCTCAACCATCATCTTTCTCGCCTCTTCGACCGAGTACTTACAGCCACATTGCTGGCAAACAAAGACTCCGCCGTCTTTAACGAGATCGGTACCTCCGCACATTTCGCAAACAATTTGCTTCATCGTTACTCCTTCTCCAACCTTCCGATCTTTCCATCCTTCTCAATTTCTTTGTAAAACCCGTAAATCTTGATTAGATAATCCAAGGGGATTGCGATAAAGGAAGCCTGACCCTTCCCTCCTTTGTCTCTAAATATGGCATATCCGTCACTCGCCTCAATATCAACCTGTCCATGCGCTATTGCGTTTCTAATGTGCCTTACAAAATCCTTACCCATGGAGTCCGAAGAAGCAAAAAGAGCACAAGGCATGCGATGCAGCTTGAACCGTTCTTCAAATTCGGAATAACTGTGTCCCTTTCTTCGCCTCCTGAATTCACCCTTGGCAAACAGCTTCTTTATTTCGTCCGCAAACTGCGCTTTTGCGCTCTTATCCCACCACGGCCCTGAAAACTTATCATCAGAAAAGATCCAATCCAGAACCTCGGCCTCATCCGGAATCAGGCCATTCCCTAATGCGTGAGTAAAGAATTTATTCATGATGTCACTTCGATTCTTTCAGGATCAGATCTCGACGCTCCAATCCAGCCAACAAGATTCCCGTTAGTTTTTCCATATCACCTTCCCCGGATTCGAGATCATCCATGACTCCAGAAATCTCCTCCTCAATCTCGGAGACGGAAGGATTGCTCCGAACGTCGCTATATCGGGCCTTCTCTATAAGTTGATCCAGAGGCGCCTTTTCGTCAGCACCTAGAGAAGGGCTCGCTTTCAAGCATCCAAGCCGGAGCAACAGAGTCCGCATAAATTCCGAATCATCCGCAACCTCATCCTCGATTTTGCTCGCATACGAAAGACCGCTCCTCGTTACCAGCAGACATATGACACTTGCCGCCAAGAGGGCAATCCCAACTGCAGCAACAGCATCAAGACCGTCAGGAAGAGCAAAGGCAAAATAAACACCTAAGAGCAATTGCAGGCAGCAACACCCCATCGGCAATAGCAGCAAAGGGTATAACCGAAAAGAGCCGAACTTCCCTGACCCGTCTTGCAGAATTAGCATCGACAGACATATCTGAAGCGCTCCAAATAAAAGAATCGCAACTAGCGCCTCCGCATGCGGCGCAAACATAAGTAGAATTACGCAATAAATGACATAAGCGATACACAGAGATGCTCCGACCATCGTTTTACTCGATAGATTGCCCATGTGCTTACCCTCTCTTGAATCCACATTGCCGACAGAACCTGTCGTCAGCAGAGAAAGGCTGACCGCAGTTGGAGCAAAACTTTGCCAAAGACCCTCCAACAGGAGACGGAACGGGCGCGACACACGACACGCCAGTTGCCCCATCGAACGGCAGCGCGTTTGCAATCGCCCCGCCCACCATATTGCCAACCGGCGCGCCTACGCCAGCTATCATCCCCATTCCAATCCCCATACTAGAGAACTCGCCAACTGCCTCGTTTGAAGCAACCTTCTCAGCAACATCGAACCCCCTCTCCTGCTGATACGTATACCCTTCGATCGTTCGCTTGTTCGCGATCGCCTGGGCTTCGATAACCGTTTGCTTCGCTTGCGTCTCTTGTTCTATGACCCCCACCTGCTGTTCAATTTGAGCAGCTTTGATATCCGCATACTGCCTGAAATATAAATCGCGAAACTTCTCATAAATAGGGTCTCCTTCAGGTCGAACAACCGTCGAGACGATAAACTGCGTCAGCTCAATACCATATTCGGCAAAATCGGCCCCAAGCCTGCTTTTGATCTCAATCGAGAACTCCGGCAAGCATGCATCTAATTCAAAAATACTCAGCTTATGTGATTGGATCGATTGAACAATTGCGGCCTTCACACGCGCCTGTAGAAACGATTTGAAAAAGCCAATTAGTTTTTCCTGGGAAAGAATTGCTTCCGTACCCACTAGCTTCACGAGGAGCTTCTTTGCTTCCCTTACCGCAAGGGCCATCTCTCCAGACGCGCCAATCGAAAGGGGGAAGCCGAACTCTGGATCCATGTATTGGATCTTTGAGTTCGTCCCCCAGCCTATTCCCATTTGTTCAACACGATTGACGAAATATACCTCTGCATGAAAAGGATTATCCCCACCGCTTGGAAGACTAATAATCTTATTTACCAGAGGAAGGTTTTGGGTCTCCAGCGTATAACGACCCGGTCCAAATAGGTCGAGAGCCTGCCCATTGAGAAAGAAAACCGCCTCTTGCGATTCATGGACAATCAGTTGAGAACCCGTATTGAAGTCCTCTGCAGGATGCTTCCAGACAAAGGTTTTATTATCGCCCTCACACTTAATGACATCGATTATTGCCATGTTTGCGCAAATCCTTCCCCTCGCACGAGCTGGGGAGAATCTAAGGCATGTTTTGAGTTTTTTGTTGCGCAACAAAATAAGTGGCAAAGCGCGATGCTCTGCCTAATTAAATTCCATCCAAAAGCGCATGCCGCTATCGCTCATCAAACCGACTTTAGAATTACCGTCGATTTTAATTATGTTTCAATCGACGGTAATTCTAAATATGCGGCCACTCTCCCCATGCCGCGAACAGGTGGTTCATTGACTCATCGAGTTCGGCTTGCGTTATGGGCGTTGGCGAGATTGCTGCCTCATTCTCGGCTTCTCTAAGTTTCTGGACGAAATACTCGCGGTTAGACTCATCCGCATGCGCGCCCCTCGAAGCTCCCGCCTGTTTCTCGCTTGATTTCATAATCTTCCCCAATCCCTCGGACATTACCGAACGTTTCAAATTTTTGTCCAGCATTCCCTCTATGCACCCAGCGCAGTCAGGGGGATCACATAGACGTCCTCGTCTTTGATGTGGCGGGCGTACTCTCCGGCTCCCACCAGAACCGCCATGAAGGATGGGGCTGCGTTGCGGGCGTTGGGATTTGCTGCCACTTTGCTTCTTAGGCGGGAAAGCGAGGCGACCGCTGCATCGACCTTGCTTTCCCCTAGCTTTATTTCGAATGCTCCCCAACGGCCATCCCTCAACTCGATAATCGCATCGACCTCGAGCCCGTCTGAATCGCGGTAATAGCGAAGGGGATTGCGCGGCGCATGGGGCAAGACGGAGGCGTACACGGCGAGATCGTGCATGCATAGCGATTCGAACATCAGCCCAAACAGCTGCCCGTCCTCCAGGAGCCTTTGTGGAGTTATTCCCAAAAGGGCGCAGGCCATCGACGGATCGGCAAAATAGCGCTTCGGCTTGGTTCTCAAGCGCGTCTTCGACCGAATGGGGGCGTCCCAGCCCTCCACCTCTTCTATTACATAGAACGCCTCAAGGGCAGCGATGTATTCGGCAACATAATTCAGCTGCGTGTCTTCACTCAGTGAATCAGAAAACACATCGGCCGCAAGCGTCTTCAGCGTTGCGCTGGATCCCAAGTTTCTTGCCAGCGAAAGCGCCACCCTGCGAGCCGTCTCTCCGTTTAGACCGCGCTTCTCCATGTTTACCTCAAACAATGCATCGAAGTAGCCGTCCAGATATTCCGCAGCAGTTAAGGAGTCGCGGCCAAGCAACGCCGGCCATCCGCCCCGACATATCATCTCAGCATAAGGGGCAAGCCGTTGCTGAACTAATTGCGGGCTGAAATCGCCTTCGAACAGGCCTCGAAGGGAAACGCTCGCTGTAGACTCGCCCGTTTCTTGCAACGACATGGTTCGCATGAGCTTCTTGACGATGCGACCGGCGCCGCTATGAGAGACCTCCCTCTTCCGAGGGGTCGAAGAGCCCGTCAGGATGTACTGTCCCGGCTGGTTAGCATTCTCGTCTACCGCATTGCGCACTTCGTCCCAAATCGCCGGAACGTCTTGCCATTCGTCAATCACATGCGGTTGATCCCCTATCAGGGCGATAGTCGGATCCTCCTCTACGGCCTTTCGAACGGCATTCGACCCAATGCGGCTCACACTCTTTCCTTGGTTGAGCGACGTCCATGTTTTACCGCACCACATTGTCCCCGCCACCTCAACAGCGGCCGCGTTGCTCAAAGCATGGGACAGCACCGCGTCAAAGAGCCTGGGGGTGTAACCATCTGGGCGAAGAGTAGCATCTGCCATAATATTCCTTACGTCAATTAGACTTTAGAGGAATATTTTATTAGGTTTTAGAGCCATTTTCAATTAGGTTTTAGAGGCATTTTGTATTAGAGTTTAGAGGATGGAGTTTGGATCAGCTACAGCTCTAGGAAGTCTATGGAGGTGTCTTTCCAGTGGCGGCGGGTGGTGGATTGCCAGGGGGAAGACTCTAGCAGGGCGTCGAGGGTAGCATCGGTTTTGGTGCTGTGTTCGTAGCTGACCAGGACGTCGGACGTCAGGGCACCGGCCTCTCGCAGGGTTTCCAGGAACGCGAGCACGTCCTCGGGCGCAAGCGCGTAGGGCGGGTCGAGGAATACCAGGTTGAAAGGACCGCGCGCCACCGGCGGACGTTTCAGCACGTCGCCCTTTGCCAGCGCCGCCACGCGGCCGTCGTAGCCGAGCGCTGCGATATTGTCCGCCAAGGGCCCCAGCGCGTTGCGGTCCATCTCGCAGAAAACCGCGCGCTCAGCCCCGCGGGAGAGCGCCTCCAGGCCCAGCGCCCCGCTGCCGGCGAAAGCGTCCAGCACCACGGCCTCCTCGAAGCCGCCGCAGGCGGAGCTCACCATGCTCATGAGCGACTCCCGCACCCGATCGGTGGTGGGGCGGGTGCCCGTACCCTTCGGCGCCTTCAGCGGCCGTCCCCTATGAGCGCCGGCTATGATGCGCATCCTTCTCCCCTTCCGCCTGCTTCTCGCGGCGCGCGAACAGCGCCACCTCCCGCGCCAGGAACTTGTGCTCCGGCGCGCTCAAGTCCGGATCCGCCTCCAGCAGCCCGCGGGCGTCCTTGTGGGCCGCCTCGATCATGCCGCGGTCGCGGGTCACGTTCACCAGCTTCAGCGCCGACGCCCCCGACTGCCGGTTTCCCAGAATGTCACCCTCGCGACGCAGTGACAGGTCGAAATCCGCCAGTTGGAAACCGTCGTCGGTAGCCTCCATCGCGCGCAATCGGCTGAGAGCCTCCGTCTTCTTCGACGCCGACACCAAAAAAACCTGCGACGCCAATCCGCCGCGCCCCACGCGCCCCCGCAACTGATGCAGCTGCGACAGGCCGAAACGGTCGGCATCCTCCACAATCATCACCGTGGCCTTCGGCACGTCAACGCCTACCTCGATGATGGTAGTGGACACGAGCACCTGGGACTCGCCGGAACGGAAGCGCTCCATGACCTCCGCCTTTTCTGGACCCTTCAACTTGCCGTGAAGCAGCTCCACCTTAAAGTCCGGGAAGATGTGGGTCTGCAAAAACTCCGCCTCGGTCTCAGCCGCTGCCAAGTTGTCGGCGCGATAGTCCTCTTCCGCCTCGATGGCCACTTCCGGATGCGTCGACTCTTCCTCGTCCGCCCCGGCGCGCGCCTTGCGCTCGTCGGCCGAGCAGCCAATGAGCGGGCAGACGATGAACACCTGCTCTCCTGCGCGCACCCTCTCGACTGCCGCGTCGTAGGCCCGGCCGCGCTCGTCCCGCGAAAGCACCGTTGTAGTGCGCGGCGCCAATCCGCGCGGCCGCTCGTGCAGGTAAGACAAGGTCATGTCGCCGAAAAGCGTAAGCGCCAGCGTTCGCGGAATAGGGGTTGCCGTGAGGTACAGCGCATCCGGTGCACTCCCCTTCTCCAGCAACTGCCGCCGCTGGTTCACGCCGAAGCGCTGCTGCTCGTCGATGACCGCCAGGGTCACGTTGGGGGCCGTCACATCCGGTTCCAGCAGGGCGTGCGTGCCTATGAGCACCGGGATGCTGCCGTCCGCAAAACCCGCCAGCAGCCGCTCCCGTTCCGCCGCATCGGTGCGCGCGGTCAGCAGTCCGCAGGCAACGCCCGCCGCCTCCAGCAACGGTCCCACCGAGGCGAAATGCTGCGTCGCAAGCACTTCGGTAGGCGCCATGAACAGCGCGCTGCCGCCAGAATCCGCCGCCGCGGCCAGGGCAAACGCCGCGAGCACCGTCTTGCCGGTGCCCACGTCTCCCAGCAGCAGATGGTTCGCCACCCGCGGCGCCGCCATTTCGCCGAACACCTCGGAAAGCGCCACTTCCTGCTCGGCGGTCAGCACGAACGGAAGCGCCGCCCGCAGCGCTGCCACCGCCGGGCCGTCGATCGTATGGCGCACGGCCTGCAAGTCCGCCACTTCCTGGCGCCGCCGCTGCATGAGGAACAGCTCCAGCAGAAACACTTCTTCGAAAGCCAGCCGCCGCCGGGCCGCCGCGGTTTCCTCCATGGTCACCGGCTCGTGCACCGCCGCCAACGCCGCACCGCGCGAGGGCATGCGGTAGCGCACCCGCAGGTCAACCGGCAGCGGATCCTCGCAGCCGCGCGTCAGCTCCAGCGCCGCTTCCATGAACAGGCGCATATAAGCGGCCGAAACCTTCCCAGAAGCCGGATGCACGGGAATGATCTTGCCGCGCACCTGCCCCTCGCCCACCGCCTCGATAAAGGGGTTCGTCATGCGCTTGAAGCCGTAATTGAACTCCACCTTGCCCGCCACCGCGATGCGATCGCCGGCCTTGTAGGTCTTCATCAGCCACGGTTGCTTGAAGCAGGTCACCATCAGAAGCCCCGTGGAATCCACCAGCGATATCTCCACCAGCTGCAGATTGTAGCGGGGCTTCTTCAGTTTGATCTCGTGGATAGTGCCGCAAATGGTGCAGCTCTGCCCAATAGTAGACCCCTCGACGGTCACTACCGAAGAGAGGTCTATGTAGCGGCGCGGGTAATGCTCCAGCAAATCCCGCACCGTATGAATGTTCATCGCCGCAAGCGCCTTCGCGCGCGCCGGACTCACCTGGGTCACATTGCCCACCGGCTCCTCCAGTGCGAGCGTTGCGGAAATGCGGTCGAGCATGGCCTATTCGACGGAGAACACGACCGGGTACAGGGGCTGCCCGCCGCGGTGGGCGTCGATCTCCAAGTCCTCGAACTTGTCCTCGATGCGGGCAGTCAGCTCCTCCAGCTGTTTATCGGAGAAGTCCTCGCCGGCCAGCAGCGTGCAGGTGTCGGCGTCGTCCGCTTCCATAGCCTCCAGCAGCGCCAGCACCACATCGGACACGTCGTGGCCCACCGCTTCGATGGAGCCGTCGGCAATGCCGATGACGTCGCCATCCTTGATGGGGTTGCCGTGAGCGTCCTTCGAATCCTTGATGGCCGTGGTCACCTCGCCGGTCTTCACTTCGCCGAAGGCCTCAGTCATTTCCTCGACGTTGGTCTCAAGCGACGCGTCCTGATCCACAGCGAACAGGGCCGCAAACGCCTGGGGCACGCTCTTGGTGGGCACCACCGCGCAGGGCTTTTCCGCCAGCTCGCAAGCAGATTGGGCCGCCATGATGATGTTGGAATTGTTCGGCAGGAAGATGATGGAGGCGGCGTTCACCTTCTCGGCCGCGTCCAGCAAATCCTTCGTCGAAGGATTCATGGTCTGCCCGCCGGACACCACCACGTCGACACCCAGGCTCTTCAGGATCTCGCCGTTGCCCTCGCCCGCGGCCACCGCCACGAACCCGAGCGGCTTCTCCTGGGCTGCCTGCTCTTCCTCCAGCTTCGCGGTGCGCTCCTCGCTCTGCAGCTGCATGTTGTGGATGAACACCTCGGAAATCTGGCCGCGCTCTAGGAAGTAGGCCAATACCTTGTCCGGCGTGTTGGAATGCACGTGCACCTTGAACTTCGGCACGTCGCCCACGCACAACTCGCAGTCGCCCATGGTGGAGAGGAACTGCAGCGCCTCTTCGCGATCCAGCACGTCCGAGTCCACCAGGAACTCGTTGCAGTAACGGTACTTCGAGCCCTCCCAGTCGTTGATCTGCTCGATCTCGACCTTGGGAGCGGTCTCGCGAGAAAGCGCCAGCACATCGCCCAGGGTGCCGTCCTTGCCCATGAGAGCGCTGGCGAACCCGTCGAAGAAGATGGCCAGGCCGAAACCGCCGGCATCCACCACGCCGTTTTCCTTCAGCACCGGCAGCAGATCCGGCGTGCGCTGCACCGAGGCGTAGGCCTCGTTCACGATGGCCTCCATGGCCTCGTCCACCGACAGCTTCTCGCGCGCTGCGATTTTCGCCGCCGCCGCGCTGTCGCGCAGCACGGTGAGGATGGTGCCCTCCACCGGCTTGCGCACCGCCTGGAAGGCCACTTCCTCGGCACGAGCGAAGCATTTGGCAATCACGTCGGTATCGAGCGCCGGGGCATCCACGCTGCCCTCGCACAGGCCGCGCAGAATCTGCGAGGTGATGACGCCGGAGTTGCCGCGCGCGCCCATGAGCGCGCCAGAGGTAATGGCCTTGCGCACCTCGTCGCCCTTCGCGCCGATGGTGAGCTTCGCCAGATTGTTGACCACGCTCTCGATGGTGAGCGACATGTTCGTGCCGGTGTCCCCGTCGGGCACGGGGAACACGTTCAGCCGGTTCACTTCCTCCTTGCGCGAGCTCAGCTGCTTGCTAGCGGAGGCAATGGCGTTCAGCACGTCGTTGGTGGTGTACTCTTTAGACATGGGAAGAATTTCTCCTTAGGGTATTCCATCGGGCCCGGGCTCCACACCGCGGCCAGATGAACCTAGCGACGGATCTTGACGTCCTGCACGTGCACTTCAACAGCGGAAACGGGAACCCCGGCCTGATCTTGCAGGGCAAAAGTGACCTGGTCGATGAGGTTGCGGGAGACCGTCTGGATGTTGGTGCCGTACTCGATGATCACGTACAGGTCTACGCGAAGGCCGTCCTCGAGGCTCTTGATGGTGACGCCGCGACGCAGGCGGGACGCCGGGAGAATCTTGGCGATGCCGTCGACGGCGTTCGGGGCGGTCATACCCACCACGCCATAGCACTCCATAGCGGCATTGCCCACAATATCGAGCAACACATCGTTGGACACATGCAGATTACCGGGAATCGTTGTGCTCACGATGACTCCTTTCGCTTATCATGTACAAGCTTCACGGCAGCACCGGGGCGCTCGCCGGAAAGCCGGCCCTCAGGCCAGCTTTTGCAGTATAGCGCATCTTGACCGCTCACCCCAGGGAAGCGCCATCCAATGGTAGCATTTTCCATAAGTTTCTCTTGTGGAGCCTTTCCGGGTTGTGGTATAGTATTTAGCGCTTTTTGTCCTCAACGGGTAAAACCGATAGAAAATGGAGTTGATCGACATGTCTAAGGTATGTGAAATTTGCGGCAAGCATCCGGTGGCCGGCCGCAGCATCAGCCACTCGCACCGCGTTTCCAACCGCGTGTTCCGCCCCAACATCCAGAAGATGACCATCAAGGATTCCAAGGGCCATGTGCGCAAGGCGAACATCTGCACCACCTGCCTGAAGAGCGGCAAGGTCGAGCGCGCCTAAGCGATTCGCTCCTTTAGATGCACGAAGCCCCCTCAAAGAGGGGGCTTTTTGTGGTTTGAGTGAGATTTACTGAATCACCAGGAGGCGTTTGCAGTGGGGGCAGGTGCCCAGGGGCGCCTGCGACTTCAACTCGATAAGGCGACCGCCCTCGATGCGGGAGCGACACACGCCGCAGCGGTTCCCATCCAGCTGGCCGATGGCCACTCCCCCGCAACGGGCGGAGGTCTTCTCGTACAAAGACAGGATGTCCGGATTCACCAAATCGGCAATAGGCTGGCGCTGGGATTGCAGCCGCGCGATGGCGTTTTTGAGGGAACCGCCCTGCTCGCGGAATTCCGCCACCAGGCGCGCCTCCTCAACTTCCACCTCTTCTTGGGCCAGCTGAATCTGCGCCTCCAGCTCTTCCAGCTTGGAGATCTCGCCGCGAATCTTCTCTTGTTGCTGCGCCACCGTCTCGCGGCGGCGGGTGATGCCGGCCAGCTCTTTGCTGCGCGCCTCCACGTTACGGAAGTCACCGTGAGCCGCCTCAATAGCCGCCTGAATGCCCGCTTGCCGCTTGATGAGAGACGCATCCTCGTCGTTCACGCGGGAAAGCCGTTGCTTGGCGTCTTTCTTGTACTTGGACACCTTCGAAATCTGCCCGGTAAGGGCCTCTTTCTTCGAGCGCAGCTTCATGATCTGCTCTCGCTGCGGAAGCCCTTCGAACTCTTTGGTCTTCTGCATAATATCCAGATCGATGGTCTGAAGACTGAGTAAGGCCGCCATTTCATCGCGCTCAACCTGCATTGAGATCCCTTTCCCTTGGGTGTTGGACCGAGCGAAAGAGATCCTTCCAAGAAGGCCCCAGCTCTTTCGGGGTCTTCCCAATTATAGCGCTTTACTCCACTAATGCGGGGCAGCTACAGCCTGATGGTTTCGGGGAGCCACCAGTTATCTGATTGATTGAGCACCACAATGCGGTCGTCGGGCACTCCCGCCTTCAGGCACGCCTCGGCGAGGATGGCCGTCAGCGGCAGCTCGGAGGTGTCGTGGCCCAGCTCGATGATGGACATGCCCGCCTGCGAAAGATCAAGCGCCTCGTGGTAGCGAATCTCGCCGCACACCACGCAGTCGCAGCCCAGCTCGAGCGCCTTGCGCCCCACCGGCCCGAGCGAGCCTGTGGCAGTGACCACGCGGGTCACCTTTGCGTCCGGCGCGCCCCACACCCGCGGCTGCCGCTTGAACACAGCGGTCACCCGCGCGGCAAAGTGGGCCAAGTCCATGTCTTTGTCCTCCGGGTGCACCTCGCAGATTTGGCCATAGCCCAGCTTCTTCCCTTCCGGAGACGGCTCGGCGAACTTGCCGGTGAAGGCAAGGTTGAGCATGTTGGGCAGCATGCGCGAGGCCTGCGGACTCACGTCGAGGGCGGTATGGAAGTCCATGAGCGCCACACGGCTACGGATGGCCTCCCAAACCCCTGCGCCGGGACACTGGGCCACCGACGCTTCCGGCGCAAACGCGTCCGGAGCCGTCAGATACGCCGGATGATGGGTGAGTAGCACGTTGGCTCCCATGGCCGCAGACTCGCGAATGGCCCCAACGGTGGGATCGAGCGCAATGGCCACTTTCTCAACCGGCAGGCCTCGCTCCCCTACCAACAGGCCAGTGCGGTCCCAATCCTCCGCCCAGGCGGCAGGGAAGGTCTTCAGCAGCTTCTCCTCAAGGGCGCCGATGGTGAGACTGGGGTGTGTTTTCGCCAGTTCGGAGGTCTGGCGCTTCGAAAGCGGGCCGGCAGCCTCTTCTTCCACTTCTTGCTTCTTCCCGAACAATGCCATGACGGTCATCTCCTTGAGTTTGAAACGGCAGAATTATCCTATTCGATGGTAATCCTCCGACGGTCTTTGGTGGAGGTCGGCACCGTTACAACACGGTAACCAGCTTCGTACAGCGCTTTGTAGCCGCGCTCGATGTCGCGCGTCACATTGGCGGGGGTGTGCGCGTCGGTGCCCACAGTTGCCGGAACGCCGGCACGGCAGAAGGCCCGTAGCAGCCCCGGCGCGGGGAACATCTCGGCGCAAGCATAATAGGCGCCCGAAGTGTTCACCTCGATCATGCGGCCGGCACTTGCCACCGCCTCGGCCATCTCCTCGTAAAAAGGCTGCAGGCCGAAGGTGGGGTAATAAGCGAACTTCTTCGGCAAGTCCGGGTGGGACATCACCGTGAAAGGCTGGGATTTGTCCGATGCCGCCTGGCACCAGAGCTCTCCGTAGCGGCGCCAGATGGCGTCCGGCGCTCCCGGCTCTTCCCAGCGGCCTCGCTGGGCCGGGTCGTCGAAGGCCCAGCCGTCGATGAAGTGAACGGACCCCAGCACAAGCGCATAACGGTCGAACATCTCCGGCGCGAGGGGGCGGTCCTCCAAATCCCCCAGGTAGTCCAGTTCGACGCCGCAGAGCACCTCCATGGCCGGATGATCCGCAGCCGCCTGGGCAACGGCGGCATGGTATTCGTCCATGAGATCTGCCGGCACCGAGAGGTAACGATCGGGGTCGAACGCCGGCGACAGCGGGAAATGCTCCGTAAAGGCCAGGGTGGTGATGCCCGCCGCCTCGGCAACGGCGGCGTATTCCCCAATCTCCCCTTCCCCGTGACCGCACAGGCGCGAATGATTGTGAGTGTTGATCAGCTCCATGGACTTCCCTACCATTCCAGCACTTGCTCAGCGGCAGCAGCGAAGCGCTCCACGTCGTCGGCAGTGGTGCCGCGGCCCATCGAGATGCGCAGCGCCCCCTGGGCGTCATCGGCAGAGACCCCCATCGCCCGCAGTACATGGCTGGGCTCGAGGGACTGGGAAGAGCAGGCCGAGCCGCCGGACACGCCGAACCCCAGCATGTCGAAGCGCAGTATCATAGTCTGGCTTTCCAGACCGTCAACCAGCACGTGAACGATATTGGGCAGGTAATCCGCACTGCCGGGCTCCACCTCGACGGTGGCGCGAACGCCTTCCAGTGCGCAGAGCTTGCTGTACAGGTAGTCCCGCAGTCCCCGCAGCCGCGCTTCTTCGTCCTCCTGCACCGCCACTGCCTCCTGAGCAGCTGCGGCAAAGCCAGCCATGGCGGCAACGTTTTGGGTGGAGCTGCGCAGCCCCGACTCCTGGCCGCCGCCCAGCATGAAGGGCGCGAAAGGCGTGCGCGCCTTCAGGTACAGACAGCCGATGCCCTTCGGCCCGCCAATTTTGTGAGCAGAGAACGAAGCAGCGTCCACCCCCAGCTCCCCCACGTTCACACGGGTCTTGCCAAGCGCCTGCACCGCGTCCGTGTGGAAGAGCGCGCCAGCGGCGTGGGCCACCGCGGCAAGCTCCTGCACGGCCATGATGGAACCCACCTCTGAATTCGCCATCTGCACGGACACCAAGGCTACATCTGGCGAAAGCGCCTCCTCCAGGGTGCGCACCTCCACAAACCCCTGGCGGTTGGGCGGCAGGTACTCCACCTGGAAGCCCTCCGCCGCGAGCGCCCGGACGGGAGCCAGGACGGCGTCGTGTTCGACGGCCGACACCAGTACTTTTACGGGAGCCGCCCCGTTGCCCGCCAAGCGCCGTTGCTCGCGGGCGGCGCGGGCCAGGCCGAACAGCGCGGAATTGTCCGCCTCGGTGGCAC
The DNA here is from genome assembly GCA_022791455.1 of Eggerthellaceae bacterium. Taxonomy (GTDB): domain Bacteria; phylum Actinomycetota; class Coriobacteriia; order Coriobacteriales; family Eggerthellaceae; genus Parvibacter. The sequence goes on from JAAVZC010000003.1 coordinate 48,937, forward strand.
CGGAGGTGAAGATGATCTCCTGCGGGCGCGCGGCCCCGAGCGCCTGGCCCAGCTGCTTGCGTGCCGCTTCCATGGCCGCGAACGCCGCGCGACCCGGGCTGTTCAGGGAGTTCGCATTGCCCCCGAGCGCCAAGTTCGCCCGGCCGGGCACCAGGAAAGGTGCCATGGCCTCTGCCGCCGCTTCCGAAAGCGGGGCGGTGGCAGCGTAGTCCAGATAGGTGTAAGTAAGGGGATCGAACTTCTTCACGCTACCGCTGCGCCCCCTGAGACTCCAGCGCGCGCAGACGGGCCGCATCGGCCACGGCACGCACCTCGCTGATGGCGGCCGCCGGGTCTTCCGCCTTGAACACGGCATTTCCGCACACCAGCACGTCAGCGCCACCGGACGCGACAGCCGGCGCGGTTCTCACGCCAATGCCGCCATCCACCTGGATGAGCGGCGAAACCCCCATGGCCTCGCACATCTTCGCCACTTCCGCCACCTTCTTGCCGCTGCCCTCGATGAAGCTCTGGCCGGAAAAGCCCGGCTCCACCGACATGACCAAGATCATGTCCACCAGCTCCATCACGGGCGCCAGCGCCGAGATGTCGGTGCGCGGCTTCACGCTAACCGCCGCCTTCACGCCGCCGTTGCGGATGGTCTCGAGCGTAGTGACCAGGTGCGGCACCGAAAGCGCCTCCACATGAACCGTGATGGAGTCGGCGCCCGCATCCATGAACCAGGGCACCTGCACTTCCGGGTTGGCGATCATCAGATGCACGTCCAGCGGAATCTTCGCATAGGGCGCCAGCTGCTTCACCAGCGGAATGCCCATGGTGAGGTTGGGCACGAAATGGCCGTCCATGACATCAACGTGAATGTAATCCGCGCCCGCCTCGGTAATGAGGTCCACCTCGTCCTTCAGGGACATGAAGTTCGCGGACAGAATGGAAGGGGCAATTTTGATCGGCTGAAACACGGGCAAGCCTCGCTTTCGAACGAATTCGCAATGAACGGTATTGTATCCCAAACCACCCATCACCTGGTCAGGAGCGGGTTTCCTCGATGACTTTTTTCTCGAGAAGGAGGCAGGCGGCACGCAGGCGCGCTTGTTTGTCTTCGCCGCGGGTATAGCCATCGGCCCTTACCACGCGATGAGTGGGAACGATGATGGATATAGGGCAAGCGAAGAGAGCCGTCCCCACTGAACGAGCGCTGCCTTCGGCCCCGATTGCTCTCGCAACCTCGCTCGCAGTACGGGTTTGGCCGTAGGGAATCTTCTCCGCGCTCGCCCAGACGCGTTTCTGAAACGCCGTTCCCTCGGGTGCCAGCGGCAAGTCGAACCCCTTGCGCTTTCCACTCAGATATTGAAGGATTTGCGTTGCGCAGCGATTGGTGACATCGCTCGGCTCAAATGCGCCAGGAAACTCGCGCTGCCCGAGCGCCACATTGGTCACATATTTTCCCCGCGCAGCAATCGACAAGGGCCCATAATTCGTGAAATACGTGTAATAGTTCTGCTTTGCCATACCGCGCCTTGACCCCGCGCCTACAGCGAGTTGGTTTTGGCGGTGGGGAGGTGTTCGCCGCAGTGGCCGATTACCAGCTTCCCCTCTTCGTAGTCGGCGAAGAAATGCACTCGCAAGGTTTCGCCCGGCTTGCTGGAGTGGCCTTTCACATGGGCGGTCATATCGTGGGTCTTGCCCTTATACTCCACCGTTCGCAGGCGCGCGAAGGTTTGGTTGCGCTTGTTGTGCTTCATGTCGCGCAGCGTCAGCTCGAAACCGGTCTGGTCTTGGAAGCGCTTGGCAACATGGCCGCCTTCCTGGTTGATGATCAGCGGATAGAGCACCACCGCCATCGACCGCAGCGCATCCCACACTTCCGCCGTCGATCCGGAGGTGAAGTCCTCGGCGCTCTTTCGGGCGGCTGGCAAGATGAGGAGCCGATCGGCGAAAGCACGTGCCGCCAGATCAACTGCCTCTGCCGGCGTCTGGGGAAGGCGCAGGTCGTCCATAAGCGTTGCCCGCATGGCTAGGGAGGCGTTTTCCTTGCGCAGAGCCGCCGTTTCCATCTCGAGCGTGCGCGTGCGGTGAAGGGTGGAGGCCAGCTTGAAGTTGGCCTCGGAAATGGCCTTGTCATAGGAGGCACTCGTGGTTTCCAGTTCTTCTTGCAGCCGCAGGTTTTCCAGGAGGGCCTCCTCCAGCTGGGGGTCCATGGGGGGAGCCGTCAGGAGGCCGCGGACTTCCGGTTGAGATGAGGGGGACGCCGCGGAAAGATCCTTCGCTCCGCTCAGGATGACGACCGAAGAGTCTGATTCGGGGTTTTCGGTCGAGACGACAGAAGAGTCTGATTCGGACATGGGGCTTTCCTCGGGCCGCGAATATCTCTCCACTCCGTCCCCTTCGGGGCCTCCGGTCGAGATGACGTTGGAGGTGACTTCGGGCTCGTCCTGCAGTTCCTCTTCGGGAACGTAGTCGAGCATGGCGGTGAAGACCGGCACGCCGTCCTCTTCGGATTCCAGCAGCGTGGTGCGATCGCTCACCGCCATGGCAATGATGTTGTCCACCACGGCGCCGAATTCCTGCTCGTCCAAATAGGGGTCGAAGTAGAAGGGGGCATCCACGCAAGTGCCCATGCCGGAGAGCTGCATAATCCAGGCACGCCGGTGCTCCGCCTCGCTGAAGGCGCGGGCGGTATCGAAGTTCTCCCCGTTCAGGATGAGCTTCGACTCAATGGCGAGCGCCCAGCCCTTGGGCCCGGCGCCCACGTAATAGAGCAGCACGGAATCGGTCTTGTCGTCGTAGAGGGGGAACACGAAAACATGGTCGAGCACCTCGTCGAACAGCGTCCATTCCAACGGCCGCACATCCAACAACAGGCACGAGGGGAACAGTCGTTCCAGCTGGTCGAGCGGCGTGTTCAGGAAACTCTCGCCCTCGTCGAACGCGGCCACAGCGGAACTCCCCAGCTGCAGCATGCAGGGCATCTTCTCCCACAGTTCCACCACGGACGGGTAGAACATCACCTCGATCCCCTGCGATTGCAGGTCGTGGTCGATGGAGTTGCGCAGGAAACAGGAGCCTCGATAGGTGTTGCGGGTGCCGGCCGCCAGCGGATGGGCGGCAATCTTCGCGCGGTCCTCCTTCAGAAGCGACGGCAGGTTGCGGCTGTGCTTTTCGACCAGACCGGCCCAGTTGCTCTTCAGGATGCGCTTCTGCCGCTGCACCACTTTATGATGGAAGGACTTCTTCTTCGCTTTTGCCATGATCTCTCGCAGTTCGCTCGCTCAGTGTTTTTCGAGGAAATCATAGCAGGTCGCAGCGGCGGGGAAACCTCACAACTTCGCGTTTTGGCGCAAGTCTACTTATCCCCCACAATGGGCTTTTCGTCGGCGCCTTCATCGCCCAGCGGCTCCACGTGCACGAGCACCTCCGTGATGGCGGGAAACCGCCGCTTCAGGGCATCTTCCACCTGATCGCCCAGGCCATGGGCATGAAACACCGTCATTTCCGGCTCCACCTGGATGTGCAGGTCGCAGTAGACTTCGCCCTGAGTGCCGCGCGTGCGCACCTGGTGCACGTTGCAGACCCCAGGAATGGACGACGCGATAGTAGAAATATCGCGAGACGGGATGCGGGCGTGGTCGGAAAGAGTGCGCAGGGCCGTGCGGAAGACCCCGACCGCCGTGACCAGGATGGCCGCCGTCACCACCAGCGCCATCACCGGGTCGGCCGCCGGGAAGCCCAGCTGCACCAGCACAAGGCCGGCGATAACCCCCAGCGACACGAAGGCATCGGAAAGCGTATGAGAAGCATCGGCCAGAAGGATGTCGGATCGGTACTTCTTCCCGCAGTGGCGCTCGTAGCAGGTGACCCCGATGTTGACGGCCATGGTGCCCACCATCACCACGAACGAGAGCCAGGTGACGTCGGCGGTATACACCCCCGAGATCAGCTTACCCACAGCACTCGATCCCACTTCGAAGGCGGCCGCCAGCAGCAGCACCCCAATGACGAGCGAACCGTAGGTCTCGAACTTCGCATGCCCGTAAGGGTGGGACTTGTCCGCCGGGCGGCTGGCCACCGAAAGGGCGATGATGCCCACCACGTTGCCGAAACCGTCGAAAAACGAATGGATGCCATCCGCGCGCATGGAGGTGGAACCGGACGCCAGGCCGAAGAAGAACTTCGCCGCGGCCACCGCCATGTTAAGCAGCAACACAATCCAGAGCACTCGCTCGACGGCGGCGGAGCGCGGGGCTTTGGGGGAAGCGGTCTCGAGCGTGCTCACGGTTCTCCTAGCGAACGAACGAATACAAAAAGAGCCCCGGCTGGGGCTCTGGAAGTTCCTGGTGTCGGAGGCGGGATTTGAACCCGCACACCCGAGATGTGGGCACTAGCACCTCAAGCTAGCGTGTCTGCCGTTCCACCACTCCGACATCTGAAAAAAGTGCGTTGACTATATTAGCATAGCCCTTTCCGTTTGCAACGGAAATTTTCCTGCACCCGTTTAGCGGACGATGCTCCCATGGGGATAGATGACCATCAGCACGATGAGCGAGAGCAAGAAGACCACGGCGCAGATGATGGTGATGCGGTCCAAGTTCTTCTCGATGATGCTGGTGCCCGTCTGAGTAGAGTACATGGAGCTGGCGATCATGTCGGAAATGCCCGTGCCCTTGCCCGAATGGAGCAGAATGAAGATGACCAGGCCGACACCGGAGACGACCAGCAGGATAAGCATGATGATAAGCAGCGGATTCAAAATGATTCTCTTTCTTCCCGCAAACGGATGGATTCACACAAGCAGATAAGTATAGGGGCCGGGGCGCTCCTGCGCAAGTGAAACCATAAAAGTGACTGGTTATTTAATGCTGTAGGCGGTCACGGACATCTTCGCCACCGGTCTACCGTCGCCATCGAACACATCAACCCGGTAGAAGCTGAGGCGGTTGCCCTCCTTCTCGCAATGGCCGCGGGCAATGAGCTTGTCCGCCTTGGGCGAGGAAAGGAAGTCGATGGACGAGGTGGCGTTCACGCACGGTCCGCGCCCCGTGACCGAGGCAACTGCCAGCGCGAAGTCCGCCAGCGTGAAAATGGCGCCGCCCATCACATGGCCCTGGGCGTTGCAGTGGATGTCCGCCAGATCCATCTCCACCACGCTGTGGCCGCGGCTGCCCTCCACGATGCGGCACCCGGCCGCCTGGGTTGCGAAGAGATCTTTGCCGTAGAAGGCGTTCAGCTCTTCCAGGGTGGGGTTGTCCTTCAGCACCACCGGATCGTTCAGCATATCAGGCACCTTTGCCTCTGCCACGCTTGTCTCCTTAGAACGAAAAGGGCGCCAAAGCGCCCTAGATTACTTTACCAGCAGGCTCTCGCCGGTCATGACCGCCGGGGCCGCCACCTCGATGGCGTCCAGCAACGTGGGGGCGATATCGCAAAGCGCCCCTTCGCGGTCCGCCAGGGCCAGGCCCTCGCCGGTGCCGTCCACCAGGATGAATGGCACGAGGGCGGTGGTGTGGGCAGTGTGAGGACTGCCGTCGGCCGCCACCATCTTGTCGGCGTTGCCGTGGTCGGCGGTGACGAAGGCCACACCTCCCTTGGCGCGAATGGCGTCCAGCACCGCACCCACGCCGGCATCCACCGCTTCAACTGCGGCAACGGCGGCGGGGATGGAACCGGTATGGCCCACCATGTCGCAATTGGCGAAGTTGACGATATATACGTCCGCCTCGTCCGCTTCGATGGCCGCCACCAGCTTCGACGCCACTTCCGGTTCGCTCATGGCCGGCTGCAGGTCGTAGGTGGCCACCTTCGGGCTGGGAACGAGCACGCGCTCCTCCCCCGCCTTCGGCTCCTCGCGGCCGCCATTCAGGAAGAAAGTCACATGGGCGTACTTCTCAGTCTCGGCAATGTGGTATTGGCGCAGGCCCGCCTGGGCCAGCACGTCCGCCAGCACCTCTTCGGGAAATTCCTTCGCAAAGGCCACCGGCGCGTCGATGGTGGAGTCGTACTCGGTGAGGCACACGAAGTCCACCTGCGGCCAGCGCTTCCGCGCGAAACCGGAGAAATCGGCATCCGTGAGCGCGCGCGTAATCTCGCGGGCCCGGTCGGGACGGAAGTTGAAGAAAATAACCGCGTCGCCGTCCTGCATGCCGCGGCCGTCCAGGGCAACCGGCGCCACGAACTCGTCCGTGACGTCCTGGGCATAGGAGCTCTCGACCGCCGCCACCGCGTCTTCGGCCACCAGGTTCTCGCCCAGCGCCACGGTGTTGTAGGCCCGCTCCACACGATCCCAGCGATTGTCGCGGTCCATGGCGTAATAGCGTCCCTCGATGCTGGCGATGCGGGCGTCCACCGCGCCGTCGGATGCGTTGTTCACCTGCCCGAGCACGTCCAGGAGCTGCGCCACGTAATCGGCACCGCTGGCCGGCGGCACGTCGCGGCCGTCCAGGAAGCAATGGATGCGAATGCGCTCCACCCCCGCCTTGGCCGCCGCGCGCACCAGCGCGTAGAGGTGCTCGTTTGAAGAATGGACGCCGCCGTCGGAGAGCAGTCCCATCAGGTGCAGCACCGCGCCGGGCTTCTTCGCCGATTCGAATGCCGCCGCAATCACCGGGTTGGACTCCAGCTCGCCGCTGCGGCAGGCGCGGTTGATGCGCGTGAGCTCCTGGAACACCACGCGCCCGGCGCCGATGTTCAGGTGCCCCACCTCGGAGTTGCCCATCTGGCCCTCCGGCAGCCCCACCGCCTCCTCGGAAGCGGCAAGCTTGGTCCAGGGAGCGCTGGCGAACAACTCGTCCAGCCGCGGTGTGGACGCGAGCGAGATGGCGTTGCCCGGGCCGGCAGGGGCCAGCCCGAAGCCGTCCATGATGATAAGGCAGGCAGGCAAGCGCTTCGCCATTATTTCACCGCCGCCTCGACGATGGCGATGAAGGAGGCCGCCTTCAGGCTGGCGCCGCCGATAAGGCCGCCGTCGATGTTGGGCTGGCCCAGCAGCAGCTCGGCGTTGCCCTCGTTCATCGATCCGCCGTAGAGCACGCGCATCTTCTCGGCCACTTCGGTGCCGTACAAACGGCCCAGGGTGGCGCGCACGGCGGCGCACACTTCCTCTGCCTGCTCGGGCGTGGCGGTGCGGCCGGTGCCGATGGCCCAGATGGGCTCATAGGCAACCACGCAGCCCTCGGCGTCGTGGCCCTCAATGCCGGCGAAAGCGGCCTCTACCTGGCGGCACACGTAGTCGATGTAGGCGCCGTCATCGCGCACTTCCAGGCTCTCGCCCACGCACACGATGGGGGCAATCTTGCCCTCGATGAGCGCCTTCGCCTTCAGATTCACGTCCTCGTTGGTCTCGCCGAACAGGGTGCGGCGCTCTGAATGGCCCACGATGCAGTAGCTGCAGCCGCACTCCTTCAACATGTCCACCGAGATCTCGCCGGTATAGGCGCCCTTGGGCTGGAAGTACACGTTCTGCGCGCCCACGGCAATCTTGCATTTGTCGAAGTCCAGCACCGTCTTCGCCGGCTTGATATCGGTGTAGGGCGGGCAGATGCACACGTCCACGTCCTCGGCCCACTCCTTCTCGAAGCGGTTGGAGATCTCTTGGGTGAGCACCACCCCCTCGCTGACGGTGTTGTTCATTTTCCAGTTGCCCGCAATGAGCTTTCTCCTGGTCATAACTGATTCCTTTCGTAGATTCGCGGAAGTTGCCGCTCTAGGCCACCGTGACCCGCAGCGCCTCCACACCGGGCAGGGCCTCTCCCTGCACCAGCTCCATCGAAGCGCCGCCGCCCGTTGAGATGAAGGTCATCTGGTCGGCAAGGTCGAACTTGTTCACGGCCGCCACCGAATCGCCGCCGCCGATGATGGTGTCGGCCGCGGTATTCTCCGCCACGGCGTCGGCCACAGCGCGGGTGCCCGCCGCGAAGGGCTTCATCTCGAACACGCCCATGGGGCCGTTCCAGAACACGGTGGCCGCGCCGGCGATGGCCTCGGCGTAGATGGCCGCGGTCTCAGGCCCAATGTCGAGCCCCATCATGTCGGCCGGGATGGCGTTCACGGAAACCGTGGCCACTTCGGCGTCCTCGGCGAACTTGTCCGCCACCACAACATCCACCGGAAGCAGCAGCTTGACACCCTTGTCCTGGGCCTTCTGGATCATTTGCGCCGCGCGCTCCACCCAGTCCTCTTCCTTGAGCGAGGTACCCACTTCGTAGCCCTGGGCCAGCAGGAAGGTGAAGCACATGCCGCCGCCGATGATGAGCACATCGGCCTTGTCCATAAGAGCGTCGATCACCTTGATCTTGTCGGAAACCTTCGAGCCGCCGAGGATGGCCACGAACGGACGCTTGGGATTGTCCAGCATGCCGGTGAGGGTGTCCACTTCCTTCTGCATCAGGTAACCGGCGCAAGCAGGCAGGTATTCCGCCACACCGGCGGTGGAGGCATGGGCGCGGTGCGCCGTGCCGAAGGCGTCGTTCACGTACACGTCCGCCAGCGCCGCCAGCGCCTGGGCGAACTCGGGGTCGTTCTTCTTCTCCCGCTTGTCGAAGCGCAGGTTCTCCAGCAGCAGCACCTGGCCGTCCTCAAGCGCGGCCGCCTTGGCCTGGGCGTCGGGGCCCACGGTGTCCTCGGCGAAGATGACTTCCTGGCCCAGCAGCTCGGACAAGCGCGCCGCCACCGGCGCCAGCGAGAACGCCTCTTCGTAACCGGTGCCGGAGGGGCGGCCCAAATGGCTCATGAGGATCACCTTCGCACCCTCGCCCACCAGCTTCTGAATAGTGGGGAGCGCCGCGCGAATGCGGGTGTCGTCGGTAACCACGCCATCGGCCAGCGGCACGTTGAAGTCCACGCGCACCAGCACCTTCTTACCGGCCCCATCCAGCCGCTCAATCGTAGCAATATCAGCCACAGAAGCTCCTTTCAAACATGAAAACCCGATTCAAAGAGCGAACCGGGTTTTCAAAGACAATACGCTGATGCAACCGCTAGGGAAGCATGATCTTGACAAGATCCTTAATACGGTTGGAATAGCCCCACTCGTTGTCGTACCAAGAGACGCACTTCACAAAGTTGCCTTCGCCGCCCATCACCATGGTGAGCTTGCTGTCGAAGATGGAGGAGGCGGGGTCGTCCACGATGTCGATGGACACGATGGGATCTTCCTGATACTCCAGGATGCCCTTCATCTCGCCCTCGGCGGCCGCCTTCATGGCAGCGTTGATCTCGTCGATGGTGACGTCCTTCTCCAGCTCCACCGTCAGGTCAACCATGGATCCGTCGGGGGTGGGAACGCGGGTGGCGAAACCGTCCAGCTTGCCCTTCAGCTCCGGCAGCACCAGGGAAACCGCGCGGGCGGCACCGGTGGTGGTGGGGATCATGGACATGGCGGCAGCGCGAGCGCGACGCAGGTCCTTGTGGGGCAGGTCCAGAATCTTCTGGTCGTTGGTGTAGGCGTGGATGGTGTTCATGAAACCGCGCTTGATGCCGAAGTTGTCCAGCAGCACCTTGGCGAATGGCGCCAGGCAGTTGGTGGTGCAAGAAGCGTTCGACACAATGTTGTGCTTGGCGGGGTCGTAGTCCTTGTCGTTCACGCCCATAACGATGGTGATGTCCTCGTTCTTGGCGGGAGCGGAGATGATGACCTTCTTGGCGCCAGCATCGATGTGGGCCTTGGCCTTGTTGGCGTCGGTGAAGAAGCCAGTGGACTCAACCACCACGTCAACGCCCAGATCGCCCCAGGGCAGGTTGGCAGGGTCGCGCTCCTGCAGCACCTTGAGCGGCTTGCCGTCCACGATCATGCCGTCTTCGGTCACTTCGATATTGTCAAAAGCACGGCCATGTACCGAGTCGTACTTCAGAAGATGGGCCATAGTGGGAATGTCGCCCAAGTCGTTCACGGCCACCACTTCGATGTCCGGGTCGTTGAACATGGCTCGATAGGCCAGACGCCCGATGCGTCCAAATCCGTTGATGCCTACCTTAGTAGTCATAGGTTTCCCCTTTCGTAATATGCTGGCAGCTCGTTTGCTGCCGCCCTCTATTGTGCCACAACTAAAATTTCCTGCGGCGAAAATAGAAAGCGCCAGAAAATATGCGCAAAGCATAGGGGGCGCATAGACTAAACGCGAGACCTGGGGCGAAGGCGAAATGTAACCGTTACGTAGGCTGTCCGCGCCGACGGCCGGTGGGAGGGTTTTCCGATCACCCGCTTTCGCTGCTCGCCTTCGGCTCGTGCGCTTCGCTCTTCCCTTAGTAACGAAAGGTGCCCTAACGGGCACCTTTATTTGCCAGTGTCCAGAGTGATCGGAAAACCCTCCCACCGCCCGCCGGCGCTACATCTCTCCGATCGCTCTACTTGGCGCGGGCTCCTTCGGCCATTTGCTGCAGGCGGCGCACTCGGTGGTTCATGGCGGACTTCGAAAGCGGCGGGTCGGACATTTCCCCCAGCTCCTTGAGGGAGGCTTCCGGGTGCTGCACCCGCAGCCGGATGAACTCCTGGAGCGCCGGGGGCAGCTTCTCGAAACCGTAGGCGGAAAGCACCTCGCGGATGACGCCAATCTGCTCGCCAGCGGCCTTCGAAGTTTTCTGCTGGTTTGCCATTTCGGCGTTGATCAGGCGGTTCACATCGTTGCGCACGCTTTTCACCACGCGCTGCTCCTCCATGAACAGGGCCGCTTGATGGGCGCCCACGTAGGCGAGGAACTCCATAATGGCCTCGCCGCTCTTCAGGTAGACCATGAACGAGCTGCGCCGCTGCATGATGCGGGCGGAGATGCCCTTGAGGGCCATGAGGGCTTGCAGCCCCTCTGCCAGCTCTTGGGTCTCGGCCATGATCTCGAAATGGAAGTCGCTGCGGGGGTTGGAGATGAAGCCGCTGCCCAGGAAGGCGCCGCGCAGATAGGCGGCGGCGTCGCACTGCTTGCGCACGAGCGACGGGTCGATGCCCAGCTCCAGGCCGCCGTCTTCGGTGAGGATGCCCAGGTCACGCAGGGCGTCGGCCAGTTCTGGCTGGCGGGGCACCTCGATGAGGTAGTTCGGCGTCTTGTGCAGTACGCTGCGACGCACGGTAAGGTCGGTCTTCAGGCTGTAGATGCCGTGGATGAGGCGAATGACCAGGCGCGCCACCGAAGCGCTGTCGGTGGCGATCTCCATGCGGTAGCTGCCGGTGCCGGAGAGGAACAGCGTCCCCTCGATGCGCACGAGCGCCGCAAGCGTGGCCTTTTCACAGTGGGAGCACTCCGGCTCCACATGACTGAGCTCTTCCTTCACAGAAGAGGAGAACGATGCCGCCACTGCCGCCCCCCCTAGCGCCGCCGCCGGGCTTCGATCATAGAGATCACGTCGCCGAACGCCTGGTGCATGGCCTGGGGGTTATGCCAGGTGGGGCGCTCGGCGTCTGCCAGGTTGCGCTCGAGCACCATCGGCCCGCGGGCCTGAATGGCCTGCAGGTCGTCGTAGGTGAAGTTTACGCGGCGCACGCCGTCGTCGTCGACCGTGGCGGCCGCGGCGTCAACCATGCTGCCAAAGCGCCCCGGAAGCACCGCGGCACGGAAGCTCTGCTCCACCGGATTCTGGGAGCGCACCGGCCGCGGGGAGTGCACCAACATGAAGTCCACAAGGCCGTCCATACCGTGGTCCGCCAGCGCCTCAAAGTGCTCGCGAGCGGTAAGGCCCCAGGTCTCCCCCTGCACGTCCGCCAGCGAGCAGACGAACAGCACGCTTCCCCGGGAGGCGCGAATGGCGTCCACCACGCCGGGCACCAGCAGGTTCGGGATGATGGAGGTGAACAGCGACCCCGGCCCCAGCACAATGAGGTCGGCGTTGCGAATGGCCTCGAGCGCCGGCCAGTAGGGGCGCACCACGCCGCCCTCTCCCACCAGCGCCACCCGTTCCAGCGCCGTCTTGGAATGACAGGCCACCGCCTGTCCCTGCAGCAGCGCGCCGTCGCGGGTGCGGGCCCGCAGCTCCACATGGTCGAGGGTGGAGGGGTACACGTGCCCCTGGGCCTCAAGCAGCCGCTCGCAGATGGCAATGGCCTCCGGGAAGCTGCCGCAAGCATCTTCCAGTCCCGCCAGCACAAGGTTCCCCAGCGCATGGTCACGAGCCACGGCGAATCGGTACTTGAATACCTTCACCAGCGGGTCGTCCGGATTCTTCGCGAAGGCCACCAGGCACTTGCGAATATCGCCGGGAGGGGTGACGTCCGCCTCCTCGCGCAGGATGCCGGTAGAGCCGCCGTCGTCGGCCATGGCCACCACCGCGCTCGTGGAGATGCCAAGCGAGAGCAGTGTGCGAATGGACATGGGGGCACCGGTACCACCGCCGATCACCACCGCACGAAACGGCCGCGAACCGCGGGATATGGGAGCCGCTGGGGCATCCAGGTTCAGCGCTTGGAAGGCGCTCGTGGCCCCCGGGTCGCTGCGAAACGGTCGGGTCAGCCTCATGACTCGGCCTTCTTCTGGGCCTTCTTCTGCGCTTTTTCGAGATCGCGATGGGCCACGGAAACCCGGTAGCCCTTCGATTTCAGGTAGTCGCCGGTAGCTTCCGCCAGCGCCACCGAACGGTGCTGGCCGCCGGTGCAGCCCACGGCAATGGCCAGCTGCTGCTTCCCTTCCGCCACATAACCGGGCATCACCACGTCCAGGAGGCCCTCCCATTTTTTCAAGAACTTCACCGTCTCGTCTTGGAACATGACGAAGTCGCGCACCGGGGCGTCCAGGCCGGTGAGATAGCGCATGTTAGGGTCATAGTAGGGGTTCGGCAAAAAGCGCACGTCCATCACCACGTCGGCGTCGGCGGGGGCGCCGTGCTTGAAGCCGAAGGAGTACACCGTCACCGAAAGGCCGCGGCGCTCGCTTTGGGAGGCGAACAGCTGCCCCAGCGTGCGGCGCAAATCCTGCGGCAGCATCTCGGTGGTGTTCAGCACGAAATCCGCCCGGTCGCGCAGCGGCATGAGCAGCGCGCGCTCGCGCTGGATGCCGGCGGCGATGGTGGCGCCGTCGGTGCACAGGGGGTGGCGGCGGCGGGAGGACTTGTAGCGCGCCACCAGCTTGTCGTCGTTGGCGTCCAGAAAAAGGATGCGGTAATCGATGCCCTTAGCGTCTAAGTAGGCCAGCTGGTCGTTCAGGTTCTCGAAGAACTGACCGCTGCGGGCATCGCAAACAATGGCAAGCCGCCGCTTCTCCTCATCCGGCCCCTCCAAGTAAGTGTCCACCAAAGACGGAATGAGCTTCGCTGGCAAGTTATCCACGCAGTAGTAGCCCAGATCCTCGAATATGTGGCTGGCCTCGGTGCGCCCCGCCCCGCTCATGCCGGTAACGATGACAACTTGGGGCAGCTCTTGGGCTGCGATCTCTTCGCTCATCTAAGCCTCCTCGCCTTCGTTCATGCCAACGCAAGCATACTCTACATCCAGCGGCGCGGCGTCCTCGCCTGCGTTTTCGTTCGGCAACTTTGTCTCGTACTGGTCGATGATACGGCGAATTTCCTCCGCCACCTCGTCCGGGATGCCCGGTACCTCTTGCAGCTCCTCCACCGTGGCTGCGCGGATATTCTTGAAGGACTTGAAATGCTTGAACAGCGCCTTCTTCCGCACCGGCCCCAGGCCCGCCACCTCGTCGAGGATGGAGGCGGTCATGCCCTTGCCTCGCAGCTCCCGGTGGAAGGTAATGGCGAAGCGGTGGGCCTCGTCGCGCACCTGCTTCACCAGGTACAGCGACGCCGAGCCGCCCGGCAGCACCACCGGACCGGTGTCCTGCCAGGGGACGAACAGCTCTTCGTCGCGCTTGGCCAGGCCGCAGATGGCAATGTCGTCGATGCCCATTTCCTCGAACATCGCGAGCGCCGCCGAAAGCTGCGGCTTGCCGCCGTCCAAAATGATGAGGTCGGGCTTGCTGCCGAAGCGCTCGTCGGCCATGCGCTCGGGAGCGTAACGGCGGCGCATCACCTCTTGCATCGAGAGGAAGTCGTTCGCCTCCGTGAGCGGCGTTTTTATCTTGAAACGCCGGTACTGGTTCTTGTCCGGCTTGCCCGCCGTGAACACCACCATCGAGGCCACCGTGTAGGAGCCGTGGATGGTGGAGATGTCGAAGCACTCGATGCGCATGGGGGGCTCGTCGAGGGCGAGCGCGCTTTCCAGCTGCAGCAGCGCGTCGTTTGTGCGCTTGTCGTCGAAGTTGGTGCGCACTTTGTAGCGCATCAAGCTGTGGCGGCCGTTGGTGACCGCCATGGTCAGAAGGTCCGCCTTTTCCCCCTTCTGCGGTGCGGTGAGATGCACCTTCGCTCCATGGGGGCTGGCCAGAAGCTCGGTCAGCCATTCCTCGATGGCCTCGGCGTCGTCCGGCAGCTGCTCCAGAATCACCTCGTGGGGAATGGAGGTGGTGGCGTCGTAATACTTCAGCAGGAAGTTGCGCAGCAAATCCTCCAGTGGCACGTCGCTGCCGCGGTTCAAGATGAACTCGTTGGCGTTGATGATGCGGCCCTCCCGCACCTGCAGCACGTTCACACCGGCAACGGTATCGTCGCGGAAAACGCCCACCACATCGGCATTCAGCTGGCGGTTCGAGACCGCCCGCTGCTTGTCGGTGAGGGAGTTGACAGTGTCGATACGCGCCTTCAGCCGGGCCGCCCGTTCGAAGTCAAGCTCGGCCGCGGCCTCCTGCATCTCGGCGGTCATCTCCTCGACGAACTCCCGGTGATGGCCCAGCAAAAACCGCTCCACACGGCGCACGTTCTCGGCGTAGTGCTCCGGCGTGCACTGGCCGCAGCATGCCCCGGGGCCCAGCCCCACATGGGCGTCGAAGCAGGGGCGCGGCAGGGGGCGCTCGGCGAAGGCATCGTAGCCTTCCTTCTTGATCTTGCCGTTCATCTGGCGCCAATCCGCGCACGAGGCGGCGCAGATGGGCACCACCCGCCGCACGATGTCCACCATGTTGCGAGCGGCGCGGCTGTCCGTGTAGGGGCCGAAGTAGCGGGTGCCCTTCATGTGCTTTTCGCGGGTGTACTTCACCGCGGGGAACACGTCGCCCTTGGTGAGCGCGATGAAGGGATAGGACTTGTCGTCCTTGAAGTCGGCGTTGAAGTAGGGGCTGTACTGGTTGATGAGGTTCTTCTCCAGCACCAGGCTCTCGTGCTCGTTGGAGACCACCAGGTACTCGAAGGAGTCTATCTGGTGCACCAGCAGCGGAATCTTCGCGCGTTCGTCTTGGAAGTTCACGTACTGGCGCATACGGTTGCGCAGCTGCTTCGCCTTGCCCACGTAGATAACCTTGCCCTCGGCGTTCTTCCACAGGTACACGCCGGGCTCGGCGGGCACGCTGGCAAGCTCCCGCTTGATGCGCTCCAGCTTCTGCGCCTGTGTCTCCCCCGCCTGCGATCGGCTGCCGCGGGCGGCCTCGGGCCCTAAAATGTTCACGGAACGGGCGCCCTCCCCTTCCGGGAGCGCCACCGTCTCATCCCCAATGTTCTCTTCGAAATCCATAGCGCAATTTTACCCTGAAAAGAAAACGCCCGGCCCCGTGGACCGAGCGCCTACGAAAACTCTAAAGGAAGGCTTTCCCCTGCACTACAGGCATCTACGCCCAAGTAAGCTCTTGGGCGGTGCGGAGGCGGCCGCCTCTGGCTTCGGCGAGGAAGCGCTTGGCGTGCCAATTGCCGGAGTTGTTGCAGAAGGCGAGCGCGTTGGCGGCGCGGTTATAGGCCTCGAAGGCGGCGTGGATGCCGCCAAGATCCTGCGCCTGGGCCTCCAGGGCGCGGGCCATGGCCAACCAGGCGTTCCCCTGCTCCCAAGAGGAGTCGTCCGCCAGCTTCACCGCGCGCAAGGCCCAAAAGCGGGACTGCCCTTCGGCCTCGGAGAGCAACCAGCAGGCCTCGGCGATTCCCTGCTCTGCCGCGCGCTTCAACAGGCGAAGACCCTCTTGGTTCGCGACACGGCCGGGGTTTTGGCGAGCGAACCACGTGCCGCCGCAGCAGAGATCCTCTCGGTAGATGGTGGCCAGCCGCACGAGCGCGTGGATGCTTCCGCGATCCGCCGCGTGAAGGAAGCAAATTTCCGCCGCCTGAAAGCATGCGATACGCAGCGCCAGGTTCCCCACCGCCGACGAGGAGAGCCCTTCCGCGAAACAGCGCTCTCCCAGCTCTTCCGCCTTGAGGCCGCAGGCATCAGGACCGCTGGGATAGACCGCCGAGAAGACACGCCCCTCCCCTTCGGACGCTGCCTCGGTGAGCCAGATGCGAGGAAGAGCGTCGCCCTTGCGGGGGACGCGATCGAGGAAAAACACGTCATCGGCAGCCGAGCCCAGCCGAATGCGACCGTGCTTCCCCACCCGGATTCCCTCGAAACCGCCGAAAGCCCGCTGGAAGCTAGGGTGGCCGAGAAGGGCGGCCGATGCACGCACCTTCATGGGCACAGAGGCGCAGGCGGCGCTAATCATCGAGGATCACCGCCATGGTGATGCGGGCGCCGCCGCGGAGGACTTCGGAGTTCGTCACTTCGCCGTGGAGGGTGCGGCCGCCTTCGCACAGGCGCCCGATCACTTCGGAAACATCACAGGAAACGTAGCCCAGAAGATCGCCGTCGGCGTTCTTCACTGCCGTGCACCAGCGATCGTAGGGGTTGCGGAAATCCCGCTCCAAGCACAACCGCTGCCCCTCGTAAAGAGAGCGGGCCAACTGCTTGGCCTGGGGATTGTGGAACAGACCGGCCACCTTCGTCTCCTCGACGATGGTGACCGGACGAACGATGGAAGAAGTTGGGATCATTGCCTGCTACCTTTCAACTACGCTTGCGTTGAAAGGCATTCTAGAGAAAGCGCCTATAAATGGGTGTACTATTTTTGGTACAGATAAGATCCTTCGCTGCGCTCAGGATGACGACCTAAAACATAGACGCATCGACGAAAAGCTCAGGCTTTTTCATAAAACCTAAAAATACACCAGGTCAGGCGAGGTAAGCGAGGAAGGCTCTGGTGCCTCAGATTGACTTGAAATGCAACTGAGCGTACTTCGGTACGCGAAGGAAGCAATTGAAAGTCAAGATGAGGTGCCAGAGCCTTCCGCAGCAATAGCAATTAAATTTAATTAGACAATGCCCTGGGCCATCATGGCGTCGGCTACTTTTTCGAAGCCGGCGATGTTGGCGCCCATCACGTAGTTGCCCTCGTGGCCGTAGCGACGAGAGGCGTCATCGATGGCATGGAAGATGGAGACCATGATGCCCTTCAGCTTCGCGTCCACCTCTTCGAAGGTCCAGGAAAGGCGCTCAGAGTTCTGGGACATCTCCAGGCCAGAGGTGGCCACGCCGCCGGCGTTCGCCGCCTTGCCGGGAATGAACACAACGCCCTGCTCCTGCAGGTAAGCGGTGGCGTCGAGCGTAGTGGGCATGTTCGCGCCCTCGGCCACGATCTTCGCGCCGTTGGCCACCAGGTTCTGCGCATCCTCCAGGAACAGCTCGTTCTGGGTGGCGCAGGGCAGCGCGATGTCGCAGGGGGTGGCCCACACGCCGCGGCCCTCGTGGTACACGACGCCCTCGCGGCGGGCAGCGTACTCGGAGATGCGAGCGCGCTCCACTTCCTTCACCTGCTTGATCAGCGCGATGTCGATGCCGTTCTCATCGTAGATCCAGCCAGTGGAGTCAGACATGGTGACCACCTTGGCACCCAGTTGCTGCGCCTTCTCAGCGGCGTAAATGGCCACGTTGCCTGAGCCGGAGATGTCGACGGTCTTGCCCTCGAAGCTGTCGCCGTTGCACTTCAAGTACTCTTCCACAATGTAGACCAGGCCGTAGCCGGTGGCCTGGGTGCGGGCCAGCGAGCCGCCGTATGAGAGGCCCTTGCCGGTGAGCACGCCCTCGAAGACGTCCTTGATCTTCTTGTACTGGCCGAACATGTAGCCAATCTCACGGCCGCCCACGCCAATGTCGCCGGCAGGAACGTCGGTGTCGGCACCGATGTGACGCTGCAACTCGGTCATAAAGGACTGGCAGAAGCGCATCACTTCCATGTCGGACTTGCCCTTCGGATCGAAGTCGCAGCCGCCCTTGCCGCCGCCCATGGGCAGCGTGGTCAGGCTGTTCTTGAAGATCTGCTCGAAGCCCAGGAACTTGATGATGCCCAGGTTCACGGAAGGATGAAAGCGCAGGCCGCCCTTATAGGGGCCGATGGCGCTGTTGAACTGCACGCGGAAGCCGCGGTTCACCTGCACCTTGCCGGCGTCGTCCACCCACGGCACGCGGAACATGACCACGCGCTCCGGCTCGACGATGCGCTCCAGGAGGCTGGCAGCTTCGTACTCGGGATGAGCCTCGATAACCGGCTCCAGGGATTCCAGCACCTCGGTCACCGCCTGGATGAACTCCGGCTGCTCGGCATTCTTAGCCTTCACCTGCTCGATAACGCTTTCTACGTAACTCACAATCAACCTCCTGAAATGAGAAAAGGGGGCGTTTTCGCCTGTGAGCCGGATTATAGGGAGCAAGATTGCAGGGCCGTGATTTTTTAATATCCACGAAACAAAGGAGCGCGCGGGCGGTAGAAATTACTCCGGCGAAGTGACGCGGGCGGACACCACGTTGGCGTGATTGATGACCAGCGCCCCAATGCTGCCCACCTCCGGCGTGCGCACGATGAAGCATCCGTCTACAAAGGCGCCTTCCGGCGTGACCCCCTTTTCGGCACTGGTGACAATGAGGACGTCCACGCTGGCCGGCGAAGCAACGAGCGCCGTCGTGCGCGTGATGCAGATGATAGCGGTGGCTCCTTCTTCCCGCAGCTCATCGGTGATCTTGCGCAGCTTGCGGTCGGAAACGTAGTAATCGATTTCCAGCACGCCTATCTTGCGATCCCCCGCCGTAAACACTTGGGGCTCGCTGTAATAGCCAGGTTGGCTGAGGTCGAGCGAGAGCACCGAAGCGCCCTTCTCGCGGTAGAGATCGTTCACTTCGGAAAGGAAGATCTTGCCCCCCAGCTGGCTTTCGACGTCCCCCAAATCCAGAATGCGGCTGCCCTCTTCCTTCTGGGCGTCACTGCCCTCCTTGTCGGTAGAGAGGCTACCATCCAGCCAGAAGGCACCCGGGTCATCGTCCGCGGAGTCATCCTCTTCTTCCGGCTGAACCGTGCCGTTGTAGACCACCACAGTGTAGTCTCCCAGCGAGCCCACCTGGTCATCCACATAACTTGCAGCAACGTTGAAGTTGCGGCTCGTGTAGAAGTAGCCGATGGATGTCAGACCCACCGCCACCAGCAGGACGACGAAGATGAGAAGCGCGATCTTTTCCCGAGGAATTTTCATAAATGTAGATTTTACTGCAAATGCGACGGCGACAAAACCGGAAGGCATTCTCGGCCGCCAGTGGGAAGATCCTTCGCTGCGCTCAGGATGACGAAGGGGGGCACGGCGCTAACTGCGCCCCCTTTGTTACAGCATGCGGGCGATGAAGCGGCCGGTGTGGCTGCCTTCCGTCTTCGCCACTTCCTCCGGCGTGCCCTGGGCGATGATGGTACCGCCGCGGTCGCCGCCCTCGGGCCCCAAATCGACAATGTAGTCGGCGCTCTTCACCACATCCAGGTTGTGCTCAATCACCAGTACCGTGTTGCCGGCGGACACCAACCGCTGCAGCACCTCCAGCAACTGCCGCACGTCCTCGAAGTGCAGGCCGGTGGTGGGCTCGTCCAGAATGTAGAAGGTCTTGCCCGTCGAGCGTTTCTGCAGCTCGGAGGCCAACTTCACCCGCTGCGCCTCGCCACCGGAAAGGGTGGTAGCCGGCTGCCCCAGGCGGATATAGCCCAGCCCCACGTCGAAGAGGGTCTGCAGCTTGCGCTTGATGCCGGGAATGTTCTCGAAGAACTGCAGCGCGTCCTCTACCGTCATGTCCAGCACCTCGGCAATGTTCTTGCCGCGGTAAGTGACCTGCAGCGTCTCACGGTTGTAGCGCTGGCCGTTGCACACCTCGCAGGGAACGTAGATGTCCGGCAGGAAGTGCATCTCGATCTTGATCTGGCCGTCGCCCTTGCAGGCCTCGCAGCGGCCGCCGCTCACGTTGAAGGAGAAGCGTCCCGGCGAGTAGCCGCGCGCCTTGGATTCCTGGGTGGAGGCGAACAGCGCGCGGATGTCGTCCCACAGCCCGATATAGGTAGCGGGATTGGAGCGCGGCGTGCGGCCGATGGGGCTCTGGTCGATGTTGATCACCTTGTCCAGCTGGTCGAGCCCGGTGATCTTACGATACGGACCGGTGCGCTTGTGGGCATGGTTCAGGCGGTTCGCCAGCGCAGGGGCAAGCGTGTCGGTGATGAGCGAGCTCTTGCCGGAACCGCTCACGCCGGTCACCACCGTCAGCGTGCCCAACGGCACCTTCAGCGTCACGTTCTTCAGGTTGTTCTCGGTGGCGCCGGTCAGCGTAAGGGTGCCCTTTTTCGGGTCGCGACGCTGCTCGGGCACCGGAATGACGCGCCGCCCGGAAAGGTAATCGGCGGTGAGCGACCCTGCCGTGGCCATTACCTGGCTCGGCGTGCCCGCCGCCACCACGTGGCCGCCGTGCTCGCCGGCCCCCGGCCCCATGTCCACCACGTAGTCGGCGGCGCGGATGGTATCCTCGTCGTGCTCGACCACCACCACGGTGTTGCCCAGGTCGCGCAGGTGCTCCAGCGTAGCGATGAGCCGCTCGTTATCCCGCTGGTGCAGGCCGATAGAGGGCTCGTCCAGAATATAGAGCACGCCCATCAGCCCCGCGCCGATTTGGGTGGCCAGGCGGATACGCTGCGCCTCGCCGCCGGAAAGCGTGGCGGTCGCGCGCTCCAGCGTCAGGTAATCCAAACCCACGTCCACTAAGAAGCGCAAGCGCGCCAGAATCTCTTTCACAATGGGATTGGCGATGAAGCCATCCTGTCCCGCGAAATGCAGGCCCTCGAAAAACTCCAGCGCGTCCACGGCGGACAGCTCGGTCACATCGTGGATGGACTTCCCGTTCACGGTAACGGCCAGGATCTCCGGCTTCAGGCGCCGCCCCTTGCAGGTGGGACAGGCGACGGTGGCGAAGTAGGCCCCCAGCTTCTCGCGCTGAGCGTCGGACTGGGCCTCGGAATACCGGCGAGAAACGGCCTCGAGCGCCCCTTCCCACTTGATGAACCAGTAGGTCTCGCGGCCGTCCACGGTGGTGTAATCCACCCGCACCTTCTCTTTGCCCAGACCCTCCAGCACCGCTTTCTGCACCTTGGCGGGCAGATCCTCCCACGGAGTGTCCGGCGAAGCGCCCATGTGCTTCACCACCGCCGTCAGAATTTGCGGGTAGTAGTTGCCGCTGCGGAAGGGCGCGATGGCCCCCTCGCTGATGGAGAACGACGGGTCCGGAACCACCAGGCTGGCGTCCACCTCGTCGCGGCTGCCGATGCCCAAGCAGTCGGGGCAGGCGCCGTAGGGGGCGTTGAAGGAGAAATCGCGCGGCTGCAGCTCGTCCATGGAATGGCCGTGCACGGGGCAAGCGAGCGCCAGCGAGAACAGGTGCTCCCCTTCCCGCAGGCCACCGGTTGCGCCGGAAGACGTGGGAGCGTCCTGGCTGTAGGGCTTCCCCTCCGGGTCCATCAGCTGCACGAGCACGCGGCCCTCCGCCAGTTTCGTGGCCAGTTCCACCGCCTCGGCAATGCGGCTGGTGGCAGAGCGCTTCAGGGTGACGCGGTCCACCACCACGTCGATGAAGTGCTTGATCTTCTTATTAAGAGTAAGGGGCTCCCCTTCCAGGCGGATCATCTCGCCGTCCACCCGTACGCGGGTAAAGCCCTCTTTCTGCAGATCGGCGAAGAGCTTGGTGAACTCGCCCTTCCGGCCGCTCACCACCGGCGCCAGGATAATGGCCTTGCGCCCCTCCTCCGCCAGGTTCAGCACCTCATCGGTTACCTGGTCGGTGGTCTGCTTCTTGATCTCACGGCCGCACTCCGGGCAATGGGGAATACCCACGCGCGCGTACAAAAGACGCAGGTAGTCGTAGATTTCCGTCGTGGTGCCCACCGTGGAGCGGGGGTTTTTCGAGGTGGTTTTCTGGTCGATGGAAACCGCCGGCGACAGGCCGTCGATGGAATCGAGGTCGGGCTTGGACATCTGCCCCAAGAACATGCGCGCGTAGCTGGAAAGGCTCTCCACGTAGCGGCGCTGCCCCTCCGCGTACATGGTGTCGAAGGCCAGCGACGACTTGCCGGACCCGGACAGACCGGTGATAACCACCAGCTGATCGCGGGGAATGGTGACGTCGATGTCCTTCAGATTGTGCTCGCGGGCGCCCTTGATGACGATTTCGCTCTGTCCCATATAGTATGTGCTCCTGAATGCCGATGCCCCAAGGGGCCGTAATGTTCCGATACCGCACAGCGGCCAGTTTTCCGCGGGCAATTCTACCCCAAATTTTCCAAATGTGGAGATATTTTTGGAACTTTTGTTCGCTTTTCAGGCAAAATCCACAGCAGAAAAAACCCCGCGGCCAAGAACGCGGGGCTTCACGCCCTTGCGGGCTTAAGGATTGCAAGCTGTCGAGGACTACAGGAAGAACGGGATGTAGCACAGAACCACGAGGGCTCCCCAAAACAGGATCTTCGCTTTTTTCCGGCTCATGGCTGCCTCCTTCTTCCGGGGGCGAAGTTTCAATCTTCTTCGCCTGAAGGTAGTCTGCCATGGAACTGCGGTGCCCGGCGGCCGCAACCAGCTGCCGTAAAACGGCCGCCCTCAACTCGAAACGCGACCGTGATGGACGTTTTTTCTTCGAAAACCGGCTGTTAACCGGGCGATCCCCCGGAAGCAGCAAACCCCTACAACGCCCGCGGATGGGTGTCGCGGTACACCTGGGCAATGTGCTCCGGCGTGATATGGGTGTAGACCTGCGTGGTGGAAAGGCTGGAATGGCCCAGCAGCTCTTGCACGCTGCGCAGATCGGCCCCGCCTTGCAGAAGGTCGGTCGCGAAGGCGTGGCGCAGGTCGTGAGGGGTGTAGTAGTCGGCCACCCCCGCCGCCGCCCGCGCTTCGTTGAAAACGAGCCGCAGCGCATTGGCGGACATGGGGTTGCCGCGGGTGGAAAGGAACAGCGCCCGCTCCCCCGGCTTCGCCTTCTCCGCCAGCAGGGGCCGGCCGTGGCGCAGGTAGCGGCGCAGCGTCTCAATCGCCAACGGGTAAACGGGAATGATGCGCTCCTTCGACCCTTTGCCGAACACCTTCACCTGGGCCGCCTCGAAGCTCACCGAGTCCAGCTCCAGCCCCGCCGCTTCCGAAATGCGCAAACCGCAGCCGTAGACGATCTCCAGAAACGCCTGGTTGCGCAGGGGGATGGGATCGTCCGGGTCGGCGTCGATGAGCACGCGGTTCACCGCCAGCAGCCGCTCGGTCTCCTCCTGGCGCAGCGCGTGGGGCAGCCGCTTGGGCAGCTTCGGCCCCGAGAGCACCGAGGCCGGGTCCTCCCGCCGCGCGCCCGTTTCCGCCAACCATGCGAACAGCCCCTTCAGGGAGGACAGGTGGCGATTCACCGTGCTCTTGGCGTATTGGGCGCGGTCCATGTCCGCCAAATACAGGCGCAACCGCTTATGGGTGGTGGCGAAGGGATCCAGCTGCTGCCGATGGGCCCACCGCAGATAGGCCATGAGGTCGGCGTGCTTCCCCTTCAGCGTGTTGGCGGAAACCTGGTGGCGCGCCTCCAGCTGGGCCAGGTAAGCGGCAACTTCTTCGTAGCCGGGCAGCTCCTCTTCCCGGACGTCATCGGCCATGGGCTAGCCCTCGTCCGCGGGAAGAAACGGCGCAGCGGCCTGCTCCCCCGCCGTCAGCTGCGCCTCTTCCAGAAGCCCCGCCTTCGCCAACTGGCGCCCGTAAGCGACAAGGGCCTCTTTCCCGCGCGCGGCGTAGGCCTGGTAGCGCTGGCGCTTGTTTCGCACCGGCTGCGCCAACGGCGGCATCATGCCGAAGTTCACGTGCATGGGCTGGTAGTCGACGGTGGCGGGGTCGGTGGCGTAGGCCATGAGTGCCCCGAATGCCGTCTGCGGCGGCAACGGCACCGCCTCTTCGCCGGCGGCCCAAGCGGCCACGGAAAGGGCGCAGTGCAGACCGGAGCGGATGGCCTCGCAGTACCCCTCCGTGCCTCCCAGCTGGCCCGCCACCCAAAGCGGCACCGGCAGCGCGGCGGCGTTTCCGCCGGTCATGCGGCCGGAGGGGTCCAGCAACCGCGGCGCATCGATGAAGGTATTGCGGTGCATCACGCCGTAGCGGGCGAATTCCGCGTTCTCGAGCCCCGGGATGAGGGAGAACACCCGCTTCTGCTCCGGGAAGGTGAGGTTGGTTTGGAAACCCACCAGGTTGTAGCAGGTGCCGGCGGCGTTCTCCGCCCGCAGCTGCACCGCCGCCCAGGGGCGCCGGCCGGTGCGGGGATCGGTGAGCCCCACCGGCTTGCAGGTGCCGAAACGCGGCGCGTCGCGGCCGGCGCGGGCAATCTCTTCGATGGGCTGGCAAGCCTGGAACAGGTCCTTCGATTCGAAGTCCTTCGCCACCACCCGCTGGGCCGAGAGCAGCTCGTCGATGAAGCGCTCGTACTCTTCCTTGTCGAAGAAGGCGTTCAGGTAGTCGCCGGCCCCTTCCTCGTAGCGGCTTTGGCGCACCAGCCGATCCCCGTCCAGCGAATCGGTCATGACAATGGGAGCGGCAGCGTCGTAGAAGGCGAGCGCCTCGCGACCGGTCAGGCGGGCGATCTCCTCCCCCAGCCCGTCGGAGGTGAGCGGACCGGTGGCCAGCACGATGCCGTCGAAGCGGGCTGCGAGGTCTTCCAGCGACACCACTTCCCCGCGCTCGAGCGCGATAAGCGGCTCCGCCTCCAGGAGCGCCGTCACCCGGGCGGCAAAGCGGTCGCGATCCACCGCGAGCGCCCCGCCGGCGGCCACCGCGTTCTCCCGCGCCGCCGCCAGCAGGTGCGACCCCAGGTAGGCCAGCTCCGCCTTCAACATGCCGGCGGCGCTATCCGGCTTCATGCCCTTCAGCGAGTTCGAGCACACCAGCTCCGCCGCGAACGCCGTCTTGTGAACCGGCGTCTCTACTTCCGGCCGCATCTCGAACAGGGTGACGGCCACACCGCGGCGCGCCAGCTGCAGCGCCGCCTCGCTTCCGGCAAGCCCGGCCCCCACCACGGCAATATGTTTCTGCTTTTCCATAGCGCCAAAGCTTAGCACAACCGCCCATCCCCGCTTTCAACACAACAGCGGGCCACTTGTAAAATACCCTGAGTGCGGTGTTTCGACGCAAGCGATCCTAGTGCAGAGAAGACACGATGCTGCCGATTACGAACCCGAGAATCAAAGCGGCGGCACCGCCCGCCAGCACCTTCATCGCGTTGGCAGCCCACGGGTGCTTTCTCGAGAAAGCATCGGGGTCGAGATGCGCGATCTCTTCGGCGTCCTTGCCGTCCATGAAGGCGCTGATCTCGCGGAACGTCACCAGATCATGGTCCTTCTTCAGCCTCTCGACGTGCCACGCGCACACCAAGGCCAGCGCGCTGCACAGAGCGAAAAGCAGCATACCCAACACAAAGCCCCAGGTAAACCACGGCACCGTGGCCACCGGCTCGTCCCAAACGAGGTCCCAGCCCACAAGACAGGCCACCCCAGCCAAAAGCAGCCCAACCATCCCGAAGGATAGGCGTTCCATCTTCACGGCATCCTCGACAATAGTCTCTTTCATGGTTTCCACGTCTCCTTTCACGAGTGAATCGATAGAGACGCCGAATAGGCTGCTCAGCAACAGAAGCGACTGCACATCCGGGTAGGTCTTCCCGGTTTCCCAACTGGACATGGTCTGGCGACTGACGAAGATGCGCTGCGCCACGTCCTCCTGGGTGAGCCCCAAACGCTCACGATTCGCTTTCAGTTGCTGCGGCAGTTCCACCGGCGCCTCCTTTCCGAGACGAGGATTCCACGACGGGCAAAAGAGTACCACCCGATGTTCTTGACATCGACGGGAAAGCGACAGTTTTACGCGTCAATAGTTCTTGACATGCAGGGTTGATCTGGGCTTTCTCACCCTGACGCAAGCGACGGGAAAAAGCGCCGGGCAAGTCGTCCGACTCGCCCCTCTCAGCTGCTCCGACCGGAAGCCTTGCTACTCCCTAAACCTTTCAAGTATGTTCGCTTGATGTAAGCCCAATCAATGGATGGAGGCCTTCCCGAGGAGCATCATTGCCTTAAGAACCCTTGAGAGAAAGGAAGCGAAATGAGCAAGGGCAAAGTCCTGGGCATCGCAGCGGTGCTCGTTGTCGTCATTTTGGGAGCCGGGTTATTCTGGCTCGGTTCGAACACCAATCTTTTAGCCAGCGGCACGTACTACACCAAGATCGACAACGCACACGTGACAGAAAACGATTCGACAGGTGACGTCATCCACCTCCAGTCGGGCGAGCCGTTCGTCTACCATCTTCCCGCTGCAAACGAAGTCGGCAATGGGATCGAGACCTCGTTCGGTGCGGCGCGCGAACTGCGCCAAGGCGCATACCTCGAGCTCAAGCTTGAGCCGCTTCGCGGTGTTGTCTATTGGGAAGAGATCTCTCCCGAAAAAATGCCCCCAAAGGCGGCCGAGGCATTAGGCTAGAGAAGAAGCCGTAAGACAGCGGCAGCTAATCCCTCTATTTTTCTATCGCCTCCATGCCAACTTTGGGTTACATTTTCACCGAGAAAATGACGCGCTTAGTTGGTGGCGTGCGCCGGCGCGGCCCTCGATAATCTCATCGGAGGTATGAAAGATATGATCGCTCAGAACATTCAGGCGTTGCGGGCTCGGGACTCGCTCACCCAGGAGGCGCTGGCCGAGCGCTTGGGCGTGTCGCGTCAGACGGTGGCGAAATGGGAATCGGGCGAGGCGGTGCCCGACCTCGTGAACGCCCAGGCGCTGTCGCGGCTGTTCAAGGTGCGCCTTGACGACCTGGTGAACCACTCCGAGGAGCGCGCTGGCTACCCCATCCCGCCGGCGGGGTTGCACATCTTCGGCATCGCAAAGATGGGAGAGCGCGGGCAGATCGTCATCCCGAAGAAGGCCCGCGAGGTGTTCGGGCTGGAAACCGGGTCCGAACTGCTCATCTTGGGCGACGAGTCCCAGGGTATCGCCCTTCAGCGACTCGAGGACGCCGAGGCCAGGCTCGAGATGTTCGGACGCGCGGTCAACACCTCCATCGCGAATAATGCCGATGAAAGGAACTGACATGACGAAGTGCAGCCAATGTGGGTGCGAACTCGAATCGGGATACATTTTCAGCACGAAAGACGGAGCCCTGAGCTTCGCCGACGAGGTGCCCAGCTCCTTCGAGAACGCCCGCCACGCCCCGGGCTTCGTTGAGCTGACCGCCCCCAAAGTCGGCGGCCGCACAGCTCTAGCCGCCGGCATCTGCCGCGAATGCCGACAGATTGTGATCGCCTACTGAGCTCGGCAGCGCGAATGGCGGCTTTGCCTTTCATCAATCATCCAACAGCGGGTTGTATTTCATGCGGAAGGCGCGGTCGAGGGCGGCGAGCAGTCCCGCAACGGCCAACGCCGCGTTTGCCCAGTTTGGCAATGCGAAGGTAGGTACCGCAAACCCGACCCAGTGTCCAAGGCTGTTCAGCGTAACGGGTAGTTGCGTCACCAGCGCTACCGCAAGTACAGCCCACGCGAGAACCGCAATGGCCCGACTTACCGCCGGATGCCGCCGGGCAAAACGCAGACGGAGGTACTCGGCACTGCCGGGCGCCGGGACGAGCTGCACTTCCCCGCCGTCGCTCCGTCTACCGTCGACTATTCGCGCGTACTTCACCCCATAAAGCGCCATGGCGACCTCGATCCTGCCTCCCTCCGGAAGCTCAAAGACGGCGGGCGACTTCTGGGAATCCACAAGCATGCCGTTACGGTAGAGGGCAATCCGCTCACGGATATCGAAGTAGTCGATCTCGACCGTGTAGGCGCCCTCGCCAACCTGCGCTGCATAGAGCCCGCGCCAGAAGACGTCGGTCCATTTCGCTTCGCGGAGCATACCCTGCCGGCTTTCCAAAAACTTCTCCTTTCTAATACAACTGTATTAATACGATTGTATTAGACTGAGCAAGAGAAAGGAAGCCCATGCCGCGAAACATCGATAAAGAAGAGCGTAAACGGCTCATCGCCCAAGCCGCTTGGAGCCTCGTAGCCTCCCAAGGACTCAAAGGGGCCACCGTGCGCAACATCGCAGAAGCCGCGCATCTGTCCGTCGGTTCTGTCCAGCACGTTTTCAAAAGCTCGAAGGACATTTATCTTTTCGCGATGGAGCAGGCAGTGGCAAGCGCCGCCGCCCGCATCGACGCGGCCCCTTCCCCTACCCACGACCCCCTCGCCGCAGTGCAGCACGTTCTCTGCGAGCTGCTCCCCCTCGACAAGACTCGGGAGGTTGAGGCGAGAACATGGCTGGCCTTCACTGCCGAAGCACTGGTGGAACCCTCGCTGGCGGAGGCAAGCAGCGCCATGCAACACCTCCTCGGACAGGTTGCACGTTCCTGCATCGATGCCCTGGACGAGGCAGAACTGCTGCGCGCCGATGCCGACAGAGAGCTCGAGACGGTAAGCCTGCAAGCGTTCGTCGATGGCCTCGCCCTGCAGATGCTCGCCGCCCCGAAATCTCTGCCAGCCTCAAAGGCGAAAGAGGCCCTGCGCTCGTACCTCCAAGGGATTTGCGCTTAACGGAACCGTCGCGATCAAGCAAGATCGAGGCCATGGGGCCTTGCCGAGATGCGGAATGTCGCTTGCCGTTACTGTCCGCCTTCGTTCTCCCTGGCTTTAAACCGCTTTAGGGCGTCACCGTACTTTGCCACCTCGTTGCGGTAGATGAACGAGAACAAGATGGTGAAAGCAACTAACAACAGGAGGTATACTGCCGCGAATGCAATCCACGCCTCCGGAACGTCGCGCGGCATCCAACCGCCGAGCCATGCGCACGCGCCGAGCGCGACGATGCCGCAGACGCCGAACCCCAAGATGCGCACGGGGTATCCCGGCCGCTTCATGACGAGGTCGGTAAACCAGAGGCTCTGCAAGAGCGCCATAAGCACGCAGGCGGCTAAGATTGACGCCGACACGACGATGCCCTCAACCGGCCCGGCAAACAAGAAGCCGACAATAAGCCATAGGGCCATCGCGATAGTAAAGTAGACGCACGCGTGAACGAGCGCGTTCTTGACCATGTCTTTCATAGGTTCTCCTTTCATCAGAACTCACAGCCCGAGCTTTTTCTTAACCATCGGTGCGAACTGACGCGACGCGACCACGTACTCCCCGTTGTCCATGCGAAGCTGCAGTCGGGCATTTGGAAAAGGGCGCAATCCGGCGACGCGGTAGAGATTCACGAGCATGGTTCGCGACACGCGCACGAATCCGGTATGGCGAACCCTCTGCTCGATATCGGAGAGCCTCAGCGCGCTCTCGATGACGGCCTCCGGGGTATAGAGAAACACGCTCCCGTCGACCGATTCGCAGTACAGCACCTCGGCAGCGGGAATGCGCACCAGCTCTTTCCCCTTCCGCCCGACAAGTTCTGTCCCAAGGCCGTTCAGCGCCGCCAGTATTGTTTCGACCTCACGGTCTACCTCGGCGTATTCAACGAGCACGCTCGGCTCCTCAAGACTTTTGTTCAGCTGAACCGACAGCTTCATGATCGCCTCCTGTTCGTCCGCCGCCCATTATGGCGCCACCCGGAGGCTTCCAAACGCCAGGAAGGCCCGAGCTGCACAGCAAGCAATCCGAAATGCACGTCCGGCCGTCCTTTGAGTCTATTTCTTCCGGAATGAAGGGCACACGGGTTTGGTTAGGTTAATGAGACGTCCAACTATCACCCTCTGGCACAGGCCAAACCGAAACCATCGAATCGTCCTTATTTGTGTCCTTTTTCACACTTTTACGTCCTTGTTTTTGCTAATTTTCACACTTTTACGTCCTTATTTTTGTATACTTGAGAAAACGCCAAGGAAAGGAAGCCCATGGAACGTTTTCTCATGCACGACCTTAAGGCCTGGAAGGACAACACCAGCCGAAAACCCCTCATTATCAACGGGGCTCGCCAGGTGGGCAAAACCTGGCTTATCAAAGAGTTCGGAAAACTCCATTACGAAAGCATCGCCTACGTAAACATGGACAACAATGCGCCCATGCGCGACTTGTTCAATGCGGGATACGATATCGATACCTTGCTTGCCGGCATCCAGCTGCAAACGGGCATCACCGTCGATCCCGCCACAACCCTCATTGTGTTCGACGAGGTGCAGGAAAACCCCAAGGCTCTTACCGCCCTCAAATACTTCGACGAAGATCCTCGTTCATTCTCGATTATCGCCGCAGGCTCGCTTCTCGGCATACTTCTTCAGAGCGGAACAGGATTCCCCGTCGGGAAAGTGGAGACACTCAATCTTTACCCCCTATCTTTCCAGGAATTTGCCCTCGCATCGGAGGGCACCGCATTCGTAAACGCGCTGCAGAGCTCCGATCTGTCCCTCATCCAGGCCTTCAAATCGCAAGCGATTGCCCTTCTGAAAAGCTACTACTTCGTTGGAGGAATGCCCGAAGCCGTCGATGCCTTCCTTGCAAGCGGCGACTATCAAGCCGCCCGCACCGTCCAACGCAGAATCCTCGCGGACTATGAGCGCGACTTTTCGAAGCATATTCCCCCGCGTGAGGCCGAGCGCGTTTTTGCCGTCTGGGATTCCATCGTCGCGCACCTTTCCCAGGAAAATAAGAAGTTCATTTTCGGACGGCTTGCGAAAGGGGCCCGTGCAAAAGACTTCGAAAGCGCACTTACCTGGCTTAGGCAGGCGGGCGTCATCTATCAAGTTCCACGCATCACCAAGCCGGGCATTCCGCTTAAGGCCTACCGAGACGCCGGCGCCTTCAAGGCTTTTCTTTTGGATGTCGGCCTTCTAGGCGCCATGAGCGACGTGGACAGCGACAGCATTCTCAACGGAAACAGCCTGTTCGAAGAATTCAAGGGAGCCCTTACCGAGCAGTACGCCTGTCAAGAACTCGTGGCATCCTGCCGCCTTTCCCCTTGGTATTGGTCGGCAGAAAATTCGCGGGGGGAGCTGGATTTCCTCGTTCAAAACAAGGGGAACATTTTCGCCATCGAAGTAAAGGCGGAGGAGAACTTGCGCGCCAAAAGCCTACGCAGCTTCAAGGAAAAGTACCCCGCTGTTCACGCCCGACGCTTCTCCTTGTCGGACTATCGCGAACAGGAATGGCTGACGAACGTGCCCCTCTACCTGATGGGAAACGCAGCGCTATGGCTAGAATGAACTCGATGCCCTCAACCGGCCCGGCTAGTACGAAACCGACGATAAGCCTCAAATGCTAGCCCAGCCATTTCTTGAAGCGTGAGATAATGGGTACACGACCAACAGAAAGGCGGACAGCTCATGGCGTTCGACTATAAGAAGGAATACAAGGAGTTCTACGCGCCTCCCAAGAAGCCGACCATCGTCAACGTGCCGCCCATGAACTACATCGCTGTTCGAGGCTCGGGCGACCCCAACGCCGAAGACGGCGAGTACAAACAGTCCATCGGGCTTCTGTACGCCATCGCCTTCACCATCAAAATGTCGAAGAAGGGTGACCACCGGATAGAGGGTTATTTCGACTACGTAGTGCCGCCCCTCGAGGGCTTCTGGTGGCAGGACGGCGCAACGGGCGAAATCGATTACACGCGCAAAGAGGACCTGAGCTTCATCTCCTGCATCCGCCTTCCCGATTTCGTCACCAGGGAAGACTTCGAATGGGCCATCGGCGAAGCTACGGCGAAGAAGAAGCAGGATTTCTCGAAGGTGGAGTTCCTGCCCGTGAGCGAGGAGCTTTGCGTGCAGTGCATGCACCTCGGCCCCTACGACAGCGAGCCGGAAACCATCGCCAAGATGCACGAATTCGCCGAGAGCCAGGGCTACGCGCCCGACTTTAGCGACGAGCGCCTCCATCACGAGATCTACCTATCGGACCCCAGACGCTGCGCACCGGAGAAGCTGAAAACCGTCATTCGTCATCCCATCAGCAAGGCGTAACGCAAAAGTGCGGGCAGGAACGATCAGCCGAGGGCAACTAAAACGCCTTCAGCTTTGCAGACCGCCTGAAACCAGCACGCCTTGACAGCGATCGGTCGCTAGCCCCTCCACACATAGGCAGTTCCCCGACCAGCACCTACCTTCTCGATCTTGCGGACCTTCACCAAATTTGCAAGGGTTCGCTCGATGGTGGTTTCACTGATATCGGGAAGCGCCGCCGCAATATCAGACTTGCGAACCTTCCCCACCTTTGAGCTGAAATAGGCCTCAACACGTTCGGGTTTGGATACCTTCCGCTGAGAGACAAGCGAAACCCGTTCCTCGAAGTCCCGGTACGCGGCAAGGATCACCCCGAGCATATAGCGAACGAAGGGGCCGGGGTCGTTTGCGCCCACACCCCATCCTGCCGAACTGTCCGCCAAGGTGTCGTAGTAACTGCCCTTAGTGCGCTCTATCTCTTTCTCGATCGAAATGTACTTGCCCACCTCGTAACCGTTTTTGTAGAGCAGAAGCAGAGTAAGAAGCCGGCTCATGCGGCCATTTCCGTCATTGAAAGGATGCACGCATGTGAAATCGAACACAAAAAGAAGCGAAGCGAGAAGCGGATCCATGGTCTCTTGGCCGAACGCGTCATTCAAGGCGCCACAAAGCTGCTCCATCGCATCGGGTGTTGCAATGGCAGGGGTCGTTCGGAAGCGGACGTACTCGGTGCCGTCCGGCCTAATACCTCTAATCTCATTGTCTCCCACTTTGAAATGGCCGCCCATCGAAGACGGCGCATGACGATAGAGGCTGCGATGGAGCTGAAGAATAACATTCGGAGTGATATCAATATGGTCATGGTTCTCATGAATGGTTGCGAGCACGTCGCGATATCCTGCAATTTCCTCTTCGTCGCGCGATCTGAGATCGGTTTTATCCGCCATAATCTCTTTAAGCCGCTTATCGCTTGTTCGAATCCCCTCAATACGATTGGACGCTTCGGTCGACTGTATCTTGGCTACGTCCACCAATGCCCCAAGCACGTCTGTCTGGGCTGCTTGGTACAGCTTCTGGCGCCCCCTGTGCTCATGGATGGCCGAGAGGAGATCCATAGTCTCCTGCGTAAGAAGCCCTTCAGGCATCTTACTGTAGTCGAATTGCCTCATCGTCTCTCTATTCTGCCTCATAGCCCTTTTTTCTGCATCATTTTATAACATTATGATGCAAATATATAGAACATGGAGCAACTGCCCCGAGGATACGTCATCACTGCTGCCGTCTTGCGTAGCGTGAGATAATGAATCCGAGGTCAGCGATCCTCATGCTGCAAGGAGGCCGAAATGAATTCCGTAGAAACACTTGACTTCGACTGCTCGGCAATCGACGAGTCGGGAAAGTTCAAACTCGAAAACACCGGTCGCGGGAAGAATCTGTCCCCCGAATTCAGGATCAATAACCTCTCGCCGGAAGCGAG
Organism: Eggerthellaceae bacterium; assembly: GCA_022791455.1. GTDB lineage: Bacteria > Actinomycetota > Coriobacteriia > Coriobacteriales > Eggerthellaceae > Parvibacter. The sequence continues at coordinate 82,411 of JAAVZC010000003.1, forward strand.
AACGCTGGTTATAACCCTCGAAGATACGAGCCACCCGATCAAGGATTTCACGCACTGGGTGATATGGAACATACCGGCCACCGAGCATGTACCCGGCTCTATTCCCGCCGGGGAAACGGTTCCGGCCCTGGACGGCGCACGTCAAGGTAGAGCATACGGCAACCATCGATATGCTGGCCCTAAGCCACCGAAAGGCAAGACGCACGTATACCGCTTCACCGCCTACGCCCTCGATTGCGCGCTCTATGCACCTCCTTCCTCCAGGAAGAAGAAGGTGCTTGCCGAAGCTATCGGGCACATCATCCAAAAAGGAACCGCTGTCGGAAGCTTCGAATAGCAAGCGCAACGGAAAGTCCGTCGCCTCCCGCGCTTGCGTCAATGACATTCAAGTGCCGCGTCCACCGAAACCTTCTTTGGGCGACCCGCTTTTGGGGTATCTGCTTTGCGTGCTTCTACGCTTGCGCGTGTTACCCAGAGGTTGCGGCCTTCGCGCCATCCGTCTAGTTTTCCCGAATTCACCATGGCAGTGATTCGCGGCCTGGAGAGCCCCAGCTCTCGGGCGGCTTCCGCTGCGCTTATGCGCCCCACCTGATCGAGCGAGACGTCCACGGACACGATCACGCGCACCCCATCGTGACGTGGCTGGTTGTCGAACCCCGGAGTCGGGAGCGGCCTTCCAGCCATAATGCGATCGAGAATGGTCTCGCGCAGCCAGTCGGCGGCGGATTCGCAAGCATCGCCCACATCCTCGCCTTGCGTGGCTCCATCGAAATCAAACGGGGCGATGCACCACTGCCGCTCCCCGCGCCACATCTCAAACTCATAGGTATACTGCATTATCTATCCTTTCAGAGAAAAGCGAGCGCGCTACTTAAGCCCTGCCTGGATTTTGATCTTCTCGAACACCTCGTCTTCAATCTCACGATGGCGCTTAAGCAGCACGGTCACTCTTCCGTTTGTAAACTTCTCGTGCTTCGTACCGCCCTTCGACCAGAAGCCGTTGCGGATGAGGAACTTCACCACATCCCTTCTTTTCGTCATCAGTTCCTCCTGTTGGATAGATAAATTATAAAGTGAGAAAATGATTATTGCTGAAAATGTTAACTGGATTTCCTGATTATTTTCATCTGAAGGCTCTAACGCGCGGAGACGCGGGGGCCGAAGCGGCCGTCGGGGTATTGGCTTACTTGGCCCGCTCGCTGCAAGGCGGCTATCTCCACCATGAGCCATGGGAGCGGGGCCACGCCCGGCAGACCCTGGGCCACGAGCGCCACCAGCTGCTCGGTGGTGCGGCACTCTGCCGCAAGCGCCGCGGCCAGCTGGCGACGGGTCTCCTCCTCGGGCGGAAGGGGCTCGTCCGCCTCGGCCGTCACGACCGCCGGCTCCGGCGATTTCAGGCAACCGAACGTAGAAAACAGGCAGTCGTCGAAGGCGTCGTCGTCCACGATAGGCGTGGCCCCCTGGTAGATGAGGCGGTTCGCGCCCCGGGAGGTCTGCGAGGTGATGGCTCCCGGCACCGCCCACACTTCCCGCCCGGCTGCGAGCGCCTCGTCCGCGGTGCTGAATGTGCCGGAAGGCAGCCCCGCCTCCACAATGAGGCAGGCAAGGCCCATTCCTGCGATCAGGCGGTTCCGCTCCCTAAAGCCGTAGGGCTGAGGTGGCATGCTCCAATCGTATTCCGAGACCACCGCCCCACCGCTCGCCACAATCTGCTGGAACAGGGGCAGGTTCTCCTTGGGATACACCTGGTCGATGCCGCCGCCCAAGAACGCCACCGTTGCACCGCCCGCATCCAGGGCGCCGCGATGGGCCTCGCTGTCGCAACCCCGGGCCCCGCCGGACACGATGGCGATCCCCCGCTCCGCCGCCCGCTGGGCAAAACGGCGGGCACACCCTCGGCCATAAGGCGTCGCCTTGCGCGCCCCCACTACTGCAAGCCCCGGCCGCAGCACCTGCGGATCCCCCACCCCATACAGCTGCTTCGGCGGTCGCGGCACCAGCTTCAAGGCTTCCGGAAATTGGGGCTCTCGATCCACCAGCATAAACCGCGGCCCCTCTATCAACCGAGACATAAAAGAGCATCCTTTCCTATCATCATCCGGCTTGAGCAAATGATCCAATGCCGAAATCCCTCAACTCCCAATTTCCTCCCGCAACCGAAACCCCAGCGCTTCGGCAATGTGGTCTTGTCCCACGCGATCCTGCTGCTCTAGATCGGCAATGGTGCGGGCTACCGCCAGCAGCTTCATGATGGCACGCCCGCTCATGGAATAGCCCTGCGCCATAGATTCCAGAAACGCCTGCGTCCCCTCCTCCATCGCGCACAGGGCCACCAGATCCGGCATCGCCAAGCGCCCCGGCGCCACCTCTTGCCGCGCCATGCGCCATTCGCTGAACTCCCGCGCCTGCAGTACCCCCTCCCGCAGCACCTCCGAAGACGTGCCGCTGCCGGTGGCCAGCACCGAGGAAGGCGGCAAGCGGGGAATATCCAGATGAAGGCCAATACGGTCCAAGATGGGGCCGCCGATGCGCCCTTGGTAGGTCTTCACCTGCAGATCGGTGCAACGGCAGGAATGCTCGGGGTCTCCCAAATAGCCGCACGGGCACGGGTTCGAGGCCGCCAGCAAGACGAAATTCGCCGGCAGCACGATGTTGCCGTCAGCGCGGGTGATGCACACGCTGCCAGACTCCATTGGCTGACGGATGCTCTGAAGGACCGATGCCTTGAACTCCGCCAGCTCGTCCAAAAACAGAACCCCATGGTGGGCCAGCGAAATCTCTCCCGGACGCACGGGGGATCCCCCTCCTACCAGCCCCGCCTGGCTCGCACTGTGATGAGGCGAACGGAAAGGGCGAACACCGGCGAGAATCTTCTCGGTCGGCTCTCCCGCCACCGAATGGACAGCCGCCGCTTCCAGCTTCTCTTCCTCCGTGAGCGGTGGCAGGATAGAGGCCATCCGCGAGGCGAGCATGGTTTTGCCCGACCCGGGAGGCCCCATCATCAAAAGCCCGTGGCCGCCCGCAGCGGCAATTTGCATCGCCCGCTTTGCCAGGTCGTGGCCGGCAACGTCGCTGAAATCCGGCGGCTTGGCGTCTTCCTGCAGCGCAATGGCATCCTGCGCCGGCCGAAAGCCCTCTCCCCCGGGGTGCAGCGCCCCCAGCTGATATAGGTTCAGCTGCTCGAGCCCCTCCAGGGGCACACGGGGCGACCCTTCGGGCACCACCAGCTGCCAGCCCCCTTGAAGCGCGCAGATGCCGAAAGCCAGGATGCCCGCCACTTGGCGCAGCCGCCCCTCGAGCGACAGCTCCCCCACGAACATCCGGCCCCCGGTCAGCTCCGCGTCGATCTGCCCCGTGGCTTGCAGAATGCCAAGGGCGATGGGCAAGTCGAACCCGCTTCCCGCCTTCTTGAGCGAGGACGGGGCCAGGTTCACCACCACTTTCTCGGTGGGCATCGAGAAGCCGCACGCCCGCAGCGCCGCCTTCACCCGCTCCCGGGATTCGTGGACCGCCGCGTCCGCCATCCCGACAATGGTCATCCCGGGAAGGCCCGGCGCCACCACCACTTCCACGTCTACTGAATAGGCCTCGACACCGCGCAGCGCGGCACTCTTCACCACGCACTGGCCGAACCGGGGGCTCATGAGTGCTGGAACGCGCCGATGTGGTGGCGAATGCCGGCGCGGCCGCGGTCGAGAGCGACAATAGAGATGACGTCGAAGCGGATGTTCACATCCACCAAATCCGACTGCTTCACGTAGCTCAGGGCAATCTTCTCGTATCGCTGCCGCTTCTTGGCCGTAACCGCCTCGCCGGGAAAACCCTTGTTCTCGTCGCGGCGCGTTTTCACCTCCACGAATACCAGATCATCGTCGAACAGGCAGATGATGTCCGCCTCGCCTGCGTAGCAGGTCCAGTTTCGCTCAAGAATGTAGTAGCCCCGCTGCAGAAGATAGCGGCAGGCGGCTTCCTCGCCTCGCGCCCCCAGCGCCTTGTTACGCTTGCCCTTTTCGGCAACCTCCTCGCCCCAGTCCTCGCCTGGCGGCGGCTCCCCAATCCACGAGTCCATGAGCTCGTCGGTGAAATAGTCGTCCAGCAGCTCGCCGGACACCATCATCGGCTCTTCCCGCCGATAGAAGCTGGAACCCGCTGCGGTAAGGTACGGGAACGCCTTCGCGGCGCAGTCAGCGGGAATCGTCCCGACCCCGATGGGAAGCTCATCTTCAAACGACGGAACGGTTGCTGTCTTTTCTTGTTCCTGGCATGGCGACTCCATAAGCCTGCCCCTTTCTCTCGCTGGGGAGAGATACTAGGCCCCGCGTTCGTCAACGCGGCTGCAAACCGTCGCCAAATCGACCCCACCGTTTCGCCGTCGCGGCGTCAAATTGCCACGCCGCAACCCCATCGCAGCGTCAAATTGCCGCGCCAGCGACACAAGATTTCCGCCCCCATCCAACAAGAAAGCCCCGCCAAATCGGCGGGGCTTCCACAAGAAGCGTTCTCTCAGCTGAGAGGCTTACGCAAAGAAGATGCTGATCTCGCGCTCGGCGGACTCGGGGCTGTCGGAACCGTGGATTACGTTCTCGTCCATGATCAGGCCGAAGTCGCCGCGGATGGTGCCCGGGGCAGCCTCGGCGGGGTTGGTGGCGCCCATGAGGGAGCGGCACTTGGCAACGGCGCCCTCGCCGGAAATGACCATCTTCACCACGGGGCCGGAGGTGATGTAGGAGATGAGGCCCTCGTAGAACGGCTTGCCCTCGTGCTCGGCGTAGTTGGCCTTCGCCTGCTCCGGGGTCACCATGCCCAGCTCCATGCGCTCGATCTTCAGGCCGGCGCGCTCGAAGCGGTTGACAATCTCGCCAATGTGGCCGTTGCGCACGCCATCGGGCTTGATCATGGAATAGGTCTTCTGTACAGTCATGAATTCTCCTTCAATTCAGGGAGTCCGGCTTGGAGCCGGATGCCACTTCCTACGCAGTGGCCGCGTTTTTCGCAGTTAGTTCTGGCTGGGGAAGTACAGCTCCACGTTGGAGATCTTCCAGCTGGCCAGGTCGCGCACCATGGAAACCTTGTAGGTCACCTCGCCGCCCTCGTCGGTGGTGGCGGTAACGAACACCGAGGACTCCGTCATGGAGCGGTTGACGCCATCCACCACGGCATTCGGGTCAGTTACCACGAACTCCGCCATGGTCTTGGCGTTCTCCGGCGTCGTGGCGCTGGAGAACAACGTGTCGGCCGCGGCGCTCGGGTCGGCGAAGAGTTCCTTCGCCACCGTCTCCTGGGTGGGATAGCCATAGCCCTGGGTATAGGCGAACACAAGGGCCGCGCAGGCCAGGATGATGATCACGATGAACGCGAGCAGAATCTTGAGGCCCACGTTGCGGCGCTTGCGGTCCTTCTTGGCAATGCCCTTGGACCACTGCTCGATCTCCTGATCGGTGGAGTTGAAGAAGTGCTCCTGCCCGTCGGCCGGGTTGTCGTACATCCCCAGATATCCGGGGAAGTTCTCGTCCTGCGAGGGGTCGTCGTAGTAGAACGGGTCCTGCGCACCGGCCATGGGGTCGGTCACCGGCATGCCATCGGCGCCCACGTCCAAGCCGGACATGTCCGCCACCGGCAGCATCTGGGTGGCATCGGCCTGCCCCTGGGCCACCACGCCAATAGCGCGCTGGTAGTCCACGCTTGCAGCATCGGAAAGGAAATAGGTCTTGTCCCGCAGCGCCTCTTCGAACGCGCTGACCGCTTCCGACATCTTCCCCGCCGCCACATAGGCCTGGCCCAGGTTGGCGTAGAGCTTGTTCTTGGTGGCCGGCTTCATCTCGAAGGGCAGGGCGCTCTCGTAAGAGGCCACCGCGTCCAGCGGGCGGTCGAGCGCCATGAAGCACAGACCCAGGTTCAGCAGAGCCTTCGTGACGTCCGGGTTCGCCTCGTCCAGGGCCGCCTCGCGAAACGCCACGCCCGCCTCGGCGGTCTTGCCCAGCTTCATGAGGGCGCTGCCCATGCCCATGTAGGCCTTGTAGGGGGTCTCGTTGCCGCCCTCTTCCACCGAGAGCTTGAAGCAGCGTACCGCGTGATCGTAATCGCGCAACGACGCATAGGCCATGCCGAGGTTGCACTCCACCGTGGAGATTGCCCCGTACTGGGGGTCGGCGCTGGCCTGGGTGTAGGCCTGAATGGCCTCGGAAGGGTTGTTGAGCTTGATCAGGCAGTTGCCGATCTGGTGATACAAAAGCCCCGTCTCGCCCGGAGCCAGCGGGACGGACGCGTCCTGAAGGCATTCCGTGAAGGCGATGAGCGCCGTCGGATAGTCCCTGAGCTGGTACTGTCGGTTAGCGTAGTCGAAGAGCTCTTTGTTCATGGGTTTCCTAACTTTTCGCCGAAGTTCCTGGCTGAGAAGCGGCCGCTACTCGGCCAGGTTCTCGATCTGAACCGTCTCGATCACGTCGCCGGCGCGCAGCTGGCCGATGACGTCCTTGCCCTCGATGGTCTGGCCGAAGACGGTGTAGTTGGGATCCAGGAAGTGCTGGGCGCCCAGGCACAGGTAGAACTGGGAGCCGGCGGAGTCGGGGGCCTGCGAGCGGGCCATGGCCAGCGCGCCGTCCTCGTGGGAGTTGTTGGGGTTGGTGGTGTACTCCTGCTTAATGGTGTAGCCGGGGCCGCCGGTGCCAAGACCCGCCATGGGGTTGCCGGCCAGACGGGCCACGTCCTCCGGAGAGTACTGACGGGTGTTGGGGTCGCCGCCCTGGATGACGAAGTTCGGCACGTAGCGGTGGAACTTCAGGTCGTCGTAGAAGCCCTTGGTGGCCAGTTCCACGAAGTTGCCCACATGGATGGGGGCGTCTTTGCCCGCCAGCTGCACCTTGATGTCGCCCTTGTTGGTCTTGATGATGGCGATTTCCTCGCCGGTAGGCTGGTAAGCCGGGGTATAGAGGGCCATGCTCACTCCTTCGTTCGAAATCATTCTCTGGCGCGCAACAAAGCAAGCCGCCGTGCGCGCATCTGCCCAATTCTACCAGTTAGCGGCCAATCCCTTGGGAAATACCCGTCAATCTTCACCGAATAGCGGCATCGAAGATGCTGACGGTTTCCACGTGGTAGGTCTGGGGGAACATATCCACCGGCGTGGCCGAGGCAAGCCGGTAGCCCTGCTGCTCGAACAGCGCCACATCCCGCGCCCAGGTGAAGGGGTCGCAGCTGACGTAGGCCACCCGGCGCGGGGCCGCCTGCGCGATGGAATCCACCACGCCAGGGGCCAGCCCGCAGCGAGGCGGGTCCACCACCAGCGCGTCCAAATCTCCCAGCTCTGGCAGCTCGCGGGCGGCATCGCCCCCGATCACTTCCACGTCCACGCCCGCCCGCTCGGCGTTGCGGCGCAGGTCGCGCACAGAGCTGCCGGCCGACTCCACCGCCACCACGTCGGCCCCGGCCGCCGCCAGCGGAATGGAGAAGGTGCCGCCGCCCGAATAGAGGTCGGCAACGTAATCGCCCGGTTCAATCTCGAGGCCGGAAAGCACCAGCTCGACGAGCTTTTCCGCCTGCGCGGTATTCACCTGGAAAAACGACGGCGCGCTGACCAGGAATCGATGATCCAGCAACTCTTCCTCCCAGCAGCCTTTGCCCGAGAGCGCCTCCACTTTCTTCACCTTGCGGGCGGCGCCCTCTTCCGCCATCACCCGCACCACCGAAGAGGGCTTGCAGGCACTCGCGAGCGTCTTCGACACAACCGCGCGTGGGAAGGGGCCGGGGGTGGTCCAAAGCGCCACCTCGACATCTTTCGTGCGAACCGAGCCGCGCACCCCCACCCGAAACAGACCGCAGGTTTGCTCCCCCAGCGCATAGCGAAGGGCACCGGTGATGGCCTTGGGCAGCTTCTGCAAAGGTCGCACCGCCGCAGGACACGCGGCCACCGGCTCCAGTTGATGGGTGCCTTCGCGGAAAAAACCCAGGCTCAAGAACCCGCGAGCGTCCGTGCCGCAACCCAGCTCGATCTTGTTGCGATAGCCCCACTCCCGCTTCGAGGGCAGCGTTTGGCCCACCAACTGCTCGGCCCGCTCCCGTGGAAACCGGGCGTTTTTCACCAGGGCATCCACCACGTTGGCCCGCTTGGCGGCCAGCTGGGCGCCGTAAGCAAGGTCGCGCCACGGGCACCCGCTGCAGGCGGCTTGGCACTCGGGGCGCACCACGCGCATCGGCGAAGGCTCCACCACCTCGACAACACGACCGCGGGCGAAGGACTTCTTCTCCTGCTCGATTTCCACCGAAACCACGTCTCCCGGCACCGCCCCTTCCACGAAAACGGCCTTGCCAGATTCCAGTCGGCCCACCGCGGCCGATCCGTAGCTCATTCGGTCGATAGAAACAATTTCAGCCAACTCTTATGCCTCTCTATACTATAATGGCGTCCATGCCCTCGTAGCTCAGGGGATAGAGCGTCTGCCTCCGGAGCAGAAAGCCGCAGGTTCGAATCCTGTCGAGGGCACCATTTCTTTCTGAACTCCCCCATTATGCAGCAAATAAAAAAGCGAACCCGATGTGAGTTCGCTTTTGAATGCTTGGTAGCTCCGACCGGGTTCGAACCGGCGACCTCCGCCTTGAAAGGGCGGCGTCCTAACCGCTAGACGACGGAGCCACATAGGCTGCTCAAAGACAGCTGGTCTATTATGGCCGAAACTTCCACTCATTGCAAGGAGGAATTTCCCGTACGGCAATGAGACATTAGGAGTGTCCCTTTGTCTTATCTTTCCCCTTGTTAACAGAATGGCAATACCGCTCCCCTATACTTCACATTTATATATCTGTACCCCTGCACCAACAAGGAGGATCCATGGGATTTCTTAAGGGCAAAACCGCCATCATCACCGGCGCCGGCCTGGCGAAGCTGAAGAACGGCGAGCCGGGCGCCATCGGCTATGGCATTGCCATCGCCTACGCGAAGGAAGGCGCCAACCTGGTGATCACCGGCCGCAATGTTGCGAAGCTGGAAGCGGCGAAGGAAGAGCTGGAGCGCGAATACGGCATCGAGGTGCTCACCGTCCAGGCGGACGTGAACGCCGGCGCCGACAACAAAGCGGTGGTGCAGGGCGTTATCGACGCTGCCATCGAGAAGTTCGGCCGCATCGACGTGCTGGTGAACAACGCCCAGGCCTCTGCTTCCGGCGTGACTCTGGCGGACCACTCCACCGACCAGTTCGACCTGGCCATGTACTCGGGACTCTACGCCACCTTCTACTACATGCAGGCCTGCTACCCGCACCTGAAGGAGACCAAGGGCTCGGTCATCAACTTCGCCTCCGGCGCGGGACTCTTCGGCAACTACGGCCAGTGCGCCTACGCCGCCGCCAAGGAGGGCATCCGCGGCATGAGCCGCGTGGCCGCCACCGAGTGGGGCCCGGACGGCATCAACGTGAACGTGGTGTGCCCGCTGGCCTGGACCGCGGCGCTCGAGAACTTCCAGGACGCCTATCCGGACGCCTTCGCCGCCAACGTGCACATGCCCCCCATGGGCCACTACGGCGACGTGGAGAAGGAGATCGGCCGCGTGGTGGTGCAGCTGGCCAACCCCGATTTCAAGTTCATGACCGGCGAAACGCTGGTGCTGGAAGGCGGCATGGGCCAGCGCCCGTAACCCGCCGTTGACAGAGCCGCTAAAACGAAACGAGGAGCCGAAAGGCTCCTCGTTCGCGTTAGTCAGCGTAGTCTTCCTCAACCCCGCTCATCATGCCGCTCAGATACTCTTCCAGCTCTTCGCGAACCGTGGCAGGGCGCCCCAGCACCACTTCTATCTTGCCATCGGAAAGGTCGCGGGAAAGCTCGTCGTCGATGCCGGCGGCAATCAGCGTATCCAGCGAGAGCGCTTTCAGCAGCCCAGCTGTCTTGCGGGGAGTATTGTCGAAAACGGGCAGGTTGCGGCAATCGGTAACCTTGCCCTTGTCGATCGTGTAGAAGACGAAGCTGGTGCAATGACTCGGCTGAGAGGAAACGCGTCCCTCGCCCTCGCACGCAACAGCAATCCTCATACCCACCTACTTTCTGTCTGGAAAAACCTTAGCGGTTCCCCAGGGGCAGCGCGGTCGGAAAAATGGGAACGAACGGCGAGCGGACTTTCAGCCGTCAACGAAAGGCGAACGCACCGAAATGCCGCCGCAGGCGAGCGGCGCGTGGGCACGGGTCGGCGGCTTTAGCGCACGTGAGCCGGCTTGTGGCCCCAGTAAAAGTGGAGGAAATGGCGCGCGTCCGTGCGTGTGGGCAAATCCGTGGCGGGGTCGGCCAGCACCAGCGTGCGGCGCGCAATATCGGTCGCCGCGTTCGGGTGGCGCAAAAGCGACGCGTTCACCAGCATGGCATCGATGGACTTCGGGTTTTCCTGAATGCCCTTCAGCGTGTTGAACAGCTCGCGGGCGGTGGTGGCGGAAAACGCCGCGCCCACGCTGGTGAGCATCCGCAGGTTCGCCTTCTCCTGGCCGTAGGCGCGGCCCAGCAATATCATGGGCACCCGCGCGTTCAGGCACTCGGTGGTGATAAGGCCGCCGGACTTGCAGATGACCAGGTCGCTCGCGGCCATGAGCTCCGGCATCTTCTCCACATACCCCAGCACCGTCAGGTTGTCGATGGAATACTCCTCCGCGAGCGCCTTCACATGATCGGTGTAGTCGGGCGAATCGCCGGTGATGATGACGAAGTGGAAGCCCTCCAGACTGTGAAGGTGCGGGATGAGCTCGTCCATAGAAGCGCGGAAGTGCTCGTAGGGCTTCGGCAGCCGCGCGCCGGCAAGCGCCAGCACCAGCGGCTTGTCCTGGGGAAGGCCGAATTCCTCGCGGGTGGCGCGGCGGTCGTATTCCTTCCCGAAGTTGGGACGGGTGGGCAGGCCCGTGATGGCGATGCGCTTCTCCTCCACCTTGCGGGCGCGCAGGGTCTCGGCCATGGCCTCGTTGGCCACGCAGAACGCGTCGCTGTACAGGTGCGGCCAGAGCCCTTCGGTCTCGTAGTCGGTGGGAACGCTGATCAGCGGAAACTCTTGGCCGGTGAGCATGCGGGCGGAAACGGCGGCGTTGGCAGCGGTGATGTGGGTGGCCACCACGGCCAAGGGCCGCGCCTGCTCCACATAATGAGTGAACTTGGGGAAATTGGCATGGCCCCAGATGGTGCCCCCTCCCCACAAAAGCCGGCCGGTGAGCACGTAACGCCAGGTGAGGTCGTAGAAAGGACGGGTGGCGCCGATAAACAGCGAAGCGGTCTTGTCGCCGTCGAACACCACGCGGCCGAACTCCAAAATGTCGAGCACCTCCACCTTGAAGTCCTCGGGGATGTAGGGGTACTGCTCGAAGAAGCCCGGCTCTTGGCGCAGCGCCTCGAGTGCTTCGGCGATGGCGTTGGCGGCGCTGCGGTGTCCCGAGCCTACCGAAGCGTGTACCACGAAGATGGTCTTTCCCGGCTGGACAGCCGGCGCGGCAAGGGCGGTCTGGGCCGCCTCCTCGCCATCGGGCGCAAGCGCATCGACCGGAACGGCATCGAGCACCGCCGGCTCTTCTGCCGAAACAGTGGCCAGCGCATCACTCGGAGCCGCCTTCGCTTCAGGGGTCGGCTCGGTATGAGGGGTATTTTTCTCCATAGGGCAATCTTACCCGAAGCAGACGCCTGAGCAAACTTCCCCACAGAGAACCCGCAAACCCTTGCGGTTCGCCATCGCTTTCATAGCGAAACGCCCGCCGATGCCCGTCAAAAGCAGTCGCAGCGCTCGCTTCCCCTATAATTATGAGCCGAGAACAAGGAGAACCGACCTACCCCGAGGAGCCCATCGTGTCCAAGCCCTTCCGCCAACCCGCCGCCCCATCGGTCGAGGAAGCCCTGAAGGGGCAAGATGTTGCCGTGCTCATCCCCTGCTACAACGAGGCGATCACCATTGCGAAGGTGGTGAAAGACTTCCGCGCCGCTCTGCCGCTGGCGGACATCTACGTCTACGACAACAATTCAACCGACGACACCGCCGCCATCGCCGCCGAGGCCGGCGCCATCGTGCGCCACGAGCCGCGCCAAGGCAAGGGCAACGTGGTGCGTCAGATGTTCCGCGAAATCGAAGCCCGCTACTACCTCATGGTGGACGGCGACGACACCTACCCCGCCGAGAGCGCCCCGGATCTGCTGCGCCCGCTCGCAGCCGACGAAGCAGACATGACGGTGGGCGACCGCATCTCCAACGGCTCCTACGGCCAGGAAAACGAACGCCCCTTCCACGGCTTCGGCAACAACTTGGTGCGGTGGATGATCAAGCGCATGTACGGTTACGGGTTCGAAGACGTCATGACCGGCTACCGGGCCATGAGCCGCGCCTTCGTGAAGACCGCCCCCATCGTAAGCGAGGGATTCCAGATAGAGACGGAGATCTCCATCCACGCCGTGGACAAGCGCTGGCGGGTGTGCGACGTGCCCATTGTCTACCGAGACCGGCCGGAAGGCTCGGAATCGAAGCTTTCCACGGTGGGCGACGGCCTTCTGGTGCTGCGCGCCATCGCGAGCCTGTTCAAGGACTACAAACCGCTGGCCTTCTTCGGCCTAGTGGCGCTGCTGTTTTTGCTGCTGGGCCTGGCCACAGGACTGCCGGTGGTGTGGGAGTATTTCGACACCGGCATTGTGACCAAGCTTCCCTCGGCGGTGCTAGCGGTGGCGCTCGTGCTGTTCGGCGCGCTGTCGTTCACCGCAGGCCTCATTCTGGACACCGTGGCGAAAAGCACGCGAAAGCTCTGGGAGCTGGACGTCTACGCCGCCTACGAAGCCGGCGAGCTGTTGGATGAGACAAAGGGACACTCCTAATGTCTCATTTTTCGGGATTGGCTCCGCGCTTGTAAGGGCACAGGAAAATGAGACATTAGGAGTGTCCCTTTGTCTCACCGCTCTTCTTCGGCGGCAATCTCCTGTTCGAGCGGGCCTTCGTCGCCGGCGTCCAGGAATATCTTGCGGGTGACGAAGTTGTAGATGGCCACGAGCACCGTGACCACAATCTTGGTGATGCGATAATCGACGGAAGCGACGCTCGTCCCCAGCCACATGAAGACGTCGTTGAGCCCCAGGCCCACCACCGAGAGCACGACGAAGATGATGAACTCGCGGCGGCGACTGAGGCCCTCGCGGTGGCGGAACACGTAGCGCATGGAAGCCACGTAGTTGAACACCACCGACACTACAAAGGAGATGGTGGCGGACAGCAGGTAATCCACCGAGAACACCTCGGTGAGCAGCACCATCAGCCCATAGTCGATGAAGAAGGCCAGAACGCCCACCACGCCGAACTTGAGCAGTTGCTCGATCAGTCGCTTCAAAACACTCCCCCGCTTGCAGCCGCTAAAGAAACGGGGCGAGAAGCTTCATCGCCCTCGCCCCGTACGGAACATATTGGTCCGGATGCGCCTACTTGGCCTGCTTGGCAACTTCCACCAGAGCGGCAAAGGCGGTCGGATCGTTCACGGCCATGTCGGCCAGCACCTTGCGATCCAGCTCCACGCCGGCCTTCTTCAGGCCGTTCATGAACACGCTGTAGGACAGGCCGTTGATGCGGGCAGCCGCGTTGATGCGGGTGATCCACAGACGGCGGATCTCGCGCTTCTTGTTGCGGCGGTCGCGGTAGGCGTACTGCAGCGAGTGCTGCACCTGCTCCTTCGCGGCACGGTAGGAACGGGACTTCGCGCCGTAGTAACCCTTGGCACGGGAAAGGACGGTGCGGCGCTTCTTATGAGCGTTAAGGGCGCGCTTTACACGAGGCATAATCTATCACTCCTAGGGAAAGGCCTAGCGAAGGCCAAGGTTGCGGGCTACTACTTTCTTGTCAGCTTCGGCGATCTCCGTCTCGTGGCGGAAGTTGCGCTTGCGCTTGGGGCTCTTCTTGGTGAGAATGTGGCTCTTGAAAGCCTTCGCGCGCATGATCTTGCCGGAACCGGTAACCCGGAAGCGCTTGGCGCTGCCGCGGTGCGTCTTCATCTTAGGCATCTTGCTGGTCCTTTCCTTCGTTCTTTTCCTTCTTTTTCTTTGCTGCAGCAGGCAGCGGAGCAATGAGCATGTGCATGTTGCGCCCCTCCATCTTCGGGGCGTTCTCGATAACCGCAACGTCCTTCAGATCGTCAGCCAGGCGCTCCAGAATGGAAAGGCCCTGGTCGGGATGGGCCATCTCACGGCCGCGGAACATGATGGTGATCTTCACCTTGTTCCCCGCCTCCAAGAAGCGCAGCACGTGCTTCTTCTTGGTGGTGTAGTCGCCCACATCGATTTTCGGACGGAACTTCATCTCTTTGATTTCGATCTTGCTCTGGTTCTTGCGAGCCTGCTTGGCCTTGATGGCCTGATCGTACTTGAACTTCCCGTAGTCCATGATGCGGCACACGGGAGGAGTGGCATTGGGGGCAATCTCCACCAGGTCGTAGCCCGCCTCTTCAGCGATGCGCTTGGCCTGGGCCGTGGAGAACACGCCCATCTGGTTGCCCTCGAAGTCGATCAGACGGCATTCGCGAACCGTGATCTCGTCGTTGAGCCTTGGCTCTTGAGCGGCTATTGCGCTCACCTCCTTCTAGCGTCGGTACCGACGCACTAAAAAACCCGCCGCGCACAGGGCACGGCGGGTCAGCATGGCGAAGTAACTATGCATAAAACCCATCAGCTGCCCGAAAGCGCCGAAACAGGTGGAGGCACATGCCTCACTTGAATAACAGCCTTTGCATAATACGCCAATCGCGAAGGCAATGCAAGAAAAACTTTCAAGCCAATTTACCGCAGCAAGTGCGACGGACGCTGACCAACCCTTGTCATCCTGAGCGGAGGCCGAAGGCCGTAGTCGAAGGATCTCACCCGGCTGCAGAGATCCTTCGACTCCGCGCTTCGCGCTCCGCTCAGGATGACAACGGCGGATGAAGTGCTACTCCGCTTCCGCTTCGGCTTCTTCTGCTTCTGGTTCCGGTTCGGGGGCGATGGCGTCCGGGGAGTCGATGTAAACGTAAACCGTGCGCACGGTGTCGGCCAAGTTGCCGGTGGCGTTGGCGGTGTTGTAGTCGTAGGAGAGAATGGCCGACCACACGCAATCGAGCCCGTCGATGTCCACCGAACCGCCGAAGGAGCAGTACTCGCGCGTACGGGTGACGCCGTCGGGGCCGTAGGAGGTGTAGGCAGACTCGTCTTCCGGAAGCACGGCCGCGCCGTCCTCCACCGGGGCACCGGCCTCTTGCAGCGTACGCTCCACCACGTGCTGGCCGGTCACAGCGTCGGCGAAGCTGAGGGCGCCGTAGCCCAGCGAGGAGGTGGAAACCGAGTAGCCCGCTTGCACGATGGTGCCGGAAGCGTTAAGCCCCAAGTACACCGTGGGCACGCCGATGCGGGCATCGGCCGGCTCGTCGTTGAGGGACAGGCGCACTTCGCGCACGATGGCGCTGCCCGTCTCGCTCACCTCGCGGTCCATCGACACCGCGGCACCACGGCCCACCTGGGCAATTGCCTCTTCTTGGGTCTTGCCCAAAAGCCCGGTGAGGTTGGGAACGGTGGTGGTCTTCTCCGAGGAGGAGACGTCGGTGGTGTTGGTGCTGTCGATGGCGTTCACATCCACGGAATCCTGGGTGGTCTGGGCCTGCTGGGCGGCATTGTCGCCCACGGTGGAGACCAGCTGGGAAACCAGGTAGACGCCGGCAGCTGCCAGCACAATCAGCAGCACCAGGGCCACGGTGAGAATGCGGCGGGTGCGGCGGGACTTCTTCATGTAGGCGGGCATGGCCTCGCGCGCCTGGCGCTTCGCGGCCTTCTTCTGGGCCCGGGTCATCTTCTCCGGGTCCGCCGGCAGCTCCGTCACCTCCGTGGCCGACAGGGTGCCAAGGGTGACCGCGGGGAAATCGCCGGTGTCCTCCCAGTCGTCGTCTTCGTCCTCGTCGTCGAAGTCCACCGGTGTGGCGGCATGGCGGGCACGACGTCCACGGGGGCGCTCCGGCTCAACGGCAACATGACCGAAGGGATCCGCAGCAGAATCGTCCGCTTCCGATGCCTCGGCAGCTTCCGGCTCTTCCCCGTCGTCGCCCGAAGGCTGGTAGCGCACGCCCACCGGAGCGAACGCCTCGGTGAGCCCAATGGGGCTGTCGCCCTCCTCGGCGCGGCCGCCACGAACCGGCTGCCCTTCCCCACCGTCTACCGGCATGAATGCCTCGGTGAGGCCCATAGATGCGTCGTCATCGCGGCGCGAAGCCCTGTTGTCACGAGGGTTATTGGAAACCATTGTTCTCCCTTTTCCCAGTTAAACAGCCTTGTTTGGCCAAGCAATCACTACGAGTTGAAGAAGATCATCCACACCGCGATGGCGATGACCGCCAGAATCGCAAGGACAACAACCACCCTCTGCGTGGTGCTCATCTTCGATCCCTCGATGTCGGCGAGGGTGGTCTCGTGGTAGGCGTCCTTCGCCTTGGGCGCCGTCACGGGCACCGGTTCGGGCTCCGCTTCCACCACTTCTTCCTGCTCCTCTTCGAAAACCTCAGGTTCCTCGGGAAGCTCGGTCGCGCCTGCGTGAATGACAACGTCGTCGTCGCCGGAGTTGACCGCAATATGGGAGAAGCTGTTCTCTGAAGCCATGGGCCCGCCTTTCTACAAAACAGGCAAATTATACGGGAATCCGCCCCCGGCTCCAACGACTTCGGGAAAAACCCACGCCTAACGGGCCTGGACTACGTACATTACGTTGGTGGGCGAGACGCCGGGTTGGCCGAAGGCGTTGTCCTCGGCGGGAGAGTTCTCGCGATCGCCCGCGGTGATGACCGCCAGGTCGCCGGCAACAAGGCCGCCCGCCTTCACCACAGCCGCTTCCGACGTAGTGATGACATGCTGCAAGTCGCCCTGCACGTCGCTCATGAGCGGCACCACGCCCCAGCTCAGCTGCAGCTGGCGGCGCACCTTCGGGAAGGGGGTCACGGCGAAGATGGGCATCTTCGGGCGCAAGTTGGAGATGAGCCGCGCGGTGCGACCGGACATAGTGGGGGCCACGATGCAGGCGGCATCCAGGTTCTCCGCCGTCTGAACAGCGGCGATGCCCACTGCAAGCGAGGGCCGGGCATGGGTGCGGCGACGATCGGGGAAGCGTTCGTCGAACAGGAACGGCTCGGTGTCGCGGGCGATGTCCACCATGGTCTGCACGGCCGCCAGCGGGTGCGCGCCGTTGGCGGTCTCGCCGGAGAGCATGATGCAGTCGGTGCCGTCGTAGATGGCGTTGGCCACGTCCGCCACCTCGGCGCGGGTGGGGCGCGGGTTGCGGATCATGGAGTCGAGCATCTGGGTGGCGGTGATCACCGGCTTCGATTCGCGGTTGCACTTGCGGATGATGGTCTTCTGAATGTGGGGCACGCGCTGGGCGGGCACTTCCACGCCCAAGTCTCCGCGAGCCACCATGACGCCGTCGGTGGCGGCGATGATGTCGTCAATGTTCGCCACTGCCTCGGCACTTTCAATCTTGGAGACGATGCGGATGTCCGCACCGCCATGGGCCGCCAAAAAGGCGCGCACCTCCGCCACGCCCGCGCCATCGCGGATGAACGAGGCGGCCACGTAGTCCACTTCTTGTTCGATGCCGAAGAGGAGGTCCTTTTTGTCCTGCTCGGTGACGGCCGGCAGCGGCACGTTCACGCCGGGGATGTTAATGGACTTGCGCTGGCCCAAGATGCCGGGGTTCTCCACGCGGCAGATAACGTCGCCGTTCACTACCGAGGTCACCTTCAGGCCGATGAGCCCGTCGTCCACCAGAATCTGGTCTCCGGGATGCACGTACTTCGCCAGATCGGGGAAGCTTTGACTCACGCACAGAGAATTGCCTTCCACCGGCTTGGGCACAAGGGCGATGGTGTCACCGGCGCTCAGAGCAACCGGCGCGCCGTCCACCAAGAGACCAGTGCGGATTTCGGGACCTTTCGTGTCCAGCATGATGGCGGTTGGAGTGCCCAGTTTATTGCGAATGCGCTTCACGCGGTTGATGCGCTCCAGCTGCTCTTCGTGGCTGCCATGGGAAAAGTTCAGGCGCGCCACGTCCATGCCCGCCTTAATGAGCGCCTCCACCGCCTCGTCGGAATCGACGGCCGGGCCCAGCGTGCATATGATCTTGGTGCGCTTTTTCACGATCCGCTCCTTCTCCGTTTTGGACGCTCATGCGCGTAAAAGAGTTGAGAACAATATAAGGCCCGATAAAGGCCGGGCCTCAACACAGCGCTGCAACGCATCAGTTTTGTAAACAGAGAGAAAGAAACCTTACCGTTCCCAGAGGCCGGTTTTGCCACCGTCTTTCTTCAGCAGGCGCACGTCGGTGATCTCCATGCCGCGGTCGACCGCCTTGCACATGTCGTACACGGTGAGGCAGGCGACCGATGCCGCGGTGAGCGCCTCCATTTCGATACCGGTCTTGCCGGTAACGCCGCAGGTGGTGGTCACGTGAATGCCCACGCGGCCGTCTTCGCGCTCGCCGGCGAACACAGGGATGCACTCCACTTTCGCCTTGGTGATATTCAGCGGATGGCACATGGGAATGAGGTCGCTCGTGCGCTTGGCGGCCATCACTCCGGCCACGCGCGCGCAGGCCAGCACGTCGCCCTTCTTGGCCGTGCCGCTGGCGATAAGCTCCAGCGTCTCCGGCTTCATGGAGATGAAGCCCTCCGCCACCGCGACGCGCTCGGTGTCCGGCTTGGCGGAAACATCCACCATCCGCACATCGCCCTTCTCATCAATATGAGTCAACTCAGCCATTGCATTCCTTTCTCAAACCTATGCCTTTTGCAGGCTCAACACCGTTGTCATCCTGAGCGTAGGCCGAAGGCCGAAGTCGAAGGATCTCCTCAGCTGGAGAGATCCTTCGACTGCGCGCTGCGCGCTTCGCTCAGGATGACAAGGGACGCTGTTCGTTACCCGCCGATTTGGGACATGCGGCGCTCGGTGCCTACTTTGTTGTGGTGCTCGTCGGGCTTGGCTCCCAGCGCTTCCAGCAGCACGGCGCGCACCTCTTCGTCGGTGCCGCTGCGCAGCGCTTCCCGCACGTCGTACTCCTCGTCCGAGAACAGGCAGGGGCGAATCTTGCCCTCCGCCGTCAAGCGCAGGCGGTTGCACTCGCCGCAGAAATGGCGCGACAGCGGCGAGATGAACCCCACGGTGCCCTTCGCGCCGGGGAACTGGAAGTAGCGCGCCGGGCCCCAGCCCTCGGGGCGCTGGTTGCCGGCGGGCACCAGCTCCGGCAGCCCTTCGGCCAGCGCCCGTTCGTTGATGATCTGCAGCAGCTCCTCGCTGGGAATGACGTCCTTCTTTCCCCAGCCGGTGCCGTCGGTGCCCGCGGACTTCCCCACCGGCATGTACTCGATGAACCGCACATGGAGCGGCTGATCGATGGTCATCTTCGCGAACCCCAGGAAATCCTGGTTCAGGCTCTTCACCGCCACGCAGTTGATCTTCACCGGGTCGAGCCCCGCCTCAAGCGCCGCCTCGATGCCGGCCATGGTGGTCTCCAGGCGGCCGCAACGGGTGACCATCTTGAACTGCTCCTCGTCCAGCGTGTCCAGCGAGATGTTCACGCGGGAAAGCCCGGCCGCCTTCAAGTCGTTCACCATGGCGGGCAAAAGCACGCCGTTGGTGGTGATGGAAACGTTGTCGATGCCTTCGGTGGCGCTGATCTTCTCGACCAGATCCACTACCCCCTTGCGCACGAGCGGCTCGCCGCCGGTGAGGCGGATCTTGCGCACGCCCAATTGGGCGGCCACGGCCACCAGCCGTTCGATCTCCTCCATACGCAAAATGTCGTTATGGTCCAATTGGCTGATGCCCTCGTCGGGCATGCAGTAGATGCAGCGGAAATTGCAGCGATCGGTCAGCGATATGCGCAAATAGTCGATCGTCCTGCCGTGAGCGTCCTTCACCGGTCCCCTCCCCTAGAATGTTTCCGCTTATTATAGCCAAAGCAGGCTAATAAGGAAGCGCGGGGCCGCGTTCCACAAGATTTACCGCGAAAAGCAGCCGACGCCGTGGCCGAGGGTGGAGCGAGGTTAAGCCAAAGGAGGACTGAGATCCGCTTCGCCAAAGGCGAAGTTAGCTCAGGCCGACGACGCGTCGAGCGTAATCCCTCGGGCGCGGCGGCGGACAGGCGGCTACCTGCTCACCAGGAACAAACGGTCGGCGGGAATCTGCACCCAGAGCGACTGGCCCCGTTGCGGCAGGCTATCCGGCAGCTCGCCCACGTTCTTCGGCACCCGCCAGAACACGTGGCTATGCAAAAACTCCATCTCGCTGCCGGGCGAATAGCCCTCGTCCCGGCCGACGAAGCCCAGCAGGCACATGCGCTCGAAACGCGCGTCGCTCGTGCGATCCACCCGCATGAGGAAGCAGTTCTCCTCCCCTTCCGCACCTTGGCGCAGGTACTGGGCGCGCACCCCCAGGTACTTCACGTCGTCCGGCACCGGCTGCGCGCAACGAAGCCGCACGCCCCAGCGGGGCAGAAGCACCTCGCGTTCGCCCGCCTTCACCGCCGGCGTCACGTTCTTGCAACCGGAAAGCTTCAGCGCCGCCTCCGATTGCGGGCTGTTCACCAGTCCGTCGCCGTCGTCGATTTCCAGAATGCGGCCGCCTTCCACCACGGCGATGCGGTCGCAGAAGCGCAGCGCCTCGTCGATGTCGTGGCTCACGTAGAGAATGGTGCCCTCGTAGGCCTCGAACAGGCTGTTGAGGTTCTGCTCCAGCACGCCCTTCAAGTGGGAGTCCAGCGCGCTGAAGGGCTCGTCCAGCATGAGGATGCCCGGCCGCGCCGCCAGCATGCGCGCAAGCGCCACTCGCTGCTGCTGGCCGCCGGAGAGCTGCGCCGGGTAGCGCCCCTCCATGCCGTCCAGGCCGAAGCGGTGCAGCTCGGCGCCGATGATGGCGCGGCGCTCGGCAACCGGCACTTCTTTGCCGATTCCCGCCGCCACGTTCTGCTCCACCGTCAGGTTCGGGAACAGCATGTAGTTCTGGAATAGGAGGGCGGTCTTGCGCTGCTGGGGGGTGAGGTTGATCTTCTGCTCGGAATCGAAGAACACCTTCCCGTTCACCACGATGCGCCCCTCGTCCGGCTTCTCGATGCCGGCGATGCAGCGCAAGGTGAGGCTCTTGCCGCAACCGGAAGCGCCCAGAAATCCCAGCGTCTCATCTTGCGCCGAGAAGGCCACGTCCAGCGTGAATGCCCCGAAGCTCTTGCGAATATCCACTTCCAGGCTCATCGCGCGCCCCCTTCCAAAATGCCATCCACCGCAAACGCCTCGTCCAGCAGCGGCTCATCCGCCGCCTTCCCCGACGATCCGCCGCCGGCCCGCTGCCCGCTGGAGGGGCCGGACTTGCCGCCGCGTTTCCCGGTGGCGGCGCGTCCCCGTTTCATGGTCTCCTTGCGGCGGTACTTGGTGGTGTGGCGGCTCCAAATGTTGATGAACAGGATGACCAGGAAGCTGAACACGATGAGCACGATGGTCCAGAACCACGTGGCCGCCTGGTTGCCGTTCATCCATTCGAAGTAGATGGCGATAGGGATGGTGCGGGTGGAGCCCAGCTGATTGCCCGCCAGAAACAGGGTGCAGCCGAACTCGCCGAGCGCGCGGGCAAACGCGAGCACCGTGCCCGAGGCAATGGACGACCAGGCCAGCGGCAGCATCAGCTTCACGAAGATGCGGCCGTTGGACCAGCCCAAAGTGCGAGCGGCGTCCAGCATGTTAGGGTCGAGCGCCTCGAAAGCGCCGCGGGCGCTGCGGTACATGAGCGGGAAGGCCACCACCACTGCGGCAATGACCGTGGCCTGCCAGCTGAACGCCAGCGGGAAGCCGATGTCTATGAAGAACCGGCCGAAAGCGGTGTTGCGCCCCAAAAGCATGAGCAGCAAGAAGCCGCACACCGTGGGCGGCAGCACCATAGGGATGGTGAAGATGGTGTCGAAGATGTCCTGGGCCCGCTTATTCACCCGCAGCATGAAATAGGCGGCGGCCAGTCCCAAGAAGAACACGAGCACGATGGCGGTGCCGCAGGTGCGCAGCGTCACCCACAGCGGCGAGTAGTCCAGCTCGGCAAGGAAGGTGGCCAGCTGTTCCAGCGGCGTGCCCTTCCCCACCACCACGGCGTCTTCCGCAGGCACCAGGCGGCAGGTGTCCATGGCGCCGGGGGCGATGGTCTGCTTGGCGTCCGACCCGTCGGCGGCGGCCACGGCGGTGTAGAAGCGACCGGGCTTGAGCTCCTGGGCGAACGAGAACACGGCGTCGCCGGCGGTAAACTCCTGATCAGAGGTGAAGTACCAGGTCTCCTGCGTGGCAAGCGACGCGGCCCCCTTCGAGAGTCCCTTGTCAAGCGGCCCCAGGAACGCCTTAAGCTGATCCTGCAGCGCCTCGTCGGCCAAGTCCATCCCGAACTGGTCCACGTAGCTTTGGGGAACGTACACCACCGCGCACTCCGGCGTGTTGACCGCCGTCAGCAGCTCCCCATCGTCCATCGAGTAGGTGTAGCCGTAATAGGTGCCGTCGATCTCGCGGTTCGATCCGGTCTGGGCGCGGTAGAACCCTTCCACGGCGAAATCGCAGCCCTCGAGCCGCGCCGCGTCGCCGTCGGCGGAGATCTCAACCCCTTCTGCCTCGTCGGCGAAGGCCGCCTGGGGCGCTATTGCCCCCAGGCCCGCGAGCCCCAGCGCGAGCGCCGCCAACAGCAAGGCCAAGGCCCGGGCAAACCCCGACGCCGTCCTTTCAGCCCACGGTTCCTTCATCGTTCGATGATTCCTGTTCACTACATCCCCTTACGAAAAAAGGGCCGCGTCATCGAGATGGCGCGGCCCTGCTGCTCGTCTTAACCGGACGTCAGAAAGACATCCAAGGTTCTCATGCGATTAGGCAGCGATGTCGAAGCCCCACTCCTGCCAAATCTTAGCGCAATCTTCGTCGGTCATGCACCACTCCAGGAAGTCAGCGGCAGCCTGAGCGTTCTCGCTGTTGGCGGTCACAGCGCCGGGGTACACGATGGCCTTGTGAGTGTCGTCGGGGACGATGGAGCAAATCTCCACGCCGCCCATGCGGTACACGTCGGAGGTGTACACCATGGCAATGTCCACGTCGCCGGTCTCGGCGTACTTGCACACGTCGCCCACCTTGGCGCCGAAGGTGATCTTCGGCAGCAGGGTCTCGGACCAGGTGCCGCCCTTGCCGGTGGCATCCTTGCCGGTGGCGCCGTCGGGCTCGGTGTAAGCACCCACGGTGGACAGGGACTGAGCGGCGTAGTTGCCGGCGGGCACGTTCTCATCGCCCACGGACAGGGTGTAGTTGCCGGCGGCAATCTGCTCCAGGGTGATGTCCTGGCCGGCCAACGGGCCGCCCTGCTTGGTCACGATGACCAGCTGATTGGTGAACATGGTCTGGCGAGTGGCGGCGTCAACGTAGCCTTCTTCCTCGGCGGTGTCCATGGTGCCCTTGGAGGCGGTGATCAGGATGTCGGCGTACTGACCGGCACCCAGCATCTCGTTCAGCGTGCCGGAGGCCTCATACTGGGTGTCAGCAAAGGTAACGTTGGGATGCTGCTTGGTGTAAAGGGCCTGGGCATCGGCCATGGCCTTGGTGAGCGAGTTGGCCGCGAAAATCTGCAGCTCGACCGCCTCTGCCGGCTCGGAAGCGTTCTGGTCATTCGAGCTGGGCTGCTCGGTGCTGGTGCCCTGGTTGGCATCCTTGTTAGCGTCGTCCTGGGCGCAACCGGCCAGGCCCACCGTGGCGCACAGCGCCAGCGCACACAAAGCCGAAAGGGCCGCTTTAGTCTTCTTCATCCCCTAAACCTTTCTCCTTTTTGACAGTTCGATTTATCCTCATGCGGACATAATCATGGAGCAAATCATATCCCCGATATATTCTTTGTCAAGTATGATTTCGGCTTGAGGATAGCTCTGGACGCAACAACGCACCGACATCGCAGCGCACCGCTTGGACAGATCGATCCATCCAAGCGCCCAGCCACCAAACGCTTCCCTACACCACCGGGGGTTCGTTGGTTTCTAGGATTCGCAGCAGGGCGGCTTCATCCAGGACCGGGACGCCCAGGGCCACGGCTTTGTCGTATTTGGAGCCGGCCGCTTCGCCTGCTACCACGAAGCTGGTCTTCTTCGACACGCTGCCGGACACCTTCGCGCCGCGCGCCTTCAGCGCTTCGCCCGCCTCGTCGCGGGTCATGCCGCTTTCCACCAGCGAGCCGGTGAGCACGAACGTCATCCCCGCCAGGCACTGGGGCAGCTCGTCGCCGGTGCCGTCGGCCGCATCGGCCATCGACACGCCCAGCTTCTCCAGCCGCTCGATCACTTCGCCGTTGCCGGGGGTGCGCAAGAACAGGTACACGGAATGGGCCACCTTCGGACCCACGCCCTCCACCTGGGCGAGCGCCTCCTCGTCGGCCGCCCGCAGCGCCTCCATGCTGGGGAACACCGCGGCAATCCACTCGGCCGTGTTCTTTCCCACATGGCGAATGCCCAGCCCGAACAGCACGCGCGCGAACGAGCGTCCCTTGCTGGCCTCCAGCGCCAGCGCCAGCTTCTCCGCCGTCTTGCGACCGAGCGTGATGGGGCTTCCGTCCTTCGCCACGCGGCCCATGTCCAGCAGCGCCAACTCGTCGGCGGAAAGCGAGTAGAAGTCCGCCACGTCGGTCACGCGGCCCTCGTCTACCAGCCGCGCGATGATCTCGTCGCCCATGCCGTCAACGTCCATGGCGCCACGGCTCACCCAGTGGGCCAGCCGCTCCAGCCGCTGCGCCGGGCACTCCAGGGAGATGCAACGATAGGCCACTTCCCCCTCCTCGTGGATGACGGGGCTACCGCAGCTGGGGCAGACGGCCGGCATTTCCCACGGCTTTGCATCGGCCGGCCGCAGCGAGTCCACCGCCCCCAGCACCTCGGGGATCACGTCCCCCGCCTTCCGCACAATCACCGTGTCGCCAATGCGCACGTCCTTGCGGTGCACCTCGTCCAAATTGTGCAGCGTGGCACGGGAAACGGTAGAGCCGGCCACCAACACCGGGTTCAGCTCGGCCACAGGCGTGAGCACGCCGGTGCGCCCCACCTGCACGGTAATGTCGCGCAGAAGCGTGGTCTTCTCTTCCGGCGGGAACTTGAAAGCGATGGCCCAGCGGGGGGCGCGCGCGGTAAAGCCCATGCGCCGTTGCAAGGCGAAGTCGTTCACCTTCACCACTACGCCGTCGATGTCATACGGCAGATTACCGCGCTTCTCCTGCACCTTCTGGCAGAACTCCAGCACCTCATTAGCGCTCTTGGCGGTGGAGACGTCCGGGTTCACGTGGAAGCCGGCGCTGCGCAGCCATTCCAGCAGCTGGAACTGCCCCTCCACGGAAAGCGCCGCATCGTCGGCTATTGCGTAAAGGAACGTGGCCAGGTCGCGCTTCTCGGTGATCTTCGGATCCTTCTGGCGAAGGGAGCCGGCGGCGGCGTTGCGGGGATTGGCGAAGGGGGCCTTGCCGTTTGCCTCGGCCACCGCGTTCAGGCGATCGAAGGAGGCCTTCGGCATGTACACCTCACCGCGCAGCTCGATGCTGGGGGCCTCCACCGCGCCGAGCGCTTCCGCCCGCAGCCGCAGCGGCACGTCGCGCACGGTGCGCATGTTGGCGGTCACGTCCTCGCCGGTCACGCCGTCGCCGCGGGTGGCGGCGCGCACCAGCACTCCGCCCTCGTAGGTAAGCGCGATGGAAGAGCCGTCAATCTTAAGCTCGCAGTCCAGTTCCGGGAAAAAGCCCAGGTCTTCCTCCACCTTCCCCATCCAGGTGGCCAGCTCGTCCAAATCCATGGCGTTGTCTAGCGAATACATGCGCTGGGCGTGGGCCACCGGCGCGAACTGCTCGCCCACATAACCGCCCACCCGCTGCGTGGGGGAAGCAGCGGTGATGAACTGCGGGTACTCGTGTTCCAATTCCCGCAGCTCCCGCATGAGGGAATCGAAGGCGGCGTCGGAGATTTCCGGCTTGTCAAGCGCGTAGTAGAGGTAGGTGTGGTGCTCGATCTCACGCCGCAGCGCCTCGATGCGCTCACGGGCCCCTTCGGCGCGCTCTTCTTCCGTCGTGAACAGTTTTTCCTGATCAGCCATTTGACCCCGGCCTTTCGCCAAAACTCGCCTTCGTGCAAAGAAGAGGCCCGGTTTCCCAGGCCTCGAAAACTCTGCGAGCAATTATACCGTTGCCGTGCGCCGCGAAGGGCGAAGCGTTTAGGCAGCGTGATGGGAGGTGGTGATCACCTTGTCGATCGTGATGCCGTACACCGCCAGGGTAACGCCGCGGCAGATGAGGAAGAACGCCAGGAAGATGACGAACGAAGCGGGCACCAGGAAGAACGCCAGCGCGCACAGCAGCGACACAATGCCGTTGAACACCACCCAGCCGCGACCGGACACGCCCTTGGAGCGGGCGGCGGCCACAATTTCGAAGATGCCGTAAGCGGCCATGAATACGCCGGCCACCCACGGAATGACCGCGGAGAAGAACACCGGGTGAATGAGCAGCACCGCACCCAGCACGATATCGCAGATAGCATAGGCGATGGTCCAGCCGTCCAGGCCCATCTCGTCGCGGTAGCGGGCGTAGGCGTAAATGTCGAAACCACCGGTGACCAGCAGGAACGCGCCCGCAACCGAGGTAACCGCCACCAGCGTGATGCCCGGCACCGTCAGAAACACGAACCCAATGATGACCAGGGCAATCCCCAAGAAGAACAGGCCCCAATCGCGTCTTGTCTTAACATCCATGATTATCACTCCTTCTCGCGGGCGGCATTGTGCCGCACTTATGGAACTATCGCCATTATTGCAAGAAGAAAAAATGCCCTTGACCTGGGCACAATGCTGTTAACGACCAGTGGGTGCGCTGTTGTGCAAAAGAAGAACCCCCGTCAAGCGGGGGTTACCATGAGTGGGAGATCCTTCGACTCCGCGCTACGCGCTCCGCTCAGGATGACAAGGTGGAGGTAGCGCCGGGGCGGGTGCGGGGTGTTTCCGATCACTCTGAGCACATACTGAAAGAGGCGCCCGGAAGGGCGCCCCATAAAAGCACGAGGAGCGAAACGCACGAGCCGAAGGCGAGCAGTGAAAGCGGGTGATCGGAAACACCTCGCGGCCGCCCCGGCGCGGACAGGTCGCGTTACGCGTTGATGCCGGCTCGGCGGCAGAGTTCTATGTTGGTGGCGAGCCAGCTTTCCACGGTGCCGGTATCGAAGCCGTCGGCCGGATCCACCACAAGAGCGTACATTTCCTCGTCGGCCAGCACCGCCTCTAGCGCATCGGTCAGCTGAATCTCGCCGCACACGCCCGGCTGCACATCGGCCAGAAGCTCCATCACCCGCGGGCTCAAGAGATAGCGGCCGAACACCGCCAAATGGGTGGGAGCATCTTCCAGCGCCGGCTTCTCCACCAGGCCGGACACTTTCCATACGCCGTCGGCCACCTCCACGCCGTCGATGATGCCGAAGCGGCTCACCTCTTCGTCCGGCACGGGGATGACGGCAATCACGCTGGCGCCGTCGTGGGCGTCGGAGACCGCCTTCATGGCCGGCAACATGGCGTTGTCCGGCACCAGCACGTCTCCCAGCAACACGAAGAAGGGCTCGTCGCCGGTGGCCTCGGCCGCCTGCAGCACCGCGTACCCCAGTCCCAGCGCCTCGTCCTGGTACACGTAGCTCACCGGCAGGTTCCCCACGCGCTCCACCTCGTCGGCATAGGCGTTCTTGCCACGAGCGCGCAGCTCGGCCACCAGCGCCTCGTTGGGGGCGAAGTGGTCTTCGATCACCTGCTTGGAGCGGCTGTTGATCAGCACCACCTCGTCGGCGCCGCTGGCCAGTCCCTCCTCTACCACGTACTGGATGGCGGGGCGGTCCACCACCATCAGCATTTCCTTGGGCACAGCCTTGGTGGCGGGAAGGAAGCGGGTGCCAAGACCGGCAGCGGGAATAAGTGCTTTCATAGGAGCCTTTCTGTTGGGGTTCATTTCGGCCAATTATAAAGCGAAATCGCCCCGCCTCTCCCAGGCAAGGACGATTTCGCTACATGTAATGAAGACTCGGCTACTCGGTCTTCGCCAGTTTCTCGGACACTTCCTCTTCCAGAAGGGCAATCTGGGCCGTGGCCTTCTTGGTGCCGCGCATGATCATGAACACGTACACCAGAAGCGCCAGCCAGATGAGGGCATAGGCGGCAATCACGTAGGGGGCGGACGGAAGGATGGTGCTGTAGATTTCAGCGAGAATAGGATCCATGGTCATTCCTCTTTCTATCGAATCGTTTTCGCGAATTTAGTTCTCGTCAAGGGCGTCTTTGACGGCCTCTACCCGCTGGCCCAGGCGCACCTGGCCGAAACGGGCGCGGTACAGGGCGAAGCCCACGCAGAGCATGCCCACCAGCACCACCACCAGACAAATGCCCATGTCGGCGGTCATGCCGCCCTCGCGCAGCACCACCGGGTGCACGCTGGAGGGAATAAGGCGCGTGATCATGAAGCAGATGGGCACGTCGATGAGCGCGATGATGCTGATTACCGCGGCATAGACGCTGCGGCGCTCCGGCTCGTCGACGGCGTTGCGCAGGATGAAGTACGCGATCACGATGAGCATGAGGATGAGGTACGTGGTCAGTCGCGGCTCCCAGGTCCACCACACGCCCCACTCGAAGCGGGTCCACATTTCGCCGGTGATCATGGTGAGGATGATGAACAAGAGCGAGATTTCCATAGCCACCTTCGAGCAGGTGTCGAAGCGAGCGTTGCGCGTCATGAGGAAGCGAACGCCGTAATAGGCGGCGAACACGAGGGCCGCGAACGACACCAGCGCCACCGGCATGTGGAAGTAGAAGATCTTCTGGGAGATCAGCAGCTGCTGGGTGACCATGGAGTCTCCGATGAGCGCGGCTCCCCCAACCGAGGCGCCCACCACCGGGGGCACCCACAGAAACGCCAGCAGAAACCCGATAGTAGTGAGCACGGCGCCCACGATAAGCGCCACCGGCGCCACCTTGTCCGGCCACTGCCCTGCCTCCGGCAGCTTAAGCGGCTTGTTGTCCTTTGCCAAAACTTCCTCCTTCTATGCGGTGACCACGAAGTCGTAGAGGACCCATGCGGCCAAAATCATTATTACGTCGTAGCCGGCGGCCAGCGCCAGCGAAACCGACCAGGTGCTGGCGAAAACATCGCCGCCGAGCAGCGTGGCGGTAGTGGCGGACACGCAGGCGTAGAGCAGCGGGAAGATGACCGGCACGAACAGCAGCGCCAGCATCACGTCCTTCCCGCGGGTGTTCACGGTGATGGTGGAGAGCAGCGTCCCCACCCCGGCAATGCCGATGGAGCCCACCAAAAGCGGCACCACCGAAAGCCACGCAGTATCCGCCGGCGTGGCGAACGAGGCGAAGAAGAACCAGAACAGCGGCACCGCGATCACCTCAACGATCAGAATGAAGATGAGGTTCGACGCCGCCTTCGCCAGGAAAATGGCGCCGCGGTCGATGGGCGCCAGCAAGAGCCCCTCCAGGCAGCCGTTCTCCTTCTCGCGCGCGAACGACTTGTTCAGCCCCAGAAGCGAGGTGAAGATGATGAGCACCCACAGAAGGCCGCCGCTCACCTCCAGGTATTCCTCGGACGGGGCGGCGAAGCTGAGGGCCACGCCCAGCACGATGATCACCAGTACCGCGTACACGCCCATGGAGACGAGCATCTCCTTGGTGCGGAACTCCTGGGTGAGGTCCTTCTTCAGCAGCACCGCGAACTGGGAGAACGCCGAGGTGCGGGGGCGATTCGCATCCTTCGCCATCTAGGCCACCCCCATTCCCACGGTCTCGCGGTAGAGCTGGTCGAACTCGGCGCGATCGAGCGCCTCCTTCTCGGCGAAGGTGACCACGCGACCCCGCGCCAGCACCAGCACGTGGCTGGCCATGGCGAAGCCCTTCTCAAGGTCGTGGCTCACCATCACGAAGGTGCGGTCTTGCCGCACGCTGGCCAGCAGCTCGTCGAAAATCTCCACCGCGTGGGGGTCGAGCCCCGCGTAGGGCTCGTCCAGCAGCACCACGGAGGGGTCGTTCACAAGCGCCCGGGCAATGGAGACGCGCTGGGTCATGCCGCGAGAAAACGTGCGCACCACGTCCATGCGGCGGTGCTTCAGCCCCACCGCCTCCAGCAGCTCCAGCACCCGCTTCTGGGGGTTCTCCACGCCGTAGAGCTGCGCGTAGAACAGCAGGTTCTCCTCGGCGGTGAGGTCCGGGTACAGCATGGGGGCATGGGAGATGAGCCCCACGCGCCCGCGCACCGCGTCCGGGTCGTCCTTCAGCCCCAGCCCGTCGATGGCAACGCTGCCGGACGTGGGCTTCGACAAGGTGGCCAGAATGCGCAGCAGCGTGGTCTTTCCCGCCCCGTTCGGGCCGAACACGGAAAGAAACGCCCCGTGCGGCAGGTCGAAGGTCACCTTGTCCAGCGCCTTGCGGGACCCGAACACCTTCGACACCTTGGAGACATCGATGGCAGAGCTCTTCGCCACAGACTCGCCTCCCTTCGCTTCTCTCATCTGCGCGGCCATGGACAGCGGCTACTCGGCCGCCGCGCTCTTGGCCGGCTCGTCGGCCTCAGGCATCGCCGCCACTTCCTTGTCAGCGGCACCGGCCCGCTGCCCACCCGGTTTGCGGGAGGCGAACATGGCCACAAGCGTGCCCGCGATGAGCAGGCCGAAGCCCACCCACACGAAGCTGATGAGCGGGTTCACCTTCGCCTCGACGGCCAAAGCGCCCTCATCCGTTATGCCGGAGAACACGACGAACAAATCTTCCAGGGGGAATCCTATCACGCCGGCGTTGGATTTCGTCTGCATAGTGGTGGCGGAAATCTCACGGGACGGCGAAACGCTGCCCACAAACTGGCCGTCCTTGTACACGTCGAAGTGCACGGTGAAGATGGGGCCGTTGTGGGTCTCGCCGTCTTCCTGGCCGGTGTAGCGCAGCTCGAAGTCCTGGATGACCAGGGGTGCCGCGGTGTCGTTTTCAGCATCGTAGTCCAGGTACCCGAACACGTCGGTCACATACATGGAAGAGCCGATGAGGCCCACCAAGATGATGGCCATGGCCGTGTGCGCCACCGAGCCGCCCAAAAGCGCCAGCCGCTGACGCACCGCGCCGCCCATATGGCGCACCGCCTTCACCACCATGTAGCCGCCGTTGAAGAACAGCAGGCTGGCCACCGCGAAGCCCACCACGGTAAGGCCGTTGTAGTACCAAGCGGGCCCCTGTTCCAGCAGCCCCGAAGCGGACTCGCCGCCCGCCGCGATCATAGCGTTGTAGCTGGGCAGCAGGTAGGTGGCGAAGTAGAACATGAGCACCGCGAACAGCACGATGGCGCAAATGCCCGGCACCTTCGCCTTCTTCCAAAACGCCTTGCCGCCGGTGCGGCCCCAGCCCAGCAGCGGGCACACTGCAATGAGCAGGCAGTACACGATGCCCAGCGGACGCGCAATGGCGTTGTAGGTGCCGGCGGAAAGCGACTGGCCGCCGAAGGGCAGGAAGCTGGGCAGCGCAGCGGAGATGGTCATGTAGGCCAGCAGCACCGCGAACACGATCATGATGAGGTTGTTCACGTAGTAGGCGGCATCGCGGGACATGAGCGAGTCGATGTCGTCCGCACCGCCGGAGGAAAAGCCCTTGCGGCGCAGCCACAGGCCCACCGCGCCCGCCAGAAGCGACGCGACGATGAGCACCAGGAACAGCACGGTTGAAACCGGGTCGCCGCTAAAGGAGTGCACCGATTGCACCAGACCAGAGCGGGTGATGAAGGTGCCCAAGATGACGAAGGAAAAGGCCAGGCAGGCGCACATGACCGCCCAGCGCTTGAAGATGCCGCGCTGACGGTACAGGGTGAAGCTATGCACCAGCGCCACGCACACGAGCCACGGCAGAAGGCTGGCGTTCTCCACCGGGTCCCAGCCCCAGTAGCCTCCCCAGCCCAGCACCACATAGGCCCACACGGCGCCCAACCCGATGCCGATGCCCAGCAAAAGCCAGGAGAACATGGTGTAGGGAGTGGCGCGGCGCACCCACAGGTCGGAGTCGTCGTTCACGATGAGCGCCGCGATGGCGTAGGCGAACGGAATGGTGAGCCCCGCGTAGCCGATGAACAGCGTGGGCGGATGGATGGCCATCGCCCAGTGCTGCAGCAGGCTGTTCATGCCCCAGGCAAGCGCGGCGCCGCGCAGGTTGCCCTCGGCGTCGAAGTACACGGCGTCGGTGGCGGCAAACGGCATGTTGTCTTCCGAGAACAGCAGCACGCCCACGAAGCACCCCAGCACCACCTGGCTCACCAGCAGCGCCATGGAGTCGATGGGCTTGTCGCTCTTGCGGGTGGCGATGACCACCACCGTGTTGAAGACAGCGATGAGCCACGCCCAGAACAGAAGCGAGCCCTGACGCCCGGCCCACAGGCCCGACAGCTTGTAGAGCCAGCCCAGCGTCCCTTCAGCGTTGGACTGGTAGCGCAGCACATACTCGATGGAGGTGTCCCCCGTCATGAAGCACCACACCAGCACAACGCAGCACAGCGTCAGCGACAGCGCCGCCACCACGACGGCCACGCGGCCGCCCCACAGCAGGTTCTCGCCGCCGCCCTTCTTGCGGTGCAGCAGCCAGCCGGCCAAAAAGCACACGCCGGAAACCACCACGGCGGCGAACGCCACCAGAATTCCCAGCAAACCGATCATTGCCATACGAACAGTTCCCCTTGCCTCTTCGCGAACTTCCCCGCCGCCTTTTGGCCGCGGGCACAAAACAGGCGCCCACGCACGCGGGCGCCCTTGCCTGTTTCCTTACGCCTGCAGCGCCACGTCCGTCGCGGCGAACGAGCCGTCCTGGGAAAGCGAGCCGGTCAGCACCACCTGGGCGCCGTCCACCACCTCTTCGGAAAGCGCGCCGTCAAAGGCCACCGGCAGCACGTCGGTGCCATCGGTGATCACGAAGCGATCGCCCTGGCCCACGGCCTTCAGATCCTGCACGGTGCCCGTTACCTTCACCATGGTGCCCACCATGTCGAGGCCGTAGCCCAGAAGCTGGCCCACCTCAAGGGCATCGGTGGCGTTCTCGTACTTGGAGGGGCACTTCGTCACCAGCTCGGAGCAGGTGAGCACGTTGTCCTCCCCCATGTGCCCGGTGCAGATGGCGGTCACGTCGTTGCCGAACGTGGAGGACGCAGCCCCCTCGTAGACCACCTTGAGCGGAGCGCCCGCCTCGTTTTCCGGATCGTAGATCTCGAAGGTGAGGGTGTTGCCGGCAGTGCTGAAGGAATCCTCCACCACGTTTCCGGAAACCTGCACCTTCTGCCCGGCATAACCGCCCTCGGCCGCTTCGGCCACACTCACGGTCTTCGCCGCAGAATTGCCGCCCACGAAGGCCAGCACCAAAATGAGCACCACGATGATAATGCCCGAAACCGCCACCAGGCGTCGTTTCATTTTCGCGTTCATATACCCTCCTCGAAACTTCTCGGGCCTATTTTAGGCAGTTCCCCATCAGGAAATTCGCTCCGTCCCCAACTTACAAAATGTCCCTATAAGATGACCAAAGACTGTTGCCGGAAACAAGCAACCGGCCGATCATAAACTTTAACCTAAGGGGAGGCTCAAGCCATCACCCATTCGGGGTAAAAGTCCTCCACAGCCTCAACATAATGGGTGATTTCGGCCGGCAACAGTCGCCAGAGCGATGGACCGCCTAGCAAGCTCCCATTGCGCTCATGAGCGCTTGGCCGAGGGCCAGGAAGTCTGCCTGAGCAAGGGCCTCGCCGCGCAGCGACGGGTTCACGGCGGCCGCCTCGAAGATGGCCGGCAGCTGCGCCTGGATTTCCGGACGGTTAGCGAAGTAGGTCTTGCAGGAGTTCGCCAGGGTCTTTCGACGGTTGGCGAAGGCGGCGTCGGCCATGGTGCAGGCGGCTGCCAGCAGCTCCGCGCTTGCGGGAGCGCCGTCGGGACCGGCTACCGGGGCGCGGTCCAGGCGAATAACCGAGCTTTCCACCCGCGGCGGCGGGAAGAAGTTGCCCGGCCCCACCAAGAAGCGGCCGGCCGGTTTCGCGTACAGCCCCAGCTTCACCGTGTAGGCGCCGTAGGTCTTCGACCCCGGAGCGGCGGCCATACGATCCGCCACCTCTTTCTGCACCATCACCGTTGCGCTCTGCAGCTGGGGGAATTGCTGGAAGTAGTCCAGCACCACCGTGGCGGCCACGGCGTAGGGCAGGTTGGAGACCAGCTTGTTCGGAAACGGGAATCCCGCCTCGTTGGCAGTCTTGTGCACTTCTTCGGCGGACAGGCCCAGGGCGTCATTTTGGATGAGGGCGAAGCGGTCGCGCCAAGGGTAGAGGGTGTCCGCCAGAACCGGGGGCAGGTCGGCGTCCTTCTCCACCGCCACCACGGCGCCCGCCCGTTGCAGCAGCGCCGCCGTCAGCGTGCCGATGCCCGGGCCCACTTCCAGCACCGCGTCTTCCGGCCCCACCGCGGAAAGCTCCAGGATGCGGCGGATGATGTCGTCGTTCACCAGGAAGTTCTGGCCGTAGGTGTACTTGGCGGTGAGGCCGTGGGCCTCCAGCACCGCCTTGGTGGCCGAGGGGGTGGAATAGGGCGAGAAGCGCTGGTCGTCAGCCACGGGGACGGCCCTTCCCGCGGTTCTGCCTCTGATTGCGGCCTTGGCCCTGGCCGCTGCGACCTTTGTTGCCATTGCCGCCGCCGGGCTTCTTCTTGCCGCCCTTGCCACCCGCTTCCCCCAGGCTCAGCTGGGCGCGGCCGTCCTTCTTCTTGGGCTGCGAAATTTTCTGCGGGCGCTCGGGCTTCGCCGGCGCAGGGGCGGAAACAGGCGCGGGGACCGGCAGCTCTTCCGCCACCACTTCCCCTTCCGCCGACCCTTCTTCCGTCTCCAGCACTACCCATTCGTCGTCGCCGTCCCAGCCCAGCGCCGCGCAGCCTCCCACCGGCGGGATGGGGTACTCGTCCGCTTCGGCCGTGATCTCGCCTTCGGGCGTGATCTTCCCCACCCAGTCCAGCACCAGTTCCAGCTGGAAGCCGGCCACCAGCAGGGCGGATGAGAGCGACTGGATGAGAGCCTCGAAGCCGTAGGGGTCCGAGCCCTCCCCCACCACGTGTAGCACCGCCGGGCGCAGCTCGCCCCGGCGCAGGTTCGACCAGAAATAAGGCTGCAGCCGGTCCAGCAGCGCCTTGAACTGGGAGGGAGCTCCGGCGAAGTACACCGGACACACCACCACCAGCTCGTCCGCCGCGTCCAGGTGCTTGCGCACCTCCGGCATGTCGTCCTTCAAAATGCACTGGTGCAGTGCAGCGTCGCTTTCCGCCACCAGGGCGCACGGGGAAAGCGGGTCGCCGTCCTTCATGGGCTCCGGCGCCGCGCCCTCTTCGCGACAGGCGTCGCAGCCGATGCAGCCGCCCACGTTCACGCTGGAAACCGCCACGATGGAGACGCCGTCTTCCGGGCACTCCTCGATGCAGGCGTTGAACAGCTCGTCCGCCAGCGCCGCCGTCCGCCCATCAGAGCGAGGCGACCCCGCCAAAATCAACCGATGCATTAGCAACCCTCACTTCTATCAACCGCCACGTCATCTCGACCGGAGGGCCAAAGGCCCGTAGTGGAGAGATCCCGTGCGCGCGAAGCGCAGTCGGCCGTCCGACACGGGATCTCTCCGCTCGCTTTGCTCGGTCGAGATGACGTTCTGTTTGCATCAAGCAGTCGCAGCGCGTTCGCGTGGATGTCCTGCAGAAACGCGGTGGCCTGCGGGGTATCAGGGTTGAGGCCCTCCACCTGACAGAGCATGGCCGCCGTGAACACGGTGTGGGCCGGCTCGCAGGCAAGGCCGCGCATGGGCTCCGGCGTCATGTAGGGCGAATCGGTCTCGGTGAGCAGCCGATCCCACGGCACCTGGGCGGCCGCCTGGCGCACCTCTTCCGCGTTCTTGAAGGTGAGCGGGCCGCCAAAGGCCACATAGCAGCCCCGCTCCACCCAGCGCTGTGCCTCGGCCCAGTCCAGGTTGAAGCAGTGCAGCAGCACCCCCGCTTCTGGCCATCCCTCTTCTTCCAGAATTGCGAAACCGTCGTCGTGGGCCTCGCGCATATGGAGGATAAGCGGCAGCTGGAGCTCCTTCGCTATCCGAATTTGGCGGCGGAACACCTCCCGCTGCACGTCGCGGGGCGAGAAGTCGTAATGGTAGTCCAGCCCCACTTCCCCGAGCGCTGCCACACGCGGGTCCGCCAAACGCTCGCGCAGAAGCGCCTCCAGCGCGTCGTCCCAGTGGGAAGCGTTATGGGGATGGCAGCCCACCGCGATGCGCATCCGCGGCACGCACGCCGTCGCCTCGCGCCCGGCCGCGCGCTCCGCCGCCGCAACCGCCAGCGCACGCGCCGCCTCCGGCTCCCCCACCAACAACTCCGCCGCCTCGAAAGGCCAAACGTCATCTCGACCGGAGGCCCGAAGGCTCTCCCCCACGTCATCTCGACCGGAGGCCCGAAGGGCCGGAGCGGAGAGATCCCGTGGCGGTTGGCCGAGGGGCTCCAAGCTGCGCTCCACCAATTCCGCAACCACCCCGGCCGCCTCTTCGCGCCATTCTTCCAGGCAATCGAAGGTGGCCGAGCCGTCTTCCCACACATCCACAATGGTGCAAATGAAGTCCACGCCGAACACGCCGGCCCGCGCCAGCGCGAGCGGCGGATTCGGCAGCAGCTGCACATGGGCATGGGTGTCCGCCACCGGCGCCCCCAGCACGGGCGGCTCTACGGCGCGCCACTTCCCGTGGCGGCGCGGCTGGCGAAACAGCAGGTCAGCGTATACGGGATCGTCGTCGAAGCGGGTCACAGCGCCGCCTTAGGCCATGTCCAGCGAGATCTTCTCCACGTCCAGGCGCGGGAAGAGCGGATCGCCCTTCTCCACCGCGTTGCCCACCGGCAGCTGGCCCCACGCGGTAGCCGCTTGAATGTCCTGAACGCCAGTCACGTCGCCCAGGCTCAGGCGGCGCATCACCTCGTTGGAGGTGTTGGGCATGAACGGCGCCATGTACAGCGCGATGATGCGGATGGCCTCCAGCGAGTTGTAGATGACCGCCGCCAGCTCACCGGCGGTCTCTTCCGACTTCGCCAGATTCCACGGGGCGGACTCCTCCACGTACAGGTTCACCCGCTGGGCCACCTTCTGCACCGCCTGAGCGGCGCCGGTGAAGTCCACCTCTTCCATACAGCGGTCGTAGATGGCGTACAGCTCGTCGGTGAGTTCCCGCAGCGGGTTGTTCTCCGCACCAGCCGGGGCTTCGGGCACCTTGCCCTCGAAATACTTGCCAGTCATGTTCAGCACGCGCGAGCACAGGTTTCCCCAGGTGTTCGCCAGCTCGTTGTTGTACACCTGCACCATGCGCTCCATGGAGATGGAGCCGTCCTGGCCGAACTGCACGTCGCTCATGAAGTAGTAGCGGTAGGCGTCAACGCCGAAGATGGACACCAGGTCGGCCGGCATGAGGCCGTTGCCCTTCGACTTCGACATTTTCTCGCCCTTGGTGAGCAGAAATCCGTGGCCGAACACCGTGTGGGTAATGGGCAGACCGGCGGCCATGAGCATGGCGGGCCAGATGACGCAGTGGAAGCGGATGATGTCCTTGCCCACGAAGTGGTAGTTCATGGGCCAGTTGTAGTCGAATTCGCCGGGGCGGTTGGGGTCGGCGTAACCGATGCCGGTGATGTAGGCCAGCAGCGCGTCGGCCCACACGTAGGCCACGTGCCCCTCGTCGAAGGGCAGCGGAATGCCCCAGTCGAAGGTGGAGCGGCTGATGGAGAGGTCCTTCAGGCCGCGGCTCACGAAGGAGACGATCTCGTTCTTGCGGGAGACGGGGCGGATGAAGTCCGGGTTGGACTCGTAGAAGTCAAGCAGCGGCTGCTGAAACTCGGAGAGCTTGAAGAACCAGTTCTCTTCGCCGGAGCTCATCAGCTGCACCGGGCGCTTGCAGTCCGGGCAGACGAATTGTCCCTCTTCGTTCTTCTCCAGGTCGCTTTCGGCGTAGTAGGTTTCCTCGTGCACGCAGTACCAGCCCTCGTAGGCGCCCTTGTACAGGTAGCCCTTCTCATGCAGGTCCGTCCAGAACTTCTGCACAGTGCGGGCCTGGCGCGGCTCGGTGGTGCGGACGAAGTCGGTGTAGGTGATGTCCAGCAGATCCCATGCATCGCGGAAGGCGGGCTCCATGGAGTCGCACCACTCCTGCGGCGACATGCCGTGAGCCGCGGCGGTGTCCGCCACCTTCTGGCCGTGCTCGTCCATGCCGGTGACGAAGGCCACGTCGTAGCCGTTCATGCGCTGGTAGCGGGCCACGGTGTCGGCGGCAACGGTGGTGTAGGCGGTGCCCAGGTGGGGCGCTGCGTTCACATAGTAGATGGGAGTGGTGAATGAGTAGGAACCTTTGGACATGAAGTCTCCTTAGGGGCGGGGCTCCCGGGCCAATGACACCCGGAAACCGGCGGATTTTCGCATCCGGTTATAGTACCACTTCGGCAGCAAGCTGCGCCCAGGTCCGCAAACCCCCACGCCGTCTCCCCCGCTAACGGCCCGGGGTAGGTGACGAGAGAATCTCATCCGCCGCTTCGGCAAAGCGCTCTTCCGACTGCTCGTGATAGGTGCCGTACATGTTCTGCACTGTCGAAATCGGAAGCCTCCGGCTTATCTCCGAAAATGATCGGCCCGAATGCCATTGATAGAAGGCCAAGATCCACCCGCACCAGTAGGCGCGCGACAGAAAGAGCAGAGGCTTCTGGCACAAACAACGAAGATCGTCTGGAATTGCCAGACCACTCTGCTCGCAAACTTCGACGGCAAGTTCCACGCCCGTCTTCCCCATAATGGCAAACGGCGAACCGACCTCCACCTCACGAGCCACCGCGCTCGCCGCAAATGCCTCCCAGAACACGTCAAGCGGATGCCCGAACAGGTCGACAGCGCTATCCGCCATCTCCCCCAAATTCTCCATTGCACCCATTACCAAGCTATCGGAATAGGCAGTCATCCAGCCCCCTCCCAAAGCACTAGAACAGAAAGAATTTCGCTCATCGCCTTTTCTCGGCCACCCTGAACACTTCGTCTTTGTCACGCTTCCCTATCGCAATGATCTCAACAATCTTCACTTCGCCTTTTTCAACCTCGTAGATGATGCGTATCCCATCTGCCCTAAACTTGAGTTCGCGGCATCCCTTTAACGCCCCAGATAAAGGCTTCCCTATCTCTTCGGGTCTCACCGAAAGCCGGGCCAAGCCCTTATCAACCAGAACGCGTTGCTTGCCCTTGAGAGATCGGTATTCCTTCTCGGCGTCCCTATTTGAAAACTCAATCCGGAATCTCGAGGTCATTCGAACAACTCCTCATCAGAAGGATCGTCGGGATCGATCTCAAGAAAGGCGCCATAGCCCTCAGGCCCAAGAACCTCCTCCAAAGGAACTGGCTTCTCGGCTCCCGGCTCGCGAGAAGCAGCAAGGCGCTCGGCAGCAACCGCATAAAAGCGCTCTTCGCGAAGTGCTTCAAGCTCAACAGCCATTGCTTCAAATTCATCAAAGTCGACGATCACCGTGTCGATTTCCGAATTGCGGTCAGAAACGTAAAGAGGAGCGCGCTTAGAGCGGCGCCTGACTTCCCCAAAATTCTTGCTTGCCTGCGTGGCCGTAATGATCTGATCTCTCCCGAACACCAACTTCTTACCCAGCACAGTAACCATGAGGACTCCATTCTTCGGGTCAATTTATCCGTATTATAAATCACTTTTAATACGGATTAAAGTCACTGCTTTGCTACAACCCGCGCAGAAAGCCTCCCCGTCACCAGAAACTCCCCCTTCCAATTCTGGACAGCCTCCCCCGATACCATGGATCCGTCGGGCCCGTCGCATCGGCGCCCGACCGCCAAACCACAAGTGCCACCTCGGAAAGGAAGGCCGGCCGCCCTAGGCACCGACCGGCAAACACGTTATAATCCCAGTTGCCAAACCACAACACGCAACCCGCGCGGTTGCTGCCATAGCCTCGTTTCCCGCACGATCAACACTCGCGAAGAAGGGCATCTGCCTTCAAGATGTTGATCTCCATGCGAGGTTCCTCTTGTGGTTTGGCGACCAAGGTGGATGCTCTTCTCCGTAAGACGAAGGCGTCCCACCGCCAGAGCACAGGAGGTTTGATCTAGTGGAATATCTGCACGCCATAATCGCGACAATCGCCTTACTGGTGTTTCTTGCGATTCCGATGAAAATCATAGAAATTATCGCGGACTCTTGCAAAAAGGCAATCACGGGATACAACCTCGAAGGATACGACCAAGATGGATACAACAAGGAGGGATACGACAAGGAGGGATACGACCGCGAGGGATACAATCTAACGGGATATGATCGCGACGGATATAACCGATCGGGCTACGACCGCGAAGGCTTTAGCCGAAAAGGATATGACCGGAAAGGGTTCGGCCGGGACGGTTATAACCGCAAAGGCTTTGACCGCGATGGATACGACCGCGACGGTTTCGATCGCGATGGGTTCGATCGTGATGGGTTCAACGCAAGAGGATTCAACCGAGAGGGACTAGACAGAAACGGCTCCAGGGGCGTCACCATCGCCGAGCTTGCAGCACTCCAGAACGATCCGAAAAGCGCAGTAAGTGTCATCTCTTCCCCAAGCTTCAACCCCCTCCTTAAGGACGAAGATGGCGATACGGTTCTATATGCTGCCTGTTGCTGGCAGAATGCCGACATCGTTAAAGCCCTCTTGAATGCCGGCGCAGATCCAAATGTTGTCGGAGCTTCCGGCTCCCCACTCCGCATCGCTGCTGGCCTCGGCAACCTACCAATAGTAAAGCTCCTGATCAAACACGGTGCCCATGTTGACAGTGACACTAATAACGATACGCCGCTCAACATGGCAATCAAGCGACAGCATTACGATGTCGCCAGCCACCTTCTAAAAAAGGGCGCGAACCCGAATCTGCCCTGTGGAGCTAACAGAGAAACCCCCTTCATGGGAGCAGCCTATCAAGGCAATGCTGATCTTGTTGGCAAAATGATCGAAGCCGGCGCAGATATCGACGCAACTGACAATGATGGAGATACAGCACTTACTTACTTTGTGCTGGGAGGCACTCACAATACGGAGGTCGCTGCCCTCCTCCTGCAAAACGGCGCGGATATTGACGACCTTTATTCCCGTGGCCACGTTTTCATGAAATTCGACTCCTATAAAGGAATGACAGTGTACCCGCGCAATATGGTCGACGTTTTCGAAATTGAGCATGAGGGGCTAAGCATAGCGGTCCTCGGCCCAGATAACCCCATGTACCAAAAAGTGTGCTACTAGACTTAACCTCTCACCGGGATAATACCATGCACAATAACGTCTTTCACCTCACCAGCTTCGGATCGCTACTCAGCATCATCTCCTCGGAATCCCTTTGGCTCATGGATAGTCAATTTGTGTCTGACGAATACGAGCTATCGCACTATCTGGACCCACTGGAGGACGCTTGCCAAGCAATTCATCGTAGATTCCCTGGAGTCAACATCGAAGATCATCTGCCCCAAATAGAAAAAAGAGATCCGGGGCTCTATTGTGAATTCCAAGGATGGGAAGGATCTATCCTCGATGCAAATCCTAGACCCCTCGATGCTCGTTTCTATCTCTTCTGTTGCACGGAGGACATCACGAGTCCAGCGATATGGGAAGAATACAGCGTTGGAAAGAAATCGAATATAGCATGCCTGGAGATCAATCCTGAGGGTTTTCGTGATCTCTTCAGTTTTCACAACTCCGAGATCGAGGGGAACTGGGAACATGTCCTATACGATCGAGGCACATTAAGCAACGAGCTTGCATGCACCCTTCTTGCGCAATGGGAGGAATTCGCAGAGCTACATGACCCCAATTCACCACAATTCGAAGAGGCCAGCTACGCTTTTAGCGAGGGATTTGAGCGTAAATTATCTGAGACGAGAACCCGTCTCAGATACAAAGATGCCGCATTCAGGTTCGAAAGAGAGTGTCGCTTCGTTGTAAAAACCCTGCCCGAAAACCTCTGCACAGAAACACATACCATCAACTACCAGACCAATAACGAGGGCAAATCAAGCCCGTTTCTTGAGTGGAGATTCAAGGGCAAAATGGATAAATTCGTGAACCGAATACTTGTCCTCGAAAAAACAGAGCCTGCAGAGGTCGTGGCACTTAAATCTCTTTTAGATTCGCGCGGATACAGCAAGATCAAGATCGAAATTGTTCGATCGCACATGATGTACGCCGAACCCGAGTTTCGTCAAAGGACGCCTTAAAAGGATGATCGCAGTGAACTTAAGCCAGCCGGTAAATCATCACCAGAAGATTCCCATGCTTTTCCGACGCAACGGGCGCAAGGCGCCGATTTCCGCGATTCTGATTTTGACACTGTGCTTCATCTCTTTATTCGTGTGCTCATCATGCGCCGCCAAAGGGGAAGAGGGCCCTATTGGTGTTTGGAGCGCATCAGGCCTAGGGGTACTAGAGATTGATGAATATGGCAATACGGATCTAGAAGGCGAAGTACTCGACGCAAGCGGCACGATTACCGTTTCAGCCGAGGCGATAATCGTCGACGTCTCCTGGGAAGGAGGGTCAATCACCCTTGCTGGTGAGTACGAGGATAAAACAGAAGATGAGGGTCTACCTATGTACAAAATCAACTCCGAAACCCGCATGACCATCGATTACGTTGATGGCGCTTATTACGCACTTCTCTTCGGACCAGATGCCATTAAGGAAGGGAGGGTTGTTTTCTTTGTACTCGAGAAAGCACCGTAGGCTATTTCGCACTTCGGCCAGAAACGAGCGAACACGAGAAGAACCGAGCCATTGCAGCGCAGCACATACCATTGTCGGCTCTTACAGAAAATCCGCAAGTCCCAACAAAAAAACTCGCCAAACGAGGAACGCAGGCTAAACGAGCTGCGATCGCTATCGATCGGCGAAAACGCAGCCCGTTCACAGCACGGATAAGCATGAGCCGAATTCGAAAGGGGACACTATGGCTCAACGCACAAAAACCAATCAACATGAAGGCACGGACTTCGCCTCCGGGCACAGCAGGTTCAAAATACTAACCATCCGCATCGTAATAATGTCATTATGCCTAATCGCCCTACTCTCATTTACTGGATGTAATGACACAGAAGAAAACCGCTTCGTTGGTTCATATAATGTTTTGAGCCTGTGCAGCGCAGAAACCGATGGAAGCGGAAACACAAGCTTGACAAGCGCATTTTACGAGGCGAGTGGCAAGGTGATAGTGTCGGAGGACGAGATGATCATTGATATCCTTTGGGACGGGGAGGCGTTCAGCGTCACCGGTCAATACGTCTCCAAAACAACAGACACCTCGGACCGACCTCTATACAAAGCAGAAGACGAGTTCTACATGGCCATAGGAGAATCAAGCGGGGTCTATATAGCATATGCCGGTGAATACTCGGAAAAGGATGATAAATTAAGCGGATTGGCCTTTCAGCTCGAGAAAGAGTAGCACAACGGGGACGGGTCTGATTTATGAGACGGAAGCGGGAAACACATAAAACTACGGTTACCCAACGCATGTGGCCGCACACCTCAGGATGCGACAAATCGGTCGGCTGAAGCCGCGCCTCACCCATCCCGCTTCCACACGAATCAGCTATTACTTTTTTCAGCACTCAACAATCGGATTAAAATCATAGTCAGACACGAACTGTTGGCCGTCTGAAAACGGTATGTAGTCTCGAGAGAAGAATTGGAGCGATGCTGGGCACTTCGTGAAAAAAGCGATCGTCTTCGCGACTTCTTGGTAGTAGTTCTTAACCTCTTGAACCTCTGTTGGGGTTCCCGTCCAATACCTAGACCCCGTCCCCTGAACATAAACAAACATATCGGCCCTATTTTCTGCAAGCGTCACTTCCACAGCGTGCCAATCGTCGACATCTTTCTCCAGATCACTCGCGAACCTCTCAAGCCACTCCTGCTGCTTGCTTCTAGCTTTCTTCTCATCCTCTTCAACCAAGGTCGACACAAAAGTATTAACTCGAATAATCTGATCCTCGTCAGCATTATCGTCTCTTGCGACATAGCACTGATGCAAATACCCATCACGCGTAAAATGGCAAAATAATACAGATGCCCCAAGTTCGTCGGCAGCCGATCGACAGTTATCTATGTTTTGCTTATAACCCGGATTCGCATAATCTGCCCTTGGCGACTGATAGCCAAAGCTATCCACGTTGCCAATGAGGTTAAATACTACTATTTCCCCGAGGTCTTCGTACGTGCC
The DNA here is from genome assembly GCA_022791455.1 of Eggerthellaceae bacterium. GTDB lineage: Bacteria > Actinomycetota > Coriobacteriia > Coriobacteriales > Eggerthellaceae > Parvibacter. The sequence continues at coordinate 126,750 of JAAVZC010000003.1, forward strand.
GCTCTCGAAACCATTTTCTAGCGAATGCTCTAACTGTTTTTGAAGGTAAGCCTGACGCTTCTCCTGGGCCTCTTGAGCGGCCTGTGCCGCAGCCTCCGCTTCCGCCTTTTCGCGATCGAGCGTTTCCTGCGTTTTCCCTATTTGCAACACAATCACCTGATCGTTGTTGCTTTTGCTTAGCGTTTCACCGGCCTGGGGGTCTGTTAACTTCACCTCATAGTCTGCAGTATTTTCAGAGGTCAACTCGACACCGTCAGCGTCTTCCAAAAACGACAGCTCGACGTTCCAATTCTCGGAAACCTCAGCTATCGCATTTTGTGCTTCAGAAATACTCAAGCCTGCAACATCCGGCAGCGTAGCGCGATCCATTGCAAGATAGGCCGCAGCTGTAGCCACAGCAACAACAATCAGCGAAACCACGACGATGGCCCAGACCCACCATCGCTTATATAAGGGAGGTTTTACCGTATCGGAATCCCCCTCGCTGACGCCACCTTCCTCGGACGCGTCAAGAAGCTCACAATTTGCTGTGCCGGGAATAGCGAGGCCAGATTCCTGCTCCTCGATAGCCTCTCCCGATTGATTGACAGTCGAATCGCTCATGGCTCTCCTTCCGCAGCGCTTTTTTCGGCGGGCCTTTGCCGCCGATCAACCCGCACGAGGAAGATGCAGCCGGAAAGTCTAACGATCCGGGAAGAAGAGCATCCGCCTCGGTCGCCAAACCACAAGATTCGCCTCGTTGAGAAACGTAAATCAAGATGGCAGATGCTCTTCTGCTCAGATTTACGTTCCTCCCTTTGAGAAGAAACAAGGCTATAGTCGCAGTCCATTAGGGCCGCTCTTGTGATTTGGCGAGTTTGATTATATTCGATGAAGTCGAAGCGAACAACACGAAAGGGCAGCCGGGCAGCCGCATTAGCTACGCCGGAGGCCAAGCCCCCCCCTCGTGAGACCTCGACTCAAAATCTAGGAACGAGTCTTTCGCCATCCCGGCAGCAACTGGCTCCAGAATATTTACTCAGACTTCTCCTCGACGGAAATAAAGCGACTGATGTACTTAGCCAAAACGCATGGGATTACGATGTACACGCAGAACACGCAGACACAATAGATCACCATGGCAATCGCGCCGGCAACATCAGGGGTTAGTGAAATATGCACCCTCGAAGCCAATTCAACAAAAGCGGTTCCCATCGAAGCGCTTATTCGTCCGATCATACCCCAATGATGTAAGGAAAAATTCGATCCCGTGGAATAGTCATAGGTGGCGGCATTGATCGCCACCGTGATCGCGAAAAGCGCTGCATACACGGCGGCCAAGCTAAACCCGAATGGATGTTTTCTTATAAATTGGCCCATTATTCATTCCTCCAGTCGCAACAACCTCATCAGGAGCGCCTTGCAAAACCGCATGCCGTCCCCTGCGAACAATAAACATGACCGAAAGGACGATCAACAACGAGAAACCCAACCTTCCATTTTTCCATGCCCGTCATCGCAAAAGTCCCGAAAACCGCAGAGCCCAGGAGCCATGTCAGGAGCATGCAAACTATAATAAGAAAATCCAGTTCACGCACCAAATGCATTAACCTTTGTAAGGAACTCTTTTTGAAGCAACAAGCTCCCACAAACGCAAATGAGTACGCGCGCGTACCCCTCCCCGACTCCGAATCGGGCGGGGCGGGCGCAGTGCTTGAATTCGAGGCTTTCTCCTGTGAGCAGGTGCGATTGCTGAGCGATGCCGGTAGCAGCGGACTGGTCTACTCAGCCGTTTCGCGCGACTACTACGGAAATGAGCCTGCGGCTCCCGCAACCCTTATCATCAAGGAGTGCTACCCCATCTCCGCTTCCCGCAGCTTGGTACGGCATGGGAATGCGCTCGAGCTGCGCGAGGACTCCCCCGCTCCGGACGCCGCCGCTTTCGCTCTTCACCTTGACCTGTTCCACCGTGCGTTCGATATGCAGACCCGTCTTTACCAAAGCCCCGTGCGCGAACAGATCGCTCCTCCCGCGCGTGCAATCGAGCAGAATGGCACGCTTTATCTGGTAAGTGACGCTTCTCATGCTGAGCTCTTCGCCCAAGCTGCGCAGCAGATGACAGCGGAAGCGCAGCTGAACGTGCTCGTTCGCCTTGTCGAGGTTCTGAAGGCGCTTCACACCAGCGATCTGATCTTCCTCGACCTTAAACCAGAGAACATTCTTGCAGTGCGCAACCCCGACGCCTCGGGCGCGCGTCCATTCACGGGTGACATCAAGCTCTTCGACTTCGACTCCGTGGTGCCGGTCAAGGCGCTCGAAGACCCCGCCATCGCACTCTGCCTGACCCCGGAATGGAGCCCATCGCCCCTGGCAGCCAACCAGCACAGCAAAGCCGTCTCGACCAGAATCGACCTCTATCCTGTTGGCGCCATGCTCTTCTGGCTTCTCACCGGTCGAACGCCGTCCGCCGCAGAAGTCGCCCATGCGTACGGCGCATGGCACATAAGCGCATCCCACGTGAAGCAACCGCAGTTCCGAAGCGCTTTTCCGCAAATCGGCCCCTTAGTCAACAATATCTTCAACCACACGCTCGTCACTGATCCCGCGCTCCTTTACCAGACTGAAGATCAGCTGATAGCCGACCTCCAGCTCCTCGCAGAATCAGTGACGCCTGTCAGCACGCCCCACAGCGCAGAGCACGCCCGCATCGAGCAAACCGCCGTTGCGGCGGCAGAAGAACTTCGCGAAGACATCGCCTCCCTCGCATCGGAGGTCAGCCGGCTGGCCGACGGGTCAGCCTCGCACGGCGCGCCGGAATCCGCCAACGCCCAAAACGGCGCTACGACCCCTCGGCGGACTCTGTCCCGTCGCGCCTTCGCCATCGGCGCGGGCGTCATTGGCGCCGCCTCCATCCTTGCCACCGGTGGCTATTTTGCCTCGAAAGCGATTGAGGCAGAAAAGCCCATTACCAGCTATTTCCGCGACATCACCGAGCAGTACGGCCTGCCCGTCGGGCTCGGCGAGCCGCTGTCCGCCGCCGAAGCCGCGACCGCAGTCGATTACTGGCGCATCGACGACTACCCGTCAAAAGGCATAACCGAAGCGTCCTTCGTCTCGTTCGGGCCAAACTTCGACCTGATCGACGAGAACTCCCACCGCTACCGCCACCTCATATTCCCGAAGGCGGCGAAAGCACGGTACTCCTACGACGCAGACAAGGAAAAGGGCACGCGACTCGTACGCTCGTGCACCTATCTCGACTCCAACGGGGCCGAAGTCGCCCAAGCCATCTATTCGGGAGCGAACAGCTTCTCGTTCACCGCGCGCACGAAGCAACCGCCCCTCCTGGGCAGCACCTTCTTCTTCGGCGCAGAGAAACAATCGCCGCTCGCCCTCAACCCAATCCCCGTCTTCCCTCGGCTCACCTTCAATGTGAACTACGACGACCAGGGCCGGGTGGCCAAGCGCATGCTCTCGCCTGACACCATCAATGCCGGTCGGTGCTCTACCTTAGGTTTTTACGGAGAGGCGTTCACCTATGCGGACGACGGGACCGTTGCGGCCATCGATCTCCTGGACGCCAACGGCAATCCCTCGAACTGCACGAACAATTTTTCCCGCATCGAAATCGAGCGCGAGGAAAACGCCGTCATCTATCGCTACTTCAGCGAAGACGAAACTATGGCCCTCAGAGGTTTCAACTGGGCACCCGTCGAGCGCCATCAGTTCAACCAAGACGGAACGTTGCAATCCATCCAGATGCTTAAGCCAGCAGATGCGGATAACGGCGATATACTCGTGCCTGCCACCAACAAGCAACGCGTGCACCGCTTCGAGTTCGACTCCGCCAAAGAGGGCGCGGGCTTCACCGAATACTACAAGGATGCCAACGGCGAGCTCTGCGCCGACGGCACCTGGCAATCGCTCTCTCGCTCTTTCAGCTTCGATGCAGCAGCTTCCACGCTCAAGGTCCTCGCGCGCTCCGCTTCGGTAATCTCAGGCGAGACGTTACTGCTCGATGACGCTGGCGTAGAAACCAGCGCGAGCGTCATCGCACGAGTGGCCGGCGATTCCGTGGGTACAGATACGCCCATATCCTTCGGATCGAATTGGACCGTCCCCGGGATCATCTACAACCTTGACGAGAAGACGGGGCAGGCGCGCCAGCTGACCTACCTCGATTTCCTGGCGCATCCCACAAACGGCGGCAACGGCTTCGCTTCAGCCTGCTTCGATTACAACAGCGATGGGCGGATAGCGCGATGCCGTTATTTGGACAGCACCGGCGAGCCCACCTTTTGCGCCAACCATTATGCCCAGGTGGAAACCGACTACGACGAGAACGGCTTTCCCGCATTCCACAGCTTCCTCAACGCCGACGGGGAGCCCTGTTACTCGCGAAGCGACGGCTGCTTCGCGCTCTCGCTCGAATACCAGGAAGAAGAGACCGCGGACGGCGTATTCTGCAGACTTACCGAGCGGCGCTATGAAGCCGATGGCTCCACGCGCATGTGCGGTTCGCACGGCTATTCGGGCCGGGAGCGCATCTTCGACATATCCGGCAATCTGTTGCGCGTGACCTACTTGGACGCCAACGATGGCCCCACCGCTAATTTCGATACCGGCTCTGCAATTATCACGTGCGCACCCGACCCCACTAATAGGTTCATTGCGAAGTACGCTCACCACGACGCCGCCGGCAATCCGGTCAATTGCCTCGGCACGCACTACCATTCGTTCGAAGTGACCGTCAACGTAGACAACCGAAGCGGGCAGGTTCTCAACAAAAATGCCGATGGGGAGCTCTGCTACCACGGAAATACCGGTGTTGCCGGACTTTATCTGGAAGTGTCCGAAGATGGCCGGCGCAAGGAAGCGCGGTACCTGGACACCGATGGCGCATCACCCTGCATCGACAGAGAAGAGGGCCGATACGGCTACATTCAAGAGCTGGTGGCAAGCAGCGAAGACGACGGCTACGAGATCATCGAGACCTGTCTCGGCCCCAATGGGGAGCCGTTTCTCAGCCCGAGCCTTGCCTACTGCCGCATGCGCACCACCAAGTCGCCCCGGGACGATGCCGGCCATTTCACCGTCACCTCGCGCTTCTTCGCCATCGGGCCAGATGGAGAAGAGATACCGATCCATTGCGGCGTTCGTGCCGCTGGGTCCGAAGTCGAAGAGTATGACGAAAGAGGAGCGCGCGTACGGCGGACATTCTACGAACCGGACGCTCGTACCCCCATGCTTGACACCCTTGAGGGCGTCCACCAGCGGGAGTTCATCTATGGCGAAACCGGCAAGCTGGAATGGGAGCTTAATTACGGCCTGGACGGTAATCTGACCTCACGAACCGATTGCGGCTACGCCGTTTGCCACACCATCTACGATGCGGCCGGTACGCTTATCGCGACCGAACACTTCTCGCCTGAATTCGACATCTCCCAGATCGGCGGAGAAATACAGCTCGACCGCCTTGCCATTAACACACAAACCGGAGTATGCGCTCTTTACCTGACCGAGCCCGACGAGCACGGCAACTACACGCGCGAAAGCTACTACTTCCCTACCGAAGGCGCTCGAAGCATCGATGACTGCCTGCAATTCATGAAGGTTTCAACGTATACCCCAAACGGCATCTGCACAAAGTCGGAGATATTCGAAGCCGACGGAACCACCCCGCTCGTTCACCCTGACGGCTACGACGCCCAGCAGTTTACTGTAGATGAGAAAGGCCTGATCACGAAGACACTCTATCTCTGTGACGGGAAGCCCGTTTCTCTCGAGTCCACAAACCATGCGTGCGCGACAACCGAATACGACAACCTCGGTCGACGCATACGCGATAGCTTTTTCTCGGACGACGGGGCGACTCCTGTGCTCAGCGCCACCACGGGAGGGGCAATGGTGGACTACACGTACGACGATGCGTTCCCCGATCTCATCAGGCGCGCAATGGTCTACACAATTGACGAAGAGACAGAGCAGACGGGCGAAATCCCATTCGGGTTCATCGAGAACTCTTACGACGCCTGGGGAAACTGCATCCGCATCGTCTCGGTTGGCGGAACCGACAGCCCTGCATCCCCCAAAACCTACTCCGAGCACAAGCAAACCTTCGATCATCTGAACACCCAAACCGAAGACCGCTTCTTCGACGTCGACGGCAATCCCGTCGTGAACAAATCTGCAGGCTATTCGTCAGGTTACAGCGTATACAACGAGCAGTCGAACGACGCCCCGATCCGCTTCAGCCATTCCACCAGCTACTTCACTCTCGACGAATCGGGACGCGAGGTTCCCATAACAGGCGAGCCCTGGAAAACTGAAATTGTGATGGACGACTGCTGGCGCGTGGTGGAAACGATTGAGACAACGCGCCTGGAAGACGGAAACGATTCCGTTGAGCACATTCCCGGCGATGGCCAATCTATCGGCCCGAACTGACCCGCAGACCCGAGGATCCCATAATGAACAGCACCGCGCAGGATAATCCCAGCAACCCGTACTTCGCCCCCGGCCGTTATACGCATGCCCTTCTTCGCAGCATTGAGCAAGTGCCCGAAGTGCCCGCAAATGAGGCGCTTGCCGCGATACTTACCGAAGTTGTTCCCTTCAATGAGCGACTGACCGCTTTCATTGCTGAGCGTTTCGACGTCCCCGATACCGCCGAATCCGCCCGCGCTGCTCTTCGGCGCGAGAGCGAGCGGCAAGGGCTCGGCTTCTCATCCGCGCTTCTCAGCAAATGGCTCACGAAGGAAAGGCTGGAGGTAAACATCAGCTCGAAAAGCCTGTTCAAGCTTTGTCTGGCCCTTCATCTCAACCTGGAGGAATCCCGCGAATTTGCTTACCGCTGCCTGCGCCAAAACTGGCTGAACTGTCGTGTCGCCGAAGAGGCGGCCTACATCTTCTTCATTGCCGGGCAGCCCCTTTTCGGAGACGATACGTTCCGGAAGGCGGAAGAAGTGCTTGCGTGGCTTGGCGACACTCGACCAGAATCGCCACAGGGTAACTGGCCCGCCCAATACGACGCGCCCGGCTTCACACGCGTAATCGGAGAAGAGCTCACAGGGCTTATTGCCGCAGAAAGCACGGATCCTGATCAGGCCATCATGCGGCTGAGAGACTTCCTTGCCGCAAACGAGCCTCTCTTCACGGGAGTGCGCCTTTCCGCTCTCCGCACTTACAACATGTTCCTGAGTGAGGGCGGTGTTGGAATCGAGCCTCTCACGTCGCTATATCATCGCACCACCGGCCTCACGCTTCCCGAATCAAGCTACCTAGACCCCGCCCATACCCTGAAGGACCCGACGCGCAAGCGATTGCTCTGGGGCGCTGCAGGGCGCACTGCTTGGCTGAAGAGCAACGAACGCGATGGCGACCTGCTTGACGAAAATGAGATCAAGCTGGAAGAACATGCTGTTGGCCGCTTCCAGCGCGAGGGGGTGCCGCGTGGCAACATGGTCGCGCTTCTCTTCTTCCACTTTTGCCTGGAGAACAGCGAGAGACTCGCTGAACAGGGTTCTCGCGAGTCTCTCTTTCGCCAGTTTTATGAAACCACTAATCGCACACTGGTCGACGCTTGCGGCATGATGCCTCTTTATCCCCGCAAAGCCTTCGATGCGCTGTTCTTAAGGAGCATCGCCAACTCCGGTGGGACTGATCCTGTCGTGTATTTGAATACCTTGCTGAGCGATTTTTATGCGAAGGGGCTCAAAAGTTGATGGAAGGGAAAGATCCTTCGCTTCGCTCAGGATGACGAGGATGGGGCGCAGGATGGCGAGGGGCGCAGGTAGGTGACTAGAAAGGTTCCTACTCCTCGTCTTCGTCCTCTACGTCGTGATCGTGGTCGTGTTCGGAGATGTCGGTTACGGGTTTTTCTAGGCCTTCGATCTTGATGCCGTTCTTTTCGGCGTAGTCCCAGAGCGCCGCGTGGATGGCCTCTTCGGCCAGCAGCGAGCAGTGCACTTTTACCGGCGGCAGGCCGTCGAGCGCCTCCATGACCGCCTTGTTGGTCACTTCCAGCGCCTCCTGCACCGTCTTGCCCTTCACCAGCACCGTCGCCATGGAGCTGGTGGCAATAGCGGCGCCGCAGCCGAAGGTCTTGAACTTCGCGTCCTGGATGATGCCGTCGTCGTCGATATCCAGGTACACGCGCATGATGTCGCCGCACACGGCGTTGCCCACCGTGCCGCAGCCGCTCGCGTCCTCGATCTCGCCCACGTTGCGGGGGTTGGTGAAGTGGTCCATCACCGCTTCAGAGTAATTCATTGCCATGGTTGGTTCTCCTATTTTTCCCAATTATCAATGATGCTTTGGACTTTGCCTTGTTTGAAGTCTTCGTAGAGGGGGCTCATCATGCGCAGGTTGGCCAGGGTGGTCTTCAGCGAGTCGATGGCGAAGTCCACGTCCTCCAAGGTGGTGTCGCGGCCGAGCGTCAGGCGCAGCGAGCCGTGGGCTATCTCGTGGGGCAGCCCGATGGCCAGCAGCACATGGCTGGGGTCCAGCGAGCCGGAGGTGCAGGCGCTGCCGGAAGACACGCAGATCCCGCGCGCCGCCATCTGCAGCAGCATCCCCTCCCCTTCGATGAACTCGAACGAGAAGTTCACGTTATTCGCCAGACGACTCTCCCAACTGCCGTTCAGTTTGGCATGGGGAATCTCCGCCAAGATGCGCTCGATGGCATGGTCGCGAATGGCCAGCTGCGACGTATGGACGCTCTCACGCTCGCCCTCTGCCAGTTCGGCCGCCTTCGCGAAGCCCACAATGCCGGGCACGTTCTCGGTAGTGGCGCGCTTGCCGCGCTCCTGCTGACCGCCGTCGATGAGGTTCTGTACCTTCACTCCCTTGCGGATGTACAGCAGTCCAACGCCTTTGGGACCGTACAGCTTATGGGCCGAGGCGGACAGCATGTCGATGCCCATCTCGTCTACGTTGATGTACTCGTGGCCGAACGCCTGCACCGCATCGGTGTGGAAGACGACGCCCTCCTCATGGGCAGCAGCCGCCAGCTCGGCAATGGGCTGGATGGTGCCGATCTCGTTGTTGGCGAACATGATGGAGGCCAGAATGGTGTCGGGGCGAATGGCGGCCTTGAAATCCTCCACGCGAACCAAGCCGTCCGCATCCACCGGAAGGTAGGTGACTTCGAAGCCCTCCTTCTCCAGCGCGGCGCAGGTATGCAGCACCGCATGATGCTCGATGGCACTCGTGATGATGTGGCGCCCCTTCGCGGCGTTTGCACGGGCAAATCCCTTGATGGCCCAGTTGTCCGCCTCGGAGCCGCCACTGGTGAAGAACACCTCGCGCGGCTTGGCGCCGATGCAGCCGGCCAGCACTTCGCGGGCTTCCGCCACCGCGTCCGAGGCCCGCTGCCCCAGCGGATAGATGGAAGAGGGGTTGCCAAACTCCTCGGAGAAGTAGGGCAACATGGCTTCCAGAACCTCGGAGCGCATGGCGGTGGTGGAAGCGTTGTCCAAATAGATCTGCTTCATGTGGTTTCCTTAGCTTCGCAGAATTCAATACCTAGTAATTAACTAGGCTTAATATATCCGGCAATTTGCCCGTGTCAATAGCCTGTTTCCAAGAATTCAAATAAGAAGCGATAATCCGGGGACGGCGCAGGCCAGCAGGCATTCTCCCCTGTCGCTCCCGATAAAACATGACTGAAACACTTATATTTCTCCTAGCAAATTACTGGGCTTAATATATGGCAAACCCCATCAGCATTTGCTATGATTTACAAAATTTGAAGTAGACTCCAACCCGCAAATGAGAGGGCCATGAAGATATCCACAAAGTCTCGTTACGGCATGCGATTCATGATCGACCTGGCGCAACACTACGGCGATGGCCCCATCGCCCTGAAGGACGTTGCGGAACGCCAGTCAATTTCAAAAAAGTACCTGGAGCAGGTGGTTGCACCATTAAGTTCCGATGGACTTCTGCACGTCACCCGCGGTTACATGGGCGGCTACCAGCTGTCCCGCGCGCCCGAGAAGATCACGCTTGAGGAAGTGGTCTCTGCCTCCGAAGACGGCTTGGAGCTCATGGACTGCATCAGCGGCATGTTCCGCTGCGACCGCGCCGACGGCTGCGTCTCCCAGAAGATCTGGGGCGGCCTGGAAGAAGCCATGCGCGACTACCTGCGCTCGAAGACGCTGGCCGATATCGTAGCCGAGTAGCGGGGAGATCCTTCGACTGCGCGCTTCGCGCTCCGCTCAGGATGACAATGGGGGGTGAGACGCTTCACGCTCCGCTCAGGATGACAATGGGGGGGGTGAGACGCTTCGCGCTTTGTTCAGGATGACAATGGGGGCGTAGGGTTTCGCGTTCTGTTTAGGATGACAACGAAAAAGAGGGAAGCATTTGCTTCCCTCTTTTTCGTTTGCGTTTTTGGCTACGCGATGGGGCCGTTGCCCAGGTCGGGATGGAGAAGCGACGGGGCGGCGCCCAGCAGAAGGCGCGTGTACTCGTCCTTCGGGTTGTTGAACACCTGCTCGGCCGTGCCCTCTTCCACCGCCAGGCCGCCGTTCATAACCACGATGCGGTCAGAGATGTAGCGAACGGTCTGAATGTCATGGCTGATGAACACCATGGCCAGGCCCAGCTCCTTCTTCAGATCCATCAGCAGGTTCAGGATCTGAGCGCGCACGGAAACGTCCAGCGCGGAAGTGGGCTCGTCGGCGATAATGGCGTCGGGCTTCAGCGAAAGCGCACGGGCGATGGCCACACGCTGGCGCTGGCCGCCGGACATCTGGCCCGGCAGCGCCTCTAGCACCGATTGCGGAAGGCCCACCATCTCGATAAGGTCATTCACGCGCTGGCGACGATAGGCCTCGTCGCCCACCTTGTGCACGATCATCGGGTCCATCAGCTGGTCCTGCACCGTCATGCGGGCGTTCAGGGCCGTAGCCGGGTCCTGAAACACCACGGAAATCACGCGGCCAATGACACGACGGTCGGCGGCGGTGCGGTTCGTGACGTCCTTGCCCTTGAAGTACACCTTGCCAGAGGTGGGCTTCTGCAAACCGCACATGACGTTTGCGGTGGTGGACTTGCCGCAGCCGGACTCGCCTACGATGCCGATGGTCTCACCGGGCATCAGCTTCAAAGTCAAACCGCGCACCGCGTGCACCAGGTTGGGATGCAAAAGCGAGCCGGTACGGGTGCGGAAGGTCACCTTGATATCGTCCAGGAAAATAATGGGCGTCTGCTCCTCTTTCTCCTGGGGCGCCGCAGCCGGCGCCTGGTTCATTACTTCTTCGCTCATAGTAGCGGACCTCCGGGAACATAGGGTTCAATGTCAAGCCGCTTGAGCTCGCTGTCGGGCAGCTCGGCGTAGTAATGGTCCGTGCCGCCGTAACGCTTGAGCACCGGGCGAATGCTGGAAACCTTCTCCGGATGGCTGGAGCGCGGCGTGAAGCGGTCGCCTTCGGGGAAGTCCTTCGGCGAGGGCACTGTGCCAGGCACCTGATGCAGGCGGTCGCCGCCCGCTTCGATGGAGAGCACCGAGCCCAGAAGGCCGCGGGTGTACTCGTGGATGGGGTTGCCCAGGATTTCTTTCACCGGACCCTGCTCCACAACCTGACCGGCGTACATAACGGTGATGGAGTTGGCCACCTCGGCCACCAGGGCCAGGTCGTGACTCACGAACACCATGGCGAAGCCAAGTTCCTGCTGCAGCTTGTTCAGCAGATCCACTACCTGCTTCTGCACGGTCACGTCAAGGGCGGTGGTGGGCTCGTCGGCGATGATCACCTTCGGGTCGCGCGTCAGGGCCATAGCGATGAGCACGCGCTGGCGCTGGCCACCGGAAAGCTCGTGCGGGTAAGAATCCAGCGTGCGCTTCGGGTCCAAACCCACCAGCTCCAGCAGTTCCTCGGCGCTACGGGTGCCGCCGCGCTTGGTGAGCTGCTTCATCTGCGCTTTGATGAGCATGGACGGGTTCAGCGAGGACAGGGCGTCCTGATAGATCATGGCAATCTCGCGGCCGCGCAGGGCGTTCATCTGACGCTGCGACAGGTCGAGCAGGTTGCGGCCCTCGTAGAGAATCTCGCCGGAAACCTGCGCCTTCGGGTCCAGCAGACCCATGATGGTAAGCGAAGTGATGGACTTACCGCAGCCGGACTCGCCCACCAGGCCCATGGTCTGATGCGGGCGCACCACGAAGCTCACATGGTCCACCACGTTCACGTCGCCATGGCGCGGGAACTTGATGCACAGGTCTTTCACTTCCAAGATGGGCGGCACGTCGGTGTGCGCCTCGAAGCGGTCGCTTCGCAAGCCCTCCATCTCTTTCAAGCGGGTCAAGCGCGCTTCCAGCATCTCGGCCTGAGCGGCGTAGGCCAGCTTCGGGTCGGCCACCAGGCGGTCGGCCATACGGTCGGTGTTCAGCTTGTCGTCGCCGGCGGCAACGGGAGCCTTCGGAGCTGCGGCCATGGCGTCGGTGATGCCCTCAGAGAAGATGTTCAGGCACAGCACCGTGATCATGATAGCCAGGCCCGGGAACAGCGCCTGCCACCAACGACCGGCCAACACGCCGTCCTTCGCGTCGGACAAAATGTTGCCCCACGTAGGCGTGGGCTCGGCGATGCCGGCAGAGATGAACGACAGCGACGCTTCGAACACGATGGCGTCGGCCACCAGCACGATGGTGAACACGAGCACCGGCGCGATGCAGTTGCGGATGACGTGCTTAGTCAGAATCCACGGCGCCTTCGCACCGGAGACGATAACGGCGCGCACGTAGTCCTGGTTGTACTCGCTCATCACATTGGCGCGCACGATACGGGCAATCTGCGGTATGTACAAGAAGCCAATGGAGAAGATGAGCGCGGGAAGGCGCGTCTCGATGGTGGCGTTCGCGCTGAACACCACGACGAAGGTGGCGGCCAGGGCGATGCCGGGGAAGGACATAATGATGTCCATGATGCGCATGATGATGTTGGAGATCCAGCTGCGGGAAACCGCCGCGATGGCGCCGATGATAGAACCGATAACCAGCGCGAAGGCAGTGGCGCCCAAGCCGATGACCAGCGAGTAGCGCGCGCCGTACATCATGCGAGACAGGACGTCGCGGCCCTTGTCGTCGGTGCCGAAGGGGAATTCTGCGCTCGGCGCCTGACGGGCAGTGAAGATCTCGTAGGGGTTATGCGGTGCCAGGAAGTTGGCGAAAACGGCCACCAGGATGATGAGCACCAGCACAACGATGGAGATGCGAGCACCAATGGTCATGTTCTTCCAGCGACGGAAGCGGACCTTGCCCTCCAGCTTCTTTGTTGTCTTTTCACGAAGTTTCACCATGGGGCTACACCGTCCTAATGCGAGGATCGATCAGGATATAAAGCATATCCACGATGATGTTGATGATAATGAAGGCGATGGCCACGCACAGCACAACACCCTGCACCAGCATGACGTAGTTGGACTGGATGCCCGAGAGGATGGCCATGCCCATGCCCGGCAGGCCGAAGATGACCTCGATGATCACCGCGCCGCCGATGAGGTAGCCGATGCGCAGGCCCAGCACGGTAACCGGCGTGATGAGCGCGTTGCGCAGCACGTTGCGGCCAATCACGACCGCCTTCGGAATGCCGGCGCCCAGAGCGGTGCGCACATAGTCCTTATCCAACTCTTCCACCATGGAGGTACGCACCACGCGGGTCATCTGACCGGTGACGGGCACCGCAAGCGAAATGGCAGGCAACGCCATACGGGCCATCCACCCGCCCGGATTCGTGAAGAAGTCCGGCAGCGGGCCCGATGCGGGAAGCCACTTGAGCTCGAATGTGAAGAGCAAGATGAACAGAACCGCCAACCAGAACGACGGAGTGGCGATGCAGGCGATGGAGAAGATGCGGATGATCTGGTCGGGCCATTTGTCTCGCCAAATAGCGGAGATGACGCCCAAGATAACCGCAAAAAACACCGCGATTATGAGGCCCATGAAGGTAAGCTGAAGGGTAACCGGCAATGCCTCGGCCACGCGCTGCCCCACGGACATCTTGCTGGCGCCGTAGTCGCCCAAGTCGCCCGTGAACAGGCCCCCCATATAGCGGCCGTACTGCACGATGACCGGATCGTTCAGCCCGTGCTCCTCACGATACTGCTGTGCCTGTGCCTCCGATGCGTTCTCGCCCAAAACCGAATAGGCTTGATCGATGGGAGAGAGGGACATGATGAAGAACACGAGGATGGTTACGCCCAGTACCATGACTGGCAACCAAATAATTCGGTTGATAATCAACCTCAAGAGATTATTCACCTCATCCTCCTTTCGTTTCTTCCCGGCATCCCTGCCTTGAAACAATGATCTGCCACTGCACTCCCCTCCTAAAAGATCCCCCGGGGAGGCGCATAAGCTTTGACCATTTTACTCTAGTATTGCCGCAGATTTGACCGCGCGAAGCCGCTATCTTGAGCCAACTTATGTTTTTTCTCCTCGCGAAAGATAACAGGCGAAAAAAGATCCCGCCCCAGATGGGACGGGATCTTGCGCTCCTTGAGCAGTTGGTCTTCAGACCGAAGACTTAGGCCTCGATAGGAGTGGCGCCCAGGAACACCAGACCGGTGGTGGAGATGGGCTCGAAGTCCTCCAGGCGCTCCTCATAGAAGCCGGTGGAAATCTGACGATGGAACAGCGGGTACAGCGGCACGTTCTCGGCGATCAGGTCGAAGCACTGGTTCCAGATCTCCTGCTGCTTGGCGGCGTCGGCCTCCTCGCGAGCGCTCTGGAGCAGCGTCTGCAGCTCGGCCCACTCGGGGGTCACGTTCCAGCAGCTGCGGCCCTGGGTCCACACGTTGTCACCGTACCACCAGGTCATCAGCAGGTCGGGGTCGTTGCCGAAGCAGGACGGGTCGCCCGGGGTCAGCATGACGTCGTAGGGCAGGATGGAGTCGGACGGAGCAAGGGCAGCCCAGTCGATCTTGGTCTCGTTGATGGTGACGGTGATGCCGGCAGCCTTGAAGTCCTCCACGATAGAGGGAGCCAGGTCGCTCACCCAGTTGTTGTTCACCATCAGCTCGAAGGACAGGTCACTCGCGTTGGCCTCGGCCAGCAGGCTCTTGGCCTTCTCCACGTCATGGGTGTAGACGGTGGAAGCCTGATGATAGTTGGCGTACGCCTCGGGCAGGAAGCTGGTGCAAGCAGTGGCATGGCCGTCCATCTGGTTGGAGATCAGCTTGTCGTAGTCGATGGCGTAGTAGAGGGCCTGACGCACGCGCACGTCGTCGAACGGGGCCTTCTTGCAGTTGAACATCAGGAACGGCAGGGCGAAGCCGGGCACGTACTCCACGGCCACACCAGAGTTCTGCAGCTGGGTGGTGTTGGCATCCGGCACGGACTCGATGGCCAGCACGGAACCGTCAACGATGGAGGTGGTGCGCTGGGTGCCGTCCAGGGCCACCAGCCAGTCCATCTGCTCGCAGGTGGCGGGCAGGTTGCCGTTGTACTGATCGTTCGGGGAGAAGACGATATGACCGCCGTCGTCGCCGTTGATGGAGTCGTACTTCCAGGGGCCGGAGCCGATGGGCATGGTGGCCAGCTGGTCCTCGGTCAGGGCCTTCGGGAAGACCTTAACGACAGCCAGACGACCCTTCAGCAGAGCCTCGAAGGGGTAGTTCAGGGTGAAGGTCACGGTAGAGGCATCCTTGGCGGCCACGCTCTTGATGAAGGTGAGGAAGGCACCATAGGTGTCGTCAGCCATGTTCTTCTCGAAGGCGTTCACCACGTCGTCGGCGGTCACGTCGGTGCCGTCAGAGAACTTGGCGCCGGAGCGGATGGCCACTTCGTACTCGGTGTCGGAAACCTTGGTGGGCTCGCCGGCAGCCAGAGCGTTGTAGGTCTTGTAGG
Organism: Eggerthellaceae bacterium; assembly: GCA_022791455.1. Taxonomy (GTDB): domain Bacteria; phylum Actinomycetota; class Coriobacteriia; order Coriobacteriales; family Eggerthellaceae; genus Parvibacter. Next base: position 142,582 of record JAAVZC010000003.1, read on the forward strand.
TGTGCAGGTCGAGGTCGTAGAGGCCCTCGAACACGTGCCAGGTGGCAGCAAGCATCAGAGCGGAGCTGTTGCCGATGGGGTTGCAGTTCGTGGAGCTGTAAGCCGCAGCAGCCGTGATGGCCTTGGCAACGCCAGCCGGCTCTTCGCCCTTGGGTTCCTCGGGGGTGGTGGCAGCGGGAGTCTCCTCAGGCTTCTTCTCTTCCCCACCGCAACCGGTGAGGGCCAGAGCCGCGAGAGCACCCGTGGCAGCAGTGCCAGCAAGGAAACCACGACGAGTAAGTTTTTCCATATCTTTTTCCTCCAACTTTTGGTCTTACGGGGTACCGCCCCGTATTCGCCAGGCTTTTCTGGCGAAACGTCCATGTACGGCCAAGACTGGGTAACCATACTATGAACTCGCCGGGGCATTATACCGTTTTTAACGGTTTGTTAAACTATGGTTACGTTACTCCACACGTTTCGCACGTTTGCCCTAGTAACCACAATATGCTTCTTGACTGTCAATTAGATATAGGGTATTTTTATTAATTTTGTTTTCTCAAAAAAAGACCCGGCGCGTGGCCGGGTCTTGTTGCGTTTGGCTCTTTCGGGAAGGCTTACGCGTCGGCGTAGAGGTCCTTCAGCTTCACCAGGTGCTGGTAGCGGTCCATAGCAGCCTGCTCGTTGCGGGCGAAGAGCTCGGTGGCGCGCTCGGGGAACTCGCGGGTGAGGCGGCTGTAGCGGGCCTCGTTCATGAGGAACTCCTGGTAGCCGCCAGCCGGCTCCTTGGAGTCGAGCGTGAACTTCTTGCCAGCAGGGGCCGCCGGGTTGAAGCGCAGCAGGTTCCAGTAGCCGCAGTCCACCGCTTTCTTCATCTCGGCCTGGGAGTTCACCATGCCGCCCTTGATGGAGTGCATCTCGCAGGGGCTGTAGCCGATGATCAGCGACGGACCCGGGTAGGCCTCCGCTTCCACGATGGCCTTCAGCGTCTGGGCCGGGTTGGCGCCCATGGCCACCTGCGCCACGTACACGTAGCCGTAGCTCATGGCAATTTCCGCCAGGCTCTTCTTCTTGATGTCCTTGCCGGCCGCGGCGAACTGCGCCACCTGGCCGATGTTGGAGGCCTTCGAGGCCTGGCCGCCGGTATTGGAGTACACCTCGGTGTCGAAGACGAAGATGTTCACGTCCTTGCCGGAAGCGATGACGTGATCCAGGCCGCCGTAACCGATGTCATAGGCCCAGCCGTCGCCGCCGAAGATCCACACGGACTTCTTGGTCAGGAAGGACTTGTTCTCCAGGATGCGGGCGCACACTTCGCAGCCCTCCACCTTCTCCAGCTGAGCGATGAGCTCGGCAGCAGCGGTCTTGCTGGCCTCGGCGTCCAGGCGATTGTCCAGCCACGCCTGCGCAGCGGCCTTCAGTTCGTCGGAAGCCTTGTCCCCAGCGAGGATTTTCGACACGTCTTCCACAACCATGTCCTGCACCGCCTCGTAGCCCAGCAGCATGCCCAGACCGTGCTCGGCGTTGTCCTCGAACAGGGAGTTCGACCAAGCGGGGCCGTGGCCGTCGCAGTTGGTGCAGTACGGAGACGTGGCCGCCGGGCCGCCCCAAATGGAAGAGCAACCGGTGGCGTTGGCGATGTACATACGGTCGCCGAACATTTGGGTGACCAGACGGGCATAGGAAGTCTCGGCGCAACCGGCGCAGGCACCGGAGAACTCCAGCAGCGGGCGCTTGAACTGGCTGCCCTTCACGGTGTTGCCCTCCAGCTGCGGCTTCGGCGAGACCTCGGCCACGCAGTAGTCGAACACTGCCTGCTGATCCAGCTCGTCGGCTTGGGGCACCATGGAAAGCGAGCTGGTGGGGCACACGCCCACGCACACACCGCAGCCCATGCAGTCCAGCGGGCTGACGGCCATGGTGAACTCCAGACCAGCCCCCTGCTTGCCGCGGACGGGGATGAGGCGCGTAGCCTCGGGTGCCGCAGCCGCCTCTTCCTCGGTGAGGGCGAAGGGGCGGATGGTGGCATGCGGGCACACATAAGCGCAGTTGTTGCACTGGATGCAGGTGTCCTGGTTCCAATGGGGCACGGTCACCGCAACGCCGCGCTTCTCGAAAGCAGCAGCGCCCACCGGGAACTGGCCGTCGGCGTGGTCGGCGAAGGCGGAAACCGGCAGCAGGTCGCCGTCCATGCGGCCCACCGGCTCCATGATGGTCTCCACCACCTTGATGAGCTCCGGATCGCCGTCGACACGTTGGGCCTTCGGGGCATCCTGGGCGGTGGCCCAGTCGGCAGGAACCTCCACCGCCACGTAGGCAGTGGCCCCCAGCTCGATGGCCTTGTGGTTCATGTCCACCACGTCCTGGCCCTTCTTCAGGTAGGACTTCGTGGCGGCGTCCTTCATGTAGTTGATGGCGGCCTCTTGCGGCATGACGCCGGCCAGCGAGAAGAACGCGGACTGCAGGATGGTGTTGGTGCGCTTGCCCATGCCAATCTCAACGGCCAGGTCGATGGCGTTGATGGTATAGAGCTTCACGTCGTTTTCCGCGATGTAGCGCTTGGAGGCGGCGTCCAGGTGCTGGCTCAGTTCCTCCGGCGTCCACTGGCAGTTGATGAGGAAGATGCCGCCCGGCTTCACGTCCTGCACGATGCGGAAGCCCTTGGTGATGTAAGAGGGGTTGTGGCAAGCCACAAAGTCCGCCTGGTTCACGTAGTAGGGGCTGCGGATGGGGCTGTCGCCGAAGCGCAGGTGCGAAATGGTGACGCCGCCGGTCTTCTTCGAGTCGTACTGGAAGTAGGCCTGCACGTACTTGTCGGTGTGGTCGCCGATGATCTTGATGGAGTTCTTGTTGGCGCCCACGGTGCCGTCGCCGCCCAGACCCCAGAACTTGCACTCGATGGTGCCCGGAGCCGAGGTGATGGGGGCCGGCTTCTCCTCAAGGGAAAGGTTGGTCACGTCGTCCACGATGCCGATGGTGAACTGGCGGCGCGGAGCGTCTTTCGCCAGCTCATCGTACACGGCGAAGATGGAGGCGGGCGGGGTGTCCTTCGAGCCCAGACCGTAGCGGCCGCCAGTCACGGTGATGCCGGAGACGCCCTCCACGGCCAGCGCGTTCACCACGTCCATGTAGAGCGGCTCGCCGATGGCGCCCGGCTCCTTGGTACGGTCGAGCACGGCGATCTTCTTCACCGTCTTCGGCAGCGCTTCAACGAAGCGGTTGGTGACGAACGGGCGGTACAGGCGCACCTTCACCAGGCCCACCTTCTCGCCGCGGGCGTTCATGTAGTCGATGACCTCTTCGGCCACGTCGCACACGCTGCCCATGGCCACGATCACGCGCTCGGCGTCTTCGGCGCCGTAGTAGTTGAACAGCTGGTAGTTGGTGCCCAGCTTCTCGTTTACCTTCTGCATGTACTCTTCCACCACGGCCGGCAGCGCGTCGTAGACCGGGTTGCAAGCCTCGCGGTGCTGGAAGAAGATGTCGCCGTTCTCGTGGCTGCCGCGCATGGCCGGGTGCTCCGGGTTCAGCGCGTGATCGCGGAAGGCGCGCACGGCGTCCATGTCGCACATTTCAGCCAGATCGTCGTAGTCCCACACGGCAATCTTCTGCACTTCGTGGGAGGTGCGGAAGCCGTCGAAGAAGTTGATGAAGGGAACCTGGCCCTTGATGGCGGCCAGATGCGCCACGGCGGACAGGTCCATGACCTCCTGCACGTTGCCCTCGGCCAGCATGGCGAAACCGGTCTGGCGGCAGGCCATGACGTCGGAGTGGTCGCCGAAGATGTTCAGCGCCTGGGTGGAGACGGTACGGGCGGAAACATGGAAGACGCTCGGCAGCATCTCCGCCGCAATCTTGTACATGTTGGGGATCATCAGCAGGAGGCCCTGCGATGCGGTGTAGGTGGTGGTCAGGGCGCCCGTTGCCAGGGAGCCGTGCACAGCGCCGGCCGCGCCGGCTTCGGACTGCATCTCGCACACCTTCACGGTGGTGCCGAAGATGTTCTTGCGGCCCGCCGCCGCCCACTGGTCAACGAAGTCGGCCATGGGGCTGGAAGGGGTGATGGGGTAGATGCCGGCTACCTCGGTGAACGCGTAGGAAACGTGCGCCGCGGCGTTATTGCCGTCCATCGACTTCAATTGTCGTGTCATGCTCTCTCCTTCGAAAGGGAACAAACAAAGGCGCTTCTCTCAAGCGCCCTTGGTGCCGCTGATAGTTTTAACATAACCCACTAGCTAACCCTTCCACCCCTCCCCCCAACCACAAGGAAAAATCGGACAACGCCCACAGGGTGGCTGCAGCGCGTTGGTGGCCTTCGGCCCGTATTTGATTCGCTATGCATTTCTGGCCGTTGAACCGCACGGAGCTTGCTACACATTTTTGGCCTAAGGCCCACACGGGATTTCTCCACTACGCTCACTACGTTCGCTTCGGTCGAAATGACGAAGCGGGAGAAAAGCTCAACCCCCTACGTCATCTCGACCGGAGCGCGGAGCGCGTAGTGGAGAGATCCCGCGTCGGGTGGCCGAAGGGTAACAGCAGCGTCCTCCCCCACGTCATCTCGACCGAAGGCCCCGCAGCCCAACCTCCCACGTCATCTCGACCGGAGCGGCGAAGCCGCGTAGTGGAGAGATCCCGCGCGCGCCGAATGGCGGGGAAGACGTACAGCAACCTCACTCCCCCGCCAAATCGCACCACTCCGGATTTACCCGCTCAATCAGGGCAACCTTCTTCGCCCTCCCCCACTTCTTGAGCTGCTTCTCCCGCGCAATAGCATCAGTCATCGTCTGACACTCTTCGCAATACACCAGCCGATCAACGTTATACCGAGCCGTGAACCCCTCAATCAAGTGCGACTTATGCTCCCCCACCCGACGAGCCAGGTCGTTGGTCACGCCCACATAGAGCACCGTCCGGCGCTCATTAGCCATAATGTAAACCCAAGCAACGTCGGTACCGCCCATGCCACCCCCCCAGAAGAGCAACTCGACACCAGCCATCAAGCAGCTAAAGCTCGCTGGAAGAAGAAGTCGTAGATCTCGTCAATCCTCCCCGGCAGCTCATCGTTAGGGTAGCTGTCTGCGGGCAGTTTGTATACCTTGTCGCGGATAAGAATGCGAATCGCATCTCGCGTCTCCGGCTTCTCGGTCCACTTGACCATATCCGCAAGCCTCGCTTCGATAGTAGAGACAAGCTCGACGGCCACGGATTTCACCTTAACGATGTCAGGCTTACTCAGCTCGTCTTTGAACAGCATTTCGAAAACGGTCATCTGCTCCTGGCTTTTGAACCCTTCGCGAATCCATTCTTTCTGCTTCTCATCAAGCTCCCGAGAAAGTCTCATAAGGTCGTTGAAGGTCTTTTCGATAGTCGCCTTATCTTGCTCGGAGTTGTAACTCTCGATAATCCGCTCATAGCGCTCGAAGAAGTCGATCCGGCGCGGGTTCTCCCTCAGCGCAACCGCTAAGCGCTCTTCGATCACGCCCCGAAGATCGTCGAGCAAAAGATGAGGGCGCTTCGCCTTCGCGAACTCTTGAGATAGGCGGGAGAAGTCAATTTCGCTGATATCGAATCTCGTGCCCACCTTTTGACTTTCGTCGGTGTCACTCACGCTTATATGATCGTCAACAATGCGCTGAAGCTCCACCATGAGGCCGGTCGTATCCGCATGCTCTGCCCGCTTGTTCAACTGAGCATATATCGCCCGAATTGCATCATGTGACTTTACGAGCGAAGGCCCGATTTCCGCGCCCGTCACAAACTTGCACATCCTGAAGAGCTCGCGCGCCATGATTCCGAAATGCTTTTTGGCCTCATCGCTAACCGATACCGCATCAGCGGCGTTCTTTATCTGATTGACCTTCTCAAACCCCTCCGCCGTAAAAAGTGCCTCCAACTCGAACCCATGATTTTCCAAAAAGAAGTCAATCTCTCGCGTTAACTCCGCGATTCGCACGATGAGCTCGTCCTTATCGATCACAGGATCCTCGCCCTCCACACCGTGCACATTGCTGGTATAGTCGGCCAACGCCTTACGGAAAGCCTTCACCACACCAATATAGTCAACGATGAGGCCGTTGCTCTTACCCTCGGCCACACGATTGGCTCGAGCGATTGCCTGCATAAGCCCATGCGCCTTCATGGGCTTGTCGAAATACATAGCCGCCAGAGGCTTCACATCGAAGCCAGTGAGCCACATGGCACATACGAACACGATACGCAGTGGATTATCACCATCTTTGAACTCGTCGTCGAGCCTTCGCTCTTCCATCTTTATTCGATGCGGACGGATATCCAAGCCCCATTTGTCAAAGCTGGCTATCTCGTTCTGCTCCTGACTGATAACTACCGCCATCTCGGTGGAGCGCATCCAGTCAATCTTGCGCTGCTGCTCAAGCGCCTCCTGCTGGCCCATTCCCTTGACCTTGCGCTCTTCCGCCCTGATCGCCTCTCCCCAGTATTCCTGCACATAGTTGAACATCATCACAGTAGTCACCTTGTTCACGCATATGAACATGGCTTTGCCAGATTCCCAAATTCCCGAATAGTGGCGCACGAAGTCTTCAGCAATCTTGCGAAGCCGCGGCTCTGACATGATTACATGCACACCACGGGAGAGCTCCCGTTCCACCTTCTCGGTCTGATCCGGATCGAGATCTGCTCTTTCCACGGCGTCCATCAGCTCATCGTCGAGTTCAGGATTGTCGATCTGAAGTTTGTCCGAGCGGTTTTCGTAGAAGAGCGGCACCGTGGCTCCATCTTCAACCGCGCGGTTGAAATCGTAAACCGATACATACCCACCGAAAGTTCGCGCCGTGAGGTTATCGTAGTCAAGGATTGGCGTTCCCGTGAATCCGATGCGCGACGCGGTGGGAAGCAGGCGCATCATGTTCTCAGCACAAATGCCGTTGTTGGAACGATGCGCCTCATCTGAAAGGATAACGATGTCATGCTCGGGGTAGATCGCCTCAACATCTTCCTGATTGAACTTCTGAATAAGCGAGAAGACATAGCTAGGATTGCCTTGGAGTTTCTGGATGAGGTCTTTTCCACTCGTGGCACGACACCGCTCAGACGGCACCCCCGATAAGCATCCGCAGCTCTCAAAGGTCTCGCTAATTTGTCTGTCCAGTTCTTCGCGGTCGGTTAGCACCAGAAACGTAGGCGATCCGACGAACTTGCGGCGAATCTTTTCGGCAAGAAAGACCATGGAATAGCTCTTACCCGAGCCCTGGGTGTGCCAAAACACGCCAAGCTTTCCTTCGCGAAGCTCACGATCTTTGTAAGCTTCTACAGCATCATTTACACCCAGGTATTGATGATTGCGCGCAAGAATCTTCGCCACCGGAACGTCATAGTGGTCGAACAGGATAAAGTTCTCGAACAGGTCGAGCAGGTTCTCCTTCTTGCAGATGCCCAGAAACATAGTCTCAAGGGCCACGCTTCCCGCATCGGTCTCGCGCAGGCGCTTCCACTCGTGAAAGAACTCGTAGGGGCTTCCGAGCGTACCAACCTTAGATTCAAGACCATTCGAGAGAATAACGAATGCGTTGTAATAGAAGATTTGCGGAATGGTGTCCTGATAGTCGGTATAGTTGTCCCTATAGGCAACGTAGACGTCTTTGTCGTGGCGCTTGAATTCGACGAACAGAAGCGGCACGCCGTTCACAAACCCCACCAAGTCGCATCGTCTACGATGCATGGGGCCCTTCACCCACAGCTCCTCAGCGGCAACAAAGTGGTTGTTCTGCGGGAACTCGAAGTCGATCACACGAGCGTAATCAGTTCGACTGCTACCGTCGAGCTGGCGATGCGAGACAGGAATGCCGTCGCGAAGCATTTTGTAGAACTTTTCGTTGGTAGCGATGAGGGTATCGCCCACAAAGACTTCTTTGAGCACAGCGAAGGCCTGCCTGCACTCATCTTCGGAAAGATGTTCGTTCAGCTCGATGAGCGCCAGCATTAGGTCTCGCTCGAGGAGTACTTCGTCATAACTGTTGCGCCCAAGCGTCCCGTCAGGCCCAAGAATCTCCTCGTCATAGCAATAATGGAGATCCCATCCCAGCTTATCTCGAAGCAGCTCGCCGGCAGGAATTTGAACCGCCGCTTCTTCTGAGTACCTTGAACCAGACATCACTCCCCCTAGCGCAGAACACCCTGGCTATTCGCAGCATCAAGTTTTCGCTTCTTTTCAATCAGATAATTAACAAACGCTGAGCATGACACGAGCATGAATAGGGCATCTTCGGCTTCAGCCTTAGAAGGATCGATCCCTCCGTGGCGTATGCCATCTTCGTCCGAAGCGTATCCGTACAACTTCTCGAGAGCCAACTTGAGAGAGCCATGAATCCCCCACCCCTCGGATTCGAGCTTCTTCAAGGCAGTTCCGAGCGTGGCTTTCCGATCGCCCGTAATATGACAACAAAGAGACTCAACGGCCGAGATCGACTCCTTGATAGAGTTGGGATAATCGGGATGCTGCCTGTCGGAATAGAACGCCAGAGCTTTGGCAAGATGGCTGTTCACTGATTCGTATGGAGCCGAGGACGCCTCCTCCAATGAAGCTATTTCCAATTGGTCGACGATTGGCACAACCTGGAAAGATGAAGCGTCGGAACAACCCGCCTTGACAATCCGATAGCCAGATTTTTCTTCCTCAAACAGGTCATTGAGGTCTTCGACAGCCTCTCTTTGCTCGCTTTCAGCTAGAACGGAAACAAGGACCTCGACGAAATCATAGACCATAAACCATTCCCGGTTTAGCACGGCGGATTTGAGGTTGCTCAGATTTGGCGAGTACCCCGTGCTGAGAAACCCCAGCCTGTCCGTGATCTCGGAGGCTCTATGCTTAGCTGTATCATAGCTCCGATCACACCAGTACTCATCCAGACTACAGTAATAGTTCCATATTCTGTTCCTCAGGGCGGAATCAACTTCCTCGACCTGAATAGATCTAGGAGCCACGGCGCCCACTCGTTCAGAAAAACGCATTTACAACACCTCAAGCTCTTCACTCATAAGCTTCGGAAGCAACCGGTCGCGCGCTTCAGCTGCCCCCCTCAGCTGCTTTGCCCTGACGTCAGCAGCATGAAGAATAGGTTCAATTCGCGCCGCAAACAACGAGACCACTTCCTCGTCAGGAACCAAAATCGGCATCGATGCAAAATCAGCCCATCGAATATAGGGCATGGTCGTTCCAATAGATCTCGAGGTTGCGTACTCTACGCTTACCCTGTCGTATAAGAGCAGATATGCATAATAATGAAATAGGGGATTTCGCTCGCGAAGCACAAAACAAGTTGATCTAGTAATTCCAGAAAATGACGCAAGCATAACTTTATGAAAATAGGGACGCATTGCTCCAAACAGCATGTCGTCCTGCGCAAAAGAAAGCAATGAGCTTTCTGCTTCCTCGATATTCTTCGATATCCAGGACCTCATTGTCTTAGAAGGTATTGAGTCTATTGGAAGGTAGTGCGCGAAATCGTTTCTTTGATCCACCGTTATTCTTTTACCGGCCTCTTTAACCAGATCAGAAAGAACCCCTCGAGCCCATCCCTCTGGTAGCCCGGTTTCGGGGTTGGTGGGGGTGGATTCGTGGCCGGGGAAGCGGAGGTCGATGAACCATTCTTTGTAAAGGCGTTGCGCCGCCTCCTCTAGGAGCTTGATCTGTTTTCGGTTGTTTTCGATGAGGGAGTCGTAGGCGGAAAGAACAGAAACTATTACACCTTGCTTTTCAAGCGCAGGAAGATGCAACTCTTTTGATCTTAGCGAGCCAAGAGTTACTGTTCGTTGAGCTGCGCCCACGGCAACTTTATCTGCCCAGTGGTAAAAGTCCCTGGATTTCATCAGATAGAAAAGGTACTCGGGAAGAATCATTTCCTGCCTTGGTCGCAGGATAGCGATATGTCTCTGAAACACAAAAGGTGAATCGTCCCTGACTAGCACCGGCAGACCAAAAGACCCAACGACGGAATAAATTACGTCGCCCGTCCTAGGTTTTCGAATGTCCGCCAGACTCTCATAATAATCCAAGGGTACACGGGCCGTTTCGCCCAAATCCAGCGTTCCATACTCAGACTGAATATTCGATATAGTCACGAAGGGAACAGAGTCCCTCTCGGTTGTTTTCGGAGGAGGGTTATGATCGCCATCGGAGATCGATGAGCAAACATCTTCAAGCTTCACCCTCATAGCCCCATCTCCTTGAAGTTTATGGAGATGGTTTCCAGGAGCTGGTTGCTTTCGGCTTGGAGCTCTAGCAGCTCAGCGTGTATCTCGCGCATGCGCTCGTGGAAGTCTACGCCGTCATCCTCTACCGGCGGAACCCCAACATAGGCGCCGGGCGTTAAGCTCCAAGAGCTTTTCTCGGCATCCTGGTCGCCCTTAATATCCGAACGCGTCGCAATTTTGCAAAGACCGGGAATATCCCTATATTCCCCTTCGCCAAATTTTTCTGTGAGCCATACCGCCTCGTCGGCAATCGTAGCAAAAGCCTCCAGTTCGCATACCTGGGAAGCAAGCGCTTCACGACGACGTTTTTGCTCCCGTTTCGGAAGAGCCTCTACCTCTGCTTTGTTGTCGGACTTTTGCTGCTCAATGTACTCTCGCAACAGCTGCCGCACTTCCGCGAATTTCGCAGCGTCGACGCACGCAGAAACCTTGCTCGCCGTTTCGGGGTCGAGCAGAGAGCACCCCCCCCCAGAGCGTTTCTGTACTCGTCAACAAGCCCGACATACTTATCGAGCTCACCACGGTAAAGCCAAACGATGGCCGAAAGGTTCTTCAGCTGCCAAGGTGTCCACTCATTCAGCGTAGTGCTGACAGCCGTGTGGTAGCGCTGCGCATCAACAAAGAGCACCTTGTCGCGCAACTCATAAGGCTTCCCTTTATCGAAGAACCAGAGGGTGCACGGCAAGCTCTTGGTATAAAAGAAGTTGTTGCCCACATAGAGCATCACGTCAACATTGCCCGATTCAACGAGCTTGCGACGCTGCTGCTTCTCTGTGTTTGAGTCGGTTGCAGAAGAGGCCATCACAAAACCCGCGCGGCCCTTGTCGTTTAGATAGGAATAGAAGTAATTGATCCAGAGGTAATTGGCACCGCTCGTGGACACCTCGCCCTTTTTGTTTTCTTTGGGCACGCCCAGCGGCATGCGTCCTGCATCGGTCGCTCGCGACCATTTAACTTTATCGACATTAAAAGGCGGATTCGCAGCGACAAAATCACACTTACCTTCAAGCTCATGAGCATCGTGATAAAAAGAGTTTGCCTCATCGCCCGACTTGACTATGCCCTGCATCCCATGGACCGCCATGTTCATAAGGCAAAGCTTTGCGTTGTAGTCTACCTTCTCTTGACCGTAGTACATCATCGTGTTGGATGGATTACCGCCATGGTCGCGCACATAGTCGCTCGCACTTACGAACATGCCGCCCGAACCACAAGCAGGATCAAGCATTACTCCGCGCTCCGGCTCAAGCACGTTCATGATCATTCGCACGAGAGACTTCGGGGTGAAGAACACGCCGTCGTCGCTTGCCACCATAGGCGCAAACTTATTCAGGAAATACTCATAGATACGGCCAATGATGTCATCTCCATCCTCATCAAGAGCTTTGTTGTTGAAGATGCGAAGCACCTCGCGCAAGATGTCATTGCCAAGTTCGGTATACGTATCGGGCAGTACACCTTGTAAGTTAGGATTGCCCTTTGCGATAGCAGCCATGGCGTCGTTCACTGCTCTGCCGATGTCCTGCTCGTCCGATAAGTTCACAAGGTAATCGTAGCGAGCTTCCTCGGGCAGGTACATTGCGCCCTTAGCGGTATAGTCGGCTGGATCCTTCGGAGGTCTCCTGCCCTCTATCTTTGCGCGCTCGGCATCTATCTGCTCATCGATCCGCTTAAAGCGACCCCAGGCATAACGCAGGAAGATGAGTCCCAGCACGGGCATGCAGTATTCTTGGCTGGAGAGTTTTGAGTTCGCCCTCAGTTCGTCCGCCGCTTCCCAGAGTTCGGATTCGAGCTTAGTGATGTCTGCCATTCAGTCCCCTTCTGCGTTAACTGTGTTGGGGATATTCTATCGCAAGTAGGCAGGTGGCATTTGAGCCAGGTGAGAGGTGTGACAGTTCTTGCTGGCAGTGATTAGGCCGTCCGATGCGGGATCTCTCCACTCCGCGCCTTCGGCGCTCCGGTCGAGATGACGTGGGGGTTGAAAGGTTCGGCACTAGTTGGTTTGGGAGAGTAAGCGAAAAGCCGCACGGTGGCCCAGGTTGGCTTGAAATCCGGCCAAGCGTACTTCGGTACGCGCCGTGCCGGAATTGAAAGCCAAGATGGGTTGCCGTGCGGCTTTGCAGCGAGAGGGTTCGGTGGCCGGAAGGCCACCGAAACATTAGAGCTCAGGCAGGCTGGCGGCGGCTACGGATTGGCCTACTCGGCGCATTTTCTCGTCGGGCAGGGTTACCGTGATTTGGGCGGCTAGTTCGGGGTATTCCTCGGCCAGCACGCGATTGCACTCGCTGATGAGCAAATCGCCGCCGTCGCCGGAGGCCACGCGGCCCAGCACCAGCAGGGTCTTGATTTCGTAGAACATGCTGTAGAGCACCAGGGTATGGGCCAGGTAGCAGCCGATGGAGCGGTAGATGTCCAGCGCCGCCTCGTCGCCGCCATTGGCGAGCCCCTGCACCACTTTCAGCTTCTCAGCCGGGGACAGATCCGGATCCAGGATGATGTTGGCGGCAGGCGCCAGCTTGATTACGGCGTCCTGACTGAAATACTTGCAGCCCACGCCGAAGTCGGTGGACCACTCGTCCTGCATGGCCTCGGGCGACAGGTCGACCGGCGCGAAGGCCAGCTCGTTGATCCAGCCCAGCACGTTGCCGTCGTTGTTCACGTAGCCGACCGCCTCGGAGGTACCCATGGCGATGCCCAAAATGTCGCCTTCGCCAGTAGACATGTAGCCGGCGAGCGCCGTCACGTCGCCGTCGTTGGCCACCACCAGCGGCACATCGCCAATCTCGGCGCCGGCGCGGTCGTAAATGCTCTTCACCTCATCGCGGCGCTCGCGCGGCACCTTGATGAACAGCGAGGCCACCATGGGGCTGTTGCCCACGAAGGTGCCGGCGGAGCTGACGCCAATGGCGTCCACGCGCGGCATCTTGGAGGCAGCGGTCTTGAACGCGGTCACAATCTCGTTGAAGTGGTATTCCGGGTCCTCGGTAATCTTCGGGAACCACACCACCTCTTCGGAGTACACCGGCTCGCCGTCGATCACGGCGGACACCTTGCGGTCGGACCCGCCGGCGTCGAAGCCGATGCGGCAACCCTCCATGTGGCCGCCGATCTGCTTGGCGCTCTCATTCGAAGCGGGGAAATCCGCCTCGGAAACGGCGATCACCTGCAGCGGCTTCTCGTACACATCGCCCACGAACTCGTAGTCGAAGTGGCGCTCCCCTTCGGGGCTGTAAGCCTGGCTCAGCTTCTCGGCAATATCGTCGCAGCCGCACAGATACACCTTGAAGCCGCCGATGGACCACAGCTCGAACTTGATGAGGCGCTCCACATAGCGCAGGTTTGCCTCGGCAAATTCCAGCCCGCGGATGGCGCTTTCGCGCACGGAAACCAGGCCGTCCTCGCGCTCCACCGCTACCTTGATGGGATGGGTGGCACCTTTGAGGTACTCCTTGGCCCACACACCGAAGGGGATGAAACCGGGATCCAACACCGGCACATTCTTGATCTCGTAATCGATGCCCAAATAGTTCATGTTAGTCTCCTAGAATCTCGGTGATCACTTGCTCGGTCATGCACAGGGCCCGCGGCACGTGGAAGGGACCCTTGAAGGTGGAGCCCTTGGTGGGGGGCATGGTAGGCTTGCCGTCGCGGCGCAGATAGCCGTACCACTCGCCGTACTCTTCGTCGGCGAAGAACTCGTGGCAGTAGTCCAGCGTCTTGAACAGCCAGTTCACATAGTAGTCGTCGCCGGTGTCGCGGAAGGCCTTGGAAGCGGCGATCATGGTCTCGTTATGGGGCCACCACAGCTTCATGTCGTGCTCGTAGGCCTCGGGCGGCAGGCCCTTGGCGTCGATGAAGTACAGAAGGCCGCCGAACTCCTTATCCCAACCGGCCTCGATAGCCTGACGGAAGATGGCCTCGGCGGTGGCGTGCAGTTCCTCGTCGCCGCGGTAGTTGGCCTCGTCCATCATGAACCAGCTGCACTCGATGTCGTGGCCCGGGTTCACCACGCGTCCGGCGGTGTACCACAGCTCCGGCGTGCCGTCCGGCGCCACCGACTCCAGTGTGCAGCCCAGCTCAGGGTGGTAGTGCAGGTTCACGATAGCGTCCGTGCACTCCTTCGCGTGGCGGTCGTACTCCTCCGTATGAGCCGGATCCACGCGGCGCATGATTGAGATGATGTTCAAGAAGATCATGGGGTCGCCCAGCGCGCGGCCGGTGCGGGTTTCCGCAATGGTCTTGGGGCCGAGCCCAGTGGGATCCTCGATCAGGCCGTTGTTCAGGTTGTAGATCATCTGGTAGGCGCGGCGAGCGCGGGCCAGGTGCTCCTCTTCGCCCGTGATGCCGTAGTACTCGGCGTTGGCGATGCAGTAGAAGCCCTCGGAGAAGCAGTAGCGGCGCTGGCGCAGCGGCTTGCCCTCGGCGGTCACGGTGAAGTACAGGCGGCCACCAGCTTCGTGGTTGATGCAATGATCTTCCAGGAAGTCCAGGCAGCTCTTCGCCGCCTCCAGCCACTCGGGGCGGGTGCCGTACACGTGGCACAAATACGAGAACGTCCAGGCGCAACGTCCCTGCATCCACACGCTCTTGTCGGTGGAGTACACGTTGCCCTCTCGATCGAGGCAGGTGTAAACGCCGCCGTTCACCGGGTCCATGCCGTGCTCCAGCCAGAACCCGATGCAGGTTTCCAGCTGCTGGCGGATCCAGTCGCGCTCAAGCTTCAGGCGCTCTTGGGTTTCAGTGTTCAATGGGGCCTCCTTATGCGTCGACGACTCAAGGACTTTACTGGCGAATGGGAGCGTCGGGGTCCATCATGCCCTCGCGCTTCAGCACGGCGACGATGGTCTCCACGTCCTCGCCCACCAGCGGCTGCACCGGCTCGCGCATCTCGTTGGTGTTGAAGACGCCCATCTGCCACAGGGCCGTCTTGAAGGCGCCCACGCCGGCACCGAAGCCCACCGTGGCGCGGATGCCGCGGGTGACGAACATGAGTCGGGCCAGGTGATCCTGCAGCTCGCGCACGCGGTTCCAGTCGCCCTCTTGCGAGGCCTTCCACATTTCCACATAGGAATAGGGATCGATGTTGGCCAGGCCGGGCACGCTGCCGTCGGCGCCGCCCAGAAGCGCGCCGTCCACTACCACTTCGTGGCCGGTGAGCAGCTGCATGGGATGGCCCGCCTCTTCGTTTTCGATCATCAGCCAGCGGAAGCTCACATCATCGCCCGAGGAGTCCTTCACGCCCTGAATGACGCCGTCCTTGCCCAGGCGCAGCAGCATCTCAGGCGCGAGCTTGGTGTGCACGCACACCGGCAGGTCGTAGGCGAACAGGGGCAGGTCGGTGTACTCGCGGATGGCGCGGAAGTGGCGCTCCACCTCTTTGGGGCCGCCCAGCGCGTAGAAGGGGGCGGTGGCCACCAGGGCGTCCACGCCGAACGACGCGGCGCGCTTGGCCTGATCCACCACGCGCATGGTTTCCATGTCGATGATGCCCGCCATGACCGGCACGCGGCCGTTCACCACCGCCACCGCCTCTTGCAGCACGTGATAGCGCTGGGCGTCGGTAAGGAAGGCCACTTCCCCGCTGGAACCCAGGAAGAACAGGGCGTCCACACCGGCGTCGATCATGCGGTTGACGCTGCGGTTGAAGGCGTCCAAGTCCAGGGACTTCTTCTCGGTCAGGGGGATGACTACCGGGGGGATGACCCCGCGGAACGGAGACTCGCTCATCAAATGATCGCTTTCTCTTAGGCAATAGCGAAACCAGGGAATTTGGACGCTCGGATGCGCGCGCAGACCCCCTTGTTTCCGTCACCGCCATAGCATAGCCAACCTGACGCAACCTGCAACCGCGCGGTTGCGAAGCCGTAATTTATTCACATGCATTTTAAGAGAAAGAGACTATAGCTCCACGGGGTTCCAGGAGCCGTCTATGTCGCAGATCCAGGCTTGGGGCTCGTCCAGAGTGAAGAACGTGAGCGCGGGGTCGTTCGGACCGTCGTAGCACTCCCCCAGCCCCACCATGTGCTCAAAACCGGCTTGGCGCACTTCCGGCGCGGCGGTGTCTTCCAAATTTGCCTTCCCGCGCATGATCACCCAGCCGCTGCCAGGCTTCCAGGCGGTCAGCTCCACGTTGGGGTTCGCCCGCATCTCGCGATACACGTCTTTGGTGGTGGCGGTGCAGAACTGAATCTTCCCCTCTTGGATCATGGCGAAGCTGAAGGGCCGCACATGAGGCCTGTCCCCCTCGACCGTGGCCAGGTACCAGGCGGGAACGCTGGTAAGGTAGTCGACGATGGTTTCAATTCCAGTTGGCATGATTTTCCTTTCTATAGAGCATTGACCACCAGCACCGCCGCGAACATGGCGGCGACGGCGGCGGTTCCGGCGGCGTCGCGCCAGGTGCAGCGCAAGGGGTGCAGGCGGGTGACGCCGGTGCCGCCGTGGTAGCAGCGGGCATCCATGGCCTGCGAGAGCGTATCGGCATGGCGAAAGGCGCTCGAGAACAGCGGCACCATGAGAGCGGTGAGCGACTGCAAACCGCCGCGGAAGGGGTTCGCCGTGAAGCGAGCGCCGCGACTCACCTGGGCGCGGTAGACGGTGGCCAGCTCTTGGGCGAACTGCGGAAGGAACCGCAGGGCAATGCCCAAAATCATGCCCATCTCGTGAGCCGGCAGCCCCACGCGGGCAAAGGGAGCCAGCAACCGCTCGAAGGCAGCGGTGATGTCGAGGGTCGTGGTAGTAAGGGTGAGCAGGCTCACGGCCATGAGCAGCAACAGCAGCCGCACCGCAATGAAGGCGGCGGATTGCAGGCCTTTTTCGCTCACGCAGATGATCCACCACTGGAAGTAGACCTCGCCCCCTTGCACGAACAGCACGTTCAACAGCGCCGTGAACAGCACCAGCACCAAAAGCGGGCCGATGGAGCGCAAGGCCGTGAGCGGCGGGATGTGGGCAAAGCCATAGAAGACGAGCACGAACAGGGCAGCAACGGCCAGGCTTGCAGGGGTAGCGGCGCAGAAGATGGCCACGATGAGAGCGAGCGACAGCAGGAACTTCACCCGCGGATCCATGCGGTGAACCAGACTCTCTTCCGGCCAGTACTGGCCCAGGAGCACCCTATTCATGGAGAGATCCTTCGAGGGCATCGGCTATGGCGCTGGCCAGGGATTCTTCGCTGTGGAGGCCTTTGGGGAGGGGGAAGTTGGCTTCGCGCAGGCTGTTCGCGAACCGCACCGGGGCCGGCAGCCCCAGGCCAACGGCAGTCAGAGCATCGCCATCGGCAAACACTTCCTCCGGCGCTCCCAGCCGAAGCACGCGGCCCTCCGACATGACCAAGATGCGGGTGGCCAGGGCATACAGGTCATCCATGGAATGGGACACCATCACCACCGTAGTGCCCTGGGCATGCAGTTGCTTCACCATCGCCAAAAAGTCCTCGCGCGAGCGCGGGTCGAGCCCCGCCGCCGGCTCGTCGAGCACCAACACCTCGGGGCGGCAGGCCAGAACACCCGCGAACGCCACCCGTCGCTGCTGGCCGCCAGAGAGGCTGAAAGGAGACCGGTCGCGCAGTTCGTCGAAGGAGAGCCCCACTCGCTCCATCGACTCCCGCACCCGCTCCTCCAGCTCATCCGCCGGCACGCCGAAATTGCGCGGGCCGAAGGCCACGTCCTCGAACACCGTAGGGGCGAACAGCTGGCTTTCCGGATACTGGAACACCAGCCCCACCCGTGCGCGCACTTCGGTGGCCACCTCCTTGCGGGCCAGGTCGGCGCCATCCGCCAGCACCCGCCCTTCGGTGGGATGCAGAAGCCCGTTCATGTGCTGGATGAGGGTGGACTTTCCCGAGCCCGTGTGGCCGGCAATGCCTAAGAACTCCCCCGGCTCTACCGCGAAGCTCACCTCGCGCAGCGCCCAGCGCGCATCGGGGGAATTGCCCCACTCGGCCTGGCGGTCACGCTTCTTCCGCTTTTTGCCGGTGCGCTCCGCCTCTTTCCCTGCGTAGGAGTAGCTTACATTTTGGAATTCAAGGCGCATAGCTCCTCCTTCAGCGCTTCTTCGGTGATGCACGGGCGCACGTCCACGCCGCGTCGCCGCAGCTCAAGGGAAAGGCGGCAGGCAAACGGCACCTCCAGCGACAACTCTTGCAGTTCTTCCGCCCGCACCAGCACCTCGTCCGGCACGCCATCCATGCGGATGCGGCCCTTGTCCAGCACCACGATGCGCTGCGCCTGAGCCGCCTCTTCCATGAAGTGGGTGATCATGACAATGGTCATTCCCTCTTCGTGCAGCTGCCGCACCACGCGCATCAGGCCCTTGCGGCCGCGCGGGTCCAGCATAGCGGTGGCCTCGTCCAGAATCAGGATGGCCGGGTCCATGGCCAGGATGCCGGCAATGGCCACGCGCTGCTTCTGGCCGCCGGAAAGGGCGAAGGTCTCGTGCTCCTCGAACCCCTGCAGCCCCACTTCCGCGAGCGCGTCTGTGACCCGCTGCCGCAGCTCAGGATTGGGAATCCCCAAGTTCTCCGGGCCGAAGGCCACGTCGTTCTCGATGAGGGAAGCCACCAGCTGGTCATCCGGGTTTTGGAACACCAGCCCCGCGTTCGATCGGATGAAGTAGGTGAACTCCGGATCCGCCGTGTTCTTCCCGAACACTTCCACCTCCCCCGCGTCCGGCACCAGCAGCGCGTTGATATGCTTGGCGATGGTGGACTTTCCCGACCCGTTGCCGCCGAGCAGGCACAAGAACTGCCCCTGCGGCACAGAGAGGTTCAGCCCGTCGAAGACGAGGGTCTTGCCGTCATAGGAAAACGCCGTGTCGCGGAAATTCACGAATTGGCTGTCGGAGGCGTGGCTCATAGGCTTCCTTTCCCGCGCTTCAGTGCGTTAGCGACCTTTGACCTGCTGCTTTTCCGGCGTGATCAAATTCGACACGGCTTTGTAAATCGCGATGGTAAGCACCGCGTTCAGCAGGCCTTTAAGCAGGTTGAAGGGAATAAGGATGGGAACGATCATGGCCACCACGGCATCCAGCGGCACGCCCAGCCATGCTGGGGTGAGCAGTAGGTTGCCCGCCACCGCCATGATCACCGCACCCAGAACGCCCAGCGCCAGGCCCGCGATGGCCCCCTTGAGGGTATGGACGCGCTTGTACACCATGGCGGAGGGCCACACGATACCCAGAATTACCATGATGTTCATTAGGGCGCCCGTGAAATCAGCCAGCAGAATACCGTGGGCAATGCAGGAGACGATGCCGCACACCAGCCCCGCCGCCGGGCCGAAGGCAAAGCCGCACACCATGGCAGGCATGGCGGAGGCGTCGTACTTGAGCCAGGTGACACCGGGCAGCAGCGGAAACTCCACGAAGGAGAGCAGCACCGAGATAGCGCACAAAAGCGCAATAGTCACAAGCGTGCGGGTGGACCAGCGGTTGGTGTTGACCAGCGCCCTTTGCGCCGTGGGAGCCTTCGGAGCCGTCGGCTCCTTCGGCACCTTCACGGGCGCGGGGGCACTTCCCTCTCCTTGCCCCGCCTGCGCCTGAGAGGAATAATCGATCGGGTTCTTCGCCATGACGGCCACCTTCTTTCTCCGGGGAACTGGACTTAAGAACAGGTGCGCCTCTTTCCCCGAAAAAGAAACGAGCCCCATGAATTCCCTTCATGAAGGCTCGAATGTTCGCTCGAAGCATATGGGATGCCCAGCGAATCTGCCTCTTCCATCCGGACTATAACCGTTGGCTCTGGAATTGCACCAGATCAGCCTGCATTGCGCAGGGTCGCGGGCTTGCCGAGGAACCGGTTTACCGCCAGTGGGGAATTGCACCCCGCCCTGAAACAGAATTCACAGGCGCTATTGTAGCCGTCTACTCGAAGCGGTACAAGTCGGCGGTGGCCTGTTTGAAGTCCTCGTACACCTCAGCGGCGATGGCTTCGTCTTCCACTAGTTCGAACGCGGCCGGCTGGCCCTCTTCGTCCAGCTCCGTCACTTCCAGCAGCAGCACCTCGCCGCTCGAAAGCGCCGGGTTGTCGCTGTCCACCGGGAAGAAGAAGCCGTAGGA
This sequence comes from Eggerthellaceae bacterium, assembly GCA_022791455.1. Taxonomy (GTDB): domain Bacteria; phylum Actinomycetota; class Coriobacteriia; order Coriobacteriales; family Eggerthellaceae; genus Parvibacter. The sequence continues at coordinate 162,850 of JAAVZC010000003.1, forward strand.
CTTGCCCTCGTGCAGAACCAGGCCCAGAAACTCCAGGTCCAGGCCATCGCCCTTCTCGTCCTGAAGGCTGATGATCACACCCTCCTCGGTGGGCGGGCAGAAGTTGGGGGCACTCCCCGTACGAATCTCGGCCATGGTTCTCCTTTCGTCGATACGTCTCCCCGACTGTAAACGTTGTCATCCTGAGCGGAGCGCATAGCGCGGAGTCGAAGGATCTCCTCAGCCGGAAGAGATCCTTCGACTCCGGCCTTACGGCCTGCGCTCAGGATGACAAAAACAAGCGAGCCTTACTTCCGGTTGTTGCGTTGGCTGCGGCGACGGGCTCGGTCGGAGGCGCGGCCGGCTTTGCGGGCTGCTTCTTCGGCGGCTTCCAGCATCTCCGCGTCCGTCACGTAGGTTTCACTGGCGCGGTAGGAGGTCTTCGCCTTCTTCTGCACGCTCTCCTGAACCTTGCGGCGGGCCGCCTCTTCGCTCTTCTCGCGCAGCGCCGCGGTCTCCGCCTCGGTGGCGCCGCTCGCTTCCGCCTGGGCCTTCGCCTCGGCGGCCGCTTCCTTCTCGATGCGCTCCACCGGAACGCTGGCCAGGGCCGGAGCGCCCGCGCGATCGAACTCGAACAGCCCCACCTCGTCGCCATAGCGCTTCTGCAGACGGGCGTAACGCGGCTCGCGGGTCTTCCACATGGAATAGAGCGGCGTGGCGATGGCGATGGAGGAATAAGAACCGGCGATAAGGCCGATGGCCATGGCGAAGGCAAAGTCCTTCAGGGTCTCGCCGCCGAACAGCAGCATGGCGAAAACCGGGATGAACGAGGTGAGCGTCGTGTTGATGGTGCGGATGAACACCTGGTTCATGGAGTGGTTCGCCATGGTCATGAAGGTGCAGCGGATGTTCTCGTCCTTCATGTTGTCGTTGATGCGGTGGAACACCACCACGGTATCGTAGAGGGAGTAGCCCAGAATTGTGAGGAGCGCGGCGATGGTGTTGGGGTTGACCTCGCGGCCCACCAGGGCATAGATGCCCACCACCAGGATAAGGTCGTGGAACAACGCCACTACCGCCATGACGCCCATCTTGTACTCGAAGCGGATGGCGATGTAGATGATGATGAGCACGATGGACACCAGGAACGCGATGAGCGACGAAGTGATGACGCTCGGACCCCAGTCAGGGCCAATGGTGGTCACTTCGAAGTCGGAGGAGGTGAGGCCCAGCGTTGCCGCTACGGCGTTCGCCACCTCGGTCGCCTCGTCGGGGGACGTGGTGGTGGTGCGCACCAGGAAGCCCGCCTCGCCGTTGGTGGAGGTGGTCTGAATGACCGCGTCCGGCTCGCCGGCGTCGTTGAAGGCGTCGCGCATCTGCTCGGTGGTGATGTCGCCGGTGCCGTGGAAGGCGGTGGAGCTGCCGCCGATGAACTCGATGCCGAAGTTCAGGCCGCGCACGCCCACCACCACCAGGCAGAGCACCATGGCAACGGCGGCGATGGTCAGCAGAATCTTGCGATAGCCCAGGAAGTTGATGTCGTGCTTGATGAAGCGGCCCTTGATCTTGGAGAGCTTGTCCTCCAGGCCCTTCGCCTTGGCACCTTCCTCGGCCTCCAGCACCGCGTCGCTCTCAGAGGTGTTCATGAGCAGGCCGGTTTCCGCTTCCGCCACCGACACGCCCTCCGCCTCGGCCGCTTCCTTGTACAGGTTGGCGGCGGCGATGGAGTCGGAAATGCCCCAGAGGCCCGGGTTCTTTGCGATCACCTTCGGCGCCAACAGGCGGATGAGCGGGGCCTTGAACAGCACCATCATGATGATGTCGCAGAAGATGCCGAGCGCGAGCGTCAGGCCGAAGCCCTTGACCGATGCGCTGGCCAGGAAGAACAGGCAGAGCGCCGACACCAGAGTCACCAGGTCGGCGTCGATGGAGGTGAGGATGGCGTGGCGCACGCCGGACTTCGACGCCGCGCGCACCGAGCGGCCCATGCGGATTTCCTCACGGAAGCGCTCGAGCGTGAGCACCGAGGAGTCCGCCGCCATGCCGATGGTGAGCACGATACCAGCGATGCCCGCCAGCGACAGCGAGAACTGGCCGAACCAGGACAGCAGCGCCAGAATGCCCAAGTAGAGCACAGCGAAGATGGCCATGGCGGCCGCCACAATAATGCCGAGGCCCTTGTAGAAGAACAGCAGGTAGAGCATGACGATGGCCAGGCCGATGAGCGCCACCAGCACGCCGGCGGCCAGTGCCTCCTGGCCAAGCGTCGGGCCCACCACCTGGGCCTGGGCGTATTCGAAGTTGATGGGCAAAGAGCCGCTCTCCAGCACCGTCTCCAGGCTCTGGGCGTCCTCAAGGGTGTAGTTGCCGGTGATGGAAACCTGACCACCCGGGATCTCGCCCTGCACCGCGGGGGCGGACTGCACCTCGTCGTCCAGGATGATGACAATCTGGCCATGGTCGGCGGCCAGCTCCTTGGTGGCGTCGGCAAAGGCCTGCGCGCCCTTGGAGTTCAGGGTAAGGTTCACGGAATAATAGGAAGAGGTCTCGCTCTCGCGGCCAATGTCCACGCGGGAGATATCGGAGCCGGTGATGAGCGGGGTGTAGGTGCCCGGCTCCACCGTCAGGTGCTCCATCTTGCCCGAGGGGAAGCTGTAGCCGAACTCGTCGGTGATGGTGCCCACGGTGCCGTAGTCGCCCTGCTCGATCTTTTCCTTCACCTCTTCATCGGTGAAGGAGTCCAGTCGAGCGAACACCAGCTGACCGGTTTTGCCGATGGTGTTAAGCGCCTCTTGGGAGTCGGACAAACCAGGAATTTGCACCAGAATCTGATTGTCGCCCTGCAGCTGCACGGTTGCCTCGCTGGCGCCGAGTGCGTTCACGCGGGTCTCGATGATGGCGCGGGATGCCTCCATATCCTCGTCGGTGATGTTGCCGCCGTCGGCGTTCTTGGCGGTAAGCACCACCGAGAGACCGCCCTGGATGTCCAGGCCCTGATTGATGCGCTCAGAGGGCGGGGTGAACATGAAGATAGACGCGACCACCAAGATCGTGGTCACCACCAAAAGCCATACGTTTCGCCTATCGTGATTGGCGGCCGGCTTTTTAGTGCTGCGCTCCAGTGCCATGAATAAACCTTCTTCTCATTTTCTTGGGAGCGCACTCAAGCGCTCCGTAAACACAACGTTCCTATTTTGCCACTAAACGCTTCCCTTGGAAACACACGGGCGCTTATTCTCGCTGAAGGAATACAGGTCTTCCCCTAGGTCAGGGCGCAAATTCAAGAAATATCCGCAGAAACGTCCGCGATGAACATGGCGTCGCCGAAGGAAAGGAGCCGATAGCGCTCTTGCACCGCATGCTCGTAGGCCTTCATGATGTTCTCGCGGGAAGAGAAAGCGGACACCAGCATCATGAGGGTGGAGCGGGGCACGTGGAAGTTCGTGATGAGGGCGTCCACCGCGTTGAACTGGTAGCCGGGCAAAATGTAGAGAGAGGTGGCCTCGCGGTTCACGGGACGCACCTTGCCCGTTTTGGCCGCGGCGCTCTCCAGCGAGCGCACCGAAGTGGTGCCCACGGCAATCACCCGACCGCCCGTTTCCTTCGCACGGTTGACCGCCTCGGCGGCTTCGGGAGAGACGGTATAGAACTCGGTATGGATGGTGTGGGCTTCGGGGTCTTCCTCGTCCACCACGCGGAAGGTATCGAGCCCCACTTCCAGCTCCACCGTATGCCATTCGGCGCCGGCTGCCTTCACCGCCTCTATGAGCTCAGGCGTGAAATGCAGCCCGGCAGTGGGAGCGGCGGCGGAGCTTTCCCGCTGGGAATAGACCGTCTGGTACAGCTCCATGTCGCCGGCGTAATCTTTTATATAAGGGGGAAGCGGCGTCTTGCCCGCAGCGTGGAGCGCCTCGTCGAGCGAGGGGTAATCGGTGGTGAGGCGGGCGATGCGCTCCCCCTTCTGGCCCTCTTCCACCCAGTCGACGATCTCGGCCGAAAGGGCCACGTTGCCCTGGGCATCGGGGATATCCACCACCGCGCCGCTGCCGGGCTTGAGCCGCTTGCCGGGGCGCACGAGCACCTCCCAATAGGCGCCCTGGTTCGTGCGCTCGCCGTAAGCGGGAAGCTCCTGCAGCAGGAACACCTCGGCCGCGCCGCCCGTGCCGCGCTTCGCGCCCAAAAGCCGCGCCGGCCGCACCCGCGTCTCGTTCACCACGAACACATCCCCGGGGCGCACGAACTCCAGGATGTCCTTGAAAATGCGATCCTGCACTGCGCCGGTCGCACGATCCATCACCAGCAACCGGCACTCGTCCCGCACGGACCACGGCTCCTGCGCAATCAGCTCTTCGGGCAAATCGTAATCAAAGTCAGAAGTAAGCATAAGGCTCTTTCTTAGTAAGAATCAGAAAGTGCTTATGCTAACACTTTAGATTTCCCGCGTCTCCCGCATTGATTTGAGGATGGCTCGTTTTCGTTGTTGTTTTAGCTGGTAGGCCTGTTTCTCGGCGCGAGCCTGCGCTCGCTTCTCTTCTTCGGCGGCGCGCGCACCGGCCGTCTGCTCCAGCCGCGCCTTGCGCGCCTGGGCCCGCAGCTGCTTGCGCAGGTCCCGTTCTGCCTGCGCCTCTTCCATGGAGAAGCGGCAGCCGCAGTAGTTCTGCCGGTACATGCCGGCATCGCGGGAGCGCTGGGTAGCAGCATCGTAGTAGGGGCGGTAGTCGACGAAGCGGGGGGTAAGGCCGAAGGCGGCCGCGGCCCGCTCCAGCTCTTCCTGGATGATGGCGGTGTACTGGTAGGGGCTCACCGAGAGCGTGGTGGACAGCTCTTCGTAGCCGTTTTCGGCAGCGAACCGGGCGGCGTCCTCGAAGCGCTGGCGATAGCAGGCGCGACATCGGGCCTTGCGAGCGGCCTCCGCCGGAGGGTCAGCAGCCGCAGCCGCACCACTGTCCTCATCCGCACTCGCCTCATGGATGACCACGCCGTATTTTTCCTTGGCGGAGTCCCCCACGCGACCGGCAGTTTCCTCCCAGGCTTCGGGCACGTAATCTCCCTCAGCCACCGTCAAGCCCAGCCCCTGGGCCCACTGACGGATGGTGACCAAACGGCGGTCGTACTCCTCGGGCGGGTAGATATTCGAGTTCGAGTAGAAGATGACCGGGCGCACGCCCTCTTCCGCAAGCAGCCGCACCGGCTCCAGCGAGCAGGGGCCGCAGCAGGCGTGCAGGAGCATCTTTGTAGTGTTTTCGCAGTTGTTTTCCATGTCGGCTATACTACCAAATCGCGTCATTTCGGCTTCGCCTTTCAAGGATTGGCCGCAAATGACGGGAAGAACTTAAGCATTTGTTCACAAACGAGCCTGTAAGGACACCCATGGCCCTCTTCGATTGCACTCTTGACGCCACCAGCGGCAACGCCCGCGCCCTCACATATCAGACCGCCCATGGCCCCTTCCATACCCCCATGTTCATGCCAGTGGGAACGTCGGCAACGGTAAAGGGCATCACCGTACAGCAGCTGAAAGACCTGGGGGCCCAGGTGGTGCTGGCGAACACCTACCACCTCTCGCAGCGCCCGGGACCCGAAATTGTGGCCGAGGCGGGCGGCGTTCACGGGTTCTCCGGCTACGACGGCCCTATGCTCACCGACTCCGGCGGGTTCCAGATCTTCTCGCTTGAGGACACCCGCAAGCTTGACGACGACGGCGTGACCTTCCGCTCGGTCTACGACGGCAGCTACGTGCGCTGGACGCCGGAGGAGAACATGCGCATCCAGGAGCTGCTGGGAGCCGACATTGCCATGCAGCTGGACCAGTGCCCGCCCTACCCCGCCACGCGCGAGTTCGTGCAACGGGCGGTAGATCTTTCCAGCGCATGGGCCAAACGCTGCCTGGCCGCCCACAAACGGCCCGATCAGACCCTATTCGGCATTGTGCAGGGAGGCATGCACCTGGATCTGCGGCTAGAGTCCATCCGGCGGCTTCGCCAGATTGAGGACGAAAGCCTGGCCGGCGGAGGGAGGCGCTTCGGCGGCTTCGGCATCGGCGGCTATTCGGTGGGCGAGGACCACGAGACCATGTTCGAGACGCTCGGTCCGGTGGCGCGCGCCCTGCCGGAGGATCGTCCCCGCTACCTGATGGGCGTCGGCAATCCCACCACCCTCGTACGCGCCGTGGGCGAGGGCGTCGACATGTTCGACTGCGTGCTGCCCACCCGCACCGCGCGCATGGGCACCGCTTTCTCTTCGACCGGCCGCATGAACATGCGCAACGCAAAGTTCGCGCGCGACTTCGGCCCGCTGGACCCGCAGTGCAGCTGCCCCACCTGCCGCAATCATTCCCGCGCCTACATCCGCCACCTGGTGAAGCAGGGGGAAATGCTGGGAGCCATCCTGCTGTCGGTCCACAACCTGCACTTCCTGCTTGATCTTATGGCCCGCGCGCGCGAGGCGGTGCTGGCCGGCGAATACGACCAGTTCCAGCAAGCCTGGATGGAAAGCCCCGCCGCCAACGACTACTAAGCACGAAACAAAAAAATGCCCGGCGCGTGCCGGGCATTTTTGCGTGCGATGGTGCTATGGCCTAAAGGCGCACAACGTTGCTCGCCTGCAGTTTGCCGTTCTGACCAGTGGTCACGTCAAACGAGACAGCAGCCCCCTCATCGAGGGTCTTAAAGCCATCCATCTTGATCTCAGAGAAATGCACGAAGAGGTCCTCGCCATCGCTCTGGGAGATGAAGCCGTAGCCCTTCTCCGGGTTGAACCATTTCACAGTGCCTTCTGCCATTTTTTCCTCTTTTCTACCTTCTGCCTTCCAGAAAGGTTTATGGGACCAATCGATGGCGTCGATTGGCGTAGACCCTTTCCAAGTCTGGGGTCAACTATACCCAAAAGATGACCAATATGCATGTAGATTAGTTTACAGTATGTGATCAGAATTCGTTAACTGCCCGAAAAAGAGCCGTTTATTCCGCTTCTTTCCCGTCATATTCCGCGAAAAGCTGCGCGAGGGCCTCTTCGTCCACCGCCCAATCCTCCTCGGACAGGCCATAGGAGGCCGCAAGGGAGCGGGCCTGATCCAGCCGCAGCGCCGCGGTGTCCGGTTGCCCCGCCTCGTTCCGGTAGCGGGATGCGAGCGCCAAGCTGCGCAGCATGAAGGCCACCACGCGGCGGTCGGTGCCGGACACCTGCACCATCGAGGCGAAGGATTCCGGAGCGAGCGCGAGCAAAAGCGCGCTGTCGAACTCCACGGCGCTTGCGAGCGCCTGCTCCAGCTGGTCCGCCGACTCAGCCGGCTCTTCGTCGCGCTGCTCCCGTTCCCAGCTGCGCCGGATGGCGGCGAACAGGGCCAGCAGCTTCCGCATCAGATAGTCTTGCTCGATCATGAATTCGCTTCCGTTCCTGCGCGTCCGTTACTGCACATCTGCCGGGGCCTCGAGCCCCAAGTGCTCCCACGCGCGGCGCGTGGCCTGGCGCCCCTTCGGGGTGCGCATCATGAGTCCCTGCTGCATGAGGAAGGGCTCCAGCACGTCTTCCACCGTATCCGGATCCTCCGCCAGCGCCGAGGCGAGCGTGGTGAGCCCCACCGGCCGGCCGGAGAACCGCACGCAAAGGGCCTCAAGCAGGCGGTTGTCCAGACTGTCCAGCCCCAGATGGTCCACTTCGAAAAACGAGAGCGCCTCGGCCGCCACGTCTTCGGTAATGGCGCCGTCGGCCCGCACCTGGGCGAAGTCCCGCACCCGCTTCAGCAGGCGGTTCGCCAAACGGGGGGTACCGCGGCTGCGACGGGCAATCTCCAGCGCGCCCTCTTGGTCGATATCCACGGAAAGCAGCGACGCCGAGCGGCTGACGATGGAGGCCAGCTCTTCGTTGGTGTAGTACTGCAGGCGAAACACAATGCCGAAGCGGTCGCGCAAGGGCCCGGTTAGAAGACCCGTGCGCGTCGTGGCGCCGATGAGAGTGAACCGGGGGATGTCCAGCCGGATAGAGCGGGCGGCTGGCCCCTTCCCTACCACAATATCCAGGGCAAAGTCCTCCAGGGCCGGGTAAAGGATCTCCTCCACCACGCGGTTCAGGCGATGGATCTCGTCGATGAACAGCACGTCGCCCTCTTCGAGGTTGGTGAGGATGGCCGCCAAGTCGCCAGCGCGCGCAATGGCGGGGCCGGAGGTGGTGCGAATGGATGAGCCCATCTCGTTGGCAACCACTTGCGCGAGCGTGGTCTTGCCCAGGCCGGGAGGGCCCGAGAACAGAATGTGGTCCACCACGTCGTTGCGCTCTTGGGCCGCCTGGATGAGAATGGCCAGAGAGTCCTTCACCTTGGTCTGGCCCAAGTAGTCCTCCAGCCGCTTGGGCCGCAGCGACCGCTCCAGCGCCAAGTCCTCCTCTTGGAGGCTGAGGGACACCGCTCGCTCGCGGGCGCTGGGGGCGGCATCGGCCGCCTGCCACACGAGTCCCTCTATTTCCATATCTTCTGCCATATGCACCTATTGCCCCTACTGGCTGCCCAAACGCTTGAGGGCATATTGTATCAGGGCCGCTTCCTTCGCCCCGGCGGGAGCCCCCTTCAGCGCAAGATCTGCTTCCGCCTGAGTGAATCCCATGGAAAGGAGCGCCTCTTGGGCGCCAATGAGGGCCGCGTCCACCACAGGCGCCGCCCCTTCCTCGTCGAAAAGACCGGCCGCGTTTTCCAGAGATCCCTTCAGCTCCAGCACAATGCGCGAAGCGGTCTTCTTGCCCACGCCGGGAATCTTTTGCACCAGCGCAATGTCCTGCGACGCCACCGCATTGGCCAGCTGCGCGGGCGAATAGGTGGAGAGCGCCGCAAGCGCCACTTTCGGCCCCACACCGGAGACGCCGATCAACTTCTCGAAGAGCGCCTTCTCCTCTTCTTTCAGAAAGCCGTAAAGCGCGATGCCATTCTCGGACACCTGCAGGTAGGTGAGCACCCGCACCCGCTCGCCGGTGGGGGGCAGCTGGGCCAGGGCAGAAGCTGCCATGGTCACCCCGTAGCCCACCCCTGCTACATCTATATATACTTGCGAGAAGCTCTTTCCCGCCACCTGACCGTCAAGAAACGCGATCAAACCGCCATCTCCTTTCGTAAGGGCGCATGAGTGCAGTGGCACAGCGCCGCCGCCAGCGCATCGGCCGCATGGTCCGGCTCCGGCGCCTGGGGCAGCCGAAGCAGCTGGGCCACCATGTACTGCACCTGGGCTTTGTCGGCGCTGCCAGTGCCCACCACCGCCATCTTGATTTGGCGCGGGGTGTACTCCCCCACTTCCAGCCCCGCCCGCGCGCAGGCCACCAGGGCCGCGCCCCGCGCTTGGCCGGTGCCGAACGCGGCGGTGACGTTCTGGCCGAACCACACCGTTTCTATCCCCATGCAGGTGGGTTGGAACCGGTTGACCACCGCCTCTATCTGCTGATGGATTTTCAACAGCCGCACCGAGAGCTCTTCATGGGGATGCGTGGTGACGCAGCCGTAAGCCACACAGTCCAGGCAGCTGCCCTGCTGGGACACGATGCCCCAGCCCGTATGGGCCAGGCCCGGGTCTATCCCAAGGATGATTCGCTCGCGCACGCCGGTCAGCCCCGCTCTCGTTCGTTCGATTACTGCAGTGCATGTTAGAACATCTGTTTGATTTTCTCAAGCGAAAGCGGACAAAATTCCGCGGCGAGCCACGCAAAGAGGAACGTTCGCGCAAGATTTCGGCTTCCCTTCCTTTCGTGGAAGACCCCGCGCGTGCCACTGCCTTTAGCTATCATAGAGGCGAGATTGGAGGATGCGCTGTGAAGTTGACCGACTACCTTGCCACCGAGTTCGCCTCGTTTTCCGAAATGCCCTTTGGGGAAATTGACGCCGCCGCCCTTGCGGACTTCATGATGGCCCGCACCGAAGGGATGGTACCGCCGCTCCGAGAACCGCGCCGCCTCTCCCCCGCCCGCATCAAGGCGCTGAAGGGCCTGGCGGGCCAGCCGAAATCTGTCCGGTTCGTCGACCTTATGCGGGCAGAGCAGTTCCCCATCATGTTCCAAGACCTAGAGCCAGAGCGCACTAAGCGCACCTATCTGGGACTTGCCGCAAGCCCCCGTTTCCGCGAAATGCGGCTGGCAGCGGCGCAGGACTTCTTCGATGACCAGCGGCAGAACCAGTTCTTCGCCACCTCCTTCATCCAGGGGAAGGATTTCGCCTTCATCGGCTTTCGCGGCACGGACGTCTCCATCACCGGTTGGCGCGAGAACTGCAACATGGTGTACAGCGAGACCGTTCCCGCCCAGGTGCAGGCGCGGGAATACCTGGAAGCGGTGGCGCCCCTGCTGCCGGATCGCCTTTACTTGGGCGGCCACTCGAAGGGCGGCAACCTGGCGCTGTACGCCGCGCTTTTCGCGCCGCCGGAGATTCAGGAACGCATCCAGATGGTCTACACCTTTGATTCCCCCGGCTTCCGCGACCAATCGGTGCCGGAAGCAGCTTGGAAGACCCTGGAGGGGAAGATCGACCGCAAAGTGCCCACCGATTCCTTCGTCGGGCTGCTCATGCACACCGAGGCCCCCATCCGCGTAGTAAGCAGTTCCGCCTCGGGCATCCCCCAGCACAGCCTGCACACCTGGGAGATTGAAGAGGGGCGTTTCAGCCCGGCCGAGACGCTCTCGGAAAACTCCCTGTTCTTGAACTCCGTCATGAACGTGTGGCTGGAGCGCTACAACCCCACGCAGGCGAAAGCGGTGGTAGACGCCCTGTTCGCCGCCATCGAGGCTTCCGGCGCGACCGACGCCACCGAGGTGCTGTTCAGCGGGCCGAAGGCCATCGGGCTTGTGCGGGAAGCGGCGCGTCACCTGGATGCCCCCACCCGCGAAGTGCTCATGGGAGCGCTCGGATCCCTGGCCGCCACCGTGGCCGCCGGCACCCCCACCACCCTAGCCGCCCGCTTCGGCGGAAAGTCCGCCAAGTAAGAAGCGGCCGGGAGCCACTGGGCTTCCCGGCCGCTTTTGCTTCGTGTTCCGTTGAACCGCAAAGCCCCGTGGACAACATTGCCACTTTTTCAGCGATGCGCGCGGCCCAAAACTTCTGATATCAGCACTTTTGACGTGAAACTTCTGATTTCAGAAGAAACGGGCCGGGGCGACTTCTGAAAAACCAGGGTTTGCGGCCCTAGAGTTCTTTCGCCTTCAGCAGGTCAATCACCGTGAAGTCTTCCTTCGAGCTGTCGATCAGCTCCTTGCTGCCCACGGTGCAGATCATGCGGTGGTCGGTGGCGCGCACCATGGCGGGACCTAAGTCGCGCACGGCTTCCGGCGTGGCGTTCAGTACCTCGGTGCGGGTGCGCTCTCGCAGTTCTTTATCCAGGTGCGAGAAGAACTGCGCGTCCTGGCGCCGCATCAGCTCGCGCGGCTTGAGCGGCGTGTCGATGCCGGCCACCGTGGAGACGATGTAGCCGTTCATCTCGCTTTCCGTGGGCGTGAACTCCGCCAGCCATGCGCCGGAGCCCTCGAAGCGCTCGATGGTCTCGTCGATGTGCGGATCGCGATAGGAGTAGAAGCGCATCGAACCGGGCCGCGTCATTTGCAGGCCCGCTCCGTAAGCGCCGCCCTTCACGCGCACCTCGTTCCACAGGTAGTCGTAGGAAAGGATGCGGCTCACCAGCATCCAAACACCGGTGAAGGGGCCGTCGAACAGGCGACGGTCGTAACCCATGGCGGTGTAGCTCACGTCAGAGGGGACGATGAAGGCCTCGTTCTTGCGCGTGGGCTCGGCGGCGATGAGTCGCGCCGCCACCGAAGAGTTCGCCAGCTTCAGCGTGCCGCCGTCGGCCCAGAAGCGCTCGAAGTCCTCGTCAGAACCGGTGAAGCTGACGATGCAGCCGTCGCGGGTGAACAGGCGCTTGGTGATATCGCGCAGCGTTTCCGCCAGCGCCTCCTTGCGTTCGTCGAAGTGGTCGATGAGGTCCTTCAGGAAGAAGTAGAAGTCCATGCCCCCCATCTGCTCGCGCACCACGGCGGCCGGCAGGTAGTAGGAGGCCACGCGGGCCATGGCGGCGCTGTGCCCCGCATTGGTGCAGCCCTGCTCGATGGTCACGCGCTTCTGGTTCAGAATGTCCTTGATCTTGTCGTAGTCGGTGAAGTCCGTCTCCAGCAGAATCTCGTCCGGCAACGTGGCGGCGTAGTCCAGGTTCTCGGAAAGCGACGACACACTCACCACGAACTTCGCCACATAAGAGGTGCGCTCCAGCGCGTCCTCGTGCACTTCGGTGAAGAACGCCAGGTTGCCCAGCTTCGACTGCGCCAGCGTGTCCAGCTCGGCGGCGCTGTGCTTAGCGGTGGCCAGCTTCCCCAGCACGATGGCCAGGATAGTGGCGTAGGGCAGCTCCTCGAAGGAGAGGCGCGAGAGGTCGAAGTAGCGGTAGGCGAACACGATGCCGCGGGTGGGGATGGTATGGCGCAGGCAGGGAATGGGAGTGTTCTCCGCCATGGCGCATAGCGGCTCGTCGGGCATCTTCTTGATGTCGGCCAGCGAGAGGCTGGGGAGCGTGGCCAGCGCCTGCGGGGAATCGGGCTCATCCTGGGCGGCGCGCAGCAGCTCCTCTTGGCGCTTGATAGCAGCCACCTGGTTCTCGTCGAGGCTTTCGGCCATGGCGGCCAGGGAGTCCTTCAGCTTGTCGTCGCCCGGGCCCTCTTGCGGCACCAGCTCAACAGAAGCTTCGTGGTCGTTCTCCAGCACCAGCTCCCGCAGCAGCTGCTCGAAGTAGCCCTCGTCGATGGAAGCCTTGAGCGCGGCGAAGTCCTCGTTGAACTTCAGGTACGCGGTGGCGTCGCGCTCGTCGTAGAGCCAGCCGGCCAGGGCGGACATCGACAGCAGCACGCCGTCGGGGTAGCCGAAGTTGCGCTCGCGCATCACGAACTCCGCATGGGACAGGGCCGCGCGCACCAGCTCGCGGTCGAGGCCGCCGTTCGCGAGCTCGCTCACCTTGTCGCGCACCAGGGCGGAGAAGTCCTCCACGCTCACGCCCTCGCGAAGTCCCTTCAGCTGCAGAATGGCGAAGGGCTGCGCCATGGCGTCCGCCAGAAACGCGCCGGCGTCGTCGGCCATCTGGGCATCGAGGATGGCGCGCTTCAGCGGGCTCTCGTTGGAGCCCATGATGGCGTCCAGCAAAATGTCGCAGGCAAGGATGCGGCGCCGCTCATGCGCGGTGCCGGCCACGAACCCCAGCGCGCACGAGGCGTTCTCCCGTGCCGTTTCCATGGGCTTGCGCACTCCCATCGCGCGCACCGGCGCCTGAAGGTCGAGCGGGTTAGGGCTTCCCGCCTTCGCATCCTTCGCCAGCGGAGACAGGTACTTGCCGTCGATGAAGGCCAAGAAACGGTCGAGGTCCAGGTTGCCGTAGAGCACAATGTAGCTGTTGGAGGGCTGGTAGTGGCGGCGATGGTTCTCCAAGAACCCCTCGTAGGTAAGATCGACGATGCTCGCCGGCACGCCGCCGGATTCGAACCGGTAGGTGGTGTCGGGGAAGAGCGCCGCGGACAGCGCGTCGAACAGCACGGAGTCGGGATCGGAGAGCGCTCCCTTCATCTCGTTGAACACCACGCCGTTGTAGGCGAGCCCCACCTTCTGGTCCCCGTCGGCCACTTCCAGCACCTCTTCGGCCAGCGGCTCCACTTCCAAATGCCATCCTTCCTGCTGGAAGATGGTGGGCTTTTGGTAGATGAGCGGGTGGAACACGGCGTCCAGGTACACGTCCATCAGGTTCTCGAGGTCCTGCTCGTTGGTGGAGGCCACCGGGTACATGGTCTTGTCCGAGAAAGTCATGGCGTTCAGGAACGTCTGCATGGAGCTCTTGAGCAGGTTAACGAAGGGCTCCTTCACCGGGAACTTGTCCGAGCCACACAGCACCGAGTGCTCCAAAATGTGGAACACCCCCGTGTCGTCGGCGGCCGGCGTCTTGAACGAGATGGAGAACGCCTTGTTCTCGTCATCGTTCTTCAGGTAGAGCAGCCGCGCGCCCGAGGCCGGGTGCTCCATCACGAAGGCGGTGCCGTCAATTTCCGGCAGCTCTTCGGTGGCGGTGAGGGCGAAGCCGTTTTGTTCGGCCGTCTTTGCGACGGCGCTGGTATCAGAAGACATAATCAGCCTTTCGGGCGCAGGGCGCCATTTGGTTGTGGGTAGAGCATCCGTAAGGCTGTCAGCGGCGCGACAAAATCAAGAACGCGGCGAAGTGAAAGAGCGCTACGGCAGTGCAGGCAAGCCTCAAGAGGTTCGCAGTACCGCCGCAAAAGAAACGCGACTTAAATCCCCATCAGCTTCTGTGTCATTCTACTCTCTTGGGGACTCAAATACCTCTGCGAGTCAAGAGGAAATTCAAAAGATCACGATACCAATACCCTCGCGATACGCTCGTTTCGTGCGCTGACGATGCTTTTCGGCCGTCACTTTTCCATTGTCGAGCAGCGGTCAATTCATTCCCGGAATGGTTGTGGTATTATCTTCGGCTGGATTTTTATTCGTATTCGGAAGGGACGTGTATGTCTGGGCATTCAAAGTGGGCTACCACCAAGCACCGCAAGGCCGCGCAGGACGCCAAGCGCTCGGCTTTGTTCTCCAAGCTTTCTCGTAACATCACCGTAGCTGCGAAGGAAGGTGGAGACCCCAACCCGGAGAACAACGCCTCCCTGGCCGCCGCCATCGAGAAGGCGAAGGGCTATTCTCTGCCCAAGGATAAGATTAAGACCGCTATCGACAAGGCCTTCGGCTCCGGCAAGGACGCCGCCAACTACGAGACTGTTGTGTACGAGGGCTACGGCCCGGCCGGCATCGCCGTCTACTGCGAGGCGCTGACCGACAACCGCAACCGCACCGCCGCCGACGTGCGCAGCGCGTTCTCCCATGCGGGCGGCAGCCTGGGCACTTCCGGTTCTGTGGCGTTCCAGTTCGAGCGCAAGGGCCAGATTCAGGTGCTGAAGGAAATCGAGACGGGCGACAAGAAGAACCCGGTGGGCCCCAATGGCGCCGCTGCCGACGAGGACGAGTTCATGATGGCCGTGGCGGAAGCCGGCGGCGACGACTACGAGGACGCCGATGACGAGTGGATCGTCTACACCGACCCGGCTGCCCTGATGGCCACCGTTAAGGCCCTCGAGGAGCAGGGCGTTCAGGTGAAGGGCGCCGAGATGACCATGATCCCCACCACCCCCAACGAGGTGACCGTGGCGGACGCGAAGAAGGTCATGCGCCTCATCGACAAGCTGGAAGAGCTGGAAGACCTCCAGAACGTCTACCACACCATGGACATCACCGACGAGATTGCCGAGGCGCTCGACGAGTAAGTCCCCGGGCGCAAGCCCGCACGCATAGGCTCGCAAAAGCGGCCGGGAAGCCCAGTGGCTCCCGGCCGCTTTTTCGTTGTGCTATTCTGAAACCACATTCTAAGACCGAAGGAGGCCCTCATGATTCTTCTCGCCATTCTCGTTGTCTGTGTGGTGGCGGTGCTCTCCACCATCTACATTGTGCCGCAGCAGAGCGCCTACGTTATCGAGCGGCTGGGCAAGTACAACCGCATCTCGCACCCGGGCCTGCACGTGCGCATCCCGGTCATCGAGAAGATTGTGGGCAAGATGGACCTGCGCACCCGCCAATCGGTGCTGGCCATCGACGCCAAGACCAAGGACAACGTGACCATCAGCATGCAGGTGGCGGTGCAGTACCACGTGGACGGCTCCGGCATGGGCTACGACGGCGTGGCCTCGGTAGCGGCCGACGGCGCCAACGTGCAGGCGCGCAACGCCGGTATCTACAACGCCTTCTACATTCTCTCGAACCCCGTCGAGCAGATGAAGGCTTACGTGGCGGACGCACTGCGCTCCTCCATCCCCCGCTACACCATCGACGAGGTGTACGACCGCAAGGACGACATTGCCAACGACGTGCAGCAGATTATCGCGAACACCATGATCAGCTACGGCTACGTGGTGGTGAGCACGCTGATCGTGAACATCGAGCTGCCGCCGGACGTGGAAGCGGCCATGAACGAGATCAACACCGCCCAGCGCAAGCAGGTAGCGGCCCAGGCGCTTGCGGAAGCGCAGCGCATCAAAGTGGTGACCGAGGCAAAGGCGCAGGCAGAAGCGGCCGAACAAGCGGGCATCGGCATCGCCAACCAGCGCAAGGCCATCGCGTCGGGCATCAACGAGTCCATCCGGGAAATCCGCGAATCCGGCATGACCGATCGCGAAGCGAACCTGCTGTTCATGTTCACCCAATGGACCGACATGATGGGCCAATTCGGCCAGAACGCCGGCACCTCCACCGTGGTGCTGCCCAGCGACTTCCGCGAAACCTCCTCCATGTTCGAGCAAATGCTCGCCGCAAACGAAGCCAAGGATTCGAAGAAGTAAAGGCAAAGATCCTTCGCTGCGCTCAGGATGACGACAGAGGGGCGAACAGGAAGGCAGACAGCCGCGTCCAACCAGTCAGCGGGGCGGGGCGGCCCTCACAAAGCGAGTTCCGCAGCGCAGCGAGGACTGTCTGAGCGACTGAGGGTTGCCCCGACCCGCCGCCCCGCGAGGAGCTACAGCACAAAAAGAAAGGGCCGGTTGGCCCTTTCTTTTTGCGTTGCTTCTTTGACTAGCTCAGGAAGTCGTCGAGGATTTCCTTTTCGGCTTCCTCTTCGGTAAGGCCCAGCGTCATCAGCTTCACAATCTGGTCGCCGGCAATCTTGCCGATGGCGGCCTCGTGCACCAGCAGCGCGTCCTCGCTGGCAGCTTCAATGCCGGGAATGGCCTTCACCTTGGCGTTGCCCATGATGATGGCGTCGCACTGCACATGACCGCGGCAAGCGGCCTCGCCGATGACCAGCGGGTTGAACACCTGCACGGAGTCGTCCTGCGCCACCGAGCGGGAAATCACCTGCACAGAGGAATCGTCGCCCTTGAGCTCCACCTTCATGTTGGAGACGGCAGTCTGCTTGTCGTGGGTGAGCAGCTTCTCCACCAGCACCAGCTTGGCGCCAGCCGCCAGCTCGGCATTGGTGTCGCGCACCGTGGAGGTGACGCCGCGCAGCTGCACCAGCTCCATCTCGCAATAGGAATCCTCTTCCATATAGACGTTGGTGGTGGGGTTCAGAATGCGCTCACCCGTGCCCTCGCCTTCGCCGTAGTGCTTCTCGGTGTATACCACGCGGCTGTTCTTGCCCAGGTAGAAGCTGTGGATGCCATCGTGCTCGGAGGCCTCGTGGCTGGAATTGTGAATGCCGCAACCGGCCACAATCTTCACGTCGCAGTCGTCGCCCACGTAGAAGGTGTTGTACACCACGTCCTTCAGGCCGGACTGGGTGACGATGACGGGGATGTACACGGTCTCGCCCTTGGTGCCGGGCTTGATGTGGATGTCGATGCCGGGGACATCGGTCTTGGTGGAAATCTCGATGAAGGCGGAATTGTGGCGCTCTACCAACTGGCCGTCGCGGCGGATGTTGAACGCCCCCTTCGGCATGCCGTGCAGGCCGGCGATTTCCGCCAGCAGCGTTTCATCGATGGGAGAAAGGTCTACAGTCATGAATGACTCCTTTATATATGTAGGCCCGCGCTAGCAGGTGGTGGGAATTTCGGTCAGGTGAAGCTCGGTGGGAGAAGACAACGGGCAGCCGCCGGGAGACGTGAGGCGGAAGCCCAGCTGCGGCATGAGCTCGTCGGGGGTGCCGGTGTCGGCCACCTTGCCCTCGCGCAGCAGCACAATCTCGTCGGCCAGCTGGATGATGCGTTCCTGATGGGAGATGATCACAATGGAGCGGCCGTCGCGGGCGGCATGGATGTCGCGGAACGTCTCGGTGAGGCGGTCGAAAGACCACAGGTCGATGCCGGCCTCCGGCTCGTCATAGATGGCCAGCTTCGGGTCGCGGGCCAGAATGGTGGCAATCTCGATGCGCTTCACCTCGCCACCAGAGAGAGACTTGTCCACTTCGCGGGTGAGGTAGCTGGCGGAGCACAGACCCACCTTCGAGAGGTACTCGTTGCAGGCGAGCATGGGCAGTTTGCGGCCGGCCGCAATGTCCAGCAGCTTCTTCACCTTCATGCCCTTGAAGCGGGCGGGCTGCTGGAAGCCGTAGCCGATGCCCAACTTGGCGCGGCCGGTGATGGGCATGTCGGTGACATCTTCGCCGTTGAAGATAATCTGGCCGGAGGTGGGCTGCTCGATGCCCATGATGAGCTTCGCGAGCGTGGACTTGCCACCGCCGTTAGGGCCGGTAATCACGGTGAAGCGATCATCGCCGATGGTGAGCGACAGATCGTCGATGATGCGCTTGGTGCCGCCTTCCGGCGCGGGAACCTCGAAGACGAGGTTTTTCAATTCAAGCATGGATGCTGCTCCTGTCTATGGGACAGGGGGCAAGATGGCGCAAAGCCCCTCCCCCTGCGAATATTGAACGCAGGCTATTCTACCCCATTTGCCTTGAGTGGCAACGAAAGGCTTCCGCGCCCAAGTTTTTTCCAACAATGAAAAGGCCGCCTCGAAAGGCGGCCCATAAAGAAGCGGGAGTTATTCGGCGTCGCCTTCGGCTTGATCGCCGGTGCCTTCGGCATCCGGGTCGAGCTGCTCGTCATCGGAGCTTTCCTCATCTTCCGAGGAGTCGACGCTCGTAGAAGACGCGGAACCGGAAGAGCTGTTCTCGGCAGCGGCCGACAGGGGCACGTTGGACAGATCCAGCGTGGTGCCCAGCCACTTGCGCTCGATAACGCTCAGCATGCCGCCGTCCACCACGTTCTGCACCGCCTGGCTGATGGCGGTCTGCAGCTCGGCGTTGTCCGAAGAGGCACCGATCACATAGCCGCCAACGCGGGAGAGCATGGCGCTCAGGTACACGTCGATCTCCTGGCTGTGCGCGGTGTACAGGCCGATGACCGCATCAGCGGCCACGTAGTTCACCTGGCCGTTCTTCAGGGAATCGAAGGCGTCGATGAGGGTGGAGGCAGCTTCCAGGGAACTGGCGCCGAACTCGTTGCTCACAGCCCAGGCGCTCGTGGAAGAAATCTGCGCGGCGAAGGTGGCGCCGGAATCGGCCGTGGGGACGCCGGCGTTAGGGTCGGTGGAGAACAGGGCGATGCCGGTGGGAAGGTAGGTCTGGCTCACCCAGAAGGAACCGTCGGCCTCGGACTGGTTCACGCCCATCACAATGTCGACGGTGCCGTCGGCCAGGGCGGAAGCGGCATCGGAGCCGACATCGGTGATGGACACCTTCAAGCCCAGCTCGTCAGCGATAGCGGCGGCAATGTCCACATCCAGGCCGACGATGGCGCGGTTAGATTCCATGATACCCGCCAGCGGGGCCTTGCCGGTATCCACGCCAACGCGCAGGGTGCCAGACTCGCCAATGGCCGGGGGCTCCAGCTGCGGGGATTTCTCCTCCGGCACGTAATCGTCGCCGGCGCAGCCGACCAGGGCCACCGCCAAAACAGCGGTCATCGCAAGCGCAATCGCGCTCAAGAGCTTTCTTCTCACCGAAACCTCCCAGATCGTTTAATCAAGGTCATGGGCTTCTTCTGACTGACCTAGTCTTTGACCCCACACTCGCGTACTGGGGCTTTCGCTTGCGCTACCGGCCCTCTCGCCTGCCGCGAACCTTTTCGCGGAAACAGTTAATCAGACGGTACGGCTTACCTCTAGGATACGCCATGCTCCAGGCGCGAGCGCCTGTTACGTGGATCCTTTCGACCGCATCTGCCCTGGACTAAGAGGGCCTTGAGGCCCTCCGCAACTACAGACTCAAAAGAAGCACACGCCAGTGTAGCAGAAGAATTTGCATGAACCGTGCAACAGCCCCTGGATTGATCATATTTGCCCCTGCTATGCTGGCAGGATCATGAAAAAGAGCAGAAGCGCCCCACATATCGCGCGATCCACCCTGGCAACTGCCGCGGCCGTTGCCCTGGAGGCGCTGTGGCCCACCCGCTGCGCCGTGTGCGATTGCCATGGAGAGCTTCTCTGCGACAAGTGCCGCCGCACGCTCCCCTACATCGATGCGAACCTGGCCTGCCCCCGCTGCGGTGCCCCGTTCGGGTGCGTCGTGTGTACCGAATGCAACGACGAGTCGCTCTCGCTCTTCGAGCTGGAGCAGTTCCCCTTCGACCAAATGGCCAGCGCCGTAAGCCTGACCGACGAATCGCGGAGGCTGGTGACCGTGTTCAAAGATTCGGGGGAACGGCGGCTGGCAGGGGTGGTGGCGGCCATCATGGCCGAATATGTGCCACCCGCTTGGAAGACGCCGGAGGCGCTCATCGCCTTCGTCCCCGCCACGAAGCGCGCCATCACCGACCGCGGCTTCGACCACATGGAGCTCATTGCCAGCGAGCTGTCGGACAAAACCGGCATCCCCGCCGCCCACCTGCTGACGGTCGGCCAATCTCACGACCAGCGCGAACTGGGCCGCCACCAGCGGGCCCGCAACATGAGCGATCGCTTCGCCATCCGCGAAGGATCCCGCGTGCCCGAGACGGTCATCCTCATCGACGACGTGGCCACCACCGGCGCCACCCTCTTCGCCGCCGCAGCCACCCTGCGCAAAGCAGGCGCCAAAACCCTCTACGCCCTCACCTTCGCCCGCGCTTAAGCCCTTTATTTAGCCAAAGGCTTTTCGGTGCTGGAGGCGGCGTCGGCGAAGTCGGCTACGTTTACGCTGATGGAGTGCTTGATGGGCTTCCAGTTCCCCTTCTTGAACAGTGCAATGAGCGCAATGGGGATGTAGGTGATCATGAAGAACGGGAACGTGAACATGTAGATGATCTTCTGACGGGCGGGCGCGTGGATGGAGTCCCATTCCGTGAACGTGGTAAGCACGCCGAACATGAACATGAACAGGATGTAGTTGAACAGACAGAAGAAGATGGAGGAGAGCGAGGTGGCCACGCTCACACCCACCGACATCACGCCGGAAACCGCCAGCGCCACGATGATGGCGTTGAAGATGATGGTGATGATGGAGAGCAGCATGCCAGGGGCAAGGGTCATCAGCATGTCGTAGCAGGCGAAGCGGTAGCCCTTGTTGTTGGTGAAGGCGCCCTTCACCAGGCCGCCGGCGTAATGGGCGAACACCTGGTAGAAGCCCTTGGCCCAACGGAAGCGCTGGTTCCACGAGTCGCGGAACGTGATGGGCTGCTCGTCGTAGAGGATGGCAGTGGGGCAGTAGGAGATGCGGATGCCGTCGGAGATGGAAGAGGCGGAGAACTCGATGTCCTCGGTGAGCAGGTGCCACTTCCAGCCGCCGGCCGCTTCCAGAACGTCGGCAGCGATGAAAAAGCCGGTGCCAGAGATGGCGCAGCTGGTGTTCAGGGTGAGGCGCGCCTGGTTCAGGTACTTGGCCTCGCGAAGGAACCACACGGCATAGCCGGCGGAAATCCAGTTGGAGCCGTAGTTCTTGGAGTTGCGGTAGCTGGTGGAGGCCTTCGCGCCGCCGTCGAAGGTGGCGTTCATCTCGCGGAAGTAGTTCACGTCCAGCACGTTGTCGGCGTCGAAGACGAAGAAGGCCTCGTAGCCGCGGTCGGCGTAGGACTCGCGGATGGCCTGGTAGCCCCAGTCGAGCGCGTAGCCCTTCCCCACCTGGGAGGTGTTGTTGCGCACGAAGACCGTGGCGCCGGCGTCGCGGGCGATGTCGGCGGTGTTGTCGGTGCAGTTGTCGGCAATGACGAACACGTCGATGAGCTCTTGGGGATAGTTCTGCACCTTGATGGAATGGATGAGGTCCCCGATGACGGCGCTCTCGTTGCGCGCAGCCACCAGCACGGCATAGCGGTGGTTCTTCGCGGCTTCATGGCGCGGCGCGGGACGGGTAAGGGTGACCAGCACATAGAACAGCTGGTAGGAATAGCACACAGTAAAGGTGACAAACACGCATACGTTGAATATGTCCACAAAGGTCACTTGGGACATGAACTGATCTAGCATCTGTCGTTTTCTCCTTTAGCTTCTAAACAGCTTGCCGGCGCGGCGGCGGGGCTGCCGCTGGGCTGTGGGGCCCGGGCGTTCAGAGAACACCCTACCGATCATGCGCCCCCAAACCTCTCCGGGCCGCGGGCCTTGGCAATTATAGCCATTTCGTTTCCGTTTTGAAGGGATTTCAAGGGGGTCTTAAGGTTTCGGAGGCATCCGGTGCGAAACAAGCCCGTTTCACCAGATGCAACGCACATTTCCCACACATTGATGAAGCCAAAGTGACAGAAGCGTCACCTTGCAAACGCCCGTTTCACAACGGCGAAACCATTCGGCGGGGCAGCGGTGGTCGCAAGCGGTTTGCGCCAGAATAGGGCCAAAAGGAAACCAAGGGGGCATCTATGAGCTTAATCGTCACCGACTCGCAGCCGAGAAAGACTGACTTCATCGTCATCGGGCTGGCGCTGTTCGCCATCTTCTTCGGCGCGGGGAACCTCATCTTTCCGCCGTATCTGGGCATGACCGCAGGAGACCAGTGGCCCATTGCCTTCGGCTGCTTCGTGCTGATCGATGTGATCATCACCTGCTTGGGACTGTTCGCCTTGAACCGCGCCGGGGGCAGCAACGCCGCCATCGAGGGCACGCTGGGGCACCGGGCGGGCCTGCTGCTGAACAGCGCAGCCGTGCTCTGCACCGGCGTGCTCATCGCCAGTCCCCGCACCGCCGCCACCACGTTCGAGATGACCATCACCCCCATTTTCGGCGATGCAGTGCCGCTGCTGCCCTTCTCCATCGTGTTCTTCGCTGTGGTGTTCGCCCTCACGGTGCGCCAGTCGAAGGTGGTCGACATCATCGGGAAGGTGCTCACGCCGCTTTTGGTGGCGGCCATCGTGGTACTGGTTGTGGTGGGCATCGTCTCGCCTTTGGGGCCCATAGGGCCTGCCACCTCCCCCACCGTCGCCCAAGACGGCATCTCCGCCGGCTACCAGGCTATGGACATCCTCTGCATCGCCGGCTTCGCCGTGCTGCTGCAAGACGCTGTGGTGGGCCATGGGTTCCGCGACCGCAAGGCGCAGCTTCCAGTGGTGGCCAAGGCCTGCATCGTGGCGGCCGTCCTTCTTACTCTTATATATGGCGGCATCACGTACCTGGGGGCCACCGCCTCTCTCACGCTTGACCCGCACCTCACCCAGGCGCAGCTGCTGGTGCAGATTACCCGCAGTCTGCTGGGGGGTGCCGGTGTTATCTTGCTGGGCGTTATCGTGGGACTGGCCTGCCTCACCACCGCCATTGGCCTGGTGGGCGCATCGGCAGCCTTCTTCGAGCGCGCGACGGGCGGACGGCTGCGCTACTCCGTAGGCGTGACCATCGCCATCATCATCAGCGTGCTCATCTGCAACTTGGGCCTCACCAATATCATCAATTTGGCCAGCCCCGTGCTTGCCGTCATCTGCCCGCCGTTCATGATCACCGTCATGCTGCTGCTCTTCGTGAATCGCATCCACTCCACCTGGGTCTTCAAGGGAGCGGCTGGTGGCGCACTCGTGGCCAGCGTCATCATCGCCCTCCACACCACTTTCGGAATTTGGAGCGCGGTTGAGCAGTGGCCGCTGTACTCCTTCGGCTTCGCATGGTTGCCGCCCGCGCTGCTGGGCGCCGTGGCCGGCTGGATGCTCTCCTATGCCTTCGGCTACCAGCACGACCTCATCGAGGATCCCGTTCAAAAGATCGAGCAGGTGGAGCACGCGGAAGAGCCCTTCGCCGACGAAGTGTCCACACTTGAGGATGAGCGTGGCAAAGGCAAGCACGCCGCTCCCATCCCCCCTGCGCCCCGCCCTGCTGTCCACGGCGGTCACCTTCGGTAGCTGAGCGCGCCTCATCTGGCAAAACAGGAGGTCGAAGCCAGGGCGACAAAGCGCTACAATCATGGCTGCTCATTCGCAAGCGATCTTTGCTTTGGGAAGAAGGACTGCAGCACTTATGACGTCGAAGCATATCTCCTACGCGCGCAACCGGGTGATTGCCGCCATCGTCGCGCTCTTGCTTATCCTTGTCGCCTTCGGAACGTTCTTCAACGAGAACCATAACCGCATCGTCGAGCAGAACGCCGACTACATCGAGGGCTCCACGTATCAGACCGCCCGCCGCATCAAGGACATCCTGGATGAGGCCACGTCCCACGTGCAGAGTGTGGCGCTCGTCTACGGCGACAACATGCGCTCCGCCGACGATCTGCCCACCAACTTGTCGCAGTACGCCGAGGGTACCAACTTCGACGGCTTCGCCTTCGTTTCCGCCGACGGCACGCTGGTGGCAGGCACCATCCCCACGCGCAACGATCTGACGCTCAGCGCCGATTTCATCCGCAAGGGCATGGCCGGAGAAACGGGCGCCGTGGTCATCTCCCCCGACACCATTGACGACGTTGAGAGCGACAACAGCCTGATTGCCTTCTACTCCCCGCTTATCTACGAGGGAAAGATCCTCGGCGTGTTCGTGGGCGTGCTGGACAACGCCGTCATGTCCGACCTGCTTTACACCAGCTTCTTCGGCACCCAGACCAACACCTTCCTCTGCGAAACGGACGGCAATATCATCGCCCGCGCGAGCGACTTCACCCGCCGCGTGGAGGACATCTTCTCGCTCTACGCCGACAACGCCAACGACGTCTCCTACGACCAGCTGGTGAACGCCTTCGCCACCGAGCAGCCCATCACGTTCTCCTACCAGTCCTCGAACGGCACCGGCTCGGCCACGGCGCAACCGGTAGAAGGCTACGACCTCATCTTGCTGCGAACCTTCCCTGAAGCAGTGACCACCGAGATGATCCAGAGCGCCAACAGCGCCGGCGTAGTGCTCATCGCCGTTATCTCCGTGGCGTTCGTGGGCATCATCTTGTTGCAGATCTTCCAATACCGCAGCCAAAAGCGCACGCTGCTTCTGGAGAACCAGCAGGCCACCCGCATCATCGACGCCTCCACGCGACTGTTCCGCCGCTTCGCCCTGCTGGATTTGAACAACGGCTCCTACGAGTACCTGAAAAACGAGCGAATCCAGGGAGTGCTGCCGCCGAAAGGCTCGATGGCGAGCTTCCGCGCCTACTGGGCAGAGCGCGGCTTCGACGCCGAGGACCGCGCCATCCTCACGGAAATCCTGAACGAGGAGAACCTGGCGAAGACCTTAGGCCCGGGCGTCGAGTTCGTACACTACGAATACCGCATCCGCAACCACGAGAATCCCCAGATTGCGCTGTGGGTACAGGCATCAGTCATCCCGCTCGAGCGCAACAGCGACGGCACTCCGTCTTCGCTTCTCTATACCGAGCAGGACGTGAGCGACGTCAAGGAATACGAGCAGCAGATTCGCGAGCAGCTGAAATCCGCCTATCAGACGGCCGAGGCCTCATCGAAGGCGAAGACGAACTTCCTGAACTCCATGTCCCATGACATTCGCACCCCTATGAACTCCATTATGGGGCTCACCGCCATCGGGGCAATGCACGTGGACGATCCGGCGCGGGTGAGCGAGGTGTTCGACAAGATTTCCGTCGCTTCGCGCCACTTGCTGGGACTCATCAACGAAGTGCTAGACATGGCCCGCATCGAGAGCGGCACCATCCTGCTTTCCGAGGAAAGCTTCAGCCTGGCGGAATCGGTGGAGAGCCTGCGCACCATCGTGGAGCCGCAGGCGGCGGCGAAGCAGCTGCAGCTGCGCATCTCCGATAAGGCGGTGCAGCACGAGAGCGTGGTGGGCGATGCGATGCGCCTGCAGCAGGTGATGGTGAACATCATGGGCAACGCCGTGAAGTTCACCGATCCCGGGGGCACCGTGACGCTGGACATCACCGAGAAGCACTCCGCCCGTCCCGGCTACGGCTGCTACGAGTTCGTTTTCGCCGACACCGGCTGCGGTATGGCGCCGGAATTTTTGGAGCGCATCTTCGAGCCCTTCAGCCGCGCCCGCGACAACCGCGTTACCAACACCGAGGGCACCGGCCTGGGCATGACCATTGTGAAGTCGGTGGTGGAGCTGATGGATGGCAACATAGACGTGCAGAGCACGCTGGGCGAAGGCACCACCTTCACGGTGACGGTGTACCTGAAGCTGCAAGACGGCGAAGCGGGGACGAAGGCATCCGAGAGCGCGCTGGATGCGCTGCAGCACACCGACTACTCCGGACGCCGGGTGCTGCTGGTGGAAGACAATCCCATCGCCGCCGCCATCGGCCGGGAAATCCTGGAGACCGCCCGCCTGACCGTGGAACATGCCGCCAACGGCCAGCTGGCGGTGGATACGTTAGCCGCGCACGATGCCGGCTACTTCGACATTGTCTTCATGGACATCCAGATGCCGGTCATGAACGGCTACGAAGCCACCCGCGCCATCCGCGCCCTGGCTGCCGAGGGCCGGGCGGACCTGGAGAAGCTGCCCATCATCGCCCTTTCCGCCGACGCCTTCGCCGATGACGTGGCCCGCTCTCACGCCGCGGGCATGGACGACCACATGGCCAAGCCCATGGAACTGGGCGAACTCCTGAAAACCCTGGGAGAGTGGCTGCAATAAAAAGGGCGGACCCAACGGCCCGCCCTTGCTCAAGAATCGTTTCTTCCTGCGCTACAGAAGACCGCGGTCCTCGGCGTTTTGCAGTTCCTTCTTGATGGCGTTCTCCTTCGCGCGCTGCTCGTCCTCGAGCTTCTCCTCGTGCACGTCGGTGGCCTTCTTGTCGTGCTTGGCGTTCGCGATGGCCAGAATCGAGCCGGACAGCGCGAACAGGGCAATGGCGTTGGGCAGCACCATCAGCTGGTTGAACATGTCCGCCAGCTCCCACACCAAGTCGTTGGAGAGCAGCGAGCCCATGAAGATGAACACGAGCGCGATGATGGTGAAGGGCATGACCGCCTTCTTGCCGAACAGCCACTCCACATTCAGCTTCGCGAACAGGTTCCAGGACAGGATGGTGGAGAAGGCGAAGAACAGCAGGCAGATAGCCACGAACCAGGCACCAATGTTCGCGCCGAAGAACTGGCCATAAGCCAGCTGAGCGATGTTGGTCTTGGTGATGGTCTCGGCGGTGAGGGTGGCGTAGTCGCCGGTGGCCAGCTGGCCGTCGCCCACATACAGCACGGAGAGCACCACAAGCGCGGTCATAGTAACCACGATGATGGTGTCGATGAACACGCCGATCATAGCCACGACGCCCTGCTCGTGCGGATCCTTCACTTCCGCGAGCGCATGAGCATGCGGGGTGGAGCCCATGCCGGCCTCGTTGGAGAACAGGCCGCGCTTGGCGCCCTGGCTGATAGCGGCGATGATGCCGAAGGTGGCGCCGCCCACGGTGGCCTCAGGGTTGAAGGCGCACTCGAAGATGAGGGCGAAGGTGGCGGGAATGTTCTGGGCGTTCATGATGAGCAGAATGAGCGAGCCCACCACGTAGATGATGGCCATCACGGGCACGATCTTCTCGGTCACGGAGGCCAGGCGGGACACGCCGCCAATAAACACGATGCCGGCCAGGATAACGATGATCAGGCCCATCGCCCAAGTGGGCACGCCGAACGCGGTGTTCATGGTCTCGGCGATGGAGTTGGACTGAACCATGCAGCCCATGAAACCCAGCGCCAGGATGATGGCCACGGCGAAGAAGCCGGCCAGGAACTTGCCGCCGTTGCCCTTGAAGGCGGTAGTGATGTAGTAGACCGGGCCGCCGTGCACGGTGCCGTCGGCGTCAACCACGCGGGTCTTCTGGGCCATAACCGCCTCGGCGTAATTGGTGGCCATGCCCAGAAGGGCGATGATCCACATCCAGAAGATGGCACCGGGGCCGCCCACGATGATGGCGCCGCACGCACCCACAATGTTGCCGGTGCCCACCTGGGCAGCCACAGCAGTGGCCAGCGCCTGGAACGAGGTCATGCCGCCGCCCTGGTTGCCGCCGCGCAGCGAGAAGTCGCCGAACAGGCGACGCCAGCCTTCCGCAAAGCAGCGGAACTGGATGCCCTTGGTGCGGATGGTGAACCAAATGCCCATGCCCAAAAGCAGGATGATCAGCACATAGTTCGAAAGATAGTTGTTGATGGTGGTAACGATACCCAGAAGAACTTCTTCCACGCTCTCCCCTTCCTTGTCTCGCGAAAACCCGGGAGAGCGCGACCGCAGACTGCGGTTTTGCTCCTCTGTCCTTTTGCCTGAGAGATTCAGACTTGCACGCAAGCCCTTGCACCTTCGGCACTCATTTAAGAGTTCTCCAGAGTTTTCTCCGCTTCCGGTTTGCAGCGCATCCCGAAAACATCACAGAAATATTGCAAACGGCATTATGAGCGCGCCTTCCAACTGCAGCAACCATATTCTGCGCGAACGGCATTTTTCTCCGCGAACGGCAGAGATGACTATTCCGTTATGGGGCGCGGTGGTGGATTCGCCTATAATTTCTCCGCAGTCGATTTGAGGAGAAATACCATGCGTGCTTTAGTGGTTGAAGACGACACTGCCATCGTGAACGCCCTGTCGGACTTGCTGCGCTCGGAAGGATTCACCGTCACCAGCACCGATACCCAGGCAGGCGCCTGCGCGCTGCTGGCCCAGCAATCGTTCGACATCGCACTTCTGGACGTGACGCTGGCGCAGGGCAGCGGATTCGTGGTCTGCGCCGCCGCGCGACAAGCGGCGCCTTCCATGCCAGTCATCTTCCTCACCGCCTCCGACGACGAGTACTCCACCGTGGCGGGGCTCGATATGGGGGCCGCGGACTACATTGCTAAGCCCTTCCGTCCCCGCGAGCTCATCTCCCGCATCCATTCGGCACTGCGTCGCAGCACTCCGGAGCAAAACGTGCTTGAAGCAGGCGACGTGAAGCTGAACATCACCACCGGAACCGTGACAAAAGCGGGAACGGAAGTAATCCTTTCGGCGCTGGAATACCGGCTACTCCTCTACTTCCTGCAGCATCAGAACCGCGTGATCACCCGCGAGAACCTGCGCGACGCCATTTGGGACACCGCCGGCGAGTACGTTTCCGATAACGCCCTGAATGTATATATGAAGCGCCTGCGCGAGAAGGTGGAAACCGACTCCAGCAACCCGGAGATCCTGGTCACCGTGCGGGGGCTGGGCTTCAAGGTGTGCGGCTAGATGGGAAGCGCCTCCACCCTGCTGCGCCAGTGCCTGCTGTTGGCGCTCATTACGGCCCTCATCGCCCTCTTCGCCCCGGGCATCGCCCGCTTCTGGGTGCTTGTCGCCGGAGCGGCGGCCATCGCTTTCTTCGCCATTGTCTCGTGGCGGCGCCACCGGCAGATTCGGCGGCTGACCGCACAGATTGACGAAGTGCTCCACAACGGTCGCGCCGTGCAATTCGAGAAATGCCGCGAAGGCGACGTGGCGGTGCTCACGAACGAGGCGGAGAAGATGGTGTCGCGCCTCTCGCGCACGAGCGCACAACTGCAAGAGGAGCGGGGGCGCCTGGCGGACTCGCTGGCGGACATTTCCCACCAAATTCGCACGCCCCTTACCGCCGCCGAGCTGATGCTGGCCTCCATCGAACGCGCCGAGCAGCCGCAAGAGCGCAAGCGGCTGCTGCGGCAACTGGAAGGACAGCTGGAACGCATATCGTGGCTGGTCACCACGCTGTTAAAGATTGCGAAAGTGGATGCCGGCGCCATCCGGGTACAGAAGAACTCCGTCGCGGTGGCCGACTGCGTGCGCCGCGGCGCATCTCCCTTGGAAATGGCGCTGGACCTGCGCGACGTGCGGCTGGATGCGGCCATCGACCCCGCAGTGCGCTTCACCGGCGACGAGCCCTGGACCGCCGAGGCCATCGAGAACATCCTGAAGAACTGCATGGAGAAAACGCCCGCCGGCGGCACCATCACCATCACGGCCCACGAAACGCCGCTGGCCACCACCATCCGCATCACCGACACGGGCCCCGGCATCGCGCCTGAAGATCTCCCCCACCTGTTCGACCGCTTCTATCGCGGCGGCGATGCAAAGGCCGCCGGCGACAACCTGGCCCTGGCCGCCCCGGAAGGATTCGGTATCGGGCTGTCGCTCGCCCAAGCGCTCATCAGCGCCCAAGGAGGCACCGTGCAGGCAGCCAACGCCCAAAACGGCGGCGCCGAATTCACCATCAGCTTCCCCAAACTCGTCGTCTGATAACACAATCGTAATTTGTGAGTCATAGCGGAGTAATTCCCCTTCCCCATACTTTTTCGCTGTAGTGAAATCGAAGAAAGGCAAAGCGTTATGGACATCCTAACCGTCAGCCATCTGACCAAGACCTATGGCGAAGGCGAGACGCGCACCGTCGCGCTGAACGATGTGTCCCTCACCGTGGCCGAAGGGGAATTCGTGGCCATCGTGGGCAGCTCGGGGTCGGGCAAATCTACCCTGCTGCACCTGATCGGCGGCGTAGACCGCCCCACCAGCGGGCACGTCATGGTGAACGGCATCGACGTGTACGGCCGAAGCGACGAGGAGCTGGCGGTGTTCCGCCGCCGCGAGGTGGGGCTGGTGTACCAGTTCTACAACCTGGTGCCGGTGCTGAACGTGGTGGAGAACATCACGCTGCCGGTGGCGCTGGACGGGCGCCCCATCAACCAGCAGCGGCTGAATGATCTGGTGGCGAAGCTGGGGCTGCGCGGGCGCGAGGGGCATCTGCCCAGCCAGCTCTCCGGCGGCCAGCAGCAGCGCGTGGCCATTGGGCGTGCGCTCATGAACGCGCCGTCGGTGGTGCTCGCCGACGAGCCCACCGGCAACCTGGACACCAAGAACAGCGCCGAGATCATGCAGCTTCTGCGCGACTCGAACCGCGAGATGGGTCAGACCATGCTGGTGATCACCCACAACGAGGAGATCGCGCTGGCGGCGGACCGCATCATCGCCATCGAGGACGGCCGCATCGTGCGGGACGAGAGGATCCGCCGATGAACGCCATGACCAACTTCACCTTGAAATCGCTGCGAGCGAACAAGGTGCGCACGCTGGTCACCGTGGCCGGCGTGGCGCTGGCGGCGGCGCTGCTGACCGCGGTGCTGACCACCTATACCAGTCTGACCGACATGCTCTATCGCGGCGAAGCCAGCTACGCCGGTTCCTGGATGGCGCAGGTGGAGGTGGAAGACCCCACCGAGCTGGAGGCCTCCTTGAGCGCAGGGACCGCCGACGGGGACATCAGCGACTACGCCGTACTGCAGGACGTCGGCTTCGGCGAACTGACGGCGCAGCAGGAAAACATCTACGGCATCTACCTGCCCATTGCCAACTTGTCCGGCAACGTGGAGGAGCTCTGCGCCATCAAGCCGAGCGAAGGGCGCATGCCCGAAGCGCCGGGCGAGATCATGCTCTGCTCCCTGTGGCGCGATTCCGACGACGCGGTTCAGCTGGGCGACACCCTCACCGTCAAGGTGGGCGATCGCCAGGCGGTGCTGGCACCGGGCCGGGAAGGCTCCATGTCCATGGGCACCGTTTCCGCGGGCATCGACTACGTGCCCGAAGACGAAGAGCAGGAAATCGTCGACGGCACTCCCCTCAACTCTTCCATGGGCTACCTTCAGGCCGTCGAAGGCGCGGGGCTCTTCAATGAGGAGCTGACGAACACCCGCGAGATGACCTTCACCGTGGTGGGCTTCTACGAGCGCAACTCCTATGCCTCCGTCACCAGCCTGGGGCTGTTCGGATTTACCTGCGGAGAGCCCACCGACGGCACCTCGTTCGCCTACATCACCATGGACGATGTGAGCAATTCCCAACAGGTGCGCGAACGAGCCGAAGCCGCCTTCCCCGACTGCCCCGTCACCCTCCACACCGCCATGCTGCGCTATTTGGGCATCAACACCGGCGGCGGCATCTGGGATACGTTCTACGGCATTGTAGTCATCTTGGCCGTGGTCATTGTGGCCGCTTGCATCTCGCTCATCTACAACGCTTTCGCCATCTCGGTGGCTGAGCGCACCGGTCAGTTCGGACTGCTGGCCTCAGTGGGCGCCACCCGCCGCCAGCTGCGGCGCGCGGTGGTGATCGAGGGGCTGGCCATTGCGCTGGTGGGCATTCCGCTGGGTCTTATCGTGGGGCTGCTGGGCTGCTTGGTCACATTCACCCTGCTCGGTCCCGACATCGCCTACCTCTTCGGAGGCAGCAGCGAGATAGGCTTCCGCCTGGCCGTCGATCCAATCGTGCTAATCGTCACGTCTGTCCTGACGCTCATCACCGTCATGTTCTCGGTCTTTATCCCCGCTTGGCGGGCCGGGCGCACCAACATCATCGAGTCTTTGCGGGGGCAGCAGGGCAAGCGCGCCTCCAAGCGCGGGGCCTCTCGGGCGGCCCGGGCCACCAACCCCACCAAGCTTTGGAAGAACAAGGGCGTGGCCGGCCGCGTGTTCGGCATCGGGGGCACGCTCGCCCGCACAAATAAGAAGCGCGGCACCTCCCGCGGAGCGGCCGCCTCCGTCTCGCTGGCACTGGCAATCGTGCTGCTGCTCACCGCCGGTTCGCTCTCCAGCTTCCTGGGGGTTCTGGTGGATGTTGCTAGCGGTGGAGAACCGGCAGGCGACATCGGCGTAGCGGCGGCGCTTATGACCGACGAGCAGGCGGAAGAAAACGACGCTTACTACAACGGAACGCCCATCAACACTAGCGACGAACCAGTCACGCTGCAGGAAGTCGTCGATACCGCCAACGAGACCTTCGCCGCCGAGGCGACAATCTTCTCCGACTGCTTCGCCGCCATGTCCCAAGTGCCCGATGCCATTCCGGTAGGGTGGAAAATGAGCGGGAATGCCCCCATCACGGTCGACCCCTCCATGGTGTCCCAAAAGTTCATCAACCATGAGATCAAGGGGTTGGGAACAGGGGGCATGACCGAAGATGGCCAGTTCGCCGCCTACGCCAGCTTCGTCTATCTCGACGATGCCTCCTTCGACGAATTCGCCCGTGCCCAAGGGCTCGACCCGGACTACTTCCGCGATGCGGATCACCCCCGCGTCATCGCGCTGCAGCAGGCCTACGGGAACGACGGCGACAAGTACCAACTGCTCGACGTGTTCACCGAAACCGGCATGGCGGACGTCACCGTGGGCGGCGTGTACGAGGGACGCGCGATAAACGCCTTCAACGTGAGCTACATCCAAGACGGGCCCGACGAGCCCGCCGTCTTCTCCATCACCCCCTACGTTTACAACTATCTGGACGATGACGACACCGCATTCGACGAAGACGTTGTGGCGGCGGAAGGCGAGTTCGCCACCCAGCAGGTAGAGATTGCCGCCATCGCCACCGAGGGACCGGCGCTCGCAAACGGCGACGGTGCAGAGGTGCAGCTGTTCCTGCCCGTCTCCATGGCCCAACACCACAGCTTCGGCATCCAAGGACCCGTCTTCCGCTCCGTCTTCAATGCACCTGAAGGCCAGAGCCCGGAGCTGTCGCAGGAGCTCGTGGACCGGGGCGGTGATTTCCTTCACGAGGTGGAAGGCTTCCAAACTTCGTTCTATTACATGAACGACTACGTCACCGAAGTGAGTCAGAACCGCATCCTGGCCACCGTCGTCAACGTGTTCTGCCTGCTGTTCACCATCATTCTGGCGCTCATCGCCCTGGCGAACGTGTTCAACACCGTCACCAACGGCCTTATTCTGCGCCGGCGCGAGTTCGCCGTCATGCGTTCCATCGGTCTTTCCAACCGGCAGTTCCGCCGCATGATCGTGGACGAGTGCGCCTCCTGGTGCATCCGCGGCCTCATCCCCGGCGCCGCGCTTTCGCTAGGGGTGGCGTATCTGCTCTATGTGCAGGTGGGCTACTCGCTCGGCGGCCTGGACTTCCATCTGCCCTGGGCCTACATCGGGCTGGCAATTGCGCTGACCGCGGTGGCCATCGTCGTCTCCGTGGCCTACGGCATGCACCGCTGCAAAGCCGACAACCTGGTAGAAGCCCTGCGCACCGACAACGTGTAGAAACGGCAACCGCCTACGACCCGGATAGCGC
This sequence comes from Eggerthellaceae bacterium, assembly GCA_022791455.1. Taxonomy (GTDB): domain Bacteria; phylum Actinomycetota; class Coriobacteriia; order Coriobacteriales; family Eggerthellaceae; genus Parvibacter. Next base: position 196,706 of record JAAVZC010000003.1, read on the forward strand.
ACGCGCAACGCCGCCGATCCCCATTGTTCGTGGGGTCGGCGGCTTTTTTGGCAATCGGAAATGCAATGTCTGACCTGCGAAAACTTCTATAATGCCAGGTCAGGCCGGGGATCAAAAACCCCGCCATCCCCCACGGCCCCACAAGCATCAGGGAATGCTTTCGGAAAAGGCGAGTGGGCCGGTAAGCCGGGTTCTGTCGTTGGACGGCCATTTATCTTCGGAACGCGTCGCCGCATCCCTTTAGCACGCAACCCGAGCGCGCGGCGGGCCACCGCATGGCGCTCCTATTTGCGCTTGCTCCAGATGGGGTTTACCAAGCTGCGCTGTTGCCAGCGCACTGGTGCGCTCTTACCGCACCGTTTCAGCTTTTCTCCCGCTTGCGCGGGGGAGTTTTCTTTTCTGTGGCACTGATCCGTCGGGTCGCCCCGCCCAGCCGTTAGCTGGCATCTTGCCCTGTGGAGCCCGGACTTTCCTCACGCTTTGATAGCGCGCGACCGCCTGGCCCACTCGCCTGTGGTATTTTATCCTAAACAGCCCTGGAATCACCCGAGATTGGAACGCGAGCGTTATGACCACCTGCGCATTGGTTGGAGCATCGGAATTCAACAGCACCCATTTCCTGGAAGCCGCGGCGGACGGCCTGTTCGACAGCGTTATTGCCGTCGACGGCGGGTACGCGGCGCTTCAGGCCATCGGGGTCAAGCCGGACATGGCGCTGGGCGACTTCGATTCGCTGGGCTACACCCCCACCGACGTGCGCACCGCCATCTACCCCGTCCACAAAGACGAGAGCGACATGGAGCTGGCTCTTAAGCGGGCGAAGCGGCGGAAGGCAAACGAGGTGGTCATCTACGGCGGCCTGGGCGGACGGCTCGACCACACGCTGGCGAACCTGCAGCTGTTCGCCGCCTATTCCGAAAAGGGGCTATCCGTTACCGCCGTAGGCATGAACGAGCAGATTGCCTTCCTCACCGGCCCCGGCACCTTCGAGATCCCGGCGCTGGAAGAGGGCATCGTTTCCGTGTTCGCCATGAACGACAAGTGCCGCGGCGTCTTCGAGATGGGCCTCGCCTATCCGCTGGAAGAATGCACCCTCACCAACCGCACCAGCCTCTGCGTCTCAAACGAACTGAAGGGCGAAGCTGCCGTAGTGGGCGTGGAAAAGGGCACACTGGCCATCTTCCTGCCCGTGTAGGAGAACGGCACCAAAGCGCGCGCTGCCTCAAACAGCTTTTCAACCCCCGGCAGCCGCCGGGGGCTTTTCTTTCTGTCAACTATTGGTAAAGCCGAGTATCCTTCTGGAATTTCTGGGTTATGCTAGCGCGCGTCTGATTCCGATTCTAAGGAGGAACTGATATGGAAATCAAGAACGTGGTAGTGGCCGGTGGCGGTGTGTTGGGTAGCCAGATTGCCCTGCAAAGCGCCTACAAGGGCTTCAACGTGACCATGTGGTTGCGCAGCGAGGGTTCTATTGACCGTGCGCGCCCGAAGCTGGAGCGGTTGCGCGGCATCTACAAGCAGACGCTTGAGGCCATGAAGACCGATCCGGCTGCCTACTGCCGTGGACTGGCGGATTCGCCCGACACCCCGCCCGAGCAGATCGACCGGCTCATCGCGAAGGTAGACGAGGCGTTTAACCGCATCAGCTTGGTGACCAGCGAGCAAGAGGCCTTTTCTGATGCCGACCTCGTGATCGAAGCCATTGCCGAAGTGATCAGCGAGAAGGAGTCCTTCTATACGACGTTGCAGGACATTCTGCCCGAGCGCGCCATTCTGTGCACGAACTCTTCCACGCTGCTCCCCAGCGCGATGATGGAGTTCACCGGGCGCCCCGATCGCTTCTTGGCGCTCCATTTCGCGAACAATATCTGGAAGAACAACACCGCCGAGGTGATGGGCACGGCGAAGACCAGCCCCGAGTCCTACGAGGCGGTGGTGGAATTTGCGAAGGCCATCGGCATGATTCCGCTTGAGCTGAAGAAGGAGCAACCGGGATATCTGCTGAACAGCATGCTGGTGCCGTTCCTGAATTCCGCAGAAGCGCTGCTCGCCAACGATGTGGCGGATGTGGAGACCATCGACAAGGCATGGATGCTGGGCACCGGCGCTCCTTTGGGCCCCTTCCGCATCCTGGACATTGTGGGCCTGACCACGGCCTATAACATTGTGGCTGCCAGCCCTGCCGCCCAAGAAGCCGGCTCAACCGCCGCACGTATCGCCGCCTTGCTGAAGGCCAAGATCGACGAAGGCAAAACCGGCATCAACGCCGGCGAAGGCTTCTATTCGTACAAGTAAGTTGGTGCCAGTCGCGGATTCTTGCTACATTGATCCAAAAACTTCTTGACGAAGCGCTACTGGTTCAGTAAAGTATTTAGTCGCGCTTGCGGCTATTGCAAGTTGCAAGATGAACGCTTTGGGGTGTCGTCTAATGGCAGGACAGCGGTTTCTGGTGCCGTATGTGAGGGTTCGACTCCTTCCACCCCAGCCAATCTTGCAGCCGCGAAAAGTTTGTGTATAATAGCTTGGCGCTTAAACGTGGCTCCGTCGTCTAGCGGTTTAGGACGCCGCCCTCTCAAGGCGGAGGTCGCCGGTTCGAATCCGGTCGGAGCTACCAAGAATTTACACGAGTCGCCTTCGGGCGGCTCGTTTTCTATTTCTGGGCCGTCTGAAAGGAGCCGGAGTGGGTAAGCATTATGAGATGACGCAGCTTCCTGAGCGGGAGGCTTCTTTTGAGGATGCCTGCGAGATTCTTGAGCGCGGCGAGTTTGCGGTGGTTTCCACGGTGGATCCGGACGGGGCTCCTTATGGCGTGCCGCTGTCCTATGTGATGATGGACGGCAAGATGTACATCCACACTGGCAAGGGCCCGGGCCATAAGTTCGACGATTTCCGCCACGACAGCCGCGTGAGCGTGGCGGTGGCTATCGATCTTGAGCCTATTTACATGGAGGGCTTTTTCACCACGCGCTATGCTTCCGTCATCGCGACCGGAAATATTTCCCCGGTGGAGGATTCCGTGACGGTGCGTCAGGCGCTGGTGGCGCTGTGCATGAAGTACTGCCCCCAGTTCAAGGACGAGATTGGCGGCGCCATTCAGCGGGAATGGGACATTACCAACGTGTGGGTGGTGGAGTTCGACGAGATTCGCGCCAAGGCCGGCCGCTGGCTGAAGAAATAGCGACCGCCGATGCGGCTGCCCGATTCCTTCAAGCGCTTCTTCGCGTGGCGTGACCAGCTGCCAGCACCCGTGGCCGTAGGGCTTCGCGCTGCGTTTTTGGCGCTAGCGCCACTCCTTGCGTTCTTCCTGGTAGAGGGGGCGTGGCGGGAGAGTTTCGACGATTTCCAGTGGGCGTTTCTGCTGCCCAACGTGTTTCTGTACGCGCTGGTGCTGGCGGTGTTCTATCTGTTGGGGCAGCGCAGCCGCGTTTCCATCGCCCTGTATTTGGCGGTGTTTCTGGTGGTCGGCATTGCCTTCCATTTCGTCTTCGAGTTCAAGGGACAGCCTATTTTGCCCGCCGATGTGTTGGCGGCGGGGACGGCGCTCTCCGTGGGCGCCGGTTACAGCTACCAGATGGACGAGCGGCTTTGGGCGACGGTTACCGCGTTCGCTCTCTATTGCATTGCGCTGTTCGTGCTTGTTCCGCGGCGCCGCATGACGCTGAAGGGTCATGGGGTTTGCACGGCGCTGGGAGTGGTGGCGCTGGCGGCAACGGGAGCCTTTTTCGTCAACTTCGACCTGGACGAGGGCTTCGATTTTCGCATTGAGAACTGGATGCCCGGCTATTCGTTTGCCCAGTACGGCACGTTTTTGGGGTTCGCGTCGCTGGCGCAGGACGTGTCGGTGCCCGTGCCCGCCGGCTATTCCGCTGATCGGGCGCGGGAGATTTTGGCCGATGCTCAGGAAAGGGCGGTTCAGGCCGGGGAAACGGAAGCCTTGAAAGAGGAAGCGCCTGTCGTCATTGTGGTGATGAACGAGACGTTCTCCGACCTCAGCTCCTTGGCGGGGGACAATGCGGCCGCCTTCGAGCTGCCGGAATGCCGGCGCATCATGGCCCAGTCGCAAGAGGCGGGAACAGCGCTCGTGTCAGTGCTGGGCGGGGGCACCTGCAACAGCGAATTCGAGTTTCTCACCGGATGCTCCATGGCGCTGCAGGGCGGCGGCTACTATCCGTATATGTACCAGGAGTTTTCGAATGCCCAAACGTTGCCGCGCTATCTGGCGTCTTTGGGCTACGAGACTACGGCCATACACCCGAACCTGGCCAGCAACTGGCAGCGAGACCGCATCTATCCGGAAATGGGATTCGACCGCTTCCTGTCCATCGACGAGTTCGCTGACGCTCAGCTGGTGCGAGGAAATGTGCGAGACCTCTCGGCATACGAGAAGGTGCTTCAGGTGATCGAGGGTTCGGACGGCCCCCAGTTCGTTTTCTGCATCACCATGGCGAACCATAGCGGCTACGACGATGATGTGGAAGCGGAGTTTTTAGAGGAACTTACCGAGGGCGAGGATCCGGCGCTTGTGGAAGGGCTCTCCCAAGAGCAACGCGTTTACTCTCACCTCATCCGTCTTGCTGATGCCGATTTGGGCCAGTTCGTGGACCAGCTGGACGCTCTGTCCCGGCCGGTGGCGCTGTGCTTCTTTGGCGACCACCAGCCCACGGTGAGCGAGGGCCTCTTCGCGCAGGCGACGGGGGAGACGCTTGACGACGCACGCAAGCAGGGGGACCTGGCGCGGCTGGCAAGCGCCTACGAGGTGCCCTATTTTGTTTGGCAAAATGCGGCGATGCGAGAAGGGGCGGGCGCGGCCGGAGGAGCATCCGGCGGCGAGACGACGGGTGATGCCCCAGCCGCCGATGAGCCCACTTCCCTCTGCTACCTGCAGGCGCAGACGCTGCGGGCGGCCGGCTTGCCGCTTTCCCCGTTCCAAGAGCTGCTGCTGCAGACGCGGACGGAATACCCGCTCCTGAACAGCTTCGGGTTTGAGAAGGACGGCTCTTGGCAGCAGTGGGGCCCGGCAGATGCAGAGCCGCGCGCCCTTAACGATTACGCGGTGGCAACCTATTACCAGCTCTACGGGCAAGAGGACTAGGGGCTTCAGAGAGATGGTTGCCCACGGGCGGAACTTTGTTTAGTCGACGTCCTCGAATTCGAAGGAGTCGTCAGCATCGTTGAAACTGAAGTGGCTGGAATAGCGCGGTAATCCAGCCGCTGCTCTTTTTTCGCGATCCGAATTCTCTGAAAATCGCATAATTCTGCCCAAGAGCATCGATCGAGACAGAGAAAACCGGGTTTTGGAATCGACTATAGCGCGAAGTGGCTGGACTACCGCGCTATTCCAGCCACTTCGTTTCGCAATACAGCTCAAGAACCTCCCGGACCCCGAAATTAATCCAGCTTGGCTATCGTCCAATCCACGAGCTGCGAGTCTCTCTTTAGAAACAGAGCTGCAAATTCAGCAAGAGCGCTGTAGAAGCTGTTGCGGTAGTGGACTTGGATGGCTTTCGCGAGGCTGCCGACCCATTTCAGGAGGTGCTGATCCAGAAAGGCGCGAGACTGACAGAGTAGCTGGGTGCAGCGCTCCCCATCTCCCGACCCCCGCGCGTCGAACGCCATCTGGGCAAGCTTGGCCATGAAGTCCATTTCCAGCCCAATGAAGTCGTCCGACACGTGGCCATAACGTTCCGGCAACAACCCCGCGGCACGGTAAGCGTCTCGCACCTCCAGCACGCTCGCCTGAAACAGCACCCGTTTCTTGGTCCGGTGCATCGACTCCCAAGGAGAGGCCAACAAAGGCCCCGGCCCCACGAACACGGCCGCGTACTCCTCGCGAAGTTGGGCGAGCCGCTCCTCCCCACTCGCAGCAAACGCATCCCCCGCAGCGCATTGCCGCATTCGCGCCAGCGCCGCATCAAGAGCCACGGAGAATTCATCCTCCACCAGGCCTAACTCGTCGGTCAGGTGGTCGCCAGCCAGCACTTCCAAGAAACCCTCGTCCGGTTCCTCTGCGAAGCCGCGGGCCAGAAACGCATACACAAAGCAGCGATTAGCCAGAAGAAGAGCGGTCTCGTCCATGCCCTACATCACCAGATCTCGGTAGTCTTCCCGCTGCACGGCCTCGTTTCCCACGATCAACGTGCTCGGATGGGTGATGGAGGCCTTCGGCAGACAGGCGATCTCGTCCACCGCCTCCGGGTGCTTGGCCTTCAGCTCGTCGTAGTCGCCGAACTCCAGGGCACGGGTACCGCAGGCAGCCACGCAGGTGGGCGCCCCGTCCGCATCGCGCGTATCGATGCAGGCGTTGCACTTGCCCACGATGCCCTCGTCCTCAAGGTACACCGGCACCTGATAGGGGCAGGCCATGGCGCAGGACCGGCAGCCGATGCACACCTGGTCGTTGTGCTGCACCGTCCCATCCTCTACCTTGTGCATGGCGCCCGTCGGGCAGCTGCGCACGCAGGCGGGGTTCTCGCAATGGTTGCACGTATGGGAGATGTGGTAGTACTTCGCCGTCGGATACTCCCCCACCTCGTAGTTGGCCACCGCGCGATAGGTAATGCCTACCGGCAGATGATTCTTCAACTTGCAAGCCACCTGGCACGTCTTACAGCCCACGCAGCGGGTGGAATCGAAATAGAATGCTTTTCGAGTCATGGTTCCCTCCTGGTTATTCCGCTTCAATGACAATCTGGCGCTTGTAATCAGGCTGAATGGGTGCGCCGGTCCACTTCTCCACTTTCACGCTCACGTTGTTGTATCCGGAAACGCCCATGCCCTTCGGCGAACCGCCATAGAGCGTATTGGGGCACCCGCCAATGTCGATGCCCTCCTCGTTGAACTCGGGCCATGCGCCGTTGGGCACATCGATGGCGCCGGGCACGATCTGATGGCTCACGGACACCGGTCGCAGAATAGACCCGTAAGGGCTGCTCACCAGCACCGGGTCGCCCGTCTCGATACCGGCGGCAGCGGCGTCGGCAGCGTTCATGGTCACCGGGCTGTCGAAAGCCTCGCGCAACGTAGTCACATTGTCGAAGTCGGAGCAAGCGCTGCGCGGGTAATGAGTATTGAACATCAGCAGCGGGTAGCCTTCGTCGCCCATCTGCTCGTGGTAGGTGGGGTAGGGCTTGTAGGTCTCGCCGCCGAAGCCCAGCGTGTTCAGTTTGTCCCCCTTCTGCTGGCAGTAGATTTCGAACTTGCCGCTGTCGCTATTCACCGGATTCGCCTCCGGATCGGCGATGAAGTCCGCATAGGCGATGTGGGTGTAGCCGTCGCCGAACGAGCGCTTCACCTGATAGATGCCGTTCTTGCGCAGCGTCGGCAGATCTACCACTCCCTGCTGCGGCTCCCCCTCTACGCCCATCTCGTCAATGTCCGCCTGGGTGATAGTAATAAGCGGGCGGTACTCGCCGGTCTCGTCCATGATCATCGAGGAAGCCAGGTAGTTGAAGTAGCACTGCTCCTCGCTCAAGGGGTACACGTCCTTGGGGTTGTAGCCCAAACGCTCCAGCAGCTGCTCCGCAATCCAGCGGTCGCTCTTGGCCTCGTAGGGAGTCTCCCCCAGCGGCGTGAACATGAGGAAGCCCTCGCGATCCTGGTCGCCGTATTCCAGCGCAATGTCGTGCTCGAAGTCCGCCAGCACCGGCAAGATCACATCGGCATAAGGGGCCGAAGCGGTGGCGAAGATGTGCTGCACCAAGAAGAAGTCCACCGTCCGCAGCGCCTCCACCATGCGGTTGGAGTTCGGCGTGGCGCGAATGGTGTTGTCGCGACTGCCGTAGATGAAGCGAATGTCACAGGTGGCGGGCTCCGGCGGAATAGCACCGCGGCGGCCGGAGTTGGTGTACGTGCCGGTAATCACCGCGTCCCACATCTCCAGCGCGTTTACGTAGTCGGGATGATCGGGGTCGGGCACCAGCGACGGGTCGCACAGCGGCGTCAGCTCCACCGGCTCGAAGGCCTCGGTACCATCGGTGCCCACCATCAAAATCGGGTCGCCGCCGGTACCGCAGCGGTCGACGAAGTAGTTGCCGCAGGCATGGCCGGGCTTCCCGAAGTGGCCACCCATCGCAGCGATGGTCATGATCATCTGCGGCAGGTCCTCGGCCCCGTTGCAGCGGGCAGACGCATAGCCGTGGGAGAGAATGGTGGCATGGTCCTTGCCCAGCGCCTCTGCCAAATAGGCAATGTCTTCCACCGGAGTGCCGGTGATGGCGCTGGCCCACTCTGCCGTTTTCGGCACGCCATCGTATTCGCCCAGCACATAACCCTGGAAATTTTCGGTTTCCTTCGCCCCTTCCGGCATGGACTGTTCGTCGAATCCCACGCAATAGGTGTGCAGGAAATCCCAGTCCACAATGTTGCCGGCCTCTTGGTCCTGCTTCAGCATCTCGTAGGCCACGCCAATGAGCAGCGCGGTATCGGTGCCGGGCTTCACGGGAATCCACTTGGCGTCCAGCATGTTCGCCGACACGTTGTAGGAAGGGCCAATGAAGATGAACTGGGCGCCGCGGTCGCGCGCTTCGCGGAAGTTGAAGCTGGGATTGCCGTTGGAGCCCCAGCCGGGATTGTTGCCCAGCATGATGATGTTCTCGGCGTTCTCGATCATATCCATGCGGTCGCTCACGGTGGTGGAGCTGTGACCCAGGTTTACCCGCAATGTGTGAGTGCCGAAGGAAATGGTGTCGGAGACCCCGAGGTAGCCGCCGCACGCGTTCAGCAGCGGACGAATGTAGCCACCGGAAAGACAACCGGGAGTGTAGACCGCCTTCGGTCCCACCTCGGTGTAGGCCTTCTTCAGCTGACCGGCCACAATGTCCAGGGCCTCTTCCCAGCTGATGCGCTCGTAGCCTTCTTTGCCGCGCAGATCCCCGTGGGGATCCTCCGGCGTCCAGCTCTTGCGCTTCATGGGGTACTTCAGGCGGTCCGCCCCCATCTGAGATTCATAGAGCGCCCGACCGCGCAGGCAGCCGCGCTGCTGCGGGTACTCTATGGAATCCTCGTGCGTGTCGTCAGTCTTCTGACGCACCACCACGCCGTCTTTCACCAGCACCTTGTTCATGCAGCGGGTGCCACAGCCATGGGAGCAGGCGATAGTCTTCCACTCCCCTTCGCTTTCCGCCGCCGCGGCTTCTTCGGCGAAGGCCAGTCGGCTGTCCCGACCGTAAAGAGACCCCGCCGTCCCCAGCACGGCAGCAGCCGCCAAACCAGAAGCCACAAAACTGCGACGGTCGAGCTGCGGAGCCTTGATTGAAAATTCTGCCATATTTGCCACCTTTCTTTCAGGCAAAGAGACGTTTCTTGCGTGCGTTCAGCAGACGGCTCTTAGGCGGTAACGCCCGCTCCATCCACAAGCTTCAGGCCGATCACGCACATAATCAGCCCTGCGATCAAAGCGATGCGAACGAAATTGACCGACTCGCCACCCGCCACCATTCCGTAGATGACCGTAATCGTGGCGCCGATGCCCACCCACACCGCATAACTCGTACCCAGAGGAAGGGTGCGCAGTGCGAAGGAAAGGCCAAACATGCTGAGCGCCAGGGCCGCGAAGAACACGACCGAGGGAAGCCATTGGGTGAACCCCTGGGACTTCTCCAAGGAGATGGCCCAAACCGCCTCCAAAACGCCCGCCAGCACCAAAACCGTCCAAGCCACTTTTCGCTTCCCTTCCAAGCTAGCCATGACGAACTGGCCTTATGCCACCGCGTAGAACCCGTAGCGAGCGACAATCACTGCCACAGCCACGAGGGCAAACACAACCCAGGCAAGCGCAGCGTCGTTGCCCGAGCGGAAGACGCCGACACACTGAAGGGCCGCAGCCACCAGCGAGAACGCGGCGGCAATCATGAACGGCACCGCGCTCAGTCCGTATCCGCCGAACACAACCGCTTCGGCCGCGACGGTCACGAACAGGGCAACGTAGAGCACCACAGCCAGCAGCGCCGGCGCCTTCTGGCGCGCCTCGGGAAACACCGCCAGGGCCAACGCGGCGCCCAGCCCTAAGTCTCCCACCGCGAACAGGAAGATGGTCGGCAGCTCGGCCCAGCCCACGACACCGTAGCTGGTGAAATAGGCGATGGAGGTAACCACCATGAGGCCGCAGGCGAGCAGCGAGCCGATAACGGGCAGCGCCAAGCTCTTCCCCTTGCCCAGCTTCAAAAGCACCGTGTCAGCCAAGAGCACAATGCCAAAGGGAATGGACCAATAGGCCTCTTGGGCGATCATGGCCGTAGGGTTGGCCAAGGCGTTCAGGAAGCGCTCCGGATGCCCCAAATGGAACAGCACCCCCAAAAGGCCGAGCCCCAGGCAAACCACGCACACAAGCGAGAACAACCAACTGCGGTTTGCCTTCTTGGTCATGATCCCGAACAAGGTCGCCATAGCATAGCCCCCTGCGGCGACACCGGTCAGCACCGTAAAGACCAGAAGCGGGAATTCTGAAATCATCTTCTTCCTCTCTCTTTGATTTCCTGTTTTTCCCAGAGAATAGAAAAAGCACCCGAAACAGGCTTCCGTCTTCGTGGCCTAACGACGAAAGCATGTTCCGAGTGCTTCGGAACCCCACCCGGCGGCGGGATCTTCTATTCAATTCGCGAGAGAGATTAAGGCTTCGCCACCGCTCTGTCAACAACTTTTTTTCGAAAATAAAAAGCCCCCAGCGTGCGCCGGGGGCTGAAAAGCTGCTTGAACAGGAGCTTCGCTTAGTCGACGTCCTCGAATTCGAAGGAGTCGTCGGCGTCGCCGAAACCGGAGAGGTCCTTCTCGTAGGGAGAAGCCACGGCCGCCTCGGCCGCCACCACGGCATCGGTCTTCTGCGGCGTGGTGTAGGCAACAGCGCGCGGAGCCGGGTTAACGTACTCGTCGATCTCAAACTCGTTGGTCACGCCCGGAGCCACAGGGGCGAAGTCCACCGGCTCAACGGAGCGGCCGTCAGCGCTGATGGAGGCAAGCTTGCGGGAAGCGTCGGTGATGATGTCCTTCAGCATGCTGCCGTACGCGTCGCGAGCGGTCTCGCGGTCGTCCTGCAGGCGGCGGATGGAGTCGATGACGTTCTGGCGATCCACATTGGCACGGTCGATGATGCGCTGAGCCTCTTCGCGGGCGTCGGCGATGGTCTCGGTGGCCTGCGCGTTGGCCTTCATGATCACCTCGTCGGCAGTACGCTGGGCAATGATGAGCGCCTGGGCAACGGCATTGTCGTCGGCGCGCTTCTCGTTGAGCTGGCGCTCCAGATCGTTGATGCGGGAAGCCTGATCGGCCAGCTGGATGTCCAGGTGCGAGGTGTCCTCCACCGCGATGGCGGTGGTCTCCATGGCAACCGGAGCGGCGGCCATAGCAGCGGCATCTTCAGCATCATAGAGCTGGTTCTGCAGGCGAGCGATGGTGTCGTTCAGCTGATCGATCTCATCGGCAACGTGCTCGAGGAATACATCTACCTCGTCAACATCGTAGCCCTTGCGGTCGATGGAGAAGCTCTGGTTGTGGATGTCGTTAGAAGTAATGCTCATGTTCTTTCCCTTCGCGGTGAGCGTTGCCGGTTTTCCATCAAACAGCCCGATGGGGCTAAAGAATGATGACAATCAGACGTGCGATCAATTGTAATACAATCAGGGCGATGATAGGAGTCACGTCCACCATTCCTCCAAGCGGCGGAATGAGCTTTTTAAACAGGTTCAGGTAAGGATCGCAAATCTTACCCAACACGCTGTAGATATCCGTCAAAAGACCGCCGTTGTTCACCGGCAGCCAGGACATCAGCACGTAGACGAAAATGATCATCGAGTACAGATCCACCAGGCGGATCAGAAGGTAGCTGAGCATTCTTTCTCCTTATCGGGCCCTGAAGCCTACAGCAGGCCTTGGGCGCGCAGGCTGTCCCGCTCGCTCTCGGTCAAGTCTTGCAGGCGGGTGAGCGCGAACACTTTCTCGGAAACCACGTCTACCGATGCGTCCAGCGCGGCCGCGGCACCGAACGCGAAGTCAAGCACGCGCTTGGCCAGGTCGGGAGCGGTGTTGCGCAGCACCAGCACCACGGCGTTGCCAACTTTAAGCCCCTTCGCCACTTCCTCGGCGTCCGCATAGCTTACCGGGGAGATGACGATCATCTTGCGACCAGAGGACGGCGCGCCGAAGATGGAAGAGCTGCGTCCGGCGGAATCGGCGGCGGGACGGCCCGCATCCGGCGTCGTGGAGGAGAACAGCGCGTTCACTCCGCTGTCGGCGCCACGGCGGCGCGAGGCGGCGGCAGCTTCGGCAGCGGTGCCCTCGGGAGTCATTTGGGGAGGCAGGGTGGAGTCGACCATCGTGCGGCCACTACCGCTTCCGCGCAGCGTCACACGGGAATCCGCCGCGCTCGTCACATGACGCGGGGGCAGCGGATCGCGGTTCAGGCTTTGAGGCACGGTAGTGTTGGCGCGCACGTCCTCGTAGGAGACCAAACGCGGCGTCGTGGAGACGCGGGTGGTGGGACGCGACGTGGAGGAGAGATAACCGTCGTCTTCAGCGGAAGCGTAATCGTCGTACTCGCTGTAGTCGTCGTAACCTTCGTCGTACTCGTCGCCGTAGTACTCGTCGTCGTAATCGGCTTGTCCGTCGCCAAAGCCCAGCCGGGCCTTGATTCCCCCAAGCATGCTTCGTCCGTCTCTCATTCGGCCAACCTCCTTGTTGCGTTTACCCTGTCTTCAGAGGCCTATTGTGTCTACGGTACCACACCGCAGCTACTCATTGAAATTATCGCTGAAAATTGCACGACCAATGCGCACCATCGTAGCGCCTTCGGCAATTGCCCACGGCCAGTCTTCGCTCATGCCCATGGACAACTGGTCGAACACGAGCGCGTCGGGGGGCGCCAACGTCGCGCGAATCTCGGCCGCCAACTGCGCCAGACCGCGAAACGTCGCATCGGCCACCGCCTTGTCCCCCTGCGGGGCCATGGTCATAAGGCCGCGCACGCGAAGCCCGTCAAGCGCGCAGCAATGGGCCACGAACTCCGGCGCCGCCTCAGGCGCCACACCGCTCTTCGACTCTTCACCGGACACGTTCACTTCCACCAGCACGTCCTGAACCTTGCCCAACCCTTCGGCCACGCGGCTGATCTTGTCCGCGTGCTCTTCGTGGTTGAGGGAATGAATCATAGTGGCGCAAGGGACGATGTCCTTAATGCGACGCGACTGGATATTGCCGATGAAATGCCATTCCACCTGCGGAAATGCGGCGAATTTCTCCATGATCTGGTCGGGACGGTTCTCTCCGAACACCGTGCAGCCGCCGTCGATGGCCTCCTGCACGCCTTCGAGCCCCACCGTCTTGGAGACGGCGATCAACTGCACCTCTTCCGGACGCCGTCCGCAGGCGCGGGCCTCCTCGGCCACCTCGTCGCGCACCGCCCGGTAACGCCCTTCAATTCCCATAGCCTATTCCTTTCGCCCGGCGAAAGCGCCATGACGGCCGCATCGGCCGCCGCTCTCGCGGTAGGAGAAGTACTTGTCGGCACAGCAGGCGGTGCACTCCCCCGCTGCTGCGATGCGCTCCGGAACAAGGCCCGCCTCCCGCAAGCTCGCGGTAACGGCCGCTTGCAGGTTCAGATGATCGGACCCGTACGCGCAGGCATCGCCGAAGCGATCGGCAAACTGCGCCACCAGCTCCTGAGAGCACTCATAGCATTGTGCCATGATGTGCGGGCCAATGTAGCCGTTGTAATCAGATGGGGAAATTCGGTCATGCCCCGCCGCCGCGTCCAGGGCGCTCAGGGCTGCGACCGCATTCGCGGGAATGCCCGCCAAGGCCCCGCGCCATCCGGCATGGGCCACGGCGAACGCGCCGCTGGGAGAGACCACCACAACCGGCACGCAATCGGCGAAGCAAAGGAGCGCCGTCACGCCTGTTGCGGAAACCGCCAGGCCATCGGCACCCTGCGCCGCCCGCGCGGCCAGCTCGTCAGCCTTCCCTTCCGGCGAAAGCGAGAGCACCTCCGCGCCGTGCACCTGGTTGGGAACCACCAGCCGCGTTCCTGCCAGACCCGCCGCCTGCAACAAACGGGCACGGTTCTCCATCACGGCGTTCAGGTCGTCTTCCACATGGGAGCCCAGATTCAGCGAGTCATAAGGCGGCTCGCTCACCCCGCCGAAACGGCGCGTGAACCCCATGCGCACGCCGGTCGCTTCGAAGAGCGCCTCATCGGTGAGAAAAGACAGGCCCGCGCAATCGCGGGCCTGAAGTGTTGGCAATGGCAGACTCATGGTGCCCCGGGAACCGCGTTCCTTTAGCGCTGGCGCTTCAGGAAGTCGGGGATGTAGTCCTCGTCGGAGAAGCGAGGGGCAGAAGTGGAGGCGGTGGTGGTGGAGCTGTAGTTGGAAGTAGTGGACGTGCTCACCGTAGAAACTGCGGCCGGCTCTGCCGTAGAGGCGAACAGGTCCTTGCGGGGGCTGAAATCGAAGGAAGACTGGGAGGCGTTGTTGTTAGCCTTGAAGCCCGTGGCGATGACGGTGATGCGCACCGCGTCCTTCATGCCCTCGTCGATGATCTGGCCGTAGATGATGTTGGCGTTCTCGTCGGCGCAAGACTCTACCGTGCGGGCCGCCTCGGATACCTCGGTCAGGGTGAGGTCGGGGCCGCCGGCAATGGAGAACAGCACGCGAGAGGCGCCCTGGATGGAAGACTCCAGAAGGTTGGAGTTGGTAGCCTGCTGTGCAGCGTCGAGGGCACGGTTCTCGCCGGTGGAGATGCCGATGCCCATCATGGCGGTGCCGGCGTCCTTCATAACCGAGCGGATATCGGCGAAGTCCAAGTTGATGAGGCCGGGGATGGTGATGAGGTCGGTCACGCCCTGGATGCCCTGGCGCAGGGTGTCGTCGGCAATGCGGAAGGCGTCGATCATAGAGGTCTTCTTGTCGACGATCTCCAGCAGGCGATCGTTCGGGATGATGATGAGGGTGTCAACCTTCTGAGCCAGAAGATCGATGCCCTGATCCGCCTGGTTGCGGCGCACGCGGCCCTCGAAGGAGAAGGGCTTGGTGACGATGCCCACCGTCAGCGCGCCGATTTCCTCGCGGGCGATCTCGGCCACGATAGGGGCAGCGCCCGTGCCGGTACCGCCGCCCTCGCCGGCGGTGACAAACACCATGTCCGCCTCGGCCAGGGCCTCGCGAATCTCGTTGCGGCTCTCTTCGGCCGCCTGGCAGCCCACCTCGGGGTTGGCGCCGGCGCCCAGGCCGCGGGTCAACTCTTCGCCGATGTGGATGGTCTTGTCGGCGTCAGACATAAGAAGTGCTTGACGATCGGTATTGATGGCGATGAACTCAACGCCGCGCACGCCGGCTTCTACCATACGGTTCACGGCATTGGTGCCGCCTCCGCCGACTCCGACGACCTTGATGACCGCCAAATGATCCGCACCCATGTTGTTTGGCATTTCTTCCTCCACACCTGTTGCGTTTTACTGCTGCGTTTTTCGAAATAGTACTTCCTTGGCAGATGCCCTCGCGGACATTGCCCACATGAGGATGCATTTTACAAGAACTAGCCCTTCATTCAACTCAAAAGAGCAATATTTAGCGTCTTGACGACACAAAACGCAGCTTACACGGCACGCCAGGTGGGCTTGTTCACGACGCGCACGTTGATATAGGCCACTTTGTCGGGGTTCTGCTCCATGATCTGCAGGCACACCCGTTCCTTCTCGCGGATGTCCTCCGCCTTGCCGAAGGCTATTTCAATGCCGTTGCTCAAGGTGAGCAGGGTAGATTCCGCGTCCGTTGCCTGCACCTTCACAATGGCGTCCGCCAAATCGGTAGTGAGGCCGTTCAGGATGGAGAGGGCATTTTCCACGTTCTCGTCGGTGCAGACAGAGCCGATTTCCGGCATAAGGCCGAAGGGCACACCAGTGATGGTGAGCACCGATTCGGCGTCCTCGTAGATCTGCGGACTGATGGAAGCTCCCAGCTCAGAGTCCTTTTCCGGAATGGGCATGAGCCACACGCCGTCCGAGGCGATGGCCCAGGGCTGAACCGCCTTCGCATCGGAGGTGAGTACCTCAACCACGGCGGCAATGTCGCGCTCGGTGATGTCGATGGCAAGCGTGTGGGGGAACACCCGCCGCACGGTGGCGGTCTCTACCCAGGCGTCCCGCTCCAGCGAACGGGAGATGCTGCCGGCATCGACGCTGAGCAGCGTGGCGCCGGCCGGCACGTTTACAAGCGCCTCGATTTCGGCATCGGTGAGGTGGGTGGAGCCATTCACCTGCACATCGTCAATCTGGAGAATGGGCGAGAAGAACAAGATGAGCCCCAGTGCCAGCACCGCCACGGCCCCTACCACCACGGCAGCCAGGCGAGTCATAGATCGCCGCGCCCGCTCTTGGGCGCGCCGCTGGCGATCGCTCTGGCGGATGTCTCCAATGGAGCGGGAGGTTACCTGCGGACGGTAGACGTTGGGGGAAGAGGAGCCGCTGCGGCCGGCCTGGGGCGCGCTTTTGCGCGCCGTCGACGAGGAACGCGCAGCGGAAGAGCGGACAGAAGATGAGCGCGCCGAAGACGCGCGGCCCGTCGAACGGGACGAAGACGCGCGAGGTGCCGTAGCCCCCGCGCGGTTCGAAGCCGGCCGCTTCGCGCCGCTGCGGGCAGATGCCGGACGGGCAGCGCCCGAGCGGGCCGCCGGCTTAGAAGCCGAGGAAGCGGACTTCCGGCGCGAGCTGGATGCCATGGGTCTCCCTCACCTTCTGCTGAATCTCCTGCATGAGGCCGGCCATGTCCTCGGCCGTCGCCTCTCCGTTATTGACGATGAAATTGGCATGCATCGATGATACTTGCGCGCCGCCGCGGCTGGCGCCCTTCAGGCCGCAGGCCTCGATGAGGGCCGCCGCCGTTGCGCCTTCCGGGTTCTTGAACACGCTACCGCAGGACTTCTGGCCAAGCGGCTGGCTCTGCTGACGTTTCGCCAGAGCCGCCTCCATCTTCCCGCGAATATAGAAAGGGTCGCACTGGGCCGCTTGCAGCTCGCACTCCACCACCACTCCGGGCACCGAAGACGTGCGGTATCCCCAGGTAATGGCGCTGCCAGGAATCTTCTGCAAGTGCCCCTCGCCGTCCATGACGGTAACGGAGCGCACCGCCGAGCCCATCCACTCATCGCGCGTGCCGGCGTTCATGGCCACGGCGCCGCCGATGGTGCCCGGCGTTCCCACGGCGAACTCGAGCCCCTGCCAATTGCGGCGGAAGGTCTCCTGCACCACAGCCGAGAGCAGCGCGCCGCCGCCGGCCACGATGGAACAGTCCTCTTCGTTCACCTGGATGGCGCGGAAGTCGCGCCCCAGGCTGATGACCACGCCGTCGAAGCCCGCATCGGCCACGAGCAAATTGGAGCCGCGCCCCACCACCGTCCAGGGGATGGACTCGCCCACGCACAGGGCCACGATTGAGGAGAGGGCAGACACCGAACCCACCCGCACGAAGAAGCGGGCGGGGCCGCCGACGCGCAGCGTGGTATGACGGGCCATGGGCTCGTTGGGGTACACGTCCGCATCAAGACGGTCGTCCACCAGAAGGGATTGCAAAGGGGAAGCGTGACGGGCCACAGACAACTCCTAGAGGGACAGCTCTTCGACGATCTGGGGGCCGATGGCGTTCACATCGCCCGCGCCCATGGTGATGACCAGATCCCCCGCCTGGGCCACTTCGCGCATGGCCGGCACCACGTCGATACGACGGGGCACGTAGCGGGCGTTCTCATAGCCGTGGCCGGTGATGACGTCCATGAACGTCTTGCCGTTCACGCCCGGCACCGGGGCCTCGCCGGCGGGGTACACGTCCATGAAGGTGACGGTATCCGCCGCATCGAAAGCCGCTCCGAACTCGTCTTTCAGCACCTCGGTGAACAGGGGGGCGCGCGAATAGCGGTGCGGCTGGAACAGCACGTGAACGCGCTTGAAGTCCAGCGCCTTCGCCGCCTCGATGGTAGCGCGAATCTCGGTGGGGTGATGGGCGTAGTCGTCCACAACGGTCACGCCGGCCGCTTCTCCCACCAAATCGAACCGCCGGCGCACCCCAGCGAACTCCGCGAGCTTCGCGGCCGCGGCGTCCACGTCCACGCCGAGGGCCCACAGAAGGGTGAGCACAGAAGCGGCATTGGCCACGTTGTGGCGGCCGGGGTTCTGCTTCACGCTCCCCTCCACCAGTTGTCCGTTGGGGAGTCGCAGCGAGAAGCGCGAGCCCACCCCCTTCTGCTCGTAGCGCTCGATGCGGGCATCGCTTTCAGGCGAAAACCCGTAGGTGATCACGTTCTTGCCCGTGGATCGGGCCGTTTCCACCAGCGCCTCGTCATCGGCGCACACCACCACGGGCCCCTCGTCGGGCACGGACGCAATGAACTCGCGAAACTTGCGGTAGATCTCATCCAGACCGCTGTAGTGGTCCAGGTGGTCCGCCTCGATGTTGGTGACGATCACCGCCGCCGGGGACAGGTAGGTGAAGGATTTGTCGCTCTCGTCGGCCTCCACCACGTAGTACTGGCCGGAGCCGCTGTGGGCATTGGTGGCCCAGCTGCGCACAATGCCGCCGACCAAGAACGTGGGCGACATCCCCAGCGCATCGAGCGTCTGGGCGAGCATCGAAGAGGTAGTGGTCTTGCCGTGGGTGCCCGCCACCGCCAAGGTATCGAGCCCCTCCCCCAGCTTCGCGAGCATCTGAGCCCGGTGAACGATGGGAAGGCCGCGGCGCTTCGCCTCTTGCAGCTCGGGATTGTTGTCCAGAATGGCGGTAGAAACCACAATGGTGGCGTCGCTGGTGGGAATGTTCTGGGCCTTCTGCCCGATGAACACGCCCACGCCCGCCTCTTCCAGCTGCTGGGTGTAGCGGCTTTCCCGCAGATCGGATCCGGTTACCTCATACCCCTGGTCCTTCGCCACCCGCGCGATGCCGCTCATGCCTACGCCGCCCACCCCTATGAAGTGGAGCGCGCCCTTCTCATTTGATTCCATAAACGCCACACCTTTTCGCTCGTCGCAGTGCGCCTCTAAAATTCGTACCGAATTGGCTATTGTACTCGATCGGCTAGCCCCGTGCGGCTTCCTCCACAACATCGGCCAAGCTGCGCGCCGCATTCACCGTCGGCTGGCGAAGCGCCGCCTCGTGCATCTGGCGCCGCAGCTGCTCGTCGTCGATCAACCGCGCCAGCTTTTCTGCGAACAGGTCCGAGGACAGCTCCGCATCGGCAATCCAGTCGGCGCAACCCGCTTCCACGTACGAGCGGGCATTCTTCGTCTGATGATCCTCGGTGGCATAGGGGAACGGCACCAGCAGCGCCGGAATGGCCAGCGCCGAGATCTCTGCAAGGGAGGTAGCACCCGCGCGCGAGACGATGCAGTCGGCGGCGGCCAACGTCTCCCCCATCCGATCCTGATACCCCAGCACCTTCCAGCGCTTCCGCTCTTCCTCGGAAAGGGCAAGGGCCGCTTCCACCCGTTCCAGCTCTTTCGGGCCGGTAATGTGCACGATGTACAGGTCGTCGCGGGAAAGCAGCTCCTCCTTCGCGGCAACGACCGCGTCGTTGATGGAGCGGGCCCCCAGGCTTCCGCCGAACACTAGCAGCATGCGGGCGTCGTCAGGCACCTCTAGCATGCGCCGACCCGCCTCGCGATCTGCTTCCACTACGCTGCCGCGCACGGGGTTGCCGGTCACCACCACGCGGCCCGACCCCTTCACCTGACCAGCGCAGGCATCGTAGGTAAGGCAGGTGGCGGCGGCTTTTTTCGAAAGGAACTCATTGGCCATGCCCATGTGGGAGTTCTGCTCGTGCAGTACCACGGGAATTCCCCGCTGCTCGGCCGCCCGCGCCACGGGGATAGAGACGTAACCGCCGAAACCCACTACAACGTCCGGGTGCACCTCGGCGAACCACTTCTTCGCCTTCGCCGTTGATTTCGCGATTTTGCTGACCCCCGTCACGAGCGTCGTGGGGTGGCGGCGGTTGAAGCCGCTCGCCTCGAACGCGGTGAACGGGATTCCCGCCTGCTTCACCAGCCGCGCCTCCACCCCGTGTGGCGTGCCCGCGAAGAGCACCTCGTGGCCGCGGCGTTGCAGTTCCTCCGCCAGCGCGAGCGCCGGGTTGATGTGGCCGGCAGTTCCGCCGCCCGAAAGCACGATGACCATGACAGGACCGCCTTTCCGCTATCTGCGCCCCCGGCTGCGCGCCGGAGCCTTGTTGCTTTTCACCACCCGCAAATTGTCGCGCCGCTGCTCGTAGACGGTGGTGACGCGAGTGCCCTGGGAAACGGACAGGATAAGCCCCACCAGCATGAACGACGCGATGACCGAAGAGCCGCCGCTAGAGATAAAGGGCAGCGGCTTGCCCGTGGTGGGCAGCGCGCCGATGGCGCTTCCCATGTTCAGGAACGCCTGGCCCACCAGCATTACCGTGGCAGAGCCGGCGATCATGGCCCCCAG
The DNA here is from genome assembly GCA_022791455.1 of Eggerthellaceae bacterium. Classification (GTDB taxonomy): domain Bacteria; phylum Actinomycetota; class Coriobacteriia; order Coriobacteriales; family Eggerthellaceae; genus Parvibacter. The sequence continues at coordinate 217,144 of JAAVZC010000003.1, forward strand.
GTCATCCGGGGCGTTCTCGGCAATGCGCATGCCCGCCAGCAAAAGGCCCAGGAACAGGGCCACCACCACAAGGCCCCCTACAAGCCCCAGCTCCTCGATGATGATGGAGTAGATGAAGTCCGATTCAGAGGCGAACAGGTACTGGTACTTCTCATGGGAATAACCCAAGCCGCGCCCGAACAGGCCGCCGGTGACGATGGAGATGTAGGAACGGGTCATCTGATAACCGGTGCCCAGACCGTCCTCGCCGTCGTTGAAGGGGTCCACAAACACCAGGCGGTCGGAGCGGTAGCCGCTGAAGACCACGGCAGCTACGCCGAAGGCCACAAGCCCGCCCACAAGGGCGGCCACCACCCACCCGCGAACGCCGCCAAACCACAGCACTGCCACAATGGCCACCGCGAGCACCGCCGTGGTGCCCAGGTCGGACTGGGTGAGGAACAGAAACATCATGGGCACAAGCACTGCCAGCACGAAGGCGGTGATGGTGGCGCGCGGATCGAAGGCGCCGGAGTTGTACATGTAATAAATGTAGATGGCCGTCAGCAGCAGACCGATTTTGGCGAACTCGGAGGGCTGTAGGCCCACAGATTTGGTCAAATAGAGCCAGCGCTTCGCGCCGTTGAGTTCGGTTCCGAAAACCGACGTGGCCACCAGCAGCGCGACCGATACGCCCCAGATAATCCACACGAACCGCGAGGCCCAGATGTGATAGGGCATCGCCTTCCAAATCACCACGCCGGCGGCAATGCCCACAACGGCGTAGAGCGCCTGCATCGCCACATCGCGGAACATACTGCGGCCGGAGGACACGGCGTCGATGGACGCCGCCGAGTACACCATGACCAGGCCAAAGAGCACAAGGCCCAGCACGCACACCAAAAGCAGGATGCGCGGGCCCTGGACGATGGAGGGGTTTTGGGAACGCTGCGCCACGGGCTACTCCGCCTTTGCGGCGCGCTCGGCCACCAGCTGCTTGAACACGTCGCCGCGCTCCTCGAAGCAGGAGAATTCGTCGAAGGAGGCGCAGGCGGGCGAGAGCACCAGCACGTCTCCCGGTTGCGCCGCCGCAAGCCCGGCGTCGAGCGCCGCTTCCATCCCTGGCGCCTCGAGCACTTGAAGGCCGGGGGCTGCACCGGCAGCAAACGCCTCCAGGAAACGCTCCCGCGCTTCGCCGAAGCACACGACCGCCTTGGCATGGGCGTTGCACGCCTCCACAAGGGGCGTCAGATCGGTGCCTTTGTCGCGGCCACCCAAAAGGAAAATGGGACGACGAGGATCAAAGGCCCCGATGGCCGCCAGGGTGGCGTCCACGTTCGTGGCCTTGGAGTCGTTGAAGCAGGCCACGCCGGCAACCTCGCCCGCCGGCTCGATGCGATGGGCAAGCGCCTGGAAGCTTGCAAGCGCGGCCGACACCACAGACGGGTCCACCCCTATCGCCAGCGCCGCTGCAGCCGCCGCCAGGGCGTTCTCACGATTGTGGGCCCCTTCCAGCAGCAGATCCACCTGCGGGAGCAGAGAGTGCACCCGGCCGCCGAGGGCCACGGTCAAGCGCCCCTCGCCGTCGATGAAGGCGGCGTTCTCCGCGCCGCACACCTGCCGCATATCCTTATCGAGGCCGCCCTTTGCCCCGATGGGCACGTAGGCAAACCCGCGCTCAGCGGCGGGCACGGCCTTAAGCTCGCGCACCTTCGCCCGCGTCTCGTCGTTCACCGCGCCAATGACCGCCACGGCGCCGGGGACACGGCTCAGGTTCGCCAGCACCTTCCACTTCGCCTGGCCGTAGGCCTCGTGACTGCGATGCCAGGCCAGATGATCGGGGGTAATGTTGAGCACGATGGCAGCTTGGGGAGCGAAATCGACCGTAGAGGCCAGCTGGTAGGAAGATGTTTCCGCCACATAGTGGGTCCACTTCCTCGCAGCCACCGCCTGGATGCAGGTGTCGCCAATGTTGCCCACGGCGCAGGCGGCCAACCCCGCCTCCTGCAGGATGTGGGCCACAAGCGCGGTAGTAGTGGTCTTGCCATTGGTGCCGGTCACCGCCACCCACACAGAATCCGCCGCGCTCTCGCGCCAGGCGAACTCCACTTCGCTGATCACTTCTGCAGAGGCCTGCAGCGCGCTCTGATAGAAAGCGCCGAACTGGGAAATGCCGGGGCTCGCGATGCACAGATCGTACTCCCCCGCCACCTCTTCGCTGTCGAACACGACGGCCGCTCCTTGGGGGCGCACCGCATCGGCCCAGGCCAGCGTCGCTTCCGTCGCCGTTCCGCCGTACACGCACAGCGCTTCGACGCGGCCTCCCACCAGCGGCAGAAGGTATTCGGCCACCGCTTGCCCGCTCTTTCCCAGTCCCAAAACAAGAACACGGCCCAACTGGGCCGGGGCGAGTTTCTTGTCTTCGAGCATTTCAATTCCCATAAAGCATTCGGCTTTCCGTCGCAAAGTTCGTCAATCAATTTGGTCGCGCGAGCGCGCCGGCATTCGCTACAGAGAGGAGGCGAAGTACAAGGCGAAGCCCACGGCCGCCAGCATGCCGGACACAATCCAAAAGCGCACCACGACCTTCGTTTCGCTCCAGCCCTTCTTCTCGAAGTGATGGTGCAGCGGCGCCATGAGGAAGATGCGCTTGTGGGTGCGCTTGAAGTAGAACACCTGGATCATCACCGAGAGTGCTTCGGCCACGAATAGGCCGCCGATCACGAGCGACAGCACTTCTGTTTTCGTGAGCACCGCCAGGCCGCCGAACGCCATGCCGAGCGCAAGCGATCCGGTGTCGCCCATGAAGATGTCGGCCGGGTAGGAATTGAACCACAGAAAACCGACGCAGGCGCCGGCTAGCGCCGCGGAGAACACCGCCGGCTCCAGCACGCCGGAGCGGAAGGCGATGCCGGCCATGGCAATCATGACCACCATCACAGTGCCCGCCGCCAGGCCGTCCAGGCCGTCGGTCAAGTTCACGGCGTTGCACATGCCCACCATGAGGATATTCACGAAGAGCACGTAGAGCCACGGGATGGCGATGCCGCCGGCCACCGGGATGACGGTAGTCAGAATACCCAGGTCAAACGTGTACACAAAGGGGATAGTCACCGTGGGGGCGATGCCAATGACATTCACTGCCACCAGAACGAAGATAGTTGCGATGGCGAATTGCCCGAGCAGCTTGGCGGAAGGAGTGAGCCCCAAAGAGCGCTCATGCATCACCTTCGAGGCGTCGTCCACCAGGCCCAGAAGGCCAGCCGCCACCGTTGCGCCCAAAAGCAGGAACATCTCCGGCGTGGGAACGCCCACCAGAAGCGTGCAGGCAATCACCGCCACCAGCATCACAACGCCGCCCATCGTAGGCGTGCCCTGCTTCACCAGGTGGGTTTCCGGCCCGTCGTCGCGCACCTGCTGGCCAATTGCGCTGCGGCGCAGGAAGCGAATGAAGGCCGGCATGAGGACCATCGTCAGCACCATGGTCACCACAACAGCAACGAACACGATAAACGTCGGGTAAGCGGCGTATTGTCCCAGCATCTTTAGTTCACCAATCCGTCGGCTATTCTTCCAAGCCCCATGAAATGAGAGGCCTTCACCAAAAGGGCGTCTTCGCCCGAAATGTCATCTTCCAAAACCGCCAGCGCCTGGCCCACCGTATCGACGGCGATCACCTGGTCGGCGGCCATGCCCGCCTCGCGCGCGCCCTCGGCGATGAACCGGGCCAGCTCGCCCACGCAAATGAGCCGGTCGCACTCCACAGCCGCGCGGCCCACGCCGCGATGACAGGTTTCAGCGAAATCGCCCAGCTCGCCCATGTCCCCCAGCACGGCAATGTGACGGCCGGGCACCTCCATGGCGGTGAATGTGCGCAGCGCCGCTCGCATGGAATCCGGGTTCGCATTATAGGCGTCGTTCACCACCACGGTACCCTCGCGGGTCTTGAGCACCTCTTGGCGGCCGCTTTCGGGAAGCGAGGACGCCAGCGCTTCTGCGATAACCTCCAGGCTAAGCCCCAACCGCAGCCCCACCGCAGCCGCAGCGCAACCGTTGCACACGTTGTGAAAACCGCGCAGCGCCATAGCAACCGGAACGCGAAACACCTCATCGCAACGGGGCAGCCCCTCGAAGCCGCGGGCGCACAGGGTGAACACCGGGTGCCCCTCTTCGTCGAGGGCCGCATCTTCCGCCCACACGGCCGCCGCCGGGGTCGCGCCCGGCTCAAGGGTACCTAGGCCCTCTCCGTTGAAGAACACCTCTTCCACATGGCGTCGCGCGAGCGCTGCGGTTTCCGCCATAAAGGCGGCGTAGTCGTCCTGGCTGTTCACGAAGGCGACGCCGGTGCCGTCTGGCAGCGCGGCGAACAGCTCCGCTTTGGCGCGGGCGATGTTCTCACGGCTGCCCAGAAGCTCGATGTGGCTCTCGCCGGCATTGGTCACCAGGCCCCAGTCCGGCCGCACGAAATCGCAGAGCGCGCTGATCTGCCCCAAGCCGCGCATGCCCATTTCCACCACCACGACTTGGGTGTCGGCATCGGCCGCAAGCAGGGTACGCGGCACGCCCAACTCGTTATTTTGGTTCGCCTTGGTGGCCACCACGCTCTTGCCGGCAGCGCACACGTCGCGCACCAGGTTCTTCGTCGTGGTTTTGCCGGTGGAACCGGTGATGGCCACAACCTTCCCCTTCAGGTGGCCGCGCCATTCGCGGGCAAGATCGGTCAGCGCCGAAGCAGTGTCCGGCACTTCGATGACTGCAGCACCCATTTCACGGGCCAACATCAGGTCGGCCGCCGGCAATGGTTCCATCACCAATACGGCGCCCGCTCCAGCCGAAATGACGGCGGACACAAACCGATGGCCGTTGGTCTTTTCCCCCATCAGGGCCACAAACAGGCATCCCGGCGTCACTTCGCGGGAATCCCACGTGACCCCGCAGAGCAGTTCCTTTGAAGCAAGAGGGGGCACCACCATGGTTCCCCCCGTATACGTGCAAACTTGTTTCGCGTTCAGGCGCACCGGCTATTCGCCCCCATCGCTAGATAGAAACGCCGCCTCCAACTCTTCGGCGGCCACCTTTCGGTCGTCGAAGGAGAGCACCTCGCCCCCTACTAGCTGGTAGTCCTCGTGGCCCTTGCCTGCCACCAGGATGCAGTCGCCGGGACGCGCGATGCGGATGGCCTCCGCAATGGCAGCGCGGCGGTCCGGCTGAACCGTGAAGCGGTCGCGACCCTCTTCCATTCCGGAAACAATATCGTCGATGATGGCCAGCGGGTCCTCCGAGCGCGGATTATCCGAGGTGACCACGGCGAAGTCCGCCGAGAGCGCCGTGCGGCCCATGATGGAGCGCTTGCCGGCGTCGCGGTCGCCGCCGCAGCCGAACACCACGATGGTGCGGCCATCCGAGAGCGCCTGCACCGAGGCAATGGCCTTCTCGAGCGCATCCGGAGTATGGGCGTAGTCGACAAACACGGAAACACCGCCGTCCGCCTGCGCCCGCACCCGCTCAAGGCGCCCCGGAGGGGCGGGCACGTCTGCAAGCGCCGCCACAATGGCCTCGGGCTCCAGCCCAAGCGACAGGCCCACGCCGAACGCGGTCATGACGTTCTCCACGTTGAAACGTCCCACCAGCGGATAGCTGAACCGGAAGCGCTCGCCGTGCACATCAAGTTCCACCGTGGTTGACCGGGGGCCCAGCTCAACTTCCACCGGGTAAATCTGCGCCGAGGAGTCGTTGCCGGTGGTAATCACCGCGTCCCCGCGCTCCGAGCAGCGGCGCCACAGCTCGCGCCCCCACTTGTCGTTGATGGAAATCACCCGCTTGGCGGGATAGTCGCCTGAGAACAGCAGCGCCTTCGCCTCGAAGTAGTCCTCGAAGGTGTGATGGTAGTCCAGATGATCCTGCGTGAGATTGGTGAACGCAGTCACCGCGAAGTCCACGCCCCAGGTGCGCTTCAAGTCAAGCGCGTGCGAGCTCACCTCCATGGCCACCACGTCGCAGCGCGCATCGCGCATGCGCGCGAGCAGCTTCGCCAAGTCCGGCGACTCGGGCGTGGTGTGCTCGCTCTTCTCGTGAGCGTCGCCAATGGAGTTGCCCACCGTGCCGATGACGCCGGTACGACGCCCCGCCACGCGGGCGATGTGCTCCACCAAGTACGTGGTGGTAGTCTTGCCGTTGGTGCCGGTCACGCCCACCAGCTGGAAGGCGCGCGAAGGGTGATCGTAGAAATTCGCCGCCGCTTGGGCCATAGCCTTGCGCGTGTCCGAGACCACGATCTCGGTCACGTCCGTCGCGTCCGCCAAATACACCTTGCGCTCCACCACCAGCACTTTCGCGCCGCGGTCGATAGCGTCCTGGGCAAACGAATGGCCGTCCACCGCCAACCCGACAATGCAGAAGAAGGCATCTCCCGGCGTCACTTTGTCGCTGCGATATGCCAGGCCCTCCACGGTTTCCCGCGGGTTGCCCAATATGGTGCAATCCAACCCTGCCATCAGCTCTGCGCATGTTTTCGCCATTGCGTGACCGTCCTTATTCCGGGGTAATGCTGTACTGATCGATAGCAGTGGTCATTATATCCTTAAATATTTCTCCCGTTTGACGCATGCCGTAAACGTTGTTGGCGCCCACAAAGCACACAAGGTTGCTGGTGGAGTTGTCGATGAAGCCCACGTAGGCCAGGTTGTAAACTTCCTTTTTGTAGCCGCCCTTCTCCGGGTCGGCAATCTCGGCGGTGGAGGTCTTGCCGCACACATCGAAGCCATCGATGGCAGCTACCTTGCCGGTGCCGTCGGTCACGACCGTGCGCAGCATCGACTTGATGTCGGCGAGGGCCTCTTCGTCGGTCACCATGGTCTCGGTCTCGTATTCCGGCCGCTCCTGGGTCTTAGGCAGTTCCATCAGAAAATGCGGCGTCGTGGCCACGCCGTCGTTGGCGATCATGGCATAGAAGCGCGTCAGCTGCAGTGGCGTCACGGAAATGCCCTGGCCGAAGGTGATGTTGTACCCGGCAATGCGGCTCCAGTTCTTGAATTCCGCCATGTAGCCCTTCGACTCGCCCGGGTAGTCCACGCCCGTGGTTTCGTTCAGGCCGTATTTCTGAATGTTGTTGTACAGCGGGCGGAATCCCATGGAGTCCACGGAAAGCGAAATGCCCACGTTGGAGGACTGGTTCAGAATCTCTCGCAGCGTCATGGTGGTAGCGGGGCGGTCATGGGAGTCTTTCACGGTGTACTCGTCCGCTTCGATGGTCTCGGGGCAGTACATTTCGCTGTCCGGCGTCATAGCGCCGTTCTCCAAAAGGGTCAGAGCCGCCACCGTCTTAAACACCGAGCCGGGCTCGTAGGCCTGTGTGATGGCCTTGATGGTGGGGGATTCTTTGTCCGCATGGGCCAGGTCGTTGGGGTCCATGTAGGGCAGCGAGCAGATGGCGTAAATCTCGCCGGTGGAGGCGTCCATGAGCACGGCGCTGCCGTCCTTGGTATCCAGATTCTCGCAGCCTTCCGCCAGCGCCGACTCCACCGCCGCCTGCATGCGCACGTCCAGCGACACCATGATGTCCGCGCCGTCGACCGCCGCCGTCTCCTCGATGGTGCCGTCGGGAATGGGGTTTCCGCGCTTGCCCACTTCGCCCCAGTAAAAGCCGTCTTGGCCGCTCAGCTGCTCGTCATATTGCAGCTCCAGACCGGTGAGGCCATTGCCGTCCACGTCGCACACTCCAACCACCTGGCCGGCAATCTCGCCATTGGGGTAATCGCGGCGGTAGCTCTTCTCGTAATAGACGCCAGTCAGCTTCATGGCGGACAGATCCTCTTTCAGGGCCTCTACCACATCCATGTCCACCTGGCGCTTCAGGTACACGAAGGATTCGGAAGAGGGGTTTTGGATGAGCTTGCGGTAGTCGTCCACCGAACCGCCCAGATGCTGCGCCAGCTTGGCGCACACCGCTTCCAGGTCTTCCACATAGCGAGGGTCGGCGTAAATGTTGCGCGTCTCGGTGGAAGTGGCGAGCACGATGCCATTGCGGTCATAGATGGTGCCGCGCTTGGCGGGAACCGGGTATTTGCGCTCGCGCGACACCTCGGCCCGAGCAATGTAGCGGTCATCGTCCACCACCTGCAAGAAGAGAATCTTCCCCGTGAACAGGACAGACATTGCCACGAATATGAACAGTACGGCAGTAACGCGGGCACCGATGTCGAAGGCGGCGCGGCGCGGCGGCCGCTGCGATGCGAACGAACGCGCAGAACTCCTCCCGCTGCGGGAGGAGCGCGAAGGCCGTTTGTTTCCCCCGTGCCCCGTCATGCGCACTACCTACAGGGCCAGCAGCGCTTGAGTGCTTCCGTAAAGGGAAAGCGCGCCCTGCTCGTCGACGGCCACGATGTCGCCCGCAAGATTAATGCTGGTGACCACTTCCGGCTCCACCATCCCTAAGGCGGTAGCCTTGATGCGGATGCGGGAAGGATTGGAAAGCGAGCTTTGGAGCACCTCAAGATCGGCGCCCGAAGTGCGCGCCTCGTAGATCTGCGAATCGAGGTTCTTTGCCTGGATTGCCGCACTGGCACTGGCAGAGGTCAAGGTGACGCGGCCGAAGCCCACCAGGGCGAGCAGCACGAACACCACCGCTGCCGCAATGGCCATCGACACAACCGGCGCCGGAAGCGCCTTGGGGTCGGTGGACTTGCCCTTGCCGCGGACAACGGTAATAGAGGGAGAAACGACCGGAGCGCTGCTATAGCGCGGACGCGAATATGCTGGCTGGGCGCTCATGGTGCCACCTCCCTATCGAAGAAAAGATCAACGCCCCGATTCCGGAGAGTTGATCGTGCTTGTTCCTATACGGCCCTGTTGCATGGAAGCTCAGCCGCGCTTTTGGGCCACGCGCAGCTTCGCCGAGCGCGCCCGGGGGTTCGAGGCCACCTCTTCCGCCGTGGGCACGATGGGCTTGCGATTCACGATATCCAGCACAGGCTCTTTCCCGCACACGCACACCGGCAGATCCGGCGGGCAGGTGCAACGATTGGCAAACGAGGCGAAGGTCTCTTTCACGATACGGTCTTCCAGTGAGTGATAACTGATGACCGCGATGCGCCCCTGCGGATTCAGCCAGCGAACCGCCGCGTCGAGACCGCGACGCAAAACGGTAAGCTCCGAGTTGACCTCTATGCGCAGGGCTTGGAACGTGCGCTTTGCGGGATGTCCTCCGGCCCGGCGGGCCGATGAGGGGATTGCCGCTTTTATCACCTCCACCAGCTGGTCGCTCATAGAGAACGGCTCTGCCTCGCGCGCCTTCACGATGAACTGCGCGATGCGGGAGGCCCATTTCTCGTCCGAGTTGTCGCGGATGATCCGAGTGAGATCTGCTGCGTTGTAGGTGTTAAGGATCTCTGCTGCGGTTAGGGTTTGTTTCCCCGGATCCATCCGCATGTCCAGCGGAGCATTCTCCTTGAAGGAGAATCCTCTCTCAATGGTGTCGATTTGCACAGACGATACGCCCAGGTCAAACAGGATTGCGTCCACGCCGGGCACTTCCGCTTCCAGCAGAAGCTCGTCCAAATCGCCGAAATTGCCTCGAAGCAGCGCGAGGGCCGGGCGCTCGTCTGCCGGAATGCGCTCCAGCTTCTCGGTGGCACTGGCAAGCGCCACTTCGTCCTGGTCGATTCCGATCAGCAGGCCCGAGGAGCCCAGCTCCTTCGCCGCTTCGTAAGAGTGTCCTGCAAAACCAAGAGTGCAATCGAGGAACGTGGGGTGCGTTTTGAGTTCGAGTTGTTCCAGGCACTCGGTCAGCAGAACAGGGATATGCTGGTATTCGCTTGTCACTTCGCTCACGCCTGCCATTAGGAGAAGAAGATGCTGAGGTCAACCTCTTCAGACGCCTGCTGGTAGCGCTTTGCGTCCCAGATCTCGTAATGATCGCCGTTGCCCACCAGGACGACATCCTTCTCGATGTCGCACGCGCCGCGCATTTCTGCGGGAACCATGATGCGACCGGAAGCGTCCACTTCGGCATCCTTCGCCGCCGCACGCAGGGCACGGCGCAAAGCGATGTGCTGCTTGTTGGTGGGGTCGTACTCCTTGAAGCGGCGCTCAAACAGGCTGTCCGCCCATTTGTCGTAGTCCAGCTTCTGGAACACCAGCACGCAGTCTTTCCCGTTCGGGTCAACGAGGACCAAGAGATCCTTGCTTAGAACTCGGCGAAACGCTGCGGGGAGAGCCACGCGGCCCTTGCCATCCATCTTGTAGGGATATTCCCCATACAGATTCACGGGCTCTTTTGCCCGCTCCTCTTCAAGTGGTGTGGCTTGGGTTTCCTCCACGGGGTTTCCTTTTGGCCTTTCTCCGAATTCGTGAAATGCATACTACCCCACAATCCCCCACAACGCAACACAATTTCCCCCCTTTACCCCCTCGTTACCCACTGCTTCCCCACTCCAATTTTGTTCTAAAACCCCAGGTGAGATGTTCGTTTTTTCAAAACGGAAACTAGATGTTGTGCCTGTGCCGGCACATGCAACACCATATAAAGTTATCGGTGAAAAGTCGGTTAAAGAGCGGCGAAAAACACCCGCCTTCCCCCACACTCCCCCACCCCACCCATTTCCCCGGCGAACGGCATGAGACAAATGAGACAAAGGGACACTCCTAATGTCTCATTTTCTCGGCAGATCCAAGACCGAACGGCCTTCGGCGAAATGAGACATTAGGAGTGTCCCTTTGTCTCACCCTTACATTATTGTTAGGGTGGGGTAAGGCAAAGTTATGGCGAAGGCCGGCCCGGTGTTTCTACAATGAACGGAGTCCCAGAAAGGATTCCCATGTACCTGAAGCTTGCCCTGAGAAACGTGCGCCGCTCTTTGCGCGACTATTCCGTTTACTTCGCCACGCTGGCGTTCGCGGGATGCCTGCTCTACGCCTTCACCACTTCCGGCGATTACCTGCTCTCGATGGACCTTACAGAAAAACAGCGGAGCATCTGGGAGTCCTCGTCGGGGGTGATGGAGGCGTTCTCCGTGTTCTCGGTGGTTGTGTTCGCGTTCCTCATCGGCTACGCGAACCGCTTCATCCTGCGCCGCCGTTCTCGGGAGTTCGGCCTCTACGGACTGATGGGCATGGACCCTCGGCGCATCTCCCGTATTCTGGCCTACGAAGGCTGCGCGGTGGGGGCGGTGGCGCTGGCGACGGGCATTATCGTCGGCGCGGCGCTCTCGCCGCTGTTCGGCGCCGTGGCCTCCTTCGTCTTCCAAATTCCCTGGAGCTGCGTCTTCGTGTTTTCCCCTGATGCAGCGAGATGGACGGCCATTTGCTTCGCGATCATCATGGCGCTGGCCACCGCTGCCGGGATGCGGGACGTGCGCAAGCGAACGCTCGGACAGCTGATGAGCGCCGACAGGTCGCCGGATGCGCCGCGGCGAAGCGGGTTTTTCGCCCCGCGCCTCCAGTTGGCCCTGGGGCTTTTGCTCTGCGGACTGGTGTGGGCCGTCTGCATTTTCCAACCGGTGCAGTTCATCGTGTGGATCTTGCCCCTTGGGGTCATCGCGGTGCTGGGGACGGCCATGGTGTTTCGCTGGCGCGCCCTCACGTGGCCGAACCGGGCCCGAAAGCACCCGGACAGCTATTGGCGGGGCTTGAGGTTCTTCGCCATTCGCCAAGTGGAGAGCCGGGTGAGCAGCAGCGCGAACGCGATGGCCTGCACCTGCGTCCTGCTTGCCTGCGGCGTGTGCATGATGGTGGCGGGGCTGGCGTTCAGCGTGGGGATGCGCACTGCGGATTTCCTCGATTCCTACGAGGCGTTCGCCACTATCGGCTATGTGGGCATCTTCTACGGCATGACGTTTTTGGTGGCCGCGGCCGCCGTGCTGGCGCTGCAGCAGCTCTCCGATGCCGCCGACAGCCTGCGGCGATTCGACACCCTGAAGCAACTGGGATGCTCCACCGAAATGATGCGCTCAGCCGTGCGGCGCCAGACGGGGGCGTACTTCGCCATGCCCCTGGCGTTTTCCCTGGTCCACGATGTGTTTGGGCTCGCACTGGTGGGGTTCGTTGCCTTTATGCTGGGCAGTGCCCACTATTTCGTGATTGTGGCGGCGGTCATCGGGATAACGCTCGCCCTTGTTTTCACCTACTACCTTATCACGGTGCACCAGTGCGCGAAGATGCTGCTGGCCGGCCCTTCCCGCTTGGGGCAAGCGCCCGTCTAGGGTCGCGGGGCACGGAGCCCGGGGCTGCGCGTCCTCGGGTACAATGGCTCCATGACCGAAATTGAGGAGTACATACGGGAATTCCTGGACTACCTGCGCATCGAGCGGGGGTCGAGCGCCAACACCATCGAGGCCTACGGTCGCGACCTGGGCGCATTCGCGGCGTTCGCGGCAGCGGAGGGCGTGGACGAGTGGCGCGATGTCGACCGCGCCCTGGCGGAGCGCTTTCGGGAGGCGCTTTTTAGTGAGGGCTATGCATCCTCGACGGTGAAGCGGCGCCTTTCGGCGCTGAAGAGCCTCTCTCGCTATTGCACGCTCGAAGGGTACGGGAAGGGCAACGTCGCCTCGACGGTGGCGCTGCCGAAGCTGCCGGCCCAGCTGCCGGACGTGCTGACCATCGAGCAGGTGGGGCGGATGCTGGACGCCTCCGACCGCACCGACGCGGCGGGCCTGCGGGATCGCGCGCTGTTGGAGACCCTCTACGGCGCCGGTTTGCGGGCGAGCGAGGCGTGCGACCTGAACCTAGACGACCTGTTCCCGACGGAAGGGTTCTGCCGCGTGCGGGGCAAAGGGGACAAAGAACGCTTCGCCCCGCTTTCCGGCAGCGCGCAACGGGCGCTCGATGCCTATCTGGCCGAAGGTCGCCCGCAGCTGCGCAGTTCTCGTCGCGCGCAGGCACCGGCCGTGTTCCTGAACCGTCGCGGGGGGCGGCTTTCGCGGCAGTCGGTTCACCATATCGTGGAAGAGGCCGGGCTCATGGTGGGGCTTGAGGGGCTGCATCCCCACACGCTGCGCCACTGCTGCGCCACGCACCTGTTGCAGGGCGGTGCCGACCTGCGCCTTATCCAAGAGATCTTAGGGCACTCGGACATCTCCACCACCCAAATCTACACCCACCTCGACCGCGAGCACCTGCGCACAGAATACCTCATGGCCCACCCCCGCGCCAAGAAGCGGTTCTAGGCGAATCTACTACCTCTCCCATCAGGAAAAACGTCACCAACAGACCACCTCTCATGCTATGATAAGCGTGAAGGGAGGGGGCATGCTCAAAAGCCTATCCGCGCCATACTTCACACCAGCGCTCAGGCGCATTGAACTGGTCGCGTGGATTGTCACGACCGCCTCTCTCATGTACACCGCGGTTTCCTTACTCGACCTTCCCGAAACGGTGCCGATTCATTTCGACCTTAAGGGTCAGCCGGATTCTTGGGGCTCCCCCGCAACCTACCTGCTGCTTCCCGTGGTGATCATCTTCACTTGTGGCCTCATGAGTTTCCTCGTTCACTTTGTCGACCCGCAATACTGGAACTCACTCGACAAACTGACTCCCGAGACGGCGCCCCGCTGGTACCGTGTCTCCATCTGCGCCGTGGTTGCCACAGAAGTCGAAATCGCAGCATTCACCCTGCTCCTCCAGATCCTCCTGGTCAATCAGGTAATGAATCTTGCTTCCCTGTTCGCAATCGCCCTTATGGTCACCCTGCTAGCTACCTACGCTCTATGCATCTACTGGGGCACAAGAACCCAAAATGAGACAAAGGGACACTCCTAATGTCTCATTTCGCCGAAGGCCGTTCGGTCTTGGATCTGCCGGGAGAATGAGACATTAGGAGTGTCCCTTTGTCTCATACCCTAAACGATATGGCGCGGACGACCGCCTCCAGATACACGAGAAAGAGCGCATTACGCACGGTCGATAATATTGCGGCCAATCCCTGTCAAACGTTCAATTTGCCTCACCGACAACCCAGCATGCTTCAAAGCCCTCAGTTTTGCATTCCGATGAGGTTTGGGGAGCGATGACAGTAAATCTGAAAAGTTCTCTCCGATTAAGCCCATGGCAACCTCTCGCGCACGATGATCGTCCATCCGATTCCTAGGTGCCGTCATCTCGCACAGACTAATTTCGTCCCCCAGATCGCCATGGAAGCGCAAAAAACCTTCGACGCCATCAAAGAATCCATAAACAAGGCTCTTGTCGCATATACCTCTACCCTCCAAAAACGCTTCCGATCCCGAGAGTTCGAGATAGCTACTCCAAGGATACTCCTCCAGCCTACACTCCCCCGACTCGACCGGATTGTAGTGAATGTACCTGATCGCCAGAAGAAGGTGGCTATCGCTCTCAATAGGCGTGCAAGAATACCTGTTTTGAAAGACGCTTCCCACATGGCCATGTCGACCATTGTAATATTGCGCAAAACTGGTTCCCACTCGCTGCATGAGCCTCGAAAGTTCTTTCACCGACCCCACACAGAGCACATGGATGTGATTGCTCATCAGACACCAAGAAACGGTAGACACTTCGGAGTCCAAGAGCTTGCTCTTCAGGATCAAGAGAAAACGCCTCTTGTCAGCATCGTCCTCGAATAAGACGCGACGGCCTATTCCCCTCATTGTGATATGGAAGTAATCGGACTCTTGGCACTGCCTGGCAACCCTCATGATGCCCCCTTATAGAGACAAGCGATATCTCTGCATTATCGCACGATCTCTCTTCGGGCAATCAGCTCAATGAGACATTAGGAGTGTCCCTTTGTCTCATTTTGCGGCGGCGATGAAGTTGCGGAAGAGGGGGTGGGGGTTGGTGGGGCGGCTTTTGAATTCCGGATGGGCTTGGGTGGCCACGAACCAGGGGTGGTCGGGCAGCTCGACCATTTCCACGAGGCGGCCGTCCGGGGAGGTGCCGGAAATCACCAGGCCGGCTTCCGTCAGCTGATCGCGGTAGGCGTTGCTCACCTCGAAGCGGTGTCGGTGGCGCTCGGACACAAGGGGCGCGCCGTAGGCCGCCTGCGCGCGCGAACCCTCCGCCAGCACGCAGGGATAGGCTCCCAGCCGCATCGTGCCGCCCTTGTCCACCACCCCCTCTTGGTCGGGCATAAGGTCGATCACCTTGGGGGCACTTCCCTCGTCAAACTCAGCCGAGGTAGCCCCCTCAAGACCTGCCACATTGCGGGCGAACTCGCAGACCGCCGCCTGCAGCCCCAAGCAAATGCCCAGGTACGGCACGTTGTTCTCCCGTGCGAAGCGGGCAGCGGCAATCTTGCCCTCGAACGCGCGCACGCCGAATCCACCGGGCACCAGCACGCCGTCAGCACCTCGCAGCACCTCGGCGGCGTTCGCATCGGAAAGCGCCTCGCCGTCCACCAAGCGCACGTTCACCGCCACGCGGTTCGCGGCACCCGCATGATGGAGCGCCTCAATCACCGAAAGGTACGCGTCCGGAAGCGAGACGTACTTTCCCACCACCGCAATATTCACCGCGCCCTCCACGTTTTCTGCCGCCTCCAAGAATCCCCGCAACGGCCCCAGGTCGATCTTGCGCGGCGGCAGCCCCAGCTTCGCCAGAGCCGAAACATCGAACCCCTGCTCGTAAAGGCCCAACGGCACTTGGTAGATGGAAGGGCAATCCTCGCAGGCCAGCACATCGTCGAAGTCCACATCGCAAAACGAGGCGATCTTGCGGCGCACTCCGTCGGTGATCTCGTGGTCGGAGCGGCAGATGATGAAGTCCGGCTGCACGCCCAAGCTGCGCAGCTCCTTCACCGAATGCTGGGTGGGCTTGGTCTTCACCTCGTGGGCGGCGGCAATGTAGGGCACCAGGGTCACATGCACGAACAGCACGCTGCCGGCCGGCTGCTCCTTCTTGAACTGGCGCGCCGCCTCGATGAACGGGAGCCCCTCTATGTCGCCAATGGTGCCACCAATCTCGGAAATCACCACGTCGGCGCCGGTCTCGTCGGCAATGGAGCGCAACTTATCCTTGATGGCATCGGTCACATGGGGAATCACCTGCACCGTGCCCCCAAGGAAATCGCCATGACGCTCGCGGGCAATCAGGCTCTTGTAGATGGAACCTTGGGTGAAGTTGGAATCCCGCGTCAGGTTCTCGTCGATGAAGCGCTCGTAATGGCCCAGGTCCAAGTCGCCCTCGTGGCCGTCCTCGGTCACGAACACTTCGCCGTGTTGAAACGGGCTCATGGTGCCGGGGTCCACGTTCAGGTAAGGATCCATCTTCTGCATCGTCACCTTATAGCCGCGCGCCTTCAGCAGATGGCCGAGAGAGGCAGCGGTGATGCCCTTCCCCAAAGACGAAACAACGCCGCCGGTTACGAAAATGTGCTTGGCCATAGGGGCTCCCTCCTGCGCGCGAGCATAAAAAATGCGTTCGGGGCGACGAAAAACCGCCCTCAAACGCTTGTCCATGATACGCCCGCCATGCGTTGGATTCGCGCCCGCCATCCTCGATTTAACGCAGGCGAAACAGGTACGAAAAGGGAATTTTGCGAAAGCGCTCCGCCGAATAGGGGCGCGGTCGTGGGCGCCTACGCTATACTATGCAGGTTGCGCGAGCCCGCCCTGCGGCAGCCCGCCACTTTCCCCGAACTCGAGAGGAGCCCATCGCCCATGCGCCAAGGATTCGACAACGACAAGTACATCGAACTGCAGGCGGAGCACATCCGCGAGCGCATCAACCAGTTCGGCGGAAAACTCTACCTCGAATTCGGCGGGAAGCTGTTTGACGACTACCATGCCTCCCGCGTGCTCCCTGGCTTCAAGCCCGACACCAAGATCTCCATGCTGCGCTCCATGAAAGACGATGTGGAGATTGTCATCGCCATCAACGCCAACGACATCGAACGCTCGAAAGTACGCGGCGATCTGGGCATCACCTACGCGGAAGACGTGCTGCGGCTCATGGACATCTTCCGCTCCATGGGCTTCATGATCGGCAGCGTGGTTATCACCCGTTACGCCAACCAGCCCGACGCCGACCTGTTCCGCAAGCGCCTCACCGCCATGGGCATCACCAGCTACCTGCACTATTCCATTCCCGGCTATCCCAACGACATCGACTTCATCGTGAGCGACGAAGGCTTCGGGAAAAATGAGTTCATCGAAACCACCTGTCCGCTCGTGGTGGTTACCGCCCCCGGCCCCGGCTCCGGCAAGATGGCCACCTGCCTCTCCCAGCTCTACCATGAGAACAAGCGCGGCGTGAAGGCGGGCTACGCGAAGTACGAGACCTTCCCCATCTGGAACCTGCCGCTGTCTCACCCGGTGAACATCGCCTACGAGGCGGCCACGGCAGATTTGGACGACGATAACATCATCGACCCCTTCCATCTGGAGGCCTACGGCCAGTCCACGGTGAACTACAACCGCGATGTTGAGATCTTCCCCGTGCTGCGCGCCACCATGGAGCGCATCTCCGGCGAATGCCCCTACCAGTCCCCCACCGACATGGGCGTGAACATGGCCGGGCTTGCCATCTGCGACGACGAAGCCTGCCGCGATGCGGGCAATAACGAAATCGTGCGCCGCTACTTCGCCACCGCCGAAGAGCTGAAGCGCACCGGCAACGGCGAAGCGGCGCTGGAGAAGATCGAGCGCCTCATGAACAAGGCGGCCATCACCCCCAACCTCTCCCCCGCCCGCTCGGCGGCGCTGCTGAAGGAGGAGACCACCGGCGCCCCGGCCGGCGCCATGGTGCTACCGGACGGCCGCGTGGTCACCGGCAAGACGGGCAACTTGCTAGGGGCGGCCTCTGCGCTGCTGATGAACGCCCTGAAGGGCGTTGCCGATGTGGACGACCAGCTGAAAGTCATCTCCGACGAGGTGCTGGAGCCCATCTGCCACCTAAAGACCGAGCACCTGAAGAGCCGCAACCCCCGCCTCCACTCCGACGAAACGCTGCTGGCGCTGTCCATCTCCTCGGTGGACGACCCGCTGGCCGAGCAGCTCATCAACAACGTGGACAAACTGCGCGGCTGCGACGCCTACTTCTCGGTGATCATCTCCACCGCCGACGAAAAGCTCTACCGCACGCTCGGCATCAACGTCTGCTGCGAACCCAAATACGAACAGCACCGCTTCTACCACAAGTAGCAGCAAACGCTACCAACCTGTCCGCGCCGGAGGGCCCGGGAGGGTTTTGCAAGCACCCGCTTTCGCTTCCTCGCCTTCGGCTCGCGCGCTTCGCTCCTCATGCATTTATGGAGCGCCCTTGCGGGCGCTTTCTCAAGTTTGTGTTCAGAGTGCTTGGAAAACCCTCCCGATGCCCACCGGCGCTAGCGAAGCGCGGGCGGGTCGTCGGGGTGGAGCGAGGTTAAGCCAAAGGAGGGAGGAGATCCACTCGGGCGCAGCCCGAGT
Source organism: Eggerthellaceae bacterium (assembly GCA_022791455.1). Taxonomy (GTDB): domain Bacteria; phylum Actinomycetota; class Coriobacteriia; order Coriobacteriales; family Eggerthellaceae; genus Parvibacter. The sequence goes on from JAAVZC010000003.1 coordinate 235,476, forward strand.
TAGCTCCGA
>JAAVZC010000004.1 GCA_022791455.1 Eggerthellaceae bacterium
GGATGACCTTCTTGGCGTTGGTGTTGTAAAGAGGGGTGCTCTTGATGGAGGACGCGAGCGCCCCGTAGCCCGAGCCGAGGACCCTCGCGACGCGCGTCACCGTAGAAAGCCCCGGGACGAACGCCGTCGCCGTGAGCGAGATCCGCGAGGCCTTCTTTAATGCCGCCGCGCCCACCTGGATGGCCGAGGGCTTCCCGCTTGCCGCCATGCTCTTGGGCGCCTGCTTCTTCTTGGAGCTTGAGGCCCATTGATTGCGCTGCTTCTGGCTGGAGAAGCGCTCGTTGCCGGAGGGGTCCGAGAAGGCCACGGGGTTGCCGGCGCAGTAGGCGTAGCGGTTGAGGGTGGAGGGGTCCGACGCGTCGCCGAGCCAGGGATCGGCCTCGGTGAACGCGGCAGACGAGGGGCCGTACCAGCGGGCGCGCAGGTACTGGAGCGCCGTGGCGGACCCCGAGTGCTCCTGGCCCGCGTAGCCGAAGAACGGCAGCTCGCCGGCGGAGCCGGAGGGCTCGCCCCAGGGCGAGTAGGACCAGGCGGACGACACCGCGCCGCTGCTCAGTGCCTGGGCGATGGAGCCCAGGCCGTCTGCCACTAGGTAGGAGGCCGCCGTCGGCGCGGAGGCTTTGCCAGTCGTCATCGATCCCGTGGCCAGAGAGCCGGCCGCCAGGGCGGACGCACCGGCAGGGGCCTGAGCTGACCCGGACGCAGCGGCGGAGCTGGGCAGCATCGCCAGCAGCGACGCGCCCTCGCCGTACATGAGGTTCGAGGAGGAGCCGTCGGCCGTCGAGGACTTCCAGACCACCTGGGGCAGGTCCCCCAGCGCCGTTGCGGTGGCGTACTCCGCGAGCTCCCAGCGCTCCTGGACGTAGGCGCGTTCCACCGGCACCGGGGGCGCCTCTTGGACGCCCGGCGCTGCGCTTCCGGGTTCAGCCGAGGAGGCGCCGCCCGCGGCGTCGCCGTTCAGGGCGGCCCACACGTCCGCGGACGAGCCTGATCCGGTGACCCTCGCGGCCTCCACCGGCGTCAGGCCCGACTGGGGCAGCAGGGCCCAGACCGAGTCGCCGCCGAGGCGCCCGATGCCGCCCGCGCCACCGCTGGCGCCATCGCTGGCATCGGTATCGCCGGCGAGCGCGGTCAGCGCGCGCACGAAGGCGGCGGGGTTCGGGAGCAGGGCGAGAGCCGCGGCCCAGCGCGGGGACGACCCCTCCCCAGCATCGGAGGCCGCAGCTCCAGTTGCCGCCGGGCCGCTCGTCAGGGCGAATGCGGTGATCGCCTTGCGAGCCGCCCCCAAAGTCGGCTGGCCGGCGGCCGCCGCCGAGGCAGCGGTTCCCTCGCCAACCGGTTGCGAGGACGCCGGGGCGGACCCGGGCAGCAGCGAATTACCAGCAAGGTCTTCACTGGACTCGGAACCAGCGGCACCGGAACCGGCTGTCGCCTCGCCCGGAACCTCGTAAGTCTCCACCTCGTCGGTATGGTAGAGGGTGGCCTGGGCCGCCTTGTTGCCGTCGCCGTCCCAGACGGCGGCCAGCAGCACTCGACCGCCCTGGCGGACTGCCTGGAGGCGGCCGTCGGCGCCCCAGCTGTACTCCTGCGGGTCGGAGCTCTCCTCGGCATAGGCCTGAAGCCTTCCCGCAGCGTCATAGGACCAGGAGGCGGCGCCCTCCGCGCCGGACTTGGCCACCAGGCGGTTCGCCTCGTCGTAGGAGAACAGGATCTGGCCCGCGTCCTCCCCCGCCGTGCGGCTGATCGCCGTGCGGTTGCCGGCGGCGTCCCAGCCGTAGGACTCGCGGACGAGAACCGCGCCGTCCCCGCCGCGCTCCTCGAAGGAGGCGAGCCGCCCGCCGGCGTCGTAGGCGTAGGAGCGGCTGCGCGCGAGCACGGTGCCGTCCGGTTGCAGGACCGAGGACTCCTCGGAGACGGGGTTGCCCTCGGGGTCGTAGGCGTAGGAGAACGAGGCCGTCTCCCTGCCGGAGGCGTCGGCGGTGACGGCGGACTCCACGCGGCCCTCGGCGTCGTAGGCCCACTCCGTGGAAGACCCGTCGGGGCGCTCGAGGCTTATGGGCAGGCCGTCGGCGTCGTAGCCGTAGTTCCACACTCCGTCCGCGGCCGCCGCCTGCACCAGGTTGCCGTTTGAATCGTAGGAGTAGGCCACCTTCGAGCCGTCGGGGTAGGTGAGCGAGGCCAGCTGGCCCAGCGAGTCGTACTCGTAGGAGATCTTCCGCCCGAACGCGTCGGCCTCGGAGGTGACCCTCCCGAGGGAATCCGTCTCCTTCTTGGCGGTGCCCAGGCCGTCGGAACGCTCGGAGAACTCGGCCGAGGCACCGTCGTAGGAGTACACCACCGGCGAAGTATCTGATCCCTCAAAAGTTTTGCCTACCAGGCGGTCCAGCTGGTCCCAGTCGTAGCGGGTCACCTGGCCGGCGGCGTTGGTGATAGCCGTCACGCGGCCGGCGGGGTCCAGCGCGCGACTCTCGGTGGAGCCGTCGGCGGAGGTCACCGACGTCAGGCCGCCCTCCGCGTCCCTGCCATAGGTCGTCGTGTGATTCAGGGCGTCGGTAATCGCCGTTATGCGGCCCTCGGCGTCACGGGCGTAGGTGGTGGCGGCCCCCAAGGCGTCGGTGACGGACTCCAGGTTGCCCATGGCGTCGTAGCGGTATTCCGTTGCGGACCCGTGCCGGTCGACGGCCTTCGTCACCCGCCCCATAGGGTCGTACTCCCACGAGGACACGCCGCCAAGGGCGTCTGTCACGGCCGTCAGGTTGCCGGAGGCGTCCCAGGCGAACTTCGTCGTGTTGCCGGAGGGGCCGGTCTCGGCCCTCGGCAGCCCGTCAGCGTCCCACTCCCAGGATGTGGCGTTGCCCAGGGCGTCAGCGGAGGCCACGGGCCGGCCCGACTCGTCGTAGGTCCAGCTGCGGGCGCCGCCCTTGCCCGCCTGAGAGAGCAGGTTGCCCGCGGCGTCCCAGCTGTAGGTGGTCTTGCCGCCGGCACCATCTTCCTGCTCCAGGAGGTTGCCCAGCGCGTCCCAGCCGTAGGACTCCACGGCGCCCAGGGCCGTCACGTGCTCCATGAGGTTTCCGGCGGCGTCCCAGCTCCACTCCTCGCGGTTGCCCAGGGCATCAGTGAGCGCCGTCGGGTTTCCCGACGCGTCGTACTCCCAGGCGCTGGAACGGCCAAGGCTGTCGACCATGGATATGAGGTTGTCGGCATCGTCCCACTCCAGGGCCGTTTCCAGGCCGCGGGGCGAGATCATCTTCACTGTGCGGCCGCAGGCGTCCGACTCGAAGCGCCAGGTGGCGCCGGTGCGGTCGGTGCGGGCGGCCAAAGCCCCGCGCAGCATCCACTCGTAGGTCTCGCTGTTGCCGGCGGCATCGGTTGCGGCAACCAGGTTGCCAGCCGCATCGTAGCCGTAGCTGCTGCGGGCGCCGGCCATGTCGGTCTCGGCGCCAAGGCGGCCCAAAGCGTCCCATTCCCAGGACTCGGTGTTGCCCCTGCCGTCGGTATGGGAGGCGGGCAGTCCGCGGCCGTTCCACTCCCATGTGTCCTGCACGCCCTCCGGCGAGGTCTGCCCCACCAGGTTGCCCGCCTCGTCGTAGGTGTACTCGGTACGGTTGCCCAGGGCGTCAATAGCTGCGGCCAGGTTGCCCGCGGCGTCCCATTCGTAGGAGTCCTGGGCGCCCAGCTGGTTGGTGTAGGCAGTCAGGTTGCCGGAGGCGTCCCACTGACGAAGCGCGGTGTTGCCCAGGGCATCGGTGCTTGCCACAAGGTTCCCGGCAAGGTCGTACTCGAACAGCTCAAGCGCGCCATCCGCCTCCCGCAGCTGCGAGAGCATGTTGCCGCGCGTATCCCGCGTGTAGGACCAGCGGCCTCCCCGCTCGTTGGTGTAGGCAGTCATGTTGCCAGCAGGGTCCCACTCCCAAAGCTGGGTGCGGCCGCCGGGGGATTCCAAAAGCGACGGGTTGCCCCACGCATCGTATTCCCAGCGCCATTCACGGCCGAGCGCGTCGGTAGAGACCGTGTTGTTGCCCTCGCCGTCGTAGGAGGCGGCCATGACCGTGCCCTCCGCATCCGCGCTGCCGGTCAGACGGCCCATGGGGTCGTAGGTGTAGGTGGTCTCGTTCCCGGCGGCGTCGGTGTAGGCCACGGCGTTGCCGACGGCGTCGTAGGCCCATTGCTCCACCGAGCCATCGGGGTTCTGGCGCTCAATGGCGTTGCCCAGCGCGTCGTAGGCGTAACCGGTTACGTTGCCCTCTTGGTCGGTGGCGGAGACTATGTTGCCTACAGCGTCATAGGCCGCCGCCTGGACGTAGCCCCGCGCATCGGTCACCTTTACCGGGCGGCCGGCGGCGTCCCATTCGATCAAGGTGCGGTTGCCCAAAGGATCAGTGACGCCGGTGACGTTGCCCAGGACGTCGTATTCGTAAACTGTTTTCGCCCCCAGAGGGTCGGCCTGGGAGGTCACATTGCCCGCGCCGTCGTAGGCGGTAGAGGTGCGGTTGCCCAGGCCATCTTCCTCCCACAGCTGGCGACCGGCGCCGTCGTAGCCCCAGCGGCCGATGGTTCCTAGGGCATCGCTTGCCGCCGTTATGTTCCCGGCGCCGTCCCACTGGTACTCGGTCACGTTGCCCAGCGGGTCGGTGGAAGAGGCCAGGTTGCCCGCGCCGTCCCACATAAACTCGTAGCGGGATCCCTCGCGGTCAACCCAAGCCAGGCGCCCCGCCGGCGTCCAGCCGTAGGTGGTGTGGGCGCCGGTGCCGTCGGTGGAGGCGGCCAACAGGCCGCCGGGGGCGAACTCGGCCGTAGCGGTGGAGCCGTCCGCCCGCACTTCCACGGAGGTCTGGCCCAGGGCTCCCACTTCGCGGGTGGTGACATTGCCCAGGGCGTCCGTCTCTGTAACGGCCACGTCGTAGTCCGGATCCCATTCGGCAGTCGCCACGTTGCCCATCGCATCGGTCTGGCTCGTCACGCGGCCCTTGGCGTCGTGCTCGTAGCTGGTGCGGTTGCCCAGGGCGTCCTCTTCCCATGCGGTGCGCCCCATGGAGTCTACGCCGTAGCGCATAGCGGTGCCCTCGGGGCCGCTCTCCCCCACCGTGTTCCCGCAGGCGTCGTAGGACCACGTCCACGCGCCGCCCTTCGCGTCCGTTGCCCGCACAAGGCGGCAGCACTTGTCGTAGCTGAACGCGGTGGTGGCGCTCAGCGGGTCGGTGATGGAGAGGATGAGCCCCTCCGGGTCCAGCCGGTAGGTGGTGGTGGCGCCGGCGCCGTCGGTCTCGGATATCAGCTCGCCGGTCGGGCTCCAGGCCCAGCGGGAGACGTGTCCTGCCGCGTCTGTTTCCGAGACCTTGCGCCCCATGGCGTCGTAGGCGTAGCGGGTGGTGCCGGCGGCGCTCGTGGCGGCGGTCATCAGCGCGCCGCTCCAGCTGTAGGTCGTCTTCACGCCGTCGGCGTCGGTAGCGGAGGTGACGCGCCCGTAGGAGTCCAACGTGTAGGCGGTGCGGCCCGTCGCCGGCGAAACCTCGGCGGTCACATGCCCCGCGCTGTTGCGCTCCCAGCGCCAGATGGATCCGTCGGCGTCGGTGCGGGAGACCACGCGCCCCTTCGCGTCGTAGCCCCAGCGGGTGGTGCGGCCGCCCTTGGTGGTCTGGGACGTCATGCGCCCGGCAGCGTCGTAGGTATAGGCGCCGTTTTCGTCAGAGAGCAGGTTGCCGGCCGCATCCCACGTGCGCGCCACACGGGTGCCGTCCGGGTACTCGATGGCGGTAGTGCGGCCGTAGGAGTCGTAGCGGTAGACCGTGGTGTTTCCGTTGGCGTCGGTTGCCTTCGTCCAGCCGCTGCCGTACTCCAGCTTGGACACGTTGCCCTCCGCATCGGTCTGGCGCACCACGCGCCCAGCGGAGTCGTAGACGTTCTGCACCACGCGGCGCCCGGCGCGGTCGTAGCGGGCGGTCATGCGTCCGTTGCCGTCGTAGACGTACTTCGCGGTGTTGCCCGCCTGGTCGGTGAAGCCGGTCAGGCGACCGGCCGTGTAGCTGTAGCCCAGCTTCGTGCCGTCCGGCAGCTTGATTTGAGTGATGCGTCCCTCGGAGTCGCAGGTGACCGCCAGCGTCTGCCCCGTGGGCGTTTGGATGCCGGTCAGCCGCCCCAGGCTGTCGCGGGTGAGCTTGGTCGCCAGCCCCGTGGCCGATGTGCGCGACGTCAAAAGCCCGTTGCAGTCGAACTGCGCCGAGCTGCCGTCCGCATAGCTCGCCTCCCACTTGTAGAGGGTCTTACTGCCGCTCTTGTAGGCGATCTTCGTCATGGTGGCGCCCGGCAGCAGCGCACACTTGTAGCTGGTACCGCCCGCCGGGTCGAACCAGTAAGTCTTGCCGTCGCCGTAGGAGAGCGCCACCGCCCCCGACGACTCCAGGCCAATATGCTCGTCGAAGGGCGTGGCCCACCCCGGCCCGAAGGCGGAGGGCGACTGCTCGGCCATGGCGTTGTAGGAGCGGCTAATCTCCAGATCCTCCTCCACACCCGGCAGCGTGGCGTCCACCGTCTCGATGGTGAAGTTGCCGGTGTTCAAATTGATGGGCTCGAAGCCGTACTCGCAGTGCTTGCCGCGGCCCATAAGAGCGCTGTCGATGCGGCGCTTCTGCGTGTCGGTGAGCGCCTTGGGCGCATAGCGGGCAGTGGTCTTGGGGTTGCGCACGAAGATGGTGTTGTTGCCCACGATGAGCATGTCCTGCACGCCGTTGTCGCGCCCCAGCTGGTCCACCGTCACCCCGTAATGGGCGGCAATGGAGGGCAGCGTGTCCTTCGCAGTGGCCCGGTACACCAAGAACTTGTCGGAAGTGACGTTCTTGCCCACGGCACTGCCGGTTTCCGCATGGGCGCGCACCTGGTAGACGGTGTCTTCCGCCATGCCGGTGAACAGCTTCGTCTGCCAGTTGGATTCCTTGCTCCGGTACTTGGTGCCGTTCGGCAGCGAGGACTCCCAGCTGGAGCTGTTGGGGTACTGGTAGCTGCGGCTGGCGTAGGCGGCCCCGCCGTCGGCGGTGGCGGTTCCTTTCAAAAGCTCGTAGGCCACCACGCTGCGAGGGGTGGCCACGCCGTCCGCGAACACGCCGTCGAAGCGCAGCTTGCCGGAGAAGTCCGCCTCCGCCACCGGCCGCAGCTTGATGGTGGTGGCGTTCACCGAGGTGGATTCCGGCACCGGATCCGGCACCGTCCAGTCGATGGAGAGCTTGGGCGGGTAGTCGGTGGTGGCCTGGTCGAAGATCTCGCACTGCATGTTGCGCTCGTCGGTGGCCTTGATGCAGAAGCCGTACTGGCTCCACGCCCCCGCCGCCCAGTTCTCCACGCACTGCTTCACATCGAAACTGATGTAGCCCTTCTGCTTCAGCGCGTTGCGGGAGCACACGAAGGCGTGGCCCATGGTCTTTTGGGTGTTCCAGGTAAGCTTGTCGAAGTTCCAGCTGGAGAGGTTGCGGTACAGGCCCAGCTCCGTTTTGCCGCCGCTGTAGTACCAGCGCTGGTGCATCTCTAGTTCTGCAGAGTCGATGCGGGCCTCGTCCATGATGTTGCCGAAGTCATAGGCAATCTTGATGTAGATGCGGCAGATTCCCAGCCCCTCGCCGCCGCGGAATTCGCCGGTGCCGGTCTTCACGCCGTCGTCGTAGCCGGCGTAGGCATAGCCGCGCTCGGAGATGTGGGTGTCCGGGGCGTACTGCTCGGCAGCGGTCACCTTCATGGCCGAGGGCGCGATGTCGATAGCCGGGTCTATGCGCACGGGGTAGGCGCGCTCCGGCTGGGCCAGCCACTCCCAGTTGGGGACGACTTCCACAATCCAGGCGCCCTCCCCTGCCTCTTCCAGCTGCAGCTGGATATGGGAGTCCACCTGGCCTGCGGCATCCACGGCCACAGGCGCGGTGATGCGCATGACCGCCTCGGTGCCGTCCGGCGCGGCAGCGCGGTAGATGCCGATGGCCCCTTCCTCCTGGCGGGCCTCGTAGCCATCCGAGAGCGTCAGCAGCTCGCGGATGCGGAACGGCTCCACCGCGCGCTCCAGCACCACGTCTTCTTTCACGAGAGAGCCGAGCATGGTGTACTGCCAGTCCACGCCCGGGAACACCTCGGTGAAGCGCACCGCCTCGCCCTGGGCGCGAGAACGGGTGAAGTCGCCTTCAAGTGGCGCCAGTGCGGCCGTCCAGCCTTCGCCCTCATAGCAGACGCCCGCTTCGGGGGCGATCTGGGAGGGGATGCGCACCCGCACACCATTTGACCGTGGCTCCCAGGCCTGCGGGGCGGCGTCAAGGGCGGATGCTCCTGCTTGGGAGCCGCTTGCCGAGGCTTCGTCCTCTGCCGACTGCGCCGTGCGGGCGTTCGCCCTTGCTGCTCTGCGCGGGGTAAGGTCAGATGCGAGAGTGGCACCCGTCAAGGCGGCTGGCGCTTCGGTGGCCACAAGGGTGTTGTCGATCTCCTGGGCGTTGCCGTCTTCGTCCAGGTAGGCAGTGTCCACACCGCCGATAACCGTGCGGTACTTCCCGCCGCCAAGGTCGTAGATGGCGGCATCGCCGTCGTAGGAGAGCAGCTCGCCCTCCGGCTCCGGCTGGTCGTAATATTCGATGGGAGATTCGGGGGTGATGGCGTTTTGGGAGGCATCAGGGTTGACAGGTTCTTCGACTGCCGAAGGCTCATCGGAAGAGGTATCGTGGGTCGGTTCGTTTTCGGCCGTCCGAGACGGGATCTCTCCACTCCGGGCTCCTGCGGAGCCCTCCGGTCGAGATGACGTAGTGGAGGGGCTTTCGCTCGCCTGGGACGAAGAGGAAGCTTCGGAATCCTCCGACGCTTCCTGTCCGCTTTCGTCTTTAGCCATTAACGGGTCCTCGGCTGAATCCGCTTGGGCACTCAGGGGGAAGCCTTCGTCGGCCCAGGCTATGGCTGGGGTGAAGTCGTTTCCCAGAAGAGAGAACGCTAAGGAAAACGTGAGGAAGCAGGACAGGGCGCCCCGGGCTGCCTTGCGCGGGCTTACGTTACTTGGGCTCCACCGCAGCGGAGCCAGGATTGCCGCGGCTTCCGGCCGCAGATCGTTAGGGTCGGCTCCCCAAGCGCAGGCCGTTGCCGCCGCAAGCAGAAACGCCGTGCCTACGGCGCTATCGAAGAGGATGCAGGCAAGATGGCTGAGGGTCTTCGGCAGGAAGCCCAGCAGAAAATGGCCGCCCGCGCCCAAGATCGCACCAACCAGGAACAGAACCACTAACGGCAAGAGCGCTTTGCCGGAAATGCCGAGCGCCCTCTGGTGCTGACGCGGTACCAGAGGATCGCGAAATACCTCCCTGCCCGCCACGGTCGCCGCTTGAACCAACAGCCCGGCCTCCAGGATCGCCGCCGTCAGGCCTATCGCAAGCAGCATCACCGACGGAGCGTTTTCCATCTTCAAAAGCACTTGCGCAGCCATGGCCCCCACAACGGCCACTGCAGCAAACCAACCTAGACTCCCGCGAAACAAAGAAGCGATTTCCCGAACAGCCATCGATTCCATCTCCTAGACAAACAGCCTCAAATACTCCCCAGATTTAGACTAATTTGATATATTTACTCTTAGATGGAAATTTGTCTAGATTATTTTTACCAGTGGTTAGTAACAATTATTTTATATTACTAAAAATGGACTTCTAACTGGTAATTTATTAAACGATAAGTTATGATTCGCTTTGTCTTTAAAGTATTAGAGAGAGGACAAAATCATGCTTTTCTATTCCGCCAACATTCAGTCGTCTGGTTGCATTAGGGTAGGCGCAATGGAAGGATGCTTCAGTTTTGGCGCATTGCCTACCGAGCCCAAAGAAACCGAATAGGACATTACCTGTATCATGCCTAATTCGATCCATGAGCTAAGAGCATCGAAAGAACACCTCACAAAAATCTGTCGTGTTCTAAAGGTGTTTTTCTACATTCTTCTGGCCCTTTACAGCGTTTGCGTTTGCGCCATCTTTGCCCTAATCGTGCTTCTTCCTTCTGGGTTCTCGTTTGTTGGGCCCGAGCAACCTATCGCCGCATTTTCTATCGTTGTAGACGTCGCTGTGGGTTTTCTTGTGCTGTTCATATTGGGGCGTTTCTGCTCAATAGTTAGCAAAGGCCATTCACCTTTCAGTTCAACCTGCTCAAAGCTCCTCGGCATTTTGGGGCTCCTCATCATCGTTTCTGTGATTTGCAAGGCATTCATAGCCCCAGGAACTGATTTCGGAGTCGTTAGCGACAGCGGTCAAGCCGTGGTCGATTACGACGGCAGCCAGGCAGACGAGGTTTTCATCGATGTGCGAGGCATTCTGGAAGGCATTTCCTGTTTCGTCCTCGCTGTAATCTTCCGTTACGGGGCACTTCTGCAGAATGAGACGGACGATCTGGTATGATTGAGCTATGAAATACGCCATCCAACTCAGCAAGCTCATGAAGGAGCGCGGTGTGGCCGGTACGGACCTTATGAGGCTGACCGGCCACACCGCGGCCAATATCTCGCGCCTGCGCCAGGGCAAGATCCGCGCGGTGCGCTTCTCCACGCTGTTCGCCATCTGCGACTTCTTGGACGTCTCCCCCGGCGACATCATCATCCGCATCCCGGACGAGGAGGCGGAGCACCTGGGCAAGGGCGTCTACCTCATCAACATGGACGGCGACGAGGAGTAGGAGATCCTTCGACTCCGCGCTTCGCGCTCCGCTCAGGATGACAATGGGGGGTAAAGGCTTCGGCCTCCGCCCAGGATGACAATGGGGGTTGGGGCTTCGTGTTCTGCCTAGGGCGACAAGGCGAGTGCGTTCCGCCCGGAGTGACAATGGGGGCGGCGGCGAGGAATCGGGTTCATCGTCAGGGGCGCTTCGGCGCCCCTCGTTTTCTATTGCATGAGGGGGTAAATCATGCGGTTCCATGAACATGTGGTCCTGTACGACTTCTGCGGCATCCCCATGGCCGGCAACCTGGACAACGGGTTCACCGTGGGACTGACGCCCGAGGGGGCGGAGCTCTGCCGTCGCCTGCAGGAGGGCGAGGTGCCGGAGGAGGAGGCGCGGGCAGTGGACGGGGCGCTCCTGCAGTGCCTCGAGCAGGCCGGCTTCCTCGGAGAGGCGCGGGAGGTGCCGCCGCTTCGGATGGCCTACCTGCACGTCACCCAGCGCTGCAACCTGCAGTGCGCCGGCTGCTACTCCCTGGACGACAGCCGCAACCGGCTCGAGGACGCGCCCTTCGAGGACATGGCCCGCGCCGTCGACCAGCTGGCGGCCGCGGGGGTATCGACCCTCATCGTCTCCGGCGGAGAGACCTTCCTGCGCCCCGACCTGCCCAAGCTCGCGGAGCGGGCCAAGGCCGCCGGCATCGGGTCCGTCACGGTCATCACCAACGGCACCTGCGCGGGCGACGAGATGCTCGCGTTGCTGGCCCCCTGGGTGAACACCGTGGCCGTCTCCTTCGACGGCTGGTCGGCCGACTGCCCGGCCCACATCCGCGGCAAGCAGCGGTTCGACGAGCTCTGCGACGCCGCGCGCCGCGTGCAGGCGGCGGGCATGGCCGCCCACATCACCCCCACCATCCACAAGAAGAACGCCGGCGACCTTGCCCGCTACGTGGAGCTGGCGGCGCAGCTGGGCGCCACCATGAACTACAGCCTGCTATCATGCGAGTTCTCCGGCGAGCTGGCGGACCTTCTTCCCGGCGAGGAGGAGCTGGCGCTGCTGTCGCGGCAGCTCCTGGCCCAAGGGTCCATGCCCTCGGCCTCGGGCGGCCCCGCGGGTCTGAACCTCTCGTCCAGCACCAGCTGCGGCGCCGGCGTGCGGGAGCTCAGCGTGGGGGCCGACGGCGCGGTGTACCCCTGTCACATCCTCATGCACCCGGAGTACCGGCTTGGGAACGTATTCGAGGAGCCGCTGGAAGACATCCGTGCCCGGGCGCTCGCCATGGGGTTCGGCGCGCTCTCCGTCGATGGCTTCGAAGGCTGCGCCGAATGCGCCCACAAGTACCTCTGCGGCGGGGGCTGCCGGGGCCGCTCCCTCTTCGCCAGCGGAGACCTGCAGCACAAGGACCCCTACTGCACCATGATGAAAGACTACTACGACCACCTGGGCCCCGCCCTCAAGGCCCAGTTCTCGTAGCGTGCAGGGAGATCCTTCGACTCCGCGCTTCGCGCTCCGCTCAGGATGACAATGGGGTTGTAGAGTTGTTTCCAGGTTTTCGGGGTTTAACAGCTGGGAACAACATCGTTCTTGTGCGGTTAATTTCTGGCTGTTTCGCTATTATGGGAGTGTTCTGTTCATTTTTCGGGAAAGCGGGCGGTTTATGGTTACGAACGCCGAGTACACTGACGAGTATTTGAAGATCATTGACGAGTTGGACGGCGATGTAGAGGGGCGGCGCGCGGCGTTCGACTATATGGAGAACTCTACCGCCATCGTGCACCACCAGGTGGTGGCCTGCTCGTTTTTGCCGCGGCTGTTCAACCAGCGCACCTATGACGCCATGAAGCATACCGCCGAAACCGCGCACCGCATCCTTTGCAAGGTGATCCAGCACTACCTGGACTGCCCCGAGTACCGCCAAGTGTTCGACTTCGACCCGCGCCTGCAGGAGCTCATCCTGCTCCCCCGCGGCTACGATGCGCTGCTGCCCTTCGCCCGCGTGGACACCTTCTTGAACGAAGAGGACTACACCATCAAGTTCTGCGAGTTCAACGGCGACGGCTCCTCCGGCATGAACGAGAACCGCGAGATTACCAACTCCATCATGCCCTCCGAGAGCTACCGCACCTTCGCGGAGAACCACACCCTGCAGGACTGCGATTTGTTCGAGCCCTGGGTGCGCGAGTTCTGCGCCATCTACGACACCTACAACCACAAGGTGGACAGCCCCCGTTTCGCCATCTGCGACTATCTGGAGAACGGCGTGGTGGACGAGTTCTACATCTTCGCCGATCTGTTCAAGCGCCACGGCGTGGACTGCGTGGTTTGCGACGTGCGCGACCTGGTGTTTGACGGCGAGCGCCTGGCCACCAAAGACGGGCTTGAAGTGAACGCCATCTGGCGCCGCTGCGTCACCAACGACGTCATCGACCACTGGAGCGAGTCGCAGGACCTCATCGAGGCGGTGCGCGCGGAAAAGGTGGCCCTCATCGGCAGCTTCGCCGGCCACATCGTCCACGACAAGCAGATCTTCGAGGCGCTGTTCAAGCCCGAGACCCAGGCCATCCTCACGCCGGAGGAGATTGACTTCGTGGAGCAGACCATCCCCATGACAGCGTTTTTGAACGACGACGAGGTGAACATCGCCCAGATTCGCGCGAACAAGGACGAGTGGATCATTAAGCCCTCCGACCACTACGGCGCCGACGACGTGTACGCAGGCGTGGGCCAGACCCAGGAGCGCTGGGAAGAGCTGATCGACCGCTTCGAGAACGGCAAGGCCGGTTACCCCTTCATCGTGCAGCGCTACATGACCCCGTTCAAGACGCTGACGCTGCCGCCGGACACGGGCATCAATGAAGAGCCGGACGGCGCGGTGGTCACCCGCCCCGCGCTGTACAACAACCTGAACGGCCTGTACCTGTACAACGGCCATTTCCAGGGCGTGTTCAGCCGGCTGGGGCCGCTGCCCACCATCTCGAAGGACATGAAGGGCATCACTGCGGCCACCATCTGGGTGGATTGCGCCATCGACTAGCCCATGGTGAAGAAGAGTTACAGAGCGAAGGCCGCAAGCGCCCTCGGTTCGCTGTGCTTGGCGGTGACGCTGCTGGCGGCGGGGCTTTTCGCCTGCTGCCTGCCGGCCACCACTGCCGCCCTTGCCAGCTACGAAGACGATGGCGGAAGCTCCCCTTACAACGCTGAGCAGCTGGAGACGCTCGCGCTTGCGGCCCGCGCCTACACTGTTGAGTTTCGTGCCGGCGGCGATGAGGCGGCCCTCGGGCGGCTGTGCGCGGCGGAAGCGGAAGCGGCCCTTGCCGCCAGCGATGACCCGGCGAAGGCGGACGACTGGACGCTGCGGGCCCGCGAGGCGGTGGCACAGGCGCGCGCGAAGGACCTGCCCGACAACATTGCCCTGACCGAGCAGCTGGCGGGAATCTCGGACCGCTACGCGCTGGACGCAAACGCCCTCTCGCACTTGGACGACTGCAACCGGCTCATCAACGGCGCTGCTGTGCCCCTGATTGGCGCGACGCTGGTGGCCCTCGGCTGCATCGTGGCGCTCGGGCGCCGGGAGGCCTACCGCCCGCTCGGGGGCATGCTCATGGCGGGTCCGGCCATCATGATCGCGCTGCTAGCCGCCCTGGCCCTTTGGGCCGCGGTGGACTTCATGGGGTTCTTTGGCGCCTTTCACGGGCTGTTCTTCCCGCAGGGCAACTGGACCTTCCCCGTCGATTCCCTCCTCATCACCATGTACCCCACCCACTTTTGGATGGGAATGGGGGCAGTGTGGGCTGCCGTCACGGCGCTTTTGTCTATACTGTCCGTAGGTTTTGGCATCCATTTCTTGAGAAAAGAAAGAAGAGAACATGACTGACACTAACTCCGCCGTGCGCGTGCGCTTCGCCCCCTCTCCCACCGGCAAGCTGCATGTGGGCGGCGCCCGCACTGCCATCTACAACTGGGCCTTCGCCCGCGCCATGGGCGGCACCTTCGTGCTGCGCATCGAGGACACCGACCCCACCCGCTCCACCCAGGAGAACACCGACATCATCCTGCGCGCCATGGAATGGCTGGGGCTGGATTGGGACGAGGGCCCCAACCGCGGCGGCGACTATGGCCCCTACTACCAGACGCAGCGCACCGACACCTACCAGAAGGCGCTCGACCAGATGATCGCCGAGGGCCGCGCCTACCCCTGCTTCTGCACAAAGGAAGATTTGGACGCCAAGCGCAAGATTGCCGAGGCCACCGAAGGCGGCTACGGCGGCTACGACCGCACCTGCCGCAAGCTCACGAAAGAGGAGGCCCAGGCGCGCATCGATGCCGGCGAGCCCCACGTGTGGCGCCTCGCCGTGCCCGAAGAGCACGGCCCGGTGGAGTTCGAGGACGCCGTGTACGGCCATATGTCCTTCCCCATCGACGTGATGGACGACATGATCCTGAAGCGCTCCGACGGCACCTTCACCTACAACTTCGCCGTGGTGTGCGACGACGTGAACATGCGCATGACCCACATCATCCGCGGCGACGACCACTTGTCCAACACGCCGCGCCAGGTGCTCATCTACGAGGCGCTGGGGGCCGACGTGCCGCTGTTCGCCCACCTGCCCATGATTCTGGGGGCGGACGGCCACAAGCTCTCCAAGCGCCACGGCGCCACCAACGTGGAGCAGTACCGCGATGAGGGCTACCTGCCGGACGCACTGGTGAACTACCTGGCGCTGCTGGGCTGGTCGCTGGACGGCGAGACCACCATCATCCCGCCGGCGGAGCTGGGGCGCGTGTTCGAACTGGACCGCATTTCCAAGAAGCACTCCATCTTCGACGTGGCGAAGCTGAACTGGATGAACGGCGTGTACCTGCGCGAAATGGACCAGGACGCGTGGCTCGCGGCCGCCAAGCCCTGGATCGCCCGCGCGGCGGCGCTGGGGGCGGAAGCGGAAGGGGGCGCCGTTATCGTGCCCGCCGAGGATGCCGTGGCCGATGTGCCGCTGGACGATGACGCCGCCGAAGACGGTGCTTTCGCCGAGGCGGTGGCCGCCATCGAGCGCGACATCGACGAGGACGGTGCGTTCTACCAGAAGATCTACCCGCTCATCATCGAGCGCCTGGAGCGCCTGGACCAGATTCCCGAGAAGATCGGCTACCTGTTCTGGGGCGCCAACGTGCAGCTGGACGAGAAGAGCGTGAAGAAGGTGCTGCTGAAAGAGGGCGCCCGTGCCGAGGAAGCGCTGCGCGCCTGCCGCGACGTACTGGCCCGCGAGGACATCTCTTGGGAGGCCGAGCCTTTGCAAGAGGCCTGCCGGGCTTTGTGCGACCCAATGGAAATGAAGCCGAAGCTGCTGTTCCAGCCCCTGCGCGTGGCGGTAGCGGGCAACATGGTATCGCCGCCGCTGTTCGAGTCCATCGAGCTCATGGATCCCGAAGACGTCCTGGCCCGCATCGACGCCACCATCGCCCTCGTGTTCGGCGAAGCTGAGTAGGCATGGGCGCGAACAAACATAAGCGCGAAATATGGCCCTGGCTTGTTGCCGGGGCCATGGTGCTGGTGCTCGTTGGCGTGCTGGTATCCGTCATCGTTTCGCTGGCCAGCGCCTACGCCGACCTGTCGGCCTACGTGGCGCTGTTAGAAAGCAACGCCTACTACCCCGACTTCATCGACCCAGAAGACCTCCTCTACGTCTAGCTCTTCCCCACTTCTTTATGGAGGAAGTGTGAGATGGGGGCCAGGAGGGCGTCGCCTTCTTCGCGTTTGAAGTACCTCAAGGGAAGCGAGAGCTTCCCTTTTTCTTGAGCGTAACGGGCGCCGGAGCGCTTCAGGGGAATCAGCTGCTGGCGCGTGAGCGCAATGGGCTCCACCAGAAGCTTCCCCGCCACCACCGACACCACCTTGATGCCGTGCTCGAAGGCAAACGCGCGAATGCGCGCCCGGGCGAAAAGGTTGCGCGCCGCCGCCGGCATGTCGGGGCGCTTCTCTCCCAGGTCGCGCTCCAGCGCGTCCACTTCCTCCAGCGTGGCGGCGCTCGCGATGCGGCGGTACCACGCCACCCGCTCGTCGGCATCCGGCACGTACTCTTCCGGCAGATAGGTGTGGCCGGGAATGTTCACCGTGATGTCCGAAAGCGCCTCCGGCAGCTTGCCTCCGTCGCCCGTGCCCTCGCGGGTGCTCTCCACTGCTTCGTGCAGCATCTGGGCGAACAGATCGAAGCCCACCGCCGACATGTTGCCCGACTGCTCCGCCCCCAAGATGCTGCCAGCACCGCGAATCTCCAGGTCGCGCATGGCGATGCGCATGCCGCTGCCCAGGTCCTGGTGCTCGTTGATGGCGGTGAGCCTCGCCGTGGCCTCTTCGGTGAGGGCCACGTTGTCCGGGAACATGAAGTAGGCGAAGGCCTGGGTAGAGGAGCGGCCCACGCGTCCCTTCAGCTGGTACATCTGCGCCAGCCCCAGCCGCTGCGCGTCCTCGATGATGAGGGTGTTGGTGTGGGGGTTGTCGATGCCGCTCTCGATGATGGTGGTGGCCACCAGCACATCCAACTCGCCGGCGGCGAACTCCTCCATCACCCGCTCCAACTCTTCCTTGGTCATCTGGCCGTGGGCCACGCCCACACGCGCCTCCCCGGCGGCCGCGTGCACCCGGTCCACTGCCTCATCAATTGAGCGTACCCGGTTCGACACGTAGTACACCTGGCCGCCGCGCCCCAGCTCGTAGCGGATGGCGGCGGACACCACGTCCGGGTCCCACTCCCCCACGTGCACCTTCACCGGAAGCCGCTCGCTGGGCGGCGTGAGAATAAGGCTCATGTCGCGCACGCCGGAAAGCGACATCTGCATGGTGCGCGGGATGGGGGTGGCGGAAAGGGTCAGCACGTCGATGGACTCGCGCAGGTTCTTCAGCTGCTCCTTGTGGCCCACGCCGAACCGCTGCTCCTCGTCGATGATCACCAGACCCAAGTCGTGCGGGTTCACGTCGCGGGAGAGCAGCCGGTGGGTGCCGATGAGCACCTGCACGCTGCCGTCGGCAAACCCGTCGAGCGCCTTCTTCTGCTGTTCGGCGGAACGGAAGCGCGAGAGCACCTCCACCGTCACGCCGAAGGGCTCGAAGCGGTCCTTGAAGGAGGTGTAGTGCTGCTGCGCCAGAATGGTGGTGGGACAGAGCACCATCACTTGCTTTTGGTCCTGCGCCGCCTTGAATGCCGCCCGCAGCGCCACTTCCGTCTTTCCGAAGCCCACGTCGCCGCAGATGAGGCGATCCATCGGCTTCGAGGACATCATGTCCGCCTTCACATCGGCAATGGCGGAAAGCTGATCGGCGGTCTCCTGATAAGGGAAGGCGTCTTCCATCTCGTGCTGCCAGTGGGTGTCCGGCCCGAAGCGGTAGCCGGTGGTGGCCATGCGGCGGGCGTAAACGTCCACCAGGTCGAACGCCAGCTTCTTGGTGGCCTTGCGCGCCTTGGCGAGCGCCCGCGACCAGTCCGAGGTATTCAGCCGCGTCAGCCGCGGGCTGGCCCCTTCCGGCCCCACGTAGCGGGTGACGCGGTCCAACTGGTCCACCGGCACGAACAGCTTGTCACCTTCGGCGTATTCCAGCTGCAGGTAGTCGCGCTCGGCCCCGTCCACCGCCTGCCGCACGATGGCCTTGAACAGCGCCACGCCGTGGGCGGCGTGTACCACGTAGTCGCCGGGCTTGTAGGGGAAGGTGACCTGAGTGATATCCACCTGGCGGCGGCGCCGGGCGGCTGCCTGGGACCCTTGCGTGTCGGAAATGGAAATGAGTGCCAGCTTCGCCTTCGGAATAATCATTCCCAGCGGTATGGCGTTGTCCACGATGGTCACCACGCCCCGCCGCAGCTGCCGGCGGGCCACCGCCGCCTCGTGCCGGGTCTCGGGCGCGGCATCGGCCTTTTCGGACGCCAGCTCCGCCATCCCCTCTTCCGCCAGCCCGTCCTCCAAAAGCGCGATGGGGATGGAATGGTCAACGAACTCATGGCGCATCTCCTCGCGCACCCGGTACTGGGGCGCCGAGAACACCACGCGGTAGCCGTCGCGGGTAAGGGAGAGCAGCTTGCCGTACAGCTTGTCCGGCATGCCCGCCACGTCGGCCCGCTTCACCGGCAGCTCGTCGTCGGCCATGCCCCCCACCTGCATGATGGACACGTAGGTGGCGCGCAACTGGCCGCCGAAGTTCAGCTTCGCGGCCGGGCAGTAGAGCCCCTCGAGCGCGATGTTGGTGCCGTGGGCCTTCTCTTCAATCGCCTCCAGCGCGTGCGATGCGTCGTCGAAGAGCGAGCGCGGCTCGATGAGGGCCGAGAGCGTCCCCACGCCGGCGTAATCGCCCAGCGTGACCGTGCGGTCGTACAGGTAGGGCAAGATGACCTCGGCGCCGTCGAAGCGCAGGCCCCCTTCCAGCTTCTCGCGAACGTCGCGCAGGGCGGGGTTCGTGAGCGCGGGCGCCTCCAGCTTCTTGCGCGCGCGGCGCAGCGTTGCCTCGGTGACCGCGAATTCCTGCGCGGGGAAGATGCGGGCGCTCTCTAAAGACGAGATGGTTTGGCCGGTAGAGGGGACAATGCGGCGGATGTCCTCCACCTCGTCGCCGAAGAAATCGATGCGCAGCGGCCAGGGGGTGTTGCCGGGGAAGACGTCGATGGTGCCTCCGCGCACGGCGAAGGTGCCCGGCCCGTCCAGCTCGCCGGTGTTGGCGTAGCCCTTCTCCTCAAGAAGGCGGGCAAGGGCCTCGAAGGAGTCCAGCCGTGCGTCCGGCTGGTCGAAGTAGTCGCGGCCTTTCTGCAGCTGAATGGGGTCGCACACCCCCGAGCTCGCCGGCGGCATCATGCGCACGAGCGAAGCGGCCGAGGCCACCACCATCACCGGAAGCTGCTGCTGCAGGCTCCAAGCGGCCTCCATGCGCCGGGCCACCGTCGCCGGATCGAGCCGCTGGGGCGCGAAGGGGTGGTCTTTGCGCACAGGGAAGCGCAGCACGCGCTCCTCCCCCAGGTATGCGGCGACCGAGCGGGCGAACGCGTCCGCCTCGTCCTCGCCCGCCACAATGGCCAAGGTAGCCTGGGGCTTATGGGCGAAGCGGGCCGCCACCAGAAACGGCCGCGCCGAAGCGGCAACCGCCAGCGTCGCATCGGCGCCGCCGTCCAGCTTCCCCCAAAACGCCTCCAAGCACCCGGACTTCTCCAGTGCGAACGTCAAAGAATCGATGAGCATAAACACCCTTCCAACCAAACACGCAAAGCCGCAATATGCGGCTTTATAGAGCAAGATTCAAACCCTTTCGTCATCCTGAGCGAAGCGCGCAGCAACCCGCCCCATTGTCATCCTGAGCGGAGCGCGCAGCACGGAGTCGAAGGATCTCCGCAGCTGGGTGAGATCCTTCGACTACGGCCTTCGGCCTTCGCTCAGGATGACAACAGGAGACGAAATTCTTATTGAGCATCGCAAACGATACCATTGCGATGGAGATTGGGTGATCTTGGTCACCTATAATGGTGGGAAATGGTTGACACTCGATGAAGGCGGCGAGGATGGCGCGGGAATCTTTGGCATCGAAGCAAGAGCGGGCACG
Organism: Eggerthellaceae bacterium; assembly: GCA_022791455.1. Taxonomy (GTDB): domain Bacteria; phylum Actinomycetota; class Coriobacteriia; order Coriobacteriales; family Eggerthellaceae; genus Parvibacter. Next base: position 20,213 of record JAAVZC010000004.1, read on the forward strand.
CGAGATCGAGGCGCGCCTCTACGACTATTACGGACCGGGCGAGCCTTCGCTCGATTACGAGAACCCCTTCACCCTCACCGTGGCGGTGGTGCTCTCCGCCCAATGCACCGATGCAGCGGTGAACAAGGTGACGCCAGCGCTCTTCGCGGCCTACCCCGACCCTTACGCCATGGCTCAAGCGAACGTGGCGGACGTGGAGGAGATCATCCATTCCCTGGGCTTCTTCCGCTCGAAGGCGAAGAACCTGGTGGCACTGGCCCAAACGCTTGTCTCGGAATTCGACGGGCAAGTGCCGGCAGACATCGACCTCATGCAGAAACTGCCCGGCGTGGGGCGCAAGACCGCGAACTGCGTCATGTGCGAGGCCTTCAAACAACCGCAGGGCATAGCCGTGGATACCCACGTCTTCCGCATCGTCCATCGCCTGAAGCTAGCAGGCCCCACCGCCGACACCGCCCAGAAAACAGAAGACGTGCTGCTGAAAGTCTTCCCGCGCAGCGATTGGCTGTTCGTCAACCACCAGCTGGTCCACTTCGGCCGCGAGTTCTGCCGCGCCCGCAACCCCCGCTGCGCGGAGTGCATCCTGGGCGACATCTGCCCCACCCGCGGCCAATGGGAGTGAGATCCTTCGACTCCGGGCTACGCCCTCCGCTCAGGATGACAATGGAAGTTTACGCAGTCGCCTCCTGACAGGGAAAGATCCTTCGCTGCGCTCAGGATGACAATGGGGGCGGACAGAACGCCAGGCAAGCAGAGTCAGCCAGTCAGCGGGGTGGGGCGGCCCTCACCAAGCGAGTTCCGCACGACGAAAAGGCGCCAGTGGCGCCTTTTCCAAAGCAGGACTGTCTGAGCGACTGAGGGTTGCCCCACCCCGCTCCCCCGCGGAGAGCTTCTAGCAAGTTATTCCGCGGCTACTTTTTGGATGGCGGTGATGGCGTTTAGGACGCGGGGGTAGCCGATGTAGGGGACCATTTGCGAGATAACGTCGATCAGGTACTGCGGCTCGCGGCCAAGGTTCAGGTTGCCGCGCACGTGCGCCTCTACCTGGGCATCGCATCCGCCTTGGGCCGCCAGGAAGCACAGCGTTGCCAGCTCGCGCTTCTCCAAGTCCAGCCCGCCGCGGGTGTAGTAGTCGCCGAAGCAGTTGCCGGCCAGCCACTTGCGAATGTGCTTGGTGCTCTCGGGCTCGTTCTCCCAGTTGTCGCGCATCTCCTCGCCCCAAATCTGCACCTGGATGTCGTTGCCCTTGCGCATGTGCTCGTCGCGCGTGGCGGTCTTCTGGGGCGGCAGCGGCAGCTTGATGGAGCGCTGGCGGAACACGTCGTTGCAGATCATGATGTAGGGCAGCACGCGGGAAAGCCCCAGGTAGGCAACGCCTTGGTACACCATTTCCTTGATCATGATGGGATCCACCCCCACCTCAAGCGCCGCGGGCAGCATGGTGCGGAAGGCGTCGGCGCCGGCAGAGCCCATGAGGGCGGCCAGGATGGAGATAAGGCGGTCTTCGTCGCTCACCACGCTGTCGCGGGGCACGTCGCCAAAGGCGAAGTTCTCGAAGATCTGGATGAACTCGGGATCGGTATAGGAAAGCGCCGCGTCGTGATGACCGAACAGCTTCTCGCGGAACTCGTTAGCATCGCTGATGATGTCTGAATGACTCATAGGGACCTCCTCGTTGCGTTGACATCATGGGGTCAGGATACTAACTGTTCCGCAAAACGCGAACAGCGAATCTTCACAAGTTGGAAATCCGTAACCTCCGGCCAAAGCGAAGCGAAAACCGGAAGGTCAGCCGCGCTTCTTCAGAGGGAATCCGTGGCGGAACAGCTCAGCCTCTACCGTTTCAATGAGCAGCGGAAGTGCGTCGTGGCAGGGCGGCGTAAGACCCATCACGTATTCTGCCGGCTCCATGTTCTGTACCTGCATGCCAACACAGAAGCCCTCGGCCTCATAGCCCAGAAGCGAAGCGGCATCGAACAGGTCCACCAGCGCCAAGTCGTGCAGCGAGCGCAAGGCACCACAATGGCGCGCCATATCCTCGGGCGGATAGCGAAACACCGTGCCGGCCGGCTGGCCCGTGCCGTTCACCGCGTCCACAGTAAGAATGAAATCGCACTTCTCCACCTGCGGCAGCATGTCCAGCGACATGCAGCCCACATCGTAGAAGTGCACGTTGCTAGGAATCTCGTAGCGGGCGAGCATCTCGTCATAGCAGGCGGGCCCGATGCCCTCGTCCAACATAAGGCGGTTGCCCACGAAGAAAACAGCAGCTTGGCGCTCCATGTTAGCCCCGCATGTTCAGGTTGTACCAGGTGGCAAGCGCCAGAACTGCCAAGGCTCCCAGCACGCCCACCACGGCCCAAATTTTCTCGCGCTTCAGATACGTGGCGCGGCTCACCCCCAGGCTTTCGGCACGGTGAGCCGCCAACGGCTGCGAAACAATGCCGAACACTACGCAAGACGCCACCGTGATGACCGTCAACAGCGTGGCCCCCAAAATGGTGACGGGAGTCGGATCGTTAACCGCCCCTAGAATGCAGTTGTCCACGAAGATCCACAGCGGGTAGTACAGGATGGTCGCCCAGATGCCGTGCGCCGGACCCCAGATGGGCGCAAGCAGCAGAGCACCCCAATTCACCCGGGGCAACCCTTTCAAAAACTCGTTCTCGCGGGCAATCTCCGCATCCGTCAACGCTCTCGTCGCCATAACGCTCTTTCTGTCGAATGTTTTTTCACCATTGTAAAAAAGAAGAGCGCCCCGAAGGACGCTCTTCCCTGACTTTGGCGGTTCAGGCTTACTGACCGGCCTTCACGTCGTTGTCCTCACCAACAATGTCGTGCACGGTGGGGTCGTAGATCAGACCGCCATGCTCCTTGTGGATGAACATCAGCGCGGTGGGAGCGAAGCCCTCCACGTTGGCCAGGTACACATGGATGAACATGAAGATGATGAAGATGTACATGCCGAAGTAGTGGATGATGCGCATCGACATGGCGCCGCCCACCAGGTTGGTGAGAGCGGCCAGCGGGGCCCAGTTCATGACCGGGGCCCACAGGCACAGGCCCGTGATGAACATCAGCACAATCAGGATGGGGATCAGCAGGTAGCTGATCTTCTGCGGCACGCCCAGCTTGGCTCCCAAGGGATGGGTCTTGCGCAGGAACAGGTAGTACTTGATCCACTCCAGCGCCTGATGGCGGTTGTCCGCCTGCGGCAGCCAGGTCTTGTAGTCCTTCACCTGCTCGCGGGTACCGCCGGTGGGAGACGTCTTCACGAAGAAGGCCGCCACAACGCGGAACACGCAGTTCAGGAACAGCACGAAGCCGAAGAAGATGTGGCAACCGCGGAACATGCCCTCAAGACCGGGAACAAACGGGAAGTGGATGTAGATACCGCTGATGATCAGCATGATCATGGCGATGAGGTTAATCCAGTGGGTCACCACGAACACCATGGGATGCGCTTCGCGGTAGTGTGCAAGATGCGCCATCTTACTTCACCCCCCAAGGATTGGTAACGGTCTCGAAGTGCTTGCCGGTAGAGGGCTGGGACACGTGCACGGCGCAAGCAGTGCAGGGGTCGAAGCTGTGAACCGTGCGCAGCGCGTTGATGGGCATCTCGATGTCGTGCACCGGAATGCCGATAAGCGCCTGCTCCAGCGGGCCATGGACGCCGTCGGCGTTCATGGGGGCAAGGTTCCACGTGGACGGGATGATGATCTGGTAGCCCGTGATCTTGCCGTTCTCCACCTGCTCGGAGTGGTAGAGAGCGCCGCGCGGGGCCTCCCAGAAGCCGGTGCCGGAACCGGTGATGGTCTCGGGCTCCTTGAAGTAGTCCTCGTCTCCGCCCTTGATGGCCTCCATGAGCTCCTCGCACCAGTCGCACATGAGCTTGGCCACATACAGGGTCTCCACCTGACGGATGGCGGTACGGCCCAGGGTGGACTGGAAGGCGGACAGGTCGCCGCGGGGGGCGCCCAGCGCATCGGAGATGGCGTCCACGCCGTCCACGACGAAGTCCACGCCCTGCAGGTACGCAGAGAACACGCGGGCCATGGAACCGGCCTCCATCGGCTTGCCATCGTAAGCAGGGCACTTCACCCAGCTGTAGCGGTCGTTCACATCGTAGCTGGTGAAGTCCGGCTCGGTCACGAAGTAGGGGCTCGTATAAGTCTCGGAACCCTTGTACCAGGAATGGCCCATGTACTCGGTGATGGACTCTTCCTTCACGGAAGTCACCTTGAAGTTCTCGTCGATGACGCCCATGGGCAGGTAGCGGTTCTTCATCTGCTCTTCGTAGTTGGCGTAGGGCCACTTCGGACCCTCGAACACGCCCCAGGCAACGTAGCGGCCGCAGCCCTTGCCCCAGTTCAGCGCATCGCCGTAGAACTGGGCGAGCACCAGGGTGTCCTGCAGCAGCGTCTCGTCGCACCACGCCTTGATCTCCTTGCACATGGCCTGGAGGTCGTCGAGCTTCTGCTCGGTGGGAACGAACATGCAGCCACCGGGGATGATGGTCATGACGTGGGGCATCTTGCCGCCCAGCAGCGCGCTGATCTCGGAAGCGCGCGCCTGCATCTTCAGCGCCTCAAGGTAATGGGCGGTGCAGATGAGGTCGGCCTCGGGGGTCATGGTGTAAGCGGTGCCCTCGTCAGCACCGAACCAGTTGCCGGAGAAGATGGACAGCTGCCCGTTCTCGGCGAACTTGGTGAGCTTCTCCGCCAGAGCGTAGAAGTCGGTGTTCATGGAGGTGCCCACGGTCTGAGCCAGGTCGTAGGTGTCCGGAATGTTCGCCTGCAGCGCGTTCAGCGGGTTCACGTAGTCCAACGCGGCCAGGTTGTACAGCCACAGGATGTTGGAGTGAAGGAACTGAGCGCCCTCGATGAGGTTGCGGACGATGCGGGCCTTGTTGGAAATGGTGATGCCGTAGGCCTTGTCGCCAGCGATGGAGGAAGCATGGGCATGGGAAACCGGGCACACGCCGCAGATGCGCTCCACAATTTGGGCGGCATCCTCGGGGGTGCGATCCTGCACTACCAGCTCCATGCCGCGGAAGCAGCCGCCGGAAACCCAGGCATCGGTCACCACATCATGAGAGTCGACTTCCATCTCGACGCGCAGGTGACCTTCGATACGGGTAATCGGGTCGATAACTGAACGGGTCATTAGGACTGGCCTCCTCTCGTCTCATCAAGGGAAATAGCATGGCCGCAGTCCTTCTCGGCCAGCGCCTGACGCTCTTCGGGGGTCAGGTCGTACTTGCCGATGGACTTCTCGGGATGCTTGGCGTCCCACTTGCGGATCTTCTCGAACGGAGCGCCGCCGTCCATACGGCCGGTCAGCTTCATGCCGAAGCCGTGCACCACCAGGCAGGCAGCCACGATGGCGGTCAGGCCAACACCGATGACGGTGGGCTGCACCAGCCAGTCGCCGATGCGCAGGTCGCGCATGCGCTTGTAGAACGGGGTGTTCACCTGCACCCAGTTGTCGCAGGGATTGGCAGGGTTGGCCTCGCAGCAACCGATGCAAGGAGCACCGGCCTGGACGCACCAGCTGCGACGATTGTTCCACAGCACCACGCCGCAGTTGGACTTGGTCTGCGGACCGCGGCAGCCGAGCGGGTACAGGCAGTAGCCCTTGGCCTCTTCTTCGGAACCGAACTTGTAGACAAATTCGCCGTTCTCGAAGTGGCCGCGACGCTCGCAGTTGTCGTGGATGGTCTGGCCGAAGATGTCGTTGGGCTTGCCCTCGCCGTTCAGGCGGTCGAGCAGCAGGGTGGCATCCTTCATGACCACAACGTCCACCAGCACGCTCATGAGCCACTCGGGGTTCGCGGGGCAGCCGGGGATGTTGACGATCGGCACGTCGGTGACGCCGACCTCGGTCAGGTACTGCTGGACACCCATGGCCTGGGCAGGGTTCGGGTGCGCGGCGCACCAGCCGCCGTTGACGGCGCAGGAGCCCAGGGCGACAACAGCGTTGGCGCTCTTGGCAGCCTCCACCAGGGCGGTGGTTCCCACTTCGCCGGCAACGCGCAGGGCGTTGCCCTCGAAGGCCTTCAGCACTGCACCCTCGTACACAAGAATGTAGTTGCCGGCGGCGATGGTCTGGGCCTTGGCCTCCTCAACGGAATGGCCGGCGGCGGCAGACAGGGTCTCCGAGTAGTTCAAGGAGATCAGATCGAGCACGATGGTCCCCACGTCGGGGGTTTCGATCTGGGCGAACGACTCGGTGCAACCAGTGCAAGAAGCGCCTTCAATCCAGATAACCGGATAGAGGTCTCCCTGCTTGGCTCCGATTACAGATTCTTCGAGCGCCTGGGCAACGCGCGGAATGGCCATCTGCGAAAGGCCCGCGGCGGCGGCGATAGACGCGCACAGCCCCAGGAAATCGCGACGGGTCACACCGCGAGATTCCAGAATGCTGTCGAAATCTGCGATCTTGGCCTGATTTTCCATATGTACACCTCCTTAAGGTGTCCTCGTCTCCACTTCATGCGCCGCTATTCTGACCCAAGAACTTAGAGAGAGATCATGGAAAACCTTGATTCGGGAACGGAAGCGGCGTCAATGGACGAATAATGTTACAAAGTTTTTTAGTCGTAACAAGTCGCGGATATTGTGGGCGGTGAACGGTCGTACACCCCAGATATGCAGGGGATTCTCGCGCAAGTCCTCTCTCGGGCCCGTATCAGCCGCCCAAGGGACTCACGTCGTTTCCGCCCAATTACCTTCCAGAAACACCTATAATAAAGAGTTACGTTTTAACCCGGTAGCGAGAGGAATCCCCCATGGCCGACCAGAACAACAGCATCGCCTTCCTTGGTCCCTTCGGCACCTATACCCACGAGGCGGCGCTCTTCTTCGCGGAAAAACTGGGGATCGAGAACCCGGATTTAGTGGCGTGCACTTCGTTCGACGAGGTGTTCGACTGCGTCGACCGGGGCCGCACCGCCTACGGCGTGGTGGGCAAGGAGAACTCGCTCGAGGGCCCGGTGACCGCCACGCTTGACAACTTCGCCTACCGCACCAACGCCGTCATTCTGGCGGAAAAGGTCATGGACATCCACCATTGCCTGGTGGTAAACCCGGAAACCAGCTGGACCGAGGTGAAGACGGTGGCCTCGCATCCGCAGGGCCTGGCGCAATGCCGCCGCTTCTTGAGCGAGAAGTACCCGAGCATCTCCACCATCGCCGTAAGCTCCACCGCCGAGAGCGCCCGCATGGCGGCGGCCGACGCGTCTGTGGCCGGCATCGCCAATGCCTTCGCGGCAAAGCTGCACGGCGCCAAGGTGGAGTTCACCAACATCGAAGACCATATGGACAACCAAACCTGCTTCGCCCTTATCGGCCGCCCCGGCAGCGCCCCGCAACTAAGCGGCCAAGACGTCAAGACCACGCTGGCCCTGTTCCTGCAGCAAGACCGCGCCGGCTCCCTCAACATGATTTTGTCGGAGTTCGCCTACGCCAACATCAACCTCTCCATGCTGCAGTCCCGCCCCACCAAACAACAGCTGGGCCTGTACATGTTCTTCATCGAGTTCTTCGGCAGCATCAACGACATCCCGGTGCAAACCGCCCTCAACTGCCTCCGCATGAAGCTGCGAGAAGTAAAAGTATTGGGAAGTTATCCAGTTTTCTAGCGCCGAACGTAGCGGCCGGGCGACCGAGGGTGTTTTTCAAAACACTCTGAGCACTCTCTTATAAAGCGCCCGAAAGGGCGCCCATAAAAGCACGAAGAACGAAGCGCACGAGCCGCTAGGCGAGCAGCGAAAGTGGGTGTTTTGAAAAACGCCCTCGGTCGCCCGGCCGCGGACAACTAAGGAGATCCTTCGACTCCGCGCTACGCGCTCCGCTCAGGATGACAACGGTCAGGGAATGAGCATACCTTCCGCATCGCGGAAGAAGCCCTCAGTCAGGAGGTCTTGGGTGATAGAGGCCTGAAGAGCCTCATCGGCAGGTTCTACCCCTACTGCGGCCAGCTCAGAGTTCACTTTCTTCCACGCCTGCTCCGGCCGAATGCCCTCCGGATGCCCCAGCACGCAGCGCACAAGCGCCGCCCGCTTCTGCCGCCGAGAACCAACGAACGTGCTCTGCCGGGCATAAGAGGCGCTGCGCCGGGAAGGGTTCGGAAGCTCGGCCTTCAGGTAGGCACCGAAATCGAGCAGCGCGTAATTCCAATCGCGCGGGTCTTCCACGGCGGCACAGTCAGCCACCAGGGCCTCAAGCTCCTTGTCGTGCACCCCTTCCGCGTCGGGAAACAGCAGGTGCAGAAATACCGAGCGCACGTTGGTCTCCAGGTACGGGGCGGGAGTTTGATAGGCGAAGTTGCATACACCGGCGGCGGTGGCGGGGCCAATGCCGGGAAGTGCGCGCAGCTCGTCGTAGGTGCGCGGCAACTGGCCGGCGCGATCGGCAGCACACACTTCAGCCGCCCGCTTCAGCAGCAAGGCGCGCCGGTTGTAGCCAAGCCCCTGCCAAAGCTCCAACACATCGGCATTGGCGGCAGCGGCCAGTGCGTCCAAGGTGGGAAACGTCTCCAGAAAGCGGGGCCAGTAGTTGAGCACGCGCGCCACCTGCGTCTGCTGCAACATGACTTCCGAGACGAGCACCGCATAGGGGTCGTCGATATGGCGCCAGGGAAGCTCGCGGTAATGAGCGCGGCCCGCTTCCCACACCTGGGCGGCAAACTGCTCGCGAGAGAGGGGCAGCCCGTCCCACCGGGCGGCGGCGTCCTCCCCTGCCGCGCTTGCGTTTCGCCGAGCGGAACGTGCGCTATTCGTCGCCAAAGATATCCTCCAGCATCACCAGATCTTCGCGGAAGCTTTCGACCACGGCCTGTTCGAGCGCCTGGTATTCCTCGGACTCGAGCGGCTGGTAGGCAGCAATCTTCTCGAAGACGTTCGCTGCGCTCACCGGCACGTACTGGCCCAGGGCCACCGCTTCGCGGTAGGCCTCTTCCACTGCCTCGGTCGCAGCCATATATATGTCGTAGCGCGGCATGTTGTTAGTAAAGCGCACCAGGTCTGCCCGATCTACGTTGCGTATAGAGGGGTGCTCGCGGGCAATCTCTGCCCAAATATCGTCGCGCTCGGCAGCGGTGGGCAGATCTATCTCGACCACCGTGAAGGGGGTGACCAGATCGATGAAGAAGGCGTCGATGGAGTTCTCGCGGCTCACCGTGGCAATGACGGTGACGGAGGGATGCTCCACCGCACGGCGGATGAGATCCATCACATCGCGGGCGCCTCGGCCCACTGATGCGCGGATGAAGCCGCCGAAATCTTCGAAGGGCTCCTCGTAGGGGGGCTCCCACAGGTCCAGGTCCTCCAGCAGCAGAACGCCGCCCCGCTCCAGCACCGAGGTCAGCTTGGACGGGTTTGCAGCGGCAGAGCCCTGAATGGTAAGGCTCAAAACCGAAAGGCCTTGGGGGCCGTCGTCCATGCGCATGCGCACAAGCGGACGGCCGGACTCCCCTGCCACCGCCTGGGCAAAGCGCAACGCGTCCTCGCGGGCGTCAGCGCGGATGAGCAGCGCGTCCATGGCGGGCGGATTGCTCACGCCATGGCGCTTGTTAAGTTCCTCGATCAGTTCGCGATAGTCCTCGGAAGAGGTGCGACCGACCCCCATACTTATGACGCTTTCCTTGGCTTCGCGATAACCCACAAGCTTGGAAAGCGTGAGCCGTTCGGAACCGGTTGCAGGCGCACCGGAAAGAACCCCACTCGGGGCAGGACCGTCGGCCTCCGCAACCACCAAGCCTTCTTCACCCTCGTCGGAAGAGCCAAGGGCGCCCGGCAACGGGAACGCCGCCCCCATGAACCCCGACCCTTCAAAAATGGCCGTGGGCTCCGGGCCAGCGGAAAAGCCGCTCTCCATCGCCTCGGCGAATTCCTCCAGCTGGGCGCGATCGAGCCCGAGCGTCTCCAAATGGGAGAAGGCCAAATCCCGCAGCTTCTTGCCGCACTCCCCCGCTTCCACCGGGGAAAGATAGGGCTCCATCTTCTGGAAAACGTGCTCCGCCAACGTGCGATCCTCGGTCGAGCAGGCAAGGTTCCACGCCTCCCGAATGCTCTTGAGCGCCGTCTGGCTGGGCTCCCCCTCCTCGAAGCCGGCGTCGAACGCGGCCATGTACAGATGGGCGGCCATTTCCAGATGACCGTCCGTAGAAGCTTGTTTCGCCTGATGAGAAAGAAGATGGGCAGAATTATCGTCGGGAGTAGGCTGATGGTTGAACTCGTTGAGCTCCGTCATCCGCAAAACCTCCTTCGTGTGTGCTACTTGTCGATGTTCCAGTCTATGATTTCCCAGCCGTCCGCTTTCGCCGTGCGCTTGAGCGGCTTGTCCGGCGTGACCGCCAAAGGCTCGCGCGCCTGGGAAAGCAGCACGCGGTCGGAATGGTGATCGCCGTAGGCCCAGTCCAGCTGCCATTTGTCGGGGCCGAACAGCTCGTCGCAGAGCTTCGTGATGGCCACCGCCTTCTCGCAGCCCTGCACCGGCGCCCCTTCCACCTTGTTGGTGTAGCAGCCGTGGGCGTCCACCTGCATGCGCGTGGAAACCTGGGCGTAAATGCAATGATCCCGCATGGCCTCGCGCACGATAGGCTCGAACGAGGCGGACACCATGATCACCGCGTGCCCCGCCTGGGAATGGCGTTCCATGGCCTCGGCCGCTTCCGGTCGCCACCGCTCCGCCACCACTTTGTGGTAGAAGTCCTGTAGAAAGGCGTCCACCTTCTGCTGCGGCTGTCCAGCGAAAGCGCTGAAAACCAATTCGCGCGCCTGGTTCTCGTTCTGCGGCAGGCGGAACTTGTAACGGCCCGCCCACAGCAGAATCCGAAACGCCGTGCGCTTCGACATAAGGCCGTGCTTGAGCAGGTAGCGCACCAGCATGACCGGCGACTCCCCCTGGATGCAGGTGCCGTCGAAGTCGAAGGCGGCCACCGAAACGATGCCCTCATCGTTCGACTTCACGGGGAACTTATACACCACGCTGCCCTCGGGGGCCAGGTGGCTGCGACGCTCCTCCAAGACTTCAACCGGCGATGTAGGCGCCGCCGTAAAAGCGGACCCGCAGGTGCCGCCGCAATATGTGCAAGCTTCCGTTTCCAGAGCAGTCACTTCGATCCTTCAAGCCAGGGGCCAGGTTGTATTCAAGCAATAGATTTTACCATTGCCCGCAGCCCCGTGCCATAAAACCCCGACCCCTGCACGGCTAGTCCACAGGATCGATGCATTCCGCGAACTGGGAATTGTACAGATCGGCGTAGAAGCCCCCTTCTGCCAGCAACGACTCATGGGTACCCTTCTCTACCACATCGCCGTGATTCATCACCAAGATGAGATCGGCGTTCTTGATGGTAGAAAGGCGGTGCGCGATGACAAAGGAGGTGCGACCAGCCATCAGGTTGTCCATAGCCTGCTGCACCTTTTCCTCGGTGTGGGTGTCAACCGAGGAGGTGGCCTCGTCAAGGATAAGCATGCGCCGGTCCGCCAGAAGCGCGCGGGCGATGGTGATCAGCTGCCGCTGTCCCTGGCTGATGTTTGTGGCGTCCTCGTTGATGGCGAAATCGTAGCCGCCCGGCAGTGTTTCGATGAAATGGTGAGCGCAGGCTCCCTTTGCAGCCGCCACCACCTCTTCGTCGGTGGCGTCCAGCCGTCCATAGCGGATGTTCTCGCGAATACTGCCGCTGAACAGCCACGTGTCCTGCAGCACCATGGCGAAGAGCTCGCGCACGTCGTCGCGTGCGCAGTCGCGAATGTCGCAGCCGCCGATAGAGATGGAGCCCCCTTGCACATCGTAGAAGCGCATGAGCAGCTTCACCATGGTGGTCTTGCCAGCGCCGGTAGGACCCACAATGGCCACCGTCTGTCCCGGCTGCACCGTGGCGGAGAAGTCCTTGATGACCGGATGCTCCGGGTCGTAGCCGAAGCGCACATGGTCGAAGTGCACGCCGCCGTCGAGCGACTCGGTGCAGGCACAACCCTCTTGGGGCGCAATCTCCGGCTCCTCCAGGAACAGGAAAATGCGCTCGCCGGCCGCCGCCATCGACTGCAGCACGTTCGCCACCTGCGCCAACTGCGTGATTGGCTGAGTGAAGTTCTTCACATACTGGATGAACGCCTGGATGTCGCCCACCGTGATGGCCCCCAGCGCCGCGAACGCCGCGCCAGACACCGCCACCGCCACATAGCCCAAGTTGCCGATGAAGCTCATGAGCGGCTGCATGAGGCCCGAGAGGAACTGCGACTTCCACGCGCACTCGTACAGGCGGCCGTTCGTCTGGTTGAACAGCTGCAGCGTCTCGTCCTCCTTGCCGAAGGCCTTCACCACTACATGTCCCGAGAACGTTTCCTCTACCTGGCCGTTGATGGCGCCGAGTACCTGCTGCTGCGCGAAGAAGTACTTCTGCGAGCGCTTCACGATGAGCGACACCAGCAGGATGGAGAGCGGCACCATGAGCAGCGCGATGAGGGTCATGATCCAGTTGATGGAGAGCATCATGATGAGCACGCCAATAACGGTGGTGACCGAGGTGATGAGGGTGGTCACCCCTTGGTTCAGGCTCTGCCCCAGCGTATCCACATCGTTGGTGATGCGCGACAGGGTGTCGCCGGTGGAGTTCTTGTCGAAGAAGCCGAAGGGAAGCCGGTCGATCTTCTTCGCAATGGCCTCGCGCAGGTCGTAGCAGGTCTTCTGGGAAATGTAGGTCATGAGCCAGCCCTGCACGAACGAGCAGAGGGCCGAGACGCCGTACAGCGCAAGGGCCGCCAGCAAGATGGAGCCGATAAGGCCGTAATCGATGCCGCCGGTGCCGTTGATTTTCGCCACGGCGCCGTTGAACAAGGCGGTGGTGGCCTCGGAGAGCACCTTCGGGCCAACGATGTTGAAGATGGTGGAGCCTATGGCAAAGACCGCCACAAGGGCCAGACGCCCCTTGAAGCGCCCCATGATACCGAGGAGCTTGCGCATGGATCCCTTGAAGTCCTTCGGCTTCTCCCCCGGCCCCATGCCGCGAGGGCCGTGCGGTCGGGCAGCGGGGCGGCTGGCCGGCTTCGGCTGGTTGGCAACGGGGCCCATCTTCGCCCGCTGCTCCCGCGTTTCTTGAGATGCGCGCTTCAGAGTCATGCCGCCTCACCCCCTTCCAGCTCTTCCGCGGAAAGCTGCGAATAGGCTATCTCGCGGTAGGCGTCGCAGGTCTCCATCAGCTGGTCGTGGGTGCCGCGGCCAACCATGCGGCCTTCCTCAAGCACCACGATGACGTCGGCATCGCGGATGGAGGCCACCCGCTGGGCCACGATCACCTGGGTCACGCCGGAAAGCCGCTGCTTGAGGGCTTGGCGCAGCTGGGCGTCGGTCTTGTAGTCCAGGGCGGAGAACGAGTCGTCGAACAGAAGCGCTCGCGGACGGGCCGCCAGCGCGCGGGCGATGGCGAGCCGTTGCCGCTGCCCGCCGGAAACGTTCGTGCCTCCTTGGGCAATGGCGGTGTCCGCGCCGTCCTCTTCCTCGTTCACGAAGTCGAGCGCTTGCGCTACCGACAGCGCCTCTTCCATCTGGGCATCGCTCATAGCTTCATCGCTATAGGCCACATTGGTGGCGATGGTGCCGGTGAACAGGAACGCCTTCTGCGGCACGAAACCCAGCTGCTGCCGCAGCTCGTGTTGGGAAAGGTCGCGTACATCCACGCCGTCGATGAGCACCTGTCCCGCTGTCACATCGAAGAAACGCTCGATAAGCTTGAGCACGGTGGATTTGCCTGAACCGGTGGAGCCGATGATGGCGAGCGTCTGACCAGGCTCGACGGTAAAGTTCAGCCCGTCGAGGGTGGGCTTGTCAGACCCCTCGTAGGCGAAGGAGACGTCCTCGAAGGAAATCTTCGCGCCCTTCGCTTCGTCGGCAGGCAGCTTCACCAGCTGCGCCTTGGGGGCGTCGTGCACGCGTGGCTCGGTCTCAATCACCTCGTCCACGCGCTCGGCCGCCACAGCCGCGCGCGGCAGCATCATCGATATCATGCCCAACATCAAGAAGCCCATGATGATGACCATGGAATAGGTAATGAACGCGATAAGGTCGCCGGTTTGGATGGAGCCGTTGTCCACCCCTAAGCCCCCGAACCACACGATGGCCACCGAGGTGGCGTTCATAATGAGCATCATGGCGGGCATGAGGAAGGTCATCACCCGGTTGGTAAACAGCTGCGTGCGCATGAGGCGCGTTGAGGCTTCGTCGAAGCGCTCCTGCTCATAGGGCTGGCGATCGAAAGCGCGGATGACCGGGAGCCCCGTGAGCATCTCGCGGGCCACCAGGTTCACGCGGTCGATGAGCTGTTGCATGATCTTGAACTTCGGCAGCGCCAGCTTGAACACCACGGCGAGCACCGCCGCCACACAGACGATGGCCACCACGACAATCCACCCAAGCGAGGCGTTCACCACCATCACCATGATGATGCCGCCGATTCCCAAGATGGGCGCGTAGAGCACCATGCGCATGAGCATCATGCACACCATCTGGATGAGCTGGATATCGTTGGTGCCGCGGGTAATGAGCGAGGCGGCAGAGAAACGGCCGATTTCCTCTTCGCCGAAGGAAACGACGCGGGAGAACAGCTTTTGCCGCAGATCGAAGGCGATCTTGGCACCGGTGCGCGCGGCAATGAAGCCAACCCCGATGGCGAACACGGCGCCCAGGGCCGCAAGCGCCAGCATGACGGCGCCAGTGCGGGCCAGATAACCCATCTGCATGTCGGTGAGGTTGTAGCCCAGATCCTCATATTCCGCCCGCGCCCCGGCAATTCCCAGCTGGGACACCATCTCATCGCTCGTGGCACCGAGGGGCTCTTTCGCCGCATCGGCAGCTTCCAAAAGTTGCGCTCGGTCGGCCCGGCCCGCCTCGTAATCGGCCATCATCTGATAGAAACTGGATACTTCCGGGCGATCCTTCGAATGGGCGAGCGCCAGCGGCATGGCCAGAATTTCGTCAAGCTTAGCCTGGTTCGCGCGGCCCTCATCCGTCAGCCGCCACGCGTCGCCGTCCCTTTCGTAGCTGGCGGCGAACAGGGCATCGTCCGCCTGTGGCACGAGCGGCTCTATGAAGCGGTGGGTTTCGTCGCTCATGCGGTCCACCGCAACGTGCTCCACGCCTGCCTGCTGGATGCCCACGTCCACAATTTGGGAAGTCAGGGTGGGCAGCATGAGATCGGTAAACGCCTGGCAGACGAGCAGAACGAGCACCAGCAGCAGGGCCAGCCCGTGGCCCTTGAAATAGCGGAACAGTCTCATGGGCGCTCGCCGCCCTCGGCAGGCTCTTCGCCACCCAGAATAGAAGTTTCTACAACATCGAGCGCGCGGTCAAACAGCAGTGCGCTCTCTTTGAGGGGTTCTTCGCCCACCTGGTCAATGACGGCCGAAAATACCGCGGCGATGCGACGGTCTACCTCGGCGCCCAGCGCTACTCCTGCTTCGGTGAGTTCGATACGCACAGCCCGGCAGTCTTCGGAAGAGCGGGTGCGCTCAATAAAGCCCTTGGCTTCGATCCCCTTAAGCATCTGGGAAAAGGCAGAGGGCGATATGCGCAGCTTCGCCGCAATTTCCCCCGGACGACACGATGGGCAAAAGCCCAGGCTTTTAAGCAGGTACATGGAATGGACGGCGTGCGCCTCTGCCCGCGTCACCCCTTCGAACCCGTCGAAGAAGCGCCCTTGCACGTCTGCCAAACGAAAGAACAGGGCCAAAGTACGCGCCCGCAGCTCAATATAATCCAAAACGAAGCCACCTCAATTCGCAAAGCTAAATTATTTAGTAGCTAAAGTATCAGAACTTTCCGACAGCATACGAAAAAAAGGGCCCCGGAGGGCCCTTCTGAAGCGCTAATGTCAACTATCGCTCGTAGATTTGAGAGATGCCGATGAGGTCCTTCATGGAGTGAAGGATGGAGTGCGGATTGCTGGGCGGGTTCTTCAACGGTGCCATCTCGTAGCGGTCCACCGCGCCGGAAAGCAGATCAACCGCAAACACTTCGTCGGATAGCCACAGCGCATTCGTGCGGCAAATGTCCTCACAGCAGCGGCACTTCACGCAGTCGCCGGGATAATGGTCCACGCCGAAGGTGCCGTCCTCCCCCTGCCATTTGCGAATGGCGCCGGTGGGGCAGAAGGTGGCGCACATCTGACAGGAAGTGCACTTCTCCGGATCGATGACCACATGGCCCCACAGCCGCGTGTCGATCATCACGTCCTGCGGCTCACCGAGCGCCGCCAAGGCGTCCAGCAGACGCTCGCGACGGTCGGGGATGAAGTGCGGCAGCGTGCCGTCCTCCATGACCTTCAGGTACTTCGGCGGCTCCTTGCGCTCAATCTTCAGGGCATCGTTGATGCTCTCCTCTGCCACGATGCTCGCGACCGAAGTTGCCTCTTCCTTCATGGAGGTGAAGAACTCACGGCGCGCGGCGTCGAATTCGGCGTCGTCGCCCTTGCGCACGAAACCGGGCAGCTTCGCCGTGATGCGCACCCGCACCGGGCTGTTCCACGTTTCCAGCAGCACGTTGGCGGTGTCGCGCACCAGCTCCGCCGTCTCCAGGCCCAGCACCAGCTCGCAGCCTTCGCAGTCGCCCTGCACCAGGGTGAGGCGCTTGGCGCCCATCTCGGCCAAGGTGACGAGCAGGCTCTCCTCTACACGACCCAAGCAGGTGACCGAAACCACCTTCGTCGGGTCGTAGAGGCCGGAGGCCGCCCCCAACATGCGCTCGCACGCGATGACCACTTCGCCATCCGCCGCGTTCATGGCATCGATGCAGTCGCGCAGCAGTTCTGCATCTCCCGGCTTGTGGGCCTCGATGGCGCAGGTGGGGCACACGGTGGCGCAGGTGCCGCAGCCGACGCACTTCTCCGGCGCGATGATAATAGTGTTGTCGTCATAGGAGATGCAGCCGGACGTGCAGGCCTCGGCGCACCTCATGCAGCTGGCGTTGCGATTGCGCACCGCAACGCAGCGATTCTGATGGACAGAAATGTTCTGGCTCTCCAACCGCTCGAACAATTCCATAAGATTGCTCATAGAGCTCTCCCCTCTATTGAATTTTTCCTCGGGGCCTTAGTCGACGAATTCAGCCTTAGCGCTGTCGTAGGTCTTCACGGTGCCGTCGGCGAAAGTGACCGACCACAGGGTGTAGTCCACGTCGAATTCCGGCACGACGACCAGCTTCTCTTCGGCCACCGCCGCGTCGTCGGCGCTCTCCGCCACTTCTTCTGCCGCTACCAATTCCTCGGTGCCGTCTCCCGTGGCACCAATCTCCTCAAAGCCCTCGGCCTCGGCCATGGCCGCAGCAGCCATTTCCGCTTCGGCAGCCTCGCGCGCAGCAGCCGCTTCGGCTTCCGCCTTGGCCTTCGCTTCTGCATAGGCGGCGGCGTACTGGGCATCGTAGCTTTCCTTAGACGGAATGCACACAGCCACAGCGCCTTCGCCGAATGCGCCAGCCGCGGCAATCTCGCGCAAGTCCTCAATGAGATCAATAGTGGAATCCGGAATGGAGCTGTCTTCGGGCGCCTTCACCGTCACGTCCATCTTGTCGATGAAGTTGATGCCGGTCCAGGGGAAGTCCAGGGTGGGACGGCCCTTCTCGCGGCGAATCTTGTTGGAGGCGGTGATGGTGTTGGACACCTTCGCGAACATGTTGTGGAGCCACTTCGGCATGACCGCTTCCCAAAGCTCCTGGGCTTCCGGGTCATTCTTTTCCCAATAGGGACGATGCATGCGCACGGTAAGGGTCATCTTGTTGGCCACGGGCCACACCACGTCGTCGGTATCAACGGGAGCATCGGCCGGCTTGATCTGGGACGGAGCCACATATGAATACGAGCGCTTGATGTCGGCGACAATCTCATCGTCGAAATCTCGCTCGTCGATATCCACGTTGAGGATCAAAGAAGGGCGCACATAAGAAGGCATAGCATTTCCTTTCGCTAGTCACTAATCCCCAAACCCAAAGAAGAAGTATCTCCCAACCCCGGAACCCTGTCAACAAAAAGGGCCTCTCGCGAGGCCCTTTTCCAGAGTATGCGCAAATGGCGACTAGACGCGCTTGATGAAGCGGCCGTCGCGGGTGTCGATCTGCAGTACGTCGCCAATTTCGATGAAGGTGGGCACCTGCAGCTCCTTGCCGGTCTCGAGCGTAGCGGGCTTGGTGGTGTTGGTGGCGGTGTCGCCCTTGAAGCCGGGCTCGGTGTGGGTCACTTCCAGTTCCACGAACATCTGGGGCTCCAGGCTGATGAGCTCATCGCCCGCATACAGCAGCGTGGCCTCGTCGTTCTCCTTCAGCCAATCGGCGGCGGCGCCCACGGTCTCGGCCGGGATGGCCAACTGCTCGAAGGTGTCATTGTCCATGAAGTTGTAGTCGGCACCGTCGTTGTACAGGTACTGCATCTTCTTCGTTTCCAGGCGCACGGAGTCGAACTTGGTGCCGGCGTTGAAGGTGTAGTCAACCACGCGGCCGGTCTTGATGTCCTTGAGCTTGGTGCGCACAAACGCGCCGCCCTTGCCGGGCTTCACATGCTGGAACTCGACGATGGTGCACATCTTGCCGTTGTTGATGATGCACATGCCGTTCTTGAAATCGGCGGTGGAAATGGATGCCATGGGTCCTCCTGGGGTCATTCGGTCTATTGCTACATGCGAAAATCGCACGCGGGGTGCGGTTCAAACTTAGCCATTATACAAAAGCTTTCCGGGACCGTGCGAAAAACCGCAAATCCCCCAGACCAGCGGCGATTTGCTAGCCCGCTTCTACCAAGTCCAGCAGTTCTTGGTGGGAGTGGATGCCCAGTTTGGCGTAGACGTGCTTCACGTGGGCCTTCGCGGTGTTCTTCGACACCACCAGCTCCTCCTCGATGTAGGCGCGGTCGCGGCCGCGAGCGAGCATGGCGAATACCTCGCGCTCGCGCGGCGAGAGGCCGAACTCCTCCCCAATGGCCTGGCAGCGGTTCTCGAAGCTCTCCGCCTCGGAGGGGGTGGGGGCAAGCAGAACAGTGGGCTCGGCAGGCAGCGGCTCGATGCCCCGCACCGTCTTCGTAAAGGAGAAGTTTCGCAGACCGAAGAGCAGATAAGCGACGAACACCATGAGAATGGTGGCGGGGATGAAGAAGACCATTTCGTGATTGAGAGCGATGCCCCAATTGCAGAGCATGCCGGCACCGGCGCCCGCCAAGCTGCCGAGCGAGGTGACCCCCAGGCCCCAGCCCACCACCGTGACCGAACCGGCCAGGTTGCGCCCGGCGATGGCCACCAGCACCACGCGGGAGGCCAGGGTGAATACGACGTTGCCGCCGTTCAGTAGCACAATGGCCGCCTCGTGGTAGGGCACCTTGCCCGAAGACACCAGCAGAAAACCGCCGATGATGACAAGGCCGGCGAAGGAAACCGCCTGGTCCCAGGTGATGAACTTGAACTTGCGGCCGGCGAGCGCGAAGGCGGAGACCCCCAGCACGAACAGCCAATTCACGTTGATGAAGGGAGAGGCGCCGTCCACCTCGTCGAAGCGCAGGGCGAAGCCGAAGGCGGTTTGGAACAGGAACATGCAGATGAAAAGCGCCGAGAAGGGCGCAACAAAGGAGGCGGGGCGCGTGACCGAAAGGTCGCTCGGCGATTCCCGCTTGCAGACTTGCGAGAGCACCTGCGTGCCTGGCCGCATAACTAGCAGGAAGGCAAACAGTGGCAGCAGCTGGAACAGAGAAAGGGAAACGACACTGGGCACGAAAGGCGAGATCAGCTGCCAAAGCGCTTGCAGGAAAAACGAAACGCAGATGGCAGTTACCTGCGCGCGCGAACTGAGCAGCGCGCAAGCAAGGCAGGCAAACAGCATCGCACCGGCGCGGCCAATGGCGCAGACGCTGGAACCGATGGTCAAAAGCAGAGCAGAGCCGATGGCAAGCGAGAAAGAAAGCCCCACCGCCCCCAGCACCAGGCAGCCGAACGTGATGGCCACGAAGCTGCGGGGAGTGAGCACCTTCGACGACGCATAGGCCACAGCGCCCAGCGTCAACAGGGCCACGGCGTTGAAGGTGACGGAAATGTCGCGCGCGAACATGAAGATGGGGTCGAACAGCGGGAACACATGGGAGTTCATTTCGGTGCCGGCGATCATCATGACGGCCATGGCGAGGGTGGTGGCCACAAACAGCCGGTTTTGGTCGCTCGGGCCCGAACGGGCAGACGACTCTTGGGACACTTCGCCTTCTAACACCGCCGACCCTCCCCTCTCTCGTCATTGACCTGCCATTTTAGCGCAAATCAAAGCGGCGAAGGGCCTCAACAGAAGAAAGGGAGGCCGCCCGAGGGCAACCTCCCGTTTCTCCAGCCGATGGATAGCGGAATAAGCTTTAGGCTTGGCCGGTGGCGGCCAGCATGCCGGCGCGACGGCCGAAGGTCATGGTGCGGCCGCAGGCAAGGCCGGTGAGCAGGTTGGGATAGCTCACGCTGAAGAAGCCGCCGGAGTCGTTGCCGGTAAGGTAGAGGCCCTGGATGGGGTCGCCGTTCTCGTTGCAGGGGTGCATGTTGGTGTCGATGGTCACGCCGTCCAGGGTGGCCAGGAACCAGGCACCTGTGCGCACGCCGTAGAAGGGCGGCTGGGTGAGCGGCAGAAGGCGATGCTTCTCCTTGAAGTAGTCGGTGTCCTCGCCGTTGGCGGCCATCTCGTTGTAGCGCTGCCAGGAGGCCACGGTAGCATCAACGGGGATGTTCAGCTTCTGGGCCAGCTCCTCGATGGTGTCAGCTTTCTGCACGTAGCCGTCCTCGATGAGCTTCTCGATCATGCCGTCTACCACCTGCATGGGAATGTTGTTCTTGGCGCCGTTGGGGAACGGGAACAGGCGGCAGCAGCCCACTTCGTCGAACGCCTCCGCTTGTTCGGCGTGATTGGCATCCCAGATGTCCACATAAGTCTGGTGCGGCTGCATGATGGTGGAGTGCAGCATGTAGTCGTAGGGGCCGGACTCGTTGCAGAAGCGCTCGCCCTTCAGGTTCAGCTTCAGGAAGGGCTGCTCGCCGAACCAGAACCAGCGGCCCAGCACGCCGTCGCCGGCGGTTTGGTCAGGCTTCACGCAGGCGCGGTTGAAGGTGCACGCCGCACCCAGCGGGTCCATCGTGGCGCCCAGCCACAGGGCCGCCTTGATGCCGTCGCCGGTGGGGTTGCCACCGGAACCGGGGGCGGCGATGCGGATCTTCTGGTTCCAGGCCTGGCGGTCCTCCATCATCTCCAGGTTGTTGCCGTAGCCGCCGGTGGAGAGGATGACGCCCTTAGAGGCGTTGATGCGGATGTAGTGGCGGTCTTCCTTCACGTCGCGGGCGATGACGCCGGTCACGCGGCCGGAGTCGTCGGTCTCGCACTTGATGAACTCGGTGAACCAGCGCACCTCGGCGCCTTTCTCGGCAGCGTAGGCCAGGATGGACTCCGCGAAGCCCCATTCCTCGTCCGCCTGACCGGCTTCGGTCAGCTGTGGGCTGTGGCCGGTGGCGAAGGCCTTGTCGCGGCCGGGGTCGCTCGTATCGCCCACGCCGCCTTCGAACTCCATGACCATCTTGCCGTCGCGCTCGACGATATCGGTCAGCCAGTCCACCATGGCGCCGGACTCGTTGGCCCACAGCTTCACCAGGTCATAGTTCACGAAGCCGTTGGCGTAGCGGACGATGTCCTCGATGGCCTCTTTCTTCTCGATCTTGAATTCCGGGAACTCCTCGAAGGAGGCTTTCTGCAGACGGGAGTCGATGGCGCCGATGTCCTCGCGCACGTTCTTCGGCGTGCCCTGGCGGTCGATGCCGAGCACCTTCGCGCCGTTCTCGGCGGCGGAGATCATGGCAGGGATGCCGCCGGTGCCGATGCCCACCACCAGCACCTCGGTGTCCAGGGTCTCGGTGATGTCGGACTCCAGGATTTCCGGCGGGGCGCCCAGCCACGAGGGGCCGGAGAACTTGCCGGCGCTCAGGTTGTCGGGAGTGGCGGCGGCGTAGCCGTTGCCGCAGCCGGAAAGCGTTCCTGCGGCCAGCGCGCCCAAGGCGGCCACACCGGCTCCGCGCAGGAAGCCGCGACGGGAAAGGTTATTCTGCATTGGGGGCCTCCCATCCTTCCGGAAGAGTCAGATCGTGGCACTCGTTGCAGACGAGCACTTGTTCTTCGTGGATTTTGTGGCAGTCGCCGCAGTCCAGGGCCAGGTCCTGATGGCTGGCATGGGGGTTGTACTTCTCGTCGTTGCCAGCAAAGCCCCACAACCCCGCGGTAATCTCGTCGAACGACGTGCCCAGGCTGTGATGGCATTCGGGGCGGGCGCAGAACTCCTCGTCGGCGAACTGCTTGCCGGTGGCGAGCATGGTGCCGTCATCGGTCATGGGATAGTTGTCAGAAACCCACGCGCACACCTCGGACACCTGCGTGGTGATCTCGGCGGTGTGGCAGTCAAGGCAGGCCTCTTCCGCCTCCGCATGGGCGGTAATGCCCAGCTTCGGATCGTTCGCCTCGTAGGTCTCCACGTAGTAGTCCATCGGGCTGTGGCAGATGGCATTGCAGAAACTGGGCTGTTCATGCCAAATCCAGAACCCGGCACCGGCCACCACCACGATGGCCACCACCACACCGGCGGTAATCCATCCGCGGCGATGGCTCTTCTTCTTGGGCGCCGGCGCGCCGGCGGTCGAGCTGGGGGCTGAAACTTGCGAAGTCTCCGATGTCTTCGTGTTCTCTTCTCCCATAATCCCCTCCTTTTCCTGTTCGCTTGGGATCCTCGTGGCCCGCAAGATACCCTCCCAAACGGTGATCTGGCTATTACCCCGGCGGGGTAAATTTTGTGTTTTCCCAGGTAGATTGAGGATAAGTGCCCCAAACGCGAAGAAACGGTGCCGTCGCCACGACGCTTGGGGCAGCCTGGCACGGCGAGGGCGAGCAGAATTTGCGGGGCGCGGGCAAAGACTGCTTGGCGAATATTTGCAGCCGATTTGTGCGAACCGTGCGGTCATTTGGCGTCGCGATGGGGAAACCCTGCATTCGGTTTGACGACGAGTTGCAGCCGCGCTGGCGAACGCGGAGCCTAAAGTGAATTCCCGTAAAGCCAGGGCGGCACCCCCCTTCCGGCCGCCCTGGCCCCGAAACCTCAACGAAAGGAAGCCTCCGTTGGCCCGCTTCGCGCCCCGCTCCCGATTTCGCACCCTCGTGTCGGGATTCATCACCCTCGAGTGCGCGCTGCTCCTGGCAGCCGCCCTCGCCACTTCGGGCGCAGTGGCGCTGGGGCTTTCCCCGCTCGCCATCACCTCCGGCTCGATGGAGCCGACTATTGCGGTGGGCTCGCTGGTGTGGGCGGATCGCACACCCGCCGAGCAGCTTATGCCGGGAGACATCTGCGCCTTCTCCTCCCCCGACGGCATCACTGTCGTACACCGGGTGGAGTCCGTAGACACCGCCGACACATCGCTTATCACCAAGGGAGACGCAAACGCCGGCGTCGACCCGCGCCCGATCCCCTTCGCTTCGGTGCAAGGGAAGGTGGTGTTCGCGCTTCCTGTGGCAGGTGCTCTCTTCTTGGCAGTGCAAACCCACCGAGGGCTTTTCGTCCTCGTCCTCATCGGGATCAACGGCGCGCTCGCAGCAGCCGCGGCGGCCGTTTCCACATATCACTCTTTGAAAGGAGAACAGAATGGAGAAAATCGCGAAGAAGCAGAGCGGGCAGCAGAAGTTCCTGCGAGACTTGGGCAAGGTGGGAGTCACCATCACCGCCTGCGGCCTCATTTTCGCCGGAGCGGCCATGGCCTACTTCACCGCTAACGGCACGGCAGAGAACGTCTTCACCATCTACGGCGGCAACAACGGTGAGACGCTCGACATCCGCATCGACGAGCCCGATTGGGATCCGGACGCCGACCATACGGTGTTACCGGGCACCGAGCTCAAGAAGAACCCAATGATCACCAACACCGAGGGCGTGGACGCCTACGCTCTCATGAAAGTCACCATTCCCCAGGGCACGGTGGGCGGCACGGCCAACAGCCCGCTCTTTGCGCTGAATCAATTGAACACCGGCACCGATAAGCAGGAGTGGACCTCGCAGGGCAGCTGGACGGAAGACGGCAAGAAGATTGAGGTGTACTCCTACAACAGCACCATCGCCAAGGACGAGTCCACCGCTCCCCTGTTCGCGTCCGTATCCTTTAGTCCGCTTCTGACAAACGCCGAAGTAAACGCCCTCGATTCCTCCCTGTCCATCGATATCGAAGCGTTCTCTGTCCAGAAGGACAACATCGCCGACGCCGCAGCGGCCCTCGCCCTGTCCGGCTGGGTTAAGAACGTGTAAGGCCGAAGCCCCATGAAGCCCCTCGCCCTTTTGGTTTCCCTGCTGCTGGCGGCACTGCTGCAACCGCATCCCGCTTGGGCCGACAGCGAGCCCTACCGCGTGGTGTTCGACGGACCCTTCGCCTCCCTCACCGAAGAAGGGGCGGACTTTTTCGCCCATATGGACGGATTCCGGCCGGGCCAAACCCAGACCGGTGAGTTCATCTGCGAGAACCGCACGAACGGGCCGGTGGCGATCTCGGTGAAGTTGGTGCCTCGCGACAACGCCCTGGCCGGGGCGCTTAGCACCGAGATTCGGGCGGGGAGCCTTGAGGGCGAGACGGTGGGGCTGCTCTCCATGCGCCAGCAGGAGGAAGTGTTCCTGTGCCGGCTGGAGAGCGGTGGATCCGCCCCCTTCGCGTTCCTGGCCACTGTATCGAACGAAGTGGATGCACGGGCGAGGGCGATGACGGGCCTTGCGGAATGGGAGTTCATCGCCGTTGCCGAACCAGACGAGAGCCCAAAGCCCGACAGCCCCAACAGCGAACAAGATACCGGCGGCAATTCGACCTTCCAGCAATCGCACACCCTCCCGCAAACCGGCGATACGGCCCTTGTTGCGTTGGCAGGACTCGCAACAGCCGGTGCCCTCGTCATCGCCCTCGTCGCCCAAAGAAACAGACGACCCTGAAAGGAATCTCATGGCGCCCCGTCCCCGCATAGCCCGCCGCGGCCTGAAGACAGCCGGCATCCTCTTTTCCCTCGGCGCCTTGCTCTGCCTGGCGGTGGGAACGGCAGCGGCCTACTTCACCTCGACCGACATGGTGGTCAACTACTTCAGCCCCCAGGCGCAGACGCGCCAAAACATCGTCGCGTTCTATTGCGAGAGCGACAACTCGGTGAACTTCGCCGCCATCAACCCGACTGACGTGCAGGGAGACCCCTCCCGCTACACCATCGCGGGAAAGACCTGCACCCAATACTACGATGCCCAGGAAGACCTGGATTTCGATGATCAGGGAACGGCCGGCCCCTTCTTCGCCTGCAACCGCGACGACTCGAAAAAGGTCTGGGATAGCAAGTACTCCCACATCTCGAAAGTGTGCTTCCTCACGCCGCTCCAGCCCCACTCGATGGCCGGATGGCTGCGGGACACCGGCCGCATCGACAAAGTGGAGGGTCTCGAAAACCTGGACACCTCGCAGTTGGAAAACCTGCGGCTAACCTTCTCCAGATGCTCGGGGCAGGCAGTGGCCCAGATCATAGGGGCCCTCGACACCTCTTCGGTCACCACAATGGAAGGCTGTTTCCGCGGGGCCCATATGGAAGGCTGGAATATGTCCGGCTGGGACACCTCCTCGGTCCGCGACTTCCGCAGCACCTTCGAATCCGCCACGGGGGAAAATCTGGACCTGAGCAGCTGGGACGTTTCGCAGGCGCAAACCATGGACCGCATGTTTTATTGCGCCTTCTGGAACTACTACATCATGAGCGATGGCTACGAGTCCACCGATGTTCAGGCGGCATGCACTCCGCACTGGTGGGGGCTGGACATAAGCGGTTGGCAGCCGGAGCGGCTGGTCAGCTATAAGGACATGTTCTTCTCCTGCTGTACGCAATCTGTCGATTTGTCCGGTTTCGCCAACAGTGCCATCGGTCAGAATCCCGGCCTTGACAGCTCCTTTATTAAAGAAGTGGCCGTTGGCAATCAGTGGATCTGGGACAACGTAGCCGCCGGCATAACCCCTTGGTTCTCCATAAGCACCCACGATAGCTACCGCAATTGGGACACCGTGAAAGGACAAGAGGCACCCCCGAATTGCACTGCCGCCACCTACGACCGAAGCGCCCTGTTCGCCGTGCTCTACGACGGGGAACTGAGCCTGTACCGGGTGCTGAACCGTCAGACAGACGACCCCGAGGAAGACAAATGGGGCATGTACTACGAAACCTTCCAGCGCTACAACAAGGGCTACTACGACGCGGTGTTCCCGCTCGATTACAAGCAGGCGCTGACCTCGGCGACCGAAGTGCCATGGCGCGAGCACGCCGATCAGATCACTGCGGTCAGCGTTAAAAGCGATATCGCGCCACTATGCATGGACTGGTGGTTCGACGGACTTTCCTCCTGCGCCCAGTTCTCACTGGAACGGCTGGATGCGCGCCAATGCTCGCTCGGGCGGCCCCTGTTCTCAGGGTGTTCGCTCATGAACCGCCTGTCCATTGGCGAAAATTGGGAATTCCCCGCCGAAAGCGGGACGTTCGCCCAACCGCAACCGGGCATCTGGTACGCCAACGGCACCGAGTATCGCGAAACCGACTCGCTGCCGAAGCCGGGCACCTACTGGCGCCAGAATCCCGTAGCTTTCATGACTACGGACAAAGTACTCCACCTGGCCGATGGCCGGGTAAGCGTCAAGGACACCTTCAACGGGAAGAAAGTCATCGCAAAGACTAGCCTCGGGCTCGATTGGCTCGACTCCCTCGCTCCTGCAACGCCGTGGAGCACCTGGGACTATCGATCTGTCGTTGTCGAAACGCCGCTGAAGCCGCGCTCTTGCGAACGATGGTTCTACTTCTCACCTGCAGAGAAGATGGATCTTTCGAAGCTGAATACTACCGAGGCCTCCTCACTTCGGGACATGTTCGCCTTCTGCTACGAGCTTTCCGATGTAACCCTGGGCGAGGACTTCGACTTTCGCGGCACCGGCCAAACCAATCAGTGCCAGCTGCCCGACGATATGTGGAAGGATCAGGCCACTGGCTACTCCTACTATGCCAGCATGATTCCCAATCGCACAGCGGCCCGCTACACCCGCGGGCTGGAATGGCGGGCGCTGCTCTACGACAGCCCGACAGACGAAACAACGCTGGAATTCCGCTTCTCGAAGCCGATTGCCGCCGGCGAGACGACGGCCGATGGGTACGAGATCAAAGAGGTCTTCACTGGCTTCGACCAGAGCACCTACTACGGCGCCGCCGACGCTCCTTGGCACAGCCACCGCAGCCAAATTCAGAAAGTGGTGGTTGCGGATCCCCTTGCCCCTGCCGCCACCAGTTACTGGTTCACCGATTTCACCAGCTGCAACGAACTGGACCTGGGCAGCCTGGACACCACTGACTGCTCCTCTATGAACCTCATGTTCAAAGGCTGCGCGGCGAAGCGCATCACCGTTGGCGATCGGTTCTCCTTCGAAGGCCGTACCGGCTCGCGGCTGTGCTCATTTGACGAGGGTACATGGAAAGCCGAAGGAACCGGCGCCGTATACCAACGACCGCAGAATATCCCATCCTTCCAGGCTGAAACCTATCTGGGTGGGCTTATCGCACAGGCAATCTTCCTGGAAAACAAGGACTTGCGGTTCGTGCTGGCAGACAAATTACTTGAAGCCTGGATGAGTTCCTACGACGGCCTGGGAGTACGCTGGTCTTGTAAATTCGACGACATCTCAAGCGCCTCTATCCCCTGGTTAAAAGAGGTGGGCTTCGGCAGCCAGAATATTCCAAGCTCGGCCAAGCGCGTGATCGCCGAGGCTCCCCTTGCCCCCAAATCGATTGCGGGCTGGTTCAAAGGGTTCACCGCGTGCGAGGAAATAGATCTCGATCTGCTCGATGTGAGCAATTGCACCTCGCTTGAAGAAACATTCTATGAATGCGAGAGCCTTGTAAGCATCAACATTGCCAGCTGGGATGTTTCCCAGATGACCACCATGGCCTCGGGGTTCTTCGGAGCGAAGGTTTTGCCGAGGGTAGACGTGAGTTCTTGGCAGCCCGAGAAATGCACGAGCTTCGCCAGCCTGTTCGCTCGCTGCTGGAAACTGGCAGAAATAGACCTCTCTCGATGGACAGCAAACAAATGCACGAGCTTCTCGGGAATGTTCAGCGGATGCTCGGCGCTTACTTCCTTGGATCTAAGCGCATTGAGCCCCCAGGCGCCCGCCAACTACACCCGCATGTTCGGCAGCTGCAGCAAGCTGCAAGAGCTGGATATATCGAACCTGGCTATTAGAGGCGCCTGTGACCTGTATTACATGTTCGAGAACTGCTCGGCCCTGACCACCATCTACGGCCAAGACTGGGAAGTGGGCAGCTGCAAATACCCGAACGACACCTTCAAGGGATGCACCGCCCTCACCGGCCAGAACGGATCGACTCTCGCCAGCATTGGCCACACGCGCGCCATCAGCGCCCGCATCGACCGCGAAGAAGCCCCGGGGCTCTTCACGTCCCCTCCCGAAGCCTCCTAAGTTGTCATCCTGAGCGGAGGCCGAAGGCCGGAGTCGAAGGATCTCACCCGGCTGGAGAGATCCTTCGACTACGCGCTACGCGCTTCGCTCAGGATGACAACGGATCAAGCACAAAATAAGGCCCGGCGTTTGCCGGGCCTTGGGGGTTACTCCTCGTAGAGGGAGAACTGGTCTTTGCTCACGCCGCAGACCGGGCAAACCCAATCCTCGGGGATATCGGCAAACGCGGTGCCGGGCTCGATGCCGCCGTCCGGATCACCCACTTCGGGATCGTAAATGTATCCGCACACGTCGCAGATGTACTTTTCCATAGCTTGTCTCCAATCATCAGACAATAACACGCGTAAAGAATTGTGCCACTGAAGCAGACAGAGGCTGCCTCCGAACAGCCAGACGAAACCATTCCGTAGCCTTACGCTCCAGGACCGTCCTCGGGAACCATCGCCGCCACGGCCAGCTCCGCCGGCGCTTCTTCAAAGCCACCAGATAAGATCCGCACGCGCTCCCTCAGCTTTCCGTACAAAGCCATGTAGCCATTCACCACCAAGCCCGTGCAGACGGCGCAAATCACCGTTCCCTCGCGCACTCCGGCAAGATGCCCCATAAAAGCAAAGGAGCAAGCAATGGCACTTAGCGCGCACGTGACATCGAAGCACACTTTCATAGTGCCGAACTTGGCCCCGGTCTTGCGCACGATAGCCTGAACCACCGCCTCGCCGCAATTCATCACCGTACCGGAAACCACCGTCATGACAATCCCCAGCGCCAAAATCAAAATGCCCACAGCCAGGCAGAGCAACGCCTGCCCATAATTCTCGGGCGAAAGCGGCACGAGCACCGCCATGAACACATCGATGCACACCCCAAAGAATACCGAAATGGGAATCTGCAGCAAATCGATGGGGCGGAAATCCCGCCGCAGAATCACCACTTGCACAAGCACCAGGAAGCACTGCCAACAAAGCATGAAAACCCCGAAGCTCACCTGCGGAAAAGCCAGACTCAGCACGTTGGGGCAAGCGGAAATGGGCGAATTTCCCAGATTCGCCTTCACCACCACATCGATAGCAAACGCCATGACGGCGATGCCCAGCAACATGAGCGCAATGCGCCCCGCCATAAACAGGATGGCACGCCCGTTGACGGCACCCGAGCGCTCGCGCCCCATGGATTTCCCTTTGACCCGAATCTCATTTCCGCGATTCGCCGGCCGCACCGTCATAGTCTCACCATCCTTTCAGTCTTCGCGCTATTCCTGCCTCTCCGTTATAGCAATCTCATCCTCCTTTTCTGAGGATGATTTACGCGAACAACCAAAAAGATGATGGTGAAAGTCGCAAATAAGGAGATCCTTCGACTCCGGGCTTCGCCCTCCGCTCAGGATGACAAGGGGTAGCGGCCGCGCCGACCGGAGGGTGGAGCGAGGTTAAGCCAAAGGAGGTGAGAGATCCACTCCGCGAAGCGGAGTTAGCTCGAGCCGACGACGCGTCGAGCGTAACCCTTCGGCCGGCGCGGCCGCGGACAGGCTATATAACTACCATTTCGTGGGTAGAGGAGGTGAAGACATCGAAGCCGGTTTCGGTGATGACGCCAAAGTCTTCGAGGCGCATGCCGAATTGGCCGGGGAGGTAGATGCCCGGCTCGACCGTCACCACGTTGCCGGCCACAAGCGGCTTCTCATTGCGCGGCGAGAGCACCGGCTCTTCGTGAATCTCCAGCCCCACGCCGTGCCCAAGCCCATGCCCCATCTTCCCGCCGAACCCGCCTTCGGAAAGAATCTGCTCGGCCAGTTCATGGGCCTCCTTGCCGGTAACGCCCGGCCGCAACATGGCCTCCACTGCCTCGTTGGCGCGGCGCATCGTTTCCCAAGCGGCAAGCATCTGCCCTTCGGGGGCGCCCAGAAACACCGTGCGGGTCATGTCGGAGCAATAGCCGTAAGAGCGCGCGCCGAAATCAAGTACCACGCATTGGCCCGCCTCCAACATGGTCGCGCCGGGAATGGCATGAGGGCTCGCCCCATTGGCGCCAGTAGCGACGATGGAAGGAAATGCAAGGCCCTGGGCGCCGTGACGCACCATATAGTCTTCCAGCTCCAGCTGCACTTGACGCTCGGACATGCCCGGCTTCATGTATTCGATGATATGGGAAAACGCCGCATCGGTTATGGATTGGGCGCCTTTCATGCGGGCAATTTCGTAACGGTCTTTCACCGAGCGCAGCTGCAGCACCACGCCGTCGGTCTCGCGGAACGGCGCGGGCACTTCGGCTTCGGAGAAGGTCTTTTCAAGCCGCCGATATTCTCCCAGGCTGATGGAATCCTCTATCCCTAAGCAGTCACCCGGCTGCGGAAGCAGTCGGTGGCGCCACAGGCTCAAGGCGAATTCCCCATGGCTCTCGCGCTTGCTGTTCACCAAGATGCCCGTGCCTTCGGCCGCCGTTTCGCACGCCGTGGCGTAGCGCGAGTCGGTGTGCAACACCGAGCGGGTCTCGTCCACATAGAGGGCATGGGCGTGCTCTTCGTCGAACACGTTGTCGAAGGCGGTGAGCCATTGGATGTTGGCAGTATCGCGCACCAGCATGCCGTCGATGCCGGCTTCCGCGAGGCGACGCCGCAAGCGTCCGATGTGGCGGGTACTGGCCTGCCTGTCATTGAGTTCGTCGAATACGGTCATCATAGCCTCCTACTGCTCCAGCAAGATGTCCAGCGCCCGCAGGTACCCTTCCTTGCCGAGCCCCTTCACCTGGGCAATGCACGCAGGGGCAATCACCGAATGGCGGCGAAACTCCTCCCGCTCCTCGATGTCGGAAATATGGATCTCCACCACCGGCACGTCGATGCATTCCACCGCATCGTGAAGCGCATAGGAATAGTGAGTGTGGGCGCCCGGGTTGTAGACGATGCCGTCATAGTTTCCATGGGCCTCGTGCAGGCGATCCACCAGCGCCCCCTCGTGGTTCGACTGGAAGCAGTCCACCTGCGCCCCCCGCTCGGCTGCGTAGTCCACCACCATCTGCTCGATGGAGGCCAGGGTGTCGCTGCCGTAAATAGCCGGGTCGCGCACCCCCAGCATATTGAGGTTCGGCCCGTTCATCAGAAGGATTTTCTTCATGGTCTACAACTTTCTAAATCAGTTGTCATCCTGAGCGAAGTCGAAGGATCTACAGAGCCGGGAAGATCCTTCGACTCCGCGCTTCGCGCTCCGCTCAGGATGACAAACATGGCTATTCTCCGAAGTAGAGTTTGAGGTGTTCGAGGATGGTTTCGTCGTCGACGGACAGCAGCTGCCATTGGCCGACGTCGGAAGGGAGAACGAAGCGCACCGACCCACCGCGCGATTTCTTGTCGCACTTCATGGCGGCCAGAATGTCCTGGGCCGGGGCGGACCAGTCGAGCACCGGCAACCCCAGCTCGTCCAACAGGGCATCTTGCGCCTCCACCAGCTCGAGCGGCGTGCCCACAAGCGATTGCCCCAGGCGCGCGGCGAACCGCATGCCCTCTGCCACGGCGGCCCCATGGGAATAGGTGCCGTAGCCAGAAAGCGCCTCAATGGCATGTCCCAGCGTGTGACCGTAGTTCAGGCACTCGCGCACCCCATGGCTCTCAGTTTTGTCCTGGGCCACCACGTTCGCCTTGAACACCACGCACCGGGCAATGGCCTGCGCCACCACATCGGACTCGCGCGCCGCAAGCGCCTCGGCGTTCTCGCTCAGCCAGAAGAAGAAATCATCCGAATCGATGACGGCGGACTTGGCAATCTCCGCGCAGCCGCAGGCCCATTCACGCTCGTCCAAAGTGGCCAGAACATCAGTCGACGCGCACACGTAAGAAGGCTGCAAGAAGGTGCCCACCAGGTTCTTTCCCGCCTCCAGGTTCACGCCGGTCTTGCCGCCGACAGAGGAGTCCACCATGGAAAGCAGCGTCGTCGGCACCTGTACCACGCGCAGGCCGCGCATGAAGGTGGAGCCGGCGAACCCGGCCAGGTCCCCCACCACGCCGCCGCCCAGCGCCACCACCACGCTGTCGCGCGCAAGGCCGAGCGCCGCCATGGCGTTCCACACCTCTCCCACCACCGCGAGGGACTTTGCCTCCTCGCCGGCGGGCAGCGTAATGTCGCTGATGGGGCAGCCCAGAGGTGCAAGTCCCTGCTTGCAGGCCTCCAAGTACAGCGGCGCCACGTTCGCGTCGGTGATCACCAGAATGCGGCTGGGCGGCTGCGCCTCCAGCACGGGAACAAGCTTCTCGCCCAATCCTGCCAGAATTCCCTCGCCGATGCGCACATCGTAGGGGCGCTCTTCAGGAATATCCACCACTATGCGGGTTGCCGCCATGATTCCTCCTTGATTCACATTGCGAAGCCGCTAAGCCCACAGCTCCGGACGGCGCTTGAGCGCCCCCATCACCTCGTAGCCTATCTGGCCCACCGATTTGCCGGCCGTGTTCACAATCACGTCGGCCGCTTCTTCGTACAAAGGCCCGCGGCGCTCGCACAGGGCGCGGGCGCTTTCCAGATCGTTGAACAGCGGGCGGCTCTTCTTGTTGGAGATGCGATCCGATGCCTCGTCGGCGCTCACCCGCAAATACACCACACAACCCAGCTGCGCCAAAAGCTCGCGGTTCTCCGGCCGCTCCACAATGCCGCCGCCGCACGAGACCAGCGAGGGGCTGGGACTTGTGCCCACTTCCCGCAGCACATCGGTTTCGATGAGCCGGAAGGCCTCTTCACCCTCTTCAGCGAAAATGTCGCGGATCACTCGGCCTTCGCGCCGCTCCAAATACATGTCGAGATCGATGGAAGAGAACTTCCAGCGCCGGGCGATGTAGAGCGACACACTGGTCTTTCCCGCCCCCATGAAGCCGATGAAGAACACCGGCCGCGCCAAGCACAGTTGCTTGCGCTCGGAAGGAGGGCGCCGGTTGCCGCTGCCAGTGTTGTTTCCGCTCTTCCCCACGGGTCTACCGCGCCAACGTCTTCAACCGGTCGCGATATGCGGCCAGGTTCTGGCGAATATCGGCCATGCAGGTATTGCCAAATGCCTCCTGATAAGCGGTGGCAAGCACAAAGGCCACTTCCGCCTCTGCCACAACGGCAGCTGCGGGCACGGCGCACACGTCCGAGCGCTCCTTGGAGGCCTCTTCCGGCTGCAACGTTTCCAGGTTGACGGTGGAAAGCGGAGTCATCAGCGTGGGAATGGGCTTCATGGCCGCCGTAATCACCAGCGGAAGGCCGGTGGTCATGCCGCCCTCCAGGCCGCCCGCATTGTTGGAAGCGCGGTCGAAGGCGGCGTTGCCCAGCAGGATGGGATCATGCACCTGGCTGCCGGGACGACGGGCCGCTTCGAACCCGAGGCCGAACTCCACCCCCTTGATGGCGGGAATGGAGAACACCGCCTGGGCAAGTTGGCTGGTCAGGCGGCCGCGGGCCTGGGCATAGGTGCCAAGGCCCGGCACCAAGCCGGTAGCGACCACACGGAAGGTGCCCCCCAGGCTCTCCCCCTGGCGGCGGGCGCAGTTGATGGCCTGCTTCATGGCCTCGGTGGTAGCGCTGTCAGGGCAGCGCATCTCGGAGGTCTCGATGGCCATGGGGTTGTAGCGGGCGGCGTCGCCCATGGGATCGGCCTCTTTCAGGGCGACGTCGCCCACCGACACCACATAGGAGTAGATCTCCACCCCCAGCTCCGCCAAAAATTCCCGGGCAATGCCGGCTGCCGCCACGCGCGCAGCGGTCTCGCGCGCACTCGCGCGCTCCAGAATGTCACGACAATCGTCGGTGTTGGTGCGAAGGGCCCCCACCAGATCGGCATGGCCGGGGCGCGGGGTTACTTCCCGCTTCAGATTGGCGGGGGGCTGGCCGTCGGCGACCATGCGGTCGGTCCAATTGGCCCAGTCGCGGTTTTCCACCACCAGCCCTACCGGGCTGCCCAGCGTGCGACCAAAGCGGATGCCGGACACGATGCGCGCGCGATCGCGCTCGATGGTCTGGCGCCCTCCGCGGCCATAGCCGCTCTGGCGGCGAGACAAGTCGTAATCGATAAGGTCGGCGGAAACCTTCAGCCCCGCCGGCACATCTTCAACAATAGCCACCAGTTCAGGGCCGTGGCTCTCCCCTGCGGTCACGTAGCGCATGGACATCCAATCCGTTGCATTTGCAGTTCGCTGGCTATTGTAGCGCAGGGAAAACTCTCGAAACCGCACGTTGCAAACCGCGTTTGGCAGCGGCGGTTAAATTAGCAATTCAGCTCGCCCGGAAACGCCGCCGCGCCCATAAGGTTGAAGATGGCATCGAAGTCCATTTCGGTTGAGACCCCCGCCAGATCGAACAGGATGAGCGCCGTCACCGCCGCCTGGCCCGCCAGCATGCCCGCGCCGTTGCGGAATTCGCACCCGTACTTGCGGGCTGCCAGCGCAAGCGCCGTTTCCCCGTGGCCGTACACCACGTCCATGACGAACTGGCCTCCATGCAAAAGCGAGGGGTCGAAGGGGGCGGGATCGCCCGGTTTCATGCCCAGCGGCGTAGCATCGATGATCACATCTGCCGCGGAAATCGCCTGCGTGGAGGTGGCATAGCTGCCGTACTTGAAAGAACAGTCCCGATAGGTGTCGGAGATGGACCTGTGGTGGTCGTGGGGGGCGGGCATGCCAAGGGAAGCCTCCGCCATCTTCCGCAGCTGCCGCACATAGCCCTGGGCCCGGTCGCGGGCCTTGCCCACTTCGCGCCCTAAAAGCAGCACCTCCGCCGCGCCCGCCACTGCCGCCGCATGGTAGATTGCGAGCGATGTAGGCCCGGTGCCACATACCGCCACGCGCTTTCCGGCAAAGTCTACGCCCTCGCGCTCAAGATAGGCCACACAGCCCTCGCCGTCGGTGTTGTAAGCAAGAAGACGCTCGCCGTAGTTGGCCAACAGGTTGCACCCACCCGCCAACTGGGCCGACGCCGCCTTGACATCCGCCTTCTCCAGCGCGAGCGGTTTGTACGGAGTGGTGATATTGATAGAGAAGAAATCGCGGCCGTCCAAGAATTCCCCCGCCTGCGCCGGGTCCGCAATGTCCATGAGGTCGTAGGACCAGGGCAGCTCAAGGTAGGAATAGAGCGCGTTGTACATGGCCGGGGACTTCGAGTGCCCCACCGGATGGCCTAGAACATAAAGTTGTTTTGCCTGATCAAGGTCAAGACGTTCCATCGCTGCTCCTCGCGTTCTTGCATACGGCCGGCCTCGCGGGCTCAGGCACTCGGCCGCCCAGCACCACTCGTTCCAAATTCCTCAGCGCCATGGTGTGGGGCAGATCAACCTCCACCAATGGCTGCACCATGTATACGGGAAGCCCCACCAAGTGAGCCCCTAGCACATCGGTGAGCAGCTGATCCCCCACCGCCACCGTGTCTTTGCGGGTTCCTCCCACTTTCCGCATGCCCAGCAGAAACCCTTGCGGCATCGGCTTGCAAGACTTCCCCACCACGGGCATATCCAGCTGACCAGCCAACTGATGAATGCTCGCGTGCCAATTGTTGGAAACCAGGCAGAACCGCACGCCCGCATCGCGCGCCTGCCCCAGCCACACCCCCACATCGCGCGGAATGTCGTGGGTGGCGCGGGAGAGGATGGTGTTGTCCACATCCAGCAGCACGTGAGTAAGCCCTGCATCTAGCAGGTCGCGCTGAATGTCGATGGAGCTGATGCGGGAAAAGTACCGCTCGGGAATCAGCAGGCTCACCGGGCGTTCCTAGTTTCCGTTAATGGCGTTCTGGTGCTCTTCGTAGGTCTTGCTGAAGATAGTCTCGCCCGCGCTGCCGTCGGCATTGGTGGGGGTGAAGAAGTACATATATTCAGTGTCAGCCGGATTGCAGACCGCCTTCAGCGCCTCAAGGCCGGGCGAGCAGATGGGCGTGGGGGGCAGGCCCGGGTTGCTGTAGGTGCTGTAAGGAGTGTCGGCGTGCACTTCGTCGGCGCTCGGCTGATGGCCCATCTCGTAGGCGGTGGTGGCATCCGACTCCAGATAGGGGCGCTCGGAAGCAAGGCGGTTGTAGAAGACGCTGGCCACCTGCGGGCGCTCATCGGCTACCGCCACTTCCTTCTCCACGATTGAAGCCAGGTTAACCGCCTGGTACAGGTCGAGCCCCGCGTTCGTGGGAACCGACCAGTCAAGGCCAGCGGTTTCCGTTTGGAACTGAACGAGCATCATGCGCACTACCGCGCCGGCATCGGTGCTCTCTTCGATGGTGTAGGTCTTGGGGAACAGGAAGCCTTCCAGCGAGTTGGTGCCGGCCGTCTCCAGAAAGGGGAACTCGCCCGCCCAGGCGCTTGCATCGGCAGAGGCATTCATGAAGTCGTCGGCAGAAATACGGCCCCCCGTGGCGTCTGAAACCGCTTGAGCGGTGGCCTCGCGCGTAAGCCCCTCGGGGATCGTGACCTTATCGCCCGTAGCGGCAGGACCTGCCTGGATAAGGGCAACGATGTCGCGCACCGGCGTCTGGCCGGCAATTTGATACTCCCCGGGAATCAGGGAGCTATCGGCGTTCATCTCGCGGGCAGCGCTCACGAACTCGTCCGCCGAGCCGATGAGCTTCGCTTCCGCCAGGCTCTTGCCAATGGCGGCAGCGCCGTCGCCCTCCTTCACCACGATAACCGCGCTCTCCTCGGCAGGCAGAAGCTCGGGGCCCGCCACACAGCGGGAAACCCCCACCGCGATGGCAATAAGGGCCGCAATGGCCAGCACCAGTGCGATGATGGCGGGCACTTTGGAGTGCTTCGGGCGGATGGCGGTGGTGTCGTAGGTGCGAAACATCGCATCGCCCTTCGCATGGGCGGCGCGGGCCGCGTGAGTAGGTCGTTCGGAGTAGGTAATGTTATTCTTCCTCATAAATCCATGCCTCTCTTACGCCAGCTTCGCCGATTGCTCGTCCAGCCACGCCTGCAAAAAAATACTCGCTGCAATCATATCCACCTTGCCGCGCATTTCTTTTTCCGAAAGCCCGCTTTCACGCAAACTCCGTTTGGCCTCGCGCGAGCTGAGCCGCTCGTCTGCAAATTGCAACGGCAGCTGCGCCGCAGCGGCAATGGCCTCGGCTTTTTGGCGAATTGAGGCCGCCTGCGGACCCTCCTCACCGGAAAGCGTGCGCGGCAGGCCGCAGAGCAGAAGCTCCGGCTCCCAATCCTCCAGAAGCCGCCGCCAAGGCTTGGCACCTCCGATCACTTCCGCTGCCGGCAGCACCACCACCGGCGTGGCCACCCGCGCGGCCGGATCGCTCACCGCAACACCGATTCGCACCTCTCCAATGTCTAAAGCCAGAACGCGCATAGATTCCTTTCGTTTCGAACGGGCTTCCGCACCCACCATGCAGGCACACGGAAACGCCCCGAGCGCGACAGGTCAAAGCAAGGGCCGCCAAGTGGCGGCCCTATTCGTTGCTACAGAACGTGATTACGGGCAATCTCCAATGCGGCATCCAGGCCAGAGGCGTCCTTGCCGCCCGCCTGGGCCATGGTGGGCTTTCCGCCGCCGCCGCCCTTGATAGCGGGCCCCATGGCCTTGATGAGAGCGCCGGCGTCGAAGCCCTTCGCCACCGCCTCGTCGGTGCCGGCTGCCAGCAGCAGTGGCTTGCCGTCGGTGGTCTGGGCTGCCAAGACAACAGCACCGGGCGCGCTCATGCGGGAGCGCAGCACGTCCCACATCTGGCGGAGCGCCCCCGCTTCCACCACGCTCACCTTAGCGATGATAACTGAGTAGTTAGCAGGCGCATCCTGAACCTGTGCGAGCACGGCAGAAACCTGGTCATCAGAGGCCATGCCCATAGCGCGCTTGCCCTTCTGGGTAAGTTCTTTCAAGGACTTCAGGTTAGAGACCACGCGCTCGGAAACGTCGAACATCGGCACCTTGAGGGCCGCGGCCGCTTCCTTGAGCTCCGCTTCCACCTTATTCACGTAAGCCAGCGCGCCGTAGCTGGTAACCGCCTCCACGCGGCGCAGGTTCGCACCCACGCTAGATTCGGAGGTGATCTTCATGAAGCCAATCTCGGCGGTATTGGACACATGGCAGCCGCCGCAGAGCTCGCGGGAGAAGTCGCCCGCCTCCACCACGCGCACCACATCGCCGTACTTCTCACCGAAAAGCCCGGTGACGCCGCTTTCGCGCGCCGCCTCCAGCGAGGTTTCGTAAATGGTCATGGGCGTCGCGGCCATGATGGCGTTGTTTGCCACTCGCTCCACTTCCGCCAGTTGCTCGGGCGTGACCGCTTCGAAGTGGGTGAAGTCGAAGCGAAGGCGGTCCGGCCCCACGTAGGAGCCTGCCTGCTTCACGTGGTCGCCCAGCACCTCGCGCAGCGCGGCATGCAGAATGTGGGTGGCAGTGTGGTTGCGCTCGATGGCGTGGCGGCGGTTGGCGTCCACTACCGCAACTACCTCGTCGCCCACGTGCAGCGTGCCGCCCTCGTTGCGCACGGTAGAGACAGACAGACCCTTCTCAGGCGCCTTGGTGTCCAGCACGTATAGGCGGTCTTCGCCGTTCAGAATTTCGCCAGTATCGCCCACTTCGCCGCCCATCTCGGCGTAGAAGGGGGTGCAAGCCAGCACCACTTCGCCTTGCTGGCCGGCCTCAAGTTCCGGTACCTGCTCGCCGTTGAGCACGATGGCAGCAACCGTGGTGGCAACCTCCGTCTGGCCATAGCCCACGAACGGCGTGGGGCCCAGCTCCTTCAGCAGCTGAGCGTGGATGCCACCATAGGTGGACCAAGCCGCTTCAGCATCTTTCGCGCCGGCGGCACGGGCACGGGCCCGCTGCTCGGCCATGGCCGCTTCGAAGCCCTCCATGTCCACTGCGATGCCCGCCTCTTCGGCAATTTCCTGGGTGATCTCCACCGGGAAGCCGTAAGTGTCGTGCAGGGTGAAGGCGGTCTGACCGGGCAGCACTGCGCCCTCCAGGCCGTCCAGCTCCTGCTGCAGGTAAGCCTGCCCCTGGCGCAGGGTAGCGCCGAAGCGCTCCTCCTCGGCCATGATAAG
Organism: Eggerthellaceae bacterium; assembly: GCA_022791455.1. Classification (GTDB taxonomy): domain Bacteria; phylum Actinomycetota; class Coriobacteriia; order Coriobacteriales; family Eggerthellaceae; genus Parvibacter. The sequence continues at coordinate 59,754 of JAAVZC010000004.1, forward strand.
CTTGCGCTCCAGCTCGCGGTTCTCCACGATCTCCGGGTACACATGCCCCATCAGGCGCACGATCTCGTCAACGTAGTCGTTCAGGAAGTGGCCCTCGATGCCGATGGAGTGGGCCTTCATGATGGCGCGGCGCAGCAGGCGGCGCAGCACGTAGCCGCGGCCCTCGTTGGAGGGCAAAATGCCGTCGGCAATCATGAAGGTAACCGAGCGGCTGTGGTCGGCGATGATGCGCAGCGCCAGGTCCGCCTTAGGCTCTTCGCCGTAGACTTTGCCGGAAAGCTTCTCGCCCACCGCCACCAGGCTGCGCAGCACGTCGGTCTCGTAGTTGGACTGCACTCCCTGCATGATGGCGGCCATGCGCTCCAGGCCCATGCCGGTGTCGATGTTCTTGGAGGGCAGCTCCTTCAGCGTGCCGTCCTCCTGGCCGTCGAACTGGGTGAACACGCAGTTCCAGTACTCCAGGAAACGGTCGCAGTCGCAGCCGGGGGCGCAGTCGGGGCTGCCGCAGCCGAACTCCTCGCCCTGGTCGAAGTAGATCTCCGAGCAGGGGCCGCAGGGGCCGGTGGGGCCGGCGCGCCAGAAGTTGTCGTCCTCCCCCAGCTTTGAGATGTGGTCGGCGGGAACCCCCAGCTCCTTCCAGATCTCGATGGTCTCGTCGTCGTCCTCGAACACGGTGAAGTACAGCTTCTCCGGCGGAAGCCCCAGCACGTTCACGGAGAAATCGTAGGCCCAGGCGCACATCTCCTTCTTGAAGTACTCGCCGAAGCTGAAGTTGCCGAGCATCTCGAAGAAGCTCAGGTGGCGGCCGGTGGTGCCGATGATGTCGATGTCGTTGGTGCGGACGCACTTCTGCACCGTCGTGGTGCCGATGTAGGGCGCCTCCAGCTCCTTCTGATGCAGGAAGTAGGGCTTGAACTGCACCATGCCCGCGCTCGTCAGCAGCAGGGAGGGATCGTCGGGGATAAGCGAGGAGGAAGGCATGCGCTTGCAGCCTTTTTCCTCGAAGTAAGCCAGATACTTTTCACGAATCTCGGCAGTGGTCATATATTGCATTGCGCGCACATCCTTATCTGATCGGTTGCTGCACTCGAAGAAGGCGCCCTCGCGGCGCCTTCCCCTTGTCCGCCCGCGGCACAGCGCCCGGACGAATATTGGACTGGAACATTATATAGGTAGCGGTCAACCTCAGTCCTTCTTCTTCGTAAAACGGGCGAAGAACGTTCCGAGTTTTCCCGCGCGCTTCTGGATGTCCCGCTCGCTGTAGCCGGGACCGGTCGCGTCCGCGAGCGGCTGGGGCACGTTGTCCCGCGCATCCACCGAACCGCTCTTGAACAGCACGCCGTCTTCCGCCACGATGCGCCGGCCGGTGTGCTTCTCGAAGTAGTAGACGAAGAAGGACTTCGCCACCGCCGCTGCCGGGATGGAGGCGAGCATGCCCACGAGCGAGCCCATGAGACCGTCCATGGCGCCGCCCAGTGCCGAGCCGATCATCAAGGCCAGCAAGGTAACCGCCGGGTGCACATCGCAGGAAGATTGCATGAGACGCGGAGACACGAAGGTATAGACGAACTGCTGAATGATGACGGCTGCAAGCACCGCCAAAAGGGCCGCAAGCGGGCTCTTGAACAGCGCCACCAGCGCCGCCGCCGCACCGCCCAGCCAGGGACCGATGATGGGGATGATGTTGAGGATGCCGGTAATGGCGCCCAGCGCGGCCGCATTGGGGATATCCAGCACCATAAACACGATGGCGCAGGCGACGCCAATGATAAGGCACTGGATAATAGTGGCCTTGATGTAGCCACCCATCACGCGGGTGAATGTGAGGTGCCAGAAGTCGGCGTCCACGGCGTGCTTGGGGCCAATGAGCAACTTGGTTTCGCGACCGATGGCGGGCAGCTGCAGCAGCACCCAAAACGCAATGACCATGGCGAAGCCGATGGCCATGAGGCCGTTGGCGAGTGTGGTGCCCACCCCGACGATGCCCTGCGCGCTTCCCTGCGCCAGCTGGGAGGCGAAATTCGCGGCGCTCGCCTGCACCTCAGCGATGATCTTTTTGACCGTGTCGTCTTCCAAGTACACCTTGTACTGGTCGTAGAGGGACATGAACCAATCGCTCAGGCCCTGAATGTAACTGGGCAGGTTCTGGGCCAGGTCGATGAACTGGTTGTTCAAGCCGAAGACCGGGGAGAACAGCAGGAACCCGACGAGCGCCAGAACGGCGAACATGAGCACGTAAGCAAGCGTGGTGCCGAGCGCGCGGTTGACACCGCGCTTCTCCAGACCGGAAACCACACCGCGTAGGCAGAAGACGATGATGACCGTCCACAAAATGATGGATGCGGGAAGCGCCAGGATGTGCAGCAGGTACACGCCCACCGCTGTCAGCAGAATGGCGCCAACTACCGTCCACACGTTCAGAAAACGGTGCCGAGCGCGCTCCACCTTGTATTCGAGTCGCGCCGTTTCCTCCGGCCCTGCCGTCACCGGGCAGCTGGGCCCGTCGAATTCGTAGCCGAAATCATTCGTGGCACAAGGGGCGGCCTCAGCCGATTCGGCGCCCTTCGTCATATCGTTGCCGGCGGTTGCCTCGGTCCCGCTCATCTCCCCGCTCCTTGGTGCTTAGTTCTTGGGCGTGGGGATAACGGTATAGCCGGGGATCTCCGCAGCAGGGGTGTCGGCATCGGTAGCAGTGATAACCGCGTCGGTCATGGTACCGGCGGCCTTGTCCAGCTGCTCTGCCTTGGCAGCATCGTAGGCGCTGCGCTCTTCGCGGGCAGCCTTGCGATCGGCCATGCGCGTCTTCTGCTGGGCAACGGCGCTGGAGGCGGCATCGGCTGCGGCATCTACGAAATCGGCCACAGTGCCGGGCTTGCCGGCCTCGGTCTGGCCCAGCTTGACCGACTCATCGGAAGCATAGCGAGGCTTGAACTTCGAGCGCATCTTGGAAGTAACGGAGCTTACCAACTCAACCGGAGCGGAGGTAACGGTGTCAACCGCGTCCATGGTCTTGGTGACCGAGCCCGTAATCTGCCCCACATCTTCCAGAATCTGATCCACGCGCATGATCTCGAGGTTCGCCGCATCAACCGTGAGCGAAACGCGATCCATCAGCGGATCCACCTTCGCCGTCACCGGAACGACGCCTTCCGTGATCTTGTTCACGTTAGCGAGCGTGGGAAGAAGGTCCTTCTCCACATCCGCAACCGTGCCGCGAGCCTTGCGCACCAGCATGGCCAACTCCACCACAAACCAGATAAGGGCGATACCCACCAACGCAAAAACGATAGGCAAGAGAATGTCGAAGAAGTTCATTTCAAAAACCTCCTTGAAGGGCCATAAATGAAACCCAACTATAGCAAAACCTCTGTCGATTGTACCCAAGCCCCAGCCAGGCGGCGCACCCCTCGCTTCATACGTTACTTATCTGTATGAGCAAGGTTTCTTCGTCGTCCAACCCCAGGCAATGTATCCGATAGCCACCAAGCAGGCGGAGGGTCGAGGGAGGGGGTCCGCGCGCAGTTCCGCACGACGTGAAAGTGCCAGTGGCACTTTCACCAAAGCAGGACTGTTTGAGCACGGACCCCCTCCCCCGGGCCGGAGCCGGACAAGACGAAGGGGAAACGCTATTGACCAGAACGGTCGCGGGCGGTGGATTCTACGCGCCAGGCTTCCCAGCCACGAGGACCGGGCTGGTAGAAGTCGCCCTTCTCAAGCCCTTCAGGGAGATAGCGCTGGTCCACCCAGCCTTCTGGGTAATTGTGGGGGTAGAGGTAGGCACCGTAGTCTTCCGAGCCGGGACGGTGGCGATCACGCAGGTAGTCGGGCACCGGGCGAAGGGGGCCGTTGCGCACTTCGCGAAGCGCCGCATCGATGGCGGCTTCCGCCGCGTTCGACTTGGGGGCGAGCGCCAGGTAAATGGCCGCCTGGGCCAGATTGATGCGACATTCCGGATAGCCGATCACCTCTGCTGCGCGGAAAGCGGCCTCCGCCACCAGAAGCGCCTGCGGGTCGGCATTGCCGATATCCTCCGAAGCGGCGATGTACATGCGGCGGGCGATGAACTTCGGATCCTCTCCCCCATCGATCATGCGCGCCAGCCAGTAGACCGCGGCATCCGGGTCGGAGCCGCGCATGGACTTGATGAACGCGGAGATGATGTCGTAGTGCATGTCCTTATTCTTGTCGTACGGAAGCGCGCGGTGGGGGTTGGAGGTGCGCACCATCGCTTCAGTGATGGAGGTTGGCGCATCGGACGTCCCTGGCTCCGCCAGTCCCGCCGCCAGCTCGAGCGTAGTGAGGGCACCGCGGCCATCGCCACCGGAAAGGGTGACGATGGCTTGAAGGGCATCGTCGTCAAGACGGTAGGCACCGCCCAGGCCGCGCTCGTCCTCGACCGCCCGGGTCACCAGGTCCGTTATCTCCTCGTCGGAGAGGGCTGACAGCTCGACGATGCGGGATCGGGAGATGAGGGCCGAGTTCACTTCGAAGAAAGGGTTTTCCGTGGTGGCTCCCACCAACACCACCGAACGGTCCTCGACCGCGTGAAGCAGGGCGTCCTGCTGGCTGCGGTTGAAGCGGTGGATCTCGTCTACGAACAAGATGGTGCGCAAGCCCCCCATGGCCAGCCGCTGCTCGGCGGCGGTAATCTCGCGGCGCAGGTCCGCCACCGTGCCGCCGATAGCCGACACCTCCACGAACACCGCCTTGGTGGTGGCGGCGATCACATGGGCAAGCGAGGTCTTCCCGGTGCCGGCGGGGCCGAACAGGATGACCGAGCTCAAAGCGTCCTGCTCAATGGCGTTGCGCAGCCAGCTGCCAGGGCCCACCGCTTCCGCTTGGCCCACCACTTCTTCCAAGGAACGCGGCCGCATGCGCACCGCCAATGGCGCAACCGAGAACTTCTTCTCTTGTTCGATTTCAGCAAATAAGGTTTCCATAAAATCGCATGATACCAGAACCCAAAGGAGCAAAGTCTGAAAATCGAACATTTGTTGCTACTACAACATTGTCATTCTGAGCGAAGGCCGAAGGCCGTAGTCGAAGGATCTCTGCAGCCAGATGAGATCCTTCGACTCCGCGCTGCGCGCTCCGCTCAGGATGACAAAGCAGGGAATTTCGTCCACGAATTCAAAACCTTAAGTTTTGTTTAGTTCCTAAAGCATCATTTTCACAGGATGCGCACTGGGTGGACATTTCCTCTTCAAAGTCGCCGCGTATACTGTGCTCAAGCAAATGAGATATCCCCTCCTTGCTCATTTGCCTGCTGTTGAATACAGCGCGATCTCAACGAAGATCGCACGTCCCCTCCTTTCGGACCGGCGCCCGTCTCCCCTCATTTGGCGCCGGTCCATCCTTTTTCAGGTATGATCTTCGCTATGAACCGTGCCGTCGAAGAGAGGAGCCGAAATGGAGCAATGGTCCCACAAGCAAATCGCAGCAGCGCTGCCGCCCCTGGAGGCAGACGCGAACAAATACACTCGCGGCCATTTATATGTTGTAGCGGGGTGTTCGCGCTATCCCGGCGCAGCATGCCTCTGCGCCGCCGCCGCACAACGGGCAGGCGCCGGCTACACAAGCGTGCGCTGCAGCGAGGAAGCACTGCCCATCGTGCGCACGTTCCGGCCTTCCCTGGTAGCGGAAAGCTGGGAAGGCCTGACCGATACCGCCCTCGCGCAACGAGACCACGCTCACCCCATAGCCGTCGCGCTCGGCTCCGGCTTCGACGCCGCAGACGGCATGTGCCAAAAGATCGCCCTCTGGTCTTTGACGGAAGTAAACGCCCCGCTGCTTTTAGACGGCGGTGCCCTGGGAGCCATCGCCAACCCCTACGGCCTTAGCCGCATTGCCCTGCGAAACCAGAAGAACTGCGGTCCCTTTGTTCTGACTCCCCACGGCGGAGAGGCAAAGCGCCTCGCGGAAGCGGCGGGGATCGCAGTGATCGAAGCGCCCCAGCTGGCCCGCGCCCTCGCAAACGCCTACCACGCCACTGTTGCCCTCAAGGGGCCCGATACCTATATAACCAACGGAGAAGCAGTCATTGCCATGACCGAGGGCACCGCCGCCCTCGCGAAAGCGGGCACAGGAGATGTGCTGGCCGGTATCATCGGCAGCCTCATGGCCCAAGGCTGCGCTCCCCTGGAAGCCTGCGTGGCCGGCACAACCCTCCACGCCCGCGCCGCCACCCTGGCCGCAGACCGCTTAGGCCCCCGCAGCGTCATCCCCGAAGACCTGCTCGAGTACCTGCCCGAAGCCCTGAGATCCTTCGACTGCGCGCTTCGCGCTCCGCTCAGGATGACAACAAGAGTCGAAAAGAGCTCCGGTGCATGATTCATTCGCGATGAGGTAGCGGACGTGTCGGGAGGGGCTGTTTCTGGGCACTCTGATCGCCCGCCAAAGAACCCCGCCCAAAAAGAAGTGGCTAGGCTAAGCACGGGACTTTAAATTATGGGATTGGGAGGGACGCTGTGGGCCCTTCATTCGCCACTTCTTAAGCGGGGTTCGACGCGGATCAGCGATCAGCGTGGCCGGAAACAGCCCCCCCCCCCGGCACGGCCGCGGACAACCCCGGCGCGGCCGCGGACAGGTCTAGATTTCGTCCAAGAACGAACGGGCCTCTTTGAATTGTGCAGCCAGTTCCTCCATCGGGTCTTTGCGCTTTTCTTTCGCCTCCACCGAGCTCTCAGTAATGGCAAGGGCGCAAGCAACCCCTTCGCTATGGGTGTAGGAAAGAGAGAGCGGAATCTCGCGCACGCCCATCTCTTGAGCAATCTCGGCAGCCCGCCCATGCAGGGCGACGGAGGGCTTGCCCTTGGCGTTGCGGCACACTTCCACGTCAAGGAACGCAATGCCCTCGGAAAAGCCGGTGCCAAGCGCCTTCAGCACTGCTTCTTTGGCGGCGAAGCGGGTGGCGTAATGGGCGGCGCGGTTCGAGGACTTGTCGCAATAGGCGCGCTCGTCTTCCGAGAACACCTTTTCGGCGAACGAAGGGGTGCGGCCGAGAATTGCCTCCATGCGGCTGATCTCCACCACGTCCACGCCAAGGCCGACCGTTTCCGGCGATACCTTGATAGAGGCGGCGTCCGCAAGGGCCTTTTCCAGTTGCTTTCTTCCCATAGCTCCTACTCCACCGTCACCGATTTGGCCAGGTTACGCGGTTGGTCCACGTCGCAGCCGCGCTCAAGGGCGATGCAACGGGCGAACATTTGAAGGGGGACGCTGGCCGTGATGGGCGAAAACGCGTCGCGCACCTTCGGGATGTATATTACATGATCGGCGTGAGCGCGAATCTCCTCGTCGCCCTCGGTGGCGATGGCAACAATTTTGGCGCCGCGGGCGCGCGACTCTTGGAGGTTCGAGACCACCTTGTCGTAAACCGGGCCGCGGGTGGCAATGGCGATGACCGGGAAGCCCTCGTCAATGAGCGCAATGGGGCCGTGCTTCATCTCGCCAGCCGGATATGCTTCCGCGTGCAGATAGCTGATCTCCTTGAGCTTGAGCGCTCCTTCGTAGCTGGTGGCGGAGCCCATGCCGCGGCCAATGAACAGGGCGCTCGTGGCATCCACGCAGGCATGAGCGGCGGCGCGGATGGCGCTGTCGTCGGAAAGGATGCGCTCCACCTGCTCAGCCGTATCCGCCAGTTCGCTGAAGAGCAGCTTCACCTGGCCGGTGGTCAGCGTGCCGTGAGACTGGCCCAGCAAAAGGGCCAACAGCGTGAGAGAGACCACCTGGCCTAAGAAGCTCTTGGTAGAGGCGACGGCAATCTCCTTGTTGGCCTTGGTGTAGATGACGCCGTCGGATTCGCGCGCCACGGGGCTTCCCACCACGTTCGTGATGCCGAACACCTTCGCCCCCTTCACGCGGGCATCGCGGATGGCGGCAAGGGTGTCGGCGGTTTCGCCCGATTGGGAAACCGCCACTACCAGCGTCGTAGGCGTGATGATGGGGTCGCGGTAGCGGAATTCGCTGGCCACCTCCACCTCGCAGGGGATGCGGGCCCAGGCCTCGATGAGGTTCTTCGCGATGAGGCCGGCATGGTAGCTGGTGCCGCAGGCGATGATGTACACGCGATCGATGAGGTGCAGCTCTTCGGCGGTCATGTCCAGCTCGTCGATGGAGATGGAGCCGCCGTCGAGGCGCCCCGCCAGGGTATCGCGGATGACCCGCGGCTGCTCGTGAATCTCCTTCAGCATGAAGTCCGGGTACCCGCCCTTCTCGGCAGTATCCAAATCCCAATCGATATGGGTGATGGCGGGTTGGATAACGTTCCCCGCACCATCGAAGAACTCGATCGCATCGGGCGTAAGGCGGGCCAGCTGCCCATCGGAGAGGATCACCACGTCTCGCGTGGCGTCGATCATAGCAATGATGTCGGAAGCCACATAACTCCCCCGTTCGCCACGCCCCACCACGATGGGAGAATCCTTGCGGGTGGTTACGATCACGCCCGGCTCGCGGTCGCAAACGGCGGCAATGCCGTAAGCCCCCACCAGCCGCGCCGTAGCAGCAGAAAGGGCGGCGACCAAATCTTCTGCGCCTTCGGCATAGGCCTCCTCGATCAGGTGCGCGATCACTTCAGTATCGGTATCGGAACGAAACCGGTGTCCGGCCGCCTTCAGTTCTTCCCGCAACTCGGCGAAGTTCTCGATGATGCCGTTGTGCACCACCGCGATATCTCCATCACAGGAAACATGGGGATGCGCGTTGGCCTCCGAAGGGCGCCCATGGGTGGCCCAGCGGGTGTGTCCGATGCCGGAAGTGCCAGTGAAGTCAAAGTGGGAAAGGGTGTGCTCCAGTTCCGCCACCTTGCCCTTGCGGCAAATCACCTCAAGCGCTCCGTCCGGTTGCTGAATAGCGACGCCAGCGGAATCGTAGCCGCGGTACTCTAGCCGCTTCAAGCCTTCAACCAAAACCGGCTGAGCGGCCTGCTCACCGGTATATCCAACTATCCCGCACATGGGCGATCTTCCTTTCTCCTGCCCGCCCTCAACGGTAACGGGCCCGCACATCACACCAAAAAGAAAGCGGCGCAAGCTTGGAAGTAAGTTTGCGCCGCAGAGAAGTTAACTGCGAATTTCCGCCCCGGTGGCTCCCTGGACTTTCGTCTGGAGCTTCGCGAGGGCCCGTTCCACCTCGTCGCTCGTAAGCGTGCGCTCGGGCGATCGGAACACCAGCTTGAACGCCATCGACTTCTTCCCCTGACCGATGCGATCGGCATCGCGGAACACGTCGAACAGCTGCACCGACTCGAGCAGCTTGCCGCCGGCGGAGCTGATCACCTGCATCATGCGCTCAGCTGTCACCTCTTCCGCAACCACGAAGGCCTGGTCGATCTCCATGGGCGGGAAGCTGGGCACTTCCACGTAAGGACGAGCGTCGTTGCGGGATTTCTGAAGCGCTCCCAGGTCGAGTTCGAAAGCAGCCACCGGGCCTTTGGCCTCGAACGCCTTGAGCGCCCGCGGATGGATCTCCCCCACCCAGCCAAGATGAGTACCCCCGGCGACAACGGACGCAGCGCGGCCCGGCTGCAGATACGGCGCCTCATCGGCGGAAATGGGCGCAAAGCGCACCTTCGCCAGGGCAAGCTCGCGCACCAGGTTCTCGACAACGCCCTTCGCATCGAAGAAATCGAGCGCGACCGGAGCGGTGTTCCAACCGGCCTTCTGCAGCGATCCGGCCAAAACGCCCGCCACCTTCTGGCGCTCTTTGGGCTTCTTGCGCCCTTCGGCGGTGGTGAACACCGTGCCGATCTCGAACAGCTGCACGTCCTCCACGCCGCGAGCCTGGTTGTAGGCCACCGATCGCAGAAGGCCGGGGATGATGGACTGGCGCATCACCGACTGCTCGGAGTTCAGCGGGTTGATGAGCTCCACCGCCAGCTGGCCTTCCGGCAGCGTCATGCCCAAACGGTCCATATCGGCCGGATCGGCGAAGGAGTAGGTCATGGTCTCGTTCATGCCGCTGCCGCGCAGGGTGGCCACAATAACGTCGTTGGCGAGCGCGGCATCCGTACGCGTGCCGAAACGGCCGCGGCCGCCGGGCAGCGTGGGCTCGATGCGGTCCATGCCCCACAGGCGCAGCACCTCTTCGTACAGATCGATCTCGCGCTCCAAGTCCGGGCGGAAGGTGGGGGCGACCACCTGCAGGCGATCTCCTTCGGTGTCCTCCACCGCGCAACCCAGCCGCTTCAGAATTTCCACCACAATGCCGCGGGGAATGCTCGCACCCATCATGGCGCAGAAGCGCGACACGCGGAACTCCAGGCGGCGCGGCTCGGTCTTCTTCGGCCACGCATCCACCAGGCCCTCATTGTTGGTCATGGCATAGGCCACTTCCCCGCCCGCTACTTCCACGATGAGCGCGCACGCGGCGGCAGAGCGGGCATCGATGCCCCAATCGTCCACCCCGCGCTCATAGCGCATGGAGCTTTCGGAGAACAGGCCCAGGTTTCGGCTGGTGCGACTGGTGCGGCCCGGGCAGAAGGTGGCCGCCTCCAGAAGAATTTCAGTCGTTTCCTCGGTCACTTCGGTATCCAGGCCGCCCATCACGCCCGCCAGGGCCACCGGGCCCGCATCCGGCGTGGCGATGACCGTCATGTCCGGCGTGAGCTCGCGGTGCACGCCGTCAAGAGTGGTCAGGGTCTCCCCTTCTTCCGCTGCGCGAACCACGATGTTGGCATAGCCATGGGCATTGCGCACCTTCGCCAAGTCGAAGGAATGCAACGGTTGACCAAACAGGAACAGAATGTAGTTGGTCACGTCCACCACGTTGTTGATGGAGCGCTGCCCGATGGAGGCGAGGCGCTCTACCAGCCAATCGGGGCTGGGGCCAATCTTCACGCCGCGGATGATGCGGGCGGTGTAGCGGGGGCAGCGATCGGGGTCCGGGATGGTGATGGACACCGTGGAATCGATGGCTCGCCCCTCCCGCACCGGCTCCATCTTCTCGGCCATGGCGGAAAGCGGGTTCTTGTAGGGGATGCGGTACATCGCCCCCACCTCGCGCGCCATGCCCACCATGGACAGGCAGTCGGGGCGGTTGGGGGTGATCTCCAAGTCAAGCACTGTGTCGGTGAGCTGGGCGTATTCGGCAAAGGCCACGCCCACCGGGGCGTCTTCGGGCAAAATCATGATGCCAGAGTGATCGGAAGAGAGCCCCAGCTCCCGCGCCGAGCAATTCATGCCAGCAGAAGCCACGCCGCGCAGCTTCGACTTCTTGATCTTCACGCCGCCAGGAAGCTCCGCGCCGGGAAGCGCCGTCACAATGTGGTCGCCCGCCTCGAAGTTCTGGGCGCCGCAGACGATGGTGACCGGGGCAGGATTGCCCGCTTCGTCGAGATTGCACTCCCCCACGTCCACCGTGCATACCCACATGTGATCGGAATCCGGATGCGGCTCTTTGGTGAGCACCTGGGCGGTCACCACGTGATCGAAGGTGGCCCCCAGCGTCTCCACTGCCTCGACGCCGGTGCCGGTCAAGTCCAGCCGGTCGCAGAAGGCCTTCAAATTGCTGGGCACCTCAACGTATTCCGAGAGCCACTTCAAAGAAACTTTCATGAATCCATCTCTTTCTTCTGAGAACCGCGGGGGGATTCCGCGGGGTCAAGCTGCAAGACGCGGGACTAGAACTGACGGAGGAAGCGCATGTCCCCCTCCAGCAGCATGCGCAGGTCCGGCACGTTGTACTTCAAGCAGGCGGCACGCTCCACGCCCATGCCGAAGGCGAAACCGGAGTAGATTTCCGGGTCGACGCCGCTCATCTCGAGCACGTTGGGATCAACCATGCCGCAGCCCAGAAGCTCAAGCCAGCCGGTGCCTTTGCACATGCGGCAGCCTTCGCCGTGGCAGATGCCGCAGCTCACGTCCACTTCGGCCGACGGCTCGGTGAAGGGGAAGTAATGGGCGCGGAAACGGGTCTTGCGGTCGGGGCCGAACACCTGCTTGCAGAAGAAGTCCAGGGTGCCCTTCAAATCGCCGAAGGTGATCCCCCGGTCCACCACCAGGCCCTCGATCTGATGGAACTGGGGCAGGTGGGAGGGATCGGCCACGTCACGACGGTACACCTTGCCCGGCGCGATGATGTAGATGGGAAGCTCTTCGTCTTCGAGCGCGTGCACCTGCACGCCGGAAGTCTGGGTGCGCAGCAGCACGTCCGATTCGCCGCGCACAGCCGCCGCAGCGCCGGAGAGGTCGCGCACGTAGAACGTGTCCTGCATGGACCGGCTGGGGTGATCGGCCGGGGCGTTGAGCGCCTCGAAGTTGTAGTAGTCGGTTTCCACTTCAGGGCCGGTACCCACCGAGTACCCGAGCCCCAGGAACACTTCGGAAATTTCGTCGATCATGCGATTGATGAGATGGCGGGTGCCGATCACCTGGGCGCGACCCGGCAACGTGACGTCCACGGCGGCGGCGTCGATGGCCTGTTCCAGTTCCGCGGCGGCCAGGGCGTCCTTCGCGCTCGCAAGCGCTTCCTCCACTGCGACGCGGGCTGCGTTCACCGCCTTGCCTACCTGAGCCCGCTCCTCCTTCGGCACGCTGCCCATGGAGCGCAGGTATGCGGTCAGCGTTCCCGACTTGCCGACGACGGCCACGCGAATGGCCTCCAGTTCGGCAGTCGTAGAAGCGGCGGCAATGGCTGCGAGCGTATCTGCCTGCAGCTGGGTCAATTCTTCCGTGATAGCCATGCGGACCCAAGCCCTTTCTTTTGCTGTATCTCCGTCGGCCCAAGGCCGGCAATTCCATCATCAACCGCGAAATACGCCCCAAGAACCGGGGCGCACACGTAGACAAATCAGTATAGCAAAATGAGGGGAAACCCAAGGAAAAAGCGGTAAAAGCTTAATCTATCAAAGGATGCGGTAGCTTACCTTGTTGCGACCCCAATCGATGGCGGTGGGATAGCCCAGGGCCTTAAAGACTCCCGGCTGCAAATCGAGGCTGGTAACGCCGCCGCCCATGTAGCCGCAGTCGTTGATGACTGCGAGCACCGTGACGCCGTTATAGGAGATTTCAATGCTGCGACCGAAATAGCTGCGGTAGTTGGGCCAGGACATGGGAACGGCGACGCCCATGGTGTTGGGGCCGCAGGGACTGCCGTTGGCGGTGGTGCCCACCACGTCGTAGGCGGTGGCCCAGCCGGTCTGCCAACCGGAACCGCTCGGGGCCGTCGAGGAATTGCCGCCGGAAGAACTTGACGAGCTCGAGCTGGAATTGGAATTGGAATTGGAGCTGCTGGCAGCATCTTGCTCGGCCTTGGCCGCTTCTTCCGCTTCCTTTGCCGCCTGTTCCTCGGCCGCCTTCCGGGCCTCTTCTTCCTGGCGGGCGCGCTCAAGCGCCTCGGCTTCGCGGCGCAGCTGCTCCAAGCGGGCAGCCTCTTCCGCCTCGGCATCGGCCAGTTGCTCCTCGGCTCCGGCCACAACGGCCTCAGCTTCGGCCTTTTTCTCTTCCAGCTGATCGCGCAGGGCTTCCTGGTTGCTCTTCTGGGTATTGAGGGTCTCCATGGCCTCGTCGAAGCGAGCCTTGTTGGCCTTTTGCTCCTCCACCACGTTGGCGTGATGCTCCATGATGCGGTTCATGTAGTCAAGGTTGCGAATAAGATCCGAGAAGCTCTCGGATTCCAGGATGATGGTGAGCAGTGAGACGTTGGTGTCGTGCCGGTACTCGTACGATGCGGCATCGCTCAAGGCCTGGCGGCCCTCCAGCATCTTCTGCTGCGCCTCCATGGCGTCGGCAGCCGTGGCGTCAATTTGCGCCTGGAGCTCGTCTACCTGGGCCTCCATCTGCGCATATTCTTCGGCAATGGAGGAAAGCTGCGCCTCGGCGCTGTCCAGGGCCCGCTGGGCGTCTTCCACCGAGATGGCAAGCGCAGATGCCGGCACTGCAGCCACCACCAGCAAGGCCGCAAGAGCTAGCCGAGCAAGGTTCGCAAGCGATGATATGGCAGAAGTCCGACGGGTCAACAAGGGCCTTTTCTAAAGCGGCAACATTTCAAGAAACGCGCGGAGAACGTAAAAGTTCCCAGGTTAGGGCAGGTTTTCTGTGTTTAGAGTGTCGGTATCCGCCAAAACCCGAAGCGTTATCATCCCCAAAACCCCGCGAAAATGCAAGCAATTAGGGCATAAATCCACAAGGAGCGGTCTTGCGGGCAATCGCGAAACGCTAGATCTCGAAAGTGACGAGCTGCTCTTCTCCAGAATCCAATCGCGGCTGATAAAGAATATCGACAAGCTCTTCGCCAGCGAAATACATAACGCCTGTAACCGTATGGCCAGAGGGAACGCAACCAACAACGTTCACTCCATCCAAATCCTTGAAGCTGCCACGATAGACAACATTCTGTCCGTCGCTGTTGTCCGCACTCCAAAACGACGTCTTGAAAGTGGTGGTTTGATTGCGCATATTTTTCATGGAGAGCACAACGCGCACCGTTGGCGTCCTCTCCTCCTCGTCGTAAGGGCCCTCTTCAACCGAATCGACTCGAACGGCAAACCCATCAGCTCCATTGACCCATTCGCCTAACGATGCAACCACCTGGGACTCGTAGGAGTAATCATCGACCGATTCCCGCGACTCTTCCTGAGGTGTTTGCGCGGATGGACGTTCGCCTGAACGGGCTTCCTCAGCGGAAATGACAGAATCTGAACGAACGAAAGAATCTTCAGCGGCAGAGGCGTCCCCACCGCATCCAGTGATAACCAAACATACCGATACGACAGCCGCTATAGACAAGCATTGCACCAACAGCTTCTTACGACTCATGCCTCAACCCTCCCCATATATCACAATCACTATTTGAACGGTAATGCTTTTGACGATGCTTGTCCACAAGTTTTCCCAGTTCAGTGACTATTTTCTTGAGAATGATTGCCTGTCCTAAGGGAAGAAAACAGGCTCTTCGCCCTTCATTCCCAGGATCGAAAAGGGCGCCGAGCCCCACGGCCGCAACCCACGATGACCGAAAAGGGTGCCGACCCCCAAAGTCGCAACCTGCGAGGACCGAAAACCCCGTCGAGCCCCACGGGCCGCAGACTGCGGGGATCGAAAACCCCGCCGAGCCCCACAAGGCGCATGCGCCGAGGATCAAAAACCCCGTCGAGCCCCACACGAATTCAGGTTTTCGTGGGGCTCGGCCGTATTTACGATCCCCACCTCGCCTCCGATTGCCTTGCTAGGATCAAAAACCCCGCCTTCCCCCAAATTGCTGTGGGGGAAGGCGGGGTTTTCGGTCCTGGGAAAGAAATGGGCGGATGCGGGACGCCTTGGGCTATATGGCAGCGGGCCTGCTGGATTCGAGCAGCTCTTCGGCGTGGGCGAGGCTGGCGGCTGTTTCGCTACCGGAGAGCAGGCGGGCCACTTCCTTGATGCGGGCGGCGCCCTCAGCGGGGCGGATGATGGTTTCGGGCACGTCCCCTTCCGTCTTCTCCACCACGTAATGGGTGTCGGCGAAGGCGGCAATCTGGGCGAGGTGAGTCACCGCGATTACCTGGTGCGTCTGGGCCAGCTGGGCCATGAGCTGTCCGAGCGCCTGGGCCGTGGCACCGCCGACGCCGGCGTCGATTTCATCGAAAATGAGCGTTTCGACCGTGTCCGACTCGCCCATCACCGCTTTGAGAGCGAGCATGACGCGGGACAACTCGCCGCCCGAGGCAATGCGGGAAAGCGGCCGTGGGGTGAGGGACTTTCCGGGTGAGAACAGGAATTCTGCGCTGTTCGGCCCCTGCGCTGTCCATTCTTCGAAGGAGAGTGGCTCGAGGGAACACTCAAGGCGCGCGCCCTTCATTTCCAGCTTCGCGAGCACTTCATTAACCGCTGATTCAAACTGCCCCTTATGAGCCTGGCGAGCCTTAAGCAAGTTCGTGCCGGCTTCGCTCAGCACCCGCTCCGCCTCTGTAAGCTCCGCGCGGGCTTTGGCCACCAACTCATCGTTGTTGTCAATTGACTCCAGCAGCTCCTGACAAACCGCGCGATGGGCGTTCACGTCTTTCAAGGTGGGGCCGAACAGGCGCATGAGCGACTGCAGCGACTGGATGCGCTCCTGGATAAACGCCAACTCTTCGGGGTTGAACTCCAGGTCCTGCACGTATGAGGCAAGGTCGCGGGCGGCATCTTCGGCCAAATAAACCGATTCGCGTACCGAGGCGGCCAAGGCCTTCAGCGCCTCGTCCACATCGGCCACGCGATCCAGCGCGAATACCGCCCCGTTCAGGGAGTCCAGCGCACCGCCCTCGTCCGCAAGCACCGCCCGGGCTGTTTCGGCCGCGGTGAGCAGCGCCTCGGCATGCTCGCCGCGATGGGCGCGGGCGAGCAGTTCATCGTATTCGTCGTCGAGCGGGTCCACCGCCTCGATGCGATCGCGGTCCTCGCGCGCCTGGGCGACGGCCGCCTCCGACTGGCTTGCTGCCGCCTCAAGGGATTCCAATCGCTTGCGAGCTTCGCGGCGCGCATCCCATGCCGTCTTATAAGCGGCGGCCGCTGGAGCCACCGCATCTCCCGCCCACGAGTCAAACAGAGGACCGTGACTCGTCGCCTGCAGAAGTTGCTGTTGGTCGTGCTGGCCGCACAAGTCGATGGAGGGAGCCACGAGCTGGGCCAACTCGCCGGCGCTTACCATGTGGCCATTGGCGCTTGCTCTCGAGCGGCCGTCGGCGGAAACGCGGCGCGTAGCCACCAGTTCCTCGTCGCCGCCCAAAAAGAATCGACCAGCCGCACAAGCCTCTGCCGCTCCCTCCCGCACCAAGGTCTTGTCTGCTCGCGCGCCCATGAGCAGCCGACACGCAGCCAAAAGCGCCGTCTTGCCGGCGCCGGTCTCGCCAGTAAGCACGGTGAAACGCGGCGAAGGCGCAATGGACCCTTCTCGGATCAGGGCGATGTCTGATACCTGCAACTCGTCGATCATCGAATGCTCCTCGTGTGACTACGCTCTGCGGGAAGAGCCGTAGGCGGCGTTCTTTCGATTCCCGAACGCGCTGCCCTTGCGAGCGCTCTTCTTCAGCTCTTTGAGCGCTTCCGACTCTTCGGCCCCCTCGGCGCTCGCCTTCAGGCGCACCACCTCGTCGCGCAGACGGGCCGCTTCCTCGAAGTCCATGGCCGCGGCAGCCGAATTCATGTCCTCCTGCATGGAGGCGATCATGCGCAGCACTTCTTCGCGGGAGAACTGCGCCAGCTCGCGGTTGATGTCCTCGGCGCTGCGGCTGCCCGCTTCCTGTTCCACGAATCCGATGATGTCGTTGATGGCCTTGCGGATGGTCTGGGGCTCGATGTCGTGCTCTTGGTTGTAGGCCATCTGGATCTCACGGCGGCGGCGCGTCTCGGTGATGGCGCGGTCCATGGAGTCGGTCATGCGATCGGCGTACATGATAACCTGGCCGGACACGTTACGGGCAGCACGGCCGATGGTCTGGATGAGGGAGCGGTGGTTGCGCAAAAAGCCTTCCTTGTCGGCATCCAAAATGGCCACCAGCGTCACTTCCGGCAAGTCCAGGCCCTCGCGCAGCAGGTTGATGCCCACCAGCACGTCGAATTCGCCGCGCCGCAGGTCGGAAAGGATCTCCACGCGCTCGAGCGTAGCAATATCGGAGTGCATGTAACGGGCCTTCACGCCGCGGTCCAGCAGGTGATCGGTCAGGTCCTCGGCCATTTTCTTCGTAAGAGTGGTGATGAGCACGCGCTCGTGGCGGCCGGCGCGCTCCTTCGCCTCGTCGATAATGTCGTCGATCTGGCTGAGCGTCGGGCGCACGATAATCTCCGGGTCCAAAAGGCCGGTGGGGCGGATGATCTGCTCCACCTGGTTCTGGGTCACCTTCTCCTCGTAATCGCCGGGGGTGGCGGACACGTAGACGAACTGCGGCACCCGCGCCTCGAACTCGTCGAAGCGTAAGGGTCTGTTGTCCAAGCAGCTGGGCAGGCGGAAACCGTGCTCGGCCAGCGTGATCTTGCGGGAGCGGTCACCCTCGTGCATGCCGCGGATCTGCGGCACGGTCACATGGGACTCATCGATGATGCACAAAAAATCGTCCGGGAAGTAGTCGATGAGCGTGTAGGGGGGCTCGCCCGGCTCACGTCCGTCCAGGTGGCGGGAATAGTTCTCGATGCCGGAGCAAAAGCCCATGGTCTCGAGCATTTCCAAGTCGTAGGCGGTGCGCATCTCCAGCCGCTGCGCCTCCAGCAGCTTCCCTTCCTCCTTGAACTGCTGCAGCCGCTCCCGCAGCTCGTCGCGGATGGTGCCCAGCGCCTTGTCCATCTTCGGCCGCGCCGTCACGTAATGGGAGGCGGGCCAGATGGGAAGCGCCTCGTAGGTGTTCAGCACTTCGCCGGTCACCTGGTCGATCTCGGCGATTTCCTCAATCTCGTCCCCCCAGAAATCGATGCGGATGGGGTGGTCGGCGTAAGGCGGGAACACGTCCAGGGCATCGCCGCGCACGCGGAAGGTGCCGCGCTTCTGCTCGTAGTCGTTGCGGTCGTACTGAATGTCGATGAGGCCGTGGATCACGTCGTCCCGTTCCTGGGGCACCTGCTTGTCCACGAACACCGCCATGCCCGCGTAGTCCATCGGGCTACCGATGCCGTAGATGCAGCTGACCGACGCCACCACAATCACGTCCCGGCGCGACAGCAGCGCGCTCGTGGCGGCATGGCGAAGCTTCTCCACCTCTTCGTTGATGGAGGCGTCCTTCTCGATGAAGGTGTCCGACGAGGGCACGTAGGCCTCCGGCTGGTAGTAGTCGTAGTAGCTGACGAAGTACACCACCGCGTTGTTGGGGAAGAACTCCTTCAGCTCGCTGGCCAGCTGGGCAGCGAGGGTCTTGTTGGGGGCCATGATGAGGGTGGGCTTCTGCACTGCCTCGATGGTCTTAGCCATAGTGAAGGTCTTGCCCGAGCCGGTCACGCCCAGCAGCGTCTGATAGCGCAGGCCCTCCTCGATGCCGCGCGCCAGCTTCTCGATAGCCTGCGGCTGATCGCCGGAAGGGCGGTAGGGGGACACCACTTCCAGGGAGGCAGCCGAAAGGCGCACGTCCGGCAGTTTCCCCTCCATGGGGGCGCCTTCTATGTTACGCAGATGGGAACTCAAGATTCCTCCAAACTGATTCGCGAACAAACGTTTGAATTCTACCACGATCGAACGCCCATAGTAATATATGTGCGCACTTCGCAATTTCTCCCTATGTTATATCCGTGACATAGTTCTTAAATTTGAATTACGGATGAAACTGCCCTACCAAAAAGATGGGATTTCAGGATAATATCTGCAAACAGCGCCGCTAGGCGATTATTGTTGTTGAAACGATCTTGTTCGAAACGCAGCTTAAACGGATCAGCGAGGGGATTTTGCCCATATGAGCTTCAAGTACCAAGCGGACTTCCCCGACGGGGAGGGCCAAGGCGGATCTGGGAATCCGTACGAGGAAGAGCATACGCACGGAAACGAGCAGAGCCTGAGAGAGGGGCTCTCTTTCAGCGTGCCGGAAGTTATGCCAGCAGAGCCTGAACCGGAAACGCCCGAAGAGCCCGCAGCCCATGAAGCGCCGCCGTCGTCCACCGGGCGCATGCGCGCGGTGTCAACGCTGGGCGCATCCCACACCCCCCACGTGCACTCCCATTCTTCTGAAGCCAGCGAGGATTCGCCACGGGAGCACATGCGGGAGCCGCTGCGAACGCTGGAACCGAAAGAGGCCCGCTGGCCCGGATCGACTCCGCCGACGGTGGACCCTTACGGCCCCCGTCCGAAGAAAGATCCCCATCATATGAAATCCGGCCTCGTCTTCACGGCGGTTTTGGCGCTCGTGGTGGTGGGCGTTTTCGCGTTCTTCCAATTCAACCCCATTCCGGTAGATGTCACTGTCAACGGAGTGGAGCTGCAGGTGAGTCCTAGAATTAGCGCCGCCGACCTTGAGGCCAAGGCGGTGGAGGCGGGTGTCGAGCAGCCTCATGCGGGCAACCACCTGGCCATCGACGGCTCCATCCTGCAAGAGGGCGGCGGCGACCCCTACACCGTGACCGTCAACGGGCAAGCGGCTGGAAGCGGGCCGCTCGACCTGGCCGCCGGCGCGCACATCGAAATCACCAACGGCGGGGACACCACCGAGGATTTCACCGAAGAAGTGGTGGACGTAGCTCCCAGTTACGAGCGCACCGGCACCGGCGCCATCCATGCGTACGTGAAGGGCGCGCCGGGAAAGGCGAACCGCAAGACGGGGGTGGAGTCCGGCGCCGTTGTCGATGAGGTGACCGAAGAGCCAGTGGCCGGGCAGTTGAAGTGCTACAACGCCGACACCGGCGGAGACAAGGTGATTGCGCTTACGTTCGACGACGGCCCGTGGGCGAACCCGGACACCACGCGCCAGATCCTCGACATTCTGGAGGAGAACGGCGCGAAGGCCACCTTCTTCACGGTGGGCAACTGCATCCAGAACGCCCCGGACCAGGTGAAGCGCGCCTTCGATGCGGGTCATGAGATTCTCACCCACTCGCGCGACCATGCCAAGGGCGACGGCAACGGCGTGGACCTCACCCGCATGAAGCCGGAGGATCAGATTGCCGAGATCACCGAGGGCTACGACGCCATCGAGGCGGTAACTGGCCAGACGCCCCCCACGGTGATCCGCGCCCCCGGCGGAAACTTCGACGGGGACATTCTGGCTACCGTGGAGCCCTATGTGACTTACGAGATTGGCTGGAACATCGATACCATGGACTGGAGCCGCCCGGGCGCCGAGTCGGTGGAGAAGCAGCTGATGAAGGCCGGTGCCGGCGACATCGTGCTCATGCACGACGGTGGCGGCGACCGTAGCCAGACGGTAGAGGCGCTCGCGGAAGCCCTTCCCAAGCTGAAGGAGCAGGGCTACCGTTTCGTCACCATAGACGAGCTGCTCTCCTACAACGACCCGGCTACCATGTAGGGTCAGAAAAGCCCCGATCGCTTCTCGTCTTAATACCCCAGGACCGAAAACCCCGCCTTCCCCCACAGCAATTTGGGGGAAGGCGGGGTTCTTGATCCCAAGAAGGCATTGGATGGCTAGGCGGGGATCGTAAATACGGCCGAGCCCCACGAAAACCGGAGTTCGCGTGGGGCTCGACGGGGTTTTTGATCCTCGGCGCATGCGCCTTGTGGGGGTCGACGGGGTTTTCGGTCCTCGCAGTCTGCGGCCCGTGGGGGTCGACGGGGTTTTCGGTCCTCGCGGGTTGCGGCCGTGGGGGTCGGCGCCCTTTTCGGTCCTCGCAGCTGTGCCTTTTACAGGCCGGCTTCCTGCTTGTAGCCGTTCCACCAGTTGATTACCTGGTTGGCCAGCTCTTCCTTGGTGCCGTCGTTGTTGAACACAACATCGGAGGACTGGATACGGTCGGCATCGGTGATCTGGCGGGCGATGCGGTTGCGCACGTCCTCTTCGTCGAAACCAGAGGCCACGGCGCGCTCGATGCGGGTTTCCATGGGAGCCAGCACCGCGATCACCACATCGGCGGAGTAAGCCAGCGAAAGCTCGCGGTTCTTGAAGACGGAGTACTCGACAACCACAGCCGACACGCCATCGCGCTCCAGCTCGTCGATGCGGTCGGAGTAAGCCTCCTCGATACGCGGCATGGTGATGCGGTTGAGCTTGCGGGTCTCGGATGCGGAAACGAACGCCTTCGCAGCAAGCGCCTTGCGATTCACTTCGCCATCTTCGCCCAAAATGTCATCGCCGAATTCCTCGACCAGCTCTTCCTTCACCAGCTCCCAGCGAAGAACGTCGTGGCCCACTTTGTCCAGATCGATAAAAGGAAGCCCCTGGCTCACCAAGGCCTCCGTCGCGCAAGACTTGCCCGCGCCCATTCCCCCAACGACAAAGATCTTCTTCATAAATGAAGCTCCTCCCCTACGCAAATTGCACGGCCTGGAAACGGGCGGGCCCCGCTGAAGCGCTCTCCAGCGGGGCCCGCCGTCAATGCTGACAGCTACGATAACCGATTAGCCCAGGGGGTTCTTCAGGAAATCAAAACTCGACTTGATCTCATCGGCCACCGACTTGAACTCGCCCACAACCTGTGCGCCTTCACGATAGATGGCGTTCATGTCTTGGGTTGCGGCGGTCACTCCTTCACGGGAGATGTCAAGGTCGAACTCCCGCTCATCGGAGGCGCGAATGACCTCGACGCCGTCTTCGCCGTCCTCGTCTTCCTGGTCGTCGTCGGTCACGTAGTAGTACTCCTGCTGGTTGCCGTCGTCGTCCAGCAGCACGAAGCCAATCTCGTTGTCGTCCTCGTCGACGATGACCGCGTAAATGTCGCCGTCCTCAATTTCCATTTCGATGACTTCCGCTTCCAAGTCGTCATCGTCTTCGATCTCGTAACCTTCGGAGGCCAGGTCGCCATCCTGCTCGTTCTCGGCGGTCACCGTGTCGTCCATATCCGGCACATAGCCGTCCGTGCCTTCGGGGACGCCGTCGTTGAAGCCGTCGAAATCGGTTTCGTTGTTCGTAGAGAAGGAGTCGTAGGTGCTCTCGAGATCGGACTCCATGGTGTCGACGCCCAGGATCTCGTCCTCGTCGCCCTCGAAATCCTCAAGCTCGGTTTCCTGATCGGTCCATTCCGCTTCAGTTTCGCCCAAGTCCTCCATGTCTTCGGTTTGCTCGTCAAGATCCATCGTTTTCTCCTTTCGCGAAAACGGTTTCCCGCTCCTCCCATCATAGCGCTCGGGCAAGAATATGCCCGAAGCTTTCCGGGATTGCCACACTCTTGTTAGAGAAGGGCGCCGCGCTCATTCCACCTTGCCATGCACGGGGAGATCCTTCGACTCCGCGCTGCGCGCTCCGCTCAGGATGACAAAAAAAGAAGGCTGTTGCGGGCTGCGCTCAGGATGACAACAGAAAGGCACGAATAATGGCTAGCGGCTGCGGGATTTTAGCTCGCGGTCGATCTCGCGCTTGGTGTCCCGTTCTTTCATGGACTGCCGCTTGTCGTAGAGCTTCTTGCCGCGGCAGAGCGCCACTTCCACCTTCACCAGCCCGTTCTCGTTGAAATACATAGAAAGCGGAACGATAGCCAGCCCCTTCTCTTTCACTTTCTCGTGCAGATAGCGAATCTGGCGCTTGTGCATGAGCAGCTTGCGGCGCCGGTCGGGATCGGGGTTGTTGTAAGTTCCGTTCACGTAAGGCGAGATATGCACGTTGTTCAGCCAAAGCTCACCGTCGCGGATGAGGGCGAAGCAGTCGGTCAGTTGGCAGTTGTTGTCGCGAAGGGAGCGCACCTCGGTGCCGGTGAGCTCGATTCCAGCCTCGAAGGTCTCCAGCACCTCGTAATCGTGCAGAGCGCGACGGTTCTTCGCGATATTGGTTCGTTTCTCTTTCACAGTTCCTCCAGAGCGAATTCATCTGAGGGCATATAGGGGCGAACAGCACGACAGGCAACAGCGGAAACCAATCAGCGGGGCGGGGCGGCCCTCACCAAGCGAGTTCCGCAGCGAAGCGAGGACTGTCTGAGCGACTGAGGGTTGCCCCGCCCCGCTCCCCCGCGGTGAGCGTCGAGCGGAATCCCTTCGACCGCCGCGCCCGCGGACAGGTGGGGTTACTTCCGTTCGTGGCAGACGCCGGCTCCGGTGGAGAGTTCTTCGGCGGCGGTGCCGTAAGTGCGGCTGAGCACTTCCATGGCCAGCGGGTCCACGCCAGCATCGCAGGCATCGGCGCCCAGGTCGGGCACGTCCACTACGCCCTCCTCCAGGCCGGTGACCGCCTCGTCGGTAGCGGTTTCCTTGAACGGGAAGCTGGTATCGTCCACGTAGATCTCTTCGTTGTCCATGGTTACTCCTCGGTCGATATGAATTCCTCGAGGACGCTCACCTCGCGGTCGAGATCCTCAATCACATCTTCCATCGGATCGGCAGGGGCAGCGGCGGCATCGGGCAGGATGTCTTCAATCTGTTCATCGGCCGAAACATTGTCCGCCCCGTCGACAACGCCGCCCATGCCGGGCACGAACGACAGGTCGGAATGAAGATCAAGCGCGAACCGGGTGATCAGGCGCACGGTGGCGTCCAAATCCGCCAAGCAGACCACCTCGGTGGGCGTGTGCATGTAGCGCAGCGGAACGCTGATGAGGCCGGTAGGAATACCGCCGCGCGTCACCTGGATGGCGCGAGCATCGGTACCGGTGACGGAAGGCTCCGCCTCCAACTGGTAGGGAATCCCCTCTGCCTCGGCGGCGGCCACCAAGCGCTCGAACACAACGGGATTGATGTTGGGGCCGCGGGCGATGACCGGCCCCTCGCCGCAGGTGATCTTGCCGTACTTGGTCTTGTCGATGCCGGGATAGTCGGTGGCGTGGGTGACGTCGAAGGCAAGCGCCACGTCCGGATTCACCGAGTGGGCGGCGGTCATAGCGCCGCGGGTGCCAATCTCTTCCTGGACGGTGGCAGCGGCAACGAAATCGCCTTCGGCACGGCCGGCCTTAGCCAGATTCTCAAGCACACGCACCGCAACGTAGACGCCGCACTTGTCGTCGAAGGCGCGCGAGACGGCCATGCCCTTGCCGAAACGCTCGAAGCCTACGCCGTAGGTAATCTCGTCGCCGATGCGCACGCGGCGCTTTACTTCCTCGGCGGGAAGGCCCAGGTCGATGACGAGCTTATCCAGGGGTGTGACGCTCTTGCGCTCGTCCGGCTCGATGAGATGGATGGGCTTGCGGCCCACGATGCCCCGCAGCACGCCGTCTTTCGCGTGGACGTCCATGCGCATGCCCGGCAGCACCGCGGCATCGACGCCGCCCACCATGGCCACCGAGAGGAACCCGTCATCGCTAATGTAGGTCACCATAAGGCCCACTTCGTCCATGTGCGCCGCCAGCATGAGGGACGGGCCATCGCCTTTGCCCTCAAGACGCGCCATCACGGTGCCCATGGTGTCGGTGACCACCTCGTCGGCGGTACCGGACAGGCGCTCCCGCACCAGGGCCGCCACCGGCTCCTCGCACCCCGTGGGAGACGGCGTTTCCAGCAGGCGCTTCAAAAACTTGACGTTCTTTTTCTTCATGGAAAGCTCCTTTGTTTCTTACCAGTAGCCCTTGGTCATCTTGCGTTTCGGCTGCGGTTTGGGATCGCGGAAATCAAGTTCCATCTGGCCGTCCGCCACCTTCGATTTGGCGCTCTTGCGCTCTACTTTGGTGATGGACCAGCTGACCGCGTCCTTCCCGAACAGCTCAAGCAGCTTCAAGCGGGCATCGTGGAGGTTTGCCTTGGTGCCCATGCGGGCATCGCTCTCGAACTCGAACACCCCCAGTCCGCTCACGTCGGCGCCATCGGGGGAACGGTAATTTGCCACGTAGGTTTGCATCGATTCGGGCCAGCCTCTTCTCTCTTTCTGGTTTAGGCCATCATAGCATCAAGCCCCGGCGGCTAATCCCAAAAGTCGCTGACTCCCTTGCCCTTCTCGGCTGCCTCCCGGCCGAGCGCTTCCAAGGCAGCGGCATGGGCGGTGTCGTCGCCATAGCGGCGCGCCTGAGCGTACCCTTCCGCCACCAAGATGCCGTTGAGCATCTTGGTGCGAATCTCCTGCGCGTCGTTTGGGTTATCCGGCTTCTCCAGCCACACATAGCGCAGCAGGCGGTCGTACTGGTCCCGGTCGTTCACGTCCCCTTCCAGCCACACCGTATCCCCAGCGTTCACCAAGCTCTTCGTGAAATCGGAGGCCTCTACCCCCTCTTCGGTGTTTCGCTCTTCTTCAGGCGCCACCGACTCCGGGCAGTTGATGCCGATAAGCCGCACGCGCTCGTCGGCGCCATTGACGGAAAGCACCAGGGTATCGCCGTCAACGACGCGCACCACTTTCGCTGGCTGTAATTCATCGGAAGAAACAGCGGGCGAGAAGAGGTTCCCGAGCGGTATCCAACCCAGGGCGATGGCCAATATCAGCAACGCCACAATCGTGATGCCCGGCCGCTGCAGAATGAGCTGCTCCCATTTCGATCTCACACGGGAGTCGCTACTGGAATTCTGAGCCATGAGATCCCCTTTCGCCATAAATGGCACGACGCATTCTCGCCTAATGGTAGCCCAATCCCGCACCCGGCCCTCCCCCGCAGCGCTATCATGGAACCCAACGGATACCAAACCAAAAGGAGCACCCATGGAACTTCCCCTCTACAAGCGCGAGTTCATCGAGTTCATGGTGAAGAGCGATGTGCTGAAATTCGGCGACTTTACCCTGAAAAGCGGCCGCAAGTCCCCCTTCTTCATGAACGCCGGCGCCTACGTGACCGGCGAGCAGCTGCACCAGCTGGGGCTCTACTACGCCCAGGCCATCAACGACAACTTCGGCCTGGACTTCGACGTGGTGTTCGGGCCCGCCTACAAGGGCATCCCACTCGCAGTGGTCACCGCCATCGGGCTGCAGGAGCTTTACGGCAAGGAAGTGAAGTACTGCTGCAACCGCAAGGAGGCCAAAGACCACGGAGCCGACGCCGGCAACCTGCTGGGGGCCACCCTCGTAGACGGCGATAAGGTGGTAATGGTGGAAGATGTCACCACTTCCGGCAAATCCATCGACGAAACCTACCCCATCCTGAAAGCGGCCGCCGATGTGGAGGTGAAGGGACTCATCGTCTCCCTCAACCGCATGGAAGTGGGCAAAGGCGGCGTGGTGACCGCCCAGCAGGAGATCACCGAGCGCTATGGCTTCCCGG
This sequence comes from Eggerthellaceae bacterium, assembly GCA_022791455.1. Taxonomy (GTDB): domain Bacteria; phylum Actinomycetota; class Coriobacteriia; order Coriobacteriales; family Eggerthellaceae; genus Parvibacter. The sequence goes on from JAAVZC010000004.1 coordinate 86,396, forward strand.
TTGCCTCCATCGTATCCATGGCAGAAGTGAAGGAGCACCTCTACAACCGCGAAGTAGCGGGCCGCGTGGTCATCACCGACGAGCTGGCAGCCGCCATCGACGAATACTACGCGCAGTGGGGCGTTAAATAGGCTTTTCTTGTTGTCCGTGCTTGCTCGGGAGGGGCGTTTTCCGGCCACGCTGGGCTTGTCTCCGCGTCGAACTTCGACCGTTGTCATCCTGAGCGCAGCGCGAAGCGCGGAGTCGAAGGATCTCCTCGGCCGGGTGAGATCCTTCGACTTCGGCCTTCGGCCTCCGCTCAGGATGACAAACAGGTGAGGGGTTCTCATGAAGGCGCCCAGAGTGTCCGGAAAACGCCCCTCCCGAGCAAGCACTACCCTTTAGCACCAAACTTATAGCGCACTACTTGAGGCTGGCCCGGGTTTTCCGGGTCAGTTTGTTCGAGGCGCACAAACGCGAGCTCTACCTCGGCGAATCCGCGCTGCAGGACGGCGTAGGCGTAGCAGGCCGCTTGGAGCCAGTGCTTGGCGTATAGGGCCTGTGGGTTCTCCTGCGGGGAGCCACCGGTCTTGTAGTCAACGATGAAGGCCCGGGCTTCGGGGCCTTCGGGAATGAGGGCCTCGGCGCAAAAGAGGTCGATCTCTCCTTGTAGCGTAACGTCGGCGACGGTCGTTTGGAATGGCAGTTCCGGCTGGCAATAGCCGTAAGTATGGGCCTCGCGGCGCACCTCGCCGTTCAGCCACGTCTCGAGGGCTCGGCTCAGACGGGCGCCGTCGGCAACGCCGTAAGCCTTCGCCACTGCAGCCAGTCGCTGCCGGGCCATCGCCTCCCCTGCCAGCGCATCCAGCTGGCACAGGCGGTGGAGCGCACCGCCGAAGTCGGTGGCCTTATCTCGGTCCGACGGCGTCTTGTCCGCGTCCGCGCCCGCGCCGGCACCTTCGCCGAAATCCACCTCGTCGAGCGGCACAGGCTCGTCTGTATCGCCTTCAGCCGCATAGTCCAGCAATGTTTCGCCAGTCACCTCCGCAATGCCGCAGTCCGAACCGGAAACTTCCTCCAGGACAGATTCCAGCACCGCCGTAACCTTCTCTAATCCTTCTCCGCCATTTTCCGAAAGGGAGGAGTACGAGACGAGTCCCGATGGCGGCAACGGCGCCGGCACCGCCTCGGGAACAGCGATGGGCGCAAGCTCCGGATAGCAGCGCTCTGCAGCAATGGTCGCCGCCCCCTCTGTCTCCAAATCCTGGGCGAATTCCTCGGGGTGGTTCATCACATAATCGGCGTCCTCGAAGAAATACTCCAAAGGCTCGCTTCCGCCGTAGTCCAGCGCGCCGTTCTCCTCGACGACGGCCGCCCCCATGAGCGCCTCCACCACATCGAGCGCCACGCCCTTGGGCGAAATACCGTCCTTCGTCCGCGGCAGACACAGCGACACGAGCATCGCCTCGCTCGCCCGCGTGGCGGCCACGTAGAAGAGCCGCCTCTTTTCCAACAGCCCTTCTTGCTCGTTGTTCTCCATAATGGCGGCGCGGAATGCGGCGGGAGTGTCAACCGTAGCTGCCGCAGCCAAGAGAGACTGCGCCTCTTTGACGAAGCCGTTCAGCTTCTTTTGGCAATCGGCGTCGGACAAGGGGGCAAGGATGCTCGCCAGCGCGCCGCCGTCAGCGGAGGCCATGCGCAGCACGCCGGACTCCGCCCGAAGCTCGTAGCAATCCGCCACCGCTACGAAGGGAAACTCCAGGCCCTTGGAGCCGTGCACCGTCATGATGCGCACGGCGTCACCCTCTTCGCCCCGCAGCGACCCAAGCTTTTCTTTGCCGAAGCTTAGAGCGCTGTAGCGCTCCGCCACGGTGGAGATGCCCGACCCCGGCTGCTGTTCCAACTCCGCCACCAGGCGGACGGCCTTCAGGAAGTTCGCGGCTTGAGCCTGTCCTTCGGGCCCGCGCGCCTCCAGCTGATCCAGGTAGCCGCCGTCCACTGCCATCTGCCGCAGCGCTGCCGCCGGGCCGCGATCTGCCGCCGTCGTTTCAGCCCGCTGCCACACATCAAGCGCCCGTTCGGCTGCGGCGCTCAAGGGCGGCAGGTGCGCCGCCGCCGGCAGCTCAGCTTCCGTCTCGGCGCCCGCGCCCCCGGAGGCGAACCGCTTTCCCAAAGAACAGCGCTGCACGATGGACCCTTCGCCCTCCGGCCGCACCTCGGTGGAAAGCGCCAGCAGATCGTCGGCGGACAGATCAAACAGGCCGCTTTGCAGCACCTCGAACAAATCCTGTGTATCCAACGGGTTCGCTAGAGCTCGCAAGGCGCAGCCCACCAACCTCGATTCCCGACTGGAGAAGAAGCCAGAGCCCCCTTCCATGCGGCAGTTGAAGCCCGCTTGCCGCAGCGCCGCCGCATAGATGTGCGCATTGGTAGTGCTTCCCAGCAAAAGTACCATCTCTTGGGGGCCGTGGCCCGCTGCGCGCAACCGCGAGAACCAATCGGCAATGCGAAGCGCCTCCCGCTGCTTGGCGAAGGCCATGGGGGCGCATTTGCCTCCCCTGGCCGTTCCACGTACCACCACCGAAAGGGCAATGCGGGGGAACGTGCCCCGGTAACCGCCGGTCTTGCGCACCACCCGCTCTTCATCCCGCTGCGCCTGCAAGTCGAGGAAATCCTCGGCGAAGAACCCCGGGGCGCCACATACGCGGCGAACGAAGGCCAGCACATCGCCGTGGCTGCGGAAATTGGCATCCAGCTGCAGCGTGCGTGCTGCCAGCTCATCGGCCATCTGCCGCTTGTGGCGCAGGTACACGTTCACGTCCGCCCCCTGGAACCGGTAGATGGACTGCTGGGAATCCCCCACCGTGCACAGGTTCGCAAGCCCCGGCGCGCAGAGCTGGCTGATCAGGTCTATCTGCAGCTGGTTCGTGTCCTGGAACTCGTCCACCATCACCAGCTGGAACTTTTCTCGCAGTGATTCGGCAATAGAAGGATGTTCCACCAGGGCCCGGTAGGTGAGCCGCAGGATGTCGGTGGTGTCGATGGCACCCGCCTGCTGCTTGAACTGGGCGAAGACGTCGTCCACTTCAGCCACCAGGGCAATCAGATCCCGCGACGCGCCATAGCTCCACGCGAGCGCCGCCTCCATCGCGGCGGCAGCGCGCACCTTCAGCAGCGCATCCGCCGCCTCCTTCGACGCCTTCGTGCGCCGGTCCGGCAGCGCAAGGCCCGTCAGCAGCAGGGTAAGCTCCTCGGCGCTTCCCCGCTCCCCCTTTTCCAGGAACGCCTCCAGCTGGCGAGCCGCCTCATCGGCGCAGGCCATCTGCTTTTCGGAAGCGGGAGCCTGCTGGAACTCATACACAACGTCAAGCACCTCGCGCGCGAGCGCCGAGGCCGGCCGCGGTTGGGGACCGAAGCTGATTGCCGCCAAGCCACCGGTGAGGGAAGCTGCCCGATCCATGAGGTCGAAGGTGAGCCCCCGCACATCCCCGTCGCCGCCGGAAGCGCCGAAAAGCTCTTCCAACCGGCCGTAAGGGGAATCACCAGCAATGCGGCTGCGGCGCACCACCTCGTCGAAGGCGGCCTCCCGCAACTCGACCGCCTCCACTTCCGACAGCTGCCTCATCTCCGGCGAGAACCCCAGCTCCAGGCAGTGCTCCCGCAAAATGCGCAGCGCCATGCCGTGGATGGTGGAGATCCAGGCGTCGTCTGCCTGCAGCGCCTCTTCCATCATGCCGTTTTGGCGCAGCACCGCCCGCACGCGGCTCTTGATCTCGCCGGCAGCCTTGCGAGTGAAGGTGATGGCCAGAATACGGTCGACCCCCTGGGCGGCCGGGCCGCTTTCCGGCGAGAGGGCGTAGGCTATGCGCTGCTGTAGCGTGAACGTCTTGCCCGATCCGGCCCCCGCGCACAGCAGAAGCGGCCGGTCCAGTGTCTCGATGGCAAGCCGTTGGGGCCCGGTGGCCCCCAAGGTGTCCAAATTCATCTAGCCGATCCTCCGCTCGCAAAACGTTGCCAGGCAGTACTTGCAGGCGTCCCCGTCCAGCGGGTCGGGCGCCACCTGGCCGGCGAAGAGCAGCCTCAGCTTCTCCTCCACCTGCAATTCCGTCTCGTCCAGCAGATCGCGGAAAGTGGCGAACCCAGCCTCCTGCACGCAAGAGCGCTCCGGCTTGAGGCTGGGGATTGCCTCCGGCCCCAGCACGTGGCCGTCAACCGCCCCCTTCACCTCACCAGTAAGAGGGTTCAGGTACAGCGCGCCCACCACGGTGAGTCCCAACAGTTCCTCTACCACCTTGCTGTAGATGAGCGCCTGCATCTTGCGGGGCAGGGCGAAAGGCGCGCGCTCTTCCGCCTCGGCGGCGCCCTTCCCCTTCCCGCCCTTCGCGGGAAGCAGCTGGTAGCCGTCGTTGAGGGAAGTCTTGTAGTCGATCACCACCGCGCGCCCTTGCTCGTCCACATCGATGCGGTCGATGCTGCCGCACAGAACATGGCCGGCATAGGGCACTGGCTCGTCGAAGCCGTAGTGCCATTCATGGAACGCGGGACGGAAACCGGGGAGCAAGCCGGCCTGGTAGGCGAGCCCCTCCGATAGCTGCGGCAGCAGCCCGTCGCGGCGCCGTTCTTCCCAAGGGGTAGCCGCCACGTAGCGATGGCCCGCCTCGTGCTGCGGCTGACGCTCCACCACTGCCGCGAAAACTTCCGCCAGAAGCTGGCGGGCAGCGGGAAGGTTCTCGGGGCTCACCCGCGCCATGCCCTCTTCCGCCGCCACTTCGTAGAAGGTCTGCAGCACTTCGTGGACGAAGGTACCCCGCTCCATAACGCTGAACTCTTCCTCCAGAGTGCGAAGGTTCAACCGCCGCTGGACAAACCAGAGATAGGGGCAGGACAAGAAGCTCTCGATAGCGGAAGGGGAAAGCCGCATCACCCAGCTGCCGTCCTCGCGGCGCATCTTGGGCAGCGCGATGAACTGCTGCCAGCCACAGCTCACCTGCCCGGTTTCGGGAGCGGGAACGCACAGGGCCGACTTCGGGAAACCCCCGCGCTCCATCAGCGCGAAGTCTGTTTCCGCCGTCGTTTTGACGAAGGGGGCGAGCACTTCGGGCACTTCCCAGTCGGGAATCACGCCGTCCGGCGAGGTGGGATCCTTGCGGTAACAGTCCATGATTTCCTGGAACAGGAAACTGGGATAGGCGGGCTCTGCCGCGGCGTCCATCAAGGAGCGCTCGACCCACAAAGCCTCCCGCGGTGCGCACAGAGCATCCCAAAGCTGACGCCGCAAATGCTGCGCCCCTTCCCGCTTCGAGGCAAGGCCCAGCTTGTCCAGAAGGGCGTCCAGCGAGTCCTCCCCACTGCCGGCGGGACGCTCGTCGCGATTCATCTTCGCCAGCACCATCTGGCGACAGCTGCCGGGGGCAAGGCGGGAAGCCTGCTCCAACGTGGTGAAGAGAATAGGCGGCTCGGCATGGCCAACCCCGGTATCAACCGGCGCCGTTTCCCAATCCACCCGTACCTGCAAGCCACCGGCAAGGTCGACCGCTTCCGCCCACGAAACGCTCTCGCCCAGCTGATCCGTCAGCGTGGCGAAGGCGGAAAGCGCCGCCACTTCCGCCTGCTTGCGGGCCGCCTCAAGGGGAAGCCGCTGCACGGCTGTCGCCAAACACTGGGCAGACGCAGCAATGCCATCTGTCTCAGCGGCCTGACGGAACCCATCGCAGACAAGGCTGCGGCGGCACAACTCCTCCAGCGCATCGGCGGCCTTGGCCAGCCGATTGGCCCGCCACGCTCGTCCGAGCTGATAGGCCTCAGACGGCGACAACCCGGAAAGTGGACTCGCCGCCAAATCGCACCAAGCGCTTCGGTCTCCCTCCAGCGAACAGTTCCACAGGGCCATAAACCGCCCTGCCAACGTAGCGGCAAACGGCAGTCGCCCGCTCACACGCAAAGATCGCTCCAAAAGCGCCGGATGGCGGCGCAGTCGCTCGAACAGGGCAACTGGGTTGGTGTCCACCAATACCGTATCGTAGTCATAGATTTCCCACGCGCCTAGGTGAGGGGCAGGAAGGCTGGCGCACAGCTCCGCCAACAAATGGGGCTCAGCCACCTTTCCGCTGGCGATGGCGACCTTCACCGCGCCAGTCGGCGCAAGCGCTTGGCCGTCACTACCCTGATACAAGGAACGCAGCAACTGGTTCAGTTCCTCGGAGCGAACGTCCTCTTCCGACGGGGCAGATTGCCCGTTCACAATAGCCACTGCACCAATAGAGCGCAAGAGCCACCGGCGAGCGAAAGACAGCGCCTCCTCGTCAACAGCCGCCAGCACAATACAAGGGCCCTTGCCGCCGTCAAGCGCGGCGCCCAGCTGCCGACAAGCCTCGCTCTCCTCCGCCAGGCCGCGCTGCTGCAAAAGATTGCGATAGCGGATCAGGCCCTCAAGGGCAGCCGACTCCAACCCCGCCAGCTTCTCCGAAGAAGCCGAAATCAGCCACGGCAGCGCCTCTCGCGCCGCCCGGGCCATCCAACGGGCGAAGGCGGCGGGGCTTCCGGGCACCCGTCCCTGAGAGGCCGCCTCGTAGCAAAGGGCCAGCCGCTCGGCAGAACTCACAAGAACCCGTCCGTCGCCCCAAAGCTGCCAGCAATCCTCCAGCCAGCGCTCGAAGGTGGTGGCCTCCACGCCCAGCGCCCCGCCTGGCTCTTCAGCCAGCAGGGCCTTCAGCCGGTTGGCTTCATCCAAACCTGCAGCAATGACGACACAGCGGCAGCCGGCCGCCACCTGCTGAGCTACATATTCTTGAACCGCCCCGTAGACAGCCGGCCCATCGGAGCCGACAGCCGCCACCGGCAACTTCAGATCGATCAAAGAAACCCGCCCTCTCGCCTAGAGCAGCTGCTCGTTGAGGGAAAGCCCCAATTGCTTGCAAATGCCTCGCAGCACGTCGTCGGGCACCGACGCGCGGTAGTCAGAAGCGGAAAGCCCGCATTGGCGGCAGCTCACCCGAACTTCGGCCGCCTTCGCCAGCACCTCCATGCGCTGGAAGGCATCTTCGCAGGTAGGGCCGGTGGAAAGAATGCCATGGCTGGCCCAAAGGACCGCCGCGTACAAGGCCGCCTTCTCGGCCGATGCTTTCGCCAGATCCAAGCTGCCCGGCACCATCGGCCCCACATAGCCCACGCCCTCCGGCACCACCATGACTGTTTCGGTCATAGCGCGCCAGAAGCAGTTGGAAACAGAAGCGTCGTCGCCATCGATCAATTTGCCCAGCACAATGGCAGCCGTCGGATGAGCGTGATAGACAATGCGCGAACGACGGTCGGTAGCCTTGCCCCGCGCCTCCAGGATAAGCAAATGGCCGTTGAGTTCACTGGTGGGCCGGCCGCCGCCATCGAAACCGAACACCGTGCGCCACGCGCTGCCAGAAATATCCAGCTCGATCACGCCCAGCGCCCGCGCGCCAGCCGCCTTCAGCCCGTCCATCCGACAGCCGGCCGCCGTGACCAGCACTATCTCGCCCGCCATATCGGAAACCGGCTGTTGGAGCATCGTCCACTCGCCCGGCTCCGTTTCAAGGAAGGGAGCGATGGCAGTACGCTGCTCGTCGGTGAGCCAGAGCGACGCGTTGCCCCCATGGGCCTCGTGCCACCCGAGCGCCGCCCCGCGTTCGGCCATCGCGATGAATTCCGAGACAAAGTCTAAGTGGAGCGCCCCCGCCTTGGCCACCGTCTTCTGCGCGCTGGCCACCGTAGAGCGCCCCACTGCTAGAGCATCATCGAGAAACCCCATTACCGCCTCGCTTCCGTTCGTTTTGCAATGCTCCTATGGTAAGGCAAAACAGATCGGAAGCAGCCCCATTTTAGGGACAACCAAACCTTTTACAGCTCGATTCACCCACAACGTCATCTCGACCGAAGGCCGAAGGCCGGAGTGGAGAGATCCCGTGCGCGCCGAACGGCGAAACCTGGCCGCGAGCAATCGGCCGTCCGACGCGGGATCTCTCCACTCCGCGCTACGCGCTCCGGTCGAGATGACGTGAGGGGATTACAGCTCGATTCGTTCGAACATTTCTGGGCCTACGCCGCAGACGGGGCAGCGGAAGTCAGCAGGAAGGCCGTCCGGATAGCCTTCCTGGATGTAGCCGCAGACAGTGCAGCGCCAGCCAACGCGAGGGGCCGACGAGGTTTCCGCCACCGGCTCGGCAGCGGCGCTCTCCACAATATAGGAAGAGGCCTTCGGCGGCGTCTTGCCGCGCTTGACCGTGTGGTAGTAGGCGTAGGTCAGCGGATCGGCCGGGCTCAGCACCTCAGCATCGTCCACCAATCCGTACACCACCATATGGGTACCCACGTCCACCGTGTTCACGACGGTGCACGTAAAAAGAGCAACCCCGTGCTCCAGCAGCTGCACCAGCCCGTCGCCGCACACCCGGTAATCAGCGGCAGCGAACTTGTCCGTGTCGGTGCTGGAATGGAACCCGAACGTGCCAATGAACTCCATCGGCGTGTCCTGCTCAAGTACGGTCACGCAAAAACGACCGCTCTCGAGAACCGCCGCCAAGGTGGCGTTCTCCTTGTTGATAGCCACGCTCACCTGAGGCGGCTCACTCGTCACCTGCTGGAACGTATTCACCACGCACCCGCACTTCTTACCATCCTCGCCTGCAGCCGTCACCACGTACAGCCCATAGCTCAGCGAATGAAATGCCTTGATATCCATGAAAAACCCCTTTCGAAATCAACAGAGGGAACTGTAGCATTGCCCTTGCTTCAAAGACGATAGGGCGCAAAATTTGGAAGATATTCGTCAAAAGCTTATTCGAAGTCGGGGATGAAGGATTCGCTGGCGGCGGGGCCGTCTTGCCAGAAGTATTCTTCCATGCCAAGCGAATCTGCGAAATCGAGCAGCGCCTCGTAGGCTTCCGCCGGGACCGTCCGCCTCAGCTCTGGATAACGCTGCAAAACGCGCTGCGCCCCTTCGTCTCCTTCGGCAGCGCGATGGGCAAGAAGCGGCGTGTACTGGTTCATAAGGGAATAGAGCACCCGGTTTCCGTAGCGTTCAAAAAGCAATTGCACCGCATCGAAGGACTCCCGCTCATGGCCGGGCAACATCAGATGGCGAATGACCACGCCCCTCACGAGCCGTTGCTGACCGCGGTATTCGTCAAATATCGGAGGCCCCGTCAGGTCGACCATGGAATCGATCGCAGCGAGCGCCACCGTCGGGTAATCCGGCGCATGGGAATACGCAGCAGCCGTCTCAGCGGAAGCGTACTTGAAATCCGTCAGATACACATCCACCGTTTCGGCATTGTCCCGAATTGCCGCCACAGTTTCATAACCAGAAGTGTTCCAGACGATGGGCAGATCAAGCCCGGCGCCGCGAGCCCGCGTCACCGCCGCACGCACAAGCGGCCCGTAATGGGTAGCAGTCACCAGGTTTATGTTCAGCGCCCCCTGCTCCTGCAAAGAGAGCATGGCCGCTGCCACTTCACCGACCGTGCAAGGCAGCCCCGCCTCCCCCACCGCCAAGCGGGCGTTCTGACAGTACGAGCACCCTAAAGGGCAATGTCCGAAGAAGATGGTACCGCTGCCCCCATCGCCGCTGATGGGCGGCTCTTCCCAGAAGTGCAGGGCGGCGCGACCCACTTCCATCTGGGCCGAAGCGCCGCAAACGCCCCTCTGCCCCGCCAGCCTATCCACCCCGCAGGCGCGGGGGCATTCGCGGCAACAAGCAAGAGGGGCGGCTGGATCAGTTGGAGGAATAGTCGAAGGTGAACAGCTCGCCATAGTCGTCCAGGTCGTCATCGTCGAAGTCCCCGGCCAGGGCATCCTCATGGTCGTGGTTATGATCATGGTCCTGGTACACCTGGCTGGCGCGGTCCCAGTCCAGCCCCGCCCGGCGTGCTTCCTCGTCTTCGCCGAACACCAGCGAAAGCGCCGCCACCGCCATGTCGGTGCCGCCGATGATGGCCAGAAGCTCCAGCAGGTGCAGGGCCGATTCCGCCTGCGGTACGATGAGGTCCGCGTCGTCGGCAGTCGTCAGGGCCGCCGAAACCTCGGAGAGGAACAGTTCCACGGTGAAGTCGCTCGTGAAACGGCGCTCTTGCGCCGCCACCAGCACCTCGGTGCCGCCAAGTGCCTGGGAAACGGGCAGCGCGTCCGCGAGCCCCTCGCCGGTGGAGAACCGATGCACCGCATGGTAGAGGGCGTTGGCCTCAAGCGCGCTGATGATGGCGGAAGCAGTCTGCAGCGTATGGGCCGCTTTGGCAAGCTGAGCGCTACCGGGCACGCCCGTGGGGCGCACCTCCCCGAACACGGCGTCCAAAAACGGGCGCGCATCGGCGATCACGTCCTCCTCGCCTGCTGCGAAGCAGAAGAGGTTGTCGCGGCCGAAACACTGCTCAAGCGCCATGTCGCGCACTACGAGCGGTGCCTCCACCAGCTGCAAGTCTGACACAAGCGCCACCGAAGAAATGTCGCGGGCCAAGTTCGGCGAAGACGGCGACACATCCACCAGAAGCGTCCCCTTCGACAGATGGCCCACAAAGCCCTCGTCGCCAAAGTACAAGTCCTCAATCTGCTGCTGTGTCTCGCAATAGGTAAGCACCACATCGGCCGCAGCGGCATCGTCAGTCAGCCTGAAACCGGCCGCCTCGATGCGCTCTCCGGCCGCCTTCACGAACGCGGCATTCCCGAACAGAGCGGCAATCTTGCTCATTATTCCCGGCCTCCCTTCACCTTGCGGGCAATCTTGTCCGCAAGCGACAGGTTCTCGCGCTTGTCCTGACCCCAGAAACACAGGGCCAGCATACCCGGCCCCACATGGCTTCCAATAACGGGCCCGATGTTGCAGATGACCGGGATCACCGTGTCGTCCGCCTTGAGCACCATCTCCTTCAGCTTATGGGCGTCTTTCGGACAATCGGCATGGCCGATGAGCACGGTAGAGATCTGGTTCTCCTCGTTCTTGCGCTTCACCAGGTTATCCACGAGCGCCTTCATGCCCTTCTTGCGGCCGCGGGCCACGCCGGTCACCGCCAGCCGGCCGTCCTTGTCGATGGACAGTAGCGGCTTCACATCAAGGGCGGTTCCCGCCACCGCGACCGAAGAGGGAATGCGGCCGCCGCGGCGCAACGTGTCCAGGTCCTCCACCATGAACATCTCGTTCTCGAAGCAGCGCGCCTCCTCGGCCCAGGCGGCCAGGTCCGCGGCCCCCATCCCGCGCTTCCACTGATGGATGGCCTCGTGCACCAAAAGCCCCTCGGCCACCGAGGCCAGATGGGTGTCCACCAGATAGATCTCCGAGTCGAGCCCTTCCTCTTTCAGCTGCGCCAATGCCAGCTGGGCGGCGTCGAAGCTGCCGGAAAGGCCGCTGGAAAACGACAGGTACACCGACGGGCGCCCCGTCTCCGCCAAGGTGCGGAACAGCTCCAGGAAATCCACCATGGGCACTTGGGAAGTGGTGGGGGCAGAGCCCTTGCGCATGGCCTCGTAGAAATCATGCGGGTCGCGCGTTTGGAACAGGTCGTCGTAGAACGAGCCGCCGTCCATGGCATAGGGGAACTTCAGCAGGTAGAGCCCGTCCGCCTGCAGCAGCTCGGAGGGCAAATCGCAGCAGGAATCCACCACGAGATTGCAAGATTGCATAGCGCTGTTTCCTTTCCGATCGAAACGATCCGGTCGATAACGCAAAACCGCCGCGGGCTAGACGCCCATGGCGAAGATGTACTCGTCGTAGGGCACCGTGAGCTTGCCCTCGATGGGGGAATTGCACTCGTAGGCAAGACCCACCGCCGGTCCCACGTGCACGCCCAGCACCGGGCTTACCGGAAGCACCGGCGTCTCATGGCCCACCAGCGGCCAGATGACGCTCTTGGCCCACTCCAGCGCCGGCGCCTTATCGCCAATGTAGTGCACTGCCAGCCGCTTCAGCCCGTGAAGAGAGATGTCCTCCTTCAGCTTCTGTACCATGCGGTCCAGCGCCTTTTTGCGCGTGCGCACTTTGGCGAAGGTCTCCGCGGCACCGTCGACCACGGTAAGGATGGGCACCAACTTGATGGCGTTGCCCAGAAGCGCCGCCGCACCGCCGATGCGACCCCCCTTGCGCAGGAAGGTGAGGGTCTCGGGGCTGAACAGCCACCGGGTGCAGGTGATGCCGGTCCACACAGCCGCCGCGCAATCCTCCAACGTGCCGCCGGCGTCGCGCTTGTCAACTGCGTCATAGATGGGCCACGCTTGGTCGTAGCCGTTGGACAGAGAGTCCATCAGGATGCACTTGAACCCGATGTTGCGCGACTGCACCGCCCGCGCCGCCCGGATGGCGCCGTCGAACGAGCCGGAGAACTTGGAAGAGATGAAGACGCCCAGCACCTCGTCCCCCGCCTGGGCCGCCTCTTCGAAGGCGCTTTCGAAGGCATGCTGGGAAGGCTGGCTCGTGGTGGGGATGTCGTCCACCATCTCGGCGATGCCGGAATAGAACTCGTCCAAGTCCAGGTCGGCATCGGCGTACTCCACCCCGTTGTGGTGCACGTAGAGCGTCACAATTTCCACTCCGATGCGCGCCGCTTCCTCCTTCGGAATCGAAGCTACGGAGTCGGTGATAATCCTGATCATGGCCATCTTTCCTTAACTCTTCTGAATACCGGGTGCGTCCGTGCGCCCGCTTGCTCGACGACGAGGCCCGAAACGACTACGGTACCACATTGCGCAGCTGAGCCACGAGGGCGCGGCGCGCATCAAACAATTTGTAATCTAATCCCACCGGATAGGTGTGGGGATTGAGCATGCGAAGCTGGCTCTCGTCCAGCGTTGCCAACCCCTCGCGCGCCCGCTTCTGAGCCGCGAGCGCACTCGACTCCTGGGCCGTAAGCACCGAGCGGCCATTGCGGGCCAAGGGCTTCAGCAGCGTTTCGTAGCGCAGCCCCGCTAGCCTTTTTTGGCGAATATCATCCGAAGGATCGATGATGATCTCGCGCTCATCCACGCCATCGTTCACATCGAATACCATGTCGCCGGCAATGGTGCCGTCCTCCTGGTAGTAACGGCGCACGTCCAGCACGCCGGGGGTAGTCAGCTTCGCGGCGGTCTCGGAAATCTTCAGCCGTTTGACCCATTCGTCCCCGTCGGACGAGCGCACGGCGGAAAGCTTGAACACTCCGCCCAGCGTCGGCTGCTCGTAGGCAGTGGCCAGCTTCGTGCCCACGCCCCACGAAGTAACCGGCGCCCCTTCCGAAAGGATGGAAGTGATGGTGTACTCGTCCAGGTCGTTCGAGAGCACGATGCCGGTGTCGGTGAGCCCCGCCTCGTCCAGCATGCGGCGGGCCATCTTTGCCAGCCAAGAAAGGTCGCCCGAGTCGATGCGGATGGCAGCCAGATGCTCGCCACGCTCCTTCATCTCCAGCCCCACCGTGATGGCGTTGGCAATGCCCTGCTCCACATCGTAGGTGTCCACCAAAAGCACGCAGTTGTTCGGAAACTCGCGGGCGTAGGCGCGGAAGGCCTCAAGCTCGCTATCGAAGGCCATGACCCACGAATGGGCGTGGGTGCCCGAAACCGGAATGGAGAAGAGCTTCCCCGCCAGCACGTTGCTCGTAGAGGCGCAGCCGCCCACAACGGCTGCCCGGGAAGCCCACACGCCCCCGAGTCCTTGCGCGCGGCGCAGACCGAACTCCGCCACCGGCGCACCCTTCGCGGCCAGGCACACGCGCGCCGCCTTCGTGGCAATAAGGGTCTGGAAGTTCACGCAGTTCAAAAGTGTGGTCTCCAGCAGCTGGCACTGGGCAATGGGCCCGGTGACGCGTACGATGGGCTCATGGGGAAACACCACCGTGCCCTCGGGCACCGCATCGATGTTAAGCGTCAGGCGGAAATCTTCCAACTGCCCCAAGAACCCCTCACTGAACAGCGGGCCGCCGCCGGGCGCCTGAAGCGAGGCCAGGTAAGCCACGTCGTCGGAAGTGAACCGGTAATCGTCGACAATCTGGGCCAGCTGCTCCATACCCGCCGCAATTGCATACCCGCCCTTGAAGGGGTAGTCGCGGAAGTACATGTGGAAGCAGGCCTCCTCGTCCCCCTTGCCCGAGTCCCAATAGCCCTGGGCCATGGTCATCTGGTACAAGTCGGTGAGCAAAGCATAATCTGCATTCATAATTCTCTCCATCGCGCTTAGGGGTTGAGGCTATTCGCTTTCGCCCTTGCCCTCTTTGTTGCTGCGCCGCCGCCGGCGACGACGGGGCTTTCCGGCCCCTTCCGCATTCGGTGCCGAAGCGGCCGGGGATTGCTGGGGCTGAGCCTGGTCGCCGCTGCGGGAAAGGCCGCTGGAGCGCTGGCCGGGCCGGGCCGCCTTCTTCGGACGATCTGACCCTTCGGGCTTGGAAGGACGGGAAGCGCCCTTGCCCGCGGAAGCGCGCCGCTGCTGGCCGCCCTCTTGTTTCTGAGCGTTGCGGGAAGGCCGGCTCTTGCGCTCGCCGGATGCGCTGCCGCGTCCTGGCGCCTGCCCCTCAACCGTCCGCTGGCGGCGGGGCTCCTTGCCCTCCTCATGGCTCGCGCCCTCGGTAGAGAGGGTGGTGGAGCGGCGACGCGGCTTGCGCTCTGCCGGCTTCACCGTCACCCGCTCCTGCCGCTCGCCGCGGCCACGACGGCCCGAGCCACCGCCGGAACGGCTGCCACCGCCGGCACCTTTCTCCCCCGCTTTCTTGCGGGAAGGGGTGTGGCGCAGCTTGCCCGCTTCGGCCAGCTTGTCGGAACCGGTGAACTGCGAGGTGGAGAACAGGGCGGAATCGCCGCCGATCCTCACCTGCATCTCCTCGTTGGCGGCAGCCCAGGCGTCCTCGCCCACCACCGACGGGCGAGCGCCCTCTTTCGCCGGCTCGAACCCGGCAATGGGAATGCGCACCGGCTTCTCGCCCTCGATGCGCACCGAGACGATCTCGCGTGGCACGTCCAAATCGACCACCTTCGCCGGACCCGCGGGCGTGGTGATGGTAGCGTTCATCTTGGGAGCGCGGCTCTTGAAGTCCTTGTAAGCGTCGAACTCATGGCGTAGGCAGCACATGAGGCGGCCGCACAGACCGGAAATCTTCTGGGGGTTGAGGGAAAGATCCTGCTCCTTCGCCATGCGGATGGACACGGGGCAGAACTCGCCGCCCAACCGCTTGCAGCACAGCTCCTGGCCGCAATGGCCCAGACCGCCCACCATGCGCGCTTCGTCGCGCACGCCAATCTGGCGCATATCCACGCGCACGTGGAAATGGCCGGCCAGCTTGCGCACCAAATCGCGGAAATCAACCCGCTCTTCGCTCTCGAAGTAGAAGACCGCCTTGTCGCCGTCGAAGAGGAACTCCACCGCTACCGGGTGCATCTCAACGGCGGCTTCCTCCACCATCTCCTTGAACACCGGCAGCGCCTCGGCTCCTTGGCGTTCCAAGTCTTCCGCTTTTTCCACGTCTTCATCGGTGGCCAGCCGCTCTACCTTCTTGAGCGGGCTTTTCAGGGCCTTAATCTGGGAATCTTCCACATCCAGCAAGTCACCGGCAGCTCGGCCGAACTCAAGACCGCGGGCGGTGTTTACCACCACCGCATCTCCCTTGGAGATCTCCAGCCCGTTGGGGTCGAACCACAGCGTCTTAGGATTATATGCAGTATGTACCGGAGCGACTTTCGTCACGAAACAACCTCTTTCACTTTGAACAGAAGGGCATCGACGCACGCTTCTGGAGAAACATTATAGGCAATCGCGGCCTCGCATTCGTCCGCCGCACGTAAAGCACAGAGAGCCCCTTCCAAGGTGGCATGCTGGGCGGCGGCTTCGAGGGCCGCCATCACGTCGCGGTTGATCACCAAATCGGGGCAGCCAGAGCAGATCATCATCACGTCGCGCACCCACGAGCGGATGATGGCGGTCAGCTGCCGCAGGTACTCGGAGGACTTCGCGGTTATCTGGCGCTTCTGCTTCGCCTCCAGCTGCCGCAGCGCCGACTTCGCCAGGAAGTCCTGGTTCTCTGCCAGCTCCTGCTCCAGCCGCTGGCGCACCGCGTCCAAGGGGAAGTTCGCCGCCTTGATAAGCTCGGCGGCCATGGTCACCACGTCCCAGTCATCGCAGCGGGAAAGGCGCTCCAGCGTGTCCAGCACCTGCTTGCGGAACTCCATGCGGGAGGACCCGGCGGACAAAAATTCAATGGCCCCGCTGATGGAGCCCCCGCAGGCCTCGATGGCGATAGAAGCGTGCAAGGGCGAGGCGCCGGTGTTCTGCGCTACGATGCCGGCGGCTTCGGTGGCGGGAATATGGCGGAAGGGAACCACCTGGCACCGGGATAGGATGGTGGGGAGAACCCCGTCGCAGGTGCGTCCGAGCAGGATGAATGTGACGTTCTCCGGCGGCTCCTCGAGTGTTTTCAGAAACGCATTTGCGGCCGCCGTGCCCAACTGGTCCACCCGGTCGATAATGTAGACCTTGCGGCGGGCCTGGATGGGAGCCATGGGGGCATCGGAAACCACCTCGCGCATCTGCTCCACCAAGTATCCGCTCGCGCCCTCCGGCGCGAAGTAGCGCACATCCGGGTGCTTGCGCCGCATCACCTTGTCGCAGGCGTCGCAATCGCCGCAGCGGCCGCCACGGGGGCCCTTCGCCCCTTTGGGGCACAGGATTGCCTGGGCGAAGGCGTAAGCGGCCAGGGTCTTGTTCGACCCGGCCGGACCGGCGAACAAATAGGCGTGGCTGATGCGGTCGTGCTCGGTGCTGGCGCGCAAGAACTCGCGCACCTGCGGCTGGCCGATGATGCGGTCGAATGCGTCAGCCATGGGCTTTTACGTCCAAGGTAGAGAAGTAGTCCTCGTCGAAGCGGCTGTGGTCCGAAAGCTCCGGCAGCACGTCGGCCAGCGCGGCGAACACCTGCGCTGCCGTCATGGACTTCGGGCCGGACGTGTCCACCAACCGGATGCGGCCGCCGCTCTCGCCCATCATCTGGTCGAAGCCGCGGTTCACTCGCGTGTGGAAGTCCACGCCCTCCTGCTCCAATCGGTCGGCATCGCCGTGATGGGTGGCGCGGTCAAGCCCCACCGCCGCCCCTTCGCAGCGCAGAAGCAGCGTGGCCTCCGGCACCAGGCCGTCCGCGGCGAACGCGTTTGCCGTGCGCACCTGCTCCCGGTCGATGCCGCGACCGAAGCCCTGATAGGCCTCGGTGGAGTCGGTGAAGCGGTCGCACAGCACAATCTTTCCCTCTAAAAGCGCCGGGCGAATCACCTCGTCCACCAGCTGGGCACGGGCCGCCTCGTAGATGAGCATCTCGCAACGGGGACTCACCGGGCCATATGCCGGATCAAGCACGAGCGCCCGCAGCGCCTCCCCCAGCTCCGTTCCGCCCGGCTCCCGCAGCATGAGGACGGAATATCCCAGCCCCTCAAGCGTACGTGCGAGAAAGCGAATGTGAGTAGACTTGCCGGCCCCTTCGCCGCCTTCGAATGTTATGAAGACTCCCGGCACTTCTGCCCGGGAAGCCGCTTCGTTCATATATCTGCACCTCCTGGGAATCACCCCAAGATCTATTGCTCGTTCAATCGCTCTATTCTACTAAACCCGCCCCTGCTTAGACCCCGCGTTTCGCGGAACCGACCAAACGACCCACAGGAACGCCGCTTATGAAGAAGTTTTCCCAGAGGAAACGAGAGCGAAACGCAGATTCAACTGCTGCCGCAGACCCCTTTTTATTTCGCAATCCAACCCATACTATACTTTCAGGCGCTGTGAGAGCGAACGGAAACGAAAGCTCCGCCGCGTCATTGAAAAGCGAATATCTCGATCGTCCGTTGTTTGTCTCCTGCGTGAAAAACCTCCTCTCTCTCAACCCCTCAACGGACGTGAAAACATACGCACGTTTCCCCTTCTCCTCCGTGCGTACTGACAAAAGCCCCTTCAGGTCCCCCAGCCTGAAGGGGCTTCTTTTTTGCCTCTATCCACCTGTCCGCGCCGGAGGGCCCAGGAAGGTTTTGCAAGCACCCGCTCTCGCTTCCTCGCCTTCGGCTCGCGCGCTTCGCTCCTCATGCTTTTATGGAGCGCCCTTGCGGGCGCTTCTTCAAGTTTGTGTTCAGAGTGCTTGGAAAACCCTCCCGATGCCCACCGGCGCTAGCGAAGCGCGGGCGGGTCGTCGGGGTGGAGCGAGGTTAAGCCAAAGGAGGGAGGAGATCCACTCGGGCGCAGCCCGAGTTAGCTCCGA
>JAAVZC010000005.1 GCA_022791455.1 Eggerthellaceae bacterium
GCGCTAGCGAAGCGCGGGCGGGTCGTCGGGGTGGAGCGAGGTTAAGCCAAAGGAGGGAGGAGATCCACTCGGGCGCAGCCCGAGTTAGCTCCGACCGACGACGCGTCGAGCGGAATCCCCGTCGACCCGAGCCGCGCGGACGGGTTGGCAGCGCTACCAACCTACAACATAAAAAGACCCGCTCTTGAAGCGATTCGCATTCCCCTTTTCACCCTTGCTAATGCGAATCGCTCTAAGAACGGGTCCTTTATGTTGGATCAGATGGCGCTATTCAGTCGGAAGAATCACCGGCAGGAATTCACTGGGAGTCAGTCTAGCCATGCGCTGGCCGTTTTTCAACCGAATGCGGTCCACTTTGAGCTTCAGTCGCTCGGCCCCTACCAGGTCAATGTTCGTGAAGTAGGACACCTGAAGCTGGTCGGTGGCCTTGCCGAGCATCGTGTAGAGGAAACGGGTGTCCTCCTTGTGCATCTTCTCTTGCTTCTCCAGCGTGACTACCGTGGTGTCGAAGTAGTCGCGACAGGGAATGAAGCCGTTGTCGAAGCCGCAGACCAGCAGCGCCTTCGGCGAAGAGCCCACCAGGTGAGCGCCCTCGCCCATGCGCACGCCCTCACCGCCGGCCAGACGGGAGTCGGTCAGGCGCTCGGTGACGGTAGCGGCAACAATGGGAGCCGTGGCGGCGCCGGGAACCGGGGCGCACAGGGCCATGACCGCCTCTTCCACCTTCTCGGGGATGATGGCTTCTTGGATGGAAGCGGGAGCGGTGGCATTCACCGCAGCCACCAGGCGGCGGACGAGATCCATGCCGGAGAGCCCCTGCACCGCTTCGATCACCCCAAGGCCGCTGCGATAGGCGGCCACCAGGCGATTGCCGCCGGCGGAGATGAGGGAAACGGCCCCCTCGTCCATGGAGGCGAGCTGCTCCAGAGCAGCGGTCAGGTCGAGCCCGCGCTCCTTCGCCCAGGCCATCACCTCGGCCACAGACGCGCTGTTGCCCAGGTAGTCGCCAAAGCCAATCCAGCAGCGCCACGCAAGGGCGTTGGTGGGGTCGGCCGCAAGCTGCAGGGCGGTCACCACGCGGGCCGGAGCGCAGCGGGCGTAATCGCGGTAGTCGCCGGCGTTCAGGCGCCCGTCGAAGGCGCTGTCCACGGCAATGCCCTCCCCCACCAGGTAGCGCTTGAGCTGCTTGGCCCAGGCGCGGTTGAAGGTGAGCAGGTACACGTCCTCAGGCGCGATGCCGGCCTCACGCAGCTCGCCCAAACGGCGGGCAACGGAAGCGAACTCGTCCATGGAGGAATCGGCCGGGAACTCGGCGAAGCTGGTGGCAGCGTCCAAATTGTTGGGGTTGCCCAGCGCCACCGCGCCCTCGTCCAGCTCGGCGGCCAGGACAGATGCGGCGTGCAGGCTCGCGCCGCACAGGTAGCACTCGGCAAGCTCGGTCACCGCGGCGCCCGCGGCCTCAAGCTCGGCCACGCCTTCGCCATAGGGGTAGCTGTCGTACACCTCCACGCAAGCAATCGGGTCGGCAGCGGCGGTCAGCGACTCCTTCGCCACCAAGTTCGCCACGAACTGGGAGGCGCGGGAGATCTGCTGGTAGTCGTCCACCAGCACATGGTCGACCGCAACCGCGGCAAGTGCGTCTTCGTGAGAGTTCAGGTAGCTCCAGGCAAGGGCGGACACTTCCGGCTCCAGCAGCGAGCGGGTGAAGTCCAGCGAGGACTTCAGCATGCCGTGCACCGCCTCTTCCTCAGAGGTAATGAGCCATTCGGGGTCCTCGGCCGCAAGCTCGGTCCAGCCGCGGTAGAAGAACTTGAGCATCTCGCGCAGGCGCTTGATCTTCAGGCCGGACACCTTCATGTCCTCCATGATGAAAGCCTGCTCGAACGAGCTGACCAGGCGCGGGTCGCGCCCCGTGGCCTCGCGGGCCTCGGGCGTGGCGAGCACCTCCAGGCAGAACTCGCGCGGAGTGGTGACACGGACCGCCCCGGCTCCCGCATCCGCCAGGCGGCCTCTCAGCTGCGCAGCAGCGTCGGGGGTGGCGGCGAAGACCAGGATACTCTCCGCGGGAACGCCGGCAGCCACCTTCTCGGCTGCCAGAGCTACGAGTGCAGAGGTTTTACCAGTTCCCACCGCGCCCTTGTACAGGCGGGCTTCCGGAGCAGTGCGTAGGGTCAAAGTCATAGATCGATCTTCTTTCTTGAAGTCGTGCGCCTAGGCCGTCGCTTCCGGAGCCGCGTCATCTGCACTGGGCATAGGCGTGGGCTTCTGAGGAAGGAAAGGCATCGTGATGGCCGAGGTGGGGCAGTTCTCCACGCAAGCGCGGCACTTGGTGCACTCGCTGAAGGACATGCCGGCCTCGGGATGGCGCGGGTTGATAGCTTGCGGGCACACCTGGGAGCAGATCTCGCAGGAGCGGCCCTTGGCGGTCTCAAGGCACTTGGAATTGTCGATGGTGGGGACGAAGGTCTTGTTGCCCTTGCCGATGAGGCTCATCAGCGCGGAAATGGGGCAGATCTTCGAGCACCACTTGCGGAACACCAGCAGTTCCAGGATGAGGATTACCGGAACCACTACGACCGACCAGGTGACATCGCCGAAAGCGAACAAGCGCATGACCAGCAAAATGGTGGCCAGGGTAAGGCCGATGGGGCAGATGAGGCAGAATACCGGGAAGCCGAAGATGGCGGCGGACACCAGCGAGCCGCCCAGGATGACATGGCGGGAGTCCAGCTTCTGGAACTTGCTGGCACACGAGGTGCAGCTGCCAGAGCAGCCCTTCAGGGCCTTCTTCTCCTCTTCGGTCAGGGCATCGCCGGCCGCCTTCTTCTTCTCGGCGGCAGTGGCGGCCATAGCAGCTTCGGGGTCGAGGGCGCCTTGGCCCTCCATGTCGGTGTTGGAGGCCTTGCCGCCGAAGATGCCGCGAATCTTAGAGACCACGGGCACCGGGCAGATCCACCCGCAGAAGGCGCGGGCGAACAGCAGGATGAGGATAACCACCACCACGAGCGAAATGAGCACGCGAGGCACGGCCATCTTCGAGGCCACCAGGGTGAGCAGCGAGCCCAGCGGGCACAGCAGCGAGATGTCCATCCAGCCGAAGCCGGAGATGGTGCCGATGCCGAAGGCGGTCACGTAGCCGATGGCCACCACCAGCATGACGAGCAAGGGGATAATAGTGCGAAGCTTATTGGATTTCATGACAACTCTCCCCTTCCCTTACTGAATCGGCTCGACGATGATGGCGCGACGGTTGGCACCGGCGGTGATGGAGCCGTTCTGCATGGAGACGCAAACGCTCTCGCAGGCACCGCACCCGTTGCACTTGTCGTTGATCACGTAGGGGCGGTTGTTCTCGTCCAGTTCGATGGCCTCGTACTCGCAGGCGTCGTAGCAGAAACGGCAGCCGATGAGACGATAGGCCAGGCACAGGTCGGTGTCGAGGTTCGCAAGGCCGAGAATGGTGTTCTCCGGCGTCGCGCCCTGGGGCAGCTGCAGCGCCTGGGTGGGGCACACCTTCACGCACAGCGGATCGCCGCCGTTCTCCTCTTTGCACCAGTCGCACCAGTTAGAGCTGAAGGTCATGACCGGGGTGCGCATATTCACAATGCCGTCCTCGATATGAGCCGGGGCGATGACGTTGCGGGGGCACACCTCGTAGCACTTCTCGCAATGGATGCAAGCGGATACGAGTTGATCCTCGTTCTGTCCTCCCGGGGGGCGTACCAGCGGATCCGCGGCCACATAGCGCACAGCGCCCAGCCCGCAGAGCACGGCAGTCCCTCCTAACCCAACTAGCAGCGAGCGCCGAGAAATGACGCCGCTCGAACCCTCCTCAACGGGAGCGTTCTTCTCTTCTTGCTCGGTCATGGCTCCTTCTCCTCTCCCTAAACGAATAGGTTCCCGACTCCCAGCAATGTATTTCTACGCCTGCAGCAGGTCCTGCAGGAATTCGAAATCGACGGTCATGAAGCCATCGGTCAGATACGCGAGGCCACGGTAGAGATCGGTTTTGGCGAAGCGGCGCATGTCGGAGGTCATCATGGGCACCCAGGCCATCAGATGGTCCTCCAGGAAGTTCTTCTGGGTGGTCAGCAGCTCGATGGCCTCGTCCTCGTCGCCGGCCTTCAGCGCGTCGACGGTGCGGTTGGCCAGAATCTGCATGAACTCCAGCTCCAGCGCCAGATGATCCTCCGCTTCCTTCCAGGTCTCCTGCTTGTCCAGGCCCTGGCTGCGGTAGATGGCAAGCACCTCGTCGCGAGCGTCCTGCATCATCAGGCGCTTCTCGGAGGTGTAGACGGATTCGTAGGGGTAGGCGGCCGAGAAGGCGTCGACGCCGTGGCCGATGAAGGTGCGCACGTAGTCGATGGCCAGGTCGGTGATGGTGTTGCCCCAGGTGTTCGAGAGGAACGTGGCAATAAGACGATAGCCCTCGTCCACCTGGCTGTTGCCAGTGGCCGCCGGGAAGCGCATGCCCTTCATTTCCTTCAGGAACTCCTCGTCCACCTCTACGCGGTAGAGGCGCGAGAGCAGCCCGTAGGTGGCAGAGCGCTGCTCGGTGATGGAAACGAGGGCCGCGCGGGTCTCCTCGTCCATAGGCTCGTCGACTTCGGTTTCCTCAACGATTTCGGTGATTTCTTCAGTCATTTGACATGCATCCTTTTCTCAAGGGAACAATTCGGAAAGAAACTGTGAATGGCTGCTAGGCCTGCTCGCCCTCGTCGGCGCCGGTCATCATTTCCTGGACCATCGCCAGGCCCTCGCGGCCGATCTCGGTGGTCTTCCAGGCACCGTCCCATTCCAGGCAGTCGCACTTCTCCAGCTTATCGATGAAGTGCGGTGCGTACAGGCGCGGCTTCTGCACCAGCGGATCGTCGTCCACCTGGGCGTTGATTTCCTTCACGGTCTTGCCCTCTTCGCACATGGAAAGGATGCGGTCGTAGATGGGCAGGTACAGGGTGTCCTTCTCCAGGATGTCGCGCAGACGGTCCAGCGGACGGTCGGCGTTCAGGTACTCCAGGCCCTCCTCGGTGATGACCCAGTAGATTTCCGGCGGATCCACCGGCTGCAGGTACTCAACGCCGTCGATCTCTACGATCTCCGGCTCGTTCTGGATGTTCTCGTAGGGCTCGCCCTCTTCGGTCACGCGCGTGATGGCGCCCGCCTGCTCGAGCAGGTTAGACAGGTTGCCGGAAGAGTACACGGAGAAGTTGTGGGCCTGCAGCTCGTCCACTTTCGCCTCGAGGTCGGTGGTGGACTGCGGCGTCTCCACGAACGCCAGGATGCCGAGCAGCGTCTTGCGACGAGGGGCCATGGACTTGAACAGATTCTGGATGCGCTCCGCAGCGGGAATCTGGGGGACTACCGGCTCTTCGATGGCGTGCTCTTCGCCCTTGTAGCCCTCGATGGCGACGAATTCCTCGTCCTCATCTTCTTCGGGCTCAATTTCGTCCAGTGGATTGTAGTCCTCGAAATCGGAATCGAGATCTAGTTCGAGAAAAGAATTATCGTTACTCACAATAACCGCCCCTCTAATAACGTTTGACAAATACCTTGCGCATTAAAGCACAAAGCAGCGACCCGCGCCCCCGCGGATCCACTTTTGCAAACATTATCCGTGCGATTATTCGAACGGTTTCCCCACAGCGCATAGTAGCAGAGGTTTGCCCCCTGTCAAGCGAGCCTGCGCCCAACAAAACGAAAAGCCGCCCGAAAGCGGCTTGCTCGTCATTTCGACCGAAATGAGCGGAGCGAATGGAGTGGAGAAATCTTTTCGACCCCAACGTACGTCTGGGCCGCGAAGATCTCTCCACTCCGGGCCTTCGGCCCTCCGGTCGAGATGACGAAGAAAGGCTGTAAGGCCCCGCCGATCCCCGACGGACGGGCAGGTTAGATCAACCTACTTCGTCCACGTGAACATCGAACGGATCTTTTCGCCGGTTTTTTCGATTTCGTGGTCGTTGATGGCTTCTCGTTGTTCGATGAGCCATTTGTGGTTGTTGTTGCAGTCGGCCACGAATTCGGCGGCGAAGGAGCCGTCCTGGATGCGGGCCAGGATTTCGCGCATCGCTTCGCGGGACTGCTCGTTGATCACCTTCGGACCGGCATAGTACTCGCCGTACTCGGCGGTGTTGGAGATGGAGTAGTTCATGAAGTGGATGCCGCTCTCGTACATGAGGTCAACGATCATCTTCATCTCGTGGTAGCACTCGAAGTAAGCAAGCTCGGGCGGGTAGCCGGCCTCAACCAGCGTCTCGAAGCCGGCCTTCACCAGCTCTACCAGGCCGCCGCAGAGAACCGCCTGCTCGCCGAAGAGGTCCTCTTCGGTCTCCTCCTTGAAGGTGGCCTTGATGATGCCGGAGCGGGCACCGCCCACGCCCCAGGCGTAGGAAAGCGCAATGTCCCAGGCGTCTCCCGTGGCGTCCTGCTCAACGCACACCAGGTCCGGCACGCCGGAGCCTTCCGTGTACTGGCGGCGCACAATGTGGCCGGGGCCCTTCGGGGCGCACATGATGACGTTCACCGTCTCGGGCGGGGTGATGTAGCCGTAGTGGATGTTGAAGCCGTGGGCAAAGGCAAGGGTGTCGCCGTCCTTCAGGTGCGGGGCGATGTGCTCTTCGTACACCTTGGCCTGCAGCTCATCGGGCACCAGGATCATGATGAGGTCCGCCTCTTCGGCCGCCTCGTCCATGGTCATCACTTTCAGCCCCGCCTCTTCGGCCTTGGCCCACGAAGAAGAGCCCTCGCGCAGGCCTACGCGCACGTCCACGCCGGAGTCCTTCAGGTTCAGCGCATGGGCATGGCCCTGGGAGCCGTAGCCGATGACGGCCACCTTCTTGCCTTTGATGATCTCCGGGTTCACGTCTTCTTCGTAGTAGATTGTCACTGCCATTTTTCGCGTTCCTTTCGCTTGGTTCCACTCTATCTTTGCGGGCGCGTTGCCCGGAGTTTCTAATCTTTCGAGCTGCGGCTCATGGCAATAGTGCCGGTGCGGACCGTCTCTTTAATACCGTAGGCGCGCAGCAAGTCTTCCAGGCCTTTCAGCTTCGTGGCGTCGCCCGTGGCCTCGATGGTCAGCGAGTTGCGGCCCACGTCCACAATCTTCGCGCGGAAGATGTTGGCGATCTCGATGATCTCGTTGCGCCGCTCAGCCGCCGCGTTCACCTTGTAGAGCACCAGCTCGCGGTCGATGGCGTTGTCGTTGGTGAGGTCGGTAATCTTGTGCACGCTGATGAGCTTGTGAAGCTGCTTGGTGATCTGCTCGTAGGCCACGTCGTCCGCCACCACGATTGCGGTCACGCGGGAGAGCGTGGGGTCTTCGGTGGGGCCCACGGAAAGCGACTCAATGTTGAAGCCGCGGCGGGAAATAAGGCCGGTCACGCGGGAGAGCACGCCGGGCTTGTTCTCCACCAGAACTGAGAGCACGTGGTACATCACTCATCACCTCCTTCCGCAGCTACCTCCGGCCCGGTCTTCTGGGCAAGGCCCGCCGCCTCGGCCAGCTTGCGATCCATGCGCTGGCCCACGTCATCGGGGTTGAACTCCCACCGGCCGCCGAACTGGGCGTCCAGCTGGGCGCAGGGGGAAACCGTCGGCGGCTGCTGGGCGCCGGCGGGCATGTCGGTGCGCACCGCGCCCACCGCTACGTCGATGGCCCCCATCACGTCGTCGAGCGCCGCGCCCGGGGCCACCATGGGGTACACGTTCTGCTCGCGGGAAATGGCCACGTCCAAAAGGTAAGGCCCCTTTGCCGCCAGCATCTCGTCCAAAGCCTCGTCCACCTCGGCCGGGTTCTCGATGCGCCGCCCCTGCCAACCGTAGGCCTCGGCCAGCTTCACGAAGTCCGGCACCGGTTCCAACAGCGTTTGGGAGTAGCGCTTGTCGTAGAACAGCTTCTGCCACTGGTGAACCATCCCCAGGCAACGGTTGTCCAAAATGAGCACCTTCACGTTAACGTCGTTGATGGCGGCCGTGGCCATTTCCTGGCTGTTCATCTGGAAGGAGCCGTCGCCGGCAATGCAGACCACCGTTTTCTCCGGGTTGGCCACCGCAGCGCCGATGGCGGCGGGGAAGCCGAAGCCCATGGTGCCCAGGCCGCCGCTGGAGAGGAAGCTGCGCCCTACCTCGCGGTCGATGAACTGGTGCGCCCACATCTGGTGCTGTCCCACTTCGGTCGTGACCACCGACGAGCGCGGGTCCAGCTTCTCGGAGAGGCGCTTCAGCACCACTTCCGGCACAATCTCGTCCGACGCGTCGCCCACGTTGGGATGGTAGAAGGGGTAGCGCTCCCGCCATTTCCCAATGCGCTCCAGCCATTCGGAATCGGCGGGGCGGGCGCCGTCTTTCTGCAGCTGGTCCACCATGCCGGCGAGCACGCCCTTCAAATCGCCCACGATGGGAACCTGGGCCTCGCGCACCTTGCCGATCTCGGCCGGGTCGATGTCGATGTGGATGACCTGGGCGAAGGGGGCGAATTCCGAAAGGCGGCCGGTCACGCGGTCGGAGAACCGGGCGCCGCAGGCAATGAGCAGGTCGCACTCGGTCATGGCGAGGTTGGAGTACTTCGCCCCGTGCATCCCCACTGCCCCCAGGTTCAGCGGATGGCTCGCCGCCACTCCCCCCTTGCCCATAAGGGTGGTGACCACGGGAATCTGCATGAGGTTCGAGAGCGCCTCAAGTTCGGCGGAGGCATCGGAGCTCACCACGCCGCCGCCCACGTAGAGCAGCGGCCGCTTCGACGCCTCGATGAGCTTGCAGGCGGCGCGGATCTGCTTGGCGTTGCCGCGGTAGGTGGGCTTGTAGGAGGGCAGGTTCACCTCGTCCGGGTATTCGAACACCATCGTCGCGCCGGCCAAGTCGGACGGCACGTCGATAAGCACCGGTCCCGGACGGCCCGTGACGGCAATATGGAAGGCCTCGCGGATGGTGCGCGTCAGCTCGTCGGTGGACTGCAGCAGAAACGAGTGCTTCACCACCGGCATGGTGATGCCCACAATATCGGACTCCTGGAAGGAGTCGGTGCCGATGACCGCCCGCGGCACCTGGCCGGTGATGACCACCAGCGGCACCGAGTCCATGTAGGCGGTGGCGATGCCGGTGACGGTGTTGGTGGCGCCGGGTCCCGAGGTCACGATGGCAACGCCCGGCTTGCCGGTGGAGCGGGCGTACCCGTCGGCCATGTGCACCGCCCCCTGCTCGTGGCGCGCCAGGATGTGGTTGATCTGCTGGGAGTCGTACAGGGCGTCGTAGAGCTTGATGGCCTGGCCTCCGGGGTAGCCGAAAACGGTGTCCACCCCTTCTGCCTCCAGCGATGCGATGACCGCCTCGGCCCCCAGCATGGTCTTGCCCTGCTTGGGCGTCTTCGAGCCGGCGCCGCGGGGGGCTCCCACTGCAGCGGCCGTGCGCTTCACTTCAGTTCTCGGTTCGCTCATGCCACATACGCTCCTTCGTCGGCGGAGGAAACCATCCGCGCATACTTCGCCAATACGCCGTGGTCGTGCTTGGGCGCCGGCGGCTGCCAGGCGGCGCGGCGGGCCTCAAGCTCTTCGGCGGGAATGTTCAAAGTGAGGGCTCCCCCCTCGATGTCCACGGTCACGGAATCGCCCTCCTGAATGAGGGCGATGGGGCCGCCGGCCGCCGCTTCCGGGCTCACATGGCCCACGGCCGGGCCCTTCGTGGCGCCGGAGAAGCGCCCGTCGGTGATGAGGGCCACGCTGGAGGAAAGACCCATGCCGCAGATGGACGAGGTAGGCGTGAGCATCTCGCGCATACCGGGGCCGCCCTTGGGCCCTTCGTAGCGAATGACCACCACGTCCCCCGCCTTTACCGCGCCGCCGTTGATGGCCGCGCAGGCCTCTTCCTCGCTGTTGAACACGCGGGCAGGGCCGGTGTGCTTCATCATGGACGGATCAACTGCCGCCTTCTTCACAATGGCGCCGGCAGGGGCGATGTTGCCGTGCAGCACCTTGAGCGCGCCCTGGGCGGAGAAGGGGTTCTGGCCGGTGCGGCACACGTCCCCGTCCGCCGCCTTCGTGCAGTTCTCAATGTATTCCGGCAGCGGCCCCATGCAGGTAAGGGCGCTCTCGTTCAACAGCCCCAGCTGCGCCAGCTCGTGCATCACTACCGGCACGCCGCCCACATGGTACAGGTCGATGAGCGGACGCGGGCCGGAGGGCTGCAGCTTCACCAAATGTGGCGTGCGCTCGGAAGCCGCTTCCCAGTCGTCCATGGTGATGGGGCAGCCGGCCGCCTTCGCGATGGCGGTCAGGTGTAGCACCGTGTTGGTGGAGCCTCCGAAGGCCATGTCGCATTCCATGGCGTTGTGCACAGCGGCGGCGTTCAGGATGTCCTTCAGCTTGATGTCCTTCTCCACCAGCTCCATCACCTTCATGCCGGCATGCTTCGCCAGGCGGATGCGCTCGGAGTAGACGGCCGGGATAGTACCGTTGCCCGGCAGCGCGATGCCCAGCGCCTCGCACAGGCAGTTCATGGAGTTGGCGGTGAACATGCCCGAGCAGCTGCCGCAGGTGGGGCAGGCGGTGTCCTCAAAGAAAGCCAGCTCCTCTTCGGTCATGGTGCCGGCCGCCACCTTGCCCGCGCCGTCAAAGAGGGTGTTGAGGTCGGTGGTGGGGCCGCAGCCGCCCGGCTGGGTGCCGGGGAGCATGGGGCCGCCGGAAACGAAGACGGTGGGGATGTTCACCCGCAGCGCCCCCAAAATCATGCCGGGAACAATCTTGTCGCAGTTGGGGATGCACACCAGGCCGTCGAAGGCGTGGCCCTGCACGGCGCATTCCACTGAGTCCGCCACCACCTCGCGCGAAACCAGCGAGTAGTGCATGCCGTCGTGGTTCATGGCAATGCCGTCGCACACGCCAATGGTGGAGATCTCGAAGGGTACGCCGCCGGCCATGCGGATGCCTGCCTTCACGGCGTCGGAAATCTTGTTGAGCTCGGTGTGGCCGGGGATGATGTCGTTGCGGGAGCTGAGCACCGCAATAAACGGGCGGCCCATCTCCTCGTCGGTGATGCCGTCCGCCTTCAGCAGGCTGCGGTGCGGCGCCCGGGCCGTCCCCTTCTTTATCTGGTCGGATCTCATAGCCTTCGTTCCTTCCCTTCCGACTGTTGCCTTCGCCCTCATCTCGGCACAAAAAAACCTGGCACCGCAAAGCCGGCCCAGGTAAGAGTCCTTAGGGAAATGCCCCTGCAGAAGGGGTCATGACGCTCACGGAGTCACCGGATCGGCTTTACTGGCTGGCGGCTCCCCGACGGTAAGTCTGCGAAAGCCCCAGTTTTCTCAGCTGAACTGCTCGGAGGTGGCATTCAGGTCGTCCGCTGCCGGCTTCCACCAACCGCCGGCTCTCTGGGAAAACGGATGCGCCCCTACTATCCTCGTCAACGCATTTAGGGCTATGAAGTTGTTAGGCGGAGTATACCCCCGCCCTAGACTTTGGCAACAACTTTTTTGCGAATGGCGAAACTGCCCCTACGAGCCCGCCAGCACCCCCGCGGAATCCAGGATGCTGTTGATCTCGTGGTCGGTCAAATCCAGCCGGTAGAACAGGTGGTAGAAGTCCCGCGTCTCCTGGACCATGTCTATCTCGCCAGCGTAGGCGGGATAGAGCACCTTCAGCAGCAGCATGCAGCCCAGCAAGCGCACCACCGAAGGCGGGCGGCCGAACCACGCGAAGGGGGACTTCGGCAGCCGGTACACTTCCCCGTTCTTCACCGCGTCCACGTGGCGCCAGTCGTCGCTGGCCAGAATCTCCTGGTACAGGTTCGAGCTTTCCGCGTCCGACATCATGTACTCCGACACGAGCACCGCGTCGGGGTTCCAGCTCATGATCTGCTCGATGTTCACCGTGGGCATGCCCATGCCCTGGCCCTCGGTGCCGGGCATGTCGGCCACGTTCGCGGTGTTGATGAGCTCGAGCGCGTCGGTCACGTGCATCGAGCCCACCGGGTCGGTAGAAAGGCCGCCGGTGCTCTGGGCAATGTAGACGCTCTTGCGCTCGTCTTCGGGCACGGAATGGGCTATCTCCTCAATTTGGGCGAGCTTCTGCTCGCAATAGGCCGCCAGCTCTTCGGCGCGCTGGGCACTGCCGATGACTTCTCCCAGGTAGCGGTACATTTTCGGGCTGCTGCGCAGGTCGTAGTCGATAAGCAGCACCGGCACGCCCGTCTGGTCCTTGATGGTGTCGGCCATTTCGATGCCCACCTCGTCGGCGGTCCAGTAGCACAGGATAACCTGCGGGCTCTGCTTTACGATCTCCTCGGCGTTGGGAGTGGCGCCCGACCCCATCCACACTCCCAGCGCGGGCAGGTTGAGGTACTCGCCGGGAATGTACTTGCGGTCATCGCCGGTGGGGCGGAAGTTCCAGCCCACCATCTTGTCCGGGTCCAGCAGGTACAAGTCCACCGTGCCAATGGGGTTGCTGCAGAACACCCGCGTGACGGTTTCGGGAATGGCCACCTCGCGGCCCGCCATGTCCTGGACCATGTGAAGGTCACCCGTCAGGTTGCTGCAGCCGCCAAGCGCGCCCAGCACGAAGGAGCCCGTGCCCGCCAGCGCCAGCACGCCGGCGCACTTCATTCCCACCTGCACGAAGTCTCGTCGCGAAATCAACTCTGCCATCTCTCTCCTATTGTTCAATCTTCGGCCGATCCTCGCCGGCCGCGCCGTGTCCAACTTCGCCATTGTCGTCCCGCCCAATCAGCGGCACGCAGGCAACCGAATCGGCCCCCGCGTGCACCCGCACCGGCACGCCGTAGAGCTGCGCCATGCCCGCCTCGGTCAGCACCTGCGCCGCCTTGCCGGTGCGGACGAAACCGTCGCGCCCCAGGCAGATGACGTTCCCGTCCAGCAGAAACGCATGGTTCGGGTCGTGGGTGGTCATGACCACGGACAGCCCCTCTTCGGCCAGCCGCAGCACCTGCGCGAGCATGCGGGCCTGGTTCCCGAAATCCAAGCTGGCGCAGGGCTCGTCCATCACCATCACCTTCGGCTGCTGCGCGAGCGCCCGGGCTATCAGCACCATCTGGCGCTCGCCACCCGAAAGGGCCGAGTAGTCGCGCGCGGCAAGGTGCGAAATGCCCAGCCGCTCCAGGGCGTCCCGGGCAATCTCGTCGTCCTGGCGGCTGGGGGACGCCTGCCCCTGCAGGTGCGGCGTGCGCCCCATGAGCACCACGTCGTGCACCGTGTAAGAGAATTGCGGGGCGTGCAGCTGGGGAATGTAGGCAATCTCGCGGGCGAATTCCCGCCGCCCCCATTCGGCCGTGGGACGGTCCCCCAAAAGGACGCTTCCGCCGCACGGCGGCAGAAAGCCCAGCAGCGTCTTGAACAGGGTGGTCTTCCCCACCCCGTTGGGGCCCAAAATGCAGAGCACTTCGCCCTTGTGCAGTTGCAGGGAAATGTCCTTGAGCACCGGCTGCTGGCCGTAGCCGCAGCTGAGCCCAACGGTTTCCAGCACCGGCTGGCCCAACGCCGCCGCCGTCATGACGCACCCGCCTTGCTCTTGTAGATGAGGTACACGAACAGGGGCGCGCCGATGATGGCGGTGAAGATGGAAATGGGAATCTCGGTGGTGTAGATGCTGCGGCACACGTCGTCCACCAGCAGCAAGAACACGGCCCCCAGCAGAAACGACACCGGCACCAGCACCCGGTTGTCCGGCCCCACCAGAAACCGCGCCAGGTGCGGGATGATGAGCCCCACCCAGCCCACCATGCCGGCCACTGAAACCGCCGACGAGGTGACCAAGGTGGCCGCCCCCACAATCCACAGGCGGGTCTTCTTCGTGTTCACCCCCAGCGCCAGCGCTTCCTCGTCGCCCAGCGACATGACGTTGAGCTTCCAGCGCAGCGAGAACAGAACAGCGCCGCCCACCACCAGGGGCACCAGCAGCCACCACACGTTCTCCTTCGTTACGTTGGCCAGACCTCCCATGAGCCAGAAGGTGATCTCCGGAAGCTGGGAGTTGGGGTCGGCCACGAACTTCACGGCAGAGGTGAACGCGGTGAACAGGTTCTGCACCACCATGCCGCAGAGCACCAGCATGAGCACCGTGTTCATGCCGCGCGCCAGCCGCTGGGATATGCTGTAAGAGGCAGCCACCGCAATGACGCCGGTAATGAAGGCGCACACCTGCACCCCAATGCCCCCCAGCGAGAGCAGGATGCCCAGTGCCGCGCCGAAGCCGGCCCCGGCCGAGGCGCCCAAGATATCCGGCGACACCATGGGGTTTCGGAACAGCCCCTGGTACGCGCAGCCGGCAAGGGCCAGCATGGCCCCCACGCAGGCGGCGGCCATAACGCGGGGCAGCCGCATGCCGAACAGCACGTAGAGGGCCGACTCCGCCTTCTCCGGGTCCGGGCCCCAGAGCGCCTCGAACA
Source organism: Eggerthellaceae bacterium (assembly GCA_022791455.1). Lineage (GTDB taxonomy): Bacteria > Actinomycetota > Coriobacteriia > Coriobacteriales > Eggerthellaceae > Parvibacter. The sequence continues at coordinate 14,386 of JAAVZC010000005.1, forward strand.
GCTCGAAGCGGCCGAGCCCCAGCGACGCCACGAACGCCACCGCCAGCAGAACCCCCAAAAGGGCCACCACCGCCCACGCACGGCGCCGCGCCTCGGCAATGCCGCGCCCGTTGCCGCCGCGCGCGAGCAGCGCCTCGCGGCCGTTCCCGGAAGCCTCCGCCGAATGGGGCGCACCGCCTTTCCGCATCATTGCACTCCCTCCACCAGCTGAACCGTCGTGGGCGCCGGCTGGCCCGGGGCCGCTGCGCGCACGGTGACCACCTCGCCCGCAACCTGGGCCTGAAGGGCGTCGCCGTAGTTCGCGTTGATGGTGGCGGCCAGGCGCTCGGCGGCGGTGCGGGCGGTGTCGCGGGCAAACTCGTGGTTGTGCATCATCACCACCGGCAGCCCCTCCCCGAAGGAGAAGAAGCTGCAGCAGCGCAGCTGGGCGAACTCGCCGATGGCGAAGCTCACGCCCCCGTCTTCCACCTGCACGTCCTGAATGGTCATGCCGCTTGGCACCTTCGCCGTCACCGCTTCGCCCAGCACCGCGTTGTCCTGGCCGCCCTGGGCGCACACACCGGCCAGCCCGCCGTCGTCGCGCTTCGAGGCCACCGTCACGTCGCCGTCGTACAGGGCGAAGTAGACGCTGGTGCCCGAGCCCCCGTTGGCCGCCCCTTCGGTGGGAGCCAGGCGCACCGTAAGCTGGCTGCCCTCTACTTCCGCCGACACCTTAATGGTGCGGCTGTCGGGGGCTTCGCCGTTCAGCTTTACCTCAAGCCCGGAAAGCACGTCGCCGGTTGCCTCCAGCGGCTGATCAAAGTTGATGCTCACCTGGGCGTACTGGGACGCCTCGTCCAGGTTGCTGCCGGACGAGACCTCTGCGCCCACCATGCGCGGCGAGGCGTCCGTCACGTTCACCGCCGCCGGACCGCAGCCCCAGGCCGCGCAGCTCACGGCAACCGCGGCCGCCAATGCCGCAAGAATCTTGGTAGCCTTCATCATGCCGCCACCCTCACCAGCCACTCGGGGGCCGCGCTGGCGTCAATGGCCAGGTAGGAGAACCCGCCGCCCTCAAGCTCGATGGAGAGCAGGTAGGCCCCTTGGTCCAAATACAGCGTGTTGCGCGCCAGCGAGAGCAGCTCGGCCACTTCCGCTTCGTCGTCGGTGGAGTAGCGCGTGCCCCAGTCCTGCTGGGCGATGAACATGGCGTCCACCTCGCTCTTGTACCCCAAAAAGTAGGCGCTCGTCGGCTCGGTCACCGCGTTCATCCCCGAGAAGGGCGCGTAGTGCTGAACGGTGATCTGCTTCACCGCCACAAGCTCGGCCTCCGCCAAGTCATCGCCGGAAAGGCCGTCCAGCGTCAGGTACGGGTCAATCCCCTTCTCCTGGCACCAGGCAAGGGTGTTGGCAAACTCCTCCGTCAGGTAGACCAAGGTGTTCTCCAGCTGGTAGGCGAAGCTCTTCGCCGCCGAGTCGCCCGCCTGGGTGAACATGAGCACGCCCACGCAGGGGCTCTGCGGGTGGTAGCGGTTCTCGATGCTTTGCGCCGCCACGTCCTTGCCGATGGCGTCCAGCAGCTCAAGGCGCGCCTGGGCGTCGCAGTTCACCAGCACCAGCGAGGAGTACAGCCTATCGCTCACGTATATGTCGCCCATGGCGAAGGCCTGGCGGGCGATGGAGCCGGTCAGCAGCTGGGCGTCTTCGTCGCTCAAATCCGAGGCATCCCCCGTGACGGCGGCGAACGTGCGCTCCCGCGAAACCTGCGCCTGGTCAAGCTGGGCAAGCTGGTACAGCTGGCCCAAGGTGGCGCGGTCGTAGTAGCGCACCGCGCGGCTGCCGTCTGTCAGGGTGTAGGCCACCACCACATCGTAGGGCATGACGCTTTCGGAGAAGTCGAAGCGGTCCTCGCCCAACGGCGCGCTGCCGCTCTGAATGAGCGCCGCGTGCACGTCGCAGATAACGCGGATGGACTCCTCGTCGGTATACGAGTAGTCGGTGCTGAAGTAGTAGGCGCCCTCGCTGGTCTTGGCGCTGTCGAAGCCGCGGGCAAGATAGGTCGGCGTGCCGGTGTAGGAAACGGTGGCGCTCACCACATCGGCGGCGTTGGGAACGAACGATGCGTAGCCCAAGCCGCCGGTGCCCACCCCGGCAAGCACTGCCAGCAGCACCAGCCCCTGGCCGCCCACGATTGCCGCAGTGCGCCCCCACCGAAACTGCCCGGCAGGCCGCAGGGGCCACAGGTAAAGCACCACGGAAACCAGGGCGAACGTAGCCAGGGCCCCCACGATGGCGGCCCCCACGTTCACTTCGGCCAGCAGGGTGAACACCGCGCCGAAGGCGGCAAACCCCACGGCCAGCCCCACCATGGCGGGAACCGCCAGGCTCAGCCCGGCAATGGCCGCCTTCTCGCCCTTGCGGCGGTTCACCAGCGCAAGCGCCAGCGCGGCGGCCGCAACGCAGGCCACGGCCCAGCCGCCCAGCAAAACCAGGTTGCCCCCTTCGGGCACATACACCGGGTGCTGCACAATGAACACCTGGTGCGCCGCCGCCTCGTCAAGGAAGAACAGCGCCGGGTTGAAGGGCAGGGAAAGCTGCAGCAAGGTGGGAGCGATGTACTCGGTGGTGCTGTACAGAACCGCTCCGAAGGCGTTACCCACCAGCATGCTGCCCATGACCGCGTTCAGCCCCCAGGCGCACACGGTCACCAGGGAAAGAAGCGCCACCGAAAACGAGACCGCCTCGGCCAGGGTGCCCGAAAGGGCGCAGGCGCACGCGGCCACAGCGCAGGCGAAGGCGGCGGTCAAGAACAGGCCGCAAAACACGTAGAGCGCCTGGGCGAACACCCCTTCCCATACGCCAAGCGCCGCCACGTTCACCGCCAGCGACACCGCCAGCGGCAGCGCCAGCCCCGCTACCGCCGCCAGAAGGCAGGCGCCGAAGCGGGTGGCGAACAGGGCCGTGCGGGTTAAGGGCAGCGAGAGCACCGCCGTTGCCTGGCGCTTCACCAGCATGAAGCGGAAGGCCGCAATGCCCAGCACCAGCCCGTAGGCGCAGGCCCCCAGGCACACCACCAGGTTGAGGTCCTCGGCCCAGAAGCGAAACTTCATCTGGTCGTGGGTGTAGTCCAGGTTGAACACCGACGTGTCGGGAATGGCCGCGGTGGAAACGGGCATGAGCACCATGAACGCGGCGACGGCAATGAGCGCGATGGGCAGAAGCTGCCCCCACGCCACCGCCAAATCGTGCGCCCAGAGAACCTTTGCGCCGGGCTTGCGCTTCGAAGCGCTCGCCCCTTGCCGGCCCTTCCGGCCGCCGCCAGTGCCGCCGCCAGCAGGCCCGCGGCCCGCGCCGCCCGCGCCTGGCCCGTCTGCGCCCTTCTTCTTCTGCCGCGCCAAAGACGACGACGCCAGCAGGTTGTTGTTACCAGACGAAGATGCCATCCAGGTTCCTTTCCGCCCCATCGCCCTCTTCCAAAAATATCTCTTCCAGCGATTTGCCCGGGTACTGCTCGTGCAAAGATGCCACCGTCTCGTCGAACACCAGGCGGTGCCCCTCGATCATGCCGATGCGGTCCGCCACGTCCTCCAGCTCGCGCAGGTTGTGCGAGCTCAAGATGACGCTGGCGTTTCGCACCTGGGCGTACCGGCGCAGCAGCCGCTTCAGCAGGATGCGCTTCGAAAGGTCCAGCCCGTCGAAGCTCTCGTCCAAAAGAATGGTGCGCGCCCCGGTGGAAAGCCCCAGCAAGATGGCCACCTGCCGCTGCATGCCCTTCGAGAACCCGCCGATCTTCGCCCGCCCGTCCAGCTTGAACAGGGCAAGCAGGTTGCGGAACGTCCCGTCGGACCAGTCGGGGTAGTACCCGGCGTAGTAGTCGCGCATCTTCAGCGGCGTCGCTTGGGGAAGGAAGTACGGCTCGTCGGCCACAATGAAGGGGGTTTGCTGCGGGGTGCGCCGCCCGTGCGCGCTGCTCCCGTCCACCAGCACCTGCCCCTCGTCGGGCAGAAACACCGCCGCCACCGTTTTCAGAAGCGTGGTCTTGCCGGCGCCGTTGTAGCCCACCAGGCCGTACACGCAGCCGTCGCCAACGGTAAGCGACACGTTCTCGATGGCCGTGAACGAGCCGTACTTCTTGGTCACATTCTCAATTTGCAGCATGTCAGACCAGGCCTTTCAGCGCGTCTTCTTTGGAAACCGGGGAAAGCTTGCCGCCCTCCAGGCGATAGACGTGGGTGGCAAGCTCCATCATCATGTGGTCGTGGGTGGCCGCGAGCACCGCTCCCCCCTCTTTGCAGAAGCGGGAGATTTCCGCCATCACCAAACGGGCGCTCGCAAGGTCCAGGTCGTTGGTGGGCTCGTCGGCTATGAGGAAGCGCGGCGCCTGCACCAGCGCCCGGGCCAGGGCGAACCGCCGCTTCTGCCCCACCGAAAGCTGGTGGGGGAAGTGGTTCACCCGGTGCGCCACCTGCAGCCGCTCGATAAGCCCGGTGGCCCGCTCGGCGCAGGCCTGCATGTCCGATCCGCCGAAGCAGCCGGGCATGAGCACGTTGTCTATGGCCCGAAGCGAGCCCACCAACTGCGAGTGCTGGAACACGAACCCGAACGCGCGCAGCCGCAGCCCCGACTGCTGCGCATCGGTGGTGCCCGCAAGGCAGCTGGCGCCGTCCAGCAGCACATCGCCCGCCGAGGGCGTAAGCAGCAGCCCCGCAACGGAGAGCAGCGTGGACTTCCCGCAGCCGGACGGCCCCACAATGCAGGCCACCTGCCCGGGCTCCACATTCAGGTCCACCCCCGCAAGGACGGTCTCGCCGTCGTATTCCTTCATGATTCCCTGTAGCTCAAGCATAGCCGCCCCCTAATCTATGTCGCCCGTTTGCATGGCCGACGACGGATCGATGCGGTCGATGCGCGAAAGCGGCCATGCCACCGAAACCAGCCCCACCAGCCCGTACACCGCCGCAATGGCCAGCGCCGCCAGCAGGCATACGCCCAGCGAGGGGGCAATGTAGGGGAACGACCCGTAATTGGCCAGAAGCGAGGGAACCGCCAGGTACAGAAGCGCGCCGAAAAGAAGTCCCACGACCACGCCTGCGCCCACCAAGACGCCCACCTCGCCCAAGATGAGCCGGGACACCTCGCGCTTGGAGGCCCCCACGGCGCGGAACAGCGCCAGTTCCGCGCGGCGGTCCCACGCCAGCGAGAAGAACCGCGCGAACAGCTGGAACAAGGTGGCCAGCACCAGCAGCAGCGCCGCCGAGGCCATGATGGCGAAAAGCGCCCCCAGCTGCTCGGACACCTTCTGCACGGCGCCGCCCGCCTCTATGGCCGCAACGCCGGGAATCTGGGAGATTTCGGAAATCACCGAATCCCGCTGCCCGTCCGCCACGCTCACCAGCACGCATGAGATGAGACCGGCCGGGTCGCCGTACTCGTCCCACAGGTACTGCAGCTCTTCGGTGTCGGACACCATGGCGCGCACGGCGTCGATGTCCATGAGGATGGATCCGTCCAGGTCGGTGCCGGTGGCGTCCAGCCGGTCCACCAGCTCAACGTTGTGGCCCAGCACCTTGCCGCCACTCTCGAAATCGGCGGCAACGTCGCAACCGGCAATAATCTGGTTTTCCGCCAGGCCCTGCGAAAGGTCGGCGTCGCACCACGGGGCTATCACCGCGTCGTCGGCCGCCGAAAACCCAATCAGGCGCGTGGCAGCGGCCGAAGAGCAGCAGCTGGCGTTCAAGGTCTGACCGTAGAACTGGGCCGAGGCCCGCGTCACGCCGGGGATGGCAGCGATGGTATCGGCCAGCTGAGCGTCCATGTACATGTTCACAGGAGCGCCGGTGAACAGCAACTCGGTGCTGTCAACGCTCACGCCGGCATCGGCGGGAATGACCACGATGTCGGCCCCCAGCCGCTGGCTGCTGCGCTGGAGCCCGCTTTGCACCCCCATGAAGGAAAGCGCGAGCGAAAAGACCACCGCCACCGAGAGCGCCACCGCCAAAAACGTGGCCACCGACTGCGAGCGCCGCATGCTCAGGGCATGCCTGATGAGCGTAAACATCTACAAACTCCGCTTCGGCATCTGGGCGCGCTTGGGGTCGGCAAGGGCAGCCATAACCGCGCACATCACCACCACAGCACCGCCGAGCACGGTCATGACCAGCGCGGTGGGGCGGCAGGCCATATCGGCCCCGGCGCACACACCCACCAGCGGCGTGTACAGGCACAGCACCGCCAGCACCTGGCAGCCGATTCCCATGCCAGATAGCCATCGGCGTCCCACCTTGCACTTCACAGGCACCAGCCCGAACACCGCCGCGGCGCCCACCAGCTGCAACAGCACGGCGCTGCGCACAGCCCAGGTGCACCGGGTGGGCACAACGGCGTCGCCACAGGCAATGCCGTGAGTGCACGGGCCCATCACCAGCCCCGCCACCGCTGCGGCAACGGCCAGAACGCCGCACACCGCGGCCACGATTCTCCACGTTTCAAGCTTCATAACGCTCCTCGCTCGTCTCTCTGCCCACGCGTCAGGCAGCGTTTCTTCCATTCTTCCGCCGGCCCAGGGCCCCAAGCCCCGTGCGCACGGCCCACACCGCGCCCGCCACCACCGCTATCACAAGGGCAGCCACAAGCGCAATCTTCAGCACGTCCAGGGCGCCGAAGGGGGCCACCTCTACGTACGCCGTCGTGTCAACCGGGTCGCAGTGGGCCATCTCCACATGGATGGCCAGCTCCGCCGTGCCCGGCCCTTGGGGAACAACAATCTGATGACCCGCTACGTCCACCACCCGCGCCACTCCCTCGTCTAGGGAAGCCACGCTCACTTGGGGCGTCATCACCTGCGTGCCGTTGCACGCGCAGGCGCCCCACTCGTCCACCGGCCCGCACAGGCACGGGTCCAGACCGCACATGTCCTCCATGTTGCAGGGAATGCCCACCTCGACCGAGGAAGGGGTGCAATCCACCTTCAGCTCGGCGAAGCCCGCGGCATCTGTCTGCACCGTTTCAACGGGGGCAACTTCCAGCTTAGGCATCTGCCGGCTCCCCGTCCGCGGGCTCGGCTACCGCTGCCTGCGGAACATCTTCCCCCAGCACCGCTGCATCGCGCTTGCGCTTGGAAAGCGCCATGGCTGCTCCCAAAGCGCCGGCCAGCACCAGCACCACCGCAACGCCCACAAGGAACGGCGCGGCGCTATCGGCCTGCGTGTTCACCTGGGTGGCGTCCGTGGCAGCAGCCTGCGGCTCTGCGGCAGCGGGCGTGGCCTCGGGCATGGATAGCGCCGCCAGATCCCAGTCGGCCACCGCCCACGTGGAGCAATGGTCCAGCGTGAACACCGCATAGCCGTCCGATGCCACCACAGCACCGCCCTCGCCGGTACCTGCCCCTTCCACTGCCTTGAAGGCCTGGGCATCTTCGTCGAACAGGAACAGCCCCAGCGCGGTGCCGTCCTCGAACGAGCCGGAAGTGCGCACGTACACCTCGGCCGGCGCGGGCAGCGCACCCGTATGGGAGAACTCCAGCACCAGGCTGCGGTCGGTAACCGTGCCCGTGCTCATAAGGTCCAGCACCGCGCCCGAGCCCAGGCGGCTCACCTGCACCTGCGGGTCGAAGGACAAGTCGGCGGCCGGGTCGAGGTCTTGCCCCTTGAACGTCCAGCTGACCAGCGGGGCGTCCATGGTGCCCCCGGCCCAGAAGGTGCAGGTGCCGTCGGTGCCGGCCACCTTCTGCAGCTCGGCGGCGGCCACGCTAGCGTCTCCCGCCTCCACCACCACCATGAGCGCGCCCTCGGGCGACTCAATCTCCACGGCGTCCTGCTCGGTTTCCTGCGCCTCGCCGCTGCTCACCGCGGCGCTCGCATAGGCGGTGGCGCCGCTGCCGGCGGGCACCACCTCTACAGAAGAGGTGCCCTTGCCGCTGCCCTTGCCGCTGCCACTGCCACCGTTGCCAGAAGAAGTGGAAGCGGACCCGCCGGAAGACGCCGAGGAAGAGCTGCCGGAACCAGAGCCGGAAGCGCCGGAAGAGGAGCCCGCCCCCGAGCCGCCGCCCGAGGCGGAGCCGCCTTCCTGCGAGCCGCTGCCGACAGAGGAGGACCCGCCGCTCACGTTCACCGTCACGTAGGAAACCGCCTCGTTGTGCTTAGAAAGGGTGGCGCGAATGGTAAGGGTGGCGCTGCCCTCGCGGTACCCCGCCACCGACAGCACCCCGCCGGCCCACGAGGCGCGGCAGATGCTGGGGTCGGACGAGGCCACCGACACATTGGTGTAGGCGGTCTGCTCCATGGTGCCGGCGCAGGTGCACCAGCCGTCCGCGTTCAGGCACCCGCCGGCCACGCCGGTGGAGGGGTTCGTCAGCCCGTCGCAGGCCTGGGGGCACTCGGCCATGCCGCATCCGGGCAGCTGCACCTCGCTGGTGGGGCTGACCGCGCAGGAAATGCTGGTCTCGGCCCCCGAGGCCACCGCCACCGAACCGGCAACGCTTATGGTGGGCGCCGGCTTCGCGAAGTAGCCCCACGCGCTCTGCGGCCAGCTGAAGGCCAGCACCAGGGCAACCGCCAGGGCGAACGCGCCCCACTTCCCCATTACCGGCGCGATCGCGCGCCCTACCCTACTTGTCCTGCTCATGGACATCCCCCTTCTTCTTCCGGGTAGCCGTTACCGCCGCCACGGCCACCACCGCCGCCACAACAACGCCCAGGGCCGCGTAGGCGAACCACGGAAGCCCCTGCGGCTCATCCGGCAGCCCCGCTGCCGGGTCTTCGTCATCGGCAATGGAGGCAGCGGCGGGCTGGGCATCGGCCAGCGTGGAGTCGGTCGTGATTAGGTACTCCCCGCCCTCTATCAGGTTGAAGCACACGTACCCTTCGGCCGTGCGCAGGTTGGAATGGACTTTCTCGAACTCGCCCACGCCCGCAACGCGGTACACGTCCACCACCGCGTCGTTGTCAATGCTCTCGCCGGTGCGCCAGAACAGCTGCACCTTCCCGGGGAAGCGCTCCTCGAAGTAGGTCTTGAAGGCGCTGTACTCCTCCCCTTCGTGCACCGCGTTGGCGGCATCGGCCGTGATGTCGAACAGGGTCAGGTCGAATCCGGCCAGCGCATCGGCGGAAAGCGCGTGGCAGGGCACCTCCCAAATGTAGAGCGGCGCCTCGGGGTCGGTGCCCCCCCAGAAGCTGATCACCTTGTCCTGACCGGCGCTCTGGGCAAGAATGGCCGCCACGTCCACCCCGGCATCGCCAATGTGGTAGGTGTCCTCCACCGCCGCCTCTTCAATGACTTCGTCCGCGGCCCCGTCGCCCTGGTCCGCCCCTTCGGCTTCCGCTACGGCGGCGGCAGCGGCAGTGGCGCCGTGCACCACCTCCACCACCTCCTTAGAAGTGGGCGAAACCGAAACCGATCCGGACCCCTTGGAGGAAGAGCCGGAACCGGAACCACTGCTGCCCGAAGAGCCCCCCGAAGAGGACGTCGCCTGACCGGAAGAAGAGGATGAGCCGGAAGAGCCGCCCGACGGCGCCGCCGGCTCGGAGGGCTGCGAAGATGCGCCGCCCGTCACCGTGACCGTAATGGACGAGGGCGCGCTGGAGAACAGCCGCAGCGAAGGGGTCACCGTCACCGTGCAGCTGCCGGCCCGGTACCCCGCAATGGAGAGCACGCCATCGGCCCACGAGGCCCGCGCCACCGACGGGTCGGAGGAGGAAACCGCGCACGACGGGTAGTAGCGCGAGAACGTGTACCCGTAGCAGGTGCACTGGCCGTTTGCGGGGTTCTCGCAGGCAATGCCCTCCCCCGACGTGCCGAAGTCGCAGCCGCTGGGGCAGTAATCGTTCATGCAGTTGGGGTACTGGTCGCTGTAGGCGGGGTCGCACAGGGCGCTCACCGTGCCCGTGCTGCCGCTCTCCACCGAGACCGAGGAGGGCATGTGCACGCCCACCGACCCAAGGTTGACCACTGCATAGGCCTTCTGGCCGCCGGCGAAGCCGCCCAAGCACAGGGCGGCCACCAGGGCCACCGCCAGCGTAAGCAACAAAAGGGCCGCCCGCCTGAAGCGCCCCATCTCTCCCATTAGCATAACTTCTCCTAACCCATATCTTACAGCCGGCCGCCCGGGCCAAAAGCCCCGCGGCCGCCAGCCGCCCAATGCCCCAAAAGGGGACCCGCCGCAAGACAGGCCCCCTTTGCTCTCACAAAACAATGCCGCGCGCAGAAAGACCCGTTGCTATTCTTCGTCTTCCTTCCGCTTCCCGCCGGCAGCCGCGCCGGACGCCGTCACCGCCTGCTGGGCGGCGTTGCGGCGGAACAGGTGCACGCCAAGCCAGGCCACACCGCCGGCGAGCAAAGTGCCCAGGCTTCCCGCAAGGGCGGCAAGCCACGGGTTCATGCCCGTCTGCATGGCCGGATCCAGGCCCGAGGTGGCCAGAGGCGTTGCCGCATCTGCCACGCGGGACTGGGCCAGGGCGCTCGAGCCGCTGGTCATGGGGATGGAGGTCTCGCCCGTTTGTGCGGGAGCCTCCTCCACCGCCTCTTCCACCACCGCGGCGGGCGCTGCCGGAGCAACCGCTGCAGGCGCCGGGGAGGTGATGTAGCGAGTAATGGTGTTGGTCACCGTATTGGTGACGGTCTTCACCTCCGGCTGAGCCGGCTTCGAAGGCTGGACCGTTTGGGTGGGCTGCTGGGGCTGCGGGCTGGTGGCCGCATTGGGATCGATCACCCTGAACGCCACGCTGCGCGCCCCAATGACGCCCTTGCCGTCGCCGGTGATGCGGGCCAGGTAGGTGCCCGGCGCGTCGAACGAGCTCACCGGGTTGCCCGCGGCATCGGTGAACTCGATGGCGCAGGCGGAATCGAAGTTCAGCACGCGCGCTTTGTCGTAGTCGCCGAACACCGCCTTCACCACCGGCGTGCCGCCGGGAACAATATCGGCAATCTGAATCTCGTTGTAGTTCTGCACACCCGGGCCGTAGGTGGCCGTATAGGAGCCGAACAGCCCCTTGGCGTCCTGCAAAAGCACGATGGGCTTGAAGGTCCAGCCGCGGCTGGCGCAGTTGGCAATCAGCGGGTTCTGGCTATAGGCCACTCCGTGCACGTTCAGGCTCTTCACATCCACGAACTTCGAGCCCGCGCCGACGGCATCGCTCTGGGCATTGTCGTCCCAATCGGAGAAACTGCCCGGGTTCGTCACCGAATAGCTCTCGTTGGCGTTGCCGCTGCCGGAATTGCCATCGCCGGCCCCGCCGAACAAGAGCCGCGCCCCCGATGCCGAGTAGAAGTAGGCGTCCTTCAAGTTCGGGCAGTGGTAGAAGGTGCCGTAGCCCAAAGACACTACGTTGGCCGGAATGAGCACCTCTTCAAGTCCCAAAAGCCCCGCAAAGGCGTAGTGGGGCAGAAACGATGCGCCGTAAGAGGACAGGTCCAAGTTCACCAGCGTCTTGTTGCCCACATTGTTCGTAATGGAATAGGGTGATGTATTCCACCCGAAGAACAGCGTGTTCACCGAGGGCACGCCGCCGTCGGCCACGAAATCGCTCTCCACGGACTGGGTCCACACCGATTCCGACAACTTGAGCCCGCTTAAGACCGTACCTTCAAAAGCGCCGTTTCCAATTGTCAGCAAGGTGCTGGGAAGGTTTATACTGGCCAAATTGGTGCACCCGGCAAACGCTTCATCCTCGATAGAAGTCAACCCCTCCGGCAATTCCAGCGACGTAATGCCATTGCAGCCGGAAAAGGCGTATCTGCCTATGCTCTTCACGGTATCGGGAATTACAACATTAGTCAAACCACATGGAACCTTGATAAGGCGGGTTTTGTCCTTGTTGTACAAGATCCCCTGCGCGTCGAGACAGAAGGAATTGTTACCATCCTCTACAGTTATAGACTCGACCTTAAGAAATCCTACGTAGCCGGCTATATGATGGACCTTAAATGCCGCTTCAGAGATGTAGGAGATCGTGGGGCCTATCGTAAAATTATTTACAACCCCCGATTCGTCGTGGGAGATCTCAGTTATGCGTGTGGGAACCTCGGGCGTTCTCTCATAGGGATAATAGATTTCTCCCGATGTCTTGCCCTGGAGCACACCGTCTCGGAAGAGAAAATTAGGGTTTTCTACCACAAAACCAGAGAACGAACCATCTTCATGGAAACCCCGGAAAACCTCTGGGTCAAGCGACTCCATGCTTCCTTTAATGACCACTTGCTCGATATTAGGGCAATCATAAAGAAGGAGGTTGTGGCCCGGCCCCTCAAGAACAACTTTTCGTAAGTTCTTGCAGGCTCCCAATGGAGAATTGCCGCCGGAAGTAAAAGTAACGGAGGAGGGGATGGCGACCTCCTCAATCCCCGAATCTCTAAGAACACCGTGCCCCATCGCAGTAATTTTTCCCAAATCAATGCTCTTGAGTGCCATACAGCCTTCAAAACAATTGTTACCCAAACTCATTCCCTCATTGAAATCAATGGTTGGAAGGTTTTCGCAACCTTTGAACGCGTACATCCCTATCGACTTCGCTGCAGGGGAAAACTTTACCGAAACCAAATTCGTGCAGTTAAGAAATGCATTAGTGGGTAGATCGGGAACGTTTTCGACGGCAGTTATTTCCTTGCAACCGCTAAACGCACTCGTGCAAAGCGTTACCCCGTCTCCGAAAGAGACATGAGATAGCTGCGTAGATTTGCTCATGCTCCCACTCAAAGCCGAGTTATCATTCAGTACCAGTTTTTTCAATGCAGGAAAGTTGCCGCCTTTCAGCGTCGCCCCGCTTTCCACCTCCACCTCTTCCGTCGTCTCACAAAGACCAAGAACGAAATTGCTGGAGGTCAGCTTAGGGATCACAATTTTCGTCGCATTGGGAATGCTGACCCTGTTGTTTACTAGTTTTACTGTGTAGCTCGCATTATCGCCTGCAACGTCTGTAACCTCAGCAGGGATCCGTAGGGATTCAAACTGCTTGTCATGGGTGTTCGTATAGCCGATAATCCCAACCTCTGTTCCAGTAACCTGGCAACTCCAAGTTCCGTATTCATCCTCGTATTCGAACTTCTTCGCAGCTCTAGCCACTGCCGCCCCTGCAGGCGAAGTTCCCTCGGATTCGGCGGTGATGCTAGCTGATTCCGCTTCCACTTTAAGCGAAGAAACCTCTAGTTTGTCAGCGTTTGAGCTTTCGCTCATCGTCGAATCGCAATCAGCCAGCAAGGAGTTCTCGCTGGCCTCAACGCTCGCACTTAAATCGGCGTCCTCCTCACCACTCGCAGGCAATCCGACCACCAGAGCATCATCGGCAGACATCTGTTCGGATGAAGGGATATCATCACCAGAACAAGGTTCATCACCACTTGGCAAGCAAGGCTGTTCCGTGGAAGTATCGGGCAGATCATCAGAAGCATCGTCTGCAAAAGCAAACGATGCCGGAAAACACGATGTTGTCAAAGAAAGAGCGAGGGCGGCGGAAAGAGCCCCTTCGGATAGACCATGTTTGAGTTTGCTGTCAGTATCCACCAGCAATTCCCTCCTAATTATAGGAAGGCGGCCTCCCTCCAAACTCGCAAATCGATGATAGAGGAAAGCCGCCAACGCAAAGGTTCGTCTCTTACGGATTTACCATCTCGTCTTCGGTGATCTCCCCTACCGACAGCTGATGCATGTTGAGGTAGTTGCAGTCATAGATGTAGGCCTTGATGTTCTCGCAAGACTCACCGTCCTTGGTCACGGTGAACGATCCATCCGTCCCTTCTTCGAAGGTGTAGCCGAGCAGGTTTTCCTCTGAGATATCATTGGCCGTGGTGCAGATCAGGTTTGTGAAATCTGCGACCGTCTGCTTGAAGAACTGATGGGCGTGTACGGTGAACCCACCGTTGCTAAACGTGCCAGTCTTGTCGAAAATGGCTGTGTTCCCGTCCATCACGAGCACATGCACCATGCCGCGCACGTTAGCCGCGTTAGTCACCTGGAAGGTAATAGCGTCCTTATTCTCCGACAGGACACCTTCGCCATTGTAATCCTCGCCAATAGTAACGCCGGTACCAATGATGGTTTCCACCGTATTGCCCATGGCTTCTGCAATCTTGCTTTCGCCAACGGCATTAATGAGGAGCTCGCCGGAATAGTTTGCCGTGGTGCCCTTGGTGTTTGCCATAATGTCGAAGGTAATGGTGTCAGCATCATCGTCCACGACTACGTTCGCCAGAGGACGCACGTAGTTAGACGCATTGGCGCCGTTCTCGCTGATAGTACGGTTAGCCAGGCGAATGTTCTCCTGCAAGTAAGCCTTGGCCTCGTCGTTAGTAACTGCCAAGTCGGCACCCTTCTTGAACTGCATAACCACGTGGTCGTACTGGCCGGCTTCGGTCTTCGCTTGCCACACGCCCTCATCGTTGTAGCCACCGTTATTGCCGCCCATGGCGGTCACGGTCACGTTGTCGTTCCAAGCAACATCGGACGCGAGGGCCTGGGAGGGGGCGATGGCTCCGGCTGCCAAGGTGGCGGCCAGGGCGACGCCGGCGAAGAGCGCGAAACTCTTCTTCTGGATGGTGATCGATTCTCTCAAGAATCTCTCCTTTCAGTCGTGGCTGCGCTATGCAGCCTGCTTACATCCGCCAAGTTTTTATCAGGGAGGTACGGTGTCAGATGAGCGCCGAGCGCTGTTTCAGCCAACCATTTTAGGGTTCTTCAGGACACAGAAAAAAGAAACCCAACATCCCGTGACAAGGCGCAGGCAGACTGCGCCCTTGGCACCATTACCGAGTCGGGATACTGGTTGGGTATCTCAAGGAGAGTTATTCTGACTCGTGAATAATGTGTGAACCTATCGTAATAAAATTTCAGGATTTGTAAAGCCTTAAAATGCAGATGGTTCGCAGTCGCGTGCGAAGGACGGGCCCCAAGGGTTCGTCCACCCAACCAGAAGGAACGGCGCCAAAGGGCCCGCCCCTCGCACGTGACTGCCGCCCTGCGCGAAACGCGCACGGCAACGGCATAGATGGTTTCAGGCCCGCTTTTGGCGGGCTGCTATGAAGGCGCGGGGTGGGCAGCTCCCCTTCGCCATTTTCAAGATGCCGTGGACCAGATGGCCTTGCGATGGAAGCTATTATTCTTTGGCAAGTATCATCTGGAACGAGGCAGATAGTACCCGCCGAAACGCGGCTGTCAATCCTGTACTCAGGTGCAGGTAGCATGGTTTGACCTGGGGATATGCTGGATTGCAAAATTTTTTGAAAAAAGTTCGGCGCCGCGGCCGCGTCCGTCAGCTGCGCGGCTTGCCGGTTTTCACGAAGGCGATGAACTCGGTCTTGTTCTGCACTTGGGCCTTCTCGAAAGCGTGCTTCGCGTGGAACTTCACCGTTCGCACCGAGATGCCCAATGATGCGGCAATATCCTCGTACTTGGCGCCGCCCAGAATGTGCTTGGCCACGCGCGTCTCTTGGGACGTCAGCCCCAGCGATGCCAGCATGTCGCCCTCGGGCACGGGCGCTTCGCCCGCTCGCGCCCCTTCCTCGCTTACAGCCGCCTGCGGCTGCGGCGCCTGCTGCGACTGGGGCCGAGGGGCAGCCTCCGAGGGCACCACCGGCATGACCGCCATAGAGCAGAAGGCGTAGAAGCAGGCGAATATGAGCAGCACCACGATGGAGCCCATGGCGATGCCGGTGAAGTCTATCCCGAAATGCGCGCCGACGAACACCCCGGTGCAGCGGGAGAGCGTGCCGTTGCACAAGAGCAGCCCCAGGCACACCAGCGGCTCCATCGCCCCGCCGCGGGCGGAGCGGGCGAAGAGCGGCAGCGCCGCGAACAGGACGCCCACGCACAGGTTTCTTCCGGCCAACGTGAGGCCGATGCTGGCGACAATGCCGCCGCCGGCCCCGGTGGCCACCAGGGTGAACCCGCACGCCAGCACGATGAACGCCCCAATGAAGCTAAGGCGGAAAGCCGCCGAGGGGGCCAGGCGGCGGTTCAGCACCGCCATCACGGCCAGGGAGATGAGGGTGGCGGCCAGCATGAAGGCCAGCACCGACGAGGAATGGAAGCCGTAGGGGTTCAAGATGCAGCCGGAGAAGAACCCGCCCGCAATGCAGCAGCCCCCCACCGACACCAAGAACGGCGCGCCGGACGGAAGGGGCTTCGGGAGCAGCCGCCCGCGGGGCTTCTTGCCGCCCGCGGACGCGGCCGGGCCCTTCGGCTGCCGCGGCAGGCGCGGGCTTCGCGGCGCGCGCAGGGCCAGCAGCCCCGATGCTATGGCGCACCCGCCGCCCGCCAGTTTCGCCGCCGCCAAAGAGAAGCTGCACAGGGCGCACAGGGCCACCGATGCCAGAACCGACCACAGCACCAACGACCAAACCTCTCGCTCGTCCAGGAACGACCGGGCAAGGCGCACCTCCCAGAACACCAGCAGATACCCCAGCCCCAGTCCTGTTGCCGCGGCCACCAGCACCGCGCCCGCGAAGCCGTTGGAGGCGACGGCCAGAAGCCCGAAGCCGCCCACCACGCCCGCCACCGCCGCGGCGAAGGGCCGCGCCACCGGGGGCCTGAAGGCGCCGATGATGGCGCAGACGGCAAAGCAGGCAACTTCGAACAGGCCCTCGTAGAGGGTGTAGTTCAGCGCCTCCACGCTGCCCGCCAGCAGGCAGAGGGAGTAGATTTCGGCGCACGCCAGCGCGCACGCGAAGCCGGCCCGCTGGCTGAGCGCCCGCGCGTCCAATGTGCCCGCGCTCGAAGCGCGCGCCGGTGTTTTCTCTGATTTCATGCTCATACCCGCAGCCGCCGCCATGGTGCTTGCCGCTTCCCGGTTCTTTACAGAGGGCCAGGTGCGCTACAGCGCGGCCATCCGGATGCTCATGTCCAGCGGCTTGGCGCTGAAGGGGGCCGTGGTGGCCATGCCGTCGATGCCCGTCGCGGCGTACTCTTGGGCGTTCTGCGGGTTCACGCCTCCCGCCGCGATGATGGTGCAATGGGGCGCTTCCTGGCGGATGCGCGCCACCAGCTGGGCCAGGTCGGCCACGGGGATCTTGTCCAGCTGCACGCCGTCCACCCCCGCCTTCGCGAGCATCAGGGCGTCACTGGCGCCGGCTTCCACGAACAGCTTCTTCTCGACGCAGCGGGACTTGATTTCGGGGAGCTTCTGCAAAAAGCCCTCGAGGCCGCCCATGAATTCCAGATGATGGTCGAACACCAGCACCGTCTCGGACAGGCCAAGCCGATGCGGGAAGGCGCCGCCGATCATGACCGCTTCAGTGAGCAGATCCTTCACCCCCGGCATGCTCTTGCGCGTGGTGAGCACCTCGCAGCGCGGGTTGCCGCGATGGGCCGCCTCCACCATCTGGCGGGTTTTCGTGGCCACGGCCGACAGGTGGTCGAACAGGTTCAGGCACACCTTCCACATGGCGTGCAGGTCTTGCGCCGCCCCTTGCACGCGGAAGAACGACTCCCCCGCCTCGATGGAGTCGCCGTCTTCGCGGCACCACTCCACCGTGCAGCCCAGCTTCTGCGCGATGCGCTTGGCGGGCGCCACTCCGGCCAGGATGCAGCTTTCGCGGGTGTAGTACTCCATGGTTCCGGCAGCGTCACCAATTCCCAAAACCAAGCTTGTCAGATCGATGTAGGGGATGTCCTCGGAAATGAACAGGTCAATGCGCGAATCGGGCATGCGAATCATTGCGAGCCTTTCTTCTCGAACTGGTACTGTTGGTTGGGATGCCCCTATTATACACATATGCGAATAATATGATCCGCACTTTCCCGCCCAAACGCCCGCTAGGGAATCGAATTGTACTAGGCTTTCAGCTCCTCAGAAAGACCTGCGACCAGTTCGCCAATCTGTACAAGGCTGAAAGCAACTGATTGTTGGTAATCGACGTCATCGGACAGAGCCTCGAGCGAGTTGCCGTATCGCGAACACGAAGCCGTGATCTTGTCGCAGTATTCAACGATATGAGCTAGTCTTTGGCGATCACGAGATTCCATAAACTGGAACCCTTTCGCGCATGACCTGGGTTTTGAACTCTTTATCGAGCTTGGTTCTTGCAGGCTGCTCCAGCGAATCGACCGTGATCATATCGATCCGCATACCCAGCGCTTCCTCGAAATCGGCGTAAAGCGCGCCCAGTTTGAACAGGGAGTTCAATGCAGTGTCTGTGGTGTCGACGAGAAGATCGAGGTCGCTCGTCTCGGTTGCAGTGTTGGTTGCGTAGGAGCCGAAAACGTAAACGGCAGGCAGCCCGTACCCTTTTGCTACGGGAGCAATTCGCTGCTTTATCGTATCAAGGCCCACGGCCATACCGCCTCCATTCGTTATTCGCCCCATTCTACCACGAAGCAAACGGCCTTCGCAGCGCTCTTGGAGGTCGGGAAGATCTCTCCACTCCGGCCCCTCCGGGGCCTCCGGTCGAGATGACGATGGGGGGGAAGCTCCGGGGCCTCCGGTCGAGATGACGATGGGGGGATGGAAGCTCCGGGGCCTCCGGTCGAGATGACGATGGGGGGTGGAATCTCCGGGGCCTCCGGTCGAGATGACGAGGGAGGCCGCTAATTACATGCTGTCATCCTGAGCGGAGGGCGAAGCCCCACCCCGTTGTCATCCTGAGCGGAGGGCGAAGCCCCACCCCGTTGTCATCCTGAGCGGAGGGCGAAGCCCGGAGTCGAAGGATCTTCGTGGCCCCCGAGGCGCTATCGGACGGCGTCCTAATGGACGCTGCAGGAGAGGCAGGGGTCGTAGGCTCGTACCAGCTTCTCGACTTCCAGCTTGATGGCCTCGGCACTGCGGCCGGCGTCGGCGAAGCGTTGGGCCACTTCGGCCATGTCCGCCTCCATGTTGGCGATGTTCTGGGAGGTGGGGGTGAGGATGTTCGCGCTCTTCACGCGGCCCTTGCCGTCGAGGGTGAGCCGATGGAACAGCGCGCCGCGGGGGGCCTCCGTGAACCCGACCCCGGTGCCTGCCTTCACTTCGAACGCTACCGGTTCGCTCGTTCCCTCGAACTCGTCGGCGGCAAGCCGGCGGCAGATGCGCGAGCAGCGGTCGAGCGCGTCTAAGAGCTCCACCGCCTGGGCCACGTTGTTCATGAAGGGGTTCAGGCAAGGGGGCCGCAGGCCGGCGCGAGCAGAGGCGTAGCGGGCCCGTTTTCCCAGCTGGTCCCACGAGGCGTTGATGCGGGCCAGAGAAGCGGTCATGTAGGGCTTGCCGGTTCGGGCGGCACGGGCCAAGAACGCCGCCGAGTGGCCAATGGCGTACTCCTCGATCTCCTCTTCCATGTCCTGGGCGGAGAAATCGTAACCGGCGCGCACGAAGCGGGCGGTGTCGGAGGTACACACCGGGTAGCCTTCCGGCGCCACCATGGCCAAAAAGTCGCCCTCGGTTTCCAGGTCCATCACCTCAAACGAGGCAATAAGGTCCACCGCCTCTTCCACGAAGTCCATGGAGGCTTCCATTTTGTCCGCAAGCTCAAGGTAGCCATCCGGCGCAATCTCGTGGGTAAAGCCGCCCACCACCGCGCAGATGGGGTGGACGGAGCGGCCCCCCACCTTGGTGCAGAGCTCGTTGCCGAGCGCCTTCAAGGCCAGCGCCCCGTCGTAGAGGGCGCGGTTCTCAGATGCCAGGGGGAACACGCTCTTGTGCCCCAGGAAGTCCGGCGTGGCGAAGACGAACAGGTGCGTGGCATGGTTCTGCAGGTAGGAGCCGTACAGCAGCAGCTCGCGCAGGGCGCGAGTGCGATCGGTCACCGCAACGTCGAAAATGCGCTCGATGGCCAAGATGTCGGTCACCACGTGGCTGGCCGAACAAATGCCGCAGACGCGGGAGGCAATGTAGGGCACCTCATCGAAGGGACGCCCCACCACCATCGACTCGAACAGGCGGGCAGATTCCACCACTTCCATCTCGCACCGAGTGACCACGCCGTCCTCCACCGCCAGGTGGATGTCGCCGTGCCCTTCGATGCGGGCCACGTGGTCAACGTCAATTTTCGTAATCATGCTCGTCGTCTTTCTCTGAAGGAGCGAAAACGCAGGGGGAAGGCGCCCTTAGGCGCAGCACTCCCCCACCGAATTGAACAGCTGGAGGGCGGAATCGAAGCGCGCCCCGTCGATGCCCGCCTCTTGGGCCATGCGCCGCGCCGCCGCAACGTTGGCATCCGGCGACACCCCCGCACACCCGTTGCAGGCGCGCCCCAGGCTGGGACAGCGGGCCCCGCAGCCGGAGCGGGTGACGAGCCCCATGCACAGCACGCCGCGGCCATAGAAGCAGCCGCGCTCGTTACGCTTGCACTCGCCGCACAGGGTGGAGGTGGGGCTTAAGCGGTTCGAGCCGCCGATGAATCGCTGCAGCGCCGCCACAAAATCCGCCCCCTCGATGGGGCAGCAGCGCACTTCCCAATCCACCGGCACCACCGCCGACACCGGCACCGGGCTCACCAGGCTGCCGGCAGCATCGGGCACCGCGTCGCCGTAGACGGCTGACACATGGTCTTGGAACTCCGGCGCGACAATGCCGGGGATGCCGGCCGTGGTGGCGCAGGCGCCAATAGCCATCACCACCGAGGCGCGCCGCCTCACCCGCCGAAGTGTTTCCGCCGCCTCCTTCGTGGTAACGGCGCCTTCCACCACCGCGATGTCGAAATCGTCCGGCAAGGGATCGCTCGAGGCCAGCTGCCAGTGCACCAGCTCAATTTGGTCCAGCACGTCCAGCAGGTACGGCTCCATGTTGGTGATCTGCAGCTGGCAGCCGAAGCAGCTGGCCAGGCCAATGATCACCACGCAGGGACGCTTTCCGTGAAGAGTGTTCTGCGCGCTCATCTACATCGACCCCTGAATGTTCTTGGCTTCCCAATAGTTGAAGACCGGCCCGTCGATGCAGCAGTACTGGTGGCCAATTTGGCAATGGCCGCACTTGCCCATGCCGCACTTCATGTGACGCTCGAAGCTCATGTAAATGCGGTCATAGGAAATGCCCTTGTTGCGCATCTCCTGCACCACGAACTTGTACATCACCGGCGGCCCGCACACGGCGCCGAAGGTGCGGTCCGGGTCCACTTCCAGATGCTGGAAGGGCTTGGTGACCAGGCCCACTTCGCCGTCCCACGTGTCGTCGGGATGGTCCACCGTCAGGTACAGATCGAAGTCCTTGCGGTGGCGCCACATTTCGAACTGGTCGCGGAACATCACCTCTTGCGGGCTGCGCGAGCCGTAGATGATAGTGACCTTGCCGAATTCGGAGCGCTCATCGTGGATGTTGTTGATGAGCGAGCGCAGCGGTGCGATGCCCAAACCGCCCGCCACCAGCAGCACGTCGTGGCCCTTCATCAGCTCGAAGGGGAACGGCCGCCCGTAGGGCCCACGGATACCCACGATGTCGCCGCACTGCATTTCGTGGAGCCTTTGCGTGAACTCGCCGGCGCGGCGCACGCACAGCTCGATGAAGCCGCTCTTCGAAGGGCTGCTGGAAATGGAGATAGGCGCCTCCCCCACGCCGAACAGCGACAGCTCCACGAACTGCCCCGGCTGGTGGTGGAAGGCGTTGCGGATGTTCTCGTCGATGAAGCGGAACTCGAACAGCTTCTCGTGCTCCGTCAGCGTTTGGATGGAGGTGATGCGCGCGGGCCACGGACGATAGGGGTTTGCCGCGATCAGCTCCTCGCCGGTCATGGGGGCGCCGGTATCGCGGTACGGGCTTACCCGCATGGCCTCAATCTCGGGGGTCAGGGCAGACATCCCTTAGGCTCCCTTCTCTTCGAAGAACTTGAGCACCTCGATGGGCGAGATGTGCGCCTTGCACGCGCGCACGCAGCGGCCGCAGCCGGTGCAGAGCATGCGGTCGTGAGTGGCCAGGAAGCCGTTCAGCTTGTGATACATGCGGTGGCGCACCCGGTTGCGGTTGGAATCGCGGAAGTTGTGGCCGCCGGTGACCATGGCGAACTGAGGGCTGGTGCAGGCATCCCACACCCGCTCGCGCCGGCCGCTCTTGCCGTCCGGCTCCAGCCGATCGGCAATGTCGAAGCAGTAGCAGGTGGGGCACACGCTGGAGCAGGCAGTGCAGGCAAGGCAGCGGCTTCCCAACTCTTCCCAGAAGGGATCAGAGTGGAAGGCGTCCATGAGCATGGCAATCTCTTGCACGTCCGGGATGTCCTTGCTGAAGGACTCCTGGCGCTTGCGGGTAGCCTGACGAAACGCGATGCGGTCCTCGTCGGTGGCCTCCCGCGGATTGCAGGCGGACTCCAGCACGTTGGCGGCCGTCACACTGCCGATGGAGACCAGGTAGCGGTCGCCGATGTCCTGCAGGAACAGGTCGTAGCCGGTGCGCGCCTCATCCGCCTCCATCAGGTGGCAGAAGCAGCTGTCCGTGGGTGTGCAGCTAATACCGATCACCATAGTGGCGTTGCGGCGCGCCTCGTAATAGGGGTCGCGGTAACGGTTGTCCTGAAACACCATGTCCAGGCTGTTCAGCGCGTTGATGTCGCAGGCATGGGCGCCGAAGATGACGCGCGGGGTCACCTTCACCGTGAAGTCGGTCACCTCGTTGTTCTCGGCATCGAACTTGAAGAGGGTCTCCCGAGGCGGCAGCACGTACTTCTTGCAGGACGTGATGGTGGTGGTGTAGTCCAGCTTGATCTGGTCGAAGGAATCCACCTTCTCGAAGGCGTAGCTGGCCCCCGATTCCACCGGCGCGATGACCTCGTAATCCTCCATGAATGCCTCGACCAGAGCAGGCAGCTCCTGCCGGTCGATAACGCGATAGAGCATGCAATCACCCTTCGTCTCGCCAACCCCAATAGGCTTCTTTCCCCATGGTATCGCAAGGGTTCGAAGAGCATAACCCCCGCCACGGCCAGCAGCGTAATTCACCCGATCAGCAGTTATTGTCATCCTGAGCGGAGGCCGAAGGCCGGAGTCGAAGGATCTCCGCAGCCGGGTGAGATCCTTCGACTACGCGCTGCGCGCTCCGCTCAGGATGACAACGGGAACCTAAAAGAGGGACTCCTGCAGGAAGCCTTGGCAGAAGGTGGCGCGATGGACGGGGGTGAGGCCCTGGGCCTTGATGGCGGCGATGTGGTCGGCGCTGCCGTAGCCCTTGTTGTGGGCGAATCCGTAGCCGGGGTACGTTTCGTCCAGTTCACGCATCAGCCCGTCGCGCGCCACCTTCGCCACGATGGAGGCGGCGGCGATGGAGGCGCACTTGGCGTCCCCCTTTACAATGTTGCGCTCTCGCGGGTCGAAGTGCAACGGATTGCCGTCCAACAGCGCCAAGTCAACTGCCAGCCCCTGGGCCTCTAGAGCAGCGAGGGCGTTTGAGAACGCGGTCTTGAGCGAAAAGGTCATGCCGTGGGAGTCTATGAACTCCGGCGCAACGTACTGAACCGTCCAGCCCAGCGCCACGTCCTTGATCTGGGCCGCCAGCCGCTCCCGGTCTTTTCCCGAAACCTGCTTGGAGTCGTTGAGCCCCGGCAGGTCGGCCGCTTCCGGCAGTACCACGGCCGCCACCGCCAACGGACCGGCCACAGGGCCGCGCCCCACTTCGTCCAGGCCGGCCACCACCTGGGCGCCCGCCTCTTCCGCTAACCGGTTCTGGAAGGCGAAGAGCCCCGCCAGCCGCGCCTCTTCTGCCTGCTGGGCGGCGATGCGCTTCTCGGCAGCCGCCAGTGCCGCCACCACGCCCTTGCGGGTGTCCGCCGCCAGCGAGCGCTTCAAAGCCGCCAGCTCCTTCGCATCCGCCGCCGCCAGCCGCGCCCGCAGTTCCCCCACCGTTAAATCGCGCATCTCTCCACCGCCTTTCGCCGCCTATTGTACCTGCCGCTGACATAAAAAATGGCCCCGAAGGGCCATTTCAGTTGCATGAAGCTTAGCGGAAGGACTTCTCCTTGATCTTGGCCGCCTTGCCGATCTTGTTGCGCAGGTAGTACAGCTTGGCGCGACGCACATCGCCCTCGCGCACCACTTCGATCTTGTCGATCTTGGGGGAATGCACCGGGAAGGTACGCTCAACGCCCACGTTGAAGCTTATCTTGCGCACAGTGAAGGTCTCGCGGGAAGACTCGCCCTGACGACGAATCACATCGCCCTGGAACACCTGGATACGCTCGCGGTTGCCCTCGGTGATGCGGTAGTGCACGCGTACGTTGTCGCCCACGTGAAACTCGGGGACGTCCTGCTTGATCTGCTGCTGCTCGATGGCGCGAATGATATCCATGGTCGATTCCTTCTATATACTTCAGTTTCTTACCTGCGTAATAACCTTATAAACGCACGATTGGTTAGTTTAGCATCTGGAATATGCCGTTGCAAGGGAAAAATTCTTGTGTGAATTTCCTCCGCAAACGGCACATTCCTCGTTCGGCGCTCAGGCAAGGCCGCCCCGCACGTCGTCGAGCACACCGTGCACCAACTCCAGGTAGCCCTTCCAGAACGACGTCTTGCAGCGCTCCTCCACCTGGCCGCGGTAATCCCCGAGCCAGGACAGCACGTAGCGGTCCAGGAACTCGACGATGCGCGCAGCCCTCTCGTCGGTCGGATTCTCCTGATAGCGCTCAAGCATTGCGGCAACGTAGTCCAGCTCCACGCCCAAATAGTCCCCACGATTCGACCGGCCACCCACAGGCGCGAACCCGTCTTCCAGGTACCAGCCGTTGATAGAGCACATCGCCTGCACGCCCACGCCGTCATTCCCAAGCCATGCCCCCGCATACGGAGGGCGCGGGCCGTGGTCGGGGCTCATGCCGCGAAACGCGAGCGTCCAGTCCACGGCCAACTGCTGGACGAGCGCATCCAGATCGTCCTGCCCGGCTTCAGCCAGGAAGGTCTTCATGCGGGTGCAACCGGGCGCCCCGTCGTCCAGGGCGCTCACCGCTTGTACGAGGGAGGGAGTCCAAGCGGCGTCCGGCACGTTCCCGACCATCCGAGCCAGCATGTTCAACGTTGCTGCCACGTCTGTCCAGGGAACCTCGATAACATCGTTTTGCGGTTGCACGATGGATGCGCTCATCTTCAAATCCTTTCTACCGAAGTACGGGCGGCTAGTTCGACTTTCCGCCCTTGCCCATCAGCCCGTTGCACAGCAGCATGAAGGCCAAGCACCCCAGGGCGAGCACGCCCACGACCACCAGAAGCTCAAGTCCGGTGGGCACGTAGAACGCCCCCACACCCGTTGTCGAGAGCGCGGCCTGCGCCAGCGCGTCGGACTCAAACCCCGGCATCGCGGTGGCATAGGGGGTGCTGAACGCGGTCAGCAACAGCCAGATGCGCTTGCAGAACACGCCCAGCACAATGAGGATGCTGGCAGCAGCCACCAGGCCCCTCTTCGAGCGATTCTTCGCCACCGCCAAGATGAGGAAGGGAATGAGCAGGCCGCCAATCATCTCGAACCAGAAGAACGGAGCTGTCTCGCCCGTGGCCATGATGGCCAGCGCCGTGGCTTCGCTGCCACCGGGGTAGCCCATGGTCAGAAGCTCGCAGAAGATGAAGTAGGCATCCACGGCCACGAACACGGCCAACAGCTTCGCCAGCTTCTCGAACAGCTCGGTTCCGGTGGTGAACAGGCCCTTCGCCTGCAGCACCATGAGGACGATCAGCAGCAGCGCCAAGCCGGAATCGCAGGCGCTCGCCACGAAGATGGGCGCCATGATGGCGGTGTACCAAGTGCGGGCAATCTGCAGGCCGAAGATCCACGCGGTCACGGAATGCACCAGGATAGCCACCGGGAGCGCCACATAGGAGAGCTTCGCCACCTTCGCCTCGTCACCTTTGCGAATCCAGACAATGTCGAGGATGTTGATCACCAGATAGCAGGTGATAACCAGCACGTCCCACATAAGCGGCGATGTCAGGTTGGGGCCGGTGAGCAGGCGCCACACCTTGGCGAACCCGCCCAGGTCGATAAGCACGAACAGGCCGGCCAGGCAGATGCAGACGGTGGAGAGGATGACCGCCGGCAGCGCCACCTTCTTGAACGCCTCGATGTTGAACACGTGCGCCGAGCTGGCCACAATCAAGCCGCCGGCGGAAAGGCCCACGAAGAACATGAACATGACAATATAGGCGCCCCAGCTGTTGACGTTCGTCATGCCGGTCATTTGCAGACCGATCATCAGCTGATAGATCCAGCAGCCCACGCCCACGGCGGTGAGCACGGCCGCAACGGCGATGGCCGCCTTAGAGAACTTCTTCTGCGGCGCATTTCCCGTTGTCCGGGCGGGTGCCGCTCCCCCGCTGCTCACGACGTTTTCCATTTCTATTCGCCCCCTTTGTAGCCCACGTAGTACACGCAGGGCTTCGTGCCGTACTCTTCCATAAGCGGACGGGCCGCCATTTCCCGGATGCCCTTCGAAACTTCGCTGTCCGGGTCGTCCAGATCGCCGAACACGCGCGCCTTCGTAGGACAGGCCTGGGCGCACGCCGAAAGCGGGTTGCCCTCGTCCACGCGGTCGGAGCAGAAGATGCACTTGGAAACCGTGCCCACAACGAAGGCGCCCTCATGGCTCTTCCCGTAGGGGGTCTCTTCTTCGAACTCAGGGAAGTAGGTGGTGTTGTCGCCGAAGTTGAAGGTGCGGGCGCCGTACGGGCAGGCGGCCATGCACATGCGGCAGCCAATGCACTTGTCCTTGTCCACCAGCACGATGCCGTCCTCACGCGTGTAGGTGGCGCCAGTCGGGCACACCCGCTCGCAGGCGGCGTTCTCGCAGTGGTTGCACAGGGTGGGCAGGAAGAAGCGGCGGCAATCGGGGTACTCTCCAATCTCCGTGGTGGTCACGCGCGACCAGAACGTCTGGGGAGGAGTCGCGTTCTTCTGCTTGCACGTTACGGTGCAGGCATTGCAGCCGATGCAGCGCTCAAGGTCTATCAACATACCGTATCGCATAGGTTATTCCGCCTTCCTGATCTTGACGCGGGTAGAGATGGAGATGGAGCCGGAAACGGTGAAGAACTCGCCGTCCTTCGCGGTCAGCAGCTGGTTGTAGGTGGTGCCCTTGCGCGCTGCCGGGTTCAGGAACGCGGAGACATGCTGGCCCTGGCCCGGGAAGCCCAGGCAGTCCTCGCGGATGAGGCCGGTCACCTTGATGACGCCGTCCGCCACACCGCCGTGCTGGGACTCTACCACCACACGGTCGCCGTCCTTGAGGCCGCGGGCCTCGGCAGCTATGGGGTTGATCTGGATGTACAGGTCGTCGAAGTTCTGGTGCTCCACCACTTCGCGCAGCCACACGTTGTTGTCGGCGCCGCCCAAGCCCAAAATGCGCGGCGAGATCTTCCAGTTCACGCAGAACAGGTCGAACTCGTCGGTACCGAAATCGGTCAACCAGCTGTCATGCCATTCAGGAACAGGGGTGTACTCGGCGTACACTTCGTCCATGCGGCCCTCCCAGCCGGGCTGGGCAATCTCTTGGCCGGTGATCTCGGACCACTTCTCAATGTTAGCCTTCAGATGACGGCCGACGATCATGTCGCGCTGGTCGTACACGGGCAGGCGTCCCACTCCCTGAATGCACCAGTCGTAGCAGTCCTCGACAGCAGCGGTATAGGCCCAGAAACCGTGTTCCTTGAAGTAGTCGACACCGTAGGGCTCCTCGGCGCCGTGGGTGGAGGTATAGGCCTTCAGGTAGTTGTCGAGCACCTGCTCATAAGTGTATTCCTGCGTCGGGTCCAGCTGATAGGGGGTCCCCATCATGCCGAAGAACCCTGAGGTGGCCATGTTGAGTGCGGCGCCGTTGCCCACATGGTAGGCCAGCTCCATGACGAACTCATCGAACTGCACCGTCTCGAAGAGCGGCTCGATAGGCGAGTGCTTGAAGTTCACGCCTTGTACCCGCAGCGAGTCCAGGCCGGCAGTCATAATCTCTTCGATGGGATGGATCTGGGTACGCTCCATCGGCGCCGCCTCGGGCAGGATGACATCACAGAACAGCGAGCATTCGTCCATGAGCAGACCGGTAGTGAACGTGAAGGGCACCTTCTTGAACGCCTGCACGAACATGTCGCGATTGGTGTCGGCCAAGAAGCCGTTCGATCCGATGGGGAACATGACGTCGATGTCGTAGTCCACATAGTACTTCGCGGGATCAACGATGGCGCCCATGGCGGTGGTCAGCACGGGGAAGCGGGCCAGCGCCGCGAACTGCTTGCCCGTCATGTCGTTCATGGGGATGGTAAAGCCGGCATCGTACTTCTCCAGGTAGGGAGTCAACTTCTCCGGCAGGATGACGCCGTCTTCCACCTCGAACTTGGGGTGCTCCACATGGATGACCGAACCGGGAACGCCCAGCGCGCCGACGATCATGGTCACCGTGTCGCCCACAATGTAGGTGCGCTGTCCCTGGTTGGTGTTGGCGGCGCCGCGGCCCACGGCCAGGCACACGGGGCGATAGGGCAACTCCACGCCATCGATGACGATGGTGGAGCCAATCTGCGCCGCTTCGGCGAACTCGGTGGTCACCCGGCGGATGTTCTCGGCGGAAATACCGGTCTTCTCGGCCGCCCACTCGGGGGTGGAGTCCTTGACGGAGGCCTTCAGCTTCTCGAAGGCCGTCTCGACCGGGGTGCCGTCCACGGTGAACTGGCCCTCAAGGGCAATCTCGCCGAACTCGGCGTCGTAGTCCTTCGCCACACCGGCCGCGGCGTCCCACATCATGGGCTTGCCGGTTTCGGGGTTGCGGTAGTAGTCCTGGTCCTCCTGGATGAGGTAGGGCAAGTTGGTGCGCTCGGTGAGGTAGGGCTCGTCCCACACCCGCAGCTCGTGCAGCAGCACATTCAGCATGGCCATGCAGAACGCCATGTCGGAGCCGGGGCGGATAGGCAGCCATTCCCCGTGGGAGGCCTCGCTGTTGCAGTGGGGGTCCACCACGACGGTCTTCATGCCGCGTTTCCAGGCGTCGGCCATGGCGCGCGACGGACCGGAAGCGAAAGCAGCCGTGCCGCCCATATTGCGGCCGAGCGCGATGAGGTAGTTGCAGTGGCCCACGTCAACGCGGTCGATGAAGGTGTTGTTGAACAAGGTGGGCGCGTGATGCACTTCGCACAAAGGACCGCAGGTCATCGCATAGTTCGGCGTGCCCATAATGGAGTTGTAGAGCTTCTTGAACGGGTCCTCGTGCAGCGAGTCGCCGAACCCGTAGACGAACATATGGCGACGCGGGTCCTTCGCATAGCATTCGTCCATCTTGTCCAAGATCAGCTGCTTGGCCTCGTCCATGGAAATCTCTTGCCACTGGGGATCGACGTCCAGGCCCTTCTCCGGATTGGTGCGCTTCACCGGCACCTTGCAGCGGTACGGGTCGTACAGCGTCATCAGCTGGGCCGCGCCGCGCGGGCACATGGTACCCTTGTTGGCGGGGTGCTCCATCATGCCGCGCACTTCCACCGCCACGCCGTTCACCACGTGGGTCTCGATGCCGCAGTTGGTGAAAATGCACCCGCCGCAGAATCCCTTGACCCACTTGTCCTCTTGGACCGTCCCGTCCGCCAGGGCCAAGGAGCTCTCCCCTGCCAAGGACACGCCGGCGCCCAGCGCCGCAGCGGCCGCAAGCGCGGCAGTTCCCTTGAGGAAGCCCCGTCGACTGGTTTTCTGTGTCAACACTTCCATCTTCCCTCCTTCTCCTCTGGAAAAGATTCTCTGTGCTCCTCGCACACCCAGAGCATAGAAGGCTGGAAGGTAAGGTGGAATAAACGACCGGTTCTTCCGGGCAAACTAGAAGTTGATACCGTCTTGGCGGAGAATAATGGAATCTAGCGAATAGCGCGAACGAACGCGTCGATGACCCGCGCCGTCTCCTCGGTATCGCAGGCAATGGCCACTAAATGGATATTCACCGCATCTCGTATGGGCATCGCCACTACTCCCTCCCCGGGGAGATTAGGCGAAAGCCCCGCGGTAATGAACACCGCCTCAGGAAGGTAAGCGGCTTGGTTAACCCCGCTCGTACGAGAGGCGATCCTCGGCTCGCCGTACGCATCGAGCATATGGTGAAGAACATCTTGAAGAACCGGCTCGTTGTAGCAGGTGAGCATCTCGCGAGCCAGGTCCTCGCAGCTGATGCTCTTGCGGCGAGCCAGCGGATTTAGCGCGCTCACGCAGGCTTTCATAGGGAACACGCCCAGCTCAACCACCTTAAAGCGCTCATCCCATGCCAGAAGATCCGGCCGATAATCGGGCACCGAAGACAAGAATACCGTCCTTGTGATCTGTTCCTCGGGAAGCGCCTGCGCATAGGCGCCCATATCAAAGGCACCGACTTCAACGATATCGAAGGTCATGTCGCCGTTAAGCTCACGCAAGTCTGCCAAAGCCCGCGCCATGATGGTGGAGACCGAGAAAAGAGGAGCGGCCACTATGTTAAACGCCTCGCCACCGTCGGGATCGAGACAACGGCCCATGTGGCTCACTTTCTCCTCGAAGTCGCAATAAGACCCCCAGAACTCCTCGGCGTACCTCGCGAAGCGGGTTCCCTCTTCGGTGAGCTCCAGCCCCTTGCTCGTTCTCACAAAGAGCGCGAAGCCTATCTCCTTCTCCAATTGCGCCAGCGACTTACTGACCCCCTGGGACGTCAGGTAAAGGCGCGCTGCCGACTGGTTGATGGAACGCGTAACCACCAAGTCCAGGAAATAGCCGATCTGATCGATATTCATTGCTCCCCCAACAACGCTCATCGAAGCCACGTGAGAAATCGCACGTGCTGACACGCGCGAGGACCACTCATCGAGCGTCCCCTATCTCGCCTCCCGACATTTTATCACCTCGAGCAAAGATCCCCTTACGCCACGGCCGGTCTACTCGTTGGACTTCAGGCTCTCCACCATGTCGATATGGGCGAGCTTCGGGCGCATGACGAGCATGACGATGGCGGTGAACACCAGCGTGAGCGCGAAGGCCACGGCGAAGCTCATGGCGTGGATAGTGCGCCCGAACATCACCTGGTCCACCTCGGCGGTCACCACGACGAAGCCCTCGAGCACCACGCCGAGCCCCAGCCCCACCGCCGCGCCGATAATCGTCAGCAGCACGATCTCGCGGAAGATGTAGGCGTTCACCTCGTGCGGGGTGAACCCGAGCACCTTCAGCGTGGCAATCTCGCGCGCCCGCTCGGTGATATTGATGTTCGTCAGGTTGTACAGCACGATGAACGCCAGGGCCGCCGCAGCCACCACGAGCACGACAACCACCATGTCCACCGACTTCAGCATCTGCTTGTAGGTGTCGATGGTCTCGTCGTTGAAGGCCACAGTGTCTACGCCGCCGGTGGCCCGCAGCGCCTCGGACAGCGCGGCCCGCTCGCCTGCGTCGTCGCTTGCCTGGGCGTACACCGTCAGATTATCGGGCTCCTCGCCGAAGACGCGCCGGTAGGTGTCGGGCAGCATGAAGGCATAGTCGCCCACGTAGTTCTCGATAATGCCCGTCACCGGCACGGAATAGGTCGTGGCCGTGGCGTTGCCCAGATCGTCCTGCTCGGCGAACACGATGGACTGCCCCACGGAAAGCCCCAGCTTCGTCGCCAGCTTCTCGGTGATGACGGCCCCCTCGCCGGAGATGGTCACCGGCTCGTGGTCCTCGCGGGTGCGCATGGTCCACAGCCCCTCGAAGGCCGGCGCATCGTCGGGGGCCACGATGGTGGTCATGGCCTCGGTGCCGTCAGCACCCTGGGCGATCATGGACGCCTCGGTGGCGCGCACGGCCACCGGCAAGCGCCCCGTATCGCCGAGGATGGCCCCGGCCGCCTCGCGCTCGTCATCGGCGGCATCGTCCTTCTCGGAAATGACCACGTTGTAGTTCACCAGCTCGCCGTACTGCACGTCGATGATGTCGTTGATGGAGTTCTGCAGCCCGAGCCCCGTCAGCAGCAGCGCCGTGCAGCCGGCGATGCCCACCGTCGTCATGATCAGGCGCCGCTTGTAGCGGAAGATGTTGCGGAACGTGACCTTCCACGAGAAGGACAGGTGGCGCCACAAGGGACCGGTGCGCTCCAGCAGGATACGCTTGCCAGCCTTGGGCGCGGGCGGCTGCATGAGGGCCGCGGGCGTCTCGCGCAGGGTGGCGCCGGCGGCGGCCCAGGTGGCCAGAAGCGTGATGCCCACACCGAGGCCGGCGGCCGCCAGCGCGATGGGCCAGTCGATGGGCATGGGGCCGCGGGGCACGTAGTAGACGATGGAGTATGCCTCCATGATGACCCAGGGCAGCACCTGCGAGAGCACGGCGATGCCCGCCACCGCGCCGAAGCCGGCGGCCAGGGCGGCGTAGATGAGGTACTTCGAGGTGATGCAGGCGCGCGAGTAGCCCAGCGCCTTGAAGGTGCCGATGAGCATGCGCTCTTCCTCGACCATGCGGGTCATGGTGGTCAGGGCCACGAGCGCCGCCACCAGGAAGAAGATGAAGGGGAAGAACGACGCGATGGCGTCGATGCGGTCGGCGTCGTTCTCGAAGCTGACCACGCCGAAGTTCTTCGCGCGATCCATGACGAGCCAATCGGGCGGCTCGATGTCGTTTATCTCGGCCTGGGCGTCGGCAAGCTCCTGCTCGGCGTCGTCCAGCTTCTCGTTGGCCTCGGCTGCGGCGGCGTCGTAGTCGGCCACGCCCTGCTCGTATTCGGCGCGGGCCTCCTCCAGCTTCGCCTTGGATTCCTCGTAGGAGGCCTTGCCCTCCTCCAGCTGCTTTTTGCCCTCCTCCATCGAGGTCTTGCCGGAGTCCAGCTGCTGCTGGGCCGCGGCCATCTGCGCCTCGGCGGCGGCCCGCTGCTCGGCCAGGGCCGCTTTGGCCGCCTCCAGCGCGGTGGCCGCCGTCTCGATGTCGGCGATGTTCTTCTCGAGCTCGGTTTTCTGGGCCTCAAGGGGCGCCTTCTGCTCGTCGGGAAGGCCGGGGGTAGCCAGCGCCTCGTTCACCTGATCGAGGGCCGCCTGCAAATTCGGGAGCGCCTTCTGGGCCTCGGCCAGGTTCGCCTCGTTGGCCGCTATCTGCGACTCGGCCTCGGCGAACTGCGCCTCGGCCTCGGCTGCGCGCTTCTCCAGGGAATCGGTGCCCTGGGTGTACTCCTTCTCGCCGTTCTTGACTTTCTTCTCGCTCTCGGCCAGGGTGGTGGCGGCCGCATCGAGCTTGCGCTGCCCCTCGTCGAGCTCCTCCTTGGCCGCATCCAGCTCGGCGCGCGCGTCGGCGAGCTCCGCCTTCACGCGGGCCTCCTCTTCCTCGTACTCGGCCCGGGCTTCGTCCAGGTCGGCCTGAGCCTCGGCCTGCAGGCCAGCCACGCGGGCCTGCTCGCGCTCGGGGGCGATGGCCTCGATGGCAGCCACCACCTCGGCCACGCGGGCCTCATAGGCATCAGAGTCGGCAGGCAGGTCGGCGGCACCCTTCACGGTGACGTACGCCTCAACGTAAGGCAGGTCGGGGCTGAAATCCTCGGGCAGCACGTACATGAACTGCTGCACGGTGCCCGAGCCGATAGTAGAGGTGCCCATGGCCGTGGAGCTCACGTACAGCGGCGAGTGCACGCGCCCGACGATGGTGAACTCCGTGCGGGCCAGCGTGTCCTCCACCTCCCCCACCGAGCCGTCGACGGTAATGACGTCGCCCAATTCGGAAGGTCCGGCCATCACGCGGTCATTGAAGATAACGCACTCGCCGGGCGCCTCGGGCCAGCGCCCCTCGGCCAGCTCCAGCCGGTTCAGGTAGTCCGCATCGTCCGAGGCGATGGTAGCGTCGTCTACAGCGGTGCTCGCAGCCGCAGCCGGGCTCAGGGAATGCACGCGCATGACGTACTGCTCGCCGTCGAGCGTGCCCAGCACGTCGGCGGAATAGGCCGCCATAACGGCCTCCACGCCGTCCACCTCGCGCAAGGCGGCAATATCGTCGTCGGTAAGCCCCAGGGTGGACACCACGCGGATGTCCATGAGGCCGGTGCCGTCGTAGTAGGCGTCGGCGGCCAGCTTCATATCCGGCGCCGTCATGCGCAAACCCGCGTAGAAGCCGCAGCCCAGCGCCACAATGGCCGCAATGGCAATGAAGCGCCCGAGCGAATGGCAGATGGACCGCACGATGTCCTTGTTGAACGTCTTCACACTACCACTCCAGAACCTCGGCCGAGGCCGGCGCCTCGTTCAGCTCCACCGCGGCCACCGAGCCTTCACGCACGTGGATGACCCGGTTCGCGATGGCAGTGAACGCCGTGTTGTGGGTGACCACGACCACGGTGCGCCCCGTCTCGCGGCAAGTGTCCTGCAGAAGCTTCAGAATGGCCTTGCCCGTCTCGTAATCGAGCGCGCCCGTGGGCTCGTCGCACAGCAGCAGCTTCGGGTTCTTCGCCAGGGCGCGGGCAATGGCTACGCGCTGCTGCTCGCCGCCGGAGAGCTGCCCGGGGAAGTTGCGTACGCGCTCGGCCAGGCCCACGGCGGCCAGCACCTCGTCGGCATCGAGCGGGTTCTTGCAAATCTGGCTTGCCAGCTCCACGTTCTCGCGGGCCGTCAGGTTCTGCACCAGGTTGTAGAACTGGAAGACGAAGCCGATGTCGTGGCGGCGGTACTGCGTGAGCTGGCGCTTGTTGAACGAGCTTACCGGAGCGCCGTCGAGCAGGATGGTGCCCGAGGTGGCCGAATCCATGCCGCCGAGCATGTTCAGAAGCGTCGTCTTGCCGGCGCCCGAGGGCCCCACGATGACGACGAACTCGCCCTGCTCGATATCGAAGCTCATATCGCGGACGGCGGCCACCTGGACCTCGCCCATCTGATAGACCTTGCTCACCTCGCGAAATTCCACGAACGCCATGGCGCCTCCCGTGCCTTGCCTGCGCGCACCGCGCATTTTTCTCTCGCGCCTTACGATACACGAAGCCGCAGGCCGTTGGCACCCCCGCCGCCAACCCCACACGCAACAACCAGCGGCAGAACGCCGCCCCCTCAGCGCCGCCGGCAGGTTCCCTTCCCCTCGTGAGACACTGGTGATACACGGTTTGATACACCGGTGAGACACTCGTGAGACACTCATTTCCCCAGCTCATAGCATCATGAGATACTTTTGATACAAAAGTGATACACCGTTTGAGACACTCGTGATACACCGATGAGACACGGTTTTAAACAGCGACAGAAGCTATTCGTTGATGAGGCGCTGGAGTTCTTCGGCTGAGTGGACGTCGGCCTTGGTGTAGATGGCGTGCACGTGGCTGCGCACCGTGGCGACGGACACCACAAGGGTGTCGCTGATCTCCTTGGGGCGTTTGCCGCGCGCGAGCAGGTGCAGCACCTCGGCTTCGCGCTCGGTCAGCGCGCAGCGGGCTGCCAAGCTGTCGCAGCGCTCGTCGAGGTCGCGCTCGTAGCGGCCCCGCGGGTCCTCGTGGGGCAAAAGGCCCCAGACCGTCTTCGCATAGCGCTCGGAATTCATATTGAAGGTAACCAGGCACAAAAGCACGAACACCGTCGCGCCGATGACGCTGAACGCGGCCGTGTCCAGCGTCACGTGCTCATAGACGAAGCTTCCCACCATGTTCCCCAGAAGGAACCCGATGGAGCGGATGAGGAACGCCCGGGCGAACACCTGGAAGGGAGCCGCGTTGATGGCCCGGCTGATCACGTAGCAGGCCATGGCCAGCAGCGCGTCGAAATAGTAGAGCGCGCAGGCCTGCAGGATAAGCGCCGGCAGAAACTCAGTGCTGTTGGTCAGCGGCCCCAGAAGCGCCGCCACGGTCACGATGGGGAACACAAAACGGTAGAAGCGGTTCCAGATAACCGACACCTCGGCGCTCCGGCCGCCGCGCAGCGTGACCGCGAACAGCGCCAGGGCGATAACGGCGCCCACGAGAAACGAGGTCACCCGCGCCACCACGCCCAGGGGCAGGGCGAGCGGAATGACGTGCAGGAAGCCGAACACGGCGGCATAGACCCCCACGATGAGAAACAGCCGCATGTAGGGAGCCACCCGGCCCTCTTCCTGGGAGCGGATGGCCACGAAGCGGTCGGTGCCGTAGCCCTCGCGGAAACACGACTGCGGCGAGGCCCCGCGCAAGAAGCAGGCACCAGCCGCGGCCACCAGGGCCAAATGCAGCAGCGCCGATGCCATCAGGGGCGCTGTGGCCTCGAGCATGCTGAAGAGCCCCTGCACGACGAACGTAGTAAGCGCCACCACAGCCACCACCGTGGTGACGAACAGCCGTGGCGAAACCGACGAGGCAATCTGGCTTACCGCCACGAAGAACGCCGCGCCCGAGGCGCCCCCGACAAACTGCACGAACACAATGGGCATCTCGAGCCCCGCCGCACCCATAAGGGCATAGTAGGCCAGCACGTTGGCGAACTGCACCACGAAGAAGACGGTCCAGAAAAGCCCGTTGCCCATAAGGCGGCGAAAACGGCTGCCGTTTACCTGGGTGATGGCGTAGCCGAAGACGAGCCCCAGGGAATGAGCGTCGCAGGAATAGGCGCGGATGTTGACGACGGACCCGAGCCATGTGGTCAGGTCGAGCGCCCAGCTGGCCGATTCGTGCAGCAGCATAGCGGCCGATGCCATGGCCACAAGCGCGCCCACCATCCACCAATAGCCTGGCGGCGCGCTTTCCGCCACCCACGCTGAAGCACTCTGCTTTTCCTCCGTCGTTTCCGTCATGCCTCTCCCCTTCTCCATCTTCCCAGGACGCCCTGCCTAGCAAGCCTCCCAGCATGGGGCGCGTCCCCGCATCTCTCCTATTTCATCATATCATCGGGTATTTCTTTGAAATCAACAAGAGTTGTTGAGATGCATTTCGAAGCTCAATAACCGTTGCTGATTCGCCTTCGGCCCCCTCATTTTAAAGTCCCAAGCACAGGGACGCCGCTCCGATTGCTTGCCGGCGGCGCGCCCAAGGGAGAGAGCAAGCAAGAGAAAAGAGAGAAGGAAGGAGAGAAGGATGAAGGCAATGGAAAGCAAGGGAACCTCGCGGCTCCTTATGGCTGTCGCCGTGGTGGCGGCCGTGCTGGCCGTGTCGCTGGCCCTGTGGGGCTGCGCGCCGAAGGCTCAGCTAAGCGACACCGGCAGCCAAGAAGCCACGGAGGAGACGGAGGCCATCGAGTCGATGTACCCCGACTTCACCGACAAGAACGCGGGGAACTTCAATGACACCTACAGCACGACCGACATGCTGAACGCCGGCAACCGCGGCTGCAACGCATGCCACGAGGATCTGTGGGATGTCATGAACATGAAGGACGGCTACAACCACATCCTCACCCACGTGGGCTACGACAAGGCCCTCACCTACCAGGACTGCGAGCCCTGCCATCGCGGGCACACGGCATTGACCGGTCCGTACCTGGGCGACCTCATCCACGCGAGCCACTACGGCAGTGAGGTGTTCCAAGAGGCCAACGGCAACTGCTGGAGCTGCCATGCCATGAATTCCGCCGGCAACCAGGGCGACTACCAACTCGTGCTGTGGGACGACATCTACGACGACCCGGCGCTGGGCGGCTACCCGAACATCGACGGCAACGAGATGGAGCAGAACTGGGTCGATTCCCGCGGCTTCTTCGGCGGCTTCATGAACGGCATGTCCCAGGATTCCAACCCCACCATCGACGTGAAGCTCGACCAGGCAGTCACCGACCATGACGACGTGTTCATCGTGAACAACTGGGGCCCGGAAGTGACCGAGAAGAACGGCGAGCCCTTCAGCTTCGAGGCCTGCTGCGACGAGCAGAACACCGTGAGCCTCACGGGCGTGAAGAACCCGCGCTCGTTCACCAAGGCCGAGCTTGAGGCCATGCCCCAGACCGAGTTCACCATGGCCCTGGCCTGCGCCACTAACGGCCGCGGCGGCTCGCTCGTGTCGAACATTCCCATGAGCGGCGTGTCGGTGGCCTACCTCATCGAGCAGTGCGGCGGCCTGGCCGACGGCGTCAACGCCGTGAACGCCACAGCCTACGACGGCTGGATGGCCTTCCCGCCCATGAACCTCGAGGCGAGCACCTACACCGAGAACGCCTACATCGCCCTGAAGTACTACGGCGAGGACCTGACCGATGACGACGGCGCCCCCATGACGCTGGTGACCCTGGGCAACCCGGGCGCCCGCCAGGTGAAGCACATCAAGTCCATCGACTTCACCCAGGACGAGAGCTACTTCGAGGGCCCGATGATGGCCGAGTCCGAAGAGCCCTCCCCGAGCTACCCCATCAACGGTATGTGGTTCCAGGAGGACGGCATCACCTGCAAGGTGGGCGAGACCATCAATCTCACCGGTGCGGTGTACAGCTGGAACCGCGTCGTGGGCGACCTGGCCAGCGTGAACCTGAGCTTCGACATGGGCAAGACCTGGCAGGACTTCGCCATTGCCGACCAGATCACCGACTTCGACCCGTTCCAGTGGGTGACCTACTCGCTGGATTGGACGCCCCAGGAGGCTGGCAAGTACCAGGTGAAGCTGCAGGCGACCGACGTGAACGGCGTTCAGATGAAGAAGCCGGTCACCCTGTTCGTCAACGTCGAGGAATAAAGAAAGGCCGGTGAACCTTATGAAATCCCAAACTGTTAAGACTCTGGGCGGTGTCATGAGCGCTGTGGCCCTCATCTCGGGCGGCGCCGGCATGGCCGTGGCTGCCCCGGCCGTAGCCGCTCCCGTGGACGCGGCCCCCATTACCGCTGCCGACGAGGCTTCCGGTGTCGTTGATGCCGTGCGCGCCGTCGAGGGCACGTTCAGCTTCACCCAGGACGCCGTCACCTCCAATGCGGATCTGAGCGGCGTGTTCAGCAAGGCGGCTGCCACCCTGTGCGCCGCGCTTCCCACCTACAGCGTGGAAGCCGTGTCGAGTGCCATCCAGGTGACGGGCCCCGAGGCCTCCTTCGAGGCTACCGTGGCCGACATGGCGGCCGACGAGGACGCCGTCTCCTACCAGATGGCCTGCGCCTGCGCGAGCAACGTCCCCGGCGGCGGCGCTATCGCCAACGCCGAGGTGGAAGGCGTCTCCCTTGAGACGCTCGTGATGATGGCCCTCGCCTAACCCGAGCAAGCCCTCCCCCACAAAGCCCCGAGTCCTCGCGACTCGGGGCTTTTCTCGTCAAAGAAGGCGAGCGGCTACTAATGTGGCCCCAAAATGTCGTTTTACCTGAGTTGGCAAGCCCCCAACGCGTCAAATGGCCTCGTTTTCACGGTTCTGCTAACTTTTTATGTTGCAAGATGCACTGAACCTATAGTTTTCGTTATTTAAACTTCATCTTTTCCAGAGAATGAACGGATGAATTAAGCTGAACCGATCATTTGCGACCAATTAACGACCTGTCCGATGCACAGGTTAAGCAGAACCGGTCATTTGCGGCCCAACAGGCACGATCAGCAAAAAGCCCCCGCCTCACGAGGAGGCGGGGGCTTGGCGTTTCAGGCAATGATGCCGGCGGCTTTAGGCGCCGAACACCTCGATAGTGTCGCCCTCGGCCAGGGTGACC
>JAAVZC010000001.1 GCA_022791455.1 Eggerthellaceae bacterium
CATCTCCCGCGAGCGGGACCATAGAGAGGGGGATCACCCGATCCCATTCCGAACTCGGCAGTTAAGCCCCTCTTCGCCGAAAGTACTGCGGTGCAGTCCGTGGGAGGATAGGGCGTCCTGCTCGCAGGGGATGCTTTCTTTCAGCCCCGACCCTGTTCAGGGTCGGGGCATTTTTGCGTTTTGAGACTTAGTGCATGATGGCTTCGGCGCCGCCGCAAGTGATGAGGGCCAGCAGATCGGCCGCTTCGTCGACAGGCACCACTTTTCCGTCTTTGACCCATCCGCGATAAAAGTCCAGCGCTGTTGCTCGGATAAATCTCAGCACCAGGTTTTCCTTTTCTTGCCCTAGCCATTCGAAGGGGTCGTGATCGAGGCTCTTGTAGCGCATCATCTGGTCGTAGTAGAGGCGACTGCCGAAGTCGTAGGAACCGGGGCGGCACACAAGTCGCTCGGTGACTTCTGGCTGGGCGGCCAGGTAGGTAAAGAAGCGCTTTGCGTGGCCAGCGAGGTCGCGTGCCACTTGCGGCGTTGTTTCGTGTTTTGCGAAGTACTCGTCCATTATCTGTTTGATGCGCCAATCGTAGAGCGCCTCGATTGATTCGAAATGCAGGTAAAACGTTTTGCGGTGGATACGGGCGCGCTCTGCAAACTCCTTCACAGTAACGCGATCGGCGTCCTTTTCCAGAATCAGCTCATCGAAGGCGCGCTCGATAGCCTCGCGGGTTTTCGCGACACGCAGGTCGGTCGGATCGTTCGGCATGCGCACTCCTTAAATAACCAGTTTCTGAGATGTGTGGCATAAGCGCCATTCTACAGAACTGGCAATTGAGCGCGCAACTGGTGCCTTCGTAGAATTTTTCTCAGAGAGGGGCCAAAGCAGGAGGGCCCTGGGAGAAGAAAGAGGGGCATTATGCCGAACAGCATTTCGACGTATCAGCCGCTTTCGCGTCGCAGCTTTTTGAAGGCGACCGCGACGTGCGCATTGGGGGCGGCTACCGCCGGCGGGGTTGCCACGTTAGGCAGCAGCTTGGCGGCAACGGAGGCCGAGGCGGCTGCGGAAGAGCGGGTTGCCTACACCTATCACAACGAGCATTGTCTGTGCAATTGCATGCTGAAGTGCACGGTGCGCGATGGCAACCTGGTGATGATCGAGCCGCGTGCGAATGACGACTATCGGTTCCAGAACATTTGCATGAAGGGCATTTCCGAGCTTCAGAACATCTATGGCGAGGCGCGCATCCAATACCCCATGAAACGCACTGGCGAGCGCGGTAGCGGCCAATTCGAGCGCATCAGCTGGGATGAGGCCTTCGCGATGATCGCCGAGAATCTGCAGAGAGTCATCGACAAATATGGACCGGAGTCATTGTGGATTCAGTACTCCACTGAGGCCTCGCAGCGCTTCACGCCGCTGCTGGCTTCCATTTTGGGCGCTCAAGCTGGAGGTGCGAATGGCTACGATTTGGG
Organism: Eggerthellaceae bacterium; assembly: GCA_022791455.1. GTDB lineage: Bacteria > Actinomycetota > Coriobacteriia > Coriobacteriales > Eggerthellaceae > Parvibacter. Next base: position 1,468 of record JAAVZC010000001.1, read on the forward strand.
TCAAGGAAACGGACAGGCCCAAGCATTTGGCTGGTCCGGTCTGTTCGCCCTCAACACTATGTGGGGATGGCCTGAGGCGAAGACGGTAATTCTAGCTAATTGCAATGTGCTTGAAACGGGCATGATGTGGTCTCGTGGCATGCTGGAGGCCCAGGAGGCGGGTACGCGCTTCATCTGTCTTGATCCGCGTTTTTCCGTCACCGCCTCGAAGGCAGATCAGTGGGTAAATCTCACGGCAGGCACCGACCCTGCCCTGTTCCTTACTATGACGAACTACATCCTTGAAAACGGCCTTTACGACGAAGAACACATCCTGACACACACAGCGTTGCCGAGCCTGATTAACATCCAGACTGGTGAGATTTTCGGCCAGGTGAGCGAAGTGGTAGATGAGGTTACGGGCGCGACGTCCCAGACTAAGATGCCCTACGTGTGGGATGCCGCCACCAACGGCCTTCGATTGGTGACCGATGAGGGCGTAGCGTCGGTGCTGGAGGGCACGTTTACGGTAGATGGCGTGGAGTACACCACCCAGTTTTCGCGTCTGCGCGAAGAAATGGCGGCCTACCCGCTTGCTTGGGGCGAGAAAGTGACCGGCGTTCCTGCTGATGTCATCGCCCAGTTGGCAGAAGAATACGCCGAAGGCCCCTCGATCATCTGCAATGGTGTGGGCGGCATCGACAAGTTCTACAACAACGACGTGGCTGGTCACTGCTATGCACTCATCGCTTCTATCACTGGAAACTACGGCAAACGCGGTACTGGATGCGGTATCTACTGCTACCATGTGACGCCCTATGAGGCCCATTTGGGAGCATGGGCCCTTCCCGAGGGCATGGCTCCGGCGCCGTCACCCATGGGTTTCTACGATGTGGTGCACAAGTCGAAGGATATCCACGGGGCGCTCTTCTTCGGCGACATTCCCACGCAGAAGTCGGCGAATTGGAACGTAACCCTGGAGTGGCTGGACTCGCTCGACTTCGTGGCGCTGGCCGACATCTACAAAAGCTCGGTAATGGATTTTGTGGATCTGGTGTTGCCGGTCTGCTCGAAGTTCGAATGCTCCGATGAAGTAGGCGGTATCAAATGCGCCAATGCTCATATTCTTCAGAACCAGAAAATTCTCGAACCGCTGTTTGAGGCAAAGTCGGACTTCTATGTTGAAAAGGGCATCGCTGAGGCTATGGGAGTCGGGCAGTATTACCCGGCCGATGGAGATGAGTTTGCTCGTGCGCTTTTGGCCACGGATGACCCTCAAATGGCTGGGTTCACGCTGGAGAAACTGACCGAGGCCAACGGTGCATTGAAGCTGCTTGGGGCAGAGGACATGATTGGCCCTGAAGTGGGCTTTGTGTACGGCACTCCTTCCACCAAACAAGAGCCCTACTACGAGAACATGCTGCAGTTCGGCCAGGCGTTTCCTGCGTGGGAGCAGCCGAACGAGGCCTATGCCGAAAATCCGCTGCGGGAGAAGTACCCGTTGACGTTCTTGCAGGCACGCACGCGCTTCCGCGTTCACTCGGCCTATGGCGGATCCTCCTGGATTCAAGAGCTGTACGAGCCCCATATCGAGCTGAACCCGGTAGATGCTGAGGCGCGGGGGCTTGTGGACGGGGACAAGGTGGAGGTGTTCAACGACCGCGGCAGCTTCCTGGTCACCCTGCGCATCAACAACTCCGTGAAGCCCGATTGCGCATTCATGGCGGAAAGCACCTATCGACAGTACCTGGACGGCACCCTGATGCAGAGCGTCTGCAATGACACGCTGAACGAGCGCGGTTATGCCATGATGTTCGGTCCCATGATTCCCTTCAATGACACTCTGGTCGAGATTCGAAAGGCCGGTGAGTAACATGACTCGTCTTGCCATTGCCATTAACAAGCATCGCTGCATTGGCTGCACCACCTGCTCGCTGGCATGCAAAATGCAGAATAACGTGCCGGACGGTATGCTGTGGAACCGTGTGCTGACGGAAAACGTGGATCATTACGACGATGCGGAAGGCGTGTACCCCAACCTGTCCCGCAGCTACCTTCCCGTTGCCTGCCAGCATTGCGACAATCCCGCCTGTCAGCGCGTGTGCCCCACCGGCGCTACGTATACCGACGACAAGGGCCGCGTGGAAATCGACTATGACAAGTGCATCGGATGCCGCATGTGCATGGCGGCGTGCCCCTACAATGCCCGCGTGTTCAATTGGAATGAGCCGGTGCGCTCGACAGGCTTCAATTACGGTGATGCTCGGGTGCCGGCTCGCGGCAAGGGCGTGATGGAGAAGTGCACGCTCTGCAAGGAGCGCACCGATGAAGGGCTGGAGCCGCAGTGCGTGGTGTGCTGCCCCGGCGACGCCCGCATCTTCGGCGACCTTGATGACCCGGAGTCGGAGATTTCGAAGGCCATTCGCGATCACGCCGCTTACGTACTGCTGGAAGACAAGGGCACCCGCCCCAAAGTTCACTATTTCAACTAGGAGGTTGCTCATGAACGCTACGCAAACTCGTATCACTTACGGCGTTTTGGGCGCCATTGTACTGGCAGGTTTCGGGTGCTGGGTATACCAGCAGATGGGCGGCCTGGCGGTGACCGGCATGAATAATGCCACCTCTTGGGGTCTGTACATTACCATGTTCATGTTCTTTGTGGGGCTTTCTGCCGGTGGCCTTATTGTGGCCAGCTCCGCCCATGTGTTCGGCATCGAGAGCTTCAAGAAGGTGGCCCTGCCGGCGGTCATTACCTCCACGGTGTGCATTTGCTGCGCCGGCATGTTCGTGCTCATCGACTTGGGCGGCATTCAACGGGTGTGGCAGATGCTGGTGAGCCCTAATGTTTCCTCGGTGCTTTTGTGGGACATGTGCGTGATCACCATTTACCTGGTGATCAACATCCTGGACCTGGTGTGGATGAAAAAGGGCGACGAGGCGAAAGTGCGCAAGCTGTCCTATGTGGCGCTGCCGGTGGCCATTCTGGTGCACAGCGTGACCGCATGGATCTTCGGCTTGCAGATTGCTCGCGAATGGTACAGCGCCATCATGGCCCCCATCTTCGTGGCGTCGGCGCTGGACAGCGGCCTGGCCCTGATGATCGTTGCGCTGCTTGCGCTGGAGAAGGCAGGAAAGCTGGAGACCGGCCACGAGCTGATTGCGAAGCTGGCGCGCCTGCTGGCCACCTTCATCTGCGTGGACGCCTTCTTCATCGGCTGCGAAGTGCTGACCATGGCCTATCCGGCCGCTTCTGGTGCCGAAGCGCTTGCCATCATGACTAGTGGCGTGACCGCCCCGTACTTCTGGTTCGAAATTGTGGGCGGTTTGCTGGTGCCTTTCCTGGTGCTGGCTTCGGCGAAGCGCCGCAACAGCTACGGCCTGGTGGGGCTGTCCTGCGTTTTGGTGATCTTGGGTGTGCTATGCAAGCGCGTGTGGCTGCTGTTCACCAGCTTTGTGGAACCGAACATTTTCGGCGCTGGCGGCATTACGTTAGGGAATGCGAACGTGATTGCTCAGCAGGGCTCCATTTGGACGACACTGGGCACCTATGCTCCCACCGCTATTGAAGTAATGGTGGTGCTGGCGGTAGTGGCCCTGGGAGTGCTTGCCTTCATGGTTATGAGTAGCAAACTGCTGCCGAAGAAATAAGCGCGGTTCTCCGCTTCATGCTGCAAGGCCGGCCCACTGAGGCCGGCCTTACTATTCCTGCTATTTCTGCTAAAGTTACTATTCTTGCTATTTGCGAAGATGCGTTCGTTCTTGCGCCTTGGTTTTGCTGCCCCTGCGTTTCTCCATCCGCCGAAGGGGTTTTTCAGGGGCTTCCGTTTCTCTTTATAATTACAAGTGGAGAAAATCTGCTTGAAAGGCGGTGGGAGAGCGGTGGCAAAGCCTGAAGCTATCCTTGAAAAGGCCGATGAGGCCCTGGAATCCCCGGAACTTGTGTCCGAGCTGGTAGAGGCCATGACCGGCGGTTCTCGCCGCGAGCGCCAGAAGGCGGCCAGTGTTTTGGCCGTGGTGGCGAAGAAGGATCCCGATCTGCTGCGTGACTACGCCGACCAATTCGTGGAAGCGCTAAACGTGCCCGAGGGACAGACGCGTTGGGAAGTGCTCGACGCGCTGACCGAGCTGGTTCCGCTGGAAGCGCGCATCTGCGAGAAGGGCGTGCCGGAAGCCGATGCTGCCCTGTTTGACGAGGATAGCGGCCCTGCCCGTCTGGCGGCCATGCGCTTCATGTGCAAGCTGGGAGCCACCACCGAGAAGCGTTCCGAAAAAGTGTGGCCGATGATCGACGAGGCCATTCAGTGCTATCACGGCGACCTGGAATTCCAGGATATGCTGACGGCTGTCGTGGGCTTCTCGGAAGGAAAGCTGGCGCCGGAAGTGAAGGCGGCGCTGAAGGATCGCATGACCTTCGATGCTACCAACAGCAAGGGGGCGTTGCAGCGCAAAGCTGCTGCCATTGTGGAAAACGTCTCATAAGGCTGGCAAACAACTCTTGCAATGGCGCTCTCATCAGCGCCATTGCGTTTTTATAGCCCTGTTTGAATTCACGGTTTGGAGGATAGAATGACGCATTTGGTGACGCTGATTCCTGGCGATGGCATTGGGCTGGAGACGTCGGCCGCCATGCAGGAGGTAGTTGCGGCGAGCGGCGCTCCCATCGAGTGGGAAGTGGTGCCGGCCGGCGCTGCTTGCATGGAAGAGTACGGCACGCCACTGCCGGAGTCGACGGTGGAGGCGGTGCGCCGCAACAAGGTGGCCATCAAGGGCCCCATCACCACACCGGTGGGAACGGGCTTCCGCAGCGTGAACGTGGCGCTTCGCCAGGCGCTTGACCTGTATGTGAACCTGCGCCCGGTGATGTCCATTCCCGGTGCGGGCGGTCGCTATGACGACGTGGACTTGATCATTGTGCGCGAGAACAGCGAAGACCTGTACGCCGGCATCGAGTTCGAAGAGGGATCGGAAGCAGCACGCGAGCTCATCAAGTTCGTGGACGAGTCCGGCGCGGGTATCATCCGCCCGGATTCCGGCATTTCCATCAAGCCCATTTCCATTACCGGCTCGAAGCGCATCGTGGAGTTCGCTTTCGACTATGCGGTGAAGCATGGTCGGAAGAAGGTGACCGCGGTGCACAAGGCGAACATCATGAAGCACTCCGACGGGCTGTTCTTGAAGTGCGCGCGCGAGGTGGCGGAAGATTTCGAGGGGCGCGTGGCCTTTGACGATAAGATTATCGATGCCTGCTGCATGTGCTTGGTGCAGGACCCCTCGCAGTTCGATGTGATGGTGTTCCCGAACCTGTACGGCGACATTGCCTCCGACTTGGCGGCGGGTCTGGTGGGCGGTTTGGGCATCGCCCCCGGCGCCAACATCGGCAAGGATTACGCGGTGTTCGAGGCGGTGCACGGTTCGGCGCCCGACATTGCCGGCAAGAACCTGGCGAATCCCACGGCCGAGATTCTGTCTGCAGCTATGATGCTCGATCATTTGGGCGAGCTGGAGGCGGCCGAGCGCATCCGCGCGGCCGTGCGCGCCGTGTACGCGGAAGGCACGTGCCTGACCGGGGACATCCGCCGTGCCACCGGCTCGTCGGCGGCACCCGCTACCTGTACTGAGTTCACTCAAGCGCTCATCAAGGCTATGGAATAGAGGTTGATTGTGACGAATCTGAAGACCTTAAGCTCTCTAGAGGCGGACGGCGCGCGCTTCGCCTACTACGATATTTCTGCAGTGGAGGGGGCCGACAAACTGCCCTTCGCGCTGAAAGTGCTGCTGGAGAATGTGCTGCGCAATGCGGGCGACGAGGAAGCGGCCGCGGCGCTGGCGGCACGCGTAGTGGAAGCCGGCCTGGCCGGAACGGTGGGCGAAGAGGTGGAGTTCTCTCCGGCCCGCGTGCTGTTCCAGGACTTCACCGGTGTGCCGGTGTTCGTGGACTTCGCCGTTATGCGCGAGGCCTGCGCCGAGCTGGGGGGAGACCCGGCGAAGATCAACCCGCAGATTCCCTGCGATTTGGTGATCGACCATTCGGTGATTGCCGACGAGGCCGGTTGTGCCGGCTGCATGGACGCCAACATGAAGCTGGAGTACGGCCGCAACCACGAGCGCTACGAGTTCCTGAAATGGGCCCAGGAGTCCTTCGAAAACGTGCGCATCGTGCCGCCGGGGCAGGGTATTTGCCACCAGCTGAACATCGAGAAGTTCGCGCCGGTGGTGATGCGCTCCTCTAAGGGGCAGACGGATGCGGACGGAAACCCCGTGGTGTACTTCGACACCGTGGTGGGCACCGACAGCCATACCCCCACCGTGAACGGCATCGGCGTTCTGGGTTGGGGCGTGGGCGGCATCGAAGCGGAGGCGGCGGCACTCGGCCAGCCCATCACTACGCTCGTGCCCCGCGTGATTGGCGTTGAGCTGACCGGCCAACTGACCGAGGGCGTTTCCGCCATGGACGTTTCGCTCACCTTCGCCCAGATGCTGCGTGCCCGTGGCGTGGTGGGCTGCTTCGTGGAGTGCTTTGGTCCCGGTGTGGCGGCGCTTTCCGCTACCCAGCGCGCGTGCATCTCCAACATGACGCCGGAGTACGGCAGCACCTGCACGCTGTTCCCGGTGGATCAGAAGACGCTCGATTACCTGGCGCTTACCGGTCGCACTGCCGAGCAGGTGGCGCTGGTGGAGGCCTATGCGAAGGCGCAGGGTTTCTGGAATGACGGCACGAGCGGTAATCGCGTGTATGCGGAAGTGATCTCGCTTGACCTGTCTACGGTGCAGCCGTCGATGGCCGGTCCGTCGCGGCCCCATGACCGCATTCCGCTGATGCAGGCGGGCGCGCGTTTCCGCGAGATTTGCGCCGAGCGCGGGCTGGAGCCGAAGACGGTGACGGTGAATGCGGGCGGCGCGGAGCATCAGCTGACCCACGGGGCGGTGGCCATTGCGGCGGTCACGAGCTGCACCACTGCAACCGACCAGGCCATGATGCTGGCCACGGGCCTTATGGCCCGCAACGCGGCGGCGAAGGGGCTGGCCCCCAAGCCTTGGGTGAAGACCATTCTGGCCCCTGGCAGCCGCGCCACCGAGCTTCTGCTTGAGCGCGCCGGCCTGTTGGATTCGCTGCAGCAGCTGGGCTTTTACACCTGCGGTTTCGGTTGCATGAGCTGCATCGGAAATTCCGGCCCCCTGAGCGCCGAGATGCACGCGGTGGCGGATGAGATTGAGCTGGCGTCGGTGCTTTCCGGCAACCGCAACTTCGAGGGGCGCATCTCGCCGGACGTTTCCCAGAACTACTTGACGGCGCCTGCCAACGTGATTGCCTACGCCATTGCCGGCACCATGGATATCGATCTGGCGAAGGATCCGCTGGGAGTAGACGCGGAGGGCAACCCCGTTTTCTATGCCGACATTGCGCCGAGCAACGAAGAGATTGCTGCCCTGGTGGAAGAGCTGGTGACGCCGGATTTGTACGAGCAGGGCGCGGCGGACGTGTTCGAAGGCGATGCTGCCTGGAAGGCGCTTGGGGCTGAGCCGAGCGATGTGTTTGCTTGGGACGAAACCTCAACCTACGTGCGCCGACCCCCGTATTTCGAGGGCATGCAGCTGGCGGTGACCGCGCCGGAAGCGGTGACGGACGCCTACGTGCTGGGCAACTTTGGCGACTTCATCACCACCGACCATATTTCCCCGGCCGGCTCTATTGCGCTGGAGTCGCCCGCAGCCCGCTACTTGGAAGAGCATGGCGTGGAGCCGGCGGAATTCAACACCTATGGCGCCCGCCGTGGCAACCATGAGGTGATGATGCGCGGCACCTTCGCCAATGTGAAGCTGCAGAACAAGCTGGCGGATGGCAAGCGCGGCGGCTGGACCCGCGACCAGATTACCGGTGAGATTGTTCCCGTGTACGACGCTGCGGTGAGCTACCAGGAGGCAGGTGCGCCGGCCGTGGTGCTGGCGGGCAAGATGTACGGCAGCGGCTCTTCCCGCGACTGGGCTGCCAAAGGCCCGCTGCTGCAGGGCGTTCGCGCCGCCATTGCCGAGAGCTTCGAGCGCATTCATCGCTCCAACCTCATTGGCATGGGCATTCTGCCGCTGCAGTTCGTGGAAGGGGAGAACGCCGACACGCTGGGGCTGGACGGCTCTGAGCGCATCTCCGTTGCCCCGATCGACTTCTCGAAGGGGTTGCCGGAGCCGGCGGTAGTTACGGTGACCGCCACGAGGCAAGACGGCAGTTCGGTGGACTTCAAGGCAGTGGTGCGTATCGATACCCCTACTGAGGGACGTTATTACGAGAACGGCGGTATCCTGCAGTACGTTCTGCGGGATTTGACTCAGGCGTAAACAGACTCGTATTCGCGGGGATTGCATGTAGACGGCTCTTTCGTTTCTGTGACGGAAGAGCCGTTTTGTATAGTTATGGGTTAATTTGCAAAAGCAATCATGCACAGAACTTAAGGAGAAGCGTATGGCCGGATCTGGTTTCGAGCAATTGTTGGAGGCGCTGCGCATGTCGGGCATTGAGCCTGATTTCAGCGGCAAGGGAGGACCTGCGGACGAGGTGCCTGGCTCTGGCTCGGGCGCCGGTGCTGGCGCAGGCTCGGGCGCTGGTGCGACGGGCGCTGCGGGGAGCGCAGGCTCCGGCGCGGGCTCGGCTGCTGGCACGGGGCGCGGCGGGCGCGGTGGCGCTGGGGGCCATGGCGGCACGCCCATCGACTTCAACATGGACTTCTTCGACAAGATGGGGCCGCTTTCCAAGAAGACCGTCATCATTGGCGCCATCGTTATCGTGTTGCTGCTGGCCGCGTGCTACTGGTGGTTCCATCCGCCTATTAACATCCACAGCTTCGATACCTGGATGTTCGTGGCCATCGTTATTCTGCTGCCTACCTTCCTGTTCTTCAGTGCCCGGTCGCGCACCTACAAGACCGGCAACGATAAGTTCACGCGCGATGCGGGCAAGTCGAAGCGCTTCAAGGTGCTCTCCTTCATCCCCGTTGCGGTGGCGGTGATCGGCGTCATTGGCGGTCTGCTCTCCTTTGCCATCATTCCTGGCAACGCGGAGCGCTATTCCAACCTGCTCGACACGGATGACATGGACTTCGCTCAGGACATCAAGGAAGTGAACTACTCCGAAATTCCCGTGATCGACCGCGATTCTGCCATTCTGCTGGGTAATCGCGAGATGGGCTCTATTCCGGAATATGTGTCCCAATTCGAGGTGTCGCCGCTGTATTCCCAGATCAACTACCAGGGCACGCCGGTGCGCGTGAGCCCGCTGGGTTACGCCGACCTGTTCAAGTGGTTCACCAACCGCGAGGCGGGCATTCCTGCGTACGCGCTGGTGAATATGACCACGCAGGATGCGGAAATTGTGCGCCTGGGGGACAGCCCCATCCACTACTCGACTTCTGAGCCGCTCGTGCGCAACATCGACCGCCACGTGCAGCTGAGCTACCCCTTCTATATCTTCGGTGAGAAGTCCTTCGAGATTGACGAAGACGGGCACCCCTGGTGGATCTGCCCCGTGCTGGACTACACCATTGGCCTGTTCGGCGGCGAAACTGTGAGCCGCGTGGTGCTGTGCGATGCCACGACAGGCGAGTGCCAGGACCTGGCGGTGGAAGACTGCCCGCAGTGGGTGGACCGTGTGTTCCCGGCCGAGCTGCTCATCCAGCAGTACAACTGGTACGGCGCCTACCATAACGGCTGGCTGAACTCGTTCCTGGGCCAGGAGGGCGTGGTGCGCACGACCCCCGGCACTGACGGTTCGGTGGGCTACAACTACATTGCCAAGGACGACGACGTGTGGGTGTACACCGGCGTCACCTCCGCTACCGCTGACAACTCCATCGTAGGCTTCGTGCTGGTGAATCAGCGCACCCAGGAGTCGCACTTCTACAGCGTGGCGGGTGCGACGGAAGACTCCGCCATGCAGTCGGCCGAGGGCCAGGTGCAGAACCTGCGCTACACCTCCACCTTTCCGCTGCTCATCAACGTGTCCAACCAGCCCACCTATTTCATGGCGTTGAAGGACGGCGCGGGCCTGGTGAAGAAGTTCGCCATGATCGACATCCAGCGCTACCAGAACGTGGCGGTGGGCGACACGGTGGCGGACACTCAGAAGGCCTATGAGGCGCTGTTGGCCACTAACGGCGTGGTGACGGAGAGTGCGGACGGCGCTACCGACGTGGTGACGGTGACGGGTACCATCCGCTCCATGAACCAGGCGGTCATTGAGGGGAACACCCACTTCTACGTGACGCTGGAGGACGAAGACGGCAACATCTTCGACTTCGCGCTGCCGGGCCTTTTGGACATTGTGGGCTACAAGGTGGGCGATACCATCAACTTCACCTATGTGGAGGCAGCTGGCTCGAGCGTGAGCCCCGCCTACGAGATTCTGGGGGCCGACGGCGCGGCGAAGGCCGACGGTGCGGCGGCGACGGGGGATGAGAACGCCTCTGGCGAGCCGCAGGACGACGTGGTACCCGCGGAGGGCACGGGCGCTCAGACCACCGAGGACGTGGCTGCGGGTGAGGACACGAAGCCGGCCGCATAGGGCGCAACGGATCAATAAATGGAACAGCGCCGGCGCCCCTTGCGGGTGCCGGCGTTCGTGCGATTAGGCGAGACTGACCATGACCAGGGACAACGAACAGGAACAAGAGAATATGCGGTCGCTGAAGCCGCTGCTGGCCGTGCTGTACAGCTGCGGTTTTCTGGCGGGCTTCAACGAGAACTTGATGAACATGGCGCTTGTGTCCGTGATGGACTCCTTCGCCGTGACCGCCATCACGGCCCAGTGGCTGGTGACCGGCTACATGATTGCCGTAGCGGTAGTGGTGGCCTGCATGGCCTTCTTGTACCGACGGTTCTCGCTGCGGCGGCTATTCTTGGCGGCGACGCTGCTGAACGTGGTGGGCTCTGTGGGCGGCCTTTTGGCGCCCAGCTTTGTGGTGCTGCTGCTGGCGCGGCTGGTGCAGGCGATGGGCACCGGCGTGCTCATTCCCTTGATGATGAACGTGATTGTGGACCGCGTGCCGCACGGACGGCTGGGCACCTACCTGTCCATCGGCGGCAGCATGATCACGGTGGGGCCGGCGACGGCGCCGGTGATCACCGGTTTTCTGGTGAGCTGGTTTGGCTGGCGCAGCGTGTTCGTGGTGCCGCTGGTGGCAGGGCTGGTGCTGATGGCCGCGGGAGCGGCGGTGGTGCGGAATTTCAAGGCGCCGACAGCAGCCGCGTTTGACCTGGTCTCGGTACTGCTGGTGGCGGGCGGTGTGACGCTGCTCTCGATGGGCTTGGCGGATATTGCGCTTCGCCCCTTGGTCGGCGTGGCGGAAATGGTCGGCGCGGTGGCGCTTTTGGGCGGGTTCGCCTGGCGGCAGAAGCGGCTGGCAGAGCCGCTCGTGTCCATGGCGCCCTTTTCGTTCCGCTCGTTTTGGCCGGCTGCCATCGTGGTTGTGGTGACCATGATGACCTACTTCTCTTTGAGCGTGTTGGCGCCGCTGTACTTCGAAGAAGCAGCGGGACTTGAGGCCTCGGTGGCGGGTCTGCTGATGGTGGTGCCCGTGCTGGCCAATGCGACGGCGGCGCTTCTGTGCGGTCGCGTGCTGGACCGTCGTGGGGAGTGGCCGCTGCTACCAGCCGGTTTGGCCATTGCCGCCGTGGGGTTCGCCACGGCCATGGCGGGCGGCGCTTTCGACTGCTTCGTTGCGGTGGTGGCCGGCGTGCTGCTGGGATATCTGGGTACCGGTATGGTGCTCTCACCTGCGCAAACGGCCGGGCTGCGACGGCTGCCCCCTTCACTGAACGCGCACGGAGTGACGTTGATGTCGGTGTCGCTGCAGCTTTCCGCCTGCTTGGGGCCGGCAGCGTTCGTGGGACTCATGAGCGCTGGATCTGCCCGGGCAGCAGCGGCAGGTGCCAGTGCCGGCGCGGCGTCGAGCGCCGGGTTCGCCTGGGCCATGGCGGCGGCACTTGCCGTGGTGCTTTTGGGCGTGGTGTGCGCTGTCATCTACGCGCGGGCCATGGCGCGGGAAGACGCCCAATAGGGCCGTTAGTTCAGGAAAGGACGCACGATGGAGGAAGAGAACCAGTTCACGCGTTTGCGGCGGTTGCTGGGGGACGAAGGCCTGGCCCGACTCCAGAACGCTTGCGTGATGGTGGTGGGTATTGGCGGCGTGGGCTCCAGCTGTGCCGAGGCCCTTGTGCGCGGCGGGGTGGGGCGCCTTATCTTCGTGGATGGCGATGCGGTGGCCCCCAGCAACATCAACCGTCAAGCGCTCGCCTTCCAAAGCACGGTGGGCCAGCGGAAGGTGGACGTGATGCGGGCGATGACGGCCGACATCAACCCGCAGGCGTGCGTGGAAACCGTCGATGCGTTTCTGCTTCCGGAAGATGTGCCGGGTCTGTTCGCAGCGGTATCTCGGCCGGATTATGTGGTGGACGCCATCGACACGGTTTCCGCCAAGATTGCGCTCGCGCAGCATTGCCAGCAGGCGGACATCCCCGAGGTGGCAAGCATGGGAGGCGCCAACAAGCAGGACCCCACCACGCTTCGCTTCGCTGACATTTATCAGACAAAGGTCGACCCGCTGGCGCGTTCCTTTCGCAAGCTGGCGCGACAAGCGGGCATTGAGCAGCTGGAGGTACTCTATTCCGATGAGCCGCCCACTCCGGTGGCGCGCACAGAAGGGGAGGGGCGAAGCGAGCTGGGCACCATGTCCTACTTCCCGCCCATCATGGGCCAAATGCTCGCCAGCTGGGTAATTCGCAAAATCCTTGGCCAGTAACCCACGTCTGCCCCGTTGTCATCCTGAGCGTAGGCCGCAAGGCCGGAGTCGAAGGATCTCCGCGGCTGGGTGAGATCCTTCGACTGCGCGCTGCGCGCTCCGCTCAGGATGACAAAGGGGTGGGCTGCTTCGCGCTCCGCTCAGGATGACAAATGAAGAGAATCTCTGCAGGACGCTTGACAGAATCTGATCTCGGTTCATAATAGACAGGCTGCTTGAAAGGGCAGCGTTGGAAAACATATAGTTCCGCTACTTAAGACAGCAGGCACCGGTAAGGTTTAATCGCGCAAGCGGCCCGCCGAGGTGGTAGATGAATTCGCACCCGTGAATTTCTACGGCCTCCGTCTTCTGGGCGGGGGCCGTTTCTTTTCCCGAGTGGCGGCCCACCCTATTAGGGGCGGAACGCGACTTGAGGAAAAGGAGGTGAACATAGCTCATGCCAAATGCTTCGAACAAAGAGATGCTCGCAAACATCAAGACCGACCTGGATTCTTGCAGCGCTGTTTGGGTGGTGGACTACCGCGGCCTGACGGTGAAGGAGATTCAGGAGCTCCGCAAGGTCATTCGCGAAACCGGCTCTTCCATGAAGGTTTATAAGAACACCCTGGTGCACCTGGCGCTGAAGGAGGCCGACCAGCCTACCCTCGACGACCTGCTGCAGGGCCCCAGCGCCTTCGTATTCGCCGGTGAGGACGTTGCTGCTGCCGCCAAGGCGGTGAAGGAGTACGCCAAGACGAACCCGAACCTGGAGCTCAAGGGTGGTTTGATGGAGGGCAAGGCGCTTTCTGCCGCCGACGTGGAGGCCATCGCTTCCCTGCCGTCCCGCGAACAGCTCATGGCTCAGATCGCCGGCGCTATCGCTGGTGTGGCTCGCGGTCTTGCCGTTACTGTCAACGGCGTGCCCAGCGGCCTGGCCCGCGCCATCCAACAGGTGGCCGACCAAAAAGCTGCCTAAGGGTGGCGAACCGGGCTGCCTAAAGTGGGCCGCCTAAAGACATTGAACATTTGCCCTGCATAAAGCCGCAGGGCCCTTTGAAAGGAAACTAACATGGCTGTTACTCGCGAAGAGATCATTGAGGCTCTTAAGGAGATGACCCTGCTCGAGGCTTCCGAGCTGGTGAAGGACATCGAGGAGACCTTTGGCGTGTCCGCCGCTGCTCCGGCTGCTGTGGCCGTGGCTGCTCCGGCTGAGGGTGGCGCTGCTGCCGAGGAGAAGACCGACTTCGACGTGGTGCTCGAGGGCTTCGGCGACAACAAGATCGCTGTCATCAAGGTTGTCCGTGAGATCACCGGCCTGGGCCTGAAGGAGGCCAAGGAAGTGGTCGAGGGCGCTCCCAAGGCTGTGGCCGAGGGCGTCAACAAGGAGAAGGCCGAGGAGATCAAGGGCAAGCTGGAAGAGGCCGGCGCTGCTGTGACCCTGAAGTAACTTCTCTTTTCCGAGAGATGAAAAGAACCCCGCCACGGCGGGGTTCTTTTTTTGTTGCTGTCGCTCATCGCGGGGGAGCGGGGTAGGATGTCTTTTCTGTTGTCATCCTGAGCGGAGCGCGAAGCGCGGAGTCGAAGGATCTTGGCGACCCCAGAGATCGTTGCGCTTGGGGAGATCCTTCGACTACGGCCTTCGGCCTCCGCTCAGGATGACAATGAAGAGCGAGTACGAAAAAGGGCCCCGAAGGGCCCTTTGGGGTAACGCTGTTGGTTAGAAGCGGTAGATTGCGGCTACTCCGCGGTTTACGGGCATTTGCTCCTTCGGGAGGACGTAGATGTGGGCGTCCTGGGCCAGCGCTGCTTGCGCGAAGGCGTCTACCAGGTCCGGGCTGGCGGGGTCTTCGTTCAGGTCGTCCTTGGGGTCGCCTGCCGGATCGAAGAACATTTCGCCGGTCTTCGGATCGTAGGTGCCGGGGATGTCCTTCCCTTCCTGCACCAGAAGCACGCCAACCTTGCGCTCCAGCAGCGCCAGGGCGATGGCGTTATAGTCGTCGGTGGCCTTGTCCTTGGACGCGTCGTAGGCGTACTGCTCCAGAACCTGCTTCACGTTCGCCTCGCGCTGGGCGTCCATGATGGTCAGCGCATCTTCCAGCAACGTCTTGCCGTCCAGACCGGCCGGGTCTTTCTCGATCCCCACGGGCAGCAGATGGCGCAGCGTGGTGATCTTGCGGAAGAAGTTCACGTGCTCGGGTGCGCAGCACAGGATGATGGGCGTGGTGTCCTTGTCCACCAGGTAGTCGTCGACGGCCTTGTTGACGTAGCGGGCGAACTGCTCGAACTCTTCCTTCGACACTTCCTTGCGGGACTTGCGGTCGTGGTAGGGGGACATGTGGCCCTCGAGCGACACGAAGTCGAGCGCGCCCTCTTCGTCCTTGCGGGCATCGGCGGCAGTCTCGTCGGAGTCGGCGAAGATTTCGGAGAAGTAGTCGTGCACTTCCTTGGGCAGCTGCTGGCGCTTCACGCCGTTGCGGTCGCCCTTTACCCAGCTGAAGCGGTCGTTGCCCAGCTCAAGGATGTAGTACTTGGTGCCGTACTGCCAGTTGCGCAGCAGCGGCTTTACGTAGAAGGTGTCGCTCACCATGACGGCGGGCTTCACATCGAAGTCCAGGTTGAAGGCGTAGACGTTCGTGTTGGTGATGAACATGCCAAGGCTCTTGCCGGCGTTCATCCACAGCGGCAGGTCTTCCTTCTTCAACAGATAGTCCAGGCGCTCGGCAATGCCGGCCCAGTCCTCTTCCTTCGGGAATTTCTCGCGCAGCGTGCGCTCCGCCTCTTCCTTCAGATCCTTGAACTCAATCATGTCCCATTCGTCGCGGCGGTCTTCGCGCTGGGTGCGGTGGATGGGGAGGTAGATGGAAACCAGGGGAGGCTCGGCGTTCTCGTAGGCCTTCGGGTTAAAGCTGTCGAGTACGACAACGCTGTCTTTCAGTTCTGTTCTGGCGTCTTTCATAACAACCTCCATTGCTTCTTGTTAATGCGGCTAAGCCTGCGGACCGTGATGGCAAGCCGTCCGCTTGTGTCGGCTTGTGGATTTAGCATAGCCGCAAGTTTTCTGATGAAGGTCGAATCAAGTTAGCTGTTGTCGTTTGGTTGCGGTACTGACTACTTGGGAGAATGAGACATTAGGGGTGTCCCTCTGTCTCGTTCCGGTTTGCTACTTGGGGGCTTTCATGGCGCGCATGGCGTTGAGGATGGCGATGACTGCTACGCCCACGTCGGCGAAGACGGCCATCCACATGTTGGCGATGCCGAAGGCGGCCAAGATGAGCACGGCGAACTTTACGCCCAGCGCGAACACGATGTTTTGCCACACGATGGACATGGTCCTCTTGGCGATGTGCTTGGCCGTGGCGATGCTGTCGGGGTTGTCCTTCATGAGCACGATGTCGGCTGCTTCGATGGCGGCGTCTGAGCCCATGGCGCCCATGGCGATGCCGATGTCCGCGCGGGTGAGGACCGGCGCGTCGTTGATGCCGTCGCCCACGAAGGCCACTTTGCCTTTGCCGTTCGTCTGGGCGTGGGTCTGCTGCAGGATGGCCTCCAGCTCTTCCACCTTGTTCTGAGGCAGCAGTTCGGCGTGGACCTCGTCGATGCCGAGGTCGGCTGCCACGGCGTTCGCCACCGAGGCGCGGTCGCCGGTGAGCATGACGGTGCGGTGAACGCCAGCCGCGTGGAGGTCGGCGATGGCTTGCTTGGCCTGGGGCTTCAGAGAGTCGGCGATGATGATGGCGCCGATGAAGCGTCCGCCCTTCGCCACATAAAGCACGGTGCCCGCGGCGCTTCGCTCCTCGAAGGGCACCGAGAACGCGGTCATCAGCTTGCCGTTGCCCACCAGCACCTCTTCGCCTGCTATCTGGGCTTTTACACCCTTGCCGCTGATTTCTTCCACGTCGGTGACAACCGAGGCGTCCAGGGTACTTTCGCAGGCGGCCTTGACGGACTGGGCGATGGGGTGGGTGGAGAAGCTTTCCGCCAGCGCTGCGGTTGCCAGCAGCTGGCCGCGATCGACGCCTTCGGCGGGGAAGACCTCCGTGACGGAGAACGTACCGTCAGTAAGCGTGCCGGTTTTGTCGAACACCACGGTGGTGGCGTCGCCCAGCGCTTCCAGGTAGTTGGAGCCCTTCACCAGAATGCCCTGGCGCGACGCGCCGCCAATGCCGCCGAAGAACGACAGTGGCACTGAGATGACCAGCGCGCAGGGGCACGAGACTACCAGGAAGGTGAGGCCGCGCAGGATCCAGTCGGACCACGACTGGCCGAACAGCAGCGGAGGCAGGATGGCCAGCGCCGCCGCCAAGCCCACCACCACCGGCGTGTAGATGCGGGCGAAGCGGGTGATGAAGTTCTCGGTGCGGGCCTTCTTTTCCGAGGCGTTCTCCACCAATTCCAGGATGCGGCTGACGGTGGAGTCTTCGAAGGGCTTGGTGGCGCGCACCACAAGGCGGCCGGTCAGGTTCACGCAGCCGGAGATGACCTCGTCGCCGGGGCGGCCCATGCGCGGCACCGACTCGCCGGTGAGCGCGGCGGTGTCGATCTGGCTTTCGCCGTCCACGATTTCGCCGTCCAGCGGGATGCGCTCGCCAGGCAGCACTACGAACTCGTCGTCAGGCACCAGCTCAAACGGATCAACTTGTTCCAGCTGGCCTTCGCGCATGATGTTGGCGAACTCGGGGGAAATGTCCATCATGTCGGCGATGGATTTGCGCGACTTGTCCACGGCGTAGCTTTGGAACAGCTCGCCCACCTGGAAGAAGATCATTACCGCGGCGCCTTCGGCCATGTGCGGGTCGGAGTCGGGGAACAGCACCAGGGCGAATGCGCCGAAGGTAGCGATGGTCATGAGGAAGTCTTCGTCCAGCGCGTGGCCGTGGGCCAGGTTGCGGAAGGCGCCTGCCACGATGTCGTAGCCAGCCACTAAGAAGGCAATGAAGAAGATGGCGAATTCGGCATACAGCTCGCCCGGCTCGCCAAATGCGGAAGCCAGCACGCCGGTTTGAGACAGCACCTCAGCCACCACAAAAATGGCAAGCGCAACAATAATGCGAATAAGCAGCGTCTTCTGTTTCTTGTTCATGAGGGCTCCTTAAGGGGTTTCCGTGCTTGGGAATCGTCGCCGGGGAGGGGCGCGCCCCTGTTGTCATCCTGAGCGGAGCGCGCAGCGCGAAGTCGAAGGATCTCTATCGCAGGATGCGGCAGTCTTTTTCGTAGCTGGTGCAGATCTTCTGGGCGGCATCGAGCACTTCGTCCATGTCGGCATCGGTGTCGATCATCAGCTTCGAGGTCATGAACGAGATGGTGGCCTTGTTCACCCCCGGCAGTTCGGAAATGTCGTGCTCCATGTTGGCGGCGCAGTTGGCGCAATCCAGATTCTCCAGTTTGAAAGACTTACGCATGATGGTTCCTTTCTCGAATAATGGGAAGCGCTTCTGCTTCCCCGTGTTTGTCTTCGTCCCCCTCGTCATCCTGAGCGGAGCGAAGGATCTTTCCTATTCGCAAACGTGGGTGATGCCTTGGGCGAGCATGGTGAACACATGGTCGTCGGAGAGCGCGTAAATGACGCTCTTGCCGTCGCGGGTGGCCTTTACCAGGCGCGCTTGCTTCAGGATGCGCAGCTGGTGGCTGACGGCGCTTTGGGTGCAGCTCACGGTGGCGGTGATGTCGTTCACGCTCAAGGGGCCGGCCATAAGCGCGAACAGGATCTTGATGCGGGTGGTGTCCGAGAACGCCTTGAACAGATCCGCCACGTCGAACAGCAGCTCCTCGTCGGGCATTTCCTGGAAGAGGGAAGTGGTGGCCTCGCGGTTGCAGCCGCAGGGGCAGTTGATCATTTGCGCGCAGGCGGACTGCACCGTTTCCTCCGCCGCTTCGATCATGTCCATTGTTTCGCTCATTCGTTCTCCTTATGAATTTAACAACATATGAGCAACTGTTCATAAGATAGAGCGTAGAGCGGCTGCTGTCAACAGGTTTTTGGAAATCTATACTCTTATGTGACAGGACAGGGAAGGCGGCGAATTGGTGGTAGGGTTGGAGCATGAAGTTGGTCGCAGCCCGCTGCTTGCGGGCGAAAAGGAGCGAAGCATGAGCGAATCGAATGCAGATATCACGATAAAGCCAGGTCAGATTGAGAAGCCGGCGCCCATTGCGGGGTTCGAGAACTTCGGGCACATTCCGCTGGAAGGCATGGCGAATGTGCGCGACTTGGGCGGGATGCCCACGACGGATGGGCGCGCCATCAAGATGGGGCGGCTGCTGCGCTCCGATGCGCTTCATCATGCGACCGAGGCGGACTTGGGCTGGCTCATGGGCACTTGCAACGTGCAGCGGGTGTTCGACTTCCGCAGTGTGGAGGAGCGCCAGATGCATCCGGACCCGCAAGGCCAGATGGAGGGCGTAGTGTTCTACGAAACGCCGGTGTTCAACGTGGCCTCGGTGGGACTCATGCCTCATCAGGGGATCGAGAAGGACGCGACGGCGCTGCATCATTTGGCGAAGGGGTTGCACCCGATGATTCTCTCGGTGTACCCGAAGTGCCTGCTAGAGCCGGAGGGCATTGCTGCCTATCACGCGCTGTTCGAGGCGCTGCTGGGAGCGGAAGACGGTGCGACGCTTTGGCACTGTACCGAGGGCAAGGACCGTACCGGCCTGGGCGCGGTGCTGGTGGAGCATGCGCTGGGCGTCTCCGACGAGGACATTCGCAAGGATTACCTGGCCACGAACCTGTTCGCTCAGACGGCGGCGGAGCGCATCGCCGATGCTTTTGGACGGCATCATGTTGCGGAGAAGATGGACATCGACCTGGACGCCGTGTTCTACGCCTTCGAAGACTACCTGGACGCCGCGCTGGATGCCGTGAACGAAAAGTACGGCAATCTGGACTGGTATATGGAAGAACAACTAGGCATCGGCCCCGCCGAGCGCAAACAACTCCAGGAAATGTATCTGGTGTAGTGTGGTGGCATGCGCTCGGATCTCCTCGCGGGGGAGCGGGGCGGGGCAACCCTCAGTCGCTCAGACAGTCCTGCTTTGGCGAAAGTGCCACTGGCACTTTCGCGTCGTGCGGAACTCGCTTTGTGAGGGCCGCCCCGCCCCGCTGGTTGGTCTACGTTGCTGTCTGCCATTCTGTTCGCCCTCGTCATCCTGAGCGGAGCGAAGGATCTTTCCTACCGTGCGCCGCCAGGAAACCGCGGCGAAATACTTTAGTAGTATCATTGCGAAATTCCAATTCCCGTCTTTGTTGGAGGATTCCATGGCCCAGTCCGCTGTTCCGAACCAGAAGGTTCTCGTTTTCGATTTCGGCGCCCAGTATGGGCAGTTGATTGCGCGGCGCGTGCGCGATCTGCATGTGTATTCCGAGATTGTGCCCTGCGACATTACGGCGGACGAAGTGCGCGAGATGGCGCCGGCGGCCATCATCTTGTCCGGCGGCCCTGCCAGCGTGTACGCCGAGGACGCGCCGGCTATCGACCCTGGGGTGCTGGAGCTGGGCATTCCGGTACTGGGCTTCTGCTACGGCCATCAGGCGATGGCGGTGGCGCTTGGCGGCGAGGTGGGCCACACGGAGAAGGGCGAGTACGGGCCGGCGATGATTTCCCGTAGCGGTCAGTCGGAGCTGTTCGAGGGCACGCCGGGGGAGCAGCGCGTGTGGATGAGCCATCGCGACGCGGTGACGCGGGTGCCGGACGGGTTCTCCATCTCGTCGCGCACGGAGGTGTGCCCGGTGGCGTCGATGGAGTACCCGGAGCGCCGGCTGTATTCCACGCAGTTCCATCCGGAGGTGCGCCATACGGAATTCGGCCAGACGCTGCTGAGCAACTTCCTGTTCAACATTTGCGGCCTGGTGCCGGACTGGACGATGGACTCCATCATCGAGGACTCGGTGGCGGCCATCCGCGAGCAGGTGGGGGAGAACCGGGTGATCCTGGGGCTTTCCGGCGGCGTGGATTCCAGTGTGGTGGCGGCGCTGTGCGCGCGGGCTATTGGCAAGCAGCTGACCTGCGTGTTTGTGAACCACGGACTGCTGCGCAAGGGCGAGCCCGAAGAAGTGGAAGAGGTGTTCACGAAGCAGTTCGACGTGGACTTCATTCACGTGCATGCGGAGGAACGCTACCTTGAGCTTCTGGCGGGCGTGACCGAGCCGGAGGAGAAGCGCCGCATCATCGGCACGCAATTCTGGAAGGAATTCTTCGCTGTGGCGCAGGATTTGGCCGACGACGGGCGGCCGGTGAAGTTTCTGGCGCAGGGAACCATTTACCCTGACATCATCGAGAGCGGTGCGCGGAAAACCGGCGGGAAGGCGTCGACCATCAAGAGCCATCACAACCTGATCCCGTTCCCGGAGGGCGTGCACTTCGACCTGATCGAGCCGCTGGACCACTTCTTCAAGGACGAGGTGCGGGCGCTGGGCACCGCGCTGGGGCTGCCGGATTACATCGTGCATCGCCAGCCGTTCCCGGGGCCGGGCCTGGCCATTCGCATCATCGGAGATGTGACCGCGGAGAAGCTGGAGGTTCTGAAGAACGCCGACGCCATTGTGCGCGAGGAGCTGGATGCGTATAACGAGCGCCTGGCGGCCGAGACCGGCGAGCGCAACAGCGAGCATTCCGTGTGGCAGTACTTCGCCGTGCTGCCGGACATCAAGAGCGTGGGCGTAATGGGCGACGAGCGCACCTACGCCCGCCCGGTAATCCTGCGCGCCGTAGAAAGCAGCGACGCCATGACCGCCGACTGGGCCCGCCTCCCCTACGACGTCCTAGCCCGAGTAAGCGGCCGCATAGTGGCCGAGGTCCCGGGGGTGAACCGAGTGGTCTACGACATCACCTCAAAACCGCCCGCTACCATCGAGTGGGAGTAGGATGTGGAAGACGCTTCGATTCCCCAAACCGAAACTCAGCTGCTCGCAGCATTGTGGAATTCCGACAATCCGACTGAGCTTCTAAGCAGCTTGTTTGATGAGGCTGACCAAAAGGAGGATGCTAGACTTAGGCGTCTTCTGAAGAGCCTGTCGAGCCAAGGGTGTATTCGTATTCCAATGTGGGCGGACAATAAACCATATCATGTTGAACTTTTCGAATCGGATGTCCGCCCCGAGCGCAGACATCCGCCTGTTACCATTAGCGATGATCACAGTATCTACATAGGCAGTGGCGCGAAAGTAACTCGATCTATTATTGGAGACATTCGGAAAATCAGCGGCGTTGAAACGGGAGGTAGCCCCCCGTCATTCTATGAAAGACATCCAATTGCTTGCTCGTTAGCTATTTCTCTTTCTGTTGGCTTTATTCTCCTCTTCTCTTTCTGGAAAAACATTGTCGACGCTATCGAAGGATTGTTCCAATGACAAAAAGCCAAATTATCAAAGATCTCGCCAACGGACAGTCTTCCTTAAAAACAGCTCTCAAGCGGACTAAAGTGCTGGTGAGCAGTCTTGAGGATAAACGAGCTTTAGCTTGGATAAACAACGAACTCGCTGGGTATGGTCCAACCGATCAATTGCCGGACTACAGATTAATGCGTGGCATGCTAACTGGATCTTATATTAAAGGATCAATGGCCACCCACATGAAGTGGACCAATGCCTCCATTCCTCTAGGAAATATGGCCGAGGACGATCGAGATCAGCTTCTCGCAGTCGAGCTTCGTGAGGGCGTGGAATCGCTACAGCTAATGCTGGATACAGCGAATCAGGAGCATTCTTTAATTGGAAAGCAAATTCCAGCAGATTTATTTCCATATATAGCACACTGCAACAATGACCCTTACATGGTCATTTCTAGCGCGCAAGTACAATTAAATCCAAGTTGCTTCCAGCGAGCTCTAGACTGCGTCGAAAATTTGCTTCTTGATACGCTCTTGATCCTAGAAGCTGCATTCGGAAATCTGGATGATTTGGATATAGCATCTGCCAGCGCGGATACGGAACTCAGCAACACGGTCGTCGAGCAGATCGTAGTTAATATTTACGATGATCACAGCGTCACGATTGGTGAGAGAGCGAGCGTTAGAGACTCTAGCCTGCAATAGCAATTTGCTTGTCAACCCTATCCTGTCGCAAAACGATCACTACAGACGAGGGATAAAAGCCCAGCACAAATCTTTTGCCAATTCCCATAGATAACTGAGATAACCGTCGATTACCAGCATAGCCACCCGTTCATTAGCGCGAGGCCTAGCATCATGTTCATGTATCCGCTGGCGTTGTGGTAACTGAACGCCTTCTCACCCGGCAGCACGTAGGGCTTCTTCCGCCAGGAGAACAGGGCGCAGTACCACACGCTGACCTCGGCCGTCGTCATGCTCGCCGGCATGTCCTTGCGCATAAAGTGGCGCATCGTATCCTCAAACTACGTCACAGGATCGGAACTGCTCGCCTTGACAGGCCGATAGACCTTGACGATCTTCCTAATCTCCCTGACTGTGATGGCGAACTCTACCGGAACCAATGCGAAGAGCAGGTACGGGAGGATGCCGGCCTCGGACAACCCGAGCGCGACGACGCTGAGCCCGTAGCCTATCCAGATGACCGGGATAGCCGTGAGCAGCGTGAGCTTCTTCGCCTTCATCGCAAACACGTAAAAGATGGCTGGAAGTCCGACCGTGAAATCAAGCGGTAAAACGACGGATTCCAAGCCATGAGAGATGTACGGCGCAGACAAGGTTCTGTAGGCATAAAGCGAAAGCATCGCAATGATGGCTATAGGTGGCATGAATCGCGTGATGCTCTTCTGCATGATGCTCCTAAAAATCAAGGCGATGAGAGGCTTAGACGTCTACCAGTTAGATGAGAATCGCAATTCCTATCCGTTCAGTATTATTCCAAAGCTTTTAGCGTGAACTTGAAAAGTATCGTTATCAGCTTCGGAAAGGAGTTTATTGACTGCGTAGCCTGTATAGTCAATGTTATTGATGCCATCTTTGTCATGATACTTGCCGACTTCTTGACCTTTGAGGGTTGCGGTGAATATGACCTGGTTCGGCAGGTCAACGAAGAAGGGCAAAGCTCGTTCTTCGCGTGAGGTCGAAAGCTCTTCCGCTCGAAATGAATCGATGAGAATAGGTAATCCGTGGTCAATATGGGCAGCGAGAGAGTATGCTCGTGCAAGGAAAAACTCTGTAGCCTCGCTGCCGATATAAGGATTATTTGCTTTCGTAAAGAGATCGTCGTATTCAAGAGCCCCGGGGTCGTCATTAAGATTACGTCGTATCGCATTCATAGTTTCAACCAAAGTGCTCTTGAAGTCCGCACGATCTTCGGCAAGTTCTTTGTCAACTCGTCTGGCTTCTTTCAGGCGCTCGGCAATATCATCGATTTCATCTCTTATGTCAGTTAGTTGAGCATCAATGCCTTCTATGCCGACGTAATCTTCGCGAGCCACGAAGACGTCTTCGAGGGTTATCTCGCGCGTTTCGGCTACGGAATCGAAATGTCTTTGGGCTCTCCGAATTTGATCGTCGAGTGCGCTTATCTCGGCTCTATATGCGTCTATCCTGTCTTGAACGGTTTGTAAAATCTGCCTTCGCATGTCATCAGTTGTAATGTCGAATGCGAAATCAGAGCCTGGCATCTTGTAGCCAATGGCCTCACTTCCGCAGTCCATGCAAATGACGGAGCCGACCCTCATTTCCCTGTTTAGTGATCTTAGCTCTTCAAGGACAGATTCGTTCTTCTTCATTCTTGTGTAGGCATGATTTCGTTGTTTTTTCAGACTAGTTATTTCATTTTTTAGACCGTCCAATTCTGTGATGAAGTACTTCATTTCTTCTCGGTCCGCTGTTGGGCTTACGACTGCAAGGGATGTGCCAACTTGCTTTAGTATCTTTGCTTGTTTGGAGAGCTCTTTTTCGCGAGTCCGAAGCTCATCTCGCCTGTGCTTGAGCGCTCTTTCCATCCTATTGTCCATCTGCCGGGCATCAAGGTTTTGCAGCGCAAAGATCATCTCTACAAAATCGTTCTTGTTGAAAAAACTACCAAGTGTGTTGGAAGTGCTTCTGTCAGCCTGCGGCACGAATGCCATTTGTGTATATAGAGGCAGTCCCGCACGAATAGAGCTGCCATCTTTGATAATGGTTGGTAGTTCGCTAATATTCTCGTTCCAATACTCGTCGAAGCTGCCTTTGCCCTCAATCGCGGTAATTGCGTCACCATCTTTAATCACAAAGTAATCCTTGTTTCGCAGAATTGAGACTTCGTGCCCATCAATATCGATATCAACAATAAAAAGATATTGCGCGTGTTTAAAACTTGGCGGAAACTTTGCGTCGGCGCCAAGCGCAAACATAATCGACTGCATGACGATGGTCTTACCGACGTGGTTGTCCTCGCTTGTTATGATGTTGACACCGTCTGTAAAACCACCCTGGATGTAAGACTCGCTTTTGTTTCCGATATAAACAGTCTTGATCCTAATCACTTGCGTAAACCATCCTTAATAATTGCTATGAAGTAAAGCTTCGAACGCCTGTCCATATGTATGCTTGCTTTTAATGTTTCAATATCGATGCTCTTGTATACGGATTTGATCTCAACCTCTGGATTATTCTCGAGGATAGTTACAATTTCGTCGAAGAGCGCCCAGAAAGCATCTCGATCATTTTTGTCGAAATATTGAGCAAACATCTCGTTTCGACAATCTTCAATTATGTCCCTAATGTTTTCCTCAGGTGGAAGTTCTTCAAGATATTTCATGAAGTCGTCAGGCACATCATCTTTATAGAAATCTCTGTTAAGAAGGCGCTCTATTACGAGAAGTTTGATGTCTCGCCCTTTCATGACACGGCCATAATCCATAACTTCGTCAGGTCGTTCAATGCTCTGCCCAGCAATTCCTGCTCGATTCTTCAGAGAAGATTGCGTATCGCGAATCTGGGCGAATATCTGCTTGAGGGTACGATCATCGGGAAGCAATGCTGATGACGTGTGGGCTAGAGTCCGTATATATTCGATGGGATCCTCTTTGGCAGTCACAAAACGCACTTGCCTAAGAAAGTTATCGATGTTCTCGTCGGTAACCAAATGGGAAAAGGTTCCATCATGGCGATTTTTGGACAATGAGACTAAATGCTCTCTAACGCTTGCCTGTGCCCTAGGTTTCATATCCTCAAATTTGAATTCGGTAAGATCGGGATTACTGAGAACGCTCGGAGAGATGCCTCCGACGAAGAGTGTAAGGGAGACAAAGTGTTGAGAAAACTCGCTGACGGAGTTCTCGAACAGTGTTACGAGATCTTCACCAAGCTTAGCCGGCGTGATGCTCTTTCCGGCTTTCGATTGAACATCATGCAAAGCGAAGCATGATGCATCCATGCCAGTCACGTCATTGAAGCAGTCGATAGCGAATTGCTCGATTGCATCACTATCATTCGAGTAGCACATCAGATGGAGTAGCGCGCAAGTTTCTGCAGCGTTGCCCTGCGGAGTGCCCTTTTCGGTAGAAACAAATGTATAGCTCATACAAATTACTTCCTGTGTTAATGTAGCCAAAATGCTTCATCAACTATGCTGTGGCGATGTCTAGCTTTAACCCAAAGGCCCTAACAACTTTCTGCACTGTGTCAAAAGATGGATTACCGGTAGGAGAAAGCGCCTTGTAGAGGCCATCGCGAGTGATGCCGGTTTCCTTTGAGAGTTGCGTCATTCCCTTTGCACGAGCAATGTCGCCAAGGGCGGCCGCGATTACTGACGTATCGCCATCCTCTAGGGCAGCGTTGAGGTAGGCGGCCATGTCCTCTTCGGTCGCAAGGTACTCAGACGGATCCCATTTTATTGCTGTTTTCATCTTCGTCTCCGTTACTCGTATCCGGCGTTAATCTTCTTTGCTTTCTCGATATCTTTCTGCTGCGACGACTTATCTCCACCGATCAGGAGAAGGAGAATTTCTTTGCCGCGCTGCGAGTAGTACACGCGATATCCTGGGCCGTAGCTCACTCGTAGCTCATAGACGCCATCCCCAACGGGCTTGGCGTCGCCAAGGTTGCCCGTGAGCGAGATGCGCCTTAGTCGCATGTTAATGTGCGCTCGGCCATCGACATCCCTCAGGCGCTTGAGCCACTTTGCGAACTCATCTGTTTGTAGAATCTCTATCATACGCGAATTGTATATTATGATATACACCATGTCAATTCCAGCGAAGAGTGTTGGTTCGGACGCGTAGGGTAACGTGCGGGTAGGCACGTGCAGCCAGCCGGCCGAGTTGTCTTATTCTGCTGCGCAGATCCTTAAGCGTACTGTTGACACGTCGCCACCATGGCTATCCGGTGGCTTGTTATGCTCCGATCGTTAATTGCTCAATCAGGCTACGGGAGGGTCGATGCGGTTCGCGGCTTTGAAAAAACCACTTATTGGTCTCGTGCTGTTGTGCGCGATTTCCCTGAGTGCTTACGGGTGTGCAGGGGAGGACGCCGATGAGAACTCTGACACCGGCGAAAGCGCCGCGGCCGAGCCAGATGTGTCTGCGCAGAAGGACGAGGCCGCCGCATCCGCCTCGGAAACCGACGAGGCGCGCGACGCCCTGAATGCTCTGGATGAGGCGAATACTGAGAAGGGCACCATCGCTCAAGGCGAGCTTCGCGACACCGTGTTCGCGCTCGTGTCCAGCGCCGAGAACTCTACGACTGACTACGAAAAAGAGTACGGCTACATCGAGGACATTGGCGACGGACGCGGCTACACCTGCGGCATCATCGGCTTCACCTCGGGCACGGGCGATCTGCTGGACGTGCTGAATACCTACATTGCCCTGGCGCCCGAGGACAATGTGCTCGCGCCCTTTGTCCCGGCGCTCGAGAAGGTTGATGGGTCGGACAGCCACGCGGGACTCGACGACGCCTTCGTGGCGGCTTGGAAAAAAGCGTGTCAGACCGATGAGATGATCGAGGCCCAAAACGCCGTCCTCGACGAGCAGTACATGCTGCCTGCCGTAGACTACGCCCAAACCGACGGGCTGAGCCCCCTGGGACAGTACATCTACTACGACGCCCTTGTTGTGCACGGTCCCGGGAGCGACGAGGACAGCTTCGGGGGCATTCGCGATGCGGCCCTGAAGGCGTGCAGGCCTCCCGCGCAAGGAGGCAGCGAATCCGAGTACCTGGAGGCATTTTTGGACGCGCGCACGAAGGTGATGCTGAAGGAGGAGGCGCATTCCGATCTCTCCCGCATCGACGTGCAGCGGACCTTCATAAAGGAAGGGAAGTGGAACCTCGCACGCCCCCTGCATTGGACGATGTACGGCGACGACTTTAGCTTGTAGTCGACGGAAGCGACGAGGTCGAGGTTGTGGTGTTCGACTTGATGGGTTTTGCCGTCGGAGGCAGTAGTCGCAAATTTTGCGACTACTGCCTCTTGGGTCACTGCCTCCATGCTTTAGGTGCTGCCAAATCGTCCTCTGCAATAAAATGGACGTAAGCACGGCCCGAACCTCTTAGATTGCATGTTGAAAGGAGCCCCATGGAAGGGAAAGTCATTCATCGTTGTCTTCATGTTCTGGACTTGGAGAAGTCGCTTGATTTCTACGAGCGGACGCTGGGGATGAAGGAAGTGCGCCGCATGGGGCCTGATGACGGCTCGTGGATGAATGTGTTCATCGCGAACAGCACCTCGGGCTTTCAGCTAGAGCTCACGTGGAATCGGGGCCGCACGGAGCCGTACGAGAACGGCGGCCGCGATAGCCACATCGCGTTCACGGTGCCCGATTTCGAGGCTGCGCGCGCCCTGCATGAACAGATGGGCTGCATCTGCCACCGCAACGACGCCATGGGGCTGTATTTCATCGAGGACCCCGACGGCTGCTGGATCGAGATTCTGCCGGAAGCTATCCGCTTCGGGGCCCAGAACGGCGTGGATGTGTTGGACGCGCTCGCGAGGCGGAAGAGCGTTCGGAAGTATTCCGGGGAACCCGTTCCGCAGCATCTACTGGATCGCGTTATCGAGGCTGGTTTGCGATCTGCATCGGGAAGGGCGCGCCGGCCGTGGGAGCTTATCGTTGTGCGCTATCGCGAAACGCTCGACCGCTTGGCGGAGTGCCGCGATCACGGCTCCGCCATGCTGCGCGAGGCCGATGCCGCCATCGTGGTGGTCGGCAATCCCGAATGCGCCGATACATGGATCGAGGACTGCTCCATCGTCATGGCGAACATGCACTTGGAGGCCTCGGCATCGGGCCTTGGGAGCTGCTGGATCCAGGGACGCATGCGAACAGCCGTCGACGGCGGCTCCACGCAGGATTTCGTCGCCGATCTGCTGGACATCCCCGCGCCTTACCAGGTAGAGGCAATGCTCTCGCTAGGCATGACGGACGAGCCCGCGAAGCGCCGCCCCCTAGACGAGGCGCTGCGCTCAAAAGTACACGAAGGCCGGTTCTGATTCTGAGGGCATGCCGCTGGGGGCGCCGCGTTTATACTGGTCCCCGGCAGAATCGCTTCATAAGAACGGTCGTAAATGGGCAATCCGATTGGGCATACGGACTCCTCTGAAAAGGCTAAGGGGATAGACGGCAAAAAGACCTCGCCGCAGGCCACCGCGCTTGGCAAGCCCGCGCCCAGTTCGGAGTTCGAGCGCAGGTCCATCCTCGTTGCAGGCGTCTGCATAATCCTGGGGTTCGCGGTCTTCGTGTACGGAGAGCAGTCCACGGGCATCGGTCTTGCGGGAGTGGTGAACAAGCTCGTTTACGGCATCGGCATGGCAATCTTCAGTGCCGGCATCATCATAATCGGGCTCTGGTTCGTGAAATGGATCATTGTCAGCCTCCTCGAGAAGGACTCGGTCGACAGGCTCGCAACTGTTAAGCGCTTTTTCGGGCAGCTCGGCGTCGTGCTCCTGAACGTCGCCATCTACGGCGGTACGTTCGTGTTGGCCATGAGCGGCCTGAGCGCCCTCGACAGTGCGAACGCAGGCACCATCGCGGTGGTCCTGGTGCTGTGGGCGGTCTGCGTTGCGGTTTTCGTCCTCTACCGGCGACACCGCAAAAAGCGCAGAATGGGCTACGATCTGGTCGGCTATCTGGGAATGACGGTCTTTCTCCTGGCTATAGGAGGTTTTAGCCTGACCGTGTTTTTCAGCTCGAATACCTACAATGCGATTCGCGACCTCCAGGAAGGGCCGAAGACCGCGGACGTGCTCCTGGTGAACGATACGGTTCGCCATCCCGCCTTTCGCTACCGCCTGATCCTGCAGTCGGACCACGTCCTCACATTCTATACGCCCGAAGACGAGCGCATCGTGCTCGAGGTTCCCGACAAGGACATAGGCGAGGCCGTGGTGATCGACGACTACGGCGACTACGTGCACTTGACCTACTACCTCTACACCCAGGTCTACTGTGGAGCGACACGCTGGGAAGATGGCCCCAAGGTGTTTCCGCCCGACCTCTTCAACAGGCTCGTGGAAGAATACCACCCGGATTTTGGAAATTGATGTGGGGGGGAGTGGCATTTGGGATGTCGATCGTGCAAACAGCCTATCCGAACTAGTGCGCGACCTGTCCGGAACGGGCCACGGCATCCAACTGTCCGCAATCGAGGGCGTCAACGCGCTAACCTTCTCGAAGCTCCTTTTCGCCAGAAGCCGCAGAACTCCTCACCCCGCAAGTCGTCGCGGAAAAGACAGAACGAATGACGCGTCACCTGCAAACATATGAGAACTACGATCGATGGATGGCGGAGAAAAAGAAGTCGTTTCTTGGCGTGCGAGAAGGGGATGTGGTTCGCGAGGGGCTGGGCGCCCATAAGGAGTGGTTAGTCGCTGATGGCTGAGAGACGTGGGCCTTTCTCCATGTGGCTTCTAGAGATGCGCACGTATCGGGGCTCTTTCTGCGGGTGTGGAGAACGGTGTACCAATTTCGGTACAGGGATGCTCTTCGCTCAGTGTAGGATGTCCACCGTTCCCTTCATGCAGACCGGGGAGGGCCCAACAGAAGGCTCAGCCTGTGGCATAATAAATCGTGCTAATTCGTGTTAAATCGTGTAAAGGGGTAAGAACTTTGGCTGAGAGTATGGAGCCATGGATAGGTATGAAAGAGGTATCTGGGTATTTGCAGGTTACACCCGAAACGGTTCGATCGTGGATTAGAAATAAGAACCTACCCGCAAAAAAACCCGGAAAGTCATGGTTATTCAAGCTGAGCGAAATAGACGATTGGCTTAAGGGCGTCGACTGCGGAAACGATGTACTAGATGAACCGGCCGCTTCTCTGCCCGTGGACGATCCTAATATTGTTGCAATAAGCCTTTTTAGTGGTGCTGGTGGTCTCGATATTGCAAGTTTCAATGCGGGCGTGCCCGTGATTTTGAGCACGGATTTTGACTCCGATTGTATCGAAACGCTGAAGCTAAATCCCGAATATAAGGGCACTAAGATACTACATGGCGATCTGCGTAAAATTGATAGCAAAGTCTTTCTCGAACGAGTTAACGAGGTCGAGCACGACAAATTAATCGTTATAGGAGGCGCTCCGTGCCAGCCGTTCTCCAAAGCGGGCTACTGGGTTACCAATAAAAAACGTAAAGGAATAAACGATCCTCGTGCAGCTTTGATTGATGAATATCTTCGCGTTGTTGTCGACGTTAAGCCTGACGGCTTCGTGTTCGAAAATGTAGAAAGCCTCTTACACCCGACCAACAAAAGCATCGTTGACCAGTTCCTTGCTATTGCGTACCAGAACGGCTTCCAATGCAAGGTGGTTAGGGCGAATGCTCTCGATTACGGGGTTTCTCAGAAGAGGAAAAGGATATTCATCATCGGGACGAAAGGCAAGTTTAAGGCAGATGAGCCAAAGAAAACTCATTGCTCGCCCGAGATGTGCGAGGAGACGGGCCTTCTTCCCTACGTAAACGTAGGTGATGTAATCGCAGATTTTTCTGGTGATGAATATGCCGAACCCGAGGAGAGCACAAAGGGCGGAACCTATCACGACGATCTTTGCGAGGTGCCGCCGGGGATGAACTACAAGGCGCTCACCGCATGGTATGGGTATGAAAACCCAAAGTTCGTTGCAGACAAGAGGTTCTGGTCCTTCCTCTTGAAGCTGTCGCCCGACAAGCCATCATGGACCATAACCGCACAGCCTGGTCCCTGGGTAGGCCCCTTCCATTGGGATAATCGGCGGTTGCGCGTTCCGGAAATAGCCGCAATCCAGTCCTTCCCGAAAGGCTACAGGTTCTATGGAAGCAGGCGATCTGTGCAGAAGCAGATCGGGAACGCTGTGCCCTCGCTCATGGGACAGGCGATGGTTGAGTATTTGAAAGAGAGCCTGCAAAATGCCTAATGTGGTTAGTATCTACGCCGGAGGAGGTGGCATAGACTGCGGCTTCGTAAACGCCGGATACGATCTATGCCTATCAACGGACAATTGGGGTGTGGCATGCGATACCCTGAAAAAAAACGGCCACAGCAAGCTCGTGGTCTGCTCCGATATTAGAGACGTGGATTATGGGGGCTCGTTAAAAGAGCTGGGGATGACCGCTGATGACGTGGATGTCCTGGCGGGAGGGCCGCCATGTCCTGCATACTCTAAATCACGGTTCTATCTGAAGGACAAGAAGCGTGCGCTTGAGGACGAAAACTCTTTTACGTTGCATGAATATTTTCGAGCGCTCGAGGAACTCAAGCCGAAGGTCTTCTTTTTTGAAAATGTGTTCGGCTTCGTCTATAAGCCCCATCAAGCGGCTTTTGATCTTCTTAAGCAGAGGTCGGAGGAGCTTGGATACGACATCACTTACAAGGTTGTCAATACCGCCAATTACGGCGTCCCGCAAACACGGGAGAGGTTCATATGCGTTGGAGTGCGTAAGGATCTGGGAATCCATTTCGAATTTCCGGAAGAGACTCACTATAATCCGGAGAATAACAAACTCATGGAAAAGCAACGAGAATCGATGAGCAAATGGGTGACTTGCGGGGAAGCCATCGGGGACCTCGACTATCCTCTACCTGAGGACGCGGAAATGCAGGCAGGCTCGAAGCATAAGGATCTGCTCAAGCTGGTGCCCCCGGGCGATAACTACCTATACTTCACCAAAGAGCGGGGATATCCGAACCCCATATTCAAGTGGCGTTCCCGTTACTGGTCTTTTCTCCTGAAGTTGTCTCCTGATAGGCCGTCTTGGACAATCCAGGCCAGCTTCTCCAATAACATGGGGCCATTTCATTGGAACAACAGGTTTCTTCGCATCAACGAGATAAAGCGCATTCAGACTTTTGCCGACGACTATGAGTTTTGCGGCGACTTCCGTGACCAATGGAGGCAGGTCGGAAATGCTGTTCCAGTTCTCATGGCGGAGACGGTGGCGAAGGAAATCAGGAAGCAAGTGTTCGAGGAGCGAGAAGCATGAGTGACGGAATCCAACTGTACCCCTTTCGAGACGGCTCGATAAAACCTTGCAATGGCTGGAGCGCGCCGAGCAGAAGCATTCAGGCGGATATTCTGGGCGAAGCGTTTGCGGGCTACCAAAATGAGCGGCATACCGACGAGGGCGCGCAGGGCGCGATTAAGAAAGTTCGCCTTTACGAGGGGGACAAGAGCAGGCTAGTTTACTATTCCGTCAGAGCCGTGTCAGGTGGCGGCAGGCCCGCAACAAGGCCGAATGAGCTTCGCGTCCAGATAGACCCCAACGATGCTAACGAACTCGCAAGGATAAACATCGATGGTGGCAATGCCTTCTTGATAGGCGTATACAAAAACGACGATGCCGAGGCGTTAGCAGTTTGGAAGCCGGCTCAGCAGACTGAAGCGGGCGGCAGCGTTTCGAAGCAGGTATCATGCGAAACCGTGGCTGACGCGTTGGTGAATGGTATATCCAAGCAGACCTATCCGAACGGGGATACAACCGTTTTCGTGATTAATCCCAAGTTGTTTAGGGGATTGATTAACGTCATCGCTGATCTTAGCGGAAGCCCCAAAGTTCAACCTAGCCAAGCTTCGGAGGAGAGAGTCGAGCGTAACCTCGTCTACTTCGGGGCTCCTGGCACGGGCAAGTCCTATAATCTCAACGAGCGCGTGAAGAGGGAGTTCGACGAAGACAAGGTTCGCCGCGTGACCTTTCATCCCGATTACACCTACGCCCAGTTCGTAGGCAGCTTCAAACCCTATAGCGACATCAACAATGGAAATGCGATCTCATACAGATATGTGACCGGTGCATTCATGGATACATATCTTGATGCCATCACGCACCCCGATAGCAGCTTTGTTCTGATAATCGAGGAGCTGAATCGAGCGAATCCAGCAGCAGTCTTTGGTAATGTCTTTCAGCTTCTGGACAGGGACGCTTTCGGCAACAGCGAATATGCCGTTGCGACTTCAAAGGAGATGGCTGATTCTATAGGCGCATATTTCGATAATCTGTCTCAAGATGAAAAAAATGCAATCGAGAGTCATTACGACGATGTTGGATATGAAGGCATCCGTACGATGTCGATGTTGCATTTGAGCATCCCCGACAATATGTATATCTGGGCCACCATGAATAGCGCAGACCAGGGCGTCTATCCCATGGACACCGCCTTCAAGCGCCGTTGGGATTTCAAATATCTGGGAATCGATGAAGGCGAAAGCATTGTGCAGGATTACATCGTCCCGATTGGAAATACCGGAAAGTTTGTGCCTTGGAACGAACTGCGCAAAGCCATCAACGATAAGCTGCTCGGGGCGAAAGTGAACGAGGACAAGCTGATAGGCCCCTTCTTCATTCCGCCTGCCGTCCTAGCTAGCAGCGAAATCTTTAACGATGTCTTCAAGAGCAAAGTCCTCCTATACCTATATGAGGATGCTGTGAAGACGAAACGAAGTACCTTCTTCAAGGACGGGTCAGCAACCTACTCTCAAATTTGTGCCAGCTATGACAAGGATGGAGTGGATGGCATCTTTACCAATATGCATCTGCCATATGTGGAAGATGCCGATGCTGAGGATTCGGAAGCCATAGCGGAAGATGCCGGCGAGTAGTAGCCGCTATGCGTCAAGTATTTATTAAGGAGCTCTGGGCGTGCACGCCCGAAACCCTAGCGCGGAAACTGGGTGTTGACCTCGCACGGGCGAGCCTATGCATTGAGACGCTCACCACAAGGGGCGTCCTCAGGCTGCGCACCAGCAACGACGCGCGCGAGTACGAGGATGGAAGCCAGGGCGTCCGGCGAGGAATGTACCAGTTCGTTTATGTGGGGCTAGCCATTTTCGAGGACCTGGTCATCGTGGTGTATCCCAAGTACCTCAAAGAGGAGGACGTCACCCCAAAAAGGTTGCGCCGGATAATCCGAGTTCTGCGGAAAAGCGCGGGCAGCTTCGCGGAGATAGCTGCCGCGAGCGAGGAGGGTCTCAAGGCAAACGATAGGCTCGCACTCATGCTTACTATCCTTGAGATGTACGGCGAGTATGGCCTGTACGAGAACGAGGAGCGTACTCTAAGGCAGAATGGCGGTGGCGAGATCAATTGGGAGCGCACCATAGCCATGCACGATGCATATATCAGCAACAGTGTTCCTGTGTACATCGACTTCGAGACCAATGAGGTCGCTAGGCAGACGTCTGACTTCATAACAAGACTCCACAGATTCGCACTGACAGAGAGCTCCTCCTTTATGGCCGAACACGGCTTGTCTGAGTTGCTTGAGCTGGACGAGATCGAACTTTCTGTCGACAAACGTGAAGACCTTGGCGATGCGATTTCCATCCTCTACAAACTGGAGCAGGAGCGCGGCGTGCAGTTTGTTACATGGAAGCAGCGGCTGCTGGGTCTACTTATTCGTTATTTCGACGATGACTCCGTCCTGGTAAAGTCCGAGGAGGTTCTCTGCCTTGGTAGCACGTCTTTCTATCATGCATGGGAGAAGGCGTGCTGTGTCGCTCTGGGCGATGTTCTGAACGAACCGATCGGGTCGCTGGGTATCAAGCTGTCGTCTAAATGGCAAAAGCGGCGGCGGGAGACGTTGATGAGCATTATTCCTAGGCCGAGATGGTTCAAGGCGACCGTTGATGGGGAAAGAGAGTGCGGCGCGTTGGCGACGCTGATCCCCGATGCGCTCGTCATCAGAAAGTTCGGCGATATGTTGGCTCTCGGCATATTTGATGCCAAGTACTACACCCCCTCATTTGATAATGTGGCGTCTGGCGTGCCGGGCGTTGAGTCGATAACGAAGCAGCACCTTTATCAGGCAGCCTACAGGGGTTTTATCTTGGACAATGGTATTGAGCGGGTCGCGAATGTCTTCCTCGTACCAGGGCGCAGTGACGGGATAGAGATGCTTGGATGGGTGGAGTTCGCCGAGGTGTTGGGGATCGAGGAGCCCCCGCTTGTTAACGGGATAACCATGTACGCGGTTCCAGCTGATGAGGTGTGGGATTGCTATCTGCGCAATAGACGCTTGAGAGATGAAAGCTTATCTAGGATGTTTGGATAGAGACGGGCGAAATAATTCTCCCAATTCAGGAAAGGCGTGATTATTATGTTGGAAGCCAATAATGCGCAGCAGCAGCCGAAACCAGAACCTAAGCCTGTGCCAACGGTTGAAACGCGGTCGGGCAACACGGGCGGTGTAAAGAATAAGTAGTGTGCGATATGCCTTGTGAAGTAAAAAATGATGATGGGGCTGTGGCGGAACTGATCTATAGGCTCGCTGACAAGTCACTCGAATTGGAGCAGTCGAGATATGACTCCTTGATGGGTCAATCCAGTAGACTGCTCACGGCGTTTTCGATATTGAGCGTTGCGGAAATAACTGCGGGCGTTGCCTTGCTCGGCCAAGTTGGTAATAAGTTTCCGGACATCCTCGTCCTGCTGACCCTGATGATGATTTGCATGATGGCTGGCTTTGCCGCAACGGTTGTGTCGCAATTCCGAAAGCCCTATCAGTCTCTTCCGTCCCCGGAGGAGATCAGAAAGCATATCGATAATAACTCTCAAGCCGATACCAACGAGAACGCCGCGAGGCAATATGCCGCCTCGTTGAATAAAGTGTATGAAACCATGCGGAGCAGGAATGACTTTATCCTCGCGGCAAACCGGGTTGCGACGGGATCTCTTCTTGCGGCTTTGGCTTGTGCGGCTGTTCTCCTGGTGTCCTGTCTTGTGGTGGTCTTATAGTAAGAAGTGACCCGCTGTCCCGCGGTGCAGACGCCAGGATATTTGTGGGGCTTCAGGAGGGCCGAAAGATGGCCTGAAGTTCCGCTGCCTCCTTCCCGCGCAAATGCCCTCCCGTGGCTAGTGCCTGTCGAAGCGAATGGTGAAGGGTGGCCGAATGATGCGTGCCCCCGATCTTTCGAAGCCGTCTTCGTGATGAAGTCTCCCGGTGCGCGATCTTGTTGGTAGCGCGCCCACCCTCCGGCTTGGTACAATGGCGGTATGTGTAGGCGGTTTTCTATATTTACTTATGACGAGGTGCTTGGGATTATTCGGGAGCTCGAGTTTGATGCGCCTTTGAATGTGGCGCCTGATTGGCCTGCTCGGCGGGTTGAGGCTTTTCCGAAATCGGTTGTGCCTCTCATTGTTCCCACTTTCGACACGATGCGGGGAATCGGTCGACTTGGCGTCGGAAGTTTGGAGGCGCGCGAGCTCTCGTGGGGGTTCGCGGAGTCCTGGAAGCCCGATGTGGTGTTCAACACGCGCATCGAGAGCGCGATGAAGCCAACTTGGTGCGAGTCGATGGAGCATCGCCGATGTGTCGTGCCGGTGCCGTCGTTCTTTGAAACGAGCCAAAGCGAGACGTATCCGTCGCCGAAGACGGGAAAGCCCATCAAGCGCCAGTACGAGTTTCGGGTGCCGGGGCAGGGGGTTATCCTCCTCGGTTGCATCTGGAGGGACGGTGCCTTCTCGATGGTGACCACGGAAGCGAATGCCTCCATGGCCCCCTTCCATCACCGTATGCCGCTCATCGTTCGCCAGGATGAGCTGCTGCTCTGGCTGGGGCCGGACTATCGAAGGCTGGCGGATCGCTCCTCGATAAGGCTAGAAGCCGAACGCGCGTAGTTGCTTGAAGCATTGCGCGGCGCGGCCGGAGGCTTCTGTTTCCGAAGGGATCATCTCCTTTTTTCGTCATGTCCAAGAAAGGCGAGTTGCGCCAGGAAAGCTCCGCGCCTTGCCTTACGCCACTCGGGTGTGTTTCGTAATGGGGCAGGTTATGGTGTCGCCTCGCTTGAAGAAATGCACCAGGAAACCGATGCCGGCAAGCGCCAGGGCAATTCCGAGGCCGGTGTAGAAGAAGGCCACGAACCATTCCGGAACCAGCCCCGCGGCGCGCAGTCCAAGGCCGCCGCCCATCATAATGGCCATGATGACGTAGCCCTTCACATCGAAGAAGCGCAATACGTGCATGTTCTCTTCGCCGTACCCGCGAATGCGATCGGCATGCTTGCCTACCAATCGGCTGAACATGGCGTGAAAGGCAAGGAATACGAGGGGAATGCCAAGAATCAGGACCCACGGTTCCGCATTTCCCCCAAGAGCCGCGCCTAGTCCAAGGCGCGCAATGTTCACGCCGGCTGCAAACCAGACGGCAGCCGCAATTAGAAGTAGATATTTGGCTTTGACCCTCATGCAAACCCTCCGTCATGTTGCGGGCCGTAAAACGTGCGTCCACAACAATACCCCTAAAGCAAAGGCGAGGCCCCATGGAACCTCGCCTTGTTGACATCGCGCTTCTTGACGGATTTACTTACTCCGTGCGGCGCCTCGCTGATGAAGGTGCTCGACCAGCTGTGTGTCTGGGGAAACGAGAACCGGGGGTAGGGGAGATGACGGAAGGAGATTCTATGCGGGCGATACTTGAGACTGAGCGTTTGGTTTTGCGACCTTGGGTGGTTGGGGATGCTGCTGAGCTGTATCGCTATGCGAGCGATCCGCGGGTGGGGCCCATTGCGGGGTGGCCTCCCCATGAGAGCGTGGAGCAGAGCCGGGAGATTATCGAGACGGTTTTCTCGGCACCGGAAACCTATGCCGTGGTGCTGAAGGAGACGGGGTTG
Organism: Eggerthellaceae bacterium; assembly: GCA_022791455.1. Classification (GTDB taxonomy): domain Bacteria; phylum Actinomycetota; class Coriobacteriia; order Coriobacteriales; family Eggerthellaceae; genus Parvibacter. The sequence goes on from JAAVZC010000001.1 coordinate 40,163, forward strand.
CCCATTGGTTGCGTTGGCCTTCTGTTTGGCGAAGCGGGCAACGTGCCGCTGGCTGCTGACGAAGCCGAAGTGGGCTATTGGGTTGGTGTGCCCTACTGGGGGCGCGGTCTTATTCCGGAAGCGGTGCGGGAGCTATGCCGGCACGCGTTCGCAGACCTGGGCCTTAGCGCTTTGTGGGGCACTTGCGGCGCTGACAACCCGAACTCTGCTCGTGTTCTAGAGAAGTGCGGCTTCACCTTCGTCCGCCTGGAGCACGATGTCCCCGTAGCGCTAATGGGCGACATCCGCGACGAGCGGGTGTATCGACTGGACGAACCAGGCGGAACGTCGGGAGAGGATTCCCCTTTGTGCGTGGCGGCTGCCGGCGAACGCCCCGATGATTTGACGACTGACCTCTTCGCAGTTTGGAACGCATCGGTGAGGGCGACCCACAATTTCTTAACAGAAGAAGATATCCAGCGCATAGCGGCTTATGTGCCCGATGCGCTGCGCGGAGTAGAGACGATGATGGTGGCCTTCGACGCCGACGGATCTGCGATTGGTTTTTGCGGTGTCGACGGGGAGATGGTGGAAATGCTGTTCGTCCATCCCGAAGCGCGGGGCAAGGGCGTTGGCTCGCATCTCCTCCGCATTGCCGTTCAGGGCTATGGAGCTACGAAGGTCGACGTCAACGAGCAGAATGCCCAGGCGCGTGGCTTCTACGAGCACGAAGGTTTCGAAGCGGTCGGTCGCTCCGAAGTGGACGGCATGGGCGATCCTTTTCCGCTGATCCACATGCGATTAAGGGATAGTGAGTCTTCGGCCGCTATTCCTCTCTGATTTCGATCCCGTTTGTGGTGCACCATTGGCGGATTGTGGATTCGTCGCAGGCGTCCCAGTAGGTTTGCTGTTGGTCATGGAGGCCGAGGGCGTTGGCTTCCGCCAGGAAGAGGGAGATGTTCTTCTTCCTGGCGGCTTTCTTGCAGGCTTTCTCAAGCTTCTTGCGCCCTCGCTCATCAATGGCCGCTTGCTCGGTGAAGGCACGGGCGCGCTCGTAGAGATCCGTTGTGGAGCGATCGGGCAGCTTGACGAAGTCGTCGATGCGGGCCGACAGCTCTTCGAACAGGGCCGGGTCGTCGGAGTCATCGGCGCGCATGTCCCATAGCAGGTGTACCGCCCCCGTGGCGGGGTCAAGGAAATAGCCGTAGTCTTCGAACTCCGACTCGCTGTCGATGGCGTCCATCAGATATGAAAGTGGCACGCTCAGGCCCATGGTCGATGTCCTCCCTTTGCTCTATGCTGTGGCGCCGCAGGGGGTTGTGGCTTGGTCGAGTGGGGTGGGGGTGCCGGCTGCCTCGTTAATGAGGCGCTGATCGTTGGTGACCGTCTCGAAGTAGCGGTATCCGCCGGCGAAGTTGTAGGCGTCGAAGCCGAGACCAGCCAGAATGCGGCAGGCAATGTAGCTGCGAAGACCGCTCTGGCACATCACGTATACGGGCTTTCCCGCCTCCAGCTCGTCTATCCGGTCGCGCAGCTCGTCCACGGGGATGTTGCGGAAGCCCTCCACGTGGCCGCGACCGTACTCGCCCGGGGTGCGCACGTCCAGCAGCGTCACGCTGCCGTCGCGGGGCAGCTTGCCCAGATCCTCCAGGAACCACTGCTTCAAGGCGCCTTCGCGAATGTTCTCCGCCATAAAGCCGGCCATGTTCACCGGGTCCTTCGCCGACGAATAGGGCGGCGCGTAGGCCAAATCCAGCTGTTGCAGTTCGGTGGCCAGCATGCCGTTGAAGATGGCAGTGGCCAGCACGTCGATGCGCTTGTCCACTCCCTCGTGGCCCACAATTTGCGCGCCCAGCAGGCGGAACGTGTCCTTCTCGAACACTACCTTCATGATCATCGACTTGCCGCCGGGGTAGTAGCCGGCGTGGTTCATGGGTGACAGGATCACCTTGTCCACCTCCAGCCCCGCCTTGCGCGCGGCGCCCTCGTTCAGCCCGGTGGAGGCGGCGGTCAGGTCGAACACTTTGATGATGCTGCTGCCGAGTGACCCACGATAGCGGCTGTCTCCGCCGCAAATGTTGTCGGCGGCAATGCGTCCCTGCCGGTTCGCCGGTCCCGCCAGTGGGATGAGCGTGTCCGCCCCCGTGACGAAGTGCTTCACCTGCACCGCGTCTCCCACGGCGAAAACGTCCGGCGCGGAGGTCTCCATCCGGTCGTTCACCACGATGCTGTCCTTCAGGCCCAGCTCAAGCCCCGCTTCTTTCGCAAGCGCAGTGTCCGGCGTGACGCCGATGGCCAGCACCACCATGTCCGCTTGCAGCGGTTCCTCGCCCTTCAGCAGCACCTTCACGCCGTCGTCAGTTTCCTCGAAGCCCTCCACGGTGTGGCCCAGCGCTAGGCGAATGCCGTGCTTGCGCGCCTCGTGATGGATGAAGGCCGCCATGTCCGGATCGAAGGGGTTCATCAGCTGCTTCGGCCGCTGGACAATGGTGACTTCCATGCCCAGCTCCCGCAGGTTCTCCGCCAGTTCCAGCCCGATGAAGCCGCCGCCTGCCAGCACCGCTGACCGGGGGTTATGCTCTTCGATGAACTCCTTGATGGCGAACGTATCCTCCACCGTGCGCAGCGTAAACACGTGCTCCAGGCCAACGCCGGGCACGCGCGGCTGCGTGGGCTTCGCGCCGGGGGAGAGCAGCAGCTTGTCGTAGCTTTCCTCGAACACGTCGCCGGTCTCCAGGTTGGTCACGGTGACGGTTTTCCGCTCCGGATGGATGGCGGTCACCTCGTGGTGGACCTTCATGGCAATGCGAAAGCGGGAGAAGAAGCTCTCCGGCGTTTGCAGCGTTAGCGCCTCGGGGTCGGTGATGGTGTCGCCGATGTAATAGGGAAGGCCGCAATTGGCGTAGGAGATGTAGCCCGAACGCTCGAACACCACGATTTCCGCCTGCTCGTCCAGTCGGCGAATACGCGCCGCTGCCGTGGCGCCGCCCGCTACGCCGCCAACGATGACTACTTTCATCAGCGCTCCACCTCCCCGGTATAAGAGGCGATGCCGCCGATGTTCTTCACGGACTGGTAGCCCGCCCTCTGCAGCGCGCTTGCGGCCTGGCTGCTGCGTCCGCCGCTCTGGCAGTAGACGAACAGCGGCGTGCCCGCATCCGGCACCACGCTGGTGACGCGCCCCAGCTCCTGCAGCGGCACGTTCAGGCTGCCGGGAATGTGGCCGCCGGCGTACTCCTGCGGCGTGCGCACGTCCAGAAGCACGGCGCCTTCCGTGTCGTGGTATTCGCGAACGCCCTCGTTAATGTTGGCGCCTCGCATGAAGTCAAACATGCCCATGGCAACCTCCTTACATGAAGTGCAACGGTTGGTATATTGCTTGCTTCGCAGGGTACATCAGATGGGGAAGAGACGCCGCCGTTCGCCCGCCGACCGGGGCGTTTCCCTTGTGGCGGGGGGCGGCGGGCGCTAGAATTCGGCCTCGCGTCTTCTCGCGAATTTCAAGCAGCCATAGGGTTTTCATCGCTCTGATGGATAGGGCTGGGCGAAGCCGTGCGCGAGGACGCCCGCACTACCATCGACCAGGGAAAACGAGAGCATGCAGCAACGCGACAAGATTAAGCCGATCCTTTTCAGCATCATCAAGCACTCCAGCAAGCAAGAGCTGAAGGAACAGATTCCCAAGGATATCGTGGCGGGCATTGTGGTGGCGGTGGTGGCGCTGCCGCTGTCCATCGCGCTGGGCATCGCGTCCGGCGTCACGCCTGAGCAGGGCCTCTACACCGCCATCATCGCCGGCTTCCTCATTGCGTTTCTGGGCGGCAGTCGCGTGCAGATTTCCGGCCCCACCGCCGCGTTCGCCACCATTGTGGCGGGCATCGTAGCCACCGACGGCATGGAGGGGCTCATCGCCGCTACCATCATCGCCGGCATCTTACTTATTCTCATGGGGTTGCTGAAGCTGGGTGCCGTCATCCGCTTCGTCCCCTTCACTATTACTACAGGGTTCACGGCGGGCATCGCCGTCACGCTGACCATCGGCCAGCTGAAGGACTTCTTCGGGCTCACCTGTCCGGACGGCACGGCCACAGTGGAGACCACGGAGAAGCTGGCGGCCCTGGCGGCGAACTTCTCCACCTTCAATTGGGAGGCCTGCGCGGTGGGGCTGGTGTGCCTGGCTATTCTGTTCCTGTTCCCGCGCATCACCGATCGCATCCCCAGCTCGCTGGTGGCGCTGCTGGCGGGCATCGCCATGGTCAGCCTGCTGGGCCTGAACGTGAACACCATCGGCGATCTGTACGTCATCGACGGTGCGCTGCCGCAGTTTCACATGCCGCAGCTTGACCTCATGCTGTTCCGCGACCAAATGGCCAACGGCGCCACCATCGCCATCCTGGCCGCCATCGAGTCGCTGCTCTCCTGCGTGGTGGCCGACTCCATGATCAGCGCCCATCACCGCGCCAACACCGAGCTGGTGGCCCAGGGCATCGGCAACATCGCCTCGGTGCTGTTCGGCGGCATCCCCGCCACGGGGGCCATCGCGCGCACGGCCGCCAACGTGAAGGCGGGCGGCCGCACCCCCATCTCCGGCATGGTGCATGCGCTCGTGCTGGTAGCGGTGCTGGCGTTCCTCATGCCCTATGCTGCGCTCATTCCCATGCCCACCATCGCCGCCATCCTGCTCTACGTGGCCTACAACATGTCCGGTTGGCGCAATTTCGTGCACCTGTGCCAAACGGCGTCGAAGGGCGCGGTGGCAACGCTCGTTCTCACCTTCCTGCTGACTATCGTGTTCGACCTTGTGATTGCCATCGGCGCCGGCATGCTCATCACCATGGTGCTGTTCATGAAGATGGTGAGCGAGGAGACGGAGGTGAAGGGCTGGCGCTACTACTGCGACGAGAACTCCGAGGTGACGCACCTGCGCGAGCTGCCGAAGAGCGTGCGCGTGTACGAGATCAACGGCCCCATGTTCTTTGGCATGACCGACCGCATTGCCGATATTTCCGTGAAGGAGTTCACGAAGTACCTGATTATCCGCATGCGCGGCGTGCCGTCGCTGGACGCCACCGGTATGAACGCGCTGGAGAACCTGTACGAGTACTGCAACGCTCATGGGGTGAGCCTCATTTTCTCGCACGTGAACGAGCAGCCGCTGAAGACGATGCGCCGCGCCGGTTTCGTGGAGCTGGTGGGGGAGGAGCACTTCCGCAGCTGCATCGACGACGCTATTGCGCATGCCCGCGAACTGGTAGAGGCAGAAGGCCGCGAAGCCTAGAAGCCTGGCCCGCTCAAACGTGTGCCTGTTGACAAGAGGCGACCGTATGGCCCGTTACCAGGGCTTTGCAACCAGTGGGTGCCGAAAAAAATGCAAAAAAAGAACCTGTTGGTTGGTAGAGGGCAACGAAGTTCTCGGGTAGATTCATAGGAGCAGGCTGCGATAATCGATCCGCAATCAAATGAAAGGCTTCGGATGAATTTCAGAGAGAACCTCGTGCACTTGCGCATGGTTAACAATATGACCCAAGAGCAGTTGGCGATGCTTCTGGGGGTGAGCCGCCAGTCGGTGACGAAGTGGGAGTCGGGGAAATCGTCTCCCGAGATGGAGAAGCTGTTGGCGCTCTGCAAGATTTTCGGATGCACGCTCGACGAGCTGGTGCAGGGCGACCTGTCGGGCCGCGAGGCCACGGCAACAGTCGTGCCCATGGCAAGCGCGGAGCCCACGGACGTATTCGGCTACGACGAGGAATCGCGCTCCTTTGGCGCCAAGGTCTCGAACGGCGTGATGACGATTCTCCTGGGCATTGCCGTTTCGCTGGTGTTTTTCGGAGTAGCCGACGGCTATGAGGGCGACTACTTGCAGAATGTGTACTGCGCGGTGGCGCTCGTGTGCCTCTTCGGCGGCATCGGCGGCGGGTTGTCGCTGATCATTCCGGCATCGCTGCGCTATTCAGCGTTCGTCAAGGCACATCCGTTCCTGGTGGATTTCTACACCCCCGAGCAGAAGGAGCAGGCGCGCTCGTCCTTCACGCGCCAGCTTATCGGCGGTATTTGCTGTATCTTCGCCAGCATTTGTTTGGTGGTCGTCCTGGGCGACACGCGCTGGGGCCTTCTTTTGGGGGTGCCGCTGTTCTTCACGCTCATTGCGGTTGGGGTGCGATTCATCATTCGCGGCGGCATGGACCTTGGGCGCGTGAACTTGGAGGTGTACAACCAGAAGGCGGGCGAATTTATGGAGCCCGTCGACATAGCCAACGCGAACCTTACGCCCGATAGGAAAGAAGAGCTGCTGGCCGCCTATAGGGCGGAAAAGCGCACGGGGGCGGTGTGCGGCGCTATCATGGTCATCGCGACCATTGCCGGATTGACCATGCTGTTCGTGCCTGCCTACCAGACCGATTACTTCTGGTTGGCCTGGGTGTTTGGCGGCTTGCTGTGCGCCGTTGTGTCCCTGCTGATAAAGGGCTTCAGCCGGGTGTAGGCGCGCGGTCCGAGGAGCGGCGTCCCCGTCTGGAGTGTTTTAGGGAGGCCTTGAGCGGGCGCTTTGGCCCCTTGCGGCCATAAAAAACGCCCCGATGCGGGGCGTTTTGAGGTTGCAATTTGCGCTTGACTAGCGGCGGTAGTTGCGTTTGCCGGACTTCTTGCGGCAGTGCTTGCGGTGCATGCCGTCGTGCTTGCCGTCTTCGCCCACGATCTTCAGCAGCAGGGCATCCAGCTGGGCTACTTCCTCGTCGGTGAGGTTGCCCAGAATCTCCTTCGCCACCTTGGCCTGAGCGGCGCAGCGCTTCTCGGCCAGGGTGTCGCCTTCGGGGGTAATGGTGGCCGTGTAGCCCTGGCCCTCGATGCTCTGCAGGGTGATGTAGCCGTTGCGCTCGGCCTTGCGCACAGCGTCTTTCAGCTCGCGGCGGCTGAAGCCCAAGCGCTCGATCAGTTGGTCGCGCGTGGCGGTGCCGCCTTCCTTGTGCAGCACTTTCAGCAGCGCGCCCTGGCCCTTGCGGTAGCTTTTGGGCCCGTGCTTGTGGTAGGCGCGTTTGGCCTGCTTCGCGGCCGCTTCAAGGTGCGTGAGGGTGCATTTCTCTTTGGACATGTGATTCCTTTCCCGTTGGCCCGCCCGCGTTTGGGGCGAGCTGTTATGACGGTGGTTACAATAGCGGAATATCCCGATTAATCAAGCATATTTTCTGAATAAACAAAAACCGAGGTGAAATGATACATACGTATTATTCTCGAATAATATAATTATGACTCGCACAGGTCTGCAAGACGCACTCCGTCCATTCAAGATAACGCGCCGTGGCCGTTCTCGTCTTGTGCCGGAGCGGCGTCCCCTGCTGGGTAGGCAATGGTAGAATGGGCGCATGACGGCGGAGAAGTTGGACATATTTGAGTACGAACCGGCGCGCGAGCACTCTTCGGAGGCGGCGCGGCGACACTACTGGGCGGTGGCCATAGGGCTGCAGCAGGTGGATGGGCTGGAGGTTTCCCCGTATTTGCGCAAAGTCGCGGGCGAATATGTGGCAGGGGAGCGCAGCCTTGAGGAGACCGGCGAATTGGTGCGGGCCCATCATGGGGCGACCCTCGATGCTGATGCCCGCGAGGCGGACCTGGTGGCCCAGCGCATTGCCGAGTTGCTGGCGAGCGCGCCCTTCGCCCTTGCGCCGGAGATGCTCTCCCGGATTCACCGCTATTTGTTTCAGGATCTGGATGCGGAAACGTATCGCCCCGGCCAGTTCAAGAGCGAGCGCATGGTCAAGCAGGAGGAAATCCTCAACGGCGATAGCGTGCTCTACGCCGATCCGCTGGCCTATGATATGGCGTTGCGCGGGGCTTTTGCCGCCGAACAGGCGCGGGCGTACCGCGAGTTGGAGGGCGGAGAGCTGGCGGACTTCTGCCACTTCATCGCGTTTCTGTGGCAGGTGCACCCCTTCGCCGAGGGCAACACGCGCACGGTGGCGGTGCTTTCCGAGCTGTATCTGAACCACCTGGGCTTCTCGGTGGCCAACGAGCCCTTCGAGAAGCATGCGCGCTATTACCGCGACGCCCTGGTGCGGGCCATGTACCGCAATGCCGATGCGGGCGTTTTCCCGGACGAATCGTTCTTGGCGGCCTTCTACGAAAACGTGCTGGGTCGGGCACAGAACGTTCTCGACCGAGAGGCGCTTATGTGCGCGGAACTCTTCGAGAACCCCGGGCTCATTCGCAACGTTGACCCGGCCGAGGCCCTCGACAAGAGGAATCTGCGGTAGCGGGTGCGCCGCCGGCCCGCTTGCCCCGTGGCGGGGGATGGGCTAGAATGCTCGCGCATTGTTTCGGCGGGGCCTTTGGCAAGCAACGCCTCGAGTGAGGATAGGTGCATGAAGAACTAGCAATGCCCTGAAGGGCACCCTTAATTCGACGGATTATCCCTGGTCGCGCTTGGGTGCTGCATTGCTGTGTTCCGCTTTCCCTTTTTTATTTCGCGAACTGCGCGCGTGCTGCTGAGCGCGGCCTCCTTGTTTAGGAGTGCTGCCATGCAATTGAATCTTCATCAAGTTAGTTTTACGTACCCCGGTGCTGCGGAAGCGGCGGTGGAAGGGGTCACGGCGACTTTTCCGCAGGGCTGGACTGGTCTTGTGGGGGACAACGGCTGCGGTAAGACGACGCTCGCACTGTTGGCCTGTGGTGTGCTGCGGCCGAGCAGCGGGGCGGTGGTGCCGCGGCTGTTTTCCGTGTACTGCCCGCAAGATTCCTCGGTGGTGCCCGACGGCCTGGAGGAGTTTGCCTGCGACTGGGGCCGCGAGGCGCAGGAGCTCCGGCGGGTTCTGCGCATCGACGACGAGTGGCTTTGGCGCTACGATTCCCTATCTGGTGGGCAGCAGAAGCGCCTTCAGGTGGCCTGCGCTCTGTGGCGGCGGCCGGACGTGCTGGCGATGGACGAGCCCACGAACGATTTGGATGGCGAAACAAGGCAGCTGGTGGCCGACGCGCTTGGGCGGTTCGTGGGCGTGGGGCTGCTCATCTCGCATGACCGGACGCTGCTCGATCGGCTGGTGGAGCGATGCCTGTTCTTTGAAGGCCGCCGCGTGGTTATGCGGCCGGGCGGGTTTTCCGACGGGGCCGAGCAGGCGCGCATCGAGCGCGAGACGGCTGTGCGGGAGCGAGAACAGGCGCAACGGGAGCGGCGGCGCCTGGAGGCGGAGGCAACACGGCGGCGCGAGGAGGCGGATCGCGCGAAGGCGAAGCGGAGCGCGCGGAACCTGGACAAGCACGACAGCGACGGACGGGCGAAGTTAGGCCTGGCCATAGTAACGGGCAAGGATGGCGTGGCGGGAAAGCTCTCGGCCACGATGGATGCGCGTCTGACCAGGGCCGAGGAGGCGCTGCGGGAAACGGCGGTGGAGAAGCGCTACGGAGGCACGCTCCACGATTGGGGTGAGGCGTTCCGCGGCAAATCGCTGGCGCACCTGGAGGCGGAAGACCTCCAGGCGGGGGATTTTCGCCTGCGCATCCCGGAACTGTGGCTGGGAGCGACCGATCACGTGGTGCTTTCGGGCCGCAATGGAACGGGGAAGAGCCTGCTGGTGCGCCACTTGGTGGCGCACGTTCGCGAAGGGGCGAAGGTGGCCTATGTGCCCCAGGAGGTGAGCGCAGCGCAGCGAGCGGCGGCGTTGGAGCGGTTGGCGCGGCTGAGCCCGGAGGAGCGCGGCCGGGTGCTGGCGGTGGTGGGCGGCCTGAACTCGCGCCCCGATAGGCTGCTAGACGGGGCGGATGTGAGCCCGGGCGAGCTGAAGAAGCTGCTGCTGGCGTTGCAGCTGGTGGAGGATCCGAACCTGTTAGTGCTCGATGAGCCTACGAACCACCTGGACATGGGCTCCATCGATGCCCTGGCCGCGCTGCTGGCGGATTTCCCCGGCGCGTTTGTGCTGGTTACCCACGATGAGGCGCTACAGGAATCGCTCCCGGCCATTCGCTGGCGCAGTGAACCGCACGATGGCCTCTGCCGGCTTGCAGTTGAGCCGCTCTAGCGTTGCGGTGAAGGCCGGTTGGGGCATAATGGGGGTGATTCATTGATGCGCAAGGAGGCTCCATGAACGTATCCGACATGAACTATACTGCCGACGATTTCGACGCTGATTCCCATGTTTCCGCTGATGAGGCACTAGGGCGCCTCTTGGCGGGCAACCGGGCTTACGTGGAGGCGCTCGACCACGAGCGGGACATTTCGCCCGAGCGCATCCAGGATTTGTTCGAGAACGGCCAGCGCCCCTTCGCCACGGTGATCGCCTGTGCGGATTCCCGCGTGGTGCCCGAGCACATCTTCATGGCTGGGCTGGGGGAGCTGTTTGTCATTCGTGTGGCCGGCAACGTGGTGGGACCCATCGAGCTGGCCAGCGCGGTATATGCGTGCGAGCATCTGCACACGCGGCTGCTCTTGGTGCTCGGCCACACCCATTGCGGTGCCATCAAAGCGGCCCTCGACGGGGAAGAAGGGGCGGTGGCCGCCATCACGGGGAAGATCTCTGAAGCCATCGGCGGCGCGTCCGATCCCTACGAGGCCAGCGTGCTGAACACCAACGCGGCCCTTGTCGCCCTGCGCGAAAGTCCGGAGCTGGCGCGCCTGGAAGCCGCTGGCACCCTGGCCCTCCGCGGCGCCATCTACCACACCCACTGCGGCGTCGTAGACTTCCTTTGATGGGGGACGGTGACGGCGCTCTTCTGAAAAAGTCGGATCCGTTGCGTTTTTCTGACAAAGCGCTGCGGGTCGAAGAGATGGAGCGGGTCGGGTCTATAGTTTTTTGCAGCAATGCAATTTGAACGTGGCCGTCAGGCATCTGGCGTCCTCGCAAACTTGAAAGGACCCGATCATGGATATGCGAATTCCCGAAGTGCCTCGTGAAGAGGAAATGCGCCGCCACCACGATGCCGAAGCTGAGCATCATGAGCATGTGTTGCGTGAAGACGAGAAGCATCCGCGTGACGACAAGGCCTATCGTGAAATGAAGGAAGCGAAGCTGGTGCACGATGCCGAGATCGGCCATCGCGAAAAGGCGGAGCGCCGCGAAAGCGACGAGCGCGACGCCGCGCTGGTGGAAGAGGCCAATGCCCGTCTGGCCGAAGAGGGGCGCTAGCGCCTTTGATGACTGCCTTTCGCAGCTAAGTTCTGTTGTTGAAAAGCCCATCGGACGGTTTGGTGGGCGCGTCTTATGTAAGGAATGATAATCATGGAAAATGAAGCCGTTGCCTATAAGGACACCGTGGTCAAACTGCTGGAACATCAGAAGAATATCCTGGCCAAATTGGACGAGCTGAAGGACAAGGGTCAGCTACCTGAAGGCCTGGATGTGGTGATGGGGCCGGTGCAGGAATGGGGGAAGGGCTTGGCGGAAAGCCAGTTGTCTGACGCGCCTTCCCAGCAAGTGGCCGAAGCGTTCTCTGCGGCGCTTCAAGCGGTGAAAAGCCAGTTGGATGATCACATGCAGCGTGAAGCCAATGAATATAACGCGCTGTTGGGCGACTTGCGCAAGATAACCCAGCTCGCATAGCAAGAGCGCAGCAGTAACAACTAAGCGACGAGAAGCGCCCGGCCTCGACAAGGGGCCGGGCGCTTGACCTTTACGCCGCGTTAGGGCCCATCATGGGCGTTGTGGCAAAATGACCCGAGCGGAAAACGAAGGAGGGAACATGGCAAAGGGCGGCTATAGCGTGGCGCAGTTGGCGAAGCTAGCGCAGGTGACAGAGCGCACGTTGCGCTACTACGACCAAATTGGCCTGCTGGTGCCGGCGCGCGATAGCAACGGCTACCGCGTCTACGGCGAAGCGGACGTGCGGCAGCTGCAGCGCATCCTGTTGCTGCGCTCGTGCGACGTGCCGCTTTCGGCCATCGCGGAAGCCTTGGCCGACCCCCACCTGGACATTGCCCGCATGCTGCAGGATCACCTGGCGGATTTGCGCCGCCAGCGGGAGCACCTGGCGCAGGTCATTTCAGCCACAGAAAAGACTATCGGCGGATTGGAAAGGTTTGCGGAAATGAGCGACAACGAGAAGTTCGAGCAGCTGAAACGCGATTCAGTGGTGCGCTTCGAAGAGGAATACGGCGAAGAGGCGCGGCAGCTTTACGGCGACGAGGTCATCGACGCCTCCAACGAGCGCATGCTGGGCATGAGCCAACTGGCGTGGGACGCGAAGGAAGAGCTGGAGCAGCGCATCAAGGACGAGCTGGTGCGGGCCATGGCAACGGACGACCCCACCTCGCCGGCATCGCGCATGGTGGCGGGGATGCACGCCCAGTGGATCAAGGTGCACTGGGGCGAGGACGCCTACACGCCCGAGGCCCACGTGGCCCTGGCGGAGGGCTACCTGGCGGATCCGCGCTTCATCGCCTACTACGATGGGGCCTGCGGCGAAGGCGCCACCGAGTTTCTGCGCGACATCATTAAGGCGAACGTGGGGTAGCGCGCGCTTTGCACGAACAAGATGCGCCCGGTGCGAACGGAGCGCCCGGTTCCGATGGGGGCCGGGCGCTTTCGTCTTAATGCGGCCTTAATACGGGGCCGCCAGCCTTAACGGCGCTTTTAGGCGTTTCGCCATAACCTTCTTTTCATAACGCAGGGCCCGGCGCAGCCGCTGTTCGGTTGAGTGGCGGAAAGCGCGAAGGTCCTGCGAGCGGAAGAGGCCCCGCGGGGCCCCGGAGAAAGGAAACGGTTATGGCGGTGGTGACGGCGATCGTGGGAGCCCTGGGCCTCGGCGCCATGGGCTACCTGACGGTACTCCTTCTGAAGGACGGCGAGGACCGATGAGCGCGCCCATGGTGACCGCCCTTTTGGAGGCGGCGGCCCTGGTGGCCCTTATCCTGGCGGCGGCCGTGCCCCTGTCGAGCTACGTGGTGAAGGCGATGGAGGGAGCGCCCATGGCGGCCCGCCGGGTGCTGGGGCCGGTGGAGCGCGGTTGCGCGCGGCTGGTGGGCATCCGGGGCGACGGCGACTCTATGGGCTGGAAGCGCTACCTGATCAGCGCGGTGGCGCTCACGCTGGTGGGGGCGGCCGGCCTGTTCGCCCTCTTGCTGCTGCAAGGGGTGCTGCCGGCGAACCCGGAAGGCTTCCCGGGCCTGGACGTTGCCACCGCCTTCAACGTGGCGGTCAGCTTCGCCACCAACACCGACTGGCAGCCGGTGGCGGGGGAGTCCCATCTCAGCTATTTCTCGCAGGCAGTGGGGCTGGCGGTGCAGAACTTCCTTTCGCCCGCCATCGGTATTGCGGCGGCCTTCGCCCTCATGCGCGGACTGCGGTCGGGCGAAGGGACGGTGCTGGGGAACTTCTTCCAGGACGTTATTCGCGCGGTGCTGTATGTGCTGCTGCCGTTAGCGCTGGTGGGCGCGGTGATCGGCGTGGCGCAGGGGACCCCGCAGACGCTGGCCCCCTATGAAACAGTGCAGCTGCTGGAGCCAGTGGCGGTGGACGCCCAAGGCAACGCAGTGGACGCTGATGACCCCTCTGCCGTGGAAGAGGTGACCGAAGCGGTGGTGCCGCTGGGCCCGCAGGCGAGCCAGGTGGCCATCAAGCAACTGGGCACCAACGGCGGCGGCTTTAACGGGACGAACTCCGCTTCCGCCTTGGAAAACCCCACGCCGTTGACGAACCTTCTGCAGTGCGCGGCCATTTTGCTGCTGCCGTTGACGCTGGTGCTGTGCTTCGGCCGCATGGTGGGGGACCGCCGTCAAGGGCGGGCGCTCATGGTGGCGGTTGTGACGCTGCTCGCCGTAGGGACGGTGGCGATCATGGCAGCGGAATTCGCCGCAACGCCCCAGCTGACGGCCGACGGCGCTGTGTACGCCGGCGGTTTCGAGCAGCCGGCCGGCAACATGGAGGGCAAGGAGAGCCGCATCGGCACCGGCGAGACGGCGCTTTGGACCGCCTTCACCACGGCGGCGGCCAGCGGCTCGTCTAACGGCTCGCTGGCAGGGTTCACGCCGCTCGGGCTGGTGGTGCCCCTGGTGTTCATGGGCCTGGGCGAAGTGGTGGGCGGCGGCGCCGGCACCGGGCTGGCGGGGCTTCTGGGCTTCGTGGTGCTCACGGTGTTCGTGGCCAGCCTTATGGTGGGGCGCGCCCCTGAATACCTGGGGAAGAAGATCGGCCCGGCCGAGATGCGGCTGGCAGTGGTGATGGTGATCGCCCCGGCGCTCGTGATACTGGGTGGCGCGGCGGTGCTGGTGCTGGTGCCCGCCGCCAGCCAGTCGGCGGGAGCGGACGGCGCGCAGGGGCTCACGAACCTGCTGTACGCGGCCGTTTCGGCGGGGGCCAACAACGGCTCCGCCCTGGGCGGCTTCGACGCCAACGCCTTATGGCCCAACGTGGTGCTGGGGCTGGAGATGCTGCTGGGGCGCCTGGTGCCCTTGGCCTGCGCCATTATGCTGGCCGGCCGGTTCGCGGCGCTTTCCCCGTCGCCTTCCCAAGGGGCGGCCATCTCGACCGCCAGCCCACTGTTTGTGGTGCTGCTGATTGTGATCATTGTGCTGGTGGGGGCCCTCACGCTGGTGCCGGCCCTGGCCCTCGGCCCCGTGGCCCTGGCCGTGGCCTAAAGGAGGCTAACGATGAACTCGATGCTCAAGCGCGCGCTGCGCGATTCCTTCGCGAAGCTCTCGCCCCGGGCGCAGTTGGCGAACCCGGTCATGTTCATGGTGTACCTGTCGGCGCTGCTGACCACGGTGCTGCTGGCGCTGTCCTTCTTCGGCCTGGCCGACGCGCCTACTGCCTACATTGCCGCCATTTGCGGTGTGCTGTGGGCCACGGTGCTCTTCGGCAATTTCGCAGAAGCGCTGGCGGAGGGACGCGGGAAGGCCCAAGCGGACGCCCTGCGCAGCGCCAAGCGCGACGTGGAGGCGCGGGTGGTGAACGAAGATGCGCTCGCGCAAGCGGCCCAGCTGGCGGGTGCGGAAGAGACCATCGCCCAGGCGGCCCAGCTGCTGGCGGAAGCGTCTTCGCCCATCAGTTCTTCCGCCCTCAAGCGGGGCCAGCTGTATGTGGTGAGCGCGGGCGAGCAGGTGCCGGCGGACGGCGAAATTGTGCTGGGTGCGGCATCGGTGGACGAGAGCGCCATTACCGGCGAATCCGCCCCGGTGGTGCGCGAATCCGGCGGCGACCGCTCGGCGCTGACCGGTGGCACCACGGTGCTCTCCGACTGGCTGGTGGCGCGGGTGACGGCGGAGGCGGGCCAGAGCTTCCTGGATCAGATGATTGCCATGGTGGAATCGGCCGCCCGCAAGAAGACCCCCAACGAGCGGGCGCTGGAGCTGCTGCTCATCGCGCTAACGCTGGTGTTTTTGGTGGTGGCCTGGACGCTCTACGGCTTCGGCGCCTTCTCCGCCCAGGGGCAGGGGACCGCAAGCCCCTTGGGGCTCACCTCGCTGGTGGCGCTGTTCGTGTGCCTGGCCCCCACCACCATCGGCGCGCTGCTTTCCGCCATCGGCATTGCCGGCATGAGCCGCCTGAACCAGGCGAACGTGCTGGCGAAGAGCGGCCGAGCGGTGGAAGCGGCGGGGGATGTGGACGTGCTGCTGCTGGACAAGACCGGCACCATCACGCTGGGCAACCGCCAGGCGGCCGCCTTCATTCCCGTTGACGGCGCCGACGAGCGCACGCTGGCCGATGCCGCGCAGCTGGCAAGCTTGGCGGACGAGACGCCGGAGGGCCGCAGCGTGGTGGTGCTGGCGAAGGAGCGCTTCGGCATTCGCGAGCGCACCCTTTCCGGCGCCGGCTTCACGGTGGTGCCCTTCACCGCCGCCACCCGCATGAGCGGCGTGGACTTCGACAGCCACGAGATTCGCAAGGGGGCGGCGGACGCGGTGCGCGCCTATGTGGAGGAGCGCGGCGGCCAGTTCAGCGCCGAATGCGCCCAGGTGGCGAACCGGGTGGCCGCCGAAGGGGGCACGCCTTTGGTGGTGGCGCGCGACGGGCGGGTGCTGGGGGTGATCCAGCTGAAGGACATCATCAAGTCCGGCATTCGCGAGAACTTCGCCGATCTGCGCTCCATGGGCATCCGCACGGTCATGGTGACCGGCGACAACCCGCTGACCGCCGCCGCCATCGCCGCCGAGGCGGGGCTGGACGACTTCATCGCCGAGGCCACTCCCGAGGCGAAGCTGGAGGCCATCCGCCGCTACCAGGCGGAGGGCCACCTGGTGGCCATGACCGGCGACGGCACCAACGACGCCCCGGCGCTCGCGCAGGCGGACGTGGCGGTGGCCATGAACAGCGGCACCCAGGCGGCGAAGGAGGCGGGCAACATGGTGGATCTGGATTCGTCCCCCACCAAGCTCATCGAGATCGTGCGCATTGGCAAGCAGATGCTCATGACCCGCGGCAGCCTGACCACCTTCTCCATCGCCAACGACTTGGCGAAGTACTTCGCGGTCATCCCGGCGCTGCTGGTGCCGCTGTACCCGGGGCTCGAGGCGCTCAATATCATGCATCTGGCCTCACCCGCGACGGCGATGATGGCGGCCATCATCTACAACGCCCTGATCATCGTGGCGCTCATTCCGCTGGCGTTGCGCGGGGTGAAGTATCGGGAGGGAAGCCCGAACGCCCTGCTGGGGCGCAACCTGGCGATTTACGGCCTGGGCGGCGTGGCGGTGCCGTTCGTAGCCATCAAAGGGCTGGACATGCTGCTGGTGCTGGCGGGCGTAGCGTAGGCGCTGCGGCCCATTCGCGAGAAAGGAACTGCGATGAACGTTCGAACCATAGGGATGGCGCTGGTGCGCGCGGCGGTGCTCTTCGCGGTGGCCACCGTGGTGTGCGGTGTCCTGTACCCGGCGGCCGTGGGAGCGGTGGCGCAGGCGGCTTTCCCCTGGCAGGCTAACGGCTCCATCATCGAAGTTGACGGGGTGAAGTACGGAAGTGCCCTGGTGGGGCAGCAATTCCATGACGAGGGCCACCTGTGGGGGCGGCCGACGGTGGCCGACGCCTCTACCTTCACCGGCGACGACGGCCAGCCGCTTCTGTGGTACGGGCCCGAGAACCTGAGCCCGGCAAGCGACGAGTTCGCCCAACGCGTGCAGGAACGGGTGGAGGCAGTGCGGGCGGCTCATCCGGACCAGGCGGACGCTCCTGTGCCCAGCGAGCTGGTGACGGTGTCTGGTTCTGGGTTCGACCCGCACATCTCGCCGGCCGCCGCAGAGTATCAGGTGGGGCGCATCGCCGCCGCCACCGGGCGCACGCCCGAAGAGGTGCGGGCCATTATTCGCCAGTGCACCGAGCAGCCGCTGCTGGGAGTTTTTGGGCAAGAGCGGGTGAACGTGCTGGAGGTGAATCTGCTGCTTGATGGTGTGCTGGATGCGGTTCCCAACCGTTGATGCGGTGGCACCAAGACGCGGGGCGGGAATGGTAGGATGAGCCATCGATCATGAAGTTTGCCCACGTGGAGGAGGGATCGGCGGTGACAGACAAGCGCATCGATGGCGAGACGCGCCCTGATCCCGATGAACTGCTGCGCCGCTTGAAGGACGAGGGGCCGGCGGAAAAGCCCCGGGGACGGCTGAAGGTATTCTTCGGTTACGCGGCGGGCGTGGGAAAGACCTACGCCATGCTGGAAGAGGCCCATCGGGCGCAGGAGGCGGGCGCCGATGTGGCGGTGGGCTATGTGGAGCCCCACACCCGCGCCGACACGCTGGCGCTTTTGGAGGGGCTCGAGGTGTTGCCCCCGCAGGTGGTGGAGCATCGCGGCATTTCCCTTCGGGAATTTGATTTGGATGGCGCCCTGAAGCGCCACCCTCAGGTGCTGCTGGTGGACGAGCTGGCCCACAGCAACGCCCCCGGCTGTCGCCATCGCAAGCGCTACCAGGACGTGGAGGAGCTGCTGCGCGCGGGTATCGATGTGTACACCACGGTGAACGTGCAGCACCTGGAAGGCGTGAACGACAAAGTGGCCGCCGTGACCTCCATCCTGGTGGCCGAGCGCATTCCCGATCGCATCTTCGACGCCGCCGACTCGGTAGAGCTGGTGGATTTGGAGCCGGCGGAGCTCATCGACCGGCTTCGGGCGGGGAAGGTGTACGCCCCCGAACGGGCGGCGTGGGCGCTGGAGCATTTCTTTTCTCGGTCGAATTTGGGGGCGCTGCGGGAAATTGCCCTGCGCCGCGCCGCCGACCGGTTGGGCCGCGACCGGCGGCAGGCCAGCGAAGTGCCTGCATCCACCGCCGATGTGCTGGTGCTGCTGACAGGCGAGGGGGCGCAGGCTCGCGTGGTGCGGCAGGCGGCCTCGCTCGCGGAAGCGGCAGGAGGCGAGCTGGTAGCGCTGGCGGTGGAGCCGGCGGCCGACGACGATGGGGACGAATCGCGCGAGGAAGGCCTGCAGGAGGCGCTGGCGCTTGCGGAGCAGATGGGGGCCCGGGTGGTGACGCTCGTGGGCGACGACCCGGTGCAGCCGACGGCGCTCTACGCGGCATCGGCGGGCATTCGCCACGTGGTGGTGGCGGCCGGATCGGCGCGCCGCGGGCTTTTCGGATGGCGCCGCGACGTGGCGGCACGCCTGCGCAAAGCGGCGCCCGAGGCCATCGTGACCGCTGTTCCCGCGCTGGACGCCCCGGCGGTGCTGGCGCGCACCGGCACGGTGACCGGTTTCCGTCCCACGGTGGCGGATGCGGTGCGGGCAGCTGCGGCAGTGGCGCTGGCCACGGCTATCAGCGAGGCGGCGTGGCTCATCAGTCCTGCCTCTTCGGTTATTCTCATGGTGTACCTGCTGGTAGCGCTGCTGCTGGCCACGCGGGCGGACGGCTTTCTGTACCCGGTGCTCGTGGCCCTGGGCAGCGTGGTGGCCTACAGCTTCTTCTTCACCGCGCCCCGCTTCACCTTCCACGCCTATGGCATGTACGCCCCGGTGGTATTCGCGTTTTTGCTGGTGGGAACTTTAGCGGCCACGTCGCTGGCCATTCGTTTGAAGCGGCAGGCGGCCTCGGCAGCGCGGCGGTCCTACCGCACAGAAGTGATGCTGGAAAGCGCGCGCATGTTACAGGGGGCCGACAGCCTGCCCGCTTGCTTTGAAACGGCGGCGGCGCAGGTGGTGAAGATTCTGGACCGCCCGGTAGTCATGTACCAGGTGGACGCTTCTTGTCCCGGTGGCTTGCGGCCTCCGCGGCTGTTCGAGGGCCGGGGGTGCGCCTCCTCTTCCGCAGACATCGAGCGGCTCATGGCCCCCGACGAGGCGGCGGTGGCGGCTTGGGTGGCCGCCAATGGTGAAGCGGCCGGCGCCGGCACCGACACGCTGCGGGAATCCCGGTGCCTGTATCTGCCGGTGCGGACGCGGGACGCGGTGTGGGGCGTGGCGGGCCTTGTTCAGGAAGGACAGGAAGAGCTGGGGCCCTTCGAGCGCAACCTGCTTGTGGCGCTGCTGGATGAGTGTGGGCGCGCGGCCGAAGCGCTGGTGCTCACGCAGCGCCATCGCGACCTGGCGGTGAAATCCGAGAAAGAGGCGCTGCGAACGAACCTGCTGCGCTCTATCTCCCACGACTTGCGCACGCCGCTGACCAGCATCTCTGGTGATGCGGACATGCTGCTGGCCGACCAAGGAGCCCTGAGCGCCGAACAGCGCCGGCGTCTGGAAGAGGATATCGCCGAAGACGCCGGGTGGCTGACGGGGCTGGTGGAGAATCTGCTCTCGGTAACGCGGCTGGACGACGGGGACGTGCGGGTTGACTGTCAACCGGAGTTGGTGGCGGATGTGGTGGAGGATGCCCTTCGCCACGTGAGCCGCCGCGCGTCCGAGCACCACCTGGAGGTGCAGCTGGAAGACGACCTGCTGATGGCGCGGATGGACGGGCGCCTCATCGTGCAGGTATTGGTGAACCTGGTGAACAACGCCATCGCCTACACGCCGGCCGGTTCGACCATTACCGTGGCGGCCGAGCGCCGCGGCGGCGCGGTGCAGTTCAGCGTAACCGACGACGGCCCCGGCATTCCCGACGGCGAAAAGGCGCGGGTGTTCGACCTGTTCTACCACGGGGCGCGATCGGCGACGGGGCGCTCGGCGGCTGCGGTGCCGGCACCGGCTGCCGGTCTTGCGCGCCCGGCGGGGGAGGGCGGCGACGCGCGGCGGGGCATGGGCCTGGGGCTTTCCCTGTGTCGTTCCATTCTGCAGGCCCATGACAGCGATATTTCCCTGACCGACGCTTGCCCCCACGGCTGTCGGTTCACGTTCGAATTGGAAGCGGCGGAGCTGCCGAAGATGGAGGAGGGCGCTCATGGCTGCGAGCGATAACGGCACGATTCTGGTGGTGGAAGACGATGCCGCCGTGCGCAACTTGGTGGCGACGGCGCTGGACGTGCACGGGTATCGCCATCGCGAGGTTGCCTCGGCCACGGCGGCGCTGCTGGAGCTCACGAGCGCCCGCGACCTGAGCCTGGTCATTCTGGACTTGGGCCTTCCCGATCGCGACGGGGTGGAAGTGATCCGCACGTTGCGGGGCTGGTCGCTCATGCCGGTGATCGTGCTGTCCGCCCGCCAGGAGGACGCCGACAAAGTGGCAGCCTTGGACGCCGGTGCCGACGACTACCTTACTAAGCCTTTCTCGGTGGACGAGCTGTTGGCGCGGGTGCGGGTGGCGCTGCGGCGGCTGGCTTACGAGCCCGGCGCGCTTTCGCAGCAGCAGCCGGCAACCTACAGCAACGGGCCGCTCGCTATCGACTACGATGCCGGCGTGGCCACCCTGGCGGGGAAGGAGCTGCACCTCACCCCCATCGAGTACAAGTTGTTAGCGCTTCTGGCGAAGAACACGGGCAAGGTGCTCACCCACAACTTCATTCTGAAGGAGGTGTGGGGCAGCGCCCTTGCCTCTGACCTACCCAGCCTGCGGGTGTTCATGGCAACGCTGCGCAAGAAAATCGAGCCGGCCGCGGACAGCCCTCGCTTCATCCAAACCCACGTGGGCATCGGCTACCGCATGCTGCAGGTTGACGCCTCGGAGTCGTAGCGTTGCAGTGGGTTTTCCGCAACACGGCCAGCTCATGTCCTAGCCCTGCGCTAGAATTAACGCAATCCAGCAGCAGGCTGGTTCGTTTTAGTTAGGAGTATCCATGGATCGTTTGAAGGATAAAGTAGCCATCGTCACCGGCTCTACCAGCGGCATTGGCATCGGCATTGCCAAGATGTACGCCGCCGAGGGCGCCAAAGTGGTGGTTTGCGGCCGCCGCGAAGAGCGCGGCCAGGCAGTAGTGGACGAGATTGCCGCCAACGGTGGCCAGGCCATGTTCCACTTCCTGGACATCACGAAGCCGGAAACGGTGGACGCCCTGATTGCCGACACCGTTGCGGCGTGGGGCAAGGTGGACATCATGGTGAACAACGCCGCCGGCATGGCTCTGAAGGACGGTCGTGTGGACGAGCTCGATCTGGAGGCGTGGGACGCCGTGTTCGCCAGCGACGTGCGCAGCACCTTCTACTGCATCAAAACCGTGCTGCCCTACATGCAGGAAAACGGCGGCGGCTCTATCGTGAACATCGGCTCGATGGCCTCGTGCGGCGGCGACCTGGGCTCCACCGCGTATGCCTGCGCCAAGGCGGGCGTGGACATGCTGACCAAGTACACCGCCCTGCAGTACGGCAAGCAGAACATTCGCTGCAACTGCGTGCGCCCCGGCCTCATCGTTACGCCGGAGAACGAGGCGCGCGTGCCCGACGCCCTGAAGGAAATCTTCCTCTCCAACATCGAGGTGAGCCGCTACGGTTGCCCCGACGATATTGCCGCCATGTGCGTGTACCTGGGCTCGGATGAGAGCAGCTACTTCACCGGCCAAGTGGTGACGGTGGACGGCGGCATGAACTCCCACGTGCCCACCGTGGCCCAATTCCGCGCCATGGCCTCCCGCACCTGGTAAAACGCGGAAGTCCTACCTACTGCTGCAGGGTGTATCTCTGCAGGGATACTTGTGAAAACTGCCCCTATCTATAAAAGTTAGGGGCAGTATGTATTTTGGCGTCATGCTGGAACAATGGGGTGCATTTTTGACGCAGATTTGCAGAAATGTACCCTAAAACTGTGCTGTAGCTACGCTACGAACAAGAGGGAGCCGTAGGTGAGGCCTCCTCCGAAGCCGGCTAGGAGTACCTTGTCGCCGGGGTTGATGCGGCCGGAGTCGTAGGCGTCGGCCAGGGCCATGAGCACGCTGGAGGCGCTCGTGTTGCCCACTTCTCCAATGGACACTTGGAAGCGCTCCATGGGCACGTGCATCTTCTTGGCGGCGTAGCGGATGATGCGCTCGTTTGCCTGGTGGGGCACGATGCAGGCCACGTCGTCGATGGACACGCCCGCCCGCTCGCAGGCCATCTGGGCCGCTTCGGTCATAGCGGAGGTGGCGAACTTGTACACCGCCTGCCCCTGCATCTCAATGAACGGATGCAGCGCAACCTCTTCGCCGTCTTCCACCAGGCCCGCCACTTCCTTCACCAGCACGGGGCCGTCGGTGGGGCCGAAGGGGAAGGTGCTCTCGTCGAAGATGGTGTCGCAAGCGAGCACCAGCGCGGTGTCGTCGGTGTTGTGGAGGAAGCTGGACAGGATGCCCGGCGCTGTTTCGTCCCAAGACACCACGGCGGCCCCGGCTCCGTCGCCGAACAGCACGCAGGTGGCGCGGTCGGTCCAGTCGGTGATGCGGCTGAGGCGGTCTACGCCCACCACCAGCGCGTTCTTGATGGGGTTGCGGCGGCCGGCGCCCGCCCCTTGAGACGCCTCGATCATGGAAGACGCTACGTCCAGTCCGTAAATGCATCCCGAGCAGGCGGCGTTCAGGTCGAAGGCGATGGCGTTTTGCAGCCCCAGGCGCATTTTCACCAGGCACGCCTCGGAAGGCACCACCGCATCCGGCGTGATGGTCATACAGATGAGCAGGTCGATGTCTTCTTTCGCCAGACCGGATTTCGCGAGCGCGGCCTCGGCGGCGGCAGAGGCCAGGTCGGTGGTAGTCTCGTTCACGGAGATGCGGCGGGCGTGGATGCCGGTCCGTTCCACAATCCACTCGTCGCTGGTGTCGACGATCTTCGCCAAGTCGTCGTTGGTTACCACCAGCTCCGGCAGTGCCTTGCCCCAACCGATAATCTTGCAGCCCATGCCTGATCTCCTGATTCTGCGTCCCCTGTGCCCGCGCGCCTAGGGGGCTGCGCGGCAGTGGGGCCGAAGTCGATTTCGTTCTTCGCGAATGAGAGACGCCACTAGCCGTAAATTCCTAGTGCCCTTCTCAACCTTATAGTACATTAACACGTTGATGTATCAACAACTTGAAAACACGGTGAAAGGAGCCTTTCATGGCAACCATCGATACTGTTCGCGAAGTGCTGGTCGACAATCTGGACCTGGAGCCCGAAGCGGTGGTGGAGACCGCCACCTTCGAGGATCTGGGCATTGACTCCCTGGACATGGTGGAGCTGATTTGCGATATCGAAGAGCGCTGCGAAGTGGAGTTTGGCGAGCCGGAGGGCCTGAAGACCATCGGCGACATTGTGGCCCATATCGATTCCCTGAAGTAGGAACGCGCTTTTATGAAGACTCGGATTACCGAACTGCTGGGCATCGAGGCCCCCATCATCCAGGGGGCTATGGCCCGCATCGCCGACGCGTCGCTGGCGGCGGCGGTGAGCGAAGGCGGCGGCCTTGGCATCATTGCCGGTGGCGGCGCTTCCATGGAGTGGATGCGCGAGCAGGTGGCGCTGGTGCGCGAGAAGACCGACAAGCCCTTCGGCGTGAACATCATGTTGATGGACCCGCAAGCCGCTGATCTGGCGAAACTGGTGTGCGAGCTGGAAGTGCCCGTGGTCACCACCGGCGCCGGCAGCCCCGTTGAGTACCTGCCCATGTGGAAAGAGGCGGGCATCAAAGTCATCCCCGTGGTGGCCACCACCGCCCAGGCCAAGCGCATGGAGCGCGTGGGCGTGGACGCCGTTGTGGCCGAGGGCACCGAGTCCGGCGGGCATGTGGGCGAGCTCACCACCATGGCGCTCGTGCCCAGCGTGCGCGCGGCGGTGTCTATCCCGGTGATTGCCGCGGGCGGCATCGCGGACGGGCGCGGCATCTGCGCGGCGTTCGCCCTGGGCGCCGAGGGCGTGCAGATGGGCACCCGCTTCCTCACGGTAGAGGAGTGCACCATCGCCGAGGAGTACAAGCAGTTCGTGCTGAAGGCGAAGGACTCCGACACGATGGTCATCGGCCGCGGCAGCGGACATCCGGTGCGCTGCCTGAAGAATCGCTTCTCGCGCCAGGTGCGCAAGCTGGAGGCGGACCTGGAGGGCAACGGCGCCGAGATTGAGGCCATGCACCTGGGGGCGCTGAGGCGCGCCGTGGCGGGAGACGTGGATAACGGCAACATCATGGCTGGTCAGGTGGCTGCTTTGGTGTCCGAGCGCAAAAGTGCGGCTGAAGTGATTGCAGAACTGGTGGCGGAAGCGGAGGCGCTGGGAGCGTTGAACCTGGATGCCGTGGCCGCCTTGAACGCCGAGAGCGGGCGCATGATCGCCGCCGAGGAGGCGTAAGGATCCGTGGCTGTTATGACCGAAGAGGGCGCGGCGCTGGTTGTTGATCCGGCGCGCCCCGTGTTCATGGCTTCTGGCCAGGGCTCTCAGAAGCCCGGCATGGGAGCAACGCTTCTGGATGTGCCGGAAGTGGCGGAAACTTTCGCCTGCGCTTCTGACATGCTGGGGCGCGACATTGCGGCGCTGGCAACCGACGACGCGCCGGAAGCGGCCGCGGCCCTGAACGAGACCCGCAACGCCCAAGCGGCCATCGCCACGTTGTCTATCGGCATCGGCCGCGCGCTGCAGGCGGCGGGGGTGGAACCGGCGGCTTTGCTGGGCTTTTCCCTTGGCCAGGTGAGCGCGCTCGCGCTTTCTGGCATGGTGTCGATGGAGGACGCCTTCCGCATCATCGACGTGCGCTCGCGCCTGATGGACGAGGCGGCCGCTGCTGCCCCCGGTGCCATGAGCGCGCTTCTGAAGGCCACGCCGGAAGCGGTGGAGGAACTGTGCGCCGCGTGCGCCGGCGACGACGTGCTGGTGGCGGCGAACTTCAATTCCCCTGGTCAGATTGTGATTTCCGGCAGCGTTGCCGCTATCGAGCGGGCGGAGGCCGCTTGGAAGGAACAGGGGGGCCGCGCCAGCCGGCTGGCCACCCAGGGCGCCTTCCACAGCCCGATGATGGCAGCCGCCGCCGAGCCCTTCGGTGCGCTTCTGGCCACCATCCAATTCCGCGAGCCGCAGGTGCCGCTCATTTGCAACACCGATGCCGCGCCGGTCGATGCCGCAAGCATCCGCCAGCGGCTGGTGGACCATCTGACCCATCCGGTGCTGTTCTCCCAGAGCGTGGAGCGGCTGCGGGCGGCCGGCGCCCAAACCTTCGTGGAAGTGGGCTTCGGCGGCGTGCTGCAGAACCTGGTGAAGCGCATCGACAAGGAAGCGGAGCGCTTCTGCCTGCAAGACAAAGAAAGCCTGGAGGCCTACCTCGCCGCCCGTGCGGGCGCGTAGGGACGCGGTTGCAGGCGCAAACGAAAGAACAAGGAGATAAGCCGGTGACGGAAAAGAGCGAAGCGGCCGAGGTGCAGAAATCTGCCCTGGTGACGGGGTCGGGCCGCGGCATTGGCCTGGCGGCGGCGAAGGCGCTGGCGGCGGAAGGATTCGCCGTGGGCCTGAACTGCTCGAGCGAGAACAGCCGCGCACGCACCCAGCAGGCAGCGGACGAGATTGCCGCCCAGTTCGGCGTACCCACCTTCGTGGTGGTGGCCAACGTGGCCGACGCTGCCGAGGCGAAGGCCCTGGTGGATGCCGCAGTTGCCCAGTTCGGCCGCCTGGACGTGCTGGTGAACAACGCCGGCATCACCCGCGACGGCCTGGTAGCGCGCATGAGCGAGCAGGACTTCGACGATGTGATTGCCGTGAACCTGAAGGGCACCTTCAACTGCAGCAAGGCAGCGGCGAAGGTGATGATGAAGCAGCGCAGCGGCGCCATCATCAACATGAGCAGCGTGGTGGGCCTTTCCGGCAACGCCGGCCAGGTGAACTACGCCGCTTCCAAGGCGGGCGTTGTGGGCATGACGAAATCGCTCGCGAAAGAGCTGGCGCGCCGTTCCATCACGGTGAACGCCATTGCGCCCGGCTATATCTCCACCGACATGACCGGCGCGCTCACAGACGAGCAGCGCGAGGCCATTTCCTCCCACATCGGGCTGGGCCGCCTGGGCCAGCCGGAGGACGTGGCCGCGGTAGTGGCTTTCCTGGCCAGCCCCGCCGCTTCCTACATTACCGGCCAGGTTATTTCTGTAGACGGAGGTCTGGCCCTATGAGCGACAGCAAAACCCCGATGCGAACCCGGCGTCCCGACGGGACCCACCGTGTAGTGATCACCGGCATGGGGGCGGTTTCCCCGGCCGGTGTGGGCGTGGAGGCCCTGTGGGATGCCGTAATGGGAAAGACCTGCTGCATTGGCCCCATCACCCGCTTCGACACGGAAGGCTACGACGTGCACCTGGCGGGCGAGTTGCGGGACTTCGACGCGGTGGAGCACGGGCTGACTAAGAAGGAGGCCCGTCGCTTCGACCGCTTCGTCCAGTACGCCATCGTGGCTTCGGACGAGGCGCTGGCCCAGGCGAAGCTGAACATGGAAGAAGAGGACCCCACCCGCGTGGCGGTGGTTTTCGGCACCGGCATTGGCGGATGCGATGAGTTCCAAGCGGGCTGCGACGCCCTGCGGGAGAAGGGCCCCAAGCGGGTGAGCCCGCTGTTTGTGCCCACCATGATCGGCAACATAGCCGCCGGCAATCTGGCCATTCGCTACGGCATGAAGGGCGAGTGCCTGAACATGGTGACCGCCTGCGCCACCGGCGCCCACAACATTGGCACGGCGCTGCGGGACATCCGCCACGGCTACGCCGACGTGGCCCTAGTGGGCGGCGCGGAAGAGTCCATCTCGCCGGTGTGCATCGCCGGCTTCGCCAACCTGGGCGCGCTTTCCAAGGCCGCCGACGCCACGCAGGCTTCGCTGCCCTTCGACGCGCGGCGCCAAGGCTTCGTGGCGGGGGAGGGCGCCGGCGCGCTCGTCATCGAGTCGCTGGAACATGCCCTGGCCCGGGGTGCTGTGCCCATCGCCGAGATCACCGGTTTCGGTTCCACGGGCGACGCCTACCACATCACCGCCCCCGACCCCACGGGTGAGGGCGTGGTGCGCGCCATGGCCGACGCTCTGCGCGAGAGCGGCTTTGCGCCGGAAGAGGTGGGCCACGTGAACGCCCACGGCACCGGCACGCCTGCCAACGACAAGACGGAATCGGCGGCGGTGCTCGAGCTGTGCGGCCCGGAGAAGGGCGCCCGCGTTCCGGTGACCTCCATCAAGGGCACCGTGGGCCACACGCTGGGAGCGGCTGGCGCGCTGGAGGCCATCATCTGCGCCCTCTCGGTGGCGCGGGAGTGCGTGCCCCCCACCACCGGTTTCGCCGAGGCGGACCCGGAATGCGCCGTGAACGTGGTGACCGCGCCTATTGAGGACTACCCCCAGAAGGTAGCGCTCTCTAACTCGCTGGGCTTCGGCGGCCACAACGCCTGCCTAGCCTTCAGCCCCTATCAAGCGGATTAGGCTTTCGCGAAAGGACCCATCGTGGATATCACATACCCCTGCGGCCGCGAGGTGATCGAGGCGGTGCTGCCGCATCGCGACCCCTTCGTTTGGGTGAGCCGCATCATTGAGTGCGAACCGGGCGTCTCGGTGACGGCCGAATTGGACGTGGCGGAGGACCTCCCCCTGTTCCAGGGCCATTTCCCCGACTATCCGGTGCTGCCGGGGGTCATCATCATGGAGGCGCTCGCGCAAGCCGCGTCGTTCTCGCTTCTGGTGGAGCGGGGCGCGGAAGGGGCCCTTGGGTTCTTCGCTGCCATCGACAAGGCGAAATTCCGCAACCAGGTGCGTCCCGGCGACACGCTGACGCTGGAGGCGAAGATTGTGAAGAACTCCCGCCGCCTGTGCGTGGCGGAGGTGCGGGCGCTTGTGGACGGCCAGCTGTGCGCCGAGGCCACCCAGAAGTACGTGATGGCGGAAGTGGAGCCGGGCGACGGCGCTGCCGCTGGCGAATAGCGTGAAGGTGGATGGGCAGTGGCCGCTAAGAAATACATCGATGTAACCCAGGCGCAGCAGGGAGGCGTGCCGGCTGCGGAGTCGGCAGTCGCGCCGGTTGCCGCGGTGGTGGAGCCCAAGTCCGCGCCGTCGGCGGCGGAATCGCGCCTGGCGTTCCATGTGAGCCGCATCTCCAGCGAGCTTTTGGCGGCTGCCCACGAACCGGGTCGTGCCCTGCTCATGGTTCAGGGGAAGCTGGCCCGTCGCGCATTTCAGGCCATTGCCGATGCCGGCATCATCACCATCGCCCCTCAAGCGGGCGATTGGCGCCTGGACGTGAACCCCAAGTGGGCCAACGAGGCGGTGCCGTTGGGCAAGAAACCCGCGCGCGCCCTGTTCTCAAACGCCTTCGCCGTGCTGGAGGCAGCGAAAGAGGCCCAGGCCAACGCCATTTTCCTGGACGGCCCCTCTGCGGTGCTGGCAAACGACAACCGTTTCCTGGTACAGGTCTTCCGCGCCGGCATGCGCGTCTTCGTCCCCTTCGAGAGCGATACGATGAAGGAATACTGGATCGAATGCCCGGCCTCTCTGGACATTCTGGCGCCGCAGCCCACCTATTGGCGTACCTGCCACCACTGCAAACTCACCTTCGACAACGGCGATTTCCTGGCGAACGACTACCGCTGCCCCTCGTGTCAGACGCTGGGCCGCATGAATTCCCGCGAGCGCATCGAACTGATCATCGACGATGGCGTCTTCGAGGAATGGGACGCCGACCTGGGCGATTTCGACCCGCTGCACTTCCCCGGCTACGGCGACAAGGTGTCCGCCCAGCGCGAGAAGACCGGCCTGCGCGAAGCGGTGTGCACGGGGCGCGGCTGCATCGGCCGCGTGCCGGTGGCGGCCGGCTTTATGGATTCCGGCTTCTTTATGGGCTCGATGGGTACTCATGTGGGGGAGAAGATTTCCCGCCTGTTCGACCGCGCCACCCAGCTGGAGCTGCCGGTGGTGCTGTTCTGCGCCTCTGGCGGCGCCCGCATGCAGGAAGGGCTGGCCTCGCTCATGCAGATGGCCAAGATCTCCTGCGCAGTGGAACGTCACAGCCGCGCCGGGCTGCTGTTCATCTCGGTGCTGACCGACCCCACCACCGGCGGCGTGACTGCCTCGTTTGCAACGCTGGGCGATGTCATTCTTGCCGAGCCGAAGGCCCTCATTGGGTTTGCCGGCCAGCGCGTTATTCGCGACACTATCAAGCAGGAGCTGCCGGAAGGGTTCCAAACGGCGGAGTTCGCTCTGGAGCATGGGCTGATCGACGCTATCGTGGAGCGCTCCCAGATGCGCCGCGCGCTGAAGACGCTGCTGCGGCTGCACTGCTGGGTGAACGGCGACCCGGACGCCGAAGATGAGGTGCTGGTGGCGGAAGGGGGCAAGCCCCTTTCCGAGAAGGAGCGGCAGCGGCTGGAGCGCCATGCCCAGCGGGAACTGCGCCGGTCGGGCGTGCGTGGCGAAGCGCAGCCGGGCAGCGCCTGGGAGCGGGTGCAGCTGGCGCGCAACGTGCACCGGCCCACTGCCATGTCCTACATTCGCGGCATCACCGAGAGCTTCTTCGAGTTGCATGGCGACCGCGCCTTCGCCGACGATGGCGCCATTGTGGGCGGCATCGGCCTTATTGCCGGGCATCCGGTCACCATCATCGCGCAGGAGAAGGGGTCGGACTTAAACGACCGCATCCGTCGCAACTTCGGTTGCCCGCAGCCGGAAGGCTACCGCAAGTCCGCCCGCCTCATGCGGCAGGCGGAGAAGTTCCACCGTCCCATCGTGTGTTTGGTGGACACCCAGGGCGCCTTCTGCGGCACGGGGGCGGAAGAGCGCGGGCAGGGTAACGCCATCGCCGAGAATCTGCAGCTGATGGCCGGCCTCACGGTGCCGGTGGTGAGCGTTCTTCTGGGCGAAGGCGGCAGCGGTGGTGCGCTGGCACTGGCGGTTTCCAACCGCGTGGCCATGCAGGAGAATGCCGTGTATTCCATTCTCTCGCCGGAGGGCTTCGCTTCAATCCTGTGGAAAGACGGCAAGCGCGCTCCTGAAGCGGCGGAAGTGATGCAGATGGACGCCGCTCGCGTGTGCGAGCTGGGCTTTGTGGACGAAGCGCTTTCCGAAGGCGCCGGTCCTGCCCACGAGAACCCCGCCGAAGCGGTGGAGAACGTGCTCGCCTACTTGGAAGAGGCGCTGGCGGAGCTGGCGCTGCTCACCCCAGACGAGCTGGTGGCCCAACGACAGGAGCGCTTCGCTCGCTATTAGCCCACGTGAAATTGCGTGACGGTTGACTGCCCCTTCGGATTTTCCCTGAAAACATGACCATTCCGCTGTACAATTCGAATGGTACCGATGGGAGTGGTTGTGGATAGACTTCTTGAGAGCTGCAAAACGATTTTCGATCGCAGTCCCCGTCCCTTTGGCATTGCAGAAGTGCATCTGGACGAGCAGGGGAACCCGGTCGATGTGACGATCGATTACCTGAACAGGGCAATGGCCGCCACCGCCGACTGCGAGCCGGCAGATCTGCGGGGCAAGAACGTCTACGAGCTTTGGCCGGACGGCGATCGTTCGTGGCTGGACTACTACTATCGCGCCGCCTGGAAGGGCGAAGCGGTGGAATTCGAGACCGTTTCCGTGGCCTACCGCACCTTCCAGAACGTGGCCATTTTCCCTATTGTCGAGGGCTTTTGCGGCTATGAGGTGCAGGACATTACCTCCTGGCTCACCTATTCCCATCCCACGCTGGAGAACGTTTCTGCCGGCATGTTCTTCTACGAGGCGCGCACCCAGTTGATGCTGCTCACCGACCCCGCGCGGGATTGCTGCGGGCTGGAGGAGAGCTATCTGGACGCACGCGAATTCGCGGATTTGCTGTTCGACGGGGAAGCAGCGGATCGCGTTTTCCGCAGCATTGTGGAATTTTCAGCCAGTACCGACCGGGTGCTGTGCGAAGAGCAATTGCGCAATGGCCGATGGTTGCGGCTGAGCATGTCCGGAGCCGGTTCATCGGGGCGTTTCGCCAACGGCTTTATGGAAGATATCACGCTGCTGAAGGAGGCGGAGGCCAGCAGCGCCCGCCGCTCTGAGATCATCGAGAGTCTGAGCTCGGAATACTACGCGCTGCACATCATCAACCTGGATTGCGACACCATCGTGCCTTATCTGCTGCGCAGCGAGGCAGCCCAGTTCTTCGCCCCGGATATCGAGGGCGGCGCAGTGTACTCGGATTGGCTGGAGAACTACTGCGAGAAGTACGTGGTGGAAGCGGACAAGGAGAAAGTGCGCGCCCAGCTGCGGGAAGACCGGCTGCTGCAACGGGCGTTCGAGGCCCACGGCGATTTCTCGCTGGTGTTCAAGCGGCTGTTCAACGGCGAAGAGCAGTACATTCAGCTGCGGGTCATCCGCATCACCAGCCCCCAGGACGAGTTCATCCTGGCCGCTCGCAACATCAACGACGAAGTGAAGAAGGAGATGGACCAGAACGAGGCGCTGCGCAGCGCCCTCACCCTGGCCAAGCACGCGAGCGAGGCGAAGACCACCTTCCTCACCAACATCTCCCACGACTTCCGCACGCCGCTGAACTCCATCATGGGCTTTTCGGATCTGGCGCTGGCCCATCTGGACGACCCGGACTACGTGGGCAACAGCATCGGCAAGATTCGCGTTTCCAGCGCGCACTTGCTAAAGCTGATCAACGAGATTTTGGACGTGAGCCGCATCGAGAGTGGCAAGGCGGTCCTGAACGAGCAGCCGCTGAACCTGGCGCACTTGATGGCGGACTTGAAGACCGTGTTCTTGGTACAGGCGGCTGAGCGCGGCATCGATTTCACGGTGGACGCCTCCACCATTCGTCACGTCAACGTGCTGGGCGACCAGCTGCGCATCAACCAGATTCTGGTGAACACGGTGGGCAACGCCATGAAGTACACCGACCGCGGTGGTCAGGTTTCCGTGACGCTGACGGAAGGGCCCACGAGCCCCCATAACACCGCCATGTTCGAGATTGTGGTGCGCGACACCGGTTGCGGCATGTCCGAGAACTTCATCGAGCGCATCTTCATGCCCTTCGAACGAGACAGCTTAGGGAGTGCCCATGTGGCCGAGGGCACGGGGCTAGGGATGACCATTACGAAGAACTTGGTCGATCTTCTGGGCGGCACGATCTCGGTGAAGAGCGAGATTGGCCGCGGCAGCGAATTCACTATCACCCTGCCGTTGCGGCTGGACAACCGGCAGGAGCCTGCGGAGCCGATGGAAGCTGCGAGTGGCTCCCAGCCGGTGCGCTTCGATGGCCGCCGCGTGCTTGTGGTGGATGATGACGAGTTGTCTCGCGAAATGATGAGCGGCATCTTGGAGGATCGCGGCTTCGCGGTGGAGACGGCCAACGATGGCGACGAGGCGGTAGATGCGGTGGAAGGGGCCGAAGAGGGCTATTTCGACGCCATCATCATGGACATGCGCATGCCGCGGATGCCCGGCGACGTGGCCACCCGTGCCATTCGGGCGCTTCCTCGACGCGATGTGGCCACACTGCCCATCATCGCCGCGACGGCCGACGCCTTCGAGGAGGGCCACCGCCGCTCCCGCGAAGCCGGCATGACCGCCCACATCACCAAACCCCTCGACACCAAAAAACTCTTCGCCGTCCTCACCGACTGCTTGGGAGCCTAAACCACTCGTCCGCGGTCGCGCCGGGAGGGGCGTTTTCCGGCCACGCTGGGCTTTTCTCCGCGTCGAACGCGGCTTAAGAAGTGGCGAGTGAATGGGGCTACGATGTCCCTCCCAATCCCAGAATCACCGTCCCCTGCTTAGCCTAGCCACTTCTTTTTGGGCCGCGTTCTTTGGCGGCGCCCAGAGTGTCCGGAAAACGCCCCTCCCGGCGCGTCCGCTCAGGATGACAAGAACAATTTAGTTGCTCTTCTTCCGCATGAGGCGGGCGAAGATTATGGAGGCTATGAAGGCTACGGCCAGGATGCCCAAGTCAATGTAGAGGGTGTGGGAGAAGCCGGCGGCGTAGGCCTGCGCCTTGGTGGCACCGGTGGCCATGAGGCGATCGGCGTCGGCGGACATGATGCCCACGAACAGGGCGGACCCGATGGAGCCGGCAATCTGCACCAGCGTGGAGTGGATGGAAGAGCCGTGGGCGTAAATCTCTTTCGGCAGCGCCCCCAAATCCACCGCCTTCAGCGTGGGAAACACCAGGCCAACACCAATGTAGGAAAGCGCCACGCAGCCCATCATGGCGAAGGTGAGCAGCATCGACGAGGTGACTTCCATGCCGATGAAACCCACCAGCAGCAGCAAGAATCCGGCGGGTACCAGCGGCCATACGCCATGCTTGTCCTCGATGCGCCCGCCCACAAAGCAGCTGCCGGCATAGCAGAGGATGGGCAGCGCCAGCAGGCAGCCGGCCATGAACGCGGTGTAGCCAGCGGTGCCCTCCAGGTAGAGCGGCACCAGTAGGCTCATGTAGATGGACCCCATGTAGCCCAGCATCATGAGGGTTTCGCCGAACACGAACTTCGGGTGCTGCAGCGGCGCCAAGTTGAGCAGCGGGGTCTTGATGGAGAACTGCCGCCAGGCGAACAGCGCCACAATGGCGACGCCGACGAGCATGATGATGAGCGACGGCAGCCAGTCGCGCGAAATTTCGTTCAGGCCGTAAATGACCGCGCCCAGCCCCAGGAAGCTGAGGGCAACGCTCAGCGCGTCGATGGTGCGGTCTTGGCGCTTGTAAATGTCGTGCAGGAAGAAGGTGCCCAGGCCAATGAGCACCACCGACATTACCGCTGGAATGAGGAAGAGCGAGCGCAGCCCGAAGTAGGTGAGCATCATGCCGGCGAGCATGGGCGCGAACGCGAGCCCCACGCCAATGACGCCGCTGTTGATGGCCAGCATAGTGCCCTTCTTGCCGGCGGGGGAGATGGTGAGGATGACGCTCGTGACCACGGGGAAGAACAGCCCCACGGTGAGTGCCTGAATGAGGCGGGCTGCCAGCATCATGGGGAAGTTCACCGCGAAGAACCCCAGCAGCGAACCCACGAGCGAGGTGATGTAGCCGAACATCATCACCTTCCGAATGCCGAAGCGCTTCAGCAGCGACGCCGCCATGGTAATGACGGTGGCGGCCACAATGGTGAAACCGAGCACCATCCAGTTGGCAACGGATAGGCTGACGGAGAAGTCGGTGGCCACCTGGTCCAGTGCGATGTTCATAAGCGACTGGTTGAACGACGCCAGCAGATTGCTGCCCAGCATCATGGCCATCATGGCCCACATCGCACGCCCCGTGGGCACGTTCGCCACATCACTCGGCAGTGTCGCCGGTTGAGAAGCGGCCGCAGTGCTGGTGCTTCCTTTGCTCAAGAGTATCGCCATCCTCGGTAGGAGTGTTCACGTTAGAAGTGCCTTCTCCATGGTAGAAATGGCGCGCTTGCGAAGCCGAGAGCACGCAACATCGGTAAACCGTCCGTTTCCCGCTTGTCTCACATCCTGCACGCACGAAACCCCGCCTCGTCCACGCATGGCGGGTGGTGGTCAGGCGTGGACGGTGGACGAGAGGGAGTTTCTGATCCTGGGTCTGATCTGGGGATATATAAGTATTCGCAGATCAGACGGTGTTTTTTCGACGAACAAAAAATGCGCCTCGTCCACCGTGTGCCGTGGACGAGGCGCATTTTCTGATCCCCTCGCGTGGACGAGGCAGGGTTTTCGGTCTCAGCCTGGGAATGACTGTGTTCGCGCGCGGCTATTTGGCGGCGATGGCCTCTGCTTGCAGGGCGTCGAGGGCGGCCATGCACTCGTCCACCGAGGCGCCGCCCAGCAGGTCGCGCACGATCAGGCACACGTTGCCCCACTGCTCCACGTTCATGCTGGCGTTGGAGGCCAGAACGTACACTTCCTCTTCCACCTTCTGGTTCAGCGGCTTCAGGGCGTCGATGCAATCCACCTGGATGTTCTTCGAGGGCGAAATGACGCGGTTGGTCTCGGTGTAGAGCTGCAGCGCCTCGTCGGAGAGGATGACGTCCATTACCTCCAGCGCCTCTTCTTTGTTGGCGGACTCCTCGCCCACGGCGAAACCGGTCATGGAGAGCACCGGCATCTGGCCGTGGCTGCTGGGGAAGCCGATTACCTGCAGGTTGAAGCTGGGATTGCCGTAGGCGGTGTCGGTGTTGGCGGCGCCCCAGTAGGCCATCACAATGGGGCATTCGCCGGCCATGAAGTCGGCCCCTTCGCCCTTGCCCTCGAACGCCTCGCTCACCAGCGCGTTCTCAGCATCGATGTAGCCGGCGTCGATGAGTGTCTTCAGAAATTCGAAGCCGCCACGCATGTAGTCGCTGTACTTGGCCTCGCCGGAATTCAGCGCGTCCACTTCAGCTTCCACATTGCCGCCGTTGTACAGGTCGGCGTAAGCCTGGGCGAACACGAAGGTCTCCAGCCACCAGC
The DNA here is from genome assembly GCA_022791455.1 of Eggerthellaceae bacterium. GTDB lineage: Bacteria > Actinomycetota > Coriobacteriia > Coriobacteriales > Eggerthellaceae > Parvibacter. The sequence continues at coordinate 75,669 of JAAVZC010000001.1, forward strand.
GGTTGGCGCCGATGGGGGTGTCGTAGCCGTTCTCCTTCAGCACGCGGCAGCACTCCAGGAATTCCTCGGGCGTGTTGGGCATGGAAAGGTTGCACTGCTTGAAGATGTCCGCGTTCACGAACAGGCCGTAGGCCACCACCTCTTGGGGGATGGCCACCAGCTTGCCGTTCACGGTGTTGGCGGTCTTGACCACCTCGCGCAGGTTTTTCGCGCAGTCCAGCTGGGACAAATCGGCCAGCTTGCCCTCCTTGCCCAGCGCCACAATGGTGTCCGTGTTCAGCAGGTACATGTCGTCGCGGTTGTTCCGCGCGCGTTCCAGGCACACGTCGTCGTAGGTTTTGTCCTGATAGTTTTCCGCAGTGTAGGTCTGATAGGAAACGGTGAGCCCCAGCTGCTCTTCCGCCATGGCTATCGTCAGGTCGCTGGCAGTGCGGGCCGTGTTCTCGGAATCGGCGGAGACTTTCTCCATGGGGGAGAAGAACGAGACCGAAGTGGCCTGGTTGCCGGACTGGGTGGCCAGGTTCTTGGCCGGCTCCTGGCTGGAGCTGCAACCGGTGAACAGGGCGAGCGTCAGGGCGGCAGCGGCGGCGAATGCGGCAGCGGCGCGGGCGGTCTTCAGCGGTTTTCTCATTGATTTCCCTTCGTTTCGAACTCGAACAGGACCTTCTTCAGCTTCTCGACGTCGATGGGCTTGGTGAGGTGGTGGTTCATGCCGGCCGCCAGTGCCGCGCGCTCGTCTTCCACGAAGGCGTCGGCGGTCATGGCAATCACGAGGATGCTCTGGGCGTCCTCGCGCGGCAGTTGGCGAATGGCGCGGGTGGCGTCGTGGCCGTTCATCACGGGCATCTGCACGTCCATGAGGATGGCGTCGAACTCGCCCGGCTGCGCGCGCTCCATGCGCTCCACTGCCAGCTGACCGTTGTCCACAATCTCCACCGTGGCGCCTTCCAGTTCTAACAGTTCCTCAAGCACAATCTTGTTGAACATGTTGTCCTCGGCCGCCAAGAAGTGCTTGCCTTGAAGGGCGTGGGCGAATTCGGCCGCATCTGCTTCAGGGGCCGGCGTGGCAAGCCAGTTCTGCTCGTCGGCAGCGCTGCTTCCCTCGGGAATGCGCAGCTCAAGGTACACGCGGAAGAGCGAGCCGACGCCCTCTTCGCTGGTCACCTCGATGCTGCCGCCCATGAGTTCCACCAGGCTCTTGGTGATGGCCATCCCCAAGCCCGTGCCCTGGATTTTGTTGGTAGTGCTGTTCTCAGCGCGCGTGAAGGAATCGAAGATGCGCTCCAGGAATTCCGGCGACATGCCGTAGCCGTTGTCCTCCACCTCGATGGTGATGGGGGCGAATTGGCCGGAGCGCTGCTCGCCGCCCAAAAAGCGCAGGTGAATGGTGCCGCCATCGGGGGTGTATTTCACCGCGTTGGACAGGAGGTTCAACAGCACCTGGTTCAGGTGGGTCTCGTCGCCGATGAAGCGCTCGCGGTCGATGCCGGAGACTTCGGTCACGAGGGTCTGGCCCTTCGCTTCCGCCAGCGGGGTGACGATGGCCTCCACCGCCCGCACCGAGTCATGCAGGTTGAATTCCTCCAGGTTGATGGTGGCCTTTCCGCTCTCGATCTTCGAAATGTCCAGCACGTCGTTAATAAGCGCCAGCAGGTGGTTGCCCGATGCGATGATCTTGGCGGCGTACTCGCGCACTTTCTCCGGGTTGTCGGCTTCTTTCGAGAGCAGCGTGGTGAAGCCGATGACGGCGTTCATGGGGGTGCGGATGTCGTGGGACATGTTCGCGAGGAAGGTGGACTTCGACTCGTTCGCCACCTCGGCGGCGTGGAGCGCTTGCGTGAGTTGTTCCTGATGGCGGGCGCGTTCGGCTTCGCGTTCCTTCTGTACCTGCGTCTGCTTGCGGCGGTTGTAAGCGTACAGCGCCACGCACAGTGCGATGGAGGCGAAGGTGATGGCCGTCACCGCGCCGATGGCGGTGTTCACGGTGTGGGCTTCCTTCTGGATGGCGTCCATGGGCACGTAGCCCACCAAGAAGTCGGAGCCGCCGTTCACCGGCCACAGGAAGCAGAGGGACTCGTGCCCCTTCACATCGTGGGCGAACAGCACGTTCTGCTCGTGCTCGATGCCGTCGCGCACCATGGCAATGATGGCCTCGTCGGTGATGTTGTTTGCGCGGTAGAAGTCCTCCAGATTCAGGTGCCCTGCCTCGCGGTCGCCCAGCCCGTCGGGCTTCAGGACGAAGCGCTCGTTCGCGGAGTCCATGAGGTAGTAAACGGCCTGGTTGTCGTAGAAGTTCTTCGGCAGCGCGTTGGCGATGGTGTCGTAGGCGTACTCTACGTAGAGGGTGCCGATTTCCTGCCCGTCGCGGGTGAGGGGGCTGGCGATGGTGTAGGCCCAGGTGCCGGTGTCGTTCACGAAGGACTGCGAAACGGCGTTGCCCTGGATGGCGCTGCCGGAAGAGAAGTCCAGGCTTTCGGGGGAGAACGGCTGGCCGTCGCTGGAGATGCCGCTGTCCTGCCCCGTCATCACGATGGAGAGCTTGGAGATGGCATCGCTGGCGTGGAGGTTCTGGATGTAGGCGGCGGGGTCGGGAGAGAGCGCGATCTCTTCGCTGATGAGCTTCTGGAAATCCACCTCGCTGTTCACGATGGCGTCAATGGTGCTCTTCATCAAGTCGAGGTTCTCGTTAAGGCTCTGGATGGCGGAATCGAACATCTCCTCGGAGGTTTTCTGCGCGACCGAGAAAATGCCCGCGACCATGACAACGCAAATAAGGAGGACGGCCAATGTCCACGTGGCAAACTGCCCCTTTTTCGCCGTCATTTTCAAGCTCGTCCTTCCCGCGTAAAACTCGACCAGCATTATACAATGGGAAACCCCTAGCCGCGAAGAGGGAAGCAGGCGATAGTCAACTGTCTGACTTGTCTCTTTTCGACTGGCCGCTTCGTGCTGGGCCGGGCGACAATGGCGGCGGCCATGGTCCTGCTGCGTAACGTAGAATAGTCTCAAATTTATCCGCGAAAATGCTTGCTCGTGACGCGGCGTCGCGTTGTAGAACAGCCTGCAAGGAGGTGAAACCATGGCTGAAAACAACCTATACCAAACCGGAGAGCTGGCCGATGCGTGCGGCACGACGGTGCGCACGGTGCAGTACTACGACGGCAAGGGCTTGCTGGCGCCTTTCGGCTATTCGGAAGGAGGTCGCCGGCTTTACTCGGAGGCTGATGCGGAACGGCTCCGCTTCATCTTGATGCTGAAGGCGGCGGGGCTTCGGCTCGCGCAAATCAAGGGCGTGCTGGAAAGCCCGAACCGCGATGCCGTGCTGAAGCCGCTGCTGGACGAGCAAGCGGAAAGTCTTGAGCGCGAGATCGACGAGAGCAGCAAGCGACTTCAGGTTCTGAACACCGCCCGTGCAGACCTCGAGCACATCGGAAAACTGATGGCAACGACCGAACCCGCCATGGTGGAACGAATGAACGACGAGAAAGCGAGAACCCGCTGGTGGATCGTTATGATCATCATCGGCGTGTTCATGGACGCGGCCTGGATTGGCACGCTGGTGCTGGGCATTGTGACGGGTGTGTGGTGGCCCTTCCCGGTGGCGCTGGCGTTCGTGGCGGCAGCGGGCGCGTGGATGGTGGCGCGCAACAGCAGCCACTCCACTTATATATGTCCGGTCTGCGGCGCGGAGTTTCGCCCGAAGATGGGCACCTACTTCGTGTCGAATCACACGCCGCGCACCCGAAGGCTCACCTGCCCTTGCTGCCACCAAAAGGATTGGTGCGTGGAACGCTACCATGAGCTGCCCGTTGACTTGGCCCCTGGCCAATGCGTGCCGGGTACCTGCCACGGCGCTTGCGAAGTGAAGGCGGGTGATAGCCATGGCGGCAATTAGGAAGAAGCTCGCGAGCCATCGCGTGGCAACATATTGCATCATCACCTTCGCGCTCACCTGGTGTTTCTGGTTCGCCGTGGTCTACCCGCAAGCGCTTCCGGCGCTGGCGGCGGGCGAAGACCCCCTGGGCGCGCCCGTGGTCATGCTGGCGGTAGGGGCGGGCATGTTCTTCCCGGCCATCGGCGTGGCGATCACCCGGCTCCTTTCGGGCGAAGGCTTCCGCAACGCGTGGATCAAGCCTCGGCAGTTCAGGCGCACTTGGAAATACTACGTCGCCGGATGGTTCGGGCCCACTGCCCTCGTGGCCTTGGGAGCCGTCGGGTACTTCCTCCTGTTCCCCGCCAATTTCGACCCTTCCATGACCTGGTTCAAGGAGGCCATGGAATCTCAGCTGGCAGCGGCGGGGCAGCCGGCCGTGAGCGAATCCGAGCTCAGTACGATCGCTTTCGTCCAGTTGGCGCTGGTGCCCATCGCGCCGGCGCTGAACGTGTTCACCTGCTTCGGCGAGGAATGGGGCTGGCGCGGGTACCTGCTGCCCCACATGCTGGAGAAGCGCTCCGCTACGTTCACCATCGTCGTCAGCGGCATCATCTGGGGGCTATGGCATGCGCCCATCACGGTGCTGGGGCACAACTACGGGCTGGGGTATCCCGGCTGGCCGGTGCTCGGCATTTTCGCCATGTGCTGCTTCACCATAGCGGTCGGCAGCTTCTTCAGCTGGCTCGCCTTGCGGGCAAAAAGCTGCCTGCCGGCGGTATTCGCCCACGGCGCGCTTAACGGCTGCGCCAACGCTCCCGCCCTGGTCGCCCTGGTCGCCAACCCGTTCATCGGCCCGGCCCCAACGGGCGTCATCGGTGGTATCGGGTTCATCGTGGCCGGGGCGGCCTGCCTGGTTTCGCTGAGGCGTTCGGAGGGAAGGCGGACTGAAGCGGGCTGCTTCGCTCGCGAGCGCTGAAGACGTTCGTGCTGTGTTTGGATAAATCGATCTGTCCAAACAAGGGGGCGATTCTGGACGTGTTATTGTGCCCAAGCGAGAGCGTTGGGGCAAAAATGTGCTGATATTAGAAGTTTTGAGCCATGAATATGAGGCCGTGCTTGGATAGATCGATGTATCCAAGCACGGCTTTGGTGTTGCTATTCGGGCAGCTTGCAGACGTCGACCCAGGTGCTGCCGGGGGTGAGTTGCTCCAGTTCGTCCGGCGTCAGTTCGATGGCGCTGTTGGAGCTGCCACAGGCGGGAAACACGGTGGTGAAGCGGCGCAGCGTTTCGTCCAGGTACACGTCGCAGCACTCGTTCACGCCGAAGGGGCACACGCCGCCGACGGCGTGGCCGATGCGCTCCTCGGCTTCTTCTGCTTTCAGCATCTTGGGCTTCGTGTGGAACTGCTCCTTGAACTTGGGGTTCGCCACGCGCGCGTCGCCCGCGCACACCACGAGCGTCACCCGGTCGCCCACGGCAAACGAGAGCGTCTTCGCAATGCGCGCTGGCTCGCACCCCACCGCCTGGGCCGCCAGTTCCACCGTAGCGCTCGACGTGTCGAACTCCATAATGTCGTCCGTGCGTCCGAACTTCGCCAGGTGTTCTTTTGCTCTATCCAACGACATGCTTCGTCCTCTCGCTTGGGTGCTGACTCAAGCGAAGTATAGAGGATCGGGGCCCTGCTGTCGTAGCGCCTTGTTTGCCTGGATGATGGTGGCGGTGCCCAGCGCGCAAAGGGCAATTGCGATAGCTGCGCCGGTTGCTATGGGCATGGAGGAGGCGAGCTCTGCATCTTGGGAGGTGCTGAAGGTTGAAAGAAGTGCGATTTCGAGGGTGAAGAGGGAAACGAGGGCGATTGCAAGATTTGCGCGGGTGTGGGCGATAACCAGCATGGAGTTCGAACGGCGCGCCTTTGCAAGCCCGATGATGGCGCTCGTGAGCAGGCAAAACGTGAGCGTTGCCAGAGCGATGGCGGAAATCTCGTTGTAGCGGATTACGCTGTCTCCGCTTGCTACGAGTATTGCTATGCCAGTGAGGATAATAGTTGACGCCAGGATGATGATGCCGCAAAACCGCGCTGCTCGACAGTCTTGCAGGGCGACTGCGTTTCTCTCGCGTGGTGCGCTATCGCGTTGAGCGCGCAGCCTCCTAAGCAGCAGTGCGCGAAGTGCGGCAAATAGAAAATAGTAGCAGCCGAACGTGATGAACCAGGCAGTCGAGCCCGTCAGCGCGAGGGCGAAATTCGCAGTGCCCCACAGCAGGTCGATGACGACTCCTGCTTGAAGGGAAGCGCGCCGCCGGCAGTCTGCATCGTCTACCAGCGGACCGAGGGTCTTGTGCGATTGAGCGGCCTGGCGCAGGCGCCGGGCCGGGCGTTCGGTCGTCGCCCATATACATACAATTACAAGAAGGTAGAACGACAGCGTATAGGCCGCATAGGCCAGAGGATGATCCTTGTTCCCGAAGAAGAAAACCCAAACCATGAGGCCGGCAATGATGATGGGGGCGAGGGCGACAATGAGCCCATGAGGCTTGAGCAGCGCGAGAAAGACCTGCTTCATGCGATAGGAACTGCGGTGTTATGCAGAAAGCTGGCTGGCGAGTTCTAGGATTTCGGCACGCACCGAATCGCGCTCGCGAGAAAGCCTCTTCAGGTAGAGCGGATAAGCCGTAGCAACCAGCACGATTCCTGCGATTCCGACGACAATGCCGAGTGCGAAGAAGCCCGACGGCACCATGCTCAGGCTCATGCCGATGCCAAGCACCAGGGCGCCTACGATGCCAAGCGCCAGGGCCATCCGGCGAGCTCTTCCTTTCGCTGCTGCATCTAGGCTGCGAATCTGGTCCTCTGCGGTTACGACGGGCTCGATATTTTTGTAGGTATCGACGACCTTCTCGATAGGCTCATTCATGGCGCATCTGCCTCCTGCATTTATTCCAACAAGTGTAGTTTTCATTGTAGAAAGCTATGGGGGCAAGCGGGCCAACATATAATTCGACATGTGTTGGTTTCACAGATCGAAAGCGAAAAAGATGGGTAAGGCAGAAGCAAAATACCTGAATACCGCCAGGCGGATGGACGCGGCGCTTTTGCGGCTCCTCGAGACTAAGGAGTTCGACCAGATTTCCGTAACGGAGATTTGCGGGGAGGCCGGCGTCAACCGATCCACGTTCTATGCCCACTACGCCAACACAGCGGAATTGTTAGGCGAGGTGAGGCAGAAGGCGCTCGAAGAGTTCTTTTCGAGTTTCGAGCATCTTGCGGGTAGCCGTGATTTCCTGGGCCGCGACTACTTGCTTGCCTATTTGGGGTTTCTGCAGGAACACAGCGCGGTTTTTCGGGTGATCCTTTCGAATGCGGAGCTCTTTTCCCCGGAGTCAATCTTTCTCGACTTCAAAGACCCTTTCGCTCAAGGGGTGTTTTCGGAAGAGGGCGCACGCGTGGTATACGCGGACTATAAGCTCCGGTTTGTTGTCTCGGGGATCACTTCGCTCGTGGCTGCATGGCTCGAAGGCGGCTGCAAAGAAACTAAAGAGCGCATGGCGGACATCATCATCGAATGCGTCGGCATGACGCAGCGATAAGGCATGGATGGGGGGGGATCTCCCTGCCTTTTCGGTGTCTCCTTTTGAGGCGCGACTATCCTGCCAGGAACGTGTACTCGTTTTCGGTGGAAAGGCGTGGGGCGAAGCGGTAGCCCAGCTCGGTGAACTCTTTGAGTGCCTCAACGTCTTCCACGCGGCCCGTGGCCATGAAGCGCACCATTTCGCCGCGGGCCATTTTCGCAAGGGTGCCCTTCTGCACCACTTTGCCGTTGATGAGTTCGCCAAACACCACTTTGAGGAAGCGGTCGCCCTTGTGCAGATGAGCGCTGACGCACTTGGAGTATTCGACGGAGGCCAGGTCCACCACGGTGCGGTCGTTGTCCATTACGGCGTCGTAGAGGGACGGCCCCCAGAACTCGTAAAGGTTGGACGCACCGTCCGCCGCCAGCCTCGCCTGCATCTCCAGCCGGTAGGGGGTCACGCCGTCGAAGGGGCGCAGCACGCCGTAGAAGCCGGAAAGGATGCGCAGGTGTTCCTGCAGGTAGCCGTAGGAGCTGTCGTCGAGGACGGACGCGCCCATGTACTGGTACTGGATGCCCTCGTAGGCCAGCAGCGCCGGCGCCAGGTCGCGGCGCAGATCCATGGTTTGCAGTCGCTCGAAGTTAGTCTCGGCCAGTTTCTGGCTACACCCCCAGAGCGCCTTGCATTCGTCGAAGGAAAGCGCGCGCAGCCGGGCCAGCAACACCTCACTGCGGTCAATGAACGCCGGCAGCTCCTCCCAGGGCAGCACGCTCTTGGTGGTCATCTTCTTGGCAGGCGAAATGATGATCTTCATAAGGGCTCTCGTTCGATTGCTGAGTGTTCGCGGTCACGTGTATGGCGACGGGTGACGCGTTCCTGGGCGCGGCTGTCGATGCCGACCGGGCCATGAACGGCGTGCGCGCGACTACCCGATGGGGACTGTACTTCATCTCTGGTGGGCTGATTATACGAGATGATCCAGGCAGGTAGCCGTCTCCTTCGCGGGCTGGATGCGAGACAAGCCAGACGGTTGGGCATCTTGTTGGGTATCTTGTGGTTGGCTGCCTTACGAAGGTTGCCGCCCTTTTACAGGAGGCTTACAGGGTGGGGAGGGGCGGCGATCTCGGTGCCGAAACTCGCATAATGACGACCACCACGTGGGTATCTGGGCAGCTCACGCACGCAATCGTCCCTGGAGAAGTCATGCAAGCACTGGAATTCTCGCTCATCATATTGGCCTGCGTCATTGGATCGGCCGTTCTGTGTCAGGTGGTGCGGCGCCTGTCGCTGCCGCTCGTGCAAATTGCCATCGGTTGCGTGGTGGCGCTGCTTGTGCCGGCGGTGAGCGACGTGCATATACCTTCGGAGCTGTTCCTTGTGCTGTTCATCGCGCCGCTGCTGTTCAACGAGGCTCGCGACACGGACCCCCGCGAGCTATGGGAAAACAAAGGCTCTATCTTGTCGTTAGCTGTGGGCCTCGTGCTGCTGACCGTGCTCGTGGTGGGCTTCGTGCTGAATTGGTTCGTGCCCTCCATTTCGCTGGCGGCCGCTTTCGCCTGCGCCGCCGCTCTTGCCCCCACCGATGCTGCCGCTGTGGGAGCGCTCGGTTCCAGCGTGAGCTTGAAGAAGCGCCAGAGCACGTTGCTTTCCGGTGAGTCGCTCATCAACGACGCTTCGGGCGTGGTGGCCTTCCAGTTCGCCAGTGCTGCCGCGGTGACCGGCGCGTTCTCGTTAGCGGAAGCGGGCGAGTCGTTCCTCATTCTGTTCTTCGGCGGCATTGTCGTAGGCGCGGTGCTGGGCGCGGCAGGCAAGTACTTCGTGCGTGCGCTCCGACACCTCGGCTACGAGAGCACTACGGTGCACGTGCTCTACGAGGTGTTCTCGCCGTTCTTTGTGTTCCTGTTTGCGGAATGGGCGGGTGTGAGCGGCATTCTCGCGGTGGTGGCAGCGGGCCTCGTGATGGCCGAGCGCGAGCAGCGCCTCACCTCTTCGGCGGCGGCCCAGCGCCAGCTCGTGTCCAACGGGTTCTGGCGCATCATCGTGTTTCTCATCAACTCGGTGGTGTTCATCTTGCTGGGCGTGCAGCTGCCCCAGGCCTTCGCCCCAGCCATTGCTGACCAGTTCTCGTTCCCGTTTTTGCTGGGCGTGGTGACCCTGACGACGGCGCTCATCGTGGCATGTCGGTTTGGCTGGGTGCTGGTGATGGAAATCGTGCATCGCGTGAGCCTGCGCCGCCAGCGCGGTCACAAGGAGCACAAGCGCGCCTCGTCGCCGAAGGTATGCGAGTTGAGCACGTCATCGTCCGCACCGAATCTCGTGCAAAAGCGCCCCCACTGGAAGGAGCGCATCGGCAGCCTGCTACGCAATGCCCTCGTGCTTACCATTGGCGGCCCGAAAGGCGCGGTCACGCTTTCCATCATCTTCACGCTGCCCATGGAGGCGGCCGATGGCAGCGCCTTCCCGAACCGCGATCTCATTATTTTCCTGACGGCGGCCGTCATTCTGTGCACGTTGCTTCTGGCCGACTTCCTTTTGCCGTTACTGGCCCCGCACGAGGGTGATCCCACCAGCGAAAAGGAAGTGCGCATCGCCACCATCAAGGTGCTGGAGGGCACCCTCGCCGAGCTGGAGTCGATGCTCGCGCACGGCGATAACCCGCAGTACGATCCGGCACTGCGGCTGACCATCGCCCATTATCGCGTGCGCCTTATGCACGAACGCGAGGCGGCCAACGACACCTGCAGCCATACGTTCGAGACGCTGAACGCCGAGGTGCGCCGTGTGCAAGAGGAGAAGGCAGCCCAAATACACCGTGAGGGCGGCTACGACGTCAGCGATCTCACGCCGTATTACGTCATGTTGCGCCGGGTGCGCCAGTCGGTCGGCTACGCGGGCACCGATGTGAACGTGGGGTCGCGCTTCGATACGGTGCGCGGACGCCTGGCGCTTCTGTGGCAGCGCACCAAGTCGAGTGAGGTGACCGACGATGCCGAAGAGCGCATCTATTACGACACTTGCCTTTTCGCCATATCGCTCGAGCACGCGGCTATCGACCATCTGCGGAGCGTAGTGGCGAAAAACGATGAGCGGTGTCATGCGGCGCAGGTTCTCTTGGAGGAACACCGCACCGCGCTAAACTCGTTGTGGAACCGTATCAACTACGGGCAGGACGTGAGGCAGGAGGACCGCACCGATCTCACGTTGGATCACCACTTCAGCCTGCCCGAGGGAATGAGGCCGCTGTTCGGGAAGCAGTTCGCCGAGGCGGCTCGTTATGCCGATGCGGTGGATGCCGATGCGCTTACCACCGAACTCGACCAAATACGCCATCTGCAGGAGCACGGCGAGATCAGCCTGTCTGTGGCCAACGAACTGCGCCAGCGGGTCTACGTGTTGCAGATGAGCCTCAGCAGCTAGGCTTTGCGGCCGCGCTTCGAGGGGCTTCGCCGAAAGTCGGAGTGAAGGGGTTTCGGAGTTTCCCCACATGGGTGTGTTCGCGGTCACGCGCACGGCGACGGACGACGTGTTCCTGGGCGCGGCTGTAGCGGGCTCTTTGCCCTTCGCCTTCTTCGCCCACCATGTCCCTTCACGAGCTCGTCTATAGACAAGCCGAAGAGGTCGTACAGGAGCAGGAGGCTCTGCACGTCCGGGTACGTCCTGCTTGCCTTCCAGCTGGAGATGGTCTGGCGCGTCGCGAAGATGCGCTCGGCAAGGTCCTCCTGCGAAAGACCGAGGCGCTGCCGATGCTCCTTCAAGTGCTCCTTGAGCTCCACTGCGTGTCCTTTCTCGACTCAAGATGTGCCATGGAGCAAAAGATTACAACCAAATGTCTTTTGCAAACAGCCCCAGCCGGCCAATCGACACTGACAAAAGTCTTTTACATCGCGCTTGAACTGGTGTTTCGCTACATGAGTGTTCAGATCGAGATGGCTTGCATGCAGCCAGGAACGAGACAAGTCAGACGGTTGGTTGTCTTGGTTTGTGTAGGCGTTTCGTTGAAGCCAGGAACCCGCTATGCGTAGAGAATATCCCCATGCTCTTCGATAACCTTCTCGGCATTCGAATAGCATGCCAGGCTAATCGTGCTGTTGACGACTATGTCGCAAACGCATCTCCAGTCCCTTTTCAGGTTGATCCCGTCGATGAGGTCCGATTGCAGAATCGAGTCGAAGTCGGCATAGTTAATCTCCCCAGAGCCATCCTTATAGCCGCAGCGCTGGAAGGAGGCATGATTGTCGTACCTGATGACCATGTACGCACAGTCTCGGCCCTCGAAGGCGAACTCGAACTCGGGCTCTCCGCCAAGCGTGCCGTAAAGCTTCTTGAACTCCTCTATGGAAAGCATGCCCGGCTCCTCGTAAATCGACTTCTCCAAGTATAGCGCCCGTTGGGTTAGTAATATTGAAATCGCATTTGGCCACATAAGAAGAGCCGTCGGTTTTGATTCGACGGCTCGCTTTGATTAGCTCAGATGTGACGTTTGATGTGACCCTTTGTCGCGCTTTGTCACGTTACTCCCACTCCAACGTCACAACGCAGAAATACCCCCTTATGCGTGCTATGTCGTCTACCTGATTTGAAACGAGACAACGGAATCCACCTGAAAGTGGTACCAGTTCAGGCTGTAGATCTTTTTCGAATTACTCCCCTAGAGCGGGGAATAAATTCACCAACGATCAAATACCCCTTCTTAACTGGCAAAACGCGCATGATGCACAATCGCCTGATTACGGCGGTTTCTTTTTGCTCCGATATCCTCGAAAATATATTCCCTGGGAATATGAAAAGGAATATATTCTCGCCTCAAAAAAACCTAATCCGAACTGGGTATTCAAGAATCGCTGATTACAAAACACCCATTGGGTGATAACGGGGCACAGTGCTCAAGCGGCATCACTTCCAAGCCACTGGCGACCATGCAACTGGAGTAGGCGCGTATGGCTTGCTCGTGATGTCGCTTTAGATAGCATTTTTACTAGGACAAATTGTCCCAGTTGCTCTGAACTGGGAGTTCGTTACGGATTCTTTTCAGCGTCCCTTTCGTTGAAAAAGAAGGGGGATCTCAGACCGGGGCGCTTTGGCACTGCGCATTGCCGAGCCCCAAGTATGAGCAAAGGTGGCGTTCTGGGCCAACCGGACTATTGCTTCACAGATGCCGCAAGTTCACTCGGTAATCTCTCAACCTCTCTTCGCCGATTTCGTTGATTACCTTATCCAGCGCAGCGAGGATCTGACTCTTATGCTCGGGCAGCTGTCCTTGCAGCATAACGGGATTCGACGCACCGAGCATGGCAAACTGCGTCTCGATGTTCAGGCCTGTTACCAGCGCTTTCACCTCCTCGTACTTCTCAACCTCCATTTCCTCTTCCCAGTTCCCGGCAAGGATCTCTCGGTAGAGTTCCGAGTTCCTATAAACCGTTAGCATGTTCGCGCCGATGAGCCACGGGCTCGTTCGGTTCACAACATCGGCTGTCCTCCTCGCGCCCTCGATGCCGCGTCCCCTGCCCGAGATGCCCACGAGGTAGAAGAACGCGTAGGAGATGCCAACGTCGTCAAGGCGCGCGCACTGCTCCACGATGTCTTTCGCCTCGTATCCCTTCCTCATGAAGGCGAGCGCTTCGTCATCTCCGGACTCGACGCCGATGGTGAGGCCGTCGTACCCGGCGGCGGCGAGCTCGCGCAGCTCCTCGTCGGTCTTCGTCGCGACGTCGGTGATTCGCGAGAAGCAGCCGATGCTCCCGCACGCGGGGAAGTACTTGCGCACGAGGCCGGCTATCTCATGCAGGTGCCTCGCCTTGAGCCCGAAGGGGTTCGCCCCCGCTAGGAAGACGCGCTCGCAGCTTGCCTCCGCGATATCGAAAAGTCGCTCCTCGGCCTTGCGCAGCGGGTCGTGGTACCAGGTCTGCGCCTCCAGGAGATCGGCCGCGATGTGCTCCATCGGGGAAGGCCTGAACTTGAACGGAAGTTCCTCGTAGAGCGTGCAGAACTTGCATTGGTGGTGCGTGCAGCCTGCCGTCGCCTCGATGATGAGCGATTCCGCCTCGTAGGGCGGCCGCCAGATGGTTCCGGTGTAGTGCATGGTGATTCTCCTTGCTGTAGTGTTCCTTTTAACAAGGATGGCCTCTTTGTGCTTCATTTGCTAGTACTGATGTTTTATGCTTGTAGTACTCAAATCTGCACTATTGGGAACAATCAGGAGTAGCCCTATGGCAGACAACAAGTTCACCGATGAAAAGATGATTGCGCGGTGCGAGTCAATGAGCCGGATGCAGGCGGTGCTTGGCGGGAAATGGAAGATCCTCATCCTGTGGTACATCGCCGCCTACGAGGTGCAGCGCTTCGGCGAGCTCATGCGCCGCATCGACGGCATATCCCAGTCGACCCTCACCAAGCAGCTCCGCGAGCTCGAAGCCGACGGGCTCGTCCATCGTGAGATCTACCGCGAGATACCGCCCAAGGTAGAATATACGCTCACGGATGAGGGTAAGAGCTTCGTACCGATCCTCACGGACATGATGCGCTGGAGCCAGCAATGGCTCTGCAGCGAGGGCGAAACCTGCGAGGGAGAATAATCTATAGAGTGCTTGCATGGAAAGAAAGGTGTTTTCAGGCTATGCAGCATATGATATAAATGCTTTGGTGGCTGAACAAGCTACCTCCAAGCGCCGGGGGCAGTCCCCCGGCAACTTTTTTTATGGGGGGTGCGGGTCATGTCAGAGCTTTCGATTTTTGTTGATGAGAGCGGAGATAAGACTCGGCATGCTCAGTACTTTATACTTACGCTTGTCCTGCACGATCAAAATGACCCCATAGCAAAGGACGTCAGCATTCACGAGAAGACGCTTTCGGATGCTGACATACCGAACGTGCCCTTTCATTCTGAGCCGCTGCTAAATGGGCACGGCGACTATGAGAGCATGAGCCTAGAGCGCCGGAAGAAGATCTTGACCGCATTTGGCTCGTTGGTCAGGTTCCTTCCAGTTAAATATAAGTCTTTCGTCTACAAACGCGCGCGTTTCGAAAATATAGAAAAGCTCGCTATTCGCATGCAGCGGGACATATCGTCGATGCTCTCCGACAATCTTGCATTCTTTCAGTCTTTCGATCAGGTGAAAATCTATTACGACAATGGGCAAGATATTGTTAAGCAGGCGCTGCACAAATCAATCGAACGCGCTCTGTCGAAAGAGGCTGTTGTAAAGAAACGCACAACGATGACCGACTATAGGCTCGCTCAGGTTGCTGACTATCTATGCACAATTGAGTTGGCTGCCGTGAAATATGCTGCCAAAGAAGACGGCAACACCTATGACAAGTTTTTCGGTGGGGTTGGCGCATTCAAGAGGAATTGGCTCAAGCAAGCCAGGAGAAAGATGCTCCACTAGTCAGGGTGCCGCATGCGGAGGAGACGATGGCGAAGAGGTGCGGGGCTCGTCAAAAAGACGCTGAGCTCCCTCACGGCGTTCGCTCCTAGATACTAAGAAGCCGGGGAAACGTCCCCGGCACTTGGAAGAAACCCCTATGCGGAGTCTCCGCGATGAATTATACAACGGGAAAGAGGCGTTGCTCGGTCCCGTAGTGTTCAATTCTTAATTATCATAAGAGCGGCGTCGAATTCGCGAGAGGCAAAAGCGCTTAGTGGATGAAACGGCTGGTCAATCGAGAAGACATCGACAAACCTTCAGGCTCTTATGCTAGTATATGCATCAGCAAACCCGGTCGGCCTCTCAACGATGCGCACTGCCGGGTCTTCTTTTATTCTCGTCTAGGAGGATTTTTGGAATACGTAAAGCCGAGGTTATTCTATGAGCGGCAAACAGACTTGCTTATAGATGGGCACGGCTTGATCGTCGACTACGAGAATCTTGTTTGCCATCTTCAGAAAATCGGCCGCTACTGTCTAAGCGGCTGCCGGTGTGCCTTCGAGCGCTCCGGTACCTCCGCTTCTGAAGACGGGTACTTTAGAGTGCGTTTTGTTGAAGGATGTGTTAGAGAAACGCATGAGTGATTTGGGCAATGTCGAAAAGTTGAAAACCACGCCTATCACCGAGCTCAATCTTGGTAACGCTAGAACTAGGCGTGTAATTAAGCGAGCTGGGTTTGAAACGCTGCCTGAAGTGTTTGAGCTTTCTGAAGATGAGATAGACGGGATTTTCGAGTGGGAAGAGGCGGATGCGCTCATCCGGCTGAAGGAGAAGTACTTGGCTAACCCGGACGCCGTCGCTGCCACGGTGCTTCAAAAGAGGGAAATCGATCGAGCCGCCACTGAGAGAACGCTTGCGGAGGCGAGGTTGAGCTGTGCTAGCGTGAAAACGCCAAAATCGACCTCAGTCTCTTGCGCCTATTACCCCGATGACGGGCCGACCGATCTCCCTCCAATGCCGTTTTCAGAAGCTCTGAGAGTTTACGAGAGACGCGCAAGTGAGGCTTTTGACGATCTTGACGACAGATTCGAAGACGTTATGGTGTATCAGGCCTTTGAGGAATTCTCGACCGATCTCGATGAGTTGTCTGATGCATTTACCCAGCTGTTTAGCCATTACTCGGTTCAGCCGAGAGCGGCATTGGGTCTGGTTGAGAGGCATCTAAGGAACGCATTTGTGGTTTACGTTGCGGACAGGTCGCGCAATGTCTACAGCGACGGTAACCTTTGGGGTAATTTCTTCGACGGCCTAGGGGTTAGCGACGGCAATGTGCAAGCCCTTTTCAAACAGACCTTCGTAAACCATATAGAGCGACGAGGAATGCCTCTGTACGCCCGCGATGAGGAGGTGAACTACTATTTCTATACGGCACTTCTGCATGGCGGCTTGTCAGCTGATTCTTGGGCCAATTTGTGGGAAAAGAGCATCCTTCCTTTGGCGAAGGAGATCGCTGCGGGGCATTATGGTTTCGGAGGCGAGATGGACGGCCCCTCTATTCTCAAGGAGCTCAAGAATCCGGAGAGCCGCTTTGCTCCGAAGAAGGCCGTGCTCAACATCCTAGAAAAAGCCCCGAACTCTACTGTGACGCCGCTCTTCGAGGCATCTATGCGTGTTGCGGTGCAGGTGGAGAGTGCCAAAAAAGCAACGGGCAATTTCACCATGCTCTCGAATTATGGTCTTCCGGAGGTTGCTATGGAGGCGCTCCGCGAGACTCAGGAGCAAGCGTTAGTGTCGGGGGCGAGATCTCGTTCGAGTGAATCCTCGCGCGAAGGTAGCCATGTCGGACAGCGGCTGGTGTATTTGCCTATGGCGAGTCTGCAGCTCGACCTGGCGGAGGGCGTCGTTTCGATTCGTTGGCCCCGCCAGCAGTTCCCGCGATATTTCGCAGGATCCAGAATCGACTACTACGTAGACGGCAAAAGGGAGCTCGTTGTCGATTTCGATATCAGCATCGGAAAATGCATACTCGAGGCCTCGAGCATTGAGGTCAAACCCCAGGCACGATATGATATCGAGATCAAGCTCATGCAAAGGGATGACAATACAGAGGAATATGTCGAGGTAAGCTCGCTTCACCAGACCTTCACGAGAAGCAAGCCCGGATGCTTTGAGTTTATTAAAGATGCGAAAGGCTTCTTCCGATTGCGGGGGCGCAGCGAGAGGATTACGAGGAAGCGCCGCGTTGCATATATAGTTAAGGAAGGGCATCGAATCGATCCTGGGCAAGGTATGGCGCCCGTGTCGGAGTACGAAACCTCCAGCAGGTGGGATGGTGCGCAGATCTACGTCTATGATATCGACCCTGGCTCCTCAGGGGCAATTGTGGACACGAAGACTGGTAACGAGATTGCCGTCTGGCAGGAGCGATATGTCGCGAAAATCGACAAGAGGCGCATCATTGGTGAGACTCTCGATGGAATGGATCTCTACGGTTACGTGCCCTGTGGTCTTGGTACCAATGGGGGCCTTCCTTCTGTGACTATTGAAGCAATCGATGGCTTGTCTGCGCTCAATGACTTGGATATCATGTGCGTCTGTGATGGACGAAGGATAGCCATGCCGCGGCACATCGTATGGGATGACGACCCTGGCAAGTCGAATACGGCACAGATCACGCTCGTTCCGCAAGAGTCAAGTCTGTTCGACTGGCATATTGAGGAGTGCCTGGTAGAGGCAAGACAGAGATCTTCGGGCGGAAAGATCGTCTTCCGTTACAGGTTCGCTGCGGTTCCCATACAGGACTTTAGGCCGTTATCGGTGGATTTTGACTATGGTGTCGCTGTTGCAGAGTACGGGTTACAGGCCATGCTGGCGGTTGATATCACTAATTCGCAAGGTGACACTGAGGCTGTCAACGCTTGGGAGAGATACAGTGCAAAAACTCTGCTCAAGGACGAGTTTCTCTCCTTGCGAATTCAATCAAAGGACAGCGGGAAGAAGACGGATGCGAAGCTTGCGCTTGCGGCAATAGATATTGAAATCCCCGGTGCCCTTATGAACATAGCCAAGAAGCGCCCCATCTGTTTAGCGGATGCGCTGAGCCTAGGGCCGAGTTCAGCAAACTTCAGAATCACCTCCTCTAGTTGGCGATACAACAGGGCCGTGATGGTCATGCTCGACTGTGAGCCGCTCTTCCTAGAGGAACTGAGGCAGCCGGGTGTACATGAGTTCAACCTGTTTAGATGCATCGCTGCGTTTCGGCAGGCTGACGAGTCGGCTCCCTGCGCGCGCCCTCTTAGGCTCTCGCTGATATACGGTGATGATGTGACGCGGGGCTATTTAAGGCCGGCCTGGACGGACGTACAGCTGCTCGATTGCTTCGAAGGGATTGGCATCAACGACTGGAAAGTTTTGGCAACTACGGCTGGTGAGCACGTGCTCCGCTTTGATGGAGCCCCCCTGTGCGACGTCTGCTTCGAATTCAAGAGGAGGCTCGGCGGGAGAGTTATTGCGGAAGTATCTGCGGAAGAAGGATCTGCTGAAGTGGTCATCCCGCAAAGTGTGGTCAGGCTCATTGACGCACGCAAGACGGTAATCATTGAGATGTCGCCAAGTGATTGGTTCGGCGACCCGCAGCACGAATATGCAACCAGATTCACCCTGAGAAGGTAGGTACATATGGCCCAGGCAAAAGAGTTCAACCCTATCGAAACGGCACGCAGGATAGAGAATTCGTACCGAGAATACATCGCCACCACCATCCACTTCGACGACGCAGATCTGCAAGAGCAGCTTGAGGAGATACTCCTCAAGCCTGGTTATCTTGCAAAGGGGCCGTTTCTCGAGGCGGCTCCGCCGTATCGCAAGGACAAGACGGTGGCAGAGCTGGTGAGCGAGAAGGTGCTCTGCGAGAGCATGGTGAATCTCGGCGGAGGGGAAATTCGGAACTTCGACCCGGAGCGTCCTCTTTACATTCATCAGGTGAGGGCTATCAAAAAAGCGGCGGCAGGACGTAACTACGCAGTCGTTACTGGGACTGGCTCCGGCAAAACAGAATGCTTCCTGTTGCCCATTCTCAACGACATTCTCAGCGAGTTCGAAGCAAATGGGCCCTCTGCGGGCACCCGAGCTATGATCCTGTACCCCATGAACGCGCTTGCTAATGACCAGCTCAAGAGACTTAGGATGCTTCTGCAGGGTACGGACATCACTTTTGGGCGTTATACCGGAGATACTGAGGAGACCGAGTCTAAGGCCCTTTCTAAATGGAAGGAGGAGAACCCTGGACAAACAAAGCTCCCTAACGAGATTATCTCCCGTGAGGAGATCCGCAAAAATCCCCCCAACATCCTTCTCACAAACTACTCGATGCTCGAGTACCTTCTGCTGCGTCCCGAGGATGCGTCGCTGTTTGGCAAAACATTTGGCACGAACTGGAGGCACATTGCCGTCGATGAGGCCCATATCTACTCTGGCGCGCTCGGCACCGAGATAGCGTTCCTGCTGCGACGTCTCAAGGCCAGGATTGAGGCGGAGACGGGTGAGGCCCCCAAGTTACAGTGTTATGCCACCTCCGCGACGATAGGCTCGGAGGAAGACATGCCGAAAGTCGCTTTGTTTGCTCAGGATCTTTTCGGTGAGCCGTTTTCTGACGACGACTCGGATCTTGATGTCATCACTAGCGAAAAAGACCAACCTCAGGACGCTTTGGCTGCGGATCCGTGGGGCAAGCTTCCTCTGGCGGTGTGGTTTAAGCTCAGGGAAGTTCTGCACGATTCAGAAGCTGTGACCGGTTGTGCCATACGAGAGATCCTTGCGACTGCAAGCGTACCAGGACGCGTCATCTCTGTGATTGATGATGAAAACCCCCTTCTGGGGTTGGGTGAAGTGCTCCTTGGGGAGGAGTCTACGGCGAAATTAGTCAGACGATGCGCCACTCTCTTCGACCTTACTGATCTGAATTGCATAAGCGCTCTCGCCATAGACGGGCTTTCGGGCGATCGGGCTGGGGTGGAAACCCTGACCGCAATGGTGGAGGTGCTTTCCACGGCGCAGCGTTCCAAGGACGTTCCCATTCTCACGAGTCGATTTCACTCGTTCTTGCGCGCTCCGGAAGGCATCTTCTTGAATTTGCACACCCGTAGGCTTACGCCGAATAAGACCGTTTCGGAAAGATATGATGATGGGAACGATACGCCCGTATATGAAGTGTCGGTCTGTCGCCATTGCGGTCAAGCCTATATTCTGGGTGTGGAAAAGTCGGTTAAGGAGAGCGCGACAGCGTGGCTGAATCCCAGGCACGAGGGGACGGATTCTGATGACGAGTTCATTCCGAGAACCTACTACCGTGTTCTTGGCGATGGATCAGAGCAAGATCCAGACGAGGTGGTTCAATGGCTCTGCCCGATATGCGGTAGCCTGCATCATCAATTTGAAGGCGGAATGCATCGTTTCGTTCACGAGGAAGTGCAGCGAGTGCCCATTGCGCTTAACCGGACCGAGGGCAAGCAGGCGGATGAGGAGACCGCCCGTTGTCGGCATTGCGGGTACCAATCGCGCGTTGCCATCCAGCCCATGAGGGTCTCTCCTGAAGCCGCGGGTAGCATCGTCTGCTATGACCTTGTCAGGGAGATTCCGCCATTTAGCGAAAAGCAACCTGATGAAGATGACTGGTTTTCGGATCTTGATGAGACCCGCAGGGCGGGTAGCGTCATCTGCTTCTCTGATAAGCGGCAGGATGCGGCCTTTTTCGCACCTGCAATGGAGAGGACATACGGAAGCATTACACGGCGCCAGTTAATCAGGGAGGCGGTTGAGGCCAGATCGTCCGATGGCGAAGGTTGCAAGCCGAGTGCGGTGGTTAACTGGATAGCGAGTACAGCGAACAGGCGATATCCTGGACTTTTGGGATCAGACAAGAGAGGGCAGGCGACTGCTTGGATTCTCGACGAACTTGCTGCTGAGGACTCCCGAAATAGTCTAGCGGGACTTGGTGTGGTGAGAATCGAGCCCACAGAGTTTAACAAGGGCTTCGCGCACCCGAAGGTGCAGGCTCTGGTCTCGAGGCGAGTGGAACTGCTCAACGCCGACGGCATCTCATGGCTTAGTGACAATGATTATATCCTCCTTGCCAAAACCTGTCTCGAGCTCCTGCGTGAGCGAAACGTTATAGAGGTTCCTGAAGGCGTTCCGGATCTTAGGGAGAATCACGAGAAACGAGGAAACGTCGTCGTTCTTGGTGGCGAGAGCCCATCCGTGTCCAAGGATGTCGTGCAGTTTGCAGGAACGTCTACGAGCGCGACGGAGAACAAGCGAAGTGCATTCGTTCGCAAATACGCAAAAAAGGTTCACGGCGTTGAGTTGTCACGCGCAGGCGCCCTTAAGATACTCCAAGATCTCTTCATGTTCATGACGCAGTATCTGGGCGGCTTCTTCAAGGGCGAGGATTATCTTATCGGACCAAAAGGGGTCGTCAAGGAGAAGTTCAGGCTCAACCAGGACATCTGGACCATGTATCCTCATTCGGATGAGGACATCGTCTACCGCTGTAGTTCTTGCGGATGTGAAACGCACTTGGATACCAACGGTGTCTGCGCCACAACGAAATGCGACGGCACTATGGTAAAAATGACGTTTGCAGAGGCCAGAAACAAAGATCGATTCTACAAGGCCATCTATCAGGAGGAGGCGCTCCCACTCGATATCCAGGAGCATACGGCGCAGCTCTCGTCTAAGAGGGCAAGGGAGATCCAGAGCGGCTTCATCAAAGGCGACGTCAATGTGCTCAGTTGTACGACGACTTTCGAGCTCGGCGTGGACGTGGGCGATCTGCGCGCGATTTTCATGAGGAATGTTCCGCCCACAACAGCCAATTACACTCAGCGTGCGGGGCGCGTAGGGCGCCGAGCTGGAAAACCCGGCTACGCGATAACGTTTGCTCGTCTGCGACCGCACGACATTGCCCATTTCGACGATCCCTCGAAGATCATTGCCGGTCATACCAGGGTGCCGATGTGCTACCTGGACAACGATGCCATTGCGATTCGCCATGTCTTTGCAGTCGCAATATCTGCGTTCTTCAGGCATGCGAGCGAGAACCTCGGCAAGGACTACTCCCATGCCTATAACGACTTCATGGATTTGGCGATTGAAGAGCCAGACGGCCTCAAAGAGCTTCGAAGCTACCTTGAGGCGAGGCCCGGGCACATCCGTGAACAACTCTTGAAGGTCATCCCGCAGGATCTTCCCGTGGCAGAAAGCATCGACATAGACAACTGGAAGTGGGTTGACAAGCTCGTCGGCCCGATTGACTGGGAGGAGGGGGAAGGCGGAGGCAGGCTGCCCCTTGTCCATAACTTGAAGCACGCCGACTTCGAGCGTATTCAGGAAGGTGTTGAGCAGAACATGGGTGTTAATGACGCGCTTGCCTCCAATCTTCTCAAATCCAGAGACGCGCTCAAGAAGGAGAAGACAATCTCCATCCTCGCTGAGAACGGAATCTTGCCAAAATACGGGTTTCCGACTGACCTCATAGAGCTTCACCTGCCTGCAATTCGACAGTCCGTAGAAGATGACAGACTCTCCCTTTCGCGCGGTATGCGTCAGGCTATCAGGGAATATGCACCGGGCTCTGAGATCGTTGCGGGTAAAACCCTGTGGAAGTCTACTGGCATAAATAAGCCGAAAGGGCAGGAGCTTCGAGTACGAAGGTATGGGAAGTGTCCAGAGTGCGGGGCCTTTGTCTGGCCTATTGAGAACTATAGCGATGAGGGTGAATGTCCTGTGTGTCATAACGAGTTCGTCCTTGAGAAGAAGATGCTCATCCCGTCCTATGGCTTCGTCGGAGAAGCGGGCGAAAAGGGCGTCGAACTGAGGAGGCCAAGATCAAGGGGTCATATTTCGGTATATTTTAGCCAGCACTGGCCAAATGAGGCTGTCCCTGCGGAAATCCAATTCCCTGGCGGAGTCGTGCGGAAGCGGTATTCTGGCAATGGCCAGCTCTGTGCTCTCAACGCACCACGTATGGGCTTCCAGGTGTGCTCCTACTGCAACGGCGCCGCAGTAGGCGGTGAGGCTATCAAGCATGCCTACTGGTGCGAAAAAAGTGGCCTCGCTCCCAAAATCATGCGTTACAGCGCCCTGGGAACCTCGTTTGTGAGCGATGTGCTCGAGCTTGTCTTCGATATAGATGCTGCGCCAAGCTACGTTAACGAGGACTGGGAAGCTGTCATGTGGGCTTTGTTCGCTGCTGCTGCGAAGATTCTCGAGGTGCCCGAGACGGAGCTCGGCGGAACTATGTACGAGAACGAAATGCACGGTATATCGATTCTCATCTATGACGATGTTCCCGGAGGGGCGGGTCATGCCAGGCAGCTGAACGATAGGGTTCTGGAGCTCGTGAAGGAGGCATACGGGGTGGTCGATGGCCATTGCGGGTGTGGAGAGGAGACCTGCTGCTACGGGTGCATAGCGAATTACTACAACCAGATGAAGCAAGCTAAGCTTTCTCGCGGCGCCGCCAAGAAAATCTTGAAAGCTCTTCTTTCCCCGTCCGAGACTGACTCTTTGTAGGCCGGTATCTTGCCGTCTCTGGAGGACTACTGGAACTCGTGGCTATAAGGGTCTGGGGCGCACGCGAGGTAGTTAACCGTCTAACAGGTTGTGGGCTATGACCCTGATCAGCAACAGGGTTCCGCAAGATTGGGGCGGCCAAGATATCTTGGCCGCCCCATTGGAATGGTGTTTTAGCGCTGTGCGGAAGTATCAGCTTGTCGACCAGTTGAGCTAACTGCTATACGTCGTCCATCTTCCTTTCTCGGAATCGAAGTAACTATGCATTTCTGCTATTTCGTTATCAACTATTCTGGTCAGGTACTCAATCCAATTATCCATTTTGATATGGTAAAGCTCGGTATTTGCCGCATAGTCGGAAGTTACGTAAAAGCCCATAACGCGTCCCAGCTCATCAACTTCGTACATAATGACCACAAACGAATGAATGATTTGGTTGAGGATTCTTCGCGCCAACACCGTTTTTGTTTGTTCGCTTGCGTAGTCGTAGCACTCTGAATCGGGAACTCTGCGGAATAGCGGTTGAATCTTTTCAGGCTCATTCATGATGTTCGGCATAACGCCAACGGACAGGCGGTATTCATTGGCCTCATCCGTCATTTTCCCAGCGTCTAGCAGTAGTCGCGTGGCGTATGCAGAGTAGAGCAATGCGCGCTCGATTCTAAAATCTCCGTCATCCTCTTCGTCGTATTCGGACGGAAGGCGTATCGCTTGTAAGTCTTCAATTAGCTTTCGTATCTCATTTCTCCAAGGATATGAGTCGTGCAGCAATGTTCTACTCCCACTCCACGGTGCCGACGGGCTTGGGGGTGAGGTCGTAGCAGACGCGGCAGATGCCGGGGACTTCGTGGGTGATGCGGTCGGTCATCTTCTTCAGCAGGGCCCAGTCAAGCTCGGGTACCTCGGCGGTCATGACGTCCACGGTGTTGATGGCGCGGATGATGGCCGGCCACTCGTAGGCGCGCACGCCGTTGCGCACGCCGGTGGCGCGCATGTCCGGCACCACGGCGAAGTACTGCCATGCGCCCACGTTCGCCGCTTCCATTTCCTCGCGCACAATGGCGTCCGCCTCGCGCAGCGCCTCCAGGCGGTCGCGGGTGATGGCGCCCAGGCAACGCACGCCCAGGCCGGGGCCGGGGAAGGGCTGGCGCTCCACCATGCCTTCCGGCAGGCCCAGCGCGCGGCCCACTTCGCGCACTTCGTCTTTATAGAGCAGCTTTACCGGCTCCACCAGCTCGAACTGCAGATCCTCCGGCAGGCCGCCCACGTTGTGGTGCGCCTTCACGCCGTCCTTCGACTCCAGGATGTCCGGGTAGATGGTGCCCTGGCCCAGGAAGTCCACCTCGTCGCCCACCTTGCGGGCCTCTTCCTCGAACACGCGGATGAACTCGCCGCCGATGATCTTGCGCTTGGTTTCCGGCTCGTCCACGCCCTCCAGCAGGTTCAGGAAGCGGTCGGTGGCGTCCACGTACACCAGGTTCGCGTCCATCTGGTTCTGGAACACGTCCACCACCTGCTCGGATTCGCCCTTGCGCATGAGGCCGTGGTTCACATGCACGCAGATGAGGTTCTTGCCGATGGCCTTGATGAGCAGCGCCGCCACCACGCTGGAATCGACGCCGCCGGAAAGCGCCAGCAGCACCTTCTTGTCGCCCACCTGGTCGCGGATGGCCTGCACCTGCTCGTCGATGAACGCTTGGGCCAGCTCGGGGTTGTTGATGCGCGCCATGTCATCGGGACGGACGTTGGGATCCATAGAAACCTCCTGCACGTTGTGTTTGTTGGTAAGGGGGATTATAGCGAAAAGCGCCTGCCCCGATGGGGGACAGGCGCTTGAGGTCGGGGAGATCCTTCGACTGCGGGGCTTCGCCCCTCCGCTCAGGATGACAAGGAGGGGGGGCGGGGTTCGCCCCCCCTCCTTGCCTAGGGCGACAAAGGGGCAAGGCCTCTTACGGCATCCACTTCTTTAGCATGCGGACCAGGGTCTCGATTTCGAGCGGCTTGGACATGTGGTCGTTCATGCCGGCGGCATGGGCGTGGCGGATGTCCTCGGCGAAGGCGTCCGCGGAAAGCGCCACGATGGGAATGTCTGCCATGTCCGGTCGCTCGGCGGCAGCGGCGCGAATGGCACTGGCGGATTCGTAGCCGTTCATGACCGGCATCTGGATGTCCATCAGCACGATGTCGTAGTAGCCGGGCTCGTGGTCCTGCAACATCTCCACCGCCAGCTTGCCATTCTCGGCGTGCTCCACGGCGGCGCCGGTCATGGTGATGAGCTCCTGGGCGATGGCGGCGGCCATCATGTTGTCCTCGGTCAGCAGCACGCGCTTGTCGGCGTAGGCCAGGTTCTCCAGAATGGCGCGCTCGTCCACCACGTCCTGCGATTCTCCGGTGAGCAGCTCTTTCATCACCTGCACCAGGCGGCTGCGGAACAGCGGCTTGGAAATGAACGCGTCCACGCCCACCTCGCGCGCCTCTTGCTCGATCATGGACCAGTCGTAGGCGGAAAGGATGATGATGGGCACGCTGCGCTTCGACACTTCGCGGATGCGCTTCGCCGCCTCCAGGCCGCTCATTTCCGGCATGCGCCAGTCCAGGATGACGGCGCGGTAGGGGTCTTGCTCCTCGTCGGCGGTGCGGACCGCCTCGATGCCCTCGTGGCCGGAGAGGGTGAAGTCGGAGCGCATGCCAATATCGTCCAGCAGCATGCAGGCGCCTTCGCAGGCAATTTCGTCGTCGTCCACCACCAGCACGCGGATGCCCTCAAGGTCGCTCAGATCCTCGCGGCCGCCGTCGCGCAGCTTCAGATGCACCATCACGGTGAAGGTGGTGCCCTCACCCTCCTTCGACGCCACGTCGATGGTGCCGCTCATGAGGGTGACCACGCTCTTCACGATGGACATGCCTAAGCCGGTGCCCTCGATCTTGGTGGTGCGCGAGTCGTTGGCGCGGGTGAAGGGCTCGAAGACCGTCTTCAGGAATTCCTCGCTCATGCCGCAGCCGGTGTCGCTGAACGTGAACTCGTAGCAGCCGCTGCCGGGAATCTTGCTGGGAAGCTCGGCGATGCGCAGGCCAATGGTGCCGCCTTCGGGCGTGAACTTCACGGAGTTGCCCATGATGTTCACGAACACCTGCTGCAGGCGGGTGGGATCGCCCAGCACGTGCTCGTGCTTGATGTCGACCAGGTCCACCTTCAGCTCTTGCTTCTTGGCGGCAATCTGGGGATTCATGATGGTGATCAGGTTCTCGATGGATTCCGGCAGGTCGAAGGGCTCCTCCGAAAGGCCGATGGTGCCGGATTCGATCTTCGCCATGTCGAGCACCTCGTTGATGAGGCCCAGCAGGTGCTTGCTGGCGGAGGTGATGTTGCCCAGGCACTCGCGAACGCGCTCGGGGTCGTTCACGTGCATGCCGGCGATGGCGGTCATGCCCATGATGGAGTTCATGGGGGTGCGGATGTCGTGGGACATGGAATTCAGGAAGTCGCTCTTGGCTTGCGAGGCGTGCTCGGCCGCCTGGAAAGCGTCTTCCAGCGCCAGGCGAGAGGCAATTTCCTTCGCCTTGGCTTCCGAGGTGTCCTGCATGGTAACCAGCACGCTGGTGGGTTTGCCCGCGCCGTCGCGCGCCAGGCACAGGGTGGAAGCCTGGAACCAGCGGCCGCCGTCCTCTTCGTTGGTGCGCCACTCTTGCTGCACGAAGGGGACGCCCGGCTGCAGCGCGGTCTGAACAGCAGTTTTGCTGGTGAAGATGAGCGATTCGCCGCCCACCGCCGCGGGGTCTTCCAGGTGGCGGAAGAAGGCGGCCAGCTCGTCGTAGCTGCCTTGTGCGGGCAGGTTGCGCTCCACGTTGTCGTTCTTCAAAAACTCGTAGCGCTTGTTCACCAGGTCGATGGAGAGCAGGCTGCTGAACAGGTTGGTGGAGGCATCGATGATGCGCGTGGCTTCCTGACGCTCCAGCAGCAGCTCCTTGTTCTGCTGGCGCGCCTGCAGCAGCAGAACGGCGATGACCACGATGGCGGCCAGCACCACGCCGGCAATGACGAAAATGCCGGAGAGGTTGGCCTTGGTGATCATGCCGTTGGTGATGGCGGCGGGGAAGGAGCGAACCAGCACCCAATCGTAGGAGGGCAGCTTGGTGAGGTAGGTGTTGCCCACGCCCTCGGGCGTGCGATAGGTGAAGCTGGTGGGGCTGCCGGTGGCAATTTCGCCGTCCAGCGCATCGAGGGACACGCCTTCCAGCTCCTTGTTGGAGAACACATCGTTAATGGTGGAAGCCTCGGCCTCGTTGGGGGCCGCTTGGGCGATGACGGTGCCGTCGGGCTTGCACAGGTAGGTGGGGGTGGGCTCGCCGTAGAACTCGGTGGTCATGAGCTCGGTGAGGGTGTCTTCGCGATAAACCGCCACCAAAACGCCCACCACTTCGTTGTTGTAGTGCACCGGCGCGTAGAAAGCCACCACGTTCTGGCCGTCGAAAATGGCGTTGTCAATGAAGCACATGCCGCTTTCGCCCTGGATGCCTTCGGTGTAATAGATGCGATCGTGGGCGTCGGCGGTGCGGCCGTCACGGTTGTAGGCTTCGCCGTCGGGGGTGATGAAGAAGGTGTGATCGAACTGGGAGAAGTCGAAGATGCTCACCGCTTCTTCGGGATTCACGTCGCCGCTGGTCAGCGATCGCTCGTACACGCTGGCGGCGTCTTGAATGTTGCTCTGGGAGCTGGCGAACACGTCGTTTACGCGGCGGGCCGTTTGGCCGGCGGAAGTTTCCAGATACTGGGTGTTCTGGTCGACGATGCGCTGGGTGTTCGCGTTAATGAACAAGAAAAGCGCTGCGATTAAGATAACTGCAGCGGCGCAAACTGCCAGGATGCGGTTGCGGGTTTGGATTCTTGCCTGGATGCTGTTCATCGGGACCCCATCTGCTCGGGAAGCCGGTTTGCGACGGCAAGGAGACGCGCAGGTTGGCTTTGATGTGCGTTGCCAGTAATTATATAGGGCGGGTTACGGAATTCCTACAGATTTTGGAGTTTAATCAAGACTCTTCTATAAGCTCCCGCAAGTAAGCGCGGTATTCCTGGCGAAGGCTCTCCGGTTTCGCGATGCGCACGGCGCCGTTCAGCCCGGCCAGCCAGCCGAAAAACTGTGGGGATTTCTGCACCTTCACCACTGCTTTTGCCGTTCCGCCTTCCGGCTTGAGCCATTGGGCGCGGTTGCCGAAGCGGTCCATGATGATCTCGGTTTTGCTGCCATTTATGGCGAGCGTTACGGTGATCGGGTCGCCGGCGAATCGGCCGAACATCTCGTAGTCGGCGGGGTCGGTGGAGTGCGCGTCTGTCTGCGGGTTGCGCGTGGCGGGCTCGTCGGTGATGCGCAGCTGCCCCATGCGGTCGATGCGGAATTCCGCGAGGCTATCGTGCTCGTCGCTCCAGGCGGTCAGGTAGTAGTTGCCCTCTGCGAAGCTGATGGACATGGGCGTTACGGTGTGGGGTCGACCCTGGCGGGTGGGTTGCCGAACGCCTGCGATGTTGGCGCGGTAATAGGTGAATTGCACCTGGCAGCGCGTGCGAAGGGCCTCGTGCAGCGTATCGATGCTCTCGAACACGCCCTCGGCGGCGGATGCGATGCGGTCCGGCACGTGGATGGAGCGGTCTAGCTGTGCCCGTTGCGGGTCGCTGGCCAGCAACTTCAGGTTGCGAACGAGGTCGGCGGACTGGCGCGGGGTAAGGAACTTGCAGGAGGCCACCGCGTCCACCAGCAGCATCAGCTGCGGCAGCGTGAACTCCCGCTGGGCCAGACCGTATTCGACGGGGTTGCGCGGGTAGGTGCGGATGTCGAAGCCCACTTCCCGCAGCGCATCGAAGTCCCGGTAGAGGGCCTTGCGCTCGGCGGTGATGCCGTAGTCTGCCAGCCGCTCGATGATTTGCCGCATCGTGAGGCCGTGTTCGGCGTCGGTTTCTTCTTGCAGAATGCGCATGACGTACAGCGTCTTCAGCTTGCTTTGCGAGTTGTTCGCCACCGAGTCCTCCTGGGTGCCGGTTGTGTGATTGCGCAGAAGGAGCCTAATGTAGCACAACTGGCAACACGGCTAGGCGGTTGGCGTGGCTATTATTCTTCGGGGTCTTTCGGCGTAGGGGAGTCGTTGTCGCTGAACCAGTCTTCGGCGGTAATGTCCCCGGAGTATTCCGCGGCGATGCCCCAACCGGCGATAGGGGCTGCAAGATCGCTCGATTGGTGGCTGATGTCGGGATTCCTCTTCGGCAGGCAGAGGCTCTTCCCCTGATATTCCACGAACACCAGCCCCTTCTCTTGGTTGTTGCCCATAGTCCAGGCAAGGTGGGCCCAGCCGACTTCGTTGCCCTCCTCGTCCTTCAGGATCACCACGTTGGGATCGCCGGTGCGCGTGAAGCCGCCGTTGACGACAGGGGATTGTGGCGGGTTGTCGTCGGTCACCCATTCCTGGTAAAGATCGGGCTGCTCGCTTACCTCGTGGAACTCTACGGGGTCGCCCATCCAGTGGCCGCTCAGCTGCCAGAATCCATCGCACTGTTCCGACTTCGATTCGGCGAAGCTGATGCTGGCCCCCTGGATGCTTACGTCGGGGGCGGGAGATTCGGCGTAGAAGTAGGTGCCGTTCAGGCTGTAACCGTTTTCGGCGCCGTCTTTGAGCCAATTGAGGTCGCGGGTTTGGAGGATTGTGAACAGCCCCAGGCAAACAAGGGCGATGGCGAGTGCACCGGCCAGAACGGCCAGGACGGTGATGCCTGTTTTGGCGTTGTGGCGAAACTTCGATAGATAGGCAATGTTCTGGGTGGCGAGGGAATTTTCCAGCGCAAGGCTTTCCGGCGCCGTGATGGCGGCTTCGGGGGAGGGGGCGAAGCTTCCCATCAGCTCGTTGGGGGTGGTCTGAAGCGCCGTGGCCAGGGAGGCCAGCAGTTCGGCATCGGGGACGGAGGTGCCGCGCTCCCATTTCGAGATGGTCTGGCGCACTACGTGCAGTTGGT
The DNA here is from genome assembly GCA_022791455.1 of Eggerthellaceae bacterium. GTDB lineage: Bacteria > Actinomycetota > Coriobacteriia > Coriobacteriales > Eggerthellaceae > Parvibacter. Next base: position 106,043 of record JAAVZC010000001.1, read on the forward strand.
CCGCGAGTTGCTGCTGCGAGATGCCGCGGGCCTTCCGCAGTCGCTTGATATTGTCCTTGAGCATGGGCGCTCCCTCTGTTGAAGTTGAGTCCAGCCTAGCAAATTGCCGGTAGTTCTCCTAGCAACGGCTGATAACAAAGTCGCGCTATGCGGGCGGAAGTTTTTTTGCGACTTCGGAAAGTGGGTTGCGTTGTTGTTCTATCTGTTATATAGTAGCTATAACAAGAACGCGAACCGGATTTATGCGGTAGGCGCGGTGAGCGAAGGAGGCCACGATGATCCTCGAAGTGGATGCGGCGGCGAAGGAGCCGCTTTACCTGCAGATTCGCAACCAGGTGGTAGCGGGCATCGCTACCGGCGAGCTGGTGGCGGGGATGCAGCTGCCGTCGGTGCGAGTGCTCGCGTCGGATTTGGGCATCAACTTGCATACGGTGAACAAGGCCTACGCGGTGCTGCGGGACGAGGGCTTCATTCGCATGAAGGGCCGCGCCGGCGCGTTCATCGCCGACGCGGACGACGCCGGCAGGGAAGAGCGAGTGTCGAAGGCGGCGCGCGATTTGGAGGCGCAGCTGTTTGAAGCGGCGCTGGCCTATCGGGCAAGCGGCGGCACGCGCGGCGAGTTTCTGGAAGCGGCCGCAGCGTCGGCGGCACGGGCTTATGGCGTTGTGGGGGCGTCACGGGAGGATCCGGGAAAGGCCGTCGCGCCGGAGCGGGCCTCTTCACCGGCCCTTTCCGCCTCTTCGAAAAAGGCGGTTGCGCGGGCCTAGCTTTTCGAGCGTTATTCCCGAGCACTTTTTTATACATGTCTTCTGAAAGGGGCAGCTCATGGGGCTCTCTGGTAGTGCATACTCTTTAATCATGATGATTACCTTGGTGGCTTTGGTGCCGCTGACCGGCGCGTTTCTGGCGGCGGTGCCGTACCTAATGCCCAAACGGGAGTGCTTCGCGGTCACGGTGCCGGACGAGGCGCAGGCCGACCCGGTGCTGCGGGGCTTCAAGCGGCGCTACGCTGTCATCATGGGAGCGCTGACGTTGGTGATGACCGTTGTGGTGGGCGTCCTGTGCGCGGCGGGCGCGTTCGAGGCGGTGGCCGTGGCGATGGGCGTTACCGTGGTGGGGTTCTGCATTGCGAGCTACGGTCTCATGCTGTACTTCCGCTCGAAGGTGAGCGCCCTGAAGCGGAGGCGCGGCTGGCAGGCTACGGGCCGCAAAAGTGCGGCGGCCATTGGGGGCGAGGCCATTCCGCGGCCGTTGTCGCAGCGCTGGGACCTGCTGTTTCTGCCGATGATTGTGGTGTCGCTGGCGGTTTGCCTGCTGGGCTACGGCAACATCCCGGACGAGATTCCCCGTCAGATGGGCCTGAACGGCGAGGTGACCAGCTACTTCCAGAAGAGCTATCTGGTGGCGTGTTTCCCGGCCATCGCGGTGGCGTTCATCGACGGCGTTCTGGCCTTCAGCCACTGGCAGATTCTGCGCTCGAAGAAGTTCTCGGACCCCTCGATGCCGGCCGCGAGCGCGTGGGCCTATGGGATGTTCGTGCGCGCACAGACGATGCTGCTGGTAGTGGGCGGCGTGGTGCTGGGATTCGTGGGGCTGGCAATGGCGCTCAACTTCGTGGGGGTGATTTCGCTGCAGATGGCCGCGCTTTGGTGCCTGGTGAGCGCGATGGCGGTGGCGCTGGGATCGCTGGCGGTTTCGGCGGTGTACGGCCAGAACGGCAGCCGACTGATTGCCCGCGTGGAGGGCTCGGGCGGCATGCCGCGCGACAACGACCGCTTCTGGAAGCTGGGCATTTTCTACGTGAACCGTGAGGACCCCAGCCTGTTCGTGCCGGAGCGCTTCGGCATCGGCTGGACCATGAACTGGGGCCGCCCCGCCGCCTGGGCCGTGCTTGTGGGCCTGGTGCTGGTGATCGTGGCGTTCCTGCTGTTCGTGTTCTTGTGCCTGTAAGGGTATTGTCCCGGGCCATTTGTGGGGGACGGCGGCACTATTGATCCTCGGTTGAGAAGCCAGGACCAAAAAGGCCGCCATCCCCCACGCGCGCTGCGGGGTTTGTGGGGGACGACGGGATTTACGATCTCGGAAAGGTTCCGAGGTAGGTGTCGGGGATCGAAAGTGTGGCCGTCCCCCACGGGCCTGTGGGGGACGGCGGGGTTTTGGGTCCTGGGGTGGGCGGTGCTGTGGGGGATGCCGGGGGTTTGGATCCTCGAGGGTTCCGAGAGCCGGGGATTGCGGGTTCGGCTAGAATGGGGGCATGGAGCACAGCGCGAACATACTGGTCGTGGAGGACGACGCCGCCATTAACGAGGTGGTTTGCGCGCGGCTGCGGCAGGAGGGGCATGCGGTGGAGCCGGCGTTTTCCGGCACCGAGGCGCGGCTGCTGCTAGAGGCGCGCGCTTTCGACCTGGTAATTACCGACCTCATGCTGCCCGGGCTGCCGGGCGAAGAGGTGGTGAAGCTGGTGCGGGCCCGCTCGGCGGCGACGCCGGTCATCGTGGCGTCGGCGCGGGCGGAAGTGTCCGACCGCATCGACCTGTTGGCGCTGGGGGCCGACGACTACCTGGTGAAACCTTTCGACTTGGACGAACTGGTCGCCCGCGTGGCGGTGCAGCTGCGCCGCGTTGCGCTTATGGCGCCCCCTTTGCAGCCGGCTTCTTCCGATGTGCTCGCAGTGGGTGAATGGGAAGTGGACCGCGCCGCCAAAGTCCTCCGGGTGGCAGGCGAAGAGCTGGAGCTTACCCGCACCGAATTTGCGCTGGTGGAGCTTTTGGCGGCCCATCCCCGGCAGGTGTTCAGCAAGCAGGCCCTTTACGAAGCGGTGTGGGGCGAGTGCTTCGCCGGACAGGAAAGCACCATTTCCGCCCACGTTTCCAACTTGCGTACGAAACTGAAGCCCAGCGGCACCGACGGCTACATCCAAACGGTCTGGGGCCTGGGCTTTCGTCTGGTGCCCCCGGAAAACTGATGGCGCGCGGCGCATCTTTAAACTTTCTTGAAACTTTGCCAAGGGATTCCCAAAACCCGGCCTCCAGACTGGTAGGCGCAGTGATAAGAAGCGCGATAGGAGGACAACGGTGTACGCGATAGAAACGCGCGGGCTGGCCAAGGCATATGGCGGGCGCCGCGTGGTGGACGACTTCTGTATGCATGTGCCCCAGGGCGAGATTTATGGCTTCGTGGGGAAGAACGGTGCGGGCAAATCTACGGTGCTGAAAATGGTGGACTGCCTGGCGGCGCCGACGGCGGGCGAGGTGCTGGTGTTCGGTCAGAACCTGCAGCGGGAAGGCGCGGGCGGCGGCGCGGCGGGCAATCGCATCGGCGCGCTCATTGAGGCGCCGGGGCTGCTGGAGGGTATGAGCGCGCTGGACAATCTTATGGTGAAGGCGCTGGCGCTGGGAATTCCCGACGCGAAGGCCCGTTGCCAGGAAATCTTGAGCTGGGTGGGCCTGGCCCATGTGGGCAAGAAGCGGGCGAAAGGGTTCTCGCAGGGCATGAAGCAGCGGCTGGGGATTGGGCTGGCGCTGCTGGGCTTGCCGGATTTGTTGCTGCTGGACGAGCCCTTCAACGGCCTGGACCCGGAAGGGACGCGCGATTTGCGCCGCCTGATCAAGCGGCTGAACGAGACGTTCGGCATGACCATTGTGGTGAGCTCGCATGTGCTGGACCAGCTGGACCGCATGGTGACCAGCTATGGCGTGATTGCGAACGGCCGCATGGTGCGCGAGATGACCGCCGAAGAGGTGCGTCTGGAATGCGGCGACAGCCTGCTGGTGCGCACGACCGCTCCGGAGCGGACGCTGGCGCAGCTGGCCGAAGCTTTCCCGCAGGCGCAGCTTGTCATGGAGCCGAACGGGGCCATTCGCGTTCGGGACAATTTCGATTCCGCGGCAGTGGCCGACACGTTGCATGCCATGGACGCTACGGTGCTGGAGTTTTCGGAGGTGCGCCGAGACATCGAGGACTACTTCGTGGCGCTGATGGAAGGGGGTGCTTGCCATGTTTAATCTGTTGAAATCGGACTTCTACCGTACCGTGCGCACGGGGGCGTTCTGGGGTTTCGCGGCGTTTGCGGTGCTGATCATTTTCTTCGGTGCAGGGATGATGGCGTTCCTTGCCTCGGAAACGTTCGAGGACGCGGTGCTGTCCTCGATGGTGGACACCGAGTACATGTCGCCGGAGGAGAAAGCAGCGGAAATGGCCGAGTTCTCCGAGGGGGCGGAGGAGCTGAAGCATTTGCCGAGCCTGGCCTCTACCTGGGACGATATGTTCCTGGACGGCGGCTTCCTGAGCATTGTGGCCTGCATGTTCTTGGGCACCTACCTAGTGTGCGACTTCCGCAGTGGATTCGTGAAGAACCTGCCAATGGATCGGCGAGGGCGGTTGGCTTATTTCGGCGAGAAGCTGGTGTACGCATTTATTATCCAGGTAGTTTTCATGGCGCTGGCGGCGGTGGCAACATCGGTGGCGTTTCCGCTGTTCGGTTTCAGCTTCGAGGTGGTGGAACCGGTGCCTGACCTGGCCATCTGGTTGGGGCTTGCGTTCCTGCTCTCGCTCGCATACACGTTTGTGCTGGTAGTGGCGGCGTTGTGGTCGCGCAAGGAGTGGCTCGCCGTTTGCTGGGCGCTCTTAATGTCTACGGGCGTTGTGGGGGCCTTCTTTCTCCAGGGGGTGGGTTTGCTGGCGCGAGCTTGGCCATGGTTGGACGCGGTGCCGTTCTGGACCCTTCGCGGCAACGTTGAAGCGCTGCGCGAGAGCGTGCCCTGGCTGCTGACGCCGAATGCCGCGTATCCGATTCCGGCTATTGCGCCGGCGGGGCAGATAGTGCTTGTGTCGCTGGTGGTGATTGTTGTGGCGGTGGTGCTGGGCATGACGGTGTGCCGCAAGCGGGACATAAAGTAAGTAAGGTTGGCGAAGCGGCGGCCGTGCTGCGAAGCGGTCGTCGCTTCTCGATGGCTGTGAGGAAAGGCGGGCCGATGGCGGCTGTGGTGATAGCGGTGTTGCTGGCGTTGGCGCTGGCGGCGGTGCTGGCGCTGTACGTGAAAGAGCTGCGGCGGATGGCGCGCTTTTTGCGGGAGCTGCCGCCGGAAAGCAATCAGCGGCTGGCGGCTCCGCTTCCGCTGCCGGGGTTGGCGTCGCTTGCCGCGGCCCTGGATGGCCGGGTGGAGGAAGAGCGGCGTCGCGCCCGGCAGCGGGCTGCGGCTGAGGAGGAGTTCCAGCAGGGTTTGGCCAGTCTGTCCCATGACATTCGCACGCCGCTGGCGGGAGCGAAAGGTTACTTGCAGCTGGCGGAGGCCGAGCCGGACGAGGCGGTGAAGCGCGGTTATCTGGAATCGGCCGTGGCGCGCTTGGGCGTGATGCAGGCGCTCCTGGAGCAGCTGTTCGCCTACACGCGCTCGACGCGGCCGGCGCCGGAAGGGTCGGTGGCGGAAGTGGACGCGGCGGCCCTGTTGGCCGAGGTGCTGCTGGGAAACTTGCCGGTGTTCGAGGAGCGCGGCTGGGAGCCGGCGGTTGACCTGGGAGAAGAGCCGCTGCTGGTGGCGGCGGATGCGGCGGCTCTGCGGCGCGTGTTCGAGAACGTGGTGGGAAACGCGCTGGCCCACGGCGCCGGCGACTTTCGCGTGGAACGCTGTGGTCCGGATGGCGGTGAAGGGAGCGACCCCGGCGCGAATACCGCGGTCGGGGTAGCCGCTTGCGACTGCACCAGCGCAGGTCGGCGACTCGTGTTCTCGAATCGACTGCCGGCGGGCGCGCGGCCGGACGCCACCCGCGTGTTCGACCGCTTCTACCAAGGGGACGCCTCCCGCAGCGGCGGCGGTGCCGGCCTGGGGCTTTCGGTGGTGCAGAACTTGTGCGCCCAAATGGGTGCCACCGCAACGGCCACCGTGACCGAAGAGCGCTTCGAGCTCGCCATCGATTTCCGGTAGCAGCCTGAAGCCCGTTGTGCCTCAGGGATTGTGGGGGGACGACGGGGTTTTCGGTCCTGGAAAAAGTGGCTTCTGACCTGGGAAAATGCGTATTATCCCAGGTCAACCCCAGGATCCAAAACCCCGCCGTCCCCCACGGCCCGTGGGGGATGCCCGCATTCTCGATCCCCGCCTCAGCCAGCAAGTGCCTTCCGTATAATGGCCCCATTGATTCGCGAGGGCCAGGGAGGGCGCATGGAGAAGAGGCTGACGGTCTGGCAGGCCGCATGCATTATCACGGGCTACGGCGTGGGTAGCGGCATCATGACGCTGCCATTTTTGGTGGACAAGGCGGGGCTCATCCCCGGGCTGCTCATTGTGGCGGTGGCGTTTTTCTTCAGCTACGTCATGCACATGATGCTGGCGGAAATCACCATCGGCAGCGGCAAGGGGTCGCAGATCATTTCGGTCTTCCGCACCTATCTGTTCCGCGGACCGCACGGGAACAAGTTCGTCATGGCGCTTTTCGTGCTGACGGCGCTCGTGCTTATTACGAACCTGGCGGCGTACGTGGCCGGCGGCGCGGAGGTGCTGGAAGCGGCCGGACTGCCCCCGCTGGTGGCGAAACTGGCTTTCTACGCCATTGCGGCCGCAGTGGTGTTCTTCGGGCTGAAGGTGCTGGGCATCAGCGAGGCGCTTTCCATCAGCATGATCATCATAATTGTGGCGGTGCTGGCGGGGGCCTCGCTTCTGAACTGGCATAACGCGCTGCCGGTGGCGGTGGTGGGGCAGCCCAACGAGCTGCTGGCCTTCTTCGGCATGGCCATGTTCTCGTTCGTGGCGTTTTTCAGCGTCCCGCAGGCGGTGGAAGGGCTGGGGCGCGACCCGCAGAAGGTGCGCCGGGCCATCCTCATCGGGTTGGGGCTAAACTTCCTGTTCATCATCGTGATTGTGTTGTGCACCCTGGGCAGTTCCGCCCGCATTACCGAGCTGGGCATCATCGGCTGGTCCGAGGGCATCGGGCTGTGGGCCCAGGTGGTGGGCTCGCTGTTCACGCTGCTGGCCATGCTGACCACCTACTGGTCCATCTCGCTGGCGCTTTCGGACATCCTGGAAGAGCAGACGCAATGGGGCAAGCGGCTGTGCTGGGTGATTGCCACGTTGCCGTCGCTGCTGTTGGTGCTGCTGAATTTGGGCAGCTTCCTGGAAATCATGCGCACAGCCGGCGGCCTGATTGCCATTCTCATGGCGTTCATGGTGGTGCCGGCGTTTCGCCGCTGCCGCAAGGCCAACGGGCGCGTGCTGCTGCCGGACGCGCTGGCCAGCACCCCCATGCAGGCGGTTGTGCTGGCAGCGTTTCTGCTGATGGCCGTCGGCAGCGCCATCGGGCTGTAGGGCGAAGGGCGGCGGCGCATGAAAACGGTTTTCGTCAACGGCATTTTCCACACGATGGAGCACGAGGGCGACGTGCGCTCGGCGCTCGTGGTGGAGGACGGCCGCATCGTCGGTTTTGACGAGGCGGCGGCAGGAAGCGACGCGCGGCGCGTTGACATGCAGGGACGCCATGTGTTTCCGGCGCTGATTGACGCGCATCTGCACATGATGGAGAGTATCGCGCTGGCTAGCATGGGCGAAGCGGTGTGCTCGTTTGAGGACGGGCGCGTGGAGCCGCACAACCTGGCGGGCGTGGAAGCGCGCGTGCGGGAAATTGCGAAGCGGGAAGGGGCGAGGCCGGGGCAGATGCTCATTCTGTCGAACTACGTGTCCGCCGCTATGGACGAGGGGCGGCTGCCCAACCGCTGGGAACTGGACGCGTGGGCGAACGGCGCCGACGTGTGGGTGATCAACATCGACGGCCATTCCGGCTCGTGCTCGTCTTCCATGCTGCAGGCGCTGGGGATGGAAGAGCTGGCCCCGGAGGGCATCTTCGCCGGCGAGGCGCACGATGCGAATTTGGGGAAGCTGACCGGGCACATGGCCTCGCGCGTGACGCCGGCGGTGCTGGCGCGCGGCGTGGCGCATTTCTGCAACGAGTGCGCGTCGTTCGGCATTGGCACTGTGTGCGCGCTGGAGGGCAATGACGACGTGGCCCGCGACCCCCTGACGGAACTCTCGGCGTTCCTGGCGCGGCGGATGCCGCTGGACGTGCGGCTGTTTCCCCAGTACATGGACGAGGCGAAGCTGGCGCGGGTGGAGCGGCCCATGGCGCGCCGGCGCGTGGGCGGCTGCATGAAGTGGGAAACGGACGGCTCGGTGGGCTCGCGGACGGCGGCGTTCTCGCGGCCCTATCGCGATGGCAGCCAGGGGGCGCGCTACTTCGAAACGGAGGAGCTGGCGGCCACGGTAGCCTCGTTCGCTGAGCGCGGCTACATGGTTTCCGCGCACGCCATTGGCGATGCCGCCATCGACCAGCTGGTGGGCATCTTGGACGGCGTGCCGGGGCGCCATCGCATCGACCACTTCGAATTCCCCTCCACCGACGCCGTGGTGTGGGCCTGCGAGCGCAAGCCGTTCATCACGGTGCAGCCGGGCTATGCCTGGATCGACCAGCGCTTCCTTCACGGTTACGAGCGTTTCCTGCACCCCGAGCAGATTGCCATGCAGGTGCCGCTGGCCACGCTTGCCGCGGCCGGGGTGCCGCTCTGCGGATCGAGCGATTCGCCGGTGCAGTCGGTGGACCCGTTTCTGCAGATGCGCGGCATGCGCGAGTTCTACCTGCCGGAGGAGTCGCTTTCCGGCTTCGAAGCGCTGCGCACCTACACGGCAAACGGCGGCGAGATGCTGGGGGAGAAGAAGGGGCTTTTGCGCGAAGGCTGGGAAGCCAGCTTCTTTGCGGTGGACGCGGATTTGGAAACCTGCCCGCCGGAGGCTCTGGAGGGGCTGCGGGCGAAGGAAACCTGGCTGCACGGTAGGAAGTACCAGCCGCTTTCGGGTGGGCTGGGCACTTTGGCGAAGCTACTGGTGACTCCTCCGCGGAAGATCTAGCTGCGGCTCGTCGCGGGGAAGCGCTGGGCCTGCGGGGGCCCTACGCCGAAATCCCGGGAATTCTGTTTTTCGCAGTGGTTTAATAAATCCCCGTTACGCAAGAACGGGAAAGGAACGCTGATGAGCGACATTGATGAGCTGCTTTCGGACGGAATCAAGAACACACCCCCTTCGTTTGTGCGAAGCATTCTGAAGGCGGCCTCCGATCCGAACGTCACGTCGTTCGCCGGCGGGCTTCCCAACCCCATCTCCTTCCCGCAGGAAAAGCTGCTGGATTCCATGCAGCGCGTGGTGGCGGAGAAGGGCGCGGCGGCGTTCCAGTACTCCGCCACGGCCGGCATTGACGAACTGCGCCAGTGGGTGGCCGACCGCTACAACCAGCGCTTCGGCACCGACTACGTGCTGGAGGATGTGCTGATCACCACCGGTTCCCAGCAGATTCTGGACCTGCTGGGCAAGGTGCTTTTGGATAAGGGCGACGGCGTGATTGTGGAGAACCCCACCTACCTGGCCGCCATTCAGGCGTTCGCGCTGAACCAGCCGGTGTTCCGCACGGTGGAGCTGACCGACCAGGGCCTCAACATCGAGGAGCTGGAGGCGGCGCTCGAAGCGGGCGCGAAGATGATCTACCTCATCCCCAACTTCCAGAACCCCACCGGCCTTACCTACAGCGCCGAGGGCCGCGCGGCGGTGCGCGAGGTGCTTTCCCGCTACAACATTGTGGTGGTGGAGGACGACCCCTACGGCGAGCTGCGCTTCGAAGGGGAGTCGCTGCCCTATATTGGCGCCACCAACCTGCCCCACGGTGTGGTGATGGGCTCGTTCTCGAAGACGGTCACCCCCGGCTTCCGCATGGGCTACATCCTGACGAAGGACCACGATCTGCTGGCGAAGATTTCCATCGCGAAAGAGGCGGCCGACCTGCACACCAACGTGTTCTCGCAGTACGTGGTGCACGACTACCTTACCCACCATTCGCTGGACGAGCACCTGGTGAAGATCCGCGATTTGTACCGCTCCCAGGCCAAGGCCATGGTGGAGGCGATGGAGGAGTTCTTCCCCGAAGAGGTGTCGTTCACCAAGCCCGAAGGCGGCATGTTCTTGTGGGCCACGCTGCCGGAGGGCATTTCCGCCATGGACATGTTCCCGAAGGCGCTGGAGCGCAATGTGGCGTTTGTGCCGGGCGATCCGTTCTACGCCGAGCCGGGCAAGCGCTCCACGATGCGCCTGAACTTTACCAACGCCGACGAGGAGACCATCCGCGCGGGCATCAAGTGCCTGGGCGAGGTGATTGCCGAGGAGTTGGCGGCGCAGCAGGCATAACGGCGCGCGGCGCGCGGAGCGGTGAGCTTGGCGGTGCGTGATAGTCGAGCGAAGCGGGGGCGTTTGAGGCGCCCTCGCTTTTTATTGCAAGGGGTTAGAGGGCCTTCGCCTTTTCGACGCAGGCGGTGACGGCGTCCATGACGGTGGCACGGAAGGCGCCTTCTTCCAGCGTGCGCACGCCCTCGATGGTGGTGCCGCCGGGGGAGCACACCATGTCCTTCAGCTGGCCGGGGTGCTGGGGGGTGGAAAGGGCCAGCTGCGCGCTGCCGGCCACGGCGGCGGCGGCGAATTCCAGCGCTTGGGCGCGCGGCATGCCGGCGGCCACGGCACCGTCGGCCAGCGCTTCGATGAACATGAACACGAAGGCGGGGGAGCTGCCGGCCACAGCGCTGGCGGCGTCCATGAGGCGCTCGGGGATGGTGACCGTGCGGCCGCAGCTGCTCATGAGGTTGATGCAGGCCACCATGTCGGCGTCGGTGGCGCCGGGGCCCAGCACCACGGCGGTGCAGCCGGCGTTCACGAGCGCGGGCGTGTTGGGCATGCAGCGGATGAGACGGAAGGTGGCAAGCTCGCGGCCGAACATGTCGGTGATGCGCTGAAGCGAGATGCCGGCGGCAATGGAGATGACCAGGGTATTCGGGCGCACCGCATCGCGGATTTCCGTGATCACTTCGTCGAAAAACTGCGGCTTCACTGCCAGTATGAGGATGTCCGCGGCAGCTGCCACGGTGCAGTTGTCGGTGGTGGTTTCGATGCCGAAGCGGACGCGGGCGTTGTCGCAGGTGTTCTGGGTCTTCGCCGAACCAATGATGTCGGCAGCGGTGATGCCGACCCCTTCGCCGTCGAGCACGGTGCCCTCGCGCAGCAGGCCGCCAATGATGGCGGAGGCCATGTTGCCCAGTCCGATGAATCCGATTTTCATGTGCGCCCCTTCCGCGGGATTTCGAATGGGGAAAGTATAGCGGATGGGTCGGCGAGGGTAGCGCCGTGCTTCGGTATAATCGCCCAGGTTAAAGAAACGGCTTCAAGATTTCGCGAGGTTTTTCATGGATATATCGGTCTTGCTGGGCACTGAACTGGGGATTCGACCGACGCAGGTGAGTGCGGTCATGCAGCTTCTGGAAGACGGCTGCACCATTCCCTTCATCGCACGCTACCGCAAAGAGGTCACTGGCGGCCTGGACGACGTAACGCTGCGGAAGCTGGAGGAGCGGCTGGGGTATGTGCAGCGGCTCCAGGCGCGCAAAGAGGAAGTGCTGGCGGCCATTGAGGAACAAGGGGCGCTGACGGCTGACCTGCGGAAAAAGGTGGAAGGCGCGGAAACCCTACAACGGGTTGAGGATTTCTATAAGCCCTTTAAGAAGACCCGGGCCACGCGGGCGTCGAAGGCGCGGGACGCGGGATTGGGGCCGCTGGCGGCCCAGATGATGGCGCAGAGTGCGGCGCCGTGTGACCCGATGGCGGTGGCAGCGCGGTTCGCCCGCAGCGGCTCGGCGTACCCGGATGCGGCAGCGGCTTTGCAGGGGGCCTGCGATATTGTGGCCGAAGAGGTGGCGAACGACCCAGACGCGGTGGAGGAGTTGCGCGGTTTTTGGCAGCGTACCGGGGCCATCTCCTCTAAGGCGGCTGACGAGGGCGCCGAGCGGGACTTCGCCTCCTACGTGGACTTCAGCGAAGGGCTGCGGCGCATTCCGGGGCACCGGGTGCTGGCGCTGAACCGCGGCGAGGCGGAAGGCAAGCTGAAGGTGGCGGTGAAAGCGGAGGGCGACGAGGCGGTGGCGCGGATGGAGCGGCGCTTCCTGCGTGGCCGCAGCCCCTGGAACGCTGTGGTGGCGGACGCCATTCGCGACGGCTACAAGCGGCTGGCCGCCCCGGCGCTCGAGCGGGAGATGCGCGCCGAGCTGACGGCGCGCGCCCAGGCGGACGCAGTGGCAGTGTTCGCCAAGAACACGGAGGCGCTGTTGCGACAGCGGCCGGTGCGCGGCGCCCGCATCATCGCGCTGGACCCGGGATACCGCACCGGCTGCAAGGTGGCGGTGATGGACGAGTTCGGTCAGCTTTTGGACCACGGCACGGTGTATCCCACGCCGCCGCGCTGCCAGGTGGCGGAGACGAAGGCGGCCCTGCGGAAGTGGGCCATGCGTCACGATGTGAACGTGATCGTCATCGGCAACGGCACTGGCAGCCGGGAAACCGAAGAGGTGGTGGCGGAGTTCATTTCCGAGTACCCCACGCCGATTGAGTACACGATCGTAAACGAGGCGGGGGCGTCGGTGTATTCCGCATCTGAGCTGGCCTCGCGCGAGCATCCGGATTTGGACGTGACCACCCGCGGGGCGCTCAGCCTGGGGCGGCGACTGCAAGACCCGCTGGCGGAGCTGGTGAAGATTCCGCCGCAATCTATTGGAGTGGGGCAGTACCAGCACGATCTGGACCAGAAAGAGCTGGCAGCAACGCTGGGCGGCGTGGTGGAGCGCGTGGTGAACGAGGTGGGTGCCGACCTCAACACCGCAAGCGCCAGCCTGCTGGGTTACGTGGCTGGCATCACGCCCACGGTGGCGGGCAACATCGTGGCCTACCGGGAGGAGGCGGGCCCCTTCACCTCCCGTGCGCAGCTGAAGAAGGTGCCGAAGTTGGGGCCGAAGGCGTTTCAGAACTGCGCCGGGTTCTTGCGCATCCGCGAGGGGCGCGAGCCGCTGGATGCCACGGGCGTGCATCCGGAGAGCTACCCGGTGGCTCGCGAAGTGCTGCGGCGGGCCGGGGTGCCGGCGGCGGCGCTGGCGAAGGGCGGCGTGCCCGACCTGCACAAACAGCTGGGAAGCTTGCCGGCGCTGGCAGCGGAGCTGGGAGTGGGCCTTCCTACCCTGACCGACATTGTGGCGGAGCTGGAGAAGCCCGGCCGCGACCCGCGCGACGACGCGCCGGCGCCGGTATTCAGCCGAGCCGTGCTGGCCATGGAGGACTTGGCACCGGGCATGGAGCTTGCCGGCACCGTGCGCAACGTGGTGGACTTCGGCGCCTTCGTGGACATTGGGGTGAAGCAGGACGGGCTGGTGCACATTTCCAAGCTGTCGAACAACTTCGTGAAGCATCCCACCGAGGTGGTGGCGGTGGGCGATACCGTGAAGGTGTGGGTGGAATCGGTCGATCGCGACCGCGGCCGCATCTCGCTTTCCATGGTGAAGCCGCGCTAGCGGGCCGGCCGCAAACGCGCGGCCGGTTCCCTTCCGCAATATCGTGCAAGCAACGCGGGGGCGGCAGCCCTATTATGGGGTGCTGCGAATTGATTGAGTGTTGCGCGGGGGTTGCGGTGAAGTACCATCTGATAGCGTTTGTAACGGTGGCCATTTGGGGCCTGACCTTCGTGTCTACGAAGGTGCTGCTGGTCAGTTTCTCGCCGGTATGGATTCTGTTCCTGCGCTTCGTCATTGGCTTTCTGGCGCTTTGGGCGCTGCGGCCGCACATCCTGAACATGAAGGAGCGCCGCCACGAGTGGCTGTTCGTGGCGGCGGGCCTTGCCGGCATCACGTTCTATTACCTGATGGAGAACGTGGCGCTCGTGTTCACCACGGCAACGGCAGCGGGGGTGATTATTGCGGCGTCGCCCCTGTTCACGGCGTTGATTTCGGCGGCGCTGGGGGATAGGCGGGCGTTGAACCCGTGGTTTTTCCTGGGGTTTGCGGTGGCCATGACCGGGCTCGTGATAGTTTCGGTGGCCACGGGCGGCGACGAGGCGGCTCACGAGGCGGCGGCGAATCCGGCGCTGGGCGACCTGCTGGCGCTGGGGGCGGCGTTCGTGTGGGCGGTGTACTCCGTCATCGTGCAGCGCATTTCCGATTTGGGCTATGAAACCATCGCCTCCACGAAGCGCATCTTTTTCTGGGGGCTTTTGTTCATCGTGCCCGCCGTGTTCCTGTTCGCCGGCCCGCTTCCGACGCCTGAAGTGGCCTTCCAGTGGCAGAACCTGTTGAACTTCGCGTTCCTGGGCCTGGTTGCCTCGGCGGCCTGCTTCGCCATCTGGGGCATGTCGGTGAAGCACTTGGGCCCCACAGTGACCACCACCTACATTTACATGGTGCCCGCTATCACCGCCGCAGCATCGGCCCTCATCCTGGGCGAACCCATCACCGCAGCTATTGTGGGAGGTCTCATCCTAACCATAGCCGGCCTAGCCCTCTCACAAAAAGGCTCCTCCACCAAAGGCTGACGGAGGAGCTGGGCTCTAGAATTCTATGACGTCGTATACCACGCGGCCTTCGTCGACCAGCAATTCGAGTGCTTCGGTTGGGGAGACGACGGGGATAGGTGAGCGCTCAAAGCCTTTAGGGTTCCTGGTGACCAGGTAATCTGCCTGGGCCTTTACCGCAGCAAGCGAGGTGAGGCAGTCCTCGAGATCGTCCCACTTCAGTCGCGTTCCCCTTCGCAGCTCTTCTTCGGTAAGAGAGACGGGTGTTATCACCTTGAAGCTTTCGGCAATGGCGTCCTGAACTGCGGTGGCGGAAATGTATTTGCTAAGTACGTAAAACGTGTCGACCGCAGATTGAGCGGGAACCCAGAGCTTGGCGTCACCGAAAAAACCCGCTGCCATCAGTTGACCCGCTGCTGGAAAGAACGGATCCTTGCGCCCCAGGTAATCGATGTAGACGTTCGTATCAAGCAAGAGATTCATACCGGGCCCGCTTCCCTTCGCGAATTACGCTGCGGTAGTCGCCTTCTGTGCAATCGGCCCCCCATTCGATGGGAAGCGTCGAGCGGCTCATGAACTCATGGAATGCTTGGGCCGACGGCGCAGCGCTCTCTTCAATTTGAGGCAGTGCCTTGTTCGCGATCACGTAATCGAGGGCCCGGTTAATTGCGTCGGAGGTCGAGGCCCCCATCGCTGCGAGGATTCTCTGGGAAAGCTCCTTCTTCGCCGGGTTGACGCGGGCGCTTACTAAGACATCGGTTGCCATTGCGACCTCCTGTTCGTAATCTGTTATACGTATAACACGAAATCAGATACTATTCAAGGAGGATTATCGGTTGCAATTGGCAGGTTTGCTCCTGTATTATCAACCGGTCAGCGGAGTCTGCGCGCGGGCGGAGCATCAACCGAAAGGGGGCGCCTCGCCTATGAGCCTTGCTTATGAAATCCTCAATGCCCTAGCCGCTTTGGTTACAATCGCCGGATTTATTCTGGAGAGATGGGAGGAATATAAGCGCCGACGGATGGAAGCGGGAGAAAAAGGAAAGACCGGCGGCAACCGGTCTTCCTAAACCAATAAACCGCTCCGCCCGCCACGGTTAACCACCCCGGGCTTCGCTGGCGCCCCCATCTTAGCACCTGGAAATGAGCGCGGCAAGTTGCTTTCCCCGTACCCTTACTATCCTTGCGCCCTGAGGCGACGTCCGATAGCTTGGGTGCCTTGCAGCGCTATTCCTCCAGTTCGCGCTCCAGTTGCTGGCGGTGTTGGATGGCGTCGCGGAATTGGGCGGCGCCGAGCACGAGGCCCAAAACGAACGCCATGCCGAAGAACACGATGCCGACGGCGATGTCTCCGCCCCACATGACGTTCTCGAGGCCGACGATTTGGATCTCCGCGATGATGCGGAAGCCGGCGGTGAGCACGCCCACGATTGCGCCGCAGGCAAGTGCGGCCCAGCAAACGAGGTCCCAGGGTATGCGATCGACCTGGGCGTAGCGAACCCGTTCGGAAATCAGGCCGGCGCGCGCCTGCTGGATAAGCCCGACAATTCCCGAAATGAGCAGGAAGAGAATCAGCGGGTTGTAGAGGGGAATGACGCGTTCGCCGGCGGCGGTGAGGAGGGGCGTATCGGTCACGTCGGCTACCTGGGCAGCCATGAGCCCGTAGTAGATGCACAGGATGCAGCCGACGATGAGGATAATGTACCCTGTTTTCATGATGCGGTTCGATTCCGCCTCCAGCCGCTCGTCCTTCGGCCCCAGGTATTCGTTCCATTTTTTGATGAGATTCATTTCGTCTCCTTATTCCCAGAATAGGTCGTCAAGGGTTTTGTTCAGCGTTTTGCAAGTGGCCACGCATAGCTTTAGGCTGGGGTTGTATCGGCCGGCTTCGATGAGGCCGATGGTCTGTCGCGTTGCCCCCACGGCGTTAGCCAGGTCGGTCTGCGACAGCCCTCGCTCCATGCGGGCCGCCTTCATTTTCAAATTCTTTTCGCCTTCCACGGCTCCCTCGTATCTGTCGGTCTCTTCAAATCCTAGGATGCAAAATATATATTGCAAATGGAATATATATCTTACATTGAGGTTTGTCAACAACCGCAACGCTCGAAAGCTTTCCTCGCAACAAAGCGCGGCCCGGTCTACTGAGAGACCGGGCCGGCAAGATGATCGATTATTGAGAGGAGATGTTTAGCCTTGTGCGGCTGCCCTGGCTGCTTCTTCGCGCTGGCGGCAGAGGTCGGCCCACTTCGGCATGGCGTCCAGCTTGGTGGCAAGCTCGTCCATCACTTCCGGGATGTCGATAGACTGTGGGCACATGGCGCTGCAGGCGCCGCAGCCAATGCAGTCGCCGGGCAGCTGACCTGCGGGAACGGCATCCATCTGCATGGCAACGGTGAAGCTGCTCTGGAACTGGATGTCGTTGTAAGAGGCCATCATCAGCGGGATGTCGATGGACTGCGGGCACGAATCCACGCAGTAGCGGCAGGCGGTGCAGGGAACGCCGCCTTTCAGGGTTTCGGCGATGTCCATCAGCAGTGCGTCTTCTTCGCGAGAGAGGGGCGCGGCTTCGGCGAACGAGGCGCAGTTCTGCTGCACCTGCTGAAGGTTGGACATGCCGCTCAGAATCACCTTCACGTTGGGGATGCCCTGCAGCCAGCGGAAGGACCACTCGACCGGCGTCCAATCTCGACCGGCTTGGGCCAGCGCCTCCGCTTGGGCGGCGGGCAGATCAGCCAGCTTCCCGCCTCGCAGCGGCTCCATCACCACCACCGGCACGCCGGCGTCTTCCAAAAGCGCGCACTTCTCGGCGGCCTTCTGCAGAGTCCAGTCCAGGTAATTCAGCTGAATCTGGCAAAACTCCATGATGTTCTCACCGGCGAACAGGGCGGCAGTTTCCGGGTCGGCGGCCTTCAGCTCTGCGTACTTGCGCGCGCCGTAGTCCAGGAATTCGGCCAGGTTCTCGGGCCGTCCGTGGCAGGAAAAGCCCAGGTGGCGAATGCGGCCGCGGCGCTTCTGCTCGATGAAGTAGTCGGCAATGCCCCAGCGCTCGTCGGTGTAGACGCCGATGGAGTTCTCGTAAATGTTGTGCAGCAGGTAGAAGTCGAAGTAGTCCACGCCGCATTTGCGCAGCTGCTCTTCGAAGACGGCTGCCGGGTCGTAGGATTCGGAAATCTGATGGCCCGGGTACTTAGTGGCCAGGAAGAAACTTTCCCGCGGCAGGCGGGCGAGCGACTTGCCCAGCGCAATCTCGGACATGTTGCCATGATAAGGCCAGGCGGTGTCGAAATAGTTCACCCCTCCGGCGATGGCGGCGTCCACCATGGCGTCCAGCTGGTCTTGGTCGATGGCGGCGGCGTTGCCGTCAATCACCGGGAGCCTCATGGCGCCGAATCCCAAACGGCCAACCTCATCCCCCAGAAAATCGTTGTTAAGCATGGTGCCTCCTTTTCGCACGTGGCGTTATCGTACTCCCGCGGCCGATAGTTGTCGTGGGCTTGTCGGCGTGGTGCGCGGATCCGAGTTGTGGATTGATTGAATCGGCCTTGACCCTATAACTGTTGTAGGGTTTTCAATGGCTCCCGAACAAATTGCGAAGGAGCTTGTGATGGCGAAGTTTAACGAATGGCTGATCTGTCCCCAGCCGCGGCTCGGCGCCGCAGGGTTGCTGGTGCTCATGTTCACCGCCTCCCTGTTGGGACCGGCGGCGATGGATCTGTATTCGCCGGCCATCCCCACCATGGCGGCCTATTTTTCCACCACGCCAGACTTGGTGAACTGGACGCTGGCGGGATACGCCCTGTTCATGGCTGTGGGACTGCTGGTGTTCGGGGCGGTGTCGGACAAGTATGGCCGCAGGTCGGTATTGGTGGCAGGCGCGTTCGCGTTCTCCGCGGCCAGCCTTTTGTGCATGGTAGCGGTGAATATCCAGATGCTCATTGCGTTTCGCATCCTGCAGGCGCTAGGGTCGGGGGCGGTGGCGTCGTCGGCCACGGCGGTGGTGAAGGATGTGCTGGCGCCCCAGTATCGCGAACGGGCGCTTGCCATAATTCAGGCCATGTTCGTTTTGGGGCTGGTACTGGCTCCTGTGGCGGGCGCCGCTATCTTGGAAGTAGTGGACTGGCGCGGCACCTTCGCGGCACTTGCGCTGCTCGGCGCGTTCGAACTGGTGCTGGCGCTGTGCTTCCGCGAAACGCTGCCGACGGGGGAGGGCCGCTCGATGGGCGGAGCCCGTCCAACGGTCGGCAGCCTCCCCGCGCCGTCCGCGTCGGCGCACCCCCGCGGTGTCCTGTCATCGCTGGGCGGGTTGCGCCAGGTGGCTCGCAACCACGCCTTCATGCTCTTCCTGTTTATCACGAGCGCCTTCGAGATCGGCTACATGGGCTTCGTTTCCGTGGCCTCTTACATATATATAGATGGGTTCGGATTCTCGACGTTCGGCTACAGCATCTGCTTCTCTTCCGCGGCCATCGCCTGCGCGGTGGGGTCGGTTTGCTGGCCGAAGATCTCGGGACGCGTGTCGGCCCGGCGGTTCACTACCGTGGCGCTTGTGGCCTCCGTTGCCATCGGCATCGCGCTCCTGATATGGGGAAACACGAGCGCACTCGTTTTCTGCGCTATGTTTGCCCTGTTCGCGTTCTTCGAGGCGGTGGTGCGTATCATCGGTATCAACGTGCTGTTGGCGCAAAATAGCGCGCTCGCGGGGGCGGCGGCTTCGCTCATCAATTTCGCCCGTTCGTTTATTGGCTTCATCGGCATGGGCCTGGTGATGCTTCCTTGGGGCGGTTACGTGGACGCGGTGGCGCTCCTCATCGCCGGGGGAATGGCGCTTGCCCTGGCGGCATGGGTTTACCTGCTGCACAGCCGCCTTATACTTAAGGGCGTGAAAGACGACGAGCAACCGGAGGGAGTGCTGTGGGCCAAAACACCGATTTCCTCTTCAAGATAGGCGAAACGGCCCGGCTGTTCGGGGTGAGCGTGCAAACGCTGCGCCATTACGACGATTTGGGGATTGTGAAGCCGGAGAAGGTGGACCCCGAGACAGGGTATCGCTACTATGCCGCCGAGCAGTTCGAGGCGCTGAACACCGTGCGCTACCTGCGGGAATGCGATATGCCGCTGCGGGATATCGCGGCGTTTTACGCCGAGCGCTCGCCGGAGAAGATGCACGACATCATGGTGCGGCAAGAGCGGGAATTGGACCGGCGGTTGTGCGAGATGGAAACGATGCGCAACCGTTTGCGCCAGCGCCGGGAGCGGTTGGACGAGGCGCTGCGGGCGCCGCTGGGGGACATTCGCGAGAAGCGGTTCGGGGCGCGTCGGTTCGCCGTGCTGCGGCAGAGCGTGGCGCCGGTGGGCTATCTGGACCTGGAGATGCATATCCAAGAGATCCAGCGCAACGGCGACAGTTCGCTGGTGTTTCTGGGGAAAGTGGGCGTGGGCATCGAGAGCGAGCGGTTGGTGGCGCGGGATTTCCACGGCTACGACATGGTGTTCATCGAGCTGGACGACGTGGAGGACTACGGCGGCCCGGTGCTCGAGCAGCAGCCGGAGCGTTGCCTGGTGGTGCGCTTCAGCGGCAACCACACGGCGTCGCGGCCCTACTACGAGCGGCTGCTGGAAGAAGCAACCGGCCGTGGCCTTGAGCCGACGGGCTTCGCGAAGGAATTCGCGCTAATCGACGAGGGAATGACGCTGGATCCAACGCAGATTGTGACGGAAATCCAGCTGCCGGTGCGCTAGGCGCGGCGGATGCCGGCCGACTGCGATGGCGGAAGGCGCAGCTTGCTGGAATAATCGATTTTTCCAGCAAGCTGATGCCTTTTGGGTCCGAAAAGGCGGTTTGGCTCAATCGCTCTAGCCAAAAATCACTCATTATCAGAGGTTTTAAGGCCAACGAAATTTTGCGTGCTGGAAAAATCGATTATTCCAGCAAGTTGTCTACCGTGCCGCCGCCGAGGACGGTTTCGCCAACATAGGCGACGGCTGCTTGGCCGGGCGCGGGGCGCACCTGGGGGCTGGCGAGGCGAATGACGGCGCGACGGTGGGGGAGGATCTCGAACTCCGCCGGCACCGGTTCTTGCCGGTAGCTCAGCTTCACGGCCACTTCGACGGTGCGCGGGGTATAGTCGCCGGAGATGATGTTCACGTCCCGCAGCGGCACTTCGCTGGTCATGAGCCCTTCGTGCGGCGCCACCATCAGCTGGTTTTCCGCCACGTTTTTCGCGACTACGTACAGCGGCACGGGGTTGGCGACGCCGATGCCTTTGCGCTGGCCGATGGTGTAGTGAATGAGGCCGTTGTGCCGGCCGCGCACCCGGCCGGTTTCGTCCACGATGTCGCCGGGGGCGAAGGGGTCGTTTGCGGCGCGGCTGCCGTCCGTCCCGCGCCGACGCTCGATGAATGCGGCGTAGTTGCCGTCGGGAACGAAGCAAATGTCCTGGCTTTCCGGTTTCTCCGCGTTCACGAACCCGTTCTCGGCGGCGAGCTCGCGCACTTCGCCTTTATGCAGGCCGCCCAGCGGAAACAGCATGTGGGCCAGGTCATCCTGCGTGAGGTGGTAGAGCACGTAGCTTTGGTCCTTGTCGCGGTCGGCCGCTCGCAGCAGTTGCCACGTGCCGGTTTCGTCATCGAAGGCTCGCTGTACGTAATGGCCGGTAGCTACGTAGTCGGCCCCCAGTTCGCGGCGCCGCTGCTGCAGCCCGGCGAACTTCAGATGGCGGTTGCACTCGATGCAGGGGTTGGGGGTCTCGCCGTGGGCGTAGCTTTCGCAGAACGGATCGACCACGCATTCCGCGAAGCGTTCCTTGAAGTTAAGCGTGTAATGGGGCACCTCCAGCCGGCGGCACACCGCTTTGGCATCTTCCACGTCGTCCAGCGAGCAGCAAGTCGATTGCGCGTCCGGCCCAATCACCTCGGCGTCGAAGAGCTTCATGGTAATGCCCGCCACATCAAACCCCTGCCGCATCAGCAACAACGTAGCCACCGAACTATCCACCCCACCGCTCATAGCAGAGAGAACGCGCGGTCGCGCGGTGGTGCTGGCGCTGACATCGGTGCTGTTGGCGATGAAAGGCTCGGGCGTCTTCTCCATCGGTCTCCTTCGCAAAGCGTTTGTCGGGGCATGTTTCGAAATAATCTCCATTTTCGGAGATTATTTCACGAAAAAATATCCAAAAACGGAGATTATTTCGAAAGAGGACATCTTGCATCCAAAATCACGAGTGCGACCTAGATCGTGTCTGGCGGATTGGCCACGCTGTCGCTGTGGCCTTTTGGGTCGCGGGTGGCGTAGGGGCCGCTTTCGAAACGCCAACGGGTCATTTTCAAGGCGTTTACTCGGGGTAGAGGTTTTCGGCGGGTCGGGATAGCATCTTCGTCAGTGTTGGAAGTGCGCCGCTGGGTTTTGTTGAAGGCCGGCGGTTGCGATTACTGCGATGGCCCCGTGCGGGCTGTCTGACGAAAGGAGCTGTCATGGCTATTCTTTCTAATCCTTTTGTGATGGAGGTGCCCCGCAAGCTGACCGATGAGGAGCTGGTGAACGCGATCCGCCAGGACATCGTGGGCGAGCTGGAGGCCATTCACGAGTACGACGCCCACATCCAGGCCACCGACAACGAGGACGCCAAGAAGGTGCTGGCGGACATCCGCGACGAGGAGCGCGAGCACATGGGCGAGCTGCTGGAGTTGCTGGAGCGCCTGGCTCCCGATGAGAAGGACCTGCACGACGAGGGCCGCGAAGAAGTGCGCGCCATGCTGGACAAGAAGCCGGCGAAGAAGAAGTAAGCGCCTGTCGCGTCCTGCTAATAAGGGCCCGTGCCGCAATGGCGCGGGCCCTTGTCGATGCGCTAGTGCGGTTTCAAGTTTAGTCTGGTTTTAATTTCCAAGGCTGTCAATCGCCCGATCGACACATTCAAGAAACGGGGCGACTTTGTTTCTCGCTTCGGGTTTGAAAATGCAATAAATACGAAATACCGCATCGCTATCGACAACGGGAACGCAAGCTCTTTGGGCTGCGGTTGTGAGGAACCGCAGCTCTTTTGAAGTGCTGGGGAAGAGGAGAACGCCCCCGTTGAGCGGTATTGTCAGTTGCTCGGTGGTGGACTGGGTCAAGGCCGGACGTCGACGAGGAACAAACCCGTGGTCTCGGCAGACTTCTTCGATGGTGCGCCATCCGGGGGCAGAGTACTCATCAAGAAACTGCAGCAGGACCTCATTTTCCAGGTCGTTTATCGTGATGGACTCGCGCTCGGCAAAGGGGTGCGTAGTATCGACAATCGCTGCGAATGGCAGTTCTGTCAGCAGGCTGAACTCTAACCCTCTTTCGTTTAGCCGATCGGAAGATTCTCCCATGACAAGAAGATCAATGTCGCCTTCTGTCAACAGATCGAGTTTGGGCTTTGTCTGATTGCGATTGAAGATAATCTTGCCGAGACACTGGGTGCGGAAACGTGCGATAGCTGTAGATATAAGGGCGGAGACGTTAGGGTTCTGGAACTGGCCATCTATGAGCAGCGCGCTCTGGTCTCTCATCGCCAGCATGGCTTGATGAGTGGTTTGATAGATGTCAATGATGTTGGTGGCGCTCCCAAAAAAGAGGAAGCCTTCTTCGGTAAGACGAGCGCCGTCGTGTTGGCGAACGAAAAGGGCAACGTCCAGCTCTCGCTCCATGGCGGAGATGTGTTTGCTGAGGGTAGATTGAGTGATGTGCAGATGGGCGGCAGCTTCGGTAAAGTTGAGGCAACGCGCTAGCTCGATGAATTCAAGAAGATAGTCGAATGTCATGCCATCCCCCTTTGGCGTGCCTGTGCCATCTTGGAGATGATAACACGCTTTTCGCTGGTTATGTTGTCCCAATGGCTATACGATGCCCGGATACTACATGCCTGAGCAGGAAATATGTCGCAAAAGGCGGCATCGGCTGAAAGCTATTCCAATCACGAACCGTTCCATTATTGATTGGAATGAGAAGAGCAGAGAGGCATTCCGGTTCATCGTTTCTCGATTCCTTCTGCTGCACCTATGCTCCCCTTGGAAGCCCGAAGTGGGCGTCCGTGAGAAAGGAAGGGGAGAAAATGAAATTGAACCCTATTTCGCGTAGGAACTTTCTGAAGATCGCGGCAGTAACGGGTGCCGTCGCTGGGATGTCCTTTGCATCCTCTGCGGCTTTTGCCGAAGGATCGGAGCCCGCGACTGGCGGAGGCGTAACGAGAATTCGTACGTGCTGCCGTGGCTGCGGAAAGATGGAATGCGGCGTGTGGGTGACTGTAGAGAATGGTCGCGCCGTCAAAATTGAGGGCGACGAGTCGTCGCTGCAGAGTCGCGGTCATTGCTGCACCAAGTCGCAGTCTTCCATGCAGGCTTGCTATCATCCGGACCGGCTGCACTATCCGATGATGCGCACCCAGCCCAAAGGTGAAGATCCGGGTTGGCAGAGAATCACCTGGGAAAAGGCCTATGAGATTATCGGCCCCAAGTTCAACGAAATGATAGACAAGTACGGCGGGGAATGTCTGTTTACCATGAACGGTACGAGCCGAATTTGGTCTATGGGCGGTTATGCGTCACTGATGTGGCTTCTGCAAACCCCCAATGGCCACTTGGCCTCAGAAATCTGCAAGGGGCCTCGCCAGCTGGTAGGCACTATGATGGACACGTTCGGCTCCCCGTGGATGGCGACCATCGATCAGCCCAGGGTATATGTCCAGTGGGGAACGGCTCCCGAGTATTCCAACTACGACGATTCGTGCCGTGTGATTGTGGACGTTGCCCATGAGGCGCAAAACCATATCGTGATCGACCCGCGTATGGGCGCACTGGGCAAGGAGGCTGACGTTTGGCTGAGTCTGCGGCCCGGCACCGACTGCGCCATTGCACTCAGCTGGACCAAGTATGTCATCGATAACGATCTGATGGACGACTTGTACGTTAAGCGCTGGACCAACGCTCCCTTCCTGGTGGTCGATGACATGGAGCCAAGCGGCGGGTTCATTATGGACGCCAAGAGCGGCTTCGACATGAAAACGAAGCTGCTGAAGGAGAGCGACGTGGTGGAAGGCGGCTCCCATAAGCGCTTTATGGTCTGGGACAACGTTTCCAACGGGCTTGTGTTTTTCGATGCCGAAAGCGGTCAGTGGCAAGACGAAGTGCATGTTGCTCCTACGACGGGCGAATGGATCCCTGCCGCACGAGAGGGTGTTGCGCCCGGTTGGCTTCCCGACCCCTCGCAGTTCAATCCGGCGAAAGATCCGGCGCTCTTCGGAGAATTCGAGGTGGTGCTGAAGGACGGCACGACCCATAAGGCGCGCCCTGTCTTGGACGTGTACCGCGAAACATTGGAGCCGTGGACGTTCGAACACGCCGAGGAAGTAACTGGTTGCGCCGCTGCACAGATCCAGAAGGCATGCGAGCTGTGGACGACGCGCGTGGATCCGCGTTTCGGCAACGGTGGTCTTCATATTCAGCTGGCGACTGACCAGACGGGTAACTGCACTCAGAACGTGCGCACGATTATGACACTTTCGCACCTTACCGGCAATTTTGATAACCCGGCCGGCAACCGAGGCTGCACCCGTGCGCCCATCGACACCTCGCCGGGTGCTTCCACGATGCTCGGTGCCTCATTGGGTGGGTTCCCCTCGGATACGCCTACCTATATCCAAACCGCCAAGGGTGTGGGTATGGACAAATTCCCCGTTCTGAACTGGTATGGCTCTTGGACAGATGTGCATGCCGTGTGGACTGCAGCCCTGGAGGGCGATCCTTACCGCTTGCGCGGTGGCATTAACTGCTCGGGATCGTTCATGAACCAGTGCAACTCCACGATGGCTTGGGAAGGAATGCAGTCTCTGGATTTCTGGGTGGATATCAATTTGTGGCACCACCCGGGAACCGAGATGGCCGACGTGCTGCTGCCGTGCCAACATTGGTTGGAATTGGATGCGCCGCGTCTGTCCCAAGGGGCATCGGGCTTCTTCGGCGCCACCTGCAAATGCGTGGAGCCGGTGGCTGAAACGATGCACGATGCCGAGATCGCGCGAGATCTTTATAAGTCGATGGGGCGCATTTGGAACATTGACGAAAGCGATCCATGGCCGGATTTGGAGAAAATGAACGACGCATCGGTGGCGGCTCGCGGCATAAGCTGGGCCCAGTACAAGCAGGAGTTCCAAGAAAACGGCTGGTGGGATGCGAAGAAAGAGTACCCTGCCGAATGGGGTTCCTATCATCGTTGGGAAACCGGTGCGGGTCTGCGCCAAAATCCCTTCATCGTGATGATGCCTCAGGTGGACGATCACCCGGGCTTCATGACGGCCACCACCAAAGCGGAAATCTGGTCGACGGTCATGGAGACATTCAGTCCCGACCATGATGCCGACGCGCTGCCCTATTTCCATGAGCCAATTCACAGCCCAGTGGCCGACCCCGAGATTTACGAAGAGTACCCCTTCAATATGACTACGGGGCGTCGTATTCCGGTCTATTTCCACTCCGAGCATCGCCAGCTGCCCTGGTGTCGTGAGCTTTGGCCGGTTCCCCGCCTGGAAATGAATCCCAACGATGCCGAGCGTCTTGGCCTTGAGCAGGGCGACTGGGTGTGGATTGAGTCGAAGTGGGGCAAGGCCCGCGAAGTCGTGGATATCTACTACGGCATCAAGCAAGGGGTGGTCAATGCGGAGCATGCCTGGTGGTATCCGGAGTGCGAAGCGCCGACCCATGGCTTCCAGCTTTCCAACATCAACAACCTGGTGGATCCCGATGCCCAAGATCCGTTTATTGGCTCGAGCACGCTGCGCGGCATTCCCGTGAAGGTGTACAAGGCAACTGCGGAGAACAGCCCCTTCGGCAATCCCGTTCCTTGTGATCCGGTGACAGGGGAGGAGATTATCCACTCTGCTGACGATCCGCGTTTGAAGAAATGGCTGCCCCTTTCCGCCGAGGAATTGAAGGAGATTTAGCATGCAGTATGGAATTGTTACTGATCTCAACCGTTGCGTTGGTTGTTTGGCCTGCTCGGCTGCTTGCAAAATGGTTAATGGAGTGCAGCCGGGAGACTTCTGGATCAAGACTTTGCGCGTGGGACCGAATCCGACTCCTGGCGGGAGCGGCGATTATCCGGAAGTGGAGATGTACTTCCTGCCTATCCAGTGCCAGCACTGCGAGAATCCGGAGTGCGTCCAGGTTTGTCCTACCGAGGCATCGCATAAGCTGGCGGACGGCACTGTTCAGGTAGACAAAGAGAAGTGCATCGGGTGCCAGTTTTGCGCCATGGCGTGTCCTTACAACGTGCGCTATCTGAACGAGCAGGAGCGCGTTGTGGAGAAGTGTACTCTGTGCGAGCAGAAGATTGCCCAAGGGGAGCTGCCCCAATGTGTTGCTCAGTGTGCTGGGCGAGCGCGCTTCTTTGGAGACATGGAGGCGGGCATCGATAATCTGATGGCGCCTGCGGAGCCCGGCGATGGTGGCGATATCTCATATGAGGGTCTGGGAGCTACTCGTGTCGCTCTTAAAGACTACGTCGAGGAATATAGCGAGTCGGATGTGTATCGTCTGCCCA
Organism: Eggerthellaceae bacterium; assembly: GCA_022791455.1. Classification (GTDB taxonomy): domain Bacteria; phylum Actinomycetota; class Coriobacteriia; order Coriobacteriales; family Eggerthellaceae; genus Parvibacter. Next base: position 132,993 of record JAAVZC010000001.1, read on the forward strand.
ATGTTGGCAACGGCCCGTCCCTTGCCTACATCCTGCGTGGTCGCACCTGGCACGGCGGTGAATAGAATCTAGCTGCGGCGGCCGACTTTTCTTGTCGGCCGCTCCGATTCTTTGTGACCAAGAGCCTCCGAAGGCGGGATCCGCCCCCATTCCCCCATGCAGATGTGGATCCGCCTTCGGGGGCTCTTGCGTTCTGTGTCACAAAAGTGCGCCGAGTGGCATGTTTGGAGCGGCTGGCGTGCCGTTCGGTGAGGTTTTGTGACATGGAAAATTCGCTATTCGACCTGCGGTTTCTTGCGTTTTCGCAGGTCATCGGCTGGTACAAAAACGCACCGAATGGCATGGCGGCGGGGGCGGGCGTGCCATTCGATGGGGTTTTCTGCCAGCGACCGTTTGAGGGATGGGGGCCGGCAGGGGTGCACGGCATAATAGTTCGCTAATCTTTGACGAAAGGCGACGTATGCTTGGCGAAAATATGGCCCCGTTGGTGGGGGACAGCCCGGATCCGGTTCTGGTGGACGGCGGCGCACTCGGGCGGCCCCCGCGTATCCTGCTCATTTACACCGGCGGCACCATTGGCATGGTGGAGGACGCCGCCACCGGCGCGCTGGCTCCCTTCGATTTCTCGCATTTGCTGGAGAACGTGCCGAAGGTGGGGCGGCTGGGCTATCAGCTGGACTTCGCTGAGATTGCGCCGCCCATTGACTCCTCGGACATGAGCCCGGCCCATTGGCGCCAGATTGCCCAGATGGTGGCGGCGGGCTACGACGCCCACGACGGCTTCGTGATCCTGCACGGCACCGACACCATGGCCTATACCGCCTCGGCCCTTTCGTTCATGCTGCCGGGGCTGGCCAAGCCGGTCATCTTGACCGGTTCGCAGCTGCCCATCGGCGAGATTCGCGAAGACGGCACCAACAACCTTATTACGGCGCTGCAGATTGCGGCCGCTCGCGACCCGCGCGATGGCGGCCCTATGGTGCGCGAGGTGGCCATTTCCTTCGGCCGGTTCCTTTGGCGCGGCAACCGTGCCACTAAGATGAGCTCTACCGATTTCGGTGCCTTCCGCTCCTTCAATTACCCGCCCTTGGCCGAGATGGACCTGCACATTCGCTTTAACGAGGCGCGGCTGCTGCGGCCGGAAGGTGCCAGTAGCGCCGGGGAAGGGGAGGGCTCGGCTGCGGCAGCGGGGCAGTTGGCGGCAACTGACGGCGGGACCGCAGTGTCTGGCCTTGGGACGGCGGCGTCTGGCCTTGTGCCCCAGCTGGAGATGGACAACGCCATTGGGTGGGTGTCGGTGTTCCCGGGGATGACCGAGGAAGTGCTGCGCTCGCAGCTGGAAGTGCCCAGCCTGAAGGGGGCCGTACTTCGCACCTTCGGAGCCGGCAACGCGCCCACGCGTCCCTGGTTCGTGAATGCGGTGACCCAGTTCGTGAGCAGCGGCCGGCTGCTGGTGAATGTGACCCAGTGCGCCGGCGGCGGTGTGGAGGACAAGCGCTATGCCACTGGCGACGCCCTGGTGCGGGCCGGCGTGGTCTCCGGTTTCGACATGACCTGCGAGGCGGCGCTTGCGAAAATGATGCACCTGTTCGGCCGCGGATGCTCTGCCGAGGAAGCGGCCGTGCTCATGCAGCGGCCCCTTGCCGGAGAGCTGACCGTGCCCGATGCTGTGGCGAAGTTCTAAGGGGTCGGACGCATGGAAGCACTTGAACTCATCTTGTTTTTGCTGGCGGCCGTGGTGGCCTCGAGCATTTTGGACAACCTGTTGCCGCGGCTGTCGCTGCCGCTCGTGCAAATTGCGCTGGGCGCGCTCATCGCCGCCTTTGTCCATACGCCGCTGGAAAGCGGGCTGGACCCAGAGCTGCTGCTCATCCTGTTCATCGCGCCGCTCCACTTCAACGAGTCGCGCCACGCCGACTCCGGGGCGCTCTGGGCCAACCGGTGGGGCATTGCCTCGCTGGCAGTGGGGCTGGTATTCGCCATTATCATCAGCATGGGGTTCACCCTTCATGCGCTCCTGCCCGCCATTCCGCTGGCGGCGGCGCTGGCGCTGGGCGCCGCCATGGGCTCTACCGACGCCGTGGCGGTGATGGAACTTTCAAAGGATTTCAAGTTCGGCCAGCGCCATAAAACCCTGCTGGAAGGCGAGGCGTTCTTCAACGATGTCACCGGCACCGTGGTGTTCCAGTGCGCCATCGCGGTGGCGCTCACCGGCAGCTTCTCGCTGGTGCATGCCGGCGAAGAGTTCGCCCTTGACCTGTTCGGTGGCCTGTTTGGCGGCTTGGTGATGGGGGCGCTCGCCTGGGCGCTTCTGGAATTCATCCGCCGCCTGGGCATCGACAATCCCACGCTGCACGTGACGCTGGAGCTTTTACTGCCCTTCCTCATCTACCTGATTGCCGAGCACCTGCACATTGGCGGCGTGATTGCCGTGGTGTGCGCCGGCATGATGATGTCGCTTTTGCCCCACCGTCACACGGCGCAGCGGGCGCGCCAGAAGCTGCAGTCCCGCAGCGTTTGGGAAACCCTCAGCTTCGTGCTGAACGGCGTCATCTTCGTGCTGCTGGGCATGCAGTTGCCTCGCGTGCTCATGCCCGCCACCCAAGGCGGTCTGGGGGATCCGCTTGCGCTCATCGGCGTCATGCTGGTGCTTACCTTCGTGCTGGAGCTGGTGCGTTTCATCTGGGTGCTGGGAATGGATGCGGTTGATTTTCGCGCACGGAAGAGAAGCGGGAAAGCGTCGTCCCAGGCGCGCTTCTTCACCCGCCGCGAACTGCGCAACGCGTTGGCCATGACCTTCGCCGGCCCGAAAGGCGGCATCACCCTCTCGCTCATGCTCACCGTCCCCGGCGCATTGGCCCTGGTAGAAGGCGTTGCCGTGCGCACGACGCTCATCTCCATCGCCTCCGGCGTCATCCTATTCACGCTGCTTCTGGCGAACTTCGCCGTGCCCTTGCTGGTGCCCCATAAGCATGAGGCGAAGAAGACCAAGGAGCGTGTGGACGCGGAAGCGCGCCTGCTTGAGGCGGTCATCGAATCGGTGCAGCAAGACGCCCACTTCACCGGCATGGTGACGGCGGATGCCCCCGAAGATGCCAGTGAAGGGACCGCGGCCGCAGACGAGCCCGCCACGGTGATTGTCATGAAGCGTTACGCCGACCAGCTGGCGGACCTGCTGCCCCACGCGTCTGCGGACGTGGCCGCCCATGGCCGGGCCGTCGTTGCCGCCTGTGACACCCTCTACGATTCCATCGATCAGCTGGCGGAAGAGGTGGCCGAGCTGGACGATGATAATGCGGAAGGCGAAGATGCCTTGGCGGTCATCGATCCCTCCAAGCTCACCGCTCATTTCCGCATGCTGCGCAGCGTCTACGATGCGGTGGAGGATGTGCAGGCGCAGGCGTTGGTGCGCGAATTGGAGATCATCAAGCGCATGCGCGCCGCCGGCGAGCTGACTCCCGACCAGGCAAAACAACTGCGCAACGACGTCTACATCCAGCAAATGACCCTCGACTAAAAAAGAATGGCCCCATCTGGGGCCATTCTTAAGGGAGAGGGATATCTGCTTAAGCGTTATTCCTTCTTGTTGGTCTCTACTTCGACCACGGTGCCGGCGTTGTCCTTAGCCACGTACACGAAGCCCACTTCGCCGTTCACGGGCAGAGCGTTGTAGGCAACCATCTCGGCGATCTCGGCCGGGGTAGCGCTCTTGGGCTCGGTCTCAAGCAGGTACTCGGTGCTGGCGCGGCGCTCCATGGCCTCGGTGAAGTCCTTGGTGCCCACGAACACTTCCTGCTTGTAGGGGTTCACATGCAGCTTCTTGGAGCGGTACATGATGTAGATGAGCGCGGCGATGTTGGCCACCAGCGCCACCAGCGAAACCGCCAGGTTCACGTCGGGGTTGTTCACGGAGTTCGCGGCGAAGATGGAGTCGTTCACGAACATCGGCACCATCTGGGTGAACATGCACCAGATGGCCAGCGTGAAGGCGCGGTTCTGAATCCAGCCGCCCTTGTTCCACAGAAGACCAGCGATGGTCGGTGCCAGCAGCAGCGCGATGCCGCAGTACCAAGAGTGGGTGGGCAGGCAGTTGTAGGTGTAGCAGAAGTTCCACAGGTCGTAGGCGATGATGAACACCCAAGTCATGTCAGGCCACAGCATGTCCTGGCGCTTCTTGGAAATGTAGATGCCGAACCAGCCGGTCATGCAGGCGATGTTCAGCAGGCCGGCGATGCCGTTGAACACGTTGTGCCAGCCGCCGTACAGGGTGACGCCCTCGGAGGACACCCAGGTGGTGCCGAAGGCGCGGAAGGCGCTCTCGAAGTCGGACACGACGGCGATCATGATGTTGATGGCCACGATCACGAACGGGAAGGCCTTGAACCAGTGGGAACGGCCGATCTTGCCCCAGGAATACTTCAGCGCCATGAAGCCGATGCAGCCCGCTAGCGCGGCGTAAACCTTAGCGTAGTGGAACCAGCTGTTCATATCGGTGTGGGTGGGGTTGGTGAGGGCCCATTCCTGGCCCATGCCGGCGCCCACGGCAATGGCAATGCAGTAGACAGTCATCACGGCGGAAACGCCGAAGAACATGATCATGCCGCCGGCCTTGGTGCGGCGAGCGAACTCGTTGAGCAAGATGAGGGCCACCAGAACCATGGCCAAGCCCAGCCACTGGTACAGCGCATTCGGCCCGTAAACGTCGAATAACATCTTTCCTCCTAAAGGTGAATACTACGTCTCCGATAAAGCCGGGCTTGCTCCTTTCTCGCTTCTTCGTCCGGCCGGCGGTTCCGGGCGCCTTCGCTGCTTTCCATTTGCCGCGGCACCCCTTCAAGAGAAGCGGCGGCAAATGGAAAGCCTTATCTTGTGGAAGCGGTCGTTTTGCCGCGGTCCATATGCAGGGTTTGGGCGATCACGTCGCAAATGACGTCGTCGGGGGTGTCCGGGTGACGGCGCATGTAGCTGATCATGCCCAGAATCAACACGTAGAAGGTCTCGTACAGGTGCTCGATGCGCACCTCGTGCATTGCGGAATAGTCTCGCACGGTGGTCTCGATAATGTAGGTGGTGGTCTGATCTGTCACCCGGTTGATGAACTCGATGTACAGGCCGGCGTTCTCGTGGGTGGCCAGCGCCATGCGGAAGGCGTCGTTTTCGAACAGCGCCACGCGCAGCAGGTGCACCAGCGTGTGCAGGGCGTGGTCGATGTCGCCCGGGCGGCGGTTGGCGTTCCAGTAATGGAGCGCTTCCACATAGTCCTCCACGTAGGCGTCAAGCACCGCGGTGGTCACAGCGTCTTTGTCGGTGAAGTAGTGGTAGAACAGCGAGCGCGCCACCCCCATGCGGTTGGTGATGTCCTGGATGGTGGTGTGGGCGAGCCCCTTCTCTTCGTAAAGGGCTCGGGCGGTTTCGATGATTTCCTGGCGGCGTTCGGTGGCATCCAATACCGTGCGAGGGCTGCGATGGTTGACAGTGGCGCTTGCCGTTGGCTCTTGCATGGTCGAACACCTCCCCCCGGACGTTTCGCTGGTGTGGTTTTCCGCCTGTCGAAACAGGCCGGAATAAATAACTGCGATGAAAATACTGACAGTTTGACATGGAGTCAATGAACACATTTGACGAAACGTCAATGGTTAACAGTTCGTTGGAATACGTCAGTAGGGCGTAGCTGTACTGGGTTTTCATCGCTATACTGCGCGCTAACTGATTCAGCAAAGCAATAAAAAGAATACTTCGCTGAAGAAATAAAAGCCCGAGGGCGCCTCTACGGTGGGGCGGGGCGCGAAAGAACGGAGGGAACCGATGCATCAACAGGAAAGCGATCAGGTGCCGAGCCGTCTGGACGGCGGGGGCGCATCCGTAGCAGAGGGGGCGGCCACGCCCGTGGCGCCGGCGGCCAAGAAGCGGCGCCGGAAGTGGCCCATCGTGGTGGGCGTGTGCGCGGCGGTGCTGGTGGTGGCCGGTACCGGGTTCATGATGTGGCACGAGCAGCCCAGCTTCTGCAACGCCATTTGCCACAGCCCCATGGACCCCTACGTGGAGGGCTATTACGAGGATGCCACCTTGAGCGCCTATGCCCATCAGGTGGAAAACGTCACGTGCCTGGAATGCCACGAGCCGAAGCTGGACGAGCAGATTGAAGAGGGCCTGCACTGGGTTGCCGGCGATTTCGAAGTTGACGAGACGGGCATGCTGAAGACCGTGGGCGTGCGCTCGGACGCTGGCATGTGCACGCGGCAAGGCTGCCATGACTTCGATGAAGTAGTGGCCGCCACCGAAAACTGGGACGGCGAGGCGGGTGTGAACCCGCATGACTCCCATCAGGGCTATGCCATCGACTGCAGCAACTGCCATGTGGTGCACGGCCAGTCCGTGATGTACTGCAACACCTGCCATGACTACGAAGTGCCCGAAGGCTGGGCGGCGCCGGCGAAGTCGGCCGATGCCGCTTCGAGCCCCGCGGCCGCTTAAACCCGCGCGAATAGGAGGACTGACGATGAAAAAGAACGTAGCAGCTCTCGCGTGCGGCGCGGTGGTGCTGACGCTGGGAATGGCCGGCTGCGGCGCGTCGTTCGAGGGCTCCGGCTCGAAGGATGCCGCGAGCGCCGAGCAGCTGGCCCTGCACGAGGAAGACCCGTGGGCCCAGGAGGTTTCCGTCGACCCGAACAAGCGGGCAGAGGGCACCCTGGCCGATGGCGTGTACGTGGGCACTGCCCCGGGCATGGAGGGCAACGTGACCGTGACCCTGCTCATTGCCGACAACCGCATCACCTGCCTGGAGACCACCCAGGAAGGGGAGAGCCAGAGCCGCGGCGGTTTCGAGGCCATCCGCGATGGCAAGTACGCTGCCATGATCGAGGAGGCCCAGGGCTCTGAAATCGACACCATCAGTGGCGCGACCATCACCACGGCGGCCGTGAAGAATGCCGTGGAAGACGCGCTTGACCAGGCCCGGACGGCCGCGGAACACAACTCGGATTCCGCCGCCGCTGCGAGCGAATAGGAGGGGTTCGCCATGGAGAACGAACGCACATTTTCCCGCCGCGACTTTTTAGGGAAAGCCGCCCTGATGATGGGCGGAACGGCGGCGGCCACCGTGGGCGCCGCGAACGCCGCGGCCGGCATGGCCTATGCCGACGAGCGCATTGGCAACTGGGCGGCGGACGGCAGCTACGATGTGGAGCTGCCTGCGTCGGAGGCCACCAACGCCTCCGCCGCCGACGGCACCTACCGCGACCACAACCCCGAGGCCTTCCCCGCCAACGACGCGAGCCCCATTCCGCCTCGCGCGGTGCCTGCCGCTTGGGATTACGAGTGCGACATCTGCGTGGTGGGGGCCGGCGGCGGTGGCCTGAACGCGGCCGCTCGCAGCGCCGAGCTGGGCGCCCACACCATCTGCGTGGAGGCGCTGGGACTGCACGGCGGCAACGCCCAAGAAGCGGGCATGTGCGGCATTTTGGGCGGCATGTCCATGCAGGAGGAGAAGCAGTTCGCCTTCCCCAACTATCCCTTCAACGCGCAGGCGCTCACCGACTGGGCCATGGACGAGTACCACTACGCGGCCGATCCGAAGCTCATCTACAAGATTGCCGAGCAAGGGGGCAAGTCGCTGGACTGGATGGCCGACTGCGGCGTGCAATGGCGCCTGGGCGAGGTGCCGGTGTACGTGGCGCCGAAGAATTCCACGCTGGATCATCACGTGCTGAAGATGAAGGACGCCACCGACGCCATGTTCGCTTACGGCCAGAAGAAGGGGGTGGAGTACTTCTTCCAGAGCCCCGCCGAGGCGCTTGTGCAAGATGACGACGGCCGCATTGTGGGCGTGGTGATTCGCGAGAAATTCGGGCCGGAGAAGTACATCCATGCCACGAAGGCGGTCATCCTGACGGCCGGCGGCTTCTGCAACAACAAGGCACTGCTGGACAAGTACATTCCCACGGCCGCTATGGGCTGTGCTTCTAGCTACCTGACCGCCGGCGAGACCGGCGAGTGCTTCCGCATGGGGCTGGGCGTGGGGGCCGATGTTTCCGGCTTCAACTCCTCGGCCTCCTTCGATGGCGGCGTGGACTGGCAGGCGGAGGGCGGCCAGTGGGCGCGCTTTCTGTACGACGGCATGACCCAGCTTTCGCGCCAGCCGTGGCTGACCATCGACCGCTGCGGCAACCGGTTGCGCTACATGGACAGCCGCGTGGGCGAGGACGGCGCCAATGCCATCTACGCGCTGGGCGACTTGGCCACCATCCAGATGACCCCGCCGGGCCACCGCTCCTACATCATCTTCGACTCCCATTACGAAGATCACCTGGCCGGCTACGCCCAGGAGCACTGCCGCAAGCTGATCACGCCGGACTTGGAGCAGATCGACAAGGTGCCCGCCCACTACCGCGACTGGCACCACGGGGTGCAGGACGCCATCGACGCCGACGTGCTGAAGCGCCGCGACAGCCTGGAAGAGCTGGAAGCGGACCTGGGCTTTGCCCCCGGCGTGCTGACGCGGGCGGTGGAAGAATGGAACGAGACCTGCGCCAAGGGCCACGACGACTTCATGTACCCCATGCCCGACGAATGGCTGCACGCCATTGCCGATCCGCCCTTCTACGGCTGCCGCATCGGCGGCAACCTGTACGGCACCAAGGCGGGCCTGCTCATCAACGATCAGATGCAGGTGATGGGAACGAACGGCCTGCCCATTGCGGGGCTTTACGCCGGCTGGCACACCGCCGGCGGCGCCTGCGGCGAGAACAGCTACATTGGCGACCCCATTTTGGGCTCGCTGATGGGAGACGTGGGGCTGGCGTTCTGCGGCGGGTATTTGTGCGGAACGTCGGCGGTGGAAAACGAGATGGAGGCCTAGCATGGATTCCCTGAAAGCAACTGCAAAGCCGTTTCTTACCCTGTTCGGCATGGCGCTCATCATCGCGGTCATCGGCCGCATCGGGCTGGGCATCATGGCCGCCACCGGCACCTTGGCCTTCGACTACATTTCCGCATCCGGCGTGGCCATTTTGGATGTGATCTGCTCCATCCTCACCGGATCGGCCTTCGTGGCCTTCCTGTTCGCGGCGGGGCTGGCGCTGTGCCTGTCCACTGCGGGCCCCGTGCTCTACGGCGCGCTGTTTGCCCAGGGCAACCGCGGCGCCGGCAAGGCTTCCACGGCATTTCTGTGGGGCTGGGCCACCGCGCTTGTGGCCATCGTATGCCTGGCCATTGTGGCTTCCGGCATCCTCTCGGCGGTGCAGGTGGGCTCGATGAGCTCGAAGCTGCCGGGCACGGGCGTGCTGATTGTGGCCTTGGTGGTGTTCGCGGCGTTTTTGGGCACGCTGCTGGGTGCCGCTTCCATGGTGGTGTGCGCCTGCATCTGCCGCTCCCGGGCGGGGAAGGGAACGCTCGCGCGCAACCTGCTGCTGGCGACCGCGCTGTGCGGGCTGGCGGTGATGGTGCTCACGGTGGGAACGTTCGGCGCCCTCAATCAGGTGTCCATCAACGCGCCGGTGCTGCTGGCCTGGTTCGGCTGCGACGTGGTGGTCAACCTGGCAATGCTGTTCGGCGCCCGCGCCCTTATGGGCCGCACGGCAAACTCTCCGAAAGCGGCTGTGCCCTCGGCCGCATAGTCAAAGCGGGGCGCCCGCCCTCCTGGGCGCCCCGCGCAAATTCGTTTAATCTTCGGGGCTCAGGGAATTCAAGTAAGCTTGTTCCTGGGCCTCTTTTTGCGCCTGGATGCCGGCGATGACGGTGTGGCCCATTTGCTCGATGGCCTCTTTCTGCGCGGCATCGAGGTTGGCCCACAGCCGCGTGGCCGCCAGCTCGTTCAGGGTGGCGGAGATGAGGTCTGCCTGGAAAACGCCCTCGTCGGTGAGGTCGACGAACACCGCTTTGCGGTCGTGCTCCGAGCGCAGCCGCCGTACCCAGCCCCGCGCCGCCAGCTTCTCTACCGCGCGCGTAACCGTGATGGAGGACATGAACAGCGCCTCCGCGATGGCGTTCAGCCGCAGGGGCCGGTGCGCCTCCGCCAGTTTCTGCACGATGCGGCACTCCGGCAACGTGGCGCCGCAGGCGGTTTTCAGCGTGCGCTCGGTTTCCTGGCGGATGAGCTCCACCGCCACGAGCGCCCGCGAGGCGGGGTGCTTGGACGGCGTGTCGTCGAAGCCGGGCTCAATGCGGGAGCCGGCGAAGATGGCCGCTTCCAGGATGGTGCGGTAGCGGGCGTCGGCGGTGGGGAAGGTGGCGTAGAGGCTCTTCACCAGCGCTTCGTTCACCGCATCCACGTGGGCCTGCCCGAGCGACGTGGCGTCCAGGGTGCGGGTGCGGCCGTCGGTGGCACCGGTGGTGCGGGTGACAAACCCCGCCTGCTCCAGTGCGTCCACTGCCTGGGTGACCACGTTGGGCTTCAGTCCCAGCACGGCCCCCATTTCCCCCTGCTCGACCGCGCGATGAGCGGAGCAGAGCTTCGAGAGGAAGCGGTACTGGGTAATGTTGAGGGGGCTTGAGGCCGCCAGTCCTTGCTTGAAGGCGGTGTGGGCCATCTCGAACCCCACGAAGTAGGTGGAGTCGAGGGAAAACGAGCCTTCGCCCGACGCCGCTGCGCCGGGTTCCGGGGTGATTTCAGAAGGGGATTGCGCTGCCATGCCACCACGTCTCAAAGCCGGATTGTTTCACTGCTGAAATTTTAGAACTCCTTGTTCGAAAATGATTTCAGAAATGAACATTTCCGCCCAATCGTCAATCAAGGACAGGCGGCAGAGGTGTGCTGGGCATCGGCACCTAGTGTTCTGGCGGCAGGATAATGCCTGATGCCGCGAATCTCGCTTCCAAGAAACAGATGGGTCGTTTAGGATGGGGGGAATTGATGAATCGATGCAGATGGAGCTATGCATGAATCTTACTTTTCGCACCGATGCCTTCGAAGACGCGGCGGCGATGCGGCGCACGGTGTTCATGGAGGAACAGGGATTCCAAAGCGAGTTCGACAATGTGGACGAAGACCCCCGTACCATTCACCTGACCGCCTACGATGAAGGCGGCAGGCTGGTGGCCTGTGCCCGCGTGTTCCCGTCGGAACTAGAGCCGGGCACGGAAACGGTGCCGGGCAAGTGGGTGTTCGGACGCCTTGCCACCCAGATTGCGGCGCGCGGAAACGGCATTGGCTCGGCAGTGCTGGCGGAAGCGGAGCGACTTGCGCGCGAAGCCGGAGGGCGGGAGATGCACCTGCACGCCCAGTGCAGCGCCCAACCCCTTTACGTGCGCGCCGGCTATGCTGCCTACGGCCCCATCGAGCTCGACGAGCACGTGGAGCACCAATGGATGGAGAAGGATATCCGTGAGTAAGACCCGCGTAACGACCGGGGCCGATTTGCCCGCTGCTTCGGAGAGTCTGTTCACGCCGCCTGATAAGTCCAGCGCAACGCCGGCTTGGATCCAGCTGCGGGATGAGATTGTGCGCATGATTTCCGACGGCACGTTGGCCTATGGGCAGAAGATGCCCACTATGCGCAATTTGGCCAAAGCGCTTGATGTGAGCGTGTCGGTGGTGAACCAGACCTATCGCTACTTGCGCGTAACCGGGTATTTGGAGTCGCGGCAGGGGAGTGGCGTGCGGGTGCGCGTACGCACCGACACCATGGATGAATCGCAGTTTCCTGAGGTCACGCGTTTGGTGACCACGTTCATCGATGGTTGCGAGGCGCTGGGTATGGGCCCGCTGCAAATCCGCGAGACAGTGGAGTTCGCCTTGGGCAGCCGCGAGTTCGCCCGCGAGAGCGGTTTGGAGACGCGTAGCGAGTATTCTGCGCGCGTCTACGGCCAAGATGTGCCGCAGGACGTCGTAAAAAACCAAGATCGGTAAAAACTGTACACCGTGTCTGACCAGGAGATATGAAACAAAATACCTGGTCAGATTGGGTGTCTTATTCTGTACAAAAATGACCGAAGTCTGTCTTTGGGCGAGAAAAAACTGCAAAATTGTTACGGAACAATCTTGATTGATACGTAACAATTTTGTATAGTTCCCCTCAAATCGGGGTTGGGACCCGATGTCTTTCTGTGAGAGAAGAGAGAAAGAGGGGGATTTCATGCAAGAGAAATCCGAAGTTAGGGGGAAGCTCACGCGTCGTGGCTTCTTAAAAACCGCGGGAGTTGCGGCGGGCGCCGTGGCCGTGGGCTCGGGGGCTGTGGCTCTGGGCGATTTGGCCGCTGCCCCGGCGGTGGCCGATGAGTCTGCGGCCGAGCAGACCTTCCACACCGGCTGCCGCGGCAACTGCGCCAGCAAGTGCCACCAGAAAGTGACCGTGCGCGACGGCAAGGTGGTCAAGGTGGCTGCCATGGAGTACCCGGAAGGGGACGAGGGCTGGCGGCGTCTGTGCGTAAAGGGCCAGTCCCAGCCGCAGCGCCAGTACGACCCCGATCGCGTGCAGTACCCCATGAAGCGCGTCGAGGGCACCGAGCGCGGCGCCGGCGAGTGGGAGCGCATTTCCTGGGACGAGGCCATCGGCATGGTGGCCGAGAAGATGGGTGCGGCGCTGGCCACGGGTGGCGGCACCTCCATCGGCTTCATGTCCTCGTATGCCTCCTACGGCGTGCTAAACGGCGCCACGGGCGGCTACATGTCGTTCGCTTACGGCCGGTTCATCACCGCAGCTGGCTGCACGGTGCTGGGGGCTTGTTCGGACTATGCCCAGATGCACGTGCAGATGCTGGGCTTCGGGCAGAACGGCAACTCTGCCGATGACGTGGTGAACTCCAAGACCATGATCGCCTGGGGCGGGCGCCCAGACGAGGCTGACGTGCACATCTGGCACTACATTTGCGACGCCCGCGAGAAGGGCATTCCGCTGATCACCATCGACCCGCAGTACAGCTCCACTGCTGCCCATTCCGACTGGTACATTCCCATTCGCCCGGGCACTGATGGCGCCATGATGCTGGCCATGATCAACTACATTGCCGCCAACCAGCTGGAGAACGTGGACTACATGCGCGCCTATACTCAGGCACCGCAGCTGGTGAAGGACGACGGCACCTTCCTGCGCATGAGCGCGTTTGGCGTCGAGCCCATCGAGGCGGGCATGAACCCCATGACCGGGCAGCCCATCATCATCGAGGTGCCCGCGGTTCTTGATGAGGCTACTGGCACCATCACGGCGCTGGGCGCTACCGAGCAGCCGGCCATCCTGGGCACCGCCACGGGCCCGGACGGCACCGTCTACAAGACCTGCTACCAGGAGTGCCTGGACCACATTGGCGAGTACACCACCGCTCGCGCCTCCGAAATCACCGGCGTGGCGGAAGAGGACATCATCAAGCTGGCCGAGCTCTACGCCCAGGGCGGCGTGTGGAACCTGGGCTACCAGGGCCTGGGCCATCACGTGAACTCCCACCACAATTACAAGAACCTGGCGCTGCTGCACGCCCAGACCGCCAACTACGGCTTGCCGGGCACGGCTATCTGCCGCAACACCTCTCCGTTTACGGGCGTTTCCAACTACATGCCGTACATGTACGGCCGCGTGGGTGCCAACGTGCCCTCTATGGCGCTTCCGGAGCTTCTGGAAACCAAGATGTGGGGCGAGACGCCGGTGGATTTGCAGGTGCTGTGGGTGATGAACGGCAACCCGCTGTGCTGCGAGAGCGGTCGTTTGGAAATGATCGAGGCCTTCAAGAAGGTGCCTTTCGTGGTGACCGCCGACGTGTCCATGACCGATACCGCCATGTACTCCGACCTGGTGCTTCCGGTGCCGCACGTGTACGAGACCGAGGACTACGACTCCGGCTGCCCCACGCCGTATCTGATGTACCACCAGAAGTGCGTCGACCCGCTGTACGAGAGCAAGTCCGACATCGACATCATGCGCCTGGTGGCCGCTGCACTGCAGATGGACATGATCTACGCCGACGGCCCCACCGATGCCGACTTCATCAAGCAGATTGTGGAAGCGGAAACCACCGCGCCCCTGGGCGTTACCTACGAGAAGCTGGCCAGTGGCGAGATGATCCGCACCCCCATGAACCCGGTCTCTCACGTGGAGATGACCGTGGGCAACTCCGAAAGCGAGCGCCTGAAGTTCTACATGGAGGCGCCTACGCCCCGCAACGTGTGCGGCCAAGAGGTGCCGGAGTACGAGAAGTACCCCTACTTCATGCCGGCCAACGAGGCTTATTGGGACAACCCGCTGCGCGAGCAGTACCCGCTGATGGGTTGCAGCGAGCACGCGAAGTACCACGTACACTCCCAGACTGCCTTCACTCCGTGGCTGCGCGAGCTGGAACCCGAGCCGGTGCTGAAGATCAACCGCCAAGACGCCGAAGCGCGCGGCATCGCCCAAGGCGACTACGTGCATGCTTTCAACGATCACGGCGATGTGGTGCTGAAGGCGCTCGTGACCGACGGCATCATGCCTGGCGTTATCGGCATCCCCCATGGGTTCCGCGAGGACCAGTACGTTTCCGGCCACGCGCAGAACCTTACCAACCGCACGATGGATCCGTTCGTGCACAACAATTCTTACTACGACTTCCTTTGTGAAGTGGAACGTTACGAAGGGAGCGTGAACTAATGGCTCGCTACGGAATGGCGATTGATACCAAGCGCTGCGTTGGCTGCAATGCCTGCACGCTGGCCTGCAAGCAGGCAAACAACGTGCCGGACGGCGTGTTCTGGAGCCGTGTGCTTACCGACGGCGGCGACATGCCGGACACCCCGGCTTCGAAGGACGGGCACCTGTCCATGAAGTACTACCCCATGGGATGCCAGCACTGCGAGAACCCCGCGTGCGTGAAGGTGTGCCCGGTGGGGGCGACCTACAAGGATCCCGAGACCGGCGTGGTGCGCCAGGACTACGACAAGTGCATCGGCTGCCGTATGTGCATGTCCGCCTGCCCATATTCGGGAGTGCGGTCCTTCAACTGGGAAGACCCGAAGTACAGCCTGGGCCATGCGGTGGGCGACGCCGACACGCCCGAGCACCAGAAGCACACGGTGGAGAAGTGCACCTTCTGCTACCAGCGCATTTCGAAGGGGGAGACTCCTTCTTGCATGGATCTGTGCCCGGCCCGCGCCCGCCATTGGGGTGACTTGGACGATCCGGAATCGGACGTGTCCAAGGCCATCGCCGGCCGCAGCTACGAGCACCTGCTGGAAGAAAAGGGCACCCAGCCCTCTGTGTACTACCTGGTTTAGGAAGGATGACTGCCATGACTAATTTCGACAACGTCGGCGTCATCGACGACGACTTCGCCCCTGCGGCCGCGCCGGCCAGGGGCAAGGCTCGCGAGGCGGCGGGCGCCAAGGTAGCCGTGAAGGGCGGTAAGGGGCTGACCATCGGCATCGGCGTGAGTGCCGTCGTCGCCGTGATCGGCATCGTGCTGTGGGCGATGCAGCTCTCGGGCGGCATGATCCAGACCGCTATGCGCAACCTGGATTCCTGGGGCCTCTACATCACCATGTTCATGTTCTTCGTGGGTCTGTCCGCCGGCGGCCTCATCATCAGCTCCGTGCCCAAGGCCTTCGGCATCAAGGGCTTCGGAGGCATCTCGAAGGTGGCGGTCATGACCTCCATCGCCGCCACCGTGGGCGCCATCGGCTTCGTCATGGTCGACCTGGGCCAGCCGGGGCGGGTGTGGGAGCTCTTCGCCTATTCCAACCTGGGCTCGCCGCTCATGTGGGACATCATCGTGCTGGCCACCTACCTGATCCTGTCCTGCGTGTACCTCTGGGCGCAGGTGCAGAACGAGAAGGGCAAGGTGTCCCACGCCGCCCTGCGCGTGATCTCGGTCGTCGCGCTCGTGTGCGCCGTGCTGGTCCACAGCGTGACCGCGTGGATCTTCGGCCTGCAGCAGTCTCACGAGATGTGGCACACCGCGCTGCTTGCCCCCTGGTTCGTGTCGTCCGCCCTCGTGTGCGGCACCGGCCTGGTCATCGTGGCCGTGGCGGCGCTGCGCGCCTCCGGCTACCTGAAGGTGGACCAGGCCAACCTCGTGAAGCTCAGCAAGCTGCTCGCCGTGTTCCTGCTCGTGGACCTGTACTTCTTCGGCTGCGACCTGCTGACCGAGGCCTTCCCGGCCGGCAGTGGTGCCGAAGTGGTGGCCATGCTGGTCTCCGGCCCGCTCGCCCCCTTCTTCTGGGGCGAGGTCGTGCTGAGCATCGTCGCGGTTGTCCTCTGCGTCGTGCCGCAGCTGCGCACCACCCCGCTCATGGTGGTGGCCGGCATCCTGGCCGTTGCCGCCATCTTCTGCAAGCGCGTGCAGCTTCTGGTGGGCGGGTTCCAGATCGCCAACATCGACATGCCCGCCGTCATGACCCAGTTTACCGTCACGAACTGGGAGGGCAACTTGGCCCAGGCCTACCAGGGCCTCGTCTACTGGCCCACCCCGCTGGAGTTCGGTGTGACGCTGGGCGTCGTGGCCCTCAGCTTCCTCGTGCTGTTCCTGGGCCTCAAGTTCCTGCCTTTGAAACCTCAAGACCAGGAGTAACCTCCGGGTCGCGAAGACCCTTCGACTCCGGGCTTCGCCCTCCGCTCAGGATTACGAGGGACGGGGTTTGTGGAAGATAAGTAAGAACCATCTGATCTCTCTGAAAGGCCCCGGCTTGCCCGGGGCCTTTCGCTATAATCGAGTAAATTCACGGTGACGAGGGGGAGTTTTGGGGGACGCGCAATTGCAACAGCGGCCGACGTTGGCGGCTTGGGTGGCGGAGTACGACGCCATCGAACAGGAGTATGTGGAATCGCTGCTGGAGTTCGGCATCGATTTGGCACCGCGTCATGAGGACCTGCCCGCGCGGCAAGCGGTGATAGAGCGGCTGCGGGCGAAAGGGGCGCGGTTCCGCAACGGCGGCGCGAGCATCTCCTGCGGGCCGCTTTCCAGCGCCTGCGTTGCGTGCGCCACGGACCAGGGCTCGCGCACGTTCTACCTGTCGCTTTCCTGCAACCGCGACTGCTATTTCTGCTTCAACAAGAACCAGGTGAACTACGAGGCGGACCGTCTGTTGAAGGCGAATTGGCAGGAGGAGCTGGACGAGTTCCTGGACGGTCCCGTGCCAGTGACCCATGTGGCGCTCACCGGGGGCGAACCGCTCATTCACGCCGAGGAGGCCGTCGCGTTCTTCCGCCACGCGCGGGAGAAAGTGCCCGGCGTCCACCTGCGCCTCTACACTGACGGCGACTTCTTGGACGAGATGCTTGCGCAGCGCTTAGCGGAAGCGGGGCTGCAGGAGATTCGCTTCTCGGTGAAGCCGGACGAGCCGGGCGCCTTCGACGAGGCGGTGCGGCGGATGGCACGGGCGTTGCGGTTCATCCCGGACGTTATGGTGGAAATGCCTGTTGACCCCTCTATGATCGAGGAAATGAAGGGTCTGTTGCGGGCCATGGACGAAATTGGCGTCTTCGGCATTAACCTGCTGGAATTCGGCTACCCGCTGGGGGATTGGGCCCCGTTTGCCCAGCGCGGCTTTCGTATCGCGAACCCGCCCTTCGCCATTCCCTACAATTACAACTATGCCGGTGGCCTGCCGGTGGCGGGCAGCGAACTGGCCTGCCTGGAGCTGCTGGAGTGGGCCATCGACGAGGGGCTCAAGCTGGGGGTGCACTACTGCTCGCTGGAGAATAAGAACCGTATGCAGATTCACGAGCAGAACACCGCCGCGCGCCTGGACGGGGCGCTCTGGCAGTTCGACGAGGGCGACTTCTTCTGGAAAACGGCGAAGCTGTTCGACGGTGATGTGCCGGTGGCGCGCGGCGTGCTGAAGGCGGCCGGCGCAGCCATGCTGGAAGACCCCGACGACGGCTCGCTGCAATTCCACCCGCGGCACTTGTCCCTGTTGACGGGCGCGAACGTGCTGCCGACGGTGTCCGTAAACGTCCTGGAGCCTCACGACGGCACCCTCATGGTGCGAGAAGTGGCGCTGCAGCTGCAATAAAAACGGGGCGGCCAATGACCGCCCCGCTGTGCTTCGCGATTGCTATTTCGTACTGCGTTACGCTTGGTCGGCGTGGTAGCGCTTGATGGCGTAGCGGGTGATGTTGGAGCGGTTGATGATGCCCACCATCACGCCGTTTTCCAGCACCGGTGCCTTCTTCAGGTGGCCTTCCGAAAGAACGCGGGCCACTTCGCCCAGGTCGTCGTTCAGGTTCACGGAGATGACGCGCTGGGTGGCGATGGCGCTCACCGGCTGGGCCAGCACCTCGCGCAGGGTGGCGTCGAAGTCAGCGTTCTCGCGCTCGACCACGAAAGACCAGGAGGTTTTGAAGGCGGGCACTTGGTCGGCCAGGGAGGCCATGATGTCGCCATCGGAGACGAAGCCCACCACCTGACGGTCGGCGTTCACCACCGGCGCGCCGGAGATGCCCTTGGTGGCGAAGAGCTCCATGGCCTCGACCACGGGGGTTTCGGGGGTAACGGTGAAGACGTCGGTTTTCATGATGGAAGCAAGGCTCGCTTGCGGGGCCACGACGCCGGCCTCGGATGCGGCGGCTTCTGCGGCGCCCCAGTCGCCGGCCGGAGCGGCTTGGGCGATGGGCTGGGCGGCGGCGCGGCGAATCCACAGGGCCAGGAAGAAGCCCACCAGGGCGAACACGCCCACCAAAATGCCCGAGGCCACCATGCCGCTGTTGGCGGCTTCAGCAGCGGCCAGGCCAGAGGCGGCAGCAGAGGCGCCCACCAGGGCATACACGCCGGTGAATACAGAAGAGCCGAAGCAGCCGGCAATTTGGAAGCCAGTGGACATAACGGTAACGCCATGGGGGTTCAGCTCGGGCGGCAGCTTCGAGAGCGCGAAGGACTGCACCGGGCCGATGATGAGAGCGGAGCCGCAAATGACCGGGATGTAGATGATGGCCAGCAGCACCGGCGAGGCGGTGGCAATGAACAGGGCCGTCAGCACGGAGAACACCGCGATGCACGCAAAGCCCAGCGGCAACAGGATGCCCGGACCGCGCTTGTCGTAGATGCGGCCAGCCAGAGGCGAGGCGCCGCAGGAGCACAAGATAGCCGGGAACAGGGTGAGGGAGGCCACCAGCGGCTCGGTGCCCAGCACCGACTGCATGAAGGTAGGCACGATGATGTTCATGGCGAAGATGGTCACCAGCGAGAGCATGTTCGCGATGACGCCCACGGCGAACGCGGGAATCTTCAGCGGGCGCAGGTCGATGAGCGGCTCGGCCAGCTTGCCCTGGCGCTTCACGAAGAACACGAGCGCGATAACGCCCACCACCGCAGCACCGATGGCCACCGGCACGCTGCCGGCGAAGATGGTGGAAACGCCGTACAGAATGCCGATAAGGGCAATGCCGATAAGCGCAACCGAGGCGGCGTCAAGTCGCGGATGGGTGAGGTGCGCCACGTCGCGCAGGATGATGGCGCCCGCCAGCAGGCACAGAAGCGAAAGAGCGGCGAACACCCACAGCAGCATGTTCCAAGGGGCCACGGCCAGAATCAGGCCGGCGAAGATGACGCTCGAGGAGGGGCCGAGCGTGGTCATGGCGCCCATGATGCCCATGTACGTGCCCAGCTTCTCGCGCGGGGCGCACTCAAGCGTGATGTTCATGCCGATGGGAATGAGCATGCCGGTGCCGAGCGCCTGCACAATGCGGCCCACCAGCAGCACACCGAAGTTGGGGGCCAAGCCGCCGATGACTGAGCCGATCACCAGCAGCGCGGTGGTGGCGCAGAAGAGCTGCCGGGTAGGGAAGGAGCGGTAGGCGAACGCAGATACCGGCACCATGACGGCGGCGCCCAACATGTAGGCGGTGGCCAGCCACTGGACGGTGGAAACGTCGACGGAAAGCGCCTGCATGATGGGCGCGAAGCCAACGTTCAGGAAGGTCTCGTTAAACGTGGCCAGGAAAGCAGCAAAAGCGGCGACGAACAGGATGGCGGCTGGGTTCTGCTTGGGGGCAGTACCGGGAGCCTGGGGGGTTTGGGACACGGGTCTCTCCTTTCTGGAGCGCAAGGAGGGGCGCGTAGGGCCGTCGGACACAAAAAGACGCCAGGCGCTGCGCAAATACACGACGGCCGGAGAAGTCTTCCCTGTGCCGTGATCAGATTTACGCGCCGCCTGGCGCCACATGTGTCGTTTTCAGTGCTATTTGGTTTTACCGAAGGAAAAGGGTATCACGAAATGCGCCGGAATCTGGCGGTTGAAATCCGCGAGCGGAAAAGGGCCGCGCCCACGGAGGCGTACATGGAAGAGTGCGCCCCGCCGTGCCGCGAAGGGCAGGAACGGGGCGCGTTTGCCTACTTGTGCTTGTAGCCGGTGTAGAGGGCGAGGGCCATGCAGACGGTGCCGGCCCAGGCGAAGAAACGATGCCATTTCATGGGTTATCTCCTTTGCGAATCATTAAAGCGCCCCCCATGCTACCACGGAATTTTTCCCGCGCTGCCGCCGTTGTTCGTGTGCGTTAACATTTCGTCGAAGAAGTTTACCTATTCGAACATTTCTCGCGTCGCCTCCATGCAGGCAGGCTAACATATTTGCAACGGCGAAAAATTAGGTGCATGCATTTGTCTGTGCGTTTCGCTAGTATCGGTGGTACGCGGATGTGCTCCGCGGCTGTACTTTGTCCTGTTTAGGAGGTTCGTTATGCATCCTGGTCTTTTGGTTTTGGGCGGTTTTCTGCTGGGCACCGCCGGTGTAAAGGCGGTTCGCAGCAATCCGGCCCATCGCGCCTATGTGCGCACGACCGTCTGCGCGCTGCAGGCGAAGGATTACGTGGCTCGCGTGGTTGACGAGGCCAAGGCGGAATGCGACGACATTCTGGCCGAGGCCCAGTACGTCAAAGCGGTGGAAGAGGCCGCGCGCGACGCCGAAGAAGTGGTGGTGGACCAGACCGTCGTGGCCCAGGACGCCGCCGGCGACGTGACCGTGGCCGAAGAGACTGTGACTGAGACGAAGAACTAGGGCTTTCGCCGTTCTTCCGTCCGATTCATTGAAAAGAAGCGAACGCCCATGCGCTGCGTAATCAAGCACTCGTTGCCGGGCCGGCTGCGTTTCCAGCTGCCCGAGCCGTTGAACGAGCACGACGCCATTGCCCTTGAGGAAACGTTCCTCGACATGGTGGAAGTGTCGAAGGCCACCGCCTATCCGCTGGCGGCCGGTTTCTCGGTCGAGTTCGACCCCACGCCCCTTGCCCGCCAAGCGGTGATCCAGCGCATGGCCACGCTCTCCTACGCCGATTTGGCGGCGTGGCAGCCTTCCGACCCCTTTGCCCTGGCGCCGCGCGCCCGCAACTTGTATGCGGCGTTGGCCAACGCCACGGCGTGGTTCATCATCCGCATGCTCATGCCCAACCCCTTCAAGACCGTCTGGTGGGTGTGGCGCGCCATTCCCTTCTGGCGGGCAGGGCTGCAGTCCCTCAAAGAGGGACGGCTGGACGTGCCGGTTTTGGATGCCTCTGCTATCGCGCTCGGCTTCACCCAGGGGGCCAGCAACGCCGGCGAGACCATGTACCTGCTGCGCGTGGGCGAGATCATGGAGGACTTCACCCAGAAGCGCACCGAATCCAGTCTGGCGCAGTCGCTGCTGGACATTCCCACCACGGCGTGGGTGTGCCGCGACGGCCAAGAGGTGGAAGTGGACCTGTCCGAGCTTTCCCCCGGCGATCGAGTAGTGGTGCGCATTGGCAACGGCATCCCGGTGGACGGAACGGTGACCGCCGGCGAGGCCATGGTGAACCAGTCGTCGCTCACGGGCGAGCCGCTGCCGGTGATGCGCCAGGCGGGCGATAGCGTATACGCCGGTACCGCCGTCGAGGAGGGCGAAATTTGCGTGAAGGTGACCGGCGATCCGGCCCAGAGCAAGATCCAGTCCATCCTCACCATGATGGCCGACACCGAAGCGGCAAAATCCGCCGAACAGAAACGCATCGAGAACATTGCCGACAAGCTGGTGCCGTGGAACTTCGCGCTGGCCGCCGTCGTGGGGCTGACCACACGCTCTCTCATGAAGACGGCCGCGTGCCTGATGGTCGATTACTCCTGCGCGCTGAAGATGTCCGGCGCCATTGCCGTCATGGCCGCGCAGCGCGAGGGCGCCAAGCACGGCTTCATGGTGAAGGGCAGCCGCTACTTCCAGGCAGTGGAAGAGGCGGACACCATCGTCTTCGACAAGACGGGCACCCTAACCGACGCCGCGCCGAAGGTCTACCACGTGGAGCCTTACAACGGCTATACCCGCGACGAGGCGCTGCGGCTGGCGGCGTGCTTGGAAGAGCACTTCCCGCACCCGGTGGCACGCGCGGTGGTGGACGCCGCCTTGGAAGAGGGGCTGGAACACCGCGAACTGCACTCGGCAGTGGAGTATGTGGTGGCCCATGGCATCGCCAGCTCGCTGAACGGCAAGCGCGTGGTCATTGGCAGCCAGCACTTCGTTTTGGAAGACGAAGGGGTGCCGGTGGCGCCCGAACAGCTGGAGCACATCCACAGCCTGGCGCTGGGCACATCGCCCTTGTTCTTGGCGGTGGACAACGAGCTGCGCGGCGTGCTCTATATCGACGACCCGCTGAAGTCCGACGCGCCCCAGGTAATCCAGGCGCTGCGAGACGAGGGATTCAAGCGCATCATCATGCTCACCGGCGACGCCGACCGCACCGCGCGACGCGTGGCGGCCGAGGCGGGCATCGACGAATACCGCGCCGACCTGTTGCCGGAAGATAAGTTCGAGCTGGTGCGCCAGCTGCAGGCAGAGGGCTGCAACGTGTGCATGGTGGGCGATGGCGTGAACGACTCGCCGGCCTTGGCGGCCGCGAACGTCTCCATTGCCATGAGCGCTGGCAGCGCCGTGGCTCGCGAGGCGGCAGATATCGCCCTCACCTCCAACGATCTTGAGGGCATTGTGCGGCTGCGCCGTCTTTCTCGCGTGCTCTCCCGCCGCATGAAGCAGGGCTACCGGTTCACCATCGGCTACAACTCCATCCTGCTGGCGCTGGGCATTGCCGGCATCATCACGCCGCAGCAGTCCGCCTTCTTCCACAACGGCGGCACGATTGGGCTGTCCGCCATGAACGCCCGCGCCTACTTGCCCGACGCGCCGCTTCTGCCGGTGGGCGAGGGGGCCGAGGAAACCGCCGAACAGCGGGAAGAGCGCGAACTGGAAGACGCAACGACTGCTCTGTAGCCGCGGCGCAGTATTTTCCGAGAACAGCGAGCCCGCCTTGTTCCGTCCAGACGACCGAGCGGAACAAAGCGGCCTCCTTGCGTCTGATCAGGCAAGTTTATAGTTTCCCGCAGCAAACTTTCTGCTATACTCCGAAAAGTTCTCTCTAGTTAACAAATAGAGAGACGCTGAAGAAGGATCTTTTCGGAAAGTGTGGCCGCATGGCTTTTTTGGAACTGCGCAACGTTCGGAAATCGTACGGGGAAGGCGATGCGCGCACCGATGTGCTGCGGGGCATCTCTACGCAACTGGAGGCGGGTGACCTTGCGGTGTTGCTGGGGCCCTCAGGCTCGGGGAAATCGACATTCCTCAACCTAGTGGGCGGGTTGGAGAACCTTGATGAGGGCTCGATCATGGTGGACGGCCAAGATATTGCCTCCCTCTCCGCACGTGAGGTAGGGGAGTATCGCCGCCGTCAGCTGGGGTTCGTGTTCCAGTTCTACAACCTGGTGCCCGATCTTACCGTGCGGGAGAACATTGAGGTATGTGCCCATCTGAGCGATGATCCGCTTCCGATGGACGACCTATTGCAATCGTTAGGGCTGTGGGAGCAGCGGCGCAAATTCCCGCGGCAGATCTCCGGCGGTCAGCAGCAGCGGTGCGCCATTGGCCGTGCGCTGGTGAAAAAGCCGCGACTCCTTTTATGCGACGAGCCCACGGGAGCTTTGGACTATCAGACCTCGCTCGAGATACTCGATCTGATGGAGCGGGTGAACCGCGATTTCGGCTGCACCCTTGTGGTGGTTACCCATAACGACGCCATCGCCCGCATGGCCACGCGTATCCTGCGCTTGCACGACGGGATGCTGGTGGAGGACAGTGTGAACCCGGTGCGCCAAGCGGCGCTGAGCCTGGAGTGGTAGCCATGGGCAGCCCGCTCATCCATCGCCTGCCGCGAGAGCTTCGTCATAACCTTGGCCGTTATCTGGGGATATTCCTTCTGATTGCGGTTTCGATCGGTTTTGTTTCGGGCTTTTTGGTTGCCGCGTCTTCCATCGAGCGCATGATTGGCGAAATGCCCGAGCGCTACAACATAGAAGACGGCCAGTTCACCACGGCCTTTGCTGCAAGTGAAGAGGCCTTAGAGGCGGTGGAGCAGCTGGGGCTTGAGGTGGAGCCCAACTTCAGCCGCGATGAATCGCTGCACTGGACCTTGCCCGCGGACGCGGAGGACGGGGCGGCAAGCGCCGGCACGGTGAGGGTGTTCGAGAACCGCACTACCTTCGACCAGGCGGCCTATGCGGCAGGGCGCGCGCCGGAAACGCCCCGGGAAATTGCGCTCGATCGGGTGTTCTGCGCCAATCAAGGCATAAAGGTGGGCGATAGCGTCGAAGTGGGCGGGGTGACCTTCAGCGTCAGCGGCATCTGCACCTTGGGCGACTATTCGGCCCTGTTCGAAGACAACGGTGACTTCGTGTTCAATGGGCTCACCTTCACGGTGGGGCAGGTGACGCCCCAGGCTTTCGACGGCATGGACGGCGCCCCTACGTATACCTACGCCTATTTCACCGACCGTTCGCTGACCGATGCCCAGCAGGCGGATCTGCTGGAGGACATTGCCCAGGCGCTGAGCGACAACGGCGCTGTGGCGCTTAGCCTCATGGCCTCGTCCAGCAACAACGCCATCAGCTACGCCGGCGATGATGTGCAGGGCGACCAGCTGATGTGGAAAGTGATGCTGGTGCTGCTGATCGTGATCATGGCGTTCGTGTTCGTAGTGCTGACCGGGGCCAACATCGAGGCGGAGAGCGCCATCATCGGCACGCTTCTGGCTTCCGGCTACCGCAAGCGCGAGCTGGTGGCCCATTACCTGGCGCTCCCGGTGCTGGTGGGCGTGGCGGCCTGCGCGGTGGGCAACATTGCTGGCTACGGGTGGCTCTCGGCCCCCATGCGCGACTTGTACTACAATTCCTACAGCCTGCCTCCCTATGAGGCGCACTTTAATCTAGAGGTATTCCTGCTCACCACGGTGGTGCCGTTTGTCCTGCTCATCGGCATCACATTGCTGGGCCTGCTGAAGAAGATGCGCTGCACGCCTTTGGAGTTTCTGCGTCACGAGACCACGCGCCGCAGCCGCCGCCGCGGTGTGGCTCTGCCCGAGCGGCTGCCCTTCGCCTCGCGTTTCAGGCTGCGGGTGTTTTTGTGCAGCTTGCCCAACTTCATCACGCTGTTTTGCGGCATTGCCTTCGCCAGCCTGCTGCTGGTGTTCGGCTTCTGCCTGCTGCCGGTGATCGAGAACTATGCGACCAACCTGCAAAGCGACTTGGTTGCCGAGCACCAGTACATTTTGAAGACGCCGGTGGAGATTGACGTAACGGAACAAGAGCGCGAGGCCCAGGCGGCGGCCGAACAGCTGGCCACCACCGCGCCTGAGCAGCTGGAGGAGATGGATCCGCCCCAGCTGATGGAGCTGACGGAGAAAGCAGCGCAGGCGAAATTGGGCGGCGATGTGGTGGCGAATACCCTAAAGAACAGCGAATCGGCCGTTGCCCAAGCGGAGAAGTTTGCTGCTACCACGCTGGAAACCCGCCGCGCATTGGGGGAGAACAACGAGGCCGTGACGGTGTACGGCATCGACGAAGACTCGGCCTACTGGAAGGATGTGGACGTTTCCGACGGGCGCATTGTGGCTGGTCGCGGCTTGGTGGAGAAGTGCGGCATTACGCTGGGAGAGGCGGTGACATTCGAGGCCCCGTTGGAAGATGAGACCTACGAGCTGGTGGTCAGCGGCGAAACCGGCAGTGCTTCGAACACCAATCTGTACATGAGCCTGCAGCAGTTCCGCCGCATATTCGACACCGACGCCGCGTTCTTCAACGGCTATGTCTCTGACGAGCCTTTGGCGTTGGACGACTTGTATGTGGTGAGCGAACTGACGCCTCAGGAAATGCAGAAGATTGTGGATCAGATGCAGAACTCCATGGGGTCGATGACCTATCTGCTCACGACGTTGGCGGCCATCGTGTACGTGGTGCTGATGTACCTGCTGACGAAAACGGTGATCGACCGCAATGCCCGGGCCATCTCGTACCTGAAGGTGTTCGGCTATCGCTCGGCAGAGATCAACCGCCTGTACCTGCGCTCGATCACAGATGCCGTGGTGGTGTCGGTGGTGGCGAGCTTGCCCATTGTGGTGGCCCTCATTACGCTTTTGGTGAAGGTGGTGTTCATGGAATATTCGGGCAACTTCGAAGTTGTGGTGCCGCCGGTCCAGTTGGCAATGACGGTTGCGATAGGCATCGTTTGCTACGCCGTGGTGGCCTTCGCTCACGTGGCTCGCATAAAACGGGTGCCCTTGGCGCTGGCCCTTAAAACCCAAGAGTAGGATAGGCCCCCCTTGCTGGCGGGGGCCTCGAGTATTACACTACTCACCAGGTCAAACGCTGTGGCGGGGGCGTGACTGGCGCATGGGCGCAGAACCTGGGGAAGGTTCGCATAAGCCATACTGCTGATATAAGAGGGGCAGGAGTGTGGGCGCATGGCGGCTATCGAGCAAGCGGCAACCCAATCATTTGACGAAGAGAACCTTCCGGACGAAGCGCCGTCTCCCTTGGCGGAGCAGTGGCCCTACCTGCGCTTTTTGGGGCTCGGCGTGTGGTGGGCGTGGATTTGGCTGTGCTATTTCTCCACGCGGCTGGTGGGGCAGTTTCCCACGGATAT
Source organism: Eggerthellaceae bacterium (assembly GCA_022791455.1). Classification (GTDB taxonomy): domain Bacteria; phylum Actinomycetota; class Coriobacteriia; order Coriobacteriales; family Eggerthellaceae; genus Parvibacter. Next base: position 159,796 of record JAAVZC010000001.1, read on the forward strand.
CCGTCCTTCGCTGGTGCTTCAGATGTACCTTATCTCTACGGTGGCCATTGGCCTTACCATGCTGGCGGCAGGCGTGGCCAACCGCTTCTTTACGCGGCTCATCGATTCCCGCGGTCCGGTGCTGGTGGCCGGCGCCCTGGCTTCGGCAGCCACGCTGGCACTCGCGTTTTCCTGTCAGCTGGGAGGACCGGCACCCTTCGCCATCGCGGCAGTGGTGACCGGCATGGGCACGGGCGCGCTGTGCATGAAGGTAGGGCGCCTGTACGGCACCATCAGCCTGAGCGATTCCCTGACCGCCGGTGCCGTCTCGCTGGTTTTGGCAGCGCTGCTGTTCTTCGTGGGCCTGGGCATTCCCGACAGCTGGGCCATTTTCTACGTGGCGGCGCTGCCCCTGCTGGCGGCGGTGCTCTTGTGCATGCGCTGGGACGACCCCTACGGCGGGCTGCCTCAGCTGCGGGTGGAAAAGAGCTACCGGGAAGAAACGGTGCGCCACCTGTACGTGCGCCTGGCTGTGGCGGCCATGGTGGTGGCGCTGACCGCCGGTGTTGCCCGCGGCATCTCCTCGAGCCTGCAGGCGGTGGAGAACTACGGCCACGAGGGCGCGGCGATTGTGGCGGTTATCGGCCTGATTGGCGTGCTGCTCGCGTGGCTGGTGAATCGCTTCGCCGCCCAGCGCAAAGGCGCGCGTGTGGCCTATATGGCGCTCATGATTGCCGGCGTGGCGCTGATGCTGGCAACCTGCTTCGGGTTTCCCATCTCGTCGCTCAGCGTGGGGAAGGAGAGCCTGTGGCTGGTGTTCACCTGTCTCATGGCGTTCATGGCGTTTCGGTTCGGCTTTTCCAGCGTGCGAGCGTTCGCCTTGGGCCAGGCCGCGTACTTTCTGGCCTCGGCCGCCGGCTGGGCGGTGGGGGCCCTCATCGCGCCTTTCTACGACGATGCCACCGTGCGCATGGCAGTGGGGGCAGCCATGGCGTTTGCGGTGGTTTTGGTGTTCACCTTCCTGTTCACCGAGCGCCATATTAGCGAGATTGTGATGACGCCGGTGGTGCCCGCCTATCCGAGCGCTGCGGTTGCCGGAGCGGTTGTAGGCGCGGCGCCGATGGCCGGGGCGGAATCGGGCCAGCCAGATGCTCCGGTGGTTTCCGCGGAAGAGCAGCGGGCCCAGGCGCAGCGGGAGCGCCTGGCAAAGCTGGAAGGCGCCTTCGGCCTTTCTGCGCGCGAGGTGGAAATTATGGACCTGTTCGCCCAAGGGCGCTCCGCCAACTGGATTGCGGACGCGCTGTTCATTTCCAAGAACACGGTGCGGTCTCATTTGAGGACCATCTACAGCAAGGTGAACGTGCATACGCGCCAAGAGCTGCTCGATACATTGGCTTCTCTGAACTGCGAATAATATCTTTAACTTAGAATAAATTTCATCAGCGAAAACAAAGTCACTAATCCTTTTTGAACGGTTAGTTGACCAGGGAAATTGCTTCCAAAACCCTCCTTTTTCGGTCATGACAGACCCTTCCTTCGCTCGGCAAAATCTGGTGCATCGAGTTTCGAGGAGAGACGCAAAGGGGAACATCATGGGAAGCAACGTCATCAAGCACAATCCTATGTTGAAGCAGCCCATCATGCTGCTGTTGCAGCTGGCTTCTAAGATCGGCGATGCGCGAGAACTTGAGGCGATGGCCCTGCAGCAGTGGGAGCCGTCCTTTTCCCAATCGCCCGCCACGGTGATGGACGTGCTGAAGCGCGCCGGCGCTCTGGAAATTTCCACCTTCATGAATGGCGAGCCCTATGCGGGCACGTTGGACGACATGCAGTTGGATGAGTCGGTGCCCGACGACGCGGAAGTGTCCGTGCAGGTGCAGGTGACCGAGACCGGCGCCGAGCTGCTGGCGGCCTACGCTCCCGAGCACACGCTGGCGCAGCTGTTCGAAGAAAAGCCCCACTACGCCGAAGTGTTCACCGGCATCCTTCGCCAGACGGCCGCCCCGGACGGTGCTACCCGCGAGGCGCTGGAAGCCGTGGTGGATGCCAGCCCGGTGTCGAAGCCCGATGCCGTGACCGGTCAGACCAAGGTGTACCCGCAGTACTTCATAGATGCGCTGGAAACCGCCGGCGGCATCCGCTGGGACGGCGCTTGGCGTGCCACCGAGGCGGGCACGGCGCTTCTGGCCTCGTAGTTTTTCCGTTCGCCCGGCGTGATTTTCCTCCTCTCTTGCACGTGGGCGCGATTCTCTCTCTCCTCCGCGAACGGGGAGCGGCCCCTCCAGCCCTCCCCAAAGCGGAAGCAAGCGCTTCGGCGCACCCCCACCCTCGGCGACGATGCCGCGGCCGAGCTCACCGCAGCATGACGCAATAGACCCACCCATATCTGAAAGATAACCGAGAACAGAAGAAGGGATGGAATAGTGGCTCAGACGAAAATCAGCAGACGCGGTTTTGTGAAACTGGGGATGTTCGCCTCTGCTGCCGCCGCCATGGCGGGTGCTGCCACTTCGAACCTTATCGAAGTGCAGCCGGCCCTGGCCGACGAGAGCAGCGAAACCCAGAAGATTCGCACCATCTGCCGCGCCTGCCTCAACAACTGCGGCATCGTGGCCCATGTGCGCGACGGCCGCGTGGTTAAGCTGGAAGGCGACCCGGACGACCCCATGAACAAGGGCGCCGCATGCGCCAAGGGCTTGGCCGGCATTCAGGCGCTGTACAACCCCAACCGCATTAAGTACCCCATGAAGCGCGTGGGCGAGCGCGGAAGCAACCAGTGGGAGCGCATCTCCTGGGAGCAGGCCATCAACGAAATTGCCGACGTGCTGTGGGAGTGGTACCAGAAGGAAGGCCCGAAGAGCCTGGTCACCTCTACCGGTGGCGGCGGAAACCCGCAGTTCTTCAGCCCCGCCCGCTTCCTTTCCGTGTGGGGCGGCGGCAACTTCTTCGAGCCGGGCTGCGCCCAGTGCTACCTGCCCCGCAATCACATGGAGGCGGCCATCAACGGCACCGCTGACACCTCCCTGGCCGACGGCCCGGTGACCGAGGTGTACCTGCCCGACTGCCAGACCAAGACCTACGTCATGTGGGGTGTGGGCCCTTCCACCCACGGCATTGGTTCTACGGGCCGCGTGGTGACGGAGCTGCGAAACAACGGCATGAAGACTGTGGTTATCGACCCGCGCCTGACCCCCGACGCCGCCCGCGCCGACGTGTGGCTGGCCATCCGCCCCGGCACCGACGTGGCGCTGATGCTGGCCTGGATGCGCTACATCATCGAGAACGACCTGTGGAACAAGGAATTCGTGACCAAGTGGTCCAACCTGCCCTTCCTGGTGAACGAGGAAACCCGCATCACCTATCGCGCCGACGAGCTGGGGCTGGGCAGCCATGACGAGTACGTGGTGTGGGACGAGAACACCAACTCCGCCAAGGCCATGCCGTACCCCTTCGACGAAACCATCAGCCCCGCCATGTTCGGCAGCTACACGCTGCCCAACGGCGCCACCGCCCGCACCGCCTTCCAGATCATGAAGGAGCACGTGGACGAGTGGACGCTGGAGAAGGCGGCCGAGGTGTGCTGGCTGGACGCCGGCGAGATTGAAGAGGCCATCAAGATCTACGTGGAGGGCTGCCCGAACGCCGGCATTTCCCTGGGCGTTGCCACCGACCAGGCGCGCAACTCCGCGCAGGCGGCCCAGGGCGACGCGGTGCTTGACATCCTGATGGGCTGCGTGCGCACCCCCGGCGCCATTGTGCAGAACCGTCCCTGCTACGTTGAGCCCTGCAACTACGTGGTGCAGCCGTTCGGCCTGCATCATCCGGATCATCCGCTGAAGATGCCGGAAGCCGAGGCCAACGCGCGCTTGGGCTACACCGAGCACAAGGGCCTGGGCCACTGGCTGGCCTCCCACATCCCCACGGTGCTGAAGGCCATCGAGACCGGCGAGCCGTACCGCCCGCGCATCTGGATTGAGCGCAGCGGCAACAAGCTGGCCATGATCGGCAACGCGAGCCGCTTCTACGAGGCCATGATGACCACCGAGCTGAACGTGCACATGTATATGCACTGGACCACCACCAGCGTGTGCCTTGCCGACTACGTGCTGCCCACGGCGGAGTGGCTGGAGACCAATTACGCGCAGGACCGTCTGAACACCTACGCCATCCGTCGCGCCTGCACCCAGCTCTACGAAGCGGTGGACGAGTGCATGCACTGGTCGTGGCTGGCAGCGGCGCTGGCCGAGCGCGGCCATCAGCGCGCCATCGACTCCTTCAACCCCGACATTGCCGGCAAGTTCTACGGCACCTACTGGCGCACCTACGAGGAGTACATGGACTACGTGGGCTACTTCGTGGGCAGCTTCTACTACGGCACCGAGGACTGGGACTGGGCCACCTTCGACGCCCAGGCGCCTTCTGAGTACGAGACCATCGAGCAGTACGCGCAGAAATCCTACGACAGCCACTTGGAGCTGGGCGAGGACGGCAAGCCGGTGGGCTTCAATACTACGTCAAAGCGCACCGAGCCCTACTTCGACGGCAACATTTTGCTGGGCCTCACCGGCGCGGTGGACGGCAGCGGCAGCATGGAGCCGGCCACGGCCGTGTTCCCGGCATCGGACAACTACAACCCGCTGCCCTACTACCTGGAGCCCTTCGAGAGCCCGGTAGAGGGGGATCCCGGCTACGACGCCAACTACCCCTATGCCCTTACTCAGGGCCGCCTGCCCATGTTCCACCACGGCACGCTGCGCAACACCCCCTGGACGCGCGAGCTGTTCCCGTACCCGGAAACCTGGATCAACCCGGTGACCGCCGCCGAGATTGGCGTGGAAGACGGCGACTGGCTGTGGCTGGAGTCCAAGCGCGGCAAGACCCAAGGCCGTTGCCGCATCACCAAGTCGGTGGCGCCGAAGGTCATCTACCAGGAGCGCTTCTGGAACCCCGAGCTGCTGGATTCCGACGACCCCAACCGCGCGTGGCAGGTGATGAACATCAACGTTCTGACCCAGAACAACGACGAGTGCCCGTTCAACGACGTGTACGGTACCTACACCCTGCGCGGCATTCAGATCAACGTCACCAAGGCCGACAGCGCCCCGGAGGGCATTTGGATGGATCCGAAGGACTTCACCCCCTGGCTGCCTGAGCCGTCTGAGAACACTGGAGGAGGTAATGCCGTTTATGGCGCGTAATTGCATCGTGGTCAACTTGGACCGCTGTATCGGCTGCTGGAGCTGCGAAGTTGCCTGCAAGCTGGAGAACAACGTGGCGCTGGGCGAGCGCTGGAACAAGGTGGTGCAGGTGGAGCCCTTCGGCGAATTCCCCCACGTGTCCACCTACTGGCTGCCCACCATGTGCCAGCAGTGCGAAGAGTCTCCCTGCACCCATGTGTGCCCCACCGGCGCGTCCTACCGGGACGAGCAGACCGGCATGGTGCTGGTGGACAAGGAAAAGTGCATCGGCTGCAAATACTGCATGATGGCCTGCCCCTACGGCGTGCGCAGCTGGAACGAGGAGCAGCAGGTGGTGGAGAAGTGCACCCTGTGCAACCATCTGACCGCCGCCGGCGAACTGCCCGCCTGCGTGAAGAACTGCTGCGGCACCGCCCGCTACTACGGCGATTTGGACGACCCGGAGTCGGACGCTTCCAAGGCGCTGGCGGAGGCGGCCCCCGAGGCGGTACATCACCTGCCCGACGTGGGCAATCACCCGCTGACCGCCTACATCCTCTCGCCGCGCTTCGGCGAGTGGCGCGTTGACGACCTGACCCAGACCACTTCTAAGTACGTGACCACCGAAGGGAGCGTGGAGTAAATGGAAATCCAATGGTCCCTGGTGCTCTTCACCGTGGTGAGCGGTGCGGGCGCGTGGATGTTTGCCAGCAGCATCATCGAGGCACTGGCGAAGAAGGACGAGTTGCCGAACAAGGTGGAGACCATCGTGGCGTTCGTGCTGCTTGCCGTGGGCGGCTGTCTTTCGGTGACCCACCTGAAGCATGTGGATCGCATTTTCGAGGCGCTGAACCACCCCACTTCGGGCATCTTCGTGGAAGCCGCCATGATCGGCGTGAGCTGCGCGCTGCTGGCGGTGTACTTCATCCTGCTGGTGCGCAAGTCCTCTAAGGGTGCCCTTATGGGCGTGGGCATTGCAGCCGCAGTGGTGGCCGTGGTGTTCACCTTCGCCTGCGGCGCTTCCTACATGATGGATGCGCGCGCCGTGTGGTGCACGCCGGCTCTGCCCGCCGCCTACGGCCTTACCGCCGCCGGCCTGGGCGCTGCAGTGAACCTGCTGGTGAAGGCGGCGCTGAAGCGCGACGCGGAATCCGTGAAGCTGGCCGGTCTGCTGACGGTGGTGGCCGTTGTGCTGGGCGCCGTGGTGTCTGCCGTGTTCTTCATCGGTGCCGCCGATGCGGTGGCCGCGCTTGCCGGCCCCTGGGCTGTGGCGCTGTTCGTGGGCGCCGTGGTTGCCGTGGTGTGCGGCGCCGTGGCCTGGAAGGCGCCGGCCAACGGCCTGGTGCTGGGCGTGGTGGCGACCATCGCCGCCTGCGCCGCCGCCGTGGCTCTGCGCGTGGCCATGTGGCTGGTGGGCACGCCGCTGTTGGACTTCTTCCTTATGCCGCTTGACTAATTGGCCTGGGGCGGCTGCAACGCCGCCCCGCCTGTCCGCTCCGGGGCACGGGGCAATGCTCCGTGCTCAAACAGTCCTCGCGGCGCTGCGGAACTGCGCGCGGAGCACCGCCCCATGACTCGAAGCTACGTTTAATCAAAGGAGGTGGGCGCTATGGCGCTCGATCAGGAAATCATCGACTATCTGCGCGACAGTGCTGAAACCTATCGCTTTCTGTCCCAGATGGTGTTCAAGGAACTGAATGCCGAGGCCATTGCCGCGGTGGCGGAGATTGAGTTTCCCGCCGAGACCGGCAACGCCCATCTGGACGAGGGCTACCGCCTGGTGCGCCGCTACTTCCGTTTCTCTGCTGAAGACAGGCGCACGCAGCTGGCTTGCGAATATGCCCGCGTGTTCTTGGCGGCCGGTGTGTACGGCAAGGGGGAGCGCACCGCGGTGCCCTACGAGTCGGTGTTCACGAGCCCCGAGCGCATCATGATGCAGGCTTCCCGCGACGATGTGGTGCGGGTGTTCCTGCGGGACGGGTTCCAGGTGAACCCCGATCTGCATGAGCCGGAGGATCACTTGGCCTTCGAGCTGGAGTACCTGGCCCATATGAGCGAGCGGGCCGCCGCGCTGGCGGAAGCGAATGACGTGGCCGCCCTGCTGCAGAACCTCGATCGCCAGTGCGCGTTCGTCGACGCCCACGTGCTGAACTGGCTGCCCCAGCTGGCCGCCACGGCCCGTCAGTTCGCCAAGCTTGCCTTCTACCCCGGCATGCTGCTGGTGGCTCAGGGCACCGCCGAGGCCAGCCGCCTTACGTTGCAGGACATTGCCGCCGAGCTTTCCGGCGCGAAAGCCGCGTAAAGGGGGCCTGGCATGCAGAAGAGCGAGGGCAGGGGAGAGGCGCCCGGATTCAGCCGGCGCACCCTGGTGATTGGCGGCGCCGCGGTGGCGCTGGGGGCGGTGTGCGGCGTGGTCGCGATGCCGCTTGCGGCCAGCGTCGATGTGTTGCGTCCTCCTGGGGCGTTGGCGGAAGACGAGTTCATGGCCCGCTGCATTCGCTGCGAGCGCTGCATTTCCGTCTGCCCCACCAATGTGCTGGCCCCCATGCCCATCGAGCAGGGGATCCTGGCCGTGCGCACGCCCTTCGTGACCTTCGCCAACGACAGCTGCACCTTCTGTGACCAGTGTCGCATTGTGTGCCCCACTGCCGCCATCGAAGCAGTAGACCCGTTGGCGCCACAGACGGGGCGCATCGGCGTTGCGGTAGTGGACCCGGCCCGTTGCGTTGCTTTCGAGCAGGCGGGCACCTGCGGCGTGTGCGTGGACGCATGCCCGTACGGAGCGCTTTCCTTTGACGACGGGCGCCGGCCGGTGGTGGACGCGGCGGTATGCAACGGCTGCGGCGAGTGCGTGAAGATCTGCCCGGCCAATGTCCTCACGTCGTTTTCCGGCGGAGCCACGCGTGGCATCAATGTGGTAACTGAGAAGCAATTTGCCGAAGGGGGCGTCGCATGAGCCTGAAGAAGAACGAGGCACAGGGCGGCGCGGCTGCCCCTCAAGAGCCGGTGGCCTTAGGCACGCGGCAAGGGCGCGCGATGCGCCGGGCTCGCACTGTCACGCTGTTGGCGGTGTTCGTTGCGGTCATAATCTCGCTGGCTTTCGATTCTGGCTTGGGAACGCCGTCATCGTTTGGCATCGGGCAGTTCTTCCTGTTGTGCCCGCTGGGCGGTTTGGAGGCGCTGCTTGCCAGCAAGGCACTCATTCCAGTGACCCTCATCTCGCTTGTGGTGGTGTGCGCCGGCGCGCTGCTGTTCGGCCGCGCCTGGTGCGCATGGGGCTGTCCGGCCCCGGTTATTCGCCGCTTCTTCAAGCGCGATCCGAAGTTCACGGGGCTCGGCTCTGGCGACGGACCCAACGCCTGCAGCGCAGGTCATGGCGTCGAGACGGGTTGCGGCGGCGGCTGCAGCGGGGCGGCGCAGGTGCGCGGCCTGCGGCAGCGCCTGTCCCATACCGGTCGCGACCCCCGCACATGGACGCTCGTGGCGGTGCTCGTAGCGGCGCTTATTGCCGGTTTCCCGCTGTTTTGCCTGGTGTGCCCCATTGGGCTGACCTTCGGCACGGTGGGGTCTCTCTGGCACCTCATCGTGGACAAGCAGATGACGCTTTCGGTGCTGGTGTTTCCCGCAGCGCTGCTGGTGGAACTGGTGCTTTATCGCAAGTGGTGCATGAACTTGTGCCCCATTGCCGGGCTGCTGAACATCTTTGGCCAGGCGGCGGTGCTGTTCCGCCCGCGCCTGAACGAGGCCACCTGCCTGCGGGCCGACGGCACCCCCTGCACCGTGTGCACCGCCGTGTGCTCCGAGCGCATCGACATGCACGACGCAGACGGCGCCATCCAGCTGGGAGACTGCACCCGCTGCGGCGAATGCGCCAAAGCCTGCCCCACCGCCTCCATCACCTTCGCCATCGCACCCGAGAAGACGAAGTAAGCAAGGGCACCCCATTCACACCGGAGCGTTCGGCGACCAAGAAAACCAACAGCGCTCAAAGAAATCAACGGAAATCAAAGAAATCAACAGCGCTCAAAGAAATCAAGGGCCTATAATGGCGGAAAGGTTTCTCTAGCGAAGGTGATGACCATGGTGGATGTTGTGAGCGAATCTGCTGTTCCCGATAATCTGTTCAGCCCCGAATTCGGGCGCGTACCTGCGATCATGGCGGGACGATCTGCCGTAATTGAAGAGGTGCTCGATGCGTTCCGGGAAAGGGTTGGCAATCCCAATCTGTGCACGCTGCTCGTGGGTGCGCGTGGCATGGGGAAGACCGCGCTGCTGTCTTATCTGGGGAACGAGGCGCAGAAGATGGGCTGGGTTGCGGCTGAAGTGACGTGTGGCCCGGGAATGCTGGAAGATATCTTGCAGCGGGCAAGGGAGTCGGCCTCCCATCTTTTGGAGGCGAGCTCGAAGCGAAAGATCACTTCACTCGAGGTGCACCCCCTAGGAGCGGTGGGCTGGGAGAACGCCGAACAGCCCCTCAACTGGCGCTCGGAGATGAACATGCTCCTCGATGATCTTGCGGCGTCGGGTACGGGTTTGGTGATCACTGTTGACGAGGCGGATGCTGCCTCCGAAGAGTTGACGCGCCTCATTGTCACGTACCAGCATTTTGTGCGCGAAGGAAGGGAAGTGTCGCTGATCATTGCGGGGCTGCCCTTCAACATCGAGGCCATCCTGTCAGGCAAGAGCACCTCTTTCCTTCGCCGGGCCGCCCGCTACGATCTTTCCCTGCTGCCCGCGTATGAGGTGGAGGAAGCGTTCCGCCTGACGGTGGAGGAGGGCGGCCGCCATATCGATCCGGAGGCGCTGGAGGATGCTGTCGGACGGATCGGCGGTTTCCCCTACATGCTGCAACTGCTGGGCTACCGCGCGTGGCGCGCGGCGGGAAGCCGGAACATCATCGAGCGGGCAGACGTGGAAAACGGCGCGAAGATTGCCCAAGGAGAGTTGGACTATCGTGTGTTTGACGCCACGTTCAACGAGCTTTCTAAGGGCGATGTGCGGTTTCTCGAGGCCATGCTGGAAGATGAGGGGAGCACTGCAAGGGCGGATGTGGCGAAGCGGCTCGGAAAGAAATCCGGCTTCGTGTCCACATATAAGAAGCGCCTGCTTGCGGCTGGAGTCATCGAAGAGCCTCAATCGGGACAATTCGTTTTTGCCCTTCCCGGCTTCCGCGATTACCTAACGCGCCGCCTTGGTTGAGATCAAATCGGCTGAAGCGAAGGTAAGTTTCGTTTAACCCATCACCGCAAAATTGCGAATTTTGTTACAAATAGGCCATTTGAAATCGCGAATTTTGTTACATGCCACCTTTTAGCGTAGAGCTAGATGCCGGCGGCTTCTTCAGGGGCCGCCGTTTTTGTGTTGGTGCCTTCCGCCGCCAGCTCGCGTGCAAGCGCACGGCGCTTCAGGGCGTAGAAGAAGGCCACCAGCGTGCCCGCTACTGCAATGGCACAGGCCACGACCACGGCAGCAGCGAAGCCGTCCGCTTGCGCCACGTTGGCGGCCACGCCGCCGGCCTGCGCGGTGGCTGCCACCGAGGACAGCACGCCGATGAACAGCGACGGCCCGATGGAGGCGGCTATCTGGATGAACGTGTTCAGGATGGCCACGCCGTGAGGATGTTGACGGGGCAGCAGCGTCTCCAAGCCGGCCGCCTGCGAAGGTGAGAGGATGAAGCCAACACCCGCGTACACCGCAACGGAGGCCGCCAGCACGCCGATGAGCGAAAGTTGCGTGGCGCACAGGCACACTGCCAGCTGGCCCACGGCAATGAGGGCAAACCCCGCCGGCAGCAGCGGCCAGCAGCCCTTGGAATCCATGATCTTGCCGCCAATGAGCGCCGTCACGGCATTCACCAAAATGGGCGCCAGCAAAAGCGCGCCGGCCTCGAGCGCCGTGGTGCCCAGCGCCCCCTCGAAGTACAGCGGCAACAGCACGCTCATAGAGAACGTGGTCATCATGGCCACCACCATGAGCGCGCACACCGGGGCGAACAGCGCGTTATGCATGGGCCCCAAGTTCAGCAGCGGGTTGGAGATGCGGTGCTGGCGAATGACGAAAGCGGCCATGCAGGCCAGTCCCACCGCGATGGAGCCTAAGGCCAGCATCGTGTTGGACAGGATGAGTGAAAGTCCGAACACGAAGGTGAACAGGCCCAGCGCCGAGAGTGCCACCGAGGCCACGTCCAGCTTCACCGCTTCGGGTTTCGCGATGTTGCGCATGAAGAACAGGGCGGCTACTGCCAGGATGATGATGAAGGCGGCGGGCGGGATAAAGATGCTGCGCCAGCCGAAGGTGGTCACCATGACGCCGCTTACTACCGGTGCGAGTGCGGGCCCGAAAGTAATCATGCAGCTGCCGATGGAAAGGTAGGTGCCGGTCTTCTCGCGCGGGGCCACTGCCAGCACGGTGCTCATCATGATGGGGATGAAAATGCCGGTGCCCACCGCCTGCGCCAGGCGGCAGATGAGGAACAGCGGCCACACGGGAACGAAGTACGTGGCCACGAGACCGCCCGCCAGAAAGGCCGCGGCGCACAGGTACAGGGTGCGCAAAGGCAGCCGCTTGCTCAAAAACGCGGTGGTGGTGACCACAATGGCGGTGACGATCATGTAGCCGGTTACCAGCCATTGGGCGGTGTTGGCGTCCACGCCGAATTCGCCCATGATGCTGATGAGGGCCACGTTGATGGTGTTCTCGTTGAATGAGGCCACGAATGCACTGCCATAGAGGATGGCAAGCATGGGGATAACGCTTTTCTGCTTCATGAAAGATTCTTTCGATGACGCCGAAGTGCGGCGCTCGCGGAGAGGCAACGAGGGAGCGGCCACACAACTGGACTTACGGTTCTCACTGCTCGTTGCACTGGAAATGGTAAGGAACCCCCTGGCTAACATGGGGGCACTTTTTCCCAAAAGGGGGGAAGTGTTTCGTTAGTGGCAAAATGGAGAAATATCCCATGGATTAGGCGCTCACCAGGTGTTTTACCTCAAATTGAAGGATGGGAAGGGGAGATGGCGGCGATGCTCGTTGGGCTGCGGTAGCGTTCTCCTTCCGAAAGTTGCACGCAAAAGGAACGGCCCGCCGTTTGGCGGGCCGTTCTTCGTTTCTCAGCGCGAAAGTGAGATGCCGCGATTTTACTGCTGGGGCATGGCGTCCTTCAGCAGGTCGGCCAGCTCCTCGTCGGAGAGGTCGTAGTTGTACATAGTGCTGTAATAGGCGCGGGTGACGTCGGCGATGGTGTCGTCGAAGGCATCCGGGTACAGCAGGCGCGGCAGCCACTGCAGACCCATCAGCTGGTTCACGGTGGGCGGGTTGTTCATCCAGCAGTAGGGGTCGCCGGGTACCTGGTAGTAGTTGTGGTTGTCGATGGCGGCGATGCCGGCCCACGCGGGGTTGTCGCCCACGGTGTCGTAGATGCTGCCTTCCTGGAAGATGATCAGGTCGGGGTTCCACAGCGCAATCTGCTCCAGGCTGATCTCGTTGCCGTTGCCCTTGCCGGACACGTCGTCCACCACGACCACGTTGTCGGCCACCATGTCGATGACGGCGCCCTGGAAGGAGGTCTTGGCGATGGCGTTCAGGCCGTTCTCGCCCAGCAGGTAGGCCATGTGCACCCGCTGGTCCTCGGGGATGTTGACCATCGTGGATTCAGTCTTCTCGTACACGGCCGTGCAGTATTCGGACAGCTCAGAGCCGCGCTCTTCCATTCCCAGCAGCTCGCCCAGGCGCGCGTAGGCGGCGCCGTAGTCGGAGAGCTTCGCCTCGATGAACACCACCGGAATGCCCAGCTGCTCCTGCAGCGCGTCCAGGTCCTCCTTGGCGCCCTTCTTCGCCTCGCCGGTGTCGATGATCACCTGCGGGTCGGCGGCCGCTACCGCCTCGCGGTTCAGGGTGTCGGAAGCGCCCAGCACCGCGCCGAACACGGGGTAGTCCTTGAACTTCGCGCCGAAAATCTTCAGCTGGTCGTCATTGAGCTCCTGGGCCAGGCCCACCATCTTGTCGGGGGCCATGGTCAGCAGCACCTGCTGCGCGGTGAAGCCGGAGGGGCAGATGCGGTCGATCTGAGTCGGCAGCTCCACGGTGCGGCCGAGGTCGTCGGTGAAGCTGATGGTGTCGGCCGCGGCGGGCTCGTTGCCCTGCGTGGCCTCGGCGGGAGTGTCCTGCTTCTGGGCGTCCTGCTCGGCCGCGTCGTTTCCGCATCCTGCCAAGCTCAAGGTCAGGCAGGCGCTCAGGGCCACGGCTCCCACCAGGCCAAGGAAGCTCCGTCTTGTCGCTTGAATCTTCAATCTGTGTCCTTTCTCCGATTGCACACTATCGATAGGGCCGTTGCGCGGGCCTTGCCAGGAACTTCCGGACGCCCCTGGCAAAACCGTCGGTCACGAGCCTTCTATCTCGCTTAAAGGCACGCAGACGCGCACCTTGTCGCCATAGAGGGAATTAACTTCCACATCGATTCCGTACAGCTGGCTGATGAGCTGCGAGGTAATGACGTCGTGGGGGTTGCCGAAGGCCTGCAGGCACCCTTTGTTGATGACCATCGTGGAATCCGAGTAGAGGAAGGCGTGGTCGGGGTTGTGGGTGGACTGCACAATGGAGAGCCCCTCGCGGGCCAGCTGGCGCACGCAGGAGAGCACGCGCACGGTGTTGCCGTAGTCCAGTGCGCTGGTGGGCTCGTCCATGATGATGGTGCGGGCGTTTTGCGCGATGGCGCGGGCGATGAGCACCAGTTGCTGCTCGCCGCCGGAGATTTGCGTGTAGGTGCGGTGGGCCAAGTGCCCAATGCCGATGCGCTCGAGTGCCTCGTGGGCGCGGCGCAGCTGGGCGGGGCCGGGGGTGGCCAGCAGCTTCAGATCGTTGCCGGTGGCCATGAGCACCACGTCCACCACTTCGTAGTCGTAAACCGGGGCGTGGGACTGGGGAATGTAGGAGATCTCGCGGGCGCGCTCCCGCACCGAGAGCTTCGCCAAATCCTTCCCATTCACAAGGATAGTGCCGCTGTAGTGGGGGTTCAGGCCCAGGATGCAGCGGAACAGGGTGGATTTCCCCACGCCGTTGGGGCCCAGTACGTTCACCAGGCACCCGTCGGGGATGGTGAAGGACAGGTCGTGCAAAATCTCGCGGCTGCCGTAGGAGAAGGAAAGGTTTTTGACTTCGATGCTCATACTTTCTTCCTCCGTGTGATCAGGTAGAGGAAGAAGGGCGCGCCGACGAAGGCGGTGAGGATGCCGATGGGGATTTCCGCCGTGGTGGCCAGGCGGGCGATGTCGTCGACAATCAGCAGGAACGTGGCGCCCATCAGCATGGACGCGGGAATGAGCTTGCGGTAGTCGGCGCCCACCAGCATGCGGCACAGGTGCGGAATGACCAGGCCCACCCAGCCGATGATGCCGGTGACGCACACGCTGGCGGCGGTGATGAGGGTGGCCGCGATGATGACGACGGTGCGCGTGCGGCGGGCGTTCACGCCCATAGTGGCGGCTTCGTCGTCGCCCATGGTGAGGATGTTGATGCGCCAGCGAAGGCCCAGCAGCACCAGGCAGCCGATGGCCATGATGGGCGCCACCATGACTATTTTGTCCATGTTGGCGCCGGTCAGGCTGCCCATGAGCCAGTAGGTGATGTCTGCCAGCTCGTCGGTGGGGTCGGCCACCAGCTTGGCGTAAGAGACGCCCGCCTGGAACAGCGAGCTGACCATGACGCCCGCCAGCACTACGACCATCATGTGGTTGCCACGGGCGCGGGCGCTAATGAGCAATACGAGGAACACGGTGAACAGGGCCATGGCGAAGGCGAAGCCGGAGACAGCAATCGAGCTCAGTCCCAGCAAGATGGCGACGGCCGCGCCAAAAGCGGCGCCTTGACTGGCGCCCAAGATGTCGGGGGAGACTAGCGGGTTTTGGAAGGTGCCCTGGTACGCGGCGCCGGCAACCGCCAAACAGCAGCCCACCATGAGGGCCAGCAAGATGCGGGGCAGGCGCACATGGAAGAACAAGGTGGCCTGCTGGTCGGTCCAGGTTTGGTCCAGGGGGACGATTTGGTTCACGAGCATGGCCACCGCCTGGGCAGGGTCGATGGGGTAGCGGCCAAGCATGAGGGATATGGCGGCAGCTGCTACGAGTGCGCAGACCAGGGCGATGACGATGGCCGTTGCCCGGCGAGCGGCGGCAGAATGCAGGGGTTTTTGCGGGGTGCCCGCACTTTGGGTGGCGGCATGTTTGATCCCCGGTAAGGAAGAGCCCCTCATTCGATCCCCCTCAATATGTCCTGCGCTCTGATTCATGCGATGATTATATCCTTATATCGGAATAATCCACAATAGCAGATAATATTTAACGGAGGATAATTTAATATGTTCGGAAACGGTAACAACGAATTATGCGAACGGGGGACGCGTGCTTTTCTTCCTTACCGGTGATGTGCAGATTGGTAAAACTCGTTGGCTTTTGCGGTTGGTTGAGCGACTGGAGTCGGCTGGCGCCGCGGTGGCCGGTGTGGTGGCGCCGGGCGTGTGGCTACCCTCCGACGGGCCGCGCGCCGATGACAACGGTTTCGAGAAGGTGGGCATCAATAACGAGCTGCTGCCCGGCCACGGGGTCGTCCCTTTCGCGCGCCGCGAAGATTTGGCGCGAGCCGAGGGCAGCTTCGACGCACAGAGCCAGGCGGCGCGCGAGCAGCTGGTTTGGCATATTTCCGACGATGCCATCGATCGGGTGAACCAGCACTTCGATCAGCTGGCTGCAAACGCTTCGTCAGCGGGAGCGGCGGCGCGGCCAGGCCTTTTGGTGGTGGACGAATTGGGACGGCTCGAGCTTTGGCGGGGGGAGGGGCTCACTTCTGCCGTTGCGCTCCTGCAGAAAGGCCCCACGGCATCATTTCCCCATGCGCTCGTAGTGGTGCGCGATTACCTGGTGCAGGCGGCCGACGAGTTGCTGGCAGATGCGTGGCCCGAGCGCGCGATGATCGCTCCCGACGATGCGGGCTGTCGTGCGGTGCTCGACGCGGTGCTGGGTAACGGCTCGTCAAGCGATGCGCCCTCGGCTGGCAACGGTCGAAAACTCTGAAAGCTTAAACCGCGCTCAAGGGAGTAAGTTCAGTTGGTCGAGGCTGTCTGCCGATTGGCAAAACCCCAACGACCTGCACGAACTTCCTTTTGATCGAGGTGTTCCCCATGAGCGAAACCGCCACAACCTCCGCCGTCGCGCCGTCGGGCGTCACGTCGTCTGTTCCGGCCACCACGGCCGCCACTGCCCCCGAAACGAAGGGATCGAGCCCCTTTAAACGCACGCTTACGGTGAAGGACATGGTCATTTGGGGCCTCATCTGCATGGTCCCCATTTCCCCCATGGCCATCTACGGCGGCGTGTTCACCGATTCCGGCGGCATGGCCTGCCTCGCGTTCATTATCGGCTTCGTGGCGGTGCTGTTCTCGGTGTTCTCCTTCACCATCATGATCCAGCGGTTCCCCTCGTCCGGCTCCATCTTCACCTACGTGAGCAATGTCATGGGAAAGGGCATGGGCTTCATCGCCGGTTGGCTGATGCTGCTGCAGTACCTGGTGGCGCCAACGCTCGTGTACCTGATTGCCGCCATCGCCATCCATTCGATGGTGCCGCAAATTCCGGTGCTTGTCTGGTGCTTTGCCTTCCTGGTGGTGGTGAGTGCGGTTTCCCTCATCGGCATGAAGACCGCCGTAATGGTGAACCGCATCGCGCTCTTGGCGCAGCTGGTCATTCTGGCGCTGTTCGTGGGCTTCGGCATTGCTTACATCGTTTCGCATCCGGAGACGAGCGCGTTTTCCCTCGACAGCTTCTACAATCCGTCAAAGTTCGATTTCGGCAGCACGATGACCGCGGTGTCGCTGGCCATGTTCTCCTTTGTGGGGTTCGGCGCCATTGCCACGCTGACTCAAGAGGCGGTGGATCCCAAGCACGGGCCCAGCCGCGCTATGCTCATCATGGTGGTGGTGCTGTGCTTGCTGTACCTGGCGCAGATCTACATTGCCTGTTGCATCGATCCGTCCGGCAGCGCCTTCGTGGGCGACACCGACAACGCCTTCTACAACGTGGCCCGCATGATTACGGGGCCCTGGCTGTCCATCCTCTGCGCGCTGGGCGTGGCGCTGGCCCAAGGGGTGTTTACCGCCATCGCACAGCAGACCTCCATCGCGTTCGTCATGTTCACCATGGCTCGTGGCGGCGCGCTGCCGAAGTTCATGGGCAAGATGAACCAGCGCACCAATTCCCCCATGAACGCCATCATCTTCATCATCGCCCTGTCGGTGGTGCTGCTGCTGGTGTTCCATTTCGCCGGTATCGACATGAACACCATCGCCAAGATCAACAACTTTGGCGCCATGGCCAGCTACGGGCTGCTGAACCTGAGCGTGCTCATCTACTGCTGGTTCCAGCTGAAAGAGCGCAAGGGGCTGAAGTCGGTGATCATGCACCTCATCTTCCCCGTGCTGGGCACCGTCATCTGCTTCGGGGTCATGTTCTCGGTGCAAGAGGTGGCGCTCATTGTGGGCTTCGCCTGGGTGGCCATCGGAGCCATCTACTACCTGGTAATCACCCGAGCCCTCCACCGAGAGATCAAACTGGCTTAAGGGCGGCCGAGGCAAGCTCTAGCTCTCCGACGGTGGTCCACATAAACAGCTCATATACGCCCAGCGATGGGGCGGCGTAGTAGATTTCTCGAGAGAAGCCAAAACGGAGATCGTCCCCGGAAAGCACGGCGTCTCCCAATAGGAGGCGGGCGCAGGCTCCTGACTCAACGGATCCATCGGCCTCGTCGAGATCCAGGGCCCTCTCGAGTGCCCTGGCGGCTTCTTCTGGCGTAAGGCCGAGCGGGGAGTGCTCGGTAACGAAGTTTGCTTCCTCTATTCCATCGCGAAACAGGCAAAATACCTGTGCTTTGACGTAACGCATCTCTGCCTGAATGGCGTTGCGTCGAAGCGTTTGGAGTCGGTCTATCTCCTCGTAAACTTCGCCGGGGTATTCCGGCAGCCTGTTTCTCTGGGAGAGGTAAGCGCGCGCGTGGGCCAGAGGGATTTCCTGGGCAAGTTCCTCGACGCCGGCTTGGAATTCCCGGGCTTTTTTCCATGTTGACAGGGCATAGGCCACGTCGTGAGGCGATCCCGTCCGTTCCATCTACGCCCTCCTTGCCGGTTTGATTCGACAGTATTCTACTACTGTACCGATTGAGGGCGAGCTGTGTTTGGATAGATCGACTTATCCAAACACAAGGCTTTTTCAGGCGCTATTTCTGAGGTGCGGGATGATCGGGCTGGACAAAAACCTTCTGATATTCGAAGGTTTGCGTCCGCGAAGGCCCCCTGTGTTTGGACAAATCGATATATCCAAACACAGGGGCCGATGAGGTTGGTCCGGGGCTGGTGAGGCGGTTGGCTGATGGGTCGCGTTGTGGGCTAGTGGACCAGGGCGGTGATGAAGGCGGCGAAGCCTAGGAAGATTCCGGGGATGTTCGCCACGATGATGGGAATGTCGCGCTTGGGCTTCAGGAACCCGTAGGCGGTCCACATGGTGCAGTTGAAGAACGCCGCCAGCGGCTGCCAGGGCGATCCGGGGCTTCCTCCCAGGTTGTTGGCAATCTGGGTTAGGTAAGACACGTACATGATGACGGAAAGCACAGAGGCGATACGGCCGATGATGCTTACGATCTCTTCCTTGCTCTTGTGCTGTTTCGTGGTCTTCACTTGCGCTTGCTTTACGGTTGCGGGCTTGTTCATTGCATGGGTGGTAGCCATGGCTTTCCTCCTTTCGAGTACGATTGACCTTTTCTATCCTAGGGGTGTCGTCGCTGGCTGCTGCTGGGATGGGTCGGCTGAAACGTTCCTTTTATACTCCCGCGAAGATAAGGGAACCCTCCCGTGAAGTGCCCGTAAGCCGTTTGCGCGCTGACCCAAGTCGCCCTTGCTAAAACTATAAAAGACTATAAAATGTAGAAGAAAATATAAAGAACTATAAAACTCATGGGAAAGTATAAAACGATTGCGGGAGGTGGCGAGATGGCGGAATCCAATCCTTTTACGCTCAGTTTTGGGAAACTGCCCTCACAGTTGGTGCGTCGAATGCGGCAGCACGACGAGGTAATCTCGGAATTTACCGCTGAAAATCCTTCTCAGCAGGTATTTATGGTGAGTGGAGTGCGCGGTATTGGGAAGACGGTATTTCTCACAGAAATATGCCATGAGCTGGCGGAGAAGCGCGACTGGGTAGTAGTCGAGTTGAACCCAACCAAGGATATGCTTAAGAGCCTTATGGCGAAGCTGGTGAGTGAAAATGAGCTGGTCAATATCTTCAAATCGGCCAACATCGATCTTTCGTTCTTCGGGTTTAAGGTGAGTATAAAAGGCTCGAGCCCCATTGCCGATGAAGAAACCGCGCTCCAAAAAATGCTCGACAGCCTGAGGGCGCGCAATAAGCGCGTACTTATTGCGGTAGACGAGGTGACCAACACCCCTTACATGCGAGAATTTGCATCTGCCTTCCAGATTTTCCTGAGAAACGATGCGCCGGTTTTTCTGCTGATGACGGGTCTCTACCAGAATATCGATGAAGTGCAGAACGAAGACAACCTGACATTCTTGTATCGAGCTCCCAAGCTTGAACTGGGTGCGTTGAACACTAACGCCATGGCGGCTGAATACCGGCAAACGCTGTCGCTCGATGAGGGAGAGGCACTCAAGATGGCGAAGCTCAGCATGGGGTACTCGTTTGCATTTCAGGTGCTAGGGTATTTTCGCTGGAGGGACCGGGACGGCAGTGGGTACCTTCCGCTTGCGCAGCAATACTTGGAAGACAATTCTTACGTCAAGATATGGTCCGAGCTATCGCGAAAGGACCGGTTGGTTTTGCGGGCGCTTGCTGAGTCGGAAACCGGGTCGGTGAAGAGCGTCCGCGACCGTCTTGGGTGGGCCAGCAACGAGTTTAGCCCGTACCGGCAGCGGTTGATCAAGCGCGGAGTTATCACCGGAGACGAATGGGGAACCGTCAAGTTTGCGTTGCCGTTCTTCGGCCAGTTTGCTCTTTCCCAAGACACTGCTTTTGAGGGGTAGGAGGGGTCCCCATGGGTTTCAGGGTTTTGTTTGGCGAAGAGGTGGATGCGGCTTACCTGGACAGGCTGGTGCCGGTGGACCAAGCCTGCTATGACGAGGCCTATTGGGGCGATCCGCAGAAGACGGTGGACCGGTGGCTGAAGAACTGCCAGTCGTTCGTCTTCGTGGAGGACGACGCCACGGGCGAGCTGGCCGGCTACATCAACTTCTTCCCCTGCGAAGAGGGGCTGTATCGGGACAACCTGGAGCGCTGCGACGTCATTCGCGACGACGACATTCTGCCGGAAGAAGTGGCGCCCTACCGCCCCGACGCCAACCACCTGTTCATCATCTCGCTGGCGGTGCATCCGCGCTACCAGGGCACCGAGGTTATCCGCCTGCTCTCGAACGGGTTCGTGGATTACCTGAATCGGCTTCAGGCGGCGGGCTTTCCCATCACGGACATCATGGGCACGGCCGTCTCGCCCCACGGCAAGAAAGCGCTGGCAAACTACCTGTTTCGCGAGGTGCGCACGCTCTCGGACGGCAACACGGTGTATATATGTGACGGCAAGCTGTTGCAGCACCTGCTGGAAGGGCAGCTGGAAGTGAAGTCCTACAAGGGCGATATGTACCTGCTGCTGCCGCTGGCGGACCATCGGGACAATCTTCGCGTGCAGAATTTTCTAGAAGACTACCGGGCAGGGCGGGCGCAGCTGCCGGGCTCTGCGGAAGATATGGCGCTCGCGGCCGAACTGATGGACGACTTGCGCGATTGCATCGCCTACGAGTGCAGCAACGAGGTGGTGAACGAGCTGGAGCTGGCCTTCCTGGGCGGCTTCGACTTCCTGCAGACCACCGACGAATATACCGGCTTGGAAGACGCAGCAGCGGAAGTGGTGATCGGTCATGCCCGCGGCCAGGCGGTGCTGGTGGCCCATCGCAAGACCCACATGTACGTGCTGTGCGTGCTGCTGCCGAAGTTTCCCTACTCCATGACCCAGATGGAAGACCAGGTGACGTTCGATTACCTGAAGGTATCTGCGCCGGACGATGGGGTGGGGCGTCGGCTGGCGCGCGCTGCGGAGGCGGCGGAAGCGCCGGCAGATGAGCGTGGCGAAGGGCACGGCGAGGGGACGGGGCCGAAGCGCCCGACCTCCGGCGCCCCTGACGTCTTCTTCAAAGACTACCTGCTGCAACGGTTTGGGCTGCATGCCTGCGGCACCGGCACCTGCGCGCTCTGCCTGTCGAACACGCCCGCCGATCCGCGCGAGCTGCAGGACATGCTGGCGGCGGAGGCCTACCACAACTTCGAGCGCGCATACCGCATCCAAAGCGAGGCCATCCAGGAGGCCAGCCAGGACAACCGCTCGCAGTTCGACCACTACGACGTGTTCCTCTCCCGGCGCGCGGTGGTTTACATCGACAAGAAATTCGCCCCCACGGTGCAGCAGCGCATCGGCAACTTCGCCGACTACCTGTTCATCATCATCCTCACCTTGTTCCAGAACACGGCGCTGTTCAAGGCGGCGAAACGGGTGACCGGCATCCTGGAGGAAAGCACCGACATCACGCCGGAAACAAAGCTGATGATCGACCGGGAATACGGCGCCACGGTGCGCTTCTGGGAGATGCAGAACTTCAAGTACCTGTCCTCCCAGCTGGAGGCGGCGCAGCTGCGGGAGGCGTTCATGAACCAAGAGCTGCACGACGCCTACAACGAGCAGCAGGAGTACCTGGAGCACGTGGTGGCGTCGAAGGCGGCCATCACCGAGAGCCGCAACGGCATGGTCATCAACATCGTGGCCATTCTGCTTGCGGTGGCGCAGCTACAGCCGCTGTTCATCGAGCTGCTGCAAGGGTTCTACGGGGAAATGGGCATCCAGGCGGTGTACGCGGAAACCACCATCAACTACGGCATTCTGGGCGGCACGTTGTTGCTGGTGCTGGTGGTGCTCATCAACCAGCGGCGCAAGCGGCATCTGGAAGCGCGGCGGTATTAGGGGGCAGGGATGGAGAAGATTTTGAGCAAAGAGAGCATGCCTGCGAATTCGCTGCGCGAGGAGAGCGGAAGCTGCCGGGCGGGCGTTGGCAGCGAGGACTCGCGCCCGGTGTTTCGCCTACGGCCTATCGACCGGCTGCGGGGGAACCGCCTGTTCTGGACGGCGGTGCTGCTGGCAATGGCCACGCTGCTTTCCACGGTGAAGCCGGTGGTGCTCTCGGACGGCGGCGCGGTCACCTGCTTCAGCCTGTTGTTTTTGTGGCTGGTTACGTTTTTCTATGGCCCGAAATTCGGCGTGGCAGCCGGCGTGGTGTTCGGCTTTTGCAAGTTGGGGGTCACTTATCTCACCGGCGAGTTCATCAACTACGCGCCGGGAGCGCTGCTGCTGGAATACCCGATAGCCTACGGCGCGTTCGCGCTGGGCGGTCTGATGCTGCAGCGGCGGCAGGTGCAGCGGGAGGAAGACGGCGTGGAGCGGGACAGCTTCGGGCTGCGGGCCGGCTTCTTGCTGGGGGTCTTTTGCCTGGGGGCCTGCTATATTCTCTCGGCGAACCTGTTCTATCCGCCCGACCGCGTGGGCTTCTGGGCGAACTTCCTGTTCACCATCAGCTACGACATGAGCTACCTGCTCATCGAGGCGGTCATGACCGAGCTTCTGCTCTGCATCCCCGCCGTCCTCGACGCCATCTACTACCTCCGCTTCGTAGCCACCACCCCCAAAAACGACCCCACCCTGCGGTCGTTTTAGGGTGCATTGATTGGAAAAATAAAGAGAACCGAGACGGTGGGGACCCAATTGTCGCCGTGTCTCGGTTCTAGCCCTCATTATACAAACTACTTTGCTGGTCTTAGCTGGCAGCTAATGAAACGGGGTTCCATAACCGATACCCTTCTTTGTGCTCGTTTGAGCATATGTTCATCGGAGAAGGGACTCATATGGAAAAGAAACCGACCTCTGGCCTTGCAGTTGCGTCGCTGGTTACTGGAATTATCGCGCTGGTCAGTTCGTTTGTACCGTTACTGAACATTCTGTCGTTCCCGTTTGTCATTCTGGCCATTGTGTTTGGCGCTGTAGGCATTGTGGTGGTACGGAAGGGGGCGAAGGGTGGCAAGGGCCTTGGCATTGCAGGTTTGGCTTTGGGCGTTGTTGCGCTCATCATCACCCTCGTAATGTATGGTGGCGCTGCAGCCAGCTATGATGCGGACTCGAGCACTTCAGGTACCCCGGCTCAAAGTCAGCAAGCGCCGGCGGACAGCGGAGCGGGCGCATCGACGCCGGATGCAAGCGCCGCGCAGAATGAATCGGAGCCGGCGGCTCCCTACGAGGTGGTCATTGGCGAGGCTGCTCTTGCCGAGGATTACCAGGGCAACTCGGCAGTTGTCGTTGAATACGCTTTCACCAACAATTCCGACGAGGCCATTAGTCCCATGGTGGCGGTGCATGCCAAGGCTTTCCAGAACGGCGTGCAGTTGGAAAGCGCAATTGGTGCGGACGGGGCTGACGCCAACAAATCCATGAGCGAGATCAAGCCCGGCGCCTCCGTTTCCTATTCTCTGGCCTACGTGCTGGAAGATGCTTCTGATGTGACGGTGGAGGTTGAGGAGCTGTTCGACTTCAGCGGAACCATTCTGGCCGAAAAGACGCTCGCTCTCAGCTAAGTTGCGTTGCCGCTGCGCCGAGCAGGCGCCTGCGAGCAGCGGCTGGCATATACAATGACGTAGACGAACATGGCACGGAAAAGGAGAAAGAAGCGCGTGGAGGAGCCGCTTACAGAGGATATGCTGGCTGAGCTTTTGAGTGCTCCGGATCCGCGCGCGTTTGTGAAGAAGCCGGAGGTGGGGGAGCGGTCGCTTTCTGCGTACCTGAACGAGCTGCTGGAGGCGAAGGGGCTGAAGCGGGCGGCGGTGGTTCGCGCGGCGGATCTGAACGAAACCTTCGGCTACCAGGTGTTCACCGGGGCGCGCAAAGCCTCACGGGACAATCTCATCAAGCTGGCCTTCGCGCTGAACTGCACGCTGCGGGAGGCAAACCGCCTGCTGAAAGCCGGTGGCGCCAACGAGCTGTACTGCAAGAACCGCCGCGATGCCATCATCATCTTCTCGCTTACCCACGGGGCCACGCTGCAGCAGGCGGAAGAGGACCTCTACCGCTTCGGCGAGGCCACCCTCAGCTAGCCGCCCCCGTTGCCAGACATCTTTACCTTCTATCGCGGCCAACGTCGGCGCCTCCACGGAGCGCACGGGCGTTGGCCGTTTTTATTGCGGCGGCTTGCCTGGAATCGTGCGGCATCAGACGCGGCGTGGTCCCAGGTGACGGCCGCATTTGATACCATGGGCTCCATGGAAAACGATCCCCTTGCCACATATCTGGAAGCGCTGGCCCGTGACGACTGCTACCGCGTCGAGCGGGTGCTGAAGAGCGCTCCTCACGAGGTGACGGAAGTGGTTTACTTCGAGGGGGCCAATAACGCGCGGCTGGGGCCGTTTGTGCGCAAGCGTATCCGCTGCGAGGCAGAGATGGGGAAGGGTTATCGCCATCTGATGGAGGCGCAGCGGGCTGGCCGGCGGTTCGTTCACCTGCCGCGTCTGTACGATGTCCACGAGCGTGACGGCGAGCTGGTGGTGGTCATGGAGTACGTTTCCGGCCACACGCTGCGCGACGAGGTGTACGAGCATGATCCGTCGATGGCGCTGGCGGCGCGGTGGTTTCCGCAGCTGTGCGATGGGGTGACGGAGCTGCATGAGCTGACGCCCGCGCCACTCATCCATCGCGATTTGAAACCGACGAATGTGCTGGTGAGCGAAGCGCAGCTCACCATTATCGACTTCGGCATTGCCCGGGCTTTTCGCGAGGGGGCAGAAGGGGACACCACTCATTTCGGCACCCGCTCCTACGCGCCGCCGGAGCAGTTCGGTTACGGCCAGACCGATGAGCGCAGCGATGTCTACGCGCTGGGAATGATCCTCTACTATCTGCTCACCGAACGCGACCCTGGCCCCGCGGTGGTGCGCGCTGGCTTTCCCGATGCGGAAATCCCGCCACTTATGCGCGGCATTTTAGCACGTGCCTGCGCCTTCGATCCCCAGGCTCGCTTCCAGTCGGTCCGCGAGCTGAAGACGGCGTTTGTTGAGGCGGCAGAAAGAATGGAACGCCCCGCACAAGCTGCTTCGGCAAAACGGGCGGGGTGCACAACTGGTCAAAACTCTTCTCCCGCGAAACCCGTTCCGCCCGCTGGGTCGCTGCGCTCGGCGATATGGTCTCTCTTGGGGAAGATCCCTGTTCCCTTATGCAGGATCTGGAACGGCGCGATATGGCTGCTGTGGGCTCTCATGACGTTCGCCTGCTTCGGCATCACGTTCTTTCCGGTCGGGATTCAGCTGGCGGCTCCTTTTTGGTATCGAGTGCTTGAGTATGAGGGATTTCTTTGGCTGGGTGTGTGCGGCATTGGCTATATGTTCCTGGACAAGCGTCGGCTTCGCAAGCGCCTTCCTGCGCTCGCGCGGCCGCCGTTCTCCAACGGGTTTGTTTTCGGCGGAGTTCTGTTTGCCATAAGCGCTGTGGTCATGCTTGTTTGCATTGGTATCACTTCGAGCGGCATTGTGGTTTTGCCCAGCAGCTCATAAGTCGCCTGCGATGCACCGAATGGCACGGATGGAAGTAGGCTGCATGCCATTCGGCGAAGTTTTGCGACATGAGAAATTAGGGCTTTGATCTGGTAAAACGCGCGTTTCCGCAGGTCAGATGGCTGTCAGAAAAATGCATCGAATGGCATCAGGCCAAGCCGCCAAGTGCCACTCGGCGCGCTTTTGCGTCAAGGGGGGCGCTCTTCCGAATGGAATCTTCGCTCATCGAGCCGGAGGGGTCGTGGTAGACGGCCACGGCTTCGGCTTTTATGCGGCCGATAAGGGTGAGGCCTTTTTCGCGGGCAAGGTCGATGGCGGCGTCGGTGGGGACGGAGGCGGAGAGCAGCACTGGGATGCGGGCGCTTATGGCCTTCGCCGCCATGTCGGTGGGAACGCGGCCGCTGGTGATGATGAAGCAGCGGCTCATGTCCACACCGTTGCGCAGCGCCCAGCCGATGGTCTTGTCGAAGGCGTTGTGGCGCCCCAGGTCTTCGCAGTAGAACAGCACCTGGCCCCGCTGCACCAGAAAGCAGCTGTGGGCGCCGCGGGAATGCTTGTGCATGGGGGTGTCCTGCGAGAACTCTTTCGCGGCGGCGAACACCCAGCGGCGATCGAAGGGCATGGGCGTGAGCGGCTGAAGCGCCTGGCTCTTGCGGCGGACCATGTGGGCCTCGCGGGCGGCGTTGCAGGTGGAGATGTGGATAGCAAGCGCAGGCGAAAGGGGAATGTCCTCCCGCAGCTCCACTTTCACCACGTCGCCGTGCTGGCAGATGTGGAGACGCGCTACGTCGTTAGTGCTGCTGATGAACCCCTCGCTGAACAGGCGCCCCAGGGTGAGTTCCGCCAGATGCTCGGGGGTGCAGGTGAGGGTGAAGGCCAGCTGGTCGTTCACCACGATGCTCAAGTGATGCTCGTGCTGAAGGTGCCACCGCACGTCGCAATCGTTGCCGTCGGCGCGACAGAGCCGATACCCGGCCGGGCGAAGCGACTCCTGCGGTTGCGAGCAATCAATAACCTTCATAACGTTCACCTTCTTGCTGGTTACTACTGCCTGCTTGTTGTCATCCTGAGCGGAGGCCGAAGGCCGGAGTCGAAGGATCTCTGCGGCAAGGGGGTGGTCTTGGCTTGGGGAGATCCTTCGACTCCGCGCTGCGCGCTCCGCTCAGGATGACAACGGGAGGAGCGCGTCTTCGCTCCGCTCAGGATGACAACGAGAGAGAGGACGACGAGGGAATGAGACATTAGGAGTGTCCCTTTGTCTCATTCTGGAAAGGGCGGCGCCCCTGAGGGGGTGGGGCGCCGCGTAAGGGGGAGGATTAGTTCTTGGGCACTTCTGGCAGGCCGCTGTCGGCGTTGGAGTGCGCGGTCACGGTCATGACGCCGATGCCGCCCAGCTCCTCTTTGCCGTACAGGTGGCCGCCAACTTCAGCGGCGCGCGCTTCGCCAGAAGCGGCAACGGAGGCGCGGTCGCCGAAGGCCAGGGCGCCGGCGGGGCAGATGTCCACGCAGGCCGGTTGCTGCCCGGCGTCCACGCGGCCAGCGCAGCCGGTGCATTTGGTGACGGCGCGGTCGCCCTCGGCCGGGTAGCGGGGGATGTCGAAGGGGCAGGCCTGGTAGCAGTATCCGCAGCCGATGCACAGCTCGCGATCCACATCCACAATGCCGTCCGCGCGCTTCTTCATGGCGCCGGAGGGGCAGACGCTGGCGCACAGGCCGCAGTGGGTGCAGGCGTGGCGCATGTTCAGCTCGGATCTGTTCTCGCCATCGGTCACCGTGGTGCGGGTCACTCGCAGCCAGCGGCTGCCGTCGCGGTCGTCCTCGGTCACGGCCTGTGGCCGGTCCTTCCCGAACAGCACGTCGGAGGAAAGCAGCCCGCTGGGCACCGCGTCGTTGGCAAGCGCCTTCAGATCGATGGCCACGTCGCAGTCCAGCCCGTTCGCCTTCTTGCAGGCGGCCTCGCAGTAGTGGCAGCCCACGCACTTGGTGGCGTCGAACAGGATGCCCTTCTTGCCGGACAGGTTGTCTTCGGCCAGCGCCGGGGCCGCGCTTGCGGTGGCCACGGCAATGAGGCCGGCCCCTGCGGCGCTGAGCGCCCCCAGGAAATTGCGGCGACTGACGCCGGATGTCGTGTTCTTAGTCATAGTCCTCGCCTCCTACAGGCTCAAGGGAAGGCCGGCGTACAGGATGAGGAAGCGCAGCGCCAGGCCGCCCACCAGGATGAGGGCCGGGGCGGCAACGGTCAGCCACCGAGCATGGTTGCCGCGCAACTGCAGCAGCTCCAGCACCAGCGGCGCGGCCAGGCCGCAAACCACCAGCACCAGCCAGAAGGGCAGCGCCAAGGGCCCGGCCAGCAGCGCCCACACGGACAGGCCGCCCACGGTGCCGGCGCCGTTGGTCATGGCCAGCAGCACCACCAGCACCACCGCTTCGGCGGCGATGAGCCCCACCGAGCACTTCTCGAACAGGCCGGTCATCTTCGCCTGCTCCTCTTTGGCGTCATCGGTGGGCTTGCCCAGCGCCAGGTACAGGCACACAAGGGCAATGCCGGTGTCGAAGGCGGAAACGGTGAACAGTACCGGAATGAGCGGCGTGTTCCACAGCGGGTGGTTGATGAGCACGCCGATCAGAATGCCGGTGTAGAGGGCCACGCAGGCACCCAGCACGGCGGCGATGGCGGCGAACACCTTCTGCAGCTTGGCGGCGGTTTCCGGCTTCTTTCTAAGCAGCGCGCCGGTCACAGCGGGGGTGGAGGCCAGCGCGAACAGGCCGAACACCGCGATGCCCGCCACCAGCAGCCAGGCACCGATGGTCATCCACGATGTGGGGTTGGTGAACGCGCGCCACAGCTGCATGGCGCGCAGGGGCATGGTGGTCTCCGCCAGCAGGCACAGCACGCCGCAAATAAGCAGCAGCGCCGAGGCCCAGGCGCCGAAACGCACCAAGCGGGGGAATCTCTCGCCGTACTTCAGGCGCACGACGCCGGTCACCAGTGCGGTGCCGCCGGCCAGGCCGCCCAAGAAGAGGTAGAGAGCCACCAGCACGCCCCAAGAGCTTTGCAAGGCAATTTCTCCCATAAGTTACTCCTCTGATTCAGGGGCTCTCTCAAGCCCCAGGGTTTGTTCAACGAAATCGGCCGTCGCTTCCACGTCCAGCGGGGTGAACCGGGGGATCACCACGTCCAGCGAACTGTCGGAAACGTAGGCGATGATGTGGGGAAGGCCCAGGTTGAAGCCCTCCTGCACGCGGCGGGTCATGAGAATGCGGGGGACGGCGGCAAAGCCGAAGTTCTGGCCGATGATGATGTCCACATCGGCCGGCACCGCGGCCACCGCCGCGTCCAGCACGGCGTCCGGGTCGATGGGCGCTACGGTGACCAGGTGGTCTTCGTAGGCGCGCACCGCCATGCAGCAGCCGTCAGCTGTGACGGGGGAGGAGGCGGAATCGTCCGGGGCTTCCGGGGCGCTCACGTTCACCCGGTCCACGCAGGCGACGCGCCATCCGCGGGAGGCCAGCTCGCGCGTCACGTCCGCCACGAAGGTCTCGCCGCCGTTGGGCAGCCCGGCCACTTCGTCGAAGGCCACAATGGGGCGCCCTTCGAAGCGCTCGCCCGGCGCCATGGAGGCGCCGTAGGTGCGCCGTAGCCGGTCTTGAATTGCCCGAATCTTATCGTCCATCTCTTCTCCCCCTCATCGTTCTCGAATTCCCGAAACGCTGCGGCGCCTAGGCCGGCAGCGCGATGCCGTACTCGCCCTCCAGGCGGTCGGCCACGTCGGCGAGCCCCAGGCGCTCAAGGGTGGAGCGCTTTGGCAGGCCGGTTTCCACATCGATGCCGCGGATGCCGTAGTACTGGTCGATGCCGCGGCGCAGATCCTCGCGGTTCAGGCCGAAGTTCTTGTAGGAGTCGTCCTCGAAGATGCAGTCGAACAGCCAGTCGTCTTCCTTGTCCTGGCCTTGGCGGGCGCCGATGGCGCGCTCCAGCATCCAGATGCGGTCGCAGTACTCGTTTTCCTTCTCGTCGGAGTCGATGGCCAGGCCGGTGACGGCGGAGTACAGGTTGCGGCGGATGGACCAGTCGCCCATAAAGTCGTCGGTGTACATGGACACATGGGGCATGAACTGCGAGCAGCTGCCCACGGAGTCCACCCAGCACTTGAAGTTGTGGGCGGTGTAGGCCTGCGGCGCGGTGTAGTCGCCCAGCACGCGGTTGGTGGAGTCGATAGCCGCCTGCTCGGAGCCCCACAGCTGCTTCGCCAGCGCCTGCTGCAGGGTGTTGTAGGCCTCGCTCGCCGGCGCCACAATGCGCGGGTCGGTGATGGTGTTGGAGAACGCCCAGGTCTGGTCGTTGTCGCGGCCGCGGGAAACGGAAGCGCCCAGCCAGCCGATGGGGCCGTAGAAGTTGGCGCCGTAGTTGTAGGTGAGGCGGCTCTGGCCGGTGGCCACTGCCTGCATCTGGTACATGAGCTTGGTGGCGTCGGTGCCAATGAACTCGTTCAGGAAGTGGGCGCGGCCCTTCGCCAGCTCATCTCCCAGCCCCTCGCGGTAGCTGATCTTGCGCACCAGTTCCTTCGCGAATTTCTTGGAGCCCACGGGCGCGTCGATCTCCAGGTCCTCCGGCTTCAGGATACCGTAGGTAAAGAGCGGCCAAATGTCCAGGTGCATGGCCCAGACGGAGTAGCCCATCTTGTCGTGCTCCTTCAGGCGGGCGAACGCCGCGCGGCCCCAGTTCTCGTTCTCGACCACCATTTCTTCCGGCTCGGCGTTGCACTCCACGCACATGATGTGGCCGGTGGACTCGTAGGCGCCGTCCTTGAACTTGATGGACATGCCGCAGGCGATGGGGCACATCATGCAGCCGGCAAGACCGGTGCGCACGTTGGTGCCCTCCTGGCCTTCCTTCCAAATGTCGTTGCCCTCGGTGGAAAGCGGGCCGAACAGCGAGCCGCGGTAGGCATGCGACGGCTCGGACTCGGTTTCCTTGCGGGTGAGCAGGCGCTGGGCCTGGTAGGAGAGCTCCAGCAGCTTTTGCGGATCGGCAATGGAGACGCTGCCGCTGCCGCGCACCACGATGGCCTTCAGCTTCTTGGAGCCCATGACGGCGCCGAAGCCGCCCTTGCCGGCGCAGTTGGAGTCGTCGGAAAGGATGACGGCGTCGCTCACCAGGTTCTCGCCGGCGGGGCCGATAGTGGCGATGCGGTAGTTGTCATCGAAGCGGTCCCACAGCACGTGCTGTACCTGCTGGGTGTCCATGCCCCACAAATCATCGGCGTCGCGAATCTCCACGTTGTCGTCGCGAATGAGAAGGTAGACGGGGGTTTCGGAAGCGCCCTTCACCACCACGCCGTCCCAGCCGGCGTATTTCAGCTCGGGGCCCCACATGCCGCCGAAGACGCTCTTCAGATAGGTCTCCACCGGGTACATGTGCGGCGAGACGCCGGAGACGCAGGTCTTCTGGCCGCCGGGGCAGGGGGTGCCGGTGGTGGGGCTGGTGATGAAGGTGAGCACGTTCTCGGAGTCGGTGCCCTTCACGTCCGGGCCCACCATTTCCCAATGCAGGCGGGCGCCGATGCCGCGGGCGCCCAGGTAGGGGGCGTACTGGGTGGTATCCAGGGTGGAAGTCTCGCCGGTGGAAAGGTCCACTACCAGCAGCTTCCCGGTGTATCCGTACAGTTGATCTGCCATAAGTCTTCTCCTAACCCATTACGGCGGTGCCGTCGGCGGCCGTCTCTTGTCCCGGTGCGTTGGTCACGTAGGCGCTCTGGATGCGCAGGGCCATGTGCCCCAGGTCTGCCACCTTGGCGGAGGTGGGGATGAACAGCTGGAATTCGGCGCTGTTCATCTCGGGAATCTCCATATGGGCGCTACCGTCGGAGGTGCCCACCGAGTTGCCGTTCTTGTCGTAGGCCTCGGCGGTGGCGTCGAAGGTGGCCAGGATGATGTTGAACTGGGTGGCGTGGCTGGTCCACACCACGCCGTTGAACTGGATGCCGCCGGCAACGTCGGTGAGCACCAGCGTGGGCTTCTCGATGTGGGCGAAGGTCTTGGCGTCGCCTTCCACCACAATTTCCCAGAAGCCGTCGTCCTCTTCCTCGGCAGTCTGGATGTCCCAGGAAGACTGCAGGGCACCGGTGGGGCAGAACTTCACGCACTGCGGGTCGCCGCCGCACAGGTCGCACTTGAAGCAGGTGTTGGTGTTGGCGTCGTAGCGCACCATGGAGGGGCTCACCGGGCAGGCGCCTTCGCACAGCCGGCAGCCAATGCACACTTCCTCGTCGATGACGCGGGCGCCGGTTTCCGGGTCTGCCGAAAGGGCGCCGGTGGGGCACACCGCCAGGCACTCCGCGCCGGCGCACTGGCGGCAGTTGGAGATGTCGGTGATGCAGGCGTCCATGACGTTCTTGTTGACTCTCAGCCGCGAGCGGTACGAACTGGCCACGCCCTCGTGGGCGGTGGCGCAGACAATTTCGCAGGTACGGCAGCCAGAGCACAGGTCGGAGTTGTGGATGACGCGGCCGATGCTCAGCGGCACGCCGTCCCATACTTTCTTCCCGTTGGTGTCGCCCGAAAGCGGCTGGGCCTCGGCGGCCTCATCGGCGTGGGCCATCTGCGGCAACAGGGTGGCGGCGGCCACGCCTCCTGCCACCAGTCCCGCTCCGGTGAGGAAATTGCGCCGAGAAAGGCCTTCCATGGGTGTGGTGGGTGAATCGTTCTTCACGGATCGTCCCCCTTCTCAATGATTGCGGAGCCGCCTCCTCCGCGGCTCCTGTTGGGGAAATCCTCCCGCGCGGAGGGCTTTACAGCCAAGGGACACTCCCAGTAGAATGGTCAGCGAAAGGTAACACGAGGGGGTTGTTGTTACCTTCGCCACAACAGAGGGGGAGAAATGGCAACACGCAACGGGGGCGCCACAGCCGACCGCATCATGGCGGCGTTCAAGGCGCTGCTTCAGGAAACCGACTACGATAAAATCACCGTTGCGGGCATCTGCGAGCGAGCGGACGTTTCGCGCAAAACGCTCTACAGCTACTTCGACGGCAAAGAGGGGGTGCTGCGGCGCATCGTCTACGAAGACGTGGCGGCGCCGGTGCGCACGCTCATGGACTATTTCTCCATCGGCGGCCGCACCTCCGGCGGGAAGATTCTGGTGCGGCAAATCCTGGAAACCATCTATGCCAACAAGGACTTCTACACGTTGGCGGTGGTGCAGGGGCGCATCGGCATTATTGGCCAAGTGCTGCGGGATGTGTTCACCACTGCCAGCATCGACCTGTTCCGCGGCGACGCGGAGGTGTGCAGCGAGAAGTTTCTCTACGCCGCCAAGTTCACTTCGGGCGCCTACGTGGAAGTGATCAAGGAATGGGTGCGCGAGGGCATGACCATCTCGCCGGAGGAGATGACCGACTGGCTCTTCGAGTTCTCTCAGTCCGGCAACAACATCCTGCTGGACCCGCGGCAGTAGCCTTACACCTCGCGGCAGTTGAGCAGGCGTGCTTGGGCCGCGGCGGAAGAGCGGGAGAACTCGCAAGGTTCGATGGCGTAGTTGGGTTGGGTGATCTGCGGGTCGGGCATCATGCCCACTTTCTCCACCATGGCTGGGTGGTCCGCCAAATCGTTGTAGATGCCGAAGCCGAGCGCCCGCTGCGGACACGCCTCCACGCAAACCGGCTGCAGCCCCTCCTCGATGCGGTCGCGGCAGCCGTCGCACTTCACCGTGTGCCCCAGCGCCTCATCGAAGCGGGGCGCGTGATAGGGGCACGCCACCATGCAGGATTGGCAGCCGACGCAGGTCCTCTCGTTCACCCGCACAAACCCCATGTCGTCCTTCGTGATGGAATCCGAGGGGCAAAACCGCAGGCAGGCGGCGTTG
Source organism: Eggerthellaceae bacterium (assembly GCA_022791455.1). Classification (GTDB taxonomy): domain Bacteria; phylum Actinomycetota; class Coriobacteriia; order Coriobacteriales; family Eggerthellaceae; genus Parvibacter. Next base: position 193,497 of record JAAVZC010000001.1, read on the forward strand.
CTGCAGTGGTTACAGGACATGGACAGATAGAAGGCGAAAACATCCTGCTCCCAGCTGCCATCGGGGTTTTCCCGCCAGGTGCCGCCGGCGAACTCGTGGATGGTGCGGAAGGCCACCCCGTCTCCCAGGTGATGGTAGTCCTTGCAAGCTAGCTCGCAGGTATGGCAGCCGGTGCAACGAGTCTGGTCGAAGGAGAAGCCGAACTGCTGGTGCCGCTGGCCGCCGCCGGTTGCGGAGGTTTTGCTAGAGCTCATAGCCGCGTTCCCTCCCTTCGCGCCGTTCTTCGTCGGTCAGCTGGCGCAGGCGCACTTGACAGCTGTTGTGGGCGTTCCCTTTGGAAAGGGGGCTGGGGGAGAGGCTGGTCAAGGTGTTGGCGCAACCGCCCCAGTCAAGGCGGGAGCCCGCCATATCCGCATCGTGCCAGGCTCCGTTGGGAAGCGCCACCACCCCTGGCATGATGCGCGGCGTGATGCGCGCTCGGGCCACTAGTGCGCCGCGGCGGTTCTCCACCACAAGGGGCTGGCCGTCTTCCACGCCAAACCGGGCAGCGTCGACAGGGTTTACCAGCAGCCGACTGGGCAGGACGGATTGGACAATATCCAGTTGGGCGAAGTTGGAATGGACGCTTTGGTGCCCATGGTAGGTGATGAACTGCAGCGGGAAGTCGGCAGCACCTGGGCCTTCCGGCCCTTCCAGCGCGGGAATATAGCAGGGCAGGGGGCTGATGGCCTGGCCGGCGGGCAAGATGGCTTCATCAGCCAGACGGGCAAGCTGCTCGGAGTAGATTTCCACCTTTCCCGATGGCGTGGGGAGGGGGTGTGCCTGCGGATCAGCGCGGAACGCCTCGTAGGCAGGGCCCAATGTCGGGCGGGGCGCGCGGCATTCGTGGTTGGCGGGCAGTTCGTCTAGGGAAGGCGCCGGCTCGGGGAATTCGGCGCTGCCGAGGCGCTCGGAAAGGCGCTCGCGGCTTTCTCTGCTCGCGCCCTCGAAGGCGTCGAGAACTCCCAGACGCTCAGCCAATCCGCGAGCGATATTCCAACTACTGCGCCGCTCGTGCAAATCACCGGGCAGCGCGCCCCCATGGCGCAGCAGGGACAACTGGTCGATATTGCCGCCCATGACAAGGTTCTCTTGTTCCGCGAGCGCCAAATCGGGCAGCAGCAGATCGGCGTAGCGGGCGGAATCGTTCAGCACGATGTCGCAGCCTACAATGTATTCGCACAGGCTCTCATCGGCCAAGATGTCGTGGACGGCGTTGATGTCGGCATGCTGGTTGGTGATGCAGTTGCCCCCGTGGTTGATGATCATCTTGATGGGCACGTCCAGCCGCTCTTTGCCGCGCACGCCATGGGAGTGGGCGGTCAGCTCTGGGCCGCGGGCCACCGCTTCGGTCCACAGAAACGGCGGGATGGCGGTAGTCACCGGGTTCTCGCCTGCATCGGGCAGGGCGGGGGTGCTCGCGAAGATGGGCTCGCGCGTGCCGCTGTTGGTCCCGGGCAGGCCGAAGTTGCCTGTCGCTAACGCGAGCAGGCAAATGGCGCGGGCGGTCTGTTCTCCGTACTCGCTTCGTTGCGGCCCCCACCCCTGGGTGATGAAGGCGCGTTGTGCCCGCCCCAAGCGGTGGGCGAAAGCGCGGATGCGATGGGCGGGGCAACCGGTGATGCGCGCGGCCCATTCGGGGGTTTTGACGGTAGCGTCCGGCCCTTCTCCCATAACGTAGCTGCGGTAGCTGCTGTGGGCGGGAGCGCTGGCGGGCAGGGTGTCCTCATCGAACCCGATGCAATAGTGCGCCAGGAACTGCTCGTCGACGAGGCCCGCGGCAATGAGCTCATGCACGGTGCCAGCCACGAACGCGGCATCGGTGCCGGGCCGGATGGGAATCCACTCATCATCGGCTTCCGTCAGGGCGTCGGTGTGGCGGGGATCGATGGAGATAACCGACAGCGACCGCCCTTCCCGTTTCGCCTGCTCTCGAAGCCGGGTTAGCTGAAAGCCCAGGCTCGCTCCGCCCTGGCGCGTTTCCAGAGGCGTTGAGCCAAACATGACCAGCAAGTCGGAATGGGCCAGCTGGTCGAACGAGGATCCGCTGCTATAGCCGTCGTCTCCGTAGAGCGCCATGGTGGCCGACTGCAGCTGGCAACTGCTGTAGTCCGAGTAGTAGTCCAAATGACCGCCGTACAGGTTCACCACCCGCTCCAGCGGCGACTTCCCAGCGTTCTCCAAACCAGTGCCGAAGGGGAAGAAAATGGCCTCGTTGCCGTATGTGCTCACAATGCGCTGCAGCTGGGTGGCCATTTCATCGAGGGCCTCGTCCCAGCTGATGGGGGCGAACTGGCCGCTGCCCCGCGGTCCTGTGCGCTTCAGAGGCGTGTTCAGCCGCTCTTTGCAGGAAAGCCAGTGCGCCGTCGCCCGTCCGCACGCGCAGGCGCGCATCTGGGGAAGCTCGTCGCTGTTATGACTGTTGTCGGTTTCCACCCATTGAATTTGGTCGTCGCGAATCTGAAAGCGCAGCTGACAACGGCTGCCGCAATTGACGCCGCAGGACTGCAGCGTGGTTTGAAGGTTGCTCCTATCCACGGTCTGTCGCTTTCTGCGCCAGTACTGCGTCGGCGCCTTCCAACCAGCGCCTCATGAGCACCAGAAAGCGGCGATTTTCCAGCGCGTCTCCGAAGAGGGAGGCAAGCAGGACGTAAATATCGTCGCCGGTAGCGCGCACTTGCTCTGCCCCTTTGGGGGTCAGCTGGAACAAAATGCCGCGTGCATCGTCGGGGTCCGGAATGCGGAAGATGACACCTTGCTCCTCCAGGCGCAATGACGCGGTGGTCACATACGAGCGGCCTACCCTCAGGCGAGCCACCAAGTCGCGGGCGCGCAGTTGCTTGGTTACGCTGGGCCGCTTGGGGTACAGCTCCAGCAAGAAGCGGAAGTCGGTGAAGGAGAGTCCGGTGTTTCTCTTCGAAGCCTGGGTGATGGCCTGCTCCATTGCGCATATGACCGCCATGCGATGAACCGGTTGCAGGTTCTCGGGGGAGAGATGCGCGCGTTTGCCGTAGAAGCTCCCCGGTACCGAGAGCGCCCGGCCCATCATGTCGTCCATAAAGGCGCGCTCTTCGGCCGAGAAAGCCGCCAAGCAGCGGTCGCGGTAGTCGTGTACGCCGGAAGTTGCCTGGTCGAGCGCTTGCGCTCCTGCGGCGGTGAGCGCGAATGCGCCTCCTTCGCCAGGGACTTCCGTCAAACCTGCTGCACTGAGAGTCTCAAGAGTTTCGGCTACTTCGTCCGGGCGCATGCTGGCGGCCCATGCCAGATGGGAAGGGGTGGCGTTGGCGGTCTCCGGCAGCGCCAAATGGGCGAGCACCCGGTATTGGTTCAGGGAAGACAGCGGGGCAAGAGAGCGCGCGAGGCCCTTCTCGTATTTCGAGATGACGGCGCACCAAAGGGTGACGAATTGCGCCTTGCGCACATCCAACGGCTTCTCCTGCGTCGTGGGCGAAGGCCGGCGGCGCGCGGGCGGCCGGCAGGGTAGAAGGCCATTATAGATGATGGCCCGCAAGCGGCAGGCCACAACAAAGGGGCCGAACCGCGGTTGCGCGGCCGGCCCCGAGAGGAGGGAAGATGCGAGGACTTCGTCTATTCCGCCGTTTTCTTCGGGCGGATGAGCGTACCAGCCAGCACCATGAAGGCCAGCGCCACAAGCGAAATGACGCCCACGACAATCAGGACTTCGAAAGCGGTGGGGGCGTACGAGCTCAGCACCGCGAACGAAGAGGTGCCGGTTTCGCGGATGGCGGTGCTCGACCCGGAGATGATGCCGGGGGCGCCCATCACGTTGGGGGTGATGAAGCTGGTGAACAGCAGCCAGATGCGCTTGCAGAACACGCCAAGCACCACCAGCACGCAGGCAACGTTCACGACGGCCGTCTTCTCGCGGTTCTTCGCGAACACGAGCACGCAGAAGGGAATCACCAGGCCGCCGATGATCTCGAACCAGAAAAACGGGGCGGTGGCGCCGGAGGTGAGCTCGGTCAGGATGAGCATGCCACCATGCGTGCCGTTGTAGCCCATGGTCAGCAGTTCGCAGAAGATGAAGAACGCGTCTACTGCGATGCAGGTGGCCAGAAGGCCCGCCAGCGACGCCATGAGATCGCGCGAGGTCTCGAACACGCGCATCTTTTTCAGGGCCGAAAGCACCAGCAGAAGCAGCGCCAGGCCGGAATCCATGGCCGAGGCCACGAAGATGGGGGCCAGGATGGCGGAGTACCAGCCCTCTTTCGCAATCTCCAGGCCGAAGATCCAGGCGGTCACCGAGTGCACCAAAATGGCGCAGGGCAGGGCGAAGCGGGAGGTGATGGAGACGGCGCGGTCGTTGCCCTTCGTCATGAACACCAAGTAGCAAATGTTGATGATAAGGTAGCAGGTGATGACGCAGACGTCCCACAGAAGCGGCGAGGTAGGGTTGGGGCCGGTGAGGATGCGCCACACCCGCTGGATGCCGCCGAGGTCGATGAGGACGAACATGCCGGCGGCGCAGATGCACACGGTGGAGAGGATGATGGCCGGCAGCGCCACCTGCTTGAACTTCGCAATGTGGAAGACGCTCGCCGAGCTGGCCACAATGAGGCCACCGGCGGAAAGGCCCACGAAGAACATGAAGTTGGTGATGTAGAGACCCCACGAGGTGCCGTTATTCATGCCGGTCACGGTCAGGCCGCACATGAGCTGGTAGATCCAGCAAGCCACGCCCACGATGACCAACGCCGCCAACACCGCGGAGAGCGCCTTGTAGCGTTTGATGAGTTCCATTGATTCCCCTTACTCGAAGTAGCGGACCGAAGGCTGGGTACCCATGGTCTCCAGCAGCTGATAAGCATGGTTGTCGCGGACGAGCGTGGAGATCTCGCTTTCCGGATCGTCCAAGTCGCCGAAGATGCGGGCGCGGCCGGGGCAGCAGACAACGCACATGGGCTCTTCGCCCTCGTCAGTGCGCTCCTTGCACAGAGTGCACTTCTCCACCATGCCCTTTTCGCGAACCGGCACCCGGGCATCGCCGTAGTTGGCGCCAGTGGAGCGCACGGGCACTTCCCAGTTGAAGACGCGGGCATTGTAGGGGCAGGCGCCCATGCACATGCGGCAGCCGATGCACTTCTGATAGTCGATCTCGATGCGGCCCTTTTCATCCTTGTACGTGGCGCCAGTGGGGCACACCCGCTGGCAGGCCGCGTTTTGGCAGTGCTGGCAGGCGACGGGCAGATAGGTGCGGGTGACGGCAGGGTACACCCCTTCGGCGCCGTCCACAACATCGCAGTTCTCGGTAAGGACGCGGTTCCACAGAAGCCCTTCGGGGACGTTGTTCTGCATCTTGCAGGCCAGCGTGCAGGTGTGGCAGCCAACGCAGCGGTCCAGATTGATGGCAATGGCCAAACGTGTCATTTTCGTACCTCCTTAGGCCTTCTCGATTTCCACCAGCGTGTCGGAGAACGGGATGACCGCTCCGCACATGAGGGCGCTGCCGCGCTCGATCATGGTGTCGTTGGTGGTGGCTTGCAGGTTTCCCTCCACGGTGTAGAGGGCGGTGGCGGCTTCGTAGATGCGGGAGGTGCCGGGGCGAATGGCCGGGTTGCCCGCCACTTTCACCTGGAAACTGCCGCGATCGTTGAACACGCGCACGGTGTCTCCGGTGGTAAGGCCGCGGCTTTCCATGTCGGTGGGGTTGATCATGATGAGCGGCTCGTACATCAGCTGCAGCCAATCGGCATCGTAGAACTGGTTGTGGATGCGGAAACGGGTGCGGGTGTTGGAGAGCTGCAGCGGGTATTTCGCGCGCAGCGCCTCGTCGCCCAGCTCCGTGCAGGCTTCCCACTGGGGGAGCGCCTGGTCGAAGGCGGCCAGGTTGTCGTAATAGGGCTCCATGCGGCCAGAGGTGGTGGGGAAGATGCGGTCGGGCACCACTTCGCGGATGGCCTCGCGGCCGGGCACGGGGCGCACGCCGCCGGCCTGGGCAATTTCCTCCACGGTCAGCTGGTTCACCCACTCTTCCGCCGAGGTGGCCAGGATAGTGTTGCAGCGCTCCACTGACGAGGCGGGCACGCCTTCGCCCAGGCCCAGACGCGTCGCCAGTTCCCGCTGAATCCACAAGTCCGTTTTCGCTTCGAACAGCGGGTCGATCACCTTCTGCTGGATGACAATCTGGCTGTAGCCGCTGCTCACGTTGCCGAAGGGCTCGTCGTACTCGAAGCGGGAGGTGCAGGGGAGAACATAGTCGGCCCACTTCGCGCCCTCGGTGAAGTAGGGGTCGATGGAAACCACGAAGTCCAACTCATTAATCCAGCGCGTGGTCTCGTTCATGTTGGCCAGGTGCTGGGCCACCAGATCTCCGCAGAAGATGGCGCCGCGGACGTTGTTCTCCTGGAAAGGCATGTCGTAGATGTTCACGGGGGAGGGGGCCATTACCCAGTCTTCCGGAAGGGACACGCCGCCCAAAGGCGCCGCATAGCCGCCGTAGGAAGCGCCCACGTACACGCCCACGCCGGCGCCGGGCTTGCCGATGTTGCCCGTGATGGCGGCCAGGACGGCGGCGCTGTGGCCGGCGATGTCTGCGTTGGTCATCTTGTCGTTGCCGCCCCAGCCAAGGGCCAGCGACGAGGGACCTTCGGCATATTCCTCGGCCAGTGCCACAATGCGCTCGGCGGGGATGCCGGTGATTTGGGCGGCCCAATCGGCGGTATAGGGCTTCTGGGTTTCCAGTAGAAGGCTGTAAGCGGTGGCGTATTCCACGCCGTTCAGCGTGATGGTGCCTTCCAGCTGGGGGTTCGCGCATTCGTCGAAGCGCTGCACCTTGCCCGTGTCGGCATCGATCACGTAGAAGGGATTCTGCTCGGCGGTTTCCGGCACGTCGGGCGTGGCTCCGTCAGTTTCCCCTTCGGCGGGGTTGCCGCCCTCATCCCCGGCGACGATGCCGGCGATGGCCTGGGGAGCGGTGGCGAAATTCGCCTCGTCCACCTGGATAGCGGCGGCGCCGTGATGGCGGGCCAGCAACCCGGTGGCGCGGTTCACCAAGAAGGGGAAACTGGTGTGCTGAAGGAGGAACTCCTCGTCGATGAGGTGGTTGTCCAGGATGTGCGAGGCCATACCCAAAAACAGCGCGGCATCGGTGCCCGGCTCGATGGGAATCCACTCGTCGGACTTGCTCGCGGTGGTGGAGTAATGCGGATCGACGGTCACCATGTGCGCGCCGGCCGCCTTCGCATCGCCGAACGTGTAGGCGTTGGGTAGGCTGGACTCGCAGTAGTTTGAGCCTACGGTGAGCACCAGCTTTGAGCGCTGCCAGTCGCGCGCTTCGGGTGCGCCCATGGCATAGCCGCCGCCCAGGCCCGTGGCCGGGTCGAGGCCGTTGCCAATGCCGACGTCGATGCCGGAAAGGCCGCCGCCCTGCGCGCCCAGCATGGCGCCCAGGAAACCGAAGTCGCTCTCGGCGGTGGTGGTTACCAGCAAAGAGTCTTTCCCGTACTTGCCCTGCGTCTCTTGGATGTGCGCCACAATTTCGTCCAGAGCCTGGTCCCAGCTGATGCGTTCGAACTGGCCGCTGCCGCGCTCGCCCACGCGCTTCAGCGGTGCCTGGACGCGTCCCTGCCCGTAGATGTGGGAGATTTCCGAGATGCCCTTCAGGCAAATGGTGCGCCAGGGCCTGTCCACGGCGGGGTTGGGCTCGATCTTCACCATGCGGCCGTCGCGCACGGTGCACTTCAGCGAGCACATGCCGCCGCAGTGGCTCTGGTGGTAGGTGCAGGCGGTGGTTTCCGCGGCCTCGGCGTTCGCTTGCCAATCTTCGGCCGAGATCACCGACAGTGCGCCGGCAACTCCGAGTGCTCCCGCAGCAGCGCCGGTGGCCTTCAAGAACCCGCGACGGCTGATGCGATGGGTGGAGCGTACAGAATCTGACATCTTTCCTCCTTGTCCTCTCGTTGGAAAATCATTGTTTTCCGGGACAAAATTATCGGGGAGAAAAGAGGGTCAATTCAAGGAAACAACTTCGTCAGAACAACGCTTTGAGCTGGGGAAATAAAACTTTTTTGCGCGAAAGTGGTGAACAAAATTTCAGCGCCGAGAAAAGGGGACATCCAAGCTTGCCCCCGTGCTAAAAAGGCCTCGAATCCAACAACCTGGCGGGGCGGCGTTGGATTCGAGGCCTTGTTGGTATTAGGTAGTGGAAGCTTAGTCTTCCTTGCGCATTTTGCGGGTGGCCACGACGGCGGTGGCTGCGGCGGCCAGGGCCAGTGCGCCTACGCCGGCCAGCAGCGGGGTGCTGTCATCGGCGGTGCGGGGGAAGGAGCGGCTGCCGGACGTGCTGGCGCGGTAGGTGCTGCCGGTGCCGGAGCGATAGGCGCTCGTGCTGCTCGTGCCGTTGGTGCCGCCGTTGTGGGCGGTAGTCGCAGCGTCTTTGTCGGCGTCGGCATCGGCGTCCGCGGCGTTGCCGTCCTGGTCGTCTCCCGCTTGGGCATCCTTGTCCGCTTCCCCGTCGTCGGGGTCGGTGGCCTGGTCACCGTCGCCGGCGTGGTGGCTCGGGTCGTTGCCGTCGTCGGGGTCGGTGGGCTCAGTTGCCTTCGGCGCAACGGTGAAGGGGGCGTTCGGGTCCTCCTGGGTTTCCTTGGAAACGTAGTCGGCGGGCACGTAGTCCTGCATGTCCTTGTTCCAATGGCCGCCGGTGACCGTCACCTTGGTGGGGGAGTCGGCCGGCGCGGCAGAGGCGTCGTCGGTGACGGAGCCCTCAAGGTTGTAGGTGACGGCGGTGGCGTCGACGGCGTTGGACTTCCCGTTCACGGTGGCCAGGATGCTGTTGGTGCCGGTGGCGTTCACCATGCTGCCTTCGCCGAAGGTCACCTTGTTGTCGTGGGCAACGGTGGTGTCATCGCCGTAGCTGCTGTAGAGCACCACCGCTTGCGGGGCGGAAGCGGCGCCGGTTTCGCTGTTGGACTGCGCCTCCACGGTGGAGCCCGTCACGTTCACCTTCACGTTGGAGCACTCTTGGATGACGATGGTGCCGAACTCGTTGGTGGGCCCGGGAATGCCCTTGCTGGAGAGCTTCGAGCCGTCCTCGATGTTCACCACGGAGTTGCTGGAGCCGGTGGAGTAATCGGGGCCCTTCATGTACAGGGCGGCGTAGCCGGAAACGTCGGAGTCGGCGATGGTGAGGTTCACCGGGTTGAAGGTGATGATGCCGTAGCCGGCCTCGGAAGCGGTAATGGTGCAGCCGTCGAAGGAGATGTCGGTGGTCTGCGGCGTGTTGGCGCCCACGGTGACCACCTGCGTGTTGCCGGTGCCCGTGGTGGCAAGCGTGGCGTCCTCGCACTTCACCGTCTTGTAGCCGGCGCGCAGCGAAAGGGTGCGGCCGAGGCTGTCGGGGTTGGTGATGGTGATGTTGCGGATGACGAAGTTGACCGTTGCGGCCTCGTCATCGCCGCCGAGCAGGTACACGCCGTTTTTGTGGACGGTCAGGGTGTGGCCGTTGCCGTCGAGCGTGATGCCCTTGGTAATGAGCAGGGAGATGTTGGCCCCTTGCTCGTTGTAGGCGGGCAGGTCGGCGTCGGCCAGCAGGTTCACGGTGGAGCCTTCCGGTGCTGCCGCTACGGCGTCTTTCAGGCTGGGGTAGCTGGTGGTGCCGCTGTCGGTGACCACTTCTGCCACCGGCTGGGCGGCGTCTGCTTGGGCGGCCGGTGCGGCGGCTTCGTCGGCGACGGAAGATTGCGGCGAAGGGGTGGCGCTTGCGGCGGGGTCCTCGCCCGTTCCGCCTGCTTCGCTCGCGGGCTCGTCCGCTACGGGCTTCATCACTTCCAGCGGGGCGGGCGCCTCTTCGGCCCGCGCGCTGTCAAGGGAAATCAGCGGCACGCCCAAAAACGCCAGGAACACCGACGCGGCCACCGCCACGAACTTCTTCGTTACGCTCATGCTCATCATGCTCTCCTTCGCCAAACGGTCTTTGCTATGAACCATCTTCGGTCGAAAGAGGGGGCGGCGGCCGCGGTAGCGGCCAGTTCTTACGGAACCGAATCCCCTATGAAAAGTTGCGTTTCTGCCCTGCAACCGGCGAGAAATGCCGTAGTTTATTCCCTGTAAGAATCAGGTGGAGAAAGGAGTGGCCATGGGCGATTTCTCGGAGCGGGTGTACGCGGTGGTGCGACAGATTCCGAAAGGCAAAGTGGCCAGCTACGGGCAAGTGGGGGCGCTCATTGGTGCGCCGCGGGCGGCCCGGTACGTGGGATATGCGCTGCATGGCAATCCCAAGCCAGGAACCGATGAGGGGTGCGTGCCCTGCCATCGCGTGGTGTTCAAGGACGGCCGCATGGCCACCGGCTTTGCCTTCGGCGGCCCCGACGAGCAGCGCAAGATGCTGGCGGCGGAAGGGGTGTCCTTCGACGAAGAGGGCCGCGTGCTCATGGCGCGCTTCCAGTGGGATGGCCGCCCGCAGAGCGAAGACGACGGCGATGGCCCCACCGCGCCCCCGCCCGACTTCGACTGGAAAGCCGAGCTGGATGAGACAAAGGGACACTCCTAATGTCTCATTTCACGCAACCGCTTCAATCTTGAGGGGGGCTTTCGGAAATGAGACATTAGGAGTGTCCCTTTGTCTCACACGAGCGTGGTGGCGATGCAGCCGAGCATGGCGGCGCAGAAAGCGGAAATGGCGAAGCCGCCGATTGCGAATGCCAACATGGTGACCTCCTTCAGGTGAAATCTTCATGCTGCCATCATGGCAGCCCCACCTTACAGTCACACTGCGCGGGAATTACAATGCTGTAAGCCGACGCCCGCCTATAGAAGGCGGGCGTCGGCATGAAGGGAGGGGAGGCGCTGGTGTTCAGGCCTCTGCGGATTGTTTAGTGGGACTTCTCGTTCGGCTTCAAATCCAGCAGCTTGATTCCCAGCAAGAAGATCATGACGCCCAGCGCCAGCACGCCGGCAAAGACAATCAGCTCAAGTGCAGTGGGGGCGTACACCATGCCGCTGAACGCCTGGGCAAGTGTGCCCTCGAAGTTGGGTACGGCGTGGCTGGTGAGAGAGAAGGCATCCGAGATGTTGGGGATCTGGAAGCCACCGGCAATCAGCTGGACGCGTTTGCAGAAGATGCCGACCATGGCCATTACGGCGGCGGCAATCATGAATCCGTCGCGGCGCAGCTGCGGCACGAAGCAGATGACGGCACATGCGGCGCACAGGATGATCTGCGCCCAGAAGAACGGCGCGAGCGGGCCGGCCACCAGCATGTCGACAACGGCGGCACCGGAACCGGCGGGGAAGGCCTCGGTCAACAGGTCGCAGCCGAAGAAGTACAGATCTACCAGGCAGAATGCGCCCAGCATCTTGCACATGTTGTTCAGGTGCGCTTGCTCGAGCTTCAAGTAGCCCACCTTCCGCAGAATCACGCAGGCGAAGATCACCAAAGCCGTGCCGCTGACCAGGGCGGAGCACACGAACCACGGGCCCATGAGCGCCGTATTCCACAGCTCGTGGCTGGTCTGCAGGCCGATGATCCAAGCGGTCACGGTGTGCACGAGCACCGCCACTACCAGGCAGATGGCTGACACCACGCGCAGCGCGGCGTCGGAGGTCTTGCCCTTTTCGTTGCGCAGCGTCAGCGCCAGGTACACGATGGAGAGCACGAAGTAGGTGGTGATCACCAGGACGTCCCACATGAGGGGCGAGGAGAGGTTGGAATACGCGATCAGCTCCCATACGCGCAGCGGGTTGCCCAGGTCAACCAAGATCATGGCCACCGCGCAGCAGGTGCAGGCAAGAGAAGTCATGATGGCGATTTTCGAAATACCGCCGAAGCCCTTGATGCCGAACACGCGCGGTACCGAGGAGATGATGAGGCCGCCGGCGGAAAGCCCTACGAACCACATGAAGCTGATGATGTAGAGCCCCCAATTGTCCAGGTTGCGCATGCCGGTCTGAATAAGGCCGCCGGAAAGCTGCATCATCCAGAATCCTACGCCTACCAGGGCCAATGCGGCACAGACGGCAATGGCCACCGTCAATCCCTTGCCGCCGGGACGAGCCGGCGAAGCAACGTTACTAGTCATGTTTCATTCCCCTTAAACGAGATAGTAGACAGAAGGTTTCGTGCCCATTTCCGGCAGCAGCTGCTTGTGGGCGCGCTTCGCGATGATCTGAGATACCTCAGAAGTCGGGTCGTCCAAATCTCCCCAGAAGCGGGCGCCGGCGCGGCAGATGTCCACGCAGGCGGGGCGCTCGCCGGCATTGATGCGGTGGTAGCACATGACGCACTTCTCCACCGCGTGCTTCTCATGCGCCGGCACCGAGGCGTCGCCCACGGCGAAGTCCAGCTCGAAAACGGGCTCTTCCCAGTTGAAGGAGCGAACGCCGGTGTAGGGGCAGGCGGCCATGCACATGCGGCAGCCCAGGCACTTGTCGTAGTCCTGGCGCACGATGCCGGTTTCCTCGTCTTTCCAGGTAGCGCCCACCGGGCACACTTTCACGCAGGCAGGGTTCTCGCAGTGCTGGCAGCTCAAGGTGTAATAGTCCAGGTACAGGCTGCCGTTGCTGTCGGCACCGGCGGTGAACTCCTCTTCGCCGCCCACGGTCATAGCGCGGTTCCACCAAATTTCGTTGGGCAGGTTGTTCTCGACTTTGCAAGTGAGCGAGCAGTTGTTGCACCCCACGCAGCGCACCGTGTCGATGGCGAATCCGTAGCGAGCCATTACAGCTCACCTCCTTCCGTGGTCAGCGGCGCGTTCTGCGCATCGGTTCCGTCCCACTTCTCCACCTGGCACAGGTAGTCGTAGAAGCAGTTGTTTGCGGTCACGAGGTCGGTTTGCGCAGAGGTGAGCGCCTGATGGTGGCCGGAAACGTAGTCGTCGGCCTGGAAGCCGTGGGGCATGAGCACCGTGTCTTTGCGGATGCCCTTGGTGGTGACGCACTTCAGCACCACGTGCCCGCGGTCGTTGAACACCTTCACCAGGTCGCCCTGGGCAATGCCACGCTCGGCGGCCGCATCTTCGTGCACCCACACGTAGGGCTCGCGCAGCTCGTCAAGCCAGCGGATGCCGTTGAACATGGTGTGGCCGGCGTAGTTGTCGTGCCAGCTGACGGAATAGAACGGGTACTGCGCCTTGAGGGGGTTCTCCTCGTAGGATTCGAAGCATTTCTCGTACATAGGCAGCTTGTAGGAGGCGGGAATCTCCTGGCCGTGGTTGCAGCGGGGAATAATATTCTCCATGTAGAACTGGGTGCGTCCGGTGGGGTTGTATTCTGCCAGCGTGAAGCAGAAGTTGCCGCCGCCGTTGTGGAAGATGCCCTCGTTGCTCATGAGCGAATCGTAGTCGCGCTGCTTCTCGCGGTTCTCGTCGGTGTCGAGCGCGGTGCGCAGGTATTCCTCCACGGTCTTGGTGTACACGCCGGTGTGCCCCATGGCCTCGAGGATGCCGCGGTAGATGTCCAGGTCGTTGCGCGCCTCGCCGAGCGGTTCCATGCAAGCCTCTTGCAGGCAGGTGCCGCCGGGGGCGCTGAACAGGTCGGTGGTCTCGTAGGTGCTCGCGGCCGGCAGCACAATGTCGGAGTAGAGGCAGGTGTCAGTGAACATCCAGTCGGCGGTCACCACGAAGCCGATTTCCTCGAAGGCCTCGATCATGGCGGTGCGGCCGGAGTCGCTGGCCAGCGGGTTGCTGTTCACCACGTACAGCGCCTTGATGGGCCAATCTTTGCCACCCCACGTGCCGCTGAGCGCAATCTCGGGAAGGTGCTGCGTGCCGATGGCCTCGATGGGCAGGGCGTCTGGCACGGTGAGGTCTTCCATGTTAAGGGTGGCGTTCACGCCGGTCACGTTCATGCCGCCCTGGGTGTACTGATTGATGGAGGCGCCGGGCTTGTTGATGTTGCCGGTGATGGAGGCCATGAGCGCCAGGTTCTTGAAGTTGTGCCAAGAGTTGCCGTGGTGGGCTAGACCCTCGTAGGTGCACACGCTGGCGGCGTTGGCGGTGCAGTAGTCCTGTGCTAGCTGGGTGATCAGCGCCAGGTCCACGTCGCACTCCTGGGCGGCCTTCTCCAGCGTCCATTCGGAAATGGCGTCGCGGGTGGCCTTCCAAACGGTGCGCACCTTGATGGTCTCGCCGGAGGCGGTGGTCACTTCGCCCTCCCAGTCGGTAGCGGGATTGGCCACCGCGTAGCTCGAGCCCACCGCGGAAGCGGCCGGGTCCCATACGCAGGCGGGGTTGATGGGCACTTCCATGTCCACCTGGGCGTAGTACATCATGTACGGCGCAAGCCCCATATCCGCGTGGGTGAGGTAGCTGCCGTCCTCCTTGATGAGCAGCGGCGCGTTCGACTTGTTGGCGAAGTAGTCCTCGTCCACCAGGCCGTTGTCCCACGCATAGTTGGCGATGGCCAGCATGAGCGCGCCGTCGGTGCCGGGGCGCATGGGAATCCACACGTCGGCAAATGACGCGGAGCGGCTGTAGCGGGGGTCCAGGCAGTAGATCTTCGCACCCTGTTCTTTGGCCTGCACGATGTAAGGCCAATAGGAGCGGCATGCATCGGTGGGGTTGCAGCCCCAGATGAGGATGAGGTCGGAATTAACGAAGTCGTTGGCGGTGTGCCAGGTTTGGGAAAGGCCGCTCGTATTCTGCATGTACAGCTGGCCCACGTCGGAACCGGTTTCGAACAGGGTGCAGCCCAGCGTCTGCACGGCGCGCTCGAACCCCACCCCGTAGGTGCCGGGGGTGTGGCCCTGCGTGAGGGTGGTGTACACGTGGCCGGTGCCGGTGATCCAATTCTTGGAACCGAACCCCGTGCAGAAGGCCACGGCGCTGTTGCCGTACTGCGATTGCACGCTGCTGAACTGGTCGGCCACGGTCTTGAGCGCTTCGTCCCAAGAGATGATCTCCCATTGGTTGGCGCCGCGGGCGCTGCCTTCGGCACGCTTCATGGGGTGCAGCAGGCGTCGCGGGGTGTAGGCGCGCTGCGGAGCGGTGATGCCGCGCACGCAGCCTTCGCGGGTACCAATGTTTTCCAGCGGCACGTCCTCGGGACGCGCCTGTACCAGATGGCCGTCGCGCACGCGGAACTTCAGCGCGCAGCTGCCGCCGCAGTTGCCGCGGCAGTTGCCGTGCACCCACTTCTCGGCAGCCGCGCCCTCCTCGGCGGCCTGGGCGGCGGTGGCGGCAAGCGTGGCGCCTGCACCCGCCCCCACCACGGCCACGCAGGCGGCGGCAGTGGTTCCCAAGAAACTGCGCCGGCTAATCGCGGGTTTCAGAGCATCTTCCTTCATACTCTCCTCCTTCTCTGTCCGGTCCCATACCGAACTTGCGAAGGATTGTAGAAAGGGGGGAGGAAGGCCTTCAAGGGAAAAGCCTATTGGAAATAGTTCCCTGAGTAATGCATATTTTTCTTGCGGTATCCGGGAAGTGTGCTTCGCCTATCGAAAAGATTGATGGGGGTATCGGAAAACCCTATGGCCTCAGGATTCCTGGGACTCGTGCAGGAAATCGAGCACCTTCTGCAGGATGGGCCTTATGTTGTCCGGCAGATAGCCCAGATAGGCCTCGTCGCGGGCGTCCTCTTCGTCGATCTCGATGAACACCCGATCGGAATTGGTGAAAAAGATGGGGTATTTGGAGAAGGTCTCGTCGATGATAAAGATGACGTCGCTGCGGGGGTCGAACATGCTGAGCGAGTGGGTGTAGCGATCTTCCATGGGGGCGCAGGGAATGCCGTGGGATTCCACGATGCGGGCAAAGCCTTCGTCGGTGAACAGGTGGATTTTCTTCTCGCCTTGGGTGTCACCGGTCATTTTTTGCAAATCATCCCAGGTGACAGAAGACCTGCTGGCAAGTGGATGGTCTTTCGGCGCCCAGAGCACCATGCGGTTCGAGACCAGGCGCGGAAGCCGTTCGAACACCACGCCTGCTTCCACATCGCTCTCTTTAGGAGCATAGGCCTGCACGATGCAGTCAAGCTCGCCCGTGGCGAGGGCTTCGTGGGCGGTGGGATACTCGCCGGGAATACGGTTGATAGAGCCCTTCGTGTAATAGGTGCGGACGAATTTCCCTAAGAATCCAAACGCGTTCTGGTGGCAGGCGGACATGTCGTAATCGTAGGCTATGCGCAGTTCGTTGTAGCCCTCCTGCGCCTGCTGCACCGCTTCCACCAGATTGTCGTAGCTCTCCAGAAACGCCGTTGCCTCCTTCGCCAGCTCGCGGCCGGCCGAGGTGAGCGCCAAGGGCGTGGAGCGCACCAGCAGATTCACGCCCAGGTCCTTCTCCAGCACAACCATGTGATTGCTCAACGTGGGTTGGGACAGATGCAACTGCCGGGCCGATTCAGAGATGTTCAGCGTTTGGGCCACGTGCAGAAATTCGCGGAAATAGTCGATGTTCATCAAGCCCCCCTTAGGCATTGGTGCCCTACGGGCAGCATTGTAGCGTATGCAACAAAGCCCCGGCCAGATGCTGCTTGCAAGGGGTGGGGTGCAGCTGGCCGGGGCTCGTGTTCGGGAAGTTATCTAAGGTGCGGACGTCGCATCAGGTTCGCGAGGACGTTTACTCGTTGCCCTTCCATTCCGCTTTGCGCAGGATGTAGGCGAAGCTGGGCTTGTTGCCCACGTCCGGCAGATGGTGCACATCCGCCTCGGTGTAGGGCTCCGCCAGCTCGCCCAGGGTGGTGAAGGTGGAGAGCACTGCGTCGTAGCCGGTATCGCCTTCCAGGGAAACGCGGCCGGCGCCCTTGAAGCTGTCCAGACCCTCGTCCAGATCGCCGAAGAAGCGGGCGCGGGCGCCGCACTGGGCCACGCACTGGGGCAGCGCGCCCTGTGCGGTCTGCTGCTCGCAGAGGGTGCACTTCTCCACCACGCGCTCCTCCTCGTTCAGGTAGCGCACGCCATACGGACAGGCCATGGCGCAGAACTGGCAGCCGATGCACTTCTCCTTGTCGATCTGGATGGTGCCGTCGGCAATCTTGTGGCTGGCCTCGGTGGGGCACACCTCAACGCAGGCGGGCTCTTGGCAATGCTGGCACTGCACCGGCAGGAAGTACATGTCCACCTGCTCCCAGCTGGACTTATTGGCGCGGTCGTAGGGGCCGATGCGCAGCACCTTGTTCCAGAAGCTGCCAATCTCCACGCCGTTCACCACTTTGCAGGCAACGACGCAACCCAGGCACCCAACGCAGCGGTTGAGGTCGGTGACGATAGAATACTGGGTCATGGTTTACTCCTTTTCCCCATAGACGAGCTGGGCCCATTCCTTCAGGCGCGGGTCGCTCGCGTCGTGGATAATCTCGGTACCGTCGATGCCGCAGGGCACGGGGTTGCCGAAGGGCGAGTTCTCGGGGGTGGCCTTGTAGATCTTCACCGGGTAGGCGCGCAGGTAGGTGGTGGCGCTGTGGCGGTCGCGCACATCGCGGTACACCAGGCAGTTCACGCCGGAGAGCTCGAAGCCGTGGCCGCGCTGGTTCAGCTCCGGGTACCACCACTGGTGCTCGCAGTTGATCACGCCCGGCTCGATGCCGGCATAGATGTCCGCCACCTGGCGAATCTTGCCGTTCTCGTTCTCGATCCACACCCAGTCGCCCTGCTCGATGCCGTATTCCTTCGCATCGTCGGGGTGAATCTCCACGCGGGGCACCGGCCATTGCTCGCGGCACCAGGGCAGCTGCCGGTGCTCGCTGTGGAAGTAAACCGGGATGCGGCGGCCGGTGTTGCAAATGAACGGCAGCTCCTCGGCAAGCTCCGGGCTCTTCTCGCGGCCCAGCGGCGCGGCGAAGTAGTTGGGCAGAATGTCGCTCTCGTCGGGGAAGAAGGTCTCCATGGTGGTGTTCCACAGCTCCATCTTTCCCGTGGGGGTCTGCATGCCCGGCAGTCCGTCGGGGCGCAGCATGCCCAGCTCGTAGCGGCGGTACAGGCCCCAGGTGCCGCCGGCTTCCAGCCAGCCGTCCGGATCGCCTTCCAGGGACTTCATCGTCATTGTCTTGCAGTCCCACCAGCCGTTCTTCTGGAATTCATCAGCCAGTTCGTCCCAGGTCTTGCCGGAGGCCTTGACGAACCAGTCGCAGTACTCCTGTTCGGTGGGCCAGGGGTTTTCCGGATCGGCGGAGAAGGGCACGCCCATCGCCTCGTAGAGCTTGATGTTGAAGATGGGGTCGTACTCCACTTCGCCGGGGCGCTCGACGCACTGCACGTTCAGGCCCATGGCGCCGGACGATCCCTGGGAGGGACGGGTGCCGTTGGCCTCGAGCCAGTGGGCGCAGGGGGTGACGATGTCCGCCACGTCGACCAGGGGCGTGTGCCAGAAGTCCTGGACCGCCAGGAAGTCGAGAGAGGCAAGCGAATCGTAGTTGAACAGGGAGTTCGCCATGTTCATGAAGTCGCCGGACTGGGCGATACCGCCGCGGATGGGGTAGGGGTCGGAGGTGACGATCTGCTCGTAGCAGGCGTTCGCGTCGGCCCAGTACTGCCACCAGTGCATGACGGGGAAGTCCTCAATGCCGGAAAGCTTGGCCAGGGTGGCCTCGTCCAGCGGCTCGGTGCCGCCCATGTTCATGTTGCCGCCGAAGTTCACCTGCGGGCCCGTCAAGAACGACGTGGTGCCGCCGCGGTTGCCGGCCGGGGTGTCCCAGTTGCCGGTGATGCCCACCAGGCAGTCCAGCGCGCGGGAGTTCTGGATGGCGTTGCAGCCGTGCTCGATGGCCAGCATGTAGCCGATGCCGCCGTTGCCGTAGCCGCTATCGGGATCGATGCGGGTGGCGTACGTGACAGCGGCCTTCTCGATTTCCTCGGCAGAAATTCCGGTGATGGCAGAAGCCTTAGCGGGCTCGTACTCGGCGCAGCGGGCGCGGAAGTGCTCCCAAACGGGGCTGACCTGATGCGTGGAGCCGTCCTTCAGCGTCACCTCGTAGGTGCCGTCGAGGGCGGGATCAATCTCGACGGCAAAGCCGTCTTCCTGGCCGAAGCCGGACTGATTGGGCAGGAAGCCCTGCGACACGCCCGGGAAAATACCCTTCTGCTCGGGCACCTTGCCGTCGAGCTTCATCTCCCACGTCTGGCCTTCCCAGGTGCCGGTTTGGGCATCGTAGAAGGTGATGCGGTCGCCCAGCTTGTCCCAGCACATCATGCGGAAGGGGCTGCCGTCTTCCTTGAGGTCGGATTCCTTCAGAAGGCGCGTCTGCGTCTGGAAGGTGCCGGCCTGGAATTTCGCGCCGAAGGGGCCGGGGGTGGGCTCCATGTCTTCCACTACCAGGAAGGGGGCGTCGGTCCACTTCTTCACGAAGGGGACGTCGTAGAGGTCACGTTCGATGATGACGTTCATCCAGGCGAGGGCCAGGGCAGCGTCGGTCTGGGGATAGAGGTTCTGCCAGATGGTAGACTCGCGGCCCAGGTTGGTGAGGCGCGGGTCCACGGTGATGAACTCATCGGCGTTCTTGGCAGCGTCGACGGTCATGCGGCAGGAGTCGTCGTAGTTGGACATCTCGGTGGAGCCGCCCCAGCGCACCATCACGCGCGGCTGGTCGACGGTGGCCTGCCAGCTGAAGGCGTAGGCGCTGTTCATCAGCGTGGCGAAGTGGCGCGGGCCCTTGCACACCTGGTAGGGGGTCAGGCGGTTGGGGCTCCTGAACAGAACCGGGAACACGCCGTAGGCCGCCATGCACCAGCAGCGGGAGGTGCCGGACATCATCATGATGGTGGGACCGTCGTACTTGTCGATGAGCTCCTGATACTTCTGGGCCATGGTCTTGTAGGCCTCGTCCCAGCTGATGCGCTGCCACTCCGGCTGAGAAGCGTCCTTGGCGTTGACACGCTTCATGGGGTGCAGGATGCGGTCGGGATGATAGGCCGCCTGGATGGACGACTGGGACTTGGCGCAGCAGTTGCCGCCGGACGCAAGGCAGCTGGTGTCGCCTTCCACCTTCACGGCGCGGCCGTTTTCCACGGTCACCCACACGCCGCATTCCATTTTGCCGCAGCCGCGGCAGCAGGTGCGCACGCGCTTGATGCCGCCCTGTCCGGTTGCCGTTTCGTCTGCGACGGCCAATCCGGCGCCCCCGATGCTTCCGGCCACGGCAGTAGCTGCCACGGTGGCCGCCGAAAGCTTCATGAACGAGCGACGAGTCAGAAATGCTCTCTTCATTGTGCCTCCTCTTTCTCTCTCTGCTCCCAATTTCGGGATCGAGGCACATCCTACGGGGCGCTGAAAGGGTGTCGCGCGGCGAAAACCCGGGGGCCGATTCCCTCTGGAGCGCTGATTCCGTTTCGGATACCCGATTCTGATTTCGAATCCAAAGGGCGCGCTTGTTGGCTTGTCGGAACCGGGCGATTTAGCGGCTGGGCTATAATGGAAGAAGGGGGTGGCCAATGCACATCGAATACTACGGCGAGTTTTTGGTACTGGCGGAAGAGCTGAATTTCCATGCCGCCGCTGAACGGCTGCACGTGTCCCAGTCGGCGCTGAGCAAGCACATTGCCGAGCTGGAGAAGCATCATCGTATCCAGCTGTTCGACCGGGGCCGCACGTCGGTAAAGCTGACGGCGAAGGGGGCCGTGTTTCTGGAGCAGGCCGCCGACCTGTATTCCCGCTATGAAGAGCTGACGAACCTGTTCGCCCAGATGGAGGACGAGGAAAAGCCGTTGACGGTAGCGGGCATCCTGGACAACCCGCTAGATTTCCCGCTGGTTTCGCGAACGTTCGAATACTGCAAGGAAAAGGGAGTGGGGCGCCTGCCCATCTTCATCCCCTGTGAATCCACGGTGGTGGAGGACAACATTGAAATGGTGCGAAGCGGCGAGGCGGACTGCGTTGTCCTGTACGCCACCGATGAACTGCTCGAGCATATTCCCGACAGCGATCAGCTGACGTTGGAGGAAATCTACCGGGTTCCGCTGGACGCCATTGTGCGGCGGGACAACCCGTTGGCGGCGCGGCAGTCCATCACGCTGGACGACCTGGAGGGGCGCACCATCATCCGCCTGGTGGGGCCGCGGTTCACCAGCGGCTGGTCGCAGTTGGAAAAGCAGTTGGCGAAGGCGGGGGTGTCGGTTTCCACCAAGCTGGTGCCGGCCGCTTCGGCCTACGAGTACATCACGGGCGACCCGGACACCGCCATTCTGCTGGCGCAGCGCACTCCCTCCTTCGGCGTGCCCATGCAGAATGCCGAAGCGGTGCGGGTGCCGCTGGAAGACGACCGATTGCTGCTGACCCTGGGAGTGTTCTCGCCGGCGAAGGGAGCTTCGCCCATGATTGCGCCCTTCGTGGAGAGCCTGCGGCAATCCTTTAAGGACGGCTACGGCGGCTAGGGCTTTCGTGTTGCCGGGAAGACGCCCGGCCTTCCGCAACCTGCTTCGCCTTTGACCACGGCCTTTGCGCGGAATTCCGCCGCCTGGGTGGGTTTTGGACGGTTCTCCATTAAGATGCAACCGGATTCGCTTCCGCTGTCCTTTGGGCGGCAGGGGCGAACGCAGCTCCTTCGAGGAAAGGTCGCATCGTGGATAAGCTTCGCCACCGCGAATACATCGGATTTCAGGTGTACATGGCGCAGAAGGCGCTCGCGCGCAGCCTCGACCTTACCCTTGCCCCCTTCGGCCTCACCAGCGGGCAGTGGAACATCATGAACCAGCTGGAAGAGAATGGTGCCATGTCGCAGCGCGAGCTGGCCGATTACGTGCGCAAAGAGCCGGCCACGGTGGCGCGCATGCTAGATCGTCTGGTCAGCCGCGGATTAGTGAAGCGCACCGCCAGCCCCCACGACCGTCGCGCCAACATCATCGAGAACACGCCGGAGGCCACTGCGCTTCTGCAGGAGATCGACCCGGTGGTCTCGGCCCGCTCCGATCAATTGGCGGCCGGCATTTCCGACGCCGACCTGGCGGTCTTCTTCGACGTGCTGCAGCAGGTGCGGAAAAACGCTCAGGCCACGACGGGCCCGGAGGCCTAAGGGCCGCTCCTTTCTCTATCCTCAAAATTGAATAATTCAAGAGCTCCTTTCGCTCTTGTTTCCTAATTGTTGCCTATGCTACTATTGCCGTCGTAATAGTTGCATAGCTAACAATAAGCATGCTAAGCAACTAGCAAGGAAGAGGAAATGAGGAGGAAAGAGAGGATGAGGAGCATGTCTTTGAAGCTTAACCGCCGCGACTTCCTGAAAGCCAGCGCTGTGGCCTCGGCTTCGGCTTTGGTGCTGGGAAGCGCCGAGGCGGCCTTCGCCGATGACCCGGCGGGGGAGGCCCCGGCCGCATCTGGCGACGTCAAGGTCATCCCCAGCGCCTGCCGTCAGTGCTACGGCCGCTGCGCGCTGCTGGGCACCGTTGAAGACGGCCGCCTGACCAAGATCGAGGGCAACCCGGACCTGTTCAGCGAGGGAACGCTGTGCGGCCGCGCCTTCGCCATTCCGCAGGAGCTGTACAACCCCACCCGCATTCGCTACCCGCAGAAGCGCGTGGGCGAGAAGGGCTCGGGCCAATGGAAGCGCATCACCTGGGAAGAGGCCTACCAAGAGGCCGCCGACCGCTTTACCGAGATTGGCGAGAAGTACGGCTGGCACACCATTGCCCACCAGTACGGCACCGGCCGCGACATGTTGCAGTTCCAGGCCATCAACAAGCTGTGGCTGGAGCTGGGCTCCACCGCCACCTTCGGCGTGGGCAACCTGTGCTGGGTAGGCAGCTACTTCACCAGCCAGCGCCTGTACGGCGACGAGACCCAGTACACCGGCTGGGATGGCAACAACACCGACTGCATTCTTATCTGGTGCCGTCAGGAGCGCAGCCGCGGCTACTACGACTGGCTGACCGTGAAACGGGCCCAGGAGCGCGGCGCGCAGGTCATCTGCGTCGACCCCCGCTTCACCTGCACCGCTTCTAAGGCGGACCAGTGGCTGCCCATTCGGCCCGGTTCCGACATGGCGCTGGTGCTGGCGTTCATCAACGAGATCATGCATTCCGAGAAATGTGCCACCGATTTCGCCCGCTACTGGACCAATGCGCCGTTCTTCATCGACGAGAAGGACGCCGAGGGCAACGGCACCGGCTACCAGCTGCGCCAGTCCTACATGATGGAGGGCGGCAACGAAGAGCTGTACCCGGCCTGGGACGAAGCGCACGACCAGCTGATCTACTGGTCCGGCGACTGGCAGAACAGCGCCGGCGTGGGCGGGCCGAAGGCCTTCCAGTGGCTGGACGCGGACGGCAACATTGTGGCCGACGCGGTGCCGGCGCTCACCACCCCCGACGGCAAGGGCCGCGAGATCATGGGCAAGACCTACCGCACCGCGTGGGATCTGCTGCTGGAGCACGTGACCCCCTGGACCATCGAGCGCGCCGCCGAGTTCTGCGAACTGGAGCCGGAGCGCATCAAGAAGGCCATCGACACCTACATTGCCGCCAGCCCCCATGCCTGCTTCACCCGCGGCCAGAAGGTGGAGTTCTCCATCAACACCTCGGGCATTTCCCAGGCCATGACCATCATGATGGCGCTGGCGGGCAACTTCGACACCGTAGGCGGCCAGAACATCGGCCGCGAGCCCGCGACTGGCTACGACTCCTTCATGTTCGACGTGGTGCCCAACCGCGAGGGCCGCATGGGCCAGCGCCGCAAGGAAACCGCCATGAACATCAAGAAGTTGTCCGTGTGCCAGAACACCGGCTACCAGAACATCCTGCAGGCGGACGACGCCACCGGCGAGCTGCGCGAAGTGGTGCAGAACTCCGGCGGCCAGGTGATCTACGGCCAGCAGGGCGGCTTCGGCGCCGTGACCACCAAGGCCATGGCCCAGGGCGACCCCTTCCAGATTTACGGCTACTGGCAGCAGACCTCTGAGCCCATTCTGTCCATCGAGGGCGGCAAGGAGATCATCGAGGGCTTCAAGAACCTGGACTTCTTCGTGAACGTGGACATCTTCATGACGCCTTCCGGCGAGCTGGCGGACATCATTTTGCCGGCGGCGCACCCCAACGAAGTGGACCGCGTGGAGTGGGCCCACTCCGGCCACGGCTATCCCACCAGCCACACCTACCTCATCCGTCAGCCCTTCCACGCGCCGCTGGGCGAGGCGAAGGACGACATGGACATCTGCTTCGAGTTCGCGAAGTACATGGATGTGGACATGTACTGGAAGGACAAGTACGAGTTCTTCGATTACATGGTGAAGGGCCCCGAGACGCTGCCGCCGCAGCTGTCCTGCGAGAGCTTCGAGGACTTCCGCAACCGCATTTCCGTGACCGGCGTGCAGATGCGCGACGTGAAGGACGCGCCGAAGTACGAGACCGGCTTCATGCGCAAGACCAGCGACTTCCGCCCCGGCTTCAACACCATGTACCGCGGCAACAAGATGGGCAGCGTCTACCGCTTCCCCGGCACCACCACCCCCGACGGCAAGGTGATTCCGGCCCATCCGCAGAGCGACAACGGCAAGATGGAGCTGTGGAGCGAGGACCTGCTGCTGTATGGCAACGGACCTCTGCCCATGTACATCGAGCCGCCCATCACCAAGGTGTCCCGCACCGACCTTCTGGAGGAGTACCCCTTCACTCTTATCACCGGCGGCCGCAGCCACGCCTTCTTCCACACCGAGTACCGCAACTCCCCGTGGATGCGCGAGGTGCACATGTTCCCGACCATGGACATCAACCCGGAGACGGCGGCGAAGCTGGGCATCGAGCAGGACGATTGGTGCTGGATTGAGACCTATGTGGACCGCATTCGCCAGCGGGCGAACCTCACCAACGCCATCAAGCCGGACACCATTCACGTGGAGCACGACTGGTGGTTCCCGGAGCGCGCCGCCACCGACGATTTGCACGGAGCGCTGGACGCCAACTGCAACATCTTGTTCGAGAACAACGGCCCCTACGACCCCGCGGTGGGCACCGACAACTTCGGCGGTTTGTGCAAGGTGTACAAAGCGGAAGAGGGGGCGCCGGACAACATTTGCATGACCAGCGAGGACCTGCGCGTGTTCCTGCCGCTCACCCGCGAGCAGCTGGCACAGGACACCCAGGAAAACGGCGTGACCACCGTTGAGACTTGGAAGGAGGCGTAAGGCCATGACCCGCTACACTATGGCGATTGACCTGGACAGCTGCATCGGGTGCCATTCCTGTGCCGTTGTCTGCAAGCAAGAGAACAACGTAGGTTTGGGCACCTTCTACAGCAAGGTGCTGACCATTGGCCCCTCCGGAAACTACCCCGATCTTGAGATGTACTACCTGCCGGTGGCCTGCCAGCATTGCGAGAACCCCCAGTGCGTTTCCGTGTGCCCCACCGGCGCCAGCTACAAGCGCGAGGACGGCATTGTGCTGGTGGACCACTCCAAGTGCGTCGGCTGCCAGTACTGCGTGATGGCCTGCCCCTACGGCGTGCGCACCTACGACACCGGCAAGGACAAGGGAGCCATCGAGAAGTGCACCCTGTGCGCGCACTTGGTGGACAACGGCCAGAAGCCGGCGTGCGTGCGCCACTGCCCCGGTCAGGCCCGCCTGTTCGGCGATCTGGACGACCCGAATTCGGACGTGTCCAAGATGATCGCCGCGAAGAAGACCCACAAGCTGATCGATGTGGGCAATGCGCCGTCGGTCACCTTCGGTCTGGACAAATGCGAATGGAAGGGTGGTGAGTAACCCATGGCGGTGCAATGGCCTCTGCTCATTTTCAGCGTCCTGTTGGGCGTATCCTCCGGCATCCTGGTTTTCTTAGGTGTCGGCGAGATCAAGGGCGTGTTTAAGAAGTCGCGCTCGGTGCTGGCAATCTGCGCGCTGGTGCTGCTGGTGATTGGCGGTTGCGCGTCGGCGTTCCACCTGGATCACATCGACCGCGCCCTCTACATTCTGGGCAACCCCACCTCCAGCTTCTCCCGCGAGCTGTTCGCGGTGGGCTTCGCGGCGGTGATGGCGCTTGTGTACGCCATTCTGTCGCGGAAGGATTACCCGAAGCCGACTAAGGTGATCGGCATCCTGGGCATGGTTGCCGGCCTGGTGCTGCCGCTGGTGGCGGGCACTTCCTTCATGATGGCGGCGCGCCCCGCGTGGGACAGCTTCCTCATGCCGCTCATGTACCTGGGCACCGGCCTGGGGATGGGCTTCGCGTTCGGTGCTGCTTTCGTGGCCGGCAAGGGCGACGGTGCCGAGACCGGCTTCGCGGCGAAGCTGGCGCTGGTGGGCGTGGTGGTTTCCGCGGTGGTGTCGCTGGCCTACGTGGCTTGGATTGGCATGGCGCCGCACCCCGATCCGTCCCGTTCTGTGGACCTGCTCTTCTCCGGCAGCCTGGCGATGCCGTTCTGGCTGGGAGTTGTGGTGCTGGGCGTCGTGATTCCGCTGGTGCTGGCGTTCGTGGCGCTGCGCTCGGCGGGGAAGGGCGGCTCGGTTGCCGTTGCCTCGGTGGGCGCTGACGGTACGGCGGCGGCTCCTGCTACGGCTGGCCTGGGCGTTTCCGCGCCGCTGTGGATGGCGTTCGTGTGCCTGCTGGTGGGCAACGTGGCGCTGCGCGTGATCATGTACGGCGTGGCCACTTCGGTGGAGCAGCTGATCTACGTCTTCTAGTTTCGTTACCCGATGCGAGTGCCCGGGCGGGCCGACCAGCTCATGGTTGGCCGCCCCGCCCGGGTCCGCGAAAACCAGACAACCAACCGTCTGATTTGTCACCTCGATCGTTTCCGCGGGCAAATCAGGAAGACAAGTCAGACGGTTGATTGTCTTAGACGAGTGGGAGGAGTCCTCATGGCCGAAGCAGTTGAGAGCGTGTCTTTGGAGGAGATCGGCGCGTTCATGGAGAGCCGCGCCAACGTGTACAAGGTGCTGTCCCGCGCTTTTGGCAGCGAAGTGGACGCGGTGTTCGCCGCCGAGCTTGCCGACGAGTTCTCGCTGGAAGGGACGCCGGCGCTCGAGGAGAGCCTGGCGGGCATGAAGGCGGCCCTTTCCGGCGCCGACGAGGCGGCCATCGAACAGCTGGCGGTGGAGTTTGACCGCGTGTTCTACGGCATGGGGCCCCTGACGGCGCGCCACGCGTTTCCCTACGAGTCGGTGTACACCTCCGATCGCGGCATCATGATGCAGGAGGCCCACGGTCAGGTGGTGCGCGTTTTGCGCGAGCAGCAGCTGGCGAAGGACCCGGCGTTCAAGGAGCCGGAAGATCACCTGGCGGTGGAGCTGGCCTTCATGGCCACGCTGGCGGACCGCGCGGCGGCGCTGCTGCGGAAAGGCGACGAAGCGGCGGCTACGGAAGCGGTCGCCCAGCAGCGGGATTTTCTGCAGGGGCATCTGCTGAACTGGGTCGACCGGTTCTGCGTGGACTTGAAGACGGCGGTGGGCGAGGGCTTCTATGCTCACCTGGCCCAGTTCACCGCCGCGTTTTTGGCTGATGACGGCCAGCTTCTGGACGAGATGCTGGAAGACTAGCCGGGTTTTTCACGGGAGAAGGGCCGGTTCGCTTTGGCGTCCGGCCGTGTGTTTGAGGGGAAGCGATGAGCGAGACCAACGTGGCGCCCGAGAGCGGGCGCAAACCGAAGACGGGCGTGAGCCGGCGGCAGTTCTGCGCGGCCGGTGCCGCTGCCGCGGTGATGGTGGGAGCCGGAGGCCTGGGCGCTTTCGCCCGCGAATCGGCCCATGCGGTGTACCTGCGGCCGCCGGGGGCGGAAAGCGAGAGCGCACTTTTGGCGAAGTGCGACCGCTGCCAGCGCTGCGCGCAGGCGTGCCCTTACAACCTCATCCAGCCCCGACCGTTGAGTCTGGACTTTCCCACGGTGGAAACGCCCGAGCTGCTGTATAAGGACGGTTTCTGCGATTTCTGCATGAAGTGCGTCGAGGTGTGCCCCACCGGGGCGCTGACCTGGGACGTTCCCAGTGCTGACAACATTGGCGTGGCGAAGGTGATCAGCGATGCCTGCGTTGCCTGGCAATGGCAGGGCTGCACGGTGTGCGTGGACGCCTGCCCGGTGGAGGGGGCCATCGTGCTTGACGACCGGGGCCGGCCCGTGGTGAACGACGATTTGTGCGACGGCTGCGGCGCATGCGAGTTCGAATGCCCGGCGGCGTCACTGCGCGCTTACAACTCGACGGTGGCCGAGAAGGGCATCTACGTGGTGAGCCGCGAGAGCGCGGCCGCCGCCCTGGACGGCGCCATTACCACCGAGCAGCTGGAAGCCGGCCGGAACCTGCGCGCGGAAGGGGGCTCGCGATGAGGGGCCTTGCATGCTGCGGCGGGCTTGTCGCGACGGAACAGGTGTCGGGGGAGCAGCTGAAGGGGGCCTGCCATGAATAAGATGCGGTATCTGCGCATTGCCGTTGCGCTTGCGGTGCTGGTGGCGGTGTTCGTCTGCACCTTCGCCCACGTGCCGATTGGCACCCTGTGCGCCCTGTGCCCGGTGGGCTTCGCCGAGCTGACCGTGGCCAGCGGGTCGGTGCCCTGGGGGCTGCTGCCCGGCGTGCTTGTTGTGCTGGCCGTGGTGTTTTTGCTGGGCCGCGTGTTCTGCTCGTGGGTATGCCCCACCAGCCTGCTGAAGAACATCTTCGGCGGCCGCACCCCCCGAGGCCTCACCGGCCGTACCGGCACCTGCCCCGGATGTTCCAAGAATGCCGATTCCTCCAAACCCGATGTCATCCTGAGCGAAGGACCTTCCTCCGACCCTTACGTCATCTCGACCGAAGTGACCGAAGCGCCAACCCCCACGTCATCTCGACCGGAGGCGCATAGCGCCGCAGTGGAGAGATCCCGTGGCGGACGGCCGACTGCTTCCCGCACCTCCAACAACCTGGCCGCTCAGGCCATCGTGCTGACGGTGCTTCTGGTGGTGTCCTTCATCGTGCACTTCCCGGTGTTCTGCCTGTTCTGCCCCATCGGCCTCACCTTCGGCACGCTGTTCGCCGTCAGCCGCCTGTTCGTCACGTGGCAGCCGGGCTGGGAGCTCATCTTGTTCCCCGCCATGCTCTTCGCCGAGCTGTTCCTGCTGCGCCGCTGGTGCTCGGCCATTTGCCCGCTTGGCTTCTTCTTCGGCCTCATGGCGAAGGCGCGCGCCCGCTTCAAGTTCCTGCCGGGCATCCGCGTGAACAAGGGCACCTGCCTGCACAATTCCGGCTGTGACGTGTGCGCCACCGTGTGCCCCGAGGACCTGACGGCCCCCACCGCCGACGGCCACGCCATGGAAGACTGCACCCTGTGCCTCGACTGCAGAGAACACTGCCCCGCAAAGGCCATCAACCTCAGCAGCGAAAAGTAGCCTGCCCGCGGCCGTGCCGGGAGGGGCTGTTTCCGGCCACGCTGTTCGCTGATCCCGCGTCGATCGCGATTAAGGAAGGGACGCAAAGATTTGCAGACAACTCGAAGGGACCCGATTTGCGATACCCTGCAAATCGGGTCCCTTCTTTAACTATCGCGATCTTTGGCGGGGCGCCCAGAGTGTCCGGAAACAGCCCCTCCCGGCGCGGCCGCTACTTGTTGTCATCCTGAGCGGAGGGCGTAGCCCGGAGTCGAAGGATCTCCCGGTTACAGCGCCAGTTCGAACATGTCCAGCTGTACGGTGCCCAGGTCATCGTAGAAGATGGGGTACGTGCCCACCATGGTGAAGCCCAGCTTCTCGTACAGGCCGTGGGAGCGCACGTTGTCCACGAAGGTATCCAGTCGCAGGACCTTCAGGCCGTCGGCGCGGCTGGCAGCAATGGCGGCCTCCATCAGCTGGCGGGCGAAGCCGTTGCCGTGGTAGGCGGGCAGCGTGGCCACGACGTGGACGATGCCCACTTCTTCCATCGGCGCATCCACCTGCCAGTCGACTTTCTCGTAGCCTTCCGCCGGCGCGCGATCCACCACCAGGGCGCTCGCGATATGACCGTCTTCGGCAAAGCCCAGGTACGTGTAGCCGGCTTCGGTCGACTCCTTCAGGAACGCGTGGGAGGGGTGCTCGTCGTGCTTCCACAGCACATCGAAATCGGTGCCGGCCATTTCGTCGATCATGCGCGTGTAGAAATCAAGCACGGCCGGGTAGTCTTGGGCGGTGGTCTTGCGAACGGTCAGGGTTGCCATGGCGTCTCCTTCTGCGTTGTTGTTTGGCGCCTATGATAGTGCATGGCCGTTTCGTAGAGGCCGCTGACGCTGGTGGGCAAGCGACGGGGGCGGATGGTAGTCTTTAATGGTAGGAAACACTTCGGAAGGAGCCCCGTGACTATCACCAAGGAAGACCTTGCCATTGCGAGCCCCGACGCGCTGGCCCCCGCCGCCATCGAGGCTAAGACCGAGAAGCTGGCGGAAACGAAGGCCGCTCTGCCGTTTGGCCGCTGTTTTGTGTCCGCCATGCTCGCTGGTGCGTTCATCGGTTTCGGCGCCACGTTCTTCGGCACGTTTCTGGGTGATCCCACGCTGCCGTTCGGCGTGCAGCGGCTGGTGGGAGGCATCTGCTTCTGCTTGGGCCTGGTGCTGGTGCTCTGTTGCGGCGCCGAGCTTTTCACCGGCAACATTCTTATGGTGTGCGGCAAAGCTTCCGGCAAGATTTCCTGGGGCGGCATGCTGCGCAGCTGGGCCATCGTGTGGTTGGGCAACTGCGCGGGCTCGCTGTTCGCGGTGGCGCTCATGTTCCTGGGCGGCCTCCAGGCTATGAACGGCGGTGCGGTGGGGGAGGCCTTCGTCTCTATTGCCGCCGGCAAGGTGGCGCTCGATCCGCTGACGCTGTTCTTCAAGGCCATTGCCTGCAACATCTTCGTGTGCCTGGCGGTGTGGATCGGCTTCGGCGCGAAGTCCACCACCGACAAGGTGATCGGCATCCTGCTGCCCATTTCGGCTTTCGTGGCTTGCGGCTTCGAGCACTGCGTTGCCAACATGTTCTTCCTGCCCATGGGCTTCGCGCTGAACCTGGCCGGCTTCGGCGCTGCGGGCGCCATCGGCCTGGGCGGCATCGTATACAACATCGCGCTTGCCACCATTGGCAACATCGTGGGCGGCGCCATCGTCGGCCTGGCCTACTGGTACGCCTACCGCGCCCGGTAGACGCGTCAGGCGCACTCTGCACGTTGTACTGCTACAGGTTAGCGTCCTCGTACGGGGGATCGCTTTCGCGGCGGACGAATTCGTAGAGGGTGCGGCGGGTTTCTTCCAGCTGCTTCTTTTTCAGCTGATGCTCCCAGAGCACCAGCACTTTCCAGCCGGCCGCCTCGAGCGCTTCCAGGTTCCGCGCATCCCGCTCCACGTTGCGGGCGAACTTCGCCTCCCAGTACTCCACATTTTTCTTCGGAACGGACATCTGACACTCCGGGCAGCGATGCCAGAAGCAGCCCATCACGAAAATGGCCAGCTTGCGCCCCACAAACGCCACATCCGGCCGGCCCGGCGCCTTCCCCCAGTCCACCCGGTAGCCGGTGAAGCCCATCTCCCGCAGCATCTGGCGCACCTTTACCTCCGGCTTGGTATCGCGCCGTTTGTTGCCCTGCATCGATTTGCGGGTGGCCATGCTCACCACGCCGAAGTCGTAGCGCGATTTGGTCTTGGAGGGCCGCAGGGTCGGCGCCGCAGCGGGCGCGTCATTCGCGGGCTGCTGGTTGTCGGGAGTTTCGCTCATGGGGCAATTATACGGCGCCCGGCGCCCTGCTTAAGGAATGTATCGGCTGTGCGTCTTTTCGCCAAAACCCGGCAGCACGACAAAGGAGCGGCGCTATTATGGACGCTTCCTTTTATGAAGATTCGGAACAGGAGGCGCTGGCCACGGACGCCTGGCAACATATTTTCTCGCGTCGCGAGTTTCTGGCAATCGCCGGGGGCGCCGTTGCGGTGCTGGCAGTGGGTAGCGCCCTCAAAGGCAACCCGAACAGCCAGTCGGCACCAGCCGAGGACCCCGCATCAGCTTCTGCCGCCGGCGACCCTACGACGGCGAGCGCCGCAACAGAACCCGTCACCGACCCCGCCAACCCTGCCGACCCTGCCGCCGAGCCCGCCCCACTCACTCTGGCAGATCTTCCCTGGAACCTGCAACTCATCAACGGCGAGCACCCGCTCGACCCCAGCTATGAGCCCCCGCAGCTGACAGATTTGCCACAAAAGGGGCAGACCATTGACTCGCGCGTATATGCCGACCTCATGGCACTGCTGGAAGCGGCCGAAGCCGCCGGCGTCCCCCCGGTCATCTGCTCGGCGTTCCGCCCCTATGAATACCAACAGCAGCTGTTCGCCAACCGTGTGGAGCGCTGCGAAACCGAAGAGGGCCTGGAAGGCGAAGCTGCCGAAAAAGAGGCGGCGTTCTGGGTGGCGCGCCCCGGCGCGAGCGAGCACCAGGCAGGGCTGGCGGTGGATCTCATCGACCAGGACTACACCGAGCTGGACGAAGCCCAGGAAAACACCGAAACGCAGCAGTGGCTCATCGCCCATTGCGCCGAGTTCGGCTTCATCCTGCGCTATCCCACCGACAAGAGCGCCGTCACCGGCATCGGCTACGAGCCCTGGCACTACCGCTACGTGGGCCGCGAGTTCGCCCCCGCCATCACCGAAAGCGGCCTGTGCTTCGAAGAATGGCTGCAGAATTATCTGGCTGACGCCCAATAGCCTGCGCCCGCCCAATGGCCTGACGCCCAGGCCGTCAACTTAGCGCCTGCGCAGAAGCCGCCGTCTCGTCCCGGCAATCAGTCGTTCCGATCCACAAGGCACCCTTAGCAACTCGTCCGTTCGGAAACAATGCGGTCTTCCCGAACCCACACCGCCCAGCGGGGGCTTATGTTCCCAATATCTTCCCGCTGAAGAAGGAGCGAGCCATGTGTACAGGAGTACGTTTCACCGACACCGCCGGCCATCTGTTCTGGGGCCGCAATCTTGACTGGAATGAGGACTACGGGGAATTCCCCATCATCATGCCCAAGGGCTATCAGCTGCACCAGCAGTTCCTGGGTACGCAGACCACGAAGTACGCCTGTATTGGCATGGGCATCGAATACGACGGCTACCCGCTGTACTTCAACTGCGGAAACGAGGCGGGCTTGGCCGTGGGAGGCCTGAACTTCCCCGGTTATGCGCAGTTCGAGGAGGGGCCCATCGACGGCAAGACCAATGTGGCTGCCTTCGAAGTGCCCGCCTGGATTGCCGCGAACTTCTCCACGGTTGACGAAGCGGAAGCAGCCCTGAAGAACACCGCCATCGTTGCGAAGGCTCCTTCGCCCGAAATGGGCATCGGGATGCTGCACTGGATGATCGCGGATGCGAAACGCAGCATCGTCATCGAGTACAAGGCGGACGGCATGCACATTTACGACGACACCGTGGATGTGCTGACCAATCAACCGCCCTTCGACTGGCACATGGAGAACCTGCGCAACTACATGTGCTGCAGCGGCAGCTGGCCGGGGGACATCCAATGGCGCGGCGACACCCTGAAGCCCTTCGGCACGGGCGCCACCATGCGGGGCATCCCCGGCGACCCCTACTCCACCTCGCGCTTCGTGAAGGCGGCGTTTGTGAACACCTTCCATCCGCAAAAGGCCACTGAGGCCGAGAACGTAGCGCGCATGTTCCATACGCTCGGCAGCGTCTCGTTCACTGAAGGCATGGCCGCGATGGCCGACGGCACCTTCGAGAAAACGCTGTTCTCGGACTGCTTCAGCGCGGCCACCGGCACCTACTACTACAACACCTACGACAGCCCGGCCATCAAGTGCGCCCGCCTGTCCGACTACGCCGACGCCCCCACGGACGCCCTCGTGAAGCCGGAGATGAAGATCTTCGCGTAGGAGCCGACCGAAATTCGAATCAACCAGGAGGCTTCACGTTGCATGAGTCTCCCCGAGGACCGAAAACCCCGCCTCGTCCACCTGAGCTGAAGGCATACGGTGGATGAGGCGGAGTTCTTGATCCCGGAAGCGTTGCCTTGCGAGCATCGGGGATCAAAACAGCGGCCTTGTCCACGAAAAACAACGTTCTGCCGTGGATGAGGCGGGGTTTTCGGTCCTCGCGAGGGCAATGCTCGGGCGCCCAGGACCAAGAATGCCGTCGATCCCCACGAAGCTGTGGCTAACTTTGGGGCTTGACGGGGTTTTCGATCCCGAGTAGGGCAACTTGCGCGCATTGGGGATCAAGAATGCGGCCGTCCCCCACAACGCCGTGGGGGACGAGGGGGTTTGGGTCCCCGGAGGTCGCCGCCCGTGGGGATCGACGGGGTTTTCGGTCCCGGGGCCTCCCATAAAGGTTCGATATGGCACTCCGGCCTCTCCTTCTGCTGTCATCCTGAGCGGAGGCGAAGCCGGAGTCGAAGGATCTTCGCGGCCCGGAGGTTACTCCTGGTCCTGAGGCTTCAAGGGCAGGAACTTGAGGCCCAGGAAGAAGACCAGGAAGCCGAGGGCGACCACACCCAGGGTAACGCCGAACTCCAGGGGCGTCGGCCAGTAGACCATGCCCTGGTAGGCCTGGAGGACGCCGTTTTCGGCGCCGGTGATGGCCATGGGGTTGTTGACCCAGGCCATGTCGATGTTGGGGACCTGGAAGCCGCCCACCAAGAGCTGCACGCGCTTGCAGAAGATGGCGGCGATGGCGAGCAGGGAGGCCACCACCAGCAAGGGGTTCGTGCGCAGGCCGGGCACCAGGCAGATGACGGCGGCGACGATGCAGCCGATCACCTCGACCCAGAAGAACGGGGCCAGCGGGCCGGAGACCAGCATGTCCACCACGGCCAGGTCGGAGCCGGCCGGGAAGGCCTCGGTGAGCAGGTCGCAGCCGAAGAAGTAGAGGTCAACCAGCAGGAACACCGCGAGCAGCTTCGCAAGCTTGACGAGGTAGGCCTGGTCGAGCTTCAGGTAGCCGGCGGCGCGCAGGGCGATGACGGTGGCCATAACGAGGCCGGTGCCGCAGACGAGGGCGGAGGAGACGAACCAGGGGGCCAGCAGGGCGGTGTACCACATCTCGTGGGACTGCTGCAGGCCGAAGATCCACGCGGTCACGGAGTGGACCATGACGGCGCACACGAGCGCGACGACCGAGATTACGCGCAGCGCCACGTGGCTGACCTTGCCCTTCTCGGCCTGAACCTGGGCCCAGAGGTACACGCAGGAGAGGATGAGGTAGGTGCCGAGCACGATGATGTCCCACATGAGCGGGCTGCCGAGGTTCGAGTAGACGAACAGCTCCCAGACCCGGAAGGGCTGCCCGAGGTCGACGACCACCAGGCCGATGGCCGCGACGGTCGCCGCGATGGAGGTCATGACGGCCACCTTGGAGATGCCGCCGAAGCCCTGGATGCCGAACGCCTTCGGCACCGACGAGATGATGAGGCCGCCGGCGGACAAACCGACGAAGAACATGAAGCCCGTGATGTACAGGCCCCACGAGTCCAGGTTGCGCATGGCCGTCTGCACCATGCCGCCCGAGAGCTGCATGGCCCACAGGACGATGCCGATGATGGCCACCACCGCGCTCACGACGATCGCGATGTTCAGCCCCGCGCCGCCCTTCTTGACCGGCGGGGCCGCGACGGCCTTCGCCGCCGAAACGTTTTCAGTCATAGGAGTTTCTCCTTAAAGATCGAGGTTTTCCCTCGCCACCCCGAGCGCGAGCGAGGCCCGTTCCCAGTCGCGGGCGGAAGATCCTTCGCTCCGCTCAGGATGACAACGGGGCAGAGAGGTTACACCAGGTAGTACACCGAGGGCTTTGTGCCCATCTCCTCCAGGAGCAGCTGGTAGCTGCGGCCCTCGATGGCGCGGCTCACCGCGGACTCCGGGTCGTCCAGGTCTCCCCAATAGCGGGCGCGCTCGGGGCAGAGGTGCATGCACGCAGGCTCTTCCCCCTGGGAGGTGCGCTGGTAGCAGAAGGTGCACTTCTCCACCGTGTGCTTTTGATGCTCGGGCGCGTCGCTGTCGCCCACAGCGAAGTCGTAGTAGGCGGCCGGTTCTTCCCAGTTGAAGGAGCGCACGCCGTTGTAGGGGCAGGCGCTCATGCACATGCGGCAGCCGATGCACTTGTCGGCGTCCTGGCGCACGATGCCGGTATCCGGGTCCTTGTAGGTGGCGCCCACCGGGCACACCTTCACACACGCGGGGTTCTCGCAATGTTGGCAGGCGACGGGGGTGAACTCCAGCATTCCCTGGGGCCATGCGGTCCTCGCGCTGTCGATTGTGTAGCCGTCGTTGGTCATGACGCGGTTCCACCACATGTTTTTCGGCAGGTTGTTCGCCATCTTGCAGGCCACCGAGCACGTGTGGCAGCCGATGCACCTGTTGAGGTCGATGGCCATTCCGTATCGGGTCATCGCCTACACCTCCTCGTATTTCTCGACTTCGCAGAGGCAGTCGAAGTAGTTGTCGTTGCAGTCGAACGGGTCGCACGCCCGCGACGTCAGATCCTGGTAGTGGCCGGCGATGAACTGGTCCGCCTGCCAGCCGTGGGGCAGGTTCACCATGCCGGGGCGCAGCGAGTTGTCGATGCACAGCTGTACCGCCACGAACCCACGGTCGTTGTAGACCTTCACGATATCGCCGTGTTGAAGACCACGGGCCTCGGCGTCGACCTGGTTCATGTGGAGGTCGGGACCGTTCTGCAGCTCCAGGAGCCACGGGTTGTAGCCGGTGGTGGTGTGGGTGCGGTAGCGGCTGTGGGCGGTGAGGAATATCAGCGGGTACTTCTCCGCCAGGGGGTTCTTCTCGAACCCGCCCACCGTCTCGGGCCACGCCTCCGCCGGCGGCTGGAAGAAGGGGAGGCGCTTGTCGTCGACGTTGATCTTCTCGCCGTAATCATGAAGCTGATCAGGCGCTTCAAGGTAGAGGGCGATGCGGTAATCCTGGGTAAGGAAGTACTGGTCGTAATACCCGTCCTCCAGGGTACGGATAGTTTTCTCCTTAACGAGCCGGTCGCGTGTCACGGGTTCGCCATTGACATCGACGGGGGCGCCGCCGGAAATTCCGTTGATGGCGGTTTGGTAAATCTCAGCTGTGACCTCTTCTTCCGTTTTCTGATAGAACGGGTCGAGGCCAAAGCGGAGCGCGAGCGCCTTCGCGATATCGAAGTCCGTCCGATGTTCGAAGCTTGGTTCCACGCATTTCTCGCCGAAGGGAGTGTAGGGCGTGAACATTGCGACGCCGGCATCTTCTTCCTCGAGCCATTGCGCGGCCGGTAGAACAAGGTCGGAGTACATGGCAGTTTCGGTCATGATGGGGTCGACAGTAATGGTGAACTCCACCTTTTCCCAGGCCTTCAGCATGGCTTGACGATCGGGCACGTTCGAGAGCGGATTGCCTGCAACAACGAGAATGCTCTTGATGGGGGCGTCCTCCCCGTTGTAGGTGCCCGTCTCCATGATGTCCGGGAACTTCAGAGAAGAGTAAGTCGGGCCGGGCTTAGAGTCGGGCGGCACCACGTACTGATCGTAGGAAATGGGAATCCACGGAAGGCTTGTCGTGACTCCAGCGTGGGAAATCCCCGCTCCTGGCTTTAGGAAGTTGCCGGTAATGGCAGCGCAGGTTGCGGCCACCATGTACGCAGAATGGGAATAAACCGTGTGACCAAGTCCGTTCGAGATGTTGAAAACGGTCGGCCCGTCGGCCATCGCCTCCGCCAGTTCGATAATCTGCTGTTCGCTCACATCGCACAGTTCGGCCGCGCGCTCCAGGGGCCACTCCGACGCACGGGCTTGAAGCAGGCTCAGGGCTGTGGTGCAGCTCACTGGCTGACCGTCGACCTCGACAGTAAATGTTCCCGTAAAGGCGGGGTCGGTGGCTTCGTGAACCAGCACGGCCTTGTTCTGGGCGTTGTCCCAGACATAGGCGGGATCGTCGGTGAACATCACTCCGGTCGTGCGGTTCGAGAGGCCCGTCGGCGTAGGGGTGGTGCCGTAGTCGCTGCTTCGGAGGTACTTCCCGTCAGTGGATTTGACCAGGAAGGGCGCCGTGGTGCTCTTCGCCAAGAACTCCCAGTCCACCCTGTCGTTCTCGATAAGGTAATTGATCACCGCCAGCCCGAGTGCGGAGTCCGTCGCCGGCCTGATCCTCAGCTGCTTCTGGGATTTTGCGGACGTTGCCGTGATGCGGGGATCAATGAGGGTCAGCGTTGCCCCGCGGTCGCGCGCCTCCTGCATATAGCGAAACTCGTGGGGGCTCGTTTCTGCCGGGTTGGCGCCCCAGATAATAATGTTACGCGCGTTCTGGGCAACGGAAGGACCGTCGCATCCAGAGGCGTAGGATCCGCCAAGATACTGGCCCAAAGTGAACATCATGGCCTGATCGGCCCCGGCCAGGAAGTTCGAGATCCCCAGAATAGTGCACAGTTTCGGCCATGATCCGTAGTGGCCGTTAAGCACCACGGCGGTGCCGTAAATCGACCAGCGCACGATCGATTTGCCGCCGTACTCCTCAATGTAGCCCTTCCATTTGTCCGCAATCTCGTCTAGCGCGTCGTCCCAGGAAATGCGCTCCCACTCGCCCCCTCCTCGGGGCGTTCCCTCAACGCGCCGCAGCGGGTACTTCACTCGTCGCTCGTTGTAGAGGGTCTCCATCATGCTCATGCCGCGCAGGCAGCCTTTGCTGCGTCCCTTGTCAACGGGATCGGCATCGGCGTGGATGTGCGGGGTCATCGCGACGACTTTCCCTTCGCGAACCCGAACGTCCCAATGGCACATTTTTGCTCCGCAGTTTCCGCGGCAAAATGTGATCTTCGTCTCCTCTTGCACTGCCTGCGGCGATTCCTCCGCAGTCGCCAGTTCGTTGAGGCTGATCGACGTTGCGCCGAGTGCGCCACCCGTGAGCGCGACTGCCTCTAGGAACTTGCGACGCGAAATCATCGAGCTTCGTTGCTTGCTCCCCATTGCTCCTCCTTCTTTGTCGGCAGATCCTTTGGTTGGGCGTATGGGCCCGACCTGCGGCAGAGTCTAGAGGCGTATCGCCCAAAGGTTGGCGCTCGGGGCTATGCGCTTTGTCGGATGAGCTATTGGGATTTGGATCCAGGCTATAGGGAATGCGAATGCTGCCTGGTTAGGCAAGCCGCGGCGAAAACCTCTTGGCGCATGAAAGCTAATTGCGCTCTACGGACTCCAGAAAACGCAGGAACAGCTTCAGCGCGGGGTTGTGATTGTTGGGCAGGCAGGCTGCGAAGGTCTTGCTCCAAGCATCGGGTTCGTCCAGCAGGCGGAAGCACCTTCCGGGAACTTGGCAGGCGGGAAGGGATGCCACCGTCTCGTCCTTGAGAATGATCTCGTCGGGGCGGAAGGCGAAGAAGAAGCCCGTGCCCGGCTGGCTGATGGTGCGCGTGGAATAGGTGAGGCCGTGATCGTCCAGCATTTCCATAACGCCCCTAGCCAGAAGCCCGCTATTGATGTCCATGGGGAACATATAGCCGTTCAAATCGTCCCAGTGTACCTCGCTTTTTTGAGCAAGCGGGTCCGCTTCGTCTATCCAAACCCCAAGCCTGTTGGGCGAGTAGGAAGGGATCTCGTGGAACAGAACGCCCGCATCGATATCGCGCTGCTGCTGGGTCACGCTGATGACCACCAGGTCCGTTGCCCCTTGGACAAGTTCTTCGTGGGCGGAGTCGAAGGTGCTACGCTGCTCGGTTACGGTAACTTCGGGGTGCTTGTTTTGG
Source organism: Eggerthellaceae bacterium (assembly GCA_022791455.1). GTDB lineage: Bacteria > Actinomycetota > Coriobacteriia > Coriobacteriales > Eggerthellaceae > Parvibacter. Next base: position 233,000 of record JAAVZC010000001.1, read on the forward strand.
AACATGACCAGCAGTCTTCCAAATGAAGCTCCAGAGCAGTTGTAGGACGAAACTGTCGAGACGGTAAGGCGCAATCCGTTGCGATGAAGCTCCTTGGCATGGGCGATAGCTGCGTTCAGCTTATCCAGGATCGCCGTCGCTTCGTCAAGGAAATAATATCCGGCCGGCGTAAGCTGAAGCGGGGTTCCGCGCTCGACTAGGGTGCAGTCGAGTTCTTTCTCAAGTGCGGCTATATGGTTGCTCAGTGTGGGCTGGGAAATATGTAGGCGCTGGGCGGCTTTCGAGAAGTTCATGTATTGTGCGAACACAACAAACTCTTCCATTCGGCTGGTTTCCACGGCATCCCCCTCTGTAGCCAATCGGACCAACGCTTTCGCGTGCAGCCATTATAAGGGTCACCGCCCCTTCTTCACTTGAAGCGCACATGGCGGAGAAGGGCTAGGCGGCGTTTTCGGTCCCCGGGCAGTGGCGTAGGGGGTTGGGGGTCGATCGGCTTGGCTCCTGTGCCTCAATGGCTGCCTACCGTAAGAACAGCTTCATGAGGACTTCGGCGGGTTTGCTGTAAGGCTGGTAGCGCAGGGGCAGGTCCAGCCAGGTTTTCTTGTTTACGATGGACTTCATGTGGCTGAAGGTGTCGAAGCCCACTTTGCCGTGATAGGCGCCCATGCCACTTTCCCCGAAACCGCCGAAGCCCATTTCGCTGGTGGCCAGGTGAATCACCACGTCGTTGATGCAACCGCCGCCGAATTGAGCGCGGGCCATGACGTCTTTCGCCTTCTGCGCATCGGAGGAGAACAGATAAAATGCCAGCGGCGAGGGCTTCTTCGCCAGGCGCGCCAGCTCTGCCTCCAGGTCGGTGTAGCCGATGATGGGCATGAGCGGGCCGAAGATCTCCTCGGCCATGATGGCGTCGTCGAAGTCCACATGATCCAGCACGGTGGGGGCAATTTGCAGCGTCTCGCGATTGCCGTAGCCGCCCATGACCACCTTGTCCTGATCGATGAGCCCCATCAGGCGATCGTAATGCTTTTCGTTCACGATGCGTCCCCAGTTGGGGTTCTCCAGCGGCTCGGCGCCGAACTGGCGGTTTACCTCCCGCACCACGGCGGCGATGAACGGACCCTTCACCTTTTCGTGCACCAGAATGTAGTCCGGCGCCACGCAGGTTTGGCCGCAGTTCAGGAATTTCCCGAACACGATGCGCCGTGCCGCCAGCGGGATGGCGGCGGTTTCGTCCACGATGCAGGGGCTCTTGCCGCCCAGCTCAAGCGTGGCCGGGGTGAGCCGCTCGGCGCAATGGCGCAGCACCACCTTGCCCACCGTGGTGGAGCCGGTGAAGAATACGTAGTCGAAAGGCTGGTCAAGCAGCGAGGTGTTCTCGGCGCGGCCGCCGGTGACCACCGCTACATACTCTGGCGGGAAGCAGTCGGCCACCATCTCCTGGATGAGAGCGCTGGTGGCGGGGGAGTAGTCGCTCGGCTTCAGGACCACGGTGTTGCCGGCTGCCAGCGCATCGATGAGCGGGTCGACCGTCAGCAGGAAGGGGTAGTTCCACGGGCTCATCACCAGCACGGTGCCTTGGGGGGAGGGCTGCACGTAGCTGTGCGCGGGGAACTGGGCGAGCGGTGTGGGCACGCGGCGCGGTCGGGCGAAGGAGGCGGTGTGGCGCAGCATATAGGAGAGCTCGCTTTTCGCCAGGCCGATTTCGCACATGTAGGATTCGAAGGGGCTTTTGCCCAGATCGGCTGCAAGCGCCTCTTCGATTCGGTCCTCGTTGGCGTTTATCCAGTCTTGAAGAAGGGAAAGCGCTCCCAGGCGCACGGCGATGTCTTGCGTGGCTCCGCTCAGGAAGAACGCACGCTGCTTCTCTACCATGGCGGCAATGATTTCCGGCTTCATCGCACCCTCCACTTCTGTTGGCTGGCCCTGTCTGCGACAAAAAACAAGCATAGCGTTTTTGAGGCTTGGCGGCGTCGGTGATTTCCAAACGTTGAATTCTGCGAATGGAGACGTCTGGCTGGTGGTATCATTCCATGGCATTGAACAGGCCATTTGCGGTTGGGTGCAAGTGGTCGGCGCGGGAAAGCGGGTTTGTGCCATGACTGTTTTTCACCGGATCACCGAAGGTAAGCTGGGGGCCGGCGACGGTTGCGTGATTCAAGACGAGGTGTCGCAAGAGTTCCTCGACCGCATTCCCGGGGGCTTGTTCCGATACCGCGCCGAGGGCGAGGGCATCATAGACTATGTCAGCTTTGATGTGCTTGAGATGATGGGCTGCGCCGATTATGACCAGTTCCGCGCGGTCACGGACAATACCTTCATGGGCATGGTGCACCCCGACGACCGCGAGCGGGTGGCCCGCGAGATCACCGAGCAAATCTCCCACGGCAGTACCGACGTGGTGGACTACCGTCTGAACCGCCCCGACGGCGAAGAGCTGTGGGTGCGCGACAAGGGCCGCTACGTGGTGGACGCCGACGGCACCGCCTGGTTCTACGTGGCGCTCATCGACATCACCGAGCTTTTGCAGTACGCACGCCGGCTTGAACAGGCGAATCAGCGGGTGGAGCTGCTCTCAGTTCTGTCGCGCGATGTCATCTTCGACATTCAGTGCCAAGAGCAAACGGGCGAGCTGTTCGGCGACTTCGAAGGGCGGTTCGGTCGTCCGGCGAAGTCGAGCGACTTTATTGTGCGGAAGCGCTGCGACAAGGATTGCAACGTTGACCTGGCCGTTCACGACGACCGTATCTATCGCGAAATGGTGGATTCCGGCGACTTCATCGACCTGGAGATTACGATGCCCGATGCCCAGGGCGACCCGGTATGGTGCCGCTACCAGTCGTTCGTGGTGTTCAACGAAGACGGCTGTCCCGTGCGCCATGTGGGCCGTTTGCTGGACACCCACGAGATGATGATGCGGGAAGTGATGCTGCGGCGGCAAGCAGAGTTGGATGGCCTCACCGGCCTTTTGAACCGCGACGCCGCCATGACGCGCATCGACGCGGCGCTCGCCGCGGACGAGTCCAGCGTGCCCTGCAGCCTGTTCCTGATTGACGTGGACGACTTCAAGCAGGTGAATGATGGGTTCGGTCACCCCGAAGGCGACCGCGTGCTGCAGGAGATTGCGAAGTTCTTGCAGAAGACGGTGCGCCGGGACGACCTGGTGGTGCGGCTGGGCGGCGATGAGTTCGCCATTTTCGCCGAAGGGCTGGGGCCGGGGCCTGCGCTCGACGGCGTGCTGGGGCGGCTCTCCGGCGGCATCTACGCGAAGGGCGGTCGTCCCGCCGACATGCCGGCGGAGCTGAAACCCTCCATTACGGTGGGTGCCGTGGCCTGCACGCGCCACCCTGTCACCTTCGACGAGCTGTACCAAATGGCCGACGAGGCCCTTTATGTGGCAAAACGCGCCGGCAAAGGCCGCTTCGCTCTGCGGAATTTGGATTAGCTGATTGCGAGTCCTCGCGGGGGAGCGGGGCGGGGCAACCCTCAGTCGCTCAGACAGTCCTCGCTGCGCTGCGGAACTCGCTTGGTGAGGGCCGCCCCACCCCGCTGACTGGTTGACGTTGCTGCCTGCCGCCCCGTCCGCCCTCTGTCGTCATCCTGAGCGCAGCGAAGGATCTTTCACGTTTATCTGCGGCGTTCGATAACGGCTGTTGCTACTGAGAACCCGAGTCCTACCAGGGCGAATGCCATGAGTAGGAGCAGGACGGGGGTGAGGCCGATGGCGTCGCCTACGGTGCCCAGAAGCGGCGAGACGATGCCGCCTACTGCCACCGCCACGCCGAAGGAGAGGCCGGAGGCCATGCCAAGGTGGGCCGGCAGGTAGCTTTGGCTGAGGGCCACCGCAGGCGGGTTGAAGATGTTGGTGCCAACTGCAATCAGCATGAGGGCCACGATGCAGAGGGCCACGTTGTTCCCGAAAACGAAGGCCAGCAGCGCGACGGCGATGAGGGCGAAGCCGCCCATCATGAGGGTAGGGATCTTGATGCGATGGGACACCACGCCCGAAGCGGCGGTGGCAACGGCGCCCGCCAGCGAAAACACGGTGATGAGGGCCGAGGCGAAGCTCTGGTCCACGGCGAAATTCGCGATCATGAACAGCGGGACGAAGCTGGTGACGCCGTAGAACACGATGGAGCGCACGGACAGCGCCCCCAGCACCACGCCGAACGCGCCCCAGCGGTCATGAGTTTCTTGCGCCCCTTCCGCCGCCTGTTCCCGCAGGCCGAAGGAAAGGAAGCGGCGGTTGAAAGCCAACAGCAGCGCCGCGTAGGGGAGGCAGAACACCAGAAACACCAGCGTGCCCGCCAGTCCAAACAGCTGGATGGCGCCCACGGCGATGATGGGTCCCAGGCAGAAGCCCACTTGTCCGCCTACGGAGAACACCGACATGCTGACGGCTTTGTCAGAGCCGCCCACCAGGTTCGCCAAGCGGCCACCTTCGGGGTGCAGCATAGCGTTGCCGATGCCGCTTACAAGCGCGGCCAGCACGATGAGCCAGTAGGTTTTCAAAAGCCCGATGGCCGCCAGACCGCCGCCTGCGAGCGCAACGCCCAACGCCATCAGCCACGGGCGCGCTCTCCGATCCCCCAGCCAGCCGAACAGCGGCTGAATGACGGCGGAGGCGATGTTGGAGGCCAGCACCAGGAACGTGGCAGCTGCGTAGGAAAGGCCTCCGTCCAGCACCAGGTACGGCAGCACCGCCGCCAGACCGCCTTGAGCGGCGTCGACGCAAATATGCCCGCCCATAAGCAAGTAGGGCAGGCGATTGGGAAGTTTGTTCACGGTTTTGGCCATGGCGGCTATTGTAGAGGAAGCGCCCGTTCCGCCCGTTGTCATCCTGAGTGAAGGCCGAAGGCCGCAGTCAAAGGATCTTCGAGCTTGCGGCGGAAAGATCCTTCGCTGCGCTCAGGATGACGAGGGGAGGGTAATCAGGATGACGAGGAGGTGGGTGTTGGCGCGTCTTCAGCTGAGATGACGAGGGGGCTAGCGGCAGTAGGGCAGGATGGCCTGGTAGGCTTCTATCAGTTGCGGCAGGCTGGTGGCGGCGTTGGCGGGGCTGGTGGAGGGGAGGCGCGTGGCCGCCATGTGGGTGAGTGGCTCGCACAGCTTCCCGTAAAGTTCCGCCGCTTTTGCGCCGGTGCAGAAAATGGCCTCGATGGGGGCTTTTCCCAGAAGCCAGCTAATGTCGTTGGGCACCGCGTCGGCAATGGAGCCGTCGGAGGCCCCCTTGATGGTACACTCCGCAAGCACATCCCACAGTGCAATGCCGTGGCGCAGGCACAGCGCTCGCTTCTCGTCGTTGGTCTTCGGCAGTTCCTCGTCGAACAGCGCCGCCATTGCGCGCCAAAACCGGTTCTGCGGATGGTTGTAGTAGAAGCCGGTCTCGCGGGACTTCGGCGAGGGCATGGTGCCCAGCACCAGCACCCGGGAGTGCTCGTCGAAAACCGGCTCAAGCGGATGCTGCACCTGGTGCGCTTTCTGCGGCGCGCGCCAGCTGTCCTCAGGCGCCGCCGCGGGGGCGCCCATCCCCGCCGGCTGCAATCCCTTCGCAACAGCCGCCTCTTCCGCCGCCCTATTGGAGAGCGCTTCCAGCTCCTGGTCGAGCGCCGAAGGAATGCCGAACAGCGTGCGCCGCGACGAAAAGAGCCGCGGGGACTTGCCGCTACTCTCAGCGGCCAGCACGTCCCCGATCAATTCCCAATTCTTGTCTTCGCGGCTGCGCACTGGAGCTCCTTACGCCGTCGTTTTGACGGCGCCTTTTTCGCAGCGGTTGCCCCAGGAGTCGATGATGTCGCGGTCGCGGTAGACGCAGATCACCTCGCAGTGGTTGGCGCATTTCTGGCACTCGATTTCGCGGGTCTTGAAGTCGAAGTCCTGCACCGCTTCGAAGTCGAATTCGCCGCTGGCGAAAGGACCGCTCTCAGCGGCGCGCTCGGGGCCGGCGTCCGCCGCCAGCAGGGCCGCGCCGTAGGCGCCCATCAGATGGCCGTCCGGGTCCACCGCCACCGGCATGCCCAGCTGCTTCTCGAAGGCGTCCACCACGCCGGCGTTCTTGGACACGCCGCCCTGGAACACCACCGGCGCCAAAATCTTCTTGCCCTTGCCCACGTTGTTCAGGTAGTTCGAGGCCACCGCGTGGCACAGGCCCGCGATGATGTCCTCCCGCGCATAGCCCACCTGAATCTTGTGCACCAGGTCGCTCTCGGCGAACACGGTGCAGCGGGCGGCAATGTTGGCGGGCTTCTTCGAGGTCAGCGCGATGTCGCCGAATTCCTCCACTTCCACGCCCAGACGGTGGGCCTGGCTGGACAGGAACGAGCCGGTGCCGGCGGCGCACAGGGTGTTCATGGCGTAGTCCACCGCAATGCCGTCCGCCACGCAGATGATCTTGGAGTCCTGGCCGCCAATTTCCAGAATCGTGCGCACGTCCGGGTGCAGATGGGTGGTGCCTACCGCATGGGCGGTGATCTCGTTCTTGATCACAGACGCCCCCAGCATGGCGCCCACCAAACGGCGCGCGCTGCCGGTGGTGCCGGCGCCCACGATGGTCAGCTTCTCGCCGTCCTCTTCCGTAGCCAGCTCGTCCAGCTGCTCTTTCAGCTGCCGCGCCACGCGCTTGGAGGCCTCCACCGGGTTCCCCTCCGTCCACAGATAGGAACGGGCCACAATGTTGCGATCCTCGTCGATCACCACTCCCTTGGTGGAAATGGATCCAATGTCAATTCCCAGATACGCTTCCTTCATCGCCAAGCTCCTCTCTGCTTCTTCATGGCCAACATGTCGTAGAAGGCCTCCAGTCGGGTGTCCAGGCCGGTGTCGCTGGTCTGGGCGTCGTAGGTCAGGTACAAAATGGGGATGGAATAGTCCTCCGCGATGCGCATGAGCACTGGCTCGCAGTCGATCTCCGGCGTGCAGCCGGCGGACTTCGCGTGCACCAGCCCGTCGAACCCCTCTTCGGCATACTTCTTCGCCGCCACAATGGTCATGGTGGAGGTGGGGCCCATGTCGTAGCTGATGTAGTCCTTCGCCGATTGCCGCAGGTTAGGCTCGTTGTAGCGCACGAAGCGGTTGGTGAGGTTGATCATGCGGTGCAGCTCAACCCCCATGGCCAGCAGCTTCTTGTCCAGCCCCAGGTTGGAGCGGGCGTCCACGGCGGTGAACACTTCGCCCACAATGCCGATGCGGATGGGGTTCTCTGGCTTGTTCAGCGGAATCGAGCGCATCCGCTCCATGCCGCGGGCGTGGGCCTCTTGGATGCTTGCCTCGTCGGTGACGGCGGACATGTCGTCCATGTAGGTGGCCCAGGCGCGGTCGAAGGCGCCCTTCTCCACTTCGAACCCGGCGTTGGCCAGGTAGAAGTCGTAGGCGCTGTCCATCATGCCCACCATGCGGGCCAGCGGAATCAGCTTCAGCGCCGCCTTCGGCACGTTGATGTCGGGGTTTACCTGCTTCAGGCATTCGCGCGTCCAGCCCAGTGCCGTGTTGCCGTCCATGCCGTAGGAGAAGTTGAGCATGCGGAAGTTGTCGTAGCCCATTTCCCGCAGGATGGATTCTTGCAGCTCGCCGTAGTAGCCCAGACGGCAGGGGCCGCCGAACTGCACCACCACGTTCGCGCCCAGCTCCAGCGCGTCCACGAAGTCGCCCAAGATGTGCTTGAAGGGGGTGCATACGTAGTCGGTAGAGTTCTGGGTGCCCACTTCCTCGGTGCGCCGGGTGGCCGGCGGCAGCGGCAGGTACTCGGCGTTGAGCACCTGCTCGACGAAGTACTTGAAGCAGGGGTCGTAGTGGCTGTAGCGGAAGAAGGCAACGCGGTTGGTGCTGTGGCGCTTGTCCTTCTGCGGCTTCTTCTTCGCCGGGCGCAAGGGGTGCGCGCGCTTCTCGCTGCTCACGGCGATGCGCCACTGCAGCGATTCGGGCGCGTTGGGGTCGTGGGTGGGGGAGTCGTCGCGGCGTAAAAGACCGCCCAGGAAGGGACTGCCCTTGCCGCCGGCCGGCCGCTTCTCTTCGTTACTCATGAAGGTAGCCTCCTCGTCTGTGGAAGCGCAGGATGTCGGTGAAGCTCTCGATGCGGGTTTGGATGCCCGCGGTGCCGCTTTGGGCGTCGATGAGCAGGTTCAGAATGGGGGTGCCCTCGATGCAGCGCATGATGGCGTCGTCGGTCATGGAGTCTGGGCCGCAGGGGAACGCGCTGATGAGAACGATGCCGTCAATCTGGTCCTGCAGCAGCAGGATGGAGCCGATGAGCTCGCGGTTGGTGACCCAGGGCATGGTGTCGGTGAACTCGAAGCTCTTCTTGAAGGCGTGGCCGTGGTCGGTCTCGTCGGCGAAGATGATGCAGGCGCCCGCTTCCCGCAGGGCGTCGAGCACCGGGTCGGCCATGAAGGGGTCGTGGCCGATGTAGGGGTGCGCCACCACCAAAATGGCCAGGGGCGCTTCGCCGTCGGCGGCCGCGCGCTGCTGCTTCAGCTGGCGCAACAGCTGCTCTTGGGCCTTTGCGCGGGAGTCGTCCGCCACCTTCTGGGCCTTGAGGGCCGCCTTGTAGGCGCGTTTGGCCACGTTGGCCGGAGCGCCCAGTCGTTTCCCCAGGTCGATGTAGGCCTCTTCGATTTCCCGCGGTTTGTCCAGGTGCTCCACTAGCAGGCTTAAGACCCGCAGCTTCTGGTCGCGGAACGTGTTCGCCGCCATGTCGGGCGCGCCCTGGTATTTGGTGCAGAAGCCCTCGCGCGGCGACGCGCTGGCGTAGGAGGGAATGAACACGGCATCGCAGCGGCCGATGAGGTTCGCCACTGCCCCCATGAACACCTTCGATGCCAGACAGCTCTCGTCGGAGGACACCGCCTCGCCGGCTGCCAGCACGGCGCGATCGGTGGGATCGCTGACCACCACTTCCAGCCCCAGCGAGCGGAAGAAGGTCTCCCACAAGACGCCGTAACGGTAGTACAGAAGCGCGCGCGGAATGCCAATGACCCGCACGTCCTCTCCGTTGGTTTCGACCGTCATGTTCACCTCGTTTCATTCTTGCAAAACGCTCTTATGATAGATGTTGAACCGACAACAAAATGAGAAAAACCCCTCATGATCAACAATAGCGGCCCAAGCGGCGGCACGGGGCGGGCGCGGGCTTTCGTTGCCCTCCGTTTGCCGAATCGGGTGAATTGCCCTTGAAGCGGGGAAGCGCGCAGGGTACCATGATGTTGTTTCGTCAACATCTTTGGAAGGACGGCGATGGAAAGTCGCTTCGACGCGTTTGTCGGTGCCATACTCGAGCTCAATCGCATTGTGCAGAAGCTCAAGGACGTCGAAATGAAGAAGCTGGGGCTGAAGGGCGCCCACCTCATGGTGCTCTACCAGCTGGGTCGGGCGCCCGAGGGACTGAGCGCCGTGCAGCTGACCGACCGCTGCCGCGAGGACAAGGCGGCCGTTTCGCGCACCCTTTCGCAGCTGACGGCGAAGGGGCTGGTGGAACGGGCGGAAGCGGCGGGGCGGTCCTATCGCACGCCGTTTTTCCTTACTGCGGCTGGCCATGAAGTGGCGGCCGAAATCAACCGCCGTATCGAACACATCTTCGAGAAGGCGGGCAGCGGCCTCACCTCCCAGCAGCGCCACGAGTTCTACGACATGCTGGCAGTCATCCTCAAAGGCGCCGAGCAATGCCTCGCCGAGAGCACAGCGTAAGGGGAGTGGTCCTGTCCGCGGCCGCGGAGCCCGAAGGATTCCGCTCGACGCGTCGTCGGCTCGAGCTAACTCCGCTTCGCGGAGTGGATCTCTCACCTCCTTTGGCTTGACCTCGCTCCACCCTTCGGCCCCCGCGTCCGCTGCCCCCTCTCGGTCACAATCAAGGAGTACCTACATGTCCAACACCATCATCATCACCGATTCCGGGTCCGATATTCCCCAGGGCACTCCGGGCGTAACCGTTGTTCCCTTGGTGGTCACCTTCGGCGACGAGTCGTTCCAAGACGGCGTCACCATCTCTAAGCAGGAGTTTTACGAGCGCCTCATCGAGTCCGATCAGCTGCCCAAGACCAGCATGATTCCGCCCAGCGTCTTCGCCGCCGCATATAAGGAGGCCTTGGCCGCGGCAGACGATGTGCTGGTGGTCACCCTTTCCAGCAAGCTTTCCGGTACCTACGAAAGCGCGCTGGCGGCGGCCGCGGAATTCCCCGGGCGTGTGCATGTGGTGGACAGCCTGAACGCCTGCATTGGCGAGGCCATCCTGGTGCAGCGGGGCCGTCAGCTGCTGGATGGCGGCATGAGCGCGGCTGAAGCGGCGACGGTGCTGGAACAGGAGCGCGGCCAGGTGCGCTTGGTGGCGTTACTGGACACGCTAGAGTACCTGCGCAAGGGCGGTCGCCTGAATGCCGCCGCCGCGGTGATGGGGGAGATGCTGGCCATCAAGCCGGTCATTGCCGTGACGGACGGTGAGGTGCAGGTGCTCGGCAAGGCGCGCGGTTCGAAAAACGGCGGCAACCTGCTGCGCAAGCAAATCTTGGCGGCCGGCGGCGTGGACTTCTCCCGCCCGTACCTGCTGGGTTTCACCGGCCTCTCCGATCGACTGCTGAAGAAGTACGCCGCCGACAACGGCGATTTGTGGGAGGCGGAAACCGCGCAGCTGCCCCAGGCCTGCGTGGGCCCCACCATCGGTACCCACGTGGGGCCCGGCGCCATCGCCGTGGCGTTCTTCGCTCGCTAAGCCTGTTCCTTCAAAAGCCCGCTGCGGTACGCTTCAAGCAGCTGCTTCAAGTCGGCCACCTGGGCTTTCAGCTGGGCGCCCAGGTCGGTGTCGGCCACCAGCGTGCGCTCGTCCACCCGTTCCACCACGCGGCGCGACGAGTGGATGTCGCGCTCCTGGGCCACCGCCGCCTCCCGCGATACCAGTGGTTCGTGGGCGGCCAAAATGAACCCGTAGGAGTTTGAGATGAGCGTGTAGCCGGCAATGCCGGTGGTGCCCTGGTAGGCCTTCGAGAAGCCGCCGTCGATCATCAGCACCTTCCCGCCGCACTTCACCGGGTCCTCGCCGTCCTTCGCCTTCACCGGCACATGGCCGCAGATGATGCGCGCGCAACGGGGGTCCAGGCCGAAGTCGCGGAAGATGCCGTCGATGGCCGCCTCGTCCTCCAACAGGCGGTAGAAGGGGTTCTTCACTTCCTTGCGTGCTTCTTTGTCCGCTACCAGGTACAGCTCGAAGGTGGCCATTTTGCTCTTCGCGAACAGGGGAGAGCCCTCGCCCAGCCACAGGTACCACAAGAGGTCGCGGCCGCGGCGGCGCTCGGCGGCGTCTTCCGCGAAGAAGGCGTTGCGCACGTGGCGCTCCAGGCAGTCGTAGAGGGCGCGCCCAGACACCGCTTCGCCGAAGACGTTGACCGTCTTGCAGCTGCCGTCCTCGTTCAGGGGCACGCAGGCGTGGAACAGCAGGTTGCCGTTGTTCACCTTGTAGAGGCTGCCGTGATCCAGCAGAAAGCGCATGTGGCGCTGCAGCTTTTCGCAATGGGTGAAGGCCTGCTCCAGCCGCTGCATGATGGCTTCCTCTTCGGGGGTGAGCCTATAGGGGTCGTTCCAATCCACAGTGGGGAACAGGGGGTCTACCAGGGGATATTCTGTGCCGTCCACCACAACGGTGCCCGTTTCGGGGTTAATGCGGTGCAGCAGCTTGCGGTCTTCCATGGCGAAGTCCGGGTACTGGTCGATCAGCTGGCCCTCCACCTTGAACTGGATGATGGCCATGGCCTTCTGGATTTTCACGCACATCTCCGCTTCGGCATCGGAAATGTCCGGCGAGCCCTTCAGCCCGAACGCGACGCAGGGGTCGTCCCGGTAGGCGCCCATGGCGAAGCGGGCCAGCGGTAGGATGTTGATGCCGTAGGCGTCTTCCAGAATGAAGAGGTTGCCGTAGCGGGCGCAGTTGCGCACCACATGGGCGATGCAGCCGCGCTGGCCCAGGGAGGCGCCCATCCACACGATGTCGTGGTTGCCCCATTGGATGTCGATGTTGGGGTAGGAGGCCATGGCGTCCATGATGGTGTGCGGGGCCGGGCCGCGGTCGTAGATGTCGCCCAAGATGTGCAGCTGGTCGATGGCGAGCCGCTGGATGAGCAGGCCGAGCGCCTCCACTAGCGCGACGCCCTGGCCGCACTCCACCGCCGAGCGCACGAGCGCCTGCTGGTAGGCGCGCTTGTCCACGCCCAGCCCGTCTTCGGTCATCAGCTCTTCCACGGTGTAGGCGAAGTCCGGCGGCAGCGCGCGGCGCACGTGGGAGCGGGTGTATTTCTGCGCCGCCCGTTTCGCCACCGCCACCAGGCGGGTGACAGCGGTTTCGTACCAGGCCAGCTGGTCGTCGGTTTCGGCAAGGGCGATGCACGCCTTCTCGCGCGGATAGTAGATGAGGGTGGCAAGCGCGCGTTTCTCCTGTTCAGATAGCTGGTCGCCGAAAACGTCCTCGATTTTGAGCCGGATGGAGCCGGAGCCGTTGCGGATGGTGTGCGAGAACGCCTCGTATTCGCCGTGGATGTCGGAGCAGAAGAACTCGGTGCCCTTGGGTAAGTTCAGGATAGCGCTCAGGTTCATGAGCTCGGCAGCGGCGCTCGCCTGCGTGGGGAATAGGCGCGCCAAAAGCGCCAGCGCCCGCGTGTCAGTTGAAGGGGCGTCTGTCGCCGGCGCCTGCGCGCCGGCCGAGGGGATGCGCGTTGCCGGGGCGGCGGTTCGTGCCGATTGGCTGCCGTCGTTGTGGGCCATGGGTCTCTCCTTGTGCGGTAACTCATTTGCGGCCGTCGCGCAGCGCCCGCACGTGGCTACTTTGGCGCGACGGCTCATGCAGTAGCGCTATCTTACTTGTAGAGCGGCTCCCTTCTCTCCCCGTAGTCGCCAAGCGGGCAACGAAGTGGTTGGATTACCGCACTATTCCAGCCACCTATGCAGTTTCTGCCTGCTCAACTTCGGAAAATCGTGCATTTTTGTCCAGCGAAGGCCGTTTTAGGTGCCGAAAGCCTGCTCGACGAGAGGCGTCGCGGCGCGATGGCTGGATTACCGCACTATTCCAGCCACTTCGCAACAAAAATGGTTGTGCTATGCTGGATGAACGAAAGCATTTCCGGCGCGAGGCCGGGTTCCCATACCTATTACGCCAGGAGGCAGTATGAATATCACGGTGTATTGCGGCTCGGCCATGGGCGACAGCCCCGCCATTGTGGAGGCGGCGCGCCAGCTGGGCCAGTGGATTGGTGAAAGCGGCAACCGCTTGGTGTACGGTGGCAGCTCGGTGGGGCTGATGGGGGTCGTCTCCCGCGCGGCCCTGGAGGCAGGTGCGGAGGTAGACGGCGTCGAGCCCCAGTTCTTCATCGATGCCGGCGTGGAGCAGCACGACCTGACGAACCTGTTCGTAGTAGAGACCATGGCCGAGCGCAAAACCATGATGATCGGACTCGGCGACGTCTTCGTGGCGTTGCCCGGCGGGGTGGGCACGCTCGAGGAGATCAGCGAGATCCTCACCCGCGTGCGCCTGGACATGGGCCCGCACGAGTGCTTCATGCTGAACATCGACGGGTTCTACGACCCCCTCATCGCATTTCTGGAGGAAATGATCGCCCACGGGTTCTTCGACCGCGAAGACATGGACCGCGTCCACTTCCCCAAAACCGTGGAAGAGCTGGCCGAAATGGTGGCCTATTCCCAAGAGCATCCGCCCGTACGCGAAGGCGGCCTGTTCCTGGCCAATTTCGGCTAATCGACAGCCGCCGGCTGCTCGTTGCCCAACAAGCGCCCCAGGGTGGCAAAGTCCTCTTCCAGCGCCACGCGCTTGCTGCGATCGTACAGCGCAGCGGCGGGGTGGAAGATGGGGAACACCGTGAAATTGCCGGCTTTCGTCGGCTTGCCGTGAAGGCGCGTTATCCCTGTGTCGGTCTTCAGGATGAACTTCGTCGAGAAGTTCCCCAGCGTAACGATGTATTCCGGCGAAATGGTGCGTGTCTGCTCGCGCAGAAACGGCGTGCAGGCCTGAATCTCCTCGGGGCGCGGATCGCGATTTCCCGGCGGCCGGCACTTCAGCACATTGGCGATGAACACGTCCTTGCGCTCAAGCCCGGCGATGGCCAGCAGCTCGTCCAGGTACTTCCCGGCGGCACCCACAAACGGACGCCCCTGCAGGTCTTCGTTTTTCCCCGGCGCCTCGCCCACAATGAGCACGCGCGCCTGCGGATTCCCTTCGCCGAAGACCACGTTGGTGCGCCCCTCATGTAACGGGCAGCGCGTGCAGTCGGCCACTTGGGCGCGAATATCCTCCAGCGGAATATGCGGCTTTCCCACCATCGTCGGCCTCTAGCGGTACAGCCGCGGCATGCGGGAGGTGCCAAACGCGATGCACACCTCGTGCGGAATGGTGTCCAGCAGCTCGCACATGGACTCCACCGTGCACACGTTGTCGCCGTCGCCGCCGATGATGGTCACCACGTCGCCGATCATCGGTTCCGCGCGGCTCAAAAGGCCGCGGGCGTAGGGGTCCACTTCGAACATGCACTGGTCCATACAGATGTTGCCCACCTGGTTCATGAGGCCGCCGTTGAACAGGAAGCGCACGCGGCTGGAAAGGGCGCGGCGCAGCCCGTCGGCGTACCCGATGGGAATGGTGCAGATTTTCGTGGAGGCGCCGCGGCTGCGATAGTGCAGCCCGTAGCTGACGCCGTCGCTCAGCGGTACCGTGCGCACGTCGGTAATGCGGGCGTAAACCGACATCGCCGGGCGCAAGTCGATCATGGTGAGCGTCTCCGGGCAGGGGTAGTAGCCGTAGAGGCTGATGCCCAGCCGCACCATGTCGAAATGCACGTCGGGGAAGCGGATGATGGCCGCCGAGTTGGCCGCGTGCACGATGCCCGGGTCCACGCCGGCCATGCGCAGCGACGAGAGCGCCTCCAAGAAGCGCTTCGTCTGAATTTGGAAGTCGAGCGTTTGCGCCTCGTCGGCGGTGGCGAAGTGGGTGAACGTGCCCACCAGCTCCAGCGCGCGGTGGAAGCCAATCTGGTGCATAAACTCGGCCACCTGGTCCCAGCGCACGCCAATACGGTTCATGCCGGTGTTCACCGCCAGATGGAACGGCGCCGTGATGCCGAACGCGTCGGCCGCCTCGGCGTAAGCGATGGCGAAATCCGCCGTGTAGATGGAGGGCATCACCTTGTAGCCCAGCAGCAGCGGAATAGCGGTCTCGGGCGGCTGGGAAAGCACCAGGATGGGTGCGCCGATGAGCGCTTCCCGCAGCTCGATGGCCTCGTCGATGGTGGCCACTCCCAGGTAATCGGCACCGGAGTTCAGTGCCATCTTCGCCACTTGCACCGCGCCGTGGCCGTACGCATCCGCCTTCACCACGGCCATCAGCCGCGTGCCGGGAGCCAGCCGCGCCCGCACCTGCTGGGTGTTATGGCGAATGGCGGACAGGTCTACTTCCACCCATGACCAGCGACGATCCTCCTCGGGGATGCGCGCCAGCTTGTCCGGATCGAACGAAAGACCGGAATCCTTGGAAGAGACGGGCGCGGCGAACTTGAGGGCCGGAGACCGATGGGCCGCCGTGCGCGCCGCAGCGCCGGCGCCGCCCGCCGCGCTGCCGAGGCCCTGCGTGAACGCCTGCGCCTGGGCGAGCGTCTGGCGCGCCTGCTGCACCGGGCTGTGCTGCGTGGCCTGCGCCTCAATTTCCGCCTTGCGAATGGCGTCTTTCGCTGAAACAAACCCAGGGTTTCGCCTGCCGAAACCGGTAAATCCGTTTATCGAAGAATCCATAGGGCCTTTCCGTTCGAACCGTTTTCGCGAATTATACCGCGCCCGTGCGAACCAACCTAGCGAAGCGCCAGCTGGATATACGAAGCGGTGCAGCAAGCGGCGAAGCCCACCACGATGATCACCAGAGCAATGTTGGCTCCCCGGTTCCCCAGCTTCTCCAGGCCCTTGCAGATGAGCGGCCACATCACCCACACGTAGAACATGGCCACGAGGCCAATGACCACGTCGTTGATCAGCCACGCCTGGCCGAACACATTAAGGAACAGGCCCGAGTTGTCCCAATAGGGATACTCGCCGAATTGGTCCGGCTGGTTCACCATCCACCCGATGACCAGCTCGAGCAGCATGGCCAGCAGCACCGCGTAAAGGAAGGTTTCCAGAAATGCGCCCCACATGGTCTTGCGGCGCTCGATGATGATTTCCTTGAAGGGCTCGATGACAAACGTCATGGCAACCGCGCCGAAGCCGTAGACCCAATAGGGATGGTACCAGGGGTCGCTCCAAACAGCGTAATCGTCAGCGACGATGCCGAAAAAGTGGTTCATGAACAGGCAATACGGGATCTCCAGCCAATGGCCCACGATGCATCCGATGCAAAATGCCACCACGAGTGCCCGCCAAAAGCCCCACGACTTGAAAACAGCGAACCCCACCTCGTCTTCTTTTTGAAGCTTTTTGTGCTGCGTTCGCGCTTTCATGATCGGCCTCTCTTTTTCGCACCCGTTTCGCGCTCTTCCGAAGAAGGTTCCATGGAGAAATTATCGCTTTTGAAGGCTGCGGCGGCGAAGGGCGGCGAGCGTTTGCCGCACCGTTGCCCGTCCGTTGCCGGGCGGGGTGCGGAGGAGGGGGGCTGGCTGAAGGTTGGGCAGGGGGGTGATGAGGGATGCGGGGGCGTCAAGGCATGCAAGGTCATGGGGCGGTGGAGGCCAGTGGGTTACTGGAGGGGGCTTCGGAACCTGAAGCCGTAGGGCACGAGGGCCGCGAGCGCCCCTTCCCCTGCTGTCTTTGAGCGCTGTTGCCGGAGTTTTGCCCTAGGACGATGGCCCGGTGTAGCCAAGCGGGAGAAACGCCACTGCCTGCACGTATTGGGCCATTTCAGCGCTGACCAGGTCTACCAGCTCTTGGCGGCGGCGCACCCTTGCCTTGTGATAGACGCGGCTCGCCGTTTTGCGCACGCACTCGTCGGTGGAGTTCACCGTTTCGGCAATGGCGGCGAACGAAGCCCCGTTGATCACCTGGAGCGCGATGCGCGTTTCGGAGAGCGTCAGCCCGAAGGACTCTAGCACTGCCGTTTGGGCGGCCAACCGGTATTCGTCGGCGGCCTGGATCACGCGGCTTTTCTGAACGGGAATGAGCACGGAATTGCCGCCGGCGGTGCCGTCGACATTGCGGTTCCTGATGAGGATGGGCGGGGCCACATCCGAGGGCAGTTCGCCCAGCGTGCCGTCCCCTTCCACCTCCTGATCATGCGACCTTTCCGCAAGGAGGATGGGAGCTGCGGAAAGTTTCGCCATTCGCACGATCAGCGCTCCCGAGACAATTCCCAGGGAGAAAAGGCCACATGCGAAGAGGGCCAGGTTGGTCGATGCGGAGTTCGTTCGGAATGTCATGGATCCTCGTTTCTGAACGCGGAGTTCGTTTAGAGAGCGTTTGTGTTGCGAGGGCGCAAAGATCCAGCACCACGCGGCAGCGAAGGGCGCCGGGTGATGGACGGAGCGCGATAGCATGGCCGTGACGCTTGCCCTATCAAAGACAAGCGTCACGAACGTGATGTAACGGTGCGGGTAGTGCAGTACCCCCTGATAGTGCAAGTGGTACGGATGACGCAGGAAACGCATGTAACGCAAGGAAGTGCAAGTAGGGCAGGTAGTGCAACAAGCGGGAACAGAAGAGCAGCTGCTGCTTTCGGGCCCTGAAAGCAGGCTCAGAATATAGAAGTAAATTACTCAAGAAAATATTATTCAGCAAACTCCACAATTCCACCATTTATCTGGTGTTATATTAGTTTATGACTTATATATACGTATCTGTATCATCAATAAGCCCCGACCGCCAACCACAAGGCTACCAGCCATCAGCCATCAGCCATCAGCCATCAGCCACCCCTAAACCTCCGTGTCCCATTTTCAGGCTTCTGAAACGAAGTGGCTGGAATACCGCACTGTTCCAGTCACTGATGTGCCTCTCGGACTCGAAACTTCGAATAATCGTGCTTTTTTGTCCCGGGAAGTTCGTTTTGAGGCATGGAAGGCCCCCGAATAGAGGGCGTCGTGGTGCACTGGCTGGATTACCGCACTATTCCAGCCACTTTGTTTTCATTCGGGGGCTGCTTTCTGGATGTCACCACCTGCGGCGAAGGCTCGACGACGGCCTGTGGTCAGCTTGGTGAATTGACGGCGATTGGGGGAGGTCTCGTTGTCTCGTTTTTGCGCATATTTGACGCCGCGACGCCGCATTCTTGAGTACGGTTTGACGACGACTTGCAGCCGCGCTGGCGAACGCGGGGCCTATCCTAAGCCTCATGATAGTTTGTTCTCACATAACCGCGCTCACCCTTCTTCGGCAGTATTGTGCCGGGATGCCAATGTCGCGCACCTCTCCATTCGACGCCAAGGCGAAAGTTCCGATCGATCTAGTTCCGGCGAATCGCCTGCGATGGGCGAAGCCAACGAAGGAGGAAATAACTCACGTCAGATCCCTCGTTGGTGGTCGGAGTGAAACAGCCATTCATCTATTGACCCCGCGGGAGTTTCGCATCGCCCGAAAAGATTCCGTGTGCCATACCTTGACCTTGTCCAACGGCAAGGTGATGGTGGTTGATCTGGGAAGAGGGTTGTTCTGCACCTCGCCTGAGGAAACACTTTTGGAGCTGTGTGCGAGCGAGAGCTTCCTGTTCTCACTTGAATGCTGCTTTGAACTCTGCGGTTGCTATCGGAAGGAATGTGATGGAGCCGGCGGCGATCTTGTCAAAAGCCTGCCTCTCACAACGCCGGCGGCGATCGAAAAGATGCTTAGCAAGCGAGGAAATACTCCCGGAAGGAAAGTGCTTGATCAGATTCTGCGCTACGTCATTCCTCTTTCGGCATCGCCTATGGAGACGGGGCTGGTCGTCATTTTCGTGCTGCCGCGCCGGCTGGGCGGATACGGATTGCCGCGGCCGCTCGTGAACAAGCGCGTGGTTTGCCGCACCAAAGCGGGCGCGCCGAGCAAGACCTACTATCTCGACCTCTATTGGCCAGAGCTTGGCATTGCGCTCGAATATGATAGCGACGAATTCCACTTCAGGGAAATGTCCGATGTCTATCGCGATTCCGACCGCCGTACAAACCTTGCAAAATCTGGCATAGAAACGCTGTCCGTTACCAAGGGACAGGTGCAGTCGCTGGCCATGCTCGATACGGTGGCGAAGGCAGTGGCGGCTAAGGCTGGCGTCCGGCTGCGTCTTTCAGACAAGGAGTATCTGCGCAAGCGCGAACAACTTCATGCGGCTCTTTTTCGCGATGGTCACATCGACGACATTGTTCCCAGCGAGTGCTACTTCCTCTAGCGCGCTTCGCGAAATCCAACGGCATTGGGCCTTCTGCGTGATCTACTTTTTGTCTATGAAGTGGCTGGAATAGTGCGGGAATCCAGCCATTTCGGTTTTGCGGGCTTTGATCGGGGCCAAATTGCGGCGTTTGAAGTGGACTTGTAGCCAAAAACAACGGGGTTTCAGAGGTTTTGGCTTCCGATCCTGGGCAAGTGGCTGGAATACCGCACTATTCCAGCCACTTCGTTCGGGGTTTTGGAAAATTGGGGAGCTTGGGGAGAGGGCGGAGAATGAGATGGATTGGGGTAGAAAACTATTCTTTGAAGGATATAATATCCGCTGTTTGAAAATGATTGGGGGTTGGGGTGTTTTGTGGCGCCGTGTGCCCCTCTGTGAAGGAGGTCCCGTTCGTGGCCGATATGATTTCTTTGGAAGACGCTCGTGATCTGGTTCTTTCTGCCGTTTCGCCCCTGACGAGCGAAGTGGTTCCGCTGCTGGACTCGTGCGGTCGCGTTGCGGCGGCCGATCTTTCGAGCGACATCGATATCTCGCCGTTCGCCCATTCCGCCATGGATGGTTTCGCGCTGCGGGCGGCCCAGATTGCCACTGCCGCCGACGGCGCGCCGGTGCAGCTTAAGGTGATTGCGGAAGAGGCCGCGGGCGACGTGTTCGAAGGCCCCATTGCCGACGACGAGTGCGTGCGCATCATGACAGGAGCCCCGCTGCCCGCCGATGCCGACAGCGTGGTGAAGTACGAGATTGTGGCCGTGGTGGAGGGCGACGGCAAGCCGGGAAGTACCGTTGCGTTCGCCGCTTCCACCGAGGTGGGCTCTAACGTGCGCCAGGCGGGCGAAGAGGCGCGCGCCGGTGATGTGGTCATCCGCTCCGGCAATGTTATCGGCACCGCGGGCGTGGGCTTTCTGGCCAGCTGTGGCATCTTGGAGGTGCCGGTGTACCGCCGCCCCGTGGTGGGCGTGCTTGCCATCGGCAGCGAGCTGGTGGAGCCGCCGGCCGTCCCCACGCCGGGCAAGATCCGCAACTCCAACAGCTACGCCATGGCCGCGTGTGTGCAAGCCGCCGGTGCCATTCCCCGCGTGTACCCCATCGTGGAGGACACCTTCGAGGCCCTCTGCGAAGCGGTTTCCGCCGCCACCGAAGAGTGCGATTTCGTGCTGACCACCGGCGGCGCTTCCAACGGCGACTTCGACTTCATCAAGCCGGTGGTGGAAAGCCTGGGCCAGCTGCTCATGACCACGGTGAACATTCGCCCTGGCAAAGCCCAGACGTTTGGCCTGGTGAAGGGTACGCCGGTCTTCGGCCTGCCGGGCAACCCCGCCGCCGCCTACGTGGGATTCGAGCTGCTGGTGCGCCCGGCTCTGCGCAAGATGCAGGGCTTCTCCACCTTCGACCACATGAAAGTGCGTGCTCGCCTGGGCAAGGACGTGCGCAAGAAGGACCCGCGCCGCATTTTCCTGCGCTCCACCATCACCGCAAACACCGACGGCACCTACGACGTGATGCCGGACAAGAACCAAAGCTCGGGGCTGTTCGGCCCCATTCAGCGTTCCAATTGCCTGGCCATTATGCCCGAGGGGCTAGAGTCGAAGAAGGCGGGCGACGAAGTGGACTGCCTTCTTTTGGGCGTGCCTGAAGACTTGGGTCTGTAGATTAGCGAAACCGCAGATGGGGCGCAGAGGCGCCCCGCGGAAGGAGAGCCATGAGCACTATCACCTTTGCCATTGTCACCTGCTCCGACACTCGCAGCTTGGCCGAGGACGCGGCCGGCGCCGCGTTGGAGCGCCTGATCGAAGAGGCCGGGTGGCGCTGCGCGAGCCACGTGATCGTGAAGGACGAGCAGCCGGAAATCTCTGCCGCCATTGTGGCAGCGGCCGACATGCCTGAAGTGGACGTGGTGCTCACGTGCGGTGGCAGCGGCCTTTCCCTGCGCGACGTTACCCCCGAGGCTACGCGCGCGGTGTGCGATCGGGAAGTGCCCGGCATCGCCGAGGGCATGCGTGCCCACTCGATGGCCATCACTCCTTTCGCCATGCTTTCCCGCGCCTTGTGCATGCAGCGGGGCCGCACGCTGGTGATCAACCTGCCCGGCTCCACGAAAGCGGCGACGGAAAACTGGGAGGGCATTGCTGGCGTTTTGCCCCATGCCGTTAAGATGATGGCCGGCGGGGGGCATTAGGCCAATCCGGCCTGTCCGCGCCCGCACTTGCCGTTGGAGCTCCTCGCGGGGGAGCGGGGCGGGGCAACCCTCAGTCGCTCAGACAGTCCTCGCTTCGCTGCGGAACTCGCTTGGTGAGGGCCGCCCCGCGCCGCTGATTGGTTGACTCTGCTTGCCTGTTCGCCTGTCCGCCCCTTTGGCGGGGCGGGCTGAGTGTGCCGAAACTGCCCTCCGCCGGCGGGAGCGCTGCGTGTGGTTACTTGATTACTTTCAGCAGGAAGCTCTTGCGTTGGAAGAAGGCGAGCAGGGCAATGGTGCACACCAGGAAGAATGCGATGAGCGCAATCCACATGGGGCTCCAGCCGATGCCCGGCAGCACGTTCAGGTTCATGCCGAACCAACCGGTGATCAGGGTCAACGGCGCGAACAGCACCGTCACTACGGTCAGAATCTGCATGATGGCGTTCTGCCGCAGGTCGACGCGCGTTTGGTAAAGCTCGCGCAGCTGGCCGCTGTATTCGCTGATGGTCTCGGCGCGGTCCACCAGCCGGTCCGCCAACGAGGATGCATGGTCGAACGCCACCGCTTCTTCTTTCGGCAGAATCTTGTTCTCGTTGTCCGCCAGCATCGACGCCATGGAGGCTAGCTGCTGGTAATAAGTAAGGAACCGCATCGACAGGCGCCGAAACCCCATGATGATCTTGGGCGTGATGGCCTCGCGGTTGGTCAGCATGTCCTCTTCCAGGCTCTCCATCGAGTCCTCCAGCCGCCCCAGCCACACCAGGTCGTCCAGCATGAGGTTCTTGAAGAACATGTACAGGCAGTGGGCGGTGGTCATGCGGCGCATGATGCCGGACTTCCCAATCTCTTTCAGGATATTCTCCGCAAAACCGCCGTCGTCCACGAAAATGAGGTGCTCGCGGTCCACGAAGAAGGCGAAGAGATCCGGGTCGGAGGGGATCAGGCAGGTGATGGCCGAGGTGGTGTCGCATTTCGCCGGCACGGCGAACGAGCCCAAGGTGAAGTCGGAGAACACTTCGATGAAACTGCTCTCCGCGTGCTCGATGTCGCGCAGCGCTTCTTTCGCCTCTTGCGGAATCTGGTCGAGCGCCTCGAATTCCTCCGTCGAAAGTACTTCCACAATGGGGGAGAGCCCCGTGTAAGGCGCGTCTCCTTCGACCAGGGTTAGGTGCCCCTTCAATTCATACCGTACTGCCATGATTGCTCCTTTCCCTGCCAAGGGTACAAAAAGGCCGGTTGATGCAGGGAAGGGGGATGTTTTCTGTTGACCGCGTGTAAACAGGTTTTGTTACTTCCCCTTAACACGCGGGTGGGTATACTACGCTGAATTTAACTTGGGGGGAGTTGCGCGAAGGCGTTCCTGGAGACGGGGCGCCGCGGCAAAAAGCCGTTTTGCCAGCTACTTTCCCTTGGATGGACCCTTTTGCCTGCAGGTTGAACGAAGCGGCCGCGGGGCATGAGAAGAGGAAGAGATCGACCGATGTATGAGATCGTAAGTGTCGAGCAGCTGAATTCCGAAGTGACCCGCATGGTGGTGCGGGCGCCGGAGGTGGCCCGGAAGATTCTGCCAGGGCAGTTCATCATGCTGCGCATCGACGAATACGGGGAGCGCATCCCCCTCACCATGAACTCCGCCGACCCCGAGGCGGGCACGGTGACCATCGTGTTCCAGGCGGTGGGCGCCACCACCATGGAACTGGCCACCATGCGTCCCGGCGAAGCGCTGCTGGACTTCGTGGGGCCGCTGGGGAACCCCACCGAGCTGGAAGGCTCCAAGCGCGCCTGCGTCATCGGCGGCGGCCTGGGCACTGCCATTGCCTACCCGCAGGCCCGCTGGCTGGCGGAGCACGGCTGCGAAGTGGATGTGATCACCGGTTTCCGCAACCAGGATCTGGTGCTTCTGCAAGACGAGATTGAAGAGGTTGCCGCCCGCTCCATCGTGATGACCGACGACGGCTCCAACGGCAACAAGGGCGTGGTCACCGAACCGCTGCGGCAGTGGATCGAGGAAGGCGCCGGCTACGATTTGGTGTTGGCGGTGGGCCCCATCATCATGATGAAGTTCGTGGCGAAGACCACCGCCGAGTTCGGCATCAAGACGCTGGTGTCGCTGAATCCCATCATGATCGACGGCACCGGCATGTGCGGCGGTTGCCGCGTGAAGGTGGGCGACGAGTACCTGCACGCCTGCGTGGACGGGCCGGACTTCGACGGCCATTTGGTAGATTACGACGACGCCATCCGCCGCGGCGTGATGTACCAAAGCTACGAGAGCACCGCGAAGAAGACGGCGGCCCGCCAGATTTCCGAAGCGCGCGATTGCGACGTGGTGGCGGCACGCGCGGCCCGAGCGGCTCGTGACGAGGCGCGCCGCATGTCGCGGGAATCGCGGCCGGCGCACATTGAATTTGATCGCGAAACCGAGGACAAGCTGGCGGCCATGGACCCCGCCTCCGCTGCGAAGGTGCGGGCGGCCCTGGTGGCGCAGCTGGCGCGCGAAGAGGCGGCCAAGGCGGCGCAGTTCGCCGAGAACGCCGGTGCCAGCCTGGAAGTGTACGGAGAGGAGGCGTAACCCATGGCCAAGCTCGTTAATTACAATCGCCAGAATTTCAAGACGCCGATGCCGGTGCTGGACCCCATCGAGCGTGCTCATACGTTCTCCGAAGTGACGCTGGGCTACAGCGCCGACCAGGCGGTGAACGAGGCGCGCCGCTGCATCCAGTGCGAGTCGCGCCCCTGCGTGGCGGGGTGTCCGGTGGGCGTGCCGGTGCGCGAGTTCATCGCTCACATTGCCCGACGCGATTTCGCCGCCGCCTACGCTGCGGTGAAGGACGCCAACGCGCTGCCGGCCATTTGCGGCCGCGTGTGCCCCCAGGAAACCCAGTGCGAAGGCGTGTGCATGCGCGGTCGCAAGGGCGAGCCGGTGGGCATCGGCCGTCTGGAGCGCTTCATTGCCGACTGGGCGCCGGAGCACCCGGCCGAAGCGGCCCGCGCCCTGGCCGACCGCCGCCTGGAGCGCGCCCGCATCCAGGCAGACCCGGAGCGGCTGGAAGAGCTGGAGAAAGAGGCGAAGGCCCTCGGCGGCAAGGCGGTTCCCGTCATTCCCGCCGGCACCGACCTTACCGGCCGCAAGGTAGCGGTCATCGGTTCTGGCCCGGCGTCCCTCACCTGCGCCGGCGAGCTGGCGAAGGTGAACGCGGATGTGACCGTGTTCGAGGCGCTGCATGCGGTGGGCGGCGTGCTCACCTACGGCATCCCGGAATTCCGCCTGCCCAAAGAGCTGGTGGCGCGCGAAGTGGCCGCCATCGAAGAAGCGGGCGTGAAGTTCGAACTGAACCAGGTAGTGGGCAAGATCTGCGACATCGGCGAGCTGATGGAGCAGGGCTTCGAGGCGGTGTTCGTGGCAACAGGCGCGGGGCTTCCCAGCTATCTGGGCATCGAAGGGGAGGGCCTGAACGGCGTGTGCGTGGCCAACGAGCTGCTCACCCGCGTGAACCTGATGAAGGCCTACCGCTTCCCCGAATACGAGACACCGGTCTACGCCGGCCAGAAGTGCGTGGTGGTGGGCGGCGGCAACGTTGCCATGGACGCTGCGCGCACGGCCAAGCGCCTGGGAGCCGACGTGACGGTGGTCTACCGCCGCGGCCGCGAGGAGATGCCCGCTCGCCACGAAGAGATTCGCCATGCGGAAGAAGAGGGCATCGTGTTCTGCAACCTCACCAACCCGGTGCGCCTTATTGGCGACGAGAAGGGCTGGCTCTCTGGCGTGGAAGTGGTGGACATGGAGCTGGGTGAGCCGGACGAGTCCGGTCGCCGCCGGCCGCAGGAGGTGCCGGGATCGAACCACGTGATCGACTGCGACATGTTCGTCATCTCCATCGGCAACCGCACGAACCCGCTTATCGGCCAGACCACCCCGGGGCTGGAGACCACTTCCCGCAACCTCATTGTGGTTGATGAGGAAACCGGCGCCACCTCGGTGCCCGGCGTGTTCGCCGGTGGCGATGCGGTGTCCGGCGCTGCCACGGTCATCTTGGCCATGGGCGCCGGCAAGCGGGCGGCCGCGGGCATTGCCGCCTACCTGTCGCCGGAGCCTGCGGCGGTATCGTTGGCGGAAGCGGAAGAGGCCACCCGCGAGTTCGAAGCGGCCGGCGAGGAGCTGGCCCAGCAAGCGGTGGAAGCCACGCAGCTGCGCAACGTGAGCCCCGCCGCCCACGCCGCCGCCGAAGCGGAGGCAGCGCTGGCAAGCGCGCTCATGGACGTGGGCGTGGACCCAGAAATAGCCGCCAAAGCCGCCGCCTACGTGATCAAGGCGTCGTAAGGGCAGCTTCGCCATGCTTTCCAGCGCGATGTGATTCTGATCAGGGAAGATATCCGCAAATCACCCATGGTTGGTGATGTTTTCTGAGCTGATTCCTTGGCGCAAATTTCATAAGTTTCATCAATTGTGGACGTTTCGGCGCCCACTTCTTCTTTCGTATGCTGGCCGCGTCGAGAGGAGAGGGACATGAACGATACGTGCGAAGCGCCCCAGGCTGACAAGCCGCTGCCGGGAACCATCGAGGCGGTGCGTCGGGCCCTTCTGGCCAACCGCGCGAACACCCTGGCGTTGGTGGAATGTCTGCGGGTGGCGCAACAAGAGCGCCCCTTCCGCGAGGCAGAAGAGCTGGTGGCGGATAACTCCCAGGCCATGGCGCTCACCTTCCAAAGCCCGCACGCCCTTTATGACATCCTGGTCAACTGCGGCGGTGTGGAGCGCACCGAAGTGCCCGAAGAAGAGGAAGAGGAGACGAGCCGTCGCGACGGGAGCGAGTCTGACGCGATCGCTGCGGGAGCCACCACCGAGCTTCCCGATCAGCCCACCGACTACACGCTGGTCATTACCCCCGCAGGTGCCGAGGCCCTTGCGGAATTCGAGCCCACCCAACGCTTCTCCGAGCTGCTGGCAACAGAGCCGGCAAATTACGCCGACGCCTACAAGCGCGTCTTGGAGCTATGTGCTAATGGCGCCAAGAAAGACGAAATCGAGCAGGCCCTTGCCCTCCATGACGCCCTGCAAAACCCCAAGAAAATCTATCCCGGATATTTCATTTCCAAGCTGGAGACCGTTGACGGTATTACTTGGGACGGAACTTGGCGCACGACTGAAGCGGGACGCCGCATGGTCGCGCTGCTGAGCTAGCCCCGATCCCTTGGATACATATAAAGGAAGAAGAAAAGGAGGAGGCTTATGAGCCAATCCACTATGACTCGTCGTGGGTTTATGAAATCTGCGGCAGCCATGGGAGCCGTGGCTGCGCTGGGCATCAGCGCGTCCGGCAGCTTGGTGGACGTCGACCCGGCCGTTGCCGCCGAGGCCGGCGAGGAGAAGATCGTCAAGACGTCTTGCCGCGCCTGCATTGCCAGCTGTGCCGTTTTGGCGCATGTGCGCGATGGCCGCGTGGTGAAGATCGAGGGCAACCCGGAAAGCCCCATGTCTATGGGCGGCGTGTGCGCCAAGGGCCTGGCGGGCATCCAGGCGTTGTACCACCCCAACCGCAACAAGTATCCCATGCGCCGCGTAGGCGAGCGCGGTACTAATCAGTGGGAGCGCATCAGCTGGGAAGAGGCGCTCACTGAGGTGGCTACCAAGATCAACGAGGTGTCGGACAAGTACGGCTCCGAGGCCATTTCCGTCTCCACCGGCGGTGGCGGTAATCCTCACTTCTCGAACGTGAAGCGCTTCGGTGAGGCCATCAACACCCCCAACGTGTGGGAGCCCGGTTGCGCCCAGTGCTACCTTCCCCGCATGGGTGCCTCGCTTCTGGCCTATGGCGCCGGCAAGCCGAATAACCTGTCTTTCTCCGACTCGAACGGTTGGGATTACTACTACACCGACTCCGCCGTCACCTCTCTGGTGCTGTGGGGCACCGATCCCTCGAATTCCTCCGTGGCCACGGGTGGCCGCGCGCTGGCGGAACTGCGCAATCGTCCGCAGGGACTGAAGACCGTGGTCATCGACCCGCGCTTCACGCTGGATGCCTCGAAGGCCGATGTGTGGCTGCCCATTCGCCCC
The DNA here is from genome assembly GCA_022791455.1 of Eggerthellaceae bacterium. GTDB lineage: Bacteria > Actinomycetota > Coriobacteriia > Coriobacteriales > Eggerthellaceae > Parvibacter. The sequence goes on from JAAVZC010000001.1 coordinate 260,543, forward strand.
GGTACCGACGTTGCCCTGCTGCTCACCTGGACGAAGTGGATCCTCGACAACAACAAGTACGACGAGGAATTCTGCCGTACCTGGACCAACATGCCCTACCTTATCAATCCCGAAACGCGCCTGACGCTGAAGGCGACCGAAGCAGGGCTGGAGGGCACCGACGAGGACTACGTCATCTGGGATCCCGCCCAGAACAAGCCGGTCGTGGTGCAGTTCCCCCTGAACGAGGGCGTGGCCGCACCGCTGTTCGGCACCTTCGAAGTGAATGGCATGCAGTGCCCCACCGGCGGTCAGTGCCTGAAGGATTCCGTCGAGGAATGGACGCTTGAGAAGGGCGCTGAAGTCTGCTGGCTCGACCCGGCGCAGATCGAAGCGGCGCTGGAGATCTACACCGACCCTAATGGCCAATCGGGCATCATGCAGGGCGTGGCCATCGACCAGTACGCCCAGGCCCAGCAAAGTGCGCTGGGTGCCTTGAACCTGGAGTTCATCATGGGCAACGTGGAAAAGCCCGGCACCATGCTGCAGAAGTTCGCCGCCGCTCCCTGCAAGGATCAGCTGGGCAATACGCCGCGGCTGCTGTCGAAGGAGAAGGTGCTCAAGCGCTGCGGCACCATCGAGCACAAGGGCTTGCTGTGCTGGGACATGGCCCATATTCCCTCCGTGTTCCAGGCCATGAAGGACGGCGACCCCTACCAGATTCATATGTGGATCGAGCGCTCCGGCAACAAGCACGTAGTGCTGGGCAACTCCAGCTGCCTCGACGAGATTGTGCCGAACCTGGACTACGTGGTGCACTGCTTCATGTATCCCACCGCGTTCTCTGTCCTGTGCGCCGACCTGCTTCTGCCCACCACTGAATGGCTGGAGACCAACCTCACCATTCCGCAGTTGAACACCATCGTCATGCGCCAGGCGGTCACCCATCTGTTCGAGACGGTGGAAGAGGGCATCATCTGGACCCAAATCGTGCAGAAGTGCGCGGAATTGGGCAACACCCATGCCCCGAAGGCCTTCGACGCGGAAGCCTGCATGACCACTCCCTTCTACAAGAACGAGTACGAGAAGCAGCTGCAGCATCTGAACAAGCTGGATATGACCTGGGAAGAGGCCTGCGAGCAGGGCGTCATCCAGTGGGCCACCGAAGACGAGTACCGCACCTACCAGACCTATCTTGCCGAGGATCCGGAAACCGGAAAGCCCAAGGGCTTCGGCACCCCCTCCAAAAAGCTGGAAGTGTACTGCGAGTCTAACATCATCTTGGGTCGTACCGGTGCCCCCTGGTCTCAGTGCGCCGAGGAGAAGCCGTTGGTTCTGGAGCCGGCTTCGAAGGACTACGAGCCGCTGGCCTACTACGAGGAGCCGGCGGAATCTCCCCTGACCGATACGGAATACCCGCTGGTGCTCACGGAGGGGCGTCTGCCCATGTACCACCACGGCACGCTGCGCAACATCCCCTATCTGCGCGAGATCTATCCGGTGCCGGAGATGTGGATTCACCCCGAAGACGCCGAGAAGTACGGCATCGAGGACAGTACGTGGGTCAACCTTGAAAGCCGCCGCGGCAAGACGCATGGTTTCGCCCATGTGACCACCGCCATAGCGAAGGGCGTGGTGTACCAAGAGCGTTTCTGGGCTCCCGAGCTGCTGGATTCCGCAGATCCCGCCGAAGCCTACAAGGTGATGAACATCAATGTGCTCACCAAGAACGACCCGCCCTACAACCCCGAGTACGGCACCTACACCCTGCGCGGCGTCCAGGTAAAGGTGAGCCCCAGCAATGACGAGATTTTGGAAAGCATCTGGACGAAGCCTGAGCAGTTCGAGCCCTGGATGCCCGCCCCCAGCGAGACGACGGAGGATGTGTTCGAGTATGGCGCGTAATTGCATTGTTGTGAACATTGACCGCTGCACTGGCTGCTTCGGCTGCGAAGTTGCCTGCAAGATGGAGAACAGCGTGGCCCTGGGCGAGCGCTGGTCGAAGGTGCTCACCGTGGGCCCTATCGGCGAATACCCCAACATGGTGCGCTATGCGCTGCCCACCATGTGCCAGCAGTGCGAGGACGCTCCCTGCGTGAGTGTGTGCCCCACGGGCGCCAGCTATCGCGATTCGGAAGGCGTTGTGCTGGTGAACAAGGAGCAGTGCATTGGCTGCAAGTACTGCATGATGGCCTGCCCCTACGGCGTGCGCTCCTGGAACAAGGCGGAGAGCTGTGTGGAGAAGTGCACCCTGTGCGGCCATTTGACCTCCCAGGGCAAGCTGCCCGCCTGCGTGAAGAGCTGTGCTGCTGCCGCCCGCTTCTACGGCGATTTGGACGATCCGAACTCCGACGTCTCCAAGGAACTGGCGAAGTACAACGAGAGCGACATCCATACCCTGCAGGACGCGGGCAACCATCCCGCCACCCGCTACATCATGACCGACATGATCGGGGAGTGGCAGGACCGCATTCAGCCCAAGAGCCATCCCCACACGGCGGCGTACCCGGTCGTAGGATAATTAGAGAGGAACGAAGTATATGGAAACGCAATGGTCCCTCGTGCTTTTCACCGCCCTGTCTGGGGCGGGGGCGTGGCTTATCGCCTGCGCGGGCCTCGATGCCTTTAAGGGCCTTACTAAGAAGAGCATCCAGCCGGCCGTTATTCTGGGCATCGTGCTCATCATCGTGGGCGGCATCGCCTCCGCCACCCACCTGTCCCATGTGGATCGCATCATGGCGGTGCTGGCCCATCCGGCCCCCGGCATCTTTCTGGAGGCGCTGCTGCTGGGCATCGACATTGTGGTGGCGGCCGTGTTCCTGATCCTGGTGCGCCGCGAGGCTTCCGCTGCCGCCCAAAAGGTGCTGGCGGTACTGGCTATCGTTATGGCTGCGGTGTTCAGCTACTCCTGCGGCTCCTCCTACATGATGGCCTCCCAGCTGGCCTGGAACACCGTGGCGCTGCCTTTGGGCTATCTGGGCACTGCCATGGCCACCGGTACCGCCCTGTGGTACGGCGTGTGCGCCGTGCGCGGCGAAGAGGCCGAGGCCCGCAAGTTCGCCGCGATGGAAACTCTCGTGGGCGCGGTGGCGGCTGTGGTGCTGGCACTGGCCTACGGCGCGGTGTCCGGCGTCATGGTAGGCGAGAGCGCCGTGCTGTTCTGGGTGGGCGTCATCGTCTGCGGCGGCATTGCTCCTCTGGTCTGCGGCGCTGTGGGGTTGAAGAATTCCGCAGCGGCGACGCAGCTGGCCATCGTCGCGGTAGTGGGCGCGTTCGTGGGCTCGGTGGCCTACCGCGTGCTCATGTGGACGGCGAGCATTACCCTCATGGCCCTGTTCGGGGTAAGCATCTAGTGGTTCGAGATCGCCCGGTCCGGCAGGGTTCGGGCCGGGCGATCCCCTTTTGGCGAAGGAGTTCCTCCCATGGATAAAGAGCTGGTTTTGAGCGCCGATGAGGCGCGGGAGTTGGCGGAAGCGTGCGTGGCTCGCGCCGGTTTCGCGCGGTTTATGGCGAGCCTCTTCCTCTACGAGCTGACCGAAGAGCAGATCGAGACCTTCGCCAAAGGGGAATTTCCCTCCACTGATTCTGCCATCGACGCCGGCATGGCGCAGGCGAAGGAGTACCTGCGGCATCGTCACGGCGGGACGCGCCAAGAGCTGGCGGTGGACTATGCCCGGGTGTTTCTGGGTGCCGGCAGCTATGACAAGATTACCGCGCCGCCCTACGAATCGGTGTTTACCAGCGAGGAAAAGCTGTTGATGCAGGAGGCGCGCGACGGCGCCCTGGCCTACTATCGCAGCATTGGTCTGGATTTGCCGGCGGAGAACACGACGCCGGAGGATCATGCGGGCTTCGAGCTGCAATTTGCCGCCGAGGTGGCCGACCGCACGGCTGCGGCGCTGGCGGACGGGGACTTCGCCGAGGCGGCGCAGCTGGTTGAGCTGGGCCATAGCTTTTTCACCTTCCACCTGGCCAACTGGCTTCCGGCCCTATGCGACGCGGTGGACGAGCACGCTCAGACCGACTTCTACCATGCGGTTGCGCTCATGGCCCGCGGTTACGTGGAAGAGGAAGCCGCCTTCTTTAACGAGGTGGCTGCGCTCTTCGGATTGCCGGAGCAGCCGCAAGAAGTGGCGGCTCCATCGGCTGTGGCGGTGGACTAGCCGTGGCCGCGCTATCTCGGCGGGGCTTCCTAGGCGCTGCGGCCTTGTGTGCTGCGGCGGCAGCTGTGGGCGGCGCGGGCGTTGCGTTTGGTGGGGAAGGAGAGCTGCTGCGGCCGCCCGGCGGCCAGGACGAGGCTAACCTCGCCGCCGCCTGCCTGAAGTGCGACCGTTGCCGCAGCGTATGTCCCACTGGTGCTGTGGCTCTGGCCTCGGTGGAAGACGGGCTGCTGCGGGCGCGTACTCCCGTTCTCAATTTCCATCGTGGCTTCTGCGATTTTTGCAACAAATGCATCGAGGTTTGTCCTACCGGCGCCCTGCGCTCCTTTAACCCAGCAAACGAGAAGCTGGGCGTGGCGGTGGTGCAGCGCGATCGCTGCCTGTCGTTTACCCGCGGTTGTACCGTTTGCGAAAACTCCTGTGCTTTCGGGGCCCTTTCCTTTGAAAGCAGTCATCCGGTGGTAAACGCCGAGCTTTGCAACGGCTGCGGCCAATGCGAGTTCGAGTGCACCGCCCTGGTGTATGGCACGTTCTCCGGCGGCAATCGCCGCGGCATTGTGGTGGAGCCGATGGCCGTGTTCGCGCAGACCGGCTCCACGCTGTTCGAGGGTGAGGGGGCCCGGTCATGAAGATGAGCACGAAGCGCACGCTCGCGGCTGTGGGCGTGCTTGCGGCTGTCGGGGTGGGACTGGCCTTCCACACCGGTACCGGAACGCCGTCCGCATGGGGTCTGCCCAACATCGCTGCCATTTGCCCGTTAGGTGCCGTTGAGGCGGCCATTGCATCGAAGACCATCGTGCCCCCGCTCTTCCTGGGGCTTCTGATTGTCGTTGTGCTGGTTGCGCTGTTCGGTCGCGCCTTCTGCTCCTGGGGTTGCCCCGTGCCGCTGCTTCGGCGCTTGGGTGGCAGGAGCGTCAAGAAGGAAAAGGGCAAGGAGCCGACGGCAGCGCAAGAAGCGAAGGAACCGGCGGCGAGCGGCTTTTTGGCTGAACCGGCGCCGCCCCAGCGCGGCGGCGCTTCCGACCCGCGCAATTGGGCGCTCGGGGCCACGGTGCTCGCCACCGCCGCCTTCGGGTTCCCGGCGTTTTGCCTCATCTGCCCGGTGGGGCTGACTGTGGCCACGTTCGTTGGCTTATGGCATTTGTTCCAGTTCAGCGAGGCCACGCTTTCACTGGTGGTGTTTCCGCTCATCCTCGTGTTGGAGCTGGTTTTCTTGCGTCGATGGTGCCATCGGTTCTGCCCTGTGGGAGCGCTGCTATCGTTGGGCTCGCGGCTCAACCGCACCTTCCGTCCCACGGTGAACCAGGAGACCTGTCTCAGCTGCTCAGGGGCATCGTGCCATCAGTGCGCCGCCGTGTGCCCCGAAGGCATTGACCTGCATCATCCGCAGGCATCAGCGCCCCTCAACGAGTGCGTGAAATGCGGCGAGTGCGCCCAGGCCTGTCCGGCCCAGGCCATCCATTTCCCCTTCCTGGCGGATGGCGCGCGCAAACGGCAGGCACAGGCGGAGGTGCTTGCGGGGCAGGACGATTCTGGCGATATGGTGGTGGCGAACTAGGAGGGGCCATGGCGAAGAGGGGGGATGCCCGGTGACGGCCGAGGGTGTACAATACGGAAGCTTTGATGAACGAACGGGCCTGGCGGCGGGAGCCTCCGGGCTCATCTGGGGTAATGGCGGCATCGCGGGGGAGGAGCCGGCAGTGGATAAAGGCGCCAAGCATTTCGCTGATGTTCCATCGCCGGGCGCTTTGGCCTCCACGCGCCTCGGCATGACGGTCGGGGAGCAGTGGCCCTCCTTCAAGCTGGTGGGGTTCGGCTTCTACTACGCCTGGATCTGGATCTCCTACAACAGCGATGTGCTGGTGTATCCCACGGTTGCCTCGGTGCTTCCGCCGGACAGTATTTCCGCCACCTACCTGGCCTCCACCCTGGCGCTCGCCCTCTCCCTCATCGCGCTTTCGCTGATGGGGAATGTGGCGAAGCGGCTGGTTTCCAGCACGGCGTTTCTGGTGGGAGTCTCGGTGTTGGTGGGGCTTGCTACGGTGGGCACCTATCTTTCCTCGGGCCTGGAGCCGCTGGGGGCCAGCCCCTGGTCGGTGCTGAGCGGCATCCTCACCGGCATTGGCACCTCGTTTGTAGTGCTGCGCTTTGGCGTCATCTACTCCAAGGCGTCGGCTCGCGATGCTGTCATGTATGCAGCGGCGTCGTTTGTCTTCGCCGGTATGATCTACTTCGTGGCGGTGGGGCTGCCCGACCCGCTGTCCACCGGCTTCACGGCCACGCTGCCCTGCCTTGCGGTGCTCTCAACCCTTACCAACAGCGAATGGTCTTCGATGGAAGCGCCGAAGCGGCCGCCCATCGACGGGCGTCTGCGCAGCTTCTTCGTGCGTCTGGTGGTGGCGGTAGTGGTGTTCTCGCTGGTGGTGGGCGTGGCCCGCGGGTTCTCGATGCCATCCAGCTCGCTTGCGCTGCTCAACGACGAAGGGTCGCTCATCGTCTTTTCCACGACAACGGTGGCGGCGGTGCTTTTCGCCGTGCTGGGGCTCACGGGGCGGCGGTTCGATGTGAGCCGCATCTACTATCCCATCATCATTGCGGTGTCCGCCGCTATCTTGGTGACGCCGCTGTTCGGCGGTTCCACCTTCGGCGCCCAGTTCGTCACGGTGGGCTACAACTGCTTCATTCTGGTCATCTGGTGCCTTCTTGCCTATGTGGCGTACTCCTCGCACCTATCTCCCATCTTGGTGTTTGGGCTGGGGCGCGGAGCGTCGGCGCTCGGAACTACCCTCGGCTGGACGGGCGGGCTGCAAATTGTCCAGACCCAGGGGGACGGCAGCCTTTCTCTGGAGGTCATCGCGGTGGCCATGGTGTTCGCGCTGCTGATAGTCTCCATGTTGGTGCTCAACGACCGCATGATCGGCGAGACGCTGCGCTCGTTCGGAAGCGCGCCAGCCGGTGACGGCGAAGGCGCGGCGGCGGGTAGCGCGGCGCAGGGGACCGAGCTGCCGCGGTTGGAGGAATCGGCAGCTGCCGGAGAGCCGGGAGCGGGGAGTACGGCGGCACCTGAGCTTTCGGCGGGTTCGGAAGGGGAGGCGGCGGTTGCTCCCGACGAAGAGCGGCGGCCGGGAGCCTATCGTCTGCGTTGCAACGCGGTGGCGGACAAGTACGATCTCTCTCCGCGGGAACGGGACGTGTTCGACCTGCTGGTGCGGGGGCGCTCCATCGAGTACATCGCCCAAAGCCTCACCATCTCTTTCAACACCGCAAAGTCCCACATTCGCCACATCTACGTAAAGACCGACGTGCACTCTCGCCAGGAGCTTCTCGATCTCATCGATGCCGAAACCGCCGAATAGCCTCTTCGTCATCTCGACCGGAGGCCCTCGCACCTCCCTTCGTCATCTCGACCGGAGCCCGAAGCGTCTATCTCTTTCGTCATCTCGACCGGAGGCCCTGGAGGGGCCGGAGTGGAGAGATCCCGTGTGCGCGAAGCGCTCGATACCGCTTCGCGCCCAAATACGCTACCATAGGCAGCGACCCATTTCTGTGCGCAGAGGAGCGCGCCTAACCTGAGAGGAAATCTTATGGCTACTATGAAACTTGCGGTGCCCACCTTAGGGCAGCCCGGCCTGGACAGCGAGCGCAGCGGCCACTTCGGCCATTGCGACTGCTTCACCCTCATCACCATCGAGGATGGCCAGATCACCGAGGTGGCTGCTATCGACAATCCGCCCCACGAGGAGGGCGGCTGCCTGCGCCCGGTGGGGCTGCTGCAGCAGGCCGGTGCCGACGCCATTGTGGCTGCGGGCATGGGCATGCGCCCGCTGATGGGCTTCCAGAACGCCGGCATCACCGTGTACTTCGAGAACCAGACTCCCGGCGTGGGCGACGCCGCCATGAAGGTGGCCGCTGGTGAGTGCCCCGTTATGAGCGCCGACCAGGCCTGCAACCACCATCACTAGGCCGACCGTGTAACAAGGCGGTTATCTTTACCGCTTTTGCGCTGGCATCCCAGTGATGTTGACGCAGAATGGCTGATAAGCCGCGCGATCCCGCTTCGCAGGGCGCGCGGCTTTTTTCGTAGCAAGCGCAGGGGAGCGAGGAGACCATGGGCGAAGACCGCGCATTTGTCACCGGGCGGCGGACCACCTATTCGCTGAAACGGGCGGCATTATGGGGCGCGTCCTCTGCCGTTCTGTCCGAAGCGGTGCCTGCCTACGTGCCCGTGGCTTCCGATGTTCACAGTGTTCGCATCCCAGATGACCGCGTATTCGGCTGGGTGTCGGGCGGTCTGCCGGCGCCGTTTCGCGAGGACGCCTACGTGGTGGAATTCTCGGACGAAACCGAAGTGGCGGTGCTGGCCTACATCGATCGGTTCGGCCGCGCGTTCTCCTGCCTTGAGCCCTCCGTCGCGCCGCCGGCTCGCATCCCCGACCTCACCATGGTGCGGCTGGGCGACCTGTCCTCCAACTTCGAAGAGCGCGGTTGCTTCATGATGGCGCAGCCAAGCGGCGAATCCCGCACGGTGGCTCGCTACCGCAAGGTGAACGGCCGCTACGAGATTTACGACAGCTGGTTCGACTTCTCGGGCCGCAACAGCGACCTGTCCTACATTGAGGCCATGGCGCGGGTGTATCTGGCCTGCGTATTTCGCCCGGCGCTCACTGGCGTGCCCATTCCCGATGCGGGGCTTTCCGCGGTGGACGACCTGCTGGCCGCGCCCAATGTGGTAGCGGGCCTGCGGGCTCTCATGGTGCTGCTGGATCGTCTGAAGCGCGACGGCGCCTGCCGGCCGCCGGCGGTGGTGGAATGTTTGGATACGTGGCTCACCCAGGCGGGCTTCACGGAAGAGGCCAGCTACCGGTGGCTGGCTGAAACGGCGCGCGAGGAAGGTGGCCCGCTGCGGCTGGTACGGCTGGACCGCACGAGCAACCTGTTCTTTTTGGCGCGGCGCCGCGAGGACTCCCCGGTGGACGCCCACACGGTGTGGGCGCTCGAGTCGGCCCTCAACCGCTATCTGTTGCTGAAGCAGAAACTGGGCGACAAAGCGTCGTGCGCGACCATGGCAGAAGTGGCCCATTGGGACGAGTACATTCGCGAACACGTGGCCACCCAGGCGCCCCATGCCTCCCATCCCCTCGACGAGGGCCTGGAGGAACCCAGCGGCGAATGGGACGTGCGGGTCTCCCACGCCCACGGCCTTGAGTTGCTACGGGTGCCCTTCCGGTTCGAAGCCGCCTTCCACGTGGACGTGGCGCAGCCGGGAGTGGCGGCTTGGATGGTGATGGGCCCCGACGAGTCGCTTATGCCGCAAGAGGCCTTCGACGAGGAGGCGAACCAGTGGCGGCCGCTTTCCGCCGAGGAGCGCCAAAAGATGGCCTGCACCTACAACCGCCATCTGGCCATTGCGCTTGCGGCCATTTCCTTCAACGCCACTACTGTCATCCAAAGCGTCATGGTGAGCGTGCGCCCCTTCTCGGAGGTCTCCGCGCTCACGTCGGCGCTGCTATGCCAGGTGACCTTCGACCGTGCCCACTTCGTGGAGAAGCGAGCTTACCGTGTGGCCGCTGCTGGCGACCCGGCACCGTTTTTGCAGCAGGCAGGGGAGTGCATCTTGTGCGGCGTTCCCACCGCCGCACCGTTCTCCTGCATCACCGAGCGGCCAAGCTACAGCTTCCGCCTCGAGGCCCCTGAATTGGCCAGCGGCCCCATTTCGCATGATCATCAGGGGGTGCTGGGGGCGCGGGACGTCTCGCAGCTGCGCATCAGCTACGATGCTGAGATGGTGCGGGTGGCCGAATCGCTGGCGGAGCAGCTGCGCGATACCGAATCCGCCTCTGCGGCAGTGGCCATCGTGCGCCAGATGCAGTGGGACACCGGCAGCCCGCTTGTGTACAAGGGCTGCACCCGACTCATGACCGCGCTCACGGCGGGCGACTTGGAGCCGACTAATTCGCAGGAAGTGCGCCGCGCCTTCATCGGCGAGAGCGAGCTGGCGAAAGCGCTGACCCGTGCCCAGACCATGGCCCAGAGCGACCCCGATGCCGCCGCCGATCTGCTCATCGCCACGGTTAAGGAAGAGGAGGCCCATCACCGCTGGCATGACAGCTCCGAGGTGGTCTACCGGCTCTTCGACTCCTATTCCGCCCGCATCCTGTTCAACCGCGACCACTCCGATGGGCGCACGGTGGAACTGGTTCCGCCCACGCTGCTTATGTCGCTGCTCGAGGTGGTGAACTTGCTCGATGAGTCGTTCCAGCGCTTCGACGAGGCGGTGGCCTTCGCTGAGCGCTGCCTGCTCATGGCCCCCACCTCGCCCTACGCCCATTGCCGCTGCGCCCGCGCCTACGTTTTGAGCGGCGATCTGGAAACGGCCGAGCGCCTGCTGTTGCAAGCCCTGGAATGCGCGCTCGTGCCCGAGGAGATTGCCCTGGCCTACTACCAGCTGGGCTATGTGGAATGGAAGCTGGGCCGTGTGGCGCGCGCCGAGGCCTGCTACGGCAAGAGCCTGGCGCTCTCTCCCACCTACGCCATGCAGATTTCCGCAGAGATGCAGAAGCTGGTGGCGGAAACCGGCGCCTCTATGTTGCAGCGGGACCAGGTGGACGACGTGCTGGTGACAAGCGGCCTGCCCCTGGCCCCGTCGGCCGGCCGGCTGGAGCAGCTGCGCGAAGAGGTGAGGGCGGCTGTCGACGAAGGCGTGTTCGCGGTGGCGCGACCGCTTCTGGGCCTCTACCTGCACTATCGCCCCGACGACGAACTAACCGACGTCCTCCAATCCTTAGGCGACCCAAGAATCGACGAAATACTGGAAGCGTAATTGCTGGAGCTCTCCGCGGGGCGGCGGGGCGGGGCAACCCTCAGTCGCTCAGACAGTCCTCGCTGCGCTGCGGAACTCGCTTGGTGAGGGCCGCCCCGCCCCGCTGATTGGCTGATGTTGTTGTCTGGCATCCTTTTCGCCCCGTTGTCATCCTGAGCGGAGGGCGAAGCCCGGAGTCGAAGGATCTCCCCGCAACTACATCAATGCGCGTCCGAGGGTGTCCACCACTTCGTCGAAGTTCACCACCAGCTGCTCGTGGGTGTCCATGTCGCGCAGCTGGCATTTGCCTTCGGCCATCTCGTCGGGGCCGAGCACGGCCACTTTGGCGGCGCTCAACTTGTCAGCCAGCTTGAACTGGCTCTTCAGGCTGCGGTGTTGGTGATCCATGTCCGCTTTGTAGCCGCGGTCGCGGGCCGCCTGCACCAAGCCGAAGGCAGCGGGGCGCATGTCGTCGCTCACGCAGGCCACGAACAGGTCCAAGCTCTGGGCCTTCGGCATCTCAACGCCGGCCGCCTCCAGCGCCAAGGCGCAGCGCTCGAAGCCCAGGGCGAACCCAAGGCCGGGAGTGGGACGGCCGCCTACTTCTTCCGCCAACTTGTCGTAGCGACCGCCGCCGCCGATGGCGTTTTGCGATCCTAGGCCTGCGTCTGCTTGCACCTCGAAAACGGTGCGGGTGTAGTAGTCCAGGCCGCGCACCAGCGTGGGGTCTTCCGTGTAGGCAACTCCTGCGCCGTCCAGCAGCGCTTTCACGGTTTCGTAGTGCTCGCGGCACTCGTCGCACAGGTGGTCGGTGATCTTCGGAGCGCTTTCCATCACGTGCGCGCAACTGGGGTTCTTGCAGTCGAAGGCGCGGAGGGGGTTGATGTCCATGCGGGTCTTGCAGGTGTCGCAAATCTCGTCGATGTGCGCTTGCAGGTGCGCTTTCACCAGGTCGCGATAGGCGGGGCGGCACTTCTCACAGCCCATGGAGTTCAGAAGCAGCGTCATGTTCGCCGCCGGAATGCCCACTCGCTCGAAGAAGCGCATGAGCATGATGATGGCTTCGGCGTCCACCGTGGGCTCTTCCGCCCCCAGGCACTCGACGCCAATCTGGTTGAACTGGCGCTGGCGGCCCTTCTGCGGGTTCTCGGCGCGGAACATCGGGCCCGCGTACATCAGCTTTGCCGGCGCCGCGCCCTGGGGGACCAGGTCGTGCTGCACCACGGCGCGCACCACGCCCGCTGTGCCTTCGGGGCGAAGCGAGAGGCGGCTTTTGCGCTCCGGCGCCCGGCCGTTCTCAACCCAGTTCTTCAGGTTCTCGCCGGAAATGGCGGTGAACATCTCCTTCGACACCACGTCGGTGGCCTCGCCAATGCCACGCACGAATAACTCGGTCAGCTCCAAGATGGGCGTCTCGATGGGCAGGTATCCGTACGTGCCGAACACCTCCGCCGCCGTCGCCTGGAACTGCTTCCAGAAAAGCGCCTCGTCCGGCAGAAAATCACGCGTGCCCTTAGGAGCAGAAATAGCCATAATGTCTCGATTCCTCGATGTGATTGGAAAGTCTGGCGGCCATTATAGCGGTTCTGTCCCTCGGTCTCCGTAACGTCATCTCGACCGGAGCGCGCATCCCTCCACATCGTCATCTCGACCGGAGCGCGTAGCGCGGAGTGGAGAGATCCCGTGCGCGCCGAAGGCGAGAAGCGCTGTCAGCATCCAGGCCGTCCGACACGGGATTTCTCCACTACGGGGCTTCGCCCCTTCGGTCGAAATGACGTTGCGGGCATAATGGCAAGCACTATATATATGTAGAGCGAAGGAGCCTGCCCATGGTTGCTATGCCCGTTTCTCCCGCATTTGCCCCCGCCACGAAGGCCGACTTGCCGGCGTTCGGCATTGGGTCGGCCGAGCTGGCCTCCCGCGGCACCGGTTGCACGTTCGTGGTAGCGCCCGCCGGCGCGGTGTGCGGCGTGGATGTGCGCGGCGCGGCCCCGGCCACCCGCGAGACCGATTTGCTGAAGCCGTCCAACACCGTGCAGGAGGTGCAAGGGGTCATGCTCTCCGGCGGCTCCGCCTTCGGGTTGGAAGCCGCGTGCGGTGCCATGGACGAGCTGGCCTCCCGCGGCATCGGCTTCCACCTCATGGACGCCTGCGTGCCCATCATCCCCGGCGCATCGCTGTTCGACTTGCCGGTGGGGCAGTTCGCCTATCCGCGTAAAGAGCAGGGAGTGGAGGCCTGCGTGAACGCGCTGGCGAACCTGCAGAGCGGGGAAGAACCGCGGCAGGGCAATATCGGCGCTGGCACGGGGGCGACGGTGGCGAAGATGCTCGGGCCTAATTGCGCGGTGAAGTCGGGCCTTGGTTGGTCGGCGCTGCGGATGGGGCCTGTGGTGGTGGGCGCCCTGGTGGCGGTGAACGCTGCCGGCTGCGTCTACGATACGGAGGGCAAGTTGCTCGCGGGCATGCGCCTTCCGGACGGCACGATGATCGACGCCGCAGCTGCCCTGCCAATGATGCTACAGGCGATGGGGGAGGGCGCCGCGCCCGACGCGGCTGCGGCCCATTCCGGCAATGACACGGCCGGCCCCTGCGCCAACACCACCATTGGCGTTGTGCTCACCAACGCCCAGCTCACGAAGGCCCAGGCCACGCGCCTGGCCACCACCACCCACGATGCCTACGCCCGCTCCATCAAACCGGTGCACACTTCCAACGACGGCGACTGCATCTTCGCCATGGCCTCCGGCGATGTTCCGGCCGAGCCCGACTTGGTGGCGCTTATGGCCTGCGACGCCATGCAGCAAGCCATCGAAAACGCCCTCACCCACGCCACCCCCGCCTACGGTCTCCCGGCAGTGGGGTAGCGTTTCCTTCAGGAAGGGACCTGGGGAGAGGAGCTAATCCACCATCGGCTTCTCTTTGCGGCACACCACGAGGAATACCACCAGGCCCACCAGGGCGACCACAGCCATCAGCTCGTACATGGCGCGGTAGCCGATGACCGGCACGAGCAGCCCCAGAAACACCGGGCCCAGCCCCACGCCGGCGTCCAGGAACACGTAGAAGGTGGAATTCGCCTTCGACAGATGGGTGTCGGGAACGCGACGCACCGCCATGGCCAGGCCGCTCGATTGGATGGTGCCCACGCCGTAGCCCAAGAACAGCGACGACAACAGCAGAATCCAGTCGTTGGTGGCGCTGCCCAGAAGCGCCATGCCCGCCGCCAGCGCGAAGAAGGCCGGCACCATGACGAAGCGCGGGCCGCGCCGGTCGAACGCGGTGCCGGTGAAGGGGCGCGTCACGAAGGTGGCGATGGCATAGGTAATGAAGAACACGCTCGCCGCCCGCGACAGGCCGATCTCTTGCGAGTACGGCGTCATGAAGGTCATGAGGCTCGAATAGGTGAAGAACGTGATGAAGGCCACCAGTGCAATGGGGAGCACGCTCGGCTCGAACACGCGGGAGCGCCACGGCTCCTTCTTGGGCGCCGCCGTGGTTTCGACACCGCCAGCCGTTGCCGCCGCTGGCTGCGCTACGGCAGCCGCGGCGCGCTCCTGCTCGCCCCGTTTCGCTTCCGCTTCCAGGCGCAGTGGGTTTTCCGGCGCATCCACTGCCGCCGCCAGCGCCTCTTCTTCTACCAGGTCTTTTTGCTCTTCTGCCTCGATGGCCGCCGGCGTGGCCCGCGGAATCTTGATCGCCAAAGAGCCGATCAACGTCAGAAGCGCGGCAACGAAAGCCACCGCGAATAGGGCCTCATAGCCCACGTTGTTGCTGAGGAAGATGCCCACAAACGGCCCGATGGCCGCACCAAGGGTGACCGACAGCATGAAGTAGCCGATGCCCTCACCCTTGCGAGCGGCCGGCACGATGGCGGCCACGATGGTGGCCAGCGCCGTGGAGCACATGCCGAACGCGAAGCCGTGGAGGAATCGCAGCACCATCATCTCCGGCAGAAGATCGCACAGGAAATAAAGTGCCGAGAAGACAATCTCGCCCACCGCCCCTATGACTAGCAGGCGCTTGCGGCCGATCTTCTCCATGGACATGCCGCTCCAGATGCGGGAGAACAGCGCCCCCACCACGAAAATGCTGGCGCAGAAGGCGGCCACCGGCTCGGGCGCGGCAAATTTGACGAGCGCGTAGCCGGTCATGACCACCATCAGCATGTAGTGGTTCACCAGCACGGTGAAGTTGGCCAACGTGCCGGTGATGAACCGACCGGTCCACAGCTTCTCTTTCGGCGCGGGGCTCATCGAAGATCGCCGTCCTCCTTCACGATGAGCACCGGGCACGAGGCGCTTTTCGTCACGGCGTAGCTCACGCTGCCCAGGTATCCGCCCACGCCGCCTTTGCCGCGGCTGCCCATGATGATGAGGTCGCAGCCCTCTTCGCGGGCGCAGCGTAGGATGAGCTCGGCAGGCGACGTGCCCGAAAGCACCTGCACGGTAACGGGATTGACGGACCCCGCCGCCATCTCCTCCAGCTTGCGGCGCATGGCCTCGGCGTCTTCCACCAGCACCGCGTCGACGCCCACCATCGACATGCCGGCACCCACCAGGCGCATGACATGGGCGTACACCAGCTCCATTTCGGGCCGGTCGGCTGCAATGGAATTGGCAAGCGCGATGGCCTTGTCCGAGGCGGGCGATCCGTCGTAGGCCACCAAGATCTTATGACACCACATGAGCGCTCCTTTCGCTGAAGCTGATCGATCGAGTAAGGTTTACTCCCACCACAATAAAACCCCCGGACAATTTTGCGTCCGGGGGTTTCCGTAGGTTGAAAAGTTGTTGTCTGCCGCTACTCTGCCGGAACGAAGGTGTCGCGGTCGGGGGCGAAGGACTGCATGGCCTCGATGGTGCGGGCGAACAGCTCGTCCAGCTCCCAGCCCAGCATCTCGGCACCGGAGGTGATAACCGTGCGGTCAACGCCGGCGGCGAAGCGCTTGTCCTTGAACTTCTTCTTCAGCGACTTCACGTTGAAGTCCATCACGCTCTTGGAGGGACGCATCACAATGGCGGCGCCGATGAGGCCGGTCAGCTCTTCGGTGGCGAACAGGATCTTCTCCATTTGCAGCTCCGGCTTGGGCAGCTCGGGGTTGAAGTCGGAGGTGTGGCTTTGGATGGCGCGGATGAGCTCCGGCGTGCCGCCCGCCTCCTCGATCAGCGGTGCCGCGTATATGGTGTGCAGCTCCGGCTCGTCGTCGTGCTCTTCCCAGTCCAGGTCGTGCAGCAGGCCCACAATGCCCCAGAACTCCTCGTTTTCCGGGTCGTATTCGCGGGCGAAGTAGCGCATGGTGTTCTCGACGGTCTCGCCGTGCTCAATGTGGAACGGGTCTTTGTTGTGGGCGCTCAAAAGCTCGAAGGCTTGATCGCGCGTCATGCCAGCGGAAAGCTCAGCCATGGGTCTCCCTTCTCCGGATTTACGTGTTAGGGGCACTATAGCACCATCTTTCCGTTTAGGAGAATGCGGCGAGTTCTTATTGACCCTCATTGCCAAAAAGCAGTAGAATACCGGGTTGCGTGTTATGGGCCGTTAGCTCAGTTGGTAGAGCAGGGGACTTTTAATCCCAAGGTCGCGGGTTCGAACCCCTCACGGCCCACCACGCGCTTTCGCTGGGGTATCGTCCAACGGCTAGGACTCTGGTTTTTGGTGCCAGCTATCTAGGTTCGAATCCTGGTACCCCAGCCAACTCGCATCAAAGGCCCGTCAGGGCCTTTCTTTTATTTTGCCTACATGCTTGACCTGTGCTATTATGCGTTATAACAAGTAATAACAAGGAGGCGGTCATGACTACTGCAGTGATTTCTCGATCGGCGACCCTCACCAAAATCGGCAACAGCCAGGGGATTGTTATCCCGCGGCCCATTTGCAAGATCATGAATATCCAACTTGGCGATGACGTGACGCTTGAGGTGGAGGAGAACGGTCGTCTTACTGTCGAGCCCAAACGCAGCTATACCTTGGAAGCGCTTATGGCCGGCTATGACGGCCCGAAGCCGGCCGAATATGACTGGGGTGCGCCTGCGGGTAAGGAGATGTGGTAGTCATGCTGTTCTCTCGTGGCGACATCATCGAGTTCGACTTCAACCCGAGCCTTGGCCATGAGCCGGCCGGCAGACGCCCGGCGCTCGTGGTGAGCACCGATCTCTTCAACGCATCCACGAGCATGACCCTGGTTTGTCCGATTACTACGCGGCAGGATAATTTTCCTCTGCACCTCGACTTGCCCGATGGCCTGGAAACATATGGCACCGTTCCCCTTGAGCAAGTGCGTGCCTTCGATCTTGCGGCGCGCAACCCCCAGTATATAGAGTCAGTTAACGATAGCGATGCTCCGGAGTTTATGGACCACATACGAGAGGCGCTTCGATCGTTCTTCTAGCGCGAAGGCGCCTATGACGGATTGGCCTCTTGCTCGCGCGTGGCCCTTCTGCTACCATACCCTCTTGCCGACAAGGCGGCAGCGCTATTCTTGGAGCGCAAGTACCTGGCGACACCGGCATTTCTTTTCCGTCCGAGTGTTGCGCGGTTCTTGAAACCGCGAGCCTGACAAGCAGGCAAAAATCACCAGCATCGCCGGTTTATGACGTTTTGCGCCCTTTTGCAAAAATCTCCCCATTTTTCTTGACTTCTTTGCTAGTATCTCACGTTGCTGTTTTTAATACGAATCGCTGAAGGAGCACTTTTGGCTAAAGAAGACGTAATCGAGCTCGAAGGAACCGTGCTCGAGGCTCTGCCCAACGCAATGTTTCGCGTGGAGCTGGAGAACGGCCACACCATTCTGGCCCACATCTCCGGCAAGATGAGGATGCACTACATCAAGATCCTCCCGGGCGACAAAGTTACCGTTGAGCTTTCCGTCTACGACCTGAACCGCGGGCGCATTACCTATCGGTTCAAATAAGCTTCTTCGCCCGAAAGGGCGGGGGAATGCAGGCGCTTCACTTATATATAGGTGCAAGCGCTTTTCTGCGCTCTCAGGACGGCGAAGCCGAGTCGGCCGGACGAGCGCGCGAGCGTGAATCAGCAGCAAGCATGTAGGAAACACCGCCAGCGGCTGGGCGTGTACGATAGAGGAACCACATACCGAAAGGAAGCTGATTATGAAGGTACGTCCTTCGGTCAAGAAAATGTGCGACAAGTGCAAGATCATCCGGCGCCACGGCAAGGTGCTCGTCATCTGCGAGAACCCCCGCCACAAGCAGCGCCAGGGCTAGAAAGAAAGGGATAAGAGAACATGGCAACACGTCTTGTTGGCGTCGATCTTCCCAGCGACAAGCGCATTGAGATCGCCTTGACCTACATCTATGGCATTGGCCTGACCACTTCGAAGAAGGTGCTCGCCGAGACCGGCGTGAACCCCGACATCCGCGTGAAGGACCTCACTGAGGATGACCTCACGAAGCTGCGCGACTACATTCAGAACAACCTGAAGGTAGAAGGCGACCTGCACCGTGAGGTGACCATGAACGTGAAGCGCCTGATGGAGATCGGCTGCTACCGCGGCCTGCGTCACCGTCGTGGCCTGCCCGTTCGCGGCCAGCGCACGCACACCAACGCCCGTACCCGCAAGGGTCCGCGCAAGCAAATCGGCGGAAAGAAGAAGTAAGGTAGGTAACCATGGCTAAGAAAAACGTACGTACGCGCATCAAGCGCTCCGAACGTAAGAACATCGCCGTGGGCGCCGCCCACATCAAGTCTACGTTCAACAACACCATTGTGAGCATCACCGATCCTCAGGGCAATGTGATCTCCTGGCAGTCTGCCGGCACCGTCGGGTTCAAGGGCTCCCGTAAGTCCACCCCGTTCGCCGCTCAGATGGCCGCCGAAGCTGCCGCCAAGGTGGCTATGGAGCACGGCCTGCGCAAGGTTTCCGTCTTCGTGAAGGGCCCCGGCTCTGGTCGCGAGACCGCCATCCGCTCTCTGCAGGCGGCTGGTCTGGAAATCGCCAGCATTCAGGATTGCACCCCTATTCCGCACAACGGTTGCCGTCCGCGCAAGCGTCGTCGCGTGTAGCTGAAAGGATCACATTATGGCTCGTTATACAGGACCGGATTGCCGCCTGTGCCGCCGCGAGGGAGCGAAGCTGTTCCTCAAGGGCGACCGCTGCTATTCCGAGAAGTGCGCCATGGAGCGCCGCAACTACGCCCCCGGTGAGGCGGGCAAGAAGCGCGTCAAGGAGAGCGAGTACCGCACTCAGATGCGCGAGAAGCAGAAGACCAAGCGTATCTACGGTCTGCTGGAGAAGCAGTTCCATCACTACTACGAGATGGCCAACCGCCAGCAGGGCGTTACCGGCGAGAACCTGCTCCGCATTCTGGAGACTCGTCTGGACAACGTCGTGTACCGTCTGGGCTTCGCCAAGTCCCGTGCCGAAGCGCGCCAGCAGGTGCGTCACGGCCACATCTTCGTCAACGGCCGCCGCGTGGACATTCCGTCCTTCCGCGTGCGTCCCGGCGACCTGATCTCTGTGGCCCCCAAGGCCAAGGAGATGCTGGTCATCAAGAGCGCCCTCATCTCCAACGAGCGCGTTCAGGTGCCGGCTTGGCTCGAGGTTGACATCGAGAAGCTGCAGGGCAGCGTCCTTGCGCTTCCCCAGCGCGATCAGATCGATTCCGACATTCGCGAACAGCTTATCGTCGAACTTTACTCGAAATAATCGCAGCATAGTAAGGAGGCTATTGCAACATGACAGAGTTCATGAGGCCGACTGTAACCACGGAAGAAGTAAACGATACCGTCGCGCGTTACATTGTCGAGCCGCTCGAGCGCGGCTATGGCAATACCCTTGGCAACAGCATGCGCCGCGTGCTGCTGTCCTCTCTGGACGGCGCCAAGGCCACTGCGATTCAAATCGAGGGAGTGCAGCACGAGTTCACCACCGCTGAGGGCGTGATCGAGGACATCACCGACATCGTGCTCAACGTGAAGGGCCTGGTGTTCTCCGCTGACCATGACGACGTGACCGAGGCCACCGCCCACGTGACCGCCGAGGGCCCCTGCGTGGTCACCGGCGCCGACCTGGAAGTGCCCACCGGCTTCACCCTGGTGAACCCGGAGCACCTGATCGCCACCGTTGCCGATGGCGGCCAGCTGGACATGACCATCCGCATCGGCGTGGGTCGCGGCTATGTGGCCGCCGAGCGCAACAAGCGCACGGAAGACCCCATCGGCATCATCCACGTGGATTCGCTGTTCTCGCCGGTGCGCCGTTGCACCATGAACGTGACGGACACCCGCGTGGGCCAGCACACCGACTACGACCGCCTGGTGCTGGAGGTGGAAACGGACGGCTCCATTGCCCCGACCGAGGCCGTGTGCCGCGCCGCCAACATCATCAACCAGTACATGGGCGCCTTCCTGAGCCTTTCCGAGGCCCCGGAAGAGGCCGAGCACGAAGTGGTTTCCATCTTCGCGCCCGAAGGCCAGGAGTCCAATGCCGAGCTGGACAAGCAGATCGAGGATCTGGACCTTTCCGTTCGTTCCTACAACTGCTTGAAGCGCGCCCGCATCCACTCCGTGCGCCAGCTGGTGGAGTTCTCCGAGAACGACCTGCTCAACATTCGCAACTTTGGTGCGAAGTCCATCGAGGAAGTGAAGGACAAGCTCATTTCCATGGACCTCAACTTGAAGCTTTAGGAGTACACGATTATGAGACACGCTAAGAAGGGCCGCAAGCTGGGCACCGACTGGAGCCACACTAAGGCGATGAAGCGCAGCCTGGTCACTGCCCTGTTTCTGAACGACCGCATCAAGACCATCGAGTCCCGCGCGAAGGAAATTCGCCCCGACGTGGACAAGATCATCACCTGGGCCAAGCGCGGCGACCTGCATTCTCGCCGTCTGGCCATCGCTTACCTGAACGACAAGGAACTCGTGCGCGAGATCTTCGAGAAGGTGAGCCAGGGCCTGTTCCAGGATCGCAACGGCGGCTATACCCGCATCATGAAGCTGGGCAACCGCAAGGGCGACAACGCTCCCATGGTGATCATGGAGCTGGTGACCGAGCCGGTGGCCGGCAAGAAGGCCGCTGCTGCCAAGCCGAAGAAGGCCACCCCGAAGAAGGTTGCTCCGAAGAAGTCCGAGGAGCTGGCCGAGGATCTGGGCTTTGAGGCCGACGGCACCAAGGAGCAGATTGAAGCTGTGGACGCCGCTGCCGAGGTGCAGGAGAAGGGCGCCGAGCTGACCGGCGAGGAGAAGGTTGAGGCCATCGAAGAGGCCAAGGCCGAGACCGCCGAAGAGTTCCGCGAGGCTATTGAGGCCCCGTCGGACGCTGAGGCTGGCAAGGAGGCCGCCGAAGAGGCCGAGGCCGCTGCCGCCAAGAACGTCGAGACCGTCGACGCTGAAAAGATCGAAGAGGAAAAGGCTGATGTAAAAGCTGAGTAGCTTCCTGCGCTCACCTCTTCCTATGTGATTCCTCTAATCACAGCCGCAAAAAATCGCCCCGGATTTCCGGGGCGATTTTCATTTGCGTAGGGGTTGGGGAGCCAAGCGGCTTACTTGTCCTCGGCCAGCTCTCCGCCTACCATGTCGGTGCCAACCTGGGCCTGCTCGAACTCGAACACGGTCTCAGCAGCAGCGGCGGCCTTGCCCTCGTCGCCCATTGCGTCGAAGTCTTCCACGGAAGCTTCGGCCTCGGCGGCCACTTCCTGCTCGATGCGCTCCAGATCCTTCAGGGCGTCTGCGGTCTTCTCGGCTTCGCTCATGGCGAATTCCTTCAGTGCTTTCTCGTCTGCCATTTTGGGGCTCCTTTTCCTCGCATAATGGTCATCTTAGGCACAGAGCGAAGGTCAAGGTGTTGGGGCCTTGTGCGAGACGCTCGGCGCGCGACATCCTTGTCAAGTGCGCCGGGTTCGCAGTTCGCGCCTTCGCCCTGTGCGTATGAGCCCATTGTAGGTTCGCGCCGCCACCCCTTTGCGCTTCCAACCAGACTGCCACCCGATGTTTGAAGATCGTTCAACCTTTCGTCAACTGTGCTTGTGGCTCACTTGCTCTGGTATCATGGGAATGCTGATGTTTCAGCGTATTGAATTCACTTTTGTCTAGGAGGACAAACATGAGCATGATCGTCGATGTGTACGGCCGCGAAGTGCTCGATTCCCGCGGTAACCCCACCGTGGAGGTCGAGGTAGCGTTGGAGGACGGCTCGTTCGGCCGCGCTGCGGTGCCCTCAGGGGCTTCGACCGGCGCTTTCGAAGCGGTGGAGCTGCGCGATGGCGACAAGGGCCGCTACCTGGGCAAGGGCACGCTGACTGCGGTTGCCCACGTGAACGAGGAAATTGCCGAGGCCCTCATTGGCCTTGAGGCTGAAGACCAGCGCATTATCGACCGCATGATGATTGAGGCGGACGGCACCGAGAACAAGGGCAACTTCGGCGCGAACGCCATTCTGGGCGCGTCGCTGGCCGTGGCCAAGGCGGCTGCTGAGTCGGCCGAGCTGCCGCTGTACAAGTACGTTGGCGGCGTGAACGCCCATGTGCTGCCCACTCCCATGATGAACATCCTGAACGGCGGCGTGCATGCCGACAACAACGTGGACTTCCAGGAGTTCATGATCATGCCCGTCGGCGCCGAGAGCTTCGCCGAGGCGCTTCGCTGGTGCGCGGAGATTTACCATACCCTGAAGAAGGTGCTCCATGATGCCGGCCTGGGTGGCGGCGTGGGCGACGAGGGCGGCTTCGCTCCCAACCTGAAGACCAACGAGGAGCCGCTTGCCTACATCGTCGAGGCTTGCAAGGCGGCCGGTTACGAGCCCGGTTCCGACATCATGTTCGCCATGGACCCGGCTTCCACCGAGTTCTACAACGCCGAGACCGGCAAGTACGTGCTGGCGGGCGAGGGCCGCGAGCTCACCTCCGACGAGATGGTGGACTACTGGGAAGCCCTCGTGAACAAGTACCCCATCATTTCCATCGAGGACGGCATGGCCGAGGAAGACTGGGACGGCTGGAAGAAGCTGACTGAGCGCATCGGCGACCGCGTGCAGCTGGTGGGCGATGACCTGTTCGTCACCAACTCCAAGCGCCTGGCGAAGGGCATCGAGCTGGGCTGCGCTAACGCCATCCTCATCAAGGTGAACCAGATTGGCAGCCTGACCGAGACGCTGGAGGCCATCGAGATGGCGAAGACCCACGGCTACGCCTGCGTCATGAGCCATCGCTCCGGCGAGACCGAAGACGTGACCATTGCCGACCTGGCGGTGGCCTGCAACACCGGCCAAATCAAGACCGGCGCCCCTGCCCGTTCCGACCGCGTGGCCAAGTACAACCAACTGCTGCGCATCGAGGAACAGCTGGAAGACGCCGCCAAATATGCCGGTATGGACGCCTTCTACAACATCAAGCGCTAGAGCTGTTTCGGATAGCAACAAAAAGGAGGGCTGCGGCCCTCCTTTTCATTTTCTGGATGATTTGCTGCTTCTAGACCACGTATATCCAGCGGACTTCGTCGTTGTTGGAGAGTTCGTAGTTGTTGGCGGCGGTCATGGGCATGGTGCCGTTGACGGTGTAGGTCCAACCGCTGCTGGCGCCCATCATTTTTTCTGCCAATCCATCGATAGACGAGACGTAGGAAGCGCTGCCGCCCAGCGAGAGGCCGGTGGCTTGCAGGGCATCGTAGGCGGTGACGCCCTCATTAAACATCCAGGTGCCAGCTGCCATGGTGGCTGGGTATCCCAACTCCTGAGCGGCAGAGCCGTCGACCACTACTCTGACGGAGATAGTGGCAGGTGCAGGGCTTTCAGCGGTTTGCTCTGGGGCGCTTTGACTGCTGCCTTCGTTGGAATCTGCCTGGCTCGCTGGTTTCTCGGGCGCATTGCTGGCGGAAGCTTCGCTGCCGTCTCCTTCAGAGGAGGAAGAAGGGGATGCGGTATGCGGACGAGCTTCTGCCGGTGGCTCCTCGGCGGCGGCGTTGCTCTCGTTCTGGGCGTTGGCAGAAGGGGATGCGTTGTTGGGTTGTGCCTGCGGTTCGTCTGGAATATCGTCATTGTCAGCCGGTGCCGTTGCGACAGGGGAGTGGCCCGGCGCACCGGTTTCTTGCCCTGCGGGAGCCTCGCTGAACAAATAGAGCGAGAGCGCCAGGCAGAGGACGGAGACCGCCCCCAAGGCGGCGCCGATGATCGTGCGCCGCCTTGGGGTTTTATGCATGCGATCCTGATCAGGCTGCATTGGGCTCGCCTTCGCCCTCCCTGCGCTTGCGGCCGCCGGCAATCAAGAAGATGGCACCGCCTATGCCCATAAGGGCCAGGATCAGAAGCGCCACCGCCGGTGTGATGATGCTGGCATCGTTGCCCGGTTCGGCGATGGTTTCTGGAGCGTTGTCCCCGTTGGCGGTCATGGCTGTGCCGGCGTTAAAAGCCGAAAGGGGAGTGGCATTTTCGGGCAGCGCGGCCTCATCGTTCGCAGGCTTCGTCGCCGGGTCGGCAGGTGCGGCGGAGCGGCTCTCGTCATTAGCTGCAGTGTTGTTCCCGCCAGTGAGAGCCGAGCGGTTTTCGTTGCCGCGCATGGTGTCCGGGCGGTTCGGCGTGGTTTCGGCATCCTGGTTGTTGTCCGTGGGAGCCCCAGTTGCCTGCCCGGGGGTGGCGGGCGTGACAGGCTTGGGCAGTGCGCTGCTCGAGGCGCTCAGACAGAACAGGCGCCCGGAATCGTTTACGTAGTAGAAGCGGCCGTTAGCGAAGGCCACCGATGCCATCGAGTAGTTGTGCAGCCTGGCAGGCGGGTCGAAGAACAGCGTGGCCTGAGCATTGCCGGGGCGATAGCCGTACACGCCGCCGCCGGCCGTATATGTGCCGTTTTTGCCCAGAGCGCCGTTGCAGGTGAACAGCACCAGAGGGCCCTGCGCATCGTTCACAACGAGGGGATGGCTCTTCACATCTCCCATGAGGGCTTGTCCATCGGCGGTCGTGACGAGGCGGGAGACGGTCCAAGTTCCTAAATCGATGTCGGCCAGCACCCCGCCTTCGCCCTTGGCGCCGCCCACAAACAGGTGCCCACTCGCAAGAGCAGGGGTAGAAGTGGAGGAGTCGGCGAATTTAAGCTGCCGCACTTGGGTAAGCGCTCCAGTGGGGATGAAGGCAATTTGATGCAGGACGCCGTCGGTGGTGACCACGTAGGCGAACTGGCCGTCGCTCACCACGGTGGAACGGGAAGCGCAGCCAAGGTTCAAGGTGGCAGTAGGAGCGCCCGTGGCGGAGTTCGCCGGAATGGCCGAGAGTATGCCGTTGTCGCCTACCACCAGCAGGTGGCTTGCCAGCATTGCGGCTCCAGCCCAGTAATAGCCGGCCTGCGGCTGGAATGTTTGCCAGCGCACGGCTCCGTTTTGAACGTTTACGCATATGGCATACCCGTTGTACGTGCTGCTCCAGTCGGCGTTTGCGGTGAAAGCGTACAGGTAGCCATCCGCCACGGTAAGCGTCGAAAGCGATTGCTGGTCAAGGTCGAGCGCTTGGGTGATCCACTTCGTTTGCAGAGTAAGAGCGGAAAAGGCCTGAAGACGCCCGTTCCTAAGCGGCACGATCACCATTCCTGCGGTGTAGACGGGACGGCAGCCGTAAGCAGTTTCCGCCGCCAGGTTCGCTTCTCCGACCACGCGCCCGGTGGCAGCGTCCAGCTGAAGCAGGCGGCTGCCGGTGGCGAAGAACACGAAACCGCCGGCAATCACCGGCTCGCCCCAAGAAGCGAAGCCGCCTTGGGCATAGTCGAACGTCCAGGCGCCGGTCAGGCTGTTGGCGGTTTCGGCCAAGGTGATGCCACCGTTGGCCGCGGCACCGAAATTGCTCCAGTCGCCTTCCCGGTCCGCAACGGGGGCGTTGGGATCCACGGAGATTTCCGGTGCCAGCGCCGTGCCTGCCGCAGGCACGTACACCAGTTCAAGCTTGTCTCCTGCCTGGGGGAAGTAGGCTCCAAGCCCCACCGAGGAGTCCTGACCGTTCACGCGGAAGTGCCACCAAGACCCATCCACGGAATAGCCGTCGGTTTTCAGCGTTTCGCCGGTGGGGGAGGTGATGGAGTCCAGGAACCCATGCTGGTAGTCGTAGTCGCACCCGGCCGCGATCAAAGCCTTCTGGAAGAAATCCCAGGCACAGTTGCCGGAAGCGTCATCCAGAGAGTATTCGCGCAAAGTTACCCACGGGGTTTCGACGTAGTGGGCCGCATCTCCCTCAACGGCCTGGGCACCAATCACGGAGACGGTAACCGCATTGGCCAGAGGCTTGCTGCCTGCATCGGGGTCCGCTTCGCCCAACGTGCCCTTCACCGTGAACGTGGTTTCCAGTTGCTGGCGGTACAGCTGCGCCAGCAGGGGACCGATTTCGGGATGATTGCGATAGCGTTCCTGCTCGTAGTAGTCGGCGAACTTCTCTGACGACAGGCAGGCGGTGACGGTCACGCGCGCATCGTAGTCGGGGCAGGTGACCAGCAGGTTCTCATGGGTCACTACGTTGGGGTTGGAGGACTGGAAGTAATGGTTGTTGTCGGGCACGTCGCCCAAGGTCACCAGCTGCCAGGTAAGGCCGCCCGGGATTTCCGTGGCTTCCGCATGGGTGCGAATCCAGCGAAGGGTGCCGTTTTCGCCCCACGCCACTTTTTCGAAGCCCTCCAGGTTGTCGGTGACGGCGGTGCCGGATTGGCCGTTGGAGATGCCGCTGAAGAACTGGGACTTTGCCGCGTTCATGAGGGCGATCTCGTCTTCGAGGGCGCGGCGGTCGAGCGCGGGCACCGTTACTTGGTAGATGACCTCGGCGTAAACGCTCGGGCGCTGGCGCTCGTACACGCGCACCGTGAGAGTGGCGGTGGCGTCGCCGCCGATGGGCTGGAACACGTTTACGCGGTAGCCATTGATGGCAAGGACATCCTCATTGCTGCTGGTGGCGGTAAAGCCGTACTTGTCGTTCACGCCGAAACCGCCCAGCTTCAGCTGGTCGGAGGTGGGGAGCACGAAGTCGTCGGCAGTGGCGAGGGTGCGCTCGCAAACCTGGGTTAGCGCGGTGGTGCGGGCCGGGTTCCACAGCTGATAGCGGTCTTCCAGCTTCTGCCGCAGGATCTGCTGGTCGGACAGTCCCGGCACCCAGCCCTCTTCCCGCAGGTTGAAGGAGTAGGCTTTAGTGAGCGAGGCGACGGTGCTTCCAGCCTTGAACGTGAAGGTGCCGGTGAGGGAAATGGCGCGGTCGGTGAAGGGGCGGTTGGCGATGACGCCCTCGTCAGTGACATAGTAGTTGTCAAAGCCGGAAGTGCTCCACGCGGCGGTGACAAAGGGGGAGCTGATGGCGGTGGGGCTGCCGTCGGCGTCAATGTGGCTGGTGGGCAGGCGAAGGTCTTGGGTCACGGAATCGGCCGAATCTCCTTCGGCGAACATGGTGGCGCCTGCCGCCGCAGCGGTTGGCTCGAGGATTTCCTTCTGGATGCGCGTGATGTCCCAGCCCAAGGTCACCGGTGTGTTAGGCGACCATTCTTGGACGGCATCGCCGCAGCGCAATTCGAAGACCACGTTGAAGGAAGCGCTGTTGGCTTCAAGCACTTCGTCGCCTGCGGAAGGATTGTAGAAGAAGTAGGAGATGGCGCCGTTGTTACTGCTGTCGGTGCAAAGCGCGGCGTAGTCGCCGTTTTCGATGGCCTCCGCTTTTGCCAGGCGCAAGGTGATGCCGGTAATATCCAGGTTCTGCTGCTTTGCCAGGGCCATCAGCTTTTTCTGGGCGAGTGCAGTGAGGTTCGCGTCCTTCGGGCTTTCCGGCTGAAGGGTCCAGCCGTTGGTGGCGGCGTCCCGCAGAAGCTGTGTGGCTTGGGCCAGGGTAGCCTCGTTGAGCTGCAGGTCGGTGGGACCCACAACTCCCACGGTGTGCACGTAGGTGCCTCCCTGGGTGCGAGCGGAAACTTGCAGGAAGCTGTTGCGCAGGTCAGCCGTGGGGATGAATATATTTCCGGTAGCCCCCTCGATGGGCTCGAACGTGCCCTCGACGCCCGTGGGGGAGGCCAGCCACTGCCACGCCACCTGGCTTGAGTCGATGTTGTAGAAGTAATAGGTGCCGTATTTCGCTTGAGCGGTGAGAGTTTCTCCCGCTTCGCAAGTGCCGGCAATTTCGATCACCGTGGGCTTGGAGGAGGCGAGATACTTGAAGGGCACGGCCTCTGAGGTGAAGGAAACGGGGCTGCCGCCGGCGTCGGTTCCCGTTGCGGTTACGCGCAGGAACTTCGCGCTGCTGGAAGAGCACTTCAGCATGGCGGCCGTACCGCCGCTGTAGCTGGCGACCTTTGTCCACGTGGTGCCGTTTGCGGAGTATTCCCACTGGTAGGTGACATCGGTGGGCATCCGTCCATTCGCGCCGCTCGCAACGGCGGTCAGGGTTTGGCCGGATTCGCCCACGCCCTCCACGGCAACGCCCGTCAGCGCTACGGGGACGGGGTACACTCTCGGCTGCCACGTAAGGGTGTAGCTGGAGCCTCCCTTTTTCACTGTGGCGTTCACGGTCACGGCGGTGGTCTTGTCCAGCGGCAAGGTGACAATGCCGTCTAGGCCGATGATGGATTCATCGCTGCTGCGGGTCCAGGTAATGACGGAGCCGTTGACCCCTACCGTGGGAAACTCCAGGTCGCAGGGCTCGTAGATGTCGGCATAGGCGGTCTTGTAATGGGCTTGCAGCAATTGGAAGTCGGTCCAGGCGCACAGATAGTCCGAGAACGTAATGGGCGCGCTGGTGGCCGAGCGGGCACTGCTCCCGTCTTCGCCGATAGCCACCACGCGCACCAGCCAGCCCTTCCAAGCGTCCGGAGCGCTGGCCTGGTAGCTGTTGGGGATGGAGTAGCTGCTCTTCGTGGCGCCGCTGATGGGCTCCCATTCGCCGGCATCTGCGGCGGCAGCGCTCTTGGCCACTTCCCATTGGTAGGAAACATTCGTGGCTGGTTTGCCATTCGTGCCCAGCGCTTGGGCGGCAAGGGCAGTGCCGGTGACGAGGGCCTCGGAAATGTCGGCGCCGTTCGTTGCGGCGAACGTGACGCTGCTTACCGGGTTGGCGGCGGGATGCACCTTGATGGAGAAGGTTTTGGTGGTGCGCGCATCGCCCAGGGCAAGGGTGGCGGTGAGGGTGACGGAAACAGCCGTCTCGGTTTCAGGAAGCGTGACCGTGCCATCGGGAGCGATGACTGCCTCGTTGCTGGAGGCCCACGTGATGGAGGCGCCGTTCAGGCCATCGGCGGGCAGCGCCAAGGGGCTCGCCTCGGCAACGTTGTCCTGGGTGATGTCTTGGGTGTCCAAGGCGAGGGCATCTTTGGCTTCCGCAACCAAGAACGCGTTGGACTTCGCAATGGGGCCGATGATGTTCGAATCGGCTGACGAGCCGCCATCTGCCGTTACCGATGCGCGGACGAATTTGCCCACCAGCGAGCTGTCTTGAGGGATGGGGAAGGTGGAGGCACTGGTGGCGCTGGTGAGGGCTTCCCACGGTCCCTCGGCGCTGTCGGCCATTTCCCAAGCAAAGGTGGCCCCCGAGGCCTCCATGCCGTTTGCGCCCAGGGCCTGAGCCCGTAAAGTGGCACCGGTTTCGGGCGTGCCTGCAAGGATGAGTGTCGCAACGGGCACTTGGTAGAACGAGCAGTTGGTGAGCTTGAGGGTGTACGTGGCGTTGTAGCCGGTCATCCAATAGCCGATGTCCGACTGTGTTTTGGTGGGGGTAAGCGTTTTCGTGGTCTGGCAGTTGGTCAGCACGGTGTAGCCGCTGCTCAGCTGCGCATAGCCCACCATGCCGCCAGCACCCCTAGTGGCGGAGATGGAGCCGGTGTTGACGCAGTCGGTGCAGGTGCCCTTCTTTGAGGAGCTTCCCGAGTAGCCCACCATGCCGCCGGCATAACCCAGATACGAGGCGCTGATGGCGATAGAGCCGCTGTTGACGCAGCCGGAGATAAGGCCGGTGTTGCTTCCGGCCACCGCCCCGAAGTAATTGGCCGAACCGGTCACCGAAGCAAGGTTGGTGCAGTTCTCGATGGTGCCGGTATTGGTCCCCGTAAGCACGCCCTGCTTATAGCTAGATCCGTAGCCTCCGGTGGTGGTCACGCTGCCGGCAATAGTAAGGTTTTTGATGGTCCCGCTGTTGGTGGCGAAAAGCCCCTTGTCTCCCGAGGCCAGCTTGAGGGCGACGGTGAGGGTGTGGCCGCTGCCATCGAAGACGCCCGAGAAGGAGGTTTTCGAAAGGCTGGGATAGGCGGACAGGTCGAAGTCGCCGCAGAGCTTGGCGGAGACGGAGGAGCCGGCGGTTTGGAAGAACCACAGCACGTCCTCTTCGCTCGTCAGTTGGTAAACTCCCTCGTCGTCTTGCTCGGGGGTTGCGGCCATGGCCGCGGGCTCGGAGAGAGCGATGACTTCCGCTGCTGTGGAATCAAGGGTTGGGGTTGCTACCGGATTCTCATCGGGGAGGCTGAATGCGGACTCGTCAGCTTCGTTTGCGTCTCGTGCCTGATCGGCGTTCTCGGCTTCATGCACTGAGGCTTCCGAGGCATCGTCTGCCGGTTCGGTTTCGGCTATCGCATCTGATTCCAGGGAATCGCCCTCCGCTTCGGGGGCGTCTTGCTGCGCCGCTGCGTTCACCTCCTGGGCGGCATCGGCCTCTTCGCCAGCCTCATTGCCCCACGCCTGCGTGGGGACAAAGGAAAGCGCAAGGGCTAAGCTGAGGAACAAGGAGAGAACGGTGCGCGGGAAATGCGCGAATGCGCCCATGTGGGGCGCGCGGGTTTGTCCGGCCATGCGGAAACCACCTACTTCCAGGGCTATGTCGCGATGAGCAGGTATTCCGACTTCGCTTCACCTGGAATGTTTGGCGCGCAACCGCCAGCGCAATCGGCGCGTTGCCAGCGGCCCCTCCTTTGGGCCACTTGTCCGCACGACTGCAGCAAAAACATTCCATCGGCTCTTACGGTTCCTGGTAGAGCGGAGGATTTGCACCCCCATTCCCCTCAGCCAAGTGACCCTTGTCGCCCGACCGGCGCACTGCCTGCGCAACCCATCAATGCCAATGCCCCGATTGTACCACCGCCCGGCTATTCCGCTTCTTGGACCCCCGCGTCATCTCGACCGGAGGCCCGGAGGGCCGGAGTGGAGAGATCTTTACGACCCTGGAAACGTTGCGAGGGTCGCGAAGATCCTTCGACTCCGCGCTTCGCGCTCCGCTCAGGATGACAAAGGGCGTTGGATCAGCGCACCGACCAGGCGGTTATTCCGCTTCCTGCACCAGGTCGATGAGTTCTTGTTGGGAGTGGACGCCGGTTTTTTGGTAGATGTGCTGGCGATGGGTGCTCACGGTGGACTTCGACACGAACAGCTGGTCTTGGATGTAAGCCAAATTGCGTCCCTTCGCCAGCATCATCATGATCTCGCTCTCCCGCTCCGTGAGGTCGTAGCGCTTGGCCACCAGCTCACATTTGCTGCGGAAGCGCGCCTGCACGCGGGTGGGAACGATGGCCATGATGCGGCCGAGGTCTCCTTCCGAAAACACGAAGGACATCACGATCAGCAGCGAGAAGATGCCTGCCAGCATGGCGATAAAGGCGGACTGTACCGAGAGTCCCAAGGTGGACAGAAGCGCGCGGCCGCTCACGAGCCCCACGAGGGGGCCCAAGGCCCAGGCAGCGCGGATGGCCGCGAACCCGGCAATAGTGGCAGAAGGGTACGAGGCGCAGATGCAAGCGCTCAACACCCAGACGAACATGCCGAACGCTCCATAGGCGGCGGAGCTGATGGCGAGGGGGATGTAGGAATCTACTCCGGGGAAAATGAGCGGTAGCGGAAGCAGCAAAATGCCCATGGCCAGAATGATGCAGATGACGAAGTAGCAGTCCTTCGCCATGCGCTCGGTGCGGCGGGTGATAAGCAGCAGCGCCAGCGCCACAACCAAGATGGTGGCGATCAGCGAATCGGCCGCCTTGAACCCCGCGTAGGCGTACTGCCCCGCGCTCACAAGATCCATCTGCACATACAAGGTGCGCACGCCTTCGCTCGCGAAGCCGACGAGGGCGGAGGCCAGCGCGATGCGCATAATCAGGTTCCGCCACGAGGCCTTCTCGTGGGCGTCCTCAATGGGTTTGGGCTGGCAGCGAAGGATGGCGGCCCCGAAGGCGCGCGGAAATCCCCCTTGGGAAAACGCGTCATCGGTTGGAGAAGAGCCCAGGCCGTTCTGCAATGGGGCCCGCATGCTTCCAAGCGCAAGGAAGAGGGCACTCAGCAGGGGGCATCCCATGGCAACCCCGAGGGCGGCAGGGGCGGGAAGCGCGTTGAAGGCCAAGAACAACAGCGATGAAAGAATGGTTCCGGCTGCGGCCGCCACCACACGTCCTCGCAAGGTGAGCTGGGTGAACACCATGCCGAAGTACAGGAGATACAGGCCCGAGAAAAATCCGGAAAGAACGCCAGCCAAGACCATGATCAGCTGATGCAACTGGCTGCCGGTGGGATCGCCCAGCGGCATAAAGGCGGTGGTGATGGCCATGCCAACGGCCATGGCAATAAAGGTGGGGAAGTGGGCCAACACTACCCAGGTGCGCTTCTGGAAAAGCGACGCGACCAGCAGGGTAATGCACACGCTGATGATAGAGATGAGGTACACGCCGTCCAGTACGGGCTCGGCACCGGGTCCTTCGGCCGCACTGCCATAGAGCGTGAGGCTCTTGAAGGCCATGCTCACCCATGCGGAATTAAACCCAAGGCCCAAACCGACCAACAGCTCGGGGCCAATGCCGTTGGCACGGTGAGTTGATTTGGCGATCGGTGCGGCCATGCAAGCACTCCCCTCAAAATGATGCAAACGCTGTTCATTATAAATTGGACCATGGGCCGGCGGTAGCGAAAACGAGCGGTCTCGAGAAGGAGAGCAACAAATTGCCTGATCAGGGCACTCATGCTCCTAGCATGAAATTGCGAAGAGGGAATTTCCCCTTCCTAAGATGACCGCGGTTTCGCCCAAACCCATCTCCCGACACGATGTTTTCGAAACGGCAACGGCATATCTTCGCCTTGTTCTTCTTAAAGGGAGAAGAAATCGAGAGGAGGAAATATGAGCAAGCTCACTATGATGACGCGCCGCACCTTTACCAAAGTTGCGGCCGTCACCGCTGCGGCTGTTTTCGTAGCAGCTCCCGCGGGCGTGGCCCTGGCAGAGACAGAGGTCGGTACCAAGACCACGGGCGAGGTCAAGCACATCCGCTCCGCTTGCCGTGGCTGCGGCAAGATGGAATGTGGCGTGTGGGTGACTGTCCAAGACGGACGCGTCGTGAAATCCGAAGGCGATGAGAGCGCCTTCCAGTCTGCCGGCAACCATTGCGCCAAGGGCCAGGCTTCCTTGCAAGCGGCCTATCACCCCGACCGTCTGAAGTACCCCATGAAGCGCACCACTCCTAAAGGCGAAGATCCTCAGTGGCAGCGCATCAGCTGGGACGAGGCCTACCAGGCGGTGGCGGACGGCATCCATGCCAACCAGGAGAAATATGGCAATGAGACCTGCATCTTCATGGGCGGCACGTCGCGTATTTGGGCCATGGGCCCCTATAGCGCGCTCAAGGCGTGTTTCGGCACCCCCAACGGCATCCAGGCGAACGAGATCTGCAAGGGCCCGCGCTTCTATGCCACCAAGCTGAATGACTCCAACGCTTACAGCTGGATGGAAGTGGTGGGTCGTCCCCGCGTGTTCGTGCAGTGGGGCGGCGCTTCGGAGCTATCCAATTACGACGACTCTTGCCGTACCACCGTTGATGTGGCTACCCGCGCGAATGCGCATATTCTGGTGGACCCGCGCCAAAGCAACTTGGGCAAGGAGGCCGATATCTGGGTGAACCTGCGCCCCGGCACCGACGGCGCCGTGGCAAACTGCTGGGCCCAAGTGATCATCGAGAACGACCTTATTGACGAGCTCTATGTGCGCAAATGGATGAACGCCCCGATGCTCGTTGTGGTGGACGAGACCTTCGAGCCCACCCCGAGCTCTTCTTCGGCTCAGACGGCCTCTGTCGTCACGCGCTTGTTGAAGGAGTCCGACCTGGTAGAGGGCGGGTCCGATGCCCGCTTTATGGTGCTGAACGAGATTTCCAATGATCTTTCCTACTACGACACTACGGGAAACGGTGCGTGGGAAGGCGAGACTTGGGTTCCCGGCAACTGGGGCGAAGGCAAGGAAGCGAATCAGCCCGGCCTGGCCGACACGGGCCAAACTCAGGGCTTCGTGCCGGACTACACCCCCTTCCCGGATGGCCTGTATCCGGCCCTGTTCACCGAAGAGGGCGGCCGCGAAGTGACGCTGAAGGACGGCACCAAGGTACACGTGCGTACGGTATGGGAGCTGTACGTAGAGTTCCTGCAGGACTACACCCCGGAGAAGGCCTCTGAGATCACCGGCGTTGATGCGGAAGTGCTGAAAGAAGCCGCTATCACCTACGCTACCCGCATCGATCCCACGACTGGCTACGGCAACGGCGGCCTGCAGTATATGCTGGCACTGGAGCACGCCTGCAACTCAACCCAGAACAACCGGGCCTGCGACCTGGTGGCGGGCATTACCGGTAATATGGACGTGCCCGGCGGCATGCGCGGCTCCACTCCCGGTTGGCCCTACATGGACCTTGCCATGACCATGCCCGACTCCGGCAAGACGGTACCCTATACCAGCGAGAAGATCATCGGCCAGGAGCGCTTCCCGATGATCGGCGCCGACTGCAACCCCTCTTGGGCCGACGCGACGTCGATCTACGATGCCATCAACACCGGTAAGCCCTACAACGTCACCTGCGGCATCGGCCAGACCGGCGACTTCATGAACCAGTCGAACTCCATCTACGCGGCGGAGAACCTGGTGAAGCTGGACTTCTGGTGCTCCATCGATTTGTGGCACACCCCGTGCGTGGACATGGTAGCCGACATCGCCATGCCGGCCGCGCATTGGCTGGAACTGGACTGCATCCGCAAGTCCCAGGGCTCGTCCGGCGCGTTCGGCGCTACCGTGAAGGCCATCGACCCGCCCGGCGAGGCCAAGAACGATATGGAGATTATTGTCGGCATTTATAAGGCCGCCGGCGTTCCTTACTTCGACGAGGCGAAACATGGTGCCGCTTGGCTGGAAGGTGATGCGGCGGTGGACGGCTGCAACAACATTGCGCTAGCCGGCTTCCGCATTCCCGACTGGAACGATTTCAAGGCGGAGTTCCAGCAGAACGGCTGGTTCGATTCCAAGGTGGAAAAGCCGGACGAATGGGGCTGCTACCGTCGTTACCAGGTGGGCAACGGCCCCATCAACGGTGGCTTCCCGCCCATTCCCAAGGAGGCATGGCACCAGGGCTGGAATACTACTACCCACAAGCAGGAGATTTGGTCCACGGTGCTGGAATCTTGGCTGGTGAATGGCGTCAACAACGGAGGCCAGCCGGTGAAAGACCAGTTCGATGGCGAAGAGTTCAGCCTGAAGGAAGTATTCCCGCGCTTCAAGGAAGGCTACCACGGTCCCGTGACGCAGCCGGAGTTGTTCACC
Source organism: Eggerthellaceae bacterium (assembly GCA_022791455.1). GTDB lineage: Bacteria > Actinomycetota > Coriobacteriia > Coriobacteriales > Eggerthellaceae > Parvibacter. The sequence goes on from JAAVZC010000001.1 coordinate 295,971, forward strand.
GATGAGAACTCTTTCCTGCTCACCACCGGTCGTCGTCAGGGCACCTACTTCCATAGCGAACATCGCCAGCTGCCCTGGTGCCGTGAGCTCTGGCCGGTGCCGCGTCTGGAAATAAACCCGGTGGACGCCGAGCGTCTGGGCATCCAGCAGGGCGATTGGGTGTGGATCGAGACCGACAAGCACAAGATCCGCGAAGTGGCCGACCTCTATTACGGCATTGAACCGGGCGTGGTGAACGCCGAGCACCAGTGGTGGTACCCCGAGCTAGCGCAGCCTGACCACGGCTACAAACTCTCCGGCGTGAACTGCCTGCTCGACCAGTACGCTCAGGACCGCATTATCGGTTCTTCCAACCTGCGCGCCTACGGCGTGAAAATCTACAAGGCAACACCCGAAAACAGCCCGTTCGGCAATCCCGTGCCCTGCGGCGACGACGGCACCGAGGTCATCCATTCTTGCGACGACCCGCGCCTGAAAGAGTGGCTGCCCGATTACGAATCTGCACGAGGGGAGGCATAGGCCATGACTCAGTATGCAATTTTGACCGACCTGAACAAATGCGTCGGCTGCCTGGCCTGCAGCGTTTCCTGCAAGGTCATCAATAACGTGCCCATTGGCTCTTACTGGAACAAGGTGCTGCGCGTGGGGCCCAACCCCCGCACCGAAGGCGGCCAGTGGCCGGACGTGTACACCTACTTCCTGACGGTCCAGTGCCAGCATTGCGAGGATCCGGAATGCGTGAAGGTGTGCCCCACCGAGGCCTCTCATAAAACCGCTGACGGTACCGTCCAGGTGGACAAGGAGAAGTGCATCGGCTGCCAGTTCTGCGCGATGGCCTGCCCTTACGGGGTTCGCTACCTGAACGAAGAGGAGCGCGTCGTGGAGAAGTGCACCCTCTGCGAGCAGAAGATCGCCCAGGGCGAGCTTCCCCAATGTGTGGCTCAGTGCGGCGGCCGCGCCCGCTGGTTCGGCGACGTGGAGAAGGGCATCGAGTCCTTCGAGGCGCCGTGGGCCCCGGTGAAGAGCGGCGATAAGTCCTACGAGGGAGCGACCAGCGCTCGCATGACGCTGGGCGAGTCCACCGGCGAGGACAACGAGTACGCCACCAAGCCTTACTCCGAGTCCGAGATCTATCACCTGCCCGATGTAGGCAACAAACCCTCTTTTGTCTACATCCTTCGTAAGGAGAAGTGGCAAGGGTAATGTAGTTCCGCCGGCCTGACGGCCGGCGGAACCTCCTGCGAGCTCGATTCTGTCCCCCAATCCCCCCTGCACAAGGATCGAGCTCGCAGGAGGGGCAATATGTCATCCCTTTCGTCATCTCGACCGGAGGCCCGGAGGGCCGGAGTGGAGAGATCTTTACGACCCCTATGGCGTTTCAGAGGTCGCGAAGATCCTTCGACTCCGCGCTTCGCGCTCCGCTCAGGATGACAAAGGGCGTTGGATCGGCGCACCTCCCAGGCGGCTATTCCGCTTCTTGGACTAGGTTTATGAGCTCTTGTTGGGAGTGGACGCCGGTTTTTTCGTAGATGTGTTGGCGGTGGGTGCTGACGGTGGATTTCGACAGGTACAGCTTCTCCTGGATGTAGGGGAGGTTGCGGCCCTTCGCCAGAAGCACCAGGATCTCGCTTTCCCGTTCGGTCAGGCCGTAGCGTTTCGCCACTTGCTCGCATTTGAAGCGGAAGCGCTGCTGCACTTGGGCGGGGATGATGGCCATGATGCGCGCCAGATCGCCCTCGGAGAACACGAAAGTGGCCACCAGCACCACGGAAATGAGCGCCAGCAGCGAGATGGCGTAAGTGGTCTGGGGGCTTAGGCCGAAACTTGAGAGCAACGTGCGCGCCACTATGATGCCCACGAGCGGACCCAGCGCCCACGCAGCGCGAATGGCGGCGAAAGCGGAAATGGTGGCCGAGGGGCGCGAGGCGCAGATGCAGCCGCTCAAGATCCACACGAACATGCCGAACACGCTGTAGGCGGCGGAGTTGATGGCCAGCGGGATGAACGAATCCAGCCGCTCGTAGACGAAGGGGGCGGGCAGGAACACGACGCCCAAGATGAGGGCAAAGCAAATGACGAAGTAGCAGTCCTTTGCCATCTGTTGGGTGCGCCGCACCAGAAGCACCAGCGCGAGCGCCACGACAAGCACGGTGGCGATAAGGGAGTCGATGGCTTGGACGCCGGCGTAAGCGTATTGCCCAGCGGTCACCATGTCCATCTGCATATAGATGGTGCGTACCGCCTCATTGGCGAAGCCCACGAGGGCCGACGCGATGGCGATGCGCCAGACCAGGCTCCACCAGGCGCGCTTCTCCGGCGTTGCCTCGGCGAGGGCTGGCTTGCTGCGCTGGATGGCAGTGGCGAAGGGGAGGGGAAAGCCGCTGTCGGGATTGGCGCCGTCTGTGCTGGCGGCAGATTCTTCCAGGGGAACGTGCCGTGTTCCGATGAGCAGCAGCACAGAGCTGGCGATGGGCATAACGGCGGCGACGGGAATGGCCCAGGGTCCCGGAATGCCGTTAAAAAGCGCAAAGAGCACCGAGCAGAAGATGGTGGACGTGGCGGCCGCGATTACCTGGCCGCGCGTGGTGAGCTGAGCGAAGATCATGCCGAAGTACAGCAGGAACAGCCCCGAGAAGATGCCAGAAAGCACGCCGGTCACCAGCAGGATCACCTGATGGAGCTCGGTGCCGGCGGGGTCGCCCAGGGGAAGGAAAATGGTGGTGACGGCAAGCCCCAGCGAAAGCGCCACGAAGGTGGGGAAGTGGGCGAGGATCACCCAGGTGCGGTGCTCCGCCACGGCGGCGATGACCAGTATGAGGCAGACCGTGACGATAGACACCAGATAGACCGCGTCGAGCACCGGTTCGGAGTTGCCGGTGGAACTGATGGAGCCGTAGAGGGTAAGGCTCTTGAACGCCATGTTCACCCACGCGGCGTTGGCCCCCAAAGCGAGGCCTATGAGCAGCTCGGGTCCTGCGCCGGCAAGAACGCGTTCTTTATTTGTTTGGGAATTCGCCATGCCAACCTTTCCCCTCGTAAAGGTCACTGGGTGGTTCCCATTATAGTTCTCAATTTCGAAAATATGAGTTTTTGGCTTCGGTTAGAAGTTAGAAGCAGTTAAAACCCCAGGTCAAACCCTATCGTGCTGATCACCTGATTTACCAAATTGTCAGAATCGGGCACAGCGCCCGAGCTTTCGCCACGGCAAACGAGCGCATCGCCCGATGATTACGGTGTGGCATCGGCCCAAACTCTTTGGTGGTTCTTCTTAAAGGGAGAAGAAACGAGAGGAGGATATATGAGTAAGCTCACCATGATGACGCGTCGTACCTTCACGAAGGCGGCCGTTGTCACCGCAGCAGCACTCAGCGTGGCGACGCCGGCGGGCGTGGCGCTGGCCGAGACCGAGGTCGGTTCCACTACCACGGGCGACGTCAAGCACATCCGTTCCGCTTGCCGTGGTTGCGGCAAGATGGAATGCGGCGTTTGGGTGACCGTTCAGGACGGCCGCGTCGTGAAGTCCGAGGGAGACGAGAGCGCCTTCCAGTCCGCCGGCAACCACTGCGCCAAGGGACAGGCGTCCCTGCAGGCGGCCTACCATCCCGACCGCCTGAAATATCCCATGAAGCGCACAGCGCCCAAGGGCGAGAGCCCGGAATGGCAGCGCATCGGCTGGGACGAGGCCTGCCAGATGGTGGCGGACGGCATCCATGCCAACCAGGAGAAGTATGGCAACGACACCTGCATCTTCATGGGCGGTACGTCCCGTATCTGGGCCATGGCCCCCTACGGCGCCTTCAAGACGCTGTTCTCCAGCTCCAACGGCATCCAGGCGAACGAGATCTGCAAGGGCCCGCGCTTCTACGCCACCGCTCTCAACGACTCCAACGCGTGGAGCTGGATGGAAGTTGTCGGTCGTCCCCGCGTGTTCGTACAGTGGGGCGGCGCTTCGGAGCTTTCCAACTACGACGACTCCTGCCGTACCACCGTTGACGTGGCGACGCGTGCCAACACTCACATTCTGGTGGACCCGCGCCAGACCAATCTGGGCAAGGAGGCCGACATCTGGGTGAACCTGCGTCCCGGCACCGACGGCGCCGTGGCCAACTGCTGGGCCCAGGTGATCATCGAGAACGACCTGATTGACGACCTCTACGTGCGCAAATGGATGAACGCGCCGATGCTCGTGGTGGTGGAAGAGTCCTTCCAGCCCACCCCGTCGGACGCCACCACCGGCACCGCTTCCATGATCACGCGCCTGCTGAAGGAATCCGATCTGGTTGAGGGCGGCTCTTCCGGTCGCTTCATGGTGGTGAACGAGATCACCAACGAGCTGTCCTACTATGACGCCACCGCTCAGGTTCCCGCGTGGGAGGGCGAAGAGTGGGTGCCCGGCGTGATCGGCCCCGGCAAGGAAGCGAATCAGCCCGGTCTGGCCGACACTGGTCAATCCCAGGGCTTCGTGCCGGACATGACCCCCTTCCCGGACGGGCTGTACCCGGCCCTGTTCACCGAAGAGGGCGGCCGCGAGGTGACGCTTAAGGACGGCACCAAGGTGCATGTGCGCACGGTGTGGGAGAACTACATCGACTTCTTGCAGGACTACACCCCCGAGAAGGCTTCCGAGATCACCGGCGTTGATCCCGAAGTGCTGAAAGAGGCGGCCATTACCTACGCCACCCGCGTGGACCCCTCCACTGGCTATGGCAACGGCGGCATCCAGTACATGCTGGCGGCCGAGCATGCCTGCAACGCCACTCAGAACAACCGTGCCTGCGACCTGGTGTGCGGCATCACGGGCAACATGGACGTGCCCGGCGGCATGCGCGGCTCCACCCCCGGTTGGCCGTACTTCGACCTGGCCATGTGCCTGCCCGATTCCCCGGAGACGCCCACCTACACCACCGAGAAGATCCTCGGCCAGGAGCGCTTCCCGATGATCGGCTCCGACCGTAACCCCTCGTGGGCCGACGCGACGTCCATCTACGACGCCATCAACACCGGCAAGCCCTACAACGTCACCTGCGGCATCGGCCAGACCGGCGACTTCATGAACCAGTCGAACTCCATCTACGCCGCCGAGAACCTGGTGAAGCTGGACTTCTGGTGCTCCATCGACCTGTGGCACACCCCCTGCGTCGACCTGGTGGCCGACGTGGCGCTGCCCGCCGCCCACTGGCTGGAGCTGGACTGCATCCGCAAGTCCCAGGGCTCTTCCGGCGCGTTCGGCGCTACCGTGAAGGCCATCGACCCGCCCGGCGAGGCCCTGAACGACCTGGAGATTGTCGTGCGCCTTTACAAGGCCGCTGGCGTTCCCTACTTCGACGAGGCGAAGCATGGCGCGAAGTGGCTGGAAGGCGATGCGGCCGTCAAGGGCGCCAACGAGATTGCCCTGGCCGGCTTCCGCATTGGCGACTGGGAAGAGTACAAGAAGGAGTTCCAGGAGAACGGCTGGTTCGACTCCAAGGTGGAGAAGGTCAAGGCCTGGGGCACTTATCGCCGCTACCAGCTGGGCAACGGCGCGGTTAACGGCGACTTCCCGCCCATCCCCGAGCCGGCATGGCATCAGGGCTGGAACACCACTACCCACAAGCAGGAGATTTGGTCCACAGTGCTGGAGTCCTGGCTGGTGAACGGCGTCAACAACGGCGGCCAGCCGGTGAAGGACCAGTTCGACGGCGAGGAGACCCCGCTGGCTGAAGTGTTCCCGCGCTTCAAAGAGGCCTACCATGGCCCGGTGGCGGAGCCGGAGTTGTTCGAAGACGAGAACGCCTTCCTGCTGACCACCGGTCGTCGCCAGGGCACCTACTTCCACAGCGAGCATCGCCAGCTGCCCTGGTGCCGCGAGCTGTGGCCGGTGCCGCGCCTGGAGATGAACCCGGCCGACGCCGAGCGCATCGGCGTGACCCAGGGCGACTGGGTGTGGATCGAGACCGACAAGCACAAGATCCGCGAAGTGGTGGACCTCTATTACGGCATCGAACCCGGCGTGGTGAACGCCGAGCACCAGTGGTGGTACCCCGAGCTTTCCCAGCCCGACCACGGCTACAAGCTCTCTGGCGTGAACTGCCTGCTCGACCAGTACGCCCAGGACCGCATCATCGGCTCCTCCAACCTGCGCGCCTACGGCGTGAAGGTGTACAAAGCCACTCCCGAGAACAGCCCGTTCGGCAATCCCGTGCCTTGCGGCGACGACGGCACCGAGATCATCCACACCTGCGATGATCCGCGCCTGAAGGAATGGCTGCCCGACTACGAATCTGCAAGAGGGGAGGCATAAACCATGACCCAGTACGCAATTCTGACTGACCTGAACAAGTGCGTCGGCTGCCTGGCTTGCTCGGTGAGCTGCAAGGTCATCAACAACGTGCCTGTTGGAAGCTATTGGAACAAGGTGCTGCGCGTGGGCCCGAACCCTCGCACCGAGGGCGGCCAGTGGCCGGACGTGTACACCTACTTCCTCACCGTGCAGTGCCAGCACTGCGAAGACCCCGAGTGCGTGAAGGTGTGCCCCACCGAGGCCTCTCACAAGATGGCTGACGGCACCGTACAGGTGGACAAAGAGAAGTGCATCGGCTGCCAGTTCTGCGCCATGGCTTGCCCCTACGGCGTGCGCTACCTGAACGAGGAGGAGCGCGTGGTGGAGAAGTGCACCCTCTGCGAGCAGAAGATCGCTCAGGGCGAGCTGCCCCAGTGCGTCTCCCAGTGCGGCGGCCGCGCCCGTTGGTTCGGCGACGTGGAGAAGGGCATCGAGTCCTTCGAGACCGCTTGGGCACCCGTGAAGAGCGGCGACAAGTCCTACGAGGGCTGCGCGTCGGCCCGCATGACGCTGGGCGAGTCCACCGGCGAGGACAACGAGTACGCCACCAAGCCCTATACCCAGGACGAGGTGTACCACCTGCCCGACGTAGGCAACAAACCCTCCTTCCTCTACATCCTCCGCAAGGAAAAGTGGCAGGGCTAAGCTAAAAAATGGGAGCCGAAAGGCTCCCATTTTTTTGTCGGAGGCAACGACCTGTCCCCTCGTCATCTCGACCGAAGCGACCGAAGGGAGCGTAGTGGAGAGATCTTCACGACTCCGAAAGGTCTCTCCAAAGAGGATTAGAGGATTCGATAAGTTTTTCTTTCTTCTTGCGGCCCCAACGCTTGAGTTGCTTCTCTCTTTCGATCGCATCACGTATCGACTGGGTTCGTTCTACGTATACCAAGCGATCTACGTTGTAATTCTGCGTAAACCCAGGCAAAGCATGCGATTTGTGCTCAGCCATGCGTCTCTCGAGGTCGGTCGTAACACCGATGTATAAGGTTGTATGGTTGTAGTTCGTCAGAATGTAGACCCAAGCTCCGTCTTTTGTCATTGATGCTCCTAAAGGGTCGCGAAGATCTCTCCACTCCGGGGCTTCGCCCCTCCGGTCGAGATGACGAGAGGCGGTGGCGTCTCAGCCTCCGGTCGAGATGACGAGGGGGCGCTACTCTGCTTCGACTATGTCGAGGAGTTCTTGTTTGCTGTGGATTCCCATTTTGCGGTAGATGCTTTTGATATGGCTGTTTATGGTGCCGGTGGAGACGTAGAGGTCTTCGGCCATGCGGGCGGCGGAGTGGCCGCGCGCCACCAGCATGAACACCTCGGTCTCACGCTTGGAGAGGCCGTACTGGGCGGCCATTTCCTCGCAGCGGGCCTGGAAGCGGGCGCGCTCGTCGACCACTTCCGGCTCCGGTTCGTAGAGAATCGCATACACCTTGCGGTCATTCAGTACAAATATATAAGTAAGGATAAGCAGTCCGATGCCGATGCTGTCCACCAGTGCGTAGCCCCCTGTCGTGGGAATGATTCCCGAGAGCAGCGAGCCGGCGAACAGGCCCGCCAGCTGGCAGCCTTCGCCGATGCAGAAGACGGTGACGGCGCTCACGCCCGAGGAGTAGACGATAGAGGCGAACAAGGTCCAGAAGGCGATCTTCAGGCAGATGTAGCCGGCCAGTCCAATAACCAGGAACAGCGCTTGGTGGGTTTGGGTGGCGTTCGCCAGCAGAAGCGAGAGGAACAGCACCAGAATTGCCGCCAGGTACATGTGGGCGAATCGCTGCTTGGGGACCGAGTCGCCTTTGTAGAACTGGAAGTAGGCCAAAAGCAGCAGCACCGGCATTTCGGTGGCCCCCAGGAACATGAAGGCGAAGGTGAGGTTGTCGTGAGAGCTGGCGCCGCCCTGGGATGTGTAGTTCATGAGCCCGACGACAACGCCGAACAGCACCGCGGCAACAGCCGAGCGCAGCAGGAACTCCACGTAGGTGTTGCCAGCCGGTTGGTTCACGAGGCTGGCAAGGGAGGCGCGCACGCCTTGGGGCTGAGGAGACAGCCGACCGTCTGACCTGTCTTCTTTCGGAGAAGACAGGTCAGACGGTCGGCTGTCTCCTCCCTTCGCCGAGAGGTTCTTGAACGCGCGGCCGAGCGAGACCTTGCGGCCGCCTTCCGCCACCGCGCCCGCTTTCTCGGGCGTTGCGGCTTTCAGGGTGCTCGTTTCCGTCATGCCGCCCTTCGCCTGCGAAGCCGCGCGGCGCCGTGCGGTGGCCAGGATCTCCTCTTCCGAAACCGCTAAACCGCGGCTGCGGGAGGTGCCCAGGGCGAAGGCAATCACCGACCCGGCCGGCAGAAGACTCGTGAGCACGACGCAAGCGCTATGGGGCACAAGCGCCAGGACGAAGAAGAAAACTGCGGACAGCGCCGCTGATGCGCACAGGTTCGAGGCGGCCCGTTCTACCTTATTACCTATGAACCAACCCCAGAGCGCAATGAGGTAACCGGATCCTAGGCCGGTGAAAATAATGCCGACGAACAAGGCGATGGGTCCGTATTCGGTTTCAATGGCGGCGTGGGCGGTGCAGAACGTGCCGATGCAGATGAGCGCCGTGATGACGATGAGCGCCACGCGGCTGCCCATAGAGCGCCGCACGAGGGCGTCGAGCGACCCCATTGCCGCCAAACTCACCACCGAAATGGCCATGCCGCCAATGTAAAAGGCGGAACAAGTGACCGCCAGGCTGGTGTCCGTGAACAGGATGTTGTGGAAGAACACGGCGCAGGTCCACGCGAAGGCGAGGGCATAGCCCAAAGTGAAATACAGCGAGATGCCTTTTGCGGGTTTTTGAGTCATACCGAAATCATACCTCTCTCACCAGGCGAAACATTCTTCTCCCCAAAAATTAGGGAAAGAAAATCAGCCTCGAAATTCCCGTTTTCCCCATCTTTTGTAGATTACAGAACGGCTCCCAAGGAAGAAGATATCACTCGATTCCTCGGGGATTTGCATTAAACCAACGAATCCCCGAAAGCGCAAATTTCCGGCTGGGGCCGGAAGCGCAAAGAAAAGAGAGAGCGGTAAACCCGCGGAAGGAGAGGGAATCATGGAGCTTCAATGGCCACTCATTATCTTTACCACGCTCATCGCGTGGTCGGCTGGCCTCTTCGCCAGCCAGTGCTTGGTCGCCGCCGCCGGTAAGGGCGAGGGCACCAAGGCTCAGCTGCCTGCTTGGATCTGCGCTGCGGTCCTGCTGGCTGTCGGCGGCATCGCCGTGTTCTTCCACCTGGAGCACTGGGAGCGCATCTTCAACGGCTTCGGCCATGTGACTTCCGGCATCACCCAGGAGCTCATCTGCATCGTGATCCTGGCGATCGTCGCCATCGTGTACCTGGTGCTGATGATGCGCGACGCCGACAAGAAGCCGAACAAGGTTGTTGCCTGGATCGGCGTTGTCGTGTCCGTCATTCTCGTGCTGGTGACCGCCCATTCCTACACCATGGCTGCCCGTCCTGCTTGGGACTCCGTGCTGTGGCTGCTGTACATGCTGGGCAACGCTTGCGTGCTTGGCCCCTGCACCATGGCCATCATCATGGCTGCCACTGACAAGGATGCCGACCTCGGCTTCGTGGGCATGCTCGCCGTCATCGGCTCTGCCGTCGCTACCGTGACCGCCGTTGCTTACGGCGCCATCCTGCAGGCCGTCGAGGGTTCCTTCACCTCCGTGGGTTACTACTTCGATCCTACTCATCCCACCGCTGGCATGGCTGACCTGTCCTCCACCGTTGCCGACCAGGCGATGCTGGTGTGGCTGGGCGCCGTCATCGTGGGCGCTGTCGCTCCTCTGCTGTGCGCCATCTTCGCTAAGAAGCAGCCGAAGATGTGGATGACCCTGGGCATTGTGGCTGTGATTTGCGCCATCATCGGTGCGGTCTGCATGCGCATCGCCTTCTACAACCTGGGCATCTCCGTGTTCATGTTCTACTAGGATCTTCTAGCCAGGGATCCCCTTGCCCTGGCCTCTGCCGACAAGCCCCAGCTGTCACGCAGAGTGGGAAACGCCTCTCGGCGGGGGTGCATCCCTCCAACTTGCACCCCCGCTTCGCAGAGGCATTTGCGCGAAATCCCCAGCGGGCTCGATTCGATTCCCCTCACCCCCCTTGCAAATTCGAATCGGCCCCGCTGGGGATTTCTTATTTTGATGGGTGCTGCAGGTGCCCATCAAAATAAGAAGCAGTAAAATTACCAACAATGTTGTTTTCCAGACGAAGGAGTTCCCAGTGGGCAGCCTGCATGTTATTTCCCATCCGCTCATCGAGGCCAAACTTACCCGCATGCGCGACAAGAACACCTCTTCGCAAGATTTCCGCCTGCTGTTGAAGGAAATCTCGCTGCTTATGGGATACGAGATCACCCGCGATTTCGAGACGGTGAACGTGGAAGTGGAGACGCCGGTGTGCGCCGGTCAGTTCCCGGTGCTCAAGCAGGACTTCTTCACCATTGTGCCCATTCTGCGCGCGGGCCTTGGCATGGTGGACGGCCTGCTGGAACTGATGCCGTTTTCCCACGTGGGCCACATCGGCCTGGTGCGCGACGAGGAAACCCATGTGCCTACCGAGTACTACTACAAGATGCCGGAGGGCTTCGAGACCTCCGAGATTATTGTGGTGGACCCGATGCTCGCCACTGGCGGCAGCGCCGTGGATGCTATCAACAGCCTGAAGAAGCGCGGCTGCACCAACATTCGCCTGGTGAACCTGGTGGCGGCGCCGCAGGGTGTGGAGACGGTGCAGAAGGCGCATCCGGATGTGGACATCTACGTGGCCGCGGTGGACGAGGGCCTGAACGAGAACGCCTATATCGTCCCCGGCCTAGGTGACGCCGGCGACCGCATCTTCGGTACTAAGTAGGACCTGTCCGCGCCGAAGGGCCCGGGAGGGTTTTGCAAGCACCCGCTTTCGCTGCTCGCCTTCGGCTCGTACGCTTCGCTCCAGCGCGACTCCTGTTTCTGTCTGTTGTCATCCTGAGCGGAGGCCGAAGGCCGGAGTCGAAGGATCTCACCCGGCTGCGGAGATCCTTCGACTCCGCGCTGCGCGCTCCGCTCAGGATGACAATGGGGTTGCGTTAACCTTCGTAGTCGTAGTCGGATTCTACTTCGAAGTCGTAGGTGGGGAAGGCTTCGTGCATTTGGTCGACCAGGGCGCGGGTTACCTTCTCCCCGTCGCTCTTGAAGTCCAGTAGCAGGTTGAAGTAGATGGTGCTGGTTTCCTCGTCGCCGTAGAATCCGCTGAAGGAAATGATTTGGGGGCTGGCTTCGGTCAGCTCCTCTAGTTTGCGGCGCGCGTCTTTGAAGGCGCCGGATTTGTTCACCGCGTTCACGCCCACTACCAGTAGCACGTTGAATTTCTCGCGCACGCCCAGCTCAATCTTGCGGGAGAGCTCGGAGATGGTGCGGGCGGGCATGTCGTCGGGCACTTCTATCTTGATGGAGCCGATGATCTCGTTCGGGCCGAAGTTGTCCAGCACCAGGGTTTCCGCTTGCAGCACCTCGGGGAAGCTGGCCACATAGGTGCGGATCTCGCGGCCGAATTTGTCGTCCTCGCGGGTCCCGATGAGCGGCGCCATCGCTTGCCCCAACACTTCCAGGCCCGCCTTGCACACCACAAGCGAGATGACCAAACCCACAATACCGTCGATGTTGATGTTCCACGCCAGCTGGAAAATGGCCACCACCAGCGTGCCGGCGGAGAGCACCGCGTCGTAGTTGGAGTCGATGCCGCTGGCCACGAGCGCTTGGCTGTTGGTGGCCTTCCCGCGGCGGTTGAAGTAGATGCCGATGGCGATCTTCGCGATGATGGCGATGACGATGACGGTAATGGTGATGGCGCCGTAATGGGTCACGGCAGGGTGCAGAATTTTGTCGATGGATTCTCGCAGCGAGATGATGCCCGCCGCCAGAATGATAATGGCGATGATGACCGACGTCACGTACTCCAGCCGGCCGAAGCCGAAGGGGTGGGAGCGGTTGGGGCGGCGCCCCGCCAGCTTCGTGCCCACGATGGTGACGATGGAGGACAGCGCGTCGGTGGCGTTGTTCACGCCGTCGAGGATGATGGCGATTGAGTGCGAGGCGAAGCCCACGATGAACTTGAACAGCGTGAGCGCCAGGTTGCCGAAGATGCCCACGAAGCTGGCGCGCACAATGGCCCGTTCGCGTTGCGCCTTGCTCATCTTTTGATCCGCCGCCGGCTTCTGCTTGCCGTTTCGCCCCCGATGGCCAGGTTCCGTGCCCGCCATGATCTCATCGCCTTTCTTCGTTCGCTCGCCTTCCTTCACTATAGTCTGCATGCGGTCGAAGGTGGCTTCTGTGGCGGCTTTGCCACAAGACCGTTTCCCGTCGGTTCCCCGGCGCGCGGTGGTTTATCATGGGCCCCATCGTTTCGTCTCGATTGGGAAGGCTGGTGGTTGGCGGTGGAACTTCTGGAAGAGCGCATCCGGCGCGACGGCGTTGTCAAAGAAGGCAACGTGCTGAAGGTGGACAGCTTCTTGAACCATCAGCTGGACGTAGCGCTGCTCGACGAGATGGGCGCGGAATGGAAGCGCCTGTTCGCCGACCGTCCCATTACCAAGGTGCTCACCATCGAGGCTTCCGGCATCGGCATCGCCGCCATCGTGGCGCGGCATTTCGGGGTGCCGGTGGTGTTCGCGAAGAAGGCGCAATCGGTGAACCTGGACGGCGAGATGTACACCACTAAAATCGAGTCCTTCACCCACAAGCGCGTTTTCGACGTCATTGTGGCGAAGAAGTTCCTGGGGCCTGAGGACCACGTGCTCATCATCGACGACTTCCTGGCCAACGGCTGCGCGCTAAATGGCCTGATCGAGATTGTGGAAGAGGCCGGCGCCACCGTTGAGGGCATCGGCATCGCGGTGGAGAAGGGGTTCCAAGGCGGCGGCGACGCGTTGCGGGAGCGCGGCTATAGGCTGGAGTCGCTGGCCATTGTGGAATCGATGGACGCCGACAGCGGCGAGATTGTGTTTCGTTCTTAAGCACGCAGGGGAGGGCTTGCACCGATGGCGGAGAAGGGCGTGAAGAAGGCGGGGAAGCCGGGCGTGAGTGCCGGCAGCTTCGATCACGGCGAACTGTTCAAGCTGGACGGGAAGGTGCCTCCCCATTGGGCGGTGCCCTACGGCGTCCAGCACATTCTGGCCATGTTCGTGGCGAATCTGGCCCCCATTCTCATTGTGGCCGCAGCGGCGGGGCTCTCGTCAGAGATGACCGGCGTGCTCATCCAGAACGCCATGCTGGTGGCGGGCATCGGCACGCTGGTGCAGCTGTTCCCGCTATGGCGCGTGGGTTCGGGACTGCCGCTCGTCATGGGTATCAGCTTCACCTTCGTTACGGTGCTGTGCACGGTGGCGGTGAATTACGGCTACCCGGCCGCGGTGGGCGCCGTTATTGTGGGCGGCATCGTTGAGGGCTGCCTGGGCCTTTTCGCGAAATACTGGCGGCGCATCATCGCCCCCATCGTATCGGCCGTGGTGGTGACCTCCATTGGGTTCTCGCTTCTGGGCGTGGGGGCGGCCTCGTTTGGCGGCGGTACCGGCGCGGCAGATTTCGGCTCGCCCCAGAATCTGCTGCTGGGCACCATCTCGCTTGTGTCCTGCCTTGCCTTCCAGGTGATGGCGAAGGGGTTCGTCAAGCAGCTTGCCGTACTGTTCGGCCTGATTATCGGCTATGTGGTGGCGCTGTTCATGGGGGCGGTGGACCTTTCCGCCTTCGAGAACCTGGGGCTGTTCTCGCTGCCCCAGCTGATGCCGGTGATACCGGAGTTCCATGCGGGCGCCATTGTCTCAGTGGTGCTTATCTTCCTGGTCTCCGCCACCGAAACCCTGGGCGACACCACCGCCGTTTCCATGGTGGGCCTGGGGCGCGAGGTGCGCGAGCGGGAGCTTTCCGGCTCCATTGCCGCCGACGGCTTCGTGAGCTCTATCTCCGGCTGCTTCGGCTGCCCGCCCATCACGTCGTTTTCCCAAAACGTGGGGCTGGTAGCCATGACAAAAGTGGTGAACCGCCGCGCCATCGCCGCCGGTGCCGTCATCATGGTGTGCGCTTCGTTCTTCCCAGTCATCTCGGCCGTGTTCTCGGCGCTGCCGGAAGCGGTGCTGGGCGGCTGCACCATCATGATGTTCGGCAACATCATCGTCTCTGGCTTCCAGATGATCGCTGCCGCCGGCTTCAGCCAGCGCAACATCATCATCACGGCGCTTTCCCTAGCCATCGGCATCGGCTTCACCCAGACGGCCGATCTGTTCGTTATCTTCCCCGAGCTGGTGCAGAGCGTGTTCGCTCAGAACTGCGTGGCTACGGTGTTTTTGGTGGCGGTGCTGGCGAATCTGCTGCTGCCGAAGAACGTGGAAGTGGCGCCCACCGTGGGCGGCAACCCGCCCGAGGGCCATGTGCTCACCCGCGCGGAAGCAGAAGCCCAGCTAGAAGCCAGCGAATCCCTCCACGACGGCGTTGCGCCTATAGTCCCAGTTGGTTCAGCAGGTCGGTGAGGGTTTCTGCCTGATACGTGGGGCTTTGGGCCTCTAGCTCTTCTTTGCTGAACATGCCCCAGAGGGCGGCGGCGGTGGGGGAGTTTGCGGCGTTTCCGGCTATGATGTCGTAGGGGCTGTCGCCTACGTAGAGGGTGCGCTCGGGGGCGGTGCCCAGCAATTCGCAGCCGAGTAGGATGGGGCCGGGCTCTGGTTTGTGGGTATCGCAGTCGTCGTGGCCGATGAGCACGGGGAAGTAGTCGGCGATGCCGCTCATCTCAAGGCCGCGGGCCGCCATGGCGTGGCGCTTGGAGGTGACGACGCCCATTTTCAGCCCGGCGTTCTGCAGCCGTTGCAGGCAGGCGGCGGTGTCTTCGAAGGCGCGGATGTTCGCGTCGTGCACCACGTCGTTGTGGTCGCGGTAGATTTGGATGATGCGGTCCGCCACTTCGCGGTCGCCGTCTGCGAAATAGACCATTTGGTCGATGAGGGGCGTGCCCACGCCGTGCATTAGTTCCGCATCCGAGCAGTTCTTGCCCAGCACCTCGTTCACCGTGTAGCGCATGGAGGCAAGGATGATCTCGTAGGTATCAATAAGAGTGCCGTCCGCATCGAACAAAACGGCATCGAGGGAGTCTGCGGGAGTCATGGGGGCCTTTCGGGTTCGGTAGTTGTGACCGTTCATCGATGATATTGGTTTGTTGCTTGCATTTCAAGAATAAGGGAGTAATATGAATCCTTGCCTTTTGAAAGGCGCTCCAAATTGCGGGGTGGAGCAGTCTGGTAGCTCGCCGGGCTCATAACCCGGAGGTCGTTGGTTCAAATCCAGCCCCCGCGACCAGAAATTACGAGGCCGGAGGATTATTCCTCCGGCCTCTTTTGCGTTTCCGGGCATTTCTTATCTGAACTGCGGATTCTTCTGGGGGAAGTTCGAGTATTCTCCAATTTAGTTCACTTGCAATAGCAGCTAGTTTCAAAATACTTTCCTACCTGGGAAAAATTTTATTGCACCTGAACAAAAATGATACTATATTGACCTCGTCAGCAGGAGGGCCGGTTGGTAGGCCGGCCCGATCTGACAGTGTCTATTCCGTATCGTTGCGAGCGCGAATAGGGCGCGCTCAAGAAAGGAATGAACTATGACCAAGATCGTAAGCTCATGGAACGACTGGGATCCGCTGAAGCGCGTCATCGTTGGCCGCTGCGACAACTCCGTGATTCCTCCGGAAGAGCCCGCCACTTCTGAGAAGGTGCCGGTCGACTCCGAGATGCGCGGCATGTGGGGCCTTCGTCCGCTCGAGACCGTGGAGCGCGGCAACGAATGCCTGGAGAACTTGGTCAAGATCCTCGAGAGCCGCGGCGTTATCGTCGACCGCCCCACTCCTCTGCAGTGGAACCAGGCCATCGGCACCCCGGACTTCCGCAACGATTCCATGATGACCTGCATGCCTCCCCGCGACATCCTGCTCACCATCGGCAACGAGATCATGGCCGCCGCCAACTCCTTCCGCTGCCGCTACTTCGAGTACCTGGCCTACTGGCCGCTCATGGAGCAGTACTTCGAGGAGGACCCCGAATTCAAGTGGACCCAGGCCCCTCGTCCGCGCCTGACCGACAAGTCCTACAAACACAACTACTACGATGAGAAGATCACCCTGGAGGAGCGCCTGGTGCGCACCGCCAACAAGGACTTCGTGACCACCGAGGTGGAGCCCATGTGGGACGCCGCCGACGTGATGCGCATGGGCAAGGACCTGTTCATCCAGCACGGCCTTACTACCAACCGTGCCGCCATGGACTGGTTCCAGCGCTACTACCCGGACTTCCGCGTGCATGCGGTGAACTTCCCGGGCGACCCGTACCCCATCCACATCGACGCCACCTTCGTGCCGCTGCGTCCGGGCCTGATCATCAACAACCCGCATCGCCCGCTTCCCGAAGAGCAGCGCGCCATCTTCGAGGCCAACGACTGGCAGATTGTGGAAGCCGCGCAGCCGGCCCACACCGAGCCGCCGGCCCTGTGCTACTCCTCCGTGTGGCTGTCCATGAACTGCCTGGTGCTGGACCCGAAGACCGTCATCGTGGAGGCCTCCGAGGTGTACCAGCAGGAGCAGATGGACAAGCTGGGCATGAACGTCATCCCCTGCGACCTGCGCGACGCCTATCCGTTCGGCGGCGGCCTGCACTGCTCCACGGCCGACGTCTTCCGCGAGGGCGAGTGCCTCGACTACTTCCCGAACCGCGTCAAGGATCCCACCCTGGTGCGCCCGGAGATGTGGGGCGAGTAACCGCTCGTAGGTTCAAGGCTTGCGGGCAGCTGAAAGCGGCTGCCTAAGAGAAAAGAAAAGGGGATCAGCGTGAGCTTCGAAATTCCACCTGGTCCCCTTTTTCGTCCCATACACCCTGATTAACCAAGGAGGGCATATGGCTCAGGAGATTATAACTCCTCAGGGCGAGGATGGCGGTTTCAAGGCGAGCTACAACAAAGGGCTCATATTCATGATCATCTCGGCAACGGGCATGGGCCTGGTGCCGCTTTTCTCCCGGTGGGCGACGCGCACCGACATGTTCAACGGGGCGCTGGGGCTGAACGCCGGCGACTCCATCGGCGCGCTCATGGCCTGCGGGCGCATGGGCATGGGGCTGCTGTTCTTCCTGGTGCTGACGCTGGCCACGGGCAAGCTTCCCGTGCTGAAGAAGCTGAAGCTGACGCCGGCCATTGCGCTCGGCGGCCTGATGATTGGCATGTCGCTGGCCTGCTATGTGACCTCCACATTGCTCACCACCGTCTCGAACGCGGTGATGTTCATCTACACCGGCCCGGTCATTTGCGTGCTGTGCGCCCGCATCTTCCGGAAAGAGCCCATGAGCAAGCTGCAGGTGGTGTGCCTGTTCATCGTGTTCACCGGCATGCTCTTCGGCGAAGGCCTGCTGGGGTTTGGCGTGGGCGGCGGCGCTTTCGGGTTCGACTTCAACCTGGAGACCTCCACGCCGGAGTTCCCGCTGAAGGGCGTGGGCGACATCTTCGGCCTGCTGTCTGGCCTGTTCTACGGCTTGTCGATGTTCTTCAACGGCTACCGCAAGGATGCCGACACCACGGCGCGCGGCGTGTGGAACTTCCTGTTCGCCGTTATTGGGGCGGGCAGCGTGACCATCATCCTGAACGCCCTGGGCGCGAACCCCGGCATGGAGAACTGGGCGCTGAGCATCCACTTCACCCCCTTCAACTGGATTGGCGCGGTGCTCCTGTGGATCATCTGCGGGCCCATTGCCCTGGGCTGCCTGTTGGTGGCGGGGCGCAACCTGCCGGCCATGGACTACGGCACTATCGCGTATTGGGAGGTGCCGGTGGCCATCTTCATCGGCATTGCCATTTTCGCCGAGCCGATGTCCATCAACAGCTGGCTGGGCGTGATCCTCATCTGCGGCGGCGGCGCGTTCCCCACGGTGAAGGCGATGCTGGCCGGACGGGGGAAGGCTGCGGCGAGCGAGAAGACGCTCGAGAGCGCGCAGGCGGAAGGGGAGGCCGAAGTGGCGACGCAAGACCTTCCGTAGCACGTAACGAATAGGTTGGAGAATGCGCCCGCGCTTGATTGCGGGCGCGTTTTCGTGTAATAACGGGGCATGACATTCAGAGAAACGAGACCTTCATGACTAAGTCGCTGGCGAAACCGAAATCCCTCAAGGCCCAAATCACGCGCGCCTCGCTCGTGCTGGCGGCTGCGGCGCTTCTGCGGGAGCGGGGGCCGGAAGCGGTGACCTACCGGAAGGTGGCGGAATGGGCCGGGGCGGCTTCGTCGTCGGTGGGCTGCTACTTCAACTCCGTGGCGGATTTGCTCTATGAGGCCGGCTGCTACAACATCGATTTGTGGATCGACCGCGCCGAGAAGGTGGCGCAAGTGGCCGACGGGCTAGACGCGGCCGCGTGTCGCGAGCGGGTGATCGATCTACTGATGGACGCTTGCTTGCCGGCCGAGTCCGATACGCTCCCCGGCCATTATTCGCAGCTGATTGCCGCCGGCGAGTCGGAAGCGGTGACCGAGGCCTACCGCAAGGGGCGCGAGGCGCTCGATGCTGCGGTGAATCGCATTCTGGTGCGCTCGGGGGTGGCGCTCACGCCGACCGTGGTAGTGGCGCTTGTGGACGGCGGTGCCGTGAAGGCCATTTCCGAGGGCTACGACGTGCGCGAAGTGGTGCGGTCGCTGCTGGAGACGGCGGTCGGCGGCGCAACGGCAGCCTAAGGGCGCGTTCGCCTGCGAAACCACCAATAAAGCTGGAGCGGCTCCAATGATAATGCCGACCGGAATGGTAGACTGGTGGGATTAACGTTGCGAGAAAGGGGCCGCTGTGGGGTCAGGGGCGCAGGATACGAGAACGGCGAAGGCCGGCGGGTCGGGCCAGCGACCGGCGGGTCGTGACTGGTCGGTGCAGTTGCCGGCCATAGCGGCGGCCGCGCTGTTGGTGCTTCTTGCGGCGTTTTTTGCCGTGACGCTGAACAACACCATGGTCACCACGGCCCAGATCGAGGCGATGCGCACCGGCGCTTACCCGGTGTCTGTGGCGGCAGGCCGCGTAGAGACGCAGCTGGTGCAGATGCGCACCCTTGCCGATCGCCCCATCTTCGTGCGCAGCGAGGAAGCGCTCGACTCTATTGACAAAAGCTTCGCGGAAATCGATGCCGAGCTGGCCGAGAACATCAAGATTCTGGCGAACAGCGAAGACCAGAGCGTCATGAATGGCCACGACCTGGAGGCGGAGTACCGCGAGCTCATCCGCCAGCAGAAGGCGCTTGTGGCCTATTGTCGTATCGAGGGCGTGGGCGACGCCCAGGTGCAGAAGTTCGTCGACGAGAACATCCAGCCGCTTATTGCCGATTTGCTGGCCACCAATGCGGTGATCTTGGACCGGTCGACGGCGGCGGTAGAGGAGCTGTACGCCACTGGTTCGGAGCGCGGCAGCCAGACGGTGGTCTGGGCTGTGGTGCTGATGGTGGCCGTGGTGGTCTCCCTGTTCCTGTACTTGTACTTGCTGCGCCGCCGCTGGGTGCAGCAGCAACAACTGCAGCGCAACGTGGAAGAGGCGCTGCAACTGGCCCAAAGCGCGAGCGAGGCGAAATCGCAGTTCCTCTCCAACATGTCCCACGACATCCGCACGCCCATGAACGCCATCGTGGGCCTCACCACCATCGCCAGCTCCCACGTGGACGATCCAGAGCGCATTTCCGAGTGCCTGGGGCGCATCACCACGTCGTCGAAGCACCTGTTGTGCCTGATCAACGATGTGCTGGACATGTCGAAGATCGAGAGCGGCAAGATTGTTCTGAATGAGGACCGTTTCAGCTTCCCGGAAATGGTGAGCGAGCTGGTCACCATTGTGCAGCCGCAGGCGAAGGCGAAGGAGCAGCGGCTGGAGATTGTGATCGGCAACGTGGAGCAGGAGACGGTGGTGGGTGACGCGATGCGCCTGAACCAAGCGCTGCTGAACATTCTGGGGAACGCGGTGAAGTACACGCCGGAAGGCGGCATGATCCGCTTCGCCATCAACGAGGAGCCGGCGCGGCCCGACGGCACGCGGCTGTACCACTTCCTGGTCTCGGACAACGGTATTGGCATGTCGGCGGAGTTCGTGCGCCACATGTTCGATCCCTTCGAACGGGAAGAGAAGGTGGCCGTGAGCTCCACCGAGGGCACGGGTTTGGGCATGGCCATCACGAAGAACGTGGTGGAGATGATGGGCGGCACCATCGAGGTGGAGAGCGCGCCGGGCGTGGGCTCTGCTTTCAAGGTGACGGTGCCGCTGCGACCGGCGCCTGACGGTGATGCCGACCTGGACATGAGCGATTTGGCGGGTCTGCGCGTGCTGGTGGTGGACGACGACGCCGACGTGCTGGCGGGCGCCGTGGACATTCTGGTGGGCGAGGGCCTGCGCGGCGAGGCGGCCCCGAACGGCTACGAAGCGGTGGCCATGGTGATGAACGCCCACATCGAGGACGACGACTACCGCGCTATTGTGGTGGACTGGGTGATGACCGGCATGGACGGCGTGGAAACGGTGCGTCAGATTCGCCGCAAAGTGGGAGAGGCGGTGCCCATCATCCTGCTTTCCGCCTACGACTGGACGGAAGTGGAGGACGAGGCGCGCGCCGCCGGCGTCACGGCATTCCTGTCCAAGCCGCTGTTCCGCTCGCGGCTGTGCCAGACGCTGCGCCGCTACTGCGCCGAGGATCGGCCGGCCGAGGAAGTGGCAGATGAGAAGCGCGAGAGCCGTCAGCTGCAGGGGCGCGTGCTTCTGGTTGAGGACAACGAGCTTAACCGCGACATTGCCGCGGAGCTGATTCTGCAGACCGGCGCGCTGGTGGAGACTGCGGTGAATGGCGCCGAGGCGGTCGAAAAGGTGATGCAGGCCCAGGATGGTTACTACGACCTGGTGTTTATGGACATGCGCATGCCGGTGATGGGCGGCCTGGAAGCCACCCAGACCATCTGCGAGCTGGCGCGCCACGAAGATCGCGTTCGCCCGCCCATCGTGGCCATGACCGCCAATGCCTTCTCAAGCGACCGCGCCCAGGCGCTCGCCGCCGGCATGGACGGCTTCATGGCCAAACCCATCGACATCCGAGAGCTAGAACGAACCCTCAACAAGTACTTGCGGTAGGCGACGAACCTGTCCGCGACCGCGCCGGCCGAAGGGATTCCGCTCGACGCGTCGTCGGTCGGAGCTAACTCGGGCTTTGCCCGAGTGGATCTCCTCCCTCCTTTGGCTTAACCTCGCTCCACCCTCCGTCCGCCGCGTTCGCTACTCCTCGCGGGGCGGCGGGGCGGGGCAACCCTCAGTCGCTCAGACAGTCCTCGCTGCGCTGCGGAACTCGCTTGGTGAGGGCCGCCCCGCCCCGCTGATTCGTTGACTCTGTAGGTCGTCATCCTGAGCGGAGCGAAGGATCTTTACTTCGCCACAACCTCGACGGTGGGTTCGGCGGGGGCGGGCAGCTCGGCGGCGCAGTGGGGGCAGCGGGTGGCGCCGGCATGTACCGGTTCCAGGCAGAAGGGGCAGGTGGGCTCGTGCTCGATGACCTCTTCGCCGTTGGCGTTGCGCAGCTTCGAGCCGGTGTCGCGCAGACGGTTGAACGCCTTCACCATAAGGAACACCACCAGCGCGATGATGAGGAAGTTGATGATGGCGGTGATGAGCGCGCCGAAGTCGATGGCGGTGGTTTCGTTCACGGGAATCTTCAGGCCGGCGAATTGGCTGTTGCCACCGGTGATGAGGACGATCAGCGGGTTGATGATGTTGGTGCACAGCGCCGTGACAATGGCGGTGAACGCGCCGCCGATGATGATGCCGACGGCCATGTCCATCACATTTCCGCGCTCGATAAACTCGCGGAACTCCTTAACAAAGTTGCTCATGGAATCCTCCTTCGAAAGCTGTTCGTTTGGATGCATTGTGCGAGTTCTGAAGATTGCCGCTACTCCCGGAACTGATTTGAAATCTACTTGCAAAACGCCTGAACCCCCTTCGTCATCCTGAGCGGAGCGCGCAGCGCGGAGTCGAAGGATCTTCGCGACCCCGAAAGCGCGACGGCTCTGGAAAGATCTTTCGACTACGGCCTTCGGCCTTCGCTCAAGATGACGACATATACGGGGCGTTCATGCGCTACAATGACCAAGTTTGTACGCAGGTGTGGGGAAGGAGGAGCCAGCTGATGGAGTGGTACCATGCGGCCATTGTGTTCGCTGTCGCCTTCTTGGTCACGTACGCCTGCGTTCCTTTCTCGAAATGGCTCGCCCATAAGCTGGGCGCCATCGACTACCCCTCGAACCGTCGCGTCAACAAAGAGCCGGTGCCCCGCTGCGGCGGCGTTGCCCTGTATCTGGGCATGGTGGCCGCCTGCTTCGTCATTTTCCTGGGGGTGCGCTTCTTCCGCTGGAACGTGCCGGTGCTGTTCGCGCTGGGGAATGTGAACTACATTCTGCTGTTCGTGGGCATTACCTTCATGTTCGTGACGGGTCTGGTGGACGACATCACGCAGCTGAAGGCGCTGCCGAAGTTCGCCGCGCAGATTATTGCGTGCTCGATCGTGGTATTCTCCGGCGTGTCCATCGGCGAGGTGAACAACTTCGGCCACGGCTTTGTGGAGCTGGGCTGGTTCAACTACCCGCTTTCCGTTCTCTACCTGCTGGTTTTCGTGAACATCACGAACCTGATCGACGGCCTGGACGGGCTGGCGGCGGGCATGGTGGCCATCATTGCGGCCGCGCTCATGTACCTGTCATTCATTCGCGGAAACTACCTGCTGGTGTTGACGTGCATGGCGCTCATTGCTTCCTGTCTGGCTTTTCTGCGGTTCAACTTCTTCCCGGCATCGGTGTTCATGGGCGATTCCGGCTCGCTTTTGCTGGGGCTTTTGGTGGGCGTCATCTCCGTCACCGGCGTGGTTCGCACGCAGGGCCTTATGGTGATGATTGCGCCGCTGGTTATCGCGGGCGTGCCGGTGCTGGACACTACCTCGGCCATCATTCGGCGACTGCGGGGGCATCAGCCCATCGGCCAGGCGGACATGGGGCATGTGCACCATCGCCTGATGCGCGCGGGCCTCAGCCAGCGGCGCAGCGTGGCGGCCCTGTGGCTGTGCACGGCGGCGCTTTCCGTGGTGGCCTGCCTGATGGTGGGCGTCCCTGGTAAGACGAGATATGTTCTGTTCGCGGTACTTGTGGTTGTGGTTGCAGCTGTGAGTTGGCGCTTCGGACTTTTCAAACCAGTTTTGCGCCACCATTACGAGAATCGTGGCAAGATCGGACCGCGCAAGCCCCACAAGCGGAAGTAGGCGAATATGAGCTACGGAAAGCCCACGAAGCGCCATTCCCCGCGCGCGGCGAAGCGAACGCCTTCCCAGCGCGCCGCCACCGCCGAGCACAAGAAGAGCGCCCAGATGACCGCCGAGGAGCGCGCCGCCCACGCCCACTCGATGCGCATGGCCCTCTACGCCGCCACCGGAGCCATCCTCTTCGCCGCCGCCTTCATAGTGCTAGTCCTATTCCTCAACCAACTCCCTTGGCGCTAGGGGAGTCGTCCGCGGCCGCGCCGCTCATGCGTTGACCCTATAGGTCGTCATCCTGAGCGAAGCGAAGGATCTTTCGCGCTCGTCCGCGGCCGCGCCGGCCGAAGGGATTCCGCTCGACGCCCCCCCAACGTCATCTCGACCGGAGGCGCGGAGCGCCGTAGTGGAGAGATCCCGTGGCGGATGGCCGATGGGTGTCGGCGCGGACAATCCCCTGTGGTATCATGGGCATTCGTTTTGGGGAGGCGCGGAGAGCGCTTTCGGCAAACTCGACAGAGGAGACTTGTGCTAAGCACTCTTTCCGATATTTTGAGAGACAACTGGGAATGGCGCCACCAAATTGGGCGTCTTTCCATTTTCGAACTGGTGAAGAAGTCGCGCGGCGCCGTGCTTTCGTGGGGCTGGTTCTTCATCAAGCCGGCCATGTACGTGTTCTGCTTCTGGTTCGCGCTGGAAATGGGTCTGCGGCAAGGGGCGTCATCCGCGAGCGGTGCGCCGTACATCCTGTGGCTGTGCGCCGGCATCGTCCCGTGGTTCTTCATGCAGGACATGATCAACACTGGCACCGACGTGCTGCACCGCTACCCGTACCTGGTGAACAAGATCAAATTTCCCATCAGCAGCATTTCGACCATTTACGCCACTGCCACTATGATTGTGCAGTTGATGCTGATGGTGGTGCTGTTCCTGATCTACTTCCTGTGCGGGCAGCCGCTGGATATTTACCTGCTACAGGTGCCTGTGCTGCTGCTGATCATGTTCGTGTTCTGGGACATGGTGTCCATCGCGTTCTCGGAGCTCTCCGCGGTCAGCAAGGACGTGGCGAACCTCATCCAGGCGCTGTCGACGCCGGTGTTCTGGCTGTCGGGCGTCATCTTCAACGTGACCGCCATCAACATTCCCTGGATCCAGGCTATTCTGAACTTCAACCCGGTGACGTTCTTCGTGACGTCGTTCCGCGCGGCGTTCTACGAGAAGGCGTGGGTGTGGGAGAATCCCGGCCTGTGCATCGGCTTCGCCGTGGTGTTCGTGGCGACGCTCCTGTTCATGATGTTCGTCTACAAGCGCCTCAACAAGGAGGTGCCCGATGTCCTCTAACAACGTCATCTCGACCGGAGCGGCGGAGCCGCGTAGTGGAGAGATCCCGTCTCGGACGGCCGAAGACTCTCAGCTTTGTCATCCTGAGCGGAGCGGCGAAGCCGCGGAGTCGAAGGATCTCCCCGCAGCTGCCCCGGAGTCCGAGGACCACCGCAAGACCGGCGTGAGCGACGAGGTGGCTGTGGAGTTCGACCACGTCACTAAGACCTACACGCTGTACAAGAACGACAAGGGCCGCCTAATGGGCGTGTTCGGCATCAAGAAACCTGGCTGGTATTTGGGAACGGTGAACGCGAACAACGACCTGTCCTTCAAGATTCGTCGCGGCGAGGCCGTTGCGTTTCTGGGCCGCAATGGCGCCGGAAAATCCACGGCGCTTAAGATGATTACCGGTGTTGTGCACCCGACTGAGGGGGAAGTGAAGGTAGGCGGCCGCGTGAGCGCGCTGCTGGAACTGACCGCCGGCTTCGACATGAAGTTGACCGGGCGCGAGAACATCGGGCTGCGCGGCCAGATCATGGGCCTTTCTAACGAGGAAATTGCCGAGTTGGAGCCGAAGGTGATCGAATTCGCCGACCTGGGTCTGTACATCGACCAACCGATGCGCACCTACTCCAGTGGCATGAAGTCGCGCCTGGGCTTCGGTTTCGCCGTATCCACCGACCCGGAAATCCTGGTAGTAGACGAAGCCCTCTCCGTGGGCGACAAAGCATTTCAACAAAAGTGCGTGCGCCGCATTCGGGAAATTATGCTCGATGAAGATGTGACTGTGCTGTTTGTGAGTCATTCATCGGGTACGGTAAAAGAGTTCTGCAGTCGTGGCATTGTTCTAGACCATGGTACCCAAGTCTTCGACGGCCCCATCGAAGAAGCCATTGCGTATTACGAAGAGAATTTCTAGGGGGCAACATGAGAGTTTTGATCTCGTTCGAATGTGCGAGACGACAGCGTAGGGTCTGCCATGGCCGTTAAGGTGGTGCGCGGCGTTTTTCTGTGCGCGTTTCTCTGTTTCATATGTTCAATAGCGGCTGTGAAGGCTGTAACCCTTTTCGGGCATGCTGACATCTTCCCAAGCGAATGGGCTGTCGGCGCGAAAAATTCCACTCTTGAGGGCCGCGTCTTCCAGGCGTTTCCGAAGCTTTCCCGCGCTACCGTGGAGGACGGAACCTTTCAGTCTCAATTCGAACAATACCTCTCCGACCTTACTCCGGCGCGTGAAGAGGTGGTGCTGGCGAACGCGGCAATGCAGCGTTCAGCGATAAGAGCCTCGGCGCATCTGCTAGGAGTCTCTGCGTATCCAACCTATTTTGGGGCAAGCATGTTGATCGATGAAGGTCGGCAGGTTGTGTGCCCGATGCCCGCAAATAAGGAAGGCTACAAGCCAAATCTCATTACGTCGGTAGAGATCTTGAACGAGTTTGCCGCAGATCGTTCTGAGATACCGGTTGCTTTTTTTCTCTCCCATTGCCGTGGTTTTTCTCAGCACAATCCAGCTTATTCGCTGGTCTCGGATGCGGTCGATGAAGAATTTACGGAAAGCACGTTCCTTAAGGGGCTTAATAACGGAATTGTCCCTTTGTCTGAGGTTTATTCATCTGACGAGGAATTCGACGATGCCTTTTTCCGCACTGATCATCATTGGAAAATGTCGGGGGCCTATGATGCCTATCGGGAGATAATTGCCGCTCTGCGCCCGGATGACGAGCCGGTGGAGATCACGGGACATCTTGAATGGCGCGACATTCCATTTTACGGAAGCAGTGCCCGAACTGGTTTATGTCCAGATGCGGAGCCGGATTATATCGTTGATTATTGCTACGATGAATCTCCGGTTGAAGTTGAGATTGGCGAGACCGTGGGCGGGCTTGAGCTCGTTCGCCACCGCGATGTCTACGACAACTTCGAGCAGAGGAAGCATAAGTATGTCGCGCGATACGCCGAGTTTTTTCACGGCACTCTTCCGCTGCTGATATACCGCAATCCCGAAGCTCAGTCAGATGAGCGTCTGCTGATTGTGGGGGACTCTTTCTGTGGAGGCGTGGACCGGTACTTTTCAGAGCACTATAAAGAGGTGTATGTTATCGATCCGAGAATGACTGACATCACGATAGACGATGCATTGAGTCAGAATCCTGTCGATCAAATCCTGTTCATTTCCTCCGGCTGGAACTTCTGCTCAAGCGCTTTCCGAGAATTTATGGGAGCTGAATAGGGCTGGCGTGGATTGCGGGATGCGGTGAATATGGCGAACATGAAGAATGGGGCGCTTAGAGTAGGCCTTGGTGTAATGGGCGGCGTGTACGCTCTGATGAAGCTTGCGCCAGTGAAGAAGCGGTATGTGTTTATCACGAAGCTCCAGGATACCCCGACGGTGGATTTTGAGATCCTGCAAGAGGCGCTGCGCCGGCAGAAGCCGGAATACGAAATCGTGAACCTGTGCCGGCCCATGGACAATCTGGTGGCCTATGTGCCTCATATGTTCACACAGATGTGGCATCTGGCCACGTCGGAAGCGGTTTTCCTCGACCGCAGCTGTCTTATGGTGAACGGCCTCACCCATCGTGATTCCCTGAAGGTTATTCAGCTTTGGCATGCCCTCGGCAACATGAAGAAGTTCGGTTATGCCATTTTGGGAACGCCGGAAGGGGAGAGCGAGGCGCTTGCCAAGGTATGCCACATGCACCGCGGCTACACGGACATTCTTATCTCCTCAATGAGTTTTGCCAACGATTATATGGAGGGGTTCCGTTGCGATCGCTCTGTTCTGCGCGAGATACCCCAACCGCGCGTTGATCGCCTGACGGACGGTGAAGAACGGCAACGGCGGCGTAGGGCGGCTCGAGAGGCGCTGGGCATCGTGGATTCCGAAAAGCGCGTGGTGGTGTATGCCCCCACCTTCCGCAAAAATCCCATGGACGGCTCCCGGGAAAAGGTGCAGGCGCTGGTGGATGCCATCGATTTCGACGAGTGGGATTTCGTCTACTCGAAGCATCCGGTCAGCGGCGTGCCGTGCGAAGATCCGCGCATCATTCAATCGCCTATCCCCACCACGGATGCCCTCTTTGCGGCCGATGCGGTGATTGCCGACTACTCCACCATCATGTATGAGGCGGGATTGTTGAATCTCCCGGTTATCCTTTATGCCTATGATTGGGAAGATTACCAGGGGAAACGTGCCGACAACATCGATCTGGAACACGATGTGCCCACGCTTTTCACTGACGATCCCGTCAGAATCGCCCAGGCTCTAAAAACAGGTGAAGGCCTGCAACCGCAAGCCTTCACTGAGTTTGTCCAGGACAACGTAACCGTGCCAGAATCTGGCACGTGCTGCGATGCGATAATTGCGTTGCTTTAGCCCTCGTTCTTCTCGGTGTCGTCCACGGCGGTAATCTTGTAGAGCCGCATATCGCCATCTTTTAATACGACTTCAAACCCCGAGGTTTCATCGGTAATGTCATTGATGCCGTTCCACCTGGAGAGGGTACCTTCGGAAGTCTGCAGGAGCCACTTTCCCTCTTCAAAAGGTACGCCCTGATCAAGGAGGAGCACGTACTGGGCTCCAGTATCTTCGACTGCCTGCTTAACGCGCGGGTCGGAAGCAATGTTGACAAGATCGGTTCTGATGATGTTTGCCTGGTCAGTTAGTCCTCCGACGGTCGGATGGCGATAGTAGGTATTGAGATCATTTGCGCCGTACGCGAACAGACTTCCATCCTCTGGAACGTTTATGACGAGAGAATCCTCGGGGATTACCTTCAGGGCTTTTTCCACGAACGCTCTCTCGGCCGGGCTGTATATCTGGTCTTTTTTCGTGCTGTACTCCTTGGCAAGCCTGTCTCGAACAAATCCAAATGGTGTTGCTTGGCGCTTTTCCAAGAGTGGGTCGCGGTAGGATGGGAAGAAATTGTAGCAGGCGAAACAGATCACCAGGAGGCAAGAAAGAGCTCTTTCCAGCGTCTTTGTAGTTGTGTGCCCGTTGCTGGAGCGTTCCCATTTGATGAAGCGTACGAGGGCGGAAAGCGTGGCGGCCATTCCGAGGGCTGCAAGAGGGATTAAGAATATCGCAGCACAATCCGAGAGGCGCCAAGGATCGTTGTACCAGAAACCACAAAGGATATTGCGAATGGGCTCCTCCGTGCATCGAGAGACAGCGTATGCCACTAGCATATAGAGGGCCGGGAAAAGTATCCATCCCATCTTACGTTTGATTGCCAGAACAGCTCCTACAAGGCACAAGGCTGCAAGAAGAATCTGGGCGGGCTGTCCGGCGTAGAAGACGAACGTTACTGAAGCTTCGATGGCGCCAAGAACCGAGAGATTGAGGCCGCCGGCGTTCGGGAACTGTACCGTGTTCTGCAGGAAGGGGAGGTTGAGCGCAATCGCCCATAATGCGATAAAAGCTGCAGCAACCAACAATCCACCAACAGCGCCCTTTTTCCCGTGCAGTTTGCGTGCCGTCTTGTCGACAAGGTAGGGAGCGGCAAAGACAATTGCGCAGAAAAGGGCGTTCGGCTGCGAAAGCGCAAGTGCGGCGAAGCTGATAAGAAACGCGCTGACCAGTCCTGCCCAGTGCTTCAAGGGGCCGTTTTCGACATAGTGTACGAGTAGCCCCAGTGCTCCCGGAAGCAGTGCATAGGCAAGAAGATTTGAAACAAGGGGCCCTTTAATGAGGAAAGTCCAAGGGAAGGCAGCGAAGGCCATGCTCGCCAAAGCCCCAATCAGGAGAACGGGCTTATTTTCGGGGGCAGGGAAAAGGGCTTTCAGGAGTGCTAGGACTGAGAGGGGGAAGATGAGGCCGCACACGAGGGTGTTTGTGGAGTTAATCGCCACGATGGGGTCTGCGTGAGCAATGAGGCTAGTTAGCGCAGCGAGGCTATGCCAGGCGGCGGGATAGAATCCGTAGCTCGAATCGAGCAGCGCCAAAGAGCCGGTTGATGCGGAGACCGACGACCAGTCCGTGATCGTCGTGAA
The DNA here is from genome assembly GCA_022791455.1 of Eggerthellaceae bacterium. Lineage (GTDB taxonomy): Bacteria > Actinomycetota > Coriobacteriia > Coriobacteriales > Eggerthellaceae > Parvibacter. The sequence continues at coordinate 325,932 of JAAVZC010000001.1, forward strand.
ATACCGAACCATGTTAAGGTGGGTCGCGTTATCGGCCCGACAGTAAAACGAGTCGGCTCCATCGAGCGGCTTGACGAAAACATAAAAACAGACCGCTAGTCCGAAAAGCGCATAAACGGCGACGATGGTCCAATCAAATCGCGATGCATGGTCTTCAGTTCTTTTGCGACGAAAGAGCAGGCGAGCGGCAAATGGCAGAAGACACACCAGCGCTATCGCAGCGACCAAGGTGAATGCATTGCTGGGGATGCCGAGCGGTTTGAAAACCATTGGGGCTATCCCTAAAGTCGCGACCGCTACAAGAGGCGCAAACGTAATGCTTGTTGGCGTGTTGAAGCCGAGGGCCTTGAAAAGGAACGAACCTGGCGCATATAGGATAATTGCGCCAACGAGTAAGCACACAAAGAAAGAAAACCACATTTGGCCATGCCTCCGATTTGGGGTTTATTGGAAAAGCCTAGTATAGCGCACGGTGCTGGCTGGTCGGAGCCGGTGGAGGACTGAGGGCGCGAACCGATCTTTTCTACAGAAGACGATGGTATGATTACTCAATAAAGAAATGGGAGTGAATCGTGTCTATTGTCATTGAAGATATTGCTTGGGAGCGTGCGTTTTTGCGTATCTCCTATCGCGCGCAGCAACCGCAGGGGCTTCAACTGTTTCGCACGCGGACGGGACGGTTCGTCCCGTTTCACGAGGAGCAGGCGGATGGTCTCATTCGTGCGACATTGAACATCACGCAGGGTTTCGGCCGCGAGCCCCTTGGTGAAGGTGAATGGATTATCTGCCAAAAGCTGCCAAGTGATCAGGTCGGTTTTAAATGGGCGCAGGAAAACGCGCCTTATCTGATCGAGGTTGCAAAACGGCGCATGTGGGTAGACCTGCCCAAATTCTCCTTCGGGGATAAAAGGCGTCGCGGAAGCGACTACAAGGCCTATCCCTTCACCGAAGCTGAGATAGATGCGGATTTGAGGAAGTGCCCGTTCACCACCCACGACATCGAATACGCCCCCGAGGTGGCCGAGCAGCTGACTGACCTATCTCGCGTGTTTCGCTATAGCAAGGGCACCTATGCCATTGGTGCGTCTCTCATCCCGACAATGGACGCATCCGACTATTTCACGGTGCGGCTTATCGTGGACTACTACGTGCAGAAGCGCACGCCTAAGTCGCGCAAGCTCACGCCGCGGCAGATTGAGCGCAAGCTGTTCAACGCCTACTACAAGGTGGCGCGCACGTTTTTGAAGCCGAAACGCAACACGGTGCTTTTCCTGAAGGAAAACGGCGAGGCTCCTACCGAGAACATGGCCGCCATTCGCGATCGCATGCTTGAGCGCGGCCTGGACGTAGACTTCCCCATTATGGAGCGCTATCGCAACACCTTCACTGAGCGGCAGAACTTGGGCTCTTGGCTGAAGGACATCAACGCCATCGCCCGCAGCCGCTATGTGTTCATCGATGACTATTGCCCGGCCTTCAACTTCATCAACGCCGACAGCGACACGACGCTCACTCAGGTCTGGCATGCGGGTGTGGGCTTCAAGTCGGTGGGGTATGCCCGGTTCGGAATCACCGGCTCGCCGGATCCGTTCCAATGCGCCCATCGTCGCTATGACTACGCGCTGGTGGGAAATGCTCAGCTGCGGGACATTTACTCGGAGGTGTTCGGCATCGGGGAAGAGGCGCTGCTGGCTACGGGCATGCCGCGGCTGGATCATTTCCTGGACGAGGAGCGCCAGCTGCAAGCGGAGCAGTCGCTTTACGGAAAGTATCCCTGGATGAAGTCCGGCCGAGTCATCGTGTTCGCCCCCACGTTCCGCGGATCGGGGCAGGCCAGCGCCTATTACCCCTACGATGAGTACCTTGATTACCAGGCCATTTGGGAGATGTGCGAGCGCACGGATTCCTATTTCATCATCGAAATGCATCACTTCATCAAGGAAGCTCCCAAGATTCCCAAGGAGTATGCGAGCCGGATCAAGGACCTTTCCAGCGAAGCCTTGAGCGAGTTGTTGTACGTGGCGGATGTGCTGATCACCGATTACTCATCTTGCTTTTACGATGCGCTGTTGCTGAAAAAGCCGGTGATCTTCTACGTGCCGGACAAGGTGGAGTACTCCGTCACGCGCGGCGTGCAGCATTCGGTGGACGATATGGCTCCGGGCGTGGTATGCGATACGTCGCAGCAGCTGATGGAAGTGCTGGAATCCGGCAGCTATACGGCGGTGGAGCCCCATGCGTCCATGATCGACCGTTGCGCGGAGGGCACCGGATTTGCGGCCGACCGCGTGATAGATGCAGTGCTTCTGGAAAGAGACGTGCCTGGCGTGCGGATTTCCCCCGATGCGTCATAATTGAGGCACACGGATAATCGAAACAGAAACGGGTCCCATGAACTACGCGCTGATTTTTGCTGGCGGCACGGGCCAGCGCATGAACACGAAAACGCGGCCGAAGCAGTTTTTGGAGCTTCACGGCAAACCGATCATTATCTACACCATCGAGGCATTTGAGAACCATCCGGACATCGACGGGGTTGTGGTGGTGTGCCTGGAGGCATGGATTCCCTTCCTGCGCAAAAAGCTGGAGCACTACGACATTTCGAAGGTGATCGATGTGGTGCCGGGCGGCGCCACGGGGCAGGAGTCTATCTTGAACGGGCTGCGGGCTCTGGAGATGCACGTGGGGCGCGATCACAACGTATTGGTACACGACGGCGTGCGACCGTTGGTGAGCGCTGAGACCATTTCCGGATGTGTGGAATCGCTCGAGCGCAACGGCAATGCTATTTCCGTCACTCCTGCCATCGAGACTATCGTGCAGGAAGAGGACGGTGCGGTGACGCAGATCATCGACCGCTCGGCCTGCCGTATGGCGAAGGCGCCCCAGTGTTTCTGCATTGGGGATTTGCTGGACGCTCACGGGCGGGCGAAGGAAGACGGTATTGACAGCTTCATCGATTCCGCCAGCCTGATGCGCCACTACGGGCATACGCTTCATACGGTTGAGACGGGGTCTGAGAACATCAAGATCACCACGCCGTCCGACTTCTACGTGTTCCGCGCCTTTGTGGACGCGCGGGAGAATTCCCAAATTTTCGGTCTTTAGGAGGCGCGATGTTTGACCTTACGGCGGAATCTCGCGACCAGGCACAGACGCTTGCCCTCGATTGGAGGCGTCTTGAAGGGCGCAATGTCCTGATCACCGGGGCAACCGGTCTCATCGGGTCTGCCTGCGCGCGGCTGCTACTCGAGCGCAACCGGCTGGGATTGGGCGAGCAGATTGGCGTGACTTGCTTGGTGCGTAATGCCCAGAAGGCGAACGACGTGTTCGAGGGCTATGGGCCCGAAGATGGTCTGCGCTTCGTCGAGTCCTCGGTGGAAGAGCTGGCGTGGCCGGAAGATCTGCCGCTCCACTACGTCATTCATGCCGCTTGCCCCACGGCCTCTCGGTTCTTTACCGAGCATCCGGTGGAGACGGCGGACGCCATTGTGCTGGGTACGCGTCGCATGTTGGCCATTGCCCGCGACCAGAAGGTGGCGGGTTTTGTGTACGCTTCCAGCATGGAGGCCTATGGGAACGGCAATGATGCGCCCGGCCTGAATCGGTTGCTGGACGAATCGCAGGTGGGCTATGTGAACCCGCTGGTTGCCCGTAGCTGCTATCCGGAGGGAAAGCGCATGGCGGAGCAATACTGCTGCGATTTCGCGTCAGAGTACGGCGTTCCTGCTATGGTGGTGCGGCTGGCTCAGACGTTCGGCCCCGGCATTCCAAAGACGGACACGCGGCTGTTCGCCATGTGCGTGAAGAAGGCCATGGCGGGGGAGGACATCGTGCTGAGTACCACGGGTGCCAGCACGCGTATGTACCTCTACACCGCCGATGCGATTTCGGCGCTGTTCACGGTGCTGTTGAGCGGCGAACCTGGCACTGCTTACAACGCCGCTAACCCGGCCACCTACTCGGCGGTGTGGGAGCTGGCGGAAACTGCCGCCGACTTGGTTCCCGATACCGGGGTGGAAGTGCGTTGCGAGGTGGATCCCAACGCGCCGTATCCACCGGAGCATCACCTGCCGCTGGATGTGTCGCGTCTTCAGGCGTTGGGCTGGCAGCCCACCCAAGACCTCCGCGGCATGCTGGGCAACCTCATGGAATACCTGAAGGATTAGCGATGGGCGAATCCGTGAAAGTTTCGGTGGTGGTGCCGGTTTACAACTCCCAGTCTTACCTGAGGCAATGCCTGGACAGTCTGGTGGGGCAGACCTTGGAGGATATCGAGATCATTTGCGTTGACGACGGTTCCACCGATGAATCGCCTGAGATTCTCAAAGAGTATGCTGCCGCCGATCCGCGTGTTCGTCTGATCTTTCAGGAGAACCAGTTTGCCGGCGTAGCGCGCAACAACGGCATGGCCCAAGCGCGGGGCGAGTACATTATGTTCTGCGACTCCGACGACTGGATGGAGCCAATGGCGCTCGAGAAGAATCTGGCCCAATGCCGGAAGGACGACGCGGACATATGTGTCTGTGGGTGTCAGCAGTACTTCGACCGCATCGGCATCGAGGTGAGCGCGCCCGACTATCTTTGGATGTCTCGCATTCCGGAAGAAGTTCCCTTTAACGGCAGAACCAACAGCGAGCATATCTTCAATTTCACCACCATCATGACCCATAACAAGATGTACCGGCTCGAATTCCTGCGTCAGCATGGCCTTCAATACGGGGTCACCCGCAACGGGGAGGACGTTATCTTCTCGGCGCTGGCTTTGTGGTATGCCGAGCGCATTACGGTGCTCAACGAGCCTTTGGTGTGCTATCGGGTCGACCGGGCCGATAGCCTGGTGGGTACGCTGTCGGCGTCCGCGCTTGACCCGCTAAAGGCATGGGTCGAGGTGTGGCGGCGGATCGGCGCGGCTGAGGGGTTCCCGAAGCGCAGCTTCGATAACAAGTTCGTCGGGGTGATTCGCCACACGTTCCGTAGCGTCTCGAACGGTGAGGCGTCGCGGGCGTGCTTCGATTATCTGAACGGCGGCGTGCTGGACGAGCTGGACGTGACGATGCGCGACGGCGACTATTACGTCGATTGGATCAACGAGTTCCTCCTCCACCTGCGCAGCGGCTCCTACGACCAGTTCATGGCCTATCTCCTGTTTATCTCGTCCCGCACCATGGACGAGGAGGGCGCCCGCAAACGCAAGGTGCAGCAGGAGAAGCGGGTGCTTGAGAAAAGCCTGAAGGAGAGTCGCAAAGAAACAGAGCGAATTGCCCAGTCGCGGGCATACAAGTTGGGCTATGCGCTGACGGTGCCCTATAGGGCGGTTCGCAGGATCGCGAGAGGGTAGTGCTCAAAGGGTGCTATGGCGGCTCTTCGAGTAATCAGACAAGGCGGAAAAGGGCGAAATGCTGAAACGACTCAAAAAAGCAATCAAGAAGGCGTTGCCAGAACCGGTGGTTCTTCGACTAAAGAAGATGAAGGCGCTGTCTCGCGTTAACTCTGTGGATGCCGCATCGTCGTACTCTATCGTCTCTGCCGCCTACAATGTGGAGCCGTATCTGGATGACTTTTTTTCCAGCATTGAGAATCAATCGATTGCGCGGAAATGCCTTCAGGTGATTATGGTCGACGACGGGTCGACAGACGGAACGGCCGCCGTCATCGCAAAATGGCAAGAGAAATACCCCGGACTTATTACTTATCTGCACAAGGGGAATGGTGGATCGGCTTCGGCGCGCAACCTGGGATTGAAGCATGCTGAGAACGAATGGGTCACCTTTATCGATCCGGACGACTTCATCTCTCCGGATTATTTTGAGCAAGTGGATAAAGCTGCGGCAGCGCGGCCTGAAGCGAAGCTTCTCGCTGTCAAGGAGATTTACTATCGCGAGGCGACGGGCGCGCTGGATAACACGTACCCGCTGCGCTTTCAGTTCTCGTCGAAAGACCAGTTCTTCGATATATCGGACGAAGAAGCGATGCCCATTGTCCTGTCTGCGGCATGCACATTCTTTCGGACAGAAGAAATCCGGCGCCAAGAACTGTCTGCAGATGAGAGAATTCGCCCCACTTTTGAGGATGCCCACTTTGTTGGCCGGTATCTATTGAACCTTGAGGCTGGCGAGGTTGGGCTTCTTTCGAAACCGGTGTACTACTATCGGAAGCGGGCGGCTCAGACCTCGTTGACTGATGGAACGTATGGTACCGAGGACAAGATTCTCGTTCAGCCGCGATTCGGGTATCTCGATCTGTTTAACTATGCAAAATCCGTAAAAGGGTATGTTCCGTCCAATATTCAGCGGATGGTTATGTACGACTTTTCCTGGTACATGAAGCTGCTGGTTGGCCATCCGGAGCGAACAGATTTTCTTAGCGAAGAGCAGAAGCAGGAGGCGATGGTGCTGTTCCGCGAGATGTGCTCGCACTTCGACCGAGAGCTTCTATACCAGCAGCCGGGCAAGCTGGTTGGCTTCGAACAGAAAATAGCGTTCTCCGAAGGATTCATGGACGTTACCCCGGTATTCCAGAAGGTCTTTCTGCGTCGCGTTGATTGCGAGCAGAAGACGATTCACGTCAGGGTGCTGAGTGCGGGCGTCAAGTGTTCTCTGGATGGTGTTCCGGCGTTGCCGTACGTAAGCAAGCGGGCGGATCGAACCTTCTTGGGCGATCGGCTGTACAGCGATTATGAACTTTATTACCGTTATGACGACCTTTCTCAGACGATCGACTTCTCCTGGTCGGAAGAGATTCCGACTATCGTAGACGTCAATGGGGCCGAGTTCGAATGTCCGGTCAAGTTGTCCGATCTTGTGGGCGAGTTCACTAAGAAGTGGGATCAGTACGAAAGCGATGATTTGTGGCTCATCATGGACCGCGATACTTTGGCCGACGACAACGGGGAGCATTTTTTCCGTTACATGATGAAGGAGCACCCTAAGAAGCAGTGCTTCTTCGCGCTTCGAAAAACGAGCAGGGACTGGCCCCGCCTGGAAGCCGAAGGATTCAACCTTGTGGACTTCGGCACTAAAGAGTTTGAGGAAATTGCTAGAAGGGCCTCGACGATAATCAGCAGCCAAGCTGAGCCGTACATCATGTCTTATTTTGGTGACCACTACTGCTTCTCGAAGAAGTTCGTGTTCTTGCAGCACGGCGTGATTCGCTGCGATCTGTCGGCATGGCTCAATCCTATGCGGGTTATTGACTTGATGCTCGTTTCTACGCAAGGCGAATATGACTCCATTGTGCGGGACGGCTCTTCGTATCTTTTCAGCGAGAACCAGATTGCGCTTACGGGCTTGCCCCGGCATGACGCGCTGCTCGATAAAGCCCAGCGCGGGAAAGAAGGAGCTCCCACTATCTTGATCATGCCCACGTGGCGCAAGTGGATTTGCGGTTCTGTCCTCCCCAACAGTTATGAGCGGTCGTTTAACGAGGCATTTTTAACGTCGCATTACAAGCGGGCGTGGGAGGAATTCTTGCACGGAGACTACCTGCGAGGTCTTGCAGATCAAGGATGCAGGGTGGTGCTTTTTCCGCACATGATTATTTCGCCATACATCAAAAAGGGTTGGTTCGATGTGCCGGATTGGGTGGAGATTGGCTCTCAGGACGGAAGCAACTCCCTGCAAGATTACTTGGCGGAAGCGTCGGTCTTTATCACCGACTACTCTTCTCTCATGTTCGAGGCAGCCTATGCCGGAATTCCGAGCATCTATTTCCAGTTCGATGCCGATGAGTTCTACTCGAAGCACACCTACACCCGAGGTTATTTCGATGACGAGAAAGACGGCTTTGGGCCAGTGGTCTCGACGACGGCCGAGCTTGAGGACAGTCTGAGGGGCCTTGCCGAAAGCGGATGGACGATGCCCTCCGAATACGCTCAGCGTATAGAGAAGACTTTCCCCCACCGAGACGGCAAATGCTGCGAGCGAACCTACGAGGCTATTTGCTCTTTATCCTAGAAGGTTTCGTAGGCTCATCTAGCACGGTTGGGCCGGCCGGACTATCGGTGGGCCAATAGTAGGCTAGGGCTAGAATCAGGAAAAGCGAACCGCCAATAGCTGACTCTGCAATGCCCTCAACCAGAAACGCCGCTACGGCGATAGATAGCGCTGCTGAGCTGAACTCTTGGCGGGTGCGATAAAGCTCCTTGGCGTCTAGAAGCAGAATCGCGCCGAAGACGACGAAGCAGATTATCCCTCCATTGAAGACGAGGTAGAGAAAAAGGTTATGCGTGCTGGGAAATTGCAATCCATTTACAACGAGCAGCCTGTATCCTTCCATCCCATAGCCGATTAGAAGACCGCCCGACCCGAGCAGGGTGATCGTGGCGTCCCAAACAGCTGTTCTTCCTGTTAGCGTGGCGTTTTTATGAAATAAAGTTGCGAGTAGCCACGCGAATTTCTCTTGAATTCTGACAAGTACAACCAATACGCATGAGATGATCGATAAGCTCCCCGTCGAGAGGAGGGTTAATGGGCGCCGACATGCTTCTCTGGTCGCAAAAATCATCAGGGCTATCTCCAGTAAAGAGGTAAGGAGCGATGTCGTGGACCCGCCTGCGACTGATTGGCCTACGGCAAGCAGGGATGCTACGAGAAAGGGCGCCCCGAGTAGCCCGCTCCTTCGTCGTCCCAGCAAGGCGCCTGACAAGATGCCAGGGATGGCGAGCTTGTAAACATGGTTACGATTGCCAAAAAAGAAGACGCGGTCATCAAGAAACCCTTCTGGACATATGATCATTGATCCAAGGTTGAGAAGCGATAGCGATGTGGTGAGAATGAAAATCCCCACCACAAGCGGTCGCCCCGCTTTCTGGGCAAATACGGCGACAACCATGGCGGGAAGCGTCCAGGCGGCCCATGTGGCATACCAGCTTGAGGGGTGACCCCCATTAAGCTTGGTCGAAACGAGAGTCACGAGGGCGATGGTGAGAACCAGGGCCACGAATCCTTTTTTCCGGGCCCCAAGGAGCAACAGGCAGAAAGAAAGAGCGAACGACCCGTATGTCCAGAATTGATGCACCGTTTTCCAGGATGCTCCAAGCTGGTCGTTGAGGTATTGCGGCGAAAAAGAAGGAAAAAGAAGAACTATGGCTGCAATTGCGATAAGACAAGGGTTGAGGGAGGAGAGGATTGTCTCCCAGCTCATTTTGGCCGAATCAAGCCAGCGCCCCATCATGACCTCCTGGAATCACATTGTTTTGTCTATCATACCGCTGTGGGTATGGGTCTATCGGAAAAGGCGGCGCCGATGTTATCTGCGACAGGTCTACGGAGCCGCTAATTTACTGTAACAATGAGATTTTGACTCGTTTCCTACGCTCAGTATGAAAGAAAAAACGGCAATGCTAGAATAGCCTGCATCCGAAAATGGGTCGCTGCAGCGTGCCGAGCCAAATTGGATAATAAATCTAAAGGTTGAAGGAAGACGAGACACAAGATGACGCTTAACGACCTGTTTTTGCTTCTTAGACATCATTTGCGATGGGTGATTGCTGTTCCGCTTGCGTGTATGGTTGCTGCTGGTGGTTTGGCAGCGGTTAAAAGCTTGACCCAGGAGTCGAGCTATTCGGCGACGGCAAGCTTAGCGGTGGCGGATATTACCAACTCGCTGTCCTCGGCAAACCTCATGCTTCTCCTAAACTCAACTGCGCAAAACGCTGCTACCGAGGCTAGCGCTGGCAGCGTAGAGGTTGAGGCTGTTCCGGAGGATAAGACGCAGTCGGTGGCGTTTGAAGCGCTCGCTGGTTCAGAGGGCGAAGCTATTGAGGCGGCGAATGCTGCGGCCGAGAAGACGGCGGACTTGCTTAAGGAGACTCTTCTTTCGCAGGCCGATGTGTTCAAGCAGGAGGCGGATAAGCCTGCGGATGAGGCTTCTCTCTCCGAGAGGAATGCCGCCAACACCAAGGCTGCAGCCTTGGAGGCGTGTGTATTTACGGTTACTCCCGCGGACGAAGCCAAATCTGGAGGCAATTCTGCAGGTGCCCTCAAGTTTGCTGCGGTAGGCTTTGTTGGCGGCTTGTTTGTCGTGGTACTCGTTCTTCTTCTGGTCGATGCGGCAAGGCGCCCTATTAAGTCACGGGAGGATATTGCCCAGATTACAGACTTGTCTGTCGTTAACGGGCATGGGGGAGTCAACGGGGCTAAGCTCGCACGCGCGGCTGTTTTGACGTTTTGTGATGGCCTCCCGGAAACTGTATGCCTGGTTTCCGATTGCGATTTCGAAGATGAATTCGTCGATCAGTTCGAAATGGCGTTTAAGGAGTCTTCGGAAGGGATCGAAACGACGGTTGTTTCTGTGGGGTCCCTTTCCGATAGCCCTGGTGGTTTTTTCGTGGCGCAACAATCTGATGCGACTTTGGTTTGCGCGAAGCGCTGGGAATCGTCTGCATCGTCTCTTCTTTTCACTTTGGAGGAGCTGAAGTTGGCAAAAGCCAAGGTGGCGGGAATAGCTCTGGTGTAAATCAACTAGGGCAAGATCTCGCTTATCGATTGGCGGTGTCCTCGCGGAGTCTGCCAATCGGCTCAGACGTTTTGGGACATCGAGATATGCTTATGCAAAGTGCTGTATAGTGCATTTAGGCTGATTAGAGCTCGTGTGTGTCGAGATACGCAGATTGGATTGTGAGAAGATGGGGAAAGGGTTAAGGAAGCAGTACCTTGTTCAGGCGCTCCCGCTACTCGTTATTGACGTTCTAAGCACGGTTGCGGCCTTTCTCATCGCAGCATGGGGTACAAATACCAGCGGGTTCGTAATCGAGACTCACCATTTTGGGCTCCATTTGGCATTGCTGGCGACGGTCAATGTGATCGTATTTGCGATATTCCGTATGTATAACAATCTCTGGCGCTATGCTAGCGTTGACGATGCAGGGCGGATCATATTGGCCACCCTTCTCGGCTCCCTGGTTGGCGATGTACTCGGTGCCGTAATTTTTGGAAACCGGCTTCCCTTCCGCGTCTACATCTCGGAATGGGCTGTTCTCTTTGTTATTGTGGCCATGTCTCGCTTCTTGATCAGAATCAATGCTGGCCGCAGAAGCTGGTCTTTTCTGGGCGTGCAAGAGCCCGGGCTTCCGAGGACTCTCATCGTTGGTGCCGGGGAAAGTGGAAGCCTGGTGGTTAACCGGATGCTTGCCGGCAGCGACGATATATCCGGTTGCCCGATTGCGTTTGTCGATGATGATGCGGGCAAGATCGGTCGTCGCGTTCACGGGATCCCGGTTTTGGGAAGCTGCTCTCAGATACCTGCCCTTTGTGAGCAGAGGGGTATTGAGCAGATTGTTGTAGCCGTGCCTGCGGCCACCAGGAAAGAGAAGCAGCGTATATACGACTTGTGTATCGAAGCGGGCTGCAAAGTCTTCACCGTCCCTGAGAAAATTAAGGACATTCCAGAGGAGCAGCTCGGCCGAGTCGTGCTGCGCGATGTGGAGGTCCCAGACCTTTTGGCAAGAGACGAAGTCGTTCTAGATGAGGGTCTCGTTGGGGACTATCTTGCGGGAAAATCGGTGCTCGTGACCGGTGGCGGCGGATCCATTGGTAGCGAAATCGCCCGTCAGCTTATTTCGACAAAGCCAGAAAAAATTGTTCTGTTCGACATCTACGAGAACACCGTATATGAGCTGTACCATGAAATATCCGGTCCAGCTGCGGAGCACGGGATTAAGGTTGTTGCGGAGATTGGGTCAATCACCCACGAGCCAGCTTTGAGAGAGGTCTTCGATAGGCACAGTCCGGATGTAGTGTTCCATGCCGCCGCCCACAAGCACGTACCTCTTATGGAGTTCAACCCTCGAGAGGCAATTGAGAATAATGTATTGGGAACCAAAAACGTTGTAGATATGGCAGACGAGTATGGGTGCAATCACTTCATCCTCATTTCGACTGACAAAGCCGTGAATCCTACAAACGTGATGGGCGCGACTAAGCGTATGTGCGAAATGATAGTTCAGAAAAAAGCTGAAAGCTCTCAAACGGTTTTCGCCGCCGTTCGGTTCGGAAATGTCTTGGGGAGCCATGGTAGCGTTATTCCTCTATTCAAGCGGCAGTTGAAAGAAGGGGGTCCCCTTACCGTTACGCATAAGGATATTACGCGATACTTCATGACCATCCCCGAAGCCTCGCGTCTTGTAATCACAGCAGGTGCGCTAGCAAAAGGCGGCGAGATTTTCGTTCTTGATATGGGGGAGCCGGTTAGGATTTACGATCTGGCGGAAAATCTCATTCGTTTGTCGGGGCTTACTGTTGGTGAAGATATCGAGATTAAGGTTACGGGCTTACGGCCGGGCGAAAAAATGTATGAAGAGCTCAACATGGGGGATGAGCCCACCCACCCCACCGCCAATGGCTTAATTACGGTAATTTGCGGCGTGCGTCCAGAGGTCGAAACGGCTTGGGAGCGCGTCGCCCTACTTGAGAGATCGTTGAATCTTGACGTTAACAGCCTTAAAGGGAAGCTCGCTGAGGCGGTCCCAACATACGCTGTGCAGGATTATTTGCATGGAAATGTGCCAAACGCACAATAAACTGCAAGGAGCATGCTATGAGCAATGATGATCGAGCCAATAATCGCGTCGTGCCGTTTTCGCCGCCCGACATCGATGATGATGTGTGCGAAGAGGTGTGCGATGCTCTACGTTCCGGATGGATTACCACCGGTCCGAAGGTCAAGGAACTTGAATCCAAAGTTAGGGACTATGTGGGCGCCGGAGGATGTGCCTGCTTGGCCTCGGCGACTGCTGCTCTTGAACTGGTGCTAAGGGTTTTGGAGATTGGCCCTGGTGACGAGGTCATAGTGCCGGCCTATACCTACACTGCTAGCGCGTCTCCGGTTGTGCATGTCGGAGCACGCGTTGTGCTTATTGATTCGAGAGGGGATGACTACGATCTTAACTTGGATGCATGCGCAAAGGCCATAACCCCGAGAACCAAGGCGATCATTCCCGTCGATCTGGGTGGTAAAGTATGTGATTATTCGGCGATAATTCAGCTTGCTGAGCAGCATCGAGCTGAGTTTGTTCCAAACGGAGCGATGCAGGAGCGTCTTGGTCGAATAGCGGTTATCGCAGATTGCGCCCATAGCTTGGGCGCTTCTCGAGACGGAAAAATGGCGGGAAACTGGGCGGATTTTTCTACATTTAGTTTTCATGCGGTTAAGAACTTGACGACCGCCGAGGGAGGAGCTGTGACGTGGCCCGAAGACAGCTGCTTCGATGACGAGGATCTGTATAAGAAATTCATGCTGCTCTCTCTGCATGGCCAGAACAAGGACGCGCTTGCTAAATCGAAAGTCGGGGCGTGGGAATATGATATTGTCGAACCGGCCTACAAGTGTAATTTGACGGATGTTTGTGCGTCGATCGGACTCTCGCAATTCAGGCGGTATCCTGCAATGCTTCTTAGGCGCCGCGACATTATCGAGAGGTATGATGCCGCCTTCGGGCCTCTGGGGGTTCGGTCGCTCTCTCATTATGACAATGGTCAGTCTTCTGGGCATTTGTATATTGCTCGCGTGCCTGGTTTGTCGGAGACGGAGAGGAATCGCCTGATCGAGGCAATGGGGGAGCGAGGAGTGACGTGCAATGTGCACTATAAGCCGCTGCCCATGATGACGGCCTATAAAAAAATGGGATACTCGATCGAGGACTTCCCGAATGCTTATGCGCTGTACGAAAACGAAATAACGCTGCCTCTCCACACCAAGCTTTCGGATGAGGATGTTGAGTATGTGATCGATTCTTTCATTGATTGTTTGGCTGATATTCGAGGGGCGTAGCAGGTTCATATGTATAGGCGATATGTGAAAAGATTTTTCGATCTCCTTGTAGGAATAGTTGCTCTTCCTTTTATCGGCATTCTGCTTCTTGTTCTCGCTCCAATCATCAAGGCGGAAGACGGAGGGCCGGTTTTCTACAATGCAGAGCGGCGAGGGCTTCATGGGAAGCCCTTCGTTATGTATAAATTCAGGACGATGAAGGTCAATTCCCCCGTTCTGAAGGGCAGCGACGGTGCTACCCTTAGCTCTGACAGCGACCCTCGATTGACGAAATTCGGCCGAGTTCTTCGCAAGACGTCTCTTGATGAGGTCCCGCAGTTTCTCAATGTGCTGCTTGGAGACATGAGTTTAGTGGGGCCTAGGCCCAATTTAGCCATCGCTCCATATGATTCGCTTACGGAAGTCGAGAAGAGGCGTCTGGAGGTTCGCCCGGGCATTACAGGGTATAGCCAGGCTTACTTCAGGAACTCCATTCCCGTTGATGAGAAGTATTCTTACGATAGCTTTTATGTGGACAACGTTTCTTTTTTCCTTGATCTTCGTATCCTTGTTCAGACAGTAAGGAGCGTTGTGGCTAGGGAGAATATAAATGCCGAATGAGATACCGAATACTTGCGGAGCTGGCGACTACGACTCCAGGAGCTTGTTGATTTTGGGTGCGTCGTTTCTCCAGGTTCCCATGATCGAAAAGGCAAAAAAACTTGGCCTCAGAGTTGGCGTTCTTGATATGGATCCGTCTGCGCCGGGCATTGGCCTGGCGGACGAGTTTTTTGAGGTCAGCACCAATGATCCTGCAGGTGTCTGCGAAGCGGCTAGGCGATTTGGTGCTGATGGCATCTGCACAATGGCTACGGATATGCCCGTGAGGTCTATTGCGTATGCCTGCGCAGAACTCGGCTTGCCTGGCCCTTCGTGGCACTCTGCTGTCGCTGCTACCGATAAGGGGGAAATGGCGCGCTTGTTCGCAGAGCGAGATGTGGCGCATCCGGCTTTTCGTGTGGTCGGGCGAAAGGCAATATTGGATAGAACGTTTTGGGTTCCTGAATCCTATCCCGTGATCACGAAGCCGGTGGACAGTTCTGGAAGCCGGGGGGTTGTTAAGGTCGAACAACGCTCGGATTACGAAGAGGCCTTGCGGTATTCGTCCGAGTCGGGGCGTTCCGGTGATGTCATAGTTGAGGAGTATATTGCCGGTCCCGAGGTGAGTGTTGAGTTGATGGTCGTGGACGGTGCTCCCCATGTTGTCCAAGTGACCGATAAGGAGACTACGGGAGCGCCGCATTTTGTTGAGATCGGTCATAGTCAACCGTCGCAATTGCCCGAGAAGGTTAGTCGGGCGATTCGTCACCAGGCCTGTGCCGCTGCCCTGGCCGTGGGGATAGAAAATGGTCCCGCGCACGCTGAGCTACGGATGTCCGAAACCGGTCCTAAGGTTATTGAGATTGGTGCCAGGCTCGGGGGCGATCTCATAACATCGCATCTTGTTCCTTTGTCGACTGGCGTTGACTTGATTGAGCTCGTAATACGGACGGCGTTGGGGCTCTCTGTCGTTATTCCCGATGTGGCCAATCGCGGTTCCGCGGTGCGTTTTTTGTTTGCGGAACCAGGGGTAATAGAGTCGGTAGGAGGGATTCCTGCTGCTGGCGACATGGAAGGGCTCGAAGCTATTGGAGTCAATTGCGAGGCTGGAGATGTTGTCTCGGAACTGCTGAGCAGTTCTGCGCGACTTGGTTATGTAGTTTGCTCTGGAGATACGGCGGACGAGGCGAAGGGAAGATGCGCTCGTGCCGCCGAGGCGATCGAGATTGTTGTAAGGGCATAGGTACAAGATGAACAAAAAGAAGCTGCTTCTTTTGGGGGGAACGACTTCGTCCAATCTAGTTGTAGAGACGGCGAAGGGCATGGGGTTGTGGGTTGGAGTTACCGACATGAACCCGATGTCTCCTGCTAAGAAGATTGCTGACGCGGCATACGATGTTAGTACGATAGAGATCGACGAGATCGTGCGGCTTGTCCACGACGAGGACATTGACGGAATCTTCGTCGCCTACGATGATAAGAACACATTAAATGCGGCAAAGGTTAGCAAGAAGACGGGTCTAAAGTTTTACGCTACAGAATCTCAGATCCTTGCAACGCGCTCGAAGGATACGTTCAAGGAGCTGTGTCGCAAATATGGGTTATCAACAGTGCCTGAATACTCTTGCGACTCTCCAGAATTTCCATGCGTTGTTAAGCCCGTCGACAGCTACTCGGCGAAGGGCATCAGCATCTGTCGCTCCAGAGAGGAGTTTGACGACGCCGTCCAATCCGCTCTTGCGTTTTCGGAGAGCGGTAACGTGATTATTGAGAAATACATGGATCCCGATTCCTGCCAGTGCGTTAATATCGAGTACGCCATGAGGGATGGAGAGGTAAAGGTTGCGGCAGTAGGGGATAAATATGTGATGACCCAAGGTGACCATGCCCCCATAACGTCTGCTGTCGTTTATCCATCGTCTTATCTAGAAGAGTTCCTGGCTTCTGAAGAGGGCCTGAGAACAGAGGAGATGATTTCGTCCGAGGGATTGAAAAACGGCTTTCTTTATATCGAAAGCTTTTATCAGGATGGGCATTTCTATTACTACGAAATGGGATATCGTTTGGGGGGCGGTCAAGGTTCCGTAATCGCGAAACGCGAAAACGATGTAGACCTTATTGAAATGATGATAAGCTACGCCTTGGACGGCACTATGGGAACACTGGAACAGTTTGCAAAGGTTGATCCCCGTTATAACGATATCGGTGTGGGTCTTGTTCTTTATGCGAGACCTGGCGTCATAAAGGAGATTTCGTGCTGCGCTCAGGATGTTCCTGGGGTCATTCGTGTGACGCTATTTGTTGAGGAGGGCGGCCGAATCGAGGAGAGCTTGGTGGGAACCTTGGGACAGACGGCCGCCAGGGTCCATTTTATGGCTGGCTCGAGAGATGACGCTCGAGTAAAAATCGACTCAATTATTAAGGCAATATCTATGATTTCCGAGAACGGCGAAGAGATGATCATTGATTACAATCCTTTGGCCGTCAGTTTGAAGGGGGCAACGTCCTAATGGCGGAATATATTCTTGGAGCATCGATTGGCAACTGTGTCCATGTTGCCGGGGTTATGCACTTCCTGGCTTTAGCCGAATCTGAGGGCTATAGAGTTAACTTCTTGGGTCCGGCAACTTCTCTCGATAAGCTATTCGATGAGATTCTTCGCGTGAGGCCTGATCGGGTTGCGATTAGCTACCGCCTTACGCCAGAGAATGCGCGAACCCTCCTCGAAGAAGTTGCTCGTCGCAAGACCATGCTTGATTATGAGCCGAAGTGGATTTTTGGAGGGACCAAACCTGTTGCTGATATAGCCGCCGAATGGGATTATTTTGACTATATTTCCGACGGATTCGATGATGTCAATGACAGTATTCGATATTTGCGCGGGTTGAGTCTTGAGGATGCGCCTGAAAGTTTCGGGCGCAATCTTGAGGAGAGGATTGACGCTAATTATCCATACCCGCTTTTGCGTCACCATTTCGGGCGTCCGTCTATTTCGGAGACTGAGGACGGGATAAAGAAAATTGCCGAAGCGAAAGTGCTCGATGTCGTCTCCTTGGGAACGGACCAGAATGCGCAGGAGTTCTTTTTCCATCCTGAACTTATGAACGATGACTTTTCCGGTGCCGGAGGCGTCCCCGTGCGCACCCGCGGCGATTTTGAGGTGCTCAAAAAAGCATCCATGCGCGGAAATTATCCTCTTGTGAGGTGCTACAGTGGAACAGCCGATGTTATGGAATACGGCAAACTGTTGAAGGAGTCGATTGATAACGCTTGGACTGCGGTTCCGCTTTTTTGGTATAACGAGCTTGATGGTAGGGGACCGCGCACTCTCGAAGAGTCACTTGTGGATGCTCTCAACCTTATCAAATGGAACGCTGAGAATGGGTACCCGGTCGAGATAAACGAGCCTCATCACTGGGGGCTTCGTGACGCTCATGACGTTATTCCCGTGGCTATGGCTTATATATGTGCCTATGTTGCAAAGAAGCAAGGTGTAAAGGACTATATTGCTCAATTCATGTTTAATAACCCCCACGGACTGACGTTCTCGATGGATCTTGCGAAGATCCTAGCTATGATCGAAATCATTGAGCCCCTTGAGAGCGAATCGTTTAGGATCTATCGTGAGACGCGCGCCGGGCTCGCCTTGTTCCATGCGGATGAGGATGTGGCAAAGGGGCAACTTGCGGCATCCACGTTTATGCAGATGGTCGTGAGGCCTCACATCATTCACGTGGTCGGCTACTGCGAGGCCAATCATGCAGCAACGGCGGACGAGGTTATCGAAAGCTGCAAGATTGTAAAGGGTGTTATTCGGCATGCTCTTGGGGACACCTTCTCCATCGATAAGGATCCGGCGATTGTCCGCCGGAAGGACCAGCTCCTAAAAGAAGCGGCAGTGCTCCTCGACTTTATTCGGGATGAGTATTCCTCGATGGATGACCCTCTCGCAAATCCTGCTGTTCTCTGCGATTGCGTTCGCAAAGGCTATATTGATGCAGTTCATATCGTAAAAAACGAGAAATATCGAGGAAACCTTAAGACGAAAATCGCTGAAGGGTGCTGTGTTGCCATCGATCCTGATGATGGGCGCATTCTTTTGGAAGAAGAGAGGCTCATGGCCCTCAAGCGGCTTAATGGTGCCCCCGCGAAGGGCGAAAGCATGGAAGAACTTGTTCTGTGCGGAGAGCGATGATGGAATCTGTTTCGATTCTGGGGGCTGGGCACCAGGGCCTGACTATGGCCGCCCACCTTCTTTCTTATGGTACAAGCTGTGTTCTGTGGAATCGGTCTGAGCGAGGCATAAGCGATGTGCTGCAGAAGGGCTGCATTTCTGCGAAAGGGTTGATTACCGGGGACGTTGCTGTGTACAAGGCTACTACAGACATTGAGGAGGCAATAGCGCGTGTAATGCTTGTCGCTACGCCTTCATCGGCTCACGAGGACATTGCTCGCCTGCTGGCGCCCTATGTGTCCCCGGATATGACGGTGGTTCTCAACCCGGGTCGCACTTTTGGGGCTGCGGCATTTGCGGAGGCCCTCGTTCGACATGGAGTCAGAGACCTCCCCCTTATCGCGGAGACCCAGACAATTGTATATACCTGCCGGAGAGGCGAGGGAAGCTCCGTCGACCTGTTCGCATTCAAGCACGATGTTCCGATAAAGACCCTTCAAGATGGCCGCGATGAGGAGTTGCTGTCCACTCTTCCTCCCGAACTAGGAGCGTATTTCGCTCCCGCAAATAGCATTGTTGAAACCTCGTTTGGTAACGTGGGCATGGTGTTGCACTGTGCCCCGATGCTAATGAACGTTGGGTGGGTCGAAAGCTCGGAAGACTTCTTGTATTATCGAGACGCGATTTCGGATACCGTTGCAAAGATGCTGGAAAAAGTAGATTCCGAGCGTTTGGCTGTAGCTGCTCGCCTGGGTTGCTCCGTCGAAAGTCTTGTTGATTGGCTAAAGCGGACGTATGGCGCATCCGGAAGCACAATCAAGGAGGCGCTTGCCTCTGCGGCAGCCTATGAGTCGATCATTGCTCCTGGGACTATGCGGCATAGATATGTTTTAGAGGATGTTCCTAACGGGCTTGTTCCTCTCGAGTCAACGGGGAATGCTCTTGGCGTAGAGACGCCGACGACGTCTGCGATCGTGTCTTTCGCAAACGAGGTCTATAACCAAGATTTTAGAAAAATCGGCAGAAACTATGAAAAGATGAAACCGTTTTTGAACCTGCGGAAGTGCAGGTGATGGCTTTGTCTGGCTTGAGGGAAAGGCGAGTGGCGGGCACCTACGATCTTCTGACAAGAGCAGTAGGATTTCTCTTTATCTTTTTCTGCATGTGCCCTTTCTTGTTTCCTATTCCGGGGCTTCCATCGAACTTGCAAATGTATGGTCTGCTTTTTGGAGTTGTTTTTCTGGCGCTAAACGCTTTTCGGGCCGCTCGGGCGGTTTTGGATAATGTTGCGTTTTCGGCGCTTCTGGTGACCTTGTTTGCCGCGTTGATTATCGCCGTTTCGAGCGGTTTGACGCTTGGCGCATTTCGGGCGTTGTTTAACCATATTTCAATTTTTGTTGTGATAATTGCTGCGTATGTTTTAGTGAAGCAATACGGCTTCGATGAACGTTTTATCAAGGCCGTGATCCTTGTTTGGTTCGCGGTGGCACTTGTTCAGATTGTCTTCTTCAGAGGCTTCTTGGCCGAGTTCATAGGTTCTCCGAACTGGAGCTCCTCCTCCCGTGGGGTTATCGGCCTTGCTTCGGAGCCTTCGTTTTTGGGAATATCCTGTTTCTATTTTCTTCATTTGGCCGACAAGTTTCGTACCAACCGGGCTCTTTTTCTGGCGCTCGTTTCGTTTATGGGGGTTGTTCTGGCGCAAAGTGCAATGGGGATTATCTTTATTGCTGCTTTTTGGGTGATGCTTGTCTTTGACAGGTGCCAGGCTTCGACGATCTTGATTCTCGGCTTTGTTTCGATCTTGTTCGTGGCATTATTCTTTGTCTGGGCTTCTTCGAGTGACTCTTCCTCGCGGATAGTGTCGATCGTCGCTACCTTTATGGATGGCGGTTTCGAAGGTCTATATTTGCAAGACGAAAGCATTCGGAATCGCTTCAACTCGATCGTGAGGGCCCTGTCGTCCTCGTTCGGAAACTATCTTTTCCCGCTTGGAATGGGCGCTCGAATTGGTAGCGGGTACGGAGGAATCTTATGCGAGCTTGGTATTTTTGCCGTCGTCGAGATGGTGGTTGTTTCGCTCGGGATGGCGCTGCAGTTTAAAAAGCAGTGGGTGCGCGTTCTCTATTTTGTTGTGATAACCGGCTTGCTGTTTTCGAATACGCAGATCGGGAATCCCCAGCTGCTTCTTGTCGTGGGCATGAATTACGCGCTCTCTCCTCACCGTTTGGAGCGAGCGGTTCTGTTCAGGTCGCCAAGGGGTGTGCGTCGAATGCTTGAGACTGAGGGAGTGGAATAGTGCGTGTTTTGTTTGTGATGGGGGGCGGGTTTGATCGCCCCAGCCCTTCCCTTCATCTGGAAAGAGCTCTCGTTTCTGCTTTGTTGGATTCCGGCAACGAGGTGTGTCTGGTTTGCAGCGTTTTAAGCGAAGGTGATGATGGCTTGCTTGAGGAGTGGAAACGCTCCGAATCGTTCTCCTCTCATTTGATAAGGCGTAAGAAGGTCACTAAATCAAATTTTATCCAGCGATATCTGGAAGGTGTCCTGTATTCGTTCAAGCTCTATTCGACAATCCGATCCTGTGAAAAATGCGACGTTGCGTTTGTGCAGTCGTCTCCTACGGTTCTGTTCAACATTATTGCTACCAAGCTCGCAGCGCGCGGACTACCGATTGTTTATGCCGTACAAGATGTTTTTCCCGGTAGCTCGGTTGCGAGTGGCGTCATGAAGGGGCGGATGCTGCCCGCACTGTTCGCGAAGCTGCAGCGTGTCGCTTACTCGATGTCGCGAAAGGTGATCGCGATTAACGAAGACATGAAGGTTAAGCTAGAGGAGCAAAATGTTCCCTCCGACAAGATTGAGGTGATAGTTAATTGGTTTGACGGAGACTCTGTTCGAAGGATTCGGTGGGATCAGAATCGCTTTGTTCAGCAGCAGGGTATGGAGCAAGGTGCTTTCTATGTCCAATACGCCGGCACTGTTGGTTATGTTTTTGACTATGAAACTTTCCTGGGTGCGGCGCGCCTTCTGTCGGATTGCCCCGACATTCGCTTCCAACTTATAGCGGCGGGTGCAATGTTTGATCAGATTCGAGAAAAGGCCGACGAGATGGGGTTGACTAACATTGACTTTTTGCCGCTCCAACCATTAGAGCTTGTCGCCGATGTCTACAGTGCTGCCTCTGTGTGCTTCATCCCGCTTAAGCGTGGGATAATTGGCAACAGCGTTCCGAGCAAGGCGGGTCTTGTCATGGCATGCGGCACTCCGACGATAAATGCTGTTGATGAGTCTTCCTATTACTCAAAAGAATTTATGGTCAATGAAGTTGGCTACTCTGTCGATTCGGGAGATTATGCGGGAGCGGCCGAATACATAATGCGTTTGCATGATGATCCCGATGAGCTTCGCCGGATGGGGGATAATGCGGTAAGGTATTGTTCCGAACGATATTCTAAAGAACACGGTACTTCGCGTTACATTGAAGTTCTAGAGGAATCGATTGCTTAAGGAGCTGTTAATGGACAGTGTTGTTGACATGGGACAGTTTGATGGAAAAACCCTCCTGATAACGGGGGGTACTGGAAGCTTCGGCAACGCCGTCTTGAAGCGATTCCTCGATATTCCCGTCAAGGAGATTCGAATTTTTTCGCGTGACGAGAAGAAGCAGGATGATATGCGCCATGAATGCCAGGAGCGCTACCCCGACCTCGCCCAGAAGATCAAATTTTATATTGGCGATGTGAGGGATATAGCATCTATCAGGGCGGCGGTGTCGGGAGTTGACTACATCTTTCATGCTGCGGCGCTTAAACAGGTTCCTTCGTGTGAGTTTTTCCCGCTCGAGGCAGTGAAGACAAACGTGCTTGGTACGGATAACCTGCTTACGGCGGCTGTTGAGGCTGGTGTGTCGCGGATTGTATGCCTCTCGACGGATAAGGCGGCTTATCCCGTCAATGCGATGGGCATTAGCAAGGCTATGATGGAAAAAATTATTTACGCTAAGGCTCGGCAGACAGATCCTGGGTTGACGACAATCTGCTGCACGCGCTATGGCAACGTGATGTGTAGCCGCGGCTCGGTCATCCCCCTCTTCATTGACAAAATTAAGAACGGTCAGCCGCTTACTATCACTGATGGGTCAATGACTCGCTTTATCATGAACCTCGATGAGGCGATTGACCTTGTCCTCTTCGCGTTTTCTGAGGGAAACCAGGGTGATCTATTCGTCCAGAAGGCAGACTCCTGCACTATCGAAGATTTGACTACTGCGATTAAGACGCTGTTTGGAGTCCCGGACTACCCGGTGAATGTAATTGGTGTGCGCCATGGCGAGAAGATGAACGAAACTCTGCTCACAACGGAGGAGTGCCTGAGGGCAGAGGATATGGGAGACTTCTTTAGGGTGGTTTCTGATGATCGCGGCCTGAATTACGACAAGTATTTGTCTGAGGGACGAAAGGGCCAGCCTGTAATATCCGAGCTTAGCTCAAATAATGTTCGACTGCTGAGCGTCGATGAGATTATTGAAAAGCTGAAGACGTCGACATACATCCAAGAAGAGTTAAATCTTTTCGAGAGTGAGGCCTAGTGAAAATCCTTGTTACGGGATCCAGTGGCTTCATAGGTAGAAATCTATGTGAGACGCTCAAGAATATTCGGGACGGTAAGGACAGGCGTCCCGAATACGCCGATCTTCAAGACCTTACGCTATTTGAGTTTGACTCGCATTCATCGATGGACGAGTTGGGGGAGTTCTGTAGCGAGTGCGATTTTGTTTTCAACCTCGCTGGTGTCAACCGTGCAACAAGCGACGAGCAGTTCAAGTCGGGCAATCATGGTTTTCTCCAGACATTGCTTGGCATGCTGTCTGATGTTGGTAACAAGTGCCCCGTTCTGTTGACTTCTAGCATACAGGCGACCTTGTCCGGCAGGTTTGAGGGCAGTAAATACGGGGAGAGCAAAAAGGACGCTGAAGAGCTCTTGCTTAATTATGGCGCTGAATCGGGCGCAAAGGTTTTAGTCTACCGCCTTCCCAATGTCTTCGGGAAATGGTCAAGGCCGAACTACAATTCCGCTGTCGCCACCTTCTGTCACAATCTCACTCGTCAGATTCCAATTACTGTGAATGATCCATCGGTGGAACTGAAGCTTTTGTACGTTGATGATCTAGTCGAGTGCTTCTTGGGTGAATTGCTGCAGATGGGATGCGGCGAGGGTTGTTATCGATGTGTTTCGCCCGTTGAGGAGATTAGCTTGGGGGAGCTTGCCTCGACTCTTGTTGGATTTGAGGACGCGCGAAGAGAGGGCCTTGTTCCCGATGCACCTGCTGGGACATTTAAGGGAAAGCTGCTCTCGACGTTCATGAGCTTCTGCGATCCTGCAGCTCTCGGGCACCATCTCGATAATCACGTTGATGCTCGCGGATCGTTTTGTGAGCTTCTGCCTTCGGTTGGTACGGGTCAGGTGTCAATAAATATTACTAAGCCGGGACAGGTCAAGGGCAATCATTGGCATCATTCCAAGTGGGAAAAGTTTTGCGTTGTGTCGGGTTGCGGGCGGATTGATCTTAAGCAGGCGTGCGGTGCAGACGAGGATAGTTCTGTCTACTCGTATCTAGTGGACGGCGAATGCCCCGTAGTAATCGATATCATTCCCGGCTATACCCATAATCTGCGTAACGTGTCGGATACTGACGACCTTGTAACAGTCATGTGGGCGAACGAACGCTTTGATGAGACGCGTCCGGACACTTTTTATTTGGAAGTGTAGGGCCGGTCCGGGAACAATGGGAAAACTGGGAGCTCTCAAGGCCTTTTTCGCGGACAGCGTCCTGAGCTTGGTTGCATATGCCCTCCCGGTATGTGCTCTCTATTTCTTTATTCAGCCGGGAATTGCAGGGAAGCTGGGGGGCGAGGGCTATGGGGTTTCGCTCACATTTCTGGCTTTAATGCAGTTTTTCGATACGGCATTAGTTTCGACTCTCGCGAGTACGCGGCTTCTAAGGTCTCGCGAGGATGGGTCGGAGACTGATGCCCGTGCGTTTCTTGCTGTCGCCTTGCTGGTCGTTTGCTGCGCGTCAATTGCCCTTCTCTGCGTGGTCCAGTATCTGCTCGGTATCTTTACGGTTGTAGATTTCGGCTTAACCTCATTTGCTTTTGTATTGATGTCGATTTTCGATTACTTTGTGATCGAGTTCAGGGTTTTGATTAACTATAGGCGGATTCTCGCTTGCAACGTGGCGCTCGTGTTTGGCTACGCAATTGGCTTCCTGACGTTTTTCTATTTTGGGAAATGGGAGCTCGTTTTTATCGTCGGATATGGCGTAGGTGATGTTCTTTTGCTCTGCCTTGTGAAGCCGTGGCGTTCTCCCGTGGGTAATCCTGATCGTAAGGCTATTTCGCGCCAGTACGGAAATTATGTAGGGGCGAATGCGGTTACAGCATTGGTGTCATATGGCGACAGGCTCATCTTGTTTCCCCTTCTTGGGCCTTTTGAAGTTTCCGTATATTCTTCGGCGTCGGTTGCAAGCAAGGTAATAGGTATGATCACTACACCTATGAATAACGTTTTGCTGAGCTATCTTGTGAAAAAGGATCAGCTAAGGGCTCGGGCCAAGACTGTTGCTGCTGTGATGGGTATATTGATTTTTGCCATTGCCGTCACGGTTGTTTGCTTCATTCCGATTAGTACATTCTTGTCGGGCTTTTTGTATCCTCAGTGGGCTTCCGAGGCTAAGGTGCTGATTCCGGTGATCGTCTTGGCCGTTGTGCTTTCAAGCTACAGCAATGTGGTCAACACATTCGTACTGAGATATGGTGAGAGCTCCTTTCAGCTGAGGCTTTCCGTTGTGCGATTGGCGGTTTTCGCCGTCTTGTGTATTGCTCTGGCTCTTAAATTCGGTTTAATGGGGTTCTGCGTAGGTTTCGCGATAACGGAACTTGTCAGGTTTGGGATCTTGGCTTGGAAGTTGGTGCGACTGCTTCTATTCGGACAAAGCGCTCTTGCAGAATGTCGGTAATACTGGTCGCGGACGCCCTTTTTTGTTGGCAGTTGGCGGGCGTTGTTGATGATCCTGGCTATTGCTTGTACATTGCGGGAATCTGCCTCAGACGAAAGGATGCGCCTTGCAAAGCGAGTTTGACCCAGCCTCGTTTTTTGCTAACGAGGATTGTCCATATTTTCCCTGCCATAAGGGGGTGGCGCGAGAGCGATTCAATTGCCTTTTTTGCTATTGCCCCCTCTATACGCTGGGGTCAGAATGTCCAGGTGAGTGCACATACTTGGAGAATGGTATAAAGGACTGCTCGTCTTGTATCATGCCTCACGACGGTGCGGGTTTTGCCGATGTCGTGGTGCACTATTGGCCGAAGGTGAATGCTATTGCTTCTGACAGGCAGTGATGCCGCTCTCGTCAAACGCGGGGGAGGAGGCATCTGGAGGTATGCTAGACTTCCAAAAAACGTGACACGGTCTGCGAATATCTCCCTTGGGTTGGAGTAGGTTTAACTATGCTTTTTAATTCGGTTGAATACCTCTTCTTCTTTCCAGTTGTCTGTGTTTTCTATTTTCTGTTTCCCCAGAAAATTCGATACATCTGGCTGCTGCTTGCTAGTTATTTCTTCTACATGAACTGGAACGCTGAGTATGCGATTTTGATTCTTGGAGTTACGATTTTAACGTGGGGGGGGGTCTTCTTCTTCACGCCTCCACGAAGAAGCTTCTGCGCCAAGCCGTCCTTGTCGCCTCGATAGTTTCGTGCTTTGTTTTACTCGCCTATTTTAAATATGCGAATTTTCTAATCAACAATCTTAATGTTGTTTTCGATATTGCTGGGTGGGGTTGGAAGTACTCGGCTATCGATGTCATTCTGCCTGTCGGAATATCGTTTTACGTCTTTCAGGCCGTAGGTTATGTTGTCGATGTTTATCGCGGCGATGCGCCAGAGAGAAACCCGCTCAAATATGCCCTATTTGTGTCTTTCTTCCCGCAGCTGGTCGCCGGACCGATTGAGCGTTCGAGTAATTTGCTTAAGCAGCTAACTGCGCCCTCGCGTCTGGAGGCAGGCAATCTTCGCTCTGGACTAGTCCTGATCCTTTTTGGTCTTTGGCAGAAAATCGTTGTTGCGGACAACATCGCTTTGATCGTAGATCCAGTGTTTGAGGGCTACTCGAATTTTAGTGGAGCGCAGATCGCAATGGCAGTTGCGCTATTCGCGTTTCAAATCTATTGCGATTTTGGAGGATATACAAATATCGCAATCGGAAGCGCGCGAATCCTGGGGGTTGGTTTGATGCGGAATTTCAACTCTCCGTATTTGGCAACGAGTGTGGGCGACTTTTGGAAAAGATGGCATATTTCCTTGACCTCATGGTTTCGAGATTATCTATACATCCCCCTTGGAGGCAATAGGAAAGGGCGCTTTCGTAAAGCTGTCAATGTTTTGATCGTGTTCACCGTAAGTGGCTTGTGGCATGGAGCAGCGTGGCATTTTGTTTTATGGGGATTGCTGAACGGCATGCTTATGGTTGCGGAGGATGTTTGGCGAAAATACCGTAACGCTAGGGAACGCAGGGGCACGACGTCTCGTTGGGTGCGAAGGCTGAGGACTTTTGTGCTTGTATGCATCGCATGGTTGGTGTTTAGGGCTCCCTCTATGAGCGCCCTTCAGCAAATGATATGCCATTCGATTGATGCTCCCGGATTAAGGAGCATGTTTACTGGGTCTGCCTTCTCGATGTTTGGTTCTGAGAAAATATTAATCCTGATTATCCTCTCGATATCCGTACTGATGCTTTTTGATTATATTCAAGAGTCGAGAGGGGATTTTGTTTCGGTGCTGGTGTCGCAGCCCGCCTTAGTTAGATGGGCGGTGTACCTGTTCTTCGTGACGTCAATTGTGGTCTATGGCGTATATGGAGGTGATTATGTCCAAACGCAGTTCATCTACTTCCAATTCTAATACACGGGCGGTTTGCGTTATTCTCGCCAAATTAATTGCTGTTTTTGCGGCTTATTTGGCTATTTTTTTCGGGGTTGTGGCGCCTCAGTACATCAACGGGTACAACGCAAGCATAATCGATAAAATAAGCCGGCTTGAGTCAATTGACGAGCCAAAGATCGTCCTTGTGGGTAACTCGAATGTCGCCTTCGGGATTCGTTCTGATTTGATCGAGGACGCACTGGGCATGCCGGTAGTTAACCTTGGGCTCCACGCCGGACTCGGCAATTCTTTTCATGATTCGATGACGCAGTTCAATGTAAGGCCAGGGGATATCGTTGTCTTTCTTCCATACACCTTTGACGATTCTTCCTTTAACCCCGTTCTGGCCTGGACGACTATCGAAAACCATTTTGATCTCTGGAAAGTGGTTCCGCAAAAGTATTACTGGGATATGCTCAAGGCGTTTCCAACGTATGAGAAGCGTGCTTTGGAGTTGTACCTTGATGGAACAGGGAACGCGGATGGAGGAAATACTGCATATTCAAGGGGGGCTTTTAACGAGTATGGCGACAACGTTTACGCTCGGGATCACGATCAGCAATTCGAATTTGAGGAGGACTATACTTCAACGCTCTCCGAAATCGATGATGCGTACGTGGATGAATTGAATTCTCTTGCAGAGAAATTGAACTCAGATGGCGTTCTCTGCGTGGTTGCCTCTAGCCCGATTGCCTACGACGGAGAGACGGACGTCGCTGTTTTTGATGGATACGACAAGGAACTACGGTCAAAGCTAGGCCTGGATTTTATTTCAGATAGCAAAGACTACCTATTCTCCCTGCAGGATTATTATGATGGTGACCCGCACCTACGCGAATATGCAGCGGTAAGGCGAACTGAGCAGCTAATAGAGGATCTACGAGAATACTTGGATTTGCGTCGATCTGAAGGGTGAGGGCATCTGCCAAATCCCCGCCTGGAGTTTTTAGCGGGGGGCAAGCGAGGTGCGTTTCATGGGGCATGCAATAAGAAGTGCATGCAAGGCTAGCTGGTCGGACCGCCCTCTTTCCTCCTCGGAGTGAGCGATCGGCCTCTAAAGCATCTGATAAAGGCGCTTCTGTTGGCGCAGAGAGAAGCGCCTTTATTCTTTTGACCGAATTGGAGAACATTATCGAGATCCGGGTCTTATCGGAGCGTCCTTTCGGCGGCCAGGTCTCCCGACGCAGCGCGTCTTCCGTGCTTTTTGACGGCAGAACGCGCTCGCCCCCCCCTTTTTTTTTCTGCTTCAAAATCCCTATGTCAACTCTTGTCTCCGCAAGGCTAATCTGACTTGATATATTCGCCCTTGACCAGGTCCCTTGTACGCGCCATTCTCTGTTCTCCTTGATGGAGCGTCTATTCGTTGATCATTATTTTGTGGCTTGCTCGTTCTTTTGGGCCGTGCATGCTTTGGAAATATTCTCGATCGTGTCTACGATATAGGTGGGGTAATCGTTATAGTGGTAGGGGTCGAGGCAAATCACTAAGCTGTTGTTGAGATGCACGATATCGTCAAGGACGCTTTTCATTGATTTGCTGATGCCTTTTAATTCCCTGCAGAAGAGCACTTTCTCGAAGAGAGTGTAGCCATCACAGTTGTCGTCCACGTACTTTTCTGCGATAGGGGTGACAGCTATGCCGAATTCGCTTTCGATCAACTTCAAAATTTCCGTTTCGGTGTAACCGCGTTTTTCCAGATATTTGATAATGGCGCCCCGATCTTCGCGATGGAGGATTTTCGAAGTGTAGCCCCAGGCGGTTTGCTTCTTGTCGCCGAGTCGCCTGTAGCCGTCTAGCTCGCATAAAAGCCTAATGTTTAGAATGGTCCTAAATTGGGAAAGGGAATCGGTGTTCTGGATATGTCCCAGAACGAAAGCTCGTAACGATCCGAAGTTCGCTTCCTCAATGTTTTGAGCAACCATCTGATTGCCAGCATGAGCGAGCATAACGGTTTCGCCGACTTTGTTTCTTGTGGCACCACCTTTCATCTTGTCGATAACGGCTTGCTTAATGAAGCTCTGGTCGTGAGAACACACGATGATGGTTTTGTTCTGCTTGGCAACTATCCGCTTGTACAGTTGGCTCCTTCTGTACCCGTCGTAGGATGAGACCGGGTCATCGAACAAGAGGATTTCTCCGTCATCCTTCTCAAGAAAGAGCAGAAGTGCAATGATGTTTTTCTCCCCCTCCGAAAGGAGTTCGCCACGGTTTGCCTCGCTTTTGTCTTCGATGTGCTTGATTCGATAGGTGATTGTTTTGCTACTGCGATCTAGTGCCTCGGCCCTGATTTCATAAGGAATGCCCATTTCCCTAATGCTGGCATTGATCGCCTCCCTCTTTTTCCTGACTAGGTTTTTGAACTCGGTCTGCATTTGCCCTAAAAGCTTTTTGAGTTCCGTTGAGTTCTCGTTTAGTTTTTCCAGGATTGGTACTGCTTCAGGAAAAGTACCATGGAGGTTTTTTGCGAGGGTCTTTAAGTTCGGAACGAGCGTCTTGTCTAGATTGCTCTCATCCAAGGCGCACAGCTTTATAATGCTATCGAGGGCACCTCGGATGACCATCTGGCGTTCAATTTCTTTCTCAAAGCTTGTAAGCGCTCGCTTTTTCATCCAGTCGGGCTCTTTGATCGAAAGATCTGATAGAAGTTGCGAGTTATCGGAGATCAGTTTTAGGGTGCTTTGCGTCAGGGATTTAAGGCCTCTAATTCTAGATATGGCGGTTTCGCTCATTTTCCGATTGCAGAAAGGACATTTTCCCGATTCGTATTGAGGCAGCGCAGTGCCAGCATTAATAAAGGCCAGGTATTTTGAGCCATTTTGAAGGGCCGTTCTTGTGGCGCCAGCCGGCTTGCTGTCGACTTCTTTCTGTATTTTGGATAAGCCGCTCGAAGCCTTGCCGGCTTTTGCTCCGAAGGCCTTGATTAGATTGTCAATTTTGCCTCTACGAACGATCATCTCTGGCAGCAGTTTGTTTAGTTCTTTTAGAGCATCGTCGATCCTGGCCCTGAGCTTTTCAACCTTGGCCTCATCTCCTACGAGGGCGTCGTACGCGGTCTCGTTCTCGACCGGCTGAAGAATAAGCCCGCTTACGGTGTTGTCGTCATATACCCTGACGGCCCCGTAGTTTGGGCTTTGGCCATCGATTAGGATGACGGGTGATCGATCGGGCGAAGACACAGGGGTGTCCTTTTCGCCCGGAATTGCTGAAATTGCTTTTATCAGCGAGCTTTTCCCTGTTCCAGAGATTCCATATATAAAGTTGGCTTTTTCTTCCGCTATTTCGATATCGAGCTGCTTGATGTTCCTGAAGTCGGTGACCTGTATCTTCATCCGATTCTCCCTCCTGTTGCTGCAGAACTCCGCTCCCGAATCAAGGGCGTGAGTGGGTGCTGTGTGCCCTTCTTGCCTTCTGTTGGTGGCAGGCATTCTTTTGTTGACGCCGATAGCCTCGGGGGCGAATACGCAAGAATGAGTATCGCCCTAATGTGTTGGCAAGAAATTATTATATTATTAAAATATTAATCGATGGAGCAAACATGAAAGAGGAGTGGTTATGCACGATCTCAATCTTACGCTTTTCTACAAGACATCAATGGATATCGAACTATCCGGTTCTGAGGGGGATGCCTTGTGGTCTCTCGTTTGCGACATACGCAAATGGATGACAAACAAGTGGAGTAGTCGTGGAATTGATATACCGGGAGATGTTGCGATCTGGTCCAGCTTCAAGACAGGTTGTCGATTCTCGGATCCGAGCCGTGTAGTGCAGTTCACCTCTGCCATTTATTATGCGGATGACGGACGGCACCAATGGGCATGCTCAATCATAGAGAATATTACAGAAAGAGGCTATGCTGCAAGAAAATGGGTGACCGAGATAGGATTCTCATGTGAGTCGTCGCTCAAAGGTACGGTTTCGCTGGTGCTCTCATATGGCGATCAACCGGGATTTCTTGGGCCTTGTCAGGATGAGCCCGCCCCATCTATTCCCGGAATCGTGAGACTCCTATTGTCGGACGCGCGGTTGAAGTGTTCGGTATCGGGAGTTGATTTGAGCGCCAATGCGAAGGAACTAAAGGCCGGTATGTTTCCAATGTTCTGGGCCCTGCTGTCGGACCCAATGCGGGAAACTCCTGTCATCTTTATCAGCCCGAAAGTGAGCGAAGGCAAGGTCGAGTTGTTGGTTGATCCGCAGATGCTGACCGATGCTGTGGGTCCAAGCGCTCTTGTCTATTACACGAATAGCGTCGAGTTCATTGAGGAGATGTCGGCGACTATTCCTGAGCGTTCTTATCGATGTACCAATGGCACGGTGCGGGTCTACGCTGGGCGCTTACGCGTCGACGATCCGAAGGATCAATATCGTCATCGATTCTTTACGGCTGAAGCAATAGAAAAGATGGGCGCTGATGCACTGGTTACGGTATTCCGTCGTGCGTATGCTCAGGATGTCCATTTCTATGAGCGCATGGTCAGGATCGATGTTGTTCGTGACATGATCTACCGCTCTAGCCTCGAAAAGCGCGCTAAGCGACAACTTGAGCAAACGGAGGAGTTGGTCCTGGAAATTGCCGAGGGGGAGCTGCTTAAGAGGTCGGGCGAGGTTGATGCACTGAGGGATGAGAATGATCAGCTAAAAGGTGAGATATTCAATTTGGAGTCAAAAGTTGGGGCATACGAAGCTGTGTTCGATAACAATTCACCTGATGGCGTCGAGTCGAAAGAGCTGTGGCGTTGGCCGCAAAAACCTTGCGAGGTGGTTGAACTCTTTCGACGTATCGGTGACGACAAGATCGTGTTTACGTCGCGCGCAATCAGATCTTTGGATGATTGTCGCAGCTCTGAGGGGACCATCTGGGATGCACTTCGTGATCTTAGGCTGATCGCGTACGAATTGCTCTCTTCTGATGATCGTGTCGACATCGTTCGGGAGTTCAACAGCCGTTCGAGGTTCGAGTATGCGCATGGATCGGGCATGATGACTCGCAAGGACAACGCACTTATGCGGCAGTATTTCGACGAGTACGATGGGCGCAAAATCAGCGTGGAGGCTCATATTAAGAGCGGCAGCAAAGAGACAGATCCGAAGTTTATCCGCGTCTATTTCGCCTATGATGCTCCAACTCGTCGTATTGTTGTTTCGCATATAGGATCACACTTGGATACATATTCGACAAGGTTTAGACATTGATGGATCCTTTTTATATAGGGAGATGATAGCATTGATATGCAATAGCGGCAGGGATTGGAAAGCGGGTCTTCTGGGGCGGCTGTACTGGTTTTCTGTGGCCCTTATTTCTCTGCTGCTTGCAATGGCTTCGACTATGGGCGCGGTGCTGCTTGTGGCTGTCGCATTGGAGTCAGCGAAGAGTGGAGCAGCGTATATACCGGAGGTCTCCAGCTCTCCTTGGTCGGCCATTGCCGTGTATGTCGCGGTCTTTGCGCTGATTTTTGGTGGCGTCTATCTCTTGGCCGGCGCGGTTCAAGGAGATCGCGCGGTAAGAGACAAAATCGCTCCATATTTTCTGTTGTCGCTTGGTGTTGCGATTTTTGTGGGGTATGGGGCAATTCAGTTTTGGATTGTTATTAGCTCCAACATCGTTATGGCGTTCGTACTCTTGGCGTGGTTTGGTATTGCTTGCTTTTGTGTTTCCATATTCGCCGATGCTGGAGCGAAGCAAGGCCACGACGAATTGCGACGAGCGGCAGTTGATTTCATCGCTATTTTTTCTCTGGCTTTGACGGTGTGTCTTGGTTTGCTCGGATTGCTGAACGATTGGGGCGTTGTCGATTCGCGGCAGCTTCTTCATGCATTCCTTTTGCGGTTTGGAAGCTAAACGTCCGGAGCTAATTAGCTGAGTTGTTGGAGGGCGAAATGGCGACGCCATGCACGCGGAATAGGGGGAGTACTAATGCTGTTTTAAATCCTGCCAGGCTCTCAGCAGAAGCTGTCTATGCGGCAGGTTTAGACTCGGCCATGGCTTTCTAGGATAGGGCCCCCTTTACCCCCATCAAAATTACGCCGTCCTAACATCCGCCGGCTAGCTCTTTATCGATTTCTTTGAGTTGAGAGACTGTGCAGAAATAGTCCCCCGTGGGGAATCTTCCGCCTCCAGCTAGCAAATCCGAAGAAGGATTAACTGCCATTCCCAGGAAGTCGGCATACAGGGCAACAAGCTTCTCGACATCGTCTAGGCAGGATTCCATTTCGTTCTTGACGAAAAAGTCACCAACAATCTCTTTTCCGACCATCCAATCTCCGATCGGAGGAAATGCGCTGTTTGGTCCAGAGGAATTATTCTTGTAATGAACAAGCTCATTGCGCATTCGAAATAGTCTATGGGCATCCCGCCAACAGGATTTTGATTTTATCTTCGCAAGAGCTTGAGGGTTCTTCGAGAACAAAACCTCCAGCTTTAGCCCCTCTCCCCCTTTAATGACCTCACCTTCTGGATCGAAGTCGAAGCATTTGCGTAAAAGTGAGTTCAGGCTTGCTTCGTAAAAACATGTCCCCATAACGGCAGCGATAAAGCCATGTTTTAGATTTTTGCGAAATGCCTCATCGTCAGGAAGCCTCACTCCTTTGCCCAAGTCGACACTTGCGTCATAATTAGAATTTGTCATTTTGCTTATGCTGGATCTCGCAAGCTCAAGAGCTGCAGCCTCTATATTGATGCACCAAGACCATGCCATCTCTACCGACCCTCTCTGCGCCATAGATCTTTGTGCTCAGACAATCCGCAAATGCTCTTGGCTGTCTGAGCAAACACTTGTTCTGGCAATTCATCTATCTTAGTTGGCGATAAATCTCTGATCAGGCTCAAGCTTAGAAACGATGTTTTCGATATGGCAAGGGATTGGTGATTCCCGGGGGTCGTAATCATTTATCCTGAGTCTAAACCAGCACTCCGGGTTAACTATCCTTCCGGTCAAATCAAACTTTAATTGCGTTATAAGAACCGAAATAAGGGAAATTGTGTAGAAGGGATCTGCTGGGTTTTCGGGGGTAACATGCCGAAAATTATTCTCCTGAAAGGCGACTATGATTTTTATTGCATCTGGAGAGCCGTAGGCATAGATTGTTGACAGGAGTTGCTTCATGGAGTCAGGATCCAGCTTTCCACTTTCTATATCATCTATCAATCCGGCTACTCTGAACGGGAGATCGTTGATCTTCGCCAAGCTTTGCTGTTCGTACATTCTCGCGGTCTCCTCCTTCAGATTCTTCTTTGAGAGCCAATACGAAACTGCAATTCCGATAAGAGTTACAGCCGATGTGATTCCGCATGCGATTAGGGTATCCATTTGCTCTTCCTGTCTTCCGAAGCACTGTATGGGTAAATCGAAATTATTCTAGTCGAATCTGCTTAGTGTTGGCGTCAGGCAGATTTAGCAACATAAGGTTAGGCGAGAATAGCCAAAATCAAGCCAATCAATAATAGCCGATGAGTCGTCGTTGGCCCTACGCTGGTGTACGCCAATACGACAGCAGATAGGAGGGCTCTGAATGACAGCGAACGCAGCGGCCTGCGAGAGATTATGGACAAGGCCATAGAGGAGATGGCCCGCGAAGCGAGCGAGTCATTTGATCCGCTCCGCATAAACTTGGCCGAACTCCAGAGAAGGACCCTCAGATCAAAGTAGAGAAAAAAGCGTCTGGCACGCTTTGGCTTCTGCAGCGATCGACGAGGCTGGTGACTGCATTAATCGTATGACACGCTCTCTATTGATTGCAGGATCGGATGCCGAGATCAATGATGAAACGACGGGCCTTCAGCGGGAGGGCGTTGAGTGTTCTATTGTGAACGGGGGGTGTTCCTATAGTTTTGTCAACCAGTTTTTCGGTCCGGCTGAAGCACTTCCGGCAATGCTCGCGCGGGCCCCTCGGGGCCTGCGCTTTTTTGTCCTCCGGCCCGCTAGGCCGCGTAGGGCGCCTGGCCCCCCATCGCCGCGTAGATCACCTTCAGCCTCTTCCTGGCCATCGCCTTCAGCGCTTCCCCGTGGCACAGCCGCGCTCCAAGTTGGCTACGGGCCCGTTCATAGCGACTTCCCCTGCCCTCGTCGCGAGGCACGCCCAGTGAGCGGGCTTGCCCACGTCCAGCCCGAGGACAGTGTCGAAGGTGGCGGCATCTCGCGGCATGGTGGCATCCTTCCGATCGTTGGCCGTTGGATGCTGGCTCGCGCGACGTTCGCATTATTTGGCCGTGGCGTTCTTGGTCGGAGGCCCGGCAGGTTCCTATCAGTTGTCAGAGGCAGCGACGCCCGCGTCGGCAGTCTATCGGGACATATGCCCATCGTAATCCTAGGCAAGGGCGTGGGCCGTCTTGCGCTGGGATTAACTACTTCTTACTGTAATGGGGCAAGGCTTCTGTTCCGGGTCATCTCGAACAGCTACGAGCGCCACTCCCTCATCATGACCACACATATAGAGTTCGGCAAATGGGGGACGATCCTCGGAGACGACAAGCTGGCGTTGGCCGCCATCGACCGCGTCGTCCACCACGGACGACTCGTCGAGTTTGGAGGTGAGAGCAAGAGAATAGAGTCTTCACTGATGTTAGAAAAAGCAGCAAAGGAATAGCTGTCGGCGTTCGCGGCCGAAGTATCGAAAAAGTCGGTTTACTTTGTCGACTTCAGTCTTGCCAAACACGCTTCGATGCGAGCTAGGAGCTAGGGGCTGCTGGTACGAAACAACTATCTAAGCATGATTTCAATTTATTTGCTATGATAAACCAGATTTCTGGTTTATCATAGCAAATATGGTGGCAGACCGCAGATGGAGAGAGTAATGTTGCTTGAATATTCGGTCTCTAATTATAAGTCGTTTAACGAAGAAGCGTATTTTGACCTGAGACCTGCCAAGGGAAGAATTCTCAACCGGTATCCCGGTAACTATACCGAATTGCCCACCGGCGAGCGCGCTCTAAAAGACGCAATTATCGTGGGTGAGAACGCGGGCGGCAAAAGCAACTTCATAGAAAGCGTCGCCTATCTCCGCGACCTTTTGGTTCGAACCGATATGCGGCCCGTGTCGAGGAAGAGTTTGGTCAATTCCGGACGTCTGGCCGAGTCGGCCAAAGGTGACGATGTCGATGCTCTTGAACAGGGCTTCTCGGTAGGAATTGCTCTGGATAATGCAACCTACACTTACTCTCTGAAGCTCGCGCCATGGGGTGTGCTGAGTGAGTCTCTTGAAATGAAAGCAGCCAAGAGAAAACCGGAGACTGTGATTTTCGAAGCGTTGGCAGAGTTGCAGGAGGCATGCGCGGATTGCGAAAAGAACGCTGAATGCGAAGTTCGTGAGAGTCAAGAAGTGGCGCAATGCGTTCAGATGAGGCTCGTGTATGGCAAGAAGGGCTCTCTGCGAGAAAACGATGTGGCCAGAATGAAGGAGTCTCTAGGCGAGGGAGCGCCCGGCCTGATGCTAGTGTGGCTTGCGGCTATAGGGGATGAGCATTGCCGGCGCGTGCTCAACTGGTTCACTGATGACCTGTTTGTCGTGCGAATGGATTCCTCCCGTTCGATTCAGACGAATCATGAGGTGTCGGATCTGCTTGAGGTTATGGGTTCAGACGAATACTTAAAAGTGCTTCAGCTGATCGATGCGAGCATCGTGGGATTGACGGTTGATGAAACGCGACCTTTCGACGATAGCGTCATTACGCGAGAAGATGGCGAGGGAAGGGCATTTGAGAGGATCGTAAAGCAGGATTCGGCCGGTGTGCGTACATTTCTCGTGTGGGCTTATTTTATTTATAAGGTTATTCGCGAAGGGAAGACCGTCCTGGCAGACGAGATAGATATTACCATCAATCCTGTGTTGTCTGAGCGCGTGCTGGCTCTTATCAACGGCGTCGATCATGACGGGCAGCTGGTTTTTACTACGCATAACGTGTTCAACCTTACCCTCAGAACCAGTATGAAGGAGCAAATATATTTCATTACGAAGGATCCGACAACGCTAGAGTCGTCGCTCTATTCTGCTGCAGATTTCAGCGAGATTAGGTATGACGTGAAAGAAGAGCTCTATGAGTTTTATTTGAGCGGCATGCTGGGAGGTACGGTTCATGTCTAAACATCGTGAAAAGCGCCAACTTGCGAAGAAATGTGTGGTCTACTGCGAGGGGCAGACCGAATTGAATTATGTGCGTGGATTGAAGCGGTGGCTCAAGAGCGTTGAGCCATCTCTGGATATTATGCTTGATCCGACCGATGTTAAGGGTGGCGGATACTCGGTGATGCTCGATAAAATCAGAACTGCACCCGACTCGAATTGCATTGCGCGAATTGTGCTTATTGATTTTGATAGGTACAAAAAGCATGCGGGAGAGCGGCCTGTGCTTCGGAGTATATTGGCGGTTTCGCGTGCCAGCATTAGGAAAAATGTTCCAGTAGTGGTGATTGTTAGCAACGAGAGTTTTGAGTATGTAATATGCTGCCACGACGAAAAATACAATGATGCCGATCCGGCTACGTTTTTGTGCAGAGAGTGGGGCTACCGTAGCCTCAATGAGTGCAAGTCGGATGATCGAATTTGGGAAAAGTGTTGCAAAGGTTCGCGATCTATTCACGTCGCGCTTGAACTGCTCCGGGGAAAACCTTCTATCGTGCGAAACGAGATGGCATTCAGAGAGGGAAAACCGTTTCCCTTCGAGCTTTCGAAAGTGACGTTTGACGAGAGTCTGGAGGCGTGCCGATGCTCCAATTTCGCCGACCTTGCGCTTGTGGCGGGCATTAAGTAACGGCTGCATGCGAAGGGCTACTGCAGTTTGCAGAAAAGCCCAGTCCGCATTCGTAGACCGCAGTCCTATGGGAATACGAGGGAGGGTCTATATGGACGAGTTTGGAAAACTTGAGAGAGGGCGTTGTTGGTGGCGCTTATCTACGGATGCTTCTCTGATTGTGCTGGGGATAATGCTTGTTCTCGCTGCGCACTCTCTCGGAATGGTCTCCTTTCTACTTCCTGAACTAAAGCTTGCCCCATCCTCGGATGGTACGAGATTCGCAAAATGGCTCGTTGCTGTTGCTTTTATACTTCTCGCTATCTATCTGGTCGTCGGTTTTCCGCACGTATCTCGAATGAGGAAAAAGAATACATGATTTGCTGAGGAGCGTTTTGGCGGGGATTCACGCGGGCTCTGTCGTAATTGGCTTTCAGTTCTGCAGCCTGCGGTTGTGTGACCCGTTCGTATTTTTTTGTATCGGCGGTTTTGTGGTCGTTGGTATTCCGATTTTATTGGATTGGCAGATGGCTAGTGAGGAGGATGACGATATTAAGGCATGCTCCCTCTATTCGGATGTGTCAAACAAAACGCTTGCTGCGATTGCGTTATGCTGCGCTGTGGTTTTCTTCGCGCCCACTTCTGGTTCGGTGTGGAACCTGAGTGAACAGCAGCGCGTCTTATCCGCAAATGCTGACCCGTCCCGGACGACGGTTTTTGAATACGACCTGGTTAACGAGATGTCTGTAGCGCCTGGATCCGACTGGCCGCCTGCTGATTGAGCGATTTTCGGATTTGGGAGCAGGACATCGAAAGAGGAATTCCTGCTTCAGGCCACTTTTAGAGGCTTGGGCGAGGTCCATGTCTCGCGTAAGGGTATGGCGAGCCTAAGCTGGGGAGTTTGAATCCCATTTACCTTGCACCGTTGTAAAAAACCAAATTAGTTGTCTGCGCGGCAGTATAGTTCGATAATGGCTCCATCCCGACACGTCGTCTTTTGTTCGCTTGATTCGAGGGAGCCGCTTTATGAAGATCCAATATATATCTTATGCCACTGACCAGAACTTTGAGTCGGATGATATTACATGTAGAACGCTTAGTGATCCGCTTGCCTTCGATAATTTTGGCATTACTGTGGTTTCGCTTCAGGATTATAGAGTGTGGCAGAATACAGATAGCGGGTTTTCGCGGGTCAACTGTATGAAGGATCTTAACAACATCGGCTTAATGACCTCTGCTAGCATTAAGAGCCTTATTCTTTTCCTCCTGCCGCAAGATTATGTTTTCAAATCGTCGCTGAGCTATGGTGAATATCGTGTTAGCACTCCGATTCGAGTGATTTTGCCTGATGTGTCTTCGCTGATTTGCGATTCTTTAGGAATAGACGGCATCACCCTTTCGCCAGGAGCAGAAATTACGCACCTTAACCATGGGGGGTACAGCTCAGCATTCTCGATATCGAATATGGAACCGCCTAGCGAGGGCTGTATTTGGCGCGGCAACGGAAACGGTATCACCGTCTTTCGTGCGGGCGATTGTGCTGTGACGACAATTCGCATTAAAGATAGCGCAACGCTTTTTGGATTTTTGGAAGATATTGATTTCATAAGAGAGGAGGCTGTGTTCTATCCTGAGTGGCTTAATGAGATCTCGATTCTTGATGAGGCGAGCGTCCATGATCGTTTGGAGGCAAATCGTACAGAAATTGCTAAACTCGAGAATGAGTGTGCGTCTCTCGAGGAGCGATTGGCGGAGTGCAGAAGTAAAAAGCTCATTCTCTGCACAAAGGGCAGTCAGCTTCAGGATAATGTCGTTTCTATGCTTGAGGAGATTTTTCCCCGTGATGAGAAATTTGTGGATGTAGGAGAAGAAGATTATAGGTTCGAGACAGCGAACCGTGCATTTCTTTTTGAGGTGAAAGGTTCCGAAAAGAGCTTGAAACGCGACCATGTTTCTAAAACCGACAATCATGTTCAGGTGTTTTTAGATTCTCGCGACGACGATCGTGCGGAAAAAGTCCCTAAGGGTATTTTGATTTTTTCCGAAGAAATAGGGAAACCGCTCTCGGAACATCTTCCTTACGTTGAGGCCCAGATCGATCTTGCGAGAAAGTACGGTGTCTTGGTGATTCCGGCCTTGGGATTTCTGAGGCTTTATGAAAAAATACTTCAGGGTGAAATCAGTTCTGAGCAAGTGCAGGAGGATTTGTGGAGTAAAACGGGACTCTGGACTGATTGAGTGTTGCTTTCTCCGGCTCGGCATGGCGTCTGGGACACTGATGCTAAGAGGATATACTGTTGGAGGCTGGATCGTCCCAAGCGTATGCTGTCGTGCCGGCACATGCTTCAAAGTCTCAATTTGTCGAGTCCGATTTCAGGTTGCGAAAACTATTTTCGCTGCTTGTGGAATTATTCGATCGGGCGAGGTCTCGGTTGGGCGTCCTTGGTGATTGCTGGTGTGTTGCCATTTCTGTATAAAATGGAGTATTCGTATTCGAGAAAGCTGGTTGTGAGTAGCTGGGTAATCTGGACTCGCTTGTATCCGTTGGCGACGTCATAAGCTGCGCTTTTGTTGCAAACAAGCTCAACTCTCTTTCTCGACGGGACGCCAGTTTTGGTTGGGGCGATGCGTTGATTGGCGTGAAACCTTGGACCGATTGCCGGCGGAGGATTGCAGTGAGGAATTGAAGGCGAAGCAGATTTAAACGATGTAGCTGCCGGATTTCGGAATTCTTTTCAGCAGGACGGCAATGGTGAACGAGGTGACGACGATTGCTCCGCCCACGAGGGGAATGGCTAGAATGAGGGGGCGAACGTGATCGCGCGCTGTGCGGAGACGGCAGGGTGCGGCGTCTGCGGGGACGTCGGCGCGGCGCTGCCAGGGGCAGAGAAGACGCAATAGGCTGCTCAAATGGCTGCAGGCGAGACGACCCACATGCAGCTGCCTGGAGTGGGGCAAGTCAGACGGTCGGTTGCCTTATGGGCTTGACATCGACCTCGCTTCTGTAAAATAGCTTTGATCGGCGATCAAGGGAATAGCGTAAGGGGAGGTTTAGTTTTGGGTCAGTTCGCTATCAATGTGGTTTCAACCGTTGCTGCCGCAGCTCTCATCGCGCTTGCCGGCTTCTTATTCCGCAATAAGATTCGTAAAGTGCTCATGGGTTTGGATTTGCTTGCCCTCAATCAGGCCCCTGATATTGAATTTGTCGATATGCAATACATTACTGATCTCAATTACAATAAACAGGTTCTTTTCCTGATCAAGAATTGCGGGAATGTCAATATTTCGAACATAAGGCTATTCAAGTGCCTTACGAAAAATGCAGCAAATCCTACCCTTCTGTCAGTAATTAAGCTGCCATATGATCGTCAGTTCACTAGCATCAGTCAAAATGACGGCGAAACGATGCAAGTCGGCGTAGACGTCAAGTTTTTCGAGCAATACGAATCTTACCCGGATGTTCGCTTTTTCGTAGAAATGATCGGAGAGGACGGATCTTGCTTTCGAGCAACTATAATTCGAGTGGCAGGAGATGAGCCCATCGAATATGGGGAGGGTGGCTTTTTCGTTGATCGTATTGGGAGGGTTAGAAGGCGCCTTCCTGTGCATAATGTTGAAATCAATGGAGCTGACAGAGTCAAGCGTTTTGTAGAAAGATACAATCTCGATTTAGCAGTTGGTTAAACTAGCGGGTGACGAGCGCAATTGCGGCGTGTGCCAGGCAGATGCCTCCACTTCCTTGAGGATTATTTCAGTATTCAAGTTTCTCATCTAGGCCCCCAGACTTGCTATTTTGCGCCCTGTAGATGCTCCTGGGGCATACGGGGCGAGGCAGATGCGCTGTATCGGGTAGCGGACAAATAACTAACCGCTCGTCTGCATTATTGCGCCAGTTCCTATGTACCCATACTGGCTCGTCCGTGACTTAAAATGATTTTGATACGGCGTCTATTTAGCCGGGTGGTCGAGCTTGCGTATCGCGGATCCGTTCCTCCCCCCAACCCTTCCACCGTTCTAAACGCGAGCTCTCGTTCCTTAACGGTATATGTGCGAATTCGAACTAGGCCCCGTACATAGTTTTTGCTTTTGCGATTGCGCTGGCCTTGAATCGAGATTGCTCCAAGGCCTCAATAAGCGTATCTGAAGGGATGCCCGATTCTTCTAGAATGAAACCGTAGCATAGCACGAGCACTATTTCTGTATGCCAATACAGCTTTTCGGATGGCATAAATTCGGCTGGACCACCCCTGTGAATGAAGTGATTACGTGCTGCAGTTTGCTGCCTGACGAATGCTTTCGTGTCGGGGATAAGCCATTCGCAGAATGTCTGATGTTTTCCAATGAGGTCCCGTAGCAAGCGAGTTTGCCCTTTTGTGTTGCCGCTAACCCGTTCTTTTGCCCAGGTGCGAACCCGGGGATCGTCTATAGTAGAGTCAAGGGCGTGCATGACTAGCGCCTTAAACCTCTCGTATTCGTCCTCCGGCATTGCTTGCGTGTCTGTATCGTACTTCGATATAGACTCGAGGAGCTGTGATGCGGCGATGAAGGTAAGATCTAGCGGCAGCGTCCAGCTCTTGAATAGAAGAGAACAGAGGCGCTGCTCGATATCTGCAAAGTCGTCCGGAGCAGAGAGCCAGTGGTTGATCGAGGGGGTCGCGTATTTGCCTAGCGTTGTATGGCTTAGTGGAAGATTCTGCATCTGGGTGGCTGAGGGCCTTCTCCCCTCAATGAAAGGTCTATAGCACGAAATATAGCTTTCGGACCCTTGGAGTTTCGCCTCTAGATTTTCAATGCTGGCATCGAACCCAACGCAAGCGCTCAAATACTCAGCGAGCCTTGCCACGGTTCTCACGGCATCGTCCAAATTGACCAGGTTGCGGAAAGTGAACCGAATGAAACAGTCGTGAGAAACGTTAAAACCTCTTTGGTTTACCTGCGATGCGGCTACTTCGTGGTAGAGGACAATCCGGAGCTCGTTTGATGCGTATAGCTCGCAATTCAGGTCGGTGTTGCCGAGATTTACCTTGTAAGTTGTTTGCTTTCTGTCTTCCGTATGGGTTGCGGAATAGGGTGCGCGCCCAAACCATTCGCGTAACCCTGTCAGCTTGACTCGTGCTTCATATACGCGGGCATTTGGGTCGAAAGGTTGTTTGCTGGCTAGTATTTGAGATGCGATGATCGTTTGGTGGGGAGCACCTGGCCATCTTTGGCTGGTTCCGCCGCTTTGCGCATCGGAGAGGGCGATGTAGAAGCCGTCCTGAGAAAATCCGTACAGATAGTTGGCTTCTTGAGGGAGGCTGTTTCCTCCGACAACGAGGACAAAGGGCTCGGACAGCAACTGCCCAAATGGAATGTCGAGAGAAATGCGTCCGTCTTCCAGCTTTGCGATGCCCTGGCAACAGTCGCCCTCAGTTTCCCCAAGAACATCGTCCCAGCTATAGCCCCATAAAGCCGTTTTGAAAACTCGATCTTTCATGTTTCGCTCCTTCTTCGTGGCCTGTGTTGGCCTTGTCGATTTGTGGCTTAGGACTAAACCCGCAAGTGCCCATAGGCCTCCGGCCATATCGGGTTTGGCGCGTGTTCTGCTGGGCGGAAGATTTGTCCTTTGGCCAGCCCCGATGTGGCTGGCATGCATGATTTGTAGTGTAGATCTGTAACCGATGCACAGGTGTGACAAATGGAAATGTAGAATATTTCCTTTAGTCGAAGTGAATGATACTGATATCGGAATATGCGCTGACTATGGTGCAGAAAGGCGGAGCTGATTAATGGGGGAGATTGGTGGGGCGGAAAAGAAGCCGTGGCTGACGCCGGCTCAGCAAATTGTTCAGCTCAAATCTCAAGGTGTAAGGTTCGTGCTTATGACCGAGGGCGATGCTGAAGAGTACCTCAAAGCCAATAACAACTACTTCCGCCTTCGGTCGTATCGGGTCAACTTCGAAAAAGTCAAGGCGGGTTCTCGCGAAGGTGAGTATGAGAATCTTGACTTCAAGATGCTGGTTGATCTCTCGATCGTGGATATGCTTCTCCGAAGTGAGATGCTTCCAATGACCCTCGATACTGAACATTTTTCAAAGGTGCTGCTTTTGAAGGAGATGCGGCGGAGTGATGAGGGCGGTACCCCCAGACCTTCCGAGCCCGGTTGTGAAGAGGCCGACAAAAATGAGCCTGTGTCTAAAATGTAGATTGAAGTATTTAGTATTCGTCTGCTACTATCTTTGTGCAGGGAAAAACGTTTATGCGTTTTGTAAAGGGGGCTCCTTCAGGGGATCCCCCTTAGTTTTTTAGTTTGGGTTGGCATTCGATCGCGCCATTGCGTTATCAGGCTTTGTCCTAGTGGCTTGGCTGATGGGGTAGTATAAAGGGGAATAATGTCGGGCGGGGGAAAGAAGTCGCTAAGTCGTGCCGGCCGCTTGAATACTTCCTGGTCGCTCATTAGCGAGTATCGCAATGTGCTGTTTGGGCTGGCCATTGCTGCCATTAT
Source organism: Eggerthellaceae bacterium (assembly GCA_022791455.1). GTDB lineage: Bacteria > Actinomycetota > Coriobacteriia > Coriobacteriales > Eggerthellaceae > Parvibacter. Next base: position 370,636 of record JAAVZC010000001.1, read on the forward strand.
TTTGTTCCACCTCTACGAGTCGACGCTTTCGGGCACCTTGGTGCATGCGGCTTTATGGCCGTTTAGTCGGCTTAGTGCGGCGGTGGACGTGTTCTTGTTCCTCTCTGGTGTGGGCCTGCGTTTCTCTCTTGCGAAGGGCGGTGCGGTTCGGGATTTCTACAAAAAGCGCCTGATTAGGGTTGTGCCGACGTTTCTTGTTGTGGCCATTCCGTTCTACCTGCTCAAAGACGTGCTCGTTGGGCAAGATGGCGCCAAGTTCTTCCTCGAACTTACCAACATCGCGTTTCTGGTGGATGGTTATCGCCAGTTCTGGTACGTGTATGCGATCATCTTGTTCTATCTGATCTACCCGCCGCTGCATCGATTCCTGAACGCCCCCGGGCGCTCTTTCGGTCGCACATGCCTTGTCATCGGAGCGTCAGCGGTGGTTGCGATGCTGATTGGCCTTCTTAGCCCCGAGCTCCTCGAGAATACGGAAATCATGCTCGCCCGTTTTCCTGTTTTTGTTGCCGGTGCCTATGCGGGGATTCTCGTGCGGGACGGGAGAAGGATCGAGCTTCGGCAGATCCTGATGTTGATTGGGATGACTGCGGTTCTGTTTGCCTTGGCGTTGTTGCCTGATGATCAGTTCGGTTTCTCCCAGCTTGCGATAAGGTATTTCTTCAGCTGCGTCTCCGTTCTGGCGTGCGTGCTGTTGCCCGTTCTCCTGAAACGGCTCGGTTGTTCGCCCAAGCAGAAGCTGCTCACCTCCCTGGGAGCTGCATCGCTGGAACTCTATATCGTGAACGTGGCTGTTAGGACAATTGTGTCGGGCCTAATGGGCGATTACTTCTTCGGCTCGTCCGTGGAGCTAATCCAGCTCGAATACTGCCTCTTGGTGGTGGCTTTAACGCTCGCATGCGGGTTTGCACTGCACCGAGCCATGGCTCCAATCAATAACCGCCTTTTGCGCATGTGACAATCGTCGGCGGGAAAGCTTACTAGCTGGTATATGCTATCGAAGTTGCCGGCGCGCCTTGCTCTGCCGCCTGCGTCTTCATGCGGTCGACCGACCAGTCGTCTTGCAGGCTGTTTTTATGAAAATCGATGCTCCGAAGGGGGAGAAGTGCGAGTTTACAAGGGAAACATTCTGACCGTTGACTCCGGCGATCGAGTAGCCCGCTACCTTGTGGAGGATCAGGGGCGCATTGTTTTTGTAGGGGATGAATTGCCCGACGAATATGCCGGATTGCCCGAAGAAGATCTTGGCGAAAAAGCCCTTTGTCCCGCTTTCGTCGACACGCATGAGCATCTGGCTTCTTTTGCTACGTTCAACGCCGGTCTCAACGTCATGGACGCGCGCTCGAACCGTGAAATCATGCAGATGGTTGCCGACTTCGCTGAGCGCTGCAAATCGAAGATCCTTGTGGCCTTCGGTGCCTCTCCCTATTCGGTGGAAGAAGGGCGGCTGCTTTCCCGGGACGAATTAGACGCTGCATGCCCCGACAAGCCTGTCTTCATGGTGAAGTACGACGGTCATGCGTGCGTGGTCAACACGCCGTTGCTGCGCGCCATTGACGCCAAGGTCAAGAACCTGCGAGGGTATCACCCGGATACGGGCGAGATGAACCAAGAGGCGTTCTTCGCCGTCAGCGACTACATTACGGGCAGCCTTTCTATTCCGGAGCTTGTGAAGAACATTCAGGGCGCGATGGATTATCTGGCCGCGCGTGGCACTGGAATGGTGCATACGGTCAGCGGGGTGGGCTTTGCTGGCAACCTCGATATCAGCTTGGAGCAATGGCTTGGGCGCAGCGCGCAGAGCGGCTTCCAGGTGCGCGTGTTCCCGCAGTCGATGGATGTGTCGGTTGCAACGAGGCGGAAGCTGCCGCGGATTGGCGGTTGTTTCGAGTGCGCGCTGGATGGATGCTTCGGCAGTCATGATGCTGCGCTGTTGGAGCCGTATGTTGACGAGGAGAGCGGCTGCGGCGTTCTGTACTATTCGGATGAGAAGGTCGTCGATTTCTGCAAGCAGGCGAATCGGGCCGGGCTGCAGATTGAGATGCACGCGATTGGGGATGCGGCTTTCGAGCAAGCGGCCCGGGCGCTGAAGGCGGCTTTGGACGACTGTCCGAGGGAAGATCATCGTCACGGCATTATCCATGCATGCTTGCCGACCGAGGAGGGGCTGCACATCTGCGCGGAGTACGGGATTCACTTCCCCATGCAGACGAGCTTCATCGACTGGCCCCAGGAGCCGGATGCGTATTTGGCATCGGTGCTGGGGGAGGAGCGGGCGGGCCAGCTGAATCCGCTGCGACGCTATGCGGACGCGGGTATCGTGATGTCGGCTGGTAGCGATGCGCCTTGCACCGATCCAGATCCGATTCTGTGGATGCAAAGGGCGTGCAACCACAGCGTGCCGGGCCAGAGTCTGACCGTGCAGGAGGCTTTGCGCATGTGCACGTACAACGGCGCATGGACGACGTTCGACGAGGGGGAGCGTGGCTCGCTCGAGGTGGGCAAGGTGGCCGACATGGTGGTGCTGTCGGAGAACCCGTACGAGATGGATCCGAAGGATTTGGGGCGCTTGCGGGTTGAGGAATTGATTCTTGGAGGCAAGCCCTACGAGCAGCAGCGCCAGGGCGTGGTGAGCGCGGTAGTGCGGGGGATGGCAAGCCGGGGGAGGAGCTAACGCTCTTTTGTCGGGCACCGTGCGGGCTTCGCGCAGGTGTAAGTCTTCGCCTGCCGCGGTGACACTTTGGATGGAGAAATTAGGTCAGCGCGTTTCGGACGGTGAATGTTTGTTATATTGACTGACCGAAAAACCGAGATCGCGATCATTGTTCAAAGGTGTATTTTGGAGAAAACGGCTAAAACGCCCAAAGTTATTCGTGGACTGTTCCTTGCTGCATTCCTGGGATTCGTGTTTTCGATCCTGCTTGCCAAGGGAGCGACTGTGCTTGGTTTTTCAGCTGCTCTTCCGGACTGGGCGGTGCAGAGCCAAACCAATTCCGTCTTAGAGGGCCGCAAGTATCAGCAGTTTCCGAAGCTCTCCCTTTCCACTTTTGTCGATGGGGACTTCCAGGGGAAATTTGAGCAATACGTGTCAGATTTGGTGCCGAATCGCGATGACGTCATTATGACGAACGCCGCCTTCCAGCGCGGCGCTATCAATGCATCAGCGTCTCTCGTTGGCTTCAAGTACGCGCCTACTTATTTCGGGTCCGAGAGCGTTTATGATTCCGATCACGATGCGATTATGCCCTTTCCGGAAAAGAAGAACTCAGATATTGCATTGCAGCTTCCGAGGGCTGTCGAGGCGCTGAATGGGTTCGTGGCTCGCCATCCTGGTATTGATGTGGTTTTCGCCAATGTGGATCGACTGGAGTTTTCCGATCTCAATCCTTTGGATGAGTTTGTTTCGAACCCTATCGACGGCCAGTATATTGACGATGCGTTTTTGGAGAAATTGAGCGATGCCATCGAAGTAGTGCAGGTTACCCCTCAGGACGCCGACACTTTCTTTGCGGACTATTTCCGCTCGGACCATCATTGGAATACTCCCGGTGCCTATGCCGCATACGAGACTTGCCTCGAGGCTTTGAGGCCGGGGGATTCTCCAGTGGAGATTCTGGGCGAGGTGGTTTTCGAGGACATTCCCTTCTTTGGCAGTCGGACAAGGTCCGCATTGGCCGAAACGGCGAGAGCGGATAAGCTGATTGACTACATATACGATGAGTCCGACTTGGTGGTCGATTACTCGGGCGTGGGTGATTTGGAGAAGCTCCGCCATCGAGATCTGTATGGATCGGACGAGTATAGCAAACGGCCCTATGCGAACCATTATGCCGACTATTTCCATGGAGATCCGGGCATCTTCACTATTGAAAACCCGAATGCTTCCAATGGCGACACATTGCTTATCGTGGGCGATTCGTACACCAATGCCGTGGAGCGCTTTTTCGCGGAGCACTACGCAAAAGTCGTAGTAGTGGATCCACGGCATCTGGATATGCCCCTTGACGACGTGGTTGATCAATATAAGCCTGGTGAGGTTTTGTTCCTAATGGCAGGGTATACCTATACCGACGATGGTGCTCTGAGCGTTATGGAAGGTCAATCCTAGAAGACCCCTGCGGCTAGACTCCTCTAGTAAATCTGGTATATTCGTTACTGTTCATTTCTCGTAGTGATATAGCAATTACTGAACAGTGGAGTTGCATTAGATGCTCGGTCGAAATATGTTTTACGTTCTTCGCGCACTGGCGGAGGAGCCGGGGTCGTCGCAGAGGCTGGTTTCGCGCCTAACGGGGTTGTCCCTGGGCACGGTCAACAAGGCGGTCGCCGATCTTCGTGGTAAGAGCCTTCTCGATAGCGAGAATACTGTCACGGCCGCCGGATTTGACGCTCTGGCTCCATATCAGGTGAACGGCGCGGTGATTCTCGCGGCGGGCCTTGCGGCTCGTTTGGCCCCCCTGTCGTTCGAGCACCCGAAGCCCTTGTTCGTAGTGCAGGGGGAGGTTCTCGTTGAGCGGATGATACGCCAGCTGCGAGAGGTTGGCATCGACCGAGTCACCGTTGTTGTGGGCCATATGAAAGAGCAGCTCTTTTACCTCGAAGATGAATTCGGTATTGAGCTTTTGATTGCGGACGATTACGCCGAGAGAAATAATCATTCTTCCGTCCTGCTGGCCGGCCCTCGCATCCTGGGGGCTTACATCTGCTCTTCTGACCAGTATTATCCGGAGAATCCGTTCCATAGGTGGGAATACTCGCTGGAATGCTCGGCCGTCTGTCTTGAGGGCAGCCAGTCTGGCACGCCCGTGGCACTTGACGGGCAGGGGCGCGTACGAGCCCAATTGGCCGACTCTTCAACAAAGGGCTGGTATTTGCTTGGTCCCTCATATGTCGACGAGGATTCCGGCGCAACGCTCCTTAGGCGCATAGAGGAGGACTTCAACCATCCCGACACGGCAGACAAGCTGTGGGAACGTGTCATGCTTTCCCACCTGGACGATTTCTCCCTGCGGGCAAGACGGCTCCCTCCTTCGGCGATCCGCGAATTCGACTGCATGGAGGATCTTTGCCTTTTCGATGCCGCGTTTCTCGAGAACGTCGACTCCGCAATTTTGGACAATATTTGCGAAGCGCTTCAGTGTTCTCGTGCCGACATCGGCAAGGTGGCACCTTTGAAGGAGGGCCTTACTAACCTCTCGGTTGTGTTTTCCTGTAGGGGCGAGCGCTATGTTTACCGTCACCCGGGGGCAGGTACCAGTGAGTTAATCAATCGTGATGCCGAAGCCTTTGCCCTTGGGGTGGCGGCAGACCTGGGGCTTGATAGCACCTATGTTTATGTTGATCCGGAGACCGGCTGGAAGCTCTCGCGTTTTTTCGAGGCTACGGAGCCATTTTCGTATGAGAATCGTGATCACGTTGGTTGCGCGCTTGAGGCTCTTCGTCGGTTGCATGACAGTGGCGCCGAGTCTCCGTGGTCGTTTGACTTTTACGAGGAAGGAATTCGGATTGCAGGAATGCTTGAGCGCGAGGGCGTTCATCTTCCTACGGACTTCCATGAACTCAAAGCTGCGATGGACGAGCTGCATACCTTGATGGGCGCCGGGGCAGGCAAGCCGGTGCTGTGTCATAACGACTTCTACGCGCCCAATATTTTGGTCGGACACGATGATGTCTGTCTGATCGATTGGGAATATGCGGCGATGGGCGATTACGGATGTGATCTTGGCAACTTTATCGCCCAGGGATCCGGGTATTCGCTCGATCAAGCACTCGAGATCCTTCCTCAATACTTCGGCAGAACGGCTACGGAAGACGAGCGAGCCCATGTGGTCATTTGCACTGCAGTTGTTGGCTGGTATTGGTACGTCTGGGGCCTCTTCAAGGAGCACTCAGGTACTCCTGTGGGAAACTGGATCCGTGTTTGGTACAAGGCGGCAAAAGAGTTCAGCAAGGCGGCTTTCGAGCTGATTGGAGACGACAAAATGCAGACTCAGGAATTGAGCTACGACGAGTTCAAAGTGCTGGCGGCCATGGCCGAGGGGATTGCAGCCAATGACGGATTTGACCAGGTTCTCTTGGCCGAGCTTGAGGGGCGTCGTCTGGTGGAGGCTGGATCCATCACCGCGCGGGGCTTGGCGGCTCTCGAGCCTTATCGTGCCCGGCGCGCTGTTTTCTTCGCTGCAGGGTTTGGCAGCCGCATGCTTCCGGTGACCATCAACACCCCCAAGCCCTTGGTTCGTGTTTGGGGGGAGCGGATCATCGACCGTCTTCTCGATGCGGTTATTGCTGCGGGCATCGACGAGATTTATGTGGTTCGCGGGTATTTGAAGGAAGAGTTCGATCAGCTTCTCTCAAAGTATCCGATGATAAAGTTTATCGACAACCCGTTGTATGACTCTACGAACAACATTTCCTCGGCGCTTGCCGCAAAAGATTGCTTCGAAAACGCCTACGTGTTTGAGAGTGACCTACTCCTCCGCTCTCCCGAGCTGGTATCGAAGTACCAGTATCGCTCGAACTACCTCGCGATTCCAGTGGACGAGACAGGTGACTGGTGCTTCTTTACCGACGATGCCGGCCGTATTACCCGAATCACGAAGGGGAGCGAAAAGCCCTGCTGGCAGATGGTGGGAGTTTCTTATTGGACGGGAGAGGACGGGGCGAAGCTGGCCCAGCATATTCCTGAGGTTTTTGAGCTTGATGATGAGTCGAAGCAGATTTTTTGGGATGACGTTCCGCTCGATCGTAGGCCCGAGTTCTATCAGGTCTTTGTCCGCGCATGTTCCGATGACGATGTGGCGGAGATAGATTCATTCCAAGAGCTGCAGGAGATTGATGAGGCCTATCGCGTTCGATAGTCGTTTTCGCGCTGCAGTTGTCGATGGGCCCCAAGTGGATGCTTGTTTCTCGCGGGCCGTAGGCGCACTTTGGACGGCCGCTGGCTCGTCTGTTGCGCTCGTGCGTGCTATTATGCAAGTTCGCATATTGCGCGTTGTTTTGACATATGCACCCAGGAGGTTGTTATGGGGCCAAACAGAGCAGGTAAACACACTAGGGCTCAAAACAAGGTGATATTCGACGATCGCGCGCTCAAGGTCTTCTTGACTTTGGCGCTCGTCATTGGTTTCGCACCTATCGCCAAAGATTCTGCTGCCGCTGTGGCGGAGCAGGCCGCGGGCGGCTTTGTTGCTGCTGATTCCATTGTTGGTGGCGTGGCGGACGCTGGCGCGAGTGGTGACGCAACCGACGCTTTGAATGAAATTCCGAATGAGGCTGATGCCGATGGTATTTCCGCGGTGGATGAGCCCAAGGACGAGGCGACCGATGAGCAGCCCGTTGCGGGTGCTGCGGACGGCGATGAGGCCGTTTCCGGCGATGCTGACGCGACGGATGCGCCATCGGAGGAGGCAATTGATTCCAGCGAAGAAGCCGCTGAGGCCCCCGATGATTCCGCAGATGAGGATGCCGCGGCTGCCGAGGAAAGCGAATTCGGCCCCGAAGGCGCGCCGAACAGTTTCCGCTACGTTGATGGCGTACCCATAGGCGACCTGGAGATCTCGACCTTCGATATGCGTAGTGCCCGCGCTGCGGGCTATCCCACTTGGGACAAGTCTTACGGGCAGAGCAAATACGTTTATATCAACAGTTCGGGAGGCAAGACCACTAACACCGTGGCGGGCTCAAAAGCCGTGGGAATTGATGTGTCCGAGCACCAAGGCGTAATCGATTGGGCGAAAGTGAAGGCTGACGGCATCAAGTTCGCCATTATCCGACTCGGCTACGGAAGCGACTACGAGTCTCAGGACGACAAGTATTTTGTCCGGAACGTCCAGGGTGCTCGCGCAAATGGCATTCACATCGGCGTTTACCTCTATTCTTATGCAACGGCTACCACGGGAAAGACGGGCAGCGCGCAGAGTGAGGCGAACCATGTTTTGCGCGTGCTGGAAAAGGCGGGCCTTTCCCCCTCGTCTCTGGCATTGCCGGTCTATTATGACATCGAGGACGAGAGGCAAGAGAATCTGTCGGCGACGCAATTTGGTAGTATCGCCGAGACGTTCTGCAATGCCGTGTCTGCCAAGGGCTACAAGGTCGGTATTTACTCAAGCGCTTCCTGGTGGAAGGACAAGTTCACCTCGCCGAAGTTCAGTAACGCAAATTGGGGCAAGTGGGTTGCCGAGTGGGGGAACCACACGAAGCCCAACGTGAGCTTCTCCTCGGATCTCTGGCAGTTCACGGATCGCGGCACGGTTAATGGCATCAGCGGATCTGTGGATGTGAACTTCTCCTTCAACGAGGTGGGGCTCAAGAATTGCTGGGTGAAGGAAGGTGGAAAAACCTATTACTACGGCTCCAATGGGCGGCCTGTTACGTACTCCCAGTGGATCGACGGCAACCTCTACTACTTCAATGGCTCTGGCGTTATGCAGACGGGCTGGATTACTTGGAACGCCGATGGTACCAAGAGTTATTTCGATACGAGCGGCAAGGCTCTGAAGGGTCTGCAGAAGATTGGTAGCGCAACGTATTACTTCAATCCCACCACGTGCCGCACCCAGCGCTGGAGCGTTTGGATCGGTTCGGATCTGTACTATTTCGGATCCGACTTCAAGATGCAAACAGGCTGGGTAACTTGGAACGCCGACAAGACCAAGAGCTACTTCGGCAGCAACGGAAAGGCGCTGAAGGGCTTGCAGAAGATCGGCAACGCTACCTATTATTTCAACAAATCTACCTGTCGCACCCAGCGCTGGAGCGTTTGGGAGGGGTCCGACCTCTACTACTTTGGCGGCGACTACAAGATGGTCACAGGCTGGGTAACTTGGAACGCCGACGGAACCAAGAGCTATTTCGGCAGCAACGGTAAGGCGCTGAAGGGTCTGCAGAAGATTGGCAGTGCCACCTATTACTTCAATCCGTCGAATTGTCGCACCCAGCGCTGGAGTATCTGGATTGGGTCCGATCTATACTACTTTGGCGGCGACTACAAGATGGTCACGGGCTGGATAACCTGGAACGCTGACAAGTCCAAGAGCTACTTCGGGCCTGATGGAAAAGCCCTCAAGGGGTTCAATAAGATTGGCGGCTACACCTATTACTTCAATCCTGCGAACTGCCGCTCTTTGAAGTGGTCGCAAACCATCAATGGAGTCGGCTACTACTTTGACGGCAACGGGAGGATGCATACCGGCTGGCTCACTTGGAACGCCGACAAGTCCAAGAGCTATTTCGACTCAAACGGCAGGCAGGTGACCGGTTGGCAAACTATTGGCGGCAAGCGCTACTACTTCAATCCCAATACCCGCAAAGCAGCTATCTGGAGTCAGACGGTAGACGGGAAGTTCTACTACTTCAACAGTTCATATCAGATGGTTACAGGTTGGGTTACCTGGAATGCCGATGGCACCAAGAGTTACTTCGGCAGCGATGGCGCGGCTCTGGTGGGCTGGCAGACCATTGGCGGCAAGCGCTATTACTTCAATCCTGCAACTGGTCGTTCTGTGCGCGGCAGCCAGACTATCGATGGCGAGAAGTACTATTTCGGTGCCGACTCCGCCCTGGGCGGCGCAGTGCCCACTTACGCTTTCGACAACACGAAGATTTCTTGGTCGAAGTTTTCCCAGGCGGAATATGACATTGCGAGCGCATCGTTCAAGCCCTCCATCAAAACCAAGATGGATCCAGCTAGCTTCCCCAAAGGTAGCGATGGCTACTACCAGTTCGCCCGTGTTGACCAGGGTTATTCCGGCATTGTGACTGCCGAGCAGATCAATGCCTTCATCAGCTCCACCGCTGCCGGCCGCAGCGGTACGCTGAAGGGAACAGGTGCCTACTTCATTGAAGCGGCGAAGCTCTACAACGTCAACGAGATCTATCTTCTGGCCCATGCCATCCACGAGACCGGCTGGGGTACGAGCAACTTTGCCAAAGGCTATATGTGCAACGGAATTCGTTACTACAGTTTTTACGGCATCGGCGCTTTCGACAGCAACCCGAACAACACTCAGAACATGGCCGTGAAGCAAGGTTGGAACTCCATCCGCAACGGCATTGTTGGTGGCGCTCAGTGGATCAGCAAAAACTATACGTTCAACTCCTACGGACAGAACACGGTGTACAAGATGCGCTGGAACTATCCTCTGTACAAGAGCGGTGGATACGTCGGTTGGCAGTACGCTACCGACCCGAACTGGCCCAACGCTATTGCCGGAATCATGGCCTCGGCGTATCGCTCGATGGGCATCACCCAGAGCGAATGCGGTATGACGTTCATCGTGCCTCAATATTCTGCGTAGGTTAATCGCAGATAATATTGCAAAGACCCTGGAAGGTTTTCTTCCGGGGTCTTCTTTGTTTTCTGCGCTGACTCTTCAAGAGGCGCCAGGGGGGCCATTTCCCAAGTCAGAGGGCAAATGAAGTGCTTTGGAGTTATACTTTGCAGGATTGATCACAATAGGAGAAGGGATGTATTGTGGCGAAACACGGAAAGACAACTTGGCTTTCGGGGAAACTGAAGGTGGGCGCCTTGGTGGCGACCGCTTCGTTAGCCTCCGTTATGCTGTTGGGTGCCTATGCGTTCGGCGAGCCTGATGCGGGTATTCTGCCGACGTCTGACGTTATGCAGGAAGAGGGGAATGGTAGCGCAGGGGATTCGCTAAAGTTTGATGGCGAAGATGCTTCCAAAGAGATCCCGACTGTAGATGAAGATGCCTCGACGGCACCTGGAGCCGATACTCCTGAACAAAACGGAACCAACGCCGATCCTGACACTTCGGATGACTCCATTGATGCCGCCGACCCTGCGACCGGTCCTGTAGATGACGGCGATGACGCTTCCGACACTGATCCGGTTGTTGAGCCCGGCCTGAAGGTTGACGGAGACTCCATCACCTTTGTGGACGAGGACGGTAATCTGGTTGCCAACGCCTGGGAAAAGATAGACGGCAAGTGGTACTACTTCGGCACCAACAACCAAGCGGTGCGCAACGGCATCCAGAAGGTGGATGGCAAGCTGTACCTGTTTGCCGCCAATGGACAGATGGAGTCTGGGGCTCGTACCTGGAGCGATGGGTCTCAGAGCGATTTTGTGGCCCAGTCCGATGGCAAGGCTCCTGCGTTTACTGGCTTCAAAAAGGCGAACGGCCAAACTTACTATTACAGTCCCGAAACCGGAAAAACGGTTCGCTGGTCCCGGTGGATTGGCGGCAAGCTGTACTACTTCAACGAGAAATATCAAATGCATACCGGCTGGCTCACCTGGAACGCCGACAAGTCCAAGAGCTATTTCAGTAGCAATGGTCAGGCGCAGAGTGGCTTCATGAAGCAGGGCAAGTACACGTACTACATGAGCCCCACTACGTATCGTTCAGTAAAGTGGGCCCAGACCATCGACGGCTCCCTGTACTACTTCAATGGGAATTATCAGATGTACACGGGCGGCTGGCTCACCTGGAACGCCGACAAGTCCAAGAGCTATTTCGGTAGCAACGGCAAAGCGGTTACTGGTTGGCAGACTCTGTCAGGAAAGCGGTACTATTTCCAGCCCTCGAATTTCCGGGCGGCAAAATGGTCCCAGTGGATCGACGGCAAGCTGTACTATTTCAACGCTAATTGCCAGATGCATACCGGCTGGCTCACCTGGAACGCCGACAAGTCCAAGAGCTATTTCGATGCCAACGGGCGCGCGTTGACTGGTTTTCAGAAACTGGGCGGCAAGACGTACTACTTCGACCCCAAGACCGCCCGATCGGTGAGATGGGCTCAGAAGATCAACGGTGCGCAGTACTACTTTGACGGAAACTATCGCATGGTTACCGGTGTGGTTACCTGGAACGCCGATAAAACCAAGAGCGTGTTTGGTTCCGATGGAAAGATGGTCACTTCCGGTTGGGCATCTGCCGGCAAATACAAGTACTACATTGACCCCAAGACGCAGCGTGCCGTGAAGTGGCAGCAAAAAATTGGATCCAACTGGTACTACTTTGATTCTCAATGTCGCATGTATACCGGATGGCTCAAGTGGAACAACGTTAGGGAATGGTCCTACTTCTATCCGGATGGGATTCGGGCAGCGGGAACCCGGAAAATCGGCGGCCAAACAGTCACGTTTGACTCCAACGGTCGCACCAAGACAGAACCAGTTACATTGCCGGCCCATCAGGTGGCGATGAATAATCGGGCCCAGCAGTTCAGCAGTGATACCAGCTGGCTGATTTTGGTAGACCGCTCCAGCAAGCATGTGGGTATTTACCGCGGCTCGAAGGGCAACTGGACTTGCGTTAAGTATTGGCTGTGCGGCGTGGGTCGTCCCGATTCACCCACCATCAGCGGAACCTACCGAGTTACCGGCAAGGGCCTGTCTTTCGGCCATGGATATACCTGTTGGTATTACACTCAGATTAAGGGTAATTACCTATTCCATTCCGTGACCTATCGCCAGGGAAGCAAGACTCAGATTCTGGATGGTCGTTTGGGTATTGCCAACAGCGCCGGTTGCGTGCGCTTGGAAATCGGCAATGCAAAGTGGATGTACGACAACGTGCCGTACAATAGCAAGATCTTTATTTACTAGCTCGTAGCGCTAAGGATCCTGCATACGAGAAAAGCGAGTCGGAGTTATCCGACTCGCTTTTTTATGCACGATGCATACGCCGCCATTGCGTGAAGATAGCTTCTACTTTGGCGCAGAAGCGATTAAAACTGGAAGTAGATGAACGGGTTGTAGGCGCTCGAGACGATGGACATCGCGGAGAGCGCCATCACGGCGAGCAGGGCGACGTCCACTGCAGCGTTGACGGCGGTCAGGGCACGGGCGCGGCCCTTCGCCGCACCGGCGGGGACGACCGCCTCGCAGGGGGGTACCGCCTCGTTGCCCTTGGCGGGCGCGGCCACGACGGCGCGCTTAGGATCGCCCGCCGCCCAGGCCTCCAGCTTCTTGCGCAGCCACGGGGCCCACGGCAGCGACCCAACCACGAACACCGGGATCAGCGACACGTAGCTCCAGCTCTGCAGCTCCCACACGGTGGAGGTGCCGGTGAAGCCGTAGGCGCCGAACATGGCGCAGAACCACTCCACCACGTTGTGCAGCCCCGTCACGCTGAACAGCAGCCACCCGAAGAAGAACAGCACGGCGCAGTAGAGGTGCTGCACCAGGCGGGGGAGGCGGTCCAGCAGTCTCTGCAGGAACAGCTTCTCCGCCAGGATGAGAACGCCCCAGTAGACGCCCCACAGCACGAAGTTCCACGCCGCGCCGTGCCAGATGCCGGTGAGGGTCCACACCACCATGGTGTTGAACACCCAGCGGGGCGTGGAGACGCGGTTGCCGCCGAGCGGGATGTACACGTAGTCGCGAAAGAAACCGCCTAGACTCATGTGCCAGCGGCGCCAGAACTCGGTGGCGCTGGTGGAGGTGTAGGGGTAGTTGAAGTTGCGCGGGTAATCGAAGCCCATCATCTTCCCCAGGCCGATGGCCATGTCCGAGTATCCGGAGAAGTCGAAGTAGATCTGGAAGGTGTAGGCGGTCACGCCGGAGAAGCAGCCCAAGAAGCCGATGTCGGCCGCTTTCTGGGTGAGCAGGGAGTCTGCCAGCGTGCCCGCCGTGTTGGCAAGCAGCACCTTCTTCCCCAGGCCTATGATGAACAGCCGTACCCCCTGGGCGAACCCTGCCAGCGTCACGCGGCGGTTGTCGATCTCCGCCTCGATGTCGGAGTAGCGCACGATGGGGCCGGCCACCAGCTGGGGGAACATGGCGATGTACATGCCCAGGTAGAGCGGGTTCCTCTGGGCACGCACCTGCCCGCGGTACACGTCCACCACGTAAGTGATGGCCTGCAGGGTGAAGAACGAGATGCCGATGGGCAGTGCCAGGTTCAGCTCCGCGATGAACTCCTCGCCGAGCGCGGCGTTGACGTTCTGCGCGATGAACCCCTGGTACTTGTAGAAGCCCAGGATGAGCAGGTTAAGGGCGAGGTCGGCCACCAGCAGCGCCCGCCGCAGCCCGCGCGAGCTCTCAGCGCACTTCCCGATGGCGAAGCCGAACGCCCAGTTGAAGCAGATGGACCCCACCATGAGCCACACGTACACCGGCTCGCCCCATGCGTAGAAGAGGAGCGAGAACAAGAGGAGCACGACGTTCTTCGCCCCGCGCCTGGGCATGGCGAAGTAGGCCGCCAGGAAGAGCGGCAGGAACGCGAAGAGGAATACGCTGCTTGAGAAGACCATTTGGGCTTTTCCGTTTCTGCTCGTGTTTCGGTGGAGGAAATTCTAATATTATCTATGGGTTATTCCTTCGGGTTTTGGCTGGGAGGATGGTTTGAGCAAGAAATTAAGAGAAGTTAGGCACTCATTTGGAAACTAAGAGCGAGCTGGATCAATCCGCGGGAGAGGGAAAGTCTATCGGGCAGAATATGGCCTGGTACTCTATCGGATCGGTGACTTATCTTGCCTGCCAGTGGTTTCTCTCGGTGGTAGTGACCCGTCTTTCTTCGGGATTCGATGATGCGGGTGCCCTGGCGTTAGCGATGGCGATAGGGAATATCTTCACGCCGCTTGCTTATTACAACACTCGGACGTATCAGGTTTCAGATTTGAAAGGGGAGTATTCGAATGCCCAGTATGTGGCGTTCCGGATCCTCACCACCGTCATTGCATTTATCGGCTGTGTGATCTATGCGGCGGCAACAGCCGGGTCTGCATTGTTGCCCGTCATAGCGTTTCTTGTGTACAAGGTCTTTGTGGTTATAATCGATATCCTCCACGGCGTTGATCAGCAGCATTCGCGGTTAGACTACGCAGGGGTGTCGTTGATCTTGCAGGGGATCACATCGTTGGGAGCGTTCTCCCTCGTGTTCTGGCTGAGCCAAAGCCTGACGGCCGCCGTTAACGCGATGACCTTGACGGCGGCGGCGATCCTCTTTCTGTTCGATTGCCGAATGGCGGGGCGCTTGGACGATATCGTTCCGAAGATTACTGCGTTGATGGCCGGACGTCTCGCGAAAGTGTGCCTTCCCGCTGTTGTGGCTGCAGTGCTCTGCAGCGCGGTCGTGACAGTGGCGCGGCAGTTCTTGTACTCGATGGAGGGGGAGGCGTCTCTCGGATCCTACGCATCTGTTGCGACATTGGCCGTTATCGTGCAGATGGCAGCGTCGTACATCTACAATCCGCTTCTTAGAACCTTCGCCGCTCTAGTGCTGGAGAAGAAGGGGCGCGAAATGCTCGGCATGATAGCGAAGGTGTGCATTGCCGTACTCGTTATTACCGGTATCGTGAGCATCCTGTTCCTTCTGTTTGGCGAGTGGGGCCTGAAGCTCTTATTTGGAGAAAAGATCGTTCCCTATGTGGGCCTTCTCCAACCTATGTTGTTGTGTACTGCCGCGACGGCTTATGTATGGTTTTTTATGGACCTTCTGATTGTGCTTCGGAAAATGAAGGAAGTGCTGATAGGGAATCTGATTGCTTTTGTCGCGGTGCTGCCGCTGTCCCACTGGTTGATTCTTGCCTGTGGGGCAAACGGTGTGAGCTTCGCTGCGGCCATTGCTTATGTGCTGGGCTGCATTTTCATGGTTGCCTGCACTATTGCTGCGATCAAGCGGGAGTGCGATCTCGCTTAGCCCTAGATGCAGTAGCGCCCAAAGATGGGGATCTTTGTCAGGAGCGCTGCTATTGCGAAGGAGGCAGCAATAGCGCATGCAGCAGTTAGCGGCGCGGCAAATAATGGGTTGAAGCTAAGGCAGCTGAGACCGATGTTCTGGAGCGCATCCAGAACCATTACGTGCACCAGGTAAACGCCGAGGGTGGCTTTGGAAAACAGCGCAATAACGGGGTGTGGCTTTTCCGCGTCAATCTTTGGTCTGTTCTCAAAAAAGACGAAGATCGCAACGCTCATCAGGAGTATGGTGGGAGAGAAGTTGTCAAAGAAGAGAAGGTTGGAGGAGTTGCTCTGAGATGAGAGCAACGCGGTCAGCCCCACTGTGCCGATGGCGCCAACAACGCCAAGGCCGTAAACGGCTTTACGCAGAGTTGGCTTCGGTGGATTTGAGTGGAGCCAGTAACCCAGCACGAAATAGAACGAATAGCCGACTGGAAGTTGAATGAGCATTTTGCCAATAAACGAATTCGCCAATTGGATGGGACCGAAATCGCCGAGAAATGGAAGAACGCAGTTGACAATGCCTGCGAGCACCAGGAAGTATCGGGTGGCTTGTTCGGAGGCCGTAATGCAACGGAGCAGCGGCACCAGCGCGTACAAGCCGGCAATCATATAAAGGAACCACATGTGGTAGTGACCGAGTGCGGCGCGTTTGGCGAAGGTCCATAAAGACGAGAGGTCAAAGGATTCGGGAGGGTGGTTAACGGCGGCGTAGATGAATCCCCAGACAAGAATGATCACCAGAATCTTGAGAATGTTCTTCGAGTATAGCTTCCTGACAGGTTGGGGTTTGCGGGGATCAAGGAACAACACGCCGCTGATCATGACGAAAACGGGGACCGCCCAATGAGCGAGTCCATCGTAGAAGCACAGCACAATCCACTCGTAGCTTTCGACAGGCAGATTAGGAAGTGTCTGGGTGGTATGAATGAGGACCACCGCCGCCATGGAGATGATGCGCAGAAGGTCAAGATTCCACAGTCGCTTCAACGGCTCCTCCTCGTCGATGGATGGCAGGTGGCTTCGGTTTGCGGGCTTGCCATTAGCCTCACGGCAAAAACCCAGCGTTTTTTGCGCTTTTCATTGTATCCGTACTATTGATGCGTATACTTCTCAGACATGAGAATACTTGCCATCATTCCAGCTTACAATGAAGAAGAAAGCATCGTTGCGACCGTTGCCGAGCTTGGGGAAGTTGCGCCCGAAGTCGATTATGTCGTGATAAACGACGGCTCCAGCGATTCCACGGCCGATGTTTGCCGTCGGCATGGTTTTAACATGGTCGATCTGCCCGTTAACCTTGGCCTCACCTCTGGCTTTCAAACCGGAATGAAATACGCCCTTGAGAGAGGCTTCGATTACGCGGTGCAATTCGATGCTGACGGACAGCACCGCCCGGAGTTCATCTCGGCCATGGTCGAAGAAGCGGAGCTGTCTGGTGCCGACATCGTCATAGGGTCGCGGTTCCTTGACAAGGACAAGCCTGCTTCCGCTCGGATGGCAGGATCCGCCCTGATCAAGGCGATCGTGAAGCTCACCACTGGGCAGACCATCAATGACCCAACTTCGGGGATGCGCCTGTATGGTAAGGCGATGATTCAGCGATTCGCCAAAGAAAATGATTTGTCGCCCGAGCCCGATACCTTGGCGTATCTCATGAGGCAGGGGGCGAAGGTGTCCGAGGTTCAGGTTGATATGAGGGAGCGCATGGCTGGTGAAAGCTACCTCAGCTTCTCCAAATCTATCTCGTACATGATGAGAACCTGCGCATCGATCTTGTTCCTGCAGTGGTTTAGGTGATTGAATGAACATCGCATTAAGAGTGTTTCTCGTGCTGGGGGCGGTTGTCGCGTTCGCAGTTGTAGTGAGAAAGATCAAGAAAAGCGACATGCAGGCAAGGGACTCCGTCTTTTGGCTTATCTTTATTGGCGCCTTGGTTTTGTTGGCGGTTTTTCCTCAAATCGCGTTCGTTGCTTCCCAGGTGCTGGGATTTGAGTCCCCGTCGAACTTTATTCTTCTGGCCGTGATTGCTATTTTGCTTATTAAGGTCTTTTCTTTGTCGTCGGATATTGCGGTGCTTCGACAGAAGCAAACAACGATCGTTCAGGAGATTGCTCTGAGGGAAAAGAGCGATACGGATTAGTGGGGCTTCTGGTAGTGCTAATGTCTGCTGAGGTCTAGTAAAACGGAATGGGAGATGTGATCGTGTCGGTTTATGAGCCGGAGCAGTTGGAGAAGCTGCAGTCCATTGAACTTGATATGCTGAAGGTTGTCGATGCCTTCTGCCGCGAACACGAAATCACCTATGTGCTCATTGCTGGAACCGCCCTTGGTGCAGCCCGGCATCAGGGCTTTATTCCGTGGGACGACGACATCGATATAGCTATGATGCGTGATGATTTCGAGAGATTTTGCGCGCTGTTCGAGAGCAATCCCCCTGGGGGATTCTCTCTGCACACCCACAACAACACGCAGCATTTTCCCTACATGTTCGCGAAAGTGTATCGCGAGGGAACTCGCTTTATGGCGCAGGAGTGCATTGATTCCGGTCTCGAGTCCTGCATCTATCTGGACGTATATCCTTTTGATTACGTAGATCCGGCATTGTCCCGGGAAGAGGCTCAGGCCTTAATCGACAAGGCGATGTTCTGGCAGCGGATGCTGTACATGGGCAGCACCCCGCATCCGGCAGTTCCCCCCACTGACGCGCATCGACGCGTTAAGCTGGCTGTTGGGTTTTTGGGCCACTATGTGACGAAGGCGTTGCTATCTGAGAAATGGTTGCAGCAGAAGTTCGATGATGTAATTGCTCGGCTGAGCAAAGGGGGCTCTTCGAGCTCTTCGAGTCTTGTGGCGTGCCCTCAGGACGAGACGTGCGTTCTGGTTCGGGATCTGCTTCCGCCCTCCAGCATGAAGTTTGAGGACGGGGAATTCCCCGGGCCCCATGATCCTGATGCTTTCTTGGCATCTATTTTTGGCGACTGGCGGCAACTGCCTCCGGAGGGAAAGCGCAAAACCCATGCTCCTGTGATCTTGGATTTCGGGGATCTGTAGGCTTGATGGGCGAGCCGCAATCGATAGCGATTTTTTCAGCCCAGTTCTTGCCCCATATGGGCGGGGTTGAGGTTTTCACCCACGAGCTTGCTTCTCGTCTTGCTCAGCGTGGATGCAGCGTTGTGGTGGTGGCCAGTGAAGAGCCTGGTTGCTCGTCGCATGAAAACGTGGACGTGGGCGGCTCGTCGTACGAAGTCGTGAGGCTGCCCAGTGTGGGTTTGCTCCACGGGCGTTTTCCTGTGCCGCGCTTATGTGCGGAGCGGCGCAAGGCTATTCAGGAGCTCGAGAGTCGCTCATTCGATGGGGTGCTGGTGAATACTCGATTTTACCCGCACTCGGTTACGGGCGTGCGGTTTGCTAATCGGAAGGGAATTCCTGTTGCGATCTTGGATCACGGCTCCGATTATGTGTCTTTTGGATCTCCCCTGGTAGATCCTATTGTGCGGCTGTACGAGCGGGGGATAACGTCGCGCTTGAAGCGAAGCGCCAATGCGTTCTATGGCATATCTCAAGAGAGTTGTAGGTGGCTGTCTCGCCTTGGCGTTGAGCCTTCGGGGATCATCCCCAATGCCATTGATGCGTCGGCTTTTCGTGATGCCTCATCGGGCCGATCCTTTCGCAAGGAGCTTGCGATAAAGGGGGATGAGCTTCTTGTTGCCTATGCCGGGCGGCTCGTTCCCGAGAAAGGTGTTCGCGAGATTGCCGCGGCTGCGGAAATCCTTCGGGATCGGGGCATACCCGTCAGGTTTGTCCTGGCTGGCGAGGGCCCCCTTGGCGAAGAGTTGCAGCGGGCGCACGGCGGGGCTATTAGCATGGTTGGTCGCCTGGATGCTCCGGATGTGGCAGCCCTGTTGAACGAGACGGATGTGTTTGTGTTCCCAAGTCGATCAGAGGGTTTCGGTTCGGCGCTCCTTGAGGCCGCGGTTAGCGGCGCTGCGCTGATAAGCACTCCCGTCGGCATTGCCGGCACGCTCATTCCCGATCGTGAGTACGGGGTGATTCTGAATGAGGCTGATGAGCTATCGATTGCTGATGCCGTCGGTGCTTTGGCCGGCAATCTGGCTGCGACCAAAGCTATGGGTGCTCGCGCGCAGCAGAGGGCTGAACAGCTTTTCAGCTGGGGCGCCACGATTGAAAGCCTTATGAGTGCACTAGGTCTTGAGTCCTAAAGACAGGGTCGCTAGGGGTATTGCAGGTTGCGAATCCCCGGGGGGTTCCTGTATCCTTTCCATTTGAGTTTTTTGCGTAACCGCTGGTAGTTGGGGAATTACCGGCGAAGAAATGGAGAGTGTGCAAGATGGTTAAACCCTCTCAAGCTATCGGGCGTTCTGCCCTCTCTGCCGTTTTGGCAATTTCAATGGTTCCTTCTGTTGCGCTGGCGGAAGGTGCGTCTGCGGATTCTGAAGGCGGTGCAGTTGCGGCTGCCCAGGCTGCGGGCCTTCCTAATTCCGATACCGGCGGGAATCTGGAGGACCTTCAGGTCAAGATCAGCTGGGGGGACGTCAAGGCTGGAGAAGCGGTTCCTTTCCAGCTGGAAGCCCTGCCGCAAAATGCCGACAAGTACGAGAAGTTCAAGTACAAGATCACTGGTGTCTCCCTGAAGACTGCGAATGGCGTTGAGAATATCGACTATTCCGCCACTACGCCGTTTGTGGACAGCCCCGATTTTTCCGTGACGTTCAATACTTCGGGAGAATACACCGTCAAGTTCTCTTGCATGGGTTTCTTTACCGGCCAGCAGCAGCCTGATGGGACATGGCGTGGGGAGTACACGAATCATGAGATAACGATCACCGTCGATGATCCCGATTTCCCCACGGTGGAGCAGCGCACTGCCCAGATTGTCGAGCAATGCAAGGCCGAAGGGCTGACCTCCCAGTACGACAAGGCCCTCTGGCTGCATGACTGGATGATCGAGAACTGCACCTACGACTACTCCTTAAGCAACGCTGGACCGGACGGTCTTCTGGCGGTGGGGAAGGGTACCTGCGCTGCGTATCGCAGCCTTTACCAGCTGCTCTTGTCCGAGATGGGCATTGAGAGCGAGCGCGCGACTAGCGTTTCGAGTAATCACGAATGGGTGCTTGCGAAACTGGATGGCGCCTGGTATCACATCGATCCCACCTGGAACGATGATGCCTACATCGGGGAATCCCCGAACTTCTCTGCCGAAGAGAAGGACATCATGCAGCATATCTATTTCGGCATGACTGACGAGTTCGCAGCCTTGGTGCACTCCGACCATAAAGCCGTGTCCGGCAGCGAGGCTTCCGCGCTCCAGAATCATTACCTGGTCAAGAATGGTTATGTGGCGAAGTGGGCGGATGAGTACGCTCCTGCCATAGCTGAGAAGATTGCGGCAGGGGAGACTAAGTTCGAGGTGCCGGCACGAATCGAGGTGCTGGGCGCTGCGCTTTCCGGTTACGGGAAGGCTCCGCATCAGCTGATGGCTCTCGAGCTGTCTAATCGGAATTGGTCCACGACCCGTTCGGGCGATGCGCCGGAGGTGGCGGTCAGCTACCAGCATGGCGAAGCGAATGCCCTTGGCAAGTTTGTGGTGACGGTTGCTTCGGAGTCCGGTGACGCTTCCGGTTCGGGCAACACGGGTTCCGGATCGACGACAACCACGCCTTCGACGAAGCCGACCCCGACGCCTGCACCTGCCGAGAAAGCGAAACCGGGCCTGACCGCCTACGGTTCGTCGTACCGTTATGGCAAGGCTGACGGTACGTATGCCAAGAACGAGTGGGTGACCATCTCGGGCAAGCGCTATTACTTTGGTTCCGATAACCTGGCTGCCAAATGGTCGCGCAAGATCGATGGCTACTGGTACTACTTCGACGGAAAATGTCAGATGCAGACGGGCTGGATCACCTGGAACGCGGACAAGACGAAAAGCTATTTCGACAGCAACGGCCGCGCGCTTACCGGCCTGCAGAAAGTCGGCGGTGCCACTTACTACTTCAACCCGTCGACCGCCCGCAC
This sequence comes from Eggerthellaceae bacterium, assembly GCA_022791455.1. Taxonomy (GTDB): domain Bacteria; phylum Actinomycetota; class Coriobacteriia; order Coriobacteriales; family Eggerthellaceae; genus Parvibacter. The sequence continues at coordinate 392,321 of JAAVZC010000001.1, forward strand.
GCAGCGCTGGAGCGTCTGGGTTGGTTCCGATCTCTATTACTTCGGCGCCGACTACAAGATGGTGACCGGCTGGATCACCTGGAACGCCGATAAATCGAAGAGCTATTTTGGAAGCAACGGAAAAGCCCTCAAGGGTCTGCAGAAAATCGGCGGCGCCACCTACTACTTCAACCCGTCGACTGCCCGCACGCAGCGCTGGAGTGTTTGGGTGGGTTCCGACCTCTACTATTTCGGCTCCGACTACAAGATGGTGACCGGGTGGGTTACCTGGAATGCGGACAAGTCGAAGAGCTATTTCGGCGTTAACGGTAAGGCGCTCAAGGGGTTCCAGAAACTGGGCGGCGCCACTTACTATTTCAATCCTTCGAGCTGTCGATCCGTGAAGTGGTCCCAACGCATTAATGGCGCCGACTATTACTTTGACGGCAACGGACGGATGCATACGGGGTGGCTTACTTGGAATGCCGATAAATCGCGCAGCTATTTCGCCTCTAATGGCAAGGCTGTTTCTGGATTCCAAAAAATAAGCGGCAATACCTACTATTTTGATCCCGCCACCAAAAAGATGGTGAAGTGGACGCGCGTTATCGACGGCGCTACCTATTACTTCGATGGCAACGGTCGTATGCACACCGGCTGGTTGCAGTGGAACGCCGACAAGAAATGGAGCTACTTCTATTCCAACGGCAAAATGGCCACCGGCACCCAGACCATTGACGGCACACGCTACACGTTCGATGCTAATGGCAAGACCAGCCAGGCGCCTTTCCCCACTATTACGGGCGACCGGGCGCTCGATCAGCAGATTTATACGAAGGCTAAGCAGCTCGGCTCGCTTTCTGCCTGCTTCAATTGGGTTAAGAATCACACTCACACCAACTGGGCCGGCAAGAGCCATCATTACTCCTATGGCAATTACAATCTCAACTCCTCGTGGGTCATTGCCGAGGCCAAGCGCATGATGAACGGCCAGACCACCGACTGCTATGCCTATGCTGCCACGTTCGCCTGCATGGCAAAAGCGCTCGGCTACAACGCGCAGTGCGTCGCCGGTGCGCTGCCCTTGCGCAGCGGGGGAGTCTCGTATCATGGTTGGGTCGTCATCTACCAAGATGGCGGAAGCTATGTGTACGACCCCAATCTGGCTCACAGCTATCCGATGTACAACTTCTACAAGATCACCTACAGCAGCGCGCCACTCACCTATATCCGCTAGTCAACGGCTTGCGGCGGGTGTATTCAAGATAACGAGATTGTCCGGGGCCCTTTGATGGGCCCCGTTGATGGAAGGAGCAACATGGGGATTAAAGGGGTAAGAAGCGTCAGGCTTTTTCGGGCGCTCGCGATGGTTTGTGCGGTGTTGCTGGCTTGTGTTGCGCTAACGGGCTGTGGCTCTACGATGACTATAGGTAGCAAGGACAGCAGCCAGGCTGAGTTTTCGCTCACGAACGGTCTGGATCGCGGCGTGACTGCGGTTTCGGTTTCCCCTGCCGGCCAAGATTCCTTTGCGGCGCTTGCCCAGGAGGGCGAATTGGAGCCAGGAGCCAAGGCAACGGTGTATTGCCCGCAAACGGGCCTCGTTGATATCAAGGTACAGACGACGGGCGGAACCTCGTATGAGATGCACGAAATCGACCTCTCCGCTCTCAAGGATGCAACTCTGATGAACGAAGGCGACATCGCGTTCCTCGAATACGACGGCACCAGCACGCTCGAGGCAGAGAAGGCTTATCGCCAGGCCATCAAGGACGCCGAAGAGCAAGCCAAGAAGGAAGCAGAAGAGAAAGCGGCGGCTGAAGAGGCTGCCCGCAAGGCCGCTGAAGAAGAAGCGGCCAAGAAGGCCGCCGAGGAGGAAGCCGCAAAGAAGGCGGCCGAAGAGGAGGCGGCGCGTAAGGCTGCCGAGGAGGAAGAGGCCCGCAAGGCCCAGGAGGAAGCGGATCGCAAAGCAGCCGAAGAGGCTCAGCGCCAGAGCCAGAACAGCTCGAAGGGCTCCAGCGGTTCCGGCAGCAGTTCGGGCAATAGCGGCAACTCGGGTAGCTCCGGCAGCGGTTCCGGTTCGGGCGGCGGAAACTCCGGCGGTGAGGACAACTGCGCCGACGACCTGCTGTTCAACTAAGTGAGGGCCGCTTTCGGGTACACCAATGCTCTCGTTCTATACTGATCCCGCGTTTTTCATCATCCTTGCTGCCACCGCCATTCCGGCGGTGGCACGTGGTGTGTTCGGCCGTTCGCTCAAGGGCTACGGCATGGCCGTTTCAGCGCTGTTCCTGGTGCTTTTGTTCGCCGGAAGCTGGGAGGGGACGGCCTTCTTCGCCCTGTTCGTTGCGCTCGGCCTGACAACTACGTACGTAACGCTGGCCTTGTTCAGGCGTAGCCATCCCCATCGCATCGCGCTCTACCGCGTCGCCCTGGCTGTCATGCTGGTGCCGCTCGCGGCGGCAAAGCTGTCGGCCGTGTTCGACGTCAACATTCTGGGGTTCATCGGCATCTCCTATCTGACCTTCAAGGCCGTGCAGGTGCTCATTGAAATTCGCGACGGCCTCATCGAGTCCATAACGGTGCCCGACTACCTTTACTTCCTCGCATTCTTCCCGGTTTTCACATCGGGCCCTATTACGCGCAGTCGTGATTTCTTGGCCCAAGCGCGGCGCACCCTACCTCGCCCCGAGTACCTCGAGCTGCTGTCGCAAGGGCTCCTTTGGCTGCTTCGTGGCATCATGTACTCCTTCGTGCTGGCCCCGCTGGGCCAGTGGTTCATGTGGTTTGCGCCCGAGGCCATCGGAACGGCCTCGGCGGCGGCTTTCGTGCTGGGCCAGCTGGCCTACGGTTTCGGTTACGGCATGTTCTTGTTCTTCGATTTCGCTGGCTATAGCGCTATGGCTATGGGGGTGGGGGCGATTTTCGGCATCGAGGTGCCGCGGAATTTCGACGCCCCCTTCCGCAGCATCGACATCAAGGATTTCTGGAATCGTTGGCACATGACGCTGTCTTTCTGGCTGCGCGACTTCGTGTTCATGCGCATGACCCGTTCGTTTATGAAGCACAAGGTGTTCAAGAGCCGGCTGACAACGGCCTGCTGCGCCTTTGTCGCCGAGATGGCGCTTATGGGCGTTTGGCATGGCCTCACCTTCGATTACCTGATTTACGGTTTGTACCACGGCTGCCTTCTTGCCCTGTGTGAGGTGTATCAGAAGAAGTCGAAGTTCTACAAGGCCCACAAGAAGGATCGTTGGTTCAAGCTGGTCGCATGGGCCATCACCATGGTGGCCATCTTCTTCGGGTTCGCAATTTTCTCGGGTCAAATTTCAACCCTCTTGGGATTGTAGGAGGTGGAGAAACTGTCTCGGGAACACTCGAAAGCAAAGATGGGCTACAAGCCAATATTGCGGGGTTTCGCGATAGGGGCTCTGCTGTTTGCGGCGTGCTTCGCAACTCTGGAGATGCTACTTCCGTCCCAATCCTATGTGGGAAGTGGCCGCAACTACGGCTACGTTTACTCGGGCGCTAAGTCTTCCAGCCCCGATTTTGCGCTCGCTTCCTCTCCAGAGGATTCGGTGCTCCTGTTCGGATCTTCGGAACTTTCCACGCCCGAATCGCTGATTCCGCAGGTGCCGTCTGCGGTGTTCGGTCAGAACGACTATGGGCTTGATCTGCAGTTTATCGGGGAAGCGTACGACCAGAGCCTCTGGCATGCGATTGCTGCCGGCGCGTACGCCCCGCGATTGGGAGAGGATCAGCGCAAGGTGGCCATCATCGTGTCTCCTACGTGGTTTGCCGATGGCGGTCTTGATGGCGAGACCTTCAAAATGCGGTTTTCCTACAGCCTGTTCCGGGAGTTCTGCGACAACCCCGCTATTTCTGATTCCAGCAAGCGCTATCTCGCTCAGCGGCTTCTCGAGCAGGGGCTCGACGAGGCCACGGTAGCGGCAGGGCTTGGCGGCAATGTGGTGGCCGACCTCAACGACTGGGTACTCGGTGCCATAAGCGATCTACAGCTGCGTGCTGATTTGGGCGACGTTCGCCCCATGGGGATGCCGGCGAAGGAACAGACGAGCGAAGAGCCCGCCAAGCCGGACTTCGAGAGCATGAGGGCCGATGCCGTTCTGGATGCCGAGCAGTCTTCCAATAACGATTGGGGCTACGACGCGGATTTTTGGAGCAAGAACATCGACGGCCGCCAGGATATCCTTCGTGATACTCAGGCGAACGAAACCTATCAGGACACTCCGGAATATGAGGATCTGGCCTTCTTCCTGCAGGTATGCAAGGAAGCAGGGCTCGAACCGATGGTGATTATTTCTCCCGTCAGCGGCCCGTTCTTCGATCTGGTGGGCCTCAACGAAGAGACGCGTCGTGCCTGCTATGATCGAATTCTTTCGATTTGCGAGAACGCGGATGTTCCCGTGGCGGATTTCTCGGACAAGGAATATGAGGAATACTTCCTGCACGATATCGTGCATTTCGGCTGGACTGGCTGGCTGGCGGCAGAGGAGGCGATTTACGATCATGTCAAAGGCTAAGCTGCAGCAGCGGGAAGACGGTGCCGGGTTCTTCCGCCGTCATGGCGTCCTCGCCGCGGCGCTCATCGCCCTAATTGTCTTGGCGTGCCTGCTGTTTCTTCTGTGGTTCGTGGTGTTTTCGGGGATGAGCGCTTCGGCTGACTTCCTCTACGCCCAGTTTTAGTCATTCGAAAGGTTTATCTGTGAGCGAGTTCTTGCAAAAGTTCACGGATGCGGCTCGGCTGCATCCCGATCGCGTGGCCTATTTCAATTCGCGCATGTGGCATGATGGGGATCCGTCCGAAGCGTCGATCACCTACGGCGATTTGGATCGTGCCTCAAATGCCGCGGCCGCCTTTTTCCGCACAACGGTACCGGCCGGGCAGCCGATCGTTGTTTACGGGCATAAGTCGCCGTTGATGCTGGTGGCCTTCCTGGGGGCGGTCAAGGCGGGACATCCCTATGCGCCGATCGATATTGCCTACCCGTCCGCCCGCGTGAACGACATCATGGAGCAGATTAGCCGGCCGCTCGTGGTGTCCCTGGTCGACGGGGAGTTTCCGGGCGATCCCTCGTTGGCGGCGCGTTTGGTGGACAAGGCGCAGTTCGGCACCATTGTTTCGAAGCGTGTTGACGGCGATTCTCAGTTTTGGGTTTCGGGGGAAGACGGGTTCTACCTCTTGTTTACATCGGGGAGCACGGGGCGCCCGAAAGGCGTGATGATGCCCTCACGCGGCGTGGATGCGTTCATGCGCTATTTCATTTCCCTGTTCCCCGAGGCGGCGCAGCGGGGGTGCTCGGATCCGGTTGTGAGTTTCAATCGCGTGCCCTACACGTTCGACGTCAGCCTGTTCGACATCATCCCTGGGCTTTCCCATGGCATGACGCTGTTCGGGCTGGAGGAGGAAGACGAGGCAAGCATGGCGCTCTCGTTCGAAGCCTTCCGAAAAAGCGATGCCGCCGTATGGATTTCGACGCCGTCCTATATGGACATGTGTCTGGCGGATCGCTCGTTTTCCCAGGAACTGATGCCGCGCCTGGAGTCGATTATCCTTTGCGGAGAGGTGTTTCGCAACGACACGGCGCGGCAGCTGTTGGAGCGTTTTCCGAATGCGCGCATTTACAACACTTACGGGCCGACCGAGACTCAGGCGGTTACCGACATTGAGCTCGATTCCGCGCTGGTGGAATCTCTTGACCCGCTGCCGGTTGGGTATTTGGGCATTGGCTCGGGCGCAGTGATTCTTGATCTCGAAACTGGCGAAGAGCTGGGGGCAGGGGAGGTTGGAGAAATCTACCTCTACGGCGACACCGTTTCGCTTGGTTATTATGGTCGGGACGATTTGACGGCAGCGGCGTTCCAAGAGCGGACGCTCGCGGATGGTCGGAAGGCGCGTTGCTATAAGACCGGAGACCGTGGCTTCCTAGACGAGGATGGACGTCTCTATTGTCTGGGTCGGCTCGATAACCAGATTAAGCTGAATGGCTTTCGGGTGGAGCTGGGAGAAGTGGAGCGGGCGCTTCTGGATCTGGAGGGCGTTGCGGACGCCGTGGTGCTTCCTGCCGAACGGGGCGGAAAGATCGTCAGCCTTACCGCCCATGTTGTACCTGCCGACGCTGATGCGCCGCGAGATTTCGCCGCAGGCAAGGCAATAAAGGAGCAGCTCAAGGATGGGCTTCCGGCCTATATGATCCCGAAGAAGGTTGTGTTCCACGATGCCTTCCCTTTGAATACCAACGGAAAAACCGACAGGAAAGCTTTGGCGGAAAAGTAAGGAGTTTGCGAATGGAAGAGCAAATGCTGGACCTTCTGGAAGAGATTTGTGACGACGCCGTTGTGCGCGAGGAGCGAGATATCGATCTCTTTGAAGAAGGACTGCTAGATTCTATGGCGGCGATCGAATTGCTGGTGGCAATCGAGGAAAACTTCGGCGTTGAGATCGCGCCGACCGCCGTCGAGCGCGAGGAAATGAACACGGTGAACAAAATTATCGAACAGGTTCGCGTGAGGATGTAGCCGTTCTGCATGATCCTTCGGGGAGATGTTGCGGCTCTTGCTGCCGTTGGCGGCGAGTTATAAGAATTCTTCCAACTTTTTAGCGATTGTTTCCCCTGATCATCGAATAATGGAGTATATTTAGTAGAGCGTCGCGGATTCGCATCGGGTAAATGTTGGGCGCAAGCCTAATCTTCGGCGCTGGGGGGGTCTCACGATTCCCCCTCTTCTCCTTTTTAGGGCCGGTTGGCCCACAACTTCCTTTCGTATTGACATGGGCGGGGCCGCTGGGTTCCTGGTCTGACGGTTTTCTTCGGTCTGTCAGCTGCTTTCGTGCGCGCGGTGGCCCTGTGCTAGTATTTTGCTAGATTTTCGGAACACACCGCGAGAGACGGGAAGGCCTATGGGTCACGATTCTGAAGCTCCTTGTTATGACGTTGTGGTGATCGGCGCCGGCATCGCCGGGTGTGCGACCGCCCGCGAGCTGTCGCGCTACGACCTCTCGATCTGCGTGCTGGAGGCGGGCAACGATATCGCCTGCGGGGCGACCCGCGCCAACTCCGGCATCGTGCACGCCGGCTACGACCCGCTGCCGGGCACGCTCAAGGCCCGCTACAACCGCGAGGGGGCGGCGCTCTTCCCCGCATGGTCCGATGAGCTGGGCTTCCCCTACGAGCGCAACGGTTCGATGGTGGTGGCGCTCTCGGAAGGGGAGCTGCCGGCGCTCGACGAGCTGCTGGAGCGGGGCCGCGCCAACGGCATCGAGGGGCTCTCGATCGTGGACGGCGACCGGGCGCGGGAGCTGGAGCCGAACCTGAGCGGCGAGTGCGCCGGCGCGCTGCTAGTTGAGACCGGCGCCATCTGCGACCCCTACCTGGCGCCCCTGCGCTGTCTGGAGCACGCCATCCGCAACGGCGCCGAGCTGCGCCTCAACGCGCGGGTTGAGCGGGTCGAGAAGATCCTTCGCTCTGCTCAGGATGACGAAGGGATAGGTGCTCGGGATGGCGAGGGGGCGGGCTATCGTCTCTCCCTGGAGTCGGGAGAGGAGGTGCTCGCGCGGTGCGTGGTGAACGCGGCCGGGGTGTTCTCGGACGTCATCCACAACCAGGTGAGCGCAGACGAGATCCGCATCGTTCCGCGCCGCGGCGACTACGACCTGCTGGACACCGACTACGGCTCCGCGTTCTCGCACACGATGTTCCAGGCGCCCACTGCCGCCGGCAAGGGCGTGCTGGTGTCGCCGACGGTCCACGGTAACTTACTGCTGGGCCCCACTGCCATGCCGCAGGAGAGCCGCACCGACCTCTCCACCTCGGCCGAGGGGCTCGCGGCGGTGGCGGAGCGCGCGGCGCTCACCTGGCCCGATCTCACGTTGCGCGGCCTTATCACGAACTTCGCGGGGCTGCGCGCCTCCAACGCCGACGGGGCCGACTTCGTGATCGGCGAGCCCGCCGACGCCCCCGGCTTCTACGACATAGCCTGCCTGGACTCGCCCGGCCTCACGAGCGCCCCGGCCATAGCGGTCGACATCGCCGCCCGCGTCGCCGCGCGCCTCGGCGCGGAGGCGCTCCCCGACCGCCAACTCGTCCCAGCTCGTCATCCTGAGCAAAGCGAAGGATCTTCCGCGCCCGGATACGTCATTTCGACCGGAGGCACGGAGGGCCGGAGTGGAGAAATCCCGTGCGGGCCGAAGGCCGAGTCGGCCGTCCGAGGCGGGATCTCTCCACTCCGCGCTGCGCGCTCCGGTCGAGATGACGAAGGGGGAGGGTCTCCACGTATTCCGTTCGCGGAGATGGACGACGCCCAGCGGTCGGAGGCCATTGCGCGCGACCCGCGGTGCGGACACGTGGTGTGCCGGTGCTGCTCGGTCACCGAGGCGGAGATCGTCGAGGCGCTTCACGGCCCCGTGCCGGTGCTCTCGCTCGACGCGCTGAAGTGGCGCACCCGCGCCATGATGGGCCGCTGCCACGGCGGCTTCTGCGCGCCGGAGATCGCCAAGATCGTCGGCCGGGAGCTGGACATCGCCCCGGACGAGCTGGACAAGCGCCTGCCCGGCTCGCCCCTGACCGCCTCGGCCCCCGCGGGCTACGGCGATTTGGCGGCGGATGACCTTTCCGCCGAGCTGGCGGCCTCCGGGCTTCCCTCCGGAGCGCATGGGGAAGGGGGCGAAGGTGGCTCCCGTTCCGCGGGACCCGCCCCGACTCGCGACGAGGCGCCGTGCCCTGGAGAAGCACACGATGGGGCGCTCTCCTACGACGTCATCGTGGTCGGGGGAGGGGCCGCCGGCCTTGCCGCTGCGCGGTCGGCCGCCGACGCCGGCGCGCGCGTGGCGCTCGTGGACCGCGAGCCCGCCCAGGGCGGCATCCTGAAGCAGTGCGTCCACAGCGGCTTCGGCCTCCACCGCTTCGGCGAGGAGCTCACGGGCCCGGAGTACGCCGTCCGCGAGATCGCCGCCGCGGAGGGCCGCGACTCCGTCGACGTCTTCCCGGGTGCAACGGCACTTTCGATTGGCGATATTGCGTCATCTCGACCGAAGGCCGAAGGCCGGAGTGGAGAGATCTTCCCGACTTCCGAAAACGCGGCGGGGGCCGCGAAGATCTCTCGACTGCGCGCTTCGCGCTCCGCTCGAGATGACGATTCGGAGGCCATAAACCCTGCAACCCATGTCGTCTCCATCGCCTCTCCGCAAGGCGCGTTCGTCTTGGCCGCGCCCTCCGTGGTGCTCGCCACCGGGTCGCGGGAGCGGGGGCAGGGGGCGCTCAACATGGCCGGCAGCCGGCCCGCGGGCGTGTTCTCCGCCGGCGCCGCCCAGAACTTCATGAACCTGCAGGGGTGCCTGCCGGGACGGCGCGCCGTGGTGCTCGGCTCCGGCGACATCGGGCTCATCATGGCCCGCCGCATGGCGCTGCAGGGGGCCGAGGTGGTAGGCGTCTACGAGCTGATGGACACCCCCTCCGGCCTGCGCCGCAACATCGTGCAGTGCCTGGACGATTTCGGCATCCCGCTGCACCTCTCCCGCACCGTCACGCGGCTGGAGGGGGAGGGGCGCCTGACCGCCGTCTACGTTTCGGAGGTGGATCCCGCCACCCGCCGCCCCGTCCCCGGCACCGAGGAGCGGGTGGAGTGCGACACGCTGCTGCTGTCGGTGGGGCTCTTGCCCGAGAATGAGGTGGCGAAGACGGCCGCCGTGGAGCTGTCGCCCGTCACCGGCGGCGCCGTCGTGGACGAGCGGTTGGAGACAAGCGTGCCCGGCGTGTTCGCCTGCGGCAACGCCCTGCACATCCACGACCTGGTGGACTTCGCCTCCGCCGAGGGCGAGACCGCCGGCAGGGCCGCCGCAGAAAGAGCCCTCGCCGCGGCGGCGGAGGGCGAGGGGCCCTCGTCTCTTTGTCATCCTGAGCGGAGCGGCGAAGCCGCGGAGTCGAAGGATCTCCCCGTCACCCCTGGCGAGAATGTGCGCTATGTGGTGCCGCAGCGGGTTTCGGCGGGGGCGCTCTCGGGCGGTTCCGTGCGGTTCTCGCTGCGCGTGTCGCGAGCGCTCAAAGGCGGGCGCGTCGTCGTCGAGGCGGTGATGCCGGGCGGCTCGACGAAGGTGCTCAAGAAGCGGCCCTTCCTGGTGGCGGTGCCGGCGGAGATGGTCCAACTGGAGGCATCGCTCGCGGAGGCGGCCGGCGCTGCGGAGATCCGCGTTCGGGCGGAAGGGGAGTAGCCATGAAGAAGGAGATCACCTGCATCTGCTGCCCGCTGGGCTGCCCGCTCACGGTGGAGTTGGCGGATTCCGGCGCCGTCGTCTCGGTGACGGGCCAGACCTGCCGCCGCGGCGAGGCCTACGGTGCGAGGGAGGCCACCGCCCCCGAGCGCTCTATCGCCTTCGTCGTTCCCGTGGAGGGCCGCCTGGAGCCCCTCAGCGTGAAGACCGCCGCCCCCATTCCGAAGGCCGTGCTGCCGAAGGCCGCGGCCCAGCTGCGCCAGCTGACGGTAACGCCCCCCGTCGCCGCCGGTGACACGATCCTGGAGAACCTCGCCGGCACCGGCGTCGCCGTTGTTGCCACACGCTCGATTCCTTAATAACCATTCGGCAAAAAACTTCTTGCATCCGTGCTTTGTCGTGCTAAAGTACCGTCCATCAATTGAATACCTTCCAAACCGATGAGGCGAAAGTCAAGTCATCATAAGCACTCACAGAGAGCGGAACCTAGGCTGGGAGTTCTGCAGGAACGCTGGATGATAAATGGATCGCTGAGGGAAAGGGGAAAGGCCGCAAGGCCGAGTATCTGGACCGTGAGCCTGCGTTAAAGGCAGAATGGGTGATAGCCCGTTCGCGAGGGGGTCTGCTTCGGCAGGCCAATAAAGGTGGCACCGCAGATTTTCGAAGATCTGTCCTTTATCCAAGGGACAGATCTTTTTTGTTTCTGGGGGCCAACTCGCTAAGGTAGATTCGGTGGATCGGTACTCGTTGATGCAAACAACGGAAAGCTCGCAAAGGCGCGGGCGAGAACAGGGGAGAGAAAGCCCCGAGAAAGGACCGATCATGACCGAGAACAACGCCGCCACCATCGAGAACGCCGAAACCGCCGCCGCCCCGAAGGGCGCCCCCCGCACCGTCGCCACTGCAGCCGCCCCCGCCGCCAAGCGCGAAGTGGCCAAGCAGGAGCACAAGGGCCTGGGAGTGCAGGATCTCATCCTTATCGCCGTGCTGGTGGCCGCCGGCGCCGTGCTGAAACTCACCGTTTCCAGCTTCCTCTCCTTCGGCGGCATGAAGCCTAACTTCATGATTGCCATGTACTGCCTGGCTATCATCCTCACGCGACCCAAGATTTACCAGTCCGCCGCCATCGGTCTGCTGGTGGGCCTCGTGAGCCAAATCCCCATGTTGAACGCCACGCCCATGGTAAACATCGCCTCCGAGCTGCTGGGCGCTGTGGTCTGCGGCGCCCTGGTGCTGGCCTTCACGAAGGCTGCGCCCACCAACAAGCTGTGCCAGAACGCCATCTTCCCCGCCATTATCACCTTCCTGTCCACCCTGGTTTCCGGCTATACCTTCGCCATGATCGTCGGCGTTGCCATCAATGGCCTCGATCCCATCGCAGTGCTGGGCGTCTACGCGGTCATGGTGTTCGGCACGGCGGTCATGAACACCATCGTAGTGGTCATCCTCACCCCCATCCTGCGCGCCGTCCTCAAGCGCTAGGCAACGCATCAAATCGCGGCATTCGAACCGGAGAAACACGCCATGATAGAGATCTCGAACCTCACTTTCCGCTACCGAGAGGGCGCCGAGCCCACGGTGCGCGACATCAACCTCTCCATCCCCGACGGCACTTTCGTCGGCATCACGGGAGCGGCCGGCAGCGGCAAATCCACCCTCACCTACGCCATCAACGGCATCATTCCCCATTGCTACCCCGGCGATTTCTACGGAAGCGTGACGGTGGACGGCCTGGATACCTGCGAAGTGTCGCTCACGGACATCAGCCGACTGGTGGGCAGTGTGTGCCAGGACATCGACTCGCAGATGGTGTCCTCGGTGGTGGAAGACGAGATCCTTTACGGCCTGGAGAACTTCGGCGTACCGAAAGATGAGATAGAAGGCCGCATCCAGGAGGCGCTCGACGCCATGGGCATCGTCGATTTGCGCGACCGTAGCATTGCCGGGCTCTCCGGCGGTCAGAAGCAGAAGGTGGCGGTGGCCTCGGTCATCGCGCTCAAGCCGCGCGTGCTGGTACTGGACGAGCCCACGGCGGAACTGGACCCCGCCTCATCAGTGGGGGTGTTTCGGCTGCTGCGCTCCTATGCGCGCAACTTCGGCACCACGGTCATCGTGGTGGAGCAGAAGATCGCCCTGCTTTCCGAATTCGCCGACCAGCTGCTCATCGTGGATAACGGCGCCATCGTTTTCCGCGGCACGCCACCGGAAGTGCTGGCCCATTCCGATGAGCTGCTGGAAATTGGCGTGAACTGCCCCCGCTCTACCAGCCTGGTGAACCGCCTGCGCGCCCACGGCCTCTACAACGGCCCCGCCGTATGCAACGTCCCCCAGGCGGTAGAGGTATGCAAGGAGGTGCTCGCATGATCGAATTCAAGAACGTGTGTGCCAGCTACGATGTTGAGGTGCCCATCCTGAAGGACGTCAGCTTCACCATCAACGACGGCGATTTCCTGGCGGTGGTGGGAACGAACGGCGCGGGCAAGTCAACCACCATGCGCCTGGTGAACGGACTTTTGAAGCCCACGGCGGGCGAAGTGCTCATCGACGGCGTCCCCACAACGCAGCTGAAGACCAGCGAGTTGGCGCGGAAGGTGGGCTTCCTGTTCCAGAACCCGGATCGGCAAATTTGCTGCAACACCGTGCGCGAAGAGCTCATGTTCGGCTTCAAGGCGCTGGGGGAGGAAGGCTCGCAGGCGCAAGCGCGGGTGGACGCCCTCATCGAGCGCTTCGGATTCGACCCGCAGGCGGAGCCCTTCCTGCTGAACCGCGGCACGCGGCAGCTGCTGGCACTGGCTTCCATCATCGCCCTGGAGCCGCCGGTAGTGGTGCTGGACGAGCCCACCACCGGCCTGGATTTCCGCGAATGCAGCAAGGTAATGGACATCATCGCCGAGATGAACGCCCGCGGCACCACGGTGATCATGGTCTGCCACGACATGGAAGTGGTGGCAGATTACGCGAAGCGGGTCATTGCCATGACCGCCGGGCAAGTGGTGGCCGATGGCCCCACCTTCGAAGTGCTGCGTAACCGCGACGTGCTGGCCCGCACCCACTTGCTGGCGCCCCAGATTGTGGACATTTCCCTCTGCTTGGCCGACGAATGCGAGCCGCTGCGGAACACCGCCGTTGCCCGCGCTAACACGCTGAACGAAATGACGGAGGCCATGACGGCCGCCGCGCAAGGGGAGGGGAGCCGCTAATGAACGGATTTCTGGAATACGTGCCGGGGGACAGCTTCCTGCACCGCATGAACCCGGTCGCCAAGCTGGCGGCGGCGTTCATCTTGGTGATCGCCTGCTTCGCCACCAGCAACTTCGTCGTGCTGGCCCTTGTGCTGGTGCTGGATGCGGTGCTGGCGGCCCAATGCAAGATGGTGCCCCAAGCCCTTGGGCTGGCGAAGGCGGTGGCGGCGTTCTCGCTTCTGCTGGCGCTCATCGCGCTTCTGTTCACGCCGCGTGGCGACGTGCTGGTGCAGCTGCCCTGGGGCTACATCGGCACGGAATCGGTCGTGGCCGCCGTGCTGGTGATCGTGCGCCTGGTGGCCTGCGCGGTGCCGCTCTTCCTGGTCTTCTACGTCACCAAGCTCAACGATATGGCCAACGCCATGGTGAAGCAGCTGCGCGTGCCCTACAAGTACGCTTTCGCCTTCACCTCCACCGTGCGCTTCATTCCCGTGTTCATGAACGACATGGTCGGCATCATGGAGGCGCAGACCGCCCGTGGCGTGGAGTTCGACGGAGGGCTGGCGAAGCGCATCCGACTCATGGTGCCGCTGTGCGTGCCGCTGCTGGTGAGTTCGGTGCGCAAGACCAACTCCGCCGCCATCGCAGCCGAAGTGCGCGGCTTCCACCTGCGCACCCGCCAAAGCGGCTTCAAAGAATACCCCTTCGCCACTCGCGACTACCTAGCGCTAGCCGCCAGCGTGGTCATCCTGGTTCTGGCAATCGTGTTTTAGTTGGTGCCTTCGATGAGGTCGATGAGTTCTTGTTTGGAGTGGACGTCCAGCTTTTGGTAGACGTGGCGCAGGTGGGTGCTTACGGTGCCGCGGGAGAGGAACAGCTCCTCTTGGATGCGCGCCGCCGAGCGGCCCTTCGCGAACAGCACCATGATCTCGGTTTCGCGCTCCGTCAGGCCGTACTGGGAGGCCACATCGTTGCAGCGGTCCTGGAAGCGCTGCCGCCGCATGCCGTCCTGGGTCTCGGTGGGGTGTCCCTGCGCATCGCTTAAAGCCTTGCCGCCGTCTTCCTCTTCTGACGTGGCCATCTGCTCCAGGTCGCGCTCGTTGAACACGAACATGTAGGAGATGAGAATGGCAACCGTGGCCAGAAGCGCAATGAGGCTCAGCATCTGCGGCGAGAACGGCGCCCCCAGGCACAGGATCTGCCCCAGCTGCGAGCCCAGGAAGAACCCCAGCGTCACCATGCCCCAGCCCGCGCCGAACACCATGATGCCGGAGAGGCGGTAGGTGGAGGTGATGTCCGCCAGCAGAATCCAAATAAGCACGTTGAAGGTGCCGTAGCCGGCAAGGCCGATGATGCTCTCGATCTCCGAATAGCCGGTGAAAACCGGCAGCAGCATGAAGAAGATGGCCATGATCAGCATCACGGTGCGGTACATCGATTTGAAGCCGCGCTCCTGGGAGAACAGGGCGCAGCCGTAGATGATCACCAGCGTGATGATGCCGGCCCACAGTAGCGGGAAGCGGTAGAAGTCCTGCACGGTGGTGTCGCTCGTGAACAGAAACACTGCGCGCACCGTGCCGTCGGCCATGCCGGTGAGGCAGGCGCAGGCGCCTATCTTCCACGAGAAGGTGCCCAGGTGGATCTTGAATGGCAGCACCGTGAACTCGTGCTTGGGGGACCACACCTGGAAATGCACGAACAGCAAATAGCCGCTCACGGCCGGCAGCGCCGCCACAATGAGCACGTCGGCAACGGGGGGCAAAAACTGCACGCCCAGGTAAATGACGGCGGCAATGAGAAACGCCAGCGGTGCCTCGAGCGAGGTGCGCAGCGGCTCCACGTTGCGGTACAGATCGCCGTAGCCCAAATCGATGATGCCGGAGCCCACGCCGGTGAACACGGCGCCGATGACGCAGAGCAGTACAACGGGGGCGCCGGGCAGCGTGGCGCTTGCCAGGCACAGGGTGCCCACGCAGGTGCAGACAGGTCCGGCAATGCGGAAGATCTTTGTTCCGTTGATGAACACGTCGTACTTGCGAATGAACGCGCAGGAGAACAAAAGAGCGCACAGGCTAATGGTGGACCCCAGAAACGCCGCCGAGGGAAGCGCCTCGCCGTTCCACGTCATCACGCTGGTAGCGGCCCCGAGGAACATCAGGTACACCCACGCGCGTATAAGGGCAAAGCCCAACATGCGCAGGTTGAACAAACTCGGGAGTGGCACTTCTTGCAAGCGCTCCCGTGCTTTATCGATGGTTTCCGAGAAAGACAAAAGCCCCCCTGGCTTTCTGACGAACATTCCCGCGCATTATACGCCACTCATCGGCCCTTGCAGACCCGCGCGCCACGGCAACTTTAACTAAGTTACGAAAAAAGTGCCTCTCTAGCGGGCAAATCATGAAGAATGCATGAGACAATATCTTGTAAAAAAATGTAAGAAAAACGTTAAACAAGTGAAAATGCATGATGTGCCGAGGGCCTAATTTTGGCATCCTGTCCCTACGCGAAGGACAGGGGGAATCTGTTTCGGGGGTTCGCGATATGGGGTCGCGACTCGCTTGTAACTCGATTCGCATCGGTTTTTGGCACCCCTCGGCTCAGCTCTCGTTCCTACATACATATATATATGTATGTAGGATCCCAAACGAGGCCCCTCCTTCTTTCGCGGACTTTGTAAGAGGTGAAAAGAAGAAGGAGGAGGAATGGGAAAACTCAATCTAACCCGTCGCGCATTCGCTAAGCTCTCGGCTGCCACCGTGGCTGCTGGCGCGCTGGCGACGGCACCTCAAGTTGCCTTGGCCGAGGACGCCGAGGCCTCCAGCCGCGGAGGCGAAATCAAGCGCGTGCGCACCTGCTGCCGTGGCTGCGGCAAGATGGAATGCGGCGTCTGGGTTACCGTTGAGAACGGCCGTGCGGTGAAGGTGGAAGGCGACCAGTCGTCGTTCCAGTCTTCCGGCAACTGCTGCGGCAAGTCTCAGTCGTCCATTCAGGCGGCCTATCATCCGTCGCGCATCTACCATCCCCTGAAGCGCACCAACCCCAAGGGCGAAGAGCCCGGCTGGCAGCGCATCTCTTGGGACGAGGCCATGGACACCATCGGCACCAAGTTCCAGGAACTCATCACCCAGTACGGCGGCGAGTGCATCTTCAACATGTGCGGCACCTCCCGTCAGTGGGTGTACGGACCCTATGCGTTCTACAAGTGGCTGTTCCAGACCCCCAACGCCCACGTGGCTTCCGAGATCTGCAAGGGCCCCCGTCGTCTGATGGGCTGGATCTCCTCCGTTGACGGTGCGCCGTGGATGGCGCTGCGCGACGGGCCACGGGTGTACGTGCAGTGGGGCACCGCGCCGGAGAACTCCAACTACGACGACTCCTGCCGTAACCTGGTGGACCGCATGACCGCTGCCGAGACCCACATCTGCGTGGACCCGCGTCTGTCCGGTTCTGGTAAGGAAGCCGACTACTGGCTGAACCTGGAGCCCGGCACCGACGGCGCGCTGGCGCTGGCGTGGCAGCACATCATGATCGAGAAGGATCTGGTGGACTGGGAATTCGTCAAGCGCTGGACTGACGCGTCGCTGCTCGTGGTTGAGGACATGGAGCCCACCGGCGGCCGTTACCTGGACCTCACCGCTCCCATCGCCGTGCCCCCGCTGCAGGATCTCATCGGCACCAAGCTGAAGACCCGCCTGCTGAAGGAGTGCGACCTGGTGGAAGGCGGCAGCCCGCACAAGTTCTACGCCTGGAACCAGAAGGCCAACGACGGCCAGGGTGGCCTGGTGTTCTGGGACGCCGACGCCACTCAGTGGGAAGGCTGCAACCACGTGGCCCCCACCCGCGACCAGATGGAAGTGGTCTACGAGGGCACGTCCCAGGAAGGCTACCTGCCCCCCATCTCCTACTGGGAGCTGGAAGAGGCCGGCATCGACTTCGACCTGTACGGCGAGCACGAGGTTACCCTGGCTGACGGCTCTAAGCACATCGCCCGCCCCGTGTGGTCCTACCTGGCCAACTCCGTGAAGGACTGCACCCCCGAGTGGGCTTCCGAGATCACCGGTTTGGACGCCGGCCTCATCGAGGAGACCTGCACCGTGTGGCTCACTCGTCCCGAGGGCCAGAACTACGGCAACGGCGGTATTCACCTGAACCTTGCCCCCGACCAGATTGGCAACTGCACCCAGACGGTGCGCGCGGTCATTAACCTCATGTACACCTCCGGCAACTTCGACGGCCCCGCCGGCAACCGCGGCCTGACCCGTACCCCGGTGGACGAGCAGTCCACGGCCGCTCCCGGCACCAACATGCCCGAGGAAGTGAAGTACACCCTGAAGGGCATGGGCAACCTGACCGGCGAGATCATGTGCCCGCCGTTCTATCTGTCCGATGTGGACGTGGATCCCATGAACATCCCGGACAAGCGCGATGTTCACGGAAAGATGATCGGCGCCGAGAAGTTCCCCATTCTGCCCTACTACGGCGAATGGGCCGACGCCACCCTCATCTGGGAGGCTTGCAAGGGCAACGGCGAGTACCGTCTGCGCGGCGGCATCAACGAGTCCGGCTCCTTCATGAACATGTCCAACGCAACTCTTGCCTGGGAGGCGCTGCAGGAGCTGGACTTCTGGGTGGACATCAACATGTTCCATCACCCCGGCACCGAGATGGCGGACATCATCCTGCCCTGCCAGCACTGGACCGAGCTGAACTGCATCCGCGTGTCCCAGGGCGCTACGGGCGGCATCGGCCTCACCCAGCGCGCCATTGAGCCGCCGGCCGACACCAAGTTCGACTACGACATCAACCGCCTCATCTTCGAAGCGCTCGAGAAGAAGGGTAACCCCAACGGCACTTGGACCAACATCGCTGGCGACGCGCCGGGCGCCTATCTGCACGACGATCGTCTGGAGGACTGGTTCCAGGCCCACAACGAGAACACCGGCTTCTCCGACAAGTACCCGGGCTGCAAGTGGGAGCACTGGGAGGACTTCCGTCAGGACTTCCAGGACAACGGCTGGATCAACGCCAAGGAAATCGAGCCGAACCGCTGGGGCACCTATCGCCGCTTCGAGACCGGCTGGATGCGCATGGGCAAAGACGCTTGCACCGCCGCTCCGTGGAACACCAACCCCGAGACTGGCGAGCCGATGAACAACTTCGGCTGCCCCACGCCTCATGGCCTGGTGAGCTTCTGGTCCATGCAGTTCGAGACCCTGTGCCTCGACATGGCCAACGAGTTCGCGGGCGAGCAGCGCTTCGACGTCATCAAGGAAATGATGCCGAACTACGAGCCCCCGGCCTCTTCCGCCCAGGGTGGTCAGATTGACCTTGAGGAGTACCCGATCATCCTCACCACCGGCCGCCGCATCCCGGTCTACTTCCACTCCGAGCATCGCCAGCTGCCCTGGTGCCGCGAGCTTTGGCCGGCGCCGCGCCTGGAGCTCAACCCGGAGGACGCCGAGAAGCTGGGTCTGGAGCAGGGCGATTGGGCCTGGATCGAGACCGAGTGGGGCAAGGTGCGCCAGGTGGTGGACCTCTACCACGGCATCGCTCCCGGCTGGGCCAACGCCGAGCACGCTTGGTGGTTCCCGGAACTGCCGGCCCCGACCCATGGCTGCCTGCTCTCCAACATCGAGTGCATCTGGAACCCCTACGGCCAGGACAAGTTCATCGGCTCCTCGCACATGCGCGGCGTTCCGGTGAAGATCTACAAGGCCACGCCGGAGAACTGCCCCGACGGCAAGGTGGTGCCCTGCGCACCCGAGGACGGCACCGAGATCATTTACGATGCCTCCGACCCGCGCCTGAAGGATTGGCTGCCCAACTACACGATTCGAGAGGAGGCCTAAGCCATGGCTCAGTACGCTATCGTCACCGACCTTAACCGCTGCGTCGGCTGCCTCGCCTGCATGGTTGCCTGCAAGGCCGTGAACAACGTGCCCATTGGCAACTACTGGAACAAGGTGCTGCGCATCGGCCCCGTCCGCAAGGACAACTACCAGGCTACCAACGACGTGGAGATGTACTACCTGCCCGTCCAGTGCCAGCACTGCGAGAACCCCGCTTGCGTTTCCGTGTGCCCCACCGAGGCCAGCCACAAGTTGGCCGACGGCACCGTGCAGGTGGACAAGGAAAAGTGCATCGGCTGCCAGTTCTGCGCGATGGCCTGCCCGTACGGTGTGCGCTACCTGAACGAGGAAGAGCGCGTGGTGGAGAAGTGCACCCTGTGCGATCAGATCACCCAGGCCGGCGGTCTGCCCCAGTGCGTCATCCAGTGTGGCGGCCGCGCCCGCTTCTTCGGCGACCTGGACAAGGGCATCGGCTCCTTCGAGGCCCCGGCCATCGGCTACGACGTGGATCGCTCCTACGACAACCTCTACACCGGCAACCGCATCACGGTGGACGAGCTGGCGAAGGACTTCAGCGACGCGGATGTCTACCACCTGCCCAACGCCGGCAACGACCCCAGCTTCGCCTACATCCTGCGCGACAGGAAGTGGCAGGGCTAATGTAGTTCCGACGGCCTGACGGCCGTCGGAACCCCTTGGCGCTGCGGACGGGCCGGGCGCCCTATCTTGCCCCTTCCCAGAGGCGCTGCGCGTACCGAAGTACGCTTGGCCTCCGGCGCGGGGCAACCTGGGGCACCGGGCCCGCCCTCGCTCACCCGCACTGACTTGAGAGCAATGTCTTGCTTTTATGTCGTCATCCTGAGCAACGCGAAGGATCTTCCCATTTGCAACCGAGAAGATCCTTCGCTGCGCTCAGGATGACGAGGCGCGAGGACACCTTCGCCGAAAGAAAGCCCCCTTGGGAGCTCGGATCCGTCCCCTACAACACCCTTGCAAACACGGATCGGGTTCCCTAGGGGGTTTTCTGCGTTCTGGGAGTTTTCCGTTCTAGCTACATTTTTGCCAAAATATTTTCCGTTTTAGACGCATAATCGGCCTAATCCTTTCCGTTTTAGAAACATGCGGCATTTCTGCCAAGGGTGAACTGCGACGATGATGAACCGTTTTTACTGCTCTCTTGACTGGCGAAAGGCTAAGAGGATAAAATATCGATAAAATAATGATAGGCATTGAAGGGTGGTCCTCCGAATGGTAATTAGACCTATTTCCGACCTGCGAAACCACTACTCTGATGTCGAGCGCGATGTCGAGCAGGGGGGGCCGGTCTTTCTCACGAAGAACGGCTATGGATCCATGGTGGTCATGAGTATCGAGCAATTTGAGCACATCAACGGGAGCGTTGAGTCGGCTCTAGACGCTGCTGACCTTCAAGCCGCTACGACCGAATTACGTTACAGTCACGATGAAGTTTTCGGGTCGATTCGGGAAGGGCTTCGCCATGGCCGACGCGCACGGGCAGTATAGGCTTCGCTATCTCCCGCTTTTCTGGGACGACCTCAATTCCGCTGTTTCCTATATAGCCGACGTGCTTGAAGCCCCCGAGACGGCCGAACGGCTGCTCGATTCGGTCGAGGCCCAGATTCTCAAGCGCCTATCCAATCCGACAATTGCCCCAGTCTACAAGACCACACGCGAGCGCCCGCTTCCGTACTATTGGTTTGAAGTGGGAAGCTATATGGCCTTTTATGTGGTCATTGATGATGTAGTTGAAATGCGGCGCTTTATCTATGGCGCGAGAGATCTCACGCGAATGTTGCCTTAGCACGCTAACGGATTCTGTCTTCTTCTCGCGAAAGAATCATGCCTTCTTCTTGCTTGCTCGGTATGCGGCGTATCCTGCCAAAGCGGCCCCTGTCATTCCCCATTGCTTTGCTTTGTGCGATTCTCTCTTGATTTCTTCCAGTTGTTCTTGGAGCGTGTTGGTTAGTGATTCCTGTCGCTCTAAGGCGTTTTGCAGTGCCAATCTTTGCTTTCGATCGCTGTCGATCGCAGCGCGAGCAAGCCATTCTATCTTTGCTCGTTCGAATGCTTCGAGTGCTTGCTCTATGTCGCATTTTGAGGATTCCATATAGGAGACGATGAATTCAAGAGCGATTATATTTCGATAGGTTCGAGGTATAGGGATCTCGGAATATGCTTTCTGCAGAAGCGCCTCCTGTTCTTGAATCTGCTCTCTGAGGGTGCGAAGCTCCACCTTCCAAGGAAATAAAGATGTCTCGTTGAATTCGGCTAGTGCTCTCTGGTAGTCAGGTATTTCCCGATCACGATATTGACTGAGCGCCGATTCGTAACGCCTGTCGGCCTCGGCTTGTGCTGCCTTCAACGCCTTCTCGTTATCGTGGTCAACCTTTTCGCATTGAGCTCTGTATTCGTCTGACGACTTTATGCTGCTGATGTACTCTTTCCCCCTCTTATCTTCGGTAAGAAGCCCTGCGAGGAAGAAAACTGCGGCAAGAAGGAAGCTATAGCCAGCAAGATTGCTGAACAAGAGGGCTCCTAGGCTCATCCAGATAACATTTGAGAGAAGCCTGCCGCCCGCGATGTAGGTGGCCGCGAGAGCAAGCATTGTTGAGGTTGCGCCGATAATGGCGCAGATCCGCCAGGTTTTTTGCCATTTAGTTAGTCCGAAATCGGGTGCAATGATGGGTGGGTAGGGTTTTGGACAGAATGGAGGCGCGGGGCGATGCGGCTGAATGGGTTTTTTCGGAGGCGTGGGCTTCTTGCTCTGGAGGGCTTTTTCTTGCTGGCGCAGTTTCGCCAACTTAATTTCTGACCTGAGCGCCGCTTGTGCGGCGCTCAGAAATGCGGCATTGCTCGATTTCTTCACGACTATTGAGCCCGATATGAAGACTTTTGACCCGATGGGTTCATGCTACATGCCGCTGCGAGTGCAGCCCTCGGCAATAGGACATGCTAAACAATACTTAACCCTTGGATCGTTTCTTTGGCATCCGGCGCTCCCAAGAAGATCGCGCTTTTCGGGTCTCGTGGCTCCACCTCTGCCCCCCGATGCGATTGCTGAAGAGACCACTGTGCCAATGATTGCTGCGCGAGTTGCAAAGCCATCGCCGTCCATGGAAAACACCGAACCTAACCCGGCACCGCTGTTATTATTGTTGGCTGCTTGCTCTTTGTAGGCACTAAGCGCATCGTACATAGTATTGTCTGCGCTGGAGATAAGCGTAGTCAGATAGATCTGCGCCGCCTGTTTGCTTCTGGGCATTATCGCTCCTTCAGCATTCTCGTTTCTTGCAATTCCAATGCTGTCGGCAATTGCGTTGGCTCGTTGTTCCACTTCTGCAATAGCGCTGTTTATGGCGGCAAGAATCGTGCTGAGATCTTCGCGTCGCATTGTCCTGTCGTAAAGATCGGGGACGAGGATGACTCCTACTCGGAAGGCGTCTTCGAAATCTTTTCTCCGGAGATTGCCAGCTTGATAATCCTGCGCCAATTTTTTAATAACGTCATCACTCAGGCTGTTCGCTATACCTTGCAGGGCGTCGCCGACGTCGGCTCCCGCAATTTCGCTCATGGCCTTTCCTAATCCTTGTAGCCCCTTGGAAAGGCCGCTCGTAGCCATGTCTCCAAGTTTTTTACCAAAGAGCCCAGAACGCTTTGTTTCGAAGAGCTTGGGATAGTTGTACTTGATTATTGCGGGAGCATCCATGTCAAGTAAGGTCATGTAATAGTAGTAAATCGCAAGCAGCTCATTAAGCCTGTTGTGATCTTCGAGCGACACATCGAGCGCTGAATTGGAGTATGTGGCCGGCATGATCGTGGCAGGCTTAGAATAGTTGGTAAAGCAGACCATGAAGAAGTTATCTTTTTTCTCGGGCAGCTGGCGTCCCTGCGTAATTTCGAAGAATGTGGAAACGGTTAATCCGTTTTTGCCGGCAGAAAGGGTGATTGGCGTACCTGAGGGGAATGCTCTCCGGATTGCCTCCGCAGCTTTGTCAGCTTCTTCGGCTGAGCCGCCAAAAACGTTAATGGTGTATCCGACGAAGAGGGGGATACGATCGAGTCCAAATGCGCTGCGGCAACCGGTTGGCATTGCCGCGTCTTGGTAGTCGCTTTCTGCAAATGTTGGGGAGAGGCATAGGTTCAGGAAGGCAAAAGGGAACCCGTCGCTGGGGTTCTCGAGGGAGTCTACATAACTTTCAAGTTCCGATACATCGATTGTCTTCACTCCCGTCTTTCGCTCAATTTCTTCCGATAGACCTTCCGAGATTTTGGTAAGCATGATGTGGCGTCCTTTCCTGATCTCTTGACATAAGATGGGTTCGTGAATCATTCGCTGATTTCAAGGAACTCTATTCCCTTGAATTTCGACTCAAGTATTCCCGCTGCTTCGTCGGCGCTTTCTGCTTCAACCTCCGTTGTCAGCCAAAGCCCGCTGGCTCTAAATTTGATTTTGAATGGTGTGACTCTCTGGATTTTCGATGGCTCTTTTTCAGGGCACATGGCAACCTCCCTAAATAAGTAGACTAAATTGGGAGGGTTGTTTGGCCAGCTTTTTCTCTCTGAATCAGTCTTTTTCGAAAAAAGCAGGGAAATCGAGGCCAATAATCTCTTCTGTCAAAAATGTCTACCTTTTTATGACGGGGAAAGCATTGATATATGCGAGATTACATTCAAACGGGGAATGAGATCGGTGGCGGCATCGATACGGATCGGCTTAGGCGGAAGCGTCGCGCCTAAGCCAATTGTCAAAGGTCGATGCGCTTACGTTCAAGCGGAAGGCAGCCTCTTTGCGCGTGATGAGGCCTTCAGAGTAGGCCGTCTTTATCTGGGGGTATGATGCTGGGCGTTCGATCCTGGGACGCCCGAAGCGAACCCCACGGGCCTTGGCAGCTGCGATGCCTTCCTCTTGACGCCGGTGGATGCTTTCTCGTTCAATTTGGGCGACGTAAGAAAGAAGCTGCAACACGATGTCGGTCAGCAGGACGCCAGTGATGCCGCACCGCTCCTGCCGCGTATCAAGCAACGGCATGTCCAACACAACGATATGTGCTTCCCTGTCTTTTGTTATGCGCCTCCACTCGCTGACTATCTCTTCGTAATTGCGGCCAAGTCTGTCAATTGATGTGACGTAGATCACGTCGCCTCTTTTGAGTCTGCGAATCATGCGCTTATAGGCTGGGCGGTTGAAGTCTTTGCCGCTTGTTTTGTCAATAAAGATCCGATTGTCGTGTAGGCCGAATCCTCGAAGGGCGTCATACTGCCTCGCGGGATTCTGGTCTTTTGCGGAAACGCGAATATAGCCATATTCCATTGATATGTCCTCCTGTTCTGTTCTTTTGTCCCGTTGGACAAAGAATCGCGCACCTTTTGGTTCGATCGTCCAACAAGGCCCCGGTTGAGGCTCCTATAATTCAATCCATGCCCGAAAGGGCGTTGGATTCGTAGAAAAGAGGGAAGGGCCGGATGCTTTTCCCGGCCGTAGTTTCCTAACGAAAGGGGAAAGCAACATGAAGAAATGGCCCGTATTCGCAGCTGCTGCCATGATGGTGGCGGCGCTGTGTCTCTTCGGATGCTCGTCCGGCGAGACCACCCAGCCGAGCGACAGCAGCTCTTCCACGAGCAGCTCCAGCTCCTCCTCCAGCAGCAGCTCCTCGAGCGACAACGCTGCTACCGCGGACAAGCAGGACGCCGCGACTGACGAGATGGTGCTCGTCGAGCCCGGCAAGCTGACCATCGCCGCTTCTCAGGACTTCCCGCCGTTCGAGAACCTGAACACCAACGGCGAAGTGGAGGGCTTCGAGGTGGACGTCATGGAGGCCCTCTGCAAAGAGATGGGCCTGGAGATGAACTACCTGCCCACCATTAAGTTCGACTCCATCCTGCCCCTCATTTCCGCGGGCGGCAAGGCTGACGTGGGCGTTTCCGGCTTCACCGTCACCCCCGACCGTGCCAAGGAGATCGACTTCACCGACGTTATCATGGACGTGAACCAGGGCGTTGCCGTGAAGAAGGACGGCGGCATTACCTCCGTCGACCAGCTGGAGGGCAAGAAGATTGCCTGCCAGTCCGGCACCACCGGCTACGAGTGGGCCATGGAGAACGTTCCGGGCGCCGATGTGCAGGCCTTCGACGAGATGACCGGCGTGTTCGCCGCGCTGGACTCCGGCCAGGTGGAGGCCGTTGTGGCCGACCTGCCCGTGGTGCAGTACTACGTGCTGAACGCCTATCAGGACTGCGAAGTGATTGCCGAAGTGCCCACCGGTGAGCAGTACGCCATCATCGTGAGCCAGGACAACCCGGCCCTCACCAAGGCCCTGAACGAGGCCATCGCCGCCATCAAGGCCAACGGCACCTACGATCAGCTCGTCCAGAAGTGGTTCGGTGCTTAAGATCTACTCGACAGAGCCCTTTGAGTCGGAAAGCCGGAGCACCCGCTTCGGCTTTCTTGCCGTCCTTGCGGCTCTGTTCTGCGCGCTTCTGCTGGTTGCGGCGACGGCTTGCCCCGCCTTCGCCATGGAAACGGAGCGCTGGACGGCGAAATCGAACCAGGACAGCGGCAACGAGGTTATGGGCGGCACCCCCACCCGCGTTACCTGGCAGGGGCAATCCTCTGAAGACGAATCCATTTCCTCCCTCACGCTGGACCTTCCCGAGGGCAGCGTGGTCGACGCCGCCAATGTGAAGGTGACCGTGCTCTCCGGCACCGAGCGCCTGGACACCGAATGGACGGTGAACGTCAACGGCTCCCAGGCCGAGGTGATCTTCGGCGAGCCCACCGAGCCCGGCCAGATGGTGATGCTGGAGTTCAACGAGTGCGTGCTGCCCCCTGCGGGCGGCACCTTCCCCGTGGCGGGCACCTACACGCTCGCTGACGGCGCCACCCTCGACATTCCCGATAGCGGCAAGTCCATCACCGTGGTGGGCACCACCGCCGCCGAGAGCTTGTCGGTGTGGCTGAACGATCAGCCGGCCGTGCAAGCTTGGAACAGCGTGAAGTTCCTGCACCTGTTCTTCGATCCCGCCATTGCCGTCACCTCGGTGCCGGCGGTGTTCTCCGGCTGGCTGTTGGCGCTGGCCATGGTGATCATCAGCTTCCCGCTGGCCATTCCGCTGGGCCTTATGTGGTCGTTTATGCGCATGGCGAAAAACCGCATCCTCTGCGGCATCGCCTCCTGCTACATCAACATCATCCGTGGCACGCCGCTGTTCCTGCAAATCTACATTGCCTACTTCGGCCTGCCCCAGATGGGCGTGAACATCTCCGGCTTCGCCATGGGCATTATCGTGCTGGTGCTGAACTCCAGCGCATACCTGGCGGAAATCTTCCGCGCCGGCATCCAGTCCATTCCGAAGGGGCAGTTCGAGGCATCGCGCTCGCTGGGCATGAATGGTGCCCAGACCATGCTGCACGTCATCATCCCGCAGACGGTGCGCCGTGTTATCCCCACCATGACCAGCGAGTTTATCCTCATGTACAAGGACACGTCGCTCTTGGCCGCGGTGGGCGTGTACGAGATCATCTCCAACGCGCGCATCATCACCGCCGCCACCGGCAACATGACCCCCTACATCGTGGGTGCCATCTTCTACCTCATCGTGACCATTCCCGCCACCCGTGCCATCAACCACATGGAGAAGCGCCTGGCGGAAGGCAGCCGCAAGCGCAAGAAGGCCCGTGCCCAGGCGGAGGCGGCGGGCGTCATCGAGCCGGCCCCGGTGGCCATGCGCGCGGTGGCTACCGACGGCGATGCCGACATGACCACCAGCATGCGCCTTTCCGAGAGCTTCGCCATCAGTCCTGAGGGAGCCCTCTACGCGCAGGAGAAGAAGGCGGAGCGCCACAAGGCCCGTCGCGACGACAAGGATGGGAAGGGGGACGCTCGTGAATAAGGTGAGCGAAAAGGTGGAGGAGATCTCCGCCCAGATGGCCGCCACTTCCGTGAAGGTGTCCTCCGCCAAGCCGGCGCCGCAGCTGGATCCGGATGTGATCGTCTCCATCCAGGGCCTGCAGAAGAGCTTCGGCGACACGGAAGTGCTGCGCGACGTGAACGTGGACGTGCGCCGCGGCGAAGTAGTGGTGGTGCTGGGCCCCTCTGGCTCCGGCAAATCCACGATGCTGCGCTGCATCAACCTGCTGGAAGTGCCCACCGGCGGCCATATCTACTTCGAAGGCAAGGACATCACCGACAAGAAGCAGGACATCAACAAGCTGCGCACCGGCATCGGCATGGTGTTCCAGAGCTTCAACCTGTTCCCGCATCTGTCCGCTAAGGAAAACGTGATGCTGGCCCAGCGCAAGGTGCTGAAGCGTTCGAAGGAAGAGGCTGAGGCCATTGCCGTGGAAGAGCTGGGGAAGGTGGGGCTCGGCGAGCGCGTCGACTACATGCCCTCCGAGCTTTCCGGCGGCCAGCAGCAGCGTGTGGCCATTGCCCGCGCCCTGGCCATGCGTCCCCACGTGATGCTGTTCGACGAGGCCACGAGCGCCCTCGACCCGGAGCTGGTGCGCGACGTGCTGGGCGTCATGAAGGATCTGGCCCGCGAGGGCATGACCATGATCGTGGTCACCCACGAGATGGGCTTTGCGCGCGATGTGGCCGACCGCGTCATCTTCATGGACGGCGGTGTCATCGTGGAAGAGGGAACGCCGGAAGAAGTGTTCGACCATCCTAAGAGCGAACGAACCAAAAACTTCTTGGGACATATCTCGTAGGGAGGTAGAGGGACCTGTCCGCGACGGGCGTGCGCGAGGGGTTTTACAAACACCCGCTTTCGCTTCTTTGCCTTCGGCTCAGGCGCTTCGCTCCTCGTGCTTTTATGGAAAGTGCCCGCAACGCGGGCACTTTTTTAGTTTGTGCTCAGAGTGTTTGCAAAACCCCTCGTGCCCGCCCGCCGCTACGGCAAGGGCCTTCGGGCCCGTTTTCTTACGGGTTGGCTTGATTTGGCGGTGCTGGCTGGGGAAACGGCTAGAATCCTGTCTTATGGACGAATTCTTACATATCGCTGAGCACGTGATGGAGCATTCCATCACCGACACGCTTTACCTTATTCCGTTCCTTTTCGTCACCTATCTGGCTATGGAGTGGCTGGAGCACAAGACGGGGGAGCGCACCCAGAAGGCTATTCGCCACGCCGGCGCGGCGGGGCCGGTGGTGGGCGCGCTTCTGGGCGTGGTGCCCCAGTGCGGCTTTTCGGCGGCTTCGGCTACGCTTTATGCGGGGCGCGTGATCACGCTCGGCACCATGTTCGCGGTGTTCCTGTCGACGTCAGACGAGATGCTGCCCATCTTCTTGGCGGAAAACGTAGCACCCAACACCATCCTCTCCATCATGGGGGCGAAGGTGGTCATCGGCATGGTGATGGGCTTTATTGTGGATGCCGGCCTGCGCCTTTTGCGCCGCGACAAGGACAAGCTGCGCATTCACGAGCTGTGCGCTCAGGACAACTGCGGCTGCGACGATGACTGCGCTACCTGCAAGCAGAACCCGGAACTGGCCTACCAACACACCGACGACGCCCTGGCCCAAGAACTCGCCGACACCGCCAAGCCCCTCCCAGTAGAGGAAATAGAAAAGCACGAGCACGCCCACGGCGAAGCCGATGCCGCCCATTGCAGCGAAGCTGCCACCTCCCATTGTCATCCTGAGCGGAGCGGCGAAGCCAGTTCCTCCCATTGTCATCCTGAGCGGAGCGGCGAAGCCGCGGAGTCGAAGGATCTCCCCACGGCTCACGCCCACGATCACTCCCACGACCATGGGTGGGGCGGCATCGTCAAGAGCGCCCTCAAGCATACGCTTACGGTGACGCTCTTCATCTTCATCATCACTATCGTTCTGAACGCCGTGCTGGAAGTGGTGGGGGAGGACGCCCTCGCCCAGTTCCTGGGGGCGAGTCCGATTCTGGCGGTGCTGGCCTCGGCGCTGGTGGGGCTTATTCCCAATTGCGCGGCCAGCGTGGTCATTGCGCAGCTGTACCTGGAAGGGGTGCTGGCGCCCGGTGCCATGTTGGCGGGCCTGCTGACCGCCGCTGGCGTGGGCCTCCTGGTGCTGGTGCGCTCTAACCGCCCGGCCATTCAGAACGTGAAGATCATCGCTTGCCTTTACGTAACAGGGGTATTCTGGGGCCTCGTAGCCAACGGCCTTGGCGTCGTGTTCTAAACACAGAAGGAGGCGTTATGGGGGCAGTTAATCCGAGTGTTTACAAGGATATTTTGCGGGTGCGGCCGGCCCATGGGTTCGATATTGCCTGCTTCCTCATGCGCTTCTACCAGTACATGATGAACGTGGGCACCGTGACCATGATCACGCTGTCCGGCTACTCGTTTCTGCTGGCAGGTGCGGTGTCCTCCATCATCGCCATCGTCACGTTCATCGTCTCGCCGCAGGTATCGCGCCTGGTGGACCGGTTCGGACAAAGCCGCGTGGTGCCCTTCGCCACCGCCGTCACGGTGGTGGGCTTCTCGCTTTTGGTGGGCAACATTGCCCTGGGCGGACCTGAGTGGTTCTGTTTCGTGGGCGCGGTGCTTATGGGATTCGTGCCCAGCGCTCCTGCCCTGGCGCGGGCGCGGTGGACCCACCTTATCCGTTCCGGCCAGTTGGGCGAGCACGCGCCCGACCTGCGCACCATGTTTTCCTACGAGGGCGTGCTGGACGACATCGGCTTCATGTTCGGCCCCTCCATTTCCATCGCGCTGGCCAGCTCCATTGCGCCGGTGGCGGGCATGATGGCGGGGGCCATTGCCCTGGTGGCCGGCACGGTCATTTTGTTCTTTGCGAAGGGGAGCGAGCCGAAGCCGATGCTGGGCGCCGCTTCGCCCGCCGCGGGGGCCTCTGCTTCCGAGGGTGTTTCGGCAGCGGCACCGAAAAAGGAGCGCGCCCTGCTGCTCACTTCGCCGGTCATTCGCGTGCTGTTTGTGGCCATGACCTTTATGGGAGCCATGTTCGGCGTTTACGACTCCACCACGGTGGGGCTTGCCGAAGAGCTGGGCGACCCCAACATTGCCAGCATCGCCCTTATGACCTCGGCCGTGGTGTCCATGGTGTCCGGGTTCATCTTCGGCATGCTCCGCTTCCGGTCGCCGCAGCACCGCCAGCTGATAGTTGCTTCCATTTTGCTGGGCGTCACCTTCGGGGCCATGTTCATCATCGACAACATGGGAACGCTGCTGTGCGTTTCGGTGGTGGCGAGCGCCTTCTACGCGCCCTTCCTCATTGTGGTCAACGCGACGGCGGAACGGGCCGTGCCTACCGAGCGGCTCACTGAAGGCATCACCTGGGTGAATGCCGGCGCCACCTGCGGTATGGCCATCGGGCCCTCCGCCGCCGGCTTCATGATCGACGGCTTTGGTGCCCCGGCCGCTTTCGACATGGGGGCGGTATTCGCCATCGCCATTCCCGTCATCATCGTGCTTTGCCGCGGCGTCATCAAGCGCCAGCTGCGCCAGGAGTGCTACCGGGAAGTGGGCAAGGCCCCTGCCGCAAAGAAATAGCGCGCATTCTGGTAATATTTCCACCATTCCGCGAAACATGCAGCGGTGATGCAGGCTCCAATGGGAGGAGAGAACTCATGGTGGAATTGGGAGACGAGCGCGTTCTGTATGCGTTTGACCGTGCGGCCGAGCCGGCGCTGACGGTGGCGTCGGGGGAAACGGTGCGCATTCGCACGAAGGATTGCTTCGGCAATCAGGTGCAGACCCCCGAAGATGTGCTGGACGAAATTGACTGGGATCGCATCAACCCCGCGACCGGCCCTATCTTTGTGGAAGGGGCGGTGCCCGGCGGCGCGCTGAAGGTGGAGATTCAGGCTATTGAATTCGATGGCCAGACCGCTTCGTGCACCGGCGAAGGGGAGGGTGTGTGCGGCGATTGCTTCAACGCCTGGTCCACCAAGCTCTGCTCTATTGAGGGCGACCACCTGGTGTGGGACGAGCGGCTGTCCATTCCGCTGCGGCCGATGATTGGCGTCATCGGCGTGGCGCCGGCGGGCGAGCCGGTGAACTGCGGCACCCCCGGCAGCCACGGCGGCAACATGGACAACACCGCCATCACCGCCGGTGCCACCCTGTACTTCCCCGTGGCGGTGGAAGGGGCGCTCTTCGGCCTGGGCGACATGCACGCGGTCATGGGCGACGGCGAGGTGTCCGTGTCCGGCGCCGAGGCGGCGGGCCATGCCACGGTGAAGCTGACGGCGCTGCCGGAGCTTTCGCTGGTGGACCCCATCATCGAGAACGAGACGCACTTGGGCATTATCGCTTCTGCCGAGAGCCTGGACGCGGCGGCCGACCGCGCCGTGCACGAAATGGTGGACCTCATCCACGAGCGCACCGGCCGTGGCAAGGACGAGATCATCATGTTGATGTCGCTCGTGGCCGACGTGCAGGTGTGCCAGATGGTGGACCCGGAGAAAACCGTCCGCTTCATGGTCCCCAAATACGTCCTCGAAGCCCTCGACTTCCAACTGTTGTAACAAACCCGCCCTCTCGTCATCCTGAGCGGAGCGCGCAGCTTCAACTCCCATTGTCATCCTGAGCGGAGGCCGAAGGCCGTAGTCGAAGGATCTCACCCAGCTGAGGAGATCCTTCGACTACGCGGCTGCGCCGCTTCGCTCAGGATGACAACAGGGTGTTGGTTTCGGCCTTCGCTCAGGATGACAAGTGCTCGAAAGGAGCTCTCATGCAGGTGATTCAAGACCAGGTTTATGCGTTTTCCAAGGACAACAAGCCGGTGGCGGTGGCAGCGCCGGGGGAGGTGCTGCAGTTCAACACGAAGGACTGCTTCTCGAACCGCATCACCGACGAGTCCATTACCATGGCTAGCCTCGATTACGGCTACGACGGCGCGAACCCCGCCGCCGGACCGGTGTTCGTGGAAGGCGCCGAGCCGGGCGATGTGTTGATCGTAGATATCTACGACATCCAGGTGGCGGACGAGGGCACCGTGGCCACCGACGACCACTGCGGCCCGCTGTTCGAGGGCACGCCGTACCGCTCCAAGAAGGTGCCCATCCGCGACGGCATGGCCGAGTTCAACGGCGTAAAGTTCCCCATCGACCCCATGATCGGCGTCATTGGCACCGCACCCGACGGCGAGGACGTGATCGACGGTTACGTGGGCGCCCACGGCGGCAACATGGACAACCACCTGATCACCAAAGGCACCCGCTTGTACTTTCCGGTGCGTGTGCCCGGCGCGCTGCTGCAGATGGGCGACGTGCACGCCGCCATGGGCGACGGCGAGCTGTGCGGCACTGGCATCGAGATTCCCGCCCACATCATCGTGCGGGTCGACGTCCTGAAGAACTTCGAGCTGCACTGGCCCGTGCTGGAGACCTTCGGCGCCGAGGGCCGCTGGTATGTGAACGCCAGCGGGCAGGAGTACAACGAGGCGGTCATGAACGCCTCCAAAGAGATGCAGCGCCTCATCATGCGCATCACCGGCTGGGACGCCACCGACACTTATATGTACATGTCCATCCAGTCCGACGTGCAGATCAGCCAAGGCTGCAAACCCTGCGAAGTGCAGCTGTCCCTGCGCATCGGCACGCCCAAGCTCCCCCAATTCCCCCCGCTGGTAGGGTAAAACGGTCTCTTCCGCCCAATTGTCATCCTGAGCGAAGCGCGAAGCGCGCAGTCGAAGGATCTCACCCAGCTGCGGAGATCCTTCGACTCCGGCCTTACGGCCTCCGCTCAGGATGACGTGGGGCTGGAGGGTTAGGGGTGCGCTTTGCTCCGCTAAAGCGGAAAAAAATACCCTAGTACGGGAAACTCTTTTGCTCTGACCCCCATAATTGTGTTATGGGGGTCATAATTTGCCCGTTCGATTTTCAGAAGGGAAGCGCGAGCGTTCCCGGCGTCGTTCTTCCTTTCGGAAAATCGCGTTGCAAGAAGCGGCAGGGAGCCGCTTAGGGAAAAGGAGGGATAGCATGGCCGACAAGGTATCTATCCAAGAGCCGACCATCGGCCTCGGTGAGGACATCGAGGCGTTCGGCTACAAGCAGGAGCTCAAGCGCGGGCTCCAGCTGCGCGACGTCATTCTGTACGGCGTCCTGTTCATGGTGATCATCGCGCCGCAGTCCATCTACGGCGAGATTCAGCAGAACAGCCACGGCATGACCCCGCTCGTCTACATCGTGGGCTTCATCGCCATCAGCTTCACCGCGCTTTCCTATATGTGGATGTCGAAGAAGTTCCCCATCGCGGGCTCGGTGTACTCTTACGTGCAGCGCGGCATCAATCCCCATGTGGGCTTTGTGGCCGGTTGGCTCATCCTGCTGGACTACGTGTTCGTGCCGGCCTTGCTCCTGGTCATGGTGGCCAACTGGGGCGTTGCGCTGGTGCCGGGAAGCCCGTGGTACCTGTGGGTTGTGGTGTTCGTCGTGTTCAACACCTTCGTGAACATCCGCGGCATCTCCATGTCGAAGGGCATTGACTGGATCATCTTCGTTATCGAGATTGTGGCGGTCATCGCCTTCATCGCCCTGGGCACCAACTTCGTGCTGGGCGGCGGCGGTTACGGCGAGTTCTCCACCGCGCCCCTGTGGAGCGACGAGGTAGACGCCCACTTCATCGCCATGGCCGTGTCCATTGCCTGCCTGTCCTTCCTGGGCTTCGACGGCATGTCCACCCTGGCCGAGGAAACCTATCAGCCGGAGAAGAACATCGGCAAGGGCATCATCATCGCCCTGTGCATCATGGTTGTGGTGTTCGTGGCCCAGACCTACGTGGCCGCCCTCATCCAGCCCGACTGGGAGAACATCTCCATCGAGACCGGCTTCTTCGACGCCGCCGAGGCCGCGGGCGGCATTTGGCTGCGCAACATCCTGCTGGTGGTCAACATCGTGGCCGTCGGCATTGCCAACATCATGAACGCCCAGACCGCGTCCGCCCGCCTGCTCTACTCCATGGGCCGCGACGGCGTGATCCCGCGTTTCTTCGGCAAGGTGCATCCGAAGTACCAGACCCCCTACGTGGCGGCCCTGGTGCTGGGCGGTCTGGCCCTCATCGTCACCGCGTTCTTCGGCGACATGGTCATGCTGTCCCGCTTCGTGAACTTCGGCGCCCTGTCGTCCTTCATCCTGCTGAACTTCGCCGTGTTCCTGTACTTCTTCATCAAGGAGAAGCAGCGCAACTCCTTCGGCGACATTGTGAAGTACCTCATCTGCCCCTGGCTCGGCATCGGCATTCTGCTGTTCGTGTTCACCGGCTTCGACGTGCCCACCTACGTGGTAGGCATCACCTGGCTGATCATCGGCCTGGTCATCGGCGCGGTGAAGTCGAAGGGCTACAAGGAAGTGCCTGACGCTTTCAAGAATCTGGAAGTGTAGCGCACTGGCAAGCTTGTGAGTTTGGCGCCCCTCCGCATGCGAGGGGCGCTGCTGTATTCGCGCATCGGGAAAGGATGTGTCATGGCGGAAATTCGCGAAGAGTACGTGGACTACAAGGGATTCAAGACCTACGTGAAGATTGTGGGGGAGAATCAGCCCGGCAAGAAGACGCTGCTGATTCTGCACGGCGGCCCCGGCTGCACTCACAACTACCTGCTGCCCTACGCCGAGATGGCGGACAAGTACGGCCGCCAGATTGTGTTCTACGACCAGATCGGTTGCGGCAAGTCGAACATCCCTCATCAGGAGGACGACTTCTACAACTACGATCTGTGGGTGGACGAGTTCTACGCCGTGCGCGAGGCGTTGGGGCTGGACGACATTCACCTGTTCGGCAACTCCTGGGGCGGCATGCTGGGAATGCTGTGCATGATGAAGGACGACACCGGCGTGAACTCGTTTGTGATCAACTCCTCGCCCGTGCGCATCCAGACTTGGCTGGACGAGGCGAATCGCCTGATCAAGTACATGCCGCAGGAGATGCAGGACGCCATTGCCGAAGCCGAGCGCACCGGCAACTACGACACCCCCGAGGCCAAGGCCGCCTACGACGAGTACTACAAGCGCCACGTGACCGGCCTCTACGAGAAGGACTACCCGCAGTACCTCATCGACGAGGTTGAGGGCACCGGCGAGTGCTACATGGTGATGCAAGGCGCGAGCGAATTCGTGGTCACCGGCAAGATGAAGGACTGGGACGTGCGCGAGGGCGTGAAGAACATCAAGGTGCCCTGCATGGCACTTTCCGGCACCGACGACGAAGGGTCGCCGCTGGTGATCAAGGAGGGCGTGGACCTCATCCCCGGCTGCGAGTGGACCCTCATCGCCGGAGCCCCTCACATGTCCTGCGTAACCCACCCCGAAGAATCCATGGAAGCAGTCGAGAACTTCATCTCGCGGTTTGAGTAACGAAGGGCTGGGGACTCTCCGCGGGGCGGCGGGGCGGGGCAACCCTCAGTCGCTCAGACAGTCCTCGCTGCGCTGCGGAACTCGCTTGGTGAGGGCCGCCCCGCCCCGCTGGCTGGTTGACTTTGCTGCCTGCAGGCCTGTCCGCCCCTTTCGTCATCCTGAGCGAAGCGAAGGATCTTTCCCTGCCAGGAGACGAGTGCTTGCTTCTCCCTTGTCATCCTGAGCGGAGGGCGAAGCCCGCAGTCGAAGGATCTCCCCGCCAACAAAGGCCGGCTCTTCGGAGTCGGCCTTCTTTTTCGCAACGTATTGGGAATAGAGGGCGGCGCCAGGGCGGGGGAGCGGTACAATAGCCCGGTTTGGAAGAACCCCATAACGGAGGAAATGGCGATGACCGATTACATCAACGAGTATTGCATGCATACCGCCACCTGCGGCCAGCTGGGCCTTCAGGACGTGGGCGGCGAAGTGGTGCTGTGCGGCTGGGCCTGGCACAACCGCGACCACGGCGGCCTTATCTTCGTGGACCTGCGCGACCGCGAGGGCTACACCCAGATCGTGGTGGACCCGGATTGCGTTTCCGCCGAAGACTTCGCCGCGGCCGAGCATCTGGGCCGCGAGTACGTGCTGCGCGTGACCGGCAAGGTGCGCGCCCGCGCCGCCGAAGCCGTGAACCCCAACATGGCCACCGGCGAGATCGAGGTGCTGGCCAGCAAGCTGGAGGTGCTGAACACGTCCGTCACGCCGCCCTTCTCCATTGAAGACGGCATCGAGACCGACGAGATCACCCGCATGAAGTGGCGCTACATCGACATCCGCCGCCCCGAGATGCTGGCGAACCTGAAGCTGCGCCACACCGCCGCCCAGGCGCTGCGCACCGCCCTCAACAAGCGTGGATTCTTCGAGGTGGAAACCCCCATCCTGGCGAACTCCACTCCCGAGGGCGCGCGCGACTACATCGTGCCCAGCCGCCCCAACCCCGGCAAGTTCTACGCGCTGCCCCAGAGCCCCCAGCAGTTCAAGCAGATGCTGATGGTGGCGGGCATCGAGCGCTACTATCAGATTGCCCGCTGCTTCCGCGACGAGGACTTGCGCGCCGATCGCCAACCGGAGTTCACCCAGCTCGACATTGAGATGAGCTTCGTGGAGGGCGACGACGTGATGGACATGATGGAAGACGTCATGTCCGAAGTGCTCCCCGAAGTGGGCGTGGCCCAGGAGTTCCCGCTGCAGCGCATGCAGTGGCAGGAGGCCATGGACAAGTACGGCTGCGACCGCCCCGACGTGCGCTTCGGCATGCTGCTGCACAACATCACCGACCTGGTGAAGAACACCGGCTTCAAGGTGTTCGCCAGCGTGGCGCAGTCCGGCGGCGTGGTGAAGGCTATCAACGCCAAGGGCGCCGGCGACTGGAGCCGCGGCGAGGTAGAGAAGCTGGCCGACATTGCCGCCGACAACGGCGCCAAGGGCATGGCCTGGGTGGCGTTCACCACCGACGGCCAGGAGAAGAGCCCCATCAAGAAGTTCTTCACCGACGAAGAGTGGGCCGCTCTCAAGGCCGAGATGGACGTGGAGCCGGGCGACCTGCTGCTGTTCGCTGCGGACAAGCCGGAAGTGGCCAACGCCGTGCTCTCCGCCCTGCGCCTGCACATGGCTGAGGCGCTGAACGTCCCCCGCGAGGGCCATGCGCTTCTGTGGGTGGTGAACTTCCCCATGTTCAAGTACGATGAGGAAGAGAAGAAGTACTCTGCCGAGCATCATCCCTTCACGCAGGTGCTGCGCGAGGATCTGGACAAGATCGAGGACGCTCCGCTGGAGTGCGGCAGCTACTCTTACGACCTGGTGATGGATGGCTACGAGCTGGGCGGCGGCACCATCCGTATTCATAACGCCGACGAACAGCGCCGCGTGCTGCGCCGTCTGGGCCTGACCGACGAGCAGATCGACGAGAAGTTCGGCCACCTCATCCACGCGCTGGAGCTGGGCGCCCCACCCCACGGCGGCATTGCCCTGGGCTTGGACCGCTTCATCATGCTGCTGGCGGAGAAGCCCTCCATCCGCGACGTCATCGCCTTCCCGAAGACCTCCAGCGCCTCTGACCCCATGACCGGAGCCCCCTCCGAAGTCACCGCCCGCCAGCTCAAGGAAGTAGACCTGCGCCTGCTGTAGCATCGTCATCCTTAAGCGTAGCGAAGGATCTTTCCGAAGCGCCCGCCGTCATGGTGGGCGCTTCTGCTTAACTATCCCACACTTGTGGTATCCTGTGTCCTACGGTTCAGGGATACTTTTATGAGGTGACTGCGTGTTTGGTGCTTTGAAGGTGGACGACACTTCCGGCGTTCCCGTGTGGGTGCAGATACGCAACTACATCATTTTCCTCATCCGTTCGGGGCAGCTGCGCCCCGGTGACACCTTGCCCACGGTGCGTCAGCTAGCGGTTGACCTGGGCGTGAACCACAACACCATTCACAAGGTCTATCAAGACTTGGAAACCGACGGCCTCATCAACGCGGGCCGCGGGCGTCGTTCCACCATTGCCGACATCGACCGCGATGCGCTGGAAATGCCGCCGTCGCCGGTGGACGCCATGGTGGAAGGGCTGGCCCGTGTGGCGCGGGA
This sequence comes from Eggerthellaceae bacterium, assembly GCA_022791455.1. Taxonomy (GTDB): domain Bacteria; phylum Actinomycetota; class Coriobacteriia; order Coriobacteriales; family Eggerthellaceae; genus Parvibacter. The sequence goes on from JAAVZC010000001.1 coordinate 430,480, forward strand.
ATCGGGTCTGACGAAGCGGGACGTGCTGTCCCGCGTGGAAGCAGCGCTCGAAGGGCTGGGGGAGTAGGGCCCCAGCGACCAAACTGCAAGTGCAATTGTCCGTGCGAGGCCAGAGGAGGGCACCGTCATGGCAGACAAGAAATCGTATTTCGACGAACCGAGCGACTTTACCGCCGAGGACGAGATCATTCTCCACGAGGCGCAATTCGACGAGACTACTACGAGTCGTGGCGGCACGATGGTACTGCGCTGCTCGTTGGCAGTGGGTCTGTTCGTCGTTTTTGCTGTCGTGGCGCTGCTAACGCAACTGCCCGTGCTGGGGCTGGTGGGCCTTGTGGCGGCGGCACTCCTGTTCAGCTGCACCCATGTCATTCTGGAATGGGAGCGAGCGGTGGTGCTGCGCGGCGGCAAGTTCCACCGAGTGGCCGGCCCGGGCCTGTTCTTTATGGTGCCGCTGCTGGATTCCGTCACCGCCACCGTGGATACCCGCATGCGCTCCACCGCCTTCAAAGCAGAGCACGTCCTGACGGCCGACCTGGTGCCGGTTGATGTGGATGCGGTGCTCTTCTGGGCCATCTTCGACGCAGAAAAGGCCTGCTCGGAAGTGAAGAACTACGTGCGCCTGGTGTATTGGGTGGCGCAGACCACCCTGCGGGACGTGATGGGCGCGGTCACCATTGCGCAGTTGTCCACCCGCCGCACCCAGATCGACCGCGAGGTGAAGGAGATCCTGGAAAAGAAGACCAGCGAGTACGGCATCACGGTGCTGGCGGTGGAGATTCGCGACATCGAGGTACCGGAAGATTTGCAGGAGGCCCTTTCCGCCGAGGCCCGCGCCGAGCGGGAGAGCAACGCTCGCGTGATGCTGGCGGAAGTGGAGCGGGAAGTCTCCGACATCTTCGTGGAGGCGGCCGAAACCTACGGCAACAAAGACGCCGCCCTGCAGCTGCGCGCCATGAGCTTCGTGGCCGACTCCGTGAAAGAACGCGGCGGCACCGTGGTAATCCCCAGCGTCCTCTCAGAAGCCTTCGAAGGCCTCGGCAAACTAGGCAAGCTGTAGAGTGGCGGGGTTTAGCTGGCGCTGCCCTCGGCAAATTCCATAATGCGTCGCGCAGTGGCGCGGCTCACCTTGCTGGTGTCCCCCTTGTTCAGATAGGCATAGACGTTGCCCTTGTTGAGGCCGAGCGCCTTGCAGAGTTTGTAAACCGTAAGTCCGCTCTGGCCCATTAATGCGCGGGTCTTTTCCCTCATGAGCGCGCTAACGCGGCGATCCGCCACCACCGCGTCCCGTTTTGCGAGGTAAGCCCTCCAGACTTTTCGATAGCGGTCGGGGGCGCTTTCCGATGCCAGATAGCTCTCGACGCTATCAAAAGCCGCGTATTCGGCCAGGAATTTGCCGTAGCCTTCTTCGAGCCAAGACCCTCTGGCGAGCGTAGCCGCGTATTCTGCCTTGCCCTGAACAGCCGCAAATGCCATAACCGTTTCAGCGGCCGCAGGCGCCTCGTTGACGACACGACTTATGAGCCTTTTCAGATTGTCGGTTTCGAGGCCCGTGAGCTCTCGACAGTAGGCCCGCAGGAATCCTTTGAACGTAAGGTTCATCTTCCGTTCCTTTTGCAGAAGCGCTCGTATGCCCCAACCATCTCACGATATCGTCGGGGGGCGAGGGCCGAAGCCTTTGCCTCATTGTCGTCGAGGACGAGGGTTGCTAGCAATTCCCAGTCAAGGCGCCCCTGCGAAGCGGCGTCGTCGATGTCTGTCACATCATTTGGTCGCTCCGCATAGAGCTTCATGACGACGAGGTCCTCTGCTGAAGGCGTGGCGAACGTAATGGCTCGCGCACCAATATCGAGAATCTCTAGCCGATCTTCGAAGTTATAGGGGATTTGATCCGTATAGGCAGCAGCTGCGCTGTTTACGACAGGGTACGAAGCGAGGATCTCCCGAAGAGCATCGTCTGCATGCAGAATATCCACGTCATGCGTTTTCGGCCGTTTTGTCAAATCTCGCAGTACGAACGCAGCTCCCCCAATAACGATCACGACAGGACGTGGCTCCTGAATTCCGATGGTGAGCGCAGCCTCTTCGTCAATCTCAAGGAGCGTTTTCTGAAGTTCGAATTTGTCCATCATGGCCTTTCTAGCATAATATTAATGATCTTGAATAATACTATTTGCAAGAAAGAATGTCGAGACTAGTCAGCCATGAGCTTCGTGGCCGATTTCGCGAAAGAACGCGGCGGCACCGCGGTGATCCCCAGCGTCCTGCCCGAAGCCTTCGAAGGCCTCGGCAAACTGGGCAAGCTGTAGGGCGATGAGCCCGTCGCACTGGTGCCACGCTCTTCACCCTCGACCGCAGGCTCCAGCAAATCTGCGAAGAAAACCTCGTAAGCTGCATCTGGTTGGAGCCGAAGTAGAAAAGAATCCTAGGTGAGTGGTATTTTCGACATTGCTTCTGAACTGGTCACTCTTTTCGCAATGGAAAAAGTTTCCTACAAAAGTAGGATAACTATACCAAAGCCTTAGGATTTATGATATTCTCCTCCGTGAGCAGATAGCTCATAATTCAAGAGAAGGAGGTTATCGTGCGGAAAAGGAGTTTGTGCGCGGCGGTAGTCTGCGGCGTGGTGGGGTTGTCGCTCGCCGCCTGCGTGCCGGATGTCGGCCAAGACCAGCAACAGCTGCCAGCCGAGCAAGCGGTTGACGTAGAGAATGTTAATGAGATCGCTAAGACCGAGGGGCTTGCGGGAATTTATGAGTACATGGATCAGAAGACCCAGGATTATGCCCCTAAGATTACGACTTTGGAAGATGGCCGGCAGGTTCAGCGCACTCCTGAATCAGGGGAGGATAGCGTGTTCCCCGGTGCTCAAACTGCATACAACACCTTCTCTCTGAACGCGGACAACCGCGGATGTGACTCTTGCCACAGCGAAGGGTTGGCGGAAGTTGTTGCCAATATGACCTACAAACATTTTCCACTGAGCAATGGCATGGGAACAAATGTTGACGTGGAGACTTGCCTTCCCTGCCATAACGAGAGCGACCGGATGATGCATGGCCTTCAGAATCAGTTCGGTAGCCTCATTCATGGCATCCATAGTCGCGAGAGCTTCAAGGGTGATTGCATGTCTTGCCATTCGGCAACGGCGGACGGTGAGGGTATGCTGCTCTGGGATGTGGCGAAATACGATGTTCTGTCCGGCATTAGCGCAGTCGAGAACGTTCAAGGCGACTTCACCTACGATCAGGATGTTCGCGGTGGCAATCTGGCTAATACCTGGTGGCCCATGGGAGACTCTATCGGCGGCATCGCGGCTATCGAGGATACCCTTGATTACGGCGTAAACGCTGGCTTCGAGGACAAGGAACCGAGCCAAGAAGAGTTTGATAATTGGGAGATCACTGTTTCGGGCATGGTCGACAATCCGTTTACCATCACCCTGAAAGAGCTTATCGAGCAAGCCCCTTCTGAGACGTTCGTCAGCTCCGAGCAGTGCATCATCAATCCTCCTTCCGGAGAATTTCTGAGCAACACCGAAGTGACCGGCGTTCCCATTTCTTGGCTTCTGGAGAAGGCGGGGGTCCAAGAAGGTGCTACCACGATCATGCCTTACGGCGCCGATGATTGCTCTGGATTCGCGAACACTCTGGAGAACCTCGCCAGCGAAGGCGGTTGGATTATCTATCAAGTAGAGGGCGAAATGCTGGACTATATGGAGGGGTTCCCTGCCCGCGTATGGTTCCCTGACCACAGCTATCCGATGGCTGTCCGCTGGATCAGCGAGATCGCGGTGACCGACGAAGAGCCCCATTACAATGAAGGCTTTGGTATTGCTGGCGTGTTTGGTGGTGCGGGCGACTGGATTGGCAATGGCGATCCGACGGTCGAGTTCAAGAACAAGCCCAACAGCGCCATTTGCAATACTCCGGAAGGTCTCATCATTCCGGCTGGCCAGCCCTATACGTTCGAAGGCTACGCTGACGCCATCAACGAGCAAGTGACCGCAGTTGAGTTCTCCATGGACGGCGGTGCCACCTGGACTTCCTTCGACACTTCCGACTCGGACAAGAAAAAGTGGGTGTACTGGTACTTCACCTTCACGCCCGAAGACCCTGGTGCCTATGTGCTGCAGGTGCGTGCGGTATCTGGCGATGGGCGCGTCCAGTACTATCCGGACAAAGTCATGGTCAACGCTAAGTAATCCTGCTCGCTTTAATCGCTGATGTTGTGGCCGCTTCGGGAGCGGGGCGGCTACTTACGAAAGAGAGGTGTGCGATGAGCACATTGAAGAAGACCCTCATTTTGGGGACCACTTCCGCCCTCGCGCTGAGCGGTATGGCGGCGGGGGTCTCGGTAGCGGCGCCGCTGGATGACGCGCCGTCGGATCAGGCCGTGGCCCAAGAGGCCAACAGCGCCTATTACAAGACTGACATTGTGCGACCCACCGTGGTGGCTGGCACTTTCGCCTTTACTCAAACCGAGGTGTCGCCCTCGCCGGTGATCTCTGCCATTACGAAGGCTTCCAAGTACCTGTGCAACAGCCAGGGTCACATGGTGAAGGACGACTCCACCTTGCCGGAGAACTGGACCATCCAGATCAAGGGCCAGGTGAAGAACCCCGATTCGTTCACCATGCAGGAGCTGGCGGATTCTGCTGCCAAGCAGCAGCTTACCATGGGATGTTCGTGCATGGGCAACCCGGTGGATGGCACCGCAAGTGGCAACGCCGAGGTGACCGGCGTCTCTGTAAAGATGCTCTTGGACGCCGCCCAGGTGGAAGCGGGCGCCAATACCATCGTGTTCACGTCCGCCGACGGCTACGAGGTTGCTCTGCCCTTGGATTACGTGGCTCGCCGTTACTGCCCCATCGTGTTCGACGTGAACGGCGCCCCCATCGCCGAGGTGGTGGGTGGCAGCAACCAGCTGTGGCTGGGGGCAACTTCCGCCAACTACTTCGCCCGCGACGTGGTGTGCATCACTCTGGAAGAGCGTCAAACTCCTCCGCCCAGCCCTTCCAACGAAGAGGCGCGCGAGGCGTATCAGAACCTTCCCAATGTCGGCATTCTGTTCGGCGGGGAAATCCGCTAGGCAGCTGACTCTGGTTTCTGACGGAACCGAAAGGGAAGGAGGAGGAAATGTCTAGCGAAACAACATTGACCCGTCGGCAGCTATTGGGTGGCGCAACGGCGGTGGGCGCCTGCATCATCGTCGGCGGCGTGACGGCGGTCGCGGCCGGCACTGCCAGCGCCGAGACGGGCGAATCGCTCGCAGAGGTGCAATATGGCTTCCTCGTGAACATGAACAAGTGCGTTGATTGCGAGAAGTGCGTGGCGGCTTGCCGGGAGTTCAACCACCTGAGCGAGGACACCCCCAACCGCCGCACCATCAACACGTTTGTGAACAGCCGCGGCGAGAGCGTCTATGTGTCCACGTCTTGCATGCATTGCGGCGAACCGGCTTGCGAGCGGGTGTGCCCTGCCGGCGCCATCACGAAGGGCGACGCGGGCATCGTGTCCACCAACAAGGACGTGTGCATCGGCTGCAAATACTGCTTCGAGGCTTGCCCCTATGGGGTGCCCAACTACAACTCGGTGGCCATGGACAAGTGCGATTGCTGCCTGGATGCCGGCGTGGCGCCGGGGGAGGAGCCCTACTGCGTGCGCGCCTGCAAGTTCGGTGCGCTTGAGTACGGGCCGCTCGACGATTTGTATGCGCTGGCGGAGAAGCAGGGCAAGACTGCCGTTCCTGTAGGGGAAGCCGGCGCGCCTTCGTGCCTGCTGATAGGGGAGGTGTAGGCCATGCTTCAGACTACGTGGGGCTGGGAGCCCGCACTGTACCTATTCCTGGGCGGTATGGGCGCCGGTTGCTTCATCATGGCGGCGGTGCTGTTCCTTATCGACAAGAAGAAGCATCGGCTGGTCACCTGTGTGTCCATGTGGGCGGCGTTTGCCTGCCTTGCCGCCGGCCTGATGCTGCTTCTGGCGGAGCTCATCACGCCTTTGCGCGGCATGATGATGTGGCAGAGCTTTAGCCACTTCACCTCGTGGATGACTTACGGCGCATGGGGTGCATTCGCGGCGCTGGCGGTGTGGGCGGTTTCCGCGCTGCTGGCCACGCGGCCGGTGGGGAATTGGCTCGCCGCCCACTGGGGCTGGTTCAAGGATCACGGCATGGGGCTGCGCACGGTACTCGCCTGGATCGGGCTTGCGCTCGGTGCCTTCGTGGCGGTCTACACCGGCATGCTGCTCATGACCGCCGGCGGTGTGCCGCTGTGGGATTCCCCGCTGCTGCCCTGCCTGTTCACCGTGTCCGCCTTCGACACCGGCGTGGCGCTGGTGGAAGTGATCGCGGTGGTGCTCTCGAAGAAGGATCCGCTGGCCCATCGCGCCGCCATGCTCATGGAGCGCATCGTGGTGGTGCTGGTGGTGCTGGAAGTGGCGGTGCTCGCGGTGTTCCTGTGGGCCATGCTTTCGGCGGACCCCGCCACGGCGGCAGGCGCTGCGGCCACCTATTCCGCTGAACTGCTCACGACAGGCGGCCTGTCCGGGGTGTTCTGGGGCATGGTGGTGGTTTGCGGCTTGGCCGTGCCGTTGGTGATGGCAATCCTCGGGCTCATTCTGAACAAGCGCGAGACGCGGCCCATCATGGCCATCGGTGCCATCGGCGCCCTCATAGGCGGATGCGAGCTGCGCTTCCTCATCCTGGCTGCCGGCGTCCACGCCTCCATCCTGAGCACCACCGTGGCAGGCTTGCTGCTGTAGGAATTGAATGGGTGGCGTCTAGAAAAACTGTCCTGTCGTCATCCTGAGCAACGCGAAGGATCTTCCCGCGCACAACAGGGAAGATCCTTTGTGTTCTTCAAAACCCTTACCTAGGGGCATATGTTATGCTGGCCCGAGTTTTCCGATATTAGGGGGTATATATGATTGGTCGCGTGTATGGTCAGGTGGGGAAGCCGGTGCAGTTCAAGGGCACGGCGTACGACTTCGGCCACAGCATTTCCGCTATCGAGTTTTCGCTGGACGAAGGCGAGCATTGGACGCGTTACGAAACGCCGGACACCAACGACTACCAAAACCTCACCTGGACGTTCGAGTACACGCCGGAGAAAGCCGGCTTCTACGTGCTGCGGGTGCGCTCGGTGAACGACGCCGGCGAACACAGCCCCGAATCCGCCTTCGCCGAGCTGCAGGTAGAGGAATAGGGAAAGCTCGATCCCTCGTCATCTCGACCGGAGGCGCGAAGGGCCGGAGTGGAGAGATCTTCCCGGCTCCGAGAACGTTGCAAGGGCCGCCAAGATCTCTCGACTGCGTTCGCTGTGCTCACTTCGCTCGAGATGACGATTAGGGGGGGCTTGCCAGGCTCACACCAGCGCTTTTAGTTGTTCGATGGCCTCTGCTGTTAGGTGGAGGCCGTTTTTTGTGTAGGCGGCGAAGCTGCCGTAAAGGCGGTCGATCTCGTCGAAGTAGGCTTCCAGGTACGCGGGCCGCGCTTCCAGAAACGACATGAGGCAGGCGCGCTCGTGAGCGGTCATGCCAGCGCCCAGCCGCTCGGCTTCTGCGGCAATTAAGTCAGCGTGGTCAACATTCACCTGCAGGTAGTCGGCCATGATCTCCTCCATAGGCGCCCCGGCCACTCGCAGCAGCGTGGCACACAGAACCCCGGTGCGGTCTTTGCCGTTGGCGCAGTGGATGAGCGCCGGCTTGCCCTCGGCCGCCATCGAACGCAGCGCCTGGCCCACCAGCGGGTACTCGTTCACGTAGCGGCGATAGTTGGCGCACATGCGCTCTTCCGGTTCGCCGTATTTCTCAATAACACCCGCAATCAGGCGCTTTTCCGAATCTTTCCGGCGCTCTCCCTCGGCGGGCGTAAGGGCAATGGTCTTAGTGCCCAAGATGAACGGTTCAGGATGGGCCGCCACTTCGCTTGCGGTGCGCAGGTCGTAAATGGTGCGCACCCCCAGCGACTGCGCCAGGAACGAGGCCTCTTCCGGCGTGACGTTCGCCAGCTCCCGCGAGCGGAAGATACGCGCGTCGGCGAAGTTGCCGCCCACGGCGCGGATGCGCGACGGGCCGAAAGTGCCCTCCGGCGGTAGCGCCTCGAAGGGAAATCCCGCCACGAGCGGGGAGGGGCGCCCGTCGGCCGTGACCGGCCGCGCCTGTAGCAAATAGCGCCCCGGTCGCGGCGGCGTGTAGACGAACGACCAGTTCACGCCACGACTCTTGTCCACCGCTTCCGTCGGGTAGGGCGTCCACGACACGCCGCCGTCCAGCGAGAACTCCATCGCGGTGATGGCGGTTTCGAAATCGTCCACATAGCCGGTGAAAAGGATGGGCCGCCTCGCGTAAAAGGGCGGCTCCGCCGCCGGTGATGCTGTGGTCTGTGCGTTTATGTGCCCCATGGTCTCCCTTCCTTGCGCTCATGATACTCCAACCAGTCGTGGAGGTTTAGTCGCGCTTGCCCGCGCGGGGCGGGCGGCGGCGGAAACTTCTCCTATACTAATGCGCACACGTTCGAGTGCCTCGAATGGGTATGGGCGGCGACATGTTCTGAACCTGGTCAGGTCCGGGAGGAAGCAGCCATAAGGGACCGCTGACGAGCGCCCATACCTATTCGGGGCACTTTCGTGCGCAAAGGGGCGCATTTGGGCTACCGCCGCGGTGCGGGACGCCAACAGAATCGTTCCCCTTTGGGAAAGCGCTCCGGGCACTGCGCCGCGGCCGCTTACAATGGCGCCATGGCACGACCGGCACCGCCGGCGCGTTTGGACCGTAAAAGATAGGAGCCCCATGGGCATCATCGACTTTTTCGTGAACCTGCTGAAGGATCCGCGCGGCCAAATTGCCGCTTGGATTGTGGCCTTGGGCCCCGTGTGGGTATACACGCCGCTTTTCCTCATCGTCTTCGTGGAGACCGGCCTGGTCTTCTTCCCGTTCCTCCCCGGCGACTCGCTGCTGTTCGCAGCCGGCGTGTTCTCCGCCGATGGCGGCGGCCTGAACATTTGGGCCACGCTGTGGGTCTTCTGGATTGCGGCCATTCTGGGCAACACCTCCAACTACTGGATTGCCCGGTTCTTCGGACGCCGCATCATCGACTCTGGCAAGGTGAAGGCGCTGAACGCCGAGCGCATGGCGAAGCTGGACCACTTCTTCGAGCGCTACGGCGGGCTGACCATCGTCATCACCCGCTTCATGCCCTTCTTCCGTACCTTCGCCCCGTTCATCGCCGGCACCGGCCACATGAACTTCGCGAAGTTCACGCTGTTCAACTGCATTGGCGGCGTGACCTGGGTGAGCCTGTTCGTGCTGGTGGGCTACTTCTTCGGCGGCATTCCGGTGGTGCAGGAGCACTTTGAGGTGATTGTGCTGGGCATTGTGGCGGTGTCCGTGGCGCCGGCGTTCATCGGCGTCATCAAGACCGCCATGAACAGCCGCAAGGCCAAGAAGGGTGATCCCGTGGCCCAGGCGGAAGAGAAGGTGGCCGAGGCCCAGTACCAGCGCGACGTAGTGCGCGAGAAGGTGCTGCGGGAAGAGGCAAAGGCCAAGGCCGAGGCCCGTGCCCGCGTGGCGGCCGAGCGCGATGCCGCCGAGAAGGCGCAGCGGGAAGCGGAAGCCCAGGCGAAGGCGGCCGAGTTGGAAGCGGCGAAGCGGGAGCGGGCGGCCGAGCGCGCGCTCGAGGACGCGAGGGAGGCGCCGGAGCTGGAAGGCGCGCCCGTCGATGAGCCGCGGCTGCCGGAGCACGGGACGGCGGACGACCCCGCGCAGTCCTAACTCCCTCACCTGAAACCCTCGTGGAACCACCGCGCCGCTCCTCAATGGGGCGGCGCTTTTGTTGTACCCTGTCTTCTGACATTTTTTGAAAGAAGGGAAGCGTTAATGGCCGAGGCACTGTATCGGAAGTATCGCCCGCAGATTTTCGAGGATGTGGTGGGGCAGGACCACATCGAGCGCACGTTGAAGAACGCCATCGAGCAGGACAAGGTGTCCCACGCATACCTGTTCACCGGTCCCCGCGGCACGGGCAAGACCACCACGGCCCGCCTGCTGGCGAAGGCGCTTCTGTGCGAGCAGGGCCCCACGCCCGACCCGGACGGCACCTGCGAGGAGTGCCTGGAAATCGCTAACGGCACGCACCCGGATGTGTACGAGCTGGACGCCGCCTCCCGCACCGGCGTGGAGAACGTGCGCGAGGAAATCATCTCCCGCGTGCAGTACGCTCCCACCCGCGGCCGCTCGAAGATCTACATCATCGACGAGGTGCACATGCTCTCCACCGCGGCGTTCAACGCGCTGCTGAAGACGCTGGAAGAGCCGCCCTCGCACGTGGTGTTCATCCTGTGCACCACCGACCCGCAGAAGGTGCCCGAGACCATCCACTCCCGCTGCCAGCGGTTCGACTTCCACCGCATCTCCACCGAGGAAATGGTGGCGCGGCTGGGGGCCATTTGCGAAGCCGAGGGCGCAGCGTATGAAGGGGATGCGCTGGAGCTGGTGGCCCATCGGGCCGACGGCGGCATGCGCAACGCCCTCACCTCGCTCGAACAGCTGATGGCGTTTTCCGGCAACAGCGTGACCATGGAAGTGGCCGAGCGCATGCTGGGGGCGCTGGACTCCAACGGCCTTTCCGAGATTGTGGGGCTGATCGGCCATCGCGATGCCGCCGGCGCGTTTCGCTGGACGGCGGATTTCGTGGAAACTGGCTCCGACCTGGCGCAGTTCTCGCGCGATCTGGCCGAGACCATTCGCAATATGTACGTGATGTCGCTGGCCGGTGCCGATGTGGCGCTGGACATCACCGAAACCGAGCGCCGCGAACTGGGGGCGCTGCTGCCGCTGTTCGGCGTTGATCGCCTGTCGCGGCTGCTGGGGGTGATGGGGGATCTGCTGGCGGACTTGAAGACGTCGACGAACGCGCGGCTCACCTTCGAGATTGCCCTGACCCGCATGGTGCGCCCCGAATCCGACCTGACGCTGGAAGCCCTGGCGGAGCGCCTAGAAGAACTAGAACGCTCCCGCGGCATCATGGGCGCTGTTCCGGCCGTTGCCGCTCCGGTTGCATCCGCCGCAGTGATGCCTGCTGCCGCTCCAACCGCTATGGCGCCCGCCGCCCCTGTCGTCTCGGCTGCCCCCGTTCCCCCTTGTCATCCTGAGCGGAGCGCGGAGCGCGGAGTCGAAGGATCTCCCCAAACCCCGACGACTCCCGCGCCAACGGCGCCCGCGGCTGCTCCTGCGGAAGCCCCGGCAGTTGCCCCGGCGGCGCCCGCTGCCCCTCAGCCTGCGGCCGCCCCTGTGCCTGCCGCAGCCCCCGCCCGCCCCGGCGCCTCCATGGTGGCGGGCCTGGTGGACGTGCTGAAGAACCCGGCCACCCTGCAGCGCATGTGGCAGAACGCCATGGCCATGATCAAGAAGGCGAACCCCGCCCATGCGGTGTTCTTCTTCAACACCCGCCCGGTGCTGGACGAGGCCCATGGCGTGCTCATCATCGAGGTGGACGCCTCAAATGCTTTTGCCGCCAACGCCCTCCAGAAGCCGGACGTGCAGGAAGAGCTGCAGAAGTGCCTGGACGCTGCCGCCGGCGCCCCGGTGATCTACCAAATCCAGAAGAAGGAAGGCGCCGCGGCCCCCGTTGCCGCACCGGTGACCGTATCTGCCCCTGCGCCCGTTGCCGCACCGGTTGCCACGGCTGTTCCTGCGGCTCCCGTTGCCGCGCCTGCCCCAGTGGCTGCAGCCGCCCCTGTTGCTGCGCCCGCGCCAACTCCGGCACCTGCGCCCGAACCTGCCCCGGCACCGGTGGCCCCTGCTCCCGCGCCTGCGGAAGCACCCGTTCCTGCAGCGGCTCCCGTGCCCTCCGCTTCCGACACCCCGCCCTGGGACGAACCCCCCGTACCCCCGACGGCCCCGTCTGCCCCCACCCCGGTACCCCCGGCAGCCCCGGAACCCGCCGGTGACGAGGCCAGTGCCGAGGACTTGAACGCCATCCTCTCCGGCGCCTTCGGAGAAGGCATCGTCTTCACCGAGCAATAACCACCCCCGTCGTCATCTCGACCGAAGCGGCGCAGCCGCGTAGTGGAGAGATCTTCGCAGCTGGAAAGATCTCTCCACTCCGGCCTTCGGCCTCCGGTCGAGATGACGAGACGGGATTGCCTTCGGCCTCCGGTCGAGATGACGTAGGATGTTAAAGTTGCGCTATAGTTTCACCAGCAATTTTTTCGCTAGATAAGGAGCATTCCTCATGGATATGAAGAAAATGATGAAGCAGGCCCAGAAGATGCAGATGGAAGCGGCGCGCGCCCAGGAGGAAATTGCCTCCATGGAGTTCGAGGCCACTGCTGGCGGCGGTATGATCAAGGCGGTGGTTTCCGGCAACATGGAGCTGAAGTCCATCACCATCGACCCGGCCGCCGTGGATCCGGAAGACGTGGAGATGCTGGAGGACATGATTGTCGTAGCCGTGAACGAGGCGCTCTCCACCGCCACCGACACCTCTGCCCAGCGCATGAACTCCATCATGGGCGGGGTGAAGATCCCCGGCCTCATGTAGCCAAGGGCGCGTTTGATGCAATCTGCCCCGGCAATTCAGAAGCTGCTCGACGAACTGGAGCGGCTTCCCGGCGTGGGCCCAAAGTCGGCCCAGCGCATCGCCTATTACATACTTAATAGCGACGCCACCGACGTCATGCGGCTGGCCAACGCGCTGCAGGAAGTGAAGAGCACCGTTCATTTTTGCGAGCGGTGCTTCAACTATGCGGAAGCCGACCTGTGCGCCATCTGCGCGAACCCCTCCCGCGACGCCGGCCTTTTGTGCGTGGTGGGGGAGCCCCGCGACATTCCGCCGCTGGAGCGCACCGGCGTGTTCAACGGCGTCTACCACGTGCTGGGGGGCGAGCTTTCCCCCATGGGCGGCATCGGGCCGGCCGACCTCAACATTGCCCAGCTGATGGCCCGGCTGGCTTCGGAGGACATTCGCGAAGTGGTGCTGGCCACCAACCCCAACATAGAGGGGGAGACCACCGCCGCTTACCTGGCCCGTCTCATCAAGCCGCTGAACATCACCGTCACCCGCCTTGCCAGCGGCCTTCCGGTGGGCGGCGATTTGGAGTTTGCCGACGAGGTAACCCTTGGCCGGGCGCTGGAGGCGCGCCGTCCCCTATAGGGTAGGATTTTTGCCAACGGCGGGAATTCCAAGCAAGGAGAAATCAACATGACCCTCGATTTTATGGAAGCCGACGACCGGCTTAACCGCGAGTACCTGAACGGCGTCCATCAGCTCAAGGGCGATGAAATGGGCCGTTGGTGCGCGTGGGAGCGCATGGAGCGCGGCGATGCCTACTACCATGGGCTGCCGGTGGCCATCGACTTCCTTCCCCGCATCTTCTCGCCCGGCGCCCGCAGCTATTTTGCGGAAACTGCCCGCACTACCTATCGCATCCTGTGCAAAGTCATTGCCCGCTATAAGGACGACCCCGACTTTCGCGGCCTTTTTCGCTTTGACCCGCGGGTGCGGGAGCTGCTGCTTATTCCGTCAGGCTACGAGGAGCCGCTGCCCATGGCCCGCTTCGATATGCTCTACAGCCAAGAGCTGGGGCGGTTCATGTTCTGCGAGTTCAACACCGATGCCTCAAGCGGCATGCTGGAGAATTCCGAATCAGCCGCGGCGGTTGCGGAAAGCGAGGCGTTCTGGGAGTTCAGCCAGCGCCACCCCTTGGCCACTCGCTGCGAGGAGCAGTACGAGGGCTGGGTGCGCCGCTTCACCGAGCTGTTCGTGACCACCGACCTTTTCGCCGAGCGGAGCGCGGAAGGGCGGCCTCCCCATGTGGCCATTGCCGTGTGCCTGGAGAGCCCCAACCCCGACGTGCGCGAGCTGGAGGCCTTCCAGGAACTGTTCGACGACCTGGGCTGGGAATGCTCCATCTGCGATGTGCGCGCGTTCGAGATGCGGGGCGGTCGGCTGGTTGCTTCCGAGGCGCTCAGCGGCGTGGCCGGCCAGCCCATCGATGCCGTCTGGCGCTTCTGTGTGGTGGTTGATCTGCTGAAATACTGGGACGAAGTGCAGCCGTTCATCCAGGCGGCGCGCACGGGTGCGGTGGAGCTCATCGGCGCCTTCTCGACGCAAATCGCCCACGACAAGCAGCTGTTCGCCCTGATGCGTCGCCCTGAAGTGCTAGCGCTCCTCACTCCTGAAGAGCAGGCGTTTGTAGCCGAGCGCATTCCCTTCACGGCGTTTCTGGATGACCCCGAGCTGGACTTGCAGGAGGTGCGTGCGCACCCGGCCGACTGGGTGCTGAAGCCCACCGACTGGTATGCCACCAAAAACGTGACGGTGGGGTCGGAGTGCACGCCCGAGCACTGGAACGCCCTTATCGACGAGCTGCTTGCGGCTACGGACGGATCGCCGTACCTGGTGCAGCGGTTCGTGGCGCCGTCGGAGTCTGCGGCCATTCCGCTCTACGGGCTGGAGGCCGACTTCACCGCGCCGCCGCGCCCTTACGGCAACCTGTTCGGCCTGTACTGCCAGTGCGGCACCTTCGCCGGCGTCTACGTGCGTCAGGGGCCCCACGATGTCATCGGCAGTGCTCGCGAGGGCTTGGTGGCGCCGGTTTTTTGGTCGCTTGCGGACGGCGAATAGCGCGCCAGCGCCGACAAGAGGTGCAATTTCGGCGGGGAAGGGTCATCTTTGGCCGTTGTAGGTTACAGAACCGAATATTAAGGTTTGGTTAAAAGTGCCAACTGCTATAATTACCAAGATCTTTTCGGGAGCACTCAGTGCTCCAGCTCTCAGCCTGGCCTTCACGGGGCTTCTGTTTTGGAGGGGACAAAAACCTCTTGACGACTAGGCAAATAGAACGGCTCGCCTGTGGCGAGCCGTTTTTTCTTTCGTTCCGCCGTTCTGCCGAACGGCGGAACTGCTCGTCCGCCTGCGAAGCCGCCGGGCGCCCCATCTTGGCCCTCAGCGCCGGCGCGGCGCGTACCGAAGTACGCTTGGCCAACGCTTCAGGCCAATCTGGGGCACCGGGCGACTTCTCGGCTCCTCGGTTCAACATGGTGCGGCTTCGCTTTATGGTGTTTGGTACGAATCGAATGAGTCGCGGAATTTGTTGTCGGTGGCCAGGGCGGCGAAGGTGAGGATGACCGCAAGCTCGCGGTCGGTGGCGTCTCCCATCCCCAGCACCTCTTTGATTTTGCGCAGTCGATAACGCACGGTGTTAGGGTGCTGGAACAGCGCGTCGGCGGCGGTGCGAACCTCGCCGAGCGCGCGGGCGTAGGCCAGCGCTGTGGGCGCCAGTTCGGCGTCGTGGGCGGTGTCGTATTCCTTCAGCAGATCCATAATGAGCGCGGCGGTGCGGCTAAACAGGCGGTCTGCCCCGGCTGCTGCTAGAAACGCGTCGAAGCGCAGCGCCGTCCAGCGCACGATGTTCGAGTCGTCCAGCCGTGCCGTGGCAAGCGAGGCCTGCGCTTGGCGGATGGCCAAGTCCCCTTCGCCCATGGGCAACTCTTGGGAGATGCCGCACAGAAGCGGCCCCGCCTGCGACATAGTGGCGGCCAAGTCCGCTTCCGAAATGGTGATGACCGACTGCGGCGGGCGCTTGAACGAGACGAAGGCCAGGATCATATCGTCGTACACGCAGGTGAACGTACCTCCCACTTCATCGAAGCGGCGCCCGTAATCTTCGATCACATTGCGCACCACCCCGTGCAGCGCCCGCAGCGTGGCGTTCTCCATCACCAGCGGCTGGATGGCCATGCACTGCACGGTGGCCCCGGTCATGCCGGAGATGGAGAAAATGAGGTTGGCCACGTGGCGCTCGTCGGAGGGGGCCAGAACCTGGTCGATCAGGCGGTTGCGCTCGGTGTTCACCGCTTCCTCGTCGATGAGGGTCATGACGCTGGCAATCACGCGCTCCATGTAGCGGCCGTCGTAGAAGAACACCGGCACCTGCGCGCGGGCGCTCGCCTCCCGTACGGCGGCGGTAAGCGACTTCAGCGCCACCGGTTTGATGGCGATGGCGGCCACTCCATGCTCGATCAGGGCCAGCAGCGCCTCCTCGGCCAGTTCCGGATGCATTTGCGCGAACCCCAGCGTGGTGAAGATGAACTCGCCAGGAACGAAGGCGTGGTAGTCGTGGAAGAAGGGCTCGTAGTCCAGGGTGCCGCAGTTGATCACCTCGCGGCCTTCGAACCCCTCGCAGGGGGCGGCCAGGTTCACATTGTCGAACACCGGTAGCGCCAACACGTCGGCAACGGTGACCATGAAAGCTCCTTCGTCCAATTGGCCAAAAATTGATGCTGGAATTGTACAACGATACCGATGAATCCCCTTTGGGGTTTTCTTGGGGCGGCTGACCCTCTGCTATAATTTCCGCCCATGCAAGGAGGGAGCAACATGATCAACATTCCAAGCCCGGCGGTGGCCATCGTCGGGCGTCACAATTCTGGCAAGACCACGCTGGTGGAGAAGCTCATCGCCGAGCTGGTGGGCCGCGGCCTGGACGTGGGCAGCGTGAAGCACCATAGCCACAAGGGCTTCGACATCGACTACCCCGGCAAGGACTCCTATCGCCATCGCGCTGCCGGTGCCAGCGAAACGGTCATTGCTGCTCCAGGCCAGGTGGCCCGCATCAAAACTATTGAGGGAGAAGTGGAGTGCCGCGACATCGTCCGCTCCATGCCCGGTCACGATATTGTGCTGGTGGAGGGCTACCGCAAGAGCGGCCTGCCCACCATCGAGATCATGCGCTCCGGCAACGCCGCCGACGTGGCGGTGGCGGAGGCGTTTGTGAAGGGGGCCAAGAGCGGCGCCTCGCTCGGCACCGACTTCATCCAGGCCTCCCGCGGCGAAGGCGCCTTCCAAGCGGATCTGCAATCGAAGATGCCCCAGGCCTCCACGGTGGCCATCGTCACCGACATCCCGGAAGCCGAAGAGGCGGCCGACATCTACGGCATCCCCGTCTTCGGGTTCGACGACGTGTCCGCGGTCTGCGATTTCCTGGAGGACTCCTACACCCGCCATTGCGTGTCGGTGGTCATCCAGGCGGGCGGCGAGAGCCGGCGCATGGGCCGCTCGAAGGCCACGGTGCCCTTCGACGGCAAGCCCCTCATCAGCCGCTTGGTGGCGCGGCTGGCTCCCGTTGCCGACGAGCTCATCATCACCACCAACGAGGCCGAGAACTTGCAGTTCCTGCACGAAGAGTTCCCCGACTTAGGCATTCGCCTGGTGCCGGACGCCCACGAGCAGCGCGGCGCCCTGCGCGGCCTGAACACCGCGTTCTCGGCCGCCCGCTTCCCCTACGTGGCGGTGGTGGCCTGCGACATGGTTTTCGCCAGCCCCTCTCTGGTGGTGGCAGAAGCGGTGCGCATGTCCCAGACCAAGGCGGACATCGTGGTGCCGGTGAACCAGTACGGCTACGAGCCCTTCCACGCGCTCTACCGCCGCAGCACCTGCTTGGCGGCGTCCGAACGGGCGCTGGCCGCGGGCCAGGTGCGCGCCCAGGACCTCTTCGACGGCCTGGGGCTCGACATTGTGGAATTTACCCGCGAAGAGGTGATCGAGGTGGAGCCGCGCGGCGGCTGCTTCGTAAACGTGAACACCCCCGAAGACCTCAAGCGCGTCGAAGAATCGTTCCTCGGAGAATAGGAAGCCCCCCATGCCCAGTTTGAATGATGTGGTGGAAGTTGCGAACGCCCTCGAGTCGGCGGCGGTCATCGCCATGCCCGACCGCTGCGTGAAGGTGCGCAACCGCAATTCCAAGTGCAGCAAGTGCGAAGAGGTGTGCTTCAGCCACGCCATCGATATCAAGCTCAACGCCATCAACATCTCCGGTGCTAACTGCGTGGCCTGCGGTTCCTGCGTGGCGGTGTGTCCCACCCAGGCGCTCGTGCCGCTCGAGCCCACCGCCGAGCAGCTGGCCGCCCGCGTGGCGGCAGCGCAGGAGAACCTGGGCAAGCCTAAGGCGGTCATTGCTTGCGCCCGCATGGAGGCGCGCCACATTGCCGACCCGGACGCCTATGCCGTGGTGCCCTGCCTGGGGCGCATCGAAGAGACGTCGCTTCTGGAAATTGCCGCCGCCGGTGCCGAGGAGATTGTGCTGGTGGACGGCACCTGCTCCACCTGCAAGTACCGCGACGTGGTGCCCGCCATCGACGCCACGCTCTCGACCGCCCGCACTTTGCGCAGCCTCATGGGCAGCAAGGTGCTCATGTCCCGCATGTCCGACTTCCCGCCGGACATTCCCGAAGACCCCACGAAGGCGGTGGGCGCGTCGCGCCGCAGCTTCTTCACCGATGCGAAGGCCTTCGCCCAAGAGGCCGCCATCGAAGTGGCCGAGAAGACGGTGCTCGATTCGCTGGGCATGGGGCGCGACGAGAAGGTGGCCTCTATTCGCGAGCGGCTGAAGGTGTCGCAAGCGGGCAAGATGCCGCAATTCCCGGCCGAGCGGACCCTGCGCCTTATGGACGCCATGTGCCAGCTGGGGGAGGAGCCGCGCAAAGAGCAGCTGACCGGCCGCGACTTCGGCACCGTGTCGATCGACGTGGAGAAGTGCACCGGCTGCGGCATGTGCGTGATGTTCTGCCCCACCGACGCTCTCAACTATTCCGAGATCGAGTCGCCCAACCCGGACACCCGCTACGTGGAGTTCTCCATGGCCGATTGCACCCAGTGCATGCTCTGCGCCGACTCCTGCATGGCGAAGTGCATCACCGTGGGCGACACCGTTGAGACCGCTGAGCTCTTCGACTTCGAACCGCGCATCCTAGAAATCGGCAAAGCCCGCCCCAAACCCCAACTCTTCGGAAGAAAGTAATCAGGAGGGATTCCGCTCGACGCTTCTCGCGGGGGAGCGGGGCGGGACAACCCTCAGTCGCTCAGACAGTCCTCGCTGCGCTGCGGAACTCGCTTGGTGAGGGCCGCCCCGCCCCGCTGATTCGTTACCGTTATAGGTCGTCATCCTGAGCGCAGCGAAGGATCTTCCCAGCCGCAAGCAGAAAGATCCTTCGCTTTGCTCAGGATGACGAGACGAGGACTCTTTTCTTTTGTTGGGGCTGTGTTATACTGCCGCTCGTTCACTTTACTGTGATAAAGTGCGAAGCGAGAAAATCGTATGACGAACATAGAAGGGAACCCGATGAAGAAGTTCACCAAGATTCTGGCGTTCGCTGCCACTGCCGCTCTGGCGGGCGTGCTGGTGGCCGGTTGCGCCAGCGAGCCGGCGAAGGATGCCGGTACCGACGCCACCGACAACAGCCAGAAGACCGAGCAGACTGCGCCCGAGGGCGATGCTCCTGCCCAGGCCAACAAGCTCATCGTGGGCTACGACAACTCCTACCCGCCCTACGGCTTCATTGGCGACGACGGCAACCCCACCGGCCTCGACCTTGACTTGGCTGCTGCCGTGTGCGAGAAGCTGGGCTGGGAGTTCGAAGCCGACGCCATCAACTGGGACGCCAAGGACGCGCTCATCGGCTCCGGCGAGATCAACTGCATTTGGAATGGCTTCACCATGGAAGGCCGCGAGAACGACTACACCTTCTCTGAGCCCTACATGCTCAACGAGCAGGTTATTGTGGTGAAGAAGGGCTCCGGCATCGATGACCTGGGCGGCCTTGTGGGCAAGACCGTTGTGACCCAGGTCGACTCCGCTGCTCTTGACGTGCTGGAAGGCGACCAGGCGGACCTTGCCGCCACTTTCAGCGCCCTTGACCAGGTGAGCGACTACAACACCGCCTTCATGAGCCTGGAATCCGGCCAGGTGGACGCTGTGGCCTGCGACCTGTCCATCGCCGCCTACCAGATTGCCGCGAAGCCGGACGCCTATGTGCAGCTGCCCACCGCCCTCAGCTCCGAGCACTATGCCGTGGGCTTCAAGAAGGGCGACACCGAGATGGCCCAGCAGGTGACCCAGGCGCTCAAGGAGCTCTACGCCGACGGTACCGTGCAGAAGCTCTGCGAGAAGTACGCGGACTACGGCGTGACCGTGGACAACTGGGTGCTGTTCGAGTAAGTCACTTTTGGGAGCATCCGCTTCCCAACTATCGGCCCTGTTCCGAAAAAAGGAGCAGGGCCCTTTTTAGCGTTTGAGGAAGATCGCCCCCTACGTCATCTCGACCGGAGCGCGTAGCGCGGAGTGGAGAGATCCCGTGTGCGCCGCATGGCGGCAGAGGCGAATCAGGAAGGAGCCGCATGGAACTGAGCGTCATGATGGGAATACTGCTGGATGGCCTGCAGCTTACCATCGCCATTTTCTTCGTGACCCTGGCCGGCGCCCTGCCGCTGGGCGTCTTCGTGGCGCTTGCCCGCATGAGCCGCTTCAAGCCGCTGTCGCTTCTGGCGCAGCTCTACATCTCCATCCTGCGTGGCACGCCGCTCATGCTGCAGCTGATGGCCATCATGTTCGGCCCCTACTACCTGTTCGGCCTGAATATGGGCAGCGACTGGAAGTTCGGCGCCTGTGCCATCGGCTTCATTCTCAACTACGCCGCCTACTTCGCGGAAATCTACCGGTCCGGCATCCAGTCCATTCCCCGCGGCCAGTACGAAGCCGCCAGCGTGCTGGGCTACACCAAGAGCCAGACCTTCATGAAGATTGTGCTTCCCCAGGTCATCAAGCGCATTCTGCCCGCCATGGGCAACGAGGTCATCACCCTGGTGAAGGACACCTCCCTTGCGTTCGTGCTGGGCATCATGGAAATGTTCAACGCCGCGAAGGCACTGGCCGCCCGCGAGGTTTCCATGATTCCCTACGCCATCGCCGCCCTCATCTACTGGATATTCTGCCTGGCCATCGAGTTCATCATGAACAAGATCGAGAAGAAGATGGACTACTACCATGACTAATGCGGTTGTAACCTTGGACAATGCCCGTAAGGCGTTCGGGAAGAACGAGGTGCTGAAAGACATTTCGCTTACGGTGAACCGAGGCGACGTGCTGGCCATCATCGGACCTTCCGGCGGCGGCAAGTCCACGCTTTTGCGCTGCATGACGCTGCTGGAGACGCTGGACGGCGGCAGCCTGGCCTATGGCGATCTGGCGGTTTGCACCGATGAGGGGGGCCGCGCCGTTTACGGCAGCAAAGAGGTGCTGGCGAAGGCGAAGACCCGCTTCGGCCTGGTGTTCCAGAACTTCAACCTGTTCCCCCATTACACCGTGATGAAGAACATCACCGACCCGCTCATCTGCGTGCAGAAGATGCCGCGCGAGCAGGCGGAAGCGCGCGCGGTGGAGCTGCTGGGGAAGATGGGGCTCTCCGGCAAGGAGGCCATGGTGCCCTGCGAGCTGTCCGGCGGCCAGCAGCAGCGGGTGGCCATTGCCCGGGCGCTTGCCATGAACCCCGACGTGCTGTTCTTCGATGAGCCCACGAGCGCGCTCGACCCCGAGCTCACCCGCGAGGTGCTGCGCGTCATTCGCGACCTGGCCAACGAGCATATGACTATGGTCATCGTCACCCACGAGATGAGCTTCGCCCGCGACGTGGCGGACCAGCTGATCTTCATGGACGGCGGCGTGATCGTCGAGCAGGGGCCGGCCAGCCAGGTCATCAACAGCCCCGCCCACGAGCGCACCCGCGCCTTCCTCTCCAACTACACCCAAGGCTAGCGGGCGCGCCTTTCGGCTGCTGCCCGAAAACTTCTGAAATCAGAAGAAATGCGCCTAGCGCTATGCCATTCGGTGCGTTTTTGTACCAGCCTCTGACCTGCGATAACGGAAGTTTTACCAGGTCAGAGGCTGAATTTTTTATGTACGAAAATCGCACCGAATGGCATTTTGACCTCCGGGAACCTCGCCGAATGGCAACCAGCACCGGGCTTCACGTTGCAAGTTCGCAACGCGCGCGGGGTCGCGGCGGCTTAAGCCCTAAACTGGGAAAAGGCCGAAGGGAGGTGCGCTTGTGGCTGTGACGTTTTATGTGGCCCGACATGGGGAAACCATCTTCAACGTGATGAACCGCGTTCAGGGCTGGTGCGACACGCCTCTGACCGAGGCGGGCGAAGCGGCCGCGGTGGAGCTGGGCCTTCGCCTGGCGAACCGCGATTTCGTGGCCGGCTACTCCTCCGACGCCGGCCGGGCGCGCACCACGCTCGAGATTGCCTGGAACGCGCGGCTGGCGGCCCGCGGCGAACCCATCGACGAAGACCCTCCGCTCCACGCCGACCCGCGTCTGCGGGAATGGTGCTACGGCGAGCTGGAAGGGGAGGATCGCCAGATCATGCAGGATGCGCTGGCGAGATGCTTCGGCGAAGTGCTCCCCCGCAGCGAGCACAACGTTCGCCTACCCGAGATTGCCGACTACTTCGCTGCGATAGACCCTACCGGCCGCGCGGAGAACTTCGCAGCCATCGAGGCGCGTCTGCGCAGCTTCTTCGACGACGTTGGCGCTAAGACCGAAGCGCGCGGCGGCGGCAACCTGCTGGTGGTCACCCATGCGTTTACCGTGCGCACGCTGGTGTATCTGTTCGACCGCGCGCGGGTAAACGAGCCCGAGAAGATTGGCAACGCCTCCTTCACCGAGCTTTCGTGGGATAATGGCGAGGTCACTTTGGGGCGGATTGGAGTTCCCCCTACACGCAGGTGACAAACAAGGAGAAAGTCCTAACGGACGCGAAAGCCCCCGGTTCATACGAATCGGGGGCTTTCATTTAACGTGGGGTGGCGGCCGGCGGAGCTGTTTCCGGCCACGCTGAGCGCTTATCCCGCGTCGAACCCGGCTAGAGAAATGGCGAATGAAGGGCCCAGAATGTCCCTCCCAATCCCAGAATCGATTGACCCGTGCTTAGCCTAGCCATTTCTTTTGAGCCGGGTTCTTTGGCGGGGCGCTCAGAGTGTCCGGAAACAGCCCCGCCGGCCGCCTGGGAAGTTTTAAGCGGCTACGCGTTGGGTTTGCGGACCATGACTCGTTCGTAGATGGCGAATTCCGGGCTGCGGTATTCCCTCAGCATTTCGAAGCCGAAGTGCTTGTAGAGGCCTTCGAGGCGATCGGAATAGGTTTCCAGGTAGATGGGCAGATTCTCTTCGTCTGCCAGCTTGAAGAAAGCTTCCAACATTTTGCGCCCCACGCCTTTGCCCTGGGTTTCGGGGTTCACGGCGAAGTTGATGAGGTGAATGAAGTCTTGGCCATCGTGGGCGTGCAGGCGTTCCGGATAGTCGAACACCGAGATGGGCGCCATGCGCTCAAGCTGGGCGTTCAGGGCTTCCTGCTCTTCGATGGACAGGATGGATTCGGCCATATCCTTCCACGCCTTGGCTTCTAGCGCATCCCACGTTTGCGGTGCCAGTTCGCTGTGGCGAAAGCCCACCATGAGGCCGTTGCCATCCGGCGTGCAGTAGCCGCACTGATAAGGAACGCCCACCGCCAGGTCGGACAAGATGATGGCGCGGGAGAGGAACCGTTCGCGATCGCTCCCGTGCGAGGTGCCCGGCAGGGCGCTCAGCAGCTCCTGGGTCCAAAGTTCTTCAAGAAAGGCATCGCCGGCCATGTCGGCCAAGTCTGAAAGCACATGGGCCTCATCCGGTCGCAGTGTGATAAGTCCGTCTAATTGCATGTTTACTCCTCTCCGGGGAACCGGACGGCTCCCGCTGGCAGGTTTTGCCCTCCATTTTAGGCATCGGAGGCAAGGCGCGCACTAACGACATGGTGCGCGTTGCAAACTTGCAATGTGAGCGCCACGTAACAGCGCTTCACAACTTCCCCTCGGGCACAATCTTGGGAAATACCTGCTGAACGGGGAAAAGTTTACCGTCAGCTTACGGGAGTACATCGTTTGGTGTATTCCCGTGACGCAGAAATGACGATCCTTGATTTTCCTAAAAGGGTATTTTTCGCCGTGTTAGATTTGGTTTCGCCAAGTGAGGACGGCGGAGAATTCGTCCCAAGATGATCCGCTCGCTTCGCTTGGATGATTTAGTTAAAGCAGTCGAGGACAAACAACAAGGAGCGAACAATGACTGACTTGAATAGAGAGAACCTGCCCACCACCGATCCGGCCACCGAGGACATCATCGAGCAGACCGTGATCACCGAGACCGCCACTCCCGAGACCGGCCATGCTCCCGAGCATGCGGCCCCGAAGAAGACCGGCGCCCGCACTTTCCTGTACGGCTTTGCCGGCGCGGCGGTGGCTTGCATCCTGGCCTTCGGCGTGGGCGGCGCGGTGACTACGCTGCATGCGGCTGATGGTTCCAGCAACGGCAGCCCCGAGGCGGCGGTGACCACCGACGGCAACGGCGCCACCACTTCCATCACCGTGAACGGCGAGGACACCACCCTTCCCGAAGCGGTGGCCAGCAAGTGCCTGCCTTCTGTGGCCTTCGTTTCCACCTACGTGGACGCTTCTAGCCAGAGCAGCGGCTACGGCAACATCGGTGGCAACGAGTACGGCTACGGCTGGGGCTTCCCGTACGGCTATGGCTACGGCGACGACTACGGCTACGGGTACGGCGACGGCTATGGCTACGGCTACGGCCAGCAGAACAGCTTCCAGATGAGCAGCCAGCAGGTGGTCGACGACAACTACACCGAGTACGGCACCGGCTCTGGCGTGGTGCTGACCGAGGACGGCTACATCCTCACCAACAACCACGTGGTCGAGGGCGGCGATGCCTGGACCGTCACCATCGAGGGCAAGACCTACGACTGCGACCTGGTGGGCACCGATCCCTCCTCCGACGTGGCCGTGCTGAAGGCCAAGGATGCTTCCGGCCTCACCCCCATGGAGATCGGTGACTCCAACGACCTCACGGTGGGCGAGTGGGTCATGACCATCGGCAGCCCGTTCGGCCTGGAGCAGTCTGTGGCGACCGGCATCGTTTCCGCTACCAACCGCTCTCAGATCATGACGGGCGCTGAGTCCGGCACCTCCACCGACACCATCTACCCGAACATGATCCAGACCGACGCCGCCATCAACCCCGGCAACTCCGGTGGCGCCATGGTTGACGCCGAGGGCAAGCTGATCGGCATCAACACCCTGATCACCTCTTACTCCGGCAACTACTCCGGCGTCGGCTTCGCCATCCCGGTGAACTACGCCATGGGCATTGCCGATAAGCTGATGGCCGGCGAAGAGCCTACCTACGCTCAGCTGGGCGTGTCTCTGTCCGACGTGACCAGCGCGGTGGCTCAGAACTACGGCCTGCAGTCCGATGAGGGCGCCTACGTGGCCGAGGTTGTGCCCGACAGCGCCGCTGCTCAGGCGGGTATCGTTGAGGGCGATATCATCACCGGCTTCAACGGCAAGAACGTCACTTCCTCCAGCGACCTCATGCTGGACGTGCGTGGCGAGCAGCCGGGTACCGAGGTGACCCTGAACGTGGTGAAGGCCGACGGCCAGACTCAGGAGATCAAGGTGACCCTGGGCGAGAGCACCCCGCAGACCAGCAGCCAGCAGCAGGAAGAGCAGCAGGAGCAACAGCAGGAGCAGCAGATGCCTCAGCGTCCCCAGCAGCGCTAATCCTCTCGCGCCAACTGCGGTGTTGTTGTAAGGCTTAACCGCCCCGCAAATTCCGGCCCCCAAAGTTTACGGACTTTGGGGGCTTTTTGCTGCCTGCGGCAGGGGAGGGCCGCGGTTTTCGTTTACTATGGGTCGGTATGCAAAAAAGTGAGCGGGAAGGGAATTCCTCTATGGCGGACGATTACAAGTACAAGCGCGTTTTGCTGAAGCTTTCCGGCGAAGCCCTGGCGGGGGACCTCGGCTACGGAATCGATCCGAAAGTGGTCGATGACCTGGCCGAACAGATTGCCGATATCGTGCATGACGGCGTGCAGCTGGCGGTCGTCGTGGGCGGCGGCAACATCTTCCGCGGCCTGGCGGGCTCTGCTGAGGGCATGGACCGCGCCCAAGCGGACTACATCGGCATGCTGGCCACGGTCATGAACGCGCTGGCGCTGCAGGACTCCTTCGAGCGCCACGGGGTGTTCTCCCGCGTTCAGAGCGCCATCAACATGCAGGAAGTTTCCGAGCCCTACATCCGTCGCCGCGCAATTCGCCACCTGGAGAAGGGGCGCGTGGTCATTCTGGCCGCCGGCACCGGCAACCCCTACTTCACCACCGACACCACCGCCGCGCTGCGCGCCTGCGAGCTGGATGTGGATTGCCTGATGAAGGCCACCAAGGTGGACGGCGTCTACGACGACGACCCGGCGAAGAACCCCGACGCGCACCGCTTCGACCGCATCTCCTACATGGACGTGCTCAACCGCGGCCTGCACGTGATGGATGCCACCGCCACCTCGCTTTGCATGGACAACGACGTGCCCATGATCGTCTTCGACCTGACGGTGCCCGGTAACATTTCGCGGGCGCTTAAGGGCGAGGCCATCGGCACTACCGTAGAATAAGACCCAACGTTGGCCCGCAGCCCCGCGGGCCCATTGTTCGCGAAAGGGGAACGAACCGCATGACCGACGAGATTTTGATGAACGCCGAGGAGCGCATGGAAAAGGCGCTCGTCTCGCTGCACGAAGTTTTCTCCACCGTCCGCACCGGCCGCGCCAACGCCATGGTGCTCGACCGCATCAAGGTGGACTACTACGGGGTGCCCACGCCCATCAACCAGATGGCCGGCATCAAGACCCCCGACGCCCATATGCTCGTCATCGAGCCTTGGGACAAGGGCGTCCTGCGCGCCATCGAGCACGCCATCCAGGAGAGCGACCTGGGGGTGACTCCTTCTAACGACGGCTCCGTCATTCGCCTGCCCTTCCCGGCGCTGACCGAGGAGCGCCGCCGCGACCTGGTGAAACAGTGCAAGACCTATGCCGAAGAGGCCCGCGTGGCCGTGCGCAATGCCCGCCGCGACGCCAACACCGCCCTCGACAAGGCCAAGAAGAACGACGGCCTGCCGGAAGACGAGGTGAAGCGCGCCGAGGAAGCCGTGCAGAAGCTCACCGACAAGTACATCGCCGAAGTAGACACCGCCTTCAAAAAGAAGGAAGCCGAGGTAATGGAGATCTAGATTGGAAGGGCGCAGCCCTTCCAATCTAGATCTATTAACCCTATGAACAAGCCGCTGGATTACATATTCCCGGAGCCTCCGGCCGACGTTGATCCGTCGGCTTTGGATCTTGCGCGCGTTCCGCAGCACGTGGCGGTCATCATGGACGGCAACGGCCGCTGGGCCAAGAAGCGGGCACTCAACCGCCTCAAAGGTCATAAAGCGGGCATCGAGGCAGTGCGCGAGACCATTCGCTGTGCGTCTGACCTGGGGGTTCGCTACCTCACCATCTATTCGTTCTCTACCGAGAACTGGAAGCGCCCCCAAGACGAAGTGGTGGGGCTCATGGACCTGTTCGCCAAAACGATGCTCGCCGAAGTGGACGGGTTGCACGAAGAGAACGTGCGGGTGCAGACCATCGGCGATTTGTCCGTGCTGCCGCAAGAGACGCGCGACGCCTTCAACGAGGCGTGGGAGAAGACCCGCGACAACACCGGCATGACGCTGGTGGTGGCGGTGAACTACGGCTCGCGCGACGAGATTCTGCGCGCCGTGAAGGGCTGCATGAACCAGGCGATTCTGAAGGCGGAAGAGACCGGGGAAGTGATCGAGCCCACGGCCGAGATGTTCGAGCGGGGCCTTTACACCTACGGCATCCCCGATCCGGAGCTGCTTATTCGCACGAGCGGCGAGATGCGCATCTCCAATTTCCTGCTGTGGCAGATTGCCTATTCCGAGTTCGTGGTGTCGCCGGTGCTCTGGCCGGACTTCGACCGCTACGAGTTCCTCCGCTGCCTGCTGGAATACCAATCCCGCGACCGCCGCTTCGGGGGAGTGAGCTAAATGGGCGAAGCACCCACGTCATCTCGACCGGAGCCCGAAGCCACCTCCACGTCATCTCGACCGGAGCCCGAAGGGCGGAGTGGAGAGATCCCGTCTCGGACGGCCGAAGACGCCTCAGCTCGTCATCCTGAGCGAAGCGAAGGATCTTCCTCGGGCGCAGACGAGCCCTGGACCCACGACATGACCACGGTCTCCCGGCAGAAGCGCGAGCAGAAGCAGGAGGCTCGTCACGAGCGCGGCCAGAATCTGAAGGCCAAGGCCTACGACAAGGTTCCCAATAAGCTGAAAAACGCCACCGACCTGCAGGTGCGCTTCCGCACCGGCGTGGTTTACACCGCCGTCACCATTCTGGGCGTGATCGCCGGCAACCTGCCCATGGTGCTCATGCTCATGATCATCGCCGCCATCTGCGCCGGCGAATTGTTCTACATGCTGCGGCAAGACGCCCGCCTTCCCAACGAGGTGCTGGGCATCATCGCCGCCATGCTCTATCCCCCCAGCGTCTACTTTTTCGGGTTGGCGGGGGCCATGTGCGTGGCCATCATGCTCATGCTGGCGCTCATCGTGTGGTACGTGTTCTGGCACCGCGCCCGCATCAACGATGTTTCTGTCAGCTTTTTCGGCGCCACCTACACCGGCCTTTTGCTCTGCGGCCTTATTCTCATCCGCACGGCGCTGCCGAGCCCCTGGGGCGCGGCGATGGTGCTGCTGGTGTTCCTGTCCGTGTGGGCCAACGATGCTTTCGCCTACCTGGTGGGCTCGAAGTTCGGCCGCCACAAGCTGGCGCCGCGTATTTCGCCGAAGAAGAGCTGGGAAGGGTTCATCGCGGGGCTGGTGGGCTCGGTGGTGTTCTGGATTGTGATGACGTTTGTGCCCGGCGTGACCATGAGCATCCCGCTGGCAGTGCTGTTCGGCCTGGTGTGCGGGCTGATGTCGGTGCTGGGCGATTTGTGCGAGAGCCGCATCAAGCGCAACCTCGGGTTCAAGGATTCCGGCACCATTATGCCTGGTCACGGCGGCCTGCTGGACCGCTGCGACTCGCTTTTCTTGGCTTCGGTCACCTCTGCCATCCTGCTCATCGCAGGCGGCTGCATTCCCATTACCGTGTTGGTGTAACGGCCGGTTCGCCCTGGCGCGCGGCGGCCTTTAGCGAAGGGACTCACCTATGAAGAACATCTGCGTTCTCGGTTCCACCGGTTCTATCGGCACCCAGACCCTCGATGTGGTGGCGAAGCACCCTGACGAGCTGCGCTGCGTTGCGCTGGCGGTGCGGCGCTCGGTGGACACGGCGCTGGCTCAGGCGAAGGCCTTCGGTGTGCGTCATGTGGCGGTGGCGGACGAGTCTCTGGCTGAAGACGCCACGGTGGCAGAACTGGCCCAGTGGTGCCGCGACGGCGGGGGAGATTTGCGCTTCGGCAGCCGCGCGGTGGAGGAGCTCTGCCTTCTGCCAGAGGTGGACGTGGTGGTGAACGCGCTGGTGGGCGCCGCCGGTCTGCGCGCCAGCTACACCACGCTCGAGCAGGGGAAGGTGCTGGCGCTCGCGAACAAGGAGTCGCTCGTGGTGGGGGGCGACCTCATCATGCCCATGGCCCATGCGCTCAACGCCCGCCGCGGCGACAACGGCGCCCTCATGCCCATCGACTCCGAGCACGGCGCCATCTACCAGTGCCTGCTGGGGGAGGACATGGCCGAAGTGACGAAGCTGTGGGTGACCGCCTCCGGTGGCCCCTTCCGCGGCCGCACCCGCGACCAGCTGCGCGACATCACACCCGCCCAGGCGCTGGCCCATCCCACCTGGAACATGGGGGCGAAGATCTCCATCGACTCCTCGACGCTCATGAACAAGGGGCTCGAGGTGATCGAGGCGCACCACCTGTTCAGCATGCCCTACGACAAGATCGAGGTGGTGGTGCAGCCGCAGAGCGCCATCCACTCCATGGTGGAATTCTCCGACGGAAGCGTGAAAGCCCACCTGGGCACCACCGACATGCGTATCCCCATCCAGTTCGCGCTCTCTTACCCGAAGCGC
Organism: Eggerthellaceae bacterium; assembly: GCA_022791455.1. Lineage (GTDB taxonomy): Bacteria > Actinomycetota > Coriobacteriia > Coriobacteriales > Eggerthellaceae > Parvibacter. The sequence continues at coordinate 460,278 of JAAVZC010000001.1, forward strand.
TGGGAGGCGCCGGTGCAGCCGCTCGATTTCCGCACGCTGGGAACGCTGGAATTCGCCGCCCCGGACGAGGACACCTTCCGCTGCCTGGCGCTTGCCCGCGAAGCGGGTCGCATCGGCGGCACCCTGCCCTGCGTGATGAACGCCGCCAACGAGATTGCCGTCGCCGCATTTTTGGCCGACGACCTGCCATATCTGGGCATCGCCGCCTGCGTCGAAGACGCCATGGAGGCCCTGGGCTCCCATCCGGTAGAAAGCCTCGACCAACTAAGCGCCACAGACGCCGAAGCCAGAGCCCGAGCCCTGGAATTCGTCGCTCGCCAGGCGTAACCCCGCAACACAAAAACGCTATAGACGAGGGTGGGAGGGCTGTTTCCGGACACTCTGGGCGCCGCCAAAGAACCCCGCTCAAAAAGAAATGGCTAGGCTAAGCAGGGGACGGTGATCCTGGGATTGGGAGGGACACCGTAGCCCCATTCACTCGCCATTTCTTATGCGGGGTTCGACGCGGAGAAAAGCCCAGCGTGGCCGGAAACAGCCCTCCCGCCCTCGTCCCCCCCCGTGACGCTTTCATGGCGAATCCTTGGCGAATCCTTGTCAAATGGGGGTGGAAAATTTGTCTCGTTGACGGCGTCTCCTTGTGGGGGTGCCGTTTGGTTCTTGCGCGCTTATGCGGGAGCGACGGCGCATTCTTGGGTTCGATTTGGCGACAAGCTGCAGCCGCGTTGGCGAACGCGGGGCCTAGCATCTATGGGTGCAGTCCAGACGAGAGCTCAAGGAAAGGAAGCGCTATGTACCTCTACGTTCGCCATGCACCCCGTCCCTCTCCCCGTCGTCGCCAACCGCCCGCAGCCGCTTGCGGCGTGCGCGTGCGCCGACCGGTTCCCCAGCCGAAGAGGGGAGGGGCTTATGCGTAGCACTGCGTCCTTCGGGGGCGACCTTCCCCATTTGGTTGATTTCGAGGCGCGCCGCCGGAAGATGATGCGCCGGCAGCGGGCGTGGCTCTCGGCCATCATGGCGTTGCTATTGGTGCTCGCAGCCATGCCCATTGGGTTCTCGCTGCTGCCCGGTGCGGCTCAGGCGTCGCAGACGGTGCAGCTGAGCGTGGGCGACTTCATTTACTACGACGGCGCCCGCACCTGTCCCATGACCGTCGACGGCTCCATGGCCTATTGTATGGATCCGCAGTTGCCCACTCCGCCGCCAGGGAGCTATCAGGCAGTGGATGAGCTGACCCCGGCCAACCCGGCGAATAAGAGCACGCTGCGGGCGGCGGTCTGGTTCAGCTACGGCGGCCCCGGCTTCGACAAGTCGATGTGGCCGGAGAAATGGTTCGACGGTACCGCTATGACCAACGACCGCTACGTAGTGCTGGGACATCTGCTGGTGAGCCAGCTGTTCACCTCCAGCGAGAAGCATGCCACCGCCGGTTGCAGCGAGGAGTTCGTCTTGTGGGCGAAGCAGGAGGTGCTCGGCTACGACAAGGGCGAGGTCACCAATCCTTCCGCCAGCCGCTTCAAGGTGGAGGCGGGGCGAAAGCAGGTGCCCGACAGCTTCCGCGCGTTCCAGATTCCCACGGGCGCCGGCACCCAGACGCTCATCTCCTTCGCTTACAACCCGGTGGGAGCCATAGAGCTGCAGAAGGTGAGTGCCGCGCCCGGTTTGACAGAGGGCAACCCGCTCTATCAGCTGGCGGGTGCCGAGTACGGCGTGTTCTCCGACAGCGCTTGTAGCAAGCGCGCCGCGACGCTCACCACCGATGCGTCCGGGTTCGCCCAGGTGGAGGACTTGCCGGTGGGCACCTACTACGTGAAGGAGCTGGCGAATCCGGCTGGCTTTGGGCTGGATGAAGCGGTGTATACGGTGACGGTGAAAGACGGTGAGACGACGGCCGTCAACGGCGGCACGGTGCAGGACGAACCTTTCCGCAATCCGGTGGATATGTTGGTGCTCAAGCGCGATGCGCAGTTTTCGGTGGCAGATCCGGGCCCTCAGGGCGACGGTTCGCTGGCGGGTGCGGAGTTCACTGTGCGCCACTACGGTGGCCTGTACGATTCGGCTGCGTCGGCCGAGGCGTCGGGCAAGCCGCTGGCCACCTGGGTGTTCGCGACGGACGAGGCGGGTGTCGCCCGCTTCAGCGATGATGCGCTCGTCTCGGGGCCAGCGCTCTATCGTGACGGCGCGGGCACGCGGGCGCTCGCGCTGGGCACCTACCTGGTCCAAGAGACCAAGGCGCCTGCTGGCTATCAGCTGAACGATCGCATCATGATGGCCACGGTATCGCCGCAGGGAGCGCTGGTGGAATTGGACCAGTTCGTGCCCTTCGAGCAGCCGGAGACCGTGCTTCGTGGTGGCATCGCACTGCAGAAGGTTGATGCCGAGACCGAAACAGGCACGCCGCTCGGACGCGCCACGCTCGAAGGCACGCAGTTCCAGATCAAGAACGTCTCTGCCGGCGATGTGATCGTGGCGGGAGAGCGCTATACGCCCGGTTCCGTGGTGGCCACCATCGCCTGCGACGGCGAGGGGCGCGCGGCAACGGCGCCGGACCTGCTGCCCTTCGGCACCTACGAGGTTTTCGAAACCCAGCCGAGCCTGGGCTATCTTTTCGGCGGCAGCCAGACCAAGACGGTGGCCATCCGCAGTGAGGGCCTGGTGAGCGTAGACGTGGCCGGCGATCCCCTGCGGTTTAAGAACGAGGTCATTCGCGGCGATCTGGAATTCGTCAAGGTGCGCGAAGGCGACCAGGAGCGCCTTTCCGGCATTCCGTTTTTGATCACGAGCCTTACCACGGGGGAGGCCCATGTGGTGGTGACCGACGAGAACGGCCAGTGCAAGACGGAGCACCGCTGGAACAGCCATGACGTGATGACCAACAAGAACGACGATGCTCTGCGGGAAGACGGCACGGTGGATGAGGCGCTGCTCGATGCCGCCTACGGCGTCTGGTTCGGCGCTTTTGACGAAAAGATGTGCGCGCCCAACGGCCGCGGCGCGCTGCCTTTTGACCGCTATTCAATCCAGGAGCTGCCGGTTCCCGCCAACGAAAACCTGGAACTGGTGTTCATTCCCTCTGTGTCCATAACGCGCGACTCCGTGACCGTAGACATGGGAACGGTGACCGACGGCGTTATTCCGGGCGAGCCAGAGCCGGAAATATTCACCCGTGCCCGTGCCGATAACGGCACGTCGGTGGCGCCGGCGGCCGAGCAGGTGACGCTGACCGACCGCGTGTCCTACGGCAACCTGGAGCCGGGAGCCACATATCACCTCACCGCGCAGCTGGTGGACCGGGCCACGGGTGAGTTCCTCTACCAGGACGGTCAGCCGCTCACGAGCACCAAGACCTTTGTGCCCGCGGCCTCTGAGGGCGTGGAGGAGATTTCGGTGGCGCTCAACACGGCCGCGCTTGAGGAAGGAGCCGAAGTGGTGTTCTACGAGACGCTCGCCAAGGGCGAAGAGGCGGAAGTGGTGGCCCTTCACCAGGACCTGAGCAACAGCTACCAGACGGTGGCGGTGGCCCATCCGCTGCTGCGCACCACCTTGGCCGGGCCCGATGGCGAGAAGAGCCTGCAGCTTGACGGGGAGTGTCGCCTGGTGGACGCAGTGGAGTACGAGGGGCTTGAGCCGGGGCGCCCCTATCGGCTGGAAGGACGCCTGATGCTGAAGACGCAGAAGGCCGACGGAACGGTTGAGGCCTCCCCGCTGAAAGATGCGGCCGGAAACGAAGTGGTGGCCGTCGCGGAGTTCACGCCCGAGAAGAGCGGCGGCACGCAGGAGGTGGAGTTCGCCTTCGACGCGAGCCACTTGGAAGGAAGTTTCGAGGTGGTGGCCTTCGAGCGGTTGATGCAAGGGGAGGAGACGGTGGCGACCCACGAGGATGCCGCCGATGCCAACCAAACCGTCGTGCTCGAACGGCCGGAGCCGGAACCTGAGCCCGCACCGCCCCTGCCTCTTCCCAAGACCGGCGACGACGCAGGCATCTTCGCCCTCCTAGGCATAGCCGCAACCATCTCCAGCATCGCTTTAGCCCTATCCGTCCGCGCCCGCCGTGCGGGAGCGCGCCGCCAGCCTATGCATATGTCATCCTGAGCGGAGCGCGAAGCGCGGAGTCGAAGGATCTCTCCGGCTGTCCGCGCCCGCGCCGGCCGGAGGGATTCCGCTCGACGCGTCGTCGGCCTGAGCTAACTCGGGCTGCGCCCGAGTGGATCTCAGGCCTCCTTTGGCTTAACCTCGCTCCACCCTCCGGCCAGCGCGGGCGCTACAGGTAGGAGGGTGGAGCAGATTTGAACATTTGCCCAAGAGGTTGTAGTTTTTTGTGGGGGACGGACTGGGCTGGTTCGTCCCCTCTATAATGGGGTCGAAAACTACGAGGACGGCGAGTGGGCCGTCCCTGTCGCGTTAAGGATTAGCATTCATGGGAATTCTTCTGGCCATTGTAGGCGGCATTATTATCTTGTGCTTCCTCGTGTTCATTCACGAAGGGGGCCATTACCTGGCGTCGCGCCTGTTCGGCGTGCGGGTGACCGAGTTCATGATCGGTCTTCCCGGGCCCAATATAGGCTTCAAGCGAGGCGAGACGAAGTTCGGCCTTACCGCCATTCCCCTGGGTGGCTATGCCCGCGTTTGCGGCATGGAACCGGGGGAAATGCAGCCGCACCTGAAAGAGGTGCTCGCCAGCGTTCACCGGCGCGGCACTGCCAACATGGAGGAAGTGGCGGCTGACTGCGGCATCACCGACGACGAGGCCTACAACGCCCTGGAAGAGCTGGTGGAATGGGGCAGTGTCGAGGCCCCCACTAAGAAAGACCAGTACAACACCTACCGCGCTATGGAAGTGCGGCCCACGAAGCGCCAGCTGAAGAAGGCCGCCGCAGCCGGGCTGCCCCAACCGCAGGCGTGGGATTTGGGCGAGGCACGCCCGGTGGAGGATGCCGAGGAGCTCTTCCAACACGAATACCGCCAGCAGTACCGCTCCCTGCCCTTCTGGAAGCGGGCGGTCATCTTGGTGGCGGGCGTGTTCGTTAACTTGCTCTTCGCCATGTTGGCGTTCGTGGTCATCTACTCCCTCATCGGCGTCGATTACCAGGTGCCCGCTACCGGCGAGATCATCCACTTCAACGCCACGCCCTTGCAGGCCATCCAAGCCGGTTTCACCTATATCGGCATGGTGGTGCAGATGGTGCTCGGCCTGTTCAACCCCTCTACCGCCGCGGAAACCGTTTCCAATTCCACCTCGGTGGTGGGCATCGTGGCCATGTCCAAGACCTTCTTCGAGCAAGGCTTCGTGGACACGCTGTTCTTCGCCGCCGCCATTTCGGTGTCCCTCGGCATCATGAACCTGCTGCCCATTCCGCCGCTCGATGGCGGCAAGCTGGTGGTGGAAGCGGTGCAGAAGGTGTCGCGGCGCATGGTGTCCCCGAAGGTGCAGACCTACCTCAGTATGGCGGGAATGATCCTGTTCGTCGGGTTTTTCCTTATAATGCTCAACCAGGATATTCAGCGACTCATAAGCGGCTACTGGAGTTAGCCGCACCGCGCCGGCACCCCCCCGGCGCTTTTTCATGGCCCTGCGTTAAGGAGAAGGAGGGCAATATGGCCCTGCGCGATCGAACCCGCCGTGTGATGGTGGGCAACGTGCCCGTCGGCGGTGGTGCGCCGGTGGCGGTGCAGTCGATGCTCAACGCCCCCGCGAAAGACGTGGAAGCGAACTTGGCCCAGATCCAGGCCCTGGCAGATGCCGGATGCGAGATTGTGCGCATGGCCATCCCCAAGCGGGACTGCCTCGACGCTTTCGAGGCGGTGTGCGCCGCATCCCCCCTGCCAGTGGTGGCCGACGTCCACTTCGATGCGGAAATCGCCATCCAGGCGGCGCGGCGCGGCGCGGCGAAACTGCGCATCAACCCCGGTAACATTGGTGGCTGGGAGCCCACCGACGCTGTTATCGAGGCGGCGCGGGAGGCGGGCATTCCCATTCGCGTGGGGGTCAATGCCGGTTCCCTCGACAATCAGCTAGCCGCCCGCCAGGACCTTTCCCTTCCCCAAAAGCTGGCCCTTTCAGCGCGCCAGTACGTGGAGCACTTCCACGAGCGCGACTTCTTCGATATCGTGGTGTCCGCGAAGGCCCACGATGTGCCGGTGACCATCGACACCTACCGGTTGCTGGCTGAAGAGTTGCCGGAAGTGCCGCTGCATATTGGCGTGACCGAAGCGGGCACGGCGTTCCAGGGCATCATCAAGTCTGCCGCGGGCCTGGGCGTTTTGCTGGAAGCGGGCATCGGCGACACCATGCGCATCTCGCTCACCGACGATCCCGTGAAGGAAGTGCGCGCCTGCTGGACGTTGCTCTCCTCGCTGGATTTGCGCCGCCGCTTCCCCGAGCTGATCAGCTGCCCCACGTGCGGTCGGTGCCAAGTGAATCTCATCGACCTGGCAAAACAGGTGGAAGAGCGGCTGGGGGAAGTGAACCGACCGCTCAAGGTGGCGGTGATGGGCTGCGTGGTCAACGGCCCCGGAGAGGCCGCCGATGCCGATATTGGCGTTGCCTGCGGAGCGGGCTCGGGCGCGGTTTTCGCCTCTGGTAAAATTGTCCGGAAAGTTTCTGAAGAAGATATTGTCGACGCGTTATTCGAAGAGATGGGAAGATTATGACCGCACCGATTCTGCGCATGAGCAAGCTGTACGCCCCGACGCTCAAAGAAAGTCCCAACGATGCCGAGATCGCCAGCCACAAGTTGCTGCTGCGGGCAGGCATGATGCGCAAGACCGCCTCGGGCGTGTATACCTTCCTGCCTCTGGGCTACAAAGTGCTGGCGAAGGTGGAGAACATCGTCCGCGAGGAAATGGACGCCATCGGCGCCCAGGAGATCATGATGCCGGCGCTGCAGCCGGCGGAGCTGTGGCACGAGTCCGGCCGCTGGAACGACTACGGCCCCGAACTCATGCGCCTGTGCGACCGTCACGACCACGACTTCTGCCTGGGCCCCACCCATGAGGAGCTCATCACCTCGCTCACTCGCAACGAGCTGCGCTCCTACAAGCAGCTGCCCTGCAGCCTGTACCAGATCCAGGTGAAGTTCCGCGACGAGATTCGCCCGCGCTTCGGCCTTCTGCGCAGCCGCGAGTTCATCATGAAGGACGCCTACAGCTTCCACGCCACGCAGGAGTCGCTGCAGGAGACCTACGACGACATGAGCCGCGCCTACGGCAACATCTGCGACCGCTGCGGGCTGGATTACCGCCCGGTCGAGGCGGATTCTGGCCAGATCGGCGGCAAGGTGACCACCGAATTCATGGCGCTGGCCGAGGCCGGCGAGGCGGAACTGGTCCACTGCAGCTGCGGGTACGCCGCAAACTCTGAAGCGGGGGAGTGCATCTGCCATCCCACCTGCTATAAGAACGACGGCATCGAGAAGATTGCCACCCCCGGCGTGCATACCATCGAGGAGTTGGCCCAGTTCCTGGACATTCCGGAGAGCTCTACAGTGAAGGCGCTGTCCGGCAAGAGCGACGAGGGCAAGCTGGTGGTCATGTTCGTTCCCGGCGACCACGAGCTCAACGAGATCAAGGCGGCCCGCGCTGCCGGCGGTTTCACCCTGCTCACCGACGAAGAGATGGAGGCCTTCGGGCTGCACAAGGGCTCGATGGGCCCGGTGGGGCTGCCGGAGGAGGCCTTCGTGATTGCCGACCGCAGCCTGGAAACAGTGCCCGCCTGGGTAGTGGGTGCCAACGAGGACGGCTACCACTTCGTGGGCGCGGCGCTGGGCAAGGATTTCAAGGTGGACGCCTGGGCCGATCTTTCCGTGGTCAAGCCCGGCGATTCCTGCCCGGTGTGCGGCCTGCCCTTGGCCGGTGCCCGCGGCATCGAGGTCTCCCAGGTGTTCCAGCTGGGCACCAAGTATTCGGAGTCCATGGGCGCTACGTTCATGGACGAGGACGGCAAGGAGAAGCCCTTCATCATGGGCTGCTACGGCGTGGGAGTTTCCCGCACGGTGGCCGCCATCGTCGAGCAGCACAGCGACGAGGCGGGCATTGCCTGGCCCATGTCGGTGGCGCCGGCTCATGTGTGCGTCATCCCGCTGGCCCTCACCGACGACGTGCTTCCTGTGGCGGAGGCCATTGCCGCGCAGCTGGCCGAGCTGGACTTGGAAGTGGTCATCGACGACCGCAAAGAGCGTCCCGGCGTGAAGTTCGCCGACGCCGACCTCATCGGCTGGCCGCTGCAGGTGATCATCGGCAAGCGCGGTTTGGACAACGGCACCTTCGAGGTGAAACTGCGCCGCACCGGGGCTAAGCGCGATGTGCCCCGCGCCACCTTCATGGAGATGATGGCGTTCGCTCGTCGCCAAGCTAAGGCCTCAAAAGCCGGTTTCGGCACGTTCGACTCGCTTTTCGTCTAGAATTATCTGCGCTCGCTACCCGATGCGAAATCGCGAATAAGGCCGAGGGGTTTTGCCCCCGGCCTTTTTCATTGTCCGGAGGTGCTTGCCGTCTGGCGGAATTGCCGATGCCCCGCAAGGGCGCGGCGGGCGAAGCGCTATCATTCTGCGAAACCAATTCATTGAAAGGCATATCTATGAGCGAAATCCAACGTCACATCTACCAAGACCTGTTGTTCGAAGGTCACCTCATCGACTCCAACATCCTGTCGCGCGTGATGGGCAACGTCATGGAGCTTGGCGGTGATTTCGAATTCCTCACGTTGGAGATCGGTCGCCAGAACACCGATCCGTCGCGGGTGCGCATGCGCGTGTTCGGGAAGAGCGCCGAGCACATGGAGGCCTTGCTGCGCCGGCTGACGACTCTGGGCGCCACGCCGGAAGATCTTCAGGATGCGCAGCTGGAGCCGTCGCCCGCCGACGGGGTGTTTCCGGAGAACTTCTACTCCACCACCAACCTGGTGACCGCCGTGCACCTGGACGGGAAGTGGCGCACGGTGCCCAATTCCGAAATGGACTTGGGGCTGCGCTACACCCCCGAAACTGGCGAGGTGCGCGGTGTGGCCATCTCCGACGCGCGCAAGGGCGACTTGTTCGTGGTGGGCAACGCCGGGCTGCGCGTCACCCAGCAGGAGCGCCCGCGCGAGATTGCCGATTTCGAGTTCATGAACTCCACCGCCTCCAGCGAGAAGCCGAAGGCCCAGGTAATCCGCCAGGTGGCCAACATCTTGCGCGATTCGAAGGCGGCGGGGGAGGCCATCATCGTGGTGTGCGGCCCGGCCATCATCCACACCGGCGCGTCCGACGACCTGGCGCGGCTGGTGCGCGGCGGCTACGTGAGCGTGCTGTTCGGCGGAAACGCCGTGGCCACCCACGACATTGAGCGGGCGCTGTACGGCACCTCGCTTGGCATCGATATGCAGACGGGGCTGCCGGTGCCCGGCGGCCACGAGCACCATCTACGCGCCATCAACCGCATCCGCATGGCCGGCTCCATTGCCGCGGCTGTTGAGCAGGGCGTTGTGCGCGAGGGACTCATGTATTCCCTGGTCGAAGCAGGCGTGCCGTACGTGCTGGCCGGATCCATTCGCGACGACGGCCCGCTGCCGGACGTGATCACCGACACCGTGGCCGCTCAGGAGGCCATGCGCCCCTGGTGCCAGAAAGCGGGCGCCTGCCTCATGCTCTCGACGCTGCTGCACTCCATTGCCACGGGCAACATGCTGCCGGCCGCCGTTACCACGGTGTGCGTCGACATCAACCCCGCCGCCGTCACAAAGCTCTCCGATCGCGGCAGCTTCCAAACCATCGGCATCATCACCGACGTAGGCCTCTTCCTCAAACAACTAGCCGACGAACTAGGCTGCTAACCCCGCCCAGGCCCGCGCGCTTACCACAGCTCCCGGGCCCCAAGCCCCAAGCTCGCGGGCTCGTCGGCTCCCGGGCCCCCAGAAATCCATCCTCCAAACCCAGATGTCGTCCCTGTAGGGTGCTCGCCTGAGCGCCTCCAGGGTCAGGTGGCCAACAGTGGCGGTTTTTCAGAAAGGCTAATGGCGCGAAACTTCTGAAATAAGAACTTTTGCGTCATAACTTCTGATTTCAGAAGTTATGGGCCAAGGCGACTTCTGAAAAACCCTGCCTATTGGCCACCGAATAAACGCGAGGACACGTTTCTTCTGATATCAGAAGTTTCGGGCCGCGTGGAAAGCGGAGATGGGGGCAACGGCGGCGCATGCCGCTCCCCGAAAGACGTTCGAGCGCCGTTTGGGGGGGGCGGCGTATGGTTGGAATTGTGTCGCGCCCTTTTTCAGGCCACCAGATGTAGTGGGCTCTTTGTCGTCTCTGGCGGCCAATCCACATTTGATCCATCGTTTCTCCATGGCGAAAAACGCTTTATCAGAAGTTTAGCTTCCTAAACTCAAAACCTGATCTGGGAAAAAAGAATCCTTGACGACGGTATGGCGCATTCTTGGCGCACATCGGATAGATTTTTGTGAAATCTGATCTGTAGGATGGAGGCATCGGCACAGGCGACCGAGTTGCGGAAGTCGCAGCGGTTGAGAGGTTGCCTGAAGGACAGCCTGCTGTCTAAAGGAGATGCGGAAGCAAGAGAGGAGCAAGGGTTAGGATGACGATGGTATGGGAAGATCAAAAGGTGGTCGTAAGAATTCTAGGCGATGCGTCGGACGAAGGATTCGATCCTCGGAATTTTGAGGGCTATCAAATTTTGTCGCTGACCCCGGAGCAGATGTTCGACCCGGTGGCCATGGAGGAGTTTAATGATCGCGTTGCGGTAGCTCTGGGCATGGAATTGCCGAAGAAGACAGACGAATGGCGTCGTCGCAATCGAGAGCTGCATCGTATGCTCACGGAACCATGCAGTCCTTTCGAGGCTCTGCGATGATTTGTCTGCACGGGCCCTCGGCGGTTGCTTTTTGGTTGACAAGCGAATTGCCCCCATCAGCGTTTTCCCAGACGGGGGCTCCCGATGCGGGGAGCTGCTCGCTGAGGAGATCCGCGCTTCGGGAGGTGCGTCTTTCACTCCCTCAAATTCCAACTCCGTTGCACCTTTGGGTGCCGCCTGGCGCAAATGCTACAGGCCGGGATGTCGTCGCCCATTACGGCCGCCTGCCTCGAGGCTCCAATTGTTTCTCGCGCATTGGACCTGAGCTTTGCGTGGCGAATCCAGAGCTTGCGTTTCTCGAGACGTGTCGAACTTTAGGATTTCATGATGGTGCCAAGGTGGGAGGCGCTCTGCTTTCAGAGTTTGGGATCGATCCGTTTTTGAAGGGAGGCGTCTTTCGCCGTGAGGCGGTGATGACCCCCGAGTCGTTGGCTGAATTGATAGAGGAGCAACCAGTGCTTGCTGGGTCAAAGCGCGCGAAGGAGCTATCGGCGTTTATTGGGCCAGGAGCGTACTCGCCTCCAGAGGTGTTTCTGAAGCTTGTGTTCTCGCTCCCTATGGCGAAAGGCGGCCTTGCGATTCCGGGCATTATTGCAAATTGGTCAGTGCCTCAGAGCCCAAAGGGAAAGACGGTGTCTGGTCGCGATAACCTTGTCCTCGATTTGTATCAACCGGATTCTCGCATTGCCATTGAGTACGATTCGGACGCCATGCATTTCAATCGCGGTCAGGCGGCGAAAGACAGCTCGAAGCGGCTTGCGCTCGAAGAGGCGGGAATAAAGGTGATTGCCATCACTACGGCTCAGTTGAGGGATGGAGGTTATCTTCGAGCAGTAGGGGAGACGATATATGCGCATATGGGCCGACGCTTCCGAATACGATCGAAGAATTTCCCGACAGAATGGAAGAAACTGTTGGCCGCCGGATCTTCGCTCGCTTTTCTGCTTGATCCCATGTGGGTCAGGCAGCGCATGGTTGAAGGGGAGGAGGCTCGAAAGCGGGACTACATTCTGACCTTATGATGTCGTGGCTTGAGGGTGCAGTGGCAAGATGTTGCGAAGCGGCGCTGCCGTTAGTTCACTTTTGCGTAACGGGGGGCGGGGTTTTCGAGGAAGTCGGTGGGGAAACGGGCATGATAGAAACGTAGCAACATGCACGGATGCGATGCCTTGCGGGGCATCCGAACAAGGAGGTTGTCATGGACAACGTTACCGATGCTTTCAAGAATGTGTTCCTGGCCGGCGTGGGCGCTCTTGCGCTGGGCGCCGAGAAGTCGAAGGAACTGGTGGACGACCTGGTGGCCAAGGGCCAGATTACGGTTGAGCAGGGCAAGGACATGACGGACGACCTGGTGAGCCGCGGCGCCGAGGCCACTACGCGCCTGCAGGACGAGATCCTGGCGGCCCGCCTTCGCGCCATGACTAAGGAGCAGCGCGACGAGTACGCTGCCAAGGTGGCGGAAATGGCCGTGAGCGTGAGCGAGGAAGAAGCCGCCAAGCAGGCCGAGACCGCCGAAGTGGAGGCCATCCAGCAGCAGGACGGCGATGAGGTGGCGGAAGGCGAAACCGTCGAGGCCGTGGCTGTTACCGACACCACCGACGAGGACAAGTAGATTCCATTCGGGCTCGGTTGACGATGGCGAGCAGGTTCCGCTTAGTCTCAGCCAACGAGGACAAGCAGCCTCGCCCCATTCGGGCCCGGCCGCACACCGCCCCTTCGCTTTGCAAGTTTGATCTCAAGGCCGCCTGATCGGGCGGCCTTTCTGCCCTTCTGCTACACTTACACGCCAGAAAAACTCCCATTTGAAAGAGGCCCTCATGGCAGATTACATAGAAGGACGCCGCCCGGTGTTGGAGGCCATGCGCTCGGGCATGCCGCTGAAGTACATCCTCATGGCGGACAATGTGAAGCGCGACAGCCTGGTGAACGACCTTCTGCGCAAGGCGAAGAACTTGGACGTGCCGGTGAAGCAGATCTCGAAGAAGAAGCTGGACGAGATGTCCGAGCGCGGCAGCCATCAGGGCTTCATCGCGGAAAGCCGCCCCTTCGAGTACGTGAACGGAACGGCGCTCTTAAACGCCGCGAACGCCTGGGCCGAGTCCCACAACGGCCGTGCCCTCATCGTGGTGTGCGACCACATCACCGATGCCGGCAACCTGGGCGCCGTAGCCCGCAGTGCCGAAGCGGTGGGGGCCAGCGGCCTGGTCATCCCTAACAAGCGCGCCGCCCGCGTCACGCCTGCCACCTACAAAAGCTCGGCCGGCGCCATCGCCCACATTCCCGTGGCCCAGGTGGCCAATATCCCCTCCACCCTCGAGCGCTTCAAGGAAGAGGGCTTTTGGGTGGCGGCCGCCAGCGAGCACACCGACCAGGTGGTGTGGCAGGCGAACCTGAAGGGCAAGATTGTACTGGTGCTGGGCAACGAGGCTGAAGGGGTCTCGCGTCTGGCGCTGGAGACCAGCGACTTCGCCGTGAAGCTGCCCATGGAAGGCGAGGTGTCCTCCCTGAACGTGGCTCAGGCGGGCACTGCCCTCATGTATGAGTGGCTGCGGCAGAATTTCTAAACCCCATGGCGCGCCAACGGAAAAAAATGCTTATCGTGGACGGTTACAACGTCCTGCGCAGCGGCTACCGCTATCGGGCGGTAGACGAAGAAGACTGGAGCGACGACTTCTTCAACAAGGCGCGCGAAACCCTCATCAACGACGTGGTGAACTTCGCCGGCCGCGAGTACAAGGCGGTCATCGTGTTCGACGGCGCGAAGAACCAGTATTCCGAAGGGCGCCCCGAAACGGTGGGCGGTGTGCAGATTATCTTCTCGCCGGCCGGTCAGTCCGCCGACAAGGTGATCGAGAAGCTGGCCCACGATGCCCGCGAACGCATGGTGGAGGCGTTGGTGGTCACCTCCGACGCCACTATCCAGGACACCGTGTTCGGCGGCGGCGTCGACCGCATGAGTGCCGACGGGTTCTCGCATGAGGTGGGGGAATACTACGAAGGAGTGCGCCAGGACGAGCGCCCCGAAATTGCCCGCAAGAACACCATCGCCGACCGGATTTCCCCCGAAGCGCTCGCAAAGCTGAAGCGCTTGCGGGATCTGAAGTAGGGTTGGGAATCCTCGCGGGGGAGCGGGGCGGGGAGACCCTCAGTCGCTCAGACAGTCCTGCTTTGGAAAAAGCGCCACTGGCGCTTTTTCGTCGTGCGGAACTCGCTTGGTGAGGGCCTCCCCGCCCCGCTGGTTGGGTGACTTTGCTGCCTGACATCCTTTTCGCCCCTTTTCGTCATCCTGGACGGAGCGAAGGATCTTTTCGCTGCGCGTTACTTGAGCGCCGCTATTCCCCCGCGCCTTCTACCAGGTCCAGGAGTTCTTGGCGGGAGTGGACGTCTAGTTTGCGGTAGATGTTGCGCAGGTGCGTGCTCACGGTGCCCGACGAAACGTAGAGGTCGTCGGCGATGCGGGAGCTGGAGCGGCCGCGGGCGAACAGGTAGAACACCTCGGTTTCGCGGCGGGACAGCTTGTACTCGGCGGCAATGGCATCGCAGCGGTCGCGGAAGCGCTGGTGGGTGGGCTCGTTTTCGCCCTCCGGTTCTTCGATCATGGCCAAAAGCCGCCGCTCGCTCAGCACGAACATATAGGTGAGCAGCAAGATGCCCAGCGTCAGCGCCGCGAACGCCCCGCCATACATCACGCCCAAAAAGTTGCTCACCTGGTTTCCGATGAACAGCCCCGCCGTCAGACTTCCCTCGCCGAAGCAGAACACCATCACCGGGCTCATTTGGGTGTTGCGCGCAAGAATGGCGAAGAGGCTCCAGAACACCATCTTCAGGCACAGATATCCCGAAAGGGCGATTATCTGAAAGACCAGCGTGCGCTCCTCGATGGCGATAGAGAGCAGCACCGACCCCATGATGGCCAATACGGCAATGCGGTAGACCATGAGGAATCGGTCCTGGAAGGAGCTCTTTCCTTTGTAAGCCTGGAAGTACAAAAAGAAGCTGATCAGCGGGAGCTCGGTGGCTATCAGGAACCAGAACGCGTACTGGCTGTTCGAGGGGTTGCTGCCCACGGACGTGTAGTTCATGAGCGAAAGCACGATGCCCATTAGCACGGCGGCCAGAGACAGGCGCGGGATGAAGTCCAGCCGCGCAGGGTCGTGCGAGGCGTCAGTTCCCTGCTCGTCCTTGATGCTAGTCGCGTCCTTCGGCGCGCTCTTCGTTTTCGCTGCAGCAACTTCGGGCAGATCGGGGGTGGTTTTGCCGAACTGCCAGAATACCCACAGCGACAAAGCCGGCAGCAGGCTCACCAGCGCCACGGTGATGCTGGCGGGCAGAAGCGCCATCAGGAAATAGATGGGGGCGGAAAACGCATAGGCGGCGCACATGTTCGAAGCGGACTGGTGCACCTTCGCGCCCAAGAACCAACCCCAGAGCGCGAGCATGTATGCGCTGCCGAGTCCGGTGAACAGAATGCCGGCCCAGAAGCACACGATGCCGCGCAGATCGTCGTACGAGGCGTTCGCAGCAGCCATCGTTCCGGTAAACAGCACGGCGCCAACGCATACCAGCACGGCAGGCTTCGGGAAGGACTTCAGAACCAAGCGCGAGCAAACGCCCAAGAGCGCAAGCGTCACAATGAGGATGGCCATCGAGGCAATGTAAAAGTTGGAGTAGGTGAAGGAATGTCCGGCGGCGCTGAAAAGCAAGCTATGGAAGAACACGCTGGAGGTCCACGTGAAATTAAGCCCGAACCCCACGATGAAGGGCCAGGACATATTCTCCTTGAACTTTGAGGCCACGAACAACTCCCCCCTGAATTGCAACGAAAACATAGTACCAAACCTTCTCGATTCGCAGGGGAAGGAATTGCGAGCCCCGAAGGCGGCAGGGAGACGGCAAAAAGCTTGCGAACTGGGGAAACGGGAAAATACCATAAAACATAGTAGCGAAAAAACCGGTCGTATTCCGACTTTTACCGGGTTTGGGTAGATTGTCCGAAACCCCAAGTTAACGGATAGTTGACAACGGAATCCATGGGGGATTCCCAATTTCCGTACATCCCCTGAACGATTTCCGGGGGATAAGAGAAAGAGAGGGAAATATGGGGGAGAAGGTTGCTCATACCCTAACCCGCCGCAGCTTCATGAAAATGGCAGCTGCAACCGCGTCCATCGCCGCGTTGTCGACCGGGATCACAGTCGACGCCCTGGCGGAGACGGCGGCGCCCGCGAGTTCCTCTGACGGCAACGTCGAGCGAATTCGTACCGTATGTCGCGCGTGCGGCAAAATGGAGTGCGGTGTGTGGGTCACCGTGCAAGACGGCAAGGCTATTCGCGTGGAGGGCGACCAGTCTTGCTTCACCAGCCGCGGCAACTGCTGCACCAAGAGCCAGTCTTCCATTCAGGCTTGCTACCATCCCGACCGCCTGCGCTACCCGATGAAGCGCACCCGCCCCAAGGGCGAGGATCCCGGTTGGGAGCGCGTGAGCTGGGACGAGGCCATGCAGATTGCCGCCGACAAGTTCCACGAAGTAGCGGACAAGTACACCGGCACCGGCATCTTCACCATGAACGGCACCAGCCGCATGTGGGCCATGGGCGGCTACGCCACGCTGGCCATCATCACCGGCGCTGTGAACACCCATGTGGCTTCCTGCATTTGCAAGGGCCCGCGCTTCCTCACCACTTCCACCACCGACCAGTACGGTTCCAACTGGATGACCTCCGCTGAAGAACCGCGCGTGTACGTGGAATGGGGCGGCAACGTCGAGTACTCCAACTACGACGACTCTTGCCGCAACGTGGTTAACGCCACCCAGAAGGCGGACACCTTCATCATCATCGACCCCCGCATGACCGGTGTGGGTAAGGAAGCCGACTACTGGCTGAATGTCCGTCCCGGCACCGACGCTGCCATCGCGCTGGCGTGGGCGAAGCTGATCGTGGACAACGGGCTTATGGACGAGCTGTACATGAAGCGCTGGACCAACGCCCCGTTCCTGGTGGTGGAGGACATGGAGCCCTCCGGCGGCTGGATGGTGGACAACTCCGGCGCCCACGACATGAAGACCCGCCTGCTGAAGCAGTCTGACATCGACCCGAACGGCTCTTACCAGAAGTTCTTCGTGGTGGACGCCAACAAGGTGGCTGCCGGCGCCACTGGCAACGATGCCCTCTCCTTCTTTGACGCGGAAGTGTCCCAGTGGGATGGCGAGCACATTACTACCGACGAGGCCATGAGCCGCGGCCGTTACGTGCTGGAAGACACCCCCTTCAAGGGCTGGTTGGTGGAGCCCTCTCAGTTCACCACCGGCATCGACCCCACGCTGGTGGCGGAAATCGACGTCACCCTGGCCGACGGCACCGTCCACAAGGCCAAGACCGTGTGGGCCTACTACATGGAGATGCTGGAGAACAAGACCCCGCAGTGGGCCTCTGAGGTGACCGGCGTCGACGCCGACAAGATCGAAGGCGCCTGCCTGGCTTGGGCCACCCGCCCCGAGGGCCAGGACTACGGCAACGGCGGCATTCACATCTCGCTGGCCATGGACCAGAACGGCAACAACTACCAGACCATCCGCGCCATCATGATGCTCTCCCACATGACCGGCAACATGGACACCCCCGCCGGCAACCGCGGCCCGACGCATGCCTACATCAACGACGAGTGCTGGCTGCCCTACTTCATCTTGGGCGGCACCTTCGACGCTAGCCCCGAGGCCGGCTCGAAGTTCGATCAGAACGCCCTCAAGACCGGCGGCGATGACTGGCCCATTACCAAGTGGTACGGCCAGTGGTCCGAGCCGCACAGCATCTGGCGCGCCGTCATCGACCAGGATCCGTACCCCATCGTGGCCGGCGCCAACGACTCCGGTTCCTTCATGAACCAGGGCTCTTCCATGATGGCGTGGGAGGCCATGAACAAGCTGGACTTCTGGCTGGAGGCCAACCTGTGGCATCATCCCACTGCCGACTGCGCCGACATCCTGGTGCCGGTGTACCACTGGCTGGAGATGGAATTCCCCCGCATCTCCCAGGGCCCGCACTGCGGTCTTGCCATGAACGTCCCCTGCGTGGAGGCGCCCGGAGACTGCAAGGACGACCCGATGTTCATGAAGGCGCTGGCGCAGGCTTACGGCTTCCCGTGGTCCATCGACCCCAACGTGCCCGATCCGGACACCCACGAGTCCTGCATGCAGATGTACCGCCTTGCTCAGGAGCATTCCATCGCCCAGAACGGCGAGCGCATGCCCTTCGAGAGCTGGGAAGAGTGGCAGGAGGACTTCCAGAAGAACGGCTGGATTTCCGCCAAGGAAGTGTACCCGAAGGAAATGGGCACCTACCGTCGCTGGGAGACGGGCTACATGGCCATCAAGCCTGGCGTGGGCCGCGCCGAGGGCGTGGAGAACTTCGACATTCCCGGCTGCGACAAGACCCGCCGCTTCGGTTACGTTACCCCCACCACCAAGTACGAGCTGTGGCCGACGGTTCTGGAGCGCTACGGTCTGGGCAACAAGGCCATGGACGAGAGCTCTGCCCACTACCGCCCGTTCATGGACTGGATGATCCCCGAGTACTACGAGCCGCTTGAGAGCCCGGTGAACGATCCGGAACTCTGCAAGGAGTACCCGCTCATCGCCACCACCGGCCGCCGCATTCCGGTGTACTTCCACTCCGAGCATCGCCAGCTGCCCTGGTGCCGCGAGAACTGGCCGGTGCCCCGCATGGAGATCAACCCGGCTGACGCCGAGGAACTGGGCCTGCAGCAGGGCGACTGGGCCTGGATCGAGACCAAGCACGGCAAGATCCGCGAGTGCGTGGACATCTACTACGGCATCGACAAGGGCGTCATCAACCTGGAGCATGCCTGGTGGTTCCCGGAGCTTTCCGCCCCCAACCACGGCGAGAAGCTGTGCAACTGCAACAACCTGCTGAACCCGGAGAACGTGGACCCCATCATGGGCTCTCCCTGCATGCGCGGCTTCGCGGTGAAGGTGTACAAGGCTACGCCAGAGAATTCCCCGTTCGGCAATCCGGTGCCCTGCGACGACGACGGCACCGAGATCATCCACGACTCCTCCGACCCGCGTCTGAAGGAATGGTTGCCGGACTACTCGCTGAACAGGAGTGATTACTAATGCATAACGTCATTGTCACCGACCTGAACCGCTGCGTGGGCTGCCTGGCCTGCGTGGTGGCCTGCAAAGCCGTCAACGACGTGCCGGTGGGCAGCTATTGGAACAAGGTGCTGCGCATTGGCCCCAACCTGAAGGAAGGCGCCGCCCAGTGCCCCGATGTGGAGATGTACTTCCTGCCCATCGGCTGCCAGCATTGCGACAACCCCGCCTGCGTGTCCGTGTGCCCCACCGAGGCGTCGCACGTGGCCGACGACGGCACCATCCAGATCGACAAGGAGAAGTGCATCGGCTGCCAGTTCTGCGCCATGGCCTGCCCCTACGGCGTGCGCTACCTGAACGAGGAGGAGCGCGTCGTTGAGAAGTGCACCCTCTGCGAGCAGAAGACCGCCCAGGGCGAGCTGCCCCAGTGCGTGGAGCAGTGCTGTGCCCGCGCCCGCTTCTTCGGCGATATCGAAGGCGGCATCGCCAACCTGGAGGCGCCGGCCGACCCCACCAAGTTCTATGCCGACGGCAGCGACAAGAGCTACCAGACCATCAAGAACACCCGCGTGAAGCTGGGCGAGTACGCGCAGCCCTTCACCGACGCGGACGTGCACCATCTGGCGGACGTGGGCAACAAGCCCGGTTTCGCCTACATCCTGCGCGGCCGTTCCTGGAAGGGCGGCGAGTAGCCTCGTAGGTTGAATGAAGGGAGCCGGAAGACCAGCCTCTTCCGGCTCCTCTCTTTGGTTAAACTGTTATTCAACTCTGGAGAATTGCTCCAATTCGTCAGAGTTGGGAAACAAGCAAGAGACACAGGGAGGGGATGCGAATGGCTGACCTGACGTCAGTGGACTTCGAAGAAGACTTCGAGGGCCTCGACTATGATCCGCTGGAAGAGGGGCCCGAAGAGGAATTCGAGCCCAGCGACGATTCCGAGTTCGATTCCGACGAGACCGAGGGCCAGCTGGGACCGGGCACCGCAACGCGCCCCGTGGCACTGGCGAGCATCGATGCCGACTTGCCGGCGAACGTGCGCATCGAGAAGCTGTTCGAGCGCTTCAACACCCGCCGTCGCGTGCTGCTGGGCATTCTGACGTTTCTGCAGGAACCGCAGCGGGCCGACGACCTGAAAGCCGAAGTGGAGCGGCTGCAGGAGTTCGACCGCTCGGTGTACCAGGGCTACGACTTCTCGCTGCTTTTGGAAGAGGCGGGCGCTGTGGCCAAGGTGAACGCCGAGGGCGACCCTTACGACGAGCAGGAAGAGGCCCAGCCGGAGATTGTGGAAATCGACGGCGTGCGCTTCTATAAACCGGGCCCGTACCGGGAAGTGTACTGGACCATCACGCCGGAAGGCGCCGCTTATCTGGCCTCCGACGACCCGTGGGGCAAGCTGCAGGAGCTCTTCTCCAGCAGCGAGGAGAAGTACCTGCCGGTGTACAAGGCGGTGCTGCAGTTCTGCGACGTGGAGGGCGGCCGCACCGTAGCGGAAGTGAACGACCTGGTGGTGAAAAGCCCGCTCTCCCGCAATCCCATGCGCCATTGCACCTCGTTTTTGAAGAAGCTGGAGGACTGTAGCGCCATGGTGTGGGCCGGCAACTGGGCCACCAACGACCTGGGCCGTCGCGCGCTCGCAGAGCTGCTGGCAGATGTGGAGCCGTCGCCGAAGGGGGAGGAGTAACCCATGACCGAGTTCGAGAACCTGACCCCCGAAGATTTGGCGGAGCGCCCCCTGGGCGAGGAGCTGGAGGCGGACGCCGAGATGGACCCCGCCGCCGAGCTGGCGGAGATGCTGCGCCAGCGGGCCGCCACCTACCTGCTGCTCTCGCGCCTGTTCCACAAGGAAGTGGACGATCAGCTGCTGGCGGACATGCACGATTCGCTGTACCCCTGCGACACCGGCGACGAGGACATCGACCGCGGCTACTTATATATAAGTACGTTTCTGTCGAACCTGTGGAGCGAGTCGATGCGCGAGCTCAAGGTGGACTACGCCCGCTGCTTCTTGGGCCAGGGTGTGGACGGCTACTCCGCCGCCTACCCCTACGAGTCCGTCTACACGTCGCCGAAGCGCCTCATGATGGAAGAGGCCCGCAACGAAGTGATGCGCATCTACCATCAGTGGTCGGTGGACAAGGACCCCAATTGGCGCGAAGGGGAGGACCATATCTCGCTGGAGCTGCTGTTCGAGAGCATCATGGGCAACCGCGCCGCCGCCGCGCTTGAGGCGGGCAACGGCGAAGACGCCCGCAAGATCCTGGCGGCTTCGGCGGAGTTTCTGGAGGAGCACCTGGTGGCCTGGGCGCCCATGCTCTTCGCCGACATGCACCGCTTCGCCAAGACGAAGTTCTACCAAGGGCTCGCTTACCTCGCCCAAGGCTTTATCATCACCGACCTCCAGTTCCTGAAAGACCTCCTGTCCGAAGAACTGCCAGGGGAGGAGTAGCCCTTCACAAAAACCCTCCAACTGGGAAGGCCCTGCGTATGCGGGGCCTTCGCGTGTTTATGGAGCAAATTCCCATGAATTCCCCATAACTTGTAAAAAATTTTCTTGACCGCTTGTATTCCCCGTAATAAGATAGCAAATTGCGTTTTTTTGCAAATTTGCGATGCTCGTGAAGGAGGATCAGCCTCGTGGCCCAAGGAAAAACCACTGCTCCCACCAGCCTTTATAGGGACCGCAGAAGCTTTGCTAAGATTCCGGACGTAATGGACGTCCCCAATCTTATCGCCATCCAGACGGAAAGCTTCCGTTGGTTCAAAGAAGAAGGTCTGGCGCAAGCCTTCGCCGACATGAGCCCGATCGAAAACAGCACCAAGGATATGGCTGTTGAGTTCGGTCGCCATGAATTCGGCGAACCCAAGTATACCGTTGACGAATGCAAAGAGAAAGACGTCTCTTACCAGGCGCCCCTGTTTGTGGAGATCCGGTTCATCAACCGCGAGACCGGTGAAATCAAGGAACAGGACGTGTTCATGGGCGACTTCCCGCTCATGACCCCGCGCGGCACCTTCATCATCAACGGCACTGAGCGCGTTGTGGTGTCCCAGCTGGTGCGCTCGCCCGGCGTGTACTTCTCTGCCGAGCGCGACAAAACTTCCGACAAGACCATCTACTCTTCCAAGGTGATTCCCTCCCGCGGCGCCTGGCTGGAGTTCGAGACGGACAAGCGCGACCTGCTCTCCGTCCGCATCGACCGCAAGCGCAAGCAGCCGGCCACCCTGCTGGTGCGCGCCCTTGGCCTGGCCGAGACCCGCGAGGAGATCATCGAGCTTCTGGGCTCTTCGGAAATGGTGCTGCGCACGCTGGACCGCGACCCCGCCACCACTAAGGAGGAGTCGCTCATCGAGCTGTACAAGCGCTTCCGTCCCGGCGAGCCGCCCACCATCGACTCCGCCCGCACGCTGCTGGAGGGCCTGTTCTTCAACCCGCAGCGCTACGACCTGGCGAAAGTGGGCCGCTACAAGATTGACAAGAAGCTGGGCTTCGACCCCGAGGAGCACAACTCCTCCACCCTCACCGACGACGACATCGTGGCCACGATGCGCTACATCATTGCCCTGCACGAGGGCGAAGAGGGCTACTTCACCGACGACATCGACCACTTCGGCAACCGCCGCATCCGCAACGTGGGCGAGCTGATCCAGAACCAGTTCCGCATCGGCCTGTCCCGTATGGAGCGCGTGGTGCGCGAGCGCATGTCCATGCAGGAGCCGGACGAGATCACCCCGCAGAGCCTGGTGAACATCCGTCCCATCGTGGCAGCTATCAAGGAGTTCTTCGGCTCTTCGCAGCTGTCCCAGTTCATGGACCAGACCAACCCCGCGGCCGGCATCACCCACAAGCGCCGTCTGTCCGCTCTGGGCCCGGGCGGTCTGTCCCGCGAACGCGCCGGCTTCGAGGTGCGCGACGTTCACACCTCCCACTACGGCCGCATGTGCCCCATCGAGACGCCTGAAGGCCCCAACATTGGCCTGATCGGCTCGCTGGCCACCTATGGTCGCTTGAACCCCTACGGCTTCATCGAGACCCCGTACCGCCGCGTGGTGGACGGCAAGGTGACCGACATCGTTGACTACCTGACCGCCGATGAGGAAGAGAACTACATCATCGCCCAGGCCAACGACCTGTTCGACCCCGAGACCCGCGAGTTCGGCTACCGCGACGCCGACGGTAACTTCGTGAAGAGCACCCGCGTGCTCTGCCGTACGAAGAACGCTGACGGCGACTTCGGCGAGCCGGACGAAGTGGATCCCATGCTCGTGAACTACATGGACGTGTCGCCGCGCCAGATGACTTCCGTGGCTACCTCGCTCATCCCGTTCCTCGAGCACGACGACGCCAACCGCGCCCTCATGGGTTCGAACATGCAGCGCCAGGCTGTGCCGCTGCTGCGTCCCTCCGCGCCGCTGGTGGGTACCGGCATCGAGCACCGCATCGCCGTTGACTCCGGCGAAATTCTGGTGGCCCAGAAGGCCGGCGTGGTGGATTACGTGGACGGCCAGACCATCATCATCCTGAACAACGACGGCGAGTACGACGAGTACCTCATCCCGAAGTTCCAGCGTTCCAACCAGTCCGGCTGCATCAACCACCGCCCCATCGTCCGCAAGGGCGACGAGGTGGAAGTGGGCGACGTGCTGGCCGACGGCCCGTCGTGCAACGGCGGCGAGCTGGCGTTGGGCCAGAACCTGATGATCGCCTACATGCCCTGGGAAGGCTACAACTACGAGGACGCCATCATCGTTTCCGAGCGCGTGGTGTCTGAAGACCTGCTGACCTCCATCCACATCTCCGAGTACGAGGTGGACGCCCGCGACACGAAGCTGGGCCCGGAGGAGATCACCCGTGAGATCCCGAACATGTCCGAGGACATGATCTCCGACCTGGACGCCGACGGCATCATCCGCATCGGCGCCGAAGTGTTCCCGGGAGACGTGCTGGTGGGCAAGGTCACCCCGAAGGGCGAGACCGAGCTGACCGCGGAAGAGCGCCTGCTGCGCGCCATCTTCGGCGAGAAGGCCCGCGAGGTGCGCGATACCTCCCTGAAGGTGCCCCACGGTGCCGGCGGCCGCGTCATCGGCATCAACCGCTTCAGCCGCGAGAACGGCGACGAGCTGGCGCCCGGCGTGAACGAGCTGGTGCGCGTGTACGTGGCCCAGAAGCGTAAGGTGCAGCAGGGCGACAAGCTGTCCGGCCGCCACGGCAACAAGGGCGTTATCTCCCGCGTGCTGCCGGTGGAGGATATGCCGTACCTGGCCGATGGTACCCCCATCGACGTCATCCTGAACCCCCTGGGCGTGCCTTCCCGTATGAACGTGGGCCAGCTGCTGGAGAACCACCTGGGCTGGGCCGCGAAGTGGGGCTGGGACGACAAGGACAACTCCGATGAAGTGGTGGAGGGCCCCATCTACGTGGCCACTCCGGTGTTCGACGGTGCGAACGAAGACGAAATCTCCGACTGCATCGAGCGCGCCAACCGCAACCTCATCAACATCCACCATGCCAAGTACGGCGACATGGCCCGCGACGAGTTCGTGCCGCAGCTGTCCCGCACCGGCAAGACCTGGCTCTACGACGGCCGCACCGGCGAGAAGTTCCGCGAGCCCATCACCGTCGGCCAGACCTACATGCTGAAGTTGGGTCACATGGTGGATGACAAGATTCACGCCCGTTCCACCGGCCCCTACAGCCTCATCACCCAGCAGCCGCTGGGCGGCAAGGCTCAGTTCGGCGGCCAGCGCTTCGGCGAGATGGAAGTGTGGGCGCTCTACGCCTACGGCGCGTCCAACGTGCTGCAGGAGATCCTCACCGTGAAGTCCGACGACACCTCCGGCCGCGTGAAGTCTTACGAGGCCATCGTGAAGGGCGAGAACATCCCCGCTCCCGAGGTGCCGGAATCCTTCAAGGTGTTGGTGAAGGAAATGAAGTCTCTGTGCCTGAACATCGAGCTTGAGGGCCACGGGGACGCGGTTATCAACGAAGATGACGACGACGTGGCAGTGGACCAGGCCCTCTACGAGGCGCTGGCCGCCGACGCGCGCGGGCAGGAAGAAGACGAAACCGCCAGCGCCATCGACGACATTGCCGCTGAACTGGGAGATTTGATGAGCGATTTCAACCGCAACGATGATGTGGATGATCTGATTGGTGGAGAGGAGGCTTAAATCATGACCGAATTCGACGTGAACAATTTCGACGGCATGAAAATCTCGCTGGCCAGCGCGGAAGACGTGCGCAGCTGGTCGCGCGGCGAGGTGAAGAAGCCGGAAACCATCAATTACCGTACCCTGAAGCCGGAAAAGGATGGCCTGTACTGCGAGAAGATCTTCGGTCCCACCAAGGACTGGGAGTGCGCCTGCGGCAAGTACAAGCGCGTCCGCTTCAAGGGCATCGTCTGCGAGCGCTGCGGCGTCGAGGTGACCCGCTCCAAGGTGCGTCGCGAGCGCATGGGCCACATCGAGCTGGCGGCTCCGGTCAGCCACATCTGGTACTTCAAGGGCAGCCCCTCTCGTCTGGGCTACCTGCTGGACATTCCGCCGAAGGAACTGGAGAAGGTGCTGTACTTCGCCAGCTCCATCGTGACCTGGGTCGACACCGAGGCTCGCGAGGAGGACGCGGAGGATCTGAAGGACGAGCTGGCGGCCGACCTGGAAGAGCTGGACGCCGAGCGCGACCGCCTGATCGAGGCCACCCGCCGTCTGTCCGAGGCCTACCAGCCGGAAGAAGACGAGTTCGTGGACGATCTGGAGGACGAAGAGCGCCTCACCCCCGAAGAGGTGGAAGAGGAGATCGCCGACATCTACGAGGAGTTCAACGAGCGCAAGGCGCTGCGTCAGGACGCCTACGAGGCCTTCATGAAGATCGTTCCCCGTCAGCTGGTGCCCGACGAGGCCCTGTACCGCGAGATGCGCTCCTGCTACCGTGACTACTTCAAGGGCGGCATGGGCGCCGAGGCGGTGCGCGACCTGCTGGACGAGATGGATCTGGACAAGGTCTCCGAAGAGCTGCGCGACATCATCGACAACGGCAAGGGCCAGAAGCGCGCGAAGGCCATCAAGCGCCTGAAGGTTGTGGACGCGTTCATGAAGTCGGACAACAAGCCCTCCGACATGATCCTGGACGTCATCCCGGTCATCCCGCCGGATCTGCGCCCCATGGTGCAGCTGGACGGC
This sequence comes from Eggerthellaceae bacterium, assembly GCA_022791455.1. Lineage (GTDB taxonomy): Bacteria > Actinomycetota > Coriobacteriia > Coriobacteriales > Eggerthellaceae > Parvibacter. Next base: position 486,406 of record JAAVZC010000001.1, read on the forward strand.
GGCCGTTTCGCCACGTCCGACCTGAACGACCTGTACCGTCGCGTGATCAACCGTAACAACCGCCTGAAGCGCCTGCTGGACCTGGGCGCCCCGGAGATCATCGTCAACAACGAGAAGCGCATGCTGCAAGAAGCCGTGGACTCGCTGTTCGACAACGGCCGTCGCGGCCGTCCCGTCACGGGTCCCGGCAACCGTCCGCTGAAGTCCCTTTCCGACATGCTGAAGGGCAAGCAGGGCCGCTTCCGCCAGAACCTGCTGGGCAAGCGCGTTGACTACTCCGGCCGTTCGGTTATCGTGGTGGGCCCGCAGCTGAAGCTGCACCAGTGCGGCCTGCCCAGCCAGATGGCGCTGGAGCTGTTCCGCCCGTTCGTGATGAAGCGCCTGGTGGAGCTGGAGTACGCCGCTAACATTAAGGCCGCCAAGCGCGCCGTGGATCGTGGCGCCAGCTACGTGTGGGACGTGCTTGAAGAGGTTATCGCCGAGCATCCCGTGCTGCTGAACCGCGCACCTACCCTGCACCGTCTGGGCATCCAGGCCTTCGAGCCGGTGCTGGTGGAGGGCAAGGCCATCCGTCTGCATCCGCTGGTCTGCACCGCCTTCAACGCCGACTTCGACGGCGACCAGATGGCTGTGCACGTGCCGCTGGGCGCGGAGGCGCAGGCAGAGGCCCGCGTGCTCATGCTCTCTTCCAACAACATCAAGTCCCCGGCCCATGGTCGCCCGCTGACCGTGCCTACCCAGGATATGATCATCGGTCTGTACTACCTCACCGCTGCCCGCGATGGGTTCCCGGGCGAGGGCCGCGTGTTCATCGACTTCGCTGACGCCATGAACGCCTACGATGCTCGTGCGGACCTGGACCTGCAGGCGAAGATCTTCGTGCGCCTGCCCCAGGACACCCGCGTGGCCACCGCCTTCGGCCAGTTCGAGGACCACAAGGCCGGCGAGCGCATCGAGACCACTGTGGGCCGCATCGTGTTCAACGACGTGCTGCCCGCCGACTACCCCTTCTTGAACTATGAAATGAACAAGAAGGAGATCAGCCGCCTGGTGGAGGACGTTACCAACAGCTACGCGCTGTCCGAAGTGCCGCCCATTCTGGACGGTCTGAAGGACGCCGGCTTCCACTACGCCACCCGCGCGGGCGTCACCGTTTCGGTGTACGACGCCACAGTGCCCCCGAACAAGGGCGAGATCCTGGCGGAAGCGGATGCGAAGATTGCCGCCATCGACGACGACTACGAGATGGGCCTCATGTCCAACGAAGAGCGTCACAAGCAGGTAGTGGACATCTGGAACCTCGCCAACGAAGAGGTGGGCGAGGCCATGGCCGAGAACTTCGACAAGTTCAACCCCATCTACATGATGGCCTTCTCCGGCGCCCGCGGTAACATCAAGCAGATCCGTCAGCTGGCCGGTATGCGCGGCCTTATGTCCGACCCGAAGGGCGAAATTATCGACCGCCCGATTAAGGCGAACTTCCGCGAGGGCCTGTCGGTGTTGGAGTACTTCATCTCCACCCACGGCGCTCGTAAGGGTCTGGCCGACACCGCGCTTCGTACCGCCGACTCCGGTTACCTGACCCGTCGTCTGGTGGACGTGGCGCAAGACGTCATCATTCGCGAGATCGACTGCGGCACCACGGAAGGCGTGAACTATCCCATCCACACCCCCAAGGGCGAGCTGGACGAGAACCTGGTGGGCCGCTGCCTGCTGGAGCCGGTGGTGGACGAAAACGGCGAGATCCTCATGGAGGCGGAAGAGTACATCCCCTCGCTGGATGCGCTGCGCCGTCTGGAAGAGGCGGGCATCCAAGAGGTTGTCATCCGCACCATCATGACCTGCCATGCCGACCACGGCGTGTGCCAGAAGTGCTACGGTTGGGACCTGGCCACCGGCCGTCCGGTGAACATCGGCACGGCGGTGGGCATCATCGCCGCCCAGTCCATCGGCGAGCCCGGCACCCAGCTGACGATGCGTACGTTCCACACCGGCGGCGTCGCGGGCGAGGACATCACCCACGGTCTGCCCCGTGTTACCGAGCTGTTCGAAGCGCGCAAGCCGAAGGGCCAGGCGGTGCTGGCGGAGATCGGCGGCACCATGCAGATCTCCGGCGACAAGAACTCGAAGACCATCACCATTCATGACCAGGAAGGCAACTACCGCGAGTACGTGGTTTCCGCCCGTGCCCAGATGCTCCCCGGCGTGACCGATGGCTGCGAAGTGACGGTGGGCCAGCAGCTCACCCGCGGTTCGGTGAACCCGCACGACCTGCTGCGTCTGACCGACCCCAACACCACGCTGCGCTACATCGTGGGCGAGGTGCAGGGCGTGTACGTCAGCCAGGGCGTAGACATCAACGACAAGCACATCGAGGTTATCGCGCGCCAGATGCTGCGCAAGGTGGCCGTGCTTGAGGCGGGCGACTCCGACTTCCTGCCGGGCCGCCAGGTGAACCGCTTCGAGTTCGAGAAGGTGGCGAACCAGCTGATCGCCGAGGGCAAGGAGCCGCCGGTGGGCCAGCCGCTGCTGCTGGGCATCACCAAGGCCTCTCTGGCCACCGACTCGTGGCTGTCCGCCGCATCGTTCCAGGAGACCACCAAGGTGCTCACCGACGCCGCCATCGAGGGCAAGACTGACCACCTGGCCGGTCTCAAGGAGAACGTCATCATCGGCAAGCCCATTCCGGCCGGTACCGGCCTGCAGCGCTACCGCGACGTGCGCCTCACCTACAAGGGCCGCCCGGTGGAGAAGGTCACCAACGAGACGCTGCCGGATTACGCCCCCGACGCCCTGCGCGAGATCGAGGACCTGCTGCCCCAGCCCCAGGATTGGTCGCTGGACGCCGACGGCTACTTCAACACCTCCGGTTCGTTCGGCGGCTTCTACAGCGCGTTCCCCATCGGGCACCGCGGTGGCAGCCTCACCGACGAGCAGGCGCGCCTCTACATCTACGACGACCTGCACGTTTCCCAGCGTTGGGCCAACAAGTTCTCCGAAGCCGGCATCGAGACGGTGGCGGATTTGGTGGGCCACACCGAGGAAGACCTGCTGCGCATCGAGGGCATTGGCGTGAAGGCCATCGAGGAGCTGAAGGAAGGCCTTGAGGAGCACGACCTGCTGCGCATCATCGAGGACGACCTGACCGCTACCTCCGACGATATGTCCCAGCTGCTGGACATGGTGTTCTCGCCCGACGACACCATCCTCATCGGCGGTTCCGAGACCCCCAGCTACAACCTCGACAACGAGGAGATGCTGGGCGAGGCGCTGCCGCCCCGTTCCTACCAGCGCAACCTGGAGGAGCTGGACGCCCTGCTGGGTTCTGTCGGCAACTTCGGCTTCGGCGTTATGAGCCCCAGCCCTGAAGATGACGACGACGAGGACTAGAGCTTCGTAGACCGAAAAGGGGGACGCGTGAACAGCGCGCCCCCTTTCTCTTTTCGCTTGTCCGCGCCCACGGCGGCCGAAGGATTGCACTCGACGCGTCGTCGGTCTGAGCTAACTCCGCTTCGCGGAGTGGATCTCAGCCCTCCTTTGGCTTAACCTCGCTCCACCCTTCAGCCGCCGCGCGCGCTGCTTGATTTGCACGGGAAAGGATTTCCTTGATGGATAAGATTTACTTCACCGAGGGTGAGCGGCCGATTTCCCAGGTGGGCTCGGCGCTGGAGACGTTGGCGCAGACCATTCACGATCGTCGCGATGCGGGGGAGGGCAGCTACACCTATCGGCTGCTTTCCGGAAGCGTTGACGCGCCGCTGAAGAAGCTCATGGAAGAGGCGAGCGAAGTGGCGCTTGCTGCGAAGGACGTGGAGTCTTGGGCGGCATCTTCCATCGCGGCGACGCTGGGTTTCGAGGCGGCGGCCGGCGAAGAGGCGGATGCGGTTTCTGTGCAGCTGCCTGCCGAGTATGATGAGGCCATCGACCACCTGCGCTACGAGGCGGGAGATGTGGTGTACCACCTGCTGGTGATTCTGGAGCGCTACGGGATTTCGCTCGACGAGTTCGCTGCGGAAATGAACGCGCGCATGACTGAGGATGCCATTGCCCTTCGCGAAGGGGTGGCGATGCTGCAACCGCAGCATGTCAAGAGAGGAAAGTAGGGAATATGGCAAGATTGTTTGGAACCGATGGTGTGCGCGGTGTGGCGAACACCGAGCTGACCGCCCCGATGGCGTACCGCCTGGGTCAGGCGGCCGTGTATTTCTTGGGCAAGTCCATCGTGGTGGGCAAAGACACCCGCCTCTCTGGCGATATGCTGGAGGCGGCGTTGGTGGCGGGCATCACGAGTGCCGGCGGTACGGCGCTTCTGGCCGGCATCATCCCCACGCCGGGCGTTGCCCTGTTGGTGCGCGAACTGGGGGCTGCGGGCGGCGCGGTCATTTCTGCCTCTCACAACCCGCCGGAGTACAACGGCATCAAGCTGTTCGACTCCAAGGGCTTCAAGCTTCCGGATGAGGTGGAGGACCGCATTGAGGGGTTCATCACTGCCGGCGGCTTGGAAGGTGTTGTGGAGCGCGCGGTGGCGGCGGGCGAAGAGGCCGCCATGCCCTCTGGCAACGATCTCGGGTTCTCCATTCCCGTGGCCCAGGCCTGCGAGATCTACATCGACCACGCGGTGAAGAGCATCGAGGCGCAGGAGATCAGCTTCGAGGGCATGAAGATTGCGCTGGACACCGGTCACGGCGCCAGCTCTCTTACCAGCCCGGAGGCGCTGCGTCGCCTGGGGGCCGAGGTGATCGTGATCAACGATGACTTCGACGGCATGGACATCAATGTGCAGTGCGGGTCCACCCATCTGGAGCCGCTGCGCCAGCTGGTGGCGGAAGTGGGCGCCGATGTGGGCATCGCCCATGACGGCGACGCCGACCGCGTGATGCTGATGACCGCTGAAGGGGACGAGATCGACGGCGATATGATCGAGGCCGTGTGTGCGCTCGACATGAAGGAGCGTGGCGTGCTCTCCGGCAACACCGCCGTTTCCACCGTGATGTGCAATTTGGGATTCGTCCACGCCATGCGCGACGCCGGCATCGACGTGGTGCAGACGAAGGTGGGCGACCGCTACGTGCTGGAGGAGATGCGCACCAAGGGCTACGCCATTGGCGGCGAGCAGTCCGGCCACATGATTCTGCTGGAGCATAACTCCACCGGCGACGGCCTGATGACCGCTGTGCAGTTCCTAGCCGCCATCCAGCGCAGCGGCAAGACGGTGGCGGACGCCTGTGCCGTCATGACCCGCTTCCCGCAGGAGCTCATCAACGTGCGCGTTGCGGACAAGGAGGGCGTCGCGGCGCGGCCGGACGTGGTGGCCGCCGTGGCCGCCGCCGAAGAGCGCCTGGGCGACAACGGCCGCGTACTCCTGCGCCCCTCCGGCACCGAGCCGGTAGTCCGCGTCATGGTAGAAGCCCTCGACCCAACGCTCGCCAAAGAATGCGCCGAGGCCATCGCGGAAGTGGTCGGTGCGTAGCATTTCGACCGAAATATCATGCTTGCTGCAGGGCCGTTTGCGAACGGCCCTGTTTGTTCTCCTAGAATGGAGGGACGGATTCCAAGGAGGGGAATGTGACTACCCAAGAGGATAATTTTGTAGCGGAAGAGGCGCGAGCCATTGAGGTGGGCGAGGAGCCGACTGGCAAGGCGCCGAAGAAGCGCGACGCCTTCACCACGCGCGCCGGGTTCATTCTGGCGTGCGTCGGCAGCGCGGTGGGCATGGCGAACATCTGGCTGTTCCCATATCGCGTGGCACAGCTGGGCGGCGCGGCGTTTCTGATTCCTTATTTCATTTTCGTGCTGTTGCTGGGATTCACCGGCGTTATTGGCGAAATGTCCTTCGGCCGTGCCATGCGCACCGGCCCCATGGGCGCGTTCGGCAAGGCCATGGAAATGCGCGGCGTGAAGAACGGCAAGACCATCGGGAAGATTGTCGGCCTTATCCCCACGCTGGGGTCGCTGGCCATTGCCATCGGTTACGCGGTGGTGCTGGGCTGGGCCTTTAACTACCTGGTGGCCTCGCTGGACGGCCAGCTAATGGCCCAGACCGACATGGGCGCGTTCTTCTCTGGCATCGCCTCCAGCTTCGGAAACGTGGGCTTCCACCTGCTGGGACTGGCAGTGACGTTCCTGATCATGATCGCCGGCATCTCCCGCGGTATCGAGCGTGTGAACAAGGTGCTCATGCCGCTGTTTTTCGTGCTGTTCCTGATAATCGCAGTGCGCGTGGCAACGCTTCCGGGTGCTGCCGTCGGCTACGAGTACCTGCTGGTGCCCCGCTGGGAGGCGCTGCTGAACCCCACCACCTGGGTGTACGCCCTGGGCCAGGCCTTCTTCAGCCTGTCTTTGGCCGGATGCGGCACGCTGGTGTACGGCAGCTACCTGAAGAAGGACGTGGACGTCACCTACGCAGCCCGCAACGTTGCCATCTTCGATACTGTCGCCGGCATGCTGGCGGCGTGCGTGGTAGTGCCCGCCGTGTTCGCTTTCGGGCTGGATGTGTCCAGCGGCCCGCCGCTGCTGTTCATCACGCTGGCGCAGGTGTTCCAGGAAATGCCCCTGGGCGGCCTGTTCGCCATCATCTTGTTCGTGGCAGTGGTGTTCGCCGCCATCACCAGCCTCATGAACCTCTTCGAGGCGCCGGTGGAGGCGCTGCAGGAACAGCTGAAGCTCTCCCGCGGCGGCGCCGTGGGCATTGTGGCCATTGCCGCAGTGGCGGTGGGCCTGTTCCTGGAAAGCGGCGACGTGGTGTCGGTGTGGATGGACGTCATCTCCATCTACGTGATTCCGGTGGGAGCGCTGCTGGCGGCCATCATGTTCTTCTGGGTGTGCCCGCGCGGCTTCGCCAAGAAGCAGGCAGAGCTGGGGCGGCCGAAGCCGCTGGGGAAGTGGTTCGACTTCGCCACCCGCTACGTGTTCGTCATCGTGACCGCCGCCGTCATCGTGCTCGGCATCTTCTACGGAGGAATTGGCTAGAACCTGCCGGTGAAGAGGAACTTCAGGCGCGCGAAGAAGCCGGGCTTGGGCGGAATCGGGGGGTTGGCCAGTACGGCCAGCGTCTCGACCGGCGCTGCCTCCAGAGTAGTTGCCTCTACCAGCTCCGGCTGCTCAGTGCTTGCGCTTGGAGCTTCGGCCGGCTCTGGTTTTGATGCCTCGCCATTCGCGGCTTGCGGCTCTGTTTCTTGGAAGGCTTCGGCGCGCACTGCTTCTTCGACTGCCGTTTCCTCTTCGCGCGGTTGCTCCTGAGGTGCTGCAGCCTCCTCGGCAACGTCGGCGCGCCGTACGGCCTTCAGCTCCGCCTTCGCCAGGGAGTCCTTCTGCGCCTCGGCAATCAGGAACTTCTGGGAATCGAATAGCTTCACCTTCCCCTTGGGTTTCGTTTCGGCGAAAAACCCGAGCGGGGTGTAGGATCCATCGGCCAAAAGCTCGCGCAATTTCGCGGTGTCTGACAGGCTCAGATCCAGGTAGCCGAGCACCTGGCGGCGCAAATCATCATCTAGGATGGGCCAGGCTATCTCGATGCGCTTGTCCATGTTGCGGGTCATGAGGTCGGCGCTCGAGAGGTACACCTCCATGGATTCCTTCGGCCCGAAGCAGTAGATGCGGCTGTGCTCCAGCAGCTGTCCCACGATGGACACCACCCGCACGTTGTCGGTGTAGCCTTCCACGCCGGGCACCAGGCAGCAAATGCCGCGCACGAACAGCGTGGTGGGCACGCCTGCCTGCGACGCCTCGACAATCTTCTCGATCAGCTCTTTGTCGGTCACGGAGTTGGTTTTGAAGAACAGCCCGCATTCCGCGCCCGCCTTCGCCAGCGCAATCTGCTCGTCGATCTTACGCATGATGTTGCGCTTGATCTGGAGCGGGGCCACCCACAGCACGTTGTAGGCGTCGGAGGTGTTCTCCAGCGCCATGTTCTGGAAGAAGCGGGCGGCGTCGCGGCCAATCCCCGCATCGGTGGTGATGAAGGAGAGGTCGGTGTAGAGTTTGGCGGTCTTCTCGTTGTAGTTGCCGGTGCCCAGTTGCGTGATGGACTCCATGCCGTTCTCGCCGCGGCGGGTGATGGTGCACACCTTCGAGTGCACTTTGTAGTTGCGGAAGCCGTAGATGACGTGGCAGCCGGCCTCTTCGAAGCGCTGGGACCACTCGATGTTGTTGGACTCGTCGAAGCGGGCGCGCAGCTCGAACAGCGCCGTCACCTCCTTGCCGTTCTCGGCGGCAGCGATGAGCGCTTCGGCCAGGTGAGACTGGCGGGCCAGCCGGTAGAGGGTGATCTTGATGGAGACCACGTCCGGGTCGGTGGCCGCCTCGCGCAATAGCTGGATGAACGGATCCATCGACTGATAGGGGTAGCTGAGCAGCACCTCGTGCTCGCGCACCTGCTCCAGGATGGGGCGCTTGTGCGAGAGGCACGCCGGCCAATGGGGGGCGAAGGGCTCTTGGGTGAGAGCGGCGCGGGCGTCCGGGTCCTTCACGCGGCCGGCCAGCCCCCAGGTGAAGCTGAGGTCTAGCGGCACCGAGGTGACAAAGGTCTGGCCCTCGCGCAGCTGCAGCTTCTCCAGAAGCATCGCCTTCACCGTGTTGGAAAGCGGGCGTTCGCTCTCCAACCGCACCGGCGCCAGGCGGGAGCGGCGCTTCAGGATGCGCTTCATGTGCTCGCGGTAGTCGTCCCCCTGCTCCTCGGCGCCTTCGGCGGCGTCAAGGTCGGCGTTGCGGGTGACGCAGATGATGTTGGTGTGCTTCACGTGGTACATGGAGAAGATCTCGGCGGCGTACATCTCTATGGCGTGCTCGATCAGCATGAACGGGGCGCCTTCGCCGGGCAGGTCGATCAGGCGGCTGGCCTGGCGCGGCAGCGGAATGATGCCGAGCGTCACTCCCTTTGCCCCTTGGTTCTTCGACCCCTTCGAGCCGTGGGAGCCCTTGCCCTTCTCGGCGCTCACCGCGGTCGCCGCGTCTTGCGCCCGCTCCTCTTTCGCCTTCGCCTTTGCTTCTTTGTCCTTGCCGCCGTGCTCGCTCAGGCGCACCACAATGTAGAGGGCGCCGTTCTCCAAGTGGGGGAAGGGGTGGCGGGAATTGATGATCTGCGGCGAGAGGAAGGGCAGCACGCGGTCGTGCATGTGCTTGTCCAGAAACGCCCGCTGCTCGTCGGTGAGCTCGTCTTTGCGCAGGCTGCGGATGCCGTGCTCGCCCAGCAGTGCCCGCAGGTTCTCGTAGGTTTCCTGGTAGTAAGGGTACAGCTGGTGGCATTTTTCGTACACAGCCGCTAGCTGCTGTTCCGGAGTCATGCAGGACTTGGAATCGATGATGGTCTTTTTCACGAGCGCGAGGTCGGTGAGGCTGCCCACGCGCACCATGAAAAACTCTTGCAGGTTGCTCCAGAAGATGGAGATGAAGTTCATGCGCTCCAGCAGTGGCACTGACGGGTCGGCCCCCTGGTCCAGCACGCGCTTGTTGAAGTCCAGCCACGACAGTTCGCGGTTCTGCATATACGGCTGCTTCGTCATGACCTGCTCGTCCACGGCCATCATCCCCCTTATGCTTGTTTCCCCTGATAAGCTTCTATTATAAGCGCTTTTCTCATATTCCTACAGGCGCGTTCGTTTGCTCGGGGTAGCGCTTCGTGAGTGTTACTATGACCTCAGCAAAGGCAACACAGAAGGGGGATGCGGCAATGCTCGAGAAAGTGGACTTCGCGCAAAAGAAACTGCCGAAGAAGAAGTACAAGCCCGAATGGGACGCTTTGATGGAGCGCCTGGTGGTGCTGCAGCAGCAAGCGCACGCGGCCGGCGTGGGACTGGTGGTCCTGTTCGAGGGCTGGAACGGCGCGGGCAAGGGCAGTCGCATCTCCGACCTCATGTACAACTTGGACGCTCGCTCCACGAGCGTCTACGTGACGCCGGACGTGGAAGTGGACCGCGAGCGCGAGTTCGCCGGGCGCTCGTCGGGCGTGACCGGGTACTTCCCCCTGATGCAGGAATTCTGGAAGGCGCTGGGGGAGCGCAACTCCATCACCTTCTACGACCGCGGCTGGTACTCCACGGTAATGCGGCACATGATGTCCAACGCCCCCGCGCAACTGCTGATGCCCAAGGACGGCGAGCGCCACTATACCGAGTCCATCCGCGACTTCGAGCGGCAGCTGACCTCTGACGGCTACGTGGTAGTGAAGTTCTTCCTCCATGTGACCAAAGAGGGGCAGAAGGAGCGGCTGGAGGCGCTCTACGATGACCCCGCTACGCGCTGGCGCGTTTCGGAGGGGAAGATGAAGTCGGTTCACGGCTACGACGCCGCCTACGAGCTGTACGACCGCATGCTGGAGCGCACCGACTACGATTTCGCGCCGTGGGTGCTGCTGAACGGCGAGGATCGGCGTCGCAGCAACCTGACTATCGCGCGCACGCTGGTGGACGCCCTGGAGCGGGCGCTTGCGGAAAAGCCGGAACGGGAGGCGGCCGAAGAGCTGCGCCCGGCCGAGGCGCCGGCCCATTCCCGGTTCGAAATTGTCGAGGACTACCCCCAGGTGGAGACCATCGATCACGGCCTGGTGTTGCCGGAAGACGAGTACCGCGCGCGCAAGAAGCACCTGCAGAAAGAGCTGTTCCGGCTGGAGAACCTGATGTATCAGCGCCGCATTCCGCTCGTGATCATGTACGAGGGCTGGGACGCCGCCGGCAAGGGCGGCAACATCAAGCGGGTGGCGCAAGCGCTCGATGCTCGCGCCTACACCATCTTCCCGAGCCCCGCCCCCACCAAGCCCGAACTGGCGCACCCGTTTCTGTGGCGCTACTGGACGCGGCTGCCGAAGGCGGGCCATGTGGGCATGTACGACCGCAGCTGGTACGGGCGCGTGCTGGTGGAGCGCGTGGAAGGGTTCGCCACCCCCGCCGAGTGGGCCCGCGCCTACGACGAGATCAACGAGTTCGAGCACGATCTGGTGGATTGGGGCGCCATCCTGCTGAAGTTCTGGGTGGACGTGAGCCCCGAGGAGCAGCTGCGCCGCTTCGAGGATAGGCAGGCGGACCCCGCCAAGCAGTGGAAGATCACCGATGACGACTGGCGCAACCGCGAGAAGTATCCCCAGTACAAGCAGGCTATCGACGACATGTTCCGCCTGACTTCCACCACCTTCGCCCCCTGGATTGTGCTGGAATCGGACGACAAGAAGTACGCCCGCGTGAAGGCGCTCGAGATCATTGTGGAGGCGCTGCGGCAGCGGCTGGGGGAGTAGCGCCGCCGAGGGAACGGGACGGCTACAAAGCGCGCGTCCGCGCCGCGCAGCCGCCGGTTTTTCCTTGCGTGGCACCGCCCTTCGGGGTACCATAGTTCTATTGACAGCAAGCAAGCGGGCCTGCGGGGCCCGTGGTCGAAGGAGTTCATTATGGAACTGTTCGGTATTCAGATTCCCATGGCTGCTATCTGGGTGGTCGTGGCCATCGTCGTCATCCTCATCATCGCGTTCATCGCCAAGGGCTTCATGGACGAGATGAAGAAGAAATAAGCGGCTTTCCGATATTTCTGAAAAGCAATAGAATGGCCCCTACATATATGTAGGGGTTTTCTTTTCTGGGGAACACTGCGAGAGAAGTTTGTCGTAGGAGCTTTCATGGTTGACAAGAGAAACGCAAGCGAAGAGAGCGAGCAGCTGGGGCGCGAGGCCTACGGCTCGGCGGAGGCGAAGGCCAAGCGCAAGAAGCGCAAGAAGAAGCGGCGGCTATGGACCGTCGTATTCTGGGTGGCCATCGTGGTGCTGGTGGGCTGCGGCGGCGTGCTGGGCGCGCTTCTGTGGAGCTATCACCAGGGCGACGCCGTGTACACCGACCTTGCTGCCGACAACCTGCAGGTGATGGAGCCGGCCGCCGATGAAGGGGACCTGGTTTTCTCGGTGGACTGGGATGCGCTGCGCGCCATCAATGAGGACCTGGTGGGCTGGGTCTACATGCCCGATACCCCCATCAGCTATCCCATCGTGCACCGCGACGGCGATGACCAGTACTACCTGCACCGCAACTTCAACAAGGAGTCTTCCCAGTTCGGAGCCGAGCATGGCGCCATCATGCTCTCCGGCGACAACACTGCCGACTTCTCCGACGAGCTGAACTTCATCTACGGCCACAACCTGTACAACGGCGGCATGTTCCACGTGCTGGAGGGCTTCATCAACTCCGACGAGTTCAACGCCCATCGGCGCCTGTACGTCATCACGCCGGAGGGCACCTACGTGCTGAACACCTTCGCCGCCATCCAGTGGCCCGCCAACGACGCGAGCATTGTGCAGCCGAATTTCGAGACGCCGGAAGACGAGGTGGCCTACATCCAGAACATCGAGAGCGAGTCGCGCGTGACGCCTGACCCGGCCGCGCCTGCGCCCGAGGAGATGCATAAGCTGTTCGCGTTCGCCACCTGCTGGAACCAGAACACCAACTACCGGCGCATCGTGTTCGCGTACACGGAGAAGTTCGTGCCTGCCAGCGCTTCGGGCGATTCCGGAAACATCGATGCAACAGATATGGGCGAAGATGCAGCTTCCGAGATCACCGAAGACGCAGAGGAGCGCAAGGAGTAATGAGCCTCACCATCCCCGGGCAGCTGCCCGACACCCCTGAAGAGGAATGCGCGGTCTTCGGGGTGTTCGCCCCGGGGAAGGACGTGGCCCGCATCACCGGCTTCGGTCTGCAGGCGCTGCAGCACCGCGGCCAGGAGAGCGCCGGCATTGCGGTGGGCGACGGCACCTCCATGGTAGAGGCGAAGGACTTGGGGCTCGTGACCCAAGTGTTCGACGAGGCGAAGCTTTCCGCGCTGGAGGGTTTCGTGGCGGTGGGGCACTGCCGCTATTCCACTTCCGGCGCCGCAGCCAGTTGGGAGGCGGCCCAGCCGCACATTTGCCCCATCGACGATGTGCTGGTGGCGTTGGCCCACAACGGCACGCTGGTGAACACCGAGGCGCTGCGCGCCCAGTTGGCGGGGGAGGGCGTGGTGCTTCGCGCCGGCACCGACAGCGAGGTGGCGGCGAAGGCCATCGGCTACATCACCCACGACACCCACCATCTTCGCCAGGGCATCCGCTGGCTCATGGAGCATATGGAAGGTGCCTACGCCATGGTGCTCGCTAGCCCTGATGCGCTCTACGCGTTCCGCGACCCCAACGGCATTCGCCCGCTGTGCATTGGCGAATTCCCCGACGGGTCGGGCTGGGTAGTTTCCAGTGAGACCTGCGGGCTGGATATTGTGGGCGCGCGGTACGTGCGCGATGTGGAGCCGGGGGAGATCGTGCGGTTCAGCCGCGAGGGGCTGGTGAGCGAGCAGGGAGTGCCCGCGGGGCGCCGTGCCAGCTGCATCTTCGAGTACGTGTACTTTGCCCGGCCAGATTCCGTGATCGATGGCCAGAGCGTCTACCAGGCGCGGCGGAACATGGGCCGCATCCTGGCGAAGGAGGCACCGGCCCAGGCAGACTTGGTGCTGGGGGTGCCGGACTCCGGCGTGCCGGCGGCGCTGGGGTTTTCCGAGGTCAGCGGCATAACGTTTACCGACGGCATTGTGAAGAACCGCTACGTGGGACGCACCTTTATCCAGCCCACGCAGGAGATGCGCCAGCTGGGCATTCGCTTGAAGCTGAACCCGCTGCCCAGCGTGATAGCGGGCAAGCGGCTGGTGGTGATCGACGACTCCATCGTGCGCGGCAATACCTCGCGCCAGTTGGTGTCTATGTTGCGGGAAGCGGGGGCGGCCGAGGTGCACCTGCGCATCGTGAGCCCCGAGGTGCTGTGGCCCTGCTTCTACGGCATCGACACCGACACGCGCGAGCAGCTGATTGCCGCGAACATGTCGCTTCCGGAGATGACCGAGTGGATCGGCTGCGACTCCCTGGCCTTCATCAGCTTAGAGGGCCTGCGCGCCGCCCTGCCCGACGTGCACCACCCCAGCTACTGCGAAGCCTGCTTCACCGGAGACTACGTAGTGGCGGTGGAGTAGCTGAGCGGAGTGCCCGCATGAGCGTAGCGCGGCGGGTGCGGCGGGGCGCCCGCATAAGTCCGACGCAGCAGGTGCAGAGGGGCGCGGGCAGCGTCGCACGGTGATGGGCTGGCCAACATTGCGGGTTTTTCAGGGGTTCGTCGAGCCCGAAACTTCTGATATCAGCACTTTCGCGGCAAAACTTCTGACATCAGAAGTTTTGGGCCACCCCAACTTCTGAAACCCGCGCATTGTTGCCCAGCCAAAGGGCCGGAGTGGGGAGATTCCGGTGCGGGCGGGCGATTCTCATTTATACTGGTGCAATTCGCGAAAACTGATCGGAAGGACGGGCATGGAGGAGCAGATTACCTACGCGGCTGCCGGGGTTGACATTGAAGAGGGCGCGCGTGCCGTGGACGCCATCAAGGGCGCGGTGCATTCGACGTACCGGCCGGAAGTGGTGGGGGATATCGGCGGCTTCGGCGGCCTGTTCTCGCTGGCGGCGGCCAAGGACATGGCCGATCCGCTGCTGGTTTCCGGCACCGACGGCGTGGGTACCAAGCTGAAAGTGGCCCAGATGCTGGGCAAGCACGACACGGTGGGCATCGACCTGGTGGCCATGTGTGCCAACGACATTCTGGCCACGGGCGCTGAGCCGCTGTTCTTCCTGGACTACGTGGCTGTGGGCAAGCTGGACTCCCAGGCCATGGCCGAGATTGTGGGCGGCATCGCCGAGGGCTGTCGCCAGGCCGGTTGCGCCCTCATTGGCGGCGAGATGGCCGAGCACCCCGGCGTGATGGACCCGGACGACTACGACCTCTCCGGCTTCTGTGTGGGCCTGGTGGACCGCCCGAAGATGCTGGATCCGGAATCGGTGGCTGCGGGCGACGTGCTCATTGCGCTGCCCTCTACCGGCCTCCATTCCAACGGCTATTCCCTGGCGCGCAAGGTGTGCGTGGAAGGGAAGGCGCCCGAAGAGCTGACCGCACCTGTGGAGGTGCTTGCGGGCCAAAGCGTGCTGGAGGCGCTGCTGACCCCCACCCGCATTTACGTGAAGCCGGTGCTGAACCTGCTGGCGGAAGTGCCCGGTGCGGTGAAGGCGCTCGCGCACATCACCGGCGGCGGCATCACCGAGAATCTGAACCGCGCACTGAACGAGCAGGTAGACGCCGTGGTGGACCTGGCTGCGTGGCCGGTGCCCGCCGTGGTGCGCTACGTGTGCGAGAAGGCATCGCTCACGGAAGCGGAGGCACTCAAGACCTTCAACATGGGCCTGGGCTGCGTGCTCATCGTGGAGCCGGCGAAGGCGGATGCCGTGAAGGAGGCGCTGTCGGCGGCCGGCGAGACCTTCTACGAGGTGGGCACCATCGCTCCCGGCACCGGCGTCGTGCGCTATGAGAACGAAGGGGCGTTGCTGTAATGGCGGCCCCGCTCAAGATTGGCGTGCTGCTCTCCGGCAGCGGCACGAACCTGCAGGCCATCATCGATGCCATCGCAGCAGGCCAGGTGAACGCGGAAATCGTTTCGGTGGTCTCTTCGCGCCCGGACGCCTATGGCATCAAGCGGGCAGAGGCGGCGGGCATCCCGGTGCTGGTGCTCAACCGCGCCGTGTACGAGGTGCCGGAAGCAGCCGATGCCCTCATTGTGGACAACATGCGTGCGGCCGAGGCGGACTACATTGTCATGGCCGGCTACATGCGCAAGCTCACCCCCGTGGTGCTGAACGCCTTCCCCGACCGCGTGCTGAACCTGCATCCGGCGTTACTGCCCTCCTTCAAGGGTGCGCACGCCATTCAGGACGCGTGGGATGCGGGCGTGAAGGTGACCGGCGTGACCGTGCACCTGGCCAACGAGGATTACGACAAGGGCCCCATCGTGGCGCAGCGGGCGGTGGAGGTGCGCGAAGACGACACCATCGAAACCCTGGAAGCGCGCATCCACGAAGTGGAGCACGTGCTATATCCGGAAGTGATCGCGGCAATCGCCGAAGGCCGCCTGTCCATGGACGCCGACCGGAAGATTCATATTAGGTAGGTTGCTCACGTATTCTGCCAGCCCCTGGGTTTCCGGGGGCTGGTGGTCTTTTGCGCTGCGCCTTAGCCTATTGTTCTCATCGTGGTACAATTCCGCACTAATGAATAGATGCGGGAAAGGACGCAGAAATGAAACGCGAAACCATTGAGGCGATTGTTGAGGACTTGAAAGCCGGGAACACCCCGGTGTTGTCGGTGGAGGAGTTCACGTGCTTTTCCGAGGAGGCCACGGCGGGCGACGACCATAAGGGGCCAGAAACGCTGGCGGCCATTGCCGAAACGCTGACCGAGGCGGACATCCCCACCTTCGAGCGCGCACTTCGCGCCATGGACGAAGGCGATCTGGCGTGGCTGGGCTTCAAGGTGGTGTTCGACCCGGCGGCCGCCGTGGGCAACGTGGACAACGAAGTGACCAAAAAGTACGGCGATGTGGGATCCGCCGACGGGCAGCCGCTCGTGTTCTTCTGCAACGATGCCAAGGAAATTGTGGCCAGCCGCGAATGCAGCCCCCGCGACACCTTCCAGATGAAGGACGTCACCCGCGGCCCCTCTATGCACAACGACCAGTTCGACGGCCTCACCTGGGCAAGCGAGCCCCTGTTCGGCAAGGTGCGCGTGTGGCTTTTGGGCTGCTCGGACGCGGCGGTGGAAGTGGCGGCGCTGGCCGACCACGTGGGCTTCCACGTGATCGCGGTGGACTACGACGAGGCCTTCCTGAACGAGGAGCGTTTCCCCACAGCCGAGCGCATTATGCTGCACGGCGGCAACTTCGACGAGCTGGCGAACATGCCCGGCCGCCCCGGCGACTACGTGTGCGTGCTCACCCGCGGCCACATGTTCGATCCCGAGGCCTGCATCTGGGCCTGCCAGAACGACGCCCACTACATTGGCATGATGGGCTGCGCGGGGAAGAACTCCACCGTGCACGACCTGGTGATCGCCGGCGGCGTGAGCGAGGCGGACTGGGATCGCATCAAGCGCCCCATCGGCCTGAAGTTCGGCGCGAAGACCCCGGCGGAGTTGGCCATTGCCATCGTGGCCGAGCTGGTGGACGTGCGCTACAAGCAGCGCTATAGCGAAGAGGCCCAGGCCCGCCACGAAAAGAGCCTCGGCCGCTAGGTTTGCCCTGCAAGCAAACGGTTCGCCCACTTTTGGGGTCGGGGATGCCAGTTTGCGGTATCCTTGGAGAGCTTACGCTTTCAGGCTTTTGAGTAGAAGGGCTCTCCATGGCAGACAACCCCACCATCAAACGCGTTCTCATGTCGGTGACCGACAAGACCGGCGTGGTCGACTTCGCCCGCGCGCTCGTGGACGAATTCGGTTGCGAAATCATCTCCACCGGCGGCACCGCGAAGGTCATTTCCGAGGCGGGCATCCCCGTCACCCCCATCGATGCGGTGACGGAGTTCCCCGAGATGATGGACGGCCGCGTGAAGACCCTTCACCCCCGCGTCCACGGCGGCCTTCTGGCCAAGCGCGACAACGCCGCCCATATGGCGCAAGCGGAAGAGCACGGCATCCAGATGATCGACATGGTGGTGGTGAACCTCTACGCTTTCGAGAAGACGGTGGAATCCGGCGCCGACTTCGGCACCTGCATCGAGAACATCGACATCGGCGGCCCCTCCATGCTGCGCTCGGCGGCGAAGAACTTCGCCTCGGTTGCCGTGGTGATCGACCCCACCAGCTACGATGCCATTCTGGACGAGATGCGCGAAAACGCCGGCGCTACCACCTACGACACCCGTGCGGCGCTCGCGCTCGCGGTGTTCCGCACCACCTCCGCCTACGACGGCGCCATTGCCGCGTGGCTGGGCACCCAGCTGGAAGGGGAGGGCTTCGCGCCGAAGCAGGCGCTCGGCCTTACCAAGAAACAGGATCTGCGCTACGGCGAGAACCCGCACCAGTCCGCCGCCTTCTACGTGCGCGACAGCTATAAGGGCGCCGAACACTCCCTGGCCCGCGCCACCCAGCACCAGGGCAAGGAGATGTCCTACAACAACTACCTGGACGTGGACGCTGCCTGGGCTGCCGTGCGCGAGTACGAGGAGCCGGCTTGCGTCATCGTGAAGCACCTCACCCCCTGCGGCGTGTGCGAGGACGGCAACCTGGTGGATGCCTACAAGCGGGCGCATGAGTGCGATCCGGTTTCCGCCTATGGCGGCGTGATGGCGTTCAATCGCACCGTCGGCGCCGACGTGGTGGAGGCCATTTTCGAGAACAAGCAGTTCGTGGAATGCATCATCGCCCCCGAGTTCACCCCGGAGGCGCTGGAGATGTACGCGGCGAAGAAGAACGCGCGCCTGCTGGCCACCGGCGGCGTGAACCCCGCAGGCGGGGAAGTGGAGTACCGCTCGGTGGAGGGCGGCCTGCTGGTGCAGGAGTCCGACGCCGTGGCTGAGGCGGCCGACATCGCCTCCTGGACGGTGCCCACCAAGCGCCAGCCCACCGAGGAGGAGATGAACGAGCTCATCTTCGCCTGGAAGGCCTGCAAGTCTGTGAAGTCCAATGCCATCCTCATCGCGCGCGATCACGCCTCGGTGGGAGCCGGCGGCGGCCAGCCCAACCGCGTGAACTCCGCTCGCATCGCCGTTGAGCAGGCGGGCGAGAAGGCGAAGGGCGCTGTGGCCGCGTCGGACGCGTTCTTCCCCTTCCGCGACGGCTTCGACGTGCTGGCGCAGGCGGGCGTGACCGCCGTGGTGCAGCCGGGCGGCTCCATCCGCGACGAAGAGGTAATCGCCGCGGCCGACGAGCAGGGCGTGGCCATGGTGTTCACCGGACACCGCCACTTCCGTCATTAGGAGAAAGCGGCGCAACGCCCCATGAAAGGTAACATCCAAAAAATTCTCGCAGGAGTGGTGGTCGTCATTGTGCTGGCGGTCATCTTCCTGCGCGGCGACCAGCTGGTAGAACTGGGGGAGACCATCCAGAAGGGCACTCCGCTGTTCCTGGTGCTGGCGGTGCTGCTGCAGGTGGGCAAGTACATGGCCCAGGGCGGCGCCTACATCTACTGCTTCAAGTCGGTGGACGCCAAGCTGCGCTTCCGCGAGGCCATCAAGCTGGTCTTCGGCACCTTCTTCATGAACACGGTGGCCCCCTCCTTCAACCTGGCGGGGGTCACGCTGGTGGTGGACGACGCGAAGAAGCGCGGCACCGCCACCGGTCAGGCCACCTCGGCGGCGCTGCTGATGCAGGTGACCATCGACAGCGGATTCGTGATGATCATGCTCATCGGCTTCGGCATCCTCTCCATCACGGTGGGGCTGCAGCCGGGGTGGTTCGCGCTCGGCATGGTGGCGGTGCTACTGGTGGGCGGCCTGGTCACCTTCATGATTATCGGCGGCGTGCGGCCCCAGTGGCTCATCAAGGTGCTCACCCCCATCGAGCATTTGGTGGACAAGGTGGCCCGCAGGTTCAAGAAGGGCCCCATCGACCCGTGGGTGAACAAGCTGGTTATGTCCTTCTCCTCCGCTTCCAGCATGATTGTGAAGAACCCGAAGATCACCGCAAAGGCGTTCGGGTTCTCGTTCATCGCCTCTACCTGCGAGCTGGCCTGCTTCGCCTTCACCGGCCTGGCCTTCGGCGTGGACGTGGCCGAGCCGCTCATCTGCGGTTACGTGGTGGCCACCCTGTTCGCCATGATCTCGTTCGTGCCGCAGGGCGTGGGCGTGGTGGAAGCGGCCGTCGTGGTGGCGTTCACCCTGTTCAAGCTCTCGCAGGCCACCGCTATGGCCACCGTGCTGGTGTACCGCTCCATCGTCTTCTGGCTGCCCTTCCTGGTGGGCGCCATCCTCATCCAGCGTACGAGCGCCTTCAAGGATTCCGGAAAGAAGATCGAGAAAGAACTGGAATCTCAGAAGGTTGAGAAATAGCCTCACCTGCCCGCGGCCGCGCCGGCCGAAGGGATTCCGCTCGACGCTCCTCGCGGGGGAGCGGGGCGGGGCAACCCTCAGTCGCTCAGACAGTCCTCGCTTTGCTGCGGAACTCGCTTGGTGAGGGCCGCCCCGCCCCGCTGACTGGTCGACGCCGCTGCCTGTCGTCCTGTTCGCCCCTGGTCGTCATCCTGAGCGCAGCGAAGGATCTTTCCGACCGGCGCGTCCGCTGCTGGGAAACTAAAAAAGGAGAACCGAATGGTTCTCCTTTATAATTCGTGGTCGGGTTGACAGGATTTGAACCTGCGACCTCTGCGTCCCGAACGCAGCGCTCTACCAAGCTGAGCCACAACCCGTTGCAAAAACAGCATTGGTTATGGTACCACAGCCGAACTTGTTGGCAATACCCTTTTCTTTGAAAGGTTTCGCGATGACCGAGAATTTGCTTTTGGCTCCGATCGACTGGGACGGCCGTTGGCGCGCCTTCCAGGAGGCGCGGCGCCACCGTGACGACGCCGCCCATTGGGACGAGCGCTCGAAAACATTCACCACCGCCGACGCTCCCAGCGCGTATGTGGAAGAGTTCCTGCGCCTTGCCGCCATTCGCCCCGGCGAATCGGTGCTGGACATGGGCTGCGGCACCGGCGCGCTTTCGGTGCCGTTGGGCCAGGAGGGGCATACGGTCATCGGGGCGGACTTTTCTGCCGGCATGCTTTCGGTGATGAAAAAAACACTGGATGAGAAGGGCGTCACTTCGGTGACTCCGCTGCGGATGAGCTGGGAGGACGATTGGGCCGCCAAGGGCGTGGCCCCTAAATCGGTGGACGTGTGCATTGCCTCGCGTTCCATTGCTGTAGCGGACCTTGGGGCCGCGTTGGACAAGCTGACGGCCACCGCCCGCCGCCGCGTATGTGCTACGCTCGCCACCGGTGCGTCGCCGCGCCAGGATAACCGCGTCTTTCGCATCATGGGGCTGCCGGAAGAGGAAGCGAAGGACTACCTGTTCGCCTTTAACATGCTGGCGGACCGCGGCTTCTATCCGGAGGCTGCCTATATCAAGAGTACCCGCCACGACTTGTTCGCCTCGAAAGAAGAAGCCATGGCCCGCTACCAGAAGATGGTGGCGCACCTGTGGGACGGCCTTTCCGCAGCGCAGCAGCAGACGGCGCTTGAACGGCTTTCCGCCTGGCTGGACGGGCAGCTGGTTCCCGCAAACGAGACCGCCGAAGACGACAGCCCGCTTCTTCGCCTGCGGGACCCCCAGGTGACCACGTGGGGCTTCATCGCGTGGAACGTGACCGACCGCGCCTAGCTTCGTGTGTTCTTTATAGGCGTCGCCGCTAGCGGGGGCCAGTTGTGCTATCTTTTCCCGTCAGTTAAATGCGCCGTTACGCGCGCGGGAACGCAAGTCACAAGGAGAGAGAACATGAAGTTTCTGGGAATGGGCGTGCCTGAGCTCATCATCATTCTGGTGGTTATCCTGCTTATCTTCGGCCCGAAGAACCTGCCCAAACTCGGCAGCGCCATCGGCAAGACGGTGAAGAACCTGCGCGACGGCATGGGCGAGGGCGCCAAGGAAGCCGAAGAGGCCACCGACGAAGAGACCGTGGTGGAGGAAGTGGAAGAGGCCCCGGCCCCCAAGAAGACCGTCAAAAAGGTCGTGAAGAAGGCCGAATAACCCTTGGCCTGAACCCGCTACCTGGTTATAATTCCTCTGCTCAATGCAGATAAACCAGAAGACGCACTGCTTAACACGGCGGTGCGTCTTTGTTGCAGTCCGGGGCTTTTTCGCCCTTAGAACTTAGAAGGAGGTCGCCACAATGGCTGACGGCAACTACATCCTTACCCAAGAGGGCAAGGAGAAGCTGGAGGAAGAGCTCCACTACCTGGAAAACGAGAAGCGCGCCGAGGTGGGCGAGCGCATCCGTATTGCGCGCGAGTTCGGCGACATCTCCGAGAACTCCGAGTACGACGACGCCAAGAACGAGCAGGGCATGATGGAAGCCCGCATCTCCGAGATCAACCGCATCCTGTCCGAGGCCACCGTGGTGAACGCGCCGAAGCGCTCCTCGAAGGTGAACATCGGCTCTTCGGTGACCGTGGAGATGAACGGCAAGGAGCGCGTGTTCTCCATTGTGGGCGCCGCCGAGAGCGACGTGGCCACCGGCCGCATTTCCAACGAGTCCCCCGTGGGCGCGGCGCTGCTGGGCCACAAGAAGGGCGACGTGGTGACCACCACCGGCCCCACCGGCCGCGAGATCCAAATGACCATCACGAAGATTGAGCACTAATCATGGCCGAGAACGAAATCATCGAAGACGATCCTGTTGAGGTTCGCAAGGCGAAGCGGGCGGCGCTGATTGCTGCCGGGCGCGACCCCTACGGGCACTCGTTCGAGCGCAGCCATACGGTGGAGGAGCTGAACGAGCGCTACGCGGGCCTGGAAGACGGCGAGTCCACCGAGGACAAGGTGGCCATTGCCGGACGCATTATGGCCAAGCGCGTTCAGGGCAAGCTGGCGTTTCTGGAGCTGCGGGAGTCCGGCGCGGACATTCAGCTGTTCTGCCGCATCAACGAACTGGGTGAAGGGGCCTTCGAAGAGCTGAAAGACCTGGACGTGGGCGACTGGATTGCCGTTACCGGCACCATGATGCGCACCAAGCGCGGCCAGCTGTCGGTTGCAGTGGACGGCTTCGAGCTCATGAGCAAGAGTCTGCGCCCGCTGCCGGAGAAGTTCCACGGCCTGCAGGACAAGGAGACTCGCTATCGCCAGCGCTACGTTGACCTGGTGATGAACCCGGAGGTGCGCACCACTTTCGAGCGCCGCTTCAAGATTGTCTCTGCCATCCGCCGCTACATGGAAGACCAGGGCTACTACGAAGTGGAGACGCCGTTTTTGCACGCTATCATCGGCGGCGCGAACGCGAAGCCCTTCATCACGCACTTTAACGCGCTCGACCGCGACTATTACCTGCGCATTGCCACCGAGCTGCCGCTGAAGCGCTTGCTGGTGGGCGGCTTCGAGAAAGTGTTCGAGATCGGACGCCAGTTCCGCAACGAGGGCATGGATCCCTACCACAACCCCGAGTTCACCACCATGGAGTTCTACGAGGCTTTCAGCGACTTGAACGGCATGATGGACCTCACCGAAGGCTGCATCAAGGCGGCGGCGGAAGCGGCGTGCGGCACGCTGCAGATTGAGTACCAGGGCACGCCGGTGGACCTGTCCGGCACCTGGCGCCGCGCCTCCATGATGGAGCTGGCCACCGAGCACGCCGGCGAGGAGGTGTCCTTCGACCGCACCCGTGAAGAGCTGGTGGCTATCCTGGAGAAGAATGGCGGCCATGCGGAAGCGGCGTGGGGCAAGGGCAAGCTCATCGCCGAGATCTTCGAGGCGGTGGCGGAAGAGAAGCTGGTGCAGCCCACCTTCGTCATCGATCACCCGCTGGAGATTTCCCCGCTGGCGAAGAAGCACCCGGACAACCCGGAGCTCACCCAGCGCTTCGAGCTGTTCATCTTGGGGCATGAGTACGCCAACGCCTTCACCGAGCTGAACGACCCGGTGGACCAGGCGGAGCGCTTCCGCGCCCAGGTGGCGGCGAAGGACATGGGCGACGACGAGGCCATGGGCTTCGACGCCGACTACATCCGCGCGCTGGAGTACGGCATGCCGCCGGCCGGCGGTTGCGGTATCGGCATCGACCGCTTGGTCATGCTGCTGACCGACGCGCCGAGCATCCGCGACGTGCTGCTGTTCCCCCACATGAAGGACGAAGCGCCCGCTGGCAAGCCGGCGGCTTCTGCGGCCGCACAGGTCGAGGCGTCGGTTGCCCCCATCGACTTCTCCAACGTGGTCATCGAGCCGCTGTTCGAGGAAGAGGTGGACTTTGACACCTTCAGCAAGTCTGACTTCCGCGCCGTGAAGGTGAAGGAGTGCTCGGCCGTGCCGAAGAGCAAGAAGCTGCTGCAGTTCGTGCTGGACGACGGCAGCGGGGAAGACCGCGTGATCCTCTCCGGCATCCACGACTACTACGAGCCGGAAGAGCTGGTGGGCAAGACCTGCATCGCCATCACCAACTTGCCGCCGCGCAAGATGATGGGCATCTACAGCTGCGGTATGCTCATTTCCGCTGTCCACGAAGTAGAAGGCGAAGACGGCGAAAAGACCGAGGGCCTGAACCTGCTCATGGTAGACGACCGCATCCCCGCCGGCGCAAAGCTGTACTAGCCGCGCTATTTTCCAACTTTCCAACAGATGGCCCGTGCATTTTGGCGCGGGCCGTTTGGTTTTTAGAATGGGAAGAGCAAGGGAGGTGCACGGTGACGGAGCGGAATCACAGGGACAGCGATCGCGCGCGGCGGGCGAAGAGCCGGCTGGCGCTTCTGAACGCTTCGGAATTCAAGCGCGAGACCTTCTACGCGCTGGAGAACATTCAGAAGGCGAAGTGGCCGGGGCGCATTGTGGGCTCTGCCCTGTTCGTGCTCATCGTGCTGAACGCCATCCTAGTGTTCGTGTCCACCCAGCCGGGGCTTGACCCGGTGGCTGCGGGCGTCATCCGGTGGTTCTATCGGTTCTCCACTGCTTGCTTCTTCGTAGAGTATCTGGCCCGCATTTGGATTGCCGATTTGGCCTTCGGCGACATATCTCCGCGCCGTGCCCGTTTCAAGTACATCTTTTCGGTTTGGGGGCTCATCGACTTCCTCTCCTTCGGGCCCAATATGGTGGCGTGGTTCTTCCCGGTCACGCCGCTTCTGAACAACATCATTTCCGTGGTGCGCCTGGTGCGCTTGCTGAAGATTTCGCGCTACATGCGGGGTCTGCGCACCATTGGGCGCGTGGTGGCGAAGCACTACCACGAGATTGTGGCCTCGTTTCTGGTGATCGGCCTGCTCATCGTGGTGTCGAGCGTGGTGATGTACGAGATTGAGCATCCTGCCCAACCGGACAAGTTCAACAACCTGCTCTCGGGCGTGTACTGGGCCGTGACCACGGTAACCGGCACTGGCTACGGCGACCTGGTGCCCATCACGCCGGCGGGTCGCATGGTGGGAAGCGTCATCATGCTGCTGGCGGTGGCGCTGGTGGCCATCCCCGGCGGCATCTTCTCCGCCGGTTTCGTGGCGGAATTCCAGAACGCCAACCTGCGCAAGATTGAGAGAGACGTCCGCCGCAGCGAACACGACGACAGCGACGACGACGATGGGGGCGACGACAGCAGTGACAGCACCACATCTACATTGTCATCCTGAGCGCAGGCCGAAGGCCGGAGTCGAAGGATCTCACCCGGCCGAGGAGATCCTTCGACTCCGCGCTTCGCGCTCCACTCAGGATGACAATGGGGGAGCCGAAGCGCCTTCCACAACCTGACCACAACTTGGGCGGTTGGGCGGCGTGTTTTAGCAATTGCTTGACGAGAGTGCTAAACTTTTCCCGATCTATTTACCGTGCCCGGCATGTCTGGTTTTTGAGAGAGAAAAGTCTTGCGTTCGCGGGCACCCAATTTGGGAAATGAGGCAACCAATGTCATTCGAGAAATTCACGGACAAGGCCCGCAAGGTGCTTGTCCTGGCTCAGGATGAAGCGCGTGGGCTGCATCAGCCCTATGTGGGCACCGAGCACATTCTGCTCGGCCTGATCCAAGAGAAGGACGGCCTGGCGGCCCAGGCGCTCGAGCGGCTGAACGTCACCTACGACGGCGTGGTGCAGACCATCCGCCAGGTGGTGACCGTCGACGAAGAGGCCGACGTCTCCGGCCACCTTTCCTTCACTCCGCGGGTGAAGCGGGTGCTGGAGAACTCCCTGCGCGAAGCGATGCAGATGGGCCAAAGCTACATCTCCACCGAGCACTTGCTGCTGGGCATTGTGCGCGAAGGGGAGGGCACGGCGCTGGAGGTGCTCTCGCGCCTGGGAGCCACCGGCGACGATGTGCGCTCCGCCCTGAACGACCTGGTGGGGCAGAGCCCCGTGTACGCCGGCCGCGCCGGCTTCGACCCTGCGAGCGGCCCCGACACCAGCATGCTGAAGGAGTTCGGCACCGACCTTACCCAGAAGGCCCGCGACGGCCAGCTGGACCCGGTCATCGGCCGTGCGGCGGAGATCGAGCGCGTCATGCAGATCCTCTCTCGTCGCCAGAAGAACAACCCGCTCATTTTGGGCGAGCCGGGCGTGGGCAAGACTGCCATCGCCGAGGGGCTGGCCCAGCTGATTGTGGCCAACCAAGTGCCGGATCTGCTGCGCAACAAGCGTCTGATCACGCTGGACGTTTCCGCGCTGGTGGCGGGCTCGAAGTACCGCGGCGAATTCGAAGAGCGCCTGAAGAAGGTCATCAACGAGGTGATGGACAAGGGCGACGTGCTGCTGTTCATCGACGAGATTCACACCATCATCGGTGCCGGCTCCGCCGAGGGCTCCATCGACGCCGCCGCCATCCTGAAGCCGCCGCTGTCCCGCGGCGAGATTCAGATCATTGGCGCCACCACCTCTGAAGAGTACCGCAAGCACCTTGAGAAAGACTCCGCCCTGGAGCGCCGCTTCCAGCCGCTCACCATCAGCGAGCCCAACGAGGAGCAGGCGGTGCGCATCATGGAGGGCCTGCGCGACAAGTACGAGGCCCATCATCAGGTGCACTTCACCGACGACGCCCTGCGCGCGGCGGTGCAGCTGTCCGACCGCTACATTCAGGACCGCTTCCTGCCGGACAAGGCTATCGACGTGCTGGACGAGGCGGGCGCCCGCATGCGCATCCGCAACATGACGCTGCCCAAAGAGCTGCGCGAGCTGGACGAGAAGCTGCGCCATGTGCGCCAGGAGAAGGACGCGGCCATTGCCGACCAGAACTTCGAGAAGGCGGCCGAGCTGCGCGACGAGGAAAGCAACATCCGCAAGGAGCGCGAAGAGGCTGAAAAGCAGTGGGAGGAAGACACCTCCAAGGCGGTGCAGGCGGTGACGATGGAGGACATCGCCGACATCGTCTCCATGACCACTGGCGTGCCGGTTTCCAACCTCACCGAGGCAGAGACCGAGAAGCTGCTGCGCATGGAAGGCGTGCTGCACGAGCGCATCATCGGCCAGGACGAGGCAGTCACGGCCCTTTCCAAGGCCATCCGCCGCAGCCGTTCCGGCCTGAAGGACCCGAAGCGTCCCGCCGGCTCGTTCATCTTCCTGGGCCCCTCGGGCGTGGGCAAGACCGAGCTCTCCAAGGCCCTCGCGGAGTTTTTGTTCAACTCCGAGGACGCGCTGATCTCCTTCGACATGTCCGAGTACATGGAGAAGCACACCGTGAGCCGCCTGGTGGGTTCGCCTCCGGGCTACGTGGGCTACGACGAGGGCGGCCAGCTGACCAAGGCGGTGCGCCAGCGCCCGTACTCGGTGGTGCTGTTCGACGAGATCGAGAAGGCGCACCCGGACGTGTTCAACATTCTGCTGCAGATCCTGGAGGAAGGCCGTTTGACCGACGCCCAGGGCCGCACGGTGGACTTCCGCAACACGGTCATCATCATGACCTCGAACGTGGGCGCCCGCGACATTGCGCAGACCACCACACTCGGCTTCTCCTCGGACGCCGATTCCGGCCTGTCCGACAAGGAGATCAAGTCCCGCGTCATGGCGGAGATGAAGAAGCTGTTCCGGCCTGAGTTCCTGAACCGCATCGACGAGATCATCGTGTTCAAGTCGCTGACGGAAGAGGAGATCGGCCAGATTGTGGAGCTGATGGTGGCGGAGCTGCGCGACCGCATGATTGCGCTGAACATGACCATCAACCTCTCCGACGAGGCGCGCCGCTTCATTGCGAAGGAGGGTACCGACACCACCTTCGGCGCTCGTCCGCTGCGCCGCGCCATCCAGCGCTTGCTGGAGGATCCGCTGTCCGAGCAGATTCTGGAGGGTCGTTGGACCTCTGGCAGCGTGGTCGAGGTGAAGTTGAACGAGGAGGGCGACGGCCTGGAGTTCGTGGCCGGCACCGGCTCGATTCCGGCGCCGCGCAAGCGCGACTCCATCGCGCGCGATGCCGAGCTTTTGCTCACCAACTTCGACTTGGGCCATGCCGGCGCCCCCAGCCGCACCCCGGCCGGCAGCCTAGCCGGCGGCGGAGCGGCGGAATAACCGCGGCCTTGATATTCGCTTTCAAGAGTGGGCGCCTTCTGTCTGGAGGCGCCCACTTCGCTTTTTCGTCATCTCGACCGGAGGCCCGAAGGGCCGTAGTGGAGAGATCCCGTGTCGCCGAATGGCGGAATAGGGCACTAATCCCTCGCATTCCTCTCAAAATTGTCTTATGATAATCTGGCTGCCGATATCAAATCATCCGACCGAGGGGGGAGGGGCGCAGTGGTTTTCAGCGAGCTTATTGTGGCCTACCTCTTTTTGGGCGGATGCGGTGGCGGCGGATGCGCGGTGTGCGCGGCGCTGGGGCTGCTGTCGGACGGCGACGATGTGTGCCGAGGACTGGCTTGTCGGTTTCGCGACGGGCGCGGTCGGCTGTATGCGCGCTTGTTCGGGGCGGGCTTCTCGATTTCCTTTATCGCGCTGGTTTTGGGAATCGTGTGTTTACTGGCAGATGTTGGCCGGCCCGACCGGGTTCTTCTGTTGGCGGCGTCTTCTCCTGCCAACTACCTGGTGCTGGGGTTCTGGTCGTTGACGCTATGCGGACTGTGCGCTTTGGCGCTTGCCCTTGCATGGACGGGCTTGGCGCCTGCGCGGCTTTGGGCGTTTCGCGCCTTGCATGGCCTTGCGCTCGTGGCCGGCCTTGCCTGTGCGCTCTACACCGGCCTTCTGTTGTCGGGCATGCCCGCGGTGCCGCTTTGGAACACGCCGTGGCTCGTGGCGGTGTTTCTGCTTTCGAGTATTTCCTGCGGGATGGCGCTGGTGCTCCTTGCGGGGTTCCTTTCCCGTGCAACGGACGTGTTCGGCACCGTTCTGCGCCGAGTTGCCAATGCCGACAGCTGGGTCATCGTTGTCGAGGCGCTGTGCGTGGCCGGATGGCTCTTGGCGGTCAGCGCCGCTAGTGGCGCCGATACGCCCACGCCAACCGACGTCGCGGTGCTTGCATCCTTTCATCAGGTGATCGAGGGTGCTCAGGCCCCTTGGTTCTGGATAGGTCTTGCGGGCTTCGGCCTGATCGTGCCTCTGGTCTTGGAGATTCTGGGCAGGATCGCGCCTTCCCAAATCCGTACGCTTGTGGCTGCCGTCTGTGTTCTTGCGGGCGGTGCTATCCTTCGTTATGTGACTATTGCCGCCGCTGTGCAGCCCATGGCGGCGTCCCCGTTTTAGCAGTTCGAGAAAGGCCCCTCATGTTCCCGTTCGAAATTGATGAGACCAGCGATGTGCCCCTGTGGGTGCAGCTGCGCCAGCGCATTGCGTTCCTGATAAACGACGGCTACTTCAAGCCGGGAGACAAGTTGCCAACGGTGCGCGGCTTGGCGTCGGAGATCTCCATCAACTACAACACGGTGAACAAGGCCTACTTGAGCTTAGTGTCCGACGGCTATTTGGAATCCACGCGCGGACGCGGAGTGTTTGTGACCGATGTCGGGGCCAAGTCCGGCGGAAGTGAAGAGCAAGTGGACGCGGTGCTGGACGACTGCATTGCCTCGTGTCGCGAATACGGCTTGGGGCTCGATGATGTGGAGAAGGCCATGAGCCGCCGTATCAAGCGCCTGAAGTACGAAGAAGCCCGCGAGCGCGGCGAAGTGTCCGCCAGCATAATTGACTTCGACCCAACCACCCGCCAAGCCAGAAAAACGTCTTAGGAGGTTGCAGTGAGCCTGAAAGACAAAGTGAAAAGCCTGAAGGTAGCGCCCGATGTCACTACGGAAGTGGTGGGGGAGCGCGCATCGTCCGCCGGCGTCGTGGTGTTCACGGCGGCGGTGCTGCTGGCGGCGTTCCTGGTGGTGCTGGCCATCGGCGCTGCTATCGCCGGCAAGGTAACGCTGGTCGTGATCGTCGTCGCGGCGGTGCTCGCCCTCTTGGCTGCGTCCTCCTGCCACGTGGCCCAGCAATGGGAGCGTGTGGTGGTGCTGCGGCTGGGCAAGTTCAACCGCGTCTCCGGTCCGGGCCTGTTTTGGACCTGGCCCATTATCGAGGCCAACACCATGCGGGTCGATACTCGCCTGCGCGTCACCTCCTTCAACGCGGAGGAGACTCTTACCTCCGACCTCGTTCCCATGAACGTGGACGCCGTCTTGTTCTGGCACGTGTGGAATGCCGAGGCTGCTTGCACCGAGGTGGGCGACTTCACCCGGGCGGTGGAGATGTCCGCCCAGACTGCGCTGCGAGAGGCCATCGGCCGTGCCAGTGCTGCCGAGGTGGCCATTCGTCGCGACCAGCTGGATCGAGAGCTTAAGCGGGTACTGGAGGAGAAAGTGGCGTCCTGGGGCGTGACCATTCTCTCGGTGGAGGTGCGCGACATTCTGCTGCCGAAGGAGCTGCAAGAGGCCATGAGCCTGGAAGCGCAGGCGGAGCAGCGCAAGAAGGCGCGCATCATCCTCATGGAGGCGGAGCAGGATATCTTCGAGATGCTCGATGAGATGGAAGAGCTCGTGGGCGGGGAAGAGGCGGTCACGCGCCTGCGCACCATGCACCTGCTGAACGAGTCCCTGCGCGAGGGCAAGGGCACCGTGGTCATCCCCAGCGCCTTCGCCGAAGGCTTCAACGGCGAAGCGCGCGCAAATGCGGTAGACGCGCTCAAAAGCGCACTGGGGTAGTTCCCTTTACGTGCGATGGCGTAAGTATCCTACAAATAGAATAATACAATCCAAAAATTGTCATATGACAAGTGTTGAATTGTCATATGACAATTTGCTATAGTGCCCCTAGTGGAATTTGGCCAATTCTCTACATTAGGAGGGCGAGCCCGCGAAGGCGGCTCGCGCCAAGGGGAGAAGCAGGGGAGAGAAAAGCCAAAGGGCAATCCTTACCACCTGCGTCCTGAAATCTGACTAGGAGGAGAAATGTCGGAATCTCAGAAGACGCTTTCTCGTCGCGGTTTCCTTAAGGGAGCCGGCGCGGCGGCAGGCGCTTTGGGTCTTGCCGGTGCCGCGGGAATGACCGCCACCAACAACTGGCTGGCTCCGGCCACCGCTCATGCCGAGGGCGAAGAGCGCGTTGCCCATCTGTGCCATCAGTTCCATTGCCTCACGGGCTGCAACTTGAAGTGCACCATCCGTGATGAGCGCGTTTCGCTGATCGAGCCCAGCGATTTGATGTCGGACGACACCCATTCCCACATCTGCCTGCGCGGCATCGCCGAAGTTGACCACATTTACTCGAAGGACCGCCTGCAGGTGCCGCTGAAGCGCGTAGGCGAGCGCGGCGAGGGCGAATTCGTCCAGATCAGCTGGGACGAGGCCATCAAGACCATCGCCGATAACCTGAAGGAAGCCCAGCAGAAGTACGGCGAAGGGGCGGTGTTCATTCGCAAGTCCACCGAGGCCGGTCTCGACTTCGATTTCCTCACGCAGCTCATTCACGCCGATTCCGGCGGAAACTGGGGCCTCGACCGCGGCCAGGCGAACGGCCTCGGCCCGGCGTTCGGCCCGTGGAGCTACCTGCCCAACCGCTCTCACTGGGAGTTCAAGGACGCCGCCACCATCATCGAGCTGAGCCATAACCCGCTTGAGAGCGCCATGGTGTGGTCCCGCCCGCTGATGGACGCGAAGGAGGCCGGTACTTACATCGTCTGCATCGACCCCCGCTTCACGGGTACTGCGGCGAAGGCCAACGAGTGGCTGCCGGTTAAGCCGGGCACCGACGCCGCCCTCATCCAGGGCATGCTGAAGGCGCTCGTGGACAACGGCTGGTACGATGAAGAGTTCATCATGGCTCACACCTCGTGCCCCTATCTGGTGGATCGCACCACCGGCAAGAGCTATCGCAGCGCCGAGGTCATGGCCCCCTCCACCGCAGTGGTGAGCGGCGAAGAGGTAGGCGCCCCGCTGGTGTGGGACACCGTCACCAACGCCCCCGCACTCTACGACGACCCGGCCGTCGTGCCGGCGCTGGAAGGCGAGTGGGATTTCGAAGGCGCCAAGCTGGTCACCGAGTTCACCCTTATCAAGGAGTGGCTGGACGGCATCACGCTGGAATGGGCGGCCAGCACCTCCGGCATCGACCAGGAGACCATCGTCGCCCTCACTGACCGCTACGCCAACAACGGCCCGGCCATCATCGACATCGGCCTGGGCGGCGCGGACAAGTACACCAACGCCGACGTTTTGGGCCACGCCACGGCCATGCTGGTGGCACTGGCCGGTCAGTACGGCAAGAAGGGCGCCGGCTATGGCTCTTACTGCGGCCTGGGCGCCAACGACCCCGGTTCCACCCTCAATTGGTGGTCGCTGCCGGAGGAGTTCTACTACGGCGAGAGCCCCGTTTCCATGTACGACATGCCCTACCAGGAGAACAACATCCACGCCGCCCTTACCTTCGGCGACGCGTTCACCCTGGAGGCCGGCGCTGCCAACGACATGCTGAACTGGGTGAAGAGCCTCGACTTCTTCGCCATCTGCGACCTGTACCACTCTTCCGCCGTCGACTACGCCGACATCGTGCTTCCCGCCTGCACCAAGTTCGAGTGCGAGGAGAACGTGAAGCAGCTGCGCGACAGCCTGGGCCATGTGATGCTGGCCAACGGCATGATCGACCCGCTGTTCGAGTCGAAGAGCGACCTGCAGATCGAGCGCTTGCTGGCCGCCCAGTGGGGCTACGAAGACTACCTGCCGAAGACCTACGAGGAGCTGGCCCGCTTCATGCTGGACGGCGTGGCTGAGCTCGACCCCCGCATGGAGGGCATCACCTACGAGGCGCTTCTGGCCAACGGCGGCGTGATGGCGCTGCCGGAGACCGGTCCCGACTACCGCCCCGACGGCACGGCCGACTTCTTCCTCACCCCCTCCGGCCGCATCGAGCTGTACTTCGAGTACCTCTACGACCAGGGCCATCAGCTGCCGGTGTACGAAGACGCCAACGAGGCCTTCGAGAGCAACCCCAAGAAGGCGCAGTTCCCGCTGTACTTCACCCAGGGCAAGAGCCGCTACCGCATCCACGCCTACTATTCCGCCTGCGAATGGTTCGCCGAGGACTTCGGCCCCGCCCTCAACATTGCCCCCGAGGACGCGGAGGCCCGCGGCATCCAGACCGGCGACGATGTGCGCGTGTACAACGACCGCGGCAGCTTCGTGGCAACAGCGCTGGTCAACCGCTCCCTGCAGCCGGGCGTGCTGTTCATGGCGGAAACCACCTACACCCGCTACTACAAGGAGGGCTTCCTCCAGAACGTTACCAACTCGGCTCGTCTCGAGCGCGGCTACTCCATGTTCTTCGGCCCCCAGATCCCGTACAACGACGTGCTGGTCGAAGTTGAGAAGGCATAAGGTGATGAAACATGACTAAGTACGGAATGGCCATTAACAAGACCCGTTGCATCGGGTGCCAGACATGCGCCTATGCCTGCAAGATGCAAAACGGCGTGGCGAAGGACATGCGCTGGAACCGCGTGCTCACGGAAGGCTGCGACGTGCCCGACGGCGCGCTGGGCCAATACCCCACCCTTTCCCGCACCTATCTGCCGCTGGCCTGCCAGCATTGCGAGAACCCCGCCTGCCAGAAGGTGTGCCCCACCGGCGCCACCTATAAGGACGACCAGGGCCGCGTGCTGATCGACTACGAGAAGTGCATCGGTTGCCGCATGTGCATGGCGGCGTGCCCCTACAACGCCCGTGTGTTCAACTGGGAAGAGCCGGTTCACGAGCCCGATTTCGTCTACGGCGATGCGCGGGTGGCCGAGCGCGCCAAGGGCGTGGCCGAGAAATGCACTCTGTGCAAGGAGCGCACCGACGAGGGCGAAGAGCCCATGTGTGTGAAATGCTGCCCGTTGGGAGCCCGCGTGTTCGGCGACCTGGACGACCCCGAATCCGAGGTGTCCAAGGTCATCGCCACGCGCCACGGCTACCAGCTCCTGGAGGAGCAGGGCACTCGTCCGCAAGTTTATTACTACGAATAGGGGAGTGGGAAAATGGAATTGATTAAGCGTCACAAGGCGCTCACGGCAGTGCTGTCTCTGCTCACCCTGCTCGGTGTGGGCTGCTGGGTGTACCAGCTTATGTTCGGCCTCTCTGTCACGGGCATGTCCAACAGCGTGTCCTGGGGCCTGTACATCACCATGTTCATGTTCTTCGTCGGGCTTAGCGCCGGCGGCCTGATCGTGGCCTCCTCCGCCAGCGTCTTCCACATCAAGCGCTTCAAGGCGGTGGCCATGCCCGCCATCATCCTGTCCACCGTGTGCATCTGCCTGGCCGGCATGTTCGTCCTCATCGACCTGGGCGGCATCTGGAACGTGTGGCGCATGCTCACCGGCCCGAACTTCATGTCGCCGCTGATGTGGGACATGTGCGTGATCACCCTGTACCTGGTCATCAACATCCTGTACCTGGTGAACATGAAGAAGGGCAACGACCGCGCGGTGTCCGTCATCTCCCGCTTCGCCCTGCCCTGCGCCATCCTGGTGCACTCGGTGACCGCCTGGATCTTCGGCCTGCAGATTGCGAAGGAGGGCTGGTACTCGGCCATCATGGCGCCCATCTTCGTGGCCTCCGCCATGGACTCCGGCCTGGCTCTCTTGCTGTGCGCCCTGGCCGCCCTCAAGAAGGCGAAGGTGTTCAACACCTCTAAGGACCTGTTCGCCTCCCTGGCCGGGCTCCTGGCCACCTGCATCGCCGTGGACGCGTTCTTCATCTTCTGCGAGGTGCTGACCATGGCCTACCCCGGCGCCGCCGGCGCCGAGACGCTGGCCATCATGACCGGCGGCCCCACCGCCCCGTTCTTCTGGTTCGAGATCATCGGCGGCCTGGCGGTCCCCTTCTGCGTGCTGGTGTTCGCGAAGAACCGCGAGAAGGCAGGCCTCGTGATCGGCAGCAGCGCGCTGGTGATCGCCGGCGTGCTCTGCAAGCGCCTGTGGCTGCTGTTCACCAGCTTCGTGGTGCCGAACGTGCAGGGCGCGCCCGGCATCGCGACCGACGCCGGCTGGGCCATGGCGGGCGCCTACGCCCCCACGCTGCCGGAGCTGGCCATCGTGATCGGCGTGGTGTCGCTGGGCGGTCTGGGCTTCATGGCCCTCTCCGGCGCCCTGCTGGTGCCGGCCGCCGAGACCGAAACTGTTCCGGCCAGGGCCGCGAAGCCGGCGGCCGAGCTGGACTTCGACCCCCAGACGGCGTAGTTATTAAGGAGGGCGCGACTATGGACTCTTCTACCTGGCAGGCCTACGCGGACGCCTACGCGTTTTTGGGCAACTCGCTGCTGAGGCCCATGACCCAGACCTCCGCCGTGGGGCTCGCGCCGGAGTTCTGGGGCGCGTTCCCGGACTTCGGGGCCGAGGCGGTGGCCGACGCCGCCGACTCGCTGGCCCTGTGGGCCGAGGGGCGCGCGGGCGACGGGCCGGAGAAGGCGGCGCAGGACGCGGCCGTGGAGTACACGGCGCTGTTCGTGGGCCCGCCCTCGCCGGCGGCGCCCCCGTGGGAGACCATGAACCGCCGCGACGGCGTGAGCGTGGGCTTCGGCGAGGCCACCTTCCAGATGCGCGAGGTCATGCGGGGCCTGGGGCTGGAGCTGGCGGGCCCGTCCCGCCAGTACGAGGACCATCTGGGGCTGGAGCTCCTGTGCCTCTCCGAGATGTGCCGCCGCCGCGCCTGGGCGCTGGACCTGGCCGACACCGCCCGCGAGGCGGCCGTCCGCGACGGCGACCCGGCCGAGGAGGCGCTGGCCGAGGGCCTCGACGACGGCTCCGTGGCCGCCTTCATCGACGGCCACCCGCTGGGCTGGATTGGCGCCCTGGAGGCCAAGGTGGAAGCGGCCCGCCCGGACGGCTACTTCGTCCACCTGCTCACCCTCGCCCGCGCCCTCCTCACCCACCACCGCCAACAGCTGGGGGAGTAGCCCAACCCGTCCGATGCGAATCCCTTCATGCAAGCCCCTCGGTCCCCGAGGGGCTTTTCGCATTATTTTGCAGGGTGATTCCCCGAGAGCTTTTTTTCGGAAAGCGTGCTATCATGGAAAGCGCTTGGTACCAAGCGATTTGCATAGGAGGTGCCCATGGCGGAGACTGCGCGGTTGGGGCCGCAGCGCATTCGTGTTTCGAGCAAGCGGCAGATTACCATTCCGGCTAAGGCCTACAAGAGCATGGGGTTTTCGGAGTACGCGCTCATTGAGCAGACTGATGAAGGGCTGCTCATCAAACCGCTTCATGTTGATGATGAGCGCATGTCCTTGACTGTTCTGCGTCGGCTTATCGCCGAGGGGTACGAAGGGGAGGAGCTGCTGGAGCGTTACGCCCAAGTGTGTCCGAGGGTCATTCGATTTTCCGATCTGAGCGATGATGTCGCTCCGGAAAACGAGCCTGCTGGAGAGGTTGAAAGCGCTGAGGAGGCTCGGAGTCGAGAACGGGAGCGCATTTTCGAAGCGGTGTCAGCCGAATGCGAGCGCTTTCCGGGAATTGCGCGCGGTTACATTTTCGGGTCGTTTGCGCGCGGTGACTTTGTTGAGAGCAGCGATGTGGATGTGCGAATTGAGTTCGATGAAGGCGCTGTTTTCTCGCTTCGAGACCTGGGGCATTTCTGCAAACACCTTGAGCGCATTACGGGCCGATCGGTGGATGTGGTGAATGCTCGGAAAATCAAGAACCCTAACCTGGCATCGACAATTGAGCGGGAGAAGGTGTTGGTCTATGAGCGCCAAGGCAACTGATCTGGCTCGCATTCAGGAGATAATAGACATTGTCTCGGAGACGAAGCGGCAGGTTTCCGAATTGGAATTCACCAAAGAGCGTTTTGCGGAGCCAAAAACAGTATCTGACCAGCTGATTGCGGAAGCGCTCATGAACCGTGTTTTCCGCGCGACGGAG
The DNA here is from genome assembly GCA_022791455.1 of Eggerthellaceae bacterium. GTDB lineage: Bacteria > Actinomycetota > Coriobacteriia > Coriobacteriales > Eggerthellaceae > Parvibacter. The sequence goes on from JAAVZC010000001.1 coordinate 523,144, forward strand.
GAAGCGGGTGCCTTAAGTGACGAGGTGCTCGCTCATTTTGAGTTTGACCGCGGCGAAATCAAGGGAGTACGCAACCGGCTGGCTCATGCCTACGGTGATGTGGACGATGAAATAATTTGGGCAGTTATCCAGGAAGATTTCCCAAAGCTTCTCGAAGGTTGCAAGGCCTATTGCGACGAGATGGGTATAGAAATCGATCAATAGGGTATTGGCTTCAATTTTGACCGTCCTAGATGGCCGGAGCCGACAGGTTTGTTCAAATTTGACTTCGATACCCTATCGATCGGAATCGGACGGGGGAATTCTCGTCTATACTATTCGGATGCATTAAAACCTGATGAAGGGACTTAGGTATGCCGCGCACGATTGATCCTGTGTTCGAGCCCTCGGTGCTGCAGGCGCCCGATTTCTTTATGAACGAGCTGAACCTCGACGCGTTGCAGTCGCCCATTCTGGAGCTGCAGGGCAAGGTGGACAAGAACCCGAAGACCGCCGCCATCATCCTGGCCGGCGGCACGGGGGAGCGCTTCGGGAAAGAGGGGGGCAAGCAGCTGGTGGAGATTGCCGGCAAGCCCATCCTCACCTGGTCGGCCGAGGCGTTCGACGCGGTGGGGGACATCGGGCTCATCGTCATCGTGTGCCCGGAGGAGCGCCAGAGCGAATACCTGCACAAGGCCATCGACCCCTTCCCGTTCGTGACGCCGGTGGTGCTGGCCCCGGCCGGCTCCATTCGCCAGGAGTCCGCGTTCGCCGGGCTCGAATACGTGGACGACAACTTCGAGTTCGTGGTGCTGCACGACGGCGCCCGCCCGCTCATCAGCCCCGACCTCATCGAGCACACCATCAACACGCTGCGCGGTAACATCGATGCCGACGGCGCCGTGGTGGCCCATCCGGCGGTGGACACCTTGAAGGTGGTGGAAGACGGCATGATTGTGGGCACGCCGGACCGGTCGGTGTTCTGGAATGCGCAGACGCCGCAGGTGTTCCGCACCGGCATCTACCGCCGCGCCCATGCGGCGGCGCTCGCGGACGGTTTCGTGGGCACCGACGACTCCTCGCTTATCGAGCGGCTGGGGGGCAAGGTGCTTGTGGTGGAGGGCAAGCGGGACAACATCAAGCTCACGGTGCCGGAGGACTACATCTTGCTGGCGGCCGCGGTGCGGATGATGTACCTGAAGAACTCCGGCTCGGGCGACGAGCGCTTCTAGGAGGAAGAGATGGAAGATTTCCGCCGCCTGCGCATTGGCCAGGGAATGGACGTGCACGCTTTCGCGGAGGGGCGCAAGCTCATTTTAGGAGGCGTGGACATACCGCACACGCGGGGGCTTTTGGGCCACTCCGATGCCGATGTGCTGGCGCATGCCATTTCTGATGCGCTTTTGGGCGCGGTGCGCGGGGGCGATATTGGGAAGCTGTTCCCGGACACCGATCCTGCCTACAAGGACGCTGATTCCCTGAAGCTGCTGGCGGCGGTTGCCGCTTTCGTGCGCGAGCAGGGCTACGAGATTCTGGACGTGGACAGCGTAATTGCCGCCCAGGCGCCGAAGCTCTCGCCCTATCGCGATCAGATGCGGCAGAACCTGGCCGACGCCATGGGCGTTCCGGTCGAGAACGTGGGGGTGAAGGCCACCACCACCGAGCGCCTCGGCTTCGAAGGCCGAGAAGAAGGCATAAGCGCCACGGCCGCATGCCTGTGCGCGCGATGTAGTTAATGGCCTTGTCCGCGCTCTGTCCTTTGTCATCCTGAGCGGAGCGCGAAGCGCGTAGTCGAAGGATCTGCCCAGCTGGAGAGATCCTTCGACTACGGCCTTACGGCCTTCGCTCAGGATGACAATGAAATGGGCACTCTTGTCTGAACAGAAAGGCTTACCATGATCAAGCTTTACGATACGAAACTGCGCAAGAAGGTGGATCTGATCCCGCTGCACGAGGGGAAGATCGGCATGTACGTGTGCGGTCCTACCGTGTACAACCGCATTCACATCGGCAACGCCCGCACCTTCATCTCTTTCGACACCATTCGCCGCTACCTCACCTGGCGCGGCTTCGAGGTGACCTTCGTGCAGAACATCACCGATGTTGACGACAAGATCATCAATCGCGCGAACGAAGAGGGGCGCACTGCCGCCGAAGTGGCCACCGAGTACACCGAGGCCTTCATCGCTGACATGCACGCGGCCGGGGTGGCGGATCCGGACATTCGCCCGAAGGCCACGGAAGAGATCGACGCCATGTGCCAGCTGATCTCCGACCTCATCGAGGGCGGCCACGCCTATGCCACCGACGAGGGCGACGTTTACTTCGCCGTGCGCTCGTACGACGGCTACGGCCAGCTTTCCGGCCGCAACATCGACGAGATGGAGGGCGGTCACCGCGAGCTGCGGGCGGAGGGCCAGGGGCTGGAGGATCGCAAGCGCGATCCGCTGGACTTTGCCCTTTGGAAGGCCGCTAAGCCCGGCGAGCCGGCGTGGGATTCGCCCTGGGGCCAGGGCCGTCCCGGTTGGCACATCGAGTGCTCCGCCATGAGCCGCAAGTATCTGGGCCTGCCCTTCGACATCCATGGCGGCGGGTCCGACCTGGTGTTTCCGCACCATGAGAACGAACGCGCCCAGTCCGAGGCGGCCTGCGGTTGCACGTTTGCCAACCATTGGATGCACTCCGGCATGCTGCAGATCAACGCCGAGAAGATGTCGAAGTCGCTGGGGAATTTCATGCTGCTCCACGACGTGCTGGACGAAATGCGTCCGGCCGCGCTGCGCATGCTGATGACCCAGACCCATTACCGCTCGCCGTTGGATTTCTCGGTTGACCGCCTGAACGAGGCGGATGCGGCGCTCACGCGCATCGAGAACGCGGTGAAGAACTGGGATTGGCTGACGAGCAACGCTGCTGATGGCGCGGTGGACGTGGTGGACGCGGCGGCGATGGCCGAAGCGGTGGCCACGGCGAACGCTGCCTTTACCGAGGCTATGGACGACGACTTCAACGCCCCGCAGGCGCTGGGGGCCATCTTCACGCTGGTGGCGGCTGCCAATGGCGCTGTGGCGGACAAGTCGCTTTCCGTGAACGACGCCCAGGCACTCGTGGCGGTGCGCGACACGGTGGTGGAGCTTTTGGCGGTGCTCGGCATCGATGTGGAAACCGACATGGCCGAAGAGACCAACTACCCGGCCGAGGTAGTGGCGCTGGCGGCCGACCTGGCCGGCTACGGCGGGGCCAACCCGGAAGAAGCAGTGGAAGCGTTGCTGGAAGCGCGCGCCCTGGCCCGCAAGGAAAAGAACTGGGCCCTGGCCGACGGAGTCCGCGACGGCCTGGTGGCCTTAAGCTTCGTAATCGAAGACACCCCCCAAGGAGCCCGCGTCACGTATGAGGGATAGCTTGAACGCTTTGCCCATGGAGCTTTTGGCGCCGGCGGGCGGGATGGAACAGCTGCGGGCGGCGGTGCTGTTCGGGGCCGACGCGGTGTATCTGGCGGCGGACCGCTTCGGCATGCGGGCGCGGGCGGCGAATTTCGCGCTGGAAGAGATTCCCGCGGCGGTGGCGTTTGCCCACGCTCGTGGCGTGAAGGTGCACATCACCTGCAACATCCTCATGCACGACGCCGACATCGCCCAGCTGCCGGACTTCTTCCGCGCGTTGGATGCGGCCGGCGTGGACGCTTTCATCATCGGCGACCTGGGGGCCTTCGCCATCGCCGGCGAAGTGGCGCCGCGGGTGGAGCGCCATGTGTCAACCCAGGCTTCTGTGGCGAATGCGGAGGCGGCGAAGGTCTGGCATTCCCTGGGCGCGAAGCGGGTAGTGTGCGCTCGCGAGATGTCGCTCGCAGACATTGCCCGCATGCGGCAGGGCGTTCCCGATGACCTGGAAATCGAGGCCTTCGTGCACGGTGCCATGTGCATGGCGGTTTCCGGCCGCTGTCTCATCAGCTCGTATCTGACCGGCCGTTCCGGCAACAAGGGCCACTGCACCCAGCCCTGCCGCTGGAACTACAAGGTGGGAACGGGGGAGGGCGCTGGCGGCGACGCGCCCGTGGAGTTTCTTCTGGAAGAGGAAAAGCGCCCCGGCACCTTCTTTCCCATCGAAGAGGACGCATCCGGCAGCTTCCTCATGAACGCCGAGGACCTGAACATGCTGGCGCACCTGCGGCAGCTGGCGGATGCGGGAGTGAATTCCATCAAGATTGAGGGGCGTAACAAGAAGGCCTTCTATGTGGCCAGTGTGGTGGGGGCCTATCGTCGCGTGCTGGACAGGCAAGCGCCGGAAGTGGTAGCGGCGGAGTTGCTGGACGTGTCCCATCGCCCCTACGGCACCGGTTTCTACTTCGGCGAGGCGCAGCAGGCGCACGACTATGACGGTTACGAACAGCAGACCATGCACGTGGCGGACGTGTTGGCCGCTGGCGACGGTTTCCTGTACCTGTTGGCGCGCAATCGCTTCGAAGAGGGCCAGCAGCTGGAAGCGCTCGTGCCGGGCGGACCGGCGCTGCCGGTGGCGGTTACCGCGCTGAACTGGCTCCCCTCCTTTGGCCCCGACGTTCATGACGAAGATGCACCGAAGACGGTGGAGGAGGCGCTCGCCCGCTCGTCCGCGCTTGACTGGCAGCCGGCGCCGTTGGCGAACCGCTCCTGCAACCTGTATCGGATACAATCGGACGCGGCGGTCCCCGCGGGGTCATTCTTGCGGGCGCGGACGTTTCGCCGCTCTGCCCGCCATGGGAACTAACGCATAAAAGAAGGATCTGCATATGAACTCGGTTTTCGAGACGCTTTCCGGCACGCAGCTGCCGTTTTCTGTCGAGATGTTTCCGCCGAAAGGCCAGCTCACCCTTGATGCCGCCCGCCAGGTGGTAGCGGGAGTGGCGAAGGCGCGGCCGGATTTCATCTCCGTCACCTGCTCTGCCGGCGGCAGCGGCAACTCGTCGCAGACGGTGGATATTGCCGCGCTCATCCAGGACGAGTTCTCCATCCCCGGTGTGGCGCATCTTACCTGCGTGGGGGCGACGCGTGCGGGGATCGAAGCGGAAATGGCGCGCATGAAAGCGGCTGGCGTGGGCACGGTGTTGGCGTTGCGGGGCGATTTGCCCGCCGAAGGGAACGCGGCTGGGGGTGATTTCCGCTACGCCAAGGATCTCATCCCGTTGCTCAAGCAGGAGGGCTTCACGGTGGCGGCCGCCGCATATCCGGAAGGGCACATCACCTGCCTGAGCCCGCAAGACAACATTCGCCATCTGCGGGAAAAGCAAGAGGCGGGCGCGGATTTCTTCATCACCCAGCTCTTCTTCGGCAACGAGGCGTTTTACCGTTTTCACGAGCCGGCGCTTGCGGCCGGAGTGGGCGCTCCCATCATTTGCGGCATCATGCCGTTTTTGGGGAAGAGCCAAATCCAGCGCATGATCTTCATGTGCGGCAGCTCGCTTCCCGCAGGCATCATCAAGCTGCTGGCGAAGTACGAGGACGATCCGGCGGCACTGCGGCAGGCGGGCATCGAATACGCGTGCGAGCAGCTGGTTGATTTGGCGAACCATCAGGTTGACGGTGTGCACGTTTATGCCATGAACCATCCGGACATCGCCTGTGCGGCCGCCGACGCCCTTGCCGACAAAGGTTTTCGCGCATGACGGGGGCGTCTGCCGACTTGGCGGCGGTGGGCTTCGGCCCATGCGCACTCGATTGCTCGGTGGACGTGCCGCGGGCCTTGCGCTACTTGGGGCATCGTCGGCAGGAGCTCCCCGATCATTTGGAAGAGCGGGTGCGCTCCATTGCGCGCCGTTGTGAAGAGACCGCACGCCCGCGCGGGATTGCCCGCATTTTTCCGCTCGCGCGTCCGGAAGGGGAGGATGCGCTCCTGCTCGAAGGGCCGCAGCTGCGCCTGCCCGGCGAGGCCATCGCGCGGTTTTTGGACGGCTGCACCCATGCGGTGCTTCTGGCGGTGACGCTGGGGATGGAAAACGAGCGCGCCCTTCGACAAGCGCAAGCGCTGAGCGCGGTGGACGGCCTGCTCATGGACGGCTGCTCCTCGTCGCTGGCGGAATCGGCCGCCAATGCCGCATCGGCCCTGCTGGAGCCGCAGGCCCGCGCGGTCGGCTTCGAGCCCACCAAGCGATTCAGCCCCGGTTACGGCGACTTGCCGCTCAGCGTTCAACCGGCGCTTCTGCAGGCGCTTGACGCGGAGAAGCTGCTGGGCATTCACACGGCCCCGTCGTTTCTGATGACCCCGATGAAAAGCATTACGGCCATTGTGGGGCTCAAGCCCTCTTGCGCCGAGGAAGGGCGGTAGATCATGGCATCCCCGCGCGCGATGAACGTGGCGAACGAGTATTTGGCAGAAGTGCTGGCCGGACGCGCCCGCATGCTCTGCGACGGAGGTATGGGCACGCTCATCCAGGAAGCGGGCCTGGCGGGGGTGCACGAGGTTCCCGATCTGCTGAACCTCACCCACCCGGGGGAGATTCGCGCGCTGCAGCGGCGCTATGTGGAAGCGGGAAGCGACTGCATCACCACCAACACGTTCAACGCCAACCGGCTTAAGCTGGAGGGGACGGGCGCAACGGTGGCGGAAGTCTACGCGGCGGCTGCCCGCATCGCCCGCGAAGCGGGAGCGCCGCTTGTGGCCGGCGATATCGGTCCTACCGGCGCCCTCATGCAACCGCTGGGGCCGCTCAGTTTCGAAGAGGCCTACGACATCTTCGCCGAACAGGCCCGGGCTGCCGAAGCGGCCGGCTGTGACCTTATCTTCATTGAGACCGTGTCCGACCTGCTCGAGGCCAAGGCGGCACTTTTGGCGGCCCTCGATTCCACGGTTCTTCCGGTGTTCGTCACTATGACGTTCGGGGAGGACGGCCGCACCTTCATGGGCACGACGCCCGCCGTTGCCGCAGCAACGTTGAGCGCTTTGGGAGCGAGCGCGGTGGGGCTCAACTGTTCGCTCGGCCCCGATGAGCTGGCGCCGCTTGTAGTTCAGATGGCCCCGTATGCGCGCTGCCCGCTCATGGTGCAGCCCAATGCCGGTTTGCCCCGGGTCACGCCGGAAGGTGCTACGGTGTTCGATGTGGGGCCGGAGGATTTCCGCGCTTCCATGGGCGCTATCCTGGAAGCCGGCGCGGTGGTGGTCGGCGGCTGCTGTGGCACCACGCCCGATCATATTCGCCATCTGCGGGAACTTCTGGATGGCCTGCCGGCCCCCGAAGCTCCGCTCGCGGCTTTCCGTCCTTCGTTCACGGTCACAAGCGCCCAAGAGATGGTGGAACTTGCGCCGGGCTCGCGGAATATCGCCGTTATCGGCGAGCGCATCAACCCCACCGGGCGCAAGCGCTTCCGCGAGGCACTCTTGGCCGGCGACTACGACATGGCGGTGGCAGACGCGGTGGCCCAGGTGGAAGCGGGAGCCGACATCCTGGATGTGAACGTGGGGGTGCCCGGGCTGGACGAGCCGGCGGTGCTGCGCACGGTGGCCGAGCGGTTGCAGGCCACGGTGTCTGTGCCGCTGCAGCTAGATTCCTCGAACCCGCAGGCTCTCGAGGCCGCGTGCCGCGTCTACGCCGGACGCCCCCTCATCAACTCTGTGAACGGCAAGGCGGAAAACCTCGCCGCCGTCCTGCCCATCGCCGCCCGCTACGGTGCCACGGTACTGGGCCTCACCTTGGATGAGGACGGCATCCCTGCTACCGCCGAGGGGCGTTTCGCTATTGCGCAGCGCATCGTGGAGGCGGCCGAGGCGGCGGGCATTCCCCGGCAGGACATCGCCATCGACTGCCTGGTCATGGCGGCGGCCACCAACCAGGCGGAGGTGCCGGAAATCCTGAAGGCCCTGCGCCGGTGCAAGGAAGAGCTGGGGGTGCGCACGGTGCTCGGCGTGTCGAACGTCAGCTTCGGCCTGCCCGAGCGCTCGGTGCTCAATGCGGCGTTCTTGACGGCAGCGCTGGTATCGGGGCTCGACCTGCCCATTCTGAACCCCCTCGAACCCCGCTACCAAGATGCGGTGCGCTCCTTCAAGGTGCTCAACGGCCAGGACGAGAAGTGCCTCGGCTACCTGGAGGCGTACGCGAACGCCCCGGGCGCGCCCACGGCGTCCAACCGCGCTGCTGCCTCGGCTCCTGCTGCCGTGACGCCCGCTTCTTCGGCCCCGCTCATCGAGGGAGTGCCCGCGGAAGGGGAGGCGGCAACGCTCGTGGAAGCCGTGCTGACGGGCCGGGCGGCGGCCGCGGCGACGGCGGCACAAGCGCTGCTCGCGGAGACGGATCCGGTGGCCATCGCCGGCGACCTGTTGAGCCCCGCCCTCGACGAGGTGGGCCGCCGCTACGATTCCGGCGCCTACTTCCTTCCCCAGCTCATGGCCTCGGCGGAAGCGGCGAAGGCGGCCTTCGACGTGCTGTCGCAAGCCAGCAAGGCGGCAGGTGCCGCGGCTCCGGTGGCTGCGGACTGTCCCATCGTACTGGCTACGGTGGAGGGGGACATCCACGACATCGGCAAGAACATCGTGAAGATGTTGCTGGAGAATTACGGTTACCCCTGCCTTGACCTGGGCCGGGACGTGGCACCGGAAGCCGTGGTCGACGCGGCGCGGGAAAGCGGCGCGCGCCTGGTGGGGCTTTCTGCCCTCATGACCACGACAGTCGGAGCCATGGAGCGCACCATAGCGCTGCTGCGCCAGCAAGCGCCCGATGTGCTGGTCATGGTGGGCGGCGCCGTGCTCACCGAAGACTACGCCGCCCGCATCGGCGCTGACTTCTACGCCAAAGACGCCGCCGCCAGCGTAAAAGTGGCCCAGCGGCTGTTCGCGTAGGGTCTTCTGGGCCTCCGCTGCATCGACGCCTGTCCGGCAGAGGCCATCGGCATGCCGCTGCTGAGGAAGAAAATATAAGCCGGATGATCGTAATTTATGCAGAAAGGCAAAGATTGTCGAAATAGCCGCCGATGCTCGGCAAAATCGCTGCGGCTTCCATGTATGATAGTTCCACAGGATAAACCCGTCTGAAAGGGGCCCCAATGGGAGTGAAAGCCGAAGAGGCATTGGAAGTGTCTTACGATGATCTGCCCATGTACCTGCACGCGAACCATTCCATGTACATGGATGTGGACGACGCCACTTACTACCTTACCGATGTGAACGATCGGTACTGGCGCGTTCAGGACACCGCGACCAAGAACGAGAAGGGCCACTACGTGGACTGCAGTGCGCTCGTGCCCACCATCAGCGAGTTTCTGGATCTGCCGTTCGCCCACGGGAAGTCCATTGCCGATATGTTCGAGGACGCCACGTTCTACGCCTCCGTCAAGGAGTAGCCGCTTAGAGACGGGGGAGTATCCCCGGTCGTGAATATCTCAAGGACGGGTGCCGGATGGCCCCGTCCTTTTTCGTTGCCTGTGCTATCATGGCCGCTGTTCAAAGAGGATGGGTCGGCCCACGGGCGGCCGACGCCAATTCATGAGAAAAGAGGGAAAAATGGCAGAAGAATGCTCGCATGAGTGCGGCAGCTGCGGCGTTTCCGGCTGCGGCGATCGTACCGAGGCCTCCGGCCCCAGCTCGCTCGAACCCAACAAGCGCTCGCAGATCAAGAACGTCATTGGCGTTGTGTCCGGCAAGGGCGGCGTGGGCAAGTCGCTCGTGACCAGCCTGCTGGCCAGCGAGATGCAGAAGCGCGGCTTCAAGGTGGCCATCCTGGACGCCGACATCACCGGCCCTTCCATTCCGAAGTCTTTCGGCGTGGACACCCGCCTGACCGCCGACGCCGACGGCATCAACCCGGCCGTTACCGCTTCCGGCATCGAGATCATGTCCGTGAACCTGATGCTGCGCCGCGAGGACGAGTTCGTTGCTTGGCGCGGTCCGGTGGTTTCCAACGCCATCAAGCAGTTCTGGCAGGAGACCAACTGGGGCGAGATCGACTACATGTTCGTCGACATGCCTCCGGGAACCTCCGACGTGTTCCTGACCGTGTTCCAGAGCCTACCGGTGGACGGCATTGTGACCGTGTCCGCTCCGCAGGAACTGGTGGCCATGATCGTGGGCAAGGCCGTGAACCTGGCCCGCTCCATGGAAGTGCCGGTCATTGGCCTGGTGGAGAACATGGCGTACTTCAAGTGCGACGAGTGCGGCAAGGACCACTACATCTACGGCGAGCCCCAGGGCGAAGAAGTTGCCAAGCGCTACGAGATTCCCTCCACCGCCACGCTGCCGCTGGATCCGTCGTTCGCCCGTTTGGTGGACCACGGCTCCGTGGAAGACTACGACGTGGAAGGCGCTCTGGACTCGATTATCGATCAGATCGAAAAAACTTGTGCCGCTTAGAAAATAGGGGGTTGACCAATCCTTCAGATTTGGTATTCTAATCCTCGCACGTTTTACGGGGCATTAGCTCAGCTGGGAGAGCGCATGGCTGGCAGCCATGAGGTCAGGGGTTCGATCCCCCTATGCTCCACCAAATTTATTACGCCGTCCTTCCGGACGGCGTTTTTTTTGTTGTTGCGGGGGCGCTGCGGACGAGCCGGGCGCCCCATCTTGGCCTTCAGCGCTGGCGCGGCGCGTACCGAAGTACGCTTGGCCAACGCTTCAGGCCAATCTGGGGCACCGGGCTCGCCCTCGCTTCGGACCTAGAAGGTTGGGTGTTCGAAGCTGACTGCGCTATAGCTCAGGGGGATCGAACCCTTAGCAGCCTGCTATTTCATATTTCGTATTGGAGAAGACGTTGATGCCTAGGGTGCTCATGATGGAGTGCAGCGCTGCTTGGGCCTTTACCGAGTTGCCTGCTTCGTCTAGGGGCGGGGCGAAGGCGCATACGCCGAAGAGGCCCGGCATCACGCCCATCACGGCGCCGCCCACGCCGGTCTTCGCCGGCAGGCCCGTTTCGTAGATCCAGTCGCCGGTGCGCTGGTAGAAGCCCACGGCGGTCATGAGGGAGATGATCTTCGGCGCCAGCGATGCGTCGAACACCTGCGTCCCCGTGACAGGGTTTTTGCCGTCGGTGGCGATGGTGGCGCCGGAAATGGCCAGCTGCTCGGCGGTCACCCCCAGCGAGCACTGGCGGGTGTACAGATCGAGTGCCTCCATCGGGTCGTCGTAGATGCGGTCATACTCCTTCAACAGCCACGCGATGGAGCGGTTGTTGAAGTTGGTCTCCGATTCCGACGCGTACAGCTCGTCGATCACGCGGGGCGTGGAGCCCATCAGCTCGGTCATGTTCCCTAAAATAGCCTGCCATTTCGCCTCCTCGTCGCCGGACGGCTGCACCAGCGAGCAGGCGGTGATGGCCCCGGCGTTCACGAGCGGCGTGGAGGGGCGCTCGTTTTCCAGCAGAATGGCGAAGATGGAATTGAAGGGAAGCCCGGTGGCGTCGGCGCCGATTTTCTCCAGCAGCGCCCGCGCCCCCAGCTGCCGCAGCACCAAGATGGCGGTGTGCACTTTCGAGACCGACTCGATGCCCAGCACGTAGTCGGTGTCGCCTACGGAAACCACGTGGCCGTCCGGCAGGCACAGGCTGATGCCGAACAGGTCGGAATCCACATTCGCCAGGTAGGGAATATAGTGCGCGTTCTGCCCGCCCTTCATCGACTTGCACGATTCGTAGGCCTCGTGCACGGCGGATTCAATCTGGCAATAGGTAAGTTTCGTGGACATGTTCAGCCTCCTGTCATCACCCACCGATCATAGTGATCGAAAACTTTGGCGAAGACCGGGCTGTCTTTCTGTTGAAAACGGTTAACCCCCTTGTCATCCTGAGCGCCGCGCACGCCAGCCCACCCCTTGTCATCCTGAGCGCAGCGCGTAGCGCGGAGTCGAAGGATCTCCCCAACCGCAGAGATCCTTCGACTCCGGCCTTGCGGCCTCCGCTCAGGATGACAATAAGCTGTTGCCAAGACCTCTCATATTTCTTCTCGCTCGAGCAGGGGAGGGGGCCTTATATGGGTTAAACTTAACTCCATTACTTCGCATTAGCCGCGAAGGCGTATCCGTGGGTCAAGCAGCGCGCTTGACGGGCCGGACGACGAAGGGAAGGCGGCCGGCCGCAAACAGGAAAGTTGGTGGTCAATATGGCAGCTCCTGCTACCGAACACGTGAGGAACATCGTGCTGGTGGGCCAAGACGGCGCCGGCAAGACTTCGCTCGCCGAAGCGATGCTCTTCGTTTCCGGCAAGACGCCGCGCATGGGCACAACGCACGACGGCAAATCCTACATGGACTACGACCCCGAGGAAATCAAGCGCAAGTTCACCATCGGCACCTCCATCGCCCCCATTCCGTATCGCGACTACAAGATCAACGTGCTGGACACCTCCGGCCATCCCGACTTCATCGGCGACACCCTGACCACCATGCAATCGGCCGAAATGGCCATGTTCGTGGTTGACGCGGTGGCCGGCCCGCAGATCATGACCACCAAGCTGTGGCGCGAAGCCGAGAAGATGCGCCTGTCCCGCTGCGTCTACATCAACCACATCGACCGCGAGAACGCCAACTGGGACACCTCCATGGCGCTCCTGCACGCCCGCTTCGGCTCGCGCCTGGCGCCGGTGACGGTGCCCATGGGCGTGGCGGAGAACTTCGAGGGCGTCATCGACGTCATCCGCATGAAGGCCCACTACTACGACAAGAACGTCGGCTCCGAAGTGGTGGTGGACATCCCCGACGCCTACCTTGAGGTGGCGCAAACCGCCCGCGAGAAGCTGTGCGATTTGGTGGCGGAAGCGGACGACGAGCTGATGATGAAGTACCTGGAAGGGGAGCCCATCACCCAAGAAGAGCTGGAAGGGCTGCTGGACAAGGCCATCGCCCAGGAGATCTTCATCCCCGTCTTCGTCGGCTCCACCATCATCATGCAGGGCGTGCAGAATCTCATGGAGGACATCGCCACCTACTTCCCGCATCCTCGCTCCCACGGCCGCTACCAGATGGCCGGCGGCGAGACCATCGCCATCGACGAGACGAAGCGCCCCGCAGCGTTTGTGTTCAAATCCATCACCGACCCGTTCGTCGGGCGCCTCAGCTTCCTGAAGGTGCTCGCGGGCGTGCTGGAGCCGGGCATGGAGCTCATCAACGCCCGCACCGGCAAGAAGGAGCGCCTGGGCCGTCTGTACGTGATGATGGGCAAGGAGCCCATGGACGTGAAGAGCGCGAAGGCCGGCGACATCATCGTGGTGCCGAAGCTGGCGGAGGCGAAAGCGGGCGACACCCTTTCCCAGACCGGCGAGATTGCCGTGGAGCCGCTGGAGCTGCCGGAGCCGCTGTACCCGGTGGCGGTGGAAGCGGTCAACAAGAAGGACGAGGACAAGCTGGGCACTTTCCTGGCCCGTTCCGCCGAGGCCGACCCCACCATCCGCATCTCCCGCAACGAGGACACCCACCAGACCATCCTCACCGCCATGGGCGACACGCAGGTGGATATGCTCATGAACCGCTTGAAGGAGCAGACCGGCGTGGAGGCGAAGCTGGTGCCGGTGCGCGTTCCCTATCGCGAGACCATCCGCAAGACCGCCGAGGCGCAGGGTCGCCACAAGAAGCAGACCGGCGGCGCCGGCCAGTTCGGCGATTGCTGGCTGCGGCTTGAGCCCTTCCCCGGCGGCGGCTACGAGTTCGTGGACGAGATTAAGGGCGGCGCCATCCCCGGCGGCCTCATCCCCGCGGTGGACAAGGGCGTGCAGGAGGCCATGCGCGAGGGCTTCTTGGCGGGGTACCCCATGGTGGACATCAAGTGCGCCGTGTTCGACGGTTCCTACCACCCGGTGGACTCCAACGAGATGGCCTTCAAGACCGCGGCCCGCATCGGCTTCCGCGCTGCCTGCGAGAAGGCTAACCCGGTGATCCTGGAGCCCATGGCCTCCATGGACGTGACGGTGGGCGAAGAGTACGCCGGCACCATCATGGGCGACATCTCCACCCGCCGCGGCCGCATTGTGGGCACCGACTCCAACGATGCCGGCGAGACCATCATCCGCGTGCGCGTGCCCTACGCCGAGGTAATCACCTACACCAAGGATCTGCGCTCCTTGACCCGCGGCTCCGGCTCCTACGCCATCGAAGTGGACGGTTACGAAGAGGCCCCGCACGATGTGACGAAGAAGCTCATCGAGGCCTACCAGGCCTCCCGAGCTGAGGGAAAATAACCACAACCGAAGGGGCGCGCAAGCGCCCCTTTCTTTTAACCCTCCCTTTACTTCCCCGAAACAATGGGCTCGTAGCATGAATGACGGTCGGAGGCTTGGCTTCCGGCCCGAAGCAAGCGACGCGAGGGGAGACTTCCCATGTTCGACAGCAAAGGGCCCCGGGAAGGGGAGGTGCGCATACCGTCCGGATGCGCCATCGCCGCCATCATGGACCGCAGCGGCAACCGCCACGACGGCAGCGACATCCTGAAATCCATCGCGCTCATGCACGATCGCTCCAACGGCCTGGGCGGCGGGTTTGCCGCGTACGGCATCTATCCGGAATACAAGGAGCTCTACGCCTTCCACATTATGTACGAGAGTCGCGAGGCGCGGGCGGAAACCGAAGCGTACCTGGACCGGTTCTTCATGAGCGAGAAGCAGGAGCGCATTCCCACCGAGAGCGTGGCCGCCATCAAGAACCCGCCGGACATCTGGCGCTATTTCGTGGCACCGCACCCCATGCGGCTGGCGAACTCTGGCTTGGACGAGGCCGAATACACCATGCAGCACGTCTTCCACATCAATGGGAAGATCGACGGTGCGTTCGTGGCCTCCTCGGGCAAGAACATGGGCGCGTTCAAGGGCGTCGGATACCCGGAGGATATCGGCGAGTTCTACCGCATTCAAGACTACGATGCCTGGGCCTGGACGGCCCACGGCCGCTTCCCCACGAACACTCCCGGCTGGTGGGGCGGCGCGCATCCGTTCACGCTGCTGAACTGGTCAGTGGTGCACAACGGCGAAATTTCCAGCTACGACGCCAACCGCCGTTACGTGGAGCAGTTCGGCTACGACTGCGAGCTGCAGACAGACACAGAAGTAATCACCTACCTGATAGACCTGTTGGCCCGCCGCCACGGCTTCTCTCAGGAAATGGCCGCCCACATCATGGCGGCGCCTTCCTGGGAGGAGATCGACCGCATGGCGCCGGAGCGCGCCGCGTTCGAGACGGCACTGCGCACCGTGTACTCGTCGGCACTCGTGAACGGGCCGTTCTCCATCATCGTCGGTTCCGACGAGGGGCTCTTGGCCCTGAACGACCGCCTGAAGCTGCGCGCCCTCATGGCGGCGGAAAAGGGGTCGATGGTCTACATGGCCAGCGAGCAGGCGGCCATCGAGCTGGTGTGCCCCGACGCAGAGAACGTGCGCTCCATTGAAGGGGGCGTTCCCTTTGTGGTGCAGCTGGATTCCGTAGCGGCCCGTCGGGCGCGCGAATCGGCGGAGAACTGCCCCGCCCGAGAAAAGCCGTTCCGCCACGAAGTGGAAGTCCATCCCCGCCGAAAGGAGCGCAGCCATGCTTGATTACGTGCTGCCCCGCTACCGCGTGATGCGCGATGCGGACTTGTGCACCAGCTGCGGCGTGTGCGTGCGCACCTGCGCCAACGAAGTTCACCAACTCGATGAAGAGACCGGGCGCTTGAGCGTGCGCAACGGCGCGTGCGTGAACTGCCAGCGCTGCGTCCTCACTTGTCCCGAGCAGGCCATCGTCATAACCCGTTGGCCGCAGGTGGACAGCGGCTCGGCCAACTGGACCCAGGAGACCATGCAGGACATCTCGAAGCAGGCGCAGACGGGCGCGGTGCTGCTCAGCTCCATGGGCACCCCGAAGCCCTATCCCATTTACTGGGACCATCTGCTGCTGAACGCCAGCCAGGTGACCAACCCCTCCATTGATCCGCTGCGCGAGCCCATGGAGACCCGCGTGTTCTTGGGCTCGCGGCCAGAGATCCTGAAGGTGAACGAGCGGGACGAGAAGGTGTTCGCCCCGCTGCCGCCCCAGCTGCGGCTGGACGTGCCGCTCATGTTCTCCGCCATGAGCTTCGGCTCCATCTCGCTGAACGCCCAGAAGGCCCTTGCCCTGGCGGCGCGCGAGCTGGGCACCTTCTTCAACTGCGGCGAGGGCGGCCTGCACCAGGACTTGGAAGAATTCGCCGATTGCTGCATTGTCCAGGTGGCCTCCGGTCGCTTCGGCGTGAATCCGCACTACCTGGGGGTGGCGGGCGCCATCGAGATCAAGATCGGCCAGGGGGCCAAGCCCGGCATCGGCGGTCACCTTCCCGGCGAGAAGATCACCGCCGAGGTGTCCCGCACCCGCATGATTCCGCAGGGCACCGATGCCATCTCGCCGGCTCCCCATCACGACATCTACTCCATCGAGGACCTGCGCCAGCTGGTGTTCTCGCTGAAGGAGGCCACCGGTTACGCGAAGCCCATCGCGGTGAAGGTGGCGGCGGTTCACAATGTGGCCGCCATTGCCAGCGGCATGGCGCGAGCCGGCGCCGACATTATCGTGCTGGACGGCTTCCGCGGCGGCACCGGCGCCGCCCCCAAGCGCATCCGCGACAACGTGGGCATTCCCATCGAGCTGGCGCTGGCGGCGGTTGACCAGCGGCTGCGGGAAGAGTCCATCCGCTCCACGGTGAGCCTGGTGGCGGGCGGTTCCATCCGCAACTCCGCCGATATTGTGCGCGCTATCGCCCTCGGCGCCGACGCCGTCTCCTGCGCCTCGGCCCCGCTCATCGCCATGGGATGCCACCAGTGCAAGGACTGCTCGTCCGGTAAATGCAACTGGGGCATCGCCACCCAGCGTCCCGACCTCACCCGCCGCCTCAAGCCCGAAGCGGCCGCCGAGCGAGTGGTGAACCTGGTGCGCGCCTGGACCCGCGAGATCGAGGAAATGATGGGCGGCATGGGCATCAACGCCATCGACAGCCTGCGGGGCAACCGCCTGATGCTGCGGGGCGTGGGCCTCAACGAGAAGGAACTGGAAATCCTCGGCGTGAAGTACGCAGGAGAGTGATCGCATGAAGAAAGTGTACCTGGGTACCACCCACTTCAAAGAAGCGAACGAGATGGTGCGCGCGGCGCTCGTCGAGGCGGACACGGTGGAGCTGGAGGACGTTTTCGCCCAGCGCTACCTGGGGTGCGCCATGGCAGCGGGCAAGCGGCTGGAAATCCACGGCACTCCTGGCAACGACATGGCCTGCTACATGGACGGCGGCTCCATCGAGGTGTTTGGCAACGCCCAAGACCAGATTGGCAATACCATGAATGCGGGCGAGGTGGTTGTCCATGGCCGTTGCGGCGACGCCGCCGGTTACGCCATGCGCGGGGGAGCCGTCTTCGTGCGCGACGACTGCGGCTGGCGCGTGGGCATCAACATGAAGCAGTATCAGGAGAAGGTGCCCGCTATCGTCATCGGCGGTAACGCCGGAAACTTCCTGGGCGAGTACATGGCCGGCGGCATCATCGTGCTCATGGGGCAGCCGGGGGAGTACCTGGCCTGTGGAATGCACGGCGGCATCATCTTCCTGGCGCATCGCCCCGATGAGCGCCTGATCGCCGAAGGGCTGGTGTGCGAGCCCGTCACCGAAGAGGGCAAAGCGCTGCTGCGCCCGCTGCTGGAGCAATACAACGCCCACTTTGCCGAAGACCTCGAAGCCCCCATCGACGAATCCGGAGAAACCTTCTGGGAGCTCCGCCCCGCCACCGCCCGCCCCTACGCCAGCATGTACGCAAACTAACCCACCTGTCCGCAGCCGCGCCGGCCGAAGGGATTCCGCTCGTCGCCCCTCGCGGGGGAGCGGGGCGGGGCAACCCTCAGTCGCTCAGACAGTCCTCGCTGCGCTGCGGAACTCGCTTGGTGAGGGCCGCCCCGCCCCGCTGATTGGTTGACGATGTTTGCCTGATGTCCTTTTCGCCCTGTTGTCATCCTGAGCGGAGCGCGAAGCGCGGAGTCGAAGGATCTCTCCGTCTTGGTTATGGACACTGGTTGACAGATTCGGTCAAGGTTTGTTGCCTCGCCAGGTTTTTTGCCCCCTTACCCTATACTGGGACGACTGAACTTTTCGTTCACCCCTTTTGAAAGGAAATCTGTCATGAGCAATGAAGGCAAGAAGGTAAAGATCCATTACGTGGGCACCTTGGACGACGGCGAGCAGTTCGACTCCTCCGTCGATCGCGGCGAGCCCATCGAGTTCATTTGCGGCGCTGGCCAGGTCATCCCTGGTTTCGACGAAGCGGTCAAGGACATGGTCGTGGGGGAGAAGCGTGATATCCACATCGAGCCTGCCGACGCGTACGGCGAATTCGACGAGCAGCTGGTGCAGGAAATTCCGCTGTCCCACATCCCCAACGCCGACCAGCTTCCCGTTGGCCAGCAGATCTACATGCAGGGTCCCGGCGGCCAGCCGATGCCCGTCACGGTGACCAAGATCGAAGACGGCGTGGCCACCTTCGACATGAACCACCCCCTAGCCGGCAAGCCCCTCAACTTCGCCCTGGAACTGGTGGAAGTAGCCGAGTAATACCGTAGTTTTCCGGGTTCGGGGAGGGTTTCTCGATCACTCTGAACACAAACTTCAAACCAAGCGCCCGAAAGGGCGCTTTTCATAAATGTTACGTCGGCCTGACGGCCGCCGTAACCCCTTGGCGCTGCAAAGCCGCCGGGCGCCCCATCTTGGCTTTCAATTCCGGCACGGCGCGTACCGAAGTACGCTTGGCCGGATTTCAAGCCAACCTGGGGCACCGGGCGGCTTTTCGCTTACCCACTTTGACCTAAAAGCACGTCATCCTGAGCGAAGCGAAGGATCTTTGGCTCGTATGGCGGTTGAGGCTTCCGGCTGCATAAGGTGTTACCTGTTTTTTGTGCAGGCGGCCTCTCTTTTTCCTTTCGCGCACTAAATTTGCGCCATTTCAAAATTTCTCGCGGCAATTAACTTGCACGAAACACAACCAGCGCTAATATACCGCCAACCGAACGCAAGGAGTTTCTTTTGAAGAACGGAACCGCACATATGATGAGCCAGGCCACCGGCCTTGGTTTCGCTGTGCGCTCCTTCGCTGTTCGCGTTTCTGCTGACGCAGGCCGACGAGGCATGCGCGCTGATCAATTGCGACGACGTTAAAGTTCGCTTGATCTAAGCCCTCTTTCCCCAAACGCCACAACGGCGCTTTTGGCTTGTGCGGAGTTGCTCGGTCCGCGGAAAGAAGAGGCTTCCGCATGCAACAGCAGGTCTGCGCTCCGACAACTTCCCTGAAGATATGCCTCGACCCTTTCTTGCTGCTTGCTCCCCGGGCAGAACCTGTGCCGTAAGCGTTTGAAAGGAAAGAAACATGGCATCGCAGAACACCCCTAAGGACAAAGTCGTACTCGCTTATTCCGGCGGCCTGGACACCTCCGTGTGCATCACCTGGCTGCAGGACAAGTACAACCTGGACGTTATCGCCGTTGTGGGCGAGGTGGGCCAGGACCACGAGGGGCTGGAACTGGTGAAGCAGCGCGCGCTGGCCACGGGCGCCATCGCCTGCCACGTGGTGGACATGCGGGAGGCCTTCGCCGAGGAGTACCTCACCTGCGCCCTTGCCGCCAATGCCATGTACGAGAACAAGTATCCGCTGGTGAGCGCCCTGTCCCGTCCGCTCATCTGCAAGCATCTGGTGCAGATTGCCCACCAGTACGGCGCCAAGTACATCGCCCACGGCTGCACCGGCAAGGGCAACGACCAGGTGCGCTTCGAGTCTTCCATCACCATGCTCGATCCTACGCTGACCATCATCGCCCCCGTGCGCGACTGGGATCTGAAATCTCGCGAAGAGGAGATGGAATGGGCCGCGGCGCACGGCATCTCGGTGCCCACCACCAACGCCTCGCCCTATTCGATCGACGACAACCTGTGGGGCCGCGCCATCGAGTGCGGCGTGCTGGAGGACCCCTGGGCCGAGCCGCCGGCTGACATCTATACCATGACGGTGGACCCCACGGAGGCCCCCGACGCTCCTACTTACGTTGACATCCAGTTCGAAGCAGGCATTCCGGTGGCTCTGAACGGCCAGCCCATGAGCTACCTGGACATCGTCTACGCCATGAACGACATCGCCGGCTCCAACGGCTACGGCCGCATCGACATGATCGAGAACCGTCTGGTGGGCGTGAAGAGCCGCGAGTGCTACGAGTGCCCCGGCGCCCTGGCCCTCATCACCGCCCACAAGGCGCTCGAGGACCTGTGCCTGGAGCGCGGCGTGCTCCACTACAAGCTGGGCATCGAGCAGACTTGGGCCGAGTGCGTCTACAACGGCCTGTGGTTCAGCCCGCTGAAGGAGGCGCTGGACGCGTTCCTTAGCCACACCCAGCAGTGCCTGAACGGCACCGTTAAGCTGAAGTTCTACAAGGGCAGTTGCACCGTGGTCGGCCGCAAGAGCGATTTCTCGCTCTACACCTACGAGCTGGCCACCTACGCCGCCGACGACCAGTTCGACCATCAGGCCGCCAAGGGCTTCATCGATCTGCACGCCCTGCCCTGCAAGGTGTGGGCGGAGAACCGCCTGGCCATGGGCGCCCGCATGGACTCCTTCGCCTCGGTCGACGCCACCAATGAGCACCTGGGAGAGGCGCTCGTAGAAGAAGCCGAAGGCATCGTCGCCGAAGCCCAGAAACAACTGGCATAGCGTTGTTGCGACGTTCTGGCGAACGTCGCAACGGCTTGTCCGCCTGCGAGGGCGCCCGGCCCCCCATCTTGACCTTCAGCGCTTTCCCTCGCGTACCGAAGTACGCTCGGCCGCGCTTCGGGCCAATCTGGGGCACCGGGCGCCCTCTCGGCTGCTTTTGTGGTCATGGACGATTACACTGACTTTTTCGTATTTCGTATCGAAAGGAAACTCAATGGCACTTTGGTCGGGACGCTTCGAAGAAGGGGCGGACGAATTCACCCAGCGGTTCGGGGCGTCGCTTCCCGTCGATAAGAAGATGTACGCCGAAGATGTCGCGGGGTCGGTTGCCCATAGCGCCATGCTGGCGGCCCGGGGGGTCATCTCGCAAGAAGATGCCGCCGCCATCGCCGCCGGCCTTGGTCAGATCAAAGCGGAAATCGAAGCTGGCGAGTTTCCCTTCGACGTGAACAACGAGGACATCCACATGTCCATCGAAAGCGAGCTCACCGCCCGCATCGGCGATGCGGGCAAGCGGCTGCACACCGGCCGCAGCCGCAACGACCAAGTGGCCACTGACACCCGCCTGTTCATGAAGCGGCGGGCCGGCGAGCTCATGGCCGCGAATCTGCAGCTGCGGGAGGCGCTGGTGGCCAAGGCGCAGGAGAACTTCGACGTTATCCTGCCGGGCTACACCCACCTCCAGCACGCCCAGCCGGTACTGCTCTCGCACCATCTGCTGGCCTACACCTGGATGCTTGCCCGCGACTTCGAGCGGCTGGCGGCGGCGCGCAAGGCCGCCGACGCCAACCCGCTGGGGAGCGCGGCGCTGGCCGGCACCACCTATCCGCTCGACCGCTTCGCCACCACATCTGCCCTCGGCTTCGACCACCCCATTCCCAATTCGTTGGACGCCGTGTCCGACCGCGACTTTTTGCTGGACCTCATCTACGCCTGCAGCGTTTCCTGCATCCATCTGTCGCGCCTGTGCGAAGAGCTCATCTTGTGGTCGTCGAGCGAATTCGGCTTCGTTACCATGTCGGACAAGTTCTCTACCGGCTCCTCCATCATGCCCCAGAAGAAGAACTCGGACTTCGCGGAGCTCATTCGCGGAAAGTCTGGTCGCGTGGTGGGAGAGTTGATGGCCCTGCTCATGACGCTGAAGAGCCTGCCTCTGGCCTACAACAAAGACCTGCAAGAGGACAAAGAAGGCGCGATGGACGCCGCCGACACGCTAGAGGATTGCTACCTGTGCGCCGCCGGCATGATCGCCACCATGACGGTTAACTCGGACGCCATGATGGCCCAGGCCAAGCGCGGCTACATGGCAGCAACCGATGTGGCAGACTACCTGGCGAAGAAGGGCCTGCCCTTCCGCGAGGCCCATGCGGTGGTGGGGCATCTGGTGCTGCTCTGCGACAAGCGCGGCTGCGGCTTGGAGGATCTCACCCTGCAGGACTTCCAGGCGGAATGCCCGCTGTTCGAGGCGGACATCGTCCACTGCCTGGACCTGCCCTCCATCGTCGCCGCCCGCACCACCTACGGCGCCACCGGCCACGAAGCCGTAAAAACCCAAATGCAAGAAGTCCTCGCTCAGATGGAGCAGGATCGCTCCGCGCTGTAGGCGCTGCCAACCTGTCCGCGCGGCTCGGGTCGACGGGGATTCCGCTCGACGCGTCGTCGGTCGGAGCTAACTCGGGCTGCGCCCGAGTGGATCTCCTCCCTCCTTTGGCTTAACCTCGCTCCACTCCGCCGACCCGCCCGCGCTTCGCTAGCGCCGGTGGGCATCGGGAGGGTTTTCCAAGCACTCTGAACGCAAACTTATAAAGGCTCCCGCAAGGGAGCCTTTAGTAAATGCATGAAGAGCGAAGCGCGCGAGCCGAAGGCGAGGAAGCGAAAGCGGGTGCTTGCAAAACCCTCCCGGGCCCTCCGGCGCGGACAGGTTCGTTGCCGTCTTGTTGGGGTTTTATCGCGAAACCGTAGAGAACCTATGCGCACTGGTGTTCGATGGTAGAATAGTCGGCTGGAAAACACTATGTGGAGGTGATCATGGGTTCTCGGGCTATGAAAGGCCGCCCCGGCACAACGATCAGCCAAAAGAAAACTGGCTTTTTGATGGTTTTCACCGTCATCATTGCTTTAATTGCAGCGCTCGCTTTCGGCGCTATCTCTGTTATGAATACCTGGTTGGAGGACCTGCCGGACTACGCGGATGCGGACGCCTATAATGCGTCGCTTCCCACGGTGGTCTATGCCAGCGACGGCACGACGGTGCTGGCGGAATTCCAGCTGGAGTTTCGCGAGCCGGTGGCCATCGACCAGATCAGCGAATATGTGCTGAAGGGCACGGTTGCCACTGAGGACGAGCGTTTCTACACCCACGGCGGTGTTGACATCCTCGGCATTGGCCGCGCGCTTTTGAACAACATCATGGGTGGTCAGCTGGAAGGCGCCTCTACCATCACGCAGCAGTTCGTGCGCAATACCATCCTTTCCGATGAGATGAACGACATCACGCTTGCCCGCAAGGTGCGCGAGGCCTACATCTCCATGAAGCTGGAGGAGAAGTACACCAAGGACGAAATCCTGCTGATGTACCTCAACACCATTAACTACGGTTCCGGTGCTTACGGCATCGAGGCAGCTTCCCAGCGGTACTTCTCGAAGTCGGCGAAGGACTTGACGCTGGTGGAGGCGGCTACCCTCATTGGCATCCCGCAGTCGCCCACCTACAACAACCCCATCGACAACCTAGACCAGTGCACCAAGCGCCGCAACGTGGTGCTCGAGCGCATGGTGTCCAACAACGTCATCACCCGCGAAGAGGCGGATGCGGCGAAGCAGGAGCCTATCCAGCTGAACGTGCACGAGCAGTCCCAGAACGGCATTCTGGCCTACGACTACTTCACCGCTTACGTGCGCGACCAGCTGACGAGCGCTTCCGGCAAGTACGCCTATTCTCGCGACGAGATTTTCAAGGGAGGTCTTACGGTCTACACCACGTTGGATGTGGAGGTTCAGCAGGCGGCCGAAGCTGCTGCCGCTGCGAAGGAAGAAGCAGGCGGCGAGCCCTACGAGGTGTCCATGGTGGCCATCGATCCGGACAACGGGTTCATTCGCGCCATGGTGGGCGGCAAGGACTTCCAGCAAACTCAGGTGAACATGGCCACGGGTACCGGTGGCACCGGCCGTCAGGCGGGGTCGAGCTTCAAGGCCTTCACCCTGGCCGCCGCCATCGAGGAGGGCATCGATCCGCAGACCCAGATCGACGCTGGCCGCGAAGTGGAGTTCCCCGGCTGGAAGCTGCATAACTACGGCAACATCGACTACGGCACCCGTTCCATCGCGAGCGCCTTCGCCGTTTCCTCTAACACCGCCTTCGCGCGTCTGTGCATGGCCATCCATCCCACTAAGGTGGCGGACATGGCTTATCGCCTGGGCGTGGAATCCACGCTGACGGAGACCGGCTCCATTACGCTGGGTACTTCCTCGGTTACGCCGCTGGAGATGGCAGACGCCTACGCAACGCTGGCCAACGGCGGCATTCACTACGACGCCGAGTGCATCGAGCGCATTGTGGACAGCAAGGGCAACACCATTGTCGATAACTCCGATCCGGAAGGGGAGCGCGTCATTTCTCCCGAAGTGGCCGCCGCTACGGTGGATGTGATGAAGGGCGTTATCGAGTATGGCACCGGCACCAAGGCGCGTCTTGCGTCCGGCCAGGTGGCCGCCGGAAAGACCGGCACCACCGATGAGTACGCCGACGTGTGGTTCTGCGGCATTACCCCGCAGTACTCCGTGGCCATCTGGATGGGCGATCGCTCCGACTACGTGAACGCGAAAAAGCTGCCGGACGGCTGGAATGTGGCGGACGTATTCGCCGACTTCATGGATCGGGTGCTCGACCCCAACAACCTGGAGGAATTCCCGAAGGCGGACAAGCCGGAGTACGACAAGAACTACTACAACCAGGAGTACCACATCGGCGGCTACTTCGGCCATAGCTCTGGCGACAAGGCCGATGACGATGATGAGGACAACGATAGCAAAGAGGAAGAGCCCAAGGACGATGGGGAAGAGCCGACGGATCCCGGCAACAGCGAGCCGCAAGAGCCCACACCCATAGAGCCAGAGCCGACGAACCCCACCACTCCCGAAGAGCCGACGAACCCGGAGCCGTCGAACCCCGACCCGCCGGATCCGCCATCAAACCCGGATCCGCCATCGAACCCGGATCCCGGCCCCACCGAGCCGGATCCCGAAGCCCCTACGGCTTAGGGAGAAACGGTGCGATAACGCCGCGGCCCTAACCGGACCCTGTGGCGGTCAGAATCGCTACTCTTATATAGGTATGAGAAATGCGGCGGCGGAGTTTCGGTTCCGCCGCCGATCCTGCAAAAGGATTGTGCTACGAACAGGAGACCCATTATGGAAACGGCCTTGAAGCGCGGATGGAAGATCGCGGCGGGCATCGCGGCAGCGGCGGCTCTTATGCTCGCGCTGGGAGGGTGCGCGGCGAATGTGGACCAGCCCACGAGCGCCGAGACCTCTGACGCCAATCGCAACTATATGGCTCAGGTAAACCAGATTGTCGACGAGTTGGGGGTTAAGCTGACCGCCTTCGACGACGCGGTTTCTCGCGACGACGTTGTTTCCATGCGCACCCAGGCAGATGGTGCCTTCGCCGTTCTTGACAAGCTGGACAAGCTGGAGACCCCGGATGACCTGAAGGAAGTGCAGGAGTTCTATTCCGACGGCTGCAGCAATCTGAAGGACGCCCTGAGCGCTTACGTAGACCTCTACACGGAAATCTCTTCTGCCACCGACGACCAGCCGTTCGATTACTCCACCTACGATGAGCGGCTGAAGTCCATTCAAGATACGTACAATCAGGGCATTGAGGCCCTGAAGGCGGGCGATCAGAAAGCTTCGGAGCTTTAAAATCGCCGGTCTTCGAAAGCGGCCTTCGCGGGCCGCTTTTTTGTGCCGAGAGCCGAAAGGGAACAAGATGCAAGATATCCTCGCCGAGAACCAGAGCCCTGTGGAGCTTCTGGCCCCCGCTGGTAACATGACTGCCCTCCATGCGGCCATCGCCGCCGGGGCGGATGCAGTCTACCTGGGCCTCGACTCCTTCAACGCCCGCCGCAATGCCGAAAACTTCACCTTGGAAACGCTGGGAGAGGCCTGCGATTTCGCCCATTTGCGCGGCGCGAGCGTCTACGTTGCCCTGAACATCGTGGTGCTGCCCGATGAGATGGATGCTGCGCTCGAGTGCGCCCGCCAAGCCTGGCGGGCAGGGGCCGACGCCTTTATCGTGCAGGACATCGGCCTGGCGGCCCAGCTCACTCGTACCCTTCCCCAGGCGCGGCTGCACATTTCAACCCAGATGAACACGCTGGACTTGAACGGTCTGGCGGCTGCGGCCCGGTTGGGGGCCAAGCGCGTCACCCTGGGGCGCGAGTTGTCCCTCTGCGAGATCACCATCCTGGCCCAAGCGGCACGAGAAATGGGAATGGAAGTGGAGGCTTTCGTCCACGGCGCCCTTTGCATCTGCTACTCCGGCCAATGCTTCATGTCTTCTATGATCGGCGGCCGCTCCGCTAATCGCGGCCTTTGTGCCCAGGCCTGCCGCTTGCCCTATCAGCTCATCGATTGCAGCACCGGCAAGGCGGCGGATGTGGCCGGGGAGCACCTGCTCTCCCCGAAGGATTTAAGCGGCGCGCCGCTACTGCCGGAACTGGTGGCGGCGGGCGTTACCTCGCTCAAGATCGAGGGTCGCATGAAGTCCGCCGAGTATGTGTCCGGGGTGGTGGCCACCTACCGTCAGCTGCTCGACCGCGAGGCTGCCCGCAGCGGCAGCGGTGCGGCGACGGTGCAGGAAGAAGAGCGGCTGGCGGAGTCGTTCTCCCGTGGATTCACCACGGCGTACCTGGAAGGCCAGCGCGGCAACGACATCATGAGCTACCAGCGTCCCAACAACCGCGGCGTACCGGTGGGCAAGGTGGCAGCGGTGAAAAACGGCAGGATCAGCTTCAAGCCCACGAAAGACCTGGCTCCCCAGGACGTCATCGAGTTCTGGACCCGCAAAGGCCATGAGGCCTATACCCTTTCTGAAGACGATTTCGACAAGGGGGGAGCGCTGCGCCCGCTTCCGGTGGCCGGCTTGGGCACCGTTCGCGCGGGCGATCGCGTCTTCCGCGTTCGCAGCGCCAAAGCCGCGTTCGAAGACGACGCCTTCCAACCCCGCATTCCGCTGGATTGCTCGGTTAATGTGCAGATGGGGCGTCCGGTGACCGTGGGCTTCCAGCTGGCGCTCGATGAAGCGTCTTCGCTTCCGGCGGTGCAGCGCCGCATTCTCTGGCGACTTGTCCAGAAAGGGCTTGGCAGCGTATCGGCGGAAGCGGCCGGTCCGGTCATTGAGCCGGCCCGCTCGCGTCCTCTCGATGAAGAGGGCATTCGCGCCCACGTGGATCGGCTGGGACAGACCCCGTTTTCCATCAGCGGCTTCCAGCTGCAACTGGACGAGGGCGCCGGCCTGGGCTTTTCCGCCCTCCACCATGTGCGCGCCGATGCGCTCGATCTTCTGGCCGACGCCCTGCTCGCTCCCTACAAGAACCGGCTGCTCCCGAAAATCCAGAAGGAGCCCCAGCCGCGCCGCAAAGAGGTGGGGAAGTGCACCATCGCCGTATGGGCTACCAACCCGGTGAACGCCCGCGCTGCGAAGCGCGCCGGTGCCGACGAGATCATCGTGCCCCTGCTGAACTACCGTCGCGGAACCGCCCAGGTGGCGGGCCAGGTAAGCTCGACGGTGGAATCGGCGGGCTATCCCAAGCAGATCACCTTGGCGCTGCCCGTGGTGCATCACGAGGCCTGCGACGGCTCCCGCGAAGGCGCGAAGGGCGATCCCGCCAACCCCGAAAGCGCTGCCATCGCCGGTGCCTCGCACCTGTTCGTCGAGAGCTTGGGCGGTCTGCAGACCGCCAGTGAAACCGATGCCGAAATCTCTGTGGGCCCGCACCTGCCCCTCTGCAATCGGCGCGCGCTCGAGGCGGCCGCCGAATTCGGCGCCAGCCGCGCATGGCTTTCGCCCGAGCTCACCCTCGCGCAGATCAAGCAGCTGGGGGAGGAGCGACCCTTGGAGCTTGGCCTTACGGTCATCGGCAACCAAGAGCTCATGACCTGCGAGCACTGTCTGCTCATGTCCCAGGGCCCCTGCGGTGAGAACTGCGAGAGCTGCCCCCGCCGCAAGAGCCTCCATGTTCTGCGGGACCGCAAGGGCTATGAGTTCCCCGTCGTCACCGACGAGCTGGGGCGTAGCCATCTCTACAATGCCGTGCAGCTGGACATCGTTCCGGACATCCCGAGCCTTCTGGCTTCCGGCATCACCGCGTTCATGATCGATGCCGCCCTCATGAACGGGGAAGAGACGGCGCAGGCGGTCGGCCGCGTGAAGCGGGCGCTGCGCGTCGCGCAGTCCGATGGCAACTCCCTGGCCAAAATGCCCGAAACCACCAGCGGCCACCTCCACCGCGGCGTCTCCTAACCTGTCCGCGCCGGCGTGGCCGCGAGGTGTTTCCGATCACCCGCTTTCGCTGCTCGCCTTCGGCTCGTGCGCTTCGCTCCTCGTGCTTTTATGGGGTGCCCATTCGGGCACCTCTTTCAGTATGTGCTCAGAGTGATCGCAAACACCCCGCGGCCACGCCGGCGCTTCCTGCTTGGGGTCGGGTGCTTCAGTGTTTACGTCATCTCGACCGGAGGCCGAAGGCCGGAGTGGAGAGATCCCGTGCGTGCCGAATGGCAGGTGCGGTCCTTGTGCTAGAATCTCTGGCGCTCATAACCTATATATAAGAAGGAAGCGACTCATGCTCTCACCGGAAGAACAATTGCACATCATCGCCTCGGGCGCGGCGCAAATCGTGCCGGAGGCGGCGTTGCTCGAAAAGCTCAAGCGGGGCGTTCCCCTGAACATCAAGCTGGGCGTCGACCCCACCGCTCCGGACATCCACCTGGGCCATGCGGTGCCGCTGCGCAAGCTGCGCCAGTTCCAGGACATGGGCCATCAGGTGACCCTCATCATCGGCGACGGCACCGCCCTCATCGGCGACCCGTCGGGCCGCAACTCCACCCGTCCGCAGCTCTCTCGCGAGCAGATTCAGGAGAATGCCCAGACCTACGTGGACCAGGCCTTCAAGATTCTTGACCCCGAGAAGACCACGCTGCGATACAACTCCGAGTGGATCCTCGATCTGGACATGGAGCAGCTGCTCAAGCTGCTGGCAAACTTCACGGTGGCCCGCATCCTGGAGCGCGACGACTTCCACAACCGCTACACCTCCGGCCAGTCCATCAGCCTTCACGAGTTCCTGTATCCGGTGATGCAGGCCTACGACTCGGTGGTCATCAAGGCCGACGTGGAGCTGGGCGGCACCGACCAGCTGTTCAACCTGCTGGCCGGCCGCGAGCTCATGGAGAAGATGGGCATGGAGCCGCAGGTGTGCCTCACCCTGCCGCTTCTGGAGGGCACCGACGGCGTGAAGAAGATGTCGAAGAGCTACGGCAACTACGTGGGCCTCACCGACACCCCCTCCGATATGTTCGGCAAGATCATGTCTATCCCGGACGAGCTGATGGTGAAGTACTACCGCCTGGCCTCCAACGAATCGGTGGAGGAGATCGACCGCATTGAAGAGGGGCTGGCGAACGATTCGTTGCACCCGAACAAGGTGAAGCGCGCCCTGGCCCGCAACATTGTGGCCGCCTATTATGACGATGCCGCCGCCCAAGAGGCGGAAGCCGCATTCGATGCGCTGTTCAAGAATCACGAGATTCCGGAAGACGTGCCCGAGTTTGCCGCCGATCTTACCCCCAACGACGAGGGGCTTGTCTATCTGGCGAAGTTGATGGCCGACGCTGGCCTTGCCAACAGCGCCGGTGAGGCTCGTCGGCTGATCGACGGGGGAGGCGTGAAGGTGAACGGGGAGCCACTCGCCCCCAAGACCTACAACCTGGCGCCCCAGGCGCTTCAAGGAGCGGTGATCCAAGCCGGTAAGCGTCGTTTCTGCCGTTTGGTCTAAGAATCGCCTGGTAGACCATTCAATCTCAGGGTAAGTTTTAAAGCCCCGCCATCTGTCAGAATGGCGGGGCTTTTATCTTGTGTATGGCCATTCGCAAAAAATTTGTGAGTTACGCAAAAAAGTTCTTGCAATTCCAAGCCTAAGGATATAAATTAATTCACCCGCGCTTCCAAAGGCGGGCTGTGCAAGCGAATCAGGAATAGCGGTTGCACAGAAGGCAGAAAATCGCCGCTAAGAAATTTTTTCAAAAAAGTTCTTGCAAAGATTGAAAGTTCTGCTAATATTATTCCTTGCGCCGCTCGCAGAGCAGCGCAGCGGGGAACAAGCCCGCGGCACCTTGAAAACCGGATACTGCAGATCGATTTCCGAGAGAGATCTCGGAGTCGGAAGAAGAAGTCAGAGTGACATCACTTTCGAATTTAAGACCCTGTCGCCGGAGCAATCCGGCAACAGATTCCTAAAGATGAACCGAATGAAACGAAAGCCGATCAAGGCTTTTCAAACGAACTGAGGCGGCGACGCCGCTGGTTTGAATGGAGAGTTTGATCCTGGCTCAGGATGAACGCTGGCGGCGTGCTTAACACATGCAAGTCGAACGATTAAACCGCCCTCGGGCGGACATAGAGTGGCGAACGGGTGAGTAACACGTGACCAACCTGCCC
>JAAVZC010000006.1 GCA_022791455.1 Eggerthellaceae bacterium
AGATGTGGAGGTCGTACACGAAGCCGCCATCGGAGCAGAAGGGCACGTAGATGCCGGTTTCGCGGAAGTACTCGTCGCGGGCCTTCGCCACCTCGATGGTTGCGGTGGCCTGGCCGCGGCCGATGCCCTTGGACTCGCGGGTGATGCAGATGGAGCCGCCGCCGATGCCGATCTTGATGAAGTCGGCCCCAGCCTCTGCCAGGAAACGGAAGCCCTCGGCGTCCACCACATTGCCGGCGCCAATTTTCACGCTGTCGCCGTAATGCTCACGCACCCACTCGATGGTCATCTTCTGCCAGTCGGAATAGCCCTCGGAGCTGTCGATGCACAGCACGTCCACGCCGGCTTCCACCAGCGCCGGCACGCGCTCGGCGTAGTCGCGGGAGTTGATGCCGGCGCCCACCATGTAGCGCTTCTGGGAGTCCAGCATCTCGTTGGGGTTGGACTTGTGGGAGTCGTAATCCTTGCGAAACACGAGCGCCACCAGGTTGTCGTCGGCATCCACAATGGGCAGCGAGTTCAGCTTGTGATCCCAGATCACGTCGTTGGCGGCCTTCAGCGTGATGCCGTCTTCCGCCACCACCAGCTTCTCGCGCGGGGTCATGAAGTCGGCCACCTTCTCGTCCATGCTCATGCGGGACAAGCGGTAGTCGCGCTCGGTCACGATGCCCAGCAGCTTGCCGTGCGCGCTGCCGTCGGCGGTCACCGGCATAGTGGAGTGGCCGAAGCGCTCGTGCAGCTCCACCACATCCGCCAGGGTCATTTCCGGTGAAAGATTGGCGTCGGAGGTAACGAAGCCGGCTTTGTAGTCCTTCACGCGGGCCACCATAGCCGCCTCGTCTTCGATGGACTGGTTGCCGTAGATGAATGACAGGCCGCCCTCGGTGGCCAGCGCCACGGCCATTTTGTCGTCGGACACAGCCGCCATGATGGCGCTCACCATGGGCACGTTCAGGGAAAGCGGGCACTCCTCTTCGCCCTTGCGGTACTTCACCAGCGGAGTTTTCAAGCTAACGGCGGCGGGAACGCAATCGGCGGGCGTATGCCCCGGGACCAGCAGATATTCGTTGAAGGTGCGGGACGGTTCGTCGAAGTAAAACGCCATAGCCAGTGCTCCTTTTCTTCCCTTTTCGACATGATTGGTAAATTGGAGGTTATTATAGGACCAAACCAACCGCCCCGCGGCGCACAATGGGCCATGTGCCCTCCCCTTTTCGCCAAAGGAACGCCGCCCTGTTAGGAGCCTCCATGAACTTCCACAACGCCAGCTTCAAAGCCGCCTACGGCACGTCGGCCCAGTTGCCCCCCTCGCGGCAGCCAGAGGTCTCGTTCGCCGGTCGCTCCAATGTGGGGAAGTCGTCGCTGCTGAACAAGCTGATGTTCCGGAAGGGACTGGCGAAGGTGTCCTCCACGCCGGGCAAGACCGCTACCATCAACTTTTACGACGTAGACGGCCAGGAGCTGGTGGACCTGCCGGGCTACGGCTATGCGAAGGTGTCGAAGAGCGAGCTGGGGCGCTGGTCGGACCTCATTGAGGGCTACTTCAACCAAGATCGCAACTTCGCGCTGGTGGTAAGCCTCATCGACATCCGCCACGAGCCGAGCGCGCTGGACCGCCACATGGTGGAGTTTCTGACGGAAGCGGAGCTGCCTTTCGCCATTGCGCTCACCAAAGCGGACAAGCTGTCGAAGCAGCAGGCCATGAAGCAGGCGGCCATGATTCGCAAAGAGCTGAACACGCCTAAGGGGGTGCCTTACGTGGTGACCTCGGCCGAGAAGGGCACCGGTATCGAAGAACTGCGCCGCCTCATCGCCGACGCCCTAGGCGCGTAACGACTTCTTTCGTTACTCACACCCGCGTTGTCATCCTGAGCGGAGCGCGTAGCGCGCAGTCGAAGGATCTCCCCGGCTGCGTGAGATCCTTCGACTCGCTTCGCTCGCTCAGGATGACAAGGGGTGTTGGCCTTATTGCTCTGTTTGGGCCGTAAAGTGAGTAGCAGCTGTTTCGAATCATTGTTCTATGAGCTCCTTTTTATCCGCAAGCGGCTTCGTATGAAGGACTAGTGGAGGGTTGGTGCGCGGGTTGTGGAGTCGGCTCCAGCTGCTTGCGAGGGAAAATCCAGACGTGTATAAAGATGACACGCAGTAAACGACGCGCTTTCGAACAGAGAACACGGCGCTTCGCACATGACGATAAGGCCTGATGGGTCGAACGCAGAAAGCGAAGGCAGCCGCTGGGCAAGGTGCTCGCGAGAATGCGGTGAATGCTCCGGGTGGGTCAAAGGGCTCGGACATTCGCGGAACGCCGCCTGGGGGCGGCGTCTTCCAAAGCCGGAAACGGCAACGCTTGCAACGCGCTTTGGCGCGACGGCATTGATGGAGTTGGCACTGGGTCCGAGTTTGAGAGGGGACTCTGCCCCCGGTGCCGCTTCGTCAGCAACGCAGGCTTCCCGACCCACCACGCCACAGGCAAAGGGCTAAGCGATTGTTTTGGCCCAGCCGCGGGCTGAAGGCTGTTTTGGGGCCATTGCCAGCCTGAAGATAACCTGCGCGTCTGTTGGCCTTTCTCCTTAGCGCGCGCCCGGCGACCACCCGCGAAAGCGGACCGCCGGGCGCGAAGCATTTTCTGGCGAGATCCTTCGACTCCGCGCTTCGCGCTCCACTCAGGATGACAACAACGTAAACGAATCAGCGGGGCGGGGCGGCCCTCACCAAGCGAGTTCCGCAGCGCAGCGAGGACTGTCTGAGCGACTGAGGGTTGCCCCGCCCCGCTCCCCCGCGGGGACTCCCAGCTACATCTTCCGCAAGAAGGCTTCGTAGCCTCGGTAGGCTTCGTAGATGTCTACTTTGCTGGTGACTTCCCAGGGGGCGTGCATCGAGAGCACCGCAACGCCACTGTCGATGACGTCCATGCCGTACTCGGCGGAGATGTAGGCGATGGTGCCACCGCCGCCGGCATCCACCTTGCCCAGCTCGGCGGTCTGGAAGAACACGCCGGCGTCGTCCATCACGCGGCGCACGCGAGCCACGTATTCGGCGCTCGCGTCGTTGGAGCCGCTCTTGCCGCGGGCGCCGGTGTACTTGTTGAACACCAGGCCACGGCCCAAGTAGGCGGAATTCTTCGGCTCGTAGACGCTGGCGTAGGCGGGGTCGAAACCGGCGGAGACGTCGGAAGAGAGCATCCGCGAGGCCTCCAGGCCGCGGCGCAGCGCCAGCATGCCACCCTCGCCAGCCAGTTCCATGATTTCGGCCATCGTGTTCTCGAAGAAGCGGGAGGTCATGCCAGTAGCGCCCACGGAACCGATTTCCTCCTTGTCCACCAGCACGCAGACGGCGGTGGTGTCGGGCACCACGGCGTCGGCCGCCAGCGCCAGCTGGGCCTTGAGGGAGGTGAAGGCGCACACGCGGTCGTCCTGGCCGTAGCCGATGATCATGGAGCGGTCCAGCCCCAGGTCGCGCGCGGGGCCGGCGGGCACCACTTCCAGCTCGGCGGAGAGGAAGTCCTCCTCGCAGATGCCGTAGCGGTCGGCCAGAAGGTCCAAGAAGCGTTCTTTTACGGGGTCTTTGGGGGTGTTCGAGTTCGTGGATGCCTCGTTGCTGGCAGTGGGGAGATCCTTCGACTCCGCGCTGCGCGCTCCGCTCAGGATGACATCTTTATTGGTCTCAGAACTCGTTCCGTCCACGTTTTCGCCGAGGGGGGCTTGTTTGGGGCAGCTGCCTACCAGCAGGTCCAAGTCCTCCCCTTCCACGACGTTGCCGCCCTTCTTGTCCATCTGGGCGCGGCCCAGGTGCGGCAGCAAGTCGGTCACGCAAAAGACCGGGTCCAGCTCGTCTTCGCCAATCACCACGTCCACCACGGTGCCGTCGGTTTTCGCCACCACGCCGTGAAGCGCCAGCGGCAGGGCGACCCACTGGTAGTTCTTAATGCCGCCGTAGTAATGGGTGTCCAGCAGCGCCAGGCCGTTGGACTCGTACAGCGGGTTCTGCTTGATGTCCAGCCGCGGGGAGTCGATGTGCGCCCCCAAAATGTTCAGCCCCTGGGCCATGGTCGCGCGGCCCACGTGCACCAAGATGATGGCCTTCCCCTTCGCATGAGCCCACACTTTGTCGCCCGGCTGCAGCGGCAGCTCGCCGGCAATCGCCTCCGAAAGCGGCTTGTACCCAGCCGCCTCGGCCGCCGCGATGGCCGCCTTCGTGCACTCGCGCTCCGTCTTGTTCTGCGAGATGAACTCCCGATATTCCGCCGCCAACTGCTCGAGGGCCACCAGGTCTTCGTCGCTGCGGCCGTTCCATGCAACCTTGCGCTCCATGGATCCTCCTTTGTGTTTCCCAAACATTTAGTCAAACAATACCGAAACGCTTTTCCGCCCCGAAGGGCTTCGCAATTTTCACGGAACCATAATAGCGCTTGCGGGAGTTGCGACCCTGCGTAAGGAGTCGGTTAAGAAACCTATTTCTTGAGCGTCTCCGCATAAAACTATCTATAATGTTCAAGCTAATGCGGCAGCATGGCCGCGCCCAAGATGTAAGGAGAAACGAATATGTCTATTCAGGGTATGAAGGTTCGCGCCGTTGTTCCTACCGTCGACAACAGCACCAATTTCAACATTGCTCACGAGAGCGAGACCGTGGTCGGCACCACCCTTGACAACCTGAAGGCTGCCGTGACCGGCGAGACCGGCGCTTCCGCCAAGTACAAGGCGTTCGCGAAGATCGCTCGCGAGGCTGGCTACGACCAGATCGCCCGTCAGTTCGAGGCCACTTCCGAAGCCGAGCAGATCCACATCCGCATGGAGACCGCCCTCATCCAGAAGGAAGAGCCGGAGTTCGTGCGCCCCGAGGCCCCCGAGATGACCGGTGTGGAGACCGACCTCAACCTGATCGCCGGTGCCCTGGGCGAGATGTACGAGACCTCCGACATGTACCCGGCCTTCATCGCCAAGGCCGTGGAAGAGGGCAAGACCGAAGCGGTGCAGGTGTTCACCCGCGCCAAGCTGGCCGAGGCCGTCCATGCCGAGCTGTACCTGGATGCCTACAACAACATCGACGACCCGGACGACCAGGCTTACTACCTGTGCCCCGTGTGCGGCTACATCCACAAGGGCGACGATTTCGAGAAGTGCCCCATCTGCTTCGCCCAGAAGAGCGCCTTCAAGAAGTTCTAAGCCCCGCGCTAAACCTGAACGCTTGGAAACCCTCGCCTTGTGCGGGGGTTTCTTTTTTCCTTAAGCAAAATGACAGCTGGGAAACCGAAACCTCATGGCGCGGTAACCGGGGGCGAGTGTGGGTATCTTAACGAACAGAGCTTGCTATATTACCAACCAGAGAAACTTCTTCCTTTCCCTTTTCTCTCTCCCTCGGATGTTGTAATCCCGGCAACATCCAAAAACCCAAAGGCGGCTCCCCAGGCCGCCTTTCTTTTTGCCCATAACGCGAGGCGGGAGGCTGCAGCGGAAGCGGAAGAAGGCGACGCACTGGCGCAACGGGCCGCGGGAAGGGCCCGGCGCGAAACGACATCGGGAGGAGGACCCGCCATGACCGAACAAGAATCTGTCCGCAAATCCCCAAAGCTGGTGGCCATCGACCAGGTAAGCGACGGCTGGATCAAGAAGTACGTGCTGACCTACGAGAAAGAAGGCGGCGAGACCTTCACTTACGAGAGCGTCTCGCGCAAGGGGCTGGCGGAATACACCGAACAGTTGGAAGCGAACGCGGCCGGGCTGCCGCCGAAGCCGGACGCCGTATGCATCTACCCCATTCTGCCCAACGACAGCATTCTGCTGCTGCGCGAATTCCGCTATCCACTGAACGCCTGGTGCGTGGCACTGCCGGCCGGCCTCATCGAAGAGGGCGAGCCGCTTGAGGAAACTATTAACCGCGAGCTTCTGGAAGAAACCGGCTGCCGACTGCGCACCGATTTGGAAGGGCCCGCCTATCAGCTACTGCCCCAGAGCGGCTTTTCCTCTACGGGCATGGGCGAAGAGAACGTGCAAGTGGCCATTGCCTACGTGGAACGGGTGGGCGATCAGCACCTGGGCGAGAATGAGCTCATCGAAACCTTCGAGTTGCCGCGCGAGGAAATCGGCACCTTCCTGAACACCAACACCGCCCCCATCGGCACCCGCTGCCAGCTGCTGCTGGAAGCGTCGCGCCGCCTGCAAGTGCTGAAAAAGCGCATGGCCCTGGCGCAGAACCCCCTGACCAAGCACGATTTCGCTTAGGATTCGGAGAGGACCTCGAGGGCTTTGGCGTAGCCGCCGGCTCCGTAGCTGAGGCATTTGGAAACGCGCGCGATGGTGGTGGCGGAAGCACCGGTGGTCTGCTCGATGGCGGTATAGGGCTTGCCGTCGGAGAGCAGCCGCGCCACTGCCAGCCGCTGCGAAGTCTCGCGAATCTCGCGAATAGTGAACAAGTCCTCGAGCAGGGCGAATATGGCGTCCTCGTCTTCGAGCGTCGCCAGCACCTTCAGCAAATCATCCACTTCGGGAGTGCGAATATCCTGCTGCTTTTCCGCCATTGCCCTTCCTTTCTTTTCAGACAGGAACACTTTAGCACACGCTAGCGCTTTGCGTCTGTTTACGTAGCGGACGCGCCGCGCGCGGGGGTGGAGCGAGGTTAAGCCAAAGGAGGTCTGAGATCCACTCCGCGCAGCGGAGTTAGCTCAGACCGACGACGCGTCGAGCGTAACCCTCGCGCGCGGCGCGGCTGCGGACAGGCCCCGACTACTTCCGCGCACGGGCGCGGTAGAGGCCGTATTCTATGGAATCTACCAGGGCGTTCCACGAGGCCTCGATGACGTTTTCGGAAACGCCCACGCTGCCCCAGGTGCCGTGGCCGTCGCTGGTGGTGATGGTCACGCGGGTGATGGCGTCGGTGCCCTGGCTCTCGTCCAGCAGGCGCACCTTGTAGTCCACCAGCTCCATTTCCGCCACCTGCGGATAGCTCTCGGCAATGGCCAACCGCAGCGCGTTGTCGAGCGCGCCCACTGGGCCGGCCCCTTCGCCGGTAGCCACGAAGCGGTCGTCGCCTACGTGAATCTTGATGGTGGCCTCGGACATGGCATCCTTCGCCAGCGCGCCAGTATCTTCGCGGTCGTCCACAATCACGCGGAAGCTCTCCAGCGTGAACGACGGCCGATAGGCCCCCAGCTTCCGCATGAGCAGAAGCCCCAGCGAGCCGTCCGCCACCTCGTAGGAGAAGCCACGGGCTTCACGATCTTTGATTTCATCCAGGATGGACTGCTCGTCAATCCACGGTGCCGACAGGTCGAAGCCAAGACTGGCCGCCTTCTGCAGCAGCGACGCCTTCCCGGCAAGCTCGCTCACCAGCATGCGGCTGCTGTTGCCCACCAAGGCAGGGTTGGCGTGCTCGTAGGCCTCGGGGAAGCGGGCGATGGCACTGGCGTGCAGGCCGCCCTTGTGGGCGAAGGCGCTCGTGCCGGAATAGGGGTGGTGCGCCGGCGTGGACACGTTGCACAGCTCCGCCACGTAATGGGATACGCCAGTCAGCTGCTCCAGATTGTGGGAGCCGACCGCTTCCATCCCCATCTTCAGTTCCAGATCCGCAATCACGGTGAGCAGGTCGGTGTTGCCCACGCGCTCGCCGTAGCCGTTCACCGTGCCCTGCACCTGCGTGGCGCCGGCCCGCACCGCCGCCAGCGTGTTGGCCACCGCACAGCCGCTGTCGTTGTGGCAGTGGATGCCGAAGTGCCCCTGCGGGAACTGGGCCACCGTGGCCGCCACAATCTCTTCTACTTCGAAGGGCAGGCAGCCGCCGTTGGTTTCGCACAAGTCCACCGAGTCGGCACCGGCCGCCAGCGCCGCCCCCACGCAGGCCAGCGCGTAGTCGCGATTCGCCTTGAAGCCATCGAAGTAGTGCTCGGCGTCGAACACCACCCGCCGACCGGCCGCCTTCAGGAAGGCCACCGAGTCGGAAATCA
The DNA here is from genome assembly GCA_022791455.1 of Eggerthellaceae bacterium. GTDB lineage: Bacteria > Actinomycetota > Coriobacteriia > Coriobacteriales > Eggerthellaceae > Parvibacter. Next base: position 7,940 of record JAAVZC010000006.1, read on the forward strand.
TGCGCAGGTTCTCTTCCCGCGTAGTGCGCAGCGCCCGCTCCACCTGGGCATCCCACGTCTTCCCCACGATGGTCACCACCGGCGCGCCGCACGCCAGCAAGTCCGCCAGCCCCGCATCCTCTTCCGCCGCCACGCCCTTACGGCACGTAGAGCCGAACGCGGCAATTTGGGAATGAGCCAAGCCCAATTCCTGCACCTGCTGGAAGAAGGCCACGTCTTTGGGGTTCGACGCGGGGAAGCCCCCTTCAATGTAGTCGATGCCGAACTCGTCCAGCCGCTTCACAATACGCAGCTTGTCTTCAAGCGAAAGGGTGATGCCCTCGCACTGCTCGCCGTCGCGCAGGGTGGAGTCGTAGGTGAAGATTTTCATGAGCACACGGGCCTCTCGGATAGATAAGGCCGCCGAGGCAGTTCCCGACGGCCTGGGGTTACGCGGCAGGCGCCAAGGTTGCGCGCGCCGTAACTAGATTTCGGTCAGCCAGTCCAGGTACTCCTCCACCTTGCCGTAGGCGACGGCGAAGAAGCGCTCCTGCAGCTGACGGGTGATTTCGCCCGGCTTGCCAATGACGCGCTCGTCGATGGAGCCGATGGGGGTGAGCTCGGCAGCGGAACCGGTCATGAACACCTCGTCGGCAATGTAGAGGTCAGAGCGGGTGAGGCTTTCCTCGAGCGCGGGAATCTCCAGGTCATCGGCCAGGCACAGCACCGTGTCGCGGGTGATGCCCTCCAGCACGCCGTCGGAGATGGGCGGGGTGGAAAGCACGCCGCTGCGCACAATGAACAGGTTCTCTCCGGTGCCTTCGCACACCATGCCGGCTTCGTTGAGCATGATGGCCTCGGCATAGCCATGGGCCTTCGCCTCCATCTTCGCCAAAATGGAGTTCATGTAGGAGGCGGTGGACTTCATGGCGGGCGGAATGGCGTTCACGGAACGCTGGCGCCACGAGGAGATGCCCACAGAGACGCCGTTTTCCAGCGCGTCGGGGCCCAGGTAGGCGTCCCACGGCCACACGGCGATGATCACGTCCGTGGGCGCGCCGGTGGGGTCCACGCCCATCACGCCGTAGCCGCGGTACACGAGCGGGCGGATGTAGCAGGAGGGCAGTTTGTTCGCGCGGATGACCTCGACGGTGGCGTCGCACAGCTCGTCCACCGTGTAGGGCAGGTCGATCTGGGCAATCTTGCAGCTGCGGGCCAAGCGCTCCATGTGATCGCGCAGGCGGAAGATGAAGCTCTTCTCGGAATCCGGATCTTTGTAGCAGCGGATGCCCTCGAACACGCCGGAGCCGTAGTGCAGCGAATGAGACAGCACGTGTGTGGTGGCCTCGGCCCAGGGAATCAGTTCCCCGTTCTTCCAGATGAATTCGACTTCCGTGATATCGGCCATGGCGCATCCCTTCTGCGAAAAGCCCCGCCAAGCGCGGCGGCACCGCGCCGCCGCCCAGGTGCCGTGCGGGCCCGGGGTTCTGATGACGCTATTGTACGCTCACCACCGTTTCAAACGGGAAAACTCCCGTCAACGGCGCTAGCTCAAATCCACTTTGCGGCGCACCAGGAAGATGGCGAGCGCAACAGCCGCCACAGCAAGAACGGCGTAGCAGACCATTTGGATTTCCATGATGGCGCCGAACTGCGCGAAGTGCTCGTACGGATAGGCGTTGTTGAGCATCGAGAACACGTTCACGATGGAGAACAGCAGCGAAACCAGCCAGCTTATGCCAAAGTAAATGGCAATGGCGGCGGCCACCTTGTGACGCTTTGCCCACCAAGCTCCCAATGTGAAGGACAGGTACGCAAGGGCAAGCCCGTAGCCCACCGAGACGAAAATATTCACCACGCCCAGAGCCACTGACGAAGCGGGCAGTCCCTCATAAAGGCCTGCGGCGAGATCACCCCCGGAGGCGGCAAGAATCATGCCGAGGCAATCCGTCCACGGCTCCTCGATCAGCGGGGAGAGCATCGCCGACCCCAGCATGAGTGCAAGGAAGATGCCGATGAAGCTGACGGCGAACCCCACAAAGAACTTCGCCAGCACCAGCTTCGCTGTAGAAACGGGCAGAGTGAGCGTAAGGTAGCCTTCGTCGGTGAACATGGTGCGGTAGAAGCGCACAATGACGAGGATCGTTAAAGCAAGCGGGCCCGCCATCAGGATAAACCCGGCGAAGACCGCCAACATGAACAGCGAGGCGCTCTGCGTTGCCCGCGCATCGGATAGGTAAGCGCTGTCGTAGCTGATTGCGTTGAAGCCGAAGAGGGACGCCATTCCCACCACGCCTGCCGCAACCATGATGGCAAAGATGATGAGCGCTGGCTTCCAGAGGCCGCGGATTTCGTAAGAGATGAGCTTTCCTAGCATCGGAACTCCTCTCGGAAGAAGGCGTCCAGCGTGGTGCCCTTGCGCTGGGTGACGTAGGCCACCGGCGCGTGCAGCAGCATTTGGCCGTAGCGCAGGAAGATGAAGTCGTCCAGACCTCTTCCACATCGCGCACCAGGTGGGTGGAGAGGATGATGGAGGACTGCGGGCGGTAGTTCTGGATGATGGTGCGCAGCACGTAGTCGCGGGCGGCCGGATCGACGCCGCCGATGGGTTCGTCCAGCAGGTAGAGCGGGGCGCGGCGGGCCATTACGAGCACCAGCTGCACCTTCTCAACCGTGCCCTTCGAGAGGGTGGAGCAAGGGGCGTTCTCGTTCACGCCCAGGCGGCCCAGCATGTCGTGGGCCAGCGGCAGATCGAAGTCGGCGTAGAAGTCAGCGAAGAAGGCGAGCATTTCGCGCACTCGCATGGAGCGGGAGAAGTACGGGCGCTCCGGCAGGAAGGAGACCTGGGATTTGGTTTGCTCGCCGACGGCGATGCCGTTCACCAAGATCTGGCCGGCGGTGGGGTGCGACACGCCGGCGATCATTTTCAGCAGCGTGGTCTTGCCGGAGCCGTTAGGGCCCAGCAGTCCCACAATGCGCCCGGCAGGGATTTCAATGTTGAAGTTGTTGAGGGCAACCGTAGCGCCGTAGGTTTTGGTAACATTCGCGCACTTCAACAACGGCGCCGCGGCAGGCTGCGGCGCAGGTGCGGCAGCGGGGACGGCGATGGGCGTCGGCGCAGGCTCGCTTACGACCGTGACTGCAGGCGTGGGCTCGCTTACGACCGCGGCGGCGGGCTCGGGCGTGACCGGCTCAGTCTGCGGCGCAGGTGCAGGAGCAGATTCGCTCATCGGCGCAGGCACGGCGCTAGGCGCGACCGGCTCAGGCGTCGGCTGTGGAACGGGAGGCTGTTCAGAATTCAAAGCGTCCTCCTCAAGTTTGGGGCCAATGCCGTCATTCTAGCACTGTCCCGCAAAACAGCCTGCTCCTCGCCCGCCCGCAACGCCCCAATCCCCAGAAGCCTTAACGGAATCTTGCGATCGTCAAAATCCCGCATAGGCAACCTGCAGCTAATCGCGTAAAATGGGAACCTCACGCGCCCCTGTAGCTCAGCGGATAGAGCGTCGGTTTCCTAAACCGTGCGTCGGAGGTTCGAGTCCTCTCAGGGGCGCCATTATTTTGCCTGACCGGACGGAAATGCCGCGCCCTAATCTCCTGGATGCCAAATCAGGCACCAATTGAAGGATCGCCAAATAAAAACTAAAGCGCCGGAGTAGGTAACTGACGTACCTTTCTGGCGCTTTCATCTTGCATATTAGGCTTCCCGCTACTTTATGTCAATCACTTCTCCTTTCTTGTTGATATAAAGCAGTCTCACTATGCGAGGAATGGATTCCGCCTGCTTACGCGCTTCGCGTTCGATGGACTTGTCCGAAAGCTTCTTCATTCTTCGACCATCCAAAACGATCCGGCCCGATTGCCACCGGGCACGCTTAAGGTTGCGTTCGATGGCCTTGAGGTGATCGGCCGTAGGCGCCTTGAATTCCCAAAGTTCGCCATTGAGCAATACATCTGCGGTTTTTTCATAAGCAATATCGCTTTTTCTCACAAAGTGGACGTTGTAGCCCGCAATTGCCAGAGATTGAGCGGTCCTTAACTCATGAGGCCAGACATTTGTCCCGGCCTCGATTGTCACTGTACCCCGGACAGTCTGCGCGCTCATATCACCCAACTTTCTCGCTCGTCATTACCCGAGCTCCAATTATCCATGCTTAAACTATACTGTAAAGGTATAAAAAGGGGTATTTAACTAAAGGAGGCAGCTACAAATGCAATCCAGCCTTCTCCCGGAATCAAGCATCTCCCGCACGTCAGGGGGATGTGCGCGCAAACGCGGAAACAAAATCGCGTTTCAAACTAGCGCTTTTCAAAAAAAGGAACCGCTGGATCTAAGCGTATTCACGGCCCTGGCGTCATCCGTCCTCACATCATCCGTCCTCACAGATAGCATAGAACCGCATGGAAGCTCTTACGCCAATTTCAACTCATCCGAAGTCGAGGGCACCATCACGTCGAAAGGCTGTTTGGACGATGCCCTTCTCGCAGTCGCACAGATTACTGGCCCGCTTCTTCCCTTTACTCCGATAGAGGGCAGGACGGATGATTGGCACGAGACGTTTGCAAGTTGGGTTTATGCCGCGTATTTCGCAAGGATTGCGGTTGCATTGCAGAACCTCATCGATCAGGCTCCCGATGCCAACAACCGCGATCTCGCAATAAATCCCTGCTACCAAAAACAGCTTTCTTTTCTATCAAGAGCAATCGAGGTGCACTTTCTCGAGCCAGAGAACCCGGGCGCGGGAGCCATCCTGAAACTGCGTGCCCCCGATGCGACCACAAGCGAAACCGGCTACGCAGGCTTTCTTAAATCGAACACGGAGCAGATCAATTTAACAGCGCGCCCTCACACCTGCTCTCTCGCATATGGGTCATCTGGATTGGACAACTCAGAAGGGCTGCATCTCGCATTGATCCCTGGCGATAGAAGGCTATCGCAAGATTTCACTGGAAGAAATTATTTTCCCTCTACATCAGAAAGCCTGATGCTTCTGGTGTATTTCGACATCTTGGCAAAAAAGAATCCTCCCCTCCCCCTCAAAGAGTTACCCAATAAAGCATTGCCAAACTTTTCAATAATTACCTCAGTCGCGAAAAAGCTTCTGGAATCACTGGTTGCTATCCACACAACGGGAATAAGAATATCGTGGAGGTATCCATCGTCAGCAAGATCCGGATTACAGCAATTTACAACCTACAGCTGCGCAATTGAAGAACTCTGGAGCTCTTTCGCCACAAGCCTTTCATCCGAGAGCGTAAAGTTTTGTGAAAGGTGCGGGAAGCCCTTCATCGCCAGCAAAGCCCGTGCACAGTCGAAGCGCTTTTGTTCAAGAAGCTGCCAGCAGCTAGATAAGTCCAGGCGCCAGTATCTAAGAAAAAAGAAGGAGTGATCCTCCAGCTGAACTCGACGGAAAGAGCGGGGCAGTTTTTGGAACAGTCTCAGTTCAGCAGCCTTCAAACACTTCAAGGTCAGCGATAACACACGAAAAAGGTCAACCCGAATTAGGATGGCGTGGGTATGGGACGTTGGAAGACAGGATCCAGCATCGGAGGAAACCAAGCCTGACAGTCGGTTGCCATGCAATTGGCCGGCAGCCTGACGCTGTGCTTACTTCACCCGTGCTGTATACCGGCACTTGGGGAAGCTGCTGCAGCCCATGAAGGGGCCGTTCTTGCCGTTGCGCCTTACCAGCTCGGCACCGCACCAAGGGCAGATTTCGCTGTTCTTTATTTTCTCAACAGTCTTAATGTGGGCGGAGGCTTTCTCCTCGGTTTTTCCAAGGCTCGCCATCTCATCAACCAAATAGCTCATTCGCGCTTCGTCGAACACGACAGGTCGATACTCTAATGCTCGCTTCACTTCGTGCACAAGATGATGCCGCCGCAATATGATGCAATCTGAGGTATCCTCTGGAACCTTCTTTAACTCACACCGCTCAGAGAAAACAATGAATGAGACAAACAGGTCTTCCGGAAGTCCAAGATGGCCGCTCAGCGCTTTGATATGGGATTTGTTCTGCTTAATGGGACTATAAAACCGCTCTTTTGCACCACCTTTCAAAACCTGCGTCCATTGCTGCTGCTCAGTGGACCCAAAAATCCAGCCGGAGTAGTTCTTGCTCTCGAAAACGAAAATCCCTTTCTCGTGCACCATAATGACGTCGATCTCCGTTGTTCTGCCGCGGACGGGCACATAAACATTCTTGAGAGTAAAAAACTTTCCGGGAATATCTCCTTTGTTCAGCTTCCTATCAGTCAAAAACTCGCCGTAGGTTCCCGCGCCGTCCATTGCCGCATCAACGTGATCGTACACGTCTTTAACGCTCGACTTCAACTTCTCCAGCAGCCCCATGCTAGCCCTTAATCCTCCGCGTCCATTGGCGGCACTTGATTCTCCTCGGCACCCTCAGTCTCTTCCGGCGCCTCGGCTGTTGCGATTTGGCGTTTTTCTTCGTCGGCTATGGCTGTCAGGTACTCGTCGACTGCTTTCAGGGCGCGCTCGATCTTTTTCTGCTCGATGGAGTAGTCCAGGATATAGCGCGACTTCGCTTCCCACTGCGAGAACATTTCCGCATGGTCTTCGATGTACTCCGTGAGAAGCAAGTCGACTTTCCCCTCGTTGGCGATGCGGATGAGCTGATCGATGTCATGCGTTCGCGGGTACTCAACGCCGTCCTGTTCCAGCAAGTACTTCATGGCGAATTCCACCGCCTGCTGAAGATGGAAGCCGGCCATGTTCAGCTGCTCTTCATCCCCAGACGCATAGTCAAGCAAGGTCTTCGCCGCCCGATAGTTACTGGCCGCCTTCCCGTAAAGCGTTGATGCACTAGCCATAAACTACGACCCCCTTTTCGCGAATCTCCCTCATCAGCCGCTCGTCGGCAGTGAAGTTGCTCCATAGATCGTACTCGAAATCATGCGAATCGCGAACAGGATTTCCCTCCTTGTCCATCTGCACAAACACGTCCACGTCGCTGCCCATGTGGCAACGCGACGTGACGCTTGAGCCAAACACGACCACTTGCGTCACCGCATCATCCCGCGCAATGTCGTCAAGCAACTCGCGAACCTTGCGCTGCTGAATGGGGTAGACCCGATCGCAGTTCTCAAAGGGCTCGCCGATGCACACTTTCCAACGATGCTTTTCCGGAACGGAATGGCGCTCTGCTTCTGCAGCACGATCCTTCTTCTGCAGAAACTGCCGCGCGCGCTCCTCGAGCATCGACAGCACATACGGGGCCGGCGCGCTCTTCCCCTGCTCCCATTGCTGCACGGTTCGCACCGGAATCCCGAACTCCCCCGCGAAGGCGCTCTGGCTCAGGCCGCATTTCTTTCGAATCGCTGCAACGGACATAGATAACCTCCTATACGTTAATAACGTATAGTAGCATAGTATGCACCTGAAGATGCTGCCTTCTGCTACCATATCTCCCATGAAAACTATTGGATTTGTATCTGACACTCATGGCACGTTGGATCCGGCGGCTTATGCGGCGCTGGCGGATTGCGATGTCATCATTCATGCTGGCGATATCGGGCGGCCCTCCGTGCTGACGGAGCTGCGTTGCCTGGCCCCCACCATCGCGGTGCTGGGGAACAACGATTTTCCTGAATACGGCTCCGACGTGGACTATTTCGCCATGCCGGAAATCGAAGGGGTGCACTTCCTTGTTGGCCACGAGCCCAAAGACGTGCAACCGATGGCCTTCCCGAAGCGGCTGCGCCCCGGCGACCCCATCCCCGACGTCATCGTGCACGGCCATGTTCATTACCCGCGGCTGGAGTGGGGCGCCTCGGTGCGTCCAGCGAAACTGCTGCTGTGCCCCGGTTCGGTGTTCCGCCCGCGCAACGGATCGGTGCGCGCCATTGGGAAGATGCAGGTGGAAGACGGCCGCATACTGCGTGCCTGGATCGAGGATCTGAAGGGCCACGAGCTCATGACCTGGCCCGCCGCGTAGCCGTCCTTCTTTTCGACTCCATGACGCATGGGATTAATGCGAAGGGGTTTACTTACAATTAGGAAAATGACGCTTGCGTGGACGGGGGTGGGGAATGCTAGATCTGAAACGGGTTTTGGCAGCGGCTCCGAAGAAGCCGGACGGCTCTCCCCTGCGCCCCCTGATGACACCGTGGGGCGAGGCGATTCTGGACGCCAAGCGCACCAACGAGACCGAACCCACAGGCGACAACGAGCCCATCGCCCTCCATCCGCACCCCCAGTTCGAACGCGATTCCTTCCACAGCCTGAACGGCTTCTGGGACTACGCCATTGTCGATTGCGAAAACCCCGCCGCCGCATGGCTCACTGCCGCGCCGCCAACCACGTGGGACGGCGAAATTCGCGTCCCCTTCTCCCCCGAGGCGCCGCTTTCCGGCGTGAACCGCCAGCTGCAGCCGAGCCAGCTGCTGTGGTATCGCCGCTGCGTCCCGGCTCCTCAACTGGAAGAGCGCCAACTGCTCATACTGCACTTCGAAGCGGTGGACTACGCCTGCCGCTGCATCGTGAACGGCCGCGAAGTGGGCACCCACACCGGCGGCTACCTTCCCATGTCCTTCGATATCACCTCGGAATCGGTCATGGGAGCGGGCCAGCTGGACATCCTGCTGTGCGTGCGCGACCCCAGCGACGCCGGCGTGCAGCTGCGCGGCAAACAGCGGCTGGAGCGCGGCGGCATTTGGTACACCGCCCAAAGCGGCATATGGCAAACGGCCTGGTGGGAAGTGGTACCGGAAACCTACATGCGCCAGGCGCGCATCCTTCCCCGCGCCGACGAGGGCCTGCTGGAAATCCACGTGACCACTAATGTGCCCGCCCGCGAAACCCTGCACGTGACGCTCCGCTCCGAAGGCTCCGTGGTCGCCCAAGGCTCTGCCGTTGCCGAAGAGCGCTTTCCCGACCAGCTTTTGAAAGAGCGCGAAAGCTCACTGGCCTTTTGCGTGACGCTGGCCGTTCCCGACCCGCATCTGTGGTCGCCGGATGACCCCTTCCTCTACCAGCTGGAGCTACAGCTAGGAAGCGACATTGTGCACAGCTACTGCGCCTTCCGCACCGTAAGCGTGCAGCCGGATGGCGAAGGCGTGCCGCGGCTGTTTTTGAACCATCAGCCGCTCTTCGTGGAAGGCGTGCTTGACCAGGGCTATTGGCCCGATGGCCTGCTCACCGCCCCCAGCGACGAAGCCCTTATATTCGACATCGAAACTATGAAGGCGGCCGGGTTCAATCTGCTGCGCAAGCACATCAAGGTGGAGCAAGACCGCTGGTACTACCATTGCGATCGGCTGGGAATGTTGGTGTGGCAGGACATGGTGAGCGGGGGCGACCCCTTGAGCGCCTGGCATTCCAGCTACAAGCCCACGCTGCTGCGGGCCAGCTGGAACGCCAAGCGCGACAATAACCCCAAGGCCTGGGCGCACCTTTCCGCCGCTTCCGAGGAATATCGCGCGGAATGGCTGGCCAGCTGCGTGCTGACGGTGCGATACCTGGAGAATCACCCGAGCGTGGTGGTGTGGGGGCTGTTCAACGAAGCGTGGGGGCAGTTTAATTCGGACGCCGCGGTGCAGGCGGTGCGGCTGATCGACCCCACGCGCCCCATCGATGCCACCAGCGGATGGTACGACCAGGGCGGGGGCGATTTCCTCAGCGTGCACAACTATTTCCGGCCGCTTCAGGTGTACCGCGATTTTGCGAAGCCGCCGCGGGCGTTCGTGCTGTCGGAATTCGGCGGCATCAGCTTCCCCGTGCCCGGCCATTGCGCGCTGGATACGGAATACGGCTATGGCAGCGCCGCCGACCCTGAAGCGTTCCGCACCGAACTTGATCAGGTGATTCGCCAAGCAGAGGCACTCGAGGCCGCTGGATGCACCGGCTTCGTGTACACCCAACTCTCCGACGTGGAAGAGGAAACGAACGGCCTACTCACCTACGACCGCCGCATCAACAAACTTGACCTGCCATGATGAAGCCAGCCGATCTACACCCTGACCATGTTGTCATCCTGAGCGAAGGGCGAAGCCTGCAGTCGAAGGATCTTTCCAGCTGCGGAGATCCTTCGACTGCGGCCCTTCGGGCCTCCGCTCAGGATGACAATGGGCAGTTCCAGTTGCCCTCTCCGGTTGAGGTGCGCGCGGAGTTCGATCGGCGCTTCGCAGCTGATCCCGAAGCGGCCGCCTCCTACTTATATAAACTGGGAATCGACAGCGGCTACATCAAGCGGGAAGCCATTGCCCGCAACATTTGCTGGGAGGAGCCCAGCCCCTGGGGCACGTTGGAAATCACCATCAACTGCTCAAAGCCCGAAAAAGACCCCCGAGCCATCGCCGCCGCGCAAGAGGACAAGGGGCAAAACACAGAGGGCGAACCCCGCTGCGACCTCTGTTGGGAGAACGAAGCGTGGCCTGGGTCGGCGGCGCATCCGGCGAAGCCGGGATTGCGCATTGCGGCCATTCCGCTCGGCAGCGAAACCTGGGGGCTGCAGTTCTCCCCCTACGCCTACTTTCCCGAACACTGCATCGCACTTGCGCCCGAACATCGTCCCATGCGTATCGACGATGCCGCCATCGGCCGGCTGCTAGACTTCGTCGACCTCTTCCCCTTCTACTTCATCGGCTCCAACGCCGACCTACCCATTGTGGGCGGCTCCATTCTCTCCCACGACCACTTCCAAGGAGGCCGCCACGTATTTTCCCTGATGAAAGCCCCTCTTCGCAAAAGTGTGCGGCTGCGCGACTTCCCGAACGTGACCGCCGGCATCGTCGACTGGCCCGCAAGCACCCTGCGGCTCACCTCTTCCAACCGCGGCGAACTGCAGCAAGCCGCCACCCACATCCTGCAAACATGGCAAACGTTCTCCTTCCCCGAAGCGCACGTCCTTGCCACGTCGCCCGTCCCCACCAGCACGCCCGGCGGCGCGCCCCTTCACCACAACACCTTGAATCCCGTCGTCACGAAAACCAACGACACCTACACCCTACACCTGGTGCTGCGCAACAACCGCACCGACGCCGCGCATCCCTGGGGCATCTTCCACCCCACGCCGGACCTGCACCATATCAAGAAGGAGAACATCGGCCTCATCGAAATCATGGGGCGCGCCATCCTCCCCGGTCGCCTGGCGAAAGAGATGCCCGCCATCAAGCCGGAAATCAACCGTGCGCTTCCCCGTATACTCGAATGTACCGGTGTTTTCAAAGAGGACGAAACGGGTAGGGCCGGCTGGCAGGCTTTTATGGAGAAGGTGAACGCATGACCGCGACCGATGAGGCAATTCGAGAACGGCTCGAGCAACTGTACCGCGGGTTTTTCGGAGCCCCCTGCGAAGCGCCGGTGTTCGCAAGCGCTCCCGGCCGCATCGAATTGGCGGGCAATCACACCGATCACCAAGGAGGGCGCACTATTTCCGCCGGCCTTGATCGGCGCATTTACGCGCTGGCCTGCCCAAACGGCAAGAACGTCTGCCATGTGTGGATGGAAGGGTTCGGTCAGGCGGACATCAACCTGGACAATCTGGATCCGGTGCCGGCGGAGCTCAACACGTCTGCCGCCCTCATTCGCGGCATGGCCGCTGCGTATGCGCGCGATGGCGGCACCCCCGCCGGCTTCAACGCCATTGTGATTTCGGAAATCCCCGTGGGTGGCGGCGTCTCGTCGTCCGCCGCCTTCGAAGTGCTCATAGGCGCCCTCATCCGAGAAACCTCCCCCACCGGGTGGTTGTCCAGCAATCCGCTCATTCAGCTGGCGTTGCATGGGCAGTTTGCGGAAGGGGTCTACTTCGGGAAGCCCACGGGCGCTCAGGATCAGCTGGCGTCGGCGTTCGGAGGCATTGTGGCGCTGGACTTCTTCACCGATCCGCCGCACGTAACCCCCGTCGACGCCAACTTCGCAGAAAGCAGCTATGCCCTCGTGCTTATTGACAGCCGCTGCGACCACTCCCGTTTCACCGCCCAGTTCAATAGCGTGCCCGCCGACATGAAGCGGGTAGCCGGGCTGTTCGGCTGCGATCGGCTCGTGGACGTCCCGCTCCACAACATCCTGGACCAATTCGCAGAAATCCGCGCCACTGTGGGGGACTTGGCAACCATGCGCGCCCTCCACTTCTACAACGAAACCCGCCGCGTGGAGCAACAGACCCAGGAGCTTCAGCAGGGGCATATCGCGGAATTCGTGCGGCTCGCGCGAGAAAGCGGCAGCTCCTCCGCCATGTTCCTGCAAAACGTCAGCCCCGTCGGCGACGGCCTGGAGCAGGACCAACCGGCCATGGTCATCCAGTCGCTCTGCGCCACACTGCTGCAAACCGACGGAGCCTGGCGCATCCACGGCGGCGGCTTCGGCGGCTGCGTGCTTGCCTTCGTCCCAAAAGAAAGGGAGCCGGAATTCACCAGCTCCCTCAATCAATCGCTCGGCTACGAGGCTTGCTTCCCCGTGGCCATAGACCCGCAAGGCCTCAAAACCGCGCGCTGATTCCGTCCTGCAACGCCCTTACTTCGCCAGGTCCAGGATGGCCTTCAGGTATTGGCCGGCGGCGGTGTAGAAGGGCACGCGCGACTCGGCGATTACCTTTTCGGCGAAGCGGGGCATCCAGATGTTCACATGCGTGAGCAGGAACTGGTCGTAAGCACCTTCCGGCGAGCCTTCGGGCAGATCGTCCACCGTCACCTGGATGTCTTCCGGCATCTCGGCGCCGCTGGTCAGCGCCGCCAGGAACTGCAGCAATTCGCATTCGGTAGCCACGTGGTCCAGCGGCTCGTTGGTGCCCTCGGGGCGACCCAAGCCGCACGCCTTGCAGAAGCGCTCCACCTCCATGGAGTGGGGGTTCACGAACAGAAGCGGCTGCACGCCGTCGTCTTCTGCGCGCCACACGCCCTCGTAGGGGCTGCACGCCGGCGTGGGAGCGCCCACGAACAGGCGGGTAGCCTCAGCGCGAATGGTGTGCACGAAAGTGTCGATGATGGCGTCCGCTTCCTGGGGAGCGTCCTGCGCCTCTTCCATCACGGGCAGCTGGCCGAAGTCTTCCGGCAGCTTCCCGCCCAGCGCTTCCACAATCTCCACCGCAGCAGCGGTCCATTCACCGGACACAACCGCCTCGGCCGTCTCGCGGTTGGGATAGCGGAACGAGAACGCCGCCATCTCCCACGCAGTCGACCACACGGAAGCGTTTTCCTTATCAATAGCCATGACATTCCTTTCGCACGTCTTGTATTGCTGATGAGTATAGATGACAAACAAAAGCGAAGGCGCCAGGGCGCCTTCGCTTCACAACTAAGCTACTTCTTGAGGGCTCCGATGATCCAAGGGATGTGGACCGCCACGTGCACCAGAAGAAGCGCCAGCAGCATCTTGGCCGCCACGGCGTGCAGCGGGTCCCAGAAGTAGTAGCCGTCGGCGAACAGGCCGAACGCGGGCAGCACCGTGCCGGACACCATGACGCCGGACACGACGCAGAGCGCCGTCACCAGCAGCACCAACACGTTCAGGATCGTGAGGCCGATGCCCTTGCCCTGGGTGCCGCGCCACATGCCGCGGGCCGCGCAGTGGGCCGCCAGCAGCACGAAGGCGCCCAGGCCCACCCACTCGTGGACGGGGATGCCGGTGATGCCGGGGTTGGCGGATGCCAGGTAAGCCACCAGCACCACCGCGTCGAAGATGAGGCGCTTCTGGGCCAGCTTCTTCTTGCCGGGGGTGGAGAGTGCCTTGGGATTCAGCTCGTCGCCCTCGATGGTCTCGCGCGCGGGGGCGCCCTTCACGGCCTCCTCGGCCGCGGGGTTCACAGCTTCGCTCATTTCTTCCCCTCCTTCCGGGAAAGGGCGTTGACCAGGATGATGAGGCCCACCACCAGCGCCACCGGCATGAGGATCCAGACGTTGAGGCTGGCGTCGGACGCCTGGTGGTAGCGGTTGGTGAGGCTGTCCCACGCGTGGCACTCGGTGCTGGCGCAGTTGGCCTCCGGGCAGATCATCTCGGTGATGCCGTCGGGCTCGGGCACGTCGTCGAATCCGTGGCAGGTGCCGCTGGCGCAGCCGGTCGCGGGGCACGGCGACTCGGCGGTGATGGGGACAATGGCGCTCTTAGGCTCGATGGCGAACCCGACGCCGATCACCGCCACACAGAACGCCACGAGCACCCCCAATGTAATGAGTGCTTTCTTCACGAGCTTCCCTCCTCCTTGCAAGGCTCGCAGAAACGTTTGTCATACTTTGTCATAGTCAATAGGCTTTTGCAAGAGGTTGTCATACTTAGGTAGATCATCCCCGCTCAAAGGAGAGGTTTTCCTTGCCTTCGGCACACACGGGATCTCTCCACTCCGTTCGCTTCGCTCACTTCGATCGAGATGACGTGGGGGGGGATATGGGAAGGGGACGCCTCGGCGAGACGTCCCCTTTCGCGAAATTCGCATCGGGCGAATCAGGCGACTACTCTTGGTCCTGAGGCTTCAGGGGCAGGAACTTCAGGCCCAGGAAGAAGATCAGGAAGCCGAGGCCGACCACGCCGAGCGTCACGCCGAACTCGAGCGGGGTGGGCCAGTAGACCATGCCGCTGTAGGCCTGGGCCATGTTGCCCTCCCAGTTAGTCACGGTGAAGGGGGTGAGCACGGCGGGCATGTCGATGTTGGGGACCTGGAAGCCGCCCACCAGCAGCTGCACGCGCTTGCAGAAGATGGCGGCGATGGCCAGGATGCCGGCCACGGCCAAAAGCGGGGTGGTGCGCAGCTGCGGCACGACGCAGAGGACGACGGCCACGACGCTCAAGATGATCTCGCCCCAGAAGAAGGGCGCGAGCGGGCCGGAGACCAGCATGTCGACGACCGCGAGGCCGGAGCCGGCGGGGAACGCCTCGGTGAGCAGGTCGCAGCCGAAGAAGTAGAGGTCCACCAGCAGGAACACGGCCAGCAGCTTGGCGAGCTTCACGAGGTACGCCTGGTCGAGCTTCAAGTAGCCCGCGGCGCGCAGCGCGATCACGGTGGCCATCACGAGGCCGGTGCCGCAGACGAGGGCGGACGAGACGAACCAGGGCGCCAGCAGGGCGGTGTGCCACATCTCGTGGCTCTGCTGCAGGCCGAAGATCCACGCGGTCACGGAGTGGACGAGAATGGCGCACACCAGCGCGACCACGCTGATCACGCGAAGGGCCACATGGGACACCTTGCCCTTCTCGGACTGCACCTGCGCCCACAGGTACACGCAGGACAGGATGAGGTAGGTGCCGAGCACGATGATGTCCCACATGAGCGGGCTGCCCAGGTTGGAGTAGACGAACAGCTCCCACACGCGGAAGGGCTGGCCGAGGTCGACCACGACAAGGCCGATGGCCGCGACGGTCGCCGCGATGGAGGTCATGACGGCCACCTTGGAGATGCCGCCGAAGCCCTGGATGCCGAAGGCCTTGGGCACCGACGAGATGATGAGGCCGCCGGCGGACAAACCGACGAAGAACATGAAGCTCGTGATGTAGAGGCCCCAGGAGTCGATGTTGCGCATGGCGGTCTGGATCATGCCGCCGGACATCTGCATCACCCACAGCACGATGCCGATGATGGCGACGACCGCGCTCACGATGATCGCGATGTTCAGCCCCGCGCCGCCCTTCTTAGCGGCAGGAGCCTTGACGGCGCTGGCCGTCGAAACGTTTTCAGTCATTGTTTCCTCCTCGCGCTACTGAATGTAATAGACGGACGGGTTGGTGCCGCGGTCTTCCAGCAACTGCGTGCACTCGTTCTCGCGCACCAGCTTCGACACTTCGGAGTTGGGGTCGTCGAAGTCGCCGAAGTGACGGATACGGGCCGGGCACGGTTCGATGCAAGCCGGCTGCTCGCCCTTCGCCAGGCGATGCCAGCACATGGTGCACTTCTCAACCACGTGCTTCTCGTGCACCGGAATGTCCAGGGCGCCCATGGGCTGGCCGATCGCGTACTTCGGCTCTTCCCAGTTGAAGTTGCGCACGCCGGTGTAGGGGCAGGCGGCCACGCACATGCGGCAGCCGATGCACTTGTCGTAGTCCTGGCGCACGACGCCGGTCTCGGCATCCTTGTAGGTGGCGCCCACGGGGCACACCTTCACGCACGCGGGATTCTCGCAATGCTGGCAGGCCATCGGGATGGTGGCAATCTTCAGGTTCGGGTAGGTGCCGGCTGGCGAATCCATGTTGGGGCCGCCGTCGGTGAGGATGCGGTTCCACCACACCTCGTCCGGCAGGTTGTTCTCTACCTTGCAAGCCACTGCGCAAGAATGGCAGGCAATGCAAGCTTTGCTCTCAATAACGAAGCCAAGGCGCGTCATTATTTATCAGCTCCTTCCCAAGGACGAACGTCGCAGAGCACGTCCATGAAGTTGTTGTTCACGGTGAACACGTCGTACTCAGTGGAGCTGAGGTACGACCAGCCGCCGCCCTTGTGCTGATCCAGCTGCCAGCCCTTCGGGTAGACCATCGTGCCGGGGCGAATGGCCTCGGAGTAAATGGCCTTGGCCACCGCGGTGCCGCGATCGTTGAAGCATTCCACGTAGGACTGGTCCTCGATGCCCTTCGCCTTCGCGTCGGCGGGGTTGATCTTCACGATGGGCTCCGGGTCAATCTCGCGCAGCAGCGGCGTGGTGCACCACTGGGAATGCACGCGGTAGCGGGGACGCTCGCTCATCAGTACGAACGGGTAGGTGGCGTACAGCGGGTTCTCCGGCCAGGCCTCCAGCGGCGGCTCGAAGTGGATGATGCGCTCGGCGGCAATCTGCTCCGGAGTGGGCTGCACCGTGGTGGGGGTGCGCTGCGTGGGGTTCTCGCGATAGAACTCGAAGCGGGTGGTGGGGGTGGCGAAGATGCCGCCCTCGTAGGCAATGTAGGGAGCATCCTCGGCGTTGCCCATGATGAAGCGCACCTGCTTGGTTTCCTTCAGGGTGTCGTAGTCGGCCCCCAGCATCTCCGGCAGACCACCGGTGAACTGGTGCTTCAGCGCTTCTTCGTTGGTCATGGTGAAGTAGTCGCCCAGGCCCAGCTTCGGCGCCAGCTCGGTGATGATGTCGAAGTCAGACTTGCACTCGTAAGGCGGATCGATGGCCTTCTCGTTGAAGTTGTAGGACATGCACTGGCCGGCGTTGGCGATTTCCTCCAGCTCGAACCACTGCGCGATGGGCAGCACCATGTCGGAGTAGGCGGCGGTGTCGGTGAGGACGGAATCGGCCGTGATCACGTAGTCCAGGTTCGGGAAAATCACTTCGGTGAAAGCGGCGGTGTCGGTATGGGTGTTCAGCGGGTTGGCGGAGTAGATCCACATGCCCTTGATGTCGCAGGGCTGACCCATGAACTGCTTCTGCTCCACCACATTCTTCAGGTCCACCGAGGCGATGGTAAAGCCGGTGGAAGGACCGTTGGGGGCAGTGTAGGTGGGATCGCCCAGGCTGCCGGCAAGGCCCAGGCCCCAGAAGGCGCCGTAAGAGGCACCCGGCTTGCCCAGGTTGCCCAGCAGGGCGCACAGGGTGAGGCCGGCCGCGGTGGTCTGGCCGCCGTTGTTGAAGGCCTGCGGGCCGTAGCCCTCATAGTGGTACACCGGGCCGTCGATCACGATGTCAGCCAGCTGCTCGATGGTCTCCACGGGAATCTCGGTCATGGAGGAAATCTGGTCCATGCTGTACTCGTAGATCTTCTCCTTTAGCAAGTCGAAGGCGCAGGTGCACTTCACCCCGTTGAAGTCGTAGGTGCCGGTGATGTCCACGTCCACGCCGTCGCGGCACTCCACCAGCTGGCCGCCGGAAAGCACCATGAAGGGGTCGTCCATGATGGGCTGCTGGGTGGTGGGGTCCACTTCGCCGGTGTCCACGGGGGCCACGCCGGTGTCGGAGCGGCGCAGGAACAGGCCGTCGCTCTCCTTCACCAGGAAGGGCGCTACGGTGTGGTTCTTGATGTACTCCACGTCCTCGGCCTGGC
The DNA here is from genome assembly GCA_022791455.1 of Eggerthellaceae bacterium. Taxonomy (GTDB): domain Bacteria; phylum Actinomycetota; class Coriobacteriia; order Coriobacteriales; family Eggerthellaceae; genus Parvibacter. Next base: position 25,821 of record JAAVZC010000006.1, read on the forward strand.
GATCGAGCACCAGCTGCATGAGGCCGAACTTCAGCAGCGTGTCAGAGCCGGGGCGAATGGGAACCCACAGGTCGGCTTTGGAGGCAATCTGGGTGTAGATGGGGTCAATGACCACCAGCTTCACGCCGGCTTCCTGGGCCTCCTTCACCAGGTGCCAGTTCTGAATCTGGGCATCGGTGACGTTGGCGCCCCAGGTGACGATGGTCTTGGCGTTCTTGGCGTCGGTGGGCTCGTTGCCATTCCACATCATGTAGCCCAGCAGCGGGCCGACGAAGGTGCCGGCCACGGCGTTCATGCCGTAATAGCTGCCCATGTCCAGGCAGGGGCCAATGTTGGAGGCATTCAGCAGCGCCAGCAGGCGGCTATAAGCGCCGGTCACACCCGCAGACTGGTTGCCCGAAGCGGTGAGGAAGGCGAAAGCGGCTTCGCCGTACTTGCCCTGGATCTCCTGGATCTTAGAGGCGATCTCGCTCAGCGCCTCGTCCCAGCTGACGCGCTCCCACTGGCCGGCACCGCGCTCGGTGCCGTCCACGCGACGCATGGGGTACTGCAGGCGCTTGGGGTCGTAAATGCGCTGCACATGGGAAAGGCCGCGCTGGCAGATGCGGTCGTAGCAGCTCTCGTTGTAGGGGGCACGGGTGGTCTTCATCACCATACCATCGTGCACGTGCACGTTCAGGTGGCAGAATCCGAAGCAGTTGGGACGGCAAACGCCGCGATACACTTCCTCCTGGGCACCGGACGCCGGGGCGTCGGCGGCCATCGCCATCAGGGTGCTTCCACCCCCGACGACAGCAGTTGCCCCCGCCACCGCAGCGGTGGTCTTAAGGAAGCTTCTGCGTGTTAGGCTTGCCTCTTTGGACATTGCTCCTCCTTCGATCAGTGTCGAAAGGCGAAGCGGACAGGTTCCCTCACCCGATGGGCCAAGCGCCGGAGCACCTGCTCGAGAATTTCTGACCGCTCCTCCCCTCCTTTGTACGCCGTTGCCGCCTGTGCGGGCTCCGACGCTCTTCCCTCAAGAATCGGCCAAATTCTGATAGTTGTCATATTGTCGCAATCACTTGCGACAATCAACCCCTCAAATTATTCTATTTTCAGATATATTTCCCTTCAGCCCAGACTCTCCCCTTCGCCTTTGTCATCCTGAGCGGAGCGCGAAGCGCGTAGTCGAAGGATCTCTCCAGCCGGGTGAGATCCTTCGACTCCGGCCTTCGGCCTCCGCTCAGGATGACGTGGGGGCTACAGGTATTTCCGGTGCTCCAGGCGGGCGCCTACCATGGCAATGATGTCGTCGTCGTCCAGGCCCTCGTGGGTGCAGGCGCGAATCATGTCGTCAATCACCAGCTCGATGGGAGAAGACGTGGCGCGATCGGCCCCGCATTCCTTCCGCTGCGCCACGAAGGTGCCGCGCCCCCGGCGGGTGGAAATGTAGCCTTCCCGCTCCAGATCTTGGTACGCGCGGTTCACTGTGTTGTAGCTGATGTCCAGATCGATGGCCAGCGAGCGCACCGTGGGCAGCTGGTCGCCTTCCACGTAGGCGCCGGACCCAATAAGGTAGGACAGCCGGTTCTTTACCTGAATCCAGGTGGGGATGCCGCTGTTCTGGTCGATCTCGAACTCTGTTAGGGGGTTAGGCGCCACGGGGTTCCTTTCCGAATTAGTTAATGCGCATTTTACCTGCGATTACGCCGAAGGCGTCGATGTTTTCCCGTCCGGATCGACAAAGCCGTCGCTCATGGCGGTGGGCATGGTGACCACCGTGCCGCGGGACTTTCGCACCGTCTCGTACTGCATCAGCATGGCGCGCAGCTTCATGGCCGCGTCCTCGCTGCCGTAGAGGGCAGCGGCTTCCTTCAGCATGTCCGCCAGGTCCACCTCGGCGGCGGCCACGGTCATGCGGGCGTTCTTCTCGCGGTCCGCCTGCGCCTCCAGGCTCATCACTTCCTGCAGCTCGTCTGGAATCACAATATCGCGCACCTTCACGGCAATGATGTCCAGGCCCCAGTCGGCCGCTTCCTTCTCGATGTCGGCCTTGATTTCCTCGTCCAGCTGGTCGCGCCGCAGCGCCACTTCCGCCACAGTCGAGCGGCCCACCGCCTCGCGCAGCGCCGTTTGCGCCAGGAAGGACACGGCCGCGTAGTAGTCCTCGACTTCGGTGCACGCCTTCTTCGCGTCCCACACCACCCAGAACAGCACCGCGTCCACGGTGACGGGCACCAGGTCGGCGGTCAGAGTTTTCTCGGCGTAGAACGGCGTGGCGATGGTGCGCTGGTCCACGCGGATGGTGCCGTGCTCGATGATGGGGATGGTGAAGTAGAGGCCCGGCCCCACCACGCGGTTGAAGTTGCCCAGCCGCAGCACCACCACCTTTTCCCAGGACAGCGCCGTGTGCACCGAGGACACCACCAAGAGCGCCACCAGCACCATAAGGATGACGCCGCCCAGGGTGATCTCGCCCACAAAGGCAACCGACGCCCCCAGCACCGCCACGCAGGCGGCCATGAAAATAGCCACCGAGAAAATGGTGGCGCCGTTGCGGGAGGACTTGCGCGGCACGTAGGAATTCGCCGCCCACATCTCCGCCTGCGAGTCGGCCGCAGCGTATGGGGCGTCCTTGATCAGTTGCTTGAATTTCCGCTTTCTCATGCTCTTCCTTTCCCGCGCGGGCTAAATCCCGACGCCTATCGAGCTACTTACTATATTGGTGGTTTGCGTGATGTCCAGGGGAAACAGTCCCACCATCCACGCGCGCAGGGCGAAGCCGCCCACCAGCACGCACAGGGCGACGAACAACAGCTGGGTGCGGTGGTTGGCATAGGTGACCGACCGCTCCAGAATGAGCGGAAGCACCAGGCCGCCGCCGACGAAGATGAGCCAGAAAAACACCGAGCCCTCACCCGAGAGCAGGTGCTGGCCGAAGTGGACGGTCTCGGGGCGCAGGAACAGCCAGCCCAGGTACAGGGCCATCAGCACCGCTTCGCCCACGATAACCCAGCCGTCGATGCGCAGCAGCATTTCCACCGCTTCCATCATGTGCAGCCGCGTGGGGGTGAGCCCAACGAAAGCCAGCGCCACCGCGATGCCGCACGAGACGGAGGAAACGCAGAACAGCGCCGGCACAAGGGGCGTGCCCCAGGCCAACACCGAGACCATGGTTTGCAGCAGGACGCCGGTGTAGATTGCAACCAAAAGCCCCGCAAGCACCCCGGCCACCGCCAAGGGAAACGCCACCGCTTCCGGCAGATTGACGTTATCGAACGCAAAGGCCAGCCAGAAGACGCCACAGATGAGCATAGCCGCCAGCAAGCCCCAGCTTCCCCAGGTGGTGACGGTGACTTCCCGCGTGAACAGAAAGCCCAGGGCACGGGAGGGATTGCCCATGTCCGCAAGCAGGCAGAGCACGCCCAAGCCCAGCAGCAACAGGCAAGCGCTCCAGGCCATGGCGCCGTATTGGCGCGAGAAGTGGGAGTTGAAGGAGAAACGACGCAGGCAATCCACCAGAAGCAGCACGCACAGCACCACCAGGGTGCCGCCGCCGGTGCCCCCTAAGAACAGGTAACCAACTGTCAGGCCATTGAACAAGCGTCCCCTTTTCGTCCTGCGCTCCCCTTCGTGGGCCCATAGTACCAACGCCCCCAAATTGTCGCAAGCGCTTGAGACAATTTAAGCCTCAAGGAATTCTTAAGGCTTTGCTATGGGATTTCTAAGACGAGGGTTTATTAGAATAGGTCTCGCAACAGCGCAAGAGAAACCGCCTAACTCGGCCAGACCCCCCTCCTCCTGGGACGCGTTTCTTAAGGCGCACCTCTCTCCGATGCAAAGAAACGGCCCCGCTCCCCCGGGGCCGTTTCGACGTTTTGAGCAGAGTCACCCGGTCAGCGGGGCGGGGCGGCCCTCACCAAGCGAGTTCCGCAGCGAAGCGAGGACTGTCTGAGCGACTGAGGGTTGCCCCGCCCCGCTCCCCCGCGAGGAGCCTCGACCTCCTATTGCAACGCGCTCGCTACTTTGCGGGCGGCGGCGGTGATGGAGAGGTCGTTCACGTCCACGGTGACGTCGGCGTACATTTCATACAGCGGCAGGCGCTCATCGTAGAGGTCGCGCAGGCTCATGGAGATGCCGTTGCGCAGCACCACGCCGCGATCCTGGAAATCGCACAGGCGGTCGCGCAACTCTTCGAAGCTGATCTTCAGGTACACAATGCGTCCGATGCCGGACAAGTGGCGCATGGCATCTTCGGAGTAGACGGCCGAGCCGCCGGTAGCCACCACGGTGTGCTCGAACTCCATGTCCGAGAGCACCTGGTTCTCCATCTCGATGAAGCCGTCGGGGCCGCAGGCATCCAGCAGCTTCTGCAGCGTCTTGTCGCACTGGTTCTGAATCACCAGGTCGGCGTCGACGAAGTTGTAGTTCAGAATTTTCGCCAGCACAATGCCCAGCGTGGACTTGCCGGCTCCGGGCATGCCGATGAGGATGATGTTGTCTTTACCGGGCTCGGTGCATTTCTCTTTCATGGGGCCTTCCCTTCTCGCGCAACGGCCGAGATTATACCCCAAGGCAGCCGACCGTTACGCCTCTGCGGAATCGAGTACCAACTCGTCAGGAACGGCGGTGTGGCGCCGATTGCGGCGCTTTTCCCACAGGGGTTGGCCCGCCTCGCTCACCACGATGCCGGCGAAGATGACGGCGAAGCCCAGCAGCAGCATGGCGGTGAGGGGCTCGCCAAACAGCAGCACCGAGAACACGACGCCAAACACCGACTCCAGCGAGAGCAGCAGCGATGCCGTGGCGGCCGGCAGGTGCGCCAGCGCGATGTTCTGGAACACCAGGCCCATGGCCGACGAGAACACCACCAGGTAGAGCATGTTCCACAGAAAATCGGGGGCGATGAGGGCGGAAAGAGCCGGCGGCTGCTCGGTGAAGAGGCCGAACGCCAGGCCGAGCACGCCCATCGTAAGGAACTGGATGGCGGTCATGCCCATCATATCCAGCTCGGCGGAGGCGCGGTTCACGTACACAATGTGCAGCGCGAAGAACACGGCGCACACGAGGGTCATGATATCGCCGAAGCCCAGCATGAACGACTCGCCGGAAGCGGAAACACAGCCGATGCCGGCTAGGCACAGGCAGGCGGCAACCACGCGAAACACCGTGGGCCGCTGCTTCTGAAGGGGCCAGCACAGAAACGGCACGAGCACCACGTACACGGCAGTGAGGAACGCGTTCTTCCCCGGCGTGGTGTACACGAGCCCCACCGTTTGGGTCCAGTAGGCGGCGAACAGCAGCACGCCGAAAATGACGCCGGTGCGCAGCGCGCGAGGGGTGAGGGCGCGGCGGAAGTTCTTCCAGAAGAGCGCAGCCACCAACGCGCCGGTGATGAGGAAGCGGATGCCGATAAGGTAGCCGGGCTCCACCACGCCCACGGTGTCTTTCATGACAACGAAGGACAGGCCCCAGATAACGGTGGCCGTTAGAATCATCGCCTTGTACACCCACAGGGGCTTGGCCCCAGACGCCATTTCTTCCTCCTGTGCCATTGCCGCTGAACGCGGATTTATTACCTCTCAACTGCGCATTGTTCGAAAATGCCAGAGAGTTTTACCACCGGCCTTGGGGGAAGTCAACCGTCGACCTACGCGCTTGTTGCGCCGAACGCGCGAATGGCATTCATGAAGTCTTCGCCGTAGCGGGCGAGCTTCGTGGCGCCCACGCCGGACACTTCCAGGAAGCGCTCGTCGGTGGTGGGGCGCTTGGCACACATGTCCCGCAGGGCGGCATCGGAGAACACCACGTAGGGCGGCTTGCCCTGCTCATCCGCCAGCCGCTTGCGCAACGCCCGCAGTTCTTGGAACAGCGCCTCGTTCTCCGGCGAGTGCACTCCCTTGGCGCCGCCCACCAGCGTACGTCCCAGCGACACCTTCTTCGCCTTCTTCATGGTCAGCGTAAAGTCGTCGGTGGCGGCGTCCCGGCAGCGGGGGCCCAGGCCCACCGTGGGGTAAGTGCCCTCCGAAACGATAAGGCAATCCTTGGTGGCCAGTAGCTCTATCACCTCGCGAAGAAGCGCCGCCGAAGGAGCCGGAGCGCCTTCGGGCACTTCCAGGCAGCCGAAGCAGGGTGCCTTCGAAAGGCCCAGCTCCTGAACGCGCTGGCTGTTCTTCCCCAGCGCAACATCTACTACGACGCTCTTGCCGAAGCGGCCGCGCAGGTTGTGGACCGTGCGCATGATGGCCCGCGCCCCGCGCGTCACGTCCAGCGCCTCGAAGCCGCCGGCGCAGTTGGAGCAGTTCTCGCAGGCGGGCGTGCCCTCTTCACCGAAGTAGCGCAGGATGTAAGTGCGCAGGCAGTCGGTGGTGTAGCCGTAGCCCACCATGGCCTCCAGCATGCGGCGGCGCACCGCCCGCACCCGCTGCGCCTCGTCGGGCGTGAGGCCTTCGTTCTCGGTTTCCTTCTCTATAAAGAAGCGCCCGGTGGAAATGTCCGCATCGCTCCAGAACAGCTGGCACTCCGCTGGCTCGCCGTCGCGTCCGGCGCGGCCGGCCTCCTGGTAGTAGGCCTCGATGGAGGCGGGCATGTTGTGATGCAGCACGTAGCGCACGTTGGACTTGTCGATGCCCATGCCGAAGGCGTTGGTGGCCACCATGACCGGCGCGTCGTCGGAGATGAATGCCTGCTGGTTGGCGGCGCGCTCCTCGTTCGACAGCCCTGCATGGTAGCGGGTGGCGGGCACCCCCGCTTCGCAAAGCGCCTCGTGCACTTTCTCCACCGCGTCCCGCGTGGAGCAGTAGACGATGCCGGACTCCTGCGGACGATTCTTCGCATAAGCCACCACCCGCGCCAGCTTGCGCTTGGGCTCCATCCGCTCGACGGCGAAGCGAAGGTTGGGGCGGTCGAAGCCGGTGACCAGCACATGGGGGTTGCACAGCCCCAGCAGCCGCACGATGTCGGAGCGCACCTGCTGCGTGGCGGTGGCGGTGAGGGCCGCCACGGTCGGGCGCTTCGGCAGCGAAGCAATGAACTGCCCAATGGCCAGGTAGGAGGGGCGAAAATCTTGCCCCCACTGAGAAACGCAATGGGCCTCGTCCACCGCTACCAGCGGAATGGCGGCTTGCTGAGCGAACGAGATGAAGCGCGGGTCCGACAACCGTTCGGGAGCCACGTACATAATGTCGTAGGTGCCGTTGAGCGCTCGCTGGAGCACGGTAGCTTGTTGACCGGGAGTAAGCGTTGAGTTCAGGTACGCGCCGCGCACGCCCGCATCTAGCAGCGCCCGCACTTGGTCTCCCATGAGCGAGACAAGCGGGCTCACCACCAGCGTAAGCCCCGGCAGCACCACGCCGGGCACCTGGTAGCACAGCGACTTCCCCGCACCGGTGGGCATGACCCCCAGCACATCGCGCCCCTGCAAGATGGCTTCGACCAGCATCGCTTGCCCCGGCCGGAACTCCCCATAGCCAAAACGCCCCCGAAGCACCTCCCGAGCGCTATCCATCAATTCCGCCAACATACCCCCATCAACAAAAACGCCCCCAGCTACGGAGGCGCTACTAACAAGTGGCGGAGGAAGTAGGATTTGAACCCACGGAACCTTTCGGCTCAACAGTTTTCAAGACTGCCGCCTTCAACCACTCGGCCATTCCTCCGCGTCCGGCTTGCTAGGATACCACAACCCACCGAAAGCCACGCTTTCCGCCCGCGTCAACCACTTAAAAATATTTCTTGATTACAAGTATATTTCCAAGTATACTTGCATGTCAAGTATACGGGAGGTAAAAATGCCGCAACTTTCTCTCTACTTGGATCAACCGTCCATGGACCTTCTCCGCACTCGGTCGGAGCAGGCTCACGTGTCTCTTTCCAAATACGCTGCCGCGCTCATTCAGCAGGACGAAGCACGAACCCAATGGCCGGCCGGGTATTGGGAAAACGTGTACGGTTCTATTGCCGATGAAGCCTTGACTGCGCCTTCCGAACTCGACCCAGGCCTCGACGACGAGGCCGTCTTCGATTGGAACTGATCATGTACGTCTTCGATACCGACACCTGTATAGAGTTCCTGCGGGGAAACCTTCCCTATGCCCTTAAAACCATGCAGTCGTGCCCACCCGAGCTGTTCGGAATCCCTGCCGTTGTCGAAGCAGAGCTACGTCTAGGAGCCCAGAAAAGCGCCCGGCCCCAAGAGAACCGCCTTGCCGTGGAGCGCTTCCTCGCCCCCCTCCCCTCGCTGCCCTTCGATTCCCAATGCGCCATCCGCTACGGAGAAATTCGCGTCGCCCTCGAGAAAGCAGGCACGAAAATCGGCCCCAACGACTTACTCATAGCCGCCACCGCCATGGCAAACAACGCCACCCTGGTAACCAACAACATCAAAGAATTCAAACGCATCAAAGGCCTCACCCTAGAATCCTGGGCAGAAATCGATTTCTAATCGGAAATGGCACGGAGCAGAAAATATGCAGACAGCAGCTCGCAAACATGGTAATGTATTGCATCGTAATACGGTTTTCGGATTGGAAGAACCGAGGTTTACGATGGCCATGCAAACCAAAGCAATACGATTTTCTCCTGACGAAATCGATTGCATTCAGTCCTATGCCGACCTGATGGGCATGTCCTTCTCGGATGTCGTACGCCAGTCGACCCTCGAACGTATTGAGGATGAAATCGATATCCGAGCTTACGAAAAAGCCGTCGCCGAAGATGATGGCACACGCCTGTCTATGGACGAGGTGTTCCGAATGGCGCTGGCAACCCCATGACCTACCACGTTGTTTGGTCAAGGGCTGCCGCAAAGCAGCTGATGGCGATACCAAGGCGACAGCGCATGGCTATTGCCCAATGGATAAAGGACAACTTGGAGGGTTCGACGAACCCTAAAGCTATCCCCGGCACAAAGAAATTAACTGGGACCAAAGATGGCTGGCGATGGCGCGTGGGCGTATATCGGATACTTGGCCGAGTAGATGGAGACAACCTTATAATCGAAGTAGTCCGCGTTGGCCATCGCCAAGATATCTATAAACAGCTGCCAGATCTATAGCCCGCAGAAGTCGGATCTCGATAAATTATCGATTTTGTTCCGCATAAAATTGACCCCCGGCCGAAGGTCGGGTACCATTAGCGATTGCAGCTTGGAGGAGTGACCGAGAGGCCGAAGGTGCTCGCCTGCTAAGTGAGTATGCCCCACAAGGGCATCTAGGGTTCGAATCCCTACTCCTCCGCCACCTGCCCTTTACCGCCCCAAATCTGGGGCGTTTTCATTTCCGGCGTTGCTGAAAGAAGTCTTGGAGGAGTTGCTGGCATTCCTCTTGTAGGATGCCGGGGGTTACTTCGAAGCGGTGGTTGAGGCGTTTGTCCTGGTGGATCTCGTAGAGGCTGCCCAGGGCGCCGCCTTTGGGGTCGGGTGCGCCGAAGACGCAGCGGCTCACGCGCGCTTGCTGCATGAGGCCAGCGCACATGATGCAAGGCTCCAGCGTCACGTACACCGTGCAATCGGTCAATCGCCAGTTGTCCAGCGCGGCTTCCGCATCGCGCATGGCGGAAAACTCCGCGTGCCGCGAGGCGTCTTTCGCCGTTTCGCATAAATTATGGCCGCGCGCGATCACCTGCGCCTCTGCCGTCGGCCGCCCCGTGCCGCGATCGATAGGCTGGTGTACCACCACGGCCCCAATGGGCACCTCCCCCGCCGCCGCGGCTGCCCGCGCTTCTTCCAGTGCCAAGCGCATGAAGGCCTCGTCGGCGACACGTCGCTCCACTTCCGCCGCCTGCTTGCGCGCCAACCGCGCCAACCGACGCCGCTCGGGGCGCGTCAATTCCGCGCCTTCATATGTCGAATCGTTTTCCATAGGGGGAATTATAGGGAAAGCTCGCGGTCATCGGGCAGGCGCAGGCGGAAATCGCCCCCGACACCGCTATACTTTCCTGCAGAAAACAACGACAGCGAGGAAACCATGAGCCAAGAGTCCATGAACGTGAACATGATCGAAGCCGCCCGCGACGCCCAGTGGGATCCGGTGCGCTTTCTGGGCGCCGACTACCTGCGGCTGATTGCGCCGGCGAAGGTGAACCTGTTTTTGGGAATAGGCGCCACCCGCCCCGACGGTCGCCACAGCGCCACCACCGTGATGCAGGCGCTGCTGCTGCACGACACCCTGTATATGAATGTGAAATGCGAGGCCTGGCAGATGCCCGAAGATGGCACGCTGCCCTCGTGGCAAGCGATTGGGGGGCCGGCCGACAACGTGCTGGTGACGCTCGACGTAGTGGACAAGGGCACGCCCCTCCCGCTTCAGGGCGACGCATCCGACAACCTGGTCTTTCGCGCGGTGGACGCGCTGTGCCGCGAGGTGGCAAGCGACCAGCCGATGCAGGTGAACATTCGGCTAGAGAAGAGCATCCCCCACCAGGCGGGCCTGGGCGGAGGCTCTTCCGATGCGGCCGCTGCGCTGGTGGGAATGGCGAAGAAGCTGGGGATTGCACCAAACGGCCAACGCGTTCAATCCGTCGCGCAGCAGCTGGGCACCGACGTGGCGTTCTTCCTCGAAGGCGGCGCGGCACTGCTGGACGGCGCCGGCGAGCAGCTCGTGCGGACGCTTTCACCCCTGAAAGCACCTATCGTGCTGGTGAAACCGGCAGGGGGCGTTTCCACCGCTGCCGCCTACCACACGTTTGACGAGGCCCCCGAAGCGGTGCCCGCCGAATTACTGCAGCAAGCGGAATCGGCCGAAGACGCCGAAGCGGTGCCCCTGTTCAACAATCTCACCGCCCCGGCGGAGCAGCTGCTGCCAGAAATTGCCGAAGTGCGCGCCTTCCTGGAGGCAGACTCCGCCACTACGGGATGCCTACTCTCCGGCAGCGGCGCCGCTGTGTTCGCCATAACTGAAAGTGCCGCCGACGCCCTGCGCCTGGCAGCCGAAGCCGGCAAACGAGGCTGGTGGGCCCGAGCCACCAGCGGCTCTCCCCTGCGCGCCCGCGCGATGGGCTAGGAGGCCACCATGAGCCTGATCGCACGCATACTCGTTCTGGGGCCGGCCCGCATTCTGCCGGTAGTGCTGCTTATTGTTCTGGTGGCGGGACTCATCTACATCGTCATGAGCTACCGTACCTCGCCGGAGCGCGGCAAAGAAATCGTCATTGCCTTCTTCAGCTGGACGTTCATCGTACTGGGCGTCTTCTTCGGCCTCGCCTGCCTGTACGCGTTGGCGGAATCGAACGAACCGGTGCTCGACCTGGCCCTCAGCTTCGTCATCGTAGCGCTGGTCGGGCTGGGCATCACCCGCCTGTGCAACCGCCGCTTCCTGAAGAACCACCCCCACTACATCCCCAAGCGCACCGGCCGCGCCAAAGTCAAACACCGCTGGCCCTGGGAGAGGTAGAGATCCTTCGACTCCGCGCTTCGCGCTCCGCTCAGGATGACAATGCGTAGCGGCCGCGGACAAGCCCTACCGCTCCTCTAAGGGTTTGTAGGGTTGTTCGGGGGTGCCGGTGGTTTTGTAGGCGGGGCGGATGATTCGCTTGCCGGAGCCGATTTCCTCGAAGCGGTGTGCCGCCCAGCCGGCGGTGCGAGCGCAGGCGAACAGCGGCGTGAACAGCTCTTCGGGAATCCCCATCATGGTGTAGACGAAGCCGGAGTACATGTCCACGTTGGCGCACATGTCCTTCTTCGTCCCCTTCTCCTGCTCGATCACCTGCGGAGCCAGCCGCTCGATGGATTGCAGCAAGCGGAACTCCCGCTCGTATTCCGTACCGGCCGCCAGCTTCTCCGCAAAACGCTTCAGAATCACTGCGCGCGGGTCGGAAAGCGTGTAGACCGCGTGGCCCATGCCGTACACCAGGCCGGTCTTATCGTAGGCCTGCTTGTTCACGATGCGCGCCAGATAGGCGGCCACTTCGTCGTCGTTTTCCCAGTTCGCCACCGATTCCTTGATCTCCTGCTGCATGCCCAGCACCTGACGGTTCGCGCCGCCGTGGCGATGCCCCTTCAGCGATCCGATGGCCGCAGAGTACGCGGAATAAGGATCGGTGTCGGAGGAAGACAGCACCCGCGTGGTGAAGGTGGAGTTGTTGCCGCCGCCGTGCTCGGTGTGCAGGCACAGCATGATGTCCAGCATGCGCGCCTCTTCCGGCGTGAACTGGCGGTCCGGCCGCAGCATGGACAAGATGGTCTCGGCCGTGGATTGGCCGGGGATGAAGCGGTGCATGATCATGGAGTCGTGGTTGAACCGCGAGCGAATGGCGTAGTAGGTGAGCACCATGATGCGCGGCAGGCGACTCATGAGCGAAAGCGCCGTGTGCACCTCGTGTTTAGGGGAGCGGTCCTCGGCGAAGCGGTCGTAGGTGTAAAGCTGCAGCACCGAGCGCGCCAGCACGTTCATGATGTCTGGTGGCACGTCGTGCATGATGATGGAGGCGGTGAAGCCGTCCGGCAGTTCGCGCTGGGAATCGATCACTTCCACGAACTGCGCCAGCTGATCGGCCGTGGGCAGATGCCCCACCAGCAGCAGATAGGCCACTTCCTCGAAGGCGAAGCGGCGCTCCGGCGATTCGTCCCCCAGCAAGTCGTACAGGTCGTATCCGCGCAGCCGCAGGTGCCCTTCGTCGGCAATCTTCTGGCCGTTCTCCACCCGGTAGCCGTGCACGTCGGAGATGTTGGTCATACCCACAATGACGCCGGTGCCGTCGGAATTGCGCAGGCCCCGTTTCACATCGAAGCGGGTGTACTGCTCGGGCGCAATGGAGTTCACCTCGTGGAAGCTGTCGAACAGCGAGACCTTGCGCTTCTCCTCCTCCGCCACGGAGAGCGGCTCGGGGGCATTGCGCACGGGGGCTTCGATATTACGCGAGTCCACGTCCAGCGCGGCATCGTAGGCCGCCGGACGTCCGGCCTCGGGATAAGCGTTTTCGGAACGAGTCATGAGGATTCCCCTTCCCACAGCGAAAAAGGCATCCGCTAATGATACCGAAATCGGTAAGGGTTGTGCCTCGGAGGGAATGCCCGACCCTCCGAGCGGTCTCACCCCGAACAATGCCACAACCCCTTGTCGTCCTGAGCGAAGCGCGGAGCGCGTAGTCGAAGGATCTCCGCGGCCGAGTGAGATCCTTCGACTCCGGCCTGCGGCCTCCGCTCAGGATGACAACGGAGCAGGATGACGAAGCCAAGCATGCAGGAAGCCCGCGAGTCGGGTCGGGTGCTCGCGGGCTTCTGCCGGGTAAAATGTTGGGCTCAAAAGTTAGGGCGGGGGGCGGTGGTTCGGATCCGCCCCGCCATCAGGCATTCGCGCTAGCGAATAAAACCTCCTTGCAGCTTGCGGCGACGACCGGCGGCCACCAGGGCCAGCAGGGCGCTCGCCACCATCAGCGTGAAGACGTTGTACATAATCGGCAGCTCTTCATCGCCGGTAGCGGGCAGCTTCTTGCCCATGCTGCCATCGCCGTCCGCGGCCGGCTGACCGGGCTTCAGGTCGTTCACCCAGTCGGCTTTCATGGTGCCGTACTCGAAACCATTAGCAGCCTTGGTGATGAACTCAGGCTTCCAGCGGTCGTCCACGCCGTCGCCATCCTTGTCGATGGGGTCGGTGTTGTCGAAGTGCACAGGGCCCTTGCCGTCGCCGGTGTCGATGTAGCTGTCCGGCTTCCAAATGCCGTCCTTGTTGCCGCCCTGCGTGCTGGGCTTCCAAGTGCCGGTGTTGTCGGTGTCCACGTTCACGTCCGGCTTCAGGTCGCCGTCGGTGTCAACGTTCACGTCCGGGTAGCCGTCCTCGTTAGTGTCGATGTTCAGGTCGGGCTTCAGGTCCTTGTCGATATCGATGAACAGGTCGGGCACGCCGTCGCCGTTCTTGTCGACGTTCACGTTGGGTTTCGCAGGGTTCTTCGGATCCACCGGGTCGGGCTTGCCGTCGTGATCGCGATCCACCACGTTCAGGTCCGGCACGCCGTCGCCGTCGGTATCCACGTTCACGTCCGGTTCGCCATCGCCGTCGGTGTCAACGTTCACGTTCGGCAGCTTCGGATTCAGCGGGTCCACGTTCTCCGGCTTGCCGTCGGTGTCGTAGTCCACAATGTTCACGTCCGGAACGCCGTCGCCGTCAGTGTCGATGTTTACGTCGGGCTTATCGTCGCCATCGGTATCCACATCCAGGTCCGGCAGGCCATCGCCGTCGGTGTCCACGCTCAGGTCGGGGTCGCCGTCGCCATCGGTATCGATGTTGTAGTCCGGCTTACCGTCGCCGTTCGCATCCTCGTTCACCATGATGGTCTTCACCACCACTTTGTGATCGCTCTGCAGATCATCGAAGGTGTACGAGTGGGCCGCGGGGTTAGCGCCCGCCAGCTCCGGATGATCCACGCCATCGATGGTCACGCTCAGGATGTAGGGAACGTTCATCGGCTTGCCATCGGCCGTCGTGCCGGCCTCTTCCGGCTCCCATTCCACGGTGTAGTTAGAACCGGCCACCAGGGTCTTGGTGGGGGAAATGGTCATACCGCCGTAGCCAGCCACCTCGGTGGTCACCACTACCTTCTTGTCGAAGCCAGTGGGCTGCACGGAATCCGGCTGGTTCTGGGTAATGCGCTCCAGCTTCACCACCACATTCTTGTTGCTGGTGATGTTGTTCAGCACCAGGCTATTGCCCGTGGCGGTCTGCTTCACGCCGTCCACGTACACGCCCTCCACCTTGTAGTTGGGCAGGTCGCCCCACTTCACGGTAGTGGAGCCGCCGTTGGCCACCTTGCCGGTGCCGTCGTCGGCAATGGAGCCGTCCGGGTTGGTCAGCGAAGGCCGCACGTTCTGGCCCACGTAGTCGGGCAGGTACTCGAAGTTCAGCGTCACGTTGTGAATGCTGGGCGAATTCGGATCGTTGATGTCGTCGATCACGTCGTCGATGGACGAGTCATCCTCGGGCAGCGTGTTGTGGACGAACACGGCATTCACGTGCTTATCGCCGGTCATGTTGCCGTAACCCAGCGTCACCGTGCCGTCGGCGCCCACTGTGGGCACCTTGAAGTTGTCGGTGGTCTCGGTACGGGCGTCCGCCTCTTCAGCGTAGGCCTTCTCGATGGCGAACAGGCCCTCTTCGGCCGCTGCCTCTTCCTCGGTCGCCTCAGGCTCGGTTGCGGTTTCTTCCTCGGGCTCGGCGGTGGCAGGCGCATCGGCGTCGCTCGCCTCGTCGCCCTCACCTTCTTCGGAACCGGTCGCCTCGCCGTCAGCCGTAGCATCGTCGGAAGTCGCATCGTTGGAGCCACCCGTCATAGAGCCGGCCACCGCGTTCGCCGTATTGGCAGCCGCCGCCGGCGCGCCCATCACAGGCGACACGTTCAGCTCTTCGGAAGCCTCGGGGGCATCGGCCTTTTCGCTGGCCACCGCTTCGTCTTCCGCCGCCTCGTCGTCAATTCCCTCGACGTCCTCAACGCTCGCCGTCGCCGGCTTGTCGGTGGTGTAGGTCACCGAGCCGTCGTCGCCCGTCACCGCATAGAAGGTGGTCTTCTTGCCGGTCACGTCGTCGGTCACTTCGATGGCATGCAGGCGGTAGCCCGTGTTCGCCTTGGCCTGAATGTTGTAGTAGTTGCCGAACTTACCCACCGTACGAGAGGCGGAAATCACGCCGCCGTCGTTGGTGCCGGACAACGTGGCCGTGCCGGTGCCGTCGTCGACCAGGGTCACCTTCGAGGTTTCCACGTCCACGAACAGCGGCTTTACCTTCACCACAACTTCGGAATCCTTGGTCACCTTCACGGGGATGGTCACCTTGCCGCCGTCGGTCACGGTCTGGTAGTCGGTGACTTCCTTGCCGTTCACCTGGACGCTTTCCACCTCGTAGTACATGTAGTCGTTGGCGTCCTTGTCGCCGTTGTTCTCTAGCGTGAAGTTCACCTCATGGGTGTCGCCCACGGTCTCCTTCTTCGCCACGAAGCTGGGGTCAATGGAACCGGCGCCGCCCAGAATGGTGGTCTTCACGGACACCCACTCGTCCACGCGGCTCAGGTCCGGCTCGACGTACTCGATGTCGGGATCGTTGTCCGGGTTATCCGGGCCGTCCGGAGTCACCGGGTTAGACGGGTTTTCCTGAATGTCGTAGAAGTACACGTCCACGATGTAGCCCAGGCCGCCGCGGTTGCTCAGCACGTAAGAACCCTCGTCGGGAATCTGCTGCGGCAGCTTGTTGTTCACCGGGTTGCGGTTCAAGCTGGAGCCGTTCACGCGAATCTCGTAGATGCGGTGCTTGGAATCCTGGCGATCCCATTCGAAGGTCCACAGCTTCTGGATGGACTCGGTGTCGCCCTTCGCCACCAGCTCGGCATAGTCGTCCACGGGAATCTTGCGGGTGGAAGAGGTGTAGAACTCGCCGTCGCCGCCATAGCGATTCACGGTAATGGTGTAGAAGCCGTTCTCGCGCTCGGCGCCAATGGAGGGCTTGGTGGTGGGGGTCACGTACACGTCCACGGTGTGGTCCTGGCCCAGGCCCTGGAAGGTGAGGGAATTGCCGTCAACGTCGACGATCTTCCCGTCCACCTCCACGCGCAGCAGGCTGGACTTGTTGCAGGTCTCCCACTCGATGGTCACGTTCTCGCCGGCCTTGTAGATCTTCGAGCCGGTAATGGTGCAGTTGTCGGTGCAGCCGTGCACAGCGGTGTTCACCACGTAGGTGCGCGGGTCCGGCTTCACATCGTCGGGGTCGGGCGTGGTGCCCGGGTCAACGGGGCTCGTGGGGGTGGTGCCCTTCTTGGTGAACTCCACCGTCACAATCTCGGTGCCCTCCAGGCCGGTGGCCGGCGTGTAGGTGCCAGCGCCGCCGCCATACAGCAGGTCGTCGCGCACCACGCCGTTAACGGTCACGCGGGACACATAGGAGTCGGCATCTGGCGCCCACGAAACCGTGGGACGGGTGCCTTCTTTCTGGTTGAAGGCGGGGTTAACGGTACCGTTGCCGGTGCAGTAGTTCGACTTGAACACGCGAATGTCCAGGTAGCGATCGTAGTAGATCTTCAGCGACAGCGTGGGGCTACCGGTTACCGTGCCGCTGTAGTCCGCCGTCTTGGTGGTGTTCAGCCAATACTTCTGGCTGTGAATCTCAATTTCCGGAATGAACGCATCGGCGCTGTTGGGAATGCTCACCGTGCTTTCGGTAGGCGCCGTGCGCGTGATGGTGTAGGTAGGCTTCTTGTCCGGATCATTCGGGTCCTGGACGCGCAGCGAGTCGAAATTCTCGCGCTCGTGGTTCACCTTGGTGTAGATGTACTCGCCGTTGGCGTCCTTGTTGCCGGAGTTCACGTAGTAGTCGATGGTGTACTTGGTAGAGGGGTTCGCGGTCCACTGGGCCACAAACTCGTGATCGCCAGAGGTGAGGAAGTTGGTGCCCACACCCTCGTGCTTGGCGCCCACATCATAGGAGCCATCCTCGGACACGTTGGTCTTCAGGAACCAGCCCTGGAAGGTATAGCCGGCGCGGCTGGGGTTCAGCGGCGCCTGATAGGTGCCGGCGGAAATCTGCGCGGAATTGTAGGACTGGGCAGAAATGGTACTGCCGCCGTTGGCGTCGAAGGTCACCAGCATGAGCGAGGGGTCACGCACCCACACGCAGTAGACGGTGATGTCCTCGTCGGGCATGACAGGGGCGTCGGCTCCCGCGGTGTAGCCCTTCGCAGCCTTGAACACCTTGGAGGCGCCGTTGGCGTTGTAGTCATCCAGGCTGGCATAGTCCGGCGTCTTCTCCAAAGACCAACCGGCGAAGAAGTAGCCGGGGCGCTTCGGCATAGTGCGGCCGTCCACCACCAGCGTCTGCACCTTGTCCTCGCCAGAGATGTCCGCCGCGGTCAGGTTCTGGTTATAGGCAACGTTGGTAATGCGGCTGCTGCCAGAAAGCGAACCGCCGTTAGCGTTCAGCGTCACCGTGTAGTTGCCCGGCTCCCACTGGGCCACCAGGTAATAGGTGTCGGCGGTGACCACCGGCTCGTCGCTGTCCTCAGTACCCGCCTGGTACACCTTCTTGGCCAGCTGACTGGACACATCCTGCAGGTTCGCCGGGTTGGTGGCAGTGGCCACAAACGACGCGTAGTCGTCCGCCGTCGTTTCCTTTACGCCTACGGTCGTGTTCTTGTACAGCTTCCACCCCGCAAAGGAGTAGCCCTTCTGGGAAATGTTGACGGTAATGTCCTCAATCTTCTTCATGATGGAAGAACCGGAAACTACCTGGTAGGGCGACTGCGTCACCTTCGCGCCAGAGTTAGTGGTGATGGTACCGCCATTCGCCAGGAACACCAGATTCGCATGATCGCGTGAATAGGTGGGGCGGATGACGATGGTGTTGTTCTCGTCCGGAACAATGGGCTTAGTCTGACCGGTTTCATCACCCGGGGTGACGGGCTGGCCGCCAGGAGTCTCCCAGCCAGCGAACCATTCGTTCTCGGGGTCGTCCGGGTCGGGCACTTCGTCATCCTCCGGCAGCACGATGATGGGCTTGTCGCCAATGACGTAGTACTCCTTGATCACGTCGCCATTGGGGTCTTCCACCACCACGCGGGTAGGCTGGAAGATGGCCGGCTTGCCTTCCTGATCCTCCCCATTCTCATCGCCCTTGTAACCGATGTTGCCACATTCATCCATCGACCAGACATACAGCGGATCAGTGCTGTCCATCACATAGTCGAAGGAGATGCTGTGCTGCGCGTAGGGCAGGCGAATCCACTTCTCGCTTTCGGCATCCAGCTGCTCGTTTTTGTCAGTAGTGTAGTAGTAAGCGATAACGCCGGAACCGCGGTTGTCCTGCAGGAAGGTAATGCCGTCCTCGTCAATGCCCTGGCCGGTATCGGTCAGGGTGATAGTCGCGGTGTTCTCGTGGGTGTTGGCGCCCGAGATGATGGGGTAGTCGGTGTCGTTGAACGCCGTGATGTAGGTGGTGAATTCGGTGGACTGGTGCAGCGCCTCCGAGTTGGAGTCGCTGTCGTCGAACTTGTCGTCGCGCACCGTCAAGTGGAACTCGTAGCGGCCCGGCGTGCTGTTAGCGGTGAACTCGAACCGGCTCGTGAGGTCGTTGTTCAGGGCGGTAGTGTCCTTGCCACTCACCCAACCGCTGTCGTAAACCACCGTGCCGTTGGGATCGGTGATGGTGAGGTGCCGCTGATTGATGTAGCCGTCATCGCCAGCGCTGGTGCCGGGAATAGAGCCACCCTCCATCTTTACAACGGTCGTGGTGTTGTTCGCCTTCAGGTGCTGCAGGTGCACCGTCATCAGCTGCTTGTCGGTTTCGTTGTTCTTCAGGTAGAAGTTCGCCAGCGGGATAGAGCTCAAAATGGGCTCCGGCTGGAACACTGCGCCCTCCAGGAAGTTCTGGTAGATGTATTGGGCCATCAGATCAACATGGGTATCGCCAGAAGCGATGAAGCCGTTCGATGTGCCCAGGCCCTGAATGCCCGCCTCCTTGTCGGTGTCCTTCAGCACGTGGCCATCATCCACATTCGAAAGATAGAACGTCTGGTTCTCATTCATGCGGTTGATGCCGTCTTCGAACATCTTCTTGTTGGTTTCGTACTGCTCATTGTTGGTGGCGTCGTCCGGATTCGGGCTGGGAATGCCGGGGTCGTTGCTGTCGCCCACCAGGTTGATAAAGTACTTCTGCTCGGCACCCTGGTAGTACTGCACCGTCTTCAGCGCGTCGAAGGCGCTGGACTCGAAGGCCATCTCCAAGTCCAGATACTTGAACACGGTCAGCGATGCGCAGCCATGGCTAGTGTAGCCCACGATGGGGCCGAAGCCGTTGTAGCCGTTCACCTCGAGAGGGATGTTCACGAAGTTGTTGGTGGGAGTAAAGCCAATCAGATTGCCTGCAGAGTCGTAAGGCTGAGACTGAACGGTGGTCTTGTCCTTCTGCAGGTCGATGGAAATGCGCAGCTTCTTCGCAGCGCCCAAGTCGATGGTGGTCTGAGCCACCAGATCGCCACCCACCGCCGTGCTGTTCATGGCGTTGAAGTTCTTCAACTTGTAGATGTAGGCGTCCGCCACCTGCTGAATGTTGGTATTGGAGCCACGGGGGATGATGTAGAACGCGTAGCCCTGCAGCAGGCCGTTCGCGTCAACGCCCGCATTCAGCAGAAAGCCTGCGCCCTGCAGCGTATGCTTGTCGATAACGGAGGCGTCAAGGTCGAAGCTCACGGTACGACGGGTATCAGCCGTTGCCGGGTAGAACATGAAGTCCACCAGCGGCTTGGTGCCGTAACCGGCAAACACCATGTTGGCCTTGCCGTTGTCGTCGTAGGAATAGGTGTGGGAGATAAAGTTGCGGCACTTGTTGGTGGTACCGCCGCCACCGAAGATGGAAGCCATAGTGATGACGCCGCCGGTGGTGTGGGTGTTGTCCGCCGCACGGAACGGATGCGTCTTTTGCTGCTCCGCCGTGTAGCCAAAGGTGTTGTACTGAGCTTGGTTGTAGTAATGATCGTAAACCACCCAGTTGCTTTGGTCGGTGGTGTCGATCTTCGTGGCAGTGTCGGTAATGCGGAAGTCCGACGGATTCATGCCCTGGGCGATGAGCTTTTCGGTAAGCTCCGCCTTAAAGTCAAGGAAGGTTCCCGGGTAGTCGGCTGGCACCGCCACTGCGATGTCCACCTTTGGTTCCGGGTTTGCGCCTACGTCAATAGCGTGGGCTTCATCTAGAGGTAAGGAGAGACCCCCCCCCAGGCGAGCATAAACGCCAGCAAGAACGCCAAAAACGTCTTGCCGACTTTCTGAACCTGCTCCATTTCAACTGCCTTTCTCATCTACTTAACGACCCTATGTAGACCGATACAGAGTGGATAATGACACTTTCGTGTCGGCAGTTCAACAGAAAAATTACATTTCCGTTCCAAATTTTGCAGATTTCGGTTTTCTTATTGACTTGCTCATCTATTCGTGAATGACTTTGCGAACCTATCCCGAGGCCGCACCCTTCGTCTATTCCTCGAACGGCGAGACGAAATCTTGCACGTCCACGGTCAGGGCGCGCTGGCGCAGAGTGGGGTCCGCTTCCGGCGTGGCCATGAACAGGAAGGCGTAGGCTCCGGTTTCTTCCACATCCAGCGGGCGCAGCTCCAAGTGGCCCGGAAACGCCAGGCCAAAGGCATCGTAATCGAAGCGGCCATACGGGGCATCGCCGGGCACGTAGAAGGACATGGAGAATACCTCCCCCTCTTTGCCGGCGAAGGCTGCGGGCCAGTCAATTTGCGCGTTCTCCAGAAACGCCTGGTAGGTGAGGAAGCCGTACGCGTGCTTCGAGATGTCAGTGCCGCCCAGCCCGGCGAACCGCAGCGGGTTGAACTCGATGGGGCGGATGCGACCATCGGCCCCCACGCGCACCTCCACGTGCACGGGGAAGCTGCGCGCACCCACCAGCTGGTTCACCTGGTCCAGCCACTCCGCGAAGCGCGGCGCCATTTCGGTCATGATGCGCGGCGAGGTCATGTACAGCTTGTCGGAGGTGTCTTCCGGCGAGGCGAAGTCGTGCTGCAGCACGTCCAGCACCACCGTGCGACCGGCCTCGTCGAAGTAGGCGTCAATGGCGTACTCCTGCCCCGTGATGTACTGCTCGATGAGGAAGGTGTGGGCGTTCACCACCCCTTCCGGGTAGGTGGTGCTCCACAGGTCCACCAGCTCATCAATAGCCGCCAGGGCAGCTTGCCAGTCGGAGGCATTGTTCACCACGTACACGCCCACGCTGCAAAAGCCCACCGAGGGCTTCACCACGAAGGGCACGTGCGCCGCCAGCTGGGCTTCGAAATCCAGCGCTCGGAGCTGGGGCAGGTCGTAAGCGCCGAAGAAGTAGTCGGGGTCAAGCTGCTGGAACAGCTGGCGCATGGCCGCCTTGTCTTTGAACAGGCGGATGGGTTCCACGAGCGCCGGGTTCTCCACGTTGTCCAGAATCCACGCCAGCGCGTCCTCGCAGTTGGTGAACACGCGCTCGCCGCGGTTCAGTCGATCGACGGCATCGGCGGGTGCCACTAGGTTCAGATTGAGGCCGCGCCGCTGCGACACCTCCCGGGCAAACGAGTTGTCCAGTACCGGATGCCCCGATTCCGAAAGCCAGCCCAGCAGAAAATCAGACGCATAAGGACGCTCCAAGATGACCATAGCTGAACCCCCTCCAAAGCCCAGAAATGAAAAAACCGCCAATCGGCGGTCGAAGTGTTTAAGTGGTGCGCCGTGAGGGATTCGAACCCCCGACGTACTGATTCGTAGTCAGTCCCTCTATCCAGCTGAGGTAACGGCGCACTTCAAAACAGCAAAGGATATATTACCCGACTCTTGCAGAAAGTCAACGGTATTTCCCAGGAATTTGAGGAATTTCTTCGGGCAAGCGATCCATAGGTGCGGGGACGAGGCGCGAAAATACCCATATTGGGCATTTTTGCACAGATCAAAATATAAGATCTGACCTGCGTTTTTTCGTCATTTCCGCAGGTCAGATCTAGTACACAGTTTTTGCTGATATGGGTATTTCAACCCCGTTTTACGCGGCCGCGGGTGCCTCGGGAGCCGCCTTTGCCGCCACTGAGGCCTCCTTTGCCACCGGTTTCAGGTTCAACCACGCCAAACCAAAGCACAGCAGCGCGAATGCGAGCCCCAGAATGCCCAGGGTTACAATCCACTCGATGCCCGTGGGCCAGTAGACCAGGCTGCTGTAGGCCACGTCTACCCCGTTGCCGCCAAAGGTGATGGCGTAGGGACCCTCAACGTTGGCGAAGGGGATGTTGGGCAGCTGGAATCCGCCCACCAGCAACTGCACGCGCTTGCACAGAATGCCCAGAATGGCCACCACACTGGCCGCCACCAGCCAACCGTTGCGGCGCAGCGCCGGCACCAGGCACACCACCATCGCGGCGGCGCAGCCGATAACCTCGAACCAGAAGAACGGGGCCAGGGGGCCGCTCACCAGCATGTCCACAACTTCGGCACCACTGCCGCCGGGGAACGCGCTGGTCAGCAAGTCGCAGCCGAAGAAGTACAGATCCACCGCAATGAACGCCGCCAGCATCTTCGCCATCTTCACGATGTAGGCCTGATCCAGCGCCAGATAGCCCATCTTGCGCAGCGCGATGCACACCACCATCACCAGAGCGGTGCCGCACACCAGCGCCGAGCTCACGAACCACGGGCCCAGCAGCGCCGTGTACCAGAACTCATGCCCTTGCTGGAGGCCGAAGATCCACGCGGTCACGGAGTGCACCAGCACGGCGCACACCAGCGCCACCACGCTGATCACGCGAATGGCCACATGAGAGGTCTTGCCCGCTTCGTAGCGCATGTAGAACACCAGGTACACCACGGACAGAATGAGGTACACCATCAGCACAATGATGTCCCACATAAGCGGCGAGCCCATGTTCGAGTACACGAACAGCTCCCACACCCGCAGCGGCTGGCCCATGTCCACCACCACGAAGCCGATAGCGGCCACCGTGCAGCAGATGCTGGTCCAAATGGCTACCTTCGAAATGCCACCGAAGCCCTTCATGCCGAATGCATTGGGGATCGAGGAAATAATCAGGCCGCCGGCAGACAGACCCACGAAAAACATGAACATCGTGATGTACAGGCCCCACGAATCCAGGTTGCGCATGCCGGTCTGCACCATGCCGCCCGACAGCTGAATGAACCAGAACACAATTCCCACCAGCGCCACCGCGGCGCCGATTGCCCCCGCAACCACCAGGCCGCGGGACTGCTTTGCTTTCTCAACCATGGCCTTCTCCTAAATAAGATAGTAAACGGAGGGCTTGGTGCCCATTTCCGGCAGCAGCTGCTCGTACTCGCGGGTGGCCACCAGGCGGCTGATCTCGGAGTCCGGATCGTCCAGGTCGCCCCAGTGGCGGGCCAGCGCGCCGCACACTTCCATGCAGGCGGGAGTCTCCCCCTTCGCCAGGCGGCCGTAGCAGAAGACGCACTTCTCCACCGTGTGCTTCACGTGCTCCGGCGCGTCGGCGTCGCCCACGGGGAAGTCCAGCGCGTACTTGGGCTCTTCCCACAGGAAGCTGCGCACCCCGGTGTAGGGGCAGGCGCTCATGCACATGCGGCAGCCGATGCACTTGTCGGAGTCCTGCCGCACCACGCCGGTTTCCGGGTCCTTGTAGGTGGCTCCCACCGGACACACCTTCACACAGGCGGGGTTCTCGCAGTGCTGGCAGCTCATGGGGTAGTACTTGCGGTACAAGTTGTCGGGATAGGTGCCGCGGGCGGTGTCCATGTATTGGCCACCGTCGGTGAGCACGTTGTTGTAGCGCACGTCGTTGGGCAGATTATTCACCGACTTGCAAGCCAGCGTGCAGCCGTGACAGGCAATGCAGCGCTTCAAGTCGATCGCCATTCCATAATGGGTCATCGCTTATACCTCCTCTTCGTACTTCTCCACCGCCACCAGCGTGTCGAACGGCGTGTTGGTGGGGAAGAAATGGGTGCAGGCCAGAGATGTCACGTCGGCGTAGTGGCCGGCCTTGTACTGGTCGTCCAGCCAGGTGTGCTCGGTCCAGGCGGTGCCGGGGCGCATGCTGGGATCCAGATGCAGCTTCAGCACCACGAAGCCGCGGTCGTTGTAGCACTTCACGTAGTCGTTCTCGGCCAGGCCGTACTTCTCCGCGTCGATGGGGTTCATCTCGATGGTGGGCTCCGGCTGAATCTCCAGCAGCCACGGGCACTTCGCGAAGGCGGTGTGCACCTTGAACTTGTCGCGATGGGTCATGAGGTTCAGCGGGTACTTCTCCCGCAGCGGATTGGTGTCGTAGTCTTCCAGCTGGTCGCTTTGGAAGGGCAACGCGTAGAGCTCCCTGTCCAGCTCACGGCTCTTGTCGAACTCCGGCACCGGGTTCTCGAAGAAGAACTCCGCGCGGCCGGTTTCAGTGGCGAAGGGGATGAACTGGTTGCCGTAGTAGAACTCGTCCGGCGCCATCTTCATGTGCTTCTGCTGCTTCAGGGTTTCCCAGGTGACGCCGTATTGGTCGCGGGCGACGTCGGTGTCCAGGAACATGGCGTGGATTTCCGCGTTCGTGAACTCGAACTCGGGGCCCAGGTCCATGCCCAGCCCCAGCAGGCTGATGATCTCGGTGTCCGGCTTCGATTCGAATTGCGGCGGAATGCACTCATCGTTGAAATCCAGATAGTCGTTGGGGCAGGTGCGGTAGGTTTCGTATTCGAACCAATGGGGCACCGGCAGCACCACGTCGGAGTACTTCGCGGTGTCGGACCAGACGGTGTCGGCGGTGATGAGTAGCTCTACTTCCTCGAAAGCTTCGCGCAAAGCAGTGGTGCCGGAGTAGCTGCCCAGGGGGTTGCCCGCATAGAAGAAGATGCTCTTCAGGTGCATCGGCTGGCCACACCATTGCTGCTCTTCCATGATCTGGGGAATGTAGCTCATATTGGTGGTGGCACCTGGTTTCATCTTGCTGGTGACCACGGTCATCCAGTTGTCGCCGGCGAATCCGGTGGTGGCACCAGCCAGGTTGCCGGTGATGCCCATACCCGGCTGCCCAATCTGGCCCGATACCAGAGGCAGCACGCACAGGGCATGGGAGGCGCCGTCCCCATTCCCGCGATGATCGATGCCGAAACCTGTGTGCAGCATAGTGGGGCCTTCCAAGTACAGCTCTGCTAGCTGGACGATAGTGTCTTCCGGAATTTCCGTCTTGGCGGACGCGGCGGAGATGTCCCATTCGTCGCAGCGCTCGAGCAGCATGGTGTAGGCGGTCTTGCAAGGGATGCCGTTAACTTCGAACGTTCCCTCAACAGCCGGCGCGGCAATATCACGCAGAAGCCCCGGCTGACCGTCGGGCCCTATGGCCACAATCGGATAGCTGCCTTCGCCCTCGCTCGTGCCTAAACCAAAGCCGCCTCCGGTAACAGCGCCCGCTTCCCGTTCCGCTTCGATACCCGCCTCGTCGGAGCGCAGGAACGTGAGGGTGTCCTGGCGTACCAGGAACGGCGCCACCGTCATCGAGGCCAAGTAGGCTTGGTCGTCCTTGCCGTTCTCATGCCAATAGCGAACCATGGCCATGGCCAGCGCGGCATCGGTGCCCGGCTTAATCGGCACCCATAGGTCCGCTTTTTGCGCCGCAACAGTGAAGGTGGGATCGATCACGATCAAGCGGCCGCCGCGGTCCCGTGACGCCATGAGGTACTTCCAGCGGTTGAAAGTGCCGATGGAGGCGTTGCAACCCCAGATGAAAGTGGTATGGGCATTCACCTGGTCTTTTCGGCTGTTTCCCACCATGTACAGCGACATGCCCAGCATCTTCCAGGAGTAGTTGAGCATGGTCATGTCGTTTTCCTGAGCGATCTTGGTGGCACCCAGGCTGTTGAACAGGCGCATGTACACGTAGTAATTCTGCGCGTAGGTGCCGGCGCCATAGGAATAGGCAATCGACGAGTCGCCGAACTCCTTCTGGTACTGCTTCCAGTGGTCGCAGATGTAGCTGATGGCTTCGTCCCAGCTGATGCGCTCGAACTCACCGCCGCCGCGCGGAGTGCCCTCGACGCGGCGCATGGGGAATTGGATCCGCTCCGGGGCGTAGATGCGCTGGGTGTGGGTGTAGCCGCGGGCACAGATGAGGTTCTCCATGGGGTCCTCGTCCACCGTCGGACCGGTCTTCACCACCTTGCCCTCGCGCACCGTCACCTTAATGCGACAGCCGCCGCCGCAGTTGCCACGGCAGAGCCCCTGGTAAATCTCCTCCTTCGCGGATTCCCCTTCCGCGATGGCCGGTGCTGCCTCCAGCGCAACGCCCGCGATGGCCGCCGCCCCTGCGGTAGCCGCCGTGGCCTTCAGGAACGACCGGCGGGTAAGCCCCCGCTTCGCCCCTTCTTGCACCGTGGCGCGTGTTTCCTCCTTCATATTCCCTCCTCTCTCGTCGCGCATGCGACGATGCGGACACAGGGCCTTTCGGCCTCATTTGCATCCTATGAGGGATTGAAGGGGCGCCTCAACGGGCGTTTTTCCCAGGTTTTTCCTTGACATGGCCCGTTTGGCGAAAGTTGCGCGCGACATGTCCGAAACGGGGCGTTTTGGGACAAGAGGTGTCCCGCCCGGCGCTTAAACAGACAAGTCGGCGCCCGAGGGCGAGCCGTCGTAGACCCACTTGATCACCAGGTCCACCACCCGTTCGGGCGAGAGGACAAAGTCGTTCTGCAGCCACCAACATAGCACCGTGGCGGTGATGCCGCTGTAAAGCGTGACCACGAAATCCATCTCTCGCTCATCGGTGATATCGTCCTTTTCGTAGGGAACAGTGCCGATCCACTTCCCCGCCGCCATCACCTGCTCCGAAAGCCACGGCAATCCCAGTACCTTCGCCACGCTGGTGTAGAACGCGCGCCGGTCGTAGAAGGCGGAATAGGCGTGAAGCAGCAGTATACGAGCCGAATCGTTGAAGGGGGCGGCGGAAAGCACCGAGAGCACAGTGGCCGTGGGAGCTGCGATGTCCGCCCGCAGCTGAGCCGTCACCACGTCTTCCTTGCTGGCGAAATGGCGGGAGAATGTTTTGCGCGAGAGGCCCGCTTCGTCGCAGATGCCCTGGACGGAAATGGCGTCGTAGGGGAAGCGCTCCATGAACGTCAGCAGCGCCTTACGAATCTTCTCTTCAGCATCAGCCATGGGGCCCCTCTTCCCTTGCGTGCCGGCGAATTATGAGCGATGCCATTATAGCAATGGCGCGTTATTCCTCGAACCAGATGTTGAGGTCGACGTTGGTGGGGATGCCGGGGATTTCGCCGGTGCAGCTGTATTGCCAGATTTGGAAACTGAGGGGCGCCGTCGGGGTGGGGGCGTTGTACTCCGCCAGCCAAAGGGGCGTGGCGTCGCGCAGCTCTTGCGACAGCTGGAAGAGGCTACGGCGGTTGCCGTAGATGAGCGGCTGGAAACCGGCGGCCTCGACAGCGCGGCAGAAGGCCTGGGCGTTGGCGGTCAGCTGGTCGGAGCCCAGGGAGTTCGCGCGGGCGCCTTCCATTTCCACCGGCTCGTGGTCGTAGGCGATGATGGAGATGCCGGCCCCCTGGCGATTCGCCTCCTGCACCTGGGCGATGGCGAAGGCGGCTTCCTCTTGAGCCTCCTCTTCGCTCACCGCTTGGGAGAAGAAGTAGCTTTCCACCTGGATGCCGGCCCGGGCCGCTCCTTCGATGTTCACGAAAAAGTAGTCATCCTCTCCGACGACCCCTTCGGTAGCGCCGCGATAGCCGATGCGCGCGAAGGCGAACTCCACGCCGGCTTCGGCCACTTGCAGCCAATCGATGAACTGCTGGTGCTCCGACACGTCGATGCCCCAGCGCGAGCGCAGCTGGTCGCCTTCGAAATAGTCCCAGCGCAGGTCGCCCCGCTGCAGACCCTCCCAGTTGTAGGGGCTGACGAAGGTGGGGGCTTCTTCCTCGCCACCTGCGGAGGCGCCCGACGGCGCACAGCCGAACGCCGCACCAGCTACCAGGGCCGCCGCGCCCGCTACGAATGTCCTTCGGTCGAGCAACCTCATGCGCGCGCGGCCGCTTCCACCACGTGGCGCATAAGCACCGCCGTGGTCACCGAGCCAACACCGCGCGGCACCGGCGTAATGGCCTCCACCACCGGCTCTGCTTCGGCGAAATGCACGTCACCGCACAGGTTACCCTCTTCGTCCACATTAATGCCCACGTCCAGGATGATCTGGCCGTTTGCGAAATATTCCAACCCGTAGGCGCGGGGGCGACCGGTGGCGTAGACCACAATGTCCGCCTCGCGGCAGATGGCGGGCAAGTCGGCGCTGCGGGAATGGCACAGGGTGACCGTGGCGTTGCGGGCCAGCAGCAGCATGGCCACCGGCTTGCCAATTACCAGGCTGCGGCCCACCACGGCGATGTTCTTCCCCTCGGGGTTGATGCCGTAGTGGTCCAGGATTTCCACACAGGCTTGCGCGGTGCAGGGCGGGAAGCCCACGCCGGTGTCCATGAACACGCCGGCCAGAGACGCCGCCGTGATGCCGTCGACGTCTTTCGCCGGCCTGAGTGCGTTGCAGATGCGCTCCTCGTTCACGCCCTCTGGCAGCGGGCGCAGCAGCAGGCAGCCGTGGATGGAAGGGTCGAGGTTGATGCGCTCGACGGTGTCGAACAGCTGGCGCTCAAGGCTCGAGGCTATCTGGGCCGGGCCGTCTCCTTTGGGGCCCGGCAGAATGTCGCCGATGGCGGGCAGCACGAACTTGCGCACCTCGATGCCCAGCGCTTCCGCCCGCTTGCAGGCGCCGCGCTCGTAGGAGAGGTCGTCGGGACGCTCGCCCACGCGCACAATGGCCAGCGTCGGTTGCACGCCGCGCTCCTTGAGCTCTTCCACCTGCGCCGCCGTCGCCTCCGAAAGGCCATCCCCCACCGGCTTCCCCAAAAGCAAATCAGCCATTGTCACTCCAAACTATCCAAATACGTCCACCCCTGTCATCCTGAGCGGAGCGCGAAGTGCGGAGTCGAAGGATCTCTCCAGCCGAAAAGATCTCTCCACTCCGGCCTTCGGCCTCCGGTCGAGATGACAGTCTAGCTATCCAAACTATCCACCACGAAGGCGTAAATTTCGTCCGCGAGGATTTCGCCTTCGGACAGCAAATGGTCCATGCGGGCGCGATAGTCCTGCGCGTCCGCTTCGCTTGCCAGCGATCCCACGTTGATCAGCACATTCAGACTGGCGCCCTGCAGCGCCGCCTTCGCGAACACCGCCGCCACGCCGGCGTCGGAACGGGCCATGCGGCTGCCGTTGCGGGCCATGAAGTCGGTTTCCACCAGCGCGGCCACGCACTCGGCCATGATCTGCAGCGGCACCTCAGTGGCACCCACAAGCGCCTGCTGCAGGGCGGCCTCTTTAGCCTGCTGCTCTTCCGGCGTCTCCTTCGGCATACGATAGGCGGCAGCCAGCGGCGCAAACGCCTGCGCGTCAGCGTCGATCAGCTGAAGCAGTCGGCCGCGAATGGCCTCCAACCGCTGCAACGACGCGCGCACTTCCGGCTCCACCGCGCGGAAGGACTTCTTCCCCACCGTGAGGTTGCCCACCATGCTGGCCAGCGCCGTCGCCAGCGCCCCGCAGTAAGCAGCCGCCCCGCCGCCGCCCGGAGTGGGCGCCGCCGAAGCCAACTCGTCGATAAACATGGTATCCACAGCGAATCCTTTCGAATCGTGAGCCCCCAGTTTACCGCAGCGGCTGCAAGGCTCCTGCGTTCACAAACCGAAACACCGCATGTTTGTGACCATGCGGTCCTACAAACTCAAACGCTTTGAGAAAGTGGGGGTGTAGCTTTCCAGGGTTTGGACTTTGACGGATTGGCCGGGACGGGGGGCGTGGACGTATTGGCCGTCGCCGACGTAAATGGCCACGTGGTATATGCCGCTGCCGCTGCCCCAGAACAACAGGTCGCCCAGCTGCAGTTCATCGAAGGAAACGCTTTCGCCCTCCCCCGCCTGCGCTGCGGCCGTGCGCGGCATTTCATAGCCGTAGATCTGCGCCACACAGTATTTCACCAGGCCCGAGCAGTCGAACCCGCCCGGTGCGGCCCCGCCGCTCACATACGGCGTACCCACTTGCGCGAGCGCCGTGTCCACCAGCGCCTGCCGCTGCGCCGCCGCTTCCGCAGCACGCCGCTCTTCTTCGGCAATGCGGGCGCGCTCCTCGGCCTCTTCCTGCATGGCCGCCTCGATGTAGGCCAGCTCTATCTCTTTGGTTTTCTGCCGCTCGGCTTCGGCGGCCAGATTCTCAATGGAAACGCCCAGCTCTCCCATGCTTTCCAGCTGCGGAGACGCCTCGGCGAAGTTCTTGGTGATTTCCGCAGCCGCCTGAACAGGCGAGCGCCCCTCCACCTTCGCGGGAGAACGGTCCGCTTCAGAGGGAATTTGCTCGACAAGAGCATCGACCGTCGCCGCAACGTCGGGCGAATCGGGAGTCAGGGGCGAATCCGCGAACGCGGCGCCAGGCTGCAGAAGAAGAAGGGTGCCGGAGAGGGCGGCGGCCGCGCCCAGGTGGCGCAGCGAATGCGAGAGAAGGGAAGGGTACCGCACATGGTTCCTTTCGTCGGCCGATGACGGGCATCACCGGCGGCCAACGCAGGGGCCAAGCCGCACCGCTTCTGAACGCTTTCGCGGGGCCTCTGCGACCAACGGGCGAAAACGCTATCAATCAGTTATGGGGCGGTTATGAACGACCGCCCATTTCACAAGACCCCCGCGAACCCTCCACGCCCCGGCCGCAAACCTTACGCAGCCCCTTCAGGAAATGCCCACGGGGAATACACAAGAGAGGGAAAGATCCTTCGCTTCGCTCAGGATGACGTAAAAAGCGAAAGGAGCAGCTGGGTCGGGGCTGCTCCTTTCTCGGGTCGGGATATGTCGTTGTTAGGGCCTAGAAGGTCTGTCGCCTTTTGCGCCAGGCGAACAGGGCCAGCAGCAGGGCCGCAACCGCGGCGCCGCTCAAGCCGGCAACCGTGGTGCCGTTGAAGTCGCCGGTCTTGGCCAGGCTCTTGTCCAGGCTGGGGCGCACTTTGCTGGTGGCGCTCACCTTGGCGGACGGGTACACCTTATCCGGATTCGAGATACCGGCATGGGTGGCCTCGTAAGCCGGCCAACCCTGGCTGGGGGTGAACTTGGTGCCCGGCTGCGCCTTGTTGTTCAGCTCGTCACCGGGAATACCGCTGGGCAGCGAACCGTAGGCCTTCGCAATGTTGCCCACGTCGGAGTCCAGCGCCTCTTCGCCAATCTCGGCGTCGAAGATGAAGCGCACGTTGGTGCCACCTTCCACGTCGCCCATGTTCACCGCCAGGATGCGGGTAGAGGCGTCGTAGGCGTTGTCGGGAACGGCCACCTCGGTGCCGTCGGCCAGAATCACCTTGAAGCTGCCGGCGATGGGCTCCACGCCCACCGGCACGTCATCGCGCACCACCACGGCCATCCAAGCGGAATCTACCTGGGAGTTCGCCACGGTAATGGTGTAGCGCACCTTGTCGCCCACGTAGGTGTAACCGTCGGTGTGGTCCAGGTTCTCGGCCGTCTTGGTGATGGTGATGTTGCTCATGTTCGGGTCGGAGGGCAGCACCACGCCAGGGGACGCAGGATTGTCCTCGTTGTCGCCGGTGATGGGCAGCTCCTCGATGAACTCGTCCAGGTCCTCCGGCGTCATGCCGGTCTTGTCGCCCCAGAACGGATCGCTCGGGTCAACGCCACCGGGCTGGTCTTCCTTGTCGTCGGGAGTGCCGTTCTTGTCCTCGTCGATGTTGGTGTCCGGCTTGCCGTCACCGGTGGTGTCAACGTTCACATCCGGCTTTCCGTCGCCGTTGGTGTCCACGTTCACATCGGGCACCAGGTCGGTGTCGGGGGTGATGGGGTCGGGCTTGCCATCGCCGTCCTTGTCGATGATGTTCACATCCGGCTTCGGCCAAGTTTCCGGGTCAGTCGGGTCAATCGACGGGTCGGTGGGATCGATGTAGTCCGGCTTGCCGTCGCCGTCCTTGTCCACAATGTTGATGTCCGGCTCGCCGTCGCCGTCGGTGTCGATGTTCACATCCGGAATACCGTCGCCGTCGATGTCCACGTTCACGCTAGGCTTCGTGGGGTCAGGGTTCGGATCCTTGCCCGGCACGTTCTTGTCCAGGTCGTCGGGGTCGGTGGGCAACACCGGCTTCTTGTCCGGATCGCTCGGGTCCACCGGGTTGTTCGGATAATGGGGCTTGTCCGGGTTGCTCGGGTCAGACGGATCGCCGCCCGGGTTGCTCGGGTCGCTGGGGTCGGACGGGTCGCTCGGGTCGTTCGGCTTGTCCTTGTCCGGATCCTTCTCCTTCGTCGGCTGATCGCCGGAAGAAACCGCCACATTGTCCGCGCCGCCCTCACGCGCGTCGGAGCCCACCTTCGTCTTGAAGGTCACGGTGGCCGTTTCGCCGTAATAGAGGTCGCCCACATACAGGCCAATGGCGTTCAAGCTGGCGTTGTAGGCGGAATCCGTCACCTTCAGCGGCTTGCCCTCAGAATCCACGCCGGAAATCGAACCAGCCACATAGGTGACGCCCTTCGGCAGCGGGTCCAGCACAAACGCGTTGTACAGGCAGCTGTCGGGGGTCTTGTTGGTCACCACAATGGTGAACTCAAGCTCGTCGCCCACCAGCGCGCGGTCGGAGTTGCTGCGAGACAGATTCTTGACCGTCTTCGTCACCTTCAGATCACCCGGGGCAACGTCGTCGGGAATGACCGTGAGAGGAGCGGGATCTTCGGCATTAATGTTCGCATCGGGAATATCCCGCTTCGCTCCAGGGTTGGTGCCGCTCGTGTCCGGGTTCTCGTTGATGCCGTAGGTGCCGTCGGCCGAGGGGCTGTTCTCAATCTCCACCGGGTCTTTGTGATCCTTGTCGCGATCAGACGTACCGGGGTTCACGGTTGCGTTGAAGCGCACAGCCAGCGAATGGCCGCCGTACACGCTGGAGTCGGTCTTGAAGACCACCTTGCCATCCTTGATGGTATAGGTGCTGGGGTCCGGCTTCACCCAAACAGGCTCAGGCTGCGGAATGGGGTTGCCGTCCTCGTCCACTTCCGGAGTATCGGAGGGAGTGGGGTAATTGATGGCCACTTCGATGGAATCCGGGTCGATGGTCACGTTTTCGGACGTCACGTCGGACACCTCGGGCGTCTGCCACGCGGTACCGGCTGCCGTGTTGGAAGCGACGACGGTGTAGCGAACGGTGTCGCCCGGCTGCGCCATGCCGTCCGGCGCCACATCGGCATCGGGAGTGGCAGGGTTGCCCAGGTTCTCGGTCTCCACCTTTACGTCGATCTTCGGCGCGTCGCCGGGGTTCGGGTACACGGTCACGTCGAAGTTGAAGGTGGACTTGGTGTAGCCGCCGGTAGCCTTCTGGACCATGGTCACCTTGGACGCGCCGGCGCTCACCATGTCGAAGGTCACCTTGTACTGCAGGTTGTCGCCGTTGCGCACCGGGTTGCCGTTGGCATCCGTGACCAGCTCCGGCTTGATTACGTCGATCACCGCGCCATCGCTATTGGTAATTTCGAAAGCGCCGAAGCTGGGCGAGTTGATGGTGAACTCAATCTTGCCGTTGTTGGTGCCGTAGGTGCCGGTGACGGTGTAGTTCTTCACCAGTTCTTTGTTGGACGGGTTGCTGGGGTCGGAAGGATTGCCGCCCGGGTTATCCGGGTCGGTAGGATCGCCGCCGGGGTTGTCCGGGTCGGTGGGGTCATCCTCCACCACGGTGCTGCCAGGACCAGGCGTCACGCCGGAGTCGGGCGTTACCTGCTCAACCTCGATCTCCTCCAGCAGGTTGTTGTCCTCCAAGCCGAGAGACTTGAAGTAGTTCTTGGCCGGCTTGTAGTTCACGGTCACCGTGTGCTTATCGCCGTTGGGAGTAGCGGGCATCAGGTAGTCGTTCTTGGACACCTCGATGGTGTGAACGAAAATGCCGTGCTCGCGCCCGTCGTAGCCCTTGTAGGTTTCGTCGGCCGCGTCCGCCTGCGCAGCGGGCTCGTTGGCCACCAGCGAATCCAGCGGCAGCGAGGCAATACGGAAGAGCGACGCGTTGTTCAGCTTGTTGTTGGCAATTGCCTGATCGATCAGGTTCTTGGCAGCGGTTTCGGAAGTAACCACCGTGGTGTTGGCGTTGGTCACGCCGGCGTCGGAGTACACCACCGGCACGGTTTCCACCACTTCGCCGTCCACCACAATCTCGATCTCGCCGGTGGGCGCCTTGCAGGTAGTGGCAGTGCCCTTGCCGCTGGTGACGTCGGCCACCACGACCAGCTTGTCGAACGCGTCGGACTTGTTGCCATCAGTCTTGCCCCAAGCCGCCTTCAGCGAAACAATGGCAGAGGGCACGGTGTTGATGACCGCATTGCCCGTCGCGCGATGGCCGTAATAGCTGTTCGCAAAAGTAGCATTTTCCGCGTACTGATACGAAGTCATTGTGATTTCAAAAGAACCAGCATCAGCCGGCAGGGCATCCGCCCCTTCTGCCGAAAGCGGACCAGAGGGCTTGCCGTTCTCGTCCAGCGCCTGATAGCTGAACTGGACAAGGTCCTTCTTCAGCACATCGGAGTAGCCGCTCTTGTTCAGCGTTTGTACCGTGCCGTCAGTCGGATTGACATAGGTAATCGCATTGTCTTCGCTCAGAACCCACGGCTCAAAAGCCAGACCATCGTAGTCCTTCTGAAGAGCATGGCTGAAGTCCTCGGGGAAATCGAAGAACAGGAAGCGCTTCATGTGGCCGCCGGATTCGGTCGGCTTCTGAATAAAGAGGGTATCGACGGGAGTACTTACGTAGGTGCCCGTTTCGGCATCGTATTTCTGGACAGTCAGGTCTACGCGCACTTCTTTGTCGCCCTGGGTGACGGACTTGGGAAGCCAGATGTACAGCTTGCCGTCGTCGAGGAACGAGGGGGAGCCGTAGGTCTTGTCGCTGCCCGTGATGGTAAGCGCGAAGTTGTCGATCTTTACCGGGCCACCATTTGCGGCATCGCCCAAGCCGTCGGAATCCTTCAGGTCGATGGTAAGCATAAAGACCTGGTCGCTTGCGCTGGGATTGGAGATAAAGGTGTCAGTGTCGGTGTTGTAAGCGTTAGGCTCGAACTTGGTCGCATGGACGGAGCCGCCGGTAATAATGACGTTACCGCCAGAGCCACCAAGGTGGGAGTTGCTTCCGCTCACATAAGGAAGCAAGGTTCCTCCCGAAACCTTAATGATGTGATTGGTGTTATTTCCACCGCAACCACGGCCGAACGCGTTGCCATGATCATAGCCCTGAGCGCAGATATATCCACCGTTGATGAAGATATCACCTGCGGTCGCACTGTGCCAACCACTGCCGATGGCGGCACCATGATACGAGCCGTACGCAAAAACCTTAGCGTTGTTGAAAACCATTTGCGTAGCACCACAATAGTCTCCACCGCCAATACCAGTACCAGCAGAATCGTTCCCACTTGACGCAGACGGAGAGCCATCGGCAAAGACGTTATCCAGCCCAGAAATCGATGCGGCAGTAGAAACACCGCCATATGCGCCAGCACGAATAATGCCACCATTAAAGATCATGATGCCGCCAGGCGTACGCGCCGATCCACCTTTGCTGCCAATACCTGCCGCATAGGGACCGCCCCGAGCATACAGCGTCCCAGGGTTCGGGCTCGACAGCCCATCCACGCTGGACCCTGCAGGAAGCACGGTGCCGTTGCCGAGGGTTACCTGAGCCCCAATACGTCCCTCTGCGGGCACAACCTGGGAATCAAGGTCATCAACATTGCCATGAAGTTCGGTGGAGTTGCGCACCTCGTCATCTATCACAAGCACATTGGTGCCTTCACACTGGATAGCAGCCGTGTAATTGGCCGTCGCAACAAGCTTGTTAACGCTTCCATCCGCGAGCGTAATATGCGCGCGCGTATTTTCCGTACCAGGTAGACCGATCGGCGCACCCGCACCCGTAACAATAAACACGCCATCCAAAGTGATATCCGCATGGGCTCCGCTCTGGATTGCAATACGATCGGTGGTCTGGGTGTTCGGGTCTGTGTTGCGAATTGTGAGCGGGGTGCTCGTCTTGATTGTCAGCACACCGGACGCATATTCATAGTCAACACCAGCCGTACCACCGGATACGGTGAAGGCACCTGCAGCGGAATCTGCCAATGGCGCGATGCCGTCGCCTTCTTCGTCGAGCTCGCTGGCGACCATGATGTCGGCGTCCGTTGCAGGCTCCTCGTTGCCGACAACTTCCGTGTCGTCAGCCGGGGCCGCTTCGCCTTCCGCATCTGATTCGTCGCCCTGCTCCGGCGTGTCGCCATCGGCGGTCGCGTCGCCTTCCGCGCTCGCCGCGTCGTCGGTCATGATGTCGTTCACCTCGGTAAACGTCACCTCGCCGTCCGGGTTGCCGAACGCCGACGAGCCCAAAGAAGGCACGCACAGCCCCAGCACCAGCGCGAACGCAAAGAAACACTTGAGCAGCTTTGTGTTCGTTTTTTCTCCAGTCATCACTACTCCTGACCTCGTCCCCTACAGCGCGCTCATCGCTGTCGGGAATTTCAAACCCCTATTTCCACCCTCAGAAAAACCAGGAAACGATGCCCGCATCGGGTCGGCTCTGCAAGGCATCGTTTCGCGGCCCTTCTGAGGAATTGGCGAGAATGCATGCCGCGGCGCGCGAGGCGAAACCCCTCGCAGTGCGGGCACGAGAAAAGACATGGCGAAGCAACCCTTCCCGCGCAGACGAAAAGGGCGCACGAAAAGCCGCCCCCGAAGGGATGCGGCCGAAAAATATTCCGTTATGGTGAAGTTGAGCGGGTTGAATTTAGCGGTTGCCGGGTCGACGGCGCCAGGCGCCCCTTTGCTGGACACCGGAGGAATTATCCTCCTAGAATGCCCCCCCCCCGAAGCTTATTTTCAACCAAGAAGCCATGGCAAAGCCACGCAAAACCCCTGATCCGGCTGGATCAGTGTTCGCGTCGAGAAGTATCTCGCGTAGTGCTTTGGTCACGCCTTGTCCCGCTTTTCTGCTTGTAGTGCTAATGGTGCAGTTAGCAAATACTGCCATGAATCTTACGGTTTGGCAACAGCAATTCCGGGAAAGAGCTACCTCCGGGGTTCGAGCCATTGGAGCCAGGCGGCTCCGGCTTCTTCGCGCGCGTCGATGAGGCTGATGGTGGTGCCGCCGATACCTGCCGCGATGGTGGCGCGCAGAGTGACCGTGTGCGCTCGCCGCTGGAACGGGTTGCTGCGCGTGCAGCCGAACTGGATCTTCTGGCGCGGGAAGGTGATGCTCTCCCGCCCGATGCCGCCGTTGCTCACCTGCATGAAGCGGCGGTTCACGGCGAAGCTGCTCTCGCGTGCCCACAGCACAGCGCCGATGCAATTCACAATCATGCACACCACGCCGGCCGCGTACAAAAACGCCGCGCCGTAATCGAAGATGAACAGCATGTCCCACAACTCCGGGTCGTCCGATAGCATGGCGGCCAGATGCATGCCGCCCTGGCAAAGCGCCGCGAACACGATGATCCAGAAGCCCGCGCCCTGCCAGAGCGTGCGGCGAATGACGGCACGACGCAGGGCCACTTTCGCCACCGGCGTGACCTGAGTGGGCATGTCGGAGAACTCCGGCAACAGCCCGGAAATAATGCGGGCGCACTCGCTCTTCTTCACGAAGGGATGCACCACCACCTTGCCAGCGGTGCCGTCTTTGTTGCCGCCCTCCGCCTCGCTGTTGCTACCAGAAGCGGCGTCGATCTTCCCCAGCGAAATCTCGCAATAGCCCATGATGCGGCGCACGAAGCTCTGGCTGATGATGACCGACTGCACGCGGTCCATGGCCACTCCCTGGAACTGGTGCTGCAGAATGCCGCGCTCCACCTCGATGCGGTCGCCGCGACGACGCGCCTTGAAACCGCCGAACTTGAGCATGGTGCCCACGGCGGAAAGCGCCCAAATGACCAGGCAGATGGCCACAAACCCGCCAATGGCAATACCGCCGGCCATGAGCGCCCCTTCGCGGGCCACCATGTTCTCCACCGTGGATTCCAGCACCGCGTCGGAATTGGGAACCACGTCCACAAGCCCCTGCAAAATCTGGCCGAAGAAGGCCACCAAACCCACCACGACCACCATGAAGGAGGTGTTGTTGAACAGGCCCGTGAACAGCAGCTCTTTGTTGGTGAGGCCGTATTCGAAACTGGGCGCCTGCTGAAAGCTGCCAGGAGCGTCGAACAGACCGGTTGCGGAATTGGCGAAGTCGGAGGCGCCGTCCAGGATGTTGCCCGCGGAAGCCGGCGCTACACCCGTCACCGCGGCCGCCGCATTCGCCGTTCCCACCACGCCCGTCAGCTGCGCTTTGCGCATATACAACTGGTTACGCAGCTCTTCCGCCTGCGATTTCGTCACATAGGGAATGGTGATGGCCTTGTTGCTAGCACCGCCTGCGGTATCAATGGACACCACGCACAACCCCAAAATGCGCTGGATGAGGCTGGCCTTCTGATCCACTGACTGCACGCGCGTGTAGGGCACGTGGGTCTTCTTCTTCGAAATGACGCCGCTGAAAATGCTGAACTCGGCGGGGTCGAACTCGTACCAGAAGTGCCGCCACTGCACCCAGCGAATGCCGAAGCAGAGCACCGCCACCACCAGGATAAACAGCAGCAACGCACCGATGATGACGGCCACCAGCATGCCGGCGCCCGAAGCGTGGCCGCTGCCGTATTCCGCCAGCTCGGAGACGAGCGCCGCAATGCCCGAAAAAGCGCCGATGACGGCGCACCACAGCACGAGGAACAGCGTGCGCAGGCCGCCCAACCAGATGAACGAATGGTGCGGATGATGGCGAACCGATTCCTGTTCCATCACACGTCCTCCCGCGCCAGACGGGCCAACTCGGCCGCCTTGTCGCGCACCGCTTCCGCCTGCGCAACGTCCAGGCCGGGAATCACGTGTTCGCCCGCAGCCGTGGCCACCGTGACGCTGGCCAGACCGAACGCCCGCATAATGGGCCCTTGGCGCGTATCGGTGTTCTGCACGCGAATGAACGGGATGATGAACCGTTTGCGCCAGACGATGCCCAAAGCAATTTCCAGGTAATCCTCCGTCAACTGGTAGCGCCAGCGCTGATAGCGAATGGGCGGGAGCACCCCCAGGCACAGCACGTACAACGCCACCGCCGCAATGGCGGCGATCACCGCCAGCAGAAACACCAGCGAGTCCTCGGTAGCCAGCGCCGCAATTCCCAGCGGCAGCACCACGCACAGCGCGGCAATGGTAATCCAGATAGCATCGTTGATTCGCCAGACCTTCTTAATGCGCGGGTCGAGAACAGACGTGGGCATCGGTCGCATGGGGCACCTCCCGGATAGGCTCAAAACCGTTTCATTATATAGAAGACCAGTGGACTATACTTTTGCAAGACCGGAATCTTAAGGAAGGACGACCATGGAGTATCAAGCGCTGCAGGACGAAATCAAGAAGGCCATGAAGGCCGGCGACAAGGCGCGTCGCGACATTCTGCGCCAGGTTCACACCGAGCTGAAGGCCATCGAAGTGAACGAACGCCGCGACGTGACCGAGGCCGACGTGGACGCCATGCTCAAGCGCGTCATCAAGCAAACCGGCGAAACGCTGGACGGCTCCATCAAGGCGGGAAACAATCCCGAGCGCACCGAGCTGCTCACCCAGCAGGTGGCCATTTTGGAAGAGTATCTGCCCAAGCAGGTCTCCGGCGACGAGCTGATGGCGCTCATCGACACCACGCTGGCGGAAACCGGCGCCACCACCAAGCGCGACATGGGTCGCGTGATGGGGTCGCTCACCAAGGCCACCGGCGGCAACTTCGACAAGGCCGCAGCCGCCGCCGAGCTGGGCAAGCGCCTCAGCTAACCGCCGCCGCGAACAACCTCACCGCACGAAAAAAGGGCGACCCGCCGATGGATGACGGGTCGCCCTTTTGTTCGCAAAAAACGCGCGCCGGAAAGCCTAGTGGCCCAGGTTCTCCGGATTCACGCGGCCGCGGAAGGTGCGGTAGATGATCACGTGGTACACCAGCACCAGCGGCAGGCCGATGCACAGGATGATGCTCATGCACAGCAGCGACAGCTCGGAAGAGGCAGAGTTCATGATCTCGATGGAGGGCCCAATGCTGTCCGCCGAAGCGGTGACCAGCACGGGGAACATCGAGCACGCCAGCAGCATCACCAGCGAGATCATGCTGCCGGACTGCGTGAGGAAAGCCCCCAGGTCGCAGTCCTTCTTCATGGGGATGACGATGGAGGCCGCCAGCAGCCCCACGCACAAAATGGCGAAGACCCAGCGCAGAACGCCCAGCTCAGGAGCCATGGCCGGCTGAATGATGAAGTGGCCGTACACGGAAATCACCACGAACAGCACCAGCGCCGCCACCTGCAGCGGAATACGCAGCTTCGCCATGCGCTGCTGCACGGGCGAGCCCTTCGGTGCCTTCAGCGCGCCCCAGCAAGCGCCGGCCGCCAGAAACATGACCAATCCCAGCACGCCGGTGAGCAGGGTGAACGGGGTGATGAGCCCCAGCAGCGGAATGCCGTTGTAGTTGCCGGCGGCGTCCATGGGAATGCCGGCGTAAATGTTGCCCACCGCAACGCCCAAAAGCAACGCCGGCAGCAGGGAGCCCAGGAAGAAGCACACGTCCCACAGCTTGCGCCAACCGCTGTCGGCGGCGTAGAACTCAAAGCTCACCGCGCGCACAATCAGGCCGAACAGCACCAGCATCACCGCCAGGTAGAAGCCGGAGAACGTGGTGGCATACGCGTTGGGGAATGCCGCGAACAGTGCGCCGCCCGCGGTGAGCAGCCACACCTCGTTGCCGTCCCACACCGGCCCGATGGACCGGCGCAGAATGGCCTTCTCTTCGGAATTCTTCGCCACGAACGGGTACAGCACGCCGATACCCAGATCGAAACCGTCCAGCACGAAATAGCCGGCAATCAGCACAAAGATCAGAAAGAACCACAGGACATTGAGAAACGTGAACGTAACCATAGCGCCTACGCCCTCCCTTCAGCATCGGTGGGCTCGGTAGCGGCGTCAGCAGCTTCGCCCGCAGCGGCGGCGTCCTTCGCCTCTTCGATCGTGGCGAACGGAGGCAGCCCATCTTCGCCACCCTGCAGCTCCACCACTTCCTCGATTTCCGCAACCGCCAGGCTCTCGGGCGCCTTCTCGGCCTCGACCTCACCGGCACCAGCGCCGGCAGCAGCCGTAGCCACCATGGGCACCTGGCCCTTCGCGTCCGGATTCACCGGGCCCTCCTTGATGAAGCGGCCCACCACGCGGCACCAGCCCACCAGCAAGATGAGGTACACCACGATGAACAGGGCCAGCGTCAGCAGCAGCTCCCAGTTGGACACGGAAACGGAAATGCCGTCGTTGGTCAGCAGCACCACGCCCTCGGGCCCGGTCACGCTGGGGTACACCACCCACGGCTGGCGGCCCACCTCGGCGGTGATCCAGCCGGTCTGGATGGCGATGAACGGCCAAATGGGCGACAGCAGCGCCAGCCACTGCAGCCAGCGCATCTTCGCAATCTTGCCGCCCTTGAAGGTGAAGATGAGCACCAAAATGCTGGTCAGCATGATGAGCCCGTACATGGCTACCATGATGTGGTAGCTCTGGAACACCAGCCCCACCGGCAGGTCCTCGACGTTCATGTCGCCGAACTGCTCGGTTTCCGCCAGATCGTT
The DNA here is from genome assembly GCA_022791455.1 of Eggerthellaceae bacterium. GTDB lineage: Bacteria > Actinomycetota > Coriobacteriia > Coriobacteriales > Eggerthellaceae > Parvibacter. The sequence goes on from JAAVZC010000006.1 coordinate 67,999, forward strand.
CAGGCCCGGGTACTCGGTGTCCCAGGTGCCGGTGGCCAGGAAGCTGGTGCCGCCGGGAATGGCGAAGGGCGCCAGCACCTCTTGATTCTCCTCGTCCACAATGCCGATGGCGTACAGCGGCGGCACCTCGGACTCGTACATGCCTTCCATCATGGCCAGCTTGGTGGGCTGCTCTTCGTACACCACCACAGCCGACGCATGCGCGAACACAATCATCAGGCAGCTGGTGATGATGCCCACTACCGCGCCGATGCGCATGGTCTTCATGGCGAACTCGGTGTGGCGGCCCTTCAGCAGGTACCACGCCGCCACGGCCACCGCGCAGAAAGCGCCCATGATGAGCAGCGCATCAACCGTGTGGGTGTAGCGGGCGAAAATGGAGGGGTTGAACGCCGCGGCGAAGAAGTCGGTGATGACCGCCTCGTTGCCCGCCTCGTTCAGCACGCCGCCGGCCGGGGTCTGCATCCAGGAATTCGCGATGAGAATCCACAGCGCCGACAAGCACGAGCCGAACCACACGAGCCACGCGGACACCATGTAGAACTTCGGGCTCACCTTCTTGCGGCCGAACAGCAGCACGCCCAAGAACACCGACTCCAAGAAGAAGGCGAACAGCGCCTCGGCCGCCAGCGGCGCGCCGAAGATGTCGCCCACGAAACGGGAGTAGTTGGCCCAGTTGGTGCCGAACGAGAACTCCATCGTGATGCCGGTGGCAACGCCGATGGCGAACGTCGCGGTGAATATCTTCACCCAAAATTGCGCGGCAGCCGCGTCTTCTTCTTTGCGGCTGCGATAATACCGCGTCTCGTTGATGGCAAGGATCAGACCCAAACCGATGGACAGCGGCACAAACAAAAAGTGATAGGCCACCGTCAGGGCAAACTGAATGCGCGAAAGCAGCGCAACATCGGTGAAGATTTCCATCCTAACGCCCCCTCTCCCTAGCTAATGCGAACATTCCTGCCGCGAAACGGCAGCATGCCCATAATAGCAATCATGAAGAAAAGATGGCGAAAAACCTGCTCACCAAAGCCCACCGCCACCAGATTGAAAACTTAGGGCCTGTCCGGTGCCGACCCCGGGAGGGCCTTTCCCGGCCACGCTGGGCTTTTCTCCGCGTCGAACCCGGCTTACGAAATGGCGAGTGAATGGGGCTACGATGTCCCTCCCAATCCCAGAATCACCGTCCCCTGCTTAGCCTAGCCATTTCTTTTTGAGCCGGGTTCTTTGGCGGCGCCCAGAGTGTCCGGGAAAGGCCCTCCCGGGGTCGGCACCTACTTTTTTCTTAGTAGTACCGGAAGTAGGCGGCGCAGCTGCCTTCGCTGGAGACCATGCAGGGGCCCACCGGGTTTTCCGGGGTGCACACGGTGCGGAAGAGCGGGCAGTCGCTGGGGGCCATGATGCCGCGCAACACGTCGCCGCAACGGCAGCCCTTGTGTTCGCGCACCGGCTCCACTTCCGGCTGGAAGCGACGCATGGCGTCGAATTCGGCGAACTCCTCGCGGATGCGATAGCCGCTGCCGGGGATTTCCCCCAACCCGCGCCATGTGGCGGTGCAAGTTTCGAACACTTCGTCGATGGCGGCCAGCGCCACTGGGTTGCCCTCCGGCATGACGCCGCGAGCGTAAGCGATCTCGATTTCCGCACGCCCTTCGTGCAGCTGACGCATGATCATAGCGATGCCCTGCAGCACGTCCACCGGCTCGAACCCGGTAATCACCCCGGGAATGCCGTACTTCTCCGCCAGGAATTTATAGGGCTCGGCGCCGATGATGGTAGACACGTGACCAGGCAAAATGAGCGCCGACACCTTCAGCTGCGGGTCGGCCACAATGGCCTCGAGCGCGCCCGGCATGTTCTTGTGGGCGCCGTAGACGCTGAAGTTCTTGAGCCCCATGGCGCACGCCCGCTTGATGGCCATGGCCACGAGCGGCGTAGTGGTTTCGAAGCCCACTCCCACGAACACAATTTGCCGCTGCGGGTTGTCCTTCGCCAGCTGCAGCGCGTCCAGCGGCGAGTAGACAATTTCCACCGAGCGCCCCGCCGCCTGCTCTGCCAGCAGCGATGAGGTAGAGCCGGGCACACGGGTCATGTCGCCGAAGGTGGCGATGGTCACTTCCGGCACGCGAGCCAGCGCGATCACCTTGTCGATGTCGTGATTCGACGTGACGCACACCGGGCACCCCGGCCCCGAGGCCAAGCGCACCCCTTCGGGCATCAAACCGCGAATGCCATTGCGGGCGATGGCCACCGTATGGGTGCCGCACACTTCCATGAGCGTCGCGCTTTCCGGCGCCAGCTCCTCGATGGCCTGCACCAGTCCGCGCGCCAGCACCGGGTCGCGGAATTCCTTCAGCTCCTGCTGCATCTTGTCCACGGCCAGCCCCTACCCTACCTGGGGCAACATAACTTCATCGGCTGCCAAGTCGGGGAATTGGCGAATGAGATCCAGCGTCTCTTGGGCGTACTGCTCGTCCACCACCTCGATGGCGAACCCGGCGTGCACCAGCACATAGCTGCCCACTTCCGCCTGCGGCGTAAGGTCGACAGAGATGGTGCGCGTAACGCCCAAAATGTTCACGGTAGCGAGGTTGCCCTCTTCCAGTTCAGTAATCTGCGCGGGAATAGCCAAGCACATAATTGCTCCTTCATCCATTGATTGGAGCCATTGTACTCCGATGCCCGCAACCCGCCACGTCATCTTGGACCGAAGGCCCTTTAGCAGCCGCCCTGCGTTCCCCCATTCGTCATCCTGAGCAACGCGAAGGATCTTCCCACTCGCAACGAGGAAGATCCTTCGCTCCGCTCAGGATGACGAGGAGGGATAGCGGACGCGCCGGACGGAGGGTGGAGCGAGGTTAAGCCAAAGGAGGCCTGAGATCCACTCGGGCACAGCCCGAGTTAGCTCAGGCCGACGACGCGTCGAGCGGAATCCCTTCGGCCGGCGCGGCCGCGGACAGGACGATAGGCGGCCGCAGCAAAGTTGCCCCGCCCCGCCGCCCTGCGGAGAGCCCCAGCCTGCCCTACTTCTCGCCTACGCTCACGTGGTAGCTGCCCTTTTCGCCGGTCACTTTGTAGACGTAGGACTTTCCGTCCTTGTCGTACGTGCCGGTGGCAGCGCCCGCTTCCTTCAGCTGGGAAGAGATGTCGATGGGCTCAACGCCTTCCACGGTAAGCAGCACCGCGCCGTCTTCCGCTTCCAGCACCGCCGCGTCGCCGCCGTCGCCGTGCACCTGATAGGTGCCGGTTGTGTAGTCGTTGATCTCGAACGAGTAATCGCCAGAGGTCATGTCCTCGCCATCGCCCTCGGCAGAGGTCGACAGCACAATGCTGCCGGAGCCGTCGGCAATCTCGTACTCCATTTCGGCCACGGTGGTGTCGCCCTCTTGGTGCATCTGCACGTCTACCTGCTTCTCTTCACCGTTGATGTAGACGGTCGCCTTCTCCACCCAGGTCTCGCCGGTAGCGGCATAGCACACGCCGTTGGTGACAGCGAACGCACCCAGCAGCGCGGCGCAGGCCACGGTCGCAGTTCTCAGGGCGAACCCGCCCACTTGCTTCTTCTCCATTGGAATGCCCTTCACTCTTGCCAGCACATTAGCAGGAGCATGGACTTCTTCCATCATGGCTTTGTATTGGCTGCGATTGCTCATCTTCCCATGCCTCCTTCAACTGCTGCTTCAACATCTTTCTTGCGCGAACAAGGCGCGTTCGGACCGTCGGCTCTTTAATGCCCAACGCCGCGGCAATTTCGGCGCAACTCATGTCCTCGAAGTAGAACAGGTGCACCACCACACGGCATTTTTCCGGCAAACACCCGAGCGCCTGGTACAGCTCCTCATGAGGCTTCGCCTCGAAGGCCGGCTCTGTGAAGGCTCCCGCCTCCGCTTCGCCGATGTCCCGCAAGTCCACCCGTCGGTGCCACAGGTTTCGCCAGAAGCTCCTGCACTCGTTCACCGTGACGCGAATGAGCCAGTATTTCAGCTGATCACCGGCCAGGTTCTCCGGCGCCTTCGTGTACAGCTTCAGGAAAACCGTCTGCATGACGTCCTCGGCGTCCGCGTGGGAGTGGGTTTGCGCCAGCGCGATGCGGAAGACCGTATCGCCGAACCTGTCCACCGCCGCTCTGTATTCCCGATTGTCCAAAAACGCTTCCTTATCCGTTGTGGCGAAGGCCGCCCCCGGTGCCAGCCCCGGGAAGCGGCCTTCCGTAAAAGGCCTTTCACATCCTAAAACGCCAGCGGGCCAAAAACGTGCGCAGGAATCGAGAAAAATCTCGGATGCTCCGTTCCGGAGCGCGAATTGCCGGAAAAATCGATTTTTCCAGCAAGTCGACAGGCCCATTCGGCTCATAGGGCGGGGGCGCAGTGCTGTGGTAGCATTCTTGGAAATGCGGAAAGGACTCCATCATGGTTGAGGCGCTTAACATACATATAAAGGGCATCGTGCAGGGCGTGGGATTTCGTCCGTTCGTGTACCGGCAGGCGAAGAAGCACCTGGTGAATGGATGGGTGCTGAACGCGGTGGACGGCGTGCATGTGCATGCGGAGGCGGAATCGAACCTGCTGGACGCCTTCGTGATCGCGCTCTCGGAAGAGGCGCCGGCGGCGGCCGTGGTGAAGGAGATCGACCTGGCGGAAGTGCCGGTGGAAGGGTTCGCCGATTTTGAGATCCGCTTCTCCGACGAAGAGGACGCGGGCACCACCACCCTCATCTCCCCCGACCTGGCCACCTGCGACGACTGCCGGGCGGAGCTGTTCGATCCGGAGAACCGCCGCTTCCGCTACCCGTTCATCAACTGCACCAACTGCGGGCCGCGCTTCACCATCATCGAGCAGCTGCCCTACGACCGCGCGAAAACCTCCATGGGCCAGTTCCGCATGGACGAGCCCTGCGCCCACGAGTACACCGACCCGGCCGACCGCCGCTTCCACGCGCAGCCGGACGCCTGCTTCACCTGCGGGCCGCATCTGAATTTCGCGTGGAAAGCGGACGGCGCCTACGATTCGCAGCTGAAAGCGCTGCGCGAAGCGGCGGCGCCCAGCTTGAACGCCTGGCAGCAGGAGAACGACCCGCTGGTTTCGGTGGCGCACAAAGCCTGCGAATCGGCGGCCGAAGCGGCGGGGCTGCAACTGGTGTGGGGCGAGGACCGCGCCATGAGCGATGCGATTCTGGCCTACGCGGTAGACCTGCTTTGCGCAGGCGCCGTCTTGGCGGTGAAGGGGCTGGGCGGTTACCACCTGGTGTGCGATGCCAACAACCCGAACGCGTTGGCTGAACTGCGGAAACGCAAGCACCGCAACGGCAAGGCCTTCGCCGTGATGATGGAATCGGCCGACGAGGCGCGGCGCCTGTGCGAAGTGTCCGAAACCGAGCAAGCGCAGCTGATGGACCCGGCGCACCCCATCGTGCTGCTGAGGAAACGCGCTGGATCCCATTTCGCCCCGGGCCTGGCAGACGGCCTTTCCGAACTGGGCGTGATGCTGCCCTACACGCCGCTGCAATTGCTGCTGATGCACGACTTCGCCGCCGCCGTGCGCGCGGGTGACACCCCGGCTGACTCCAACGCCGAAGCGGCCGCGAACCCGCCCATGTTGGTGATGACCTCCGGCAACCTGCACGATGAACCCATCTGCATCAACGACGAAGAGGCCTTCCACCGCCTGGTGGACGTGGCCGACGCCTTCGTGGGCAACGACCGCCCCATCCTCACCCGCTTCGACGACTCGGTGCTACGAGTGTTGCAACTGGGCGAGGCGGGCGAAGCGGTGCAGATGATCCGTCGCGCCCGCGGTTTCGCGCCGCGCCCGCTCCCCCTTTCCGGCGGCATCGTGCCCGAAGGCGAAGCCGCAGAGGGCGAGCAGGCCAGCACATCTGCGCCGGTCATCCTGGCCACCGGCCCCGAGCAGAAGAACACCTTCACGCTGCTGCGCGGCAGCGAGGCCTTCGTTTCGCAGCACATCGGCGACATGGAAAACGCCGAGACCTACGACAGTTGGCTGCACACCAAATTCCGCTTCGAAGAGCTGTTCGAAGTGAAGCCCCAGCTGCTGGCCTGCGACCGGCATCCGGAGTACCTCACCTCCAAGTGGGCCCATGACCAGGGGTTGCCGCTGGTGGAGGTGCAACACCACCAGGCCCACGTGGTGGCGGCCATGGCCGAGGCCGGGGTGACGGACGCGGTCTGCGGCATCGCCTTCGATGGCACCGGCTACGGCATGGACGGCGCCATCTGGGGCGGCGAAGTGCTGCTGTCGAATCTGAGCGATTTCGAGCGCTTCGCCAACTTCGCCTACGTGCCCATGCCCGGCGGCGCGGCGGCCGTGAAGAACCCCGAGCGCATGGCCTATGGCGTGCTATGGGCCTTTGACCTGCTGGAACACCCGGCAGCGGCGAAGATGCTGGAAGAAATGGGCGAGCAGGCGCGCATCTGCGACCAGATGATCGAGAACGGCTTCAACACGCCCATGACCTCCTCGGTCGGGCGCCTGTTCGACGCCGCGAGCGCCTTGCTGGGCGTGTGTCCGCACCCTAGCTACGAGGGCCAGGGAGCCATCGAGCTGGAAGCAGTCATGGAGCTGGCAGGCGAAGACCGCCCCGGCGCCGAAGCGCGCGACTACGCCAACGGTGAAACCGGCCGCGAAGACGACCTGCTGGCAAAAGAGCGCTACGCCATTACCGTGGAGAAAAACGCCGCGACGAACGAATCCACCGCCCAGGACACCTCGGTGGTGCTGTTGGACGCCGCCGGCACCTTTAAGGCGCTGCTGGACGACATGGCCGCTGGCGTACCGGTGCCGGTGATCAGCCGCCGCTTCCACGACGCCTTCGTGGGCGCCGTCATCACATCGGCCGGACTGGTGGCGGCCCTTTACGACATCAAAACCGTGGCGCTCACCGGCGGCGTGTTCATGAACCGCCACCTGGTGGAACACAGCGTGCGGCAGCTGCAAGAAGCCGGCTTCACCGTCATCCTCAACCAGGAACTGCCCCCGAACGACGGCTGCATCTCGCTCGGCCAAGCAGTAGTGGCGGCGAACAAGTAGAGAGATCCTTCGACTCCGGGCTTCGCCCTCCGCTCAGGATGACAAAGGTAGCAGAGCGCCGGGGTGGCCGCGGGGTGTTTGCGATCACTCGGAGCACATACTTGAAAAGGCGCCCGTAAGGGCGCCCCATAAAAGCACGATGAGCGAAGCGCACGAGCCCGAAGGGTGAGCAGCGAAAGCGGGTGATCGAAAACACCCCGCGGCCACCCCGGCGCGGACAGGTCCGTTAACCTTCCAGGGCTTCTTCGGTCCATTCGGCGGTTAGCTCTTCGCCGATGGTGCGCTCGATCATGACTTCGGCCAGGGTGTCCTTCACCACTTCTGCCAGGCAGCGCAGCGTGACGCCGGAGTTGTCCGGCAGGTGCAGGTGCACGGCGCGCCGGCCGCGGTCGGCCAAGGTAATGAGGTCACCGGCCGCCTGCGCCCGCGCAAGCGCCCCCAAGCTGGGGGCCGGAGCGCCCGCCGGCAGCGGCACGTCCTTCAGCTCGTCGGCGGAAAGCACCAGATAAACGCCCTCGTTGCGACCGCCCTTCTGCAGCTGGCCGGTGGAGTGCAAGTAGCGCGGCCCCACTTCCAGGCTGGACACCACGCGGAAAGCCTCGGCCACATCGTGACGAATGGCCTCCAGCGCCTCGCGGCGGCCTTCGCCGGTGTAGGGCAAAAACGCGTTCACAGCGAAGAAGTCGCCCGGCTGGATGGAGCCCAGCAGCGCCTTCAGCACACCGCGCAGGTCCTCGTATTCCGCAAACTGCGGCGAAACGTTGGCCTCTACCTGGCCCATCAGAATGTCGTCGGTGAAGTTCTCCACGAAATCCGGGGCGGGCTGGCCCTCGCGCAGAATGGTCAGCACCTCGGCCTTCGCGGCGGCCACATCCGGCTGGTCGAAGGGGCACACCTGCATCAGGTAGCCGCACATGGCAATGGCATATTCCCACATGATGAAGTGTTCCGCCAGCTCAAGCGCCGATTCCACCTTGTAGCTCTGGCGCGGGATGGCAGAATCGATGTAGGCCAAGCTCATCTCGAAGTTCTTGGACTCGTCCCACAGGTCGGCGTGCGTCTGGTACATGATGACGGAGCGGTCCTGCGGGTCGTCCGCCAGCAGCAGTGAGTCCACCTCGATGTTCGGCAGAATGCCCTTGCCTTCCTTCCCCAGGCTCTCGGCCACCAGCTGTTCGATCCACAGACCCAGCACGCGGCCGCGCTTCGGCGTGAGGAACGAGACCTTGTCGCGCCCCTGCTGGTAGTTGTCGAAGAGGAACGCCGCCAGGTTGACGGCGGGGTTGTCGATGGCGTCCTCGGAGCAGAGGCGCTCGGCCATGCGGGCGTGCTCCATGAGCTCGGCCAGATCGATGCCCACCAGGGCTGCAGGAAGCAGGCCGAATACGGAAAGCGCCGAGAACCGGCCGCCCACGGAGGGCTCGCCGGGCAGCACCTTCAGCCAGCCTTCTTCGCGGGCCAAACGCTCCAGGTCGGAGCCGGGATCGGTGATGGCCACCAGGTGGCGTACCGCTTCTTCGGGCCCCAGCGCTTCCTCGAACACCGGGCGCAGCGCCGCCAGCGCCATGCGCGGCTCGATGGTGCCGCCGCTCTTCGAAGAGATGATCACCAGTGTGGTGGCCGGATTGCAGGTGGCAATAATCTCGCGCAACCGCACCGGCGAATCGGAGTCGAGCGTCTTGAAGGTGACGCGGTTCTTGTCCGGCTTGTTGTACTTGGTAATGGTCATGGGCGCCTGCGTGGAGCCGCCCTGCCCCACCAGCACCACCGTGTCGATGCCGCTGGCCACCACTTCGTCGGCGAAGGCCTGGATTTCCTCCACCGGCAGCGGCGGGTTGGAGCCCAGGTCCACCCAGCCCATGAACTGCTCGGCGCACTCTTGCGCCTGGTCAGAGAAGTTGTACAGGGAAGCATCCTTCTGATGAAGGCGGCTGGCAACGCAGTCCCGCACCAAAATTTTGGCGGACGGGTAGAGTTTTTCCATGTCCCCAGTGATCATCCGATTCTTCTCCTTATACGAAAGAGGGGCCGCACGCTGCAGCCCCTGAAAATCTATAAGTGGTTAGGCCCCCAGATAAGCCGTCCCGACGCTTCGGGCCTACAGCCCGAGCGCCTTCTTCAGCGTGGAAACGCGGCGGCGAGAAACCGGAATCTTCTCCTCTACGCCGGAAAGCGACAGCAGCAGCGTGCCACCGGCCACCGACTCGATTTCCTCCACCATGGACAGGTTCACCAGATAGCCGCGGTGCACGCGGAAGAACCCGTGGCCGTCCAGGCGCTTTTCCAGCTGGGCCAGGCTGACCGTCGAGAAATAGCGGTCGGCGTCGGTCTGCAGGTAGGCGTAATCGTCGCGCGCCATGACGAAGCGGATCTTGTCGATGGAGATGAGGATCTTCTTGCCGCCCTTCTCCACCGGGATGCGCTCGGACTTCTGCGCCTGCACGTGCAGCGCCACCTGCTCGCGCACGCGGGCGATGGTCTGGGCCAGGCGATCGGTCTCCACCGGCTTCAGCAGGTAGTCCACGGCGTTCACCTTGAAGGCGTCCAGCGCGTGCTCGGAGTACGCGGTGACGAACACCACAGCCGGCGGGAACTTCAGATGACGCAGCGCGTCCGCCAGTTGCAGGCCCGTGGCTTCGGGCATGTTGATGTCCAGGAACATGACATCGCACGGATATTCCTTCAGCTTTTCGATGGCCTCGCGAACGCTGGCGGCCTCGGCCACCACTTCGACTCCGCCAACTTCGTCAAGCAAGAACCTAAGTTCGGACCGGGCGGGGGCTTCATCGTCGACGATGATAGCTTTGAGCACAGTAACCTCCCATAATGCGTAGATCGTGAAATTCTCTACATTATATAGCAGGTTGCCCCTTTCGCCAAAGGAACCCCAAATTCTTAGGCGATTTACATCATTGCTGGTGAAGCCCACAGGAAGGTGGCCGATTCCACGCCTTCGCGGCCCCTGGGTGCTTACCCCGCCTTTCGTCATCCTGAGCGCAGCGAAGGATCTTCCCACTCGCATCGGGGAAGATCCTTCGCGTTGCTCAGGATGACGAGCTGTCAGTTTTTCAGTCCTCAAGCGCTCGGGGCTTTCGGCCTCTTTCGCACACGCTCAAAAGCGCTAGGCTTCTACAGCTCGATCTGCTCCAGGTTGAACAGGGCGGCGGCGTAGATCTTGAAGGCCTCGCGCAGTTGGGCGTCGCTCACGCCTTCGTCGGGGCCGTGGATGCCGCCCACCCATTCCGGCATCTCCAGCCAGGGCATCTCGGGCCCGAAGCTGGCACCGCTGGTGAACTCGCGGGCGTAGGTGCCGCCGCCGATGGTGAAGGGCTCGGCGTCCTCACCGGTCACGTCGTTGTAGGCGGCCAGCAGCGCCTGGATGGGAGCGCTGTCCGGCTTCACCAGGAAGGGCACCATGAGCAGGGTGTTCTCGAAGCTAGCGCCCAGCGGCTCGGTGATGGCGGTGATGGATTCCGTGATCTGCTCCGGCGTGGTGGAGGTGGGCCAACGGCTGTCGAGCGTTTGGGTGAAGCGACCGTCCTCCAGCTTGATGGTGCCGCCGTTCAGGGTCAGCGGGCCGAAGTACTCGTCGGACGTGGCGATGCCCACACCGCTGCCGTCCGGGAAGTCCACCACCTTCTGCACGAACCCCAGGAAGTCGCGCTCCTGCTGGTTGCCGATGCCGTTCGCCAGCACGTAGTCCGCCAGCAGGCCGATGGCGCTCTTGCCCAGTTCGGGCGTGGAGGCGTGCGCGCTCTTGCCCTTGGCGTCGATGCGCATGCGGTCGTCGTCCAGATAGGTGACGGTGATGCCTTCCGCCTCGGGCAGGTCGTCCACGCGGCGATTCACAATGCAGAAGGCCTGGCCGGCCACGGCGTTGGTGGCGCTACCGCCCTCGAATTCCACGAACTCGCCGCCCTCGATGGGGGCGCTCACCACGGTGGCGTCAAAGCCGCCCTTCTCGCCGTAGCACACGGGGAATTCCGCGTCCGGCGTGAACAGGAAGGCGGGGTCGGCGTAGCGCTCGCGGTAGTAGGGCACGTCGTTCATGCCGGTTTCCTCGTTCGTGCCGAAGAGGAAGCGGATGGTGTAGGGAAGATCGAGCCCCTGGTCCTTCAGCAGTTTCATGGCGTGCAGCGCCACCACGCTCGGGCCCTTGTCGTCCAGCACGCCGCGACCCATGAGGTAGCCATCCTTCAGGCTGACGCCGAAGGGCTGGAAGTTCCAGCCGGGGCCGGCGGGCACCACGTCCATGTGGCCGATGAGGCCGATCTGGGTGTCGGTGGCGCCGGGCAGGTCGGCGTAGCCCATGTAGCCGTCCACGTTGTTGGTCTCGAATCCCAGGCGCTTCGCGATGGACAGCGCTTCGTCGAGCGCTTCCGCCGGCCCTGGGCCAAACGGCTTGCCGGGTTCGGCCGCTTCCAAATCTTCCACGCTCTCAATTTCCACCAGGGATGCAATGTCGTCGATGACCTGCGACCAGTTGTCTTCAATGTACTTGTCGGCCGCGGCCATAAGTTCGTTGAGTTCCATGCTCTTCCTTCCTCCAAAGGGGTATAAGACGCTATAGCACCCCATTATGGAAGCCCCCGCCGCCGCCCAGGCCGAGCCCCGCAAAGTGTTTCTACTTTGTAGCCGCTCACGCACGCGAAACCGGGAGGTGGCTGGATTACCGCACTATTCCAGCCACTTAAAATTCGGAATCTGACCTGGGATTTCTTACGTTTTCCCAGGTCAGAAGCCGGCTGGATTTTCGCGGTATTCCAGCCATCCACCCGCGCTCCCTACGATTCTGCCCAAAACTTCTGCACCAGCTCGGCGCGATTCGCCACGCCGGTTTTCTTGAAGATGTGGTGGGTGTGGGTCTTCACGGTGCCAATGGCCACCTGCAGCGCTTGGGCGATGCGCTGGTTATCCATCCCCTCCAGCATGTAAGTCATGATCTCCTCCTCGCGCGCCGACAGCCCATAGCGCTTCGCAAAGTAGGGAATGGCCTCCTTCATCTGCCGCGCTTCGGGCTCCAGCGCATCGATGGCGCGGTCCCGCTTCAGCTGCAGCGCATCCACCGCGCTACGGGCGGCGTACCCGATGATGCACAGGCTCAGCGCAATCTCGAACACGTTGCGCCGGTACAGGAACTCCGCCAGGAACACGTCTTCCATCTGGGGTTGCGGCACGAACAGCATCACGGCGGCATCCTCCAGGAACACCAGCAAAACCAGCACGGAGAACACCGCCACCGCCGGCACCTTGCGCCGGTAGCGCACCTTCTCCACCGCGGACGTGGCACCCAGGTAGCTCAGCCAGAAGTACAGGCTGACCCCCATGAGGAAAAACTGCCGCAGCGTGTACAGCAACCACTTGCGCATGGCGTCGCTCACGCCGGGCACCAGGTAGAAAAACAGCGACATCACCACGAACACCACAATGGGGCCGTGCTCCCAAGCTTTGCGCTTCTCGTTGGTGAAGTCGAGCACCACCAGCCACAGCGGCTGGCACAGAAACACCCCCAGCACAATGTGAGTGAGCGGATCTTCCATGGCGCCCCATTCGGCGTCGAAGGGAAGGTTTTGGGTGAGGTACTCGTTGTAGAGGATGAACGCCTGCTCCACTCCGTAGGCAATGGTGAAGGCCCCCAAATAAGCGAGGGTTTTCTTCCGGCACACCGAGAAGGCGGCGAAAGACAGAAACGACGAGGCAACGCACACGGCCACCAAGCAGATGGCGATCAAGTAAGTAAGGGCTGCCACGACTACCTCCCGGTTTATAGGGGTTTGGCGTCTTGTTCCCGCTTGCGGTGCCCGGACATGCTGCCGAAGCGGCGCGGGGCGGGGCTTTCCAAACCCTAAGTTTAGCGGGCAGGTTTAGGCAAGAGGTTTGCCGGTTTATTTGGGTTGAAATTTGCGGGCGGCGAAAATCAACCCGATTCTGTCTTCGCAATTTCGCCGCCAGGCCGTAGGGTGCGAGCCATCGAGGGGTGCCAAAGAGGAGGCACCAATTCCGCAAAGGAGGAAAAGATGGCAAACACGTTCAGGTATCCGGGTGAGTTCGAGCCGCAGACCGATGTCTTCGTGGAATGGCTGCCCTACGGCGAGCCTATCAAAGGCTTCGACGCCCTGAAGCCGGTGACCGAGGTGGTGCGCAACCTTATCGAGCACGGCGACGTGCAGGTGCACATCAACTGCTGCCCCATGGTGGAGGGTCTGCTGGAGAACTGCAAGGAAACCCTGGCGGCAGCCGGCATCGACCTGGAGCAGATTGATTTCCTGGAGTACCCGGAAGACCCGAACTCCTTCTACTTCCGCGACAACGGCCCCAACATCATGGTGGACGACGAGGGCCACACCCTGGTGGTGAACCCCAGCTGGAGCTTCTACGGCCGCTACGAAAAGAACGAGGGCCTGCGCGACCTCTCCCGCCAGATTGGCGTGCATGCCGCCATCGGCCTGGGCTGCTACGACGTGCTGAGCTCGGACATGGTGTCCGAGGGCGGCGACCGCGAGTTCGACGGCAACGGCGTGCTCATGTGCATCGAGGACACCGAAGTACGCAAGCGCAACCCCGGCTTCACCCGCGACGAGGTGGAGGCGGAGTTCAAGCGCATCTGGAACGTGGAGAAGGTCATCTGGCTGCCGCAGCCGCTCTACGATGACGACGACTTCCGCATGGCGCCGCTGGACTACGAAGCCGACGGCACCCCCATTGTGGGCGCCTCCTTCGCCGCCCATACCGACGAGATGTGCCGCTTCGTGGCCGCCGACACCATTCTGCTGGCCGAAGTGACCGAAGAGGAAGCGGCCGCCAACGTCATCTCCGCCGAGAACAAGCGCCGCCTGGACGCCGCCTACGAGGTGGTTTCGAAGGCCACCGACGTGAACGGCAACCCCTACAAGATTCTGCGCATTCCCGCCTCCGCCCACATCCAGTACATCCAGCGCCCCGGCGACGACCTGTACGACTACTACCACGAACTGGTGGGCGACGCCTTCATGGACGGCACCCCCTGGCCCGAAGACGAGCTGCACCTGTTCGGCGCCACCAGCTACTGCAACTTCCTGGTGTGCAACGGCGTTGTACTGGGCCAGCGCTATTGGCAGGAGGGCATGGACGAGGCCATTCGCGAGAAGGATCAGCAGGCCGAAGCGGCCCTGAACGCCGCCTTCCCCGACCGCAAGGTGGTCATGATCGACTCGCTGGCGCTGAACATGGCCGGCGGCGGCGTCCACTGCTGGACCAAGAACGCCTACGTGCCGAAGGCCCAGTAACCCCCGTTCGCAATTCCGCGGCGCGGGCGCCCCAGTCCCGGGCGGCGCCCGCGCCCCTTCCCCTTCCCCCGACATATTTAGAAAGGAACCATCATGGGAAACCCGATTCTTGGTAAGGACTTCATCAACCTGCGCGACTTCACCCCCGAGCAGTTCCGCTACCTGCTGGACCTGGCCCACGAGCTGAAAGCCGAGAAGCGCGCCGGCGTCGACCAGCGCCGCTTCGTGAACAAGGACGTCATCGCCCAGTTCGAGTGGGGAAGCACCCGCACCCGCTGTGCCTTCGAGACCTCCTGCCATGACCTGGGGCTCGGCTTCACCTACCTCTCCAACTCCCACGTGGGCGTGCAGGAGACGGTGAAGGACACCATCCGTGTGTTCAACGAGATGTACGATGCCATCGTGTGGCGCTCCCAGGGCCCCGAGAAGTTCATGTACCAGATTGCCGAGTACGCCGACATCCCCGTCATCAACGCGCTGACCACCGAGGACCATCCCACCCAGATGCTGGCGGACGCCATGACGCTGGAAGAGCTGTGGGGCGGCCCTGGCTCCTGCAAGGGGAAGAAGCTGGCCTACACCGGTGCCTGCGCCATTTCGCCGTTGTGGTACGGCCGCATGTGCGCGCTGCTGGGCATGGACTGCTACGCCATCGGTCCGGACCTGTACGACCACAAGATGCTGCCGGAGTACGTGGAAGAGCTGGAGGGCCTGTTCGCGAAGTGGGCGCCGGAGAACAAGCTGGTGATCTCCGATGACGTGAACCTGCTGAAGGGCATGGACATCGTGACCACCGAGGAGTGGGAGTACACCACCTCCTCCACCGGCGACGACCACGGCTATGACGCCTGGATGTCCTATGCGAAGGACCTCATTCCCTACCGCCTCACCAGCGAGCTGATGGAGATTGTGGACAACCCGAACTGCGTGGTGCTGCACATGCTGCCCTCGCTCCACAACGCCGATCACTCCTTGGGCCAGCAGCTGCTCGCGCAAGCGCCGGACGAGGAATCACGCAAGATCATCACCGAGGGCATGGAGATTTCCGACGAGCTGTTCGAGAAGCACGCCGCCGAGATCTTCCGCGAGGCGGGCAACCGCCAGCACACCATCAAGGCCGTTCTCGCCGCCACGATGGGCATCTAGCTTCTGACTTCGGGGCGGCCGCACCGGCCAAGACGCGGCCGCCCTTCCCTTCCATCCGAAAGGATCTTCCCATGGATACTAAGAAATCCAACCTGCGCGCCTGGCTCACCGTTTTGGGCTGCGGCATGCTCATCGCCGGCTCGGTGACCTTCTACACCGTGGTTATCGGCAACTTCTTCGTGCCCGCCTCCGAGGCGCTCGGCTCCGATTATTCCAGCATCTCGCTGTACTCCACCCTGGTCTACATTGGCATCGCCTGCGGCCTGCCCTTTGTGGGGAATTGGCTGGAGAAGATTCCGCCCATCGGCATTGCCGGTTTCGCGGCGCTGCAGTCGGCCGTGGTAGCGGTGCTGTCCTTTAGCCAGAGCGTGGTGTGGTGGTGGATCGGCGGCTGGCTGATTGGCGTTGGCATGGCCTTCACCAGCATCGTGTTTATTTCCACGGTGCTCACCAACTGGTTCTCGAAGAAGACCGGCTTCGCCATCGGCCTGGCCTGGGCGCTGGCCAGCGTGGCCTCCGCCATCATGAGCCCGGTGACCGTTTCCCTCATGGAGATGATGGACTGGCGCACCAGCCTGCTCATCTTCGCCATCGTGGGCGCGGTGCTGGCAGTGCCGGCGGCGCTGTTCCTGGTTTCCTACAGCCCCGAGCGCAAGGGCATGAAGCCCTACGGTTGGGAGCCCACTACTGCGGGCGAAGAGGTAGTGGAGACCGGTGTGCCCGCTAAGCGCGCGGTGCGTTCGCTGGCCTTCGTGCTGGTGGCGCTGGCGCTGGCGCTCACCCAGATTGTGTCCGTCATCAACGCCTACTTCCCCATGTACGCGGAAAGCGTCGGGTTCGCCCCCACCGTTGGCGCCTTCATGATTTCCGTGGCGCTCATGTTCGACATTGCGCTGAACCCCATCATTGGCGCCACTATCGACAAGTTCGGCGCCATCAAGGCCTTCGTGGCGTGGTCCTGCGTGGGCATCCTGTCCATGCTCATCCTGCTGGTGAGCGCCGGCAACGAGCTTTTGGCCTACCTGGGCGCCGGCCTGGGCGACACCCTGTACGTGCTGCTGGGCGTGGGCATTGCCAGCGTGGCTTCCACCGTGTTCGGCACCAAGGACTACGGCAAGATCTTCGCCTACATCACCATCTTCGGCTTCGCTGCCGGTTCGGTGGGCGGCTTTATCATCGCCTCCCTCTACGAGGGCACGGGCTCGTTCGAAGCGGTGTTCATGTTCTGCATCATTACCGTTGTGGTGATCATGGCCGCCGTCATCGCCGCCGGCATCAGCGGCAAGAAGCTGCCGCATGTGGAGGAAACCGCCGACCCGACCGTGGAGGAGAAGTTGGCCGCCGCACGGTAGCAGCAAGGACCGCCGGCTGAACGGCACCCCTTCCCCAAGTTAACCCGTCGGCTCGTCAGCCCTCCCCGCTGCCGGGCCGACCCCTTCCCCAGCCCCAAAGAAAGGACCCCCATGAACGGAAAAGAGAAAGTAGTCATTGCGCTTGGCGGCAACGCGCTGCAGTCGAAGGACTCCGACGGCACTGCCGCTTCGCAGCTGACCGTGGTAAAAGACACCGTGGAGATTTTGGCGGAGCTTTCCGCCGCCGGCTACGAGATGGCCGTCGTGCACGGCAACGGCCCGCAAGTGGGCCGCATCCTGCTGTCGAGCGAAACCGCCAAAGACGTGGTGCCGCCGATGCCGCTGGAAGTGTGCGGCGCCATGAGCCAGGGCTACATTGGCTACCACATTCAGCAGGCCTTCGGTCACGAGCTGGCCAAACACGGAATTGACGCGCCGGTGGTGACGCTGGCCACGCAGACTATCGTGGACGCCGCCGACCCCTCCTTCGAGAACCCCACCAAGCCCATCGGCCCCTTCTACAACGAAGCGGAGGCGCGGCAGCTAGAGGCCGAGCGCGGGTACGTCATGCGCGAGGACGCAGCCCGCGGCGGCTGGCGGCGCGTGGTGGCCAGCCCCAAGCCTGTGAAGATTGTTGAGGAGAAGGCCATCGAGCTTTTGTGGCCGGACGCCATCGTGGTGTGCGTGGGCGGGGGCGGCATCCCCGTGGTGCAGAACGCCGACGGCTCGCTGGAGGGCGTTGCCGCCGTCATCGACAAGGACTTCGGCGCGGAGCTGCTGGCGGAGAACGTGGGCGCCGACACGCTGCTCATCCTGACCGAGGTGGAGAAGGTGGCCGTAAACTTCGGCACGCCCGACCAGGTGGATCTCGACCACTTGTCCCTCGAGGAAGCGGCCCGCTATTGCGCCGAGGGCCAGTTCGGCAGCGGATCCATGCAGCCCAAGGTGGAGGCCTGCATGAAGTTCGTCCGCGCCAACCCCTCCAAGCGCGCCATCATCACCAGCCTTGCGAAGGCCCGCGAGGCGCTCGCCAGCGAAACCGGCACCCATTTCACCTACGCGTAAGCCGGGTTCGCTTTCGCGTACCAAGTTCGCATTTTTTTGCACAATTCGTCAAGGCTGTGACCTGCGGAAACACCATGTTTTGCCTGGTCAAAGCCTTGACGTGTTTTTTCGAGGTTGGTACGCCCTTAGAAGAAGATCATCAGCATGCCCAGGGCTAGGCCTACCATGAAGGCGAAGGCGGGGAGTTTGCTGCGGTAGATGAGATAGGCTTCCGGCATGATCTCGCCGAACACCACGTAGAGCATGGCGCCGCCGGCGAAACCGAGCGAGGCGCACAGCCCCATGGGGCCGATGTCGCCCAGCCAAAGCCCCAGCCACGCGCCGAACAAGGTGGGCAGGCCGCACAGCGCCGTCAGCAGCACCGCGCGCACGCGCCCCATGCCGCCGCTGATGAGCGGCACCGAAACCGCCATGCCCTCGGGAATGTTGTGCAGGCCAATGAGCACTGCCATGATCATGCCGCTTCCCAGCATGAGGTTGTCGGAAATGGCGAAGCTGGCGCCGATGGTCATGCCCTCGGGGATGTTGTGCAGCGCAATGGCGCAGGCCATCACGATACCGGCGACCACAAGCGAAGCCCGCGAGTCCTTCTGGCGCCGATGCATGTTCAGGTGGTCGGCGTGGATAAGCTCGTCGATGTCATCGTGGGTTTCCGGATGATCCTGGGCCGCCGTGTGGGACACCTCGGCGCGCGTACGGCGATCGATCAGGTAGTTTAGCCCGTACACCACCGCCACGCCCACTGCTACGGCCGCGATCACCAGCAGAATGCCGTGATCCATAATGGTGCTGGCGGCTTCTTCCGCCTCAATCAGCAGGTCGAAGCAGACCATGGCGGTCATCACGCCGCCGGCAAACGCCAAAAGCAGGCTGATAGTGCGGTTCGATTCGCTCTTGAACAGCGCTCCCACCAAGCCACCCACTCCGGTGCCCCCGGCGCCGGAAAGCAGCGTGACAATTGTGACAAACCAAAACGGGTCGATAGTTTCCATGGGAAGATCCTCAGGACTCAACGGACAAGTGCCTCTATTGTGACGCTACAACGCAAGACCTTCTCTCTGAATCGAGAAAAAGTCGTTCAAGATTAATCTTCCGTAGCGCAGCGGAACTACAACTCCCCCAAGATGCGACGGGTGCGGGCGGCGCATTCGGCTTTGATGCGCTCGACGTCCATGGTGGGGAAGGAACCGTCGTGGTAGATTACCTGGCCGTCGCACAGGGTAAGGCGCACGTCCGCGCCGTTGCCGGCGTACACCAGGTTGTAGGTGAGGTCGGTGGCGGGGCACCAAGAAGGGCCGGTGATGTCCAGCAGGCAAAGATCCGCCCGCATCCCCTCGCGCACGAAGCCGCAGTCGTCGCGCCCCTGGGACAGCGCGCCGGTGCGGGTGGCAGCGGCCAGCGCCTGCTGCGGCGTGACCGCGGTGGGGTCCAGGCTGGCCCCCTTGTAGATGAGCGCCTGCAGGTACATGTCGTGGAACAGATCGTGGTTGTTGTTGGAGGCCATGCCGTCCGAGCCCAGGCACACGTTCATGCCGCGGCGGAACATTTCGCCAACGGGGGCGAACCCGCTGCCCAGTTTCATATTGGACGCCGGATTGTTCGCCACAAACACCCCGCGCGCTGCCAAGATGTCCAGGTCCGCTTCGTCCACCCACACGCAATGGGCGGCGGTGGTGGGCACCTCGAACAGGCCGATGCTTTCGAAGTAGGCCACCGGGCTCAGGCCGCCGTGGCGTTCGCGGCACTCCGCCACTTCCTTCGCCGTCTCCGAAAGATGGATGTGCAACCGCAGGCCCCGCTCCCGCGCGATGGCCAGCACGTCGCGCGCCACTTGCTCGGTGGTGAGGTACTCGGAATGGAGGTTGCAGTCGATGATTATGCGCCCGTCGCCCGCGCCGTGCCAGTCCCGCAGCAACGCTTCCTGGAAGGCGAACTCGGGGTATTCAGCGAAAGGCTTGTCCTCGAAGGCCACCACGGCGCCGGCTAGGTTCGCCTTCATACCCGCTTCCAGCACCGCCGCCGCGCTACGGTCGGCGTGGTAATACATGTCGGAGAAAGAAACCACACCGTAGCGGGCCATTTCCGCACAGGCCAGCAGCGTGCCCCAGTAGCAGTCGTCGCCGGTCATCTTCGCTTCGAAGGGGAAGCACTTCTCGTTCAACCAACGGTCCAGCGGCAGGTTCTCGGCATAGCCGCGCAGAAGCGTCATGGGGGTGTGGGCGTGCGCGTTGTAGAGCGCCGGCATCAGCAGCCGCCCCGCGCCATCGATCACTTCGCCGAAGTCGGAAGCGGCGGCTTGCAGCCCGACCTCGCCATTCGGCGCACACGGGATCTCTCCACTCCGCGCTTCGCGCTCCGGTCGAGATGACGAGGGGGCGGCAGCTTCGGCTTGCGGCCGTGGATCGCGGTCGCCCACGTAGGTGATGCGGCTTCCCTGCACGCCTACCCACTGGTGGGGCACTACCGCGAAATTCTCGTCCAGCACGCACACGTCCGCAAACAGCATAAGGCCGCCCTTCTCGCAAGCATTCGTCTTCAGCCATGATACCCGAGCCGCCATCGCTCATCGGCCTCGCGAACCCAACACCCCACGAAACTGGCGCACCGCAGGAGCCAGGACCAAAAATCCCGCCGTCCCCCACAAAAATGCTTGTGTCTGTGGGGGACGACGGGATTCTGGATCCCCGAAAGGCATCACCACGGCAACCCGGGATCGAAAACACGGCCGTCCCCCACAACGCTGTGGGGGATGACGGGGTTTCTGGTCCTGTAGGGCCTTTTCAGAACGATGCGGGATCGAAACCACGGCCGAGCCCCATAACGCCGTGGGGGACGGCGGGGTTTTCGGTCCTGAAGCCGACGCGCCGAGGCCCTGAAGGCGAAGCTTACTCGTCGATCACCATGGTGGGGGTTTCGCGGGTGAGGACTTGCTTGGCGAAGATGTCGGCGCCCAGGTAAGTGCTCATCATTTCGGCCAGCTCGTCGATGGCGGCTTGCAGATCGGCGGCGCGGGCCGGGTCCACCGACTCGATGATCAGGAACGCTTTCTGCGAATCGTCCGTCAGCGCCGTGCGCACGCCGTCTCGCCAGTTCCAGCAGCGGCAGATGGCTCCAGCATCGTCGCGGTAGCACAGCTCGCCTTCCAGTGTGGGGGCCTCTTCCTCGTCGCCCAGCGCCAAGAAGCTG
This sequence comes from Eggerthellaceae bacterium, assembly GCA_022791455.1. GTDB lineage: Bacteria > Actinomycetota > Coriobacteriia > Coriobacteriales > Eggerthellaceae > Parvibacter. Next base: position 89,059 of record JAAVZC010000006.1, read on the forward strand.
TCACCACCTTCCGTGATGCCCAGACGAATGTCGCCCGCCATCGCGTCGATGTCCTCGCCGCCCACTGGCAGCGCGTATTTCAGCGAGATGGTGTTGTAAATGTCCACCGACGGATTGATGGACCCCACCGGGTTGCCCTTCAGCACGCGCTTGAGCAAATTCTCCACCGAGCAGCGAGCACCCTTCTTCGTCTTGAACTTCTGGTAGGCGTCGCGCCACACCGCCACCACCTCGTTCTGGGAAATGGTGTTGGAGGTGAGGTGCTGGTCGGCCGCGGCGTTGGCCTCGTTCAGGCGCCGCGCGATAGCTTTCGCGTCCTCCTCGCTCACCGCATCGGCCGGCTTCATACCCCGAGCCACCACCACGCCAATGGAAGCCTCCGGAAACAACTCCCAAAACGAATCCTCGGTCACAAACCGCTTCATAACAATGCTCCTTTCAAGTTCGCATCTCCGCTGTCGCCCTTTGGCCGTCCGCCACGGGATCTCTCCACTCCGCGCTACGCGCTCCGGTCGAGATGACGAGGGGGGGATTCCTTTCTCGCAACAAAAAAGCGCCCCGGTGCGAGTGTCTTCAAAGGCCTAACGACACTCGCGCTGGAAGCGCTTCACCCACCCGGCGGCGGTTATGTTGGGGGCATTATAGCACCGACCCTACAAAGGTCTACCGCGACATAGCCCAAAAACGAACGCAGAAGGGGGATCGTCGCAAATGGACGATCCCCCTTCTCTTTGACCTTTCTTATCAGCTAGTTAATCATACGGAAGATCGTCTCGGACACGACGTCCGCGTGCACACCCGCTGCCAGTATGAGAAAGCGAAGGGCGCATCCGCCGACAAGAGCGCCGGCGGCACCGACGAAGGTCACCGCGTCGAACCGAGAACGGCGAGAGGACGGCGCCTCAGCTTCCGCAGCACTTGCATCGTCCGCGCCTTCCGCCGGATGCTCCACCGCGCACAGGCCGCGCACCGCCATGACCAGCGGAAGCGCAAGCCCCGCCACAGCCACCAGGCCCCAGAACCAGACGGCAAGCTGACCCGACAGCAACTCTGTTGCCGAGGCCGACGCAGCAGCCGCAACAGCGTCGGACGCACCCGGCGCCAGCAGCGTTCCAAAGAACGCCACCATCACCAGAACCTCAACCAGCACGAGCACCACAACCGAGCGCTCCATGAGGCGCTTGGCGTTTGCCGACACCGCGTCTTTCTTAGCCAGGGCAACCGTCACTATCTCCACCAGCGCCACGCCCGTATCAAAAGCCGAAACGGTAAAGAGCGCGGGCAGGAGCGGGGTGTCCCACAGCGGCACGCTTCCGGCCGACATAAGCAGCATGCCCGTATAAAACGCCACGAACACACCCAGAGCCATGCCAATCACGGCCAAAGTCGAACGCACGGCCGACCCATGGGCGGCGTACCACGTTCCGTGCGCGGTCAGCCACCGATCCACCGGCGGCATGGCCAGCAGTGCCGAGGCGCAGAACACGACGATGGCGCCGAATGCGCCCCACGCGCCGTAGGTCATCCACGAGGTAAAGTGGCTGAAACTCTGCCACATCAACAGCCCGCGCACCGGCGTAATGAGCTCCATCAGCAGAAGCAGCAGGCCCACCATAAGGCTAACTGCCGCCGCCCACATCGAGGCACTCATCACAAGGCTGCTCTTCGCCTTGCCTTTCAGATACAGAACCGCAGCCATCACGAACGCGCCCGCGCCCATGCCGCCTAAGAACAGATACAGGGCAGGCTGCCATCCCCAAACGAATTGCAACTCCATGCCATCACTCCGTTCCAAGAACCAAACACGACGGCCCATTCGGCTTCGCGATGGGCTCGGCCGCTCCGTTCGTTACCGCCAAAAGCTCCTCGATAGGACCAAATTTCAGCGCTCCGAACTTGCACGCTCGCACGCAATAGGGGTCCTCTTCGCCCACCTTCACGCCCGCCTTCTGACAGGCATCGCACTTGTCCATGGCCACCGAGCTGTAGTGAGGAACCTCGTACGGGCACGCCTGGTAGCAGTACTTGCATCCAATGCATCGGTCGTCGTTCACGCGCACCAGGCCGTTCTCATCTTTATATATGGCGCCGGCCGGGCACACGCTCATGCAGCTGGGCTCAGCACAGTGCATGCAGGACGTGGAAATGAAGAACGTACGACCGCGATCCCGCTGAAACGAGGAAACCTTCCGCCTGTCGGGCACGTCGTCGGGAAGCGCATTGCCCTCGCGGCACGCCTCAACGCAGCGACCGCAGCCGGAGCACCGAGACAAGGCAGTCAAGAAGCCGTACTGGCTTTTCGTGCTGTCCGACGCGGGCAGGGGCTCGCGGGCATCAGCCTCGCGCGCCAACACCATCCCGCCGCCAAGAGCGATCGCGCAGGCACCCGCCGCCGACGCCTTCAGCGCCACGCGTCGCGTCACATTCACGCTTTCGTTCATCGGTCTCACTCCCCATCGGGCAATGCCGCCGAAGCCTCGTCCACCTCGAACACCACGCTAGAAGCAAGCGGCGAAACGGTGCCGTCCTCGGTCACCGCGCGAACATCGAGCTTGTAGGTTCCCGCGGCTTCGGGCACGTAATCGAAGTGCCAGTACACCCAGTCCTGCGTGTTTGCCGAGGTGGTGTCGTAGGCCGTCCACGTGTGACCGCCGTCAAGCGAGAATTCCACAGCCACCACTTGCGTGCCGCAGTCGTCGGCGTACCCTTCGAAGGCAATCAGATCGCCCACCGTAAACTTGTTCGTGACCGTGTTGAGAATGCTCATCTGCACCTCGTCGTCGGACGGGCTCACAATGCCCACCTTCGCCCGCTGATCGGCGTCGGGGCCCTGCACTTCCGGCACTTCGGCAGAGGTAGAAACTTCGATATCCACCACCGCGCGTGTGAAGTACTTGGCAACGGTATCGGGAATCCACACCTGCAGGCGCTCGCCATCCGAAAGCGGCTTGTCGCCAATCTGGTAAACCAGCATGGCGTCCTTCTCCAGCACATAGGACAACGGCATGGGAAGCCCGTAGCCGTCCTTGTCCTTGAACGTGATGGTATTGGCGTCGGCCGCCACGCCCGCCATGTCCAGCATGTCGGAGACCTTCACGCCCGTGACGCTTGCCATGGCGATGTTCGCGCTCATGCCGCACGTGCAGCGCATTTCCTGCATCTGAGCTTCCATGCGTTCGATCTCATCAAGGCCAATGGAGTACACCTGCTCCACGTTGCCGCCCACGTTCAAGTAGTATTCCTCGCGCGTTACCTGGTCGAACGCATAGCCGGGCTTGGCACAGATGGCCGTGGCCGCCGTGCCGAACAGGTTGAACACTTCGTCGCTTGGCGTGAGCGTGTCTTGCGTGAACGAGAAATTGCCCTGGACGTTCGCCACCTTGGCGTAGTCGACGGCTTCTCGCTGCCAAACCTGAGGGCCCGCGTTACCCGCGCCCTCATCGCCCGTTCCGGCCGTGGTGCCCGTCGCCAGCGCGGGCTGGGCCATCGCCGCACCAATACCGCCAAGCACCATGCTCGCACCCATCGTGCAGCCCAGAATTTTTGCTCCAATTGAACGATTCATGCCTATTCCTCCATGTTGCTCTTCGCGGTGACCATGACTTTTTGGATGTACTGCTCTTCCGTCACCAGGCCCTTGTCGGTGGTGCCGCGCAGCATCAACACGTAGCTGCCGTCGGTCTCGGGGGTCCAGGTGAACGTCCACCACACCCACTGGCGCGGGTCAGTCTGGCCCAGGTCGAAGGCGGTCCAGGTTTTGCCCAGGTCCATGGAGAATTCGATCTTGGTCACGGCGTCGTCGAACGCGTCCGCGTAGCCGGAGAAGGTGAACGGCTCGCCCGTCTTGATGATCTTTCCTTCAGGCACGTCGAGCGCGGTCACGTTGGGCTTGTTCATGTACGGGCCCTCGCCATAGGTGTCGAAGCCGTTTTCAGACATGGCGTGCCAGTCTTTGTCCTCGTCGGTGAACAGGTAGCCGGTGCACTGCTTCACGTTGCCCTGGGCGTCGTTGGCTTCAATCCAGTTGATGCAGGGGCTGCCCGAAGAAGCATCGATCGGCTTGCCGTCAATCTCGTACACCAAGTACACGTCGTCGAACTTGTACGTGCCGGTGCCGCGCGTGCTGTGATGCATGGCCCCGTTCGTGTGGAACTCGCGGCGGTCAATGATCACGCCCGTCGCACCTTCCTTCAGGCCACCGGCCTTCTCGATCAGCCAATTCAGCGGGATACCAGTAATTTCCACATTCGAAATACCGGCGCCACCGGGCATGTTGTCCAGGCAGTGGATCTTCGAAAGCTTGGTAACGGTCGCGTTGTCCGCTTCACATTCCGCAATCAGATCCACCAGCTTAGCGGTGAAGGGCTTGTTCACGACGCCCTCGATGTTGATTTCCCAGTTGTCGATCATCTCCTGGGGCAGCGGCAGGTCCAGGCCGTTCTTGCCCATGATGGTGATCAGATTGTCATAGTCGTTGTGGATCCAGTCGTAGGTGAACATGTCCTCCGCCGCCACCTTGGTGGTCTGGTCGAAGGTGAAGTCGCCCTGGACGTCCTCCTGCTTCACAATGCCGTCAAGGTGCTCGTACTTCACCTGGTCCCACAGCTCGATGCCTTCGCCGTTCTCGGTCATGTTGTGACAGCTCATGCACTGGCCGCCGCGATCCTCGAACGACTGGCCGTTGCGCTCGCCGTAGTGGACGGCGTGCATCAGCGTGCCCAGCTCGTAGCCGTCGTCATCGCTGTGGCACAGCTGGCACTGGTCAATGGTCAGCCAATTCTTCAGCGCGTCGTTCCACACGGTAAGGTGCTTGTACTCCATGTTCTGCAGCACGTCTTTCAGGTCCTCGTGGCACGCGTTGCAACCGCGGTTGTCGGCATCCATGAAGTACGTGTTGTAGGACGAACCGCCCGAATAGGGCTTGCACCAGTGATAGCACTCGTATTCAGTGGGCGTGCGCTGCACCTTCGTGCCGTCAGCGAGCGTCCGCACCTCGGGCGCGTACTCTTCGTTGATCTTATCTTGGCGCGCGTTCAGGTCAGCCAAAGCCGCCTCGGCCTGCTCGTAGGTGTTGGCGTACTGCGTGGCTTGCTCCTGCGCCTCGCCCTCACTCGGTGCCGGCTGCTGCGTACAGCCAACGGCCACAAGCGAGCTCACCGCCACCATCGTGACGGCCATCGCCAGCCTTCCTTTGACACTGGTCTCCTGCTTTCGCATTACTCCCCCTTTCTCCTATGCGCTCATATGCGCGTGGCTGGCCCTCTTCGCCAGCCACGGCTCTACGCTAGTTCTTTTAGAGAAAAGGAAATATCAACGAAAGCGGGTGAATTTTGTATCGTGCCTGATCAGAGCCATCACCCGGTTTGGTTGATGGGATTACTTTTAATTCGCCGACCTCTTTTCCCGGCCGCGTATGTCTATAATGTTCCCAACGTTTGGGGGCGTTGATTCATAGGCGGAGGGAGAGCAATGGTGGGCCGTCCAAGCGCGTCGATGCGCTGCTCGATATACGCTGCCATAGGTCTGGTGCTCGTTTTCGTGTGGTCCGCCCTTTCCGACCACACCTTTGCCCTTCACGATGCGCTGCCCAACTCGCTCAGCATCAATCCCCGCGCCTTCTTCCTCATGGGCATTTTCTCGCTGTGCGTTGTTTTTGCCGCAGCACCTCGTTTTTCGCCCACGAAGGACGCCGTGTTCGGTGTGCTGCTTCCCTTCGTCGGTGCCGTCGGGACCGCATGCATCGCCATCGCATCTAGCCAGAACCTCTTCCCCACCAGTGTTCTTTGCGTGACCGGACTTTTCACCGTGGGCGTCAGCTATTGCTGGTTTGTCGTGCGCTTCGGCTTGCTGCTGGCGCGCGACAAGACCATCTCTGGCATTGTTTATGCCCTCGCAGCGGCCCTGATTATGGAGCCCATTGTGCGCGTCACGCTGGAGTCGTCGTTCGATCAGGCGACACTTGCCTGCATTGCCGTGGCCATGCCCCTGGTTTCGGCGCTGTTCCTACATCGCACGCAAACGATAGCCAGGAGCTTCGAAGGGAACGACGCGCGTGAGCCGCAGGACGCTCCTTCGGCGAACGTCCTTCACGGGAGTCGCCGGACGCTCGTCCTGTTGCTGGCCACGGCGCTTCTGCTGGCAACGGTGCGCACTATCAGCCCGGTTGGCACTTGGGACGCCCCTTTCGATCCCGTTCCCATGACGTCGTCGCCGGGCCTTGTGGCCATTTACGCCATCTGTGTTGCTCTTTTCGCTCGCTTTGCGCTTGTCGGCAAAAAGCAGAAGATGTCGCTCGCCCAGTTTCAGCCCGCGTTCCTTATCGTGGTTCTGACGCTGCTCGCCTCGCTCATTCTTCCCTACGCGCAAGGCCCGCAGTCGGCTGTTTTGTACACCCTTATGTGCCTTGACGATTCATTTGCCCACATTTTGTTCTGGGCCTCGATCGCCATTGCCGTGAAACGCGTGCCATTGCCGGCGTATCGGCTGACGGGCATCGCCGCCGGAGTGTACGCGGTGGGATCCGTTCTGTGGCTCGTCCTCATTGGGCAGTCTGAAATGCTGCAGGCCCCCACCATGATCGCCGCCATTGCCACGCTCTACATTCTGACCATCATTGCCTCAAGTACAGGAGGCCATCAGAAAGCCGCTCGGGCAGCGCACGACGAGCAGGTGGCCTCCGGCGCTTCGACCGCTGCGGCCCTCGACCAGGAGCCCGCACCTTCGGCTGGCCCTTCGCCACTTTCCGAAGTCGCGCCAATCGCTGCTGCCACGCCCACCGCAGCAGCCACGCCCGCTTCCGCCCAAAACGAGCCCACCTTGAGCGCCCTCATCACGGCAAACATCGAAGAGCACTGTCTGGACCTCGCCCGCGCTCACGGCCTTTCCCCGCGCGAAACTGAAGTCATGACGCTGCTTGCCCAAGGCCGCACGCGCCTCTACATTCAAGAAGAGCTGGTGCTTTCCGAGAACACAGTCAAAACCCACATCGCCCACGTCTACCGAAAGCTCGGCGTCAACAACCGCCAGGACCTCCTCGACCTCGTCTTCGGAAAGAGCGAGTAGCCCCTCTGCCGCTTCCGTGCATCGTGCTCCGCAAAAAGAAGGAGCTCCGATCCATGGGAGGATCGGAGCTCCTGTTCGGTTAGCTGCCGTGTTTAGCGGCGAGTTCGCTTAGCCCTGCCAGGTGCGGTTGCGCAGGATGTAGGCGATTTGCGGGCCGTTGCCCATGTCGGTGAGGTGGTACACGTCGGAGTCGCTCCACGGTTCCACCCAGTCCGCCAGCGTGGTGCGGATGCCAGTCATGGTGTCGTAGTCGGTCGACAGGTCCTGCGTGGGCGCCGGCGCCTCGAAGCTGGCAATGCCCTTCTCCAGGTCGCCGAAGAAGCGGGCGCGGGAGCCGCACTGGGAAACGCACTGGGGCAGCTCGCCCTGGGAAGTGCGCTGCTCGCACAGGGTGCACTTCTCCACCACGCGCTCCTCCTCGTTGAGGTAGCGAACGCCGTACGGGCAGGCCATCGCGCAGAACTGGCAGCCGATGCACTTCTCTTTGTCGATCTGCACCGTGCCGTCGGCCACCTTGTGGGAGGCCTCGGTGGGGCACACCTTCACGCACTCGGGGTCGGAGCAGTGCTGGCACTGGATGGGCAGGAAGTACATCTCCACATCCGGGAAGTCGCCGCTGCCGCCCGCCGTGGGGGTGGGGCCAATGCGCAGCGTCTTGATCCAGAAGTCGCCCACGTTCACGCCGTTCACAGCCTTGCACGCGGTGGAGCAAGCCAGGCACCCGACGCAGCGGTTGAGGTCGGTAACAATTGCAAATTGCGTCATTTAGATCACGTCTCCTGTCCAATCCGGCTCGCCCTCGAAGCGCGCACGGTTGCCCTTACCAGCCTGCACCCATTCCTTCAAACGCGGGTCGGAGGCGTCGTGGATGCACTCGTTGCCGTTGGGATCGCAGGGCACAGGATTGCCGAACGGCGAATTCTCCGCCGTGGCCTTGTACACCAGAACCGGGGTAGAGCGCATGTTGGCGCAACCGGCGGTGGGGCACTGGCCGTAGGGGTTCATCACGCAGTTGATGGAAACGGTGTCGAAGCCGTGGCCGGCAGTGTCGAACTCGGGGAACCACCAGGCGTGGTTGGCGTTCACGACGCCCTGCTTGATGCCGTAGTACACGTCCAGCACCTCGCGCACCTTGCCCCAGGGGCTCTCGATCCACACCCAGTCGCCCTGCTTCAGGCCCAGGCGCTCGGCGTCGTTGGGGTTCATTTCCACGCGCGGGGACGGCCACAGTTCGCGGCACCAGGGCAGCTGGCGATGCTCGGAGTGGAAGTACACCGGCTGACGGGAACCCGTGGTCATGAGGAAGGAGTTCTCCGGCATTGCCTTCAGGTCGTCCACGTATTCCGGCACCATGAAATCGGTGGTGTCGATCTGGTCGGCCATGGAGGCGTCGAACAGCTCCGGCGTGGTCACCGGCGAAGTGGAGGGCTCAACGTAGGCGGGGAACTTGGCATCGTCGCCCAGGTAGGCCTCGCACACCAGCGACCAAATTTCCACCAAGCCGGAAGCGGTCATGAAGCCGGGATGCAAGTCGACCAGCGGGAACAGGTTGAAGCCGCCCTGCTGACGACGCCAGCCCATCTCGTGGCGACGGTAGGTGCCCCAGCGCTCCGGATGCCATTCGCGGCAGTCCATCCAGCCGTTCTCCTGGAAGTGCTGCTTGGCCTCGGCCCAGGTGGGACCGTCCGGGAACTCGGCGGTCTTCCATGCGTCCACGTTGTCCTTCAGCACGCGGTCGTGGTCGGGCCACAGGTAGCTAGGGGCGCCGGAAGCGTCGTATTCTTCGCCCAGCTTCTCGCTCCACTGCTCGATGGAGGACTGGCACTGCGGCGCGAAGTTCAGGTTCTGGGCCGGCGCGGCATTCTTGTCCTTGGTGTTCCACGGCACGCCCATGGCCTTGTACATGCCCACGTTCCAGTCGGGGTCGTAGATGGTCTCGCCGGTGGGGGCAACCGCCTGGCAGCCGCAGCCGAAGAAGCCGCCGGCACCCTGGGACACGCGGGTGGTGTCAATCTCCAGCCAGTGGTCGCAGGGGAAGATGACGTCGGCGTTGCCGTTGTTGGGGCAGAACCACAGGTTGATGTCGGTGAAGAAGTCCAGCTCCTTGGTGGCATCCCATGCGCGGGTTATGTTGCCCATGTTCATAATGTCGCCGGACTGGCACACGCCGCCGTGCAGCTCGTAGGGGGTGGAGTGCACGTTGTAGGCCACGTCGGCGTTCTGCAGGCAGGCATCCCAAATGGTGTTGGAGTCGGCCCAGCGCGCCCAGTAGCGGTTCAGCGGGAAGCGCTCGGCGTCCACCTGGCCGGCCTGGCGCTCGAAGACGGTAGCGGGGTTCGGCCACGCCTGCGAGGGAAGCATGGCGCCGCCCATGCGCTTGGCGATGACGATGGCCTCTTCGTCGGAGGGCACCTTGTTGCCGTAGCGCTCGGCCAGAGGCGAGTTGTTGTCCAGCAGGTACTGCACGAACTCCTGCATGTGCTTGGCCATCTGCTCCAGGCTGTAGTCGCGGCCCGGCCACACCTTCGCGGCGTCGCCGTAGGGAGTTGCCGCCTGCATGTTGGAACGGCCCGGGTTGCCGTCGAACTGGCTCTTGGAGGAGCCGCGGTTGCCGGCGGGCTCGTCGGCGTTGCCGGTGATGCAGGACAGAATCTGCAGGCTGCGGTTGTTCTGGATGGAGTTGCCGTTCTGGTCGCAGGCCAGCTGGAAGTGCAGGCCGCCGTTACCGTAATCGGGATCGATACGGGTGGTCCAAATGCGCACGCCCTCTTCCAGCTTATCGGCCGGCACACCGGTGATCTCTTCCACCGTAGCGAAGTCGTACTGGCTGGTCAGGTCGTGGAACGCGTCCCACACGGTGCGGGCCTTGTAGCTGTTGCCGTCCTTCAGCGTCACGTCAATTTCGCCGGGGAACAGCGCCGGAATCTTCGCTACGCCCTTCGGGTTGCACTCCTCGGAGCCGTTGGGGAAACGGTCCGGCTCGGTGGCCGGGTCGGCGAAGGAGGAGGGGGTGGGCAGCCAGGCATCGGCCACCAGGCCGGTCAGCGGGTGGCTGATGAAGCGGCCGTCGGTGGGGATGCGATGCTCTTCGCCTTCCCACTTGCCCTCTTCGGCGTCCCAGTAGGTGAGGCGCTCGTTGGCCTCGTCCCACACCATGAAGCGCTGGTACTTGCCGCCTTCCACGAGGTCCGCCTCGGTCAGCAGCTTGGTCTTCATGTCGATGCCGCCGTTGCCTTCAACCAGCCAGCCCTCAGTGAGCCACGGCTTGTCCTCGATGTACAGGAACGGCGCGTTGGACCAGCGGCGCACCATAGTGTCGTCGTAGGCCTCGTTCTCGATGACCCAGTTGGTCCAGCCCAGCACGATGGCGCCGTCGGTGCCGGGGCGCAGCGGCAGCCACACGTCGGCTTCCTTGCCCAGCGGCGTGACGCGCGGGTCCACGATGATGTGGCTTTCCGCATGCGGGGCCACGTCGGAGATGGTGCGGTTGGTGGTGTCGTAGTTGGAGTACTCAACGGCGGTGCCCCACTGCACGTACACCTTCGGCTCGGCTTCCACTTCCATCCAGGGAGAGCCCATCTCGTCGGTCATGATGCCGGCGAAGTGGCGCGGGCCCTTGCACACCTGATAGGCCAGATGCGCGTTGGGGGTGCCGAACAGCTGCTTCATGCCCTGGTAGGGGCCGAGCGACCACACGCGGGAGGTGCCGCACATCACGAAGATGGCCTGGCCGCCGAACTTGTCCTTGATCTCGCCCAGCTTCTGGCCGCACAGCTCGAACGCCTCGTCGAGCGAAATGCGCACCCAGCCGGGATCGTCGGAGCCCTTGGGGTTGGTGCGCTTGACGGGATAGCGCACGCGGTCCGGATGATAGAGCGCCTGCATGGACGACTGCGACTTCGCGCAGCAATGGCCGCGGGACTGGGGAGCAGATTCGTCGCCCTCCACCTTCAGCACCTTGTTGTCCTGCACGGTCACCCACACGCCGCACTCCACCTTGCCGCAGGCACGGCAGCAGGAGCGAACACGCTTAACCTCGCCAGAGCTCGCCGTTGCGTCGGCGGCCAGAGCCTGCTTCGGCGCGGCGGCCGTCGTGGCCAGCGCGGCGGCGGCTCCCGTAATGGCCATCGTCTTCATGAAGCTGCGACGCGACATCGTAAGCTGAGCCATACATCCCCACCTTTCCTCTCTCGTTTGTCGGGGTGCTCGGGCATTCCCTGTGCCCTCGCGATGGCTTCATCCTACGGCGGCGAAAACGGGGCGCTTCATAGGAGGTCGCTGATTTTTCGGCCGATTACGAACATATGTTTGTAATACCACCTCGCTGATTTTCGATCAAACGGCCAGAATGGCGGGCGTTTTCGGCAATTTGGCGAATCGGTATGATTTAAGATAAAAGCGCTTCAAGCGAAGGGGAGTGAAGGGGTTTAAGACATATGGTGAAGTTGCCTAAGGTCACCATTGCCATCGACGAAGAGGGATCCTTGGCGTTCGGGAAGATTTCCCCGGCCCTGATGATAGGGTTCGGAATTCATTTCACGTGGATGTTCCTGGTGCAGTTTTCAGCGGCCCATCTGTTTTTGGAAGGGGCGGCAGAAGGCACCGCCACCGTCAGCCACGTATTCTCGCTGTGCGTATTCATCCTGACGCTGCTAGCCTACGCCGCGTTCATCAAGCAGGCGCGGCGGCTGTTCGACACGCCGGCCCACCGCAATCGCAACCGCCTGGTGGCGGCGCTGGCCACGGCCATCGGCGGCTTTCTGCTGTTCGGCTGCTCGGTGGGCACGCCCGTGGGGTGGGCCTGCATCGTGGCGTCCGGCCTGCTCACCGGCGTGGGGTCGGCGGTGCTGCTCATGAGCTACGGCGTCTCTTTCGGCATGCTGGACTCCCCCACCATCGCCATGGGTACGGCGCTTTCGCTTATCGTGGCTTCGGTGGCGTTTTTGGCGCTGTCCGCCATCGGCACCGTAAGCCCGCTGCTTTCCGCGGTGCTTGCGGCCCTTATCCCGCTGGCTGAGTTCTTCTGCCTGCGCAGCTGCAGCCGCCAACTGGTGGACCAGCTGTCGTTTGCCAGCTGCACCTTCCCCGTGCGGAAGATGTCGTTCGCACTGCACATTTTCGCGCCTAGCTTCTTTATTGGGTTCGCCATTGCGGGCATCCGCCGGCACGCGCTGGCTAGCTCGTGGCTGCCGAACATGGAGGTGTGGGGCACGTTGGCCCTGGTGGCGGCATGCCTGGTTACCGGTATCCTGATTCTGCTGGTAGCCATTGCCCAGCATTCCACGGTGAATTACATGTTCCGCACGCTGCTGCCGGTTTCAGCGCTGTGCATGGCCTTGGCGCTGTTCGACGGCCCCAGCGCCGGCGTGGCGAATATCGGTGTGCTTTTCGCCGGATATCTGGTGATGGAGGGTGCCTGCTGGATGTTCTACGCCGACATCTCGCAACGCTACCGCATCAGCGCATTTCAGGCCTTCGGCGTGGGACGCGGGGCGCTGGCACTGGGCACGCTTGTTTACACGCTGACGCTGCCGGCGCTCGACGTGGCCACCTCCGCACCGCTGGAGACCGCGCAGCGCGTGGTGATCATGCTGGTGGCGCTATGCATCGGCTTCGCCATGCTGCCCACCAACAAGGAAATGCTGAAGTCCCTGAAGCGCGGCACCCACTGCCCAGCGCTGGCCTTCGACGAAGACTTCCTCGTGGCCCCCGCCATGATCCCCAACGACCCCGAACGAGCCAAGGAACTTTTCCCTGCTGAAGCTCCTTCCTCCACGTCATCTCGACCGAGCGCCACTTTCCACTCGTCATCTCGACCGAGCACCTCCTCCCCCTCGTCATCTCGACCGAGCGAAGCGAGTGGAGAGATCTTCGCGACCCCTGAAGCGTCTCCGGAAGCCGGAAAGATCTCTCCACTCCGGCCTTCGGCCTCCGGTCGAGATGACAAAGTAGGGGGTCCTTCGGCCTCCGGTCGAGATGACGAGATGGTTTGTCATCCCGAACGGAGCGATGGCGCGCCCTCCCCTTGTCATCCTGAGCGGAGCGCGCAGCGCGTAGTCGAAGGATCTCCCGACGACCCGCAGCTCGCCTCCCAAGAAGCGAACCGCCAGGGCCGCTTCCGCCGCCAATGCGAAATGGTGGCCGACCGCTACCTGCTTTCCCGCCGCGAGGCGGAGGTGCTGTTCCTGCTGGCGAAGGGCCGCAACGCCGCTTTCATCCAAGAGAAGCTGTTCATCTCGGAAGGCACGGCGCGCACCCACATGCGCCACATCTATGCCAAGCTCAACGTCCACTCCCAAAAAGAACTCATGGACCTCGTCGACTCCGAAATCACCGAATGAGACATTAGGAGTGTCCCTTTGTCTCATTGATAGGGCGCCCGATCTTGGACGCCCTGCAGCATCTTAGAATTCTGCGACAGTTCCCAGGCCTCGTTCTGCGGCTCGGGTCAGAGCAATCTGCGCGCATGCAATGTCGAGCAGCGCCGTTCCCGCCGAGTCGAACACCGTTATGTCCTCTTGGCTCAGCCGCCCATCGACAGAGCCGGTGAGCACAGCTCCAAGCTCGCCGATAACGTGGTCGGGGCCGAAATACCCCTCGGCCACACCCAGCTCGATCTCGCCGTTCGCCAGGCAATTGGCCGTATCGTCGGTGAAAAGCCGGGCGCGCGCAATGATGGCCGGATCTATTTCCTGCTTACCGGGCATATCCGCTCCCATGCAGGAAAAGTGCGTTCCCGGCCGAACCCACTCGTCCTTGACGAGCGGAGAAGTGGCCATGGTCGCCGAAATGATAATATCGGCGCTGCTCACCGCTTCCGCGATATCGGGAGCCACTTCAAACCGCACATGCTGCGCCGACACCCCAAATTCGTCTTGGAGAAGCTCGGGCAGGCGCTCCACCAAATTCGCAGCCCGCTCAGGGCTGTGGGGATTCGCCACGCGAACCACCTCGATCGAATCCAGCAGCATAAGCGATGCCGCAATTTGATACGGCGCTTGGTGCCCGGCACCCACCATCAGCAGCTCGCGAGCGCCCGGCTTTGCCAGGGTCTTAGCCCCCAGCGCTCCTGCGGCGCCGGTTCGCAGTCCGGTAATGCTTGCCCCGTCCACAACGCCAAGCGGCTCTCCGGTGAGCGCGCTCAACACCACAATGATGCCGTAGAGGTCGGGAAGCCCCTTCTGAGGGTTCTTCGAGAACCATGCAACGGTTTTGTGCCCGAACACCCTGTCTTCTCCCAGCACGCCGGATTTGATATCCATATCCGCCACGCCCGGCTCGAACGCGTGGTAGACCATAGGCCAAGATTGGGCTTCCCCGCTGGCCTTTTGCCGGTACACCGAAGCCACCGTGTCGATAACCTCTCGCAAATCTAGGCAGGCGGCAACATCTTTGCATGAAAGAACTCTAAGCGTTCCCATGTTCAACACCCCTTCCAGGTAAGGCTTGGACTTCGGCCAGCGCATCGTCAAGCGCCAGCAGAAGCGCGTCTATTTCTGACGCAGTGCCAACGGTAATTCGGTTCCAGTCGGTAATGCGCGGCTGGTCGAAATGGCGAATCAAAATGCCACGAGACTTCAGTGCCTTCGCAAGGCTGTCTTGCGGGAAGCAATCGTGGCGCACGAAAAGGAAGTTCGTCAGCGAGGGCATTACCTCGAAGCCCCGTTGGCTCAGCTCGTCCCCAAGTCGCTCTCGCTGCTGAACGATGGCCTCCGCACACTGGCGCAAATACGCCTCATCTCCCATGGCGGCAACGCCCACCGCCTGCGTCAGGGCGCTCATAGTGAACGGATTGAAGCTGAAGCGAATATCCTCCATGTCTTGCACAAGGCCGGGGTGTGCAACGGCAAACCCAATGTGCGCACCCGCCAGGTTCCGCGACTTCGAGAGCGTTTGGACCACGACCAGGTTTTCGTAGCGCTCGACCAGCGGAACGCAACTTTCAGCACCGTAGTCCACGTAGGCCTCGTCCACCACCACGAGCCGGTCCGGCTGGGCCTGCACGATGCGCTCGATCTCGTCCGGCGAAAGCGCGAGGCCGGTGGGGGCGTTGGGGTTGGCGAACACGACGGGTCCGGGAAACGCCTCGAACTTCGCGATGTCGATCTCGAAATTATCCGTTAGGGGAATTTCGGTTCCCGCAAGTCCGAACGTCGTGGCGTAATCGCGGTAGAACCCGTAGGAAATGTCCGGAAAGGCCAGCTCATCCCCTTGGTCCAAGCAGGTGAGGAACAAAAAGCCCAGCACCTCGTCGCTTCCGTTCCCAACGAACACCGCCCGCTCGTCCACCCCCAGCGCCTGGGCCACGGCGCGCTTCAGCGGTCGCGCATGCGGGTCGGCGTAGCGCCCCAGGGCCTCAATCAAGGGCCTGTCGAGGGCCTCGGCCACCCGGGGCGACGGGGGAACGCTCGTCTCGTTGGCGTTCAGCTTGACGTACGACCCCTTGGGCTGCTCCCCCGGAACATAGGGCGTTATGCAGTCGAAGCGCGCGTTCAGGAACTTTCCCACGTTTATTCGCCAGCTTCGATGCGGCGCATGAACTCGCTGATGCCAGCCAGTCCCTGGCGAAGATCCTCGATGTTGTCCGAATAGCCGTAGCCCACGCGGAAGCTCTTCGGTTCGTCAAAGCAATCACCCGGTGTTACGAAGGCACCGGTGGTTTGCACCATGCGCGTACAGAACTCATACGAGTCGATCGGGTAGTCGTAATACACCAGCGCCGTCGTGCCTGCCTCGGGCGAGACCATGCTCAAATGCTCTTCGCTGTCGACCCACTCGCGCAGAACCTTCAGGTTTTCGCGAACGATGCGACGGCTGCGATCCAGCAGAACGTCGGCATGGGAAAGCGCGAAGGCGGCAACGGCCTCGTCGAACAGGGCGCAGGAAATGGTGTTGTAGTCGCGGTGCGACAGGATGTCGCGGCGAAGATCGGGGCTCTTCGTGATGCACCAGCCAATGCGCAGGCCCGCGAGCGACCACACCTTGCTCATGGAGCTGGTCACAACCGCCTTGTCGTAGAGATCCACCATGGACTCCGCATATTCGCCGCCTTGGGTAAGGTGCCTGTACACTTCGTCGCACATGATCCACGCATCGTACTTGCGGGCCACTTCCACAATGGCGCGCAGCGTTTCGCCGTCAAGCAGCGCACCGGTGGGGTTGTCGGGGTTGTTGATGCAGATGAGCTTCGTGTCGCTCGAACACAGCGCGTCAAGCGCCTCCACATCCACGTGATAGCCGTTCTCCTTTTCCAGATGCAAGATGCTAACCTCGGCACCGCACATTTCCGGAATCGAATACAGTTGCTGATAGGTGGGCATGATGGAAACCACGTGGTCGCCCGGGTTCACCATAGTTGAAAGCACGAGCGCATTTGCGCCAGCGGCGCCATGGGTCGGAATGATATGGCCGGGCTCAACCGTGCGATACAGCTTCGCGATGCCTTCAAGCAGATCCGGGCGGCCCTCGATGTCACCATAGGTAAGGCGGCGGCGGGAGAACGCGTCAAGAAAGTCGGTCTTGTCTTTGCCGCACAGCGCGAAGAGCTGGTCTAACGACAGCGAGTAGACGCAAGTTTCCGCAACATTGTACGTGCACTTCGTTTCCCACGCGTTCATCCACTGCTCTACTTCGAAATCCTTGATCTCCATGAAGCCCTCCTCGTTTTGGCGCGTTGCTGCGCTTCTGGTAGTGGCCGTTTCCGGCTCATGCGGATTGCTCGGCACCGCGTGGCCCATCGGCGCTCTACAGGTTAATGGGGGCGCTGATTTTTGACCGTGGAGATTGCCACAGCTTTGCGAGAGAATTGTTGTGAGAATTTACAGGCAGATCATCGCCAAATAGGCGAACAGCTCTTTGTCGGTGGCGTCTGTCAGTGACAGCACAGAGCGAACGCGCGAAAGCCGGTTCCGAACGGAGTTAGGATGCTGCAGAAGATGCTCGGCGGTTCTGGAAACATCCCCTCCGCACGCCACATAGGTGCGCACGCTTTCCTCCAGATTGCTCCCCGCCTCTTTGTCGTATGCCCGCAGCCGGTCAAGTCCCGCTGCGCAGGCGCGGTCCAGCAGCGGGCTGTGGGGGCGGGCGGCCGCGAATGCCGCAACGTTGAGGGTGGCCCAGTCGGCGGTAACGCCGTTCGCCTGCTGGGCGGCATCGCATGCCGCTTGCGCTTCCTGCAGCGCAATGGAGCAATCTTCGGCCAGAAGCACTTCGGATGTGCCCGCATGAGGGTGGGTGCCGAACCCCGCTATAAGCTGCGAGGCCCGCGCGGCATCCAGCTGCCGCTCTTGGGCATCCATGGCGAACAGAACCACAATGCGATCGCGAAACCGCATGACCAAGCAACCGCGATTCTTCGCGAACGCCGCCTGAAGGTGATTCTTGAGGGCGCCCAGCACAAGGGAATCACTTTCCCCCGGCGAGAACACGCCCGCTTGGACCCAGACGCCGTCAATGCCAAACGCCTCACGGAGGAATGCTCTGGCGGCGGCCCCCAACGGCATTTCCGTCAGCTTCGTCAACTTCTCTTCCCACAAATCCTGTTCGGCCTCAAGGGCAATAAGGTTTCTTGCGTCGGTGATAATCTGCTCCAGCAAACCGTGTCGGTAGCGAAACAGCGGTATGCGCGCCCGCCGACTTGCAGCGATGACCTCGTTCGACGGGTCCCAGGGCAAGGTGTCCTTCACCAGCACGCAGGCAATGTCTCGTTCGAGCAGCCGCAGGATCCCTTCGTTAATGCGATCCGTATCTCCGCCTGAGAAACCAAGCGATGAAAAAACCGCGTCTCCGGAATAGAAGACGTCGAACGCCCCCGTGAGCGGCTCGGCATCCATGACGGCGACCTCGCAGACGCCTCGGTCGAGCCAATCCTCCTCCGCCGAAAGCGCCTCCACGCAAGGAATGCTCGGCAGCTGGATTATGTCACGTACGCAAATCATGTTACCTGTTTCTCGAGAGAGGTTCCCTAAACCATCTTATCAGCAATGAGCCTCATCTTGCGAAAATGCGCAAAGCAGTCCGCAATAAGACAAAAGTAAGACAAAGGGACACTCCTAATGTCTCATTTTCCCAGGTCGGGGGCATCATACTTGGGAATCATACTTTGAATCATAGAGGGGCTATGAGGGGCTTGCTCTCTTTCGCGGCTACACTGCTGGCCGTTGGGAAAGAGAGAGGAGTCGCAATGACTGACTTTGACGATGTGTCCTTCGACGGGCTGGACGATGAGTTCGACCCGCTGGCGGACGACTTCGATGACAGCATCTTCGCAGGCATCGAAGAAGACGACGAGGCGGTGACCGAATTCCTGGCGCCCGACCCTAGCCGCGTTGAAACGGTGGAGGGCACGCTGGGGCGCGAATCCGATGCCTACCGCGCCCGCCCCGCAAAGGAGCGCACGGCCGAGCTGTTCGCGCAGATGAAGCCGTACCGCTTGCTGCTGCTGGAGCTCATCCGCGCCTGCGACACGCCGGGCGAGCCTCAAACCACCGAGACCATGATGGCGAAGTTCGCCGAACTGGACGCCAATTACAAGTCCACCTATTCCGGCGCGAACTTGCTTTCCATGCTGGAGGCGGCCGGCGCCATCGACTGCGTGACCCCCGATGGCACACCCTATGCGGACGTGTCGGTAGAGCCGCAGATCATGACCGACGAGAACGGCGTGGAGTACCTGGCTCCGGGCGCTGCGCCTGTGCGCTGCTGGGTGGCGGCCGAAGCCGGGCGGGCCGTGTGCGCCGCCAATAATCCGCGTGGCCGCATTGATGAGCTGTTCGCGAAAGAGGCGCAGTACCTGCCCATCTTCAAGCGCATTCTGCGTATGGCCGCAGCCGAGGGCGGCACTTCCATGGCCGATCTTTCCAGCGTTATCGACGACGACCCGCTGGTGCAAGAGCCGCGCTACTTCTCGCAGCACTTCCTGAAGAACCTGGAGCGCCATGAAGCAGTGGCCTGGCGGAACAACCGCTGGGTAGCCACCGATTTGGGCCGCACGCTGCTGGAGGAGTTGGCCGATGTGGACGATTCCTACAACCCCTCCGAAGCCCACGAGCAAGCCCGCATCCGCGCCATAGCCGCCGAATCCACCATGGGCGCCGTCTGGTAAAGCAAGCACAACCATCGCACCCGGTTGTCATCCTGAGCGAAGGCCGAAGGCCGCAGTCGAAGGATCTTTCCAAACTCCAAGGCTGTTGCTGGCTGCAGAGATCCTTCGACTCCGCGCTTCGCGCTCCGCTCAGGATGACAAGAGGGAGCATCTGGTAGAAACAGGAGAATCATCATGACTGATGTTGTTGAGACTATTACTGATACCGAAGAAATTGCTGCTGCTATGGAGTCGCGGGCGGCCACCTATGGGCTGCTGGCACGGTTGTTCCGCCGCGAAGTGGACCAGCCGCTGCTGGACGAGCTGAAAACTATGCGCTTTCCGCTGAACACCGGCAACCGCGATGTGGACGAGGGCTATCGCCTCATGGCCGGCTACCTGTCCACCACCTGGGAAAACACCCTCACCGAGCTGGCGGCCGACTACCTGCGCACCTTCCTGGGCCACGGCATTGACGGCCACTCCGCCGCCTACCCCTACGAGTCCGTTTACACCTCCGAGCGTCGGCTGCTGATGCAGGACGCCCGCGGCGAGATCCTGGCGCTGTTCCGCGCGAACGGCCTGGAGAAGGACCCCAGCTTCAAAGATGCGGAAGACCACATTGCACTGGAGCTGGAATTCATGCAGCTGATGGCCCTCCGCTGCGCCGAAGCGCTACGGGCCAGCAACGACGAAGAAGCGCTTGCGCTCGTGCGCTCGCAGGCCACTTTCATGGAAGATCACCTGATGAACTGGGCCCCGCTCTTCACCATCGAGATGTTGAAGTTCGCGAAAACCGACTTCTACCGCGGCCTCTCCCACGTTGCGCAAGGCTTCCTCACCGAAGACCAAAAAGTGCTCGAGGAGATGGTACAGGAGCAATAAGCAACAGCCCCCATTTCGTCATCCTGAGCGAAGGCCGAAGGCCGTAGTCGAAGGATCTTTCCGGGCTCCGATAACGCTTCAGGAGCTGTGAAGATCTCTCCACTCCGCCCCTGCGGGGCTCCGGTCGAGATGACGAACCCCCATAGCTCCCGCCGTTTTCCCTCCTCCTCCAACTTTCGCGGCGGGAGCGCCCTGGGGGAAGGATGCGAGCCCCCGACTCCCCCCATTAACCCCCGGCGCTCTCATCCTTCCCCCAGGGCGGGCGGTCTCTTTCCCAACAAAGTGTCACCGCCCGTCCTTGATTTTTAGCGGTACGTCACCACTTCGCCGGCACGGTTGGTCACTTCGACGCTTTCCACCTGGCTCGGGTCTACCAGGCGGTTGAAAGAGCGAAGCATAGTTCCATAGTGATTCAGCGCGTTCATAGTGTTTTCGATATTTTGCTCGTCGTCTTCAACCACGTAGCTTGACCCGTCGCTGTAGTTCACGACCACCTTGGCGACAGCATAGGAATCAACCTTCGCCCGTTCGCCTTCATCGGCGCTGAACAGTTGGCCCAAATCCAACGCCAAGCCCAGCGGGGACAGCGAAAGCGAGGCACCGTTATCGCTCGTCATCTGAGTGGCTGCCAGCATCTGAGGAGTCGCCAAGGTCAGCTTTTCGCTTTCGCAGCTCATATCGCGTTCTGTCCAAGGCTTTTCGGAATCATAGATCAGCGCATGATCTGCCCGCATGACATTGAGGACCACGTTCTCATTTGCCGGCACGCCCTCCGGAAGCAGGAGATAGGCGCAACAATAAAGCGTGTCGGACGTACTTTTTTCGGCATCGACAAACGTGTAGTCGCTGATCATCATGCCGTTATAGTCATCGGTTGTCTGCGAATCTGCCGGGTGCTCGGACTCGGCCGTTTCCCCAGAAGAAACGATGCTTTCTGCTTGGGCAGCCCCTTTGTCCAGGGTCTCGAAACGCCATATCATCTTCGAGCCTTCGGCGAAAAGAGCTCCCTTGCTAACGTTGGTGTGAGCGTCCCAATCAAGCACGGGGTTCGCCGGATCTTGCTTCAGGGTGAAAGCCACCACCATTTGGTGCTCGGATCGCACGGCCGAGGTCACCGTCAGTTCGGCATTCCCCGCTTTAATGGTGCCGAGGTCCGTCGCCGTTGCGGCGCCCACCAGGGCTTCGGCGGCTTCTGGATCCACCGGCACGTATTCCCGTGAAGGCACCATAACCGTATGCTCCTGGCCATCGCCTTTGTCGAAGCTGTAGGGCTGCTCGGGCGTGCTTTGACGGGCCGCATCGCCGAACATGGCGCTGAAGAGTTCGGCGTGGTTGGCGGCGGCGTAGGCTCCCATGGGCAGCGCCACACAGACGGCGGCGACGGCCGCAGCAATCTTCCAGGAGGTCTTCACCGCTGGAGACACGCGGGTGAAGCGCCCGCGCGGGGCCGCGCTTTCGCCGCACGCGCTTGTCGTCTGTCGCGCCACTTCCGCCACCAGCGCTCGTTTGCGTGCCTCGTAGGAGGCCGAGAACTGGTGAGGCGCCTCACCGCCGCCCGCTGTCGCCTGGGCGCCCGCTGCAGCCGCCACCGCGCCACGCGCATTCTTAATTGCGCTCTGATCAGCTGTTTTGCTATGAGCAATATAGGGGTTCAATCGTATCCCCTCCATTCTTGTTTCGTCGTAGAAGATCCAGCCCGCGCTGCTGTCGCTTGCGCACGTTGGCCTCGCTGATCCCAAGGTGCTCAGCGGTTTCGCGCGTGGAGAAGTCCTCCACGAACCGGTCGTGCAGCACATCGCGATACTGCTGCGGCAACCGCGCCAGCAGCTCCTCGGCCTCCTCGGCGGAGTGACCGAAACAGGCGCGCTCGTCTGCCATCTCGGCGCCGTTCTCGCCCGCCACCGCCGCAAAGCGCTGCCTCTCGCGAGCATTCTTCCGGTACAGGTCTATGGCGCACTGCTTCGCCATCTTCATCATGAGTCGCTGCGCATGAGCGGAATCCGGATCGCACGGCACCCCCTGGCGCCGCACCACCCGCTCGAACGCGGTCATCACCGCGTCCTCCGCTTGCCCTTCGTCTTTCAGCACCGCCAACGCGATGCGAAACATTGGCTGCTCGTACAGGGCAAACAGTCGCTCGATGGCAGCAACTGCCGTCATGCGAGGCATGGATCACCTCTTCTCGTTTCTGTCGTCTTCCTGCGCAGATGCGGCGCGGCCGACGCCGCCACCTGCTTGAACGTTCACCCTATATAACGATAGCGAGGTCGCAGGCGTGACAGGAAGGGGGCAACTTAAGGAAAAGTTTATGGCCGCACGGCAGCCGAAACTGAGGACTACCATACTCGTCATCCTGAGCGCAGCGAAGGATCTTTCCCTCGCGACATGAGAGATCCTTCGACTCCGGCCCTTTGGGCCTCCGCTCAGGATGACAACATGAGTCAAAAGTGCTCAGGTAGGTGACTCAACTGCAACAAAGGTTTGGCGAAAGGGTTTCCGAATGTGAAAGCGCCCCGGGCTTGCCGCCCGAGGCGCTATATTCAGGTTGTCTTCCTTTCGAAGACGCCGCATGGGACGACTTGCAAGCAGTCGTCCAGTGACAGCGGCGGACGAGGGAAAGCTGGAAGCGCGCACGGTGCTCGATCGATGCGGCACGAGGCCAAGACCCTGCGCACTTTTATGAAGCTTCGCCCCCGGAGGCTGTTAAGAGATTGCGTTCCGCCCGCAATCCTTTTTACTTGCCATTCGGCACACCCGGGATCTCTCCACTCCGCGCTGCGCGCTCCGGTCGAGATGACGTGGGACGAAGCGCAGACAGGCTAGTTCTTCTTCCGCCCGAACAGGCCCTTCTTGGCCGGTTGTTCCGGCTCGGCGACTTCTTCCGCGGGCGCAGGCTCTTCGGCCTTCGCCGGCTGGCCCTTCTTCTGCGAAGCGGCCTTTCCGGCTTCCACCTTCGCCTTCTTCTTCTCTTTTTCCTCCAGCGCCACCATGCGGGCTTGGTAGGCGGCGCGCTCCTTCTTGATCTTCGACATATCGATGTAGAAGGCCATGATGATGAGGGCGTACGCGGCAATCAGGATGCCGAACGCCAGCCACACCGGCATGTACGCCTGGAACGCGAACGACACGATGGTGCACACTGCGGCGCCGATGAGGCACAGCCACCAGGCGCGGCGCAGCTTCTTATAGCGCTCGGTGTCGGGCTTGTAGTATTTGGCGTCCAGCTCGCGCTGACGGGCGGCCTCTTCCTTACGGCGGGCCTTGTCCTCGGCCTTCTTCTGCTGCGGCGTCTTCTTCGCAGACTCGACGCGCACGCTGGCAGCGGCCTTCGTCTTCGGCTTGGCGGAGGCGGCGGACTTGCGGGTCTTGCCCTCCATCTTGCCCTCGACGGTGTAGCGCTCGTTCATGGGGTTGCGTTGGCTCATGAATAATCCTTTGGTTGACGTGGGGAAACGGCGAACTTACACCAGCGGTTTGCCGGTGATCAGCTCGTAGGCCTGCAGGTACTTCGCGGAGGTGTTGTCGATCACTTCCTGGGGAAGACGCGGCGGGGTGCCGGTGCGATCCCAGTTGGCGTTCAGCCAGTCGCGCACGTATTGCTTGTCGAAGCTGGGCTGGTCGGCGCCCTCTTCATAGGCGTCGCCGGGCCAGAAGCGGGAGCTGTCGGGAGTGAGCACTTCATCCGCCAGAATAATCTTGCCGTCGATCACGCCGAACTCGAACTTGGTGTCGGCGATGATCACGCCGCGCTCGGCCGCATGGTCGCGGGCGGTGGTGTACACCTTCAGCGCCAGGTCGCGCAGGGCGGCGGCGTCCTCTTCGCCAATCAGCTCGGCGCAGCGCTCAAAGGAGATGTTCTCATCATGGTCGCCAATTTCCGCCTTGGTGGAGGGGGTGAAGATGGGCTCCGGCAGCTTCGACGAATTCACCAGACCCTCCGGCAGCTGAATGCCGCAGACGGTGCCTTCGCGCTGGTACTCCTTCAGGCCGCTGCCGGCCAGGTAGCCGCGTACGATGCACTCCACCGGGAACATATCCGCCTTCTTCACCAGCATGAAGCGGCCGTCCAGATAGTCGGCGTAGGGCTGGAACTGCTCCGGCAAATCCGCCACGTCGGCCGAGATGAGGTGGTTGTCGATAACGTCCGACAGCAAGTCCAGCCAGAACAGCGAAAGTTGCGTGAGCACCTTGCCCTTGTTGGGAATCTCGTCTTCCAGAATGTAGTCGAACGCCGAGATGCGATCGGTGGCCACCAGCAGCAGCTGATCGCCCAAATCGTACAGGTCGCGCACTTTGCCCTGCGCGTCGGGAGTGATATCAATGCCAGCCATGAGTTTCCTCTCGCCCGATGCCGCCCAAGCGGCCCAAAACGTATGGGCGATATTATGGCACTATCGGCGCGACTTCCTGGTGGGTTTTGTGGGCTTTTCGGGGGCGAGGAGCGGGAGGAACATGGTGAAGCAGGCGCCTTTGCCCTTTTCGCCTTCCACTTGCACCCAGCCGCCGTGGCGATCGACGATCTCCTTCACCACCGCCAGGCCCACGCCCAGGCCGCCAGCATCGCGGTTGCGGCCAGCGTCGGCGCGCCAGAAGCGGGAGAACACCATCTTCGCCTCTTCCGGCGACAGGCCAATGCCGGTGTCGCGCACCGAGATGAGCGCCATCAGGTCGGTCTTGGCCACGTTCACGTCGATGCGGCCGCCTTCGCCGGTGTAGCGCACGGCGTTCGAGATGAGGTTGGCGGTGGCCTGGCGAATCATGTCCGGGTCGCCCAGCACGTACACGTCGGGCTCGGCGTAGTAGTTCAGCGTGAGGCCAGAGTCGGCCACGAACATCTCATGGGTGGAAACAATGCCCTCGATCAGCTGCCCCACGTTCACCTTTTCTTCCTTCATGGGGGTGGAGCGGTTCTCCAGCCGCGACAGCTTCAGCAGCGCCTCCACCAGGCGGCCCAGCCGCTGCACTTCGGAGTTCACCGTGTTCAGCCGCTCTTCGTCCGGCTCGTAGACGCCGTCGATCATGGCCTCCACCGTGGCCTGGATGGCCATGAGCGGAGTGCGCAGCTCGTGGGCCACGTCGGTGGTCAGGCGCCGTTCCAGCTCGCG
The DNA here is from genome assembly GCA_022791455.1 of Eggerthellaceae bacterium. Taxonomy (GTDB): domain Bacteria; phylum Actinomycetota; class Coriobacteriia; order Coriobacteriales; family Eggerthellaceae; genus Parvibacter. The sequence goes on from JAAVZC010000006.1 coordinate 114,193, forward strand.
GTCCTTCTCCACCGATTCCGCCATTTCGTCGAAGGTCTCGCCCAGGCGGGAAATCTCGTCTTCGCCGCGCAGGCCGGTACGGGCGGAAAGATCGCCCTCGGTGATGGCGGCGGCGGTCTTCGACATGCGGTTGATGGGGCGCACCAAATTGCGCGCGAACAAGAAGCCGATGCAGGAAGCAAGCACAATGGCCACCGCGGCGGCAATCAGCATGGCCTGGTAGGAATTCTGGCGAAACACCTGGTCAGGCTGGCGCATGAGCGTTTCCGAGCCGTACACCCAGATGCGCACGGAGCCCACCGTTTCGCCGTCGCTTATGATGGGGGCCACGGCCACGCGGGACGGGTCCAGCGGCTCCAGCGTTTGGATCCACCGGCGGCCGCCCAGCACTTCCTCGATCACCGCCGAGGAATCGTACACCGTCTGGTTCTGGGCGTCCACCACACGCACCGCCACACCGCTGGTCATCTCGGAGGCCTGGATGGCGGGGGAAATGGTGGTGGGGTCCATGAGCGACTTGGTTTCCGCATACGACGAGCCGATGCGCTTGGCGGTGGTTTCCGCAAGCGTTTCCATGTTCTCGGTGGTATAAGTTTTGAAGTGCTCTTCCCACACAAACGAAACCACCCCCATGGCCACCATGGCAGTCATGGCGGCTATGAGGGCGAACATTACCGTGAGGCGGGTGGTGTAGCTAAAGCCCGACCAGCGGAAACGCTTCTTTTCTTCCATGGGCGCGAACAGGTGCGGCAGCCGCGCGGGCTAGTTGCCGGCCTTCGTGGGGTCCTCGAAGCGGTAACCCACGCCGTGCACCGTGTGCAGCCACTTGGGGCTGCGGGGGTTGTCGCCAATCTTGGCGCGCAGGTTCTTCACGTGGGAATCGATGGTGCGCTCGTAGCCTTCGAAGTCGTAGCCGAGCACCTTCTCCACCAGCTCCATGCGCGAGTAGACGCGGCCGGGATAGCGGGAAAGGGTGGTCAGCAGCTTGAACTCGCTGGCGGTGAGGTCGATCTCTTCGCCGTTCACCAACACCTTGTGGCCGGAAACGTCGATGGTCAGTTCACCGAACTCCAGCACTTCACGCTGCGGCTCGGAGTCGGCATGCACGCGGCGCAACAGGGCACGGGCGCGGGCCACCAGCTCGCGGGGGCTGAAGGGCTTCACCAGGTAATCGTCGGCGCCCAGCTCCAGGCCGATGATGCGGTCTTCCACTTCGCCCTTCGCCGTCAGCATGATGATGGGCACATCGGACGTGTCGCGAATGACGCGGCAAACGCGCTCGCCGGATACGTGGGGCAGCATAAGGTCAAGGATGATCAGGTCAAAGTGATGCTTGGCGAATTCATCGAGGGCATCTTGGCCATCGCCCACAGCCGTAACCCAGTAATTCTCGCGCTCCAGGTATGCGGTCACCGCATCGCGGATGTTCTTTTCATCTTCCACGAGGAGAATACGACGGGTCTCGTTGCTCATAATGGCTCCCTCTTTTGGGTCTTTACGTACTGGCGCCGAGCGAAAATGTACGCTCAGCAGGCATAGATTATCTAACCTGTGAGGTAATTGGGGATTATTTTAGCAATTGCCCCCAAAACACTGCCAAGGTGTGCGGTAAATGACACAATACACCCATGCCAAACAGAAGAACCCCCAGCGGTCGCAGGGCACAGGCGACGCCTTCATCGGGCGTTTCGCGAAAGGCGGCCCCCTCCGCTGGCACCTATAAACATAAGGGCCGGGCGAAAAGCTCGCGGCCTCTATCCTCCCCGACTGTTGGGGGCTCACATTCCCGCTCGTCCGGAAAGGCGCCGCGCCACGGGGCTGCTGCGTCGCGCCCGGTTGCTGCCGCTTCGCGCCCGAGCGCCCACAGCTCTTCGGTGCACCGCCGCGACGGCGACGGATTCTCCCTCAATCTGCCCACCGGCCGCAGCCTGGACATCTCCCGCCGCCAGCTGGTGGTGGGCGCCGGCGCGCTGGCCGGACTGGCGCTGCTGGGGTCGGGCGTCTACGCCGTGAGCGAACTCATCCCGGAAGCCCCTTCCGGCGTTTCCGCGCTGGACGTGCCGGAGGACGCCGTGACCACCTCCGACGCCCTTACGCAAATGGACGGCGACTGCCCGCTGGGACTGGCCAGCTCCATCAACCTTCCCTACGGCAGCCAAGTGTGGGCCAATGGCGAAACCTACGGCGTGGCGCTGGTGCCCAACGACGAGGTGAAGCCGCTGAACTCCATCCAGCTGCTGGGGCTTGGGAACGGCACCGCCAGCACCGTGGTGGAAAAAGCCGTCGGGCAAGACGACGGCTTCGAAATCTACGACGTACGCGGCTGCGACCAGGGCATCATCTGGGTGGAAGCCAATATCCTGACCGACATGTGGCGCGTCTACACCGCCCAAGTGGCGAATGGAGCACTGGGCGAGCCGGCCCTGGCCCAAGAGGGCGACGAGGCCTGGGAGATGCCCACGCTGGCGGCTGCCGGCAGCTGCGGTTGGTGGCAGCGGGTGCCCCGCAAGGGCGGCACGGCGCGCAACGAGCCTTCCGAGCTCTGCCGCATCATGTTCGGCACCAACAACGTGCAAACCGTCTACCAGGCGAAAGGGCGGCCTTCTACGGCTCCCTACGGCGCCGGCTCCTACGTGGTCACCACGCCGCGCGCCGACACGAGCGGCGTGCGCTACCAGCTCACCTGCCTGGACGCCAACAGCGCCGAGGTGCTGGACACCCTCATTCTGCCCTCATCGATGAGCCCGCTGGAAACCGCCTACGGCCCCAACGGCTTCTCGTTCGCTTTCGACGCCATCTACTCCTACGGCGGCGGCATCTCCAACCTGGGCACCTATTATCCGCTGCAGGCGCCGGAGGGCACCGCGCGGGTGACGGCCGCCCTAGGCGACGGCGAAGGCGCGCGCGGCGACACGATTGTGGCGGCGGGGTCTTCCGAGATCAACGCCGATCGCTACAGCGCTGCACCCTGGTTCCGCTTCGCCCGCACCCCCAGCTGCGCGCCGGCATGGTGCGGCAACTGGACCATGGTGAAAAGCACCACCTCGGTGGTGGCCATCGACCTGGAGAACCAGCGCTACTTCCCGCTGGAAGTGAAGCCCGGCACCGACACCTACGGCGACTACCTGGCCTCCACCGGCATCGCCAACCGCGTGGTCACCTACAGCAACATCGATCACACCGACATCAACGGCGAAAACGAGCGAACCTGCCTCGTCCGCGTCTGGAGCGCGTAAGAGGGCGCGCTTATTTGCGCGCCCCGAGAATCCGCTCCTTCGCGTTGCGCAGTCCCGCCGCAGAAACAGCAGCGGCGGCGATCTCGGAAGAATCCGTACTGGGAAGCTGCACCGCGGGGCCATCGCCTTCTGTCACGTACTCGCCAGAATCATTCATCCACACTTCAGATCCATCCAGCAATCTGATCGATTCCCTGGGGCCTGGTTCGTACTTCAGAATATCCCCCGGTTGGCAGTCGAGCACTTCGCAAATGGCGTCCAGCGTAGAGAAGCGGATAGCCCTCGCATGACCCATCTTCAGGTTCGATACATTCGCCCGCGTAAGGCCCACTTCCCGCGCCAGCTCGCTCACCGTGAACCGCTTCGGGCGCATCACTTCATCAAGGCAAAGAACAATCGCCATCGTTAGATCACCAGCTCCTTCTCTTCTTGCAAGCATGCGCCGTAGGCAAACACCAAGGACAAGCCCCATGCAATAAAGGCGAAAACAAGGTTCGTTATGTCCGCCGTGGCAATGTTAAGCGATTGGTGTGTAAGTTCAAGTTCTCCGAGCACTACGTGCCACGCATCCCACGAAGGAAATCCTCCCAGCGAGTAGCCGATATTCCACCCCGAGAAGCCATTCGGCGTCATGCTTGCAAGAACAGCCGATGCCAAGGAGCCAAAAACAAAAAGTGCGAGAAAAGCGGCCGCAGCAATTTTGAGCGCCCGAATGCTCTTCCCTGAAAAATGGTTTGCCGTTGACGCCTCTCGAAAGACGACGGAAAAGGCCCAGGCAATCACACTACTCAACACGCAAATAAGACCTGACTGAAAGAAGCCGATTATGGTGCCCATCAAAACATCGGATCCTGTTAGCACCACATACAACACTGCGCCCCATGTGGTGAGTCCCACAACCTCCCATATGCGGAACACTGCCCAAAGCACCCGCGAAACACCACGAAGCCACCGGCTGTATTTTTCCACAACCCCAGCAGTCGCATCGCTCAAGTTGGCTACCGCGCCCATACCCGCCTCCAAGCTCTCGCGCCGAAAACCTATATACAGCATAACGAAAAGCGTATTGTGATTCAATACGGTTATATATCGAAATTCAGAACCTATTAGTCGCTGGGGACAATGCGCGTTTTTCCAACTTGCCAATACCTTCTGTCAACAAGACGCTCGCATGCCCCCTGTCCTCTGCCGACGAAATCGCCAAGAAGTATCTGTAAGATGTGGGGTCTGGAGCGCTTAGAGCCCCAGCTCCTTGGCAGCAACCAGCACAGCCATAGAGCTCTAAACCCGCCTACAAAAACGCCGCCATGTAAACCGGGAGGTACGTTATGGGGCCGTCTTGCTCGACGTTGCCTTTGTGCAAAACAATCGCACCCTCCAGCTTATAATTCTTAACCTGCAGAAGCTTATCGAGAGCAGCATGTTTGTGCGAATACTTCCCTGACTTGACCTCTATTGGCACAACGGACGGCAGACCGAGTCCATCTACGAGGAAATCAACTTCGCCCACGCCCCGCTGATTAAAGTAAAACAAACGCTCGTGGCCATGGGCCCGCAGCTCTTGCGCGACCGCGTTTTCGAAGACGCTGCCAAGGTTCATGTCCTCGGCGCTTGTCAGCAGCTGCCCCACATCTGCCGACGGAAATGTTGAAAATAGCAGACCGACATCGGACATGTACAACTTGAAATTCCCCTGCTCTTCTGTCAGACCCAGGGGGAACAGCGGTTCCGCAGAGCGCCGAACGGGGATGACCACGCCCGCGTCCTCCAGCCAATCGAAGTTCGAAGCAACCTGAGCATAGCGCTTCCCCTCGGTTACGCCGTTAATCACAAAGCGCTTGTTCTCCTTGTTCAGCTGGCTGGGCACGGCATCAAAAATCGTTTTAATCTGCCTTGCATGCGCGCGATCTTTTACATACCGGGTAATATCCGCCCTGTAAGCAGCCAGTATCGATCGCTGGCGCGCTCTCATCTCTTGCGTATCATGGGTGTTCATAAAAACCTGCACCGGCTCGGGCATGCCCCCAATAAGCACGTAGCGCATCCAGAGATCAAGCATTTTTTCGTGAAGAAACGACGGCACCTGCTCTCGGGCGCTATAGCATCTTTCTACTTCATTCCATAAAGACGCATCCAGGCCATACCCCCAGCAAAACTCCTGGAAGTCAAGGGGAAACATTTCCAAAAGATCGATGGTTCCCACCGGAAGAGACCGAAAATCGTAAGCCTCGACCCCAAGCATCGAGCCTGAGTAGATCACGTCAAATCGGTCATCCTGTGCAAGATAGCGCATCCAGGTTACGGCATCTTCGCACCTCTGAACCTCGTCGAAAAACAGCAGCGCTGGTTCCTTGGGCAAAGGACGGTCGAGAAGAGCGGTGATCCTCATTATCAGATCGTCCAAGCCCGTTGCCCCGCCAATAACCTCGACTGCCTGCGGCTGCTCCACAAAATCTATCTTGATCACGTGCTTGTAATGCGCTGCACCGAACGCTTCTATACTGCTCGTTTTGCCAATTTGGCGCGCGCCTGTGATAAGAAGTCCCTGATTCGACTTCGTGTTCTGCCACTGCTCAATAGCATCATCGATTTTCCGCTTTAGCACTCCGCAATACCTCTCGTGTATTTTGCCGGCTCAAACTTCGCTGCAATCGCTTTTCAAAGCCAACTAATTACAAAATGTAAAGTTGTTTCGTTCCATATTTTACAAAATGCAAAGTAGAAATTGGTGATTTTCTACAAAATGCAAGATATGGTGAAATATCGCCTGATTGTCATCTTTATTGCACAAGAAAGGGCTCCGGACGGTGCATCCGGAGCCCTTTACTGTTCGGCGTGTTGCTCTTCTAGAACTCCAGCGCTTCCAGGCGGTCGAATACCACGTCTTTGCGGGTGAGGAAGTCCCAGGGGTCGAAGATTTCGTCCAGCTTTTCGGCGGTGAGCAGGGCCATGGCCTCGTCGTCCGCTTCCAGGCGCTCGCGATAGGTGGGGCCATCAACGGCGTTCTGGATGTCCTCCCACACCTTCATGGCGTTGCGCTGCACAATCACGTAGGCATCCTCGCGGGAAATGCCAGCGTCTACTAGCGCCAGGAGCACCTTCGAGCTGAAAATGAGCCCCTTGGTGCGCCACAGGTTGTGCTCCATCTTGGCCGGGTAGGTCTGCAGACCGTCCAGCATCCACTGCATCTTGCCGAACATGTAGTCCAGCGCGATGAAGCTGTCCGCCAGCGCCACGCGCTCGGCTCCGGAGTGGGAGATGTCGCGCTCGTACCACAGCGCCACGTCGTCGAAGGCCACCTGGGCGCTCGACTTCACCACGCGCGCCAGGCCGCACACGCGCTCGGCGGTGATGGGGTTGCGCTTGTGGGGCATAGCCGAGGAGCCCTTCTGGCCCTTGGTGAACGGCTCTTCCGCTTCGATCACGTCGGACTGCTGCAGCAGGCGCACCTGCATGGCGATCGACTCCAGCGTGGCGGCGGTCACCGCGAGCGCCGCCATCACCTGGGCGTGGCGGTCGCGCGCCAGCACCTGGGTGGACAGCGGGTCGGGGGTGAGGCCCATTTTCTCGCACACGTACTGCTCCACGAACGGGTCGATGGAAGAGTAGGTTCCCACTGCGCCGGAGATGGCGCCGGTGGCGGCCACGGCGCGCGCCTGCTCCATGCGGTCGAGCGCGCGCTTCAATGCCCAGGCCCAGCTGCCGAACTTCATGCCGAAGGTCATGGGCTCGGCGTGGATGCCGTGGGTGCGGCCTACGCACAGGGTGTTCTGGAACTCGAAAGCACGGCGCTTGCAGGTTTCGCCGAGGCGCTTGATGTCGGCAATGATGATGTCGCAGGCCTGCGTGACCTGGTAGGACAGCGCGGTATCGCCCAGGTCGGAAGAGGTCATGCCGTAATGCACCCAGCGGCTGGGCTTTTCGGCGCCCTCGGGAATATCGGCGTCGATGTACTCTGCCATGCAGGTGGTGAAGGCGATCACGTCGTGGTTGGTCACCTTCTCAATTTCGTCGATGCGTTCCACGGTGAAGTCGGCGTGGTCGCGGATCCACTGGGCTTCTTCGGCCGTAATGCCTGCTTGCCCCAGCTGCGCCTGCGCCTCGCACGCCAGCACCTCGATCTCTTTCCAAATGGCGAACTTGTTCTCCAGTTCCCAAATGCGCCCCATCTCCGGGCGCGTGTAGCGACCAATCATGTCCCGCGCTTCCTTTCCTGAAAGACTAACTGGGGCGATTTTACCTTGCGCGATGGCCGCCAGCACCCACAAGACGCCCGGCGCTCAAGATTGGCTTGGAAGCGCTGGAGGTTGAGCCAAACAAAAAAGGCCTTGCGGCCTTTTTGTTAGATGAGCTTCATTTGCGCTAGGGTGTTGCTGTACCAGTGGTCCGTGAAGGGCGGGCAGTACTTGGCGGCGAAGCTATGGCTGACGGTGAAGCCGTAGCCGTTGGCCAGGCCGCGCACGTGGGCGTTGATGGCGTCTGTCCAGTTGCTCCAAGAGCTGTCGCCCCAACCCCAAGCGTTGTGGGGCAGGAAGCAGTTGGCGCCGTTGGTGCTTTCCGTATTGGAAATAGCGGGCGACCAGCGGGGATCGATACCGTTTTCCCAGGCCGCCGTGGCGAAGGTCTCGCCATAGCCGGCCAGCTGGGTGCCTTCCAGATACGCATCGATGCGGGCGGTCCACTCTTCGATGAAGGCGTCGCGGCCCACAGAGAAATCAACATCGCCAGCAGGCAGGCTGCCGAAAGTTTCCAGGTACTTGGCGCGCGCGGCGTTAGCGCGCTCGATGGCCTTCTGCTCCGCAGCAGCGGCCGCTTCTGCATCGGCAATGCGCTGAGCCTCTTCTTCCGCGGCAATTTCCTCGTAGCCGGCGGACATGTCGCGCACGATCACGCCCTGTGAAGCCTCGGAAGCCACGGCCATGGTGGCATTGGAAGACGCCTCCTGCAGTTCGAAGGAGCCGCTGGTTTCCTCGATGCCGAAGAAACCGTCGCCCTCGGAATTGGCGGCGCCGGCGAAACCGATAAAGGTGCTGAGACCCACCGTCACGATGGCCACGCCGGCAGCCAGCGCGAACAGGCGCACTGCCAGGGGGGTCGATCTATGCTGGGTACGTGAAACCACGCGCAATTCCTTTACCGCTTCGGTAAAGCGTCAGCACAGCGTGGTGTGTTAGAAGTAGGGTTGCTGACAAACGCTTCGTGTTAATTGGTCTGACCATTTTAGCCGTTCTCGCCCCCGGCGAACAGCAGGATTTGGCAACATTTCCCTTTCGTGCAAATTGTTACCGCAACTCCTCCATTTCCCCAGGTGGAGGCTGGTTTTGAGACCCAACTCCAAGCGCCGTTCGCCGGCTGCGAAGGGCCGTCAGCTATAGGTTCCTGAACACTGCGCGCACGTCGTCCAGCACATCGTTATCGGCAATGACAATCACCTTGTCGCCGGGGTAGGCCAGAGTGTCCTCGCCCACCACTTCCACGTCATCGGTGCTGGCCACGGCCGCAATAATGGCGCCCTCCGGCACCGGAATGGAGCTCACCAGAATGCCGTCGTCGTCGCTGTGATGGCGGCGGTGCGGCACCACCACTTCGGACAGCGACACATTGCCGTGAGTAAGCGAGGTCACCACGCTCACCGACCCCAGCATGGCCTCTTCCTCAATCAAGTTCGCAATGAGCGTCGTAGAGGAGACGCACTCGATGCCCACTTCGCGGAAGATGCGCAGGTTTTTGGGATTGTTCACACGGGCGATGCAGCGATTCACGTGAAACACGCGCTGGGCAATTTCGCAGCTCACCAGGTTGTTGTCGTCCTTGCCGGTGGTGGCCACGAACACGTCCGCTTGGCGGATTCCGGCGTCCTCCTGGAAGCGGGAGTCGCAGCCGTCGCCGTGGATGACCAGGTAGCGCCCCTCCAGCTGCACCGATAGGCGGTCGGCAGTTTTCAAATCCTGCTCGATCACCGCCACTTCGTTGTCGCCTTTCAGCAGCACTTGGGCCAGGTAGGCCCCAACTTTTCCGCCACCGGCAATCACGATGTTCATGCTCGTTCCCTTCCGTCCGCTTCGTCCGCACCCGCGCCGTTAATCCTGGATGAACCGCGAGAACTGCGGCAGCAAATCGTGGCGCACGCAGGCCAGCACCAAGTCGCCGTTGTAGAGGATGGAGTCCGGCGCCGGAATGGAGCTGGCGGAGCCGTCGGACCGCTCGAAGGCGATGATGCGCACCTCGTGGTCGCGCTCCATTTCGGACACGCGGATGGAGCGCTTGTTCTCGCGATGCGACAGGTCCAGCGAGAAGCGCATGACCTCGAATTCGCCGAATGTCTCCAGGTGGGAGCCGTGGCCGGACACGATTTTCGAGAACACGTCTTCCGCCACCAGCGAGGTGCCGCACACGTAGTCCAGTCCCAGCTGCATGTAGGCGCGCTCGTGGTCGGGGTTGTAAAGGCGCGCGATGGCGTGGGGCACGTCGAACAGCCGCGTGGCCACTTCCGCGCACATCAGGTTCGCGTTGTCCGATTGCGTGACGGCCGCCAGCACGTCGCAGTCTTCCACGCCCGCCTTCAGCAGGGTGTCTTCATCGTAGCCAATGCCCTGGATGGTGGCACCGTTGAACGATCGCCCCAGGTTAGAGAAGGCGTCGGCGTTCATGTCGATCACGCATACGTTGCCGCCGGTATCGGAAAGCATGTTGGCCAGCTGCGACCCCACGCGGCCGCACCCCACCACAATAACGTTGCTCATGAGGCGTCCTTACAGTCGAAAAACTTCGCAGCCCATCATAGCGGTTTTGGGGAACGACGCGCCCCGGACACCCCCACCCGGAGCAAAACCGCTATACTGATGCGACTAAACCTACGTCATCTCGACCGAATCGCCTTCGCCTCCTTCGTCATCTCGAGCGGAGCGCGAAGCGCGTAGTCGAGAGATCTTCTCAGCTGGAAAGATCTCTCCACTCCGGCCCTTCGGGCCTCCGGTCGAGATGACGACTAGCGAGAAAAGGCGGTTATGGACGTACCGAAATCGGGCGAAGGCCCGGACGACAAGGACAAGTCGCGGGGCTTTTTGAGCTTCCTGAAACCCATGTTGCACGACGCGCCCTCGGAAGAGGAGCTGCTGGACATGATGGACGAAAACGCGGAAATCCAAGAGGACGAGAAGCGGATGATCCGCGACATCCTGGGGCTGGCGGACATGGCGGTGCGCGAAATTATGACGCCGCGCGTGGACATGATGCTGGTAGAGGACACCGAAACCTGCCGCGTGGCGCTGGAGCGCATGCGGGGCACCGGCTACTCGCGCCTGCCGGTGTACCACGACGACATCGACGGCATTGTCGGAATAGTGCACTACAAGGACCTCATGGGGCCGCTGATGGACGGCCGCGCCGACGAGCCGGTCACTAAATATATGTACGACGCGCTGTTCGTCCCGGAAACGAAGGACGTGGTGCCGCTGCTGGGCGAGATGCAGGAGCAACGGCAGCAGATGGCCATCGTGGTGGACGAATACGGCGGAACCGACGGCCTTATCACGGTGGAGGACATCGTGGAAGAGATCGTGGGCGAGATCATGGACGAAACCGACGCCGACGACGAGATGATCACGCTGGTGGAAGCCGGCGTGTGGCGCGCAGACGGCCGCTTCCCCACCGACGACGCCATCGAGCTGGGCTGGCCCGTGACGGACTCCGACGACTACGAAACCATCGCCGGCTGGCTGCTGGCCACCCTGGACTACGTGCCGAAACCCGGCGACGAGCTGGAGCTTGACGGCTACCAATTCCGCATAGAGCGCATGCGCCGCCGCCGCATCAGCCAAGTAAAAGTGCGGAAGCTGTAAGGACCTCAGCCTTAAAGCCACAACCGCAACCATGCCCCCGACTCGTCATCCTGAGCAACGCGAAGGATCTTTACCCCGCAACTGGAAAGATTCTTCGCTGCGCTCAGGATGACGACCAACAACTATGACGAAGCTTAATTCCGACATACTCTTCCGGATTTTTATCGGCATATGCCTTCTTGCCTCTGCCGTTCTGTTCGCCGCCGCAGCATGGACGGCGTTTGCTCCTACTGAAGAAGACGAAGCTGTCGACGAGGAGCTCATGCTCGTGGGATCATGGCCCTATGTTGACGGCACCCTTATCTCTGCAGAATACGTTGGCGAGGACTTCGAGATTGTGGTCCGAAATGAAGTCACAACCGAAGAAGAAGCCTGGATTGTTTGCGACTCTGACCTGATTCAGGCAATAGCGCAATTCCCCCTCGGTTCAAAAGTCGAGGGCTGGGCAGGCTACAACAATGATCGAAAAATGCACGTAGTAACCGAACTCGCCGTGGTTGACTAGCACTCGTGATCAGGGGATTCCCCAATTAGTGAAATAATAGTGAAGTAAGTATTTCACTATTATTTCACTAAATTTCACTATTCGCAATAATCCTACGCTAGGCCGAGGAGTTGCATGATGAAGAGGGCTAGGGTGAGGAGCGCTACTACCGCGACGGTGGCCCAGAGGAGCACTTTCGCTACGCGGCCGCTTTTGTAGGTGCCCATGACTCGTTTGTCGGCGGCGATGATGGCCATGAACGCCAGCAGCACCGGCAGGATGACGCCGTTCACGAACTGCGCCGTCAGCATCATGGCCAGCAGATCCACGCCCGGCAGCAGCACCACTACGGCCGAGAACACAATCACGAAGGTGAACAGACCCTTGAAGGTGGGCGCCTCGCGCCACTTCAGCGACACGCCCGCCTCCCAACCGAACGCCTCGCAAATCACGAACGCCGTGGTCAGCGGCAGCACGCACGCCGCCAGGAAGCTGGCCGCCACCAGGCCTACCGCGAACAGCACCTTCGCATACGGCCCCGCGAACGGCGCCAGCGCAGCGGCGGCGTCGGCGGCGCTTTCGATAGCGATCCCCTGCGGGAACAGCACCGCGCCCGTGGTCACAATGATGAACCACGCCACCAGGCAAGCGGCGATGGTGCCGGAAACCGAGTCCACTTTCTGCGAGAACAGGTCGTCGCTGGTGAGGCCCTTCTCCACCACGTTGCTTTGGGTGAAGAACATCATCCACGGCGCGATAGTGGTACCGATCATGGCGATGACCAGGGAAATGAAGCTGGTCTGCCCCACAAAATCCGGCACCACGGTGTGCTCGAGCGCGCTGGCCCAGTCCGGCTGCGCCATGAACGCCGCCACAATGTAGGTGATGAACACGAGCGACAGCCCCAGAAACACCTTCTGCACCCGCTTGTAAGAGCCCCCGACCACCAGCAGCCACACCGCCACCGCGGCCAGCGGCACCGAGATGTACTTCGACACGCCGAACATCTCCATGCCCGATGCAATGCCGGCGAACTCGGAAAACGTGGTGCACACGTTACCCACCAGCAGCGCCAACATGGCCAGCGCCGTCAGGCGGATGCCGAACCGCTCGCGAATGAGCGCCGCGAACCCCTTGCCCGTGACCGCGCCCATGCGACCGGCAGTGGTCTCCACCAGAATCAGCAGCACGCACATGATGGGGATGACCCACAGCGTGGAGAAGCCGAACTGCGCACCGGCGGTGGAGTAGGTGGAAATGCCGCCGGCGTCGTTGCCGGCCATGGCGGTCACGATGCCCGGCCCCATGGCCGCCAGCACCAGCAGCATCTTGGAGGGCTTGCGCTTCTGCACCTCTTCTTCGCGGGTGGACTCGCGCTCCATCTCCACCAGCTCCGCCTGCACGTGGTCGTTCGACAGGCCGTTGGTGGCGAAACCGCCCTTGCCCCGCAGCGTTTCCGCCACCGAGACAGCCCCCGCCGGCGCCACGGACGGAGCCTCTGCCCCCGGCCGGCCGCTGCCCTTCTTCGCGCCGCCCTCGTCCAGCTTCGCCAGCACTTTCCCGCCGGGCACCGGGCGCTTCCCGGTCATGCCCCGCACCGGCAGCCCCCGGCTCTTGCCGCGGGCCCGCGCCACCCTCATGTTCTTGTTGTCTTCGTCGTTGCGCGCCATGCCATCACCGCCGCACTAGCTGACGTGCCACGTTCCGGTGGCGGACATCACCTGCACCACCACGAAGGTGTACAGCGCCAGCACCAGCAGCGCCGCCAGCGCAATTCCCAGGCCCTTGCCCAGGCTGACCTTGGTGCGCTCGCTGCTCACGTCGTCCTCGATGGCGTCCCACGCGTCTTCGGTGGTCACGATGCCCACAATGGCGCCGCGCTCGTCCACCACCGGCATGGCGGGAATGTCGTACTTGAAGATATCGGCCGCCACGTCCTCTTCGGTTTCGTTGGGGCTCACGGAAATCACGTCATCGTACATGACGTCGCCCACCACTTTGGAGTCGTCCGTCAGCACCAGCGTGCGCAGCGACAGCACACCCACCAGCTTGTCGTAATCGTCCGTTACATATACATAGTGAACGGTGGGGTGATCCTCGTCCAACTCGCGCAGCACCTCGATGGTCTCCCCCACCGTGGCCGTGCGCTCCACCGCCACGAACTGGGTGGTCATCATGCCGCCGGCGGTGCCGTCTTTGTAGCCCAGAAGGCGGCGAATTTCAGTGGCGTCCTCCATGCCCATCAGGCGCAGCAGCGTTTCCGCCTTCTCGTAGGGAAGGTCGCGCACAATGTCGGCGGCGTCGTCCGGGTCCATATCGCCAATCAGGCGCGCGGCGCGGGCATCGTCCAAGTCGTCGATGAACTCCGCCTGGTACTCGTCTTCCATTTCCGAAATTGCCTCGGTGGCCTGGGCGTCGTCCAGGTGCTCGAACACCGCCGCCCGCTGCTGCGGGTCCAGCTGCTCCAGAATGTCCGCCACGTCGGCCGGGTGCAGCTCGTCCAAACGACGATGGGTCACGGAAAGCTGCACTTCCGAAAGGTCGCGGTCCAGCAGGTCCATATAGTTCCAGGCAATCAACTGCTCGTCGATGCGCTTCCCGAACGCCTTCGCCACCGCCACCGTGGCCTTCTCCAGCAGCGGATGCAGCCCGCGCAGAATGCCGCGCGCGCCCACTTCCGCGCCCAAAAGCCGCAGCTGGCTGCCGGATTGCGACAGCTTCAGGTCGTTTACGCGCACCACCTTCATGCCCTGGGTGTCCACAATCTGCCGGTTCAACAGATCGCGAGCCAGCAGCACTTCGTCGGGCTGCAGATAGCTGAAACGAATGTCGTGGGCGTCCACCCCCAGCGTGATGCCGTCTTCGGTGAACTCGTCCACGTACTTGCGCCACGAGATCATGAACGGCACCTTGCCCGGCCCCTGGAACGCCAGGCTGGTAATGCGGGGGAACACCTCGCCGGTGGAAATGGCCAGGTCAGAGATGGTGCCAAGCTTCTCGCCGGTTGCATCGACGACAGGCTTGCCTATCATTTGGGACAAATAGAGCATGACGTATTCCTTTGCGCATCCAGTCGTTTTCCCGACGGAGCGCGAAGGCCGCCGCCGGGAAGGTTACATACTGTGAGGCTTCGATTTTCGAACCTTCACGAATGTCCTTCCTCTTAAACTTCAGAATCGTGCTTGCACGGGCCCGCGCCCGAAGGCGCTTCTGGCCGCTTGAAATTTCGCAAGCTTATTGATTATAGGAGAAACGCCCCGGAAGAGAAACCGCGACATCCCCCGAAGGCCCCATTTTCAAGTTAGCGATTCCGGTTTGCCCTCAACACCGCCGCCGTTCGCGGACATTTCGCCAAAAAACGCTCCATTGTGGTAAAGTGGCGGCCATGCAAATGGAGAAGGGACATATGGCTGACGGCGCGTGCGCGGTAATGAGCGCCCACAAAGCGGCGCAGTGTTGCAACGCTGAGGACGCGTGCGCCCTGATGAGCGCCCACAAGGCCGCCCAGTGTTGCGGCAATGCGGTTGCTCATCAGTGCGCACTCATGAGCGCTCACAAAGCTGCGCAGAAACTGGCTGGCAGCCATCCCCCACAATTTGAGTTTCGATATTGATAGCACACGGTTTTGACCGGTGCTATTTTTTTGCGCCGATAACTCAAGGCCGTGTGCGTTCCCGGGTTTATGCATCAACGGAAAGCTAAGGAAGAGACATGTTCGTAAAAATCTTACTGGTACTTATATTCGTCGGCGTAGCAGTTGGCGTGGGCATTTACTGCCGCCACTACACCAAGACGGTGGACGGATTTGTGTTGGGCGGCCGCAAGGTGGGCCCGTGGATGAGCGCCTTCGCCTACGGCACCAGCTACTTCTCGGCCGTGGTGTTCGTGGGTTACGCCGGCCAGTTCGGCTTCAAGTACGGCCTGGCCGCCACCTGGGCCGGCATCGGCAACGCCATCTTGGGCAGCCTCTTGGCCTGGTGGGTGCTGGGACCGCGCACCCGCGAGATGACCCATCGCCTGAAGGCCGCCACCATGCCGGAGTTCTTCGGCAAGCGCTACAACTCGAAGGCGCTGCGCATTGCGGCGGCGGCCATCATCTTCGTGTTCCTCATCCCCTACACCGCCAGCGTCTACAACGGTCTGTCGCGCCTGTTCGGCATGGCCTTCAACCTGCCTTACGACTGGTGCGTCATCGGCATGGCCGTGGTCACCTGCATCTACGTTGTGGTGGGCGGCTACATGGCCACCGTCATGAACGACTTCATCCAGGGCATCGTGATGCTGCTGGGCATCACCGCGGTTATTGTGGCGGTGCTGCTGAACAACGGTGGCTTCTCCGAGGCCGTCATCAGCCTGTCGCAAATCCCCGTTGAAGGCCAGGCCATGCAAGGCGCCTACATCAGCTTCTTCGGCCCCGACCTGTTCAACCTGCTGGGCGTGGTGGTCCTCACCAGCCTGGGCACCTGGGGACTGCCCCAGATGGTGCAGAAGTTCTACGCCATCAAATCCAGCTCGGCGGTGAAACAGGGCGCCATCATCTCTACCGTGTTCGCCTTCATCGTGGCCGGCGGCTCCTACTTCCTGGGCGGCTTCGGCCGTTTGTACGAAGGCCAGATCGAGTATGCCGCCAACGGCACCCCCATCTACGACTCGGTCATCCCCACCATGCTCTCCACCCTGCCCGACCTGCTGATTGGCCTAGTCATCGTGCTGGTGCTGTCCGCCTCTATGTCCACCCTCAGCTCGCTGGTGCTCACCTCTTCTTCCACCCTCACTATCGACCTCATCAAGGGCAACGTGGTGAAGGACATGTCCGAGAAGCAGCAGATTGTGAGCATGCGCGTGCTGCTGGTGGTGTTCGTAGCCATCTCGGCCATAATCGCGCTCGTGCAGTACCACTCCTCCATCGTGTTCATCGCCCAGCTGATGGGCTACTCGTGGGGCGCGCTGGCCGGCGCGTTTTTGGGCCCCTTCTTCTGGGGACTCTACTCCGGACGCATCTCGAAGGCGGCCGTGTGGTGCTCGTTCGCCATTGGCGTGGGCCTGACCGCCGTGAACATGTTCATGGGCTTCGCAGGCACGCCGCTCATTGCCAGCCCCATCAACTGCGGCGCCCTGTGCATGATCCTGTCGCTGGTGGTGGTTCCGCTGGTCAGCCTGGTCACACCGTCGGTGCCGTTCGAGGTGAATCCGCCCACGCCGGAGGGCGCCATCGACCGCGAATTCGCCCGCGAACTGCACGGCGAGCCGCTGCCCGAAAGCCCGGCGGCCGCGCTGGACGCGTAGCCTACCCCGCACATTCGCCCGTCCCGCACTTCAGGAGGCCCGATTGGGCCTCCTTTTTCGTCAGAACGGTGATTTTCCTGCTTATTGTTCGATATACTGGCTCATGCTTGCGTTTCACCTTCTCGCAAGCCGGCGGCTCCGAGGGATGCCGCGGCAATGTCCCATCGACTAAGGGGAAATTATGGAAGGGTTTGAACTGATCAGCTGTGGAATCTGGTCAATCGTGCCCCCGCTTCTCGCTCTTGGCCTAGCGCTCATCACCAAAGAGGTGTACTCGTCGCTGACCATTGGCGTGTTCGTGGGAATGGTCATCTACCAGTTCACCTTGAGCGGCGCCGGCGTCGATCAAATGGTGGCATCGTTTGCGATGGTGCCCCAGATGATGGCCGAGCAGATAGCCGGGAACGGAGCGTTGTTGCTCTTCCTTGCCTTATTGGGGGCACTCACGGTGCTCATTGCCGCGTCCGGCGGCAGCCGCGCTTATGCGGAATGGGTGTCCCAGCACATTAAGAACGCGAAGATGGCCCAGCTGCTCACCGCGGTGCTCGGCATCATCATCTTTGTGGACGACTACTTCAACTGCCTCACCGTGGGCGCCGTCATGCGCCCCATCACGGACAAGTTCCGCGTGAGCCACGAGAAGCTGGCCTGGATTATCGACTCCACCGCTGCTCCCGTGTGCATCATCGCGCCGGTTTCTTCGTGGGCCGTCGCCGTGGGCGGTTACATGGGGGAAGATGGCTTCAACACCTTCGTCGCCTCCATCCCCTACAACTTCTACGCGCTGCTGACTATCTTCTTCGTGTTCTTCATGCTCATCGTGGGCAAGGACTTCGGCCCCATGCGCGCCGCGCAGGCCAAGGCGGAAGGTCTGCCGGAGCCCGTGGCCGCGGAGGCGGAAGAGAGCCGCATTGCCG
The DNA here is from genome assembly GCA_022791455.1 of Eggerthellaceae bacterium. Lineage (GTDB taxonomy): Bacteria > Actinomycetota > Coriobacteriia > Coriobacteriales > Eggerthellaceae > Parvibacter. Next base: position 131,957 of record JAAVZC010000006.1, read on the forward strand.
CGAAGGTGCTGAAGGCGGAAGAGGATCTGCACCCCCGCAACATGAACGCCATCGTCACCGAGCACGCCGACTACGAGCAGGCGGCCGAGGCCACTGTGGAAGAGTACAAGGGGCTGGAGGTTTCGCCGAAGGGACGCGTCATCGACCTCATCCTGCCCATCGTCATTCTTATCGTGTTCTCCATTCTGGGCATGTTGTACGTGGGCGGCTTCTTCCAAGGCGTCGACTTCGCCACTGCGGTGGGCGAGAACCCGGTCATGGGCCTGGACATTGGCGTGTGCGTGGGTCTGCTGTGCACCGCCATCATGTATCTTCCGCGCAAGCTCATGAACATCAACCGTTTCATGGACTCTGTTTCCGAAGGCGTGCGCTCGATGGTGGGCGCCATCATGATCCTGGTGCTGGCCTGGAGCCTGGGCGGCACCTGCCGCTACCTGCTGGGCACCGGCGAATTCGTTTCCAGCTTCCTGAACGGCCTGGGCGTGGGGCTTGAGCTGCTGCCGGCCATCATCTTCCTGGTGGCGGCGTTCATCGGCTTCGCCATGGGCACCTCTTGGGGCACCGTGGCGCTCATCCTGCCCATCGTGATTGGCGTATTCCCGGCCGACCAGGCCATTTTCCTGGTGGCCATTGGCGCTACGCTGGCGGGCGCGGTTTACGGCGATCACATCTCGCCCATTTCCGACACCACCATCCTGTCGTCGGCAGGCGCCAAGTGCAACCATCTGGACCATGTGTCCACTCAGATTCCCTATGCCACGCTGGTCATGGTGATCTGCTTCGTGGGCTACCTGATTGCAGGCTTCACCGGCAACCCGTGGATCTCGCTGGGCCTGGGCGTGGTGCTGATTGTCGTGGCCGTGCTGGTGCTGACCCAAATGAGCGCGAAGAAAGCGAAGGCTACAAAAGAAGCTGCCTAGCCCCCGCGCGCCAACCGCGCTACCGCAACCAACCAAGGGCGCCTACGGGCGCCCTTTTTGCTGCCCGGAGATCCTTCGACTACGGGGCTTCGCCCCTCCGCTCAGGATGACAAAAAAAAGGGGGGCGGGGTCGCGTCCCCCCGCCCAGGACGACGGAAAGATCCTTCGCTTTGCTCAGGATGACGAATGAGCGGGGCGATAGGTTGGGAGGGCATAAAAACAAAAGGCCCAACTTTTGTTGGGCCTTGGTGGGTGAGCTTTGGCCTGGCTTCCCCCCGAAGCTGGGCCACGGCTCAGGATGGTTTACAAACTTAGGCGCTCTTGGCTACCGGTTCTGAGAGGCGCTCGCCTTCGGCCATCAGGCACTGGGCCAGGAACTCGCGCTTGTCTTCCCGATGCTTCGATGCCTCCAGCAGAATCCCCAGGTTGATGCTGTCCAGGTACGCGTCGTAGCTCTCCAGCACCAGCTCGTAGACCTCCTTGATGGTATCCACCATCTCGGAGCTGCCGCGATCGTCGCGACGGGTGCGGTTGCCGTCCACCCCGTCTTCCTCAAGGGCGTTGATGACGTCCAGCAGCGTGATCTCATGAGGATTGCGGGCCAGACTGTAGCCGCCGTTCTTCCCCGGGTGAGCCTTGATAATGGCCGCATTGCGCAACAGCTGCGCCAGCTGAATGAGGTAGTCGCGGGGAATGGCCATCTCCTTGGAGATGTCCTTCGATGAATTAATGCCGGGATGCTGCGCCAAGTACAAAACGGTGCGCAATCCATAATCTGTTGAAGCTTTAAGTTGCACTGCAACCTCCTAACCGAGGCTACCGGCGCCGACGCCCGTGGCAAGCGAAGGAAGGTAGTGATCGATCCTGATCGCGGGTCAATAAAACAAACGACGCCAATAAAAACCACGAGCGACAACCCAAAGCGCGTCAGGCCACAACCGTAAAAACCAGTTTCTGCAGCGATTCCATCAATTCAAATATACGCGATATCCAGTTATCGATGAGTCGCTCGATGAGCGTATCTTAGCACGCTCATACCCTAAACTTAGAGCAAACTCAAGCTATTTTCACAGATCACCGACAAATTGTTACTTTTTGGGTCACAATTTGCCTAGGAAATCGATCTTTATGGTATGCGAAACTCCAACTCCACCGGATTGTGGTCGGAGTAGGCGAAATCCAGATCCACCGTCTGGCACCCCATCACCTCGATGTTGTCGGAATAGATGAACGTGTCCATTACCCAGCGGTCGTTGGTGCCGTCGTAGGGCCGCCCGGCATCGCGGCACGTAGCCGCATCGTCGAACTCTCCCGCATCGTACTTCGCCTTCGCCGCCACGGTGAAGCCCTCGGGCACGCTGGCGAAGTCAAACGGCTTCGCCCAGCTTTCCACCGCCTGCACCTTGTTCTGGTAAAGTTCACCAGACTCGCCAATCATGTCGTGGTTGAAATCGCCGCCGGCAATCACGTAGTTACCCGCCGCGCGCTCGGCCGCCATGTCGGCGAAGAGCATCTGCCGCTGCGCGTCCATGATGGATTCGTCGGCGCCGTAGGCGGAAAGATGCACGTTCATCAGCACCAGCTGGTGGCCATCGCTCACGGGAATGCGGCTGATGGAGTAGCAGCGGTCAAGGTCTAAGAACTTGCTGAAGCTGTCGGAAATAGGCAAGCTGCGGCGAATGGGATCCACCACCACGTACTTCGAGAACGTGGCAAGCCCCGCCTTGTTGGCACCGTGGGGCGCGTAAAGCGGCCAGGCCAAAAACGCGGAATCGTAGTTCTGGGCGAACACCGTCACGTCGTTCGGGTAAATCTGGCGAAGCAGCTCGTACTGATTAATATGATGGCTACGGGTGCCGTCCACATCCACTTCCTGGAACAGCACGAAACTGGGGTTCAGCTGGGCCAGCGCCTGCCCCTCCCCTTCGATGTCCGCCGTCACCACTTCCGGCGATGCCGCCACCGAGCCGCTGCCGCCGTCCATGAAGAAGTCGAAGTCCTGGTTGTAGGCGCCGAAGCCCAAATTGGCGGTGATCACCTTGAATGTCTCGCTGGAGCCGGCCTCAATCTGGGCCGCCGGCACGCTGCCGTTGGAGGGACCGTCCACCTCAAGCGGCAGGTTGTCGTCCAGGCGGTAGTAAGTCGCCATCACGTAGACCACGTACAGCGCCACCACCAGCACAACGGCCAACAGCAGCCCCAAAACCACCCGCAACGCCTTCTTCATAGCGCTCCCTTCGTCGTTTCAGCCATGGTAACACCGTCACCCCCTTCCCCCTGCGATACAATGGCGAACTGTGAAAATGCGCGCGAAACGCACCCCGCAAGCCCGAAGGAGTTCCCATGCAAATGACGCCCGAGCAATTGGCGATGATCCAAGGCGAGTTCAAAACGCTGAAAGCCCGCTCCCCCTTCTACGCGAAGAAGTTCGAAGGGATCGACCTGGCCGACGTTAAGACCCAGGCCGACTTCGAGAAGCTGCCCTTCTCCGAGAAGAACGACCTGCGGGAGGCCTACCCGCTGGGGCTGCAGGCGGTGCCGGACGAAGAGGTTGTTCGCATCCACAGCTCATCAGGCACCACGGGCACGCCGGTCATCATCCCCTACACCCAGCAGGACGTGATCGACTGGGCCACACAGTTCGCCCGCTGCTACGAGATGGCCGGCATCACGCCACTCGACCGCGTGCAGATCACCCCCGGCTACGGCCTGTGGACCGCCGGCATCGGCTTCCAGCTGGGGTGCGAGCGGCTGGGCGCCATGGCCATCCCCATGGGCCCGGGCAACACCGACAAGCAGCTGCAGATGATGCAGGACCTGAAGTCCACCGTCATCTGCGCCACCAGCTCCTACGCGCTGCTGCTGGCAGAAGAAATTAACAAGCGCGACCTCAAAGACAAGATTCACCTGAAGAAGGGCGTCATCGGCTCCGAGCGCTGGGGCGAGAAGATGCGCAACCGCATCCAAGACGAAATGGGCATCCAGATTTACGACATCTACGGCCTGACGGAAATCTACGGCCCCGGCATCGGCATCAGCTGCGACGCCCACGCCGGCATGCACATCTGGGACGACTACATTTATATGGAGATCATCGATCCGCAAACTGGCGAAGTGCTGCCGGACGGCGAGGTGGGCGAACTGGTGCTGACTACACTGCGCAAGCAGGGCGCGCCGCTCATTCGCTACCGCACCCACGACCTGACCCGTATCATCCCCGGCACCTGCCCCTGCGGCAGCCGCTTCCCGCGCATCGACACGCTAGTAGGCCGCACCGACGACATGATCAAGGTGAAGGGCTGCAACATGTTCCCGGCGCAGATTGAAGAAGTCATCAAGATGACCGACGGCGCCAGCTCGGAATATCAGGTGATGATCGAGACCATCTCGGGCCACGACATTCTGACGGTGCTGTTCGAGACGGAGCTGGAAGGCGAGGCGAAGGAGCGCTGCGAGCAGGAGCTGGCCCTTATCTTCAAGGCGAAGCTGGGCTGCACGCCGGAAGCGAAGGGCGTGCCCATGGGCGAGCTGCCCCGCTCCGAGAAGAAGACCCGCCGCATCTTCGACAGCCGCTACTAACACCGAAAGGCCGCGCGCGTGCTTACCGACTCTCAACTTTACCGCCTGCAAGACGTGCTGGGCTGCCTGGCCTGCTACGCCAACGATCTGTTCGGCGTAGTGGAGCCGGAGCAGTTCATGAACCTCATGGAATCCAACGACCCCGCGCAAGTGGACGTGATTCACGAGGTGCTGCAGACGCTGTGGGGGCACGTAGACATCATCGACACCTTCGTGGAGAAGAACCCCTACGACCTGAACAACGCCGATCTGCGAATGGCGCTCTCGTGGAAGGACGCGCTGCATTCTATGGGCGTGTACGCCGGCACCGAGAACGGCCAGGAACTGTACCTGATTGAGGGGCGGCTGGTGGCGCTGGAACAGGCGGAGCTGCACGAAAGCGGCCCCTGCCTGGTGGACATAACCATTCTGCCCTTCGAGAATATGCTGGTGGAGGATTACACCAGCATGGCCATGGACCTGGACTTCGCCCACGCCAACTTCCCGCTGCGACGCGACATTGCGGTGGCGCGGTCGAAAGGGATCATCGCCACACCGGAGCAGTTCATCCCCTTCGCCCGCGAAATCAACCAGCGGCGCCACGAGGCGGAAATGGACCGGCTGATGGCCGATCTGGACCGCGAATCGCGCCTGCACGCCGGCGAGGACATTTCGCCGGAGGGCTTCCACCGCGGGCAGCTGTCCGGGCTCTCGCGCGAGGAGCGGGACGCCGCCATCATGGCCGCGCTACCCGAAGACACCCGCGAAGAGGTGGAGCAGCAACTGGCGGAAATTGAGGCGGCGGCTGCCGATCCGCGGCTGCGCATTCTGCGAACGCTTGAGGAATGCACCTTCGCCTACGGCCTCATCACCATCGAGGACGCCTACCACGAGCTGGAGCTGCTGGGGCTGGAAGGGCTGGACGACCAGCGGCTGGACAGCCTGATTGAAGAGGCCATCGATGCACGGGAGCTGGATGCGAGACTGTGGCCGCACAACCGCAAGGTGTACCTGGCGAACCCTTCGCTCTACCCTGAGGCGGCGCTCCCGGCCCACGAAGAGGCGCAGCTGCAAGAGGAGCGCCTGTACCTGCTGGAGTGCCAAGAGGCCATTCCGCGCAAGCACCTGTACGAGTTCTCGAAAGACGGCCGCGTTGGCGAGACACTGTTCACCAGCCAGGCGGCGGACGACCTGGTCACCTATCTGAACGAGCGCATCCCCGACAATCAGGAAGATTTGTTTTTCGCGAACTCGGTGCTGGACGAGATGATCTTCTCGGTGGTGGAAGGCAATGCCGACACGATTGATCTGATGGCCCTGGCCGAAGAGTTGGGGCTGGCCGGGTGCGACACCGATGCGCAGCGGCTGATGGGACGGCTGACGGTGCTGCGCGGCTCGCTGCCGCTGTGGGAGCTGAACGGCTGGTCGTTCATCGAAAGCATGGAGATGCAAACGGGCCGGAAGATGTTCTTCGACGACCGTGGCGTACCCCTGAAAGTAGGCCGCAACGACCCTTGTCCCTGCGGCAGCGGCAAGCCCTACAAAGACTGCCACGGTAAATAAAACGAAGGCCCCTCTGGAGGAGAGGGGCCAACGGGGGGGAGCCGATGTGGGGAAGCGAACCCAGTCGCGCTTCCCCACGCGAAGGGGGATTAATTTACGCAGCCTCCAAGGCTTCGGCCTCTTGGAAGGTCAGCCAGCCCTCGGGCATATTGGCGGCAGCGCCGTCATGACACTTGGTGCAATACATCACCGACTGGCGATGAGCCTTGTGGCAGGTGCCGCAATCGGGAGTGCCGTGCTTCGTGCTGTGGGGATTGAACGCCAGGTCGGCGGTCGAAGCCTCCAGCTCTTCACGCGTCATATCATGGCAGCCAGAGCGCAGGCAGAATTCCTCGTTCGCAATCCCGCGCGCTTCGGTCAAGTCGGCCAAGTTGCGCTCCATCATTACGCCCTTGTAGGAAGCCGTGTCGTAAACCTCGTAATTGCCCGAGACCCACGAGATGCCTTCGGACACCTGCTCACCCAGCGTGGGCACGTGGCAGTCCATGCAATCCGCGTCTTCCACCCGGTGAGTTGCAGCCATCATGGCGCTCGCATCGGGAATGGCATTGCCCCACTTGTCCACAGCCGGTTGACCCGGCTCTGCCTCGTACGTGGGCAGATAGGGATCCATCGGCGTATGGCAAATGGCGCTGCAGAAGCTGGGCTGTTCGTGCCAGACGAAAAGCCCAATAGCCGCTACAACCACGACTGCAGCCACAACCCCCAAAGTGATGGGGCCTTTACGCCCCATGCGCTTACGGGACGGCTTAGCCTCGGCCTTCTCCTGCGGAGCCTCCTGGGGGGCTTCGGTCTTGTTATCTTCGCTCATGCTCATTCACCTCTCTTCCATTCAAATCGTGAACGCATCGGGCGGGGCTACTCGACTTCCCCACCGAATGCAATTCCAACATTGGGAAGATTGGCGTAATCGTCGCCGGCCTCGGGAGTGCCGGGGGCCGCCGGGGCCTCGTCGCGCACTTCGAGAGTGATGGAAACGATGTCGCGAGCAAAGTAGTTGGCCGAAGTGGAGCCCAGCCACAGCTGGTTCGCGCCGCCCATGCTCTCCACGATGGGAGAACCGGCCACGTTGAACACGATGGGGCACAGGTGCGTCTTCAGGTAGATGAGGGGCAAGGCCACCTCGTAGCCGTCGGCGGACTTGAACACCGCCGTGTTCGCAGCCGGGTCCATGCCGGCCCGCTCCAGCAGCGTCAACACCGGCACGCCCGTCACCTGGGCGTTCACGGATGCTGCACCGTCGATGGGGTTGGCGACGCACATGCAGCCCATCAGCTGGCTCACCATTTCGGGATCCTTCTCCAGGTCGCCGATGGTGGTGGTGTAACCACCGCGCACCGCGCCGCCAATCTCGATGGCCCAATCGCTCACGTCGTCGGTGGCCACCACAACTTGCTGGCCGCCGCACAGGTACTGACCGGCCACGGCCATGGCCTTCATGATGGCTTCTTTGCTAGCAGCGTTTGCCTGAGTGAAGGAGAAGGTTCCCACAACTTTCTCCAACATAATGGTTTGGGACAGGCCCTCCCCTTCCACGGCCTCGGCGGAAGGGGCCGCAAAGGCTTCCGGCTGATCGGCAAATGCCACCATCGCGCCAGCGCCCATGCTCGCAAGCATCAAGGCAGAACCGGTGATGCCGGCAGCCTTCTTCGCAGTCTTGTTCATTTGGCTCTCCTTTCTGAAATCGCCGATTTACGCGTTATAGGTGAGGTCGCCCTCTTCCAGAACCACGTCCGGCTCGGGCATTTCGTCCACTACGGTCACCATGATCTTCAGCGGATCCTCGGTGGTCATGCCGATGTACTCCACATCGCCGTTGGGATGCAGGGCATTGCCGGACACGCCGCGCACGTAGATGCAGTAGGAACCGGCCTCGGTGGGCGTGAAGTCATAGGTCCAGGTGAGCAGGCGCTCCATGTCGCTGTCGGGGGTGTCGAAGCGCTTCCAGGTCTTGCCGCGGTCCATGGAAATTTCCACAGCGGCCACTTCCTGGTTGTAGCACTCGGCGTAGCCATGGAACTGAATGGTCTCGCCGGTCTTGAACATTTGGCCGTCCAGCAGGTCGAAGATGCCCACGTCCGGCTTGGTGAAGTGATGGTTGCCGTGCAGCTCGTGCGGGTCCACCTCGCGGTCGCCCACGCGGATTTCCACAATCTCACGACGCTCGTCGTTAGCGCCGCGGGTCTCGGCCTTGTACACCACCGGGAAGCCCGTGGTCTGGCGCAGGTTCTCGCCGTTGAGGGCATAGCAGATCATGTCCATACGGTCGGGGTCCATGGCCTCTTCGATGGGATAGTGGGAAGAAGCGCCGTCGTTCGCGATCAGCGAAACCGAGGTGGCGCCTTCCTGCACGCCGGCCTGCTCCAGGAACCACTCAATAGGAATGCCGGTCCACTCACCCTGGTAGATCCAGGGGCCGTTGGTGGGGTTGTGGGCGCACAGCTTCTTCATGATGCGGGTCTCGGACGGGGCGTTGGCCACCAGGTCGGGCAGCTTCCACTCGATTTCCTTGTCCACCATACCGGTGATCTTGATGGTCCAGTTGTCGAAGATCTCCTGGTCGCCAATCTCGTTGCCGGCCTTGATGTCGTCGGAGCGCTGCTCGTCGCGGGACTCCTCGTAGGGCATGCCGTCGAACCACTGCACCGTCCAGTCCTTGTCGGCGTCCCACATCTCGTCGATGCGGTAGGCGAAGGTCTCGGGCATTTCCTCGTCGGCCACGTCCTTGATGCCGCGCAGCAGATCGTACTTGGCCAGATCCCAAACTACCATTCCGCCGGTGGCGTCGGTGGCAGCGTGGCAATTCCAGCAGTCGGCGTTGGTGCCTTCGTGAATGCCATGGATGAGGTTACCGAACTCACCTTCGACCGTCTGGGAGGGACGGCCGCGCAGGGCATGGCAGCTCATGCATTGGTTCACGTCGACGTTGGTGCCCAGCTTGGCACGCATGTCATAATGGTCGTAGCGACCGCCTTCCAGGGACATGTTGTACACCAGCTCGCCCAGGTCCGGGTGGCAGGCGTTGCAGCCCTTGGTGTCGGCCTTCAGGTTGAACGTGTTCGAGGGCACGAACATCTGAGGCTTGTTGTAGTCCGGTGATTGCTGGTCCTCGGAAGGGGTGCGCTGCACCAGCACTCCGTTCGGATACTGGTAGACGATGGGGCGGTTCAGATCCGACACCGGTGCCGGATCGAACGCCGCGGCTTCGGCGGCCACCTGGGACACGCTCTCCGTCGCCTCCGTCTGGGGTGCGCAAGCGGCCAGTGCCAGAACACCCGAAACGAGCAGTCCCGCACTCATCAGTTTCAGAGCGCGCTTACTCATCTTCTCTCCTTTCTCTTCCTCCGTTTTTTGCCTTTGAGTTTGGTTCAACTCAAAGACTTCCCCGTGTATCGCAAAGATTTACACGGCTCCCTGAGGAAAAATCTAGGAGGTGTCCTTAGGACACGGGCAATATATTTTCTGATGTGAATAATTGAGGAAAAACGCTCGACGCCGAAAATCGACCTTTGCCCCGGGCAAAAGAAAGAGCCGGAGGGAAGCAGGTGCAGTCCCTTCGGCTCTCTGAAACGCTATCTGTTGTGCTGTGCTACTTGATGAGCATGGCTTCCGCTACTTGGTTGGCGGTCTTTTCGCCTTCCAGGAATTTCAGGATTTCCAGCCCGAAAGCGGCTGCGGTGCCGGGGCCCGTGGCGGTGATGAGGTTGTTGTCCACCACGACGTCCTTGCCGGTCTGGTAGACGTCCTTCGGCCAGCCCTCTTCGCAACCGGGATAGCACACGGCCTTGCGACCGTTCAGCAGGCCCATGTTCCCCAACACCGTGGGGCCGGCGCAAATGGCGGCGATGGGCTCGTCCGCCTCCATGCGGCGGGCGATTTCAGTGGTGGCGGCCTTGTTCACGCTGATGTTGTCCACACCCACCGAGCCACCGGGGATCATGAGGAGGTCGGAATTGGAGAGGTCCACCATGCCGATGGGGGCATCCGCCTGCATGTGAATGTTCTGAGCCGTGGTAACGGTGAGGCTGTCCTTCAGCGACACCAGCATCACATTCACGCCGCCGCGGCGCAGCACGTCGACCGGCGCCACAACTTCCAAAGGCTCGCATCCGTCTGCGAGCAATACTGCAACTGTCTTGGCCATTTCGGTCTCCTTTCGCTAAACACTACGATTGTAGGGCTTAGGAAGCGAGATTCAGGCAGACGCCACCGCTTCGTCAATAGCTTTGAGGTTCATTGTCACAAACTGCGGTTTCACACAGGCGGCCACGGCGGCTTTCAGCTCATCGATGGTAAGCGGAATGCGATTTTGGGCCACCGCGACTGCCAGCAGCATCATGTTGAGTGCCTTGCGGTTGCCCGCGGCCGCCACCAGAGCCTGGTCGTCCACGGGAACGAAGCGTACCGTGCTGCCGGCCACGCTTTGCTGGAGGGCGGACACCACCGCTTCGCCGTTATAGGGAGCACCGGCCAGGGCAGCTGTTACCGGCTGGATGGCGCTCGTGGCCGTGACCAGGACTCCTTCGGGAGCCAGGTACAGCAGCGCGCGGGCCGCCTCGCCCGGCTCGAAAGCGATCACCACGTCCGCAGTGCCTTTCGTCACCAGGGGCGCCTGCACTGCTTCGCCGTCTGAGCCCATGCGCACGTGGCTGGTCACGCTGCCGCCGCGCTGGGCCATGCCGATGGTTTCAGCCGTGCGCACCTGCCAGCCCTTCGACTGCGCCGCCTTCGCCAGCACCTTCGCCGCGAGCACTGTGCCCTGGCCGCCCACTCCGGCAAGAAGAATGTTAATCATCGATGCCCTCCTCGGCCTCGGCGGGGGTTTCGCCATCCAGGCTCACCGGCGGAAACGAGCCGGTGGGTTCGTCGGAATGCAGAATGCTGTCGGCCACGGTCACACCCAGCTCGCAGATGCGCGGGATGCCGTAGGGCGCGGGCACCGGGCCTTCGATGGCGTCGAAGGGGCACACCTGCACGCACAGGCCGCAGCCGTCGCAAAGACTGGTGTCGATGAAGGCCTGGCCGCGAGCTCCGGAGCGGGGGCCGGCGGCCGTTGGGTCAAACCCGATGGCGGGGCAGCCGATGGAGGCAATGCACTTCTTGCAACCGGTGCACGTGCTGCCGTTGATGACAACTGGCTCATCCGGCTTCTTCAGTTGAATGCACGGCGCGCGGAAGATGATGGCAGACGGCCCGTTGAACTCGATGGCCTCGCGGGCTGCCGTGGTGGCCTCGTCCAGGTTGTGGGGATTGGCGAAGGTGATGCAGCCTACCCCGAGCGCCTTCAGCACTTCTTCGATGACCAGGGGTTTTCGCTGCTCGCCCATGAGCGTGAGGCCGGTGCCCGGGTGGGGCTGGCTGCCGGTCATGGCGGTGGTGGCGTTGTCGAGCACTGCGACCGTGATGTCGTGACCGTTGTAGACGGCGTTGGCAATGCCCGTGAGCGCGCTGGCGAAGAAGGTAGAGTCGCCCACGAAGGCGATGTTCTTAGCCCCCGGCTGCACGGTGGCGAAACCCTGAGCCATGGTGATGCCGGCGCCCATGCACAGGCAGGTGTCCACCGCATCGAGCGGCTTGGCATTGCCCAGCGTGTAGCAACCGATGTCGCCGCAGAACACGGCGGGCGTCTTGCCGAGCGCCTGTTTGATGGCGAAGAAGCTGCCGCGGTGAGGGCACCCGGCGCACAGCACCGGCGGGCGCACCGGCAGCGGACCCGCGTAGGGATCGGTGGCGGAATCGGCCAAGCGGTTCTCCACCAGCTGGGAGAGTTCCAGGGGCTTCGGCGATGTGCGATCCAGGAAGCGGGCCAGCCGCTGGGCCAGCACCTCGGTGGAGTTCTCGCCGCGGTCCGGCGCCTCGCCCGTGAGCTTGCCGGATACGCGCAGGGGCATGTGGCGCTGGCCAGCCAGCTTCAGCAGCTCCTCTTCCAGCACGCTGTCCAGCTCTTCGAACACGATGACATCCTGCAGCCCTTCGGCGAACTTCGCCGCCGCTTCCACGGGGAAGGGGTGGGGCGTGCCCACGGCCAGGTGGCGCAGGGGCGGAAGCGCGATGCCGGCCTCGGCCGCCCACTGGCGCAGCAAGGCAAGCGCCTCGCGGGCGTACTGGGTGGAAACGCCGCCGGTCACAACGCCCACGCGGGGAGACAAGTCAGACGGTTGGCTGTCTCCTTCCTCGATGACGTTGAACCGGGCGTATTCCGGCTGGAACGCGTAGTCCCAGGCAATACGGGGCAGGCGGCGGTTCACTTCCCCATGGGCCTCGAAAGAGCGCTTCGGGAAGATGACCCACTTCGGGTCTTTCTGGAACCCCTCCGGCGGCAGCGGACGCGCCTGGGTGAATTCCGGCAAATCGAAGAAGGTGGAGGCGTGGCAAATGCGGGTGGTAGGGCGCACGATGACCGGCGTGTGGTAGCGCTCGGACAGCTCGAAGGCCTGCTGCATCATGGCGAAGCCCTCTTCCGGCGTGGCCGGGTCGAGCACCGGCACCTTCGCGAAGGCGGCAAAGCGGCGGGTGTCCTGCTCCGTCTGCGAGGAGATGGGGCCGGGGTCGTCCGCCACGAACAGCACCAGGCCGCCTCCGATGCCCACATAGTTCAGGCTCATGAGGGCGTCGCTGGCCACGTTCAAGCCCACCTGCTTGCAGGTGAACAGCGCCCGTGCGCCACAGTAGGAGGCGCCGGCCGCCACTTCCAAGGCCGCTTTCTCGTTGGTGGACCACTCCACGTGCACGTCACGGGCGATGCCCTGGGCGTGCAGCCGCGCCACGGTTTCCACCAGCTCGGACGAGGGCGTGCCCGGATATCCGGCCACCACGTTCACCCCGGCCATCAAAGCCGCCCAAGCAAACGCCTCATTCCCCATCAACAATTTCGTTGTCATACTTAGGCCTCGGCCATGGCTTGTTTGAAGTCGATGATCTTCTGCAGCACTTCCGGGTCGGAGGAGCCGATAATCTGGGCTGCTTCGATGGCGGCGTTCTTTGCGCCGTTGATGGCCACGCAAGCCACCGGCACGCCAGAGGGCATCTGCACCATGGACAGCAGCGAGTCCATGCCGCCCAAATCGCTCGTCTTCATGGGCACGCCGATCACCGGCAGTGGCGTGTAGGCAGCCACAACGCCGCCCAGGTGAGCCGCCTTGCCCGCGGCCGCCACGATCACCTTCATGCCGCGCTCATGAGCGGTCTCGGCCCAAATGTGCACCTCGGCCGGCTTGCGATGGGCGCTCGCCACCTTCACTTCGTAAGGAATGCCGAACTCGTCCAACTGCTTCATGCACGGCTCCATAGCCGGCATATCCGAAACCGACCCCATAATAATCCCCACCAAAGGCGCCTGCTCTTCCATGGCCAATCCTCCTAAATTAGTGCCGATTCGTTTTCTAAAGCGATCATATCAAAGATATTTCGGGTCCGAAGCGAGGGTGGGCCCGGTGCCCCAGATTGGCCTGAAATGCGACCAAGCGCACTTCGGTGCGCGCCGTGGAGCAATTGAAGGACAAGATGGGGTGCCCGGGCCGCCCGCAGCGACCCCGCAACAACAAAAAGGCCGTTCGTCAGAACGGCCTAGAATTCATGGTGGTCGGAGGGGGACTTGGCGCGTTCGCTACGCGAACCCGCTGTGCTGCGCTCCGCTGCCGCGGTGCTCGCACCGAAACCGTCCACTGGACGGTTTCGCCTTCGCAGGGTTCAAGTCCCCCATACTGACCTGAGACAATAAAAAAGCAGGAGCCCGTAGGCTCCTGCGAGATTTTGGTGGTCGGAGGGGGACTTGAACCCTCGGCACGCGGATTTTCAGTCCGCTGCTCTACCAACTGAGCTACCCGACCGGATGCGTTAAACGCAAGGTTGTATTTTACGGAAACTGCCCTCAATTGGCAAGAAGAAATTTTAGATGGCAAAAACGAGCAGGGCGAGGGCGCACCAGGCACCCACAGCCAGCGCCGGGGCGAATGCGGCGCTGTGACTGAGAATTGCTTCGTAGGGCTTCCCGGCGATGGCCGCCGAAGCGTGGTTTTTGATCATGTTCGCAATAGCGAAGACCACGCAGGCAATCGCAAGCGCCACCAAGCCGCCAGCAATTCCCAAAAACAGTCCCATGGCCGCAAGCAGCTTGATGTCGCCGCCACCCATGGCGGCTTTCTTCGTGGCCGCTTCCCAAAGCACGGTGAACACCAGCAGGCCACCGCCCAAGACAATGGCCCCCAGAATGCCGTCGGAAAGCGAGACTTGGGTGAGCGGCGCCGCTTCCACCATGGCAATGAGGAAGTCGTAGCCGTTGACAACCGCCTCAGCCCCCAGCGCAATGCGCCAAAGCGCCCACAGGCCCACCAGTAAAAGCACCGACCGGTTCTCGATGGTGAGCGTACGCGCATCGCGCACGGCGATGCCGATCATGACGCACCCAAAGGCGAGATATGCAACGATTGTGGTGAACAAATGCGGTCCTTACCTGCGGCTTTGCCACCATGATACCCATTCGCCACAACTTCTCCGCAACAGTTGCCATGCGGTTGCCGAGGAGATCCTTCGACTCCGCGGCTCCGCCGCTCCGCTCAGGATGACAACGGGGGGCGGGCTTCATTCTTCGCTCAGGATGACAACAATTGTAGGACCAGTAAGGTGAGCGAGAAGCCGCCGGGTGCCCTGAATTGCCGTGCGCCGCGGGCCAAGCGTACTTCGGTACGCGCCGAGCCCACGGGAAGCGGCAAGGCAGGGTGCCCGGCGGCTTCGCAGCGCCGAGGAGGTTAGCCGAAGAGGAGCTCCCTTTCTTCGCCGGTTAGGGCGGCTCGGGCTTGGTCTCGCAGGTTGTTCACGCCGATGAAGAACTGGCGCATCATCACCACCATGAGGTAGCGGCCCTTCGCCGTGAGCGTCAGCTCGTACTCGTTGTCGGTGGCGAAAGCGCCGCACGCGCGCATGAAGGCCATTTCGGCCATAAGCCCGCGCTCCACCGTCATGCCGAAGTCCCGCTCGAAGGCCTTCTTGTCCAGCCGCAGGCCAAAGAGCTGCATCATGAAGCGATAGCGCATGCGCTCCCGCAGGCCGAATTGGGTCTTCCCCATCATGGACATGCGGCCGCTCTCGATGGCGGCGTTGTAGTCCTTCACCGAGAACGTGTTCACAAACAAGTTGCTGCCCAGGTAGGTGATGCCGCCGGAACCGATGGCGGGGTACTCCTCGTAATCCACCACGTACTCGTCGATCATCGGCTGCTGGGCCACCGGAACCTCGGCCACGCCGTCCATGGGCTCCACCAGCACCGTCGCGGGGGCCAGCGGCTCGCCGGGGGCGGGCACCTTGATGTACTCGCGGCGCTCCCCTTCGCGCACATGGGCATCGCGCGCCAGCACGGGGCGGCGGTTGAACGTCCAGGCGCTGCCGAAGTTGAACAGGCCCTTTTCGCCTTGCTCGCCCTCGGGGCCGGTGTAAATGCCCGGCACCTCGTCGGTGAGCAGCGACGTGATAATCTCGTAGAAGCGCGCCTCGCGCTCGTAGTCCACCTTGCCCACGGTGCGCGCTAGCGACCGCTCCACCGACGGCGACGCCATCAGCGGGTAGAAGGTGGTCTGGCTGGCACCGGACTCGATGACCATCTCAATATCGTGCACCAGCGTGTCTTCGGTCTGAGCCGGGAAGTTGAAGATCATGTCGGCGTTCATGGACACGAAGTACGGGCTGGCCTCGCCGATGCGCTCAAGAATCTCCTGGCCGCAACCGTATTTGTCGTAGCGGTCCATCTGCTTCAGCAGGTCGTCGTCGAAGGACTGCACGCCCACGGACAGCCGCTGCACGCGCCCTTTCAGCTTCTCCAGATAGCTGGGAATGAGGTGGTTGGGGTTGGTCTCGCTGGACACTTCTTTAATAGAGAAGGTCTCGCGCGCCAGGTCGATGGTCTCGCACAGCTCGTCCAGCATGATGGTGGGGGTGCCGCCGCCAATGTAGACGCTGTCGAAGTCGTAGCCCAGCTCCTTCAGCATCATCATTTCCTTGCGCATGTTGGCGAAGTAGGGCCGCGCGCGGTCCTCGCTGAAGGGGAAGCGGTTGAAGGAACAGTAGGGGCACAGGCGCTCGCAGAACGGAACGTGCATGTAGAGCATGTAATGCTGCCCCGGCTGCGGCGCGGGCATGCGCTCGTCGGCGCAGGGGGCAAGCTTCAGATACTGCTTGGTGGTCTCACGCACCACCGTAGAAAGCAAGCGTTCGCTGAGCATGTTGTTCCTTTCGTTACTCTTTCGCAGCCGAGAGATCCTTCGACTCCGGGCTTCGCCCTCCGCTCAGGATGACAACCGTTTAGGCCAAAGTATCCAAAAACTCCTGCGCTTTGCGGCCGATGTCGTGGCGGTATTGTTTGCCTTCGAAGTTGATGAGGTCGCAGGCTTCGTAGGCCAGTTCGCGCGCCTCTTCGAAAGTCTTGCCGTGGGCCACTACGTTCAGCACGCGGCCGCCGTTGGTGAGCAGCTCGCCGTCGGCGTTGCGCTTGGTGCCGGCGTGGAACACCACCACGCCGTCCAGGTCTTCCGCCTCTTCGATGCCCAGGATCACCTTCCCCTTCTCGTAAGATCCGGGGTAACCCTCGCTGGCCAGCACCACGCAGACCACCCAGTCGTCAGTCCAGCGCAGGTCGATGTCGCCGTCGCGGCCCTCGGCCACCGCCAGCATGATCTGGGCCAGGTCGCTTTCCAGCTGCGGAAGCACCACCTGGGTTTCCGGATCGCCGAAGCGGGCGTTGAATTCCACCACTTTCGGACCCTGCGGCGTGAGCATGAAGCCGCCGTAGAGGGTGCCGCGGTAGTCCAGCCCGAAGGGCTCGCGCGCGGTTGCAGCGGCGGCGCGGGCCATGATGTCCTCCATGGCCGCCATCTCTTCCGCAGAGACAATCGGCACCGGCGAGTACACGCCCATGCCGCCCGTGTTGGGACCGGCGTCGCCGTCGAAGGCGCGCTTGTGGTCCTGCGCCGCCACCATGGGGTGCGACGTGCCGTTGGTGACGAAGGAAAGCAGCGAGCACTCCGGCCCGGTCATGCACTCCTCGATGACCACCGTGTGCCCAGCGTCGCCGAACGCGCCGGCGAAGCACTCGCGCACCGCTTCTTCGGCATCTTCCAGCTCTTCCGCCACCACGACGCCCTTGCCCGCCGCCAGGCCGTCCGCCTTGATGACGATGGGAGCGCCCTGCTCGCGCACGTAGGCCAGTGCGTCGGCTTCGTTGTCGAACACCGCATAGGCGGCAGTGGGAATGTTGTTGTCCAGCATGAACTGCTTGGAATAGGCCTTCGAGCCCTCCAGTTGGGCGCCGTCGGCGTTGGGGCCGAACACCGGCACGCCGGCGGCCCGCAGCGCATCGGCCACACCCGCCACCAGCGGCGCCTCGGGGCCGATGACCACCAGCCCGATGTTGCGCTCCTGCACGAACGCCAGCACCGCGGCGGCGTCCATCATGTCCAGGCTCGGCACGTTTTCGGCAATGTCGGCAGTGCCGCCGTTGCCCGGCGCCACGTACAGCACGTCCACCGTGGGCGACTTCGCCAAAGACCAGGTTATGGCATGCTCGCGGCCACCAGAACCCAACACTAAAACATTCACGTTACTCTCCCCAACCTCGGAAAATGGTCTGATCTCTATCGGGGCCGACGGCGATGATGGTGATGGGCACGCCGGTCACTTCCTCCAGGTACTCCACGTATTTCTGCGCGTTCTCCGGCAGCTCTTCCCAGCTACGGCATGCGGTGATGTCCACGTCCTTCCAACCGGGCAGCTCCACGTACACCGGTTTCGCGTGAAACAACACGCTCTGCTGCATGGGGAAGTAGTCGTAGCGCTCGCCGTCGCATTCGTAAGCCACGCACACTTTGATGGTGTCGAAGGCGGAGAGCACGTCCAGCTTCGTGAGGGCCACGTCGGTCAGGCCGTTCACCTCGGCGGCGTAGCGGCCAATAACCGCATCGAACCATCCGCAGCGGCGCTTGCGGCCGGTGGTCACGCCGAATTCGTGGCCCACCGAGCACAGGGTCTCGCCGTCGATGGCGTCCTGGCCGGTGCCGCCGTCTTCCGGAAACGTCAGCTCTGTGGGGAAGGGGCCGCCGCCCACGCGAGTGACGTAGGCTTTCTCGATGCCCAGCACCCGGTCCATGGCCTTCGGGCCCACGCCGGTGCCGGTGCAAGCGCCGCCGGCGCAGCAGGACGAAGAGGTCACATAGGGGTAGGTGCCGTGGTCGATGTCCAGCAGCGTGCCCTGGGCGCCCTCGAACAGGATGGACTTCCCTTCGCGGCGCGCCTGGTTCAGCAGCTGCGCGGTTTCGGCCATGTAGGGGCGCAGGATGTGGGCGTAAGGCAGGTACTCTTCGCAGATCTCCTCCACCGTGTAAGTGTGCAGGCCGTAGATCTTTTCCAGAATGGGGTTCTTCTGGGCCAGCACCGCCTCCAGCTTCATACGGAAGACGCGATCGTCCATGAGGTCCTGAATGCGGATGCCCTTGCGCCCCATCTTGTCTTGGTAACAGGGACCGATGCCGCGCTTGGTGGTGCCAATCTGGTTGCTGCCCAGGCGCTTCTCGTCGGCGCCGTCCAGGTCTTTGTGGTAGGGCATGATGACGTGGGCGTCGCAGCTGATCTTCAGCTTGTCACAGGAGATGCCCTCTGCCTGCAGCATGGCCATTTCCTTCACCAGAACGCCGGGGTCCACCACCACGCCGTTGCCGATGACCGGCGTGCAATCCGGGTACATGACGCCGGAGGGCATGAGGTGCAGCGCCAGCTTCTTGTCGCCATGGATGACGGTGTGACCGGCGTTGTTGCCGCCTTGGAAACGCACCACGTAATCGTAGTCGTGGGCGATGAGGTCGGTGATCTTTCCCTTGCCTTCGTCGCCCCACTGGGCGCCGACCAGAACTGTGCTGGGCATGGCCTGTCCTTTCGTAGCGCAGGGAAACCCCTGCAAAGAAGCTCTTCTTCTGTAGGTTCCGACGGTTCGTCCGAACCCGCCGATTATAGTACGAAACCAGGGCGTTTTCCCCTACAGCGCCACAAGGCTGGCGGTTGGCTCGGCGGCTTGCAGGGCGTCGACCACTTCGCGGTGGCAGGTCATCACAATCACCTGGCGGTGGCGCGCCAATTCCGCAAGCGCGCGGGCGGCGCCGGCGCGGCGGGAGGCGTCGAAGTTCACCAGGATGTCGTCCGCCAGAACGGGAACGGAAGCCCCCACGTTGTCGGCCACGATGAGCAGCGCGATGCGCATGGCCAGGTACAGCTGCTGGCAGGTGCCCAGCGACAGCTGCAGCACGTTGCGGGTTTGGCCCAGTTCGTCGGCCACCTGCAGATCGCCTTCGGGGGTGGGGCTCACCGCCGTCCAGCGGCCGTCGGTCATGAGCGCCAGGAAGCGGCCGGCCATGCGGTACACCTCCGGCTGGCTCTTCGACTCCCACCGGGTGATGGAGGCCTCCAACAGGCGTCGCGCCAGAAGCAGGCGGGCGAATTCGCGGTTGGAGTCTTTGATGCGGGTCTCCACCTCTTGCAGCTGCAGCTTCGCGCGGTCGAAATCGTGGGCACGGCGGCCCTGCGCCAGCACTTCTGTGAGGGAGCCGAACTGCGCGTTCAGGGAATTGGCCGCTTCCACCAGGCCGTCGCGGTTGGCGATGCGGCGGGCCAGCTCTGCCTCCATATCCTCGAGCGTTGCATCCGAGGCCACGCCGGCCCGTTGCCGCTGCTCCGCGGCAGTGGCGGCTAGCTCGCTGTCGCGGCGGCGCAGGTCGGCCAGGCGCGCGGCGGCGGCCTTGCGGGTTTGCAGGTCCAGCGCCATTTCCGCCCGCACCGTGCGCGCTTCGTCCAACAACGCCAGCGCCCCGTCCAAGGACCCGGCCGCTTCCCCCAGCCCCGCCTCTTCCAACTGCTGGGCCACTTCGGTTTCCAAATCTCGCTCCGCTTGGCGGCAGGATTCCAGCTTCTTCTGGTCTTGCACCATAACCCACCGGGCGTCCTCCCGTTGGGATTCGCGGTCCACCCCGGGCGAGGGACGAAAGATGAGAACGAAAGCTCCCACGGCCATGATCAGGGAAAATAGGACAAGCGCCACCCCAAGCGTCCAGATGGTGAGGTGGGTGGTGGCGTACCCGCTGGTGATGAGGGCGATGCCGCAGATGAGGAACAGTGCCGGCAGGCCCACGGCGAACAGCGTGCGCATGAGCCGTACCTTGTCGGCCGCGCTGCGGCGGTGGCGGCCGCCGCTTGCAGCGCCTTCTCGCTCCCCTGCCGCTTCTGCCAGCACGTCGTAGGCGGCCTTCGATGCGGAGAAATGGTCGCGCGCAACGTCGGTAGAGGAGGCCAACCGCTGCAGCCGCGATTGCTGGCGGGCCACCATTTCCCGCAGCTGGCGCTCTTCGCCGCCGGTGAGGTGGGCCAGCGTGGAGCCGATGGATGCCTCTTTCACGCGGTACGCTTCGGCGGCGTCCGTCCGCTCCGCCTCGCGCTGGGAGCGCTCTTGGGCGATGGCGGCGCGCTCCTCCTCCACCCGGCGCACCGTGGCCACGGCGGCGGTCAGCGCGTCGGTCGCATCGTTCAGCCGCGCCAGCCGCTCGGCCAAGTCTTGCCGTTGCGGCTCCAGCTCGCGCAGCTCCCGTTCCTGGTCGCACAGCCGCTCCGCTTCTTCGCCGGCCGCCTTCACCTGCGCTCGCAGCTGCGCACGCTCCTCCCCCAGCCGCACAAGCGACTGGTCGCACGCGGCGCTGCGAGAGGTGAACTCCGCCAGTCGCTCGTTCACAGCGCGCAGAGCCAGAGCGGGGCTCGCCCCCGTGCCCGACCCCGCCGTGAGCAACTTCGAGGTAATATCCGGCGTGGAGCGCAACGAGCGCAACTCGTCGCTGTTCAGGGAAAAGATGGTGCGGAAGGTTTCGCGGTCGATGTCGGCCACCAGCCGCTCGTCCCCCACCAGGCCGTCGGCGTTGCGAGCGCGGGAAAGTTCACGCAAGGGCGCCTCTTCGAACCCGGGCACCCCGCTGCGCTCGGCGAACATCAGACTGCCGGCGCGCTCGCCATCCTGTGGCTTGTAGGTGTTGCGGCGGCCCCGGGCGTCCTCCCAGCCGAACAGCACGCCGCCCACGAACGCGGCCAGGGTGCTCTTCCCCGCCTCGTTCGCGCCGAACACAATGTTGAGTCCCTGGCCGAAGGGCCCCACCACCTTGCTCGCCACCGCGCCGAACCGCGCGATGGAGGCGTACTTCAGGTACGGCGCATGGGCCAGGGCGTCGGTCAGCAGGCGCTCGCTCATCGCCCCTCCTCCGCCAGCAACAGATCCAACACCAAGTCTTCGGCCGATTCCGCCAGCTCGTCGACGTCGTCGATGACACCGGCGGGCATGGGCAGGTTGTTCCGCAGAAACTCCTCCTGCAGATAGCTTATCTGCCCGGTGCGGTCTTCCCGCAGGCTTTCCGAAGCGGACAGCATCACCGCCGGGAACAAGCCTTCCTCTTGCAACAGGCCCTTGTCCAGCGGCAGCGCGGTCTCGTCGATGAGCGCGTCGCAGAAGAAATCGCGATAGGAATCGTTCAGCTGCAGCCGCAGGTCCTCCAGCACGCCGGGGCGGCGCAGTACCTCGTGCAGCGGCGTTTTGCCCGTCAGGGTGATGCGGGTGGTCATCTGCTCGCAATGGGCGCGGCCGTTCACGGCGAAAAGCCGGCGCATTACCTGCGCCACTACGTCCGGCAGGGCGCGGCATTCGGAGATGTCCTCGCGCAGCAGCTCCCACACCACGCTTGCGGTGGGGACGAACTCGGCCACATTGGGCAGCCCCTCTTCCAATGTCACCACGCATACGCCGCGCTTGCCGGTTTCGCGGATGTCGCGCCCTTGGATGCAGCCGGGAAACACCAGCTTGGGGTCGGTTTCGCTGTCGCGCCACGGCTGATGGATGTGGCCCAGCGCCCAGTAGTCGAAACCGGCGTGCAGCAGTTCCAGCGGATTGGCCGGCGCCTTCACCGGGTCCAGATGCAATCCGGTGTGCAGCACCCCCACGCCAAACGGGGCTTCAGACGCTTCCGGTCCCAGCGCCTCGTTGGCGGCGGCGCGGGTAAGCCCCCAAGCAATGTCGTCATCGCCGGACCACACGCGGTTGTAGTAGCTGCGGCCTCCCAGCACGCACAGCGGCTGACCGTCGCGGCGGAACAGGGTGAAGTCGGGCCGGTCGGGCGAGAACAGGTAGCTGGAAGCGGGAAGTTCGCCGAAGTCCTGCCGCCAACTGGTGTAGGGGTCATGGTTGCCGGTGCACAGATATAGCGGAATACCCGCCGCGTCCAGCCGTCGGCAGCCTTCGAAGAAGCGGGCGTAGTCGCGATAGGAGGCGCGGGCCTGGTCGAAAATATCGCCGGCCATCACCACGAAGTCCACCTTGCGCTCAAGGGCCAGGTCGATCGTGCGATCGTAGGCCTGGCCGATGGAGTCCGCCAGCCGGTCCGCCCATTCCGGGGACAGCTCCCGCAAGCCGCGGAAGGGCGCGCCCAGGTGTAGGTCGGCGGCGTGGAGGAATGTGAGCTTCTCAGGCATCGGCGACTAGAAGCCCCTCCCGGGCATGGAGTCGTCGTAGAAATCCATGAACTTGGTGAACTCTGCCTGGAACGCCAGCGGAATGTCGCGGGTGGCGCCGTTGCGGTGCTTCGCCACAATGAGCTCCGCCTGACCCAAGTCCGGGCGGTCTTCGCTTTCCGCCTCCGCTTCGTCCATCGAGCGGTCGATGAACATGACGATGTCGGCGTCCTGCTCGATAGAGCCAGATTCGCGCAGGTCGGAAAGCATCGGGCGCTTCTTGCCGCGCATCTCCACGGCGCGGGAAAGCTGCGAGAGAGCAATGACGGGCATGTCCATTTCCTTCGCCAGCACCTTCAGGCCGCGAGAGATTTCGCCTACCTCCACCGCGCGGTTGCCATCGCGGCGGGCGGCGGGCGGCTGCATCAGCTGCAGGTAGTCGACGATGATCAGGCCCTTCTTCTCGCCCACAGCATGGCGCAGCTCGCGGCGGGCTTTGGCGCGCGCTTCCAGGATGGACAGGCCCGGGCTGTCGTCGATATACAGATCCAGCTGCGACAAGATGCCCGAGGCATCCGCCAGCGCGGCCCAGTCGGAATCTTGGATGCTGCCGGCGCGGATTTTCGAAAGGCTCAGGCAGGCTTCGGAGCAAAGCATACGCTGCATCAGCTGGCCGGCGGACATTTCCAACGAGAAGAACGCGACCGACACGCCAGTCTTCGCCGCGTTCACCGCCAGGTTCAGGGCGAATGAGGTTTTGCCGACGCCGGGGCGAGCAGCCAGAATGATGAGGTCGCCGCCGCGCAGGCCGTGAATGAGGGCGTCCACGTCGCGAAAACCCGTGGGCACGCCAGCGATGGCACCGCCCTGGGCGGAAAGCGCCACCAGCTCTTCGTACACGTCGTTGACCAGGGTGTCCGCCTTCACGAAGGAGGAGCTCACGCGCTTTTCGGTCACATTAAAGAGGGTCTTCTCCGCTTCTTCTACCACCGAGTTCAAGTCGTCGGGGGCGTCGTAGGCCAGCGCGTTGATCTCGGCGGCGGCGAACACCAGCTCCCGCAGGATGGCGTTGCGCTTCACGATGTCGGTGTGGCGCTGCCAGTTGTTGAGGGCGTAGGTGTCCATGGTGAGACCGATGAGGTAGTCGGCGCCACCCACGGAATCCAGCTGGCCCTTGGACTTCAGGGTGTCCGCCAGCACCAGCGGGTCCACGGGAATGCGGCGCAGCACCAGGTCCATGATGGACTCGAAGATGATGCGATGGGCTGGCCGGAAGAAGTTCTCCGGCTTCAGCTTCAGCACAATCTCTTCAGTAGCCTCGCTGTTCAGCATGCAGGCGGCCAGCACCGCTTCTTCCGCTTCCACATTCTGCGGCAGCTGCACTTGCTTGGCCGGGTCGACCGTCGCCGGCGCCTGGTTCCAGCCGCCATCGCGACCACGACCGCCGCCGCTTCCGCCCTGCCAATTCTGCCCATTATTGTTCGCCATGAAACACTCCCGATACCTCAATCCGTGGACTGAACATTCTAGCGCAGAAACGCTACAACGCAGCTGCGATGGCGTCGGAGACGAACTGATTGAGCGATTCCTTTTTTGTGGCTGCAGCTATCGCCGCGGCGCGGTGCAATTCTGGGTTGATTCGCACGTTAAAGGAGCCCTTATAGGACTTCTCCGGAACCTTGCCCTTCTCGCGACAAAGCTCCAGGTAATCCTCAATCGCCTCGTGAAAAGCAGCCTCTATGCCACTGCTGCTCTCGGCTTCGAAATATACGCCGTCGCGCATTCCGACCACCGAGCCACAGAGGAGCCTCGCCTCGGCATCGTATTCCACTGTCGCGCAATAGCCCTTATATGAAAGCACATTGCTCATGGCAACTCCTCCCCGTATGATTGTAACCATGATTCAGTTGCATCATGGTATCAGAGAGAGCTGCCAGTCTGGAACTAGCGCTGTATATTCGTCCCATCAAAAAGGCCGCCGAGGGGTTCTCGGCGGCCTTTGATGCAAGATTTTGTCGCAGTCGCGGGGCAGAGTTAGTCCTCCACTACCTCCACGTCGACGACTTCTTCCTGAACCATATCGGCGTCTTCGATGGCCTCTTCCACGGCTTCCTCGGCCTCAGCGGTCTCCGGATCGTCGCCGATGACGACGGTCACGGTGCCCTTGATGTCGCGGTAGATGGAAACGGTCACCGGGTACACGCCAGCCACCTTGATGGGCTTGTTCAGCTCAACGCGGCGCTTGTCGATCTCGATGCCAAGGTTGGCCTGGATGGCGTCAGCCACCATGGTGGCGGTAACGGAGCCAAACAGCTGGCCCTCTTCGCCAATCTGAGCCTCCACCGGAATGCGAGCCGCATCCAGCTGAGCCTTAAGCGCCTGAGCATCGGCAATGCGAGTCTCCTCGCGCTTGGCGATGTTCTTCTTCTTGGCCTCCAGCTGCTTGATGTTGCCCGGGGTAGCCTTGACGGCATAGCCCTCGGTGAGCAGGAAGTTGTTGGCAAAGCCGTCGGCGACCTCGATGATGTCGCCTTCGCCGCCCTTGCCGCGGAGTTCCTTAAGCAGAATAACCTTCATTTCCGCACCTCCTAACGACCGCGGCGATCGCCACGACCGCTGACAGCGGGAACGGAGTAGGGCATGAGCGCCATCACGCGGGCACGCTTCACGGCATTGGCAATGTCGCGCTGGTGCTGGGTGCAGGCGCCGGTCACGCGACGGGGCTTGATCTTCCCGCGGTCGGTGACATATTTGCGCAGCATCTGGGTGTCTTTGTAGTCGATGTACTCAGTCTCTTCTTTGCAGAACTGGCAGTACTTACGACGAGGCTGCTTTGCATAGTCAGACATGTGCATTAACCTCAATCTTTCGTCTTAAAATGGGATTTCATCGTCATACGCTGAGGAAGAAGTATCGATGACCCCCGCGTCCGGGTAGGACGGGGCAACAGGAGTCGGAGCGGCCGGAGGCACCGGGGCGCCGCCACCGTAGACCGGGGCAGGGGCAGCCGGGGCCGCCTGAGGCTGGTACACCGGAGCCTGCTGCGGTTGGTACACCGGCGCGGCGGCAGGAGCGGGGGCGTAGCCACCCTGGTTCCCGTCGCTGCGAGCAGACATGAGTTCCAGCTCGTCCACGATCACTTCAATCTTGCTGCGCTTCTGTCCGTCACGCTCCCAAGAGCTGTAACGCAGCTTGCCCTCCACGCAGACCTTGGAGCCCTTGTGCAGGAAGCGGCTGAGGCTTTCGGCGCGGTTGCCGAACATGGTGCAGTCGATGAAGTTCGGGTAGTCCTCCCACTCGCCCGTCGAGGCGTTGCGACGACGATCGTTCACCGCAATGCCGAATGCCAGAACAGGCATTTGGCTGGCCGTGGCGCGGACTTCCGGTTCGCGGGTCAGGTTGCCACTGATGATGACTCTGTTGATGCTCATTGATTCCTCTTCTCATTGCGGACGGCCATAAGCCGCCCATGGGTTTCCTAGTCGCGATCGGAACGTTGCACGATCATGTGGCGCTCGACGGCATCGGTGATGCGAAGAACGCGGTCGAGTTCGGCAATGCTCTGGGGATCTGCGTGGAAATCGATGAGGGTGTAATCACCATCGGTAAGACCATTGATCTCATAAGCGAGTTTGCGCTTGCCCCAGTTGTCGACGTTGTCGATCTGGCCCTCAGCACCCACGATAGTGGTTTCGATGCGCTTCATAACGCCGGCACGAGTCTCGTCGTTAATGGTCGGGGCAACAAAGAACAGCAGTTCATAAGCCTTCATTAGCTCACCTCCTCTGGACATATACGGCCCCGGTTCGGTGCGAAGGCTTCTTTCCGGGGCAGGATTAGCCCGCTTATTCTAAGGAAAGTCTTATCGGGGCGCAAGCCCCTCTTCTTTTAACGGCACGACAAATCCATCCTTCTTCGATTGCGGCTCCTTTCCTGGCGCGTTCCCCCTTCGCCCGGCCCCGCACCACCACTGCGCTCAATACATACGGGGCCAAGCTGTCCGTCGAAAAGGTCTGACGCAGATCGACGGCAGGGAATGACGATTGGCGACCCGAAAGGAAGCTTGGAGCGTAACGGCCGAGTTCTAGACAATCTCGCAACTTGCGACTAACCGATGATCGTTCTCCGTATTGGCTGAAGCTTCCTTGCGGCTCTGACGATCATCTTAGGCCCCGCGTTCGCCAGTTTGGCTGCAACTCGTCGTCAAATCGCGCCCAAGAATTCGCCGTCGCGACGGCAAATGTGCACAAGCCAGCCCCATCGCGGCAACGGATTGCCGCAAAAACCAAACAAAAATGCCCCCCGCGCCTATCACGCAGGAGGCATCGATGCTGCACGATGTCGGCAGAGGCTACTCTTCTTCGCCTTCTACTTCGTAGAGGCCTTCGCCGTCGTCTTCGAATTCCACGTAACGCTCGTCGATCTCGTCTTCGCCGTACTCCTCGGCGGCCTTCAAGCCGGCCATGAAGTTCGGGGCCTCGCCAATGTAGGCGGCTTCGTCGGCGAAGGTCAGCTTGCCATCCTCATCCACCGTGTACAGGTATCCAATGGCATGGCCCACGTCTTCGCCCGGCAGGCCACCCTCGGCAATGAGCGCGTCCTTCACGCCGGCGTCCGTTTCGATGTAGCCGTCGTAGCCCATCGCATAGGCCTCGGCGCCGCGCGCGCCTTCCACCGTATGGCGAGCATCGGCAAAGCACTGCTCCGGGTTGTCGCCCGGGTGACTCTCCATGAACAGGTTATCTTTCACCACCAGGCAGGTAAAGGGAATGACGTCCTCCCCCTTCTCCATCTTCTCCTTCATCTCCTCCAGGGCGAAGATGATCACTTTCTCCAGCAGCTCCGGCAGTTCCGGCACTTCTTCGGGAGTGGTTTCCAAAACGCGATCGGCCATAGCGGCCTCCTTTCATGTTTGCTTTCCACTAGTTTAACCGCCCCGTGCCAAGCCGCCGAAAACCGCCTGCCCAACGGAACCCCCCGCCCCGCTCATGGTAAGATGCGCCGGAAAGAACGGGAGGATCATGCGCCAAGTAAAACTATTCGAACTGGAAACCCCGTACCGCGAGACGCTGGCTATCAAGGGCTCGCACTTCGGGCCCGATGAGGCACCGGAAAGCCTGGTGGTGGTGGGTGCCCTGCGCGGCAACGAGATCCAGCAGGCCTATATTTGCGCGCGCCTCGTGCAGCGGCTGAAGCAGCTGGAGGAAGAGGGCCGCATCACCGGCAAGGTGAAGATGCTGGTGATCCCTGTGGTGAATTCCTTCTCCATGAACATCGCCCACCGCTTCTGGCCCATGGACTCCACCGACATCAACCGCATGTTCCCCGGCTACGACCAGGGCGAGACTACCCAGCGCATCGCCGCCGGCCTGTTCGACCGCGTCCAGCACGCCACCTACGGCATCCAGCTGGCCAGCTACTACCTGCCCGGCAACTTCGAGCCCCACGTGCGCGTCACCAACGCCAAGGCGCTCGACGCCGACCGGCTGCGCGACCTAGCCCGCATGTTCGGCTTCCGCTACGCCCTGGTGAAGGAGCCTTCGCCCTTCGATACCACCACGCTCAACTACAACTGGCAGGTGTGGAACACCTACGCCTGCAGCGTTTATTCGTCTGTGACCAGCAGCATCAACGAGCGCGCCGCCGATTTCGTGCTGGCCCGCATCCTGCAGTTCATGGGCGGCATCGGTGCCATCGTGCCCGATCCGGAAACCGACGCCACCCCCAGTTTCGCCACGCAGTGGGCGCGCGAGGAAGACCTGGTGAACGTGCGCACTGCCCGCGCCGGCTTCTTCCGCCCTATGAAAAACGTGACGCAGCCAGTGGAAGCGGGCGATGTGCTGGCGGAAATCCTGGACACCGACGACTGCTCGGTCCGCGAGGTACTCACCAGCCCCGTCAGCGGCACCGTGTTCTTCATCCACGAATCCGAGCTGATCAATGGCGAAACCATCGCCTTCAAAATCCTCGCCCACGCGGAGGTACTGTAAATGATTGAAACTCTAACCCCCCATTGTCATCCTGAGCGGAGGCCGAAGGCCGGAGTCGAAGGATCTCACCCGGCCGAGAAGATCCTTCGACTCCGCGCTTCGCGCTCCGCTCAGGATGACAAGGGTGAATGGTGGTCGTAAGGAGCCGTAAATGATCGAGACTGTTTTCTCTGTTGAGCTGCCCGTTCGGGAGCATTTGCGGGTGCAAAAGAACCGCATTATCGGGGCCGAACTGGCGAAGGCTGCCGCCGCCGACCCCACCGTGCTGGAGCGCGCGCCGCGCCTGGCGGTGGTCACCGGCATCCACGGCGATGAGCTGGAGGGCCAGTACGTGGCCTACCAGCTGTCGCGCATCCTGAACGCGCACCTGGAAGACCTCCACGGCATCGTGGACATTTATCCCGCCATCAACCCGCTGGGCATCAACGCGGTGGAGCGCGGCGTGCCCGGGTTCGACCTGGACCTCAACCGCATCTTCCCCGGCGACGCGGAAGGCCCCCTTACCGAGGCGCTCGCGGCGGCGGTCATCGACGACATCGAAGGGGCGGTGGCCTGCGTCGACATCCACGCCTCCAACATCTTCCTGCGGGAAATGCCGCAGGTGCGCATCAACGAGAACAGCGCCGAGGAACTGCTGCCCCTGGCGCCGCTGCTGAACGTGGACTTCGTATGGGTGCACGCGTCGGCCACCGTGCTGCAGTCCACCCTGGCCTATTCGCTGAACGCCCGCAACACGCCTACGCTCGTGGTGGAAACCGGTGTCGGCATGCGCATCACGCCGGAAGAAGATGAGAAGCTGGCCCAGGGCCTGCTGCGCCTGGCGGCCCACTTCGGCATCTGGAGCGGTCGCTTCGAAACGCACGGCATGCCGGTGATCAGCGGCGACAAGGCGGTGAGCTTCTTGAATGCGGAAGCCGCCGGCATTTTCCTGGCAAAAGCGCGCCACGGCCTGCGCATCGGCGAAGGCGAGCTAATCGGCCAAATTGTCGACCCGCTGCAAGGCACCGTGATGCAAGAAGTCATCTGCCCCGCCAGCGGCCTGCTGTTCACCCTGCGGGAATACCCCGTAGTCTACCCCGGCAGCCTCCTCGCCCGCGTACTGAAGGAGTAGGTGCGAACCAAAAGCCTGTCCCCTCGTCATCCTGAGCGAAGCGAAGGATCTTCCTGGCTGTGAGTTAAAGATCCTTCGCTGCGCTCAGGATGACGACAAGGGATGGACGGGCCGGAAAACGCAGGTCAGAACGTCAGGAATTGCTCCGGGTCGTTTTGGGAGGTGGCGTCGCCGAGGGAGGCGCTTACTTCTTGAGTTTGCTCGGCCGCGCCGCGGAAGATGCCGCACTCGATGGGGCAGTCTTCGAAGTCGCGCCCCGTGGCGAAGAGCATGTAGCGATCGTCCACCAGGTTGTTGTTCGTGGGGTCCAGCCCATGCCATCGCTGGCCGTCGTGCACTTCCACCCACGCGTGCGTGGCGCCATGACCGGCCATGAGCCCGGTCACGTAGCGCGCCGGAATTCCCGCGCTGCGGCAGAGCGAAATCATCACATGCGAGTAGTCCTGGCACACGCCCGTTTCGCACCCGAACGCCTCGGCCGCCGTCGTGGACGTGGAGGTGACGCCCGGCACATAGGCGAACCGCTCGTGCACCGCCCGGCAAAGCCCCCGCGCCTGGGGAAGGACACCCAGTCCATTGTCATCCTGAGCGGAGGCCCGAAGGGCCGTAGTCGAAGGATATCCGACGTCGCAGCCGGGGAGATCCTTCGACTCCGCGCTGCGCGCTGCGCTCAGGATGACAACACCGGAAGCAATAACCTCGCGAGCGAAGTTCGCCATTTCTTCGGTCCATTGGGTGAGTCGGGTGGGTTGGAGGAACATGGGGTGGCAGGGGGTGGTGCCGGCCATGTCGCCGGCCACCATCACCTGGCCGGTGGTGTAGAAGTTGAAGCTGTCGTGCCCTTCCGGCAGGTACCCCACCATGATGCGGTTCCCGAAACCGTCCACCTGCTCGTCCAGCGTCACGCGCGGGAACGTGAAAATCTGCGAGTCCATCACCGTTTGCGTGTTGGTGCTCTTCGGCAGGCAGCGCAGCACGAAGCTGTGGTCGGTCACCGGCTCGCTGAACGAGAGCGCTGTCTCGAACACGTAGGTCAGAATGCGCATGCGGCCTCCTTAGAACAGCCGTGCGATGAGCGTGAGCATGTACCCCAGCTGCTCATAGGTCACGGCCTGGGGGAACGTGGGCGCAAACACCGTGTCGATCAGCTGCTTCAGCGCGTCGCGGTCGTAGGCCATGCCGGTGCGGTCGATGCGACTGGCCAGTTTCTGCACTTCGCGGCGCAGGTCGCCCAGCCGGTAGTTCAGCCGCGTGTACAAGTCCAGCCGCTCCACCGAGAACCCGCACTTGATGATGTTGCGGGCGGCGTCGTTGGCAATGTAGTCGTCGCAGCTGCCCTTGAAGGCCATGATGCAGTCGGTCACCGCCTGCAGGTCCAGAAGCGGCGTGTCGGATGCGGCGGCGGCCTGCGAATCGTTCAGCGCCATCTGCACGTAGGCGGCCGATTCACTGCCAATCACGTCGCGAAGCACCACCGCGTTGTCGGAGGCGGCGTTCAGCGAATGGGCAATCGACGCTGGCAGTTCCGCGCTGAACATGCAGTCGCGGAAGAATTGCTCCGGGTCGTCGGTCTCCTGGTCGAAGCCAAGTTCTTCCAGCTGGCCCTTCCAGTTGCCTTCCACGCAATCCAGCGACGCATCGTAGGCGGTCAGCACGAACCGCAAAGTGGTGTAGCTGCGCTCCATGTACCGGCCCAGCCAAAGTAGCCGGTCGACGCGCTCTATCGAGAGAGAACCCATGTGTCCTTAAACCCTCCTCCTTGGGACGAATTCACCACGCTGGACCCCGCCTCCCGCGCGTAGCGGGTAAGGCCGCTGGGCCACACGGTGGTGGTTTCGCCCGACAATACGAACGCGCGCAGGTCGGCCTTGCGCGGCACCTCTTCCCCATCGATCCAGGTGGGAAGGCACTTGAAGTCGATAACCTCTTGGGCGATGAACCGCCGCGGCTCCGCCTTCACCTTCGCCAGCAAATCCGCCAGCACCTCCGGCTCCAGCTCGCAGCCGAACACCACGCCGTAGCCGCCCGCTTCCGCCACGTCCTTGATCACCAAGTTCTGGGCGTTCTCCAGCACGTAGGCCAGGTCGTCCTCGTAATAGGGCAGGTAAGTGGGTGCGTTGTGCAGAATGGGCTGCTCGCCCAGGTAGTACTCGATCATCTTCGGCACGAAATAGTAGATGCCCTTATCGTCGGCCGCGCCGTTACCGGGGGCGTTGATGATAGCCAGGTTGCCGGCGCGGTAGGCGCTCATGATATTGGGCACGCCGATGAGGCTCTCCGGCAGGAAGCACAGCGGGTCCAGGTACTCGTCGGACAGCCGGCGGTACACCGCGCCCACCCGCGTGTTGCGCGTGCTGTCGCGGTAGTAGAGCACCTCGTTTTCCACGAACAGCTCGGAAGGCTCCGCCAGCACGGCGTCGATGCGCTCGGCCAGGTAGGAATGCTCGAAGTAAGCGGCGTTGTAGCGGCCCGGCGTCAGCACCACGTTGATGCCGCCGCAGTTCACATGGTCCATCACCGCCCGCAGCCGCGCTGCGTAATCGCGATTGTCCACCAGCGGCGCGTTCTGGAACGTCTGGGCATCGCAGCGACGACACAGCGTGCGCGCCACAAGCGGGTACGATGCACCCGAGGGAATGCGCAGGTTGTCCTCCAGCACGTACCAAATGCCGTCGTCGCCCTCAACCAAGTCGATGCCGGAGATGTGCGAGTAGATGCCCTTCGGCGGCATGATGGCTTCCACCTGGGGAAGGAAGCCGGAAGAGGCGTAGGCGAAATGCTCCGGCACCACACCGTCCTTGATGATTTCCGCGCCGTTGTACAGGTCGCGCAAATACGCGTTCAGCGCGTCGACCCGCTGGATAAGGCCGCGCTCCAGCACCGCCCAGTCCGCCGCGCTAATGACGCGCGGAATGGCGTCGAACGGAAACAGCCGCTCTTCGAACTGGCCGTTCTTGTACAGGCCGAACTTCACGCCGTAGCGCGCCAGTTGCTGATTGATGCGCGGACTGTACCCCACCAACCGCGTGTAGATTTGCGGCTTGTTGGCCTCCATGTCCGCCACGGCATCCGCCGGACAGCATGGTTGCACGCTGCCGTCGGCAAGCGACGACTGCGGCGGCACGGCGCCGGAAAACGGCTCGTCAATGGCCGCCGACTGCAGCTCCGCTTGCTCCACCGCCGAGACGGGCGGCTCGGATAGTCCTTCGGAAGACGTCATGGGCGCTCCCCTCTTGTGAAATAATGGTCCCTCACGCCGCGAAAACGCTCTCAACCCCTCGTCCGAACGGCTGGTTCAATGATAATCGTTCAACTAATGTTTCCAGGCCAGATAAGGATTTCGCCCGCGAAAAGTCCATTCGAGATTTTGTCTTGAACAAGCGGCAAATTTTGGTAGAATACCAAGTTACTGCGCGTGAGCGTGGTGTCGATACGCGGAGAGATGTCCGAGCTGGTCGAAGGAGCACGATTGGAAATCGTGTATGCGCCAAAAGCGTATCTGGGGTTCGAATCCCCATCTCTCCGCCACTGATTACCCACCCTCGACTCCGAGGGTTTTTTTGAATAGGACGGAAACGCAACGTCCACACCCCATGCGGAGGGGTGGCAGAGTGGTTGAATGCGGCGGTCTCGAAAACCGTTTTACGCGTAACCCGCGTAACGAGGGTTCGAATCCCTCCTCCTCCGCCACTAAAAAGTCTGTGCCCCAGCAATGGGGCATTTTCATTGCCAGAGCATTTCCGGGGATTCGAACCGATGAGGTCGATTTCCGAAAAGCAAAGCCGCCAGTGGCGGGTTTGCCGGAAATCGGGGCTGAGGGCTATGCCCGATGCCCGTGATTTTCGCGGAGCGAAAATCGGGAATCCCTCCTCCTCCGCCACTTGATTGTTAACGCCCCAACTATGGGGCGTTTTTAGTATTCGCCGAAGAGGCGGTAGTAGCCTTTTGATTCAGTTGCTTGCAGGGGGACGCCGAAGAGGTTGGTCATTTGCTCGCTGGTTAGCAGCTCTTCTTTGGGACCGTCGGCAACAATGCGGCCCTCTTTCAGCAGCAACAGGCGCTTGATTTCGGGGATGATGTCCTCCGGATAGTGGGTGACCAGCAGCACGGCGCGGCCCGACTGGGCAATGAGTCGCATGCAGCGGCGCACGTAGAACATGCCTTCCGGGTCCAGCCCAGTACAGGGCTCGTCGAACACGATGGCCGACGGATCGCTCACCAGCGCCCGCGCCACAAGCACGCGCCGCGCCTGGCCGGTGGACAGCGTCATCACGTCACGGTCGGCCAGCTCGGCAATGCCCAGCTGCTCCATGGTCGCAAGCGCTCGCGCCCGGTCAGCTTCCGTCACCGGCACCCGCCGCGGCACCCCCAGCACGCCGTACAGCCCGCCAATCACCACTTCCACAGCGGGCAGATGCACCGCAATCTGCTTCTGCATCGACGAGGACACAATGCCCAGCGCCGCGCGCAGCTCCGCCAGCACCGGCCGCTCTTGGCCGCGAAACACCACTGGCGGCTCATCGCGATGCAGCGGCAGCACCTCCCGCGTGATGAGATTGATGAAGGTCGACTTCCCCGCGCCATTGGGCCCCAGCAGGCACACCGACTCCCCCTCCCCTAGCACTAGGGAGTCAATTTCCAGAATGGGTCGCCCTTCCCGGCGCACCACAGCATCGCTGATCTGGAGAAACGGAGCTTCAAAGTTCATCGCAGGACCTTCCTGGGGACGGATACCAAAAGGGCGCCCCAGCAGGAGCGCCCTTGAAAGGTTGGAAAAGTTTCGACTACTGAGCGGAGCCCTCGGCGGAACCCTCGTCAGCGCCTTCGCCCTCGGGGGTGCCGGGGTCGTTGCTGGTGTCAACGTCCACGTTGCCCTCGGTGGCGGGAGCCGGCTCGTCGCTGGAGGAATCCACGTTGCCTTCGGTGGCAGGCGCGCCCTCTTCGCCCTCGGCGGTCACGGTCTGGTCGCCGGTCTCGTCGGTCACGGTCTCGCCCGTCTCGCCGGCAATGCCCTCGGCAGTCGCGTCAGCGGTGGCGTCGTCGACGGCATCCTCTTCGGAAGCGGTCTCGTACTTGCTCATGTCAACGTCGTAGGGCAGGCCCTCCGGCATGTCGTTGATCACGATGTCGGCAGCTTCCTTCTGCTCGGCCACCCAGTCGCTGTACGCCTGCGAGTTGTTGTTGCTCACGATGAGCGACTTGATGGAATCTACGAACTCGGTGGGCAGCTGGTCGGAGCTGGTCACTTCCTCGGGAGCGGTGAACACCTCGGTGCACTTGATGATGTGAATGCCGAACTGGCTGGTCACCAGGTCGCTCACTTCGCCTTCGCCCAGGCCGTCAAGCGCGGTCTGGTACTCGGTCACGAACTGGGTCAGCTTGTCCCAGCCCACGTTGCCGCCGTTGGAAGCGGAGCTGTCGGTGGAGTACTGCTGCGCGGCTTCGGCGAAGTCCAGGCTGCCGTCCTTGATCTTGGCCAGCACCTCTTCGGCCGTGGCCTCATCGCCCGACTCGAACAGGATGTGGGAAGACTTCTTCGCGCCGTTATAGTAGGAGGCGTACATCTGGGCATATTCCAGAATCTGATCCTCGGTGGGCTCGGCGTCGGTGGCCAGCTGCTCCTGCAGCTGCTGCATGATCAGCGACAGCTCGATGTTCTCGCGGTACTCTTCCTCGGTCACACCGGCGGACGCCAGCGCGTTTGCCCACGCCTCGTCGTCGTTGTAGTTGGACTTCATCTGGTCCACGTAGGACTGCACGGTGTCGGCGCTCACAGAAACGCCCTTGGACTCGGCGCCCTGACGCACAACTTCCTGGGTCACATAGCCGTCGATGATCTCCTGGCGAATGGACTCGGGAGTGGCGCTGTTCTGAGCCAGCCACTGGCCCCAGGCCTCTTCCTCGGACAGGCCCATCTGCTCGCGAGAAGACTGAATGGTGTTGGTGATCTCATCTTCGTAGATCTCAACGCCGTTAACCGTGGCGGCCACAGCGCCGGACTTGCCGTCGCTTCCGCCCTCGTCGTTGCCCGAGCAGCCGGCCACAACGCCGGTGCAAGCAACCGCCAGACCAAAGGCGCAGAACGCCTTCAAAAACGTGTACTTTTCCATACTAACCTTTCTCCGACACGGACAGCGCAGTGCCCGAAGGCCAGAGAGGGGCGTTGGCGCTGTTCAATTCCGTGGTTTTGTCCCGAGTATTCTTGCATATTCGCAAATTCGCGAATGGGCGATCACAATATGGACAAATTCGCTTCACAGCTACGGGCCGTTTGCTCCACAATTACGGTTCGTTTTCAGTTTAGGAACAGGGTGCCCTTGGGACAGGGTTTTCAGGGGAAAGCGAAGGGCCGACTCGGAAGCTTGAGTCGGCCCTTCGAAGAGGAGGGGGCGGGGAGGTTTGCGCTAAGTCCCCGATGCTTGGTGCGGTTTCGCGGCGGCCTTACTTCTGGGCGAAGGCGGCGCCGGCGGCCGGGATGCCCTCGAGCTGCGGCTCGGTTTCGGTGGTGCCGGCGAAGTCTTCCTCGCGGCCCTTCAGCCCGCGGGTGAAGTTGCTGCGGTTGGCCACCACGGCTCCGGCGTACAGAACGGTGAACAGCACACCCAGGATCATGAGGAAGTGCACCCAGCAGTCCGGATCTTCGTTGTCGAAGGCGGTCTCGGGGATGGCGTCATCCTCGATGGTGGCGGTGGCACGCGTGGTGGCGCCGGTGCCGGTCTCGGGCAGGTTGGTCATGGGCGTGGCGTCGTCGTCGATGGTGGCGGTGGCGGGAGCGGCCGGGGCCTCAGCGGGGGCCGCGGGGGCAGCCGGAGCGGCGGCCGGGGCCGGGGTCGTGGCAGGCGCCGGGGTCGGGGCCGGAGTGCCACCGGTGGTGTCGTCATCGCCGTCGTCAGTGGGCGGAGTGGTCACGGCCGGGGTGGGCTCGGGCTCGGGCTCGCCTTCCGGCGCGTTCGCGATGATGGTGAAGTCGCCGTTCTCGATGGTCACGTCGTAGTTGTTCCACATGGTGGGGTTCTGGGTCTCGGCGGAGAAGCGAGCAGTCAGCGCGCCCTCGTAGATGCCGGGGGTCTCGGTGCCGCCGTTGGTGCGGTACACCTCAACCCTGCCCAGGTCATCGGCGTTCACCAGCGTGCCCTTGGAGAGATCGAACCCACCGCGGAACGCCGGATCCACCGCCCCCTGCTGCTTAGCCTCATTGCCCACCACATAGGTGACAGAGCGCTTTGCAATATGGATAGGAACGACCAGGGTAGTTGTTGCGTCTTGGGTGTTTTCGGTTCCGCGCTTAATTTCAACCCGAAGCAGGCCATCGGTTGCATTGGTGAACGAAGGCAGCTCGCCTGAAACGACATCGCCATAGCGGTAGGTAACCGTATCCAGACCCTCAATAATGCCTGTGATCACAGGAGTATAGGTGTTGCCGTCATACACTTCATTTACGCCATAGGCACCATTTTGCTGCTCGTAAGCCACATCGCTGAAGTCAGGAACGAAGCGGTAGGTGAAGGTCTTGTCACCTGCGACCTGCGTAACGCCCTCAGCTGCAGGATCACCAACCCAGGCGCCTGGACGATATCCCTCGCTAGCGTTCATGCTCGGGATGTCGTTCGCAGTCAGGGTATAAACCCCTTCACCCTTCTCGACATAGTTTTCGTCGCCATCCTTGAAGGTAATCACACGCGAATCAGTATCACCCTCGGCAATGGTTCCGTTTTGTACGACATAGCTCAATACTGCCTGGTACTTATCGGGAATGCCGTCTCCCTGACCATCCTCCTCAACGCCGACGCTCGGATCAACAAGAACATCCTCGCCCCAGTGAGCGGTAAAGGTCAGAACCGCGCCGCCCGTGACCGTGAAGTTCCCGAAGGTCGGATTATCGAACTGGCTGTTGACCTCATCGTTGGCGTCGTTGTTGATGTCCAGGCTCCAGTAGTCGAAGGCCATACCGGGGTTCGGCTTCTTACCGGGCTCCGGGATCTTGATCGTCTTGCTGGTCTGATACACGTCCTCGCCAGCAGCGTTCTTCTCCGACAGGGTAATGACACCGAACACCGTCGGCTCAACGATGCCGCCCTCTCCGGACTCGAAGACAACGGTCACCTGATACTTGTCAGCAATGCCGTCCTCGTTCGTGTCCTCGACCCAGTTGGCGACATACGTCAATTCCAGTATTTCGCCCTCGGCCTGGGTGGTGTCAACATTAACGGTGTAATCATCGTTGAGGTCAACCGCTTCTCCATCAGCCGTCTCGATGGTCCAACCGTCAAAGACATACCCCGTCTTTGCCTCGGTAATTGCTGCGCCGGGCTTGATGGTGCCAGACGTTGCCTTTTCTCCGGGGATGTTGCAAATCTTAGAAACCTGAGCATAGGCGGCATCTGAAGGTGCCAGCTTTACAAGACCCTGCTCGGGCTTGGCAGAAACGTAGTTCACCTTAACCTGGTACTTATCAGCAATGCCATCGCCAGGATTCTGCTCGGTTCCGCCAAACTTGTCCTGGGTGTAGTAGATCTGCACGACATTCCGCTTAGCCCCAGTTCCATCGAGGGCCTCAACAGTGATGGGAAGTCCAACGTGGTCGAAGACGTAACCAGAGATCTGCTCGGCTTTATCCTCGGTGGCATTAATTACTGCCCCGTATTGAGCAGTGAGGCCGTCGGTGTCCTCGTGAATCTTGTTGCCGCTCTCGTCAAGGTGCTCGATGGAGTAGGGATAATCTCCAAGCTCATAAGTGATCGTAAACGTCACATCTCCCTTGACTCCAACGCCCAGCGGAGCACTCTCGCTTAGCCCAGCAGTAGAGCTCCAGGTGGACTTTGCCGCATCGTAGCCCAGGTTCGGGTTCGATACGGGAATGTCGGCCTCGGAGATCACGTAGACGCCGTCCTTGGCGGGCTCGCCATTCTTCTTAAGCGTGACGATCTTCTGGATGGAAGTCATCTCACCCGCAGAACCTTCAAAGGTTCCATTAACAACCTGGAAGGTGACCGTCGCCTGGAAGATGTCAGCAATACTATCCTTGTTGTCATCCTTGCCCCAAAGCGCCGTGATCTCGTACTTGCCGCCAGCCTGGATAGTCATGGACCTGGCATCTTCGCTCTCCGCAGAAGGATCTGCGACGCCTTGCGACTCCCAACCCGCAAACGCGTAGCCTTCTGCAGGCACAAGCTGCGTTTTGTCATAGCGGTCGAGGGTGATGTATGCGGTGCGGTTGTCGGTCGCGCTCTTCATGATCGTGTAAACACGCGTGATCGCTCCACCACCGGCTTTTACAACTCCCAGGTCATCATTTTCGGATTGAATAGTAACCACTGCCTGATACTTATCAGGAATGCCGTCACCCGGCTTCTCACCATTGCTGTCATTGCCAGGATCAACCAAGGTGTCGACCGTGTAGTAAACATTAACTTCGTTGTTGTCCGGGTTGTCCGTAACTACGCCGCGGCCGACCTCAACCGAATCATACACATATCCTTCAATCTCAGGGATTTCTCCTGCAGAGAGGATGGAGTCATATTCTGCGGTACGCTCCTCTGAATCGCGCAGCTTATTGGTGGTTCCCTCTTCATAGTAGTTCACCGTGTAGGCATACGAATTCAGATCATATTCGTAAACATAGCTCGTGTCTGAAGCAACAGAGTCGTACACTCGCTCTACGATCTGGTTCACAACAAACTCTTGATAGGCCTCATTATCCCCAACAAAGTGGCCATTGCCATAATGCGGATTCTGCTCAAAGACCGGAACATCGTTGGGCTCCAGCTGATAAACGCCACCATCTTCTGCGGTTGTGTGCTTGCCGTGCTCGTCGGTCAAGGTTACGGTTTTCTTTGCGACACCGTCTTTGATCGTGAAGCCCTTCGCCACGGCATCATCTTCGTCGATGCTGCCGTTGATGACGCTGTAGGTCAGCTCCACCTGGTACTTGTCGGCAATCTCATCGCCGTTGGCGTCCTTGTCGTAGTACAGGTTGATGACGTTCTGGCTGTGGTCTGCGTGGATCTCGATCTGTTCCACGCTGGCGTTTGCGAACAAGTAGCCCTCGATCTCAGCAACTTCGTTTGCAGACTGGATGATTTCTCCGTAATTTGCCGTCTCGGTCTTGCTCCTCTCGATTTTCTTCGTAGGATCGGCGGCGTCAAAATAGTTAACGGTATAGGTCGACTCGCCAAGCTTGTAATAGAAGATGGCTTCCTGCTCGTTGCCGTATTCGAAAGTCAGGCCAGAGGCGGGGAGATTGCTGCCGACATAAGAATAATTACCAATGGTTTGCTTAATGACATCGCTGGCGTCGAATTTATTCCCGCTAATGCCA
Organism: Eggerthellaceae bacterium; assembly: GCA_022791455.1. Lineage (GTDB taxonomy): Bacteria > Actinomycetota > Coriobacteriia > Coriobacteriales > Eggerthellaceae > Parvibacter. The sequence continues at coordinate 171,929 of JAAVZC010000006.1, forward strand.
GATACCTTCTCTTCGGGAGCAAGCTCGTTGGTTGTGCCTTCCTCGAAAAACTTGCAGGTAATGGATCCGATCTTGGCTTCCGGGGTACCGAACTCGCCGTCGATGTGCCAGGTGTTAGTTCCTCCGCTGACATAGTCGTCAGCGCCACTGCTGCACACCAAATCGCCCCAGACGATTCCGTCAAGGGACACAACGCCACTCGCGCCAGAGTAAGGCTCGAAGGTCTTTCCTTCCTTGAGCGCATTCTTTACCATGGCTCACTCATCGTACGTCGGGTTGTCGTGCGGAGCGGAAAGACCGGCCACGAAGACTCGGCCGAGGGTGTAATAGCCATGTTCGTTAGTGGTTAGGCCATCGACGCCCTTGCCGTCCGCATAGACGTAAACCCAGCACCCCTTCGATTCGTCGGGGCTAACGGTGACGGTGTAGCTCCTGGTGGATGAGTCATTACTCGCAATGATTGTAGTGGTTCCTATTCCGATGCCGGTCACCAGGCCGCTGGAGTCAACCGTAGCGACGGCGGGGTTAGAGGATTCGAACTTGTTATACGTAGGTGCCTGGATTTGAGCGGTCTGACCAATCAGAACCGTGAAAGAAGTCTGATTCCAGCTTACCGTTCCGTCCGCATAAGTCACCACGCTATCCGCCGTGTAAGCAGCGGCGTTGCTGGTGGCGAAGACGGAGGTTTTGGAGAGCATTTCGGGGATGGAGAGCTCTTCCTCCTCTACGGTCTCCACGACGGGGGTTTCCTCAACGACGTCCTCGGCAGGAGCCTCGGCCTTTTCGGTCTCGTCGGCGTCGGTGTTGCCCTCTTCTTCGGCGTCTTCCTCGGTCGAAACCTCTTCGGTCACTTCGCCTTCAGTCTCGGCCTCAACCTCGGGAGTTTCCTCCAGGGACTCTTCGGATTCCTTCTCCTGCTCGAGCGCGTCCACGTCCTCCTCGGCGAACGCCTTGGTGTTCACGGTGCCCAGCACCATGACGGCGGAGGTCATAACCGCCAACGACTTGCCGGCCAGCGTGTCCTTCAAACTCCAAACATCCTGAGACATACTCACTCCCAACCTTCCGTTGCTTAGCGACGTACCGCCGCCTCGCCTCTCTCGGAACCACGACCCGATGCGATTCCTTTGCTTCCCTTGTGTGTTGGTGCTGGGCTCTCACCTGCACCTTTCATGCTGCCAACATAATGGCTACACAATTTCTTCAAAACTTAGCGCTAGAAGAATATAACAGTGTGGGAAATGCGGAGCAATAGTGAATTTTTTGTGATTAGCCACTTTTTTGGTGAAAGGGCTTGATTTTTAAGATTTCGTTAAGAGTGGAGTTCACTCAAGGTACGATTTTGCCGTTATGCCAGATGAGAATAAGAATCGACCCACCTTCCGATGGGCCGATTGTTGATAGCGCAGAGGTCTTCCGCTATCGGAAATCTTTGGATAATGGCACCTTCAAACTTTTCATCTCGTTGAAAAGTTTGGCGCGATCTTGATTAGTTTTCATCTAGATGAAAACTAGTTTTCGCTCCATGCACTCGCAACTCTTCGGGGGTTTCGAACTTGCGGGGGTCGCTGCCTTTCTTGGCAGAGGTTGCGATAGCTAGTCTTGGCAGCCAGCTAGTGCCACAATAAATCTATTGCACCACTCTATCGCGCCACCGACTTCCTGGCATATGGATTCCGGTGGGTTTTGGGCAAGATATAGGGTCTCCCAGTCGTTTCCCTCAACCACCGTCGGCGGCCATTTCTGAATCTTCCTATAGGCGAATAATCGTTCGCAGGTTTGTTTAATCAGAGGCGCATCGATTTCTTCCTCTTGGGCGATGATTTGCAGATCTATAAGGTCATGGGCTCGTCTGCTGCCGGGTTCAGTCAGCCCATGTAGCTTTTGGGCAATCTGATAATGGGTCTTCATGAGAGCAACCGGGGCAGGATCGGGTAAACCTACCGCACGAAACATGTCTACTATTTCTGACGACATGGCCAAGTCAAAAGAATCTGCGTCTCCTATCTCGTTATACCCCACTTCCAGGCGAACCGTGGTCCATGGTTTGCTTTCGTACGCAAGCTTTATGTCGAAAGGCCTCATAACGTAGCTCGCGGGGATGCCCTCAGGCGTTGCAGGCTTCCTTTCTACAATTCTTCCAGTGAAACCCTCCCACCCTTTCGAAAGGCTTTCATCAAGCTCATCGAGGAAGCTTTCAATGTCGCCTTGTCTGGCGGCATCCAAATCCTTGGTAAACCTCGTTGCGCGACCGCCGTATCTCATCTTTAGCGAGCTGCCTCCTTTAACCACTCCTCCGGGCAGCATCTGGGCAACTACCACATCTGCGATGATGGTTCTTGCTCGCAAGGCGGCATCTTCTCGACCGAAGGCGCGCTCAATTGCCTTATCGAGGTTCACTCTGCTGTTGGGTCGCTTTGGTCTGTTCATGCGAGCTCCTCTACTAAGGACTTAACATCTTTTCTTCTGATCAGGCCCTGCTCCGCCGCATCCTGTACAGCCTCCTGCAGACGCTCAGGCATAACCCTTCCCCTGCATCTGCGAATCGCGTCTGCAACAGACATGCTTGGCACTCCTTCGTATACCGTCGGCTCCAGACAGCTGGGAACTTGAACGATTTCGATGTAATCGGGAAGCTTCCTTCGCGTTCTTTTGGTTGTTCCCACGAAAACTCGGTCGGGGTTTACCAATGCCAACCCGTGCATTGCCAGCACGGATTCGTCCGCTATAAAAGATTCAGTCCCCACAAGCGCAACCGCATCTGCGTACAGATCCAAGGGCGTCGGGATATAGTGTTTTATGCGGAACACGCCGCGCCCGACATGCGTAAGCTTTCCCCTGGCAGTGAGCTTTGAGAGTTCTTGCTTGGCAATGCCCAGCTCTCTGGCCTGGGCCGTTGTTATCAGCCCATAATTGTCAGACGCCCATTCATATATGTCATCATAATAACTCATGTCAAAAGGATACCATTTTCGGTTACCTTTTGACAGCTATATGAGGACCCAATAATGGATCGTGGCATCATGGTCCACCTAAACAAACGGAGCCCGGCGGGTGGCCGGGCTCTTGCTTGTTGCTCTATCGTCGCGCCTTAGGCGGTGGCCAGGATGGCTCGCAACTCTTCGGGGGTTTCGAACTTGCGGGGGTCGCCGCCGTTGCCCTCGAACACCACTTCGCCCTTCCAGGTGAGCTTCTCGCGCTGGGCGCCGGCCGGCTGCTGCTGACCGTCATCCTGCTTCTCGCGCTTGAACTCGGTGGTGCGCACCAGCAGCTTCGGCTGGAACTGGTCGGCCTCGGGGAAGTCCTTCTTCTCGAAGCCGTAGTCCAGGTTTTCTACAATCTGCGCCACGTTGGCCTCCAGCGGCACCGCGGGGTTGCGGGGCTCAAGGCCGACCTCGGAGTTGAACAGCTGGCCGTCGCTCACGTACACCGAGCGGATCTTCTCGCGGCGAGAGCCCTCCACCTTGTTGATGATGAGCACAGCAGCCACGATAACCAGCCACCATACCAGCGTCACCAGGGGGTCGATGGGCGAGTCCACATGATTGAAGCCCAGCACGAACCACAGCACCAGCAGGAATACGGAAACAACGGCCGCGATGCTTAGGATTATGATGTTGCTCTTCTTCATAGGTCTTTTCCTCTTCCCTTCCCCAGGTTATTTGCGAACAGCGGCGGTCATGCCGGCGGGCACGGTCACGGTTTCCTCGGTGGTTTCACCGGCGAAATCTTCCTCGCGGCTCTTGAGGCCACGGGTGAAGTTGGTGCGGCGGGCCACCACGCAACCAGCGTAGGCGATGGTCAGCAGGATACCAAGGATCGTGAGGAAGTGGACCCAGCAGTCGGGATCTTCGTTGTCGAAGGCGGTCTGCGGAACCTCATCGTCCTCGATGGTGGCCTCGGCGCGCTGGGTGCCGGCCTCGGGCAGGTTGGTCATGGGCGTGGGATCGTCGTCGATGGCCACGGGCTCCGGAGTGTCAACCGCGGGAGCAGCGGGAGCAGCCGGTGCGGGAGCCGGGGCCGGGGCCGGTGCGGGGGCCGGGGCGCCACCGCCACCACCAGCCGGAGGCGTGGGCGGAGTCGGCGGGGTCACGCCAGCCGGAACAACCGGAGCAGCGGTAATGGTGAAGGTGGCGGGAACCACAATCACCGTGTAGTTCGGGTTGGCCAGATAAGACGCGGTCAGCACGTTCGGATAAACACCAGCCGCCTGAGCAGTGTTAGTGCGGTAGAAGCTGATGGCGCCCAGGTCGCCGGCGTTCACCAGACCAGTCACCGTACCAGTAAAGGCAGGATCAGCAGTACCAGCCATCTTGGTCGCACCGTTGACGGTAATGGTCACAGGCGCGGGGGTGATGGTGACGCGAGCGCTCACCGGGCGAGTGGTCTCGTAGTTGGCAGCGTTAGCGCGCACCCAAACGATGTAGGTACCAACGTTGGTGAAGGTCGGGTTGCTGGCAGACCAGTTCACACCATCGAGCGAGTACTCGAACGTGGAGCCTTCGACGCGAGCGTTAGCAACGATGGAAGTAGCCACGCCGTTGTACACCTTGGTCATGCCGGCAGCGCCAGCGATGTTGTTCACAGTCACAACGTTGTCGTTCGCGTTGTTAACGTCCAGGTAGTTGTCCTCATAGCTCAAGACATAGTTGGTGAGAGCGGCCTCCAGATCGGTGCGACCAATAACGGTCACTTCGTTCTCGTAGCGCTTCGCCTCGTCGTAAGCCTCAACTTCGCTCCTCAGCGTCTGCTGGATAGCAGCCGGAACATCAGCGGTAACGAAACCACGATGATTATCGGAATCAAAAGCCTCTGCAGTAGCAGGCTGGTACTGCAGAGTAGCCGGTGCATCGTAGGTCATAGAAGCAGCCCCAGCGTAGATGGTCGCAGGACGCTTGTTGATCTTATACGTCACGGTCGCATGGCCCGTGAAGTTGCTGCTCTTCGGCCAGATCTGGATCTCAATCGTATTTCCAGCGTTAATGAAGTCCTTGGTTAACCCATTGGCATGCTGGATCCAATAACTATTCTCAGCAGATTCCGCAGGGGTGCTCCAGTCTTCATAAACAAGCTCGGTATCGCCAAAATACACAGAAACGGGTTTCAGCAGCTGTTCCTGGCCGTTGTAGATCACGTCCTCCGGGCCCTCAACGGTCAGAACAGCAGTCGTAGGATCGGTCGGATCGTTGGTGATGTCGAGCGGTTCGATAGTCAGGGTTCCTTCAATAACTTCAATCTTGTAGTTGTCCAGGTTAGTACCAGGCAACGCCTCGTAGGTAAACGAGTTGTGCGCTCCACTTTCGTCGACATTGGTAATAGAGGACGTAAAGGTAAGCTCGACACCTTCGCCCTCGACAAAGTCTCCAGCGTTCTTCAACGGACGCTCAGTACCATCCTCGCCCTTGTTGGTAAGCGGCTTGCCGTCGTAAACCTTGCTAAAGCTGTCGGATTCGAGAACAATCGGACGCTCGGTCACCTTGAGGGTGACGGTGGCGGTCTGGGTCACGTAGCCCTCGGCGGTGGCGCGCACCTCGTAGGAGGCCTCGTCCACGTCCTTGATGGAGAGGGCGGTGGTGGTCCAGGCGTCGTCGCCGGCGCCGGCCGGGCGCCACTCCACGACCGCGCCCTCGATGTTGGCGGAGGCGGCGGCGAAGTGGGTGGCGGCGTCGTAGGCGCCGGTGTAGCCGTTGGCGGTCAGGGCCATCG
>JAAVZC010000007.1 GCA_022791455.1 Eggerthellaceae bacterium
AGTACACGCGCAGGTAGGTGAGCTTGCCCACGTAGGGGTCGGTCATGATCTTGAAGGCCAGCGAGGAGAACGGAGCCTTCGGATCGGCCGGACGGTCCTCTTCCTCGCCGGTCTCGGGGTTCTCGCCCTTGATGGCGGGGATGTCAACCGGGGAAGGCATGTAGTCCACCACGGCGTCCAGCAGTTCCTGCACGCCCTTGTTCTTGTAGGCGGAGCCCACGAACACCGGGTTGATCTTGCAGTCGATGACACCCTTGCGGATGGCGGCCTTGAATTCCTCGACCGTCACCTCTTCCTCCATGAGCACCTTCTCCATCAGGTCGTCGTCGCAGTCGGCGGCGGCCTCCAGGAGCTCCTGGCGGTACATTTCGGCGTCGTCCTTGTACTCGGCCGGAATCTCGGCCATCGGCTCGGGGTAGGTCATGCCCTTGTCGTCGGCCTTGAAGTCCCACGCGGTCATGGTCACCAGGTCGATGACGCCCCAGAACTGGTCCTCAGCGCCCATGGGGATCTGGGCGGCAACGGCGTTGGCGTCCAGGCGATCGCGCATGGTCTGGATGGCGTGGAAGAAGTCGGCGCCCACGCGGTCATACTTGTTGATGAAGGCGATGCGGGGCACGCCGTAGCGCTCGGCCTGACGCCACACAGTCTCGGACTGGGGCTGCACGCCAGCGACAGCGTCGAAAACGGCAACGGTGCCGTCCAGAACGCGCAGGGAGCGCTCTACCTCGGCGGTAAAGTCAACGTGACCGGGCGTGTCGATGATCTGGAAGCGGTACTCCTTGCCGTCGGCCTTGCCGCCGGGGTACTTCCAGAAGCAGGTGGTGGCAGCGGCGGTAATGGTTACGCCGCGCTCCTGCTCCTGAACCATCCAGTCCATCGTGGCTGCACCGTCATGGACTTCGCCGATCTTGTGGGTCTTGCCCGTGTAGTAAAGAATACGCTCGGTGGTGGTAGTCTTGCCCGCGTCGATGTGGGCCATGATACCGATGTTGCGCGTATCTTTCAGATCGATTTTAGCCATAAAGTCAATTCCTGCCTGTTCTTAGAAGCGATAGTGTGAGAAGGCGCGGTTTGCCTCGGCCATCTTGTACATATCCTCGCGCTTCTTCACGGAAGCTCCGGTGTTGTTGGAGGCGTCCATGATTTCAGCGGCAAGACGCTGCTGCATGGTGTGCTCCTTGCGCTTGCGCGAGAAGTCCACGATCCAGCGGATGGCCAGGGTGGTGGCGCGACGGGAATTGACCTCCATCGGCACCTGGTAAGTGGCGCCGCCGACACGCTTGGGCTTGCACTCAAGGGTGGGGCGGACGTTGTCCATAGCCTTCTTGAAGACGGTCAGGGGGTCTTCCCCGGTCTTCTCGGCCACGATGTCGAAGGCACCGTAGACGATGTTCTCGGCGATGGACTTCTTGCCATCCAGCAGCACCTTGTTGATGAGCTGGGTGACGAGACGGTTGCTGTAACGGGCGTCCGGCGTTACTTCACGGCGGACAGCTGCTGCACGACGCGGCATACTTTTTACTCCTTTTGTCCTGCGTGCTTCGAGGGATCTTTCACTTCCCCATTAGGCGGCTTCTCTTTTTTGCCACCCGCACGACTTAACGGTTACTTATTTGGGGCGCTTGGCACCATAGCGGCTGCGGGCCTGCTTGCGCTTGTCGACAGCGGCGCAGTCCAGAGCAGCACGGATGACCTTGTAACGCACACCAGGCAGGTCCTTAACACGACCGCCGCGGATGAGCACCATGGAGTGCTCCTGAAGGTTGTGGCCCTCACCGGGGATGTAGGCGGTAACCTCCATGCCGTTGACCAGGCGCACACGGCAAACCTTACGGAGCGCCGAGTTCGGCTTCTTCGGGGTGGTGGTGTACACACGGGTGCACACGCCGCGCTTCTGCGGGTTGCCCTTCAGAGCCGGGGTCTTCGACTTGTCGACCGTCTTCTGACGGCCTTTGCGTACGAGCTGATTGATAGTAGGCAAAGTCTCAACTCCTTCTTTTCTATCGCTTCCTACAATTTCTCACACTCTTTGCGCGCTTGGGTTAGAGCGCACAAAAACAAGCGCCTCTGAGAGACGCGAGGATGCATATTATCAGCGAAAACCAGTATGTCAAACGCCACGCACCCGGGCGTATCCATACCATCCGGCGAGCGGCACAAAGGCTACATAATTGCAGGATACCGACCTTGTCCCTGCCACCCGAGCGGGGCAAAGCTCGCAAACCCATTGTCATCCTGAGCGGAGCGCGTAGCGCGTAGTCGAAGGATCTCACCCGGCTGCAGAGATCCTTCGACTACGGCCTTCGGCCTTCGCTCAGGATGACAACGGGGTTCTGGTTAGAGGCGTTGGCCGTCGCGGGCGTAGAGGGCTATGAGCATTTCTACCAGCTTGGCGCAGCCTTCCACGTCGCGCACGGCAATGTATTCATCTTCGGAATGGATGTCAGTCATGCCAATGCCCAGTGTGATGGCGCGGGCGCCCTTCTCCCCCATCACGTTGGCGTCGGCGCCGCCGCCGGTGGTAACGCGCCGGGGCACCAGCCCGGCCAGGCGCGCGGCGTCCTTGATGCGGATGACCAGCGGGTCTTCGGCGTTGTAGGCCACTTCCGGATACGAGAACTCCCAGGTGATCTCCACGCGCCCGCCGCCGGCTTCCGCGGCCGCTTCCATGGCGGCGGTCATGGCGTCGCGCTGAGCCAGCGCCTCTTCGCGCACGAGCGAGCGGCACTCGCCGCGCAGGTGGCAATGCTCGGGGATGACGTTCACCGTGTGGCCGCCCTCGATGAAGCCGACGTTGGCGGTGGTGCGCTCGTTGATGCGCCCCAGCTGCATGGCGTCGATGGCGTCGGCCGCCATGTGAATGGCGCTGATTCCCTGCTCGGGGCAGATGCCAGCATGGGCGGCGGTGCCGTAGAAATCGGCGAAGAAGGTGAAGTGGCACGGGGCCGCGGTGACGATAGAGCCGGGGCGGCCGTTGGCGTCCAACACGAAGCAGGGCGTGCCGGGCGCGAAGGTGTCATCAGCCAGCGCCGAGGCCCCTACCAGGCTTATCTCCTCGCAGGTGGTGAAAACCAGCTGGATGTCCGGGCGCGCCGTGCCTTTCTCCAGCGTGGTGCGCACGCCTTCCAGAATCGCGGCGATGCCGGCTTTGTCGTCACCGGAAAGGATGGTGTCGCCCGCGGAGCAGAGCACCTCCACCAGGGCGTCTTCGGCAAACGGGTTGCCGGCGGCGTCCACGGGGCGCTGGGCCAGCTGGCCGGCGGGGCGCATTTCGCGCTTCACGCGGATGTTTTCGCAAGGCTCCACGGTGTCCATATGGGCGGAAAACGCGATGCGGCCGGGCACGGTACCGGGCAGAAGGGCGATGATGTTGCCGGTGTCGGAACCGGTCTGCGCGGCGGAGTCGTCGATGGTCACTGCGAAGCCCAGCTCCTCGAGCATCGGCACCAGAGCATCCCGCATCACCGCCTCATGGCGCGAAGGCGATGCGATCTTCGCCAATTCGACAAACGTATCAATAAGCCGCTCAGAGTCCATCGTTCCTTCTTTCCTAAGCTGTCCCATCCCCGCGTCATGCGGGCAGGGGCATACGTCCGTCCCCCATTGTCATCCTGAGCGCAGCGCGCAGCGCGGAGTCGAAGGATCTTCACGGCCCAAATTCGCTAACCGGCTGCAGAGATCCTTCGACTCCGGCCTTCGGCCTCCGCTCAGGATGACAAAGGGAACCTTAGTTCCCCAGGATCCTGGGGGCTACTTGCTTTTTTCGGGAGAGGATGCCGGGCATCCAGGTGCCGCCTTGGCCGGTGCAGTTGATGCCGAAGACGCGGTTCACCACACGGCGGTTGCCTTCGCAGAGGAACTGGCTGCCCTCCGCCAGGATGTCAGTCACCATGAGCAGCACGAACTCGTAGCCGTGGTCGGCCGCCAGCTTGCGCATGTGCTCGCGAATCTCCTCTTCGCGCTCCAGCACGCCGGCCAAATCCACCGTTTCCCGCTGGCAGATAAGCACGGTGCCATCGTCGAAGGGGAACTCCTTGGAGTCGGCCTCTACCAGCTTGTCGATGGGCACGTCGTTCACGCTGCCGCGGGCCTTGAACACGCGCAGGCCGAACTCGGTGGGGTCTTCGCCAATGATTTCTCCCAGGTATTTCGCCTGTTCACGGTCGGTATCGGTCGTGGTGGGAGACTTCAGGATGACGGTGTCGGTCATGATGGCGGAAAGCAGCACGGCGGCGATTTCCTTCGGCACCTCCACCCCGTACTTGCGGAATTCCATGCACACGATGGTGGCGGTGGAGCCCACCGGCAGGTTGATGAACTGGATGGGGTTGGCGGTGGAGACGTCGGCGATGCGATGGTGGTCGATGATCTCGACGACGTCCGCTTCCTCGATGCCGTTCACCGCTTGGCGCGTTTCGTTGTGGTCCACCAGGATCACCTTGCGCTTGGGCGGGTTGGCGATGTCGGAGCGGGTGACAATGCCGATGGCCTGGCCCTCGTCGTTGAGCACCACGCCTTCGCGCAGCTCCGAGGCCAGCAGATCCTCGGCGGCGTCCTTCAGCAGGATTTCCTTGTCCAGCGTCAGCACGTCGGTGGCCATGAGCTCGCCCACGCGCTGCCCCAGCGACTCGATGAGCGAGGCGGCCACGGCCATCTGGTTGGGGTTCTCGTCCTCCATGAGGTCGGTGGCGGAAATGTAGCGCTCGGCGATGGCGCGGGTGGAAATAAGGCCCTCGAACTGGTGGTTCTCCCCTTCCACCACCAGCGCGCGCACGTTGTGCAGCCGCAGCTGGCGGCCCGCTTCCATCATGGTGGCGTCGTGGGAGATGGACACCGGGTTGGGGGTCATCACGTCGCCGACGCGGGAGTGCACGTGGGCGATCTTGCGCGGTTCAGGCAGGTTGTTCTCTTTGAGCACCCAGGCGCTTTCCGGCGGCAGCGGCCCCAGGCGGCCGGGGAAGTATACGAATTTAGCGTCAGTGCCATCGCGCTTCGCCAGCTGATTCTTCAGGTAGGCATAACCGACGGCAGCGGAAATGGAGTCGTTGTCGGGGTTGCGATGGCCGATGACTACAACAGGTGTGGGCATGGGGAAATCCCTCTCATACGCTTCTGATCCAAATAGGTTCACAAAGCTGGGGAGTATAGCCCGCAGTTGTGAAAACCACGCGAACACGCCGCAAATTCATCGACAAGCCAAAAGTATTCCCAGCTGGACGGCGATTCCGTAGTGTAAATGCTCCGTTTAGAGCAACCCCTCCCGATCGACGGAAGACGGAACTCAATGGCGAAGACGCCGAAGCAGGCTACGGATTATCTCATGGTCTTCAATCGGGGTCACTCCAAAGCACTTTTTGCCAGCATCCTTGATGGATGCACCAATATGGTATCCGCAGACGCTATCTAACAAGAGAAACCTATCATGGAACGCGCTCGTCAGATCCAACTCAAGCGCAGGATATTGCTGGTTAAACTTGTTTACATCAGCTTTGGAAAGCCTGCATCCACGCTTTGTTGTATAGATACGCGCTCTGACGCCCTCGCCCTTCTTCGACAGCACGTTCAGAGTGTCTAGATCGACATAGCTGTCTACCAAAACGATTTCCTCCCTGGCCGTCCTGACCAGTCGTGCCAGAAACTCGAAAGCATCGTAAATCTGACCATCGAAGAAAATTGCTTGACTGGATTCCTGAGTGCCCTTGGCCTCAAGGCGCTCGAGAACCAGGGCGAATTTCTCATCGGCAAGACGCTGGTATTCGGCCTGCCTCACCTCGATCGCATCCATTCGCTGCAAGAGCCCCGCATTCCCAACAATAAAATGTCGCATGCGGACGAAGGCGTTCATTATTTGGATGCTTATACTTATGGCGGCGTCGCTTCTCAGCACTCCCGAGAGCATCGCAACGCCCTGTTCAGTAAAGGCGTAGGGCAGGCTACGCCTTCCGCCCCATTCACTTGAGATCACAGATTGTGATCTCAAGTTGTCAAATTCCTCTCGCGTGAGCTGGAACCGAAACTCTTCCGGAAAACGCTTTACATTTCGGCTGACCGCCTGATTGAACACACGAGTTTCCACCTCATACAACGCGGCCAAATCGCTGTCGAGCATGACCTGCCGACCACGCACCGTGTAAATTAGATCCTCCATTTGGGCTGGAACACGGCGGGGCTGCTCCGAATTGCGAACCGCACGCCCCTCGATATCTCCAAGCCCAATCTCCAACTAAAGTTCAACCTCCCCGTAAGCAAAGCCGTATTCTTCCTCTTGCCATGCGAAAAATTCTTCGCAATCACATACACGAATGAGATCCTCCGGGAAGTCGCTTCGGTTACGAGTAATCACGGCGTCGGCACCAATCGCCAAGGCTGTCTCAACAAGGAGCCAGTTTTCCGGGTCCTTCCAGGAAGCAGCCAACATGAGGTCCACCTCGCGGTCCGACACCGGGAATACGTCCACGAAGGTGCGCAGCAGGCGCAGGCGCTGCAACACATCGTCCATCTCGCTGCGTTTGCCGCCATCCGAAAGAACGCAGATCAGATCGATCATCTGGGAAGACGATACCCAGAGGTCGAACTCCCCCACCTTGCCGCAGAGCATGAGGAGCCGCGCCTTCTCGTAGAAAGGCGCTCGTTCATTCAGGAAATCAATAACGATATTCGTATCCAGGAGCAGTTTCAGCCGTCCCATTTAGAGCAACTCCCGCGCCGCCAACCGATCCCTTTTGATTTCCGCCTTCGACATTGAATCAAAGCGAGAGGAGCGGGGCGAAGAGAGCTCATCGATGAATGCCGCCGCCTCTTTCCACCGGTCAGCGGGAACCCGTTCCGAGCCTTCGACGAGAAACGCAGCGTTTCCGGCTTCGATCATGCGGTCGAACAGGGCGTTAATGGCCTGAGAGACATTGAGCCCCTCCCGCTCAAGCACCCGCAATCCGCGAGCCTTCTTCTCTTCCGACATCCGCCCTGTAACCATGACGCTGTTCATAATCAGCCTTTCTAAAGTTGTACAACGCATATTGTACAACATATGAACGAAGACTACCAGCTCGTCGCAGCAGGCCGGAATGCAGCTTATTCAGCAAAGGCTGTAAATTATCGCACCGCGGTCAAAACATCCACTATTTCCTGCGTCAGCGCTTTTTGTTGGGTTGCGGTCAGCTCATCAGAAGTTCGTATGACAAGAGTGCCAACCACTTCGTGCGATCCAGATGAAAACATGCCCGCCCCGTCAAAAGAAGCGAGATAGGCATCCCGCCTTTCTGCATCTTCCACATTTGGAAACACCTCAATTGCGCCCCCGCCGCTCGTGCCGACCTCAATCACATCTTCCTTGCCTTCTTCGATATACAGGGAAGACCAATCAACTTGCTCATCGCGGAAATAGATACAACCGACATACCCTCCGGATTTGTTAAGTTTCCCATTAGGGTCATGGTCCTCCGTGACAGCCGCTATTTCTGAAATACTCCCTATCCCAAGAATCCTCTCCATAATGAAGTCGTCAGTTGGAGCCGTCACTTGCTTCAAGCTCTGGATACTGTCCTCGTAGCTGCCCAGCGCAACCTTCAATGCGTCAATCTCTTGCGAGTAATCCGGCACGACTGGGATATCTGGAATTTGGGCAGCGGATAAACGGGCCTCGAGCTCTGCCGCCTCTTCAATTATCGCCTCTAAATCAGATCGCCCCATGTCGTCGCTCATAGACATAGGCTGCTCTTGCGGCAAGCTATCCGGAACTCGGCTCAGCCCATCCTGAACAGATTTCATTGCGTTCTTCAGCTCGGTGAGCGTATTGGAATCAAAGGGTTCTTCGCCCTTATTAATAACCGCTTGAGCTGCCTTCACTTCGGCCAACGCAAGACTATTCGCAGCTTCTATATCCTCAACAGCGCTATTGTAGGGATTGATTTCTGCATTGTAGTTCGCAATCGCTTCATTGCAATGCTCAACCGCCTCCGCCGCTTCTTCTCGTAACTGGTCGGAACAACCGATCAACGACATCGATGCGATCAGCATCATCGGAATTAGAAGCTTCTTCACTTTAGATATCGTCCCTACCATTAACATCCTTCTTCCCAACGTCTAGAGTCCCAGCAGTTCTCTCTTTTTTGCATCGAATTCCTCTTGGGTCAACACACCTGTGTCAAGCAGCTCTTTGAGCTTGCGCACCGTTTCGATACTCTCGCTATAGTCCACTGCCTTCGCTGGGTTTGCAGATGCAGCGACCTGCTGATCGGCCGGAGCGGGCGAAGCAATCTGACCGCCCGGAGAGATGGCGGACGCAACGTTCATACCGAAAAGCATCCCTCCCGCATCGCCGAAACCATGGGTCTGCACTCCCTGGGCGATCTTTTGCTGAGCGGCAGTATTCGCTGCCTGCTGGGAGGTGTCCTCGAAAGCACTAACGCTCATGCGGTTCTGGTTGAAGCCATGCACCAACTCGCGTGATTCAGGTGAGAACTCAATGTTTTCGATTGCAACACGAACAACACGAAAGCCAAAGCGCTCCGGCCAGCTGCCTACATACAGGTCGTCTTCGGCAATACGATCAGAGATCGCCTGAGCCTGTCCGGGCAATTGCGAAATCCGAAATTCGCTCGAGAGCGAGTTGAGCGCGGTGATAAACGACTGCAAGAATTCGGATATGACCTGCTTCCGAGCGGACGGATTATCGATCGAATAGGAATAGGTATTCGGGGGAACAAAATTGCGTACGAATGCATCAGGGTCCGTAACCTGGATCGAGAAAGTCCCAAACGCGAACACCTCGAGGTCACATCGATAATAGCGGTCGTTGTACATCTGCGGCCCGCGAGTTCCAAAAGGGATACCGCGAATCTCTCGCAAGTTCACGAACGCGACTCGCTTCTCCTGCCCCGGAATTCCACCAAACCCAATACGAGTGGTCACCTGGTCAAAAACCGCGTCGACCGACCCATTCGAGAAGACGCTATCCTCCCCGCCCTCGTACTCATATGTGCCAGGTGCCAGGATGACCTCGTCTATGCCACCTTCTCCGAAAATATACGCAGCAGTATTCTCGGGAACAAAAATCAACGATCCACGAGTGATCACTCCCTCTGAACCGTGGACGTTCGCCCCTCTTCCATTGTTCTTGTTTTTAAGGACGCCCGGAGACACAACAACATGCTCGTCAAACGGTCCAGCCGTATAAATGTCCTTCCACTGGTCGGACAGAGTTCCTGCTACAGAATCGGTTATAGCACGAAAAATACCCATCTTCTCTCCTAGCTTATAGTCTGGACAGTATCGCAATATTTGCAGGTAACCTGTTGACCCTTGGCACCAGACAGAGGGGCGCAGCAGCCGATACACCGTTGAGTCGCTCGAGGAGGAGACTTAGGAGCCCCTTTGGCTGCTTGAGCGAAGGTGGAAACACCGGCCCCAACAGTCGCAGCCACCGTCTCAACAATGGATCTTCGATCTTCCGGCTCAAAGGCGGAACCTCCCTCTCCAGTTTCAGCCCCAAGAGCGCTACAGATGGCATCGCGCCACTCCCTGATATTTCGCTTCTCTTTTTCGGCCACAGACGTGAATGCGTCTTTCAGCGACGACCCTAAGCCCGTGTCGTATGAGAGCGGCAAGCCGAGCGTGAAGGACTCCACGCCGTGAGCGAAAAAGATGTGCATTTGTCGCGCACCTGACGCCGATCGCCCCTCCTGAATCTTTGGCTTTCCGTCATCTGTGCAGATGGAGGAGAGGGGGAACCTGAAGCTCTCCTTCACCCCTCCCAGCATGCCCCTCACAACAACTATCAACGCCTGATTTGTGAGGAAGAGCTCCGCATTGGAATAGGACTGCTTTCTGGGTGAGTCATAAATAATCCGCGGGCTAGTCTTCAAAATGGCCTCATTTGGCAATAGATCGATTTTGCTCATCCTGGCACCTTCCAACGCAATTTGTCTGACTGCGGGAACGCGCCAACCAGTGAATCGTGAAAGTCTGGAGAGCATCCGCCACAGTCACCACAACTGCCCAGGCACCGCAATGATGCAATGAAACCCAGAGATCGACAGATGCTCTCCGGGCCAGCAATTGCTATTCGATTGTGGTGCCATCCTAAGATGAGCAGTTGTGGTAACTGTATTATACACAGAAGAGAAAAACCTTAGCTGGCAGCTAAGGTGGTTTCTATCGCATATTGGCTGCCTCGGCCGGCTTTGTCCCAGGAACCAAAACCCCGTTGTCCCCCACGGACTTCGGTGCCCGGGGATCCAAACCCCCCTCGTCCCCCACGGGCTCCGGTGCCCGGGGACCCAAAACCCCCTCGTCCCCCACGGTGTTGTGGGGGATGGCCGTATTCTTGATCCTCGGTGCCCGAGAAGCGACATTTTTGGGATCAACAACCCCGTCGTCCCCCAAAGCTAGACGCGGCTTCGTGGGGGATGACGGGGTTTCTGGTCCTCAGCTTTCTTCGCAGGCGTAGAGTTCGGCGCTTTTCTGTAGAGAGATGCCCCAACTTCTCAAATTTTTTAGAAGTTTGCTGCATTGCTTCTCAAAATTTTTGAGAAGTTGCGGAAGGGGTGGTGGCTTAACGCTCCGTTGCCAAGGGGGCGCAGGGCGCGGGGAGTTCGGGTATGATGGCTGCATCGTTGAAAGGAGCGGCTATGCGCGCGTATGGTATTCGGGACGTTATCGGGCCGGTTATGGTGGGGCCCTCCAGCTCGCACACGGCGGGGGCGCTGCGCATTGCGCTCATGACGCGGCGACTGCTGGGCGCCGAACCGGTGGAAGCCACGTTCACCCTCTACGGCAGTTTTGCCCACACCTACCAGGGGCACGGCACCGACCGCGCGCTGGTGGCGGGGCTTTTGGGCCTGGCGCCGGACGACCTGAAGGTGCGCGACTCCTTCGCGCTGGCCGAAGAAGCGGGAATGGCGTTCAGCTTCGTGCCGGACGAGACCACGAAAACCGAGCACCCCAACACCGTGAACATCCGCGTTCGCGACGCCGCCGGCACCGTAACCGAGGTGCGGGGCGAGTCCATCGGCGGCGGGGCGGCGCAGATCACCGCCATCAACGGCGTGCAGGTGATGCTGACCGGCGAGTACCACTCGCTGGTGGTGAAGCAGAAGGACGTGCGCGGCGTGCTGGCGTTCATTGCCGCCTGCGTGGCGGAGATGGAAGTGAACATCGCCACCACGAAGCTGTTCCGCGAGCGGAAGGGCGATGTGGCCTTCACCGTCATGGAGACCGACGACCCCATTCCCGACGCCATCGCGCAGATGCTGACGGCGAATCCGAAGATTCTGCAAGTGCGCATTGTGCCGAGCGACCGCTCGAGCGAGGCGCTGGCGCCGGTGAGCGAGCTGGAGGCGGAAGAGGAGGGCTTCTGCCCCACCGGCTTCGGCGCGCATCTGACCGCCGAGCAGGCAGAACTGCTGTTCAGCTCGCTGGACTTCCATACCGGCGCGGAGCTTTTGGCCTTCGCGGAGAAAGAGGGGCTGCCCATTTCCGACGCCATCTGCCGCCGCGAGCGGGCCATGCTGGCGTCGCTGGGCATCACGGTGGACGACACCCACCGCTACCTGGGCGAGGCGCTGAAGGTGATGCGCGATTCGGCCACGGGACCGCTGACGCACCCGGAGAAATCTATGGGCGGCCTCATTGGCGGTGAGGCGCAGAAGCTGTGGGCGGAGATTCAGGCGGGGCGCGGCTTCGGCGACACGCTGAGCGTCCGCGCAGTGATGTACGCCCAGGCAGTGCTGGAGACGAACGCCACCATGGGCCGCATTGTGGCGGCGCCCACGGCCGGGTCCGCCGGCGTGGTGCCGGCCGTGCTGCTGGCGCTGCAAGACGTGTACGGTTTCACCGACGAGAAACTGGGGCGGGGCCTGGCGAACGCCGGCGCCATCGGTATGCTGATCATGAAGAACGCCACGGTTTCCGGCGCCGAAGGCGGCTGCCAAGCGGAGGTGGGAGCGGCGTCGGCCATGGCCGCGAGCGCCGCGGTTGAGCTGATGGGCGGCACGCCGCGTCAGTGCCTGGAGGCGGCGGCCATCGCCATTGCCGGGCTGTTGGGGCTGGTGTGCGACCCCATCCGCGGCCTGGTGGAGGCGCCGTGCCAGAAGCGCAACGCCACCGGCGCCGCCAACGCGCTGGCGGCAGCCCAGCTGGCGCTGGCGGATATCGACAGCTACGTGGGGTTCGACGAGACGGTGGCCGCCCTGTACGCCGTGGGCCGCAGCCTCCCCTTCGAGCTGCGGGAAAGCGCGCTGGGAGGCCTTGCCGCCACCCCCACTGCCTGCGCCCTCTGCCACGCCTGCGCCCCCGGCCAACAGCCCTGCGATTAGGAAGGGGCCCGCTTCTCGTCATCCTGAGCAACGCGAAGGATCTTGACAGTTGCGGCGGGGAAGATCCTTCGCTGCGCTCAGGATGACGTAGTAGTAGCTCCTCAGACGTCCGACACGGGATCTCTCCACTCCGCGCTGCGCGCTCCGGTCGAGATGACGTAGGGGGGGGAGAAGCTGCGCGCTCCGGTCGAGATGACGTGGTTTTAGCCCACCTTTACTATGGGAGCATAGTCTTTCAAGAGCTTTTTCGTTTGGCCCGTCTTTGCGAATTTGATGTGGAGGGTGTCGCCGTCTACTTTCATGACTTTGCCGCGGCCGAAGGTCTTGTGGTCCACGGTGTCCCCCACTGCGAAGGTGGCGCTGGCGCCGGACTTCTTCGCGGCCGCGCGGGAAGAGGGCACACCGGAACCGAATGAATGGCCGCCCTCTGCGCGCCCAGCGCTGCCGCCGCCAAGCGATCCGCGCGAGAAGTCCCCGAAAGAGCCGCTCCTGGAAGAGCCGCCGCCGAAGGAGCCGCGGCCGGAATAACCGCTGCGCCCGGCACGGTCGCGATCGCCGCGCCCCGCAGACCCGGAAGCGCTGGAGCGGCCGAACACGCGCCCCTCCCCCGCCTCGGTGCCGCTGCCGGCAATGCCGCGGCGACTGCCGCGCTTCTCCCAACCGGTGCCGGAAAATCCGGAAGATCCCAGGCCAGAGGTCTGCTTCAGCTCCATGGGAATCTCCTGCAAAAAGCGGGAGACCGGGTTCGCCGAGGTCTGGCCGAAAATCTGGCGCTGCTGCGCGCAGGTAAGGTAAAGGCACTTGCGCGCGCGGGTGATGGCCACGTAGGCCAGGCGCCGCTCCTCCTCCACCGCCACCGGGTCGCGCATGGAATTCATATGCGGGAACAGGCTTTCCTCCATGCCCGCCACCCATACGCAGTCGAATTCCAGACCCTTTGCGGCGTGCACGGTCATGAGCGTCACCGCGTGGCCGTCCTCGGTCATGGTGTCCAGGTCGGTGCGCAGCCGCACCCATTCGATGAAGTCCGCGAGCGAATTGCCTCGCAGCACGCGCACCGGCTCCGGTTCAGCCGCAACCACGCCGGCCGCCTCGAACAGGTCGCCCGCGCCGTCCGCGCCGTCGCTGCCAGCCACTTCGGCCACCGCGCCGGCAAACACCGGGCCGCCGCCCACAACCGCTTCGCCCGCCACCGCTGCCGCGTCTTCATCGCCGGCCGTGGGCGCTGCGAACATAGCGTCGTCGTCCTCATGAGTCTCCTGGAATTCCTGCACAACGCCCATGAACTCCTGGATGTTCTCGATGCGGCTCTTCGCCTCGTCGGTGCCTTCCGCCTGCAGGGCTTCCACCAGGCCCGCTTTCTCCACGATCATGGAGATCACCTGGCGCAGGTCGCCCTGCCAGGTGGCCGCCTCCTTCAACAGCGTCACAAACGACGCGAGCGCCGTGCGGGTGGCCGCCCGCAGTCCTTCGTCGGTGATAGCTTGCTCGCAGGCGTCCAGGAAGGTCAGCCCGTATTCCCGCTGCATCTGCTCGATGCGTTCCACGGTGGTTTTGCCGATGCCGCGCTTGGGCACGTTGATGACGCGCTTCGCCGCCAAGTCGTCGGCCGGGTTCACCACCAGGGTAAGGTAGGCCATCACGTCGCGAATTTCGGCGCGATCGAAGAACCGGGTGCCGCCCACAATGCGGTAGGGCACGCCGGCCCGCAGCAGCATATCTTCCAGCATGCGGGACTGAGCGTTCGTGCGGTAGAACAGCGCCATGTCGTCGTAGGAAAGCCCCTTCGCCCGGCGCTTCTCAATTTCGCCGGCAATCCAGCGGCCCTCGTCCCGTTCGTCGGTGGCCAGGTACACCTGAATCTTCTCGCCGTCGCCCGAGGCCGTGAACAGCCGCTTCTCCTTGCGCTTGGTGTTGTTGGCGATCACCGCGTTAGCGGCGGCCAGAATGTTGCCCACGCTGCGGTAGTTCTGCTCCAGCTTCACCACTTTGGCGTTGGGGAAGTCCTGTTCGAAGTTCAAAATGTTGGTGATGTCGGCGCCGCGCCACGAGTAGATGGACTGGTCGTCGTCGCCCACCACCATGATGTTCTGCCCCTCGCCCACCAGCAGCATGGTGATTGCGTACTGGGCGTGGTTGGTGTCCTGATACTCGTCCACCATGATGTAGCCGAACCGCTGTTGGTAGGCCTCGCGCACGTCGGCGTGGTGCTTCAGCAGCAGGTAGGCGTACAGCAGCAAGTCGTCGAAGTCGAAGGCGTTCGCCGCCTTCAGCCGCTCCTGAACGCGCTCGTAGACGCGGGCGGCCACCTTCCCCACCGGGTCATTGGCGGTTTTCGCGAACTCCCCCGGCACTAGCAGCTTGTTCTTGGCGTCCGAGATGCGGTTCATAAGCGTGTTCACCGGGAACACTTTGGGGTTCACGTCCAGCTCGGCCATGACCTCTTTGTACAGGCGCTTCAGGTCGTCGGTGTCGTAGATGGTGAAGCTGTTAGTAAAGCCCAGCCGATCGGCATCTTGCCGCAGCATCCGCACGCACATGGAGTGGAAGGTGGACACCCACATGCCACGCGCCTGCTGCCCCACCAGGCGGCCCAAACGCTCGCGCATTTCCGCCGCCGCCTTGTTGGTGAAGGTGATGGCCAAGATGCGCCAGGGCCACACGCCCTTGTCCTCCAGCAGGTGGGCGATGCGGTAGGTGAGCACGCGGGTCTTGCCCGAGCCGGCGCCCGCCAGCACTAGAAGCGGTCCTTCCGTGGAAAGGACCGCTTCGCGTTGAGGCTCGTTCAGGGAATCGATGTCGATGGGCATGAAACTCCTATACGATAGTCTTGCCGAAAACGGCGGCGATGTCGCGCAGTTGGGCCACCAGCACCTCGAACTGGGCGGGGGTCAGCTGCTGCGGGCCGTCGGAGAGGGCCTTGGCCGGCTGCGGGTGCACCTCGATCATGATGGAGTCGGCACCCGCGGCAATGGCGGCGTAGGCCAGCGCCGGCACCAGGTCGCGCTGACCGGCGGGGTGCGACACGTCGATGCACACCGGGAACAGCGACTGCTTGTGGATGACCGGCACGGCGGCAATGTCAAGCGTGAAGCGCGTGGCGGTCTCGAAAGTGCGGATGCCGCGCTCGCACAGCACCACGTTATTGTTGCCCTCGGCGGTGATGTAGTCGGTAGCGGCCAGCCACTCGGCGATGGTGCCGGCGAAACCGCGCTTGTAGAGCACCATCTGGTGGGTGTTGGCGGTCACTTGGCCAATCTTCTTCAGCAGGCTGAAGTTCTGGAAGTTGCGGGCGCCCACCTGCAGGCCGTCCACGTAGTCCGACACCATCTGGCAATGGGCGGAGTCCATGACCTCGGTGAGGGTTTTCAGGCCGTACTTCTGGCCGGCGTCGTGCATGATCTTCAGCGCCTCTTCCCCCAGGCCCTGGAAGGAGTGGGGGTTGGTGCGGGGCTTGAAGGCGCCGCCGCGGATCCAGGTGAGGCCCAGGTCGTGGATGCAGGAGGCCACTTCGTCGAACTGCTCGGTGGACTCCACCGAGCACGGCCCAGCGTAAATGGTGATGGTGTCGCCGCGGGTGCCCAAATCGGGGATGCCCGGGATTACAGTATTGTTCACGCTCATAGGGCCGGAGTCTCCTTCATCACCTTCAGGATGGCGGTGTAGATCTCGCGCAGGTACTCGTTGTACAGCGGGCCCTCGTTGTAGGAGTCGATCTTCTCCATGATCTCCTCTTCGCGGCGGGCGTCGTACAGGCCCATGTTGGCCCCCGGCTTTAGGCCGCGGATGACCAGCGAATGGCCGGCGCGCTTGTTCAGCAGCTCCACCAGCTGGCGATCGATGGCGTCGATCTGCTCGCGATGCTTCTGGATCTCGGCGAGATTCGCGTTCTCTTCAGACATCGAATGTCCTTTCCTAAAAAAGCTTTAACGAGAGAAACGCCCGCTTACGCGCGGGCGGCTAACTCGTGTGGGCACATGATAGCAAAACCCGCCGCGCCGCCGTGTTACAGCCCCGTGAATTGTCGGGCGAAGTCAGAACCGTGACTGGACGGTTTCGGATGGGGATTGCGACGGGGGTTTGGGCGGCACTCCCCCTATCATCCAGGGAAAGACGCGGCGGGAAGACGGCCGCGCGGAACCCGAGGAGGAAATCATGGGAAACATGCTGAATATGATCCGGTCCAACACGTTGGCGCAGGCGGTGGTGTCGCTAGCGTTCGGATTGCTGCTTTTGGTGTGGCCGGGAGCCACCATCGTTACCGTCATCTACCTGCTGGCGGCGTGGCTGGGCATTTCCGGCATCGCCAGCCTGGTCAGCTACTTCCGCGACAAGAGCGACCGCTACCGCAACGCCAGCGTGCTGTCGCTGGGCATCTTCTACCTGGTGCTGGCGCTGGTGGTGTTCATCTTCCCCGAGCCCATCGCGTCGGTGGGGGCGCTAGTTATTGGCGTGGTGCTGGCGCTTTGCGGCATTGTGAGCGTGGTGCGCTCGCTGGAGCTGCGCGACCTGGGCGGCTATCAGTGGATTGTGGGCGCGGCGCTGAGCGCGCTGGTGGCCGTGGGCGGCATCCTCATCATTGCCAACCCCTTCGGCGCCACCTCTGCCTTCGTGATGGTGCTGGGTATCGTGCTCATCATAAACGGCGCCGTGAACCTCTACGTAAGCGGAGAACTAAAGCGCCTGGTGAAAGAGTAGCTGCCCTCCCGCGTGTAGACCAAAACCAGCCTCCGTTGTCATCCTGAGCGGAGGCCGAAGGCCGCAGTCGAAGGATCTCACCCAGCCGCAGAGATCCTTCGACTCCGCGCTGCGCGCTTCGCTCAGGATGACAAAGGGGCAGGCTGATTACCTCGAATAGCTACATAAAGAGTTTTACGCCGAAGTAGGCTAGGACGATGATGCCTACGATGATGCGGTAGACGCCGAAGGCGGTGAAGTCGTTCTTTTTGATGTAGCCCATCAGGAACTTGATGGAGATCACCGACACCACGAACGCCGTGAGGATGCCGGTCACCAGCACCGCCAGCTCCAGGCCGGTCATGGCCAGGCCCAGCTCGGCGATGTACTTCACCGTCTTCAGCAGGCCCCAGCCGAACATAACCGGGATGGCCAGGAAGAACGTGAACTCGGCCGCAGCGGTGCGGGAGCAGCCGCAGAGCATGCCGCCGATGATGGTGGAGCCGGAGCGGCTGGTGCCGGGGATAATGGCCAGCATCTGGAAGCAGCCGATCTTGAGCGCCGTCTTCCAGTCGATGTCATCCACCGTTTGCACCTTGAACAGGGCCATTTCGGCGTCGTCGCCGTCGTAGCCGGGGCCCACCTCTTCGTTGCCGAAGGCGGTCTCGTGCACTACGGTCTTGGGCAGACGGCCGGAAATGGCCGGGTCGTTGTAGTAGGAGCCAGTGTTGCGCACCAGATGGGCGTCGCCGGCGGCAGCGGCAGCGGCGACGGGCCGCGCGTGGCGGCCGCGGGGGCGCTGGGCGGCGGCGCGCCGTTGCGCCTGACGCTCCAAATACGCTGCCTCGCGCTTGCGGTTATGGCGCTCCAACACAATGAAGACGACGCCGTACACGATGAGCGCAATGGCCACCGTCCAAGCGTTGTAGAAATGCTCGTTGAAGAAGTCGTCCAGCGTGAACCCGATGATGGCGGCGGGGATGCAACCCACCACTACCATGCCCCACAGCCGCCACGTGCTGCGCTTCTGGGCCGGGGTCTTTTGGGAAGAGAACGGGTTCAGCTTGTGGAAGTACAAAATGAGCACCGCGCAGATAGCGCCGATTTGGATAACCACCAGGAACAGCTCGAGAAACTCCGGGCTCACCGCCAGCTTGATGAACTCGTCCACCAAGATCATGTGGCCGGTCGAAGACACCGGCAGCCACTCGGTGATTCCCTCGACCACGCCGATGAACAGCGCTTTCAGAATTTCGATAACGGTATCCATAAATGCTTCCTCGCAGCGTTTCTCGTTGATTCGTCGGGTTCGTGATGACCGATTCGCGACCACAGGTGCGAATCGGCAACAAATGGTACCAGATGGCCTCCCGCCCGCCCTATACTTTCAGAAATGCACCATTAATGTGAAGTTGGGAGGCGAGCGGCCGGCGTGGGAACGCTCTACGACATGCACTGCCATCTGGGGTTTGCGGCAAACGCGGCGGAAGCGGCCGCCATTGCTTACCGCGCCCGGGTGGCGGCACTCTCCTGCACCGTGACGCCGGAAGAGTTCGCGCGGTGGGGCACGGCGAACGTGGGCACGGGGCGTCAAAGCACCCCACCTCTGGCGCGCGAGGCGTCAGAGCGCTCGATTTCCGATCCGGCCGTTGTGTGGGGCCTGGGGCTGCATCCGTGGTATGTGGTGGAAGACTGGGGCGCGCAGGTGGCGGCGTTCGAGGCGCTCGCTCCCCGCGCGGCCGCCTTCGGCGAACTGGGGTTGGACTTCTCCGCGCGCCACCAGGGCACGGCGGAAGCGCAGGTGGCGGCGTTCGAGCGGCTGCTTCACGCTATTGCTGACGAAGCGAAGAGGCGGGCCACCCCTCCCCTCCTGTCCCTCCATGCGGTGCGCTCCGCAGACACAGTGCTGGAGCTGCTGCGGAAAACGGGGGCGCTTGACACCTGCCGGGTTGTCTTCCACTGGTTCTCCGGTTCGGGCGAAGAACTGCTGGCCACCCGCGATGCCGGCTGCTATTTCTCAGTGGGCCCCCATATGCTAACCTCCCGCCGCGGCCGCGCTTACGGGGCGCAGATCCCCGCCGAACGCCTGCTGCTGGAAACCGACGAGCCGCCGGAAGGGGCCGTGATGAACGGCGAAGCCTGGCGCGCCCAGCTGGAAGACGCCCTTCAACAGCTGGCCGCCCTGCGCCACACCGACGCAGCCGAACTTCAACAAGCCATCGCCAAAACCAGCCGAGAGCTGCTGGGAGTTCTATAGTCCTACGTCATCTCGACCGGAGGCCGAAGGCCGGAGTGGAGAGATCCCGTGGCGGTTGGCCGAGGAGCTGCGGCCCGTCCTCGCCATTCGGCGCGCACGGGATCTCTCCACTCGCTTCGCTCGGTCGAGATGACGTAGAGAACAAAAACAGTAGCTGGTATCATTTGCGCGCTTGGAAATTTGAAGCTAAGGAGCATTCATGGAACGCATTCGCATTGGCATTTTGGGATACGGAAACTTGGGACGCGGGGCGGAACTGGCCTGCGCCGCCAACGACGATATGGAACTGGTGGCGGTGTTCACCCGCCGCGACCCGGCAACCCTCAGCATCCTTACCGAAGGGGTGCCGACCGTTTCCGTGGCCGAGTTGGAGAATTGGACGGACAAGATTGACGTGCTCATCTTGGCCGGCGGAAGCGCCACCGACCTGCCGAAGCAGACGCCCGAAGCGGTGCGCCTGTTCAACGTGGTGGACTCCTTCGACACCCATGCCAACATTCCGCAGCACTTCGCCGCGGTGAACGCCGCCGCCCACGAGGCCGGCCACATCGGCGTCATCTCGGTGGGCTGGGACCCGGGCATGTTCTCGGTGGCGCGCCTGTACGCCAACGCCATCCTGCCCGGCGGCGCCGACTACACCTTCTGGGGCCGCGGCGTTTCCCAGGGGCACTCTGACGCCATCCGCCGCATTCCCGGCGTGGCCGACGCCCGCCAGTACACCGTGCCGGTGCCGGCAGCCATGGAAGCGGTGCGCGCCGGCGAGAACCCGCAGCTGACCACCCGCGAAAAGCACACCCGCGAGTGCTTCGTGGTGGCGGAAGAGGGCACCGACAAGGCCGCCATCGAAGAGGCCATCGTCACGATGCCCAACTACTTTGCCGACTATGACACCACCGTCACCTTCATCAGCCAGGAAGAGCTGGACCGCGACCATGCGGGCATCCCCCACGGCGGCTCGGTCATCCGCACCGGCACCACCGGAGAGGCCGGCGAGAACACCCACGTGATTGAGTTTTCGCTGAAGCTGGACTCCAACCCCGAGTTCACCGGCAGCGTGCTGGTGGCCTGCGCCCGCGCCGCCCATCGCCTGGCCGAGCGCGGCGAAACCGGCTGCCGCACCATCTTCGACATCGCCCCGGCCATGCTCTCCCCCCAAACCCCCGAAGAACTACGCGCCCACATGCTGTAGAACTGGACGCCTTCGGCCTTCGTTGTCATCCTGAGCGAAGGCCGAAGGCCGTAGTCGAAGGATCTCCTCGGCTGGGTGAGATCCTTCGACTACGCGCTGCGCGCTCCGCTCAGGATGACAATGGGGAGGGGCGCCCGACGGCCGTCAGGCCGGCGGAACTTACCAACCTCGGTCGACGTGGGGGAGCACTATGGTGAAGACGGTCTTGCCGGATTCGCTGGCGGCGGTGATAGTGCCGCCGTGGGCCACCACAATTTCGCGCGTGATAGCAAGCCCCAGGCCCGTGCCGCCGGAGTTGGTGGAGCGGGCGTTGTCTTCGCGGTAGAACTTCTCGAACACGGTCTTCAAATGCTCGGGGGAAATCTCCCGCCCGAAATTGGTCACGGAAATCACCGTGGCCATTTTTTCGTCCTGCACCGCCTCGAGCGTGATGGGCGTGCCCTCCTCGGCATGGGCCACGGCGTTGCGCATGATGTTGCCGATGGCGCGCGCCAGCTTGTCCGGGTCGACGAAGAACTGCATCTCGCTGCTGGCGATCACGCGAATCTCCAGGTCGCGCGACTGGGCTTCGGGGAAGAAGCTCTCCGCCACCTGCTGGCAGAAGAACCGCACGTTGAGCATCTCGCGCTCGATGGGGATGGCGGACAGGTTGTAGCGCGTGATCTCGAAGAACTCGTTGATGAGGTCCTCCAGGCGCACCGCCTTCGCATAGGCGATGTCGGCGTACTTCTGCTGAACGGAGCGGGGCAGCTCGCGCCCTTCCCGCAGCAGGTCCAAATAGCCCAGCACCGAGGTAAGCGGCGTGCGGATGTCGTGGGCCAGGTAGGCCACCAGCTCATTCTTGCGAGTTTCCGCCGCTTGGGCTGCGCGCTCGTCCGCCAGCGACTGGGCGCGAATAACCGCCAGCTCGTTCTGCACGATGGACAGGTCCTCCGGCAGCTCCACCTTCGCCTGGCGGTTCGAGAGCAGCCCCGCCACCGCTTCGGACAGATCGTCGAAGTAGTGCATGGACTTGTTCAGCGAGATGCCGATGATGATGAACCAGCCCACCGCCAAAATCACGGCGAGGAACGGCCATTTCAGGCTCTTGATGAAGCTGTAGATGGAAATGTCGCGAATCTGCACCTGGCCGGTGGCATCGTTGACCAGCACCTGGTAGACCGGGTCGGGCGTCACGAGCGAGATGGCCAGCTGCTGCGCCTGTTGCTGGGGGTCTTGGTTGCGCCAGGCCTCCAGCGCCTGCTGCTGCGAGTCGCGGAAGAAGGCGTCCAGAATGTCGTAGGCGTCGCTTTCGGTGAAGTTCATGGAGCGCATGCAGCCGTACACGGTGCGGGCCAGCACGTCGTCTTCGGTGTGCAGCCGCGTCTTCACCACGCGGAAATAGTCCTCGCGCGCTTGCAGCTCCTGGGTCTGTTCCCAGGTGAGCAGCGCGCTGTTATCAGGGGTCGCCGCCGCGCCGCCTTCCGCCGCCGCTTCCGCTTCCCCAATGGCAATGTCGGAATTGGCCGGGTTGCTGCCGTCGGAACCGTCGTAGACGGGCGCCTCCTGCGGTGCTTCCGTCTGGTCTTCCGGGAAAATGCCCCAGTCCCGCTGGATGCGCTCCCACGTTTGCTGGTACTCTTCGCCGGACGAGGGAATGGCCAGGGGGTCCGCCGCCTTCTCGGCATAGCTGAGCGCCACCGACGTGTCCATGAAGCCGCCGTCGCGCAGCACCTGCTGCAGCTGGGCATCGGAGTTCAGCGGCACCCAACGGGAGGTGCGGTCGGCCACGAAATCGGCCACGCTGTCGCGCAGAAAGAAGGTGAAGGCCGCCGTGGCCAGCCCCAACACCAGGGTGAAGACCCCGATGCGCAGGAACGTGGCGCGCAGCACCTTGCTGCGCAGGACCTTCGCCTGATCGCTCTTAAGCGCCACGGGACCCCCCGCGGCGGCCTATGAGGGGCAAGCGCCCGGTGCCCTTGGCGGCGCTCTTGCCGGAAGCCTTGGCAGCGCCCTTGCCGCCGCGCTTGGACGGCGCCGGCTCCGGTTCCGCGGCCGCAATCACCTCGGCCGAGGCCACGGCGTAGGGCTCCAGCGGCTCCCCTTCCCCACCTTCCACCGGCGGGTTCTCCCCGGTACGGCCGTCGGAGCCGTGGCTGGCCTTCAGCCGGTAGCCCACGCCCCAGGCGGTCTCGATGAACTGAGTGGAGGAATCGATGGCGGCCAGCTTCTTCCGCAGATGGCGGATGTGCACCATGATGGTATTGCTGGCGGCGTCGTCGAAGGGCTCTTCCCACGCGCCCTCGAACAGGTCCTTCGCCGAAACCGGGCGGCCAGCCGACTGGGCCAGCAGCGTGAGGATGGCGAATTCCTTGGGGGTGAGCTTCATCTTCTGGCGATGGAGCGAGGCGCTGTGGGCGGCCACGTCCACTTCCAGCGGGCCCACCGTGATGAGCGAGTCGTTGGCCACCGGCGCCGGGGCCGCGGCGCGGCGCAGGCGGGCGCGCACCCGGGCCACCAGCTCGCGCGGGCGGAAGGGCTTGGTCACGTAGTCGTCCGCCCCCAGCGTGAAGCCCACCACTTGGTCGGCCTCTTCGTCTTTCGCGGACAGGAAAATGATGGGGATGTCGCGCATCTTTCTCATGCGGACGCAAAGCTCGAAACCGTCCATGCCCGGCATCATGATGTCGAGAATGGCCAGGTCGAACGCCTCCTTCTCCAGCGCCTCCAGTGCCTGGGTGCCGCTGTAGCAGGCCCGCGCCTGCATCCCCTCGCGCAGAAGAAGGCTCACCACCAAATCGGCGATGGCGTGCTCGTCGTCTACGACCAGTATGCGTTCTGAATCTGTCATGGGAGACATTGTACACCGAAACCCGCCCCGCCCGGCGACGGGCGGAATCGCAGAGCACGGTTTAAGGAAGATTTAAGTGAGAGCAACCCCACGTCATCTCGACCGAGCGGAGCGAGTGGAGAGATCCCGTGTGCGCCGAACGGCGGAATACGGCCGCTAGTCCTCGGCCGTCCGACACGGGATCTCTCCACTCCGGCCCCTTCCGGGGCCTCCGGTCGAGATGACGTAAGAGAGAGCCCGGGGCCGTACAAAGGAGCTGCTAGCGCAGGGCTAATGCAGAAGCAGGAAGGCGATGACGCCTATAAGGACGAGGACCACCAGCACCAGGATCACGATGGGCAGCGCCGAGCGGGCGGGGCGGCCGTAATTGGGGCCGCTGCTCATAACGCCGCCGGAAAAGCCCACGTTGGAGGTGGGGCGCGGCGCAACGGGACGAGCGGCCATGCGGCGCACGCTGCCGGCGTCGGGGCCGTCGAAGCCCTGGCCGGCGCGGGAATGCCAGCTGTTGTGGCTCATGGAGTCCAGCTCGGCGGCGTGGCGGTCGCGCTCGTCTTTGGTGGTGGAACTGATTTCGTGAGTTTCGTTGAAAGTGCGGGAATCGATACTGCCGCGCGCGTCGATCACTTCGCGCCGGCTGGAGGTGCGGCGGACATGGGCGCCCCGAGAGCCGCCATCGCGGACCTCCCTCGCAAAGCGCTCGTCGTTTTCGCCGTAGCCCATTATCATCGCCTCGAATAACTTCCCGTCAACTGCGTGCATTATACCACAACTCACGCTTATTTCATTAGAAAGCCTTGCAACTAAAGTCCACAGCCCCCTCACCACCCTGAGCGGAGGGACGAAGGCTCACCCCCCGTTGTCATCCTGAGCGGAGGCCGAAGGCCGTAGTCGAAGGATCTCACCCAGCCGCGGAGATCCTTCGACTCCGCGCTTCGCGCTGCGCTCAGGATGACAATGGGGTGGGGCTGCCTCGCTCAGGACGACAGAACTGGCAAGGCCTCTCAACGCAAGGGCGGCCAAATGCCGCTACAGCGTGTCGGCGAGGTTGGCTATGGCGTCGGTGGATTTCTGCACTTTCGTCAGGATGCGCTCTGCTTCGTCGCCTTCCTGAATGGTGGGCTGGAAGTTGTTGCGTTCCATGGTGGAGGACACCTTGCACGGGATAAACTTCACGTCGTCTCCCACCTGGGCCCGGCCGCCTTGCACCGTAAACGTCTGCTGGAACATGAGGCAGTCGTAGTCCGGCGGGTTGTGGTTTCCGCCGAAGCAGAAGTTCCCCAGGCTGTATACGATGTAGCGGCCCTTGTAAGTTTCCCAACCCTGGATCACATGGGGATGGCTGCCCATGACCAGGTCCGCCCCGGCATCGATGGCGCTGCGAGCCAGCTTCATCTGGCCGGTGTTGGGCACCGTGTCTTTCTCGATGCCCCAATGGAAATACACCATCACCAGTTCCGCGCCGTCCTGTCGCGCCTGCTTCACGGCCGATTCCATCTCATCCTGGATAGCCATGCCGTCGTAAACGGAGGAGAAGCCCAGCAGCGCCACCTTCACCCCGTTCACCGTGAGCTTGGCGACGCGGTCATAGCCGAAGGTGGGCACGCCGGCCGCCTCGAGCGCGGCGATGGTGTCGGTGTAGCTCTTTTCGCCGAAGTCCTGGGAATGGTTGTTGGCCATCGACGCCGCCTCCACGCTGGCGCTGGTGAGGATTTGCGTGTACTCCGCCGGACCCTTGAAGGTGAAGGTCTTGATGGCGGGATTAGTCTCCTCAGTGAGCGTGCCCTCCATGTTGACCACGGTCAGGTCGTCGGCGGAGAAAACGGGGGCCACGTTGCGCAGGAAATAGGAGGGGTCTTGCTGGCGATCGTACTCTTCGGGGAAGCTGCCCGCCGTGCCGAATTTGGGGTCGGTGCCCAGCGTGCAGTCTCCGGCGAAGGTGACGGTGATGGTGCGGGTGAGATTCGCGAAGGGGTCAGCGGCGCCCACCAGGTTGGCCGCGGCGGGCGCATCGTCCCAGCCCACGGTAACGCCCTTTGGGTACTCGGCGCCGGTTCTCAGGGAGCCGTCCGCGATAAGGGCGCTGGCTACCTGGGAAGACGTGTTGGGAAGAGCGGTAGACGCTGCGCCATCGCCCTTGGGCAGGAGCGCAGAAACACCGAAGCCCACGAGCACGAGGGCCAGCGCGCCAGCGGCAATTTTCGCAATGGGAGGAATTCCCTGGCGGCGGCGAGCCTGGTCCGGCCGGCCGTAGACGCCGAAGGACTGCGGGGCACGGGCGACATTCCGAGGTTGCGCCGAGGCGGGACGCCGGGCACTTCCCCGGGCCTCAGACGCGCGCGGCCTTCCGCCCCGCTCCCCTGCCGCCGGGCGCGGCGTCGGCCGTGCCGGACGGTTGTCTTCCCGTGACACCGTGATTCGATTTCGATTTCTCGGCTCCATCGCTACCGCTTCCCTCTCACCCGCCGAAGCCGCCCCAAGCGCTTCGGCCCTTTCTGCCATAATACCAAATCAGCAGGCCGCACAACGGCGGCCGGAAACCGCAATCGCTGGAAAGGAATCGCCATGTTCGTCACGTGCCTCGACCTTGAAGGGGTTCTGGTTCCCGAAATTTGGATTGAGTTTTCGCAGGCCACCGGCATCCCGGAGCTGGCTCGCACCACCCGCGACGAGCCGGACTACGACAAGCTGATGCAGTTCCGCCTGGACATCTTGAAGGAGCACGGGCTGGGCATCGCGCAAATTCAGGAGGTCATCGCCACGCTGGATCCGCTGCCGGGAGCGCGGGAATTTCTGGACAAGGTGCGCGATCTGGGCCAACTGATCATCATCTCCGACACGTTTTCCCAGTTCGCGAAGCCGCTGATGGAGAAGCTGGGCATGCCCACCATCTTCTGCAACGAGCTGGAGGTAGACGAGGACGGAACCATCGTGGGCTGGCACATGCGCTGCACGCCCTCGAAGCTGACCACGGTGCGTGCGCTGCAGAGCTGCGGCTTCGAGACCATCGCCGCCGGCGACTCCTTCAACGACCTGCAGATGATCCAGAACAGCAAGGCGGGCTTCCTGTTCCGCAGCACCGACCAGCTGAAGGCGGACTACCCAGAAATCCCCGCGCTGGAAACCTACGACGAGCTCTACGCCGCCATAGCCGAAGCCGCCCAAAACTGCTAACACCCTCCGTTGTCATCCTGAGCGGAGGCCGAAGGCCGGAGTCGAAGGATCTCCGCGGCTGGGTGAGATCCTTCGACTCCGCGCTGCGCGCTCCGCTCAGGATGACAAAGGGGTTGCGCGGTTCGCTCCGCTCAGGATGACAAGGGGAGACGAGAGAAAACCAGGTACTCGTTCATTTTGTTGGTGCGGCCGTCGGCTTGGAAGCGGTCGAGCAGCTGAGCATTTCCATCGACCGTCTGGATCAGGCGGTCGATTTCTTTTTCCGAGAAGCTATGGCAGTAGCGGAAAGAGCCGCACGCTTCGCCCCAGCCCAGCAGGTAGTCGCCCGGCTCCAAGGTACCCGTCAGCTCTTCGCGCGCCAGCAGCGCCTGGGTCGTCGAGCGCTCCGCCTTCTGGCGCAGCGGCTCGTGGTCGGCGAAGCGCCAAAGCGAAACGGCCACCAAGCCACCCGGGCGCACCAGCTGAAGCAGCGCCTCCAGTAAGCGCGCACGGCGCTCCTCTCCCGGCACATGGTGAAAGAAGCCGAAGCAAACCACCAGGTCGAAGTGGTTCTCGCCCTCGTTTCCCGGCAACGGGGCCGATCGTTCATCCGGCAAGGGCAGCGTCCCGCAACCCGGCACCGCCTTTTCCTCACCAGGCTGCGCCGCCGATTCCGCGGCAAACAGCGCATCAAGCACGTCGCGGCGCTGGACCTTCGCACCCAACGCCGCCGCCTCGGCCAGAAGCTGCTCGTTGCCGTCCCAGCCGCAGTAGGCAATGGCGGCTTCGGGGAACTTCTCCCCCAGAAACGAGAGGAACCGTCCGTTGCCGCAGGCCACATCCGCCACCCGCAACGGCGAGGACGGCTCGCCCAAAGCGGCAGCCACCCGTTCCCACCCCGGCCACGCGCTTTGGCGCGTCGCGGAGAACGATTCGGCGTTGGCGGCGTAGAAATCTGCCGTCATCTCGGTCAATATGCGGGCAATCTGCTGATTCATGATGCGCCATTTTACTAAAATCAAAGGCAGCAACCGACAACACAGAAAGCGGGAACATGGGCGAACAGGAGCAGTGGCACTCATTGCCGGAGGGCATCGAGGCGGTGCTGGCGGACGTGGCGGCGCTCGTGCGCGACTGCCCGGACGCCACCATGGGCCAGGTGAACCAGGTGCTGGGGCGCCACAACAGAGCCGCCGGCGAGCCCCAACGGCGCTTCGCGAAGAAGCACCTGCTGCCCGGATTTCTGCGGCTGCGGAAAGAGCAGCCGGAACAGCTGGCCCTGTGGGGGCTGGACGAGGCGGCCCAAAAGCGCCTGTTCGCCCTGCTGCGCATGAAGCCGCGGCGCACCGCTTCCGGCGTGGCCACCATCACGGTGCTCACCAAACCCTGGCCCTGCTCTTCCAACTGCGATTACTGCCCCAACGACGTGCGCATGCCCAAGAGCTACTTGGCAGACGAACCCGCCTGCCAGCGGGCGGAGCGCAACTGCTTCGACCCCTATCTGCAGGTGCACGCACGGCTGCACACCTTGAACCAGATGGGCCACCCCACCGACAAAGTGGAGCTCATCGTGCTGGGGGGCACCTGGAGCGACTACCCCCTCCCCTACCAAATGTGGTTCATGACCGAGCTGTTCGCCGCGCTGAACGACGGCGACAGCGCCGCGGCCCAAAAGCGGGCAGAAGAGCGGCGCGAACAGTACCGCCGGGCGGGGGTGCCTTGGGAAAAGGACGCGGCAGAGGCCGCCTGCGCCGCCGCCCAAGCAGCCGTGAACGGGGGCGAGACCACCTACAACCAGGCAGTTTCCCACCTGTACGGCACCGATGGCGGCTCCCCCGAAATTGCCGGCTGGCGCGAAGCGGCCCTGTGGCAGCAGGGCACCTGGGAGGCACTCGAAGCGGCCCAGACCGCCAACGAGACCGCCGGCAGCCGCTGCGTGGGGCTGGTAGTGGAAACGCGCCCCACCCTGGTGAACCCGGAAACCCTGACGCAGCTACGCCGTTTCGGCTGCACGAAGGTGCAGATGGGCATCCAGACGCTGAACCCCGCCGTGGCCGCCGCCAACAATCGCGCACAAGATTTGGACGCCATCGCGCAAGCCTTCGCGCTGCTGCGGCAGTTCGGCTTCAAGATTCACGCCCACTTCATGGCGAATCTGCAGGGGGCCACGCCGGCGGCGGACCTCGCCGACTTCCGCCAACTGGTGGAGGACGCCCGATTCAAGCCGGACGAGGTGAAACTCTACCCCTGCGTGCTGGTAGGCGGAACGAAGCTGGAAGAGCGCTACCACCAGGGGCTTTGGCAGCCTTACCCGGAAGAAGAGCTGGTGGACCTGCTGGCGGACAACGTGCTGGCAGCACCGCCCTACCTGCGCATCTCCCGCATGATCCGAGACATTTCCGCGCCAGACATCCTTGCGGGCAGCAAGAAGACGAACCTGCGCCAGATGGTGGAAAACCGCGTGCGCGAGCGGGGCGCCGCCGCCGAAGTGCAGGAGATTCGCTTCCGCGAAATTGCTGGCAGCCGCCCCGACCCTGCCGAGCTGCAGCTGAACACCGTGACCTACGAGGCGGTCGGCTCCACCGAGCACTTCCTGCAATGGATCACCCCCGAAAACAAAATAGCCGCCTTCCTGCGGCTTTCCCTTCCCGAAGGGGGCAGCGAAGCCATGATTCGGGAGGTACATGTGTATGGGACGGCGGCGGAAATCCACGAGCCGGGGCAGAGCGCGCAGCACACGGGGCTCGGCCGGGCGCTCGTGACCCGCGCCTGCCAGATAGCGCAAGAGGCCGGCTTCACGCGCATCAAGGTCATCAGCGCCGTGGGCACACGCGAATACTACCGCAGCCTCGGCTTCACCGACGACGGCCTGTACCAGGCAAAAGACCTTCCAGCTACCTCGTCATCTCGAGCGAAGTGAGCGTAGCGAACGTAGTCGAGAGATCTTCGCGACCCCTGCAGTGTTTCAGGGTCGGAAAGATCTCTCCACTCCGGCGCTTCGCGCCTCCGGTCGAGATGACGAGGGGGTTATGAGACTTCGCGCCTCCGGTCGAGATGACGAGGGGGTTATGAGGCTTCGCGCCTCCGGTCGAGACGACATGAAGACCCTAACCGAGTAGCAGGGCGGCTAGTACTTCCACCATTTTCTTGGTGTTGAGCGGCTTGGTGATGTGGGCGTCCATGCCGGCCTCGCGGGCGCGCTCGTAGGCTTCGGCGAACGCGTCGGCCGTAGCGGCCACAATGGGAATGGTCGCGGCGTCTTCCCGGTCGAGCGCGCGAATGGCCCGCGCCGCCTCGTCGCCGTTCATCTTCGGCATGCGCATGTCCATGATGATGGCGTCGTAGTAGCCGGGCTGGCTGCGGCGCACCATCTCCACGCCGTCGCTGCCGTCCTCGGCGTCCTCCACCAGGCAATTACGCCGCTCCAGCGCATCGCGCACAATCTCGCGCGAGAACATGTCGTCGTCCACCACCAGCACGCGGAAGCCGGAGAAGTCGCGCTCCCCCGCCGCGGCACCCGCCGTTTTCGCCGGTTCCGGTTCCGCAGTTTCCGGCGCTCCCTTCGCCCAGCGCAGCGGCAGCACCACCGTGAATACCGAGCCCTCGCCCACCTGGCTCTCCACGCGAATGGTGCCGCCCAGCAGGTCCACCAGGTTCTTCGTGATGGTCATGCCCAGCCCCGTGCCGTCGCACACGCTGCCGGAATGGGAGCCGGCGCGCTCGAAGGGGTCGAACAGCACCTCCAGGAACTCCGGCGCCATGCCGATGCCGCTGTCGCGCACCGTGAACAGGTAGGATCCGTAGTCGATGGAGGACTGGGGGCCGTCGGATTGCTCGCGCATTTCCACGCGCACCAGCCCCTCTTGCGGAGTGAACTTGAAGGCGTTGCCCACAATGTTCACCAGAATCTGCATGATGCGCAGCTGGTCCGAGCACACCATGGGGCGCCGCAGCCCCTGGGTGTCCACCTCGAACTGCATGCGCTTTTTCGCCGCTTCGTCCTCGAACATCTCCTGCAGCTCGTCGGCCACGTCTTGCAGGCTGAACTCCTCTTCGCTCAGCTCCACTCGGCCGCTCTCGATGCGGCTCACGTCCAGAATGTCGTTCACCAGGTTCAGCAGGTGCTCGCTGGACAGCAAAATCTTCTCCAGGCAGTCGCGCACTTTCGCGTCGTCGCCCACGCTTTCCAGCGCGATGTTCGCAAACCCGCTGATGGAGTTCATGGGCGTGCGGAAATCGTGGGACATGTTGGTGAGGAAGGTGGATTTCGCCTGGTTGGCGTGCTCGGCTGTGGCCAGCGCCACCTGCAGCGCCTGCTTCTGGCGCATCTGCTCCGCCACCTCGTCGTTGGTGCCGCGAGCCGCCAGCACCACCTGATGGCTCTCGTCGTCCAGCCGGATGATGCGCACTTCCTGGTAGTGGGGGCCACTGTCCATGCGACGCTTGTAGCTCACCGCCACTTCGCCGGATTCACCGCGCTCAATGTTCGCCCGTATGGCGTCCGGCAGAATCTTGCCCGCCAGCACCTCGCGGTCCTCTTCGTCGATGAACTCGTCCAGGTAGCGGGTGATGGCCTCGGTGTAGCTGTCGCACTGCTCCACCATGCGGCGCACCGGTTCGGCCACGTCGCCCTTGGTTCGATAGGGCACGATGGTGTCCTTGTCCAGGTCAACTAGGTACAGGGCGAAGTTTTCCTTCCCCAGGCTCTCCACGATGCGCATGTGGCGGGCGCTGCGCAGCTCGGCCGTCTTGCGTCGGGTCACGTCTTCCAGCATGCCGTAAGAGAACCGGCCCGACTGGCCCACGCTTCCCATGCTCAGCTGCAGCCAACGGCCGCCCGCCAGCTGACCCTCGATGAGCACGTATCCGGCGTCCGGCAGCTGATCGCAGGACTGCAGCTTGCGCTGCACCGCGTGCACGGCGTCGGGGCCGAAGAGGCGCTCGACGAAATCCTCCAGCGTCAGGTAGTCGGTGTCCAGACCGCACAAGTCCAGCACCGACTGGCTGAGCATAAGCAAATTCGACGCGCTGTCGAAGAAGAACAGGCCGGCGTTGGCGGCCTTGAGGGAGGTGTGCGCCTGGCTTACCCAGAAGGTGGCATCCTGCACCGAGAACACACAATAGCCCGGAGCGAGCGGGTAGGTCATGCCGTGCATGAACTTCTGGTGCGGGGTGGAAACGAAGTCGAATGCCACCGATTCGCCGTGAAGAGCCGCCTGGCAGAAGGCGTTGTCCCAGGTGCCGTCGCCCTCGGGCCAGGAATCCAGGATGGGCTTGCCCACGAAATACGAAGCCTCACGCCCAGAGAACTCCGACATGGCAGGGTTCAGGTACTCGTAGATGATGGCGGGGGGCGCCCCGTTCTCGCAAGGCTTGACGCTCGCGACCGCATAAGGCTGCGGATTAGTCTCCAGCACGGTCGCGCACTGCGCAATCAAGTTATCCATGAGCACATTCCAACTCTCTCAAAGGGGCTGGAAAATTCTACCATTATTCGAAGGCAATCGGGGGCGCCTGCGAAGCGAGTTCGACTTTCAGTTCCCGCAGGCCGCGGGCTTCCTCTTCGCCGGTCACGATATTGTAGGAAACGCACGGGAAAAGCGGGGCGCCGTCGCTGCTCAGAACCCCTTCTAATGCCGACAGCCAACGCGGATGGAAAGCGGTGCAATTCGCCGCGGCGTCCTCCAGAAAGTCGCTGCACCCGGCCGCCTTGAGCGCTTCGCGCGCGGGTACCCTGTCGGCGCCGAACACGAGCGCTGTCTTCAGGAAGAAGTCGTTGTAGTCGAAAGCGTAGCGGGAATCGATAGTTGCGAAGGGCTCGTTAAGGTTGCGCACCTGAGCCCGATGCTTGTTCTCCAGCGAGCAATAGTGCAGGCCTAGGCGAAGCCCCTGCTCGCACGCCCACAGCATCAGCTCCAGACAGGCCTCTTCGCTCCCCTCCACCGCCAGCGCACCGGCGTAGCTGTAGTCGAAGGCCACGCGGTAAGGCGGGTTGCGCAGGGTGAGCCCCATAGATTCGTACACCGGCCAGTTCCACATGGCGTAGGTGAACTCCAGCAGGTTGATGCCGTCCACCCCCAAATTGTCCAGCCGCCGCAACAGAGTGCGCATGAACTCCTCGGTTCCAGGAATAACCGGCATCTCCACCATAACCGCGGGGATGAGCTCGCGGGCCAGGGCAATGTTGGCCAGCACCTTCTCCAGCAGCGGCTCGGGGTCGTCTTGCTTCACCGAGAAGCGCACTTCGTCCAGCCCCGCGTCTCGCAGCTGCTCCAGCAACGGGCGGGTGAGCAGGTCGCCAGAGGTGTAGATGCGCAGGTGCGCCTTCGGGAACAGCTCTCGCGCTCGCTGAAAGAAGGCCACCGTCTCGTCTGCCATGAGCAGCGGCTCGCCGCCGGTGAGGGCCACGGCGGTGGGGTTCGGCTCTTCAGAGAACAGGTCGTCCAGCTGGCGGCGCCACGGGAACGGGTGCTGGCAGTAGTAGACGAATTCCTCCTGATTGGGGTTGAAGCAGAAGAAGCAGTCCCGGTGGCAGTTGTTGGTGAGCGCGAAGCTGCGGCTGACACAATCGCCGGTGCAGGCCACGCAAGCAGGACTCAGAAAGCCCCAGGCCACGCTGGCACCACCATTGCGAATTTGGCCGCCGGCCGCTTCGATGCGCTCCATCAGCTGGCGGGCACGGGACCGCTCCTCATCGCGCGGGGCGAAGGTCACCCCCGTGGCCTCGATGGCGGCCCGGTGCTCTTCTTCAATCTCGCTATAGAGCGCAATGGCTTTCTGCGCGGCCGTGTTCGTCATGGCAACCTCCCCCGCTTCGCTGGAACGGTTCCGATTCTAACAGGCATGTGCGCCCACCGCAGCGGACGCACATGCATGAAGGAAAACATGTCGCTTGCTTCGTCAGCCCCGGCTCCTCCCCCATTGTCATCCTGAGCGGAGGCGGAGCCGGAGTCGAAGGATCTTCGCGACTTCGAAGGCTAGTTCTCGTCGGCAGGCTTCAGGGGCAGGAACTTCAAACCCAGGAAGAAGATCAGGAAGCCGAGGGCCACAACGCCCAGGGTCACGCCGAACTCGAGCGGGGTGGGCCAGTAGACGATCCCGGAATAGGCCTGGGCCATGTTGCCCTCCCAGTTGGTGACGGAGTACTGGGTCAGGGCGCCGGGGTCCATGATGTTGGCGATCTGGAAGCCGCCCACCAGCAGCTGCACGCGCTTGCAGAAGATGCCGGCGATGGCGAGCAGGGAGGCCACCACCAGAAGCGGGTTCGTGCGCAGCTGCGGCACCAGGCAGATGACCGCGGCAGCGGCGCACCCGATGATCTCGACCCAGAAGAACGGGGCCAGAGGGCCGGACACGAGCATGTCCACCACGGCCAGGCCGGAGCCGGCGGGGAACGCCTCGGTGAGCAGGTCGCAGCCGAAGAAGTAGAGGTCGACGAGCAGGAACACGGCCAGCAGCTTCGCGAGCTTCACGAGGTACGCCTGGTCGAGCTTCAGGTAGCCCGCGGCGCGCAGGCCGATCACGGTCGCGATGACGAGAGCGGTGCCGCACACGAGCGCCGAGCTCACGAACCAGGGGGCCAGAAGCGCCGTGTGCCACATCTCGTGGGACTGCTGCAGGCCGAAGATCCACGCGGTCACGGAGTGGACCAGGATGGCGCACACCAGCGCGATCACGCTGATCACGCGCAGGGCGGTATGGGAAACCTTGCCCTTCTCCCCCTGGATCTGCGCCCAGAGGTAGACGCAGGAGAGGATGAGGTAGGTGGCCAGCACGATGATGTCCCACATCAGCGGCGACCCCAGGTTGGAGTACACGAACAGCTCCCACACGCGCATCGGCTGGCCGAGGTCCACGACCACCAGGCCGATGGCGGCGCAGGTGCAGGCGATGGAGGTCATGACGGCCACCTTGCTGATGCCGCCGAAGCCCTTGATGCCGAAGGCCTTGGGCACCGAGCTGATGATCAAGCCGCCGGCGGAGAGGCCGACGAAGAACATGAAGGACGTGATGTAGAGGCCCCAGGAGTCGAAGTTGCGCATTGCGGTCTGGATCATGCCCCCGGAGATCTGCATGAACCACAGCACCAGGCCGATGATGGTGATCACCGCCGACACGCCAATGGCGATGTTGAGCCCCGCGCCGCCCTTCTTAGCGGCAGGAGCTTTGACGGCACCTGCCGTCGAAACGTTTTCAGTCATGAGTATTTCTCCTATCAAGAGGGAGGGCCGGCGAGACGAGGAGGGGGTTGCCCCGCCGGCCGAGGGGAATTACACCAGGTAGTACACGGAGGGCTTGGTTCCCTCTTCCGGAAGCAGCTGCTTATAGGAGCGCGACGCAACCATCTTGGACACTTCCGAATTCGGATCATCCAAGTCACCCCAGAAGCGGGCGCGACCAATGCAGAGGTGCATGCAGGCAGGCTCCACGCCCTGGGAAGTGCGGTGATAGCAGAAGGTGCACTTCTCGACGGTGTGCTTCTGATGCTCGGGCACGTCCTTGCTGCCCGTAGCATAGTCCATGTGGTACTTGGGCTCTTCCCAGTTGAAGCTGCGCACGCCGGTGTAGGGACAGGCGCTCATGCACATACGACAGCCGATGCACTTCTCATAATCCTGGCGCACGACGCCTGTCTCCGGATCTTTATAGGTGGCACCCACCGGGCACACCTTCACGCAAGCGGGGTTCTCGCAATGCTGGCAAGACATGGGGATGTAGCCGAACTGCAGGTTGTCAGGGTAGGTACCGCCAACCATGTCGAAATCCATCTCGCCGCCGTTGTCGGTGAGGATGCGGTTCCACCACACATCATCCGGCAGGTTGTTCTCCAGCTTGCATGCCAGTGCGCACACGTGGCAGCCGACACACTTCTCGGTATCGATAACCATTCCGTAGTGAGTCATGTTACTTCACCTCTCCCTCGTATTTGCGCACTTCAACCAGCGTGTCATCGAAGGAGCTGTTCTGGTGAAGAAGATTCAAGTGGTCGTTAGTCAGCTCCTGATAGCTGCCAGCCACATAGGCTCCGCGGTGCCAGCCCTTGGGGGATGCCACCATGCCCGGGCGCACGGCGTTGTCGAACTTAACCTTGCAGACGCAATGACCGCGGTCGTTGTACGCCTCCACGTAGTCGCCGGGTACGATACCACGGGCCTCGGCGTCTACCGGGTTCATGCGCAGATAGGGCTCAGGATCCAACTCGCGCAAGATGGGGGCGTGGTTGTACTGGGTATGCAGGTGCCAACGGGTGCGTTCGCAATAATGGTAGAGCGGATACTTCTTTGATTGCTCACTGCCATCATAGGCTTCGGAGGGCGTATGGTAGGTGGGC
Organism: Eggerthellaceae bacterium; assembly: GCA_022791455.1. Classification (GTDB taxonomy): domain Bacteria; phylum Actinomycetota; class Coriobacteriia; order Coriobacteriales; family Eggerthellaceae; genus Parvibacter. The sequence goes on from JAAVZC010000007.1 coordinate 35,752, forward strand.
ATATGGTAGAAGTCCTTATCAATGGGCTTGCCAATGTTGATGCGCGCACCAGGGTTCTCCACATAGAATTCCAGACGACCGGACATCGTGGGCCAGCGCTGGTCTTCCCAGTGGATCCAGTTCTCCTCGCGGTCGGCAATTACGCCCTTCTCCTTCAGGTTATCGTAGCTGATACCCCACGGCTCGCCCTTCTCGGTGTCCAGCACCACGCGCATCATCTGCTCGTTGGTGAGACTGTAGAACTTCTTCGCCGCCTCGTTGCTGGTATACTGGGCGATCATGCGGAAGATATCGACGTCTTCCTTCGCCTCTCCAATGGGGTCCACCACCTTGTTCGCCATATAGAGGAACGGCGTATGGGAGGAAGCCTGGATCCAGTCGTACTCGAAGTAGTGAGTGCAGGGCAGCACAATGTCGCTGTATTCGCAGGTCTCGCTGAACTCCATATCGTTGGTGATAATGCAGGGAATCTTCGGCAGCACTTCTTCGATGGTCTTGCGCTGAGCGGCGTAGCTTCCCACCGGGTTCGCGCCAATGTTGTACAGCAGGCGCACCGGGAAATCCTCGCCCTTGTACTTACCAGTTTCCAGCACTTCGGGGAACTGGAGCCAGGGCAGCTCGTCGGTAATAGCGCCCAGCCCTGCGGGGAACAGAATGCCCGCCTGATTGATGGAGGGCTTGTTCTTACCCAGGTGACCGATAGAGGCGCCGCGCTTGCCAATGTTGCCGGTGAGGGAGGCAAGGGTGGCCCAAGTCATGCCCATTTCCTCGCAGTTGTCATACAGATGATAACCGGCATAAATGGTGGAAGGGGTGTCCTGAGAGTACATGCGCGCCAGTTCGATGATGGTCTCGACAGGCACTTCGGTGATTTCCTCGGCCCACTCGGGAGTGCAGGAGGCCATGTGCTCCTTCAACAGCGACCAAGCAGTGGTCACCTTAACACCGTTCACCTCGAAGGTGCCCTCCATAGCAGGATTGGTGGTCTCGTTAATGGTGGTCCAGCTGTTGGTGTCGGCGTCCCACACCACATAGTCGGCGGCTTCCTCGGGAGTGGGCACCTTGCCCGCCTTCACGCCCTGCAAAAGCAGCATGCCGTAGAAGGGGTACTCGGGCAGCTCGATGGGGCCCGCCTCGCCGAAGTCGGTGCTGCGGAGGAAATGACCGTTATCCTCGCGCACCAGCAGCGGAGCGCAGGTCTTCTCCCGCATGAAGTCCTCATCGTACCAGCCGTTCTCGATGATGACGTTCAGCATGGCCATGCCGAGAGCCGGGTCGGTGCCAGGCTTGATGGGCACCCACTTCGTTGCCTGGCGAGCAGCGATGGTGTAGGTGGGGTCAATAACTACCAGGTTGGCACCGGCCTCCTTCGCCTCGATGCAGAAATGCCAGTTGTGAGGCTCGGAGTTGGGCGGATTGGAGTCCCAGATGAGCAGGGTCTTGGCGAAGCGATAGTCACCAGACATGTTGCGCTGGTTGAAGTCCCAGCCGCCGCCGGTCACCTGACCAATTCCCACCAGGTCGCCGTAGTCGAGGCACACGTCCATTCCCTGGAACCCAAAGGCGTTGATGAAGCCAATACCTGCCGTCAGACCGCCGTAAGCGGCAAATGAGTTACCAGCAGAAACCAAGATGCAGTTTGAATGGGGGCCGAAGTTCTGGGTGTTGTACTCCAGAGTCTCGCCCACCAGCTTTGCCGCCTCATCCCAGGACATGCGCTCCCAGTCGTCGCTGCCGCGGTTTTCCACGTGGGGCTCCTCAAGCGACCAGCTGGCACGCTTCATCGGGTACAAGACGCGATTGAAGTCGTAGAGACGGTTTGCATGGCTGAAACCGCGGTTACAAATGCGCTCGTAAGCGGGATAAGGAATGTTTTCGTTGGAACGAATGTTGACCATACGGCCCTCGCGCACCGTGGCCACCAGCGAGCACGTGCCCTGGCAGTTGCAGCCGCAGACGCACACTACCTCATGCTCGTCTGCATCAGCGTTCGCGGTGTCGCTCACAGCGAGGGCGTTTACCGCTCCCCCACCGACAACCGCAGCGCCCGCAACAGCAGCAGACGTCCTGAGAAAGCTTCGACGGGAAATTGCCCCTGGTTTCAGGGTTCCAGATTCCGACATGTTCTCCTCCATTTTGCGTGACGGACTGCGCCCCCAGACGCGCCCCGGGAAGCTACCCCGCGGGTTCGTCTACGCAGTCCCGTTCCCATCCCCCTGGGCGAATCCGGTGCTCGCTGCAAAAGCGATGGGACCTTCCAATACTTAGAAATCGGCCGGATTCCTTATGTCGCACAGTCTGTCATACGCTGTCATATACTGTCAAGAGCAAATGTATGACAAACTATGACAAAGGTTATTCTATTTTTAGGATATAGCCATTGCGCTACTTCACGTAATAGCTGCCGGAGGTGAAGATTCTCTTGTCCTCGGGGAAGTGCTTGGTGTTGCCGGTTACCAGCAGGGCGTCGGTAGATAGGGCCAAGTCGTAAAACGGCTGATCGTCGGCATCTCCGCATTCGGGCACGAAAGTGAGCCCAGGGAGCCGCTCCGCACAGATCCCCAGAGAGCGAATCTTCCCCAGCACCATGGCAATATCGCGCGGATCGAAGCGAAACTTCGGGCGGCGCAGCACCTCTTCGTACTCCGCCATGAGTTCCGCCGAATAGACCGGAATAACCTTTTGCTGCACGATATCGCTCAGCAGCCGCGCGGGATTCCCCCGATCCATATGCGAGATCATCGCCGACACCACCACGTTGGTGTCCATAATCACGTAGCGCCTCATTTCGCCCGCTTCTTCCGCGCCTTCCGCACCTCAGCGATCTCGTCATCTATCTCCCCCATAGAGATGCGCAGATCGGAGTTGCGCAGCCACATGCGCTCCAGCTCGTATTGGGCAACCCAGCGGTCATAAGAGCGAACGGCATCGTTGAGCGTCTCGAACATTGACAGGTCGATCATCATGCAATCAACCTTGCCGTTGTTGGTCACGAATGCGCAACCCTGCTCCCGCACCGTGTCGCAAACCGCCTTCGTCCGCGACGCCAATTCAGAGGAAGTGAAAACATTCATATAGAATCCTATCTATAATTTTATACATTTTTATATACCATAAAAGAACTCGGAATCATAGCGCGAAGATCAGTCATGCCCTGAGAGCAAAGCAAGCCCGGGGCGATCGAAGCTTCGAGAGGCGGAGGAGATGCCCACGTTGTTGCGGCCTGCGCTTGCAACCGGCACTATTGCGTTAGAATAAGAAAGTTCGCGTTTTCGGACCGCTTCGAGATTGGCTGCAAGCATGGGACTTACCCTATCAGTGTTTCTTTCGCAGGCCGGGGATCATCCCATCTTGCTGGGCATTCTTGCCCTGGTCATTGGCGTTACCATCATTTCCGGCGCCACCGACGCCCCCAACGCCATCGCGTCCGCCGTCTCCACCCGCTGCCTGAAGCCGGGCATGGCGCTGGCACTGGCGGCCATCTTCAACTTCGTCGGCCTGGTAGGCATGACCTACATCTCCACCGCCGTTGCCCACACTATGTTCAACATGGTGAATTTCTCCGGCAACCCGCACCAGGCGCTGCTGGCGCTCATCGCCGCCATGATTGGCTCAATCGGCTGGGGCGTGTTCTGCTGGTTCCGTGGTATTCCTGCGTCGAAGTCCCACTCGCTCATCGCCGGCATCACCGGCGGCGCCATCGCGCTGAACGGTCTGGCCGGCGTGGTGCTCAGCGAATGGATGCTGGTCATCTACGGCATGGTGTTTTCCCTGGTCGCAGGCTTTGTGCTGGGCATGGTGGTCACCAAGTTGGTGGAATTCCTGTTCGCCACCGCCCATCGGGGCCGCGCCAACCAGGTGTGCGTCATCATCCAGGACGTCTGCGCCTGCGCGCTGTCGTTTCTCCACGGCGCTCAGGACGGCCAGAAGTTCATGTCCATCGGGCTTTTGGGCATCGCGCTCGCCTTCGGCATGGAGACCAGCGGCGAAACCAACTTCCCCTTGTGGCTCATGATCCTGTGCTCGCTGGCCATCTCGCTCGGCACGTTGCTGGGCGGCAAGCGCATCATCAAATCGGTGGCCATGGACATGGTGACGCTCGAGAAGTACCAGGGCGTGGCCGCCTCCATCTCCACCGTTATCACGCTGTTCGTGGCCTCTATCACCGGCATGCCGGTCTCCACCAGCCACTGCTCCACCGCCGCCATCATGGGCGTCGGCGCGTCGAAGAGCTTCAAGCGCGTGAACTGGGGCATCGCCAAGAACATGGTGGCAGCGTGGCTGCTCACCTTCCCCTGCTGCGGCTTTATCGGCTGGGCTCTGGCGAAGCTGTTTATTTTGATTTAGCGGCGGCCTTCGCTATAGCGTCGGGGTCTCCGGTGAAGCCTTCGCTGAAGGCGCTCGGGATGACCAGGGTGCCGCCGGACTGCTTCACGCTCTCGTAGGCCAGGTGCATGGTGCGCAGGCGCATCGCCTCGGGATCGTCGGCGTAGTTCTCCGACGCGTCCTTCAGCATGTCGGAAATATCTGCCTCGGCCTCGGCCATGATCATGCGGGCGTTCTTCTCGCGCGTGGCAATAGCCTCGGCCGCCATGGCCTGCTGCAGCTCCTTGGGCACTACGATGTCGCGCACTTCTACGTCCATCACGTTGATGCCCCAGCCGTCCAGCTTCTCTTCCAGCACTTCTTTCAGCTCGGCGTCCAGCTGGTCGCGGCGAGCCGCCACCTCGCCAATGGTGGCACGTCCGATGGCCTTGCGCAGCGTGGCCTGGGCAATCCAGTACACGGCACTTGCGTAGTCCTCTACCTCGGTGGCCGCCTTCTGCGGCGAGAACACCATCCAGAAAATGACCGCGTCCACATTCAGCGGCACCAGGTCGGCCGTCAGGGTTTCCTCGGCGCCGAAGTAGGTGGCAATCACGCGCTGGTCGATACGCACGGAATAGAACTCCACAATGGGAATGGTGAACACGAGCCCCGGCCCCGCCGTGCGGTTGAATTTGCCGAAGCGCATGACCACTGCCTTTTCCCAGTCCATGGTCATATGGACCGAGCTGGCCGCCAAAAGGCCGCAAAGTACCGCCACTACCATGACTGGCAGGTTCACCGTACCCACAAGGGCCGCCCCCACGGCGCACGCGATGCCTGCCGCCACCAGGAACAGCACCGCCGTAAACACCACGGCGCCGTTGCGGTTGGTGCGGTTAAGCGCCTGTGCCGGTCTGCTGTTGGCCGCTTTCCTCGCCCGCTGGATTGAACTCGATAATTCGTCCGTTGCCGGTCGCCTGGTTCGCATTTGCCTGCGCCCTCGCTTCCCTATCGCGCTTCAGCTTCGCCTGCTTCATGCTGGTGGCAAAGCGCACTTCCACGTCCTCCAGCGACATGCCCAGCTCTTGGCAGCGCTGCAGGTACTCCGATGTCACAATTTCCGCCGTCACCGAAACGTCCACGCCCGGCTTGTCCGACACATCGCACACGAACGCACCCTGGCGCCGCTTCGACACGATGAAGCCGTCCTCCTCCAGGCTCTGGTACACCTTGCTCACGGTGTTGTAGTTGATCTCGATGTCGGCGGCCAGTCCGCGCACGGTGGGAAGCTGGTCGCCCGGCAGGTAGTAGCCCGAGGTGATGAGGTACGTGAAGCGGTTCTTCAGCTGCAGCCAAATGGGAATGCTGCTGGTTTCGTCCAGTTGGAACAGCTCAGTCAGCTTCTGCTTGGATGTCTGCTTGGGCATAGCCGCCTCTTCTCTTCGTCGTAACACGCCTGCCTCCTTTCTATTGTAGGGTAAAAACCCATTGGTCGGTTATGTCGCGATTGGGGTCTTCTTCGGGAACGGCGGGGTCGGGCGCCGCAGATGGCTGTTCTGCGGCCGGCGGCTGCAGTTCCATTTCGCGAAAGGAACCGGCGTCGACGATGGCAATGCGCAGGGCCACGCCGCCCATGAGCACCAGCACGCCCGCGGCCACGGATAGCTGCAGGGCATTCGTGCGGAAGGGGCTGATGAGCAGGACCGCTTCGCAAACGAGGGGTGCCAGAAGACCGCAGGCGCCGAAGCCGACCCACCACCAGGGCGCCGCGGAGCCCTCCATGAGCGAGGCGTAGGAAGCCTGGATGCCGGGGTGGCTGCTGCCGCCCGCCAGCACCACCAGGAACACGGCGGCGGCTATTTCGAGCGCCACCACCACGAGGTCGATGGACAGGAGCGTGCGGGCCAGCTGGGCGGTGAACTCGTCGCGCCAGGCGAGCGCCTGGATGACCACCGGCACCGCGATTCCGCAGGAAAGCGAGGAAAGCACGAACAGGACGACCACCGGCACAAGCCCCCAGAACCGCACGCCGGCCAGCGCCTGCAGGAGAAAGCCAGTGTAGGCCATGACGAAAAGGGCCACCGGAACCAGGGCGATTTCCGTCGCGGCCACTACGCCGCGACCGATGGCCGGCAACGAGAGGAAGCGCACCAGCACCAAAAACAGGCCCAGGGCCATGAGCGCCATGAGCCCCCACGCGCCCCAGTTCATGAGCGAGCGCGGCGGCAGGATGAGCAGCGCCAGCATGCGGTCGGCGCGGCCTAGGTCGAAGGTGAGGCAACCGGCGCCGATGGACACCATGAGCAGGCCCACCAGCAACGCCAGTCCCAGCAGCCGCTCTACCGGCCAGCGGGACAGGCCGCGCGAGGGGCGCTCGTAGCCGAAGGGCTCGCGGAGCCAGACGAGGTCCACCAGTGCGCACACCAGCAGGGCACCCGCGCCGGCGCCGCCCAAGAACAGGTACGCTATGGCAAGATCCCCCAGCACTTCCCCGCCTTCGCACTCAATTGCGGCACCGCGCGCGGCACCGGCCCTTCCCCTCAAACCAATAGGGCAAAGTATGACACAGCCCGCGTCAAATGTATATGACAGCGTGTCTTATTTTGGGGATACCACAGGCGGCGGGCGGAAGCGCCTCAAATTGCCGGAACAACCTCGCGCCCAAATTCGTAAATTGTGTCACTTGGCAGATCGATCCATTCATCCCAAGACACGCAAGTGCGGCTCTGGTCAAGCTGAGCCTGCGCAAAAAGACCCGCCTGGGTGCGAAGAGGCGCAAAGGCGGGAATAGAATCAACATCTTCGCCCACGTCATAATCGACAACACGCCCATCATCGAACGAAACCCGAAGAAGGAGGTTGGGCAGTGGACGGAATTCGCGAATTCGAGGAATCACACAATCACCTACTCAAGCGGCGGCAGCTTCTCGAGAACCTGAGAATCCCACATTGCCTGCAGTTGATCCGAGTAAAGAGCAAGCCATTCGCGAACAAGGTTCTGCGCCTTAACCGGCAGGTCGCCCTCAATCATCTCAAGGGTTCGAATATTAAACTCTCCCATATATTCGCCGTATAGCGCGTGAATATGACTCGGTTCGTGCTCTTTGGGCTTGAAGAACATCTTGATCACGATGCCGTAAAAACGAGATATCTCGGGCATTTCTGGCTCCTTTCGGGACTGGATCAGTATAGCAAGAAAGCCGAGAGAAGAGGACGCCTCGACATCGGAGATGCCGGGGCGTCCTTTAAGGGAGACGGGTAAACGTCGGGCTGTTGCGGCTACTCCTGGTCCTGGGGCTTCAGGGGCAGGAACTTCAGTCCCAGGAAGAAGATCAGGAAGCCGAGGGCGACCACGCCGAGCGTGACGCCGAACTCCAGGGGCGTCGGCCAGTAGACCATGCCGCTGTAGGCCTGGGCCATGTTGCCCTCCCAGTTGGTCACGGTGAAGGGGGTGAGCACGGCGGGCATGTCGATGTTGGGAACCTGGAAGCCGCCCACCAGCAGCTGCACGCGCTTGCAGAAGATGGCGGCGATGGCCAGGATCCCGGCCACGGCCAGGAGCGGGGTGGTGCGCAGCTGCGGCACGACGCAGAGGACGACGGCCACGACGCTCAAGATGATCTCGCCCCAGAAGAAGGGCGCGAGCGGGCCGGAGACCAGCATGTCGACGACCGCGAGGCCGGAGCCCGCCGGGAAGGCCTCGGTGAGCAGGTCGCAGCCGAAGAAGTAGAGGTCCACCAGCAGGAACACGGCGAGCAGCTTCGCGAGCTTCACCAGGTAGGACTGGTCGAGCTTGAGATAGCCCGCGGCGCGCAGGGCGATGACGGTCGCCATCACGAGGCCGGTGCCGCAGACGAGAGCGGAGCTAACGAACCAGGGGGCCAGCAATGCGGTGTGCCACATCTCGTGGGACTGCTGCAGGCCGAAGATCCAGGCGGTGACGGAGTGCACCATGACGGCGGTGACGAGCGCGATCACGGAGATCACGCGCAGGGCGACATGGCCCACCTTGCCCTTCTCGGCCTGCACCTGGGCCCAGAGGTAGACGCAGGACAGGATCAGGTACACCATCAGCACGATGATGTCCCACATGAGCGGGCTGCCCAGGTTGGAGTACACGAACAGCTCCCAGACGCGCAGCGGCTGGCCCATGTCCACCACGACCAGGCCGATGGCGGCGCAGGTGGCGGCGATGGAGGTCATGACGGCCACCTTCGAGATGCCGCCGAAGCCCTTGATGCCGAAGGCCTTGGGCACCGAGGAGATGATCAGGCCGCCCGCGGAGAGGCCCACGAAGAACATGAAGCTCGTGATGTAGAGGCCCCAGGAGTCGATGTTGCGCATGGCGGTCTGGATCATACCGCCGGACATCTGCATCACCCACAGCACGATGCCGATGATGGCGACAACCGCGCTCACGATGATCGCGATGTTCAGCCCCGCGCCGCCCTTCTTAGCGGCAGGAGCCTTGACGGCGCTGGCCGTCGCAGTTGTATCAGTCATAAGGATCTCCTTTAGCGCTATACCAGATAATAAACTGAAGGCTTGGTGCCCTTCTCGGGCAGCAGCTGCTTATAGGGTCGCGAAGCAATCAGCTTCGACACCTCGGACTCCGGGTCATCGAGGTCGCCATAATGTCGAGCGCGCCCCGGGCAAAGCACCATACAAGCAGGCTTTTCATCGCGCGCAAGACGCTGATAGCAGAACGTGCACTTCTCAACCACATGCTTCTGATGCACCGGGACATCGGCGTCGCCAGTCGCAAAATCCAGCGCATAAGCGGGCTCTTCCCAGTTGAACGAACGTACGCCAGTGTAGGGGCAGGCGGCCACGCACATACGACAGCCGATGCACTTGTCGTAGTCCTGGCGCACAACGCCGGTATCGGGATCCTGATAGGTCGCGCCAACCGGGCACACCTTCACGCACGCCGGGTTCTCGCAGTGCTGGCAAGAGACCGGAAAAGGCTGCACTTTGCAATTCGGATACGTCCCTGAAGGACCATCGGGAACACCCGACCCTTCCGTCAAAACGCGATTCCAAGATACGCCCTTCGGAACGTTATTCGCAGACTTGCACGCAATCTCACATGTCCGGCATCCGAAGCAACGCTTAAGGTCAATAACCATTCCGTATTTCATAACTAGCCCTCCCACTTCTCAACTTCGCACAGCACGTCGCAGTTGTAATTGTTGTAAGCTGCCGGGCTCGTGTAGCTTGATGCAAGGTTTGCAGGGCATCCCTTGATGTGCTCGAACTCCTGCCACCCCTTCGGGTAGATTGCCATGCCGGGGCGAATTCCATTGTTGACCTCGGCACGCAGCACCACTTCTGCACGGTCGTTGAAGGCGCGTACGTAATCGCCAGACTCGATTCCGCGGGCCTCGGCATCAATCGGGTTCATGCGAAGCGTGGGCTCGGGGGCAAGCTCGAGCAGCCAATCGCAACCGAAAAAGGCCGTGTGGGTGCGATGTCGATTTCGAATCGACCCCAGAATCAAGGGATACTTCTCGAACAGAGGATTCTCCTCCCACGCCTCATGGGGCGGCTCCCAGTGCGGAAGATGTTCGTAGGACTTGTCGAATTCTTCGCCGTCGTCCATGCCCTCCCACATGATGGATCGGTCGACATTTTCGAGATAAAACTCGAGCTTCCCCGTAGGAGTGGGAAATACGCCACCACCACCATGGAGGTACTCGCCGTCGTCGAAACACACGATAGCCTCTTTTTCGCGAAGCGTGTCCAAGGTGATTCCATACTTCTCGCTGTCAGGTCCAATCGCGCGAGCGCGCCAGTATTCCTCTTCACTCGCCCACGGGAAATCTGCACCCATTGCCTCGACCAAAAGACGGCCGATTTCGAAGTCGGTCTTCGAATCGAACAGTGGGTCGATCACCTTGTCTTGATGAAGCACGGTGGGAGTCATGATTCCGAGCATTACCGCCTCGTACTCAAACTGGCCCGCAGCCGGAAGAACATAGTCGGACCACTGACACGTCTCGGTGAAATCGATGTCCACGGTCACAATGAGGTCAAGCTGCTTGAACATTTCCAGCGTGTCCAGACGACCAGCCATATTCGCCAGCGCATTATGCCCATAGAAGAAAAGGCTGCGAATGTTAACGGGTACGTCTCCGATTCTCTTGTTCTTAAAGGCGGTAGTCAGCTTAATCGTGCCCACAACCGGACCCGAGGGAAATGCCGCAGCAGCAACCATGCCGGGCGACCCGAGAGCCGTCGTAGACTGGTTGCAGCAGCCAGAAAGCCCTGCGCCAGGCTTACCCATGTTGCCGGTCACTGCAAGGAGCGTGTTAAGCGCATGGGTAACTCGATGGCCGCCATTGTAGTGATCGCAACCCAGTCCAGGCATGACGGTCACTGGCTTCTCGCAAGCGATACGGCGAACCAAATCCTGAGCCTGCCCAAGGTCGACATCGCTCACCTCAACGGCCTTCTCCAGGGGCCACTCTTCAACGTCCTGGACAAGGAGCGAATATGCGGTATCCGTCTCGACGCCCTCTACGACATAGGATCCTTCCAACGCTGGCGAAACGGACTCTTCCAAGGAAACCGCCTTACCCAACTGCTCATCCCAAACTAAAATAGGATCGATAACAGTTGGCATGCCCGTCATCATGTCAATGGGGCCTTCTGCCGGAGCCACACCCAGGTCGCTCATCCTCATGAACTTTCCGTTCTCCTTCTTTACGAGATAAGGAGCCACGGTCGCGCTTAGGAGGTATTCGCGATCGATCCAATCGTTCTTGATCACTTCGTTTATCAGACCCAACAGAAGCGCGGCATCCGTACCCGGCTTGATGGGGATATACACATCAGCCTTGGACTGAGAAATACCGTAGTTGGGATCAACGGCGATCAGGGTTGCACCGTTGTCCTGAGCGTCAAACGCCCAGTGGAACTCGTGGGGGAAGGAGCGCGCCGAATTCGCAGCCCACATGACGTAGGTGCGTGCACGCTGCCCATTTTTGGGGTCGTTGCCGTAAATGTATTGGCCAAATCCGATGTTTCGGAAGTTCATGGCCAAAAGGGCGCCGTCGTAACACACAGCGGTTCCGGAGGCGCCAACTGCAGCCTGAACATATGCGTAGAGGTCACTACAGGTCGAGGTAGATGTCCCGGCGCAGAAGAAATTGTCAAAGGAAGATCCTTCGGCAGCAATCTGCTTCCATTTGTCGGTGATCTCGCGAATGGCGTCATCCCAGCTGATTCGCTCCCATTCACCCGCTCCGCGCTCGGTGCCCTCAACTCGCTTCATGGGATACTGCACACGAGCTGCACTATACGTGCGCTGAGGCCAACTCAGACCTTTGGTGCAAATGCGGTTGTACTCAGGAATCGGCTGCTCACCCATCTCAACCTGCACGACATGACCATCGCGCTTTTTGATTTTAAGCTTGCATCCGCCTGAACAGTTCCCGCGGCACTGGCCAGTAAAATACTCGTCGCCAGTCGACTTTGCCGTATCGTCTGCGATGGCATAAGCCGCAAGACCGCCTCCCGCCAACGCAGCAGCGCCGGCAACGGCACCGCTTGCCTTCAGAAAACCTCGGCGTGTCAGGGTGGACTTCGAGTCTTTCAATCCCGTCATCTCTCCTCCTTTGTGGGACTGCCCGAGCACCCTCGGCGAGTAGCTATCCCCCGATAAGCTCCCGTGCGCCCCTTCCCCATCCCCCATGGGCGAATCCAGCTTGACTTCGCGTCACATCAGATGGGATTCCCAATAACAATAGAATCGGCCGGATTCTGATGATTGATACATTATCATATTTAACTAGTTCAATGGTAGATATGCGATTGTCCTATTTTTGGATAATAGGATCGGAGCCGCAATAGGCGCACGAGTTTGACAGCTTTCAACAATCCAGAAAGTAAAAGATCCTTCGCTTACGCTCAGGATGACGAGAGGGGGCGCAAGGCGGAAACCGCTTTCGATATCAGACGTACGCGATTTCGACTCTCTTGATGTCTTTCAGAAACGGCGCTGGATCAATGTAGAGGTTCCTGAGGATAGGGATCAGGTCTATGTACTCTTCGGTGTCGGGTAGCCCTTTGTAACGGGCAAGAACCACCAAGTATCCGTTGTCCCACTCAATCACATCTAGATAGCGCTCAAGGCTGGCGGGGGTTTTGAAGCGGAGATTGGTGGAGCCAAAAGAAAAGGACGTGAGGCCTTTCGCGCTACTAAGCACCGCAGTGTCAGCTTGAACCATCGCGCCCTCCTTCTTCGTTATCATAAGTCTGTCAGGATAAAGGATACCAAATCACGATTGCACATTGCAGACGGCGCCCTTCCCTACTCTTCGCGGAAGAGCTTGCCTACGTCGAAGCTGTCGGCGAGCGAGCTGGGGGCCAGTAGGACGCCCTTCCCTTCGCGGGTGCCCTCGTAGGCCAGGTTCATGGCGCGCAGCTGCATGGCTTTGGGGTTCTGGTCGTAGATTTCCGCGGCTTCCACGAACATCTCGGAAATATCCTTCTCCACTTCCGCCAGAATCACGCGGGCGTTGCGCTCCCGCTCTGCCTGCGCCTCTTTCGACAGCGCATCCTGCAGCTCTAGCGGCACGGCAATGTCGCGAATTTCCACCGACATCACGGTGATGCCCCATTGCTCGCACTTGTCTCCCAGCACCTGCTGCAACTCGCGATCGATCTGCTTGCGGCGCAGCGACAGATCAGCCAAGTTCACCTGGCCGATAGCGTCGCGCAGCGCGGTTTGGGCGCTCCACAGCACCGCTTTGGGATAGTTGGACACCTCCAGGCACGCCGCCTTCGCGTCCCACACCAACCAGAAAATGATGGCGTCCACGTCCACCGGCACCAGGTCGGCCGTCAGCGCAGCCTCGGCCGAGAACGCCGAGGTCATGGTGCGGTGATCGATGTGGATGGCGGCGTATTCCACAAACGGCACCACAACGTAGAAGCCGGGTCCCGCCACGCGGCAGAACTTACCGAAGCGCAGGATGGCCACCTTTTCCCACTGCGGCGCCACGCGAAGGGCGCTGGCCAAAAGCAGCCCCGCCACCACCGACGCCACCACGGTCACAAGCGACACCCACGGCAGCGTTGCGCAGAACACCACCAAAAAGCCCAGCGCGAACATGCACAGGGCAAACAGGTACACGCCCACGCGGGTGGTCTCGTTCGGCTCCAGCTCGGTGCTGGCCACTGTGCGGCGCGCGTCGGCCCGCGACGAGACGGTCTCGCTGTTCTTCCGCATGCTGAATTTCATACAACCTCCCCCTTGAAGGCTTTGGCCCCGGCCGTGCCGGCGCCTACTGGATGAGACGCAGTCGCCGTTGCACCAGGGCCGCGATGTCTTCTCGCGGAACCCCCAGTTCTCGGCACTGCTGGATGTAGGCGTCGGTGAGAGATTCCGCCTCGCCGGCCGCCGCATCTTGGTTCTGAAGATAGGCGTCGCTCACGAAGGTGCCGCGGCCGCGCTTCGACACAATGTAGCCGTCGCGCTCGATGTCTTGGTACACCTTGCTCACCGTGTTGTAGTTGATGCCCAGGTCCACCGCCATTTCCCGCATGGTAGGCAGCTTCTCGCCCACTTGGAAATGCCCCGACGTGATGAGGTAGATCAAGCGATTGCGCAGCTGCAGCCAAATGGGAATGCCATTGCTGTCGTCGATAGTTATGCGCATTTGATCGTCGGGTTTCATTCGGGCTTCGCCATTTCTGCATCGCCTACAGCCCCAGAGCCACTGAGCTCAGAACCAGAGGGGAGTATAATCCGGCTCCCACTATACAGTATCTGAGCATGAGACCGCCCGTCAGGACGCCCATCGACGATATCAAGAGGGCCGGTGCGCGGCCGGTAAGACGGCGCAGCCCGTGCATGGCCCAGGGAATGAGGAAGCCGGCCGCCACCACGCCGCCCCAGAAGGGAAGCGCCAGGGTGCCCAGGGTGAGCTGCCGCACCGACTCGATTGCCTGTGGGGCGCCGTGGGCTTGCAGCAGCAAAAAGACCAGAAGCGCGATGGCTTCGAGGGCGGTAAGCACGCCGGAGACGCGCCAAAGCCCCAGGAGATTCTGATGGGCAGCGGGCGTGCCGGTGATGGTTTCGGTGGCCACGATAGCCGCCGCGCCCGTGGTGAGCGACGACAACACGAACACGACCACCAGCCACGGCGAGTACCAGAAGTCGATGGACACCATGGTGGAAAGCAGCACGCCGGTATAGGACATAACGCCCACCGCGCACAGACAGGCCGGGGTGCCCAGCAGCACCAGCAGCCAGCGGGGCACTTCGCGCACCACCAGGGAAAACGCCGCCAGCAGCCCGGAGCACAGCACGAACAGCCCCAGCAACCAAGCGCCCACGCCGACGATAGACGCGAGCGGGTTCATAACCAAGGGCAGGATGCGGTCGGGATTCCCCAAGTCGAGCACCAGGAGCAAAATGGAGAACGCCCCCAGCACCGGAGCCAGGTAGAAGCCCGGCTGCACTGCGGCGGCGGCGCGCTCGCTTGCCGGACTTTTGCGAATAAGATCCCACAGGCAGGTGGCGAAGGCGACGAAGAAGGCGCCGCTGCCGGCACCGGCAACGAACAGGTACGCAATTATGTACCAGCCGAAAACCACGCTTCTCCCATCGCGTTCGCTTGCGCGGCAGAGCGTCGCGCTTCGGTCCATGCCGGCGCCCACGCCCCTCCCCCTCTCGATAACGTGCCGCCAGTATATCACTATTGTCATAGTTGAATAGTTAAACCGGGGAGTTTGCGTGCCCCTCAGGCGCGCCCGGGAAGCAAAATGGAAGACCGCCTTTTCCGGCCGCTTCGCCCTATTCGTCCGCCCAACTCAGTCAGCCCGCCCCGTCAAGCGCCGCGCCAGGACCAAAAACGCCGCCTCGTCCACCGCAAAAGGGCCGGACAGGTGGACGAGGCGGGGTTTTCGATCCCGAGAGGAAGCGCGAGGACCAAAAAGAGCGCCTCGTCCACGGAAACGCGCGGAATTTGGTGGACGAGACGGGGTTTTGGATCCTCGCATGGCCAAAGAGCTGCCCGCGGGATCGTAAGTGCCGCCTCGTCCACCGAAGAAGGGCCCATCAGGTGGACGAGGCAGGTTTTTCGATCCCGGAAGATAGCTGCGCGACCCAAATGACCGCCTCGTCCACAGAGAGCAGGTGATGTTAAAGGTGAAGAAAAAGGGAGGCGGTAGCTGCAACTACCGCCCCTAAACCGATAGCACCGCCCGTGTAGAGTTGAAAGACCAACGAGCTTGCTAGTACCGTTATTATAGCACCAGCAATTACGGCTGCGAACCCGTAGCCCCATCCCCGCCGCTAGCCCGTTTCCAAGTGAACGAAGCATGGCGCACCAACAAGAAACGGAGACCAAGACAATGGCCGAATTCGTATATCAGATGTACAAAGCCCGCAAAGCGGTGGGCGACAAGGTGATCCTGGACGACGTATCCCTGTCGTTTTACCCCGGCGCCAAAATTGGCGTGGTGGGCCCCAACGGCATGGGCAAGTCCACGCTGCTGAAAGTAATGGCCGGCCTGGAGGATGTTTCCAACGGCGAAGCGCGCCTCACCCCCGGCTACACGGTGGGCATCCTGCAGCAGGAGCCGCCGCTGAACGAGGATAAGACGGTGCTGGAGAACATCCAGATGGCCTTCGCCGATGTGCTGGCGAAAGTGGAGCGCTTCAACCAAATTGGCGAAGAGATGGGCGAACCGGATGCCGACTTCGACGCCCTCATGGAAGAGATGGGCCAGCTGCAAGACGCCATCGACGCCGCCAACGGCTGGGACTTGGACAGCCAGCTCTCCCAGGCCATGGACGCGCTGCAGTGCCCCGACCCGGACGCCCCGGTGAACATCCTCTCCGGCGGCGAGCGCCGTCGCGTGGCCCTGTGCCGCCTGCTGCTGGAGGCCCCCGACCTGCTGCTTCTGGACGAACCCACCAACCATCTGGACGCCGAGTCGGTGCTATGGCTGGAGCAGTTCCTGAAGAACTACCCCGGCGCCGTGCTTGCGGTCACCCACGACCGCTACTTCCTGGACAACGTGGCTGAGTGGATCTGCGAAGTGGACCGCGGCCAGCTGTTCCCCTACAAGGGCAACTACTCCACCTACCTGGAGACGAAGGCGGCCCGCATCGCCGCCCAGGGCCAGCAGCAAGCGAAGCTGGCCAAGCGCATGGAGAAAGAGCTGGAATGGGTGCGATCCTCCCCGAAGGCCCGTCAGGCGAAGTCGAAGGCGCGTCTTGAGCGCTACGAGCAGATGGTGACCGAGGCCAACGCCGCCAAGAAGCTGGACTGGACGGACATCCGCATTCCCGCCGGCCCGCGCCTGGGCTCGGAAGTGCTGAAGGCGGAGCACCTGCACAAGGAGTTCGACGGCCGCGTGCTCATCGACGATCTGTCCTTCCAACTGCCTCGCGGCGGCATCGTGGGCGTGATCGGCCCCAACGGCGTGGGCAAGACCACCCTGTTCAAGACCATTGTGGGGCTGGAGCCGCTGGATTCCGGCACGCTTGAAATTGGCGAGACGGTGAAGATCTCCTACGTGGATCAGAACCGCGCCGGCATCGACCCGGAGACGAAGCTGTGGGAAGTGGTCTCCGGCGGCACCGACTTCATGCAGGTGGGCGACACCGAGGTGCCCAGCCGCGCCTATGTAGCGTCGTTCGGCTTCAAGGGCGCCGACCAGCAGAAAAAGGCGGGCGTGCTCTCCGGTGGCGAGCGCAACCGGCTGAACCTGGCGCTGACGCTGAAAGAGGGCGGCAACCTGCTGCTTCTGGACGAGCCCACGAACGACCTTGACGTGGAGACGCTCTCCAGCCTGGAGGCGGCACTGCTGGACTTCCCCGGCTGCTCGGTGGTGGTGAGCCACGACCGCATGTTCCTGGACCGCATCGCCACTCACATTCTGGCTTGGGAAGGCACCGACGAAAACCCCGGCACCTGGCACTTCTTCGAGGGCAACTTCGAATCCTACCAAGCGGACCGCGAGGCGCGCCTGGGCAAGGAAGCCGCTAAGCCCCACCGCCTGCACCGCAAGCTGACCCGCGATTAGACCAGGGTTTCCTCTACCATTTCGGCGGTGATTTCGTCTTGGCGCACGTCGTCGAGGATCTTTTCCACGTCGCGGGCAATCATGAGTTCCTCGTTGGTGGGGATGACCATGATCTTCACGCGGCTGCGGTCCTCGGAGATGATGCGCTCGCCGGAGCGGATGCGATTCTTCCGCGCGTCCAGCACAATGCCCATGGGCTCCAACCCCGCCAGGCACTGAGCGCGCATGTACTCGGAGTTCTCCCCCACCCCGGCGGTGAACACGATGGCGTCCGCGCCGCCCATGACGGCGAAGTACTGCCCGATGTAGCGCTTGATGAAGTAGGCGTACAGCTCGAGCGCCAGCACCGCCCGCTCGTTGCCCGCGAGCGCCGCCTCTTCGACGGTGCGCAGGTCAGACGAAATGCCGGAGACGCCCAGCAGGCCGCTCTTCTTGTTCATGATTTCGTTCATCTGCTCGGGCGTGTAGCCCAGAAGCGTCTGGATGCGCGTGACCACAGCCGGGTCGATGGTGCCGCAGCGGGTGCCCATCATCAGGCCGTCGAGCGGCGTAAGCCCCATGGTGGTGTCGATAGCCACCCCGTGGTCCACCGCCGCGATGGAAGCGCCGTTGCCCAAGTGGCAGGTGATCAGCCGCAGGTCGCGCACGTCGGCTCCCAGCATCTTCGCCGCATGGCGGGCAATGAACCGGTGCGAGGTGCCATGCGCCCCGTACTTGCGAATCTTGTAGTCGGTGTAGTACTCGTAGGGCAGCGGGTACACATAGGCGCGCGGCGGCAGCGTCTGGAAGAAGGCGGTGTCGAACACGGCCACTTCCGGCTTGCCCGGCATCATCTCGATGCAGGCGTGCATGGCCTTGAGTGCCGGCGGGTTGTGCAGCGGCGCCAGCTCGGAGCAGATGCCAATCTTCTCCAGCACGTCGTCGTCGATGAGGGTTGATTCAGTGAAGAACTCGCCGCCGGACACCACGCGATGGCCCACGGCGTCAATCTCCTCCAGGCTCTTGATGGGCCCGCGGTCGGGCTCAAGCAACGTGGCGATGACCACTTCCAGCGCATCGTGGTGGTCGTTCATGGGCTCCATGCGCTTCAGCTCGCCGAAACCGCGGTCGAAGCGATGGGCGGAATCGTGCATGCCGATGTTCTCGCACAGACCGCGAATGAGCACCGTGTTGGTAGCAAGATCGAGCAGCTGGTACTTCATGGACGAGCTGCCGGCATTCAGAACGAGGACCTTCATGGCCGCACCTTTCCCCGGGATTTTCCGTATGGGGAAATTAAAGCGCTGCCTCCAGGAAGAACGCAGCCGCATCCCCCAACGGTTTCCGGGGCGTTATCGGGAGAGATCCTTCGCGGCGCGGCGCTTCGCTTCCTTTTCGGCCAGGTATTCTAGGGTGACGCGCTTGGTTTCGAAGATGCCTTCCGACATGACGTCGCCGGCGTCGTCGTAGGCGATCACGGACCAGTAGCCGTGGCTGCCCTCCATGCGGTCCAGCTTCGCTACGCCGCGAATACTCCCGGTCTGGCCGCTCTTCTTGTGGCGCACGTCCATGCGGATGCCGAACACGCGCTCCTTCGACAGGTCGATGTCGCACGCGGCCGCTTGGCTGCCCACCGTTTCCAGCAGCGCCAGCGTGGCGCCGCCGTGCACATAACCGAACGGCTGGAAGATGCGCGGCGTGATGGGCATGACCGCCTCGGCGAAGTTGTGGCCGACCGCCGTGAAGTGAATGCCCAGCTCATCGCCGAATCCGCCCGTCATGGACAGACACGTGCCGTCGACGGTGGTAAAAGTTTGGCTCTCAAGATCTTGGCTCATGGGGTACTCTTTCCGTTGAACTAGAATTTGAACAGAAGCATTGTAGCAAGCATGCTCGTCGTCTCGACCGGAGGCCGAAGGCCGAAGTGGAGAGATCTTTCCAGGCCCCGAAAACGTTGAAGGGGCCGCGAAGATCTCTCGACTGCGCGCTACGCGCTTCGCTCGAGATGACGACAGGAAACCATAAAAAGGAGGGCCGATGCGGGCGGTTATCCAATGTGTAAACGAAGCGCGGGTGGACATCGATAGCGAAACGGTGGGGGCCATCGGTCCCGGCTACCTCATTTTGCTGGGCGTGGGCCACGACGATACCGAGGAAACAGCGCGCAAGCTGTGGAGCAAAATCGAGCGGTTGCGCCTCTTCGACGACGAAGAGGGCAAAACGAACCTGACCCTTGCGGCCATAAACGGCAGCGTGCTGGTGGTGAGCCAGTTCACCCTGTACGCCAACTGCAAGAAGGGCAACCGCCCCTCCTTCACCGACGCCGCCGCGCCCGATGAAGCCAACCGCCTCTACGAGTACTTCGTCAGCTTGGTGCGCGAAAGCGTGCCCACCGTGGCCACCGGCCGCTTCGGCGCCATGATGGACGTGAGCCTCACCAACCACGGCCCGTTCACCATCTGCCTCGACACCGATTCGCTGTAGTTTCGTCGCCTCCCGTTGTCATCCTGAGCGAAGGCCTTTAGGCCGTAGTCGAAGGATCTCCGCGGCTGGGTGAGATCCTTCGACTCCGCGCTACGCGCTCCGCTCAGGATGACAAAGGGGTTGCGCAGTGCGCTCCGCTCAGGATGACAAAGAGGGGTGATTCACCGCTGAAATTACAGGTAAGGAACAGTTCGGGGGCGGTTGGGAAAGGGTTGGCGGCAAGGCGGCGGAAGCCGCGCTTGGCAGTGGCACCATGAGGGCAACGCGACTATCGAGAGGAGCCCTCATGGACCTGCAAAATTCCCAATCCTGGAAAAACATCGAGACCGCCCTGAACGCCGAGGCGCTGGCTTACGTGGAGTACGTCTTCTACGGCCAGCAGGCGGCCAAGGACGGCTACACCCAAATGTCCAACATCTTCCAAGAGACCGCCGACAACGAGCTGCATCACGCGAAGCTGCTGTTCAAGAAGCTGCACGGCGACGCGGTGCCCCCTACCCCGGAGTGCCTGAAGCTGGCCAGCGAGGCGGAGCATTACGAGTGGGACGTGCAGTACAAGGAGTTCGCCAAGCAGGCCGAAGACGAGGGCTTCCATGACCTGGCCCGCTTCTTCGAGGGCCTGGCCGCCATCGAGCACAGCCATCAGGATCGCTTCGATCTGCTGGCGAAGCGCATCGAAAACGACGAGGTGTTCAAGCGCGAAGAAGTGAAGGTGTGGGTCTGCACCGTGTGCGGCCACATCCACATTGGCAAGGAAGCGCCGGAGAAGTGCCCCGTGTGCGCCCATCCGCAGGGCCATTTCGAAATCCGCGCCGAGAACTACTAGGCCGCGAGCAGGTTCGGAGCCGCAGCCAATTCCATAAGCCGTCGGCGATCCCCCGCACCGTCACCAAACTTGAGGGATTCGTCGAGCACCGAAGGGCCTCCGCCAGCGCGGGGGCCCTTCCCTATGCTGACGGCGAACCGGGCTCGCGTCGAGGCCACTCCCCCGCCGCGGCCCCACATGAATTCTAAGTAACAATGTCAACATCGATTCAACACAACGCTCCCAGCTCTATAGCAACCTCCGTCAGCAAACACGGGGAAGAAATCGCGCAGGTATTCTCAACAAGACGGTTTTTCATTCCCTATCGAAAGGCGGAAATCATGACCGACACAAAGTCAACGGCCCCCTTGGCAGGCATCAAGGTAATCGACTGGACCCAGGTGCAGTCCGGCCCCTCCTGCACGCAGATGCTGGCTTGGATGGGCGCTGAGGTAATTAAGCTGGAGAAAGTACACGGCGGCGACCCCACCCGTTCCGAGATGAACGACGTGGACGGCTCCTATTCCCTGTACTTCCTGCAGCTGAATGCTAACAAGAAGTCCATCACCTTGGACATGAAGGATCCGGCCGCGGCCAAGATCCTCACCGAGCTTTTGAAGGACGCCGACGTGTTCGTCGAGAACATCGGCCCCGGCGACGTGGAGAAGCTGGGCTTTGGCTGGGAGCAGGTGCACGCCATCAACCCGAAGTGCATCATGGCTTCGCTGAAGGGCTTCAACCAGGGCAGCCGCTTCGCCCATGTGAAGGCCTTCGAGCCGGTGGCCCAGTGCGCCGGCGGCGCCGCCTCCACCACCGGCTGGAACGACGGCACCCATCCGCAACCCACCCAGTCTGGCGCGGCTCTTGGCGACTCCAACACCGGCATGCACATGCTTATTGGCATCCTGTCCGCGCTGCTGCAGCGCGAGCACACCGGTGAGGGCTGCTACGTGTACCAGTCCATGCAGAACGCCGTGCTGAACCTGTGCCGCATCAAGCTGCGCGACCAGCTGATTCTGGACAACCTGGGCGAGCTTTCCTACTACGCCTGCTACCCGGGCTACAACTGGGGCAAGGCCATCCCGCGCGCCGAGAACGCCGAAGGCGGCCTGGTACTGGGTTGGTGCTACCGCGCGAAGGGCTGGGAGACCGACCCGAACGCTTATGTGTACATCGTCATCCAGCAGTCCGCGAAGGGCTTCGAGACCTTCTGCAAGGCGCTCGGCTTCGAGGATTGGCTGACCGACCCGAAGTTCTCTACCGCGAACGCCCGCGACGAGCACAAGGCGGAAGTGTACCAGCGCGTCGAGGCCTACACCATGCAGTACGACAAGATGGAACTGACCGAGAAGCTGGGCGCTGCCGGCGTGCCGGTGGGACCTGTGCTCGATTGGCACGAGCTTGAGAACGACCCGGATCTGAACACCGACGGCACCATCGTCACCATCGACCAGGAAGACACCCGCGGCAACTTCAAGACCATCGGCCTTCCCTACACGCTTTCGAACTACACGCCGGATTACAAGCGCGCACCGAAGCTGGGCGAGAACAACGTGGAGATTCTGACCGGCCTGGGCTACACCGCCGAGCAGATTGCCGACCTGAAGGCCAAGGGCGTCATCGGCAGCAACGACGGCGTCCCCGCCGACCTGAAGAAGCCCGCTGCGAAGTAATCAAATTTTGGAGGCAAACTAATGGATAACACAACCACAACTGCCACCGCCAACCTTACTGACGGCATGCATATGCTCACCGAGGCCCTGATGGCCAATGGCGTGACCAAGATGTACGGCGTGGTGGGCATCCCCGTGACCGACTTCGCCCGCATCGCGCAGGCGAAGGGCATCCGCTACATTGGCATGCGCCACGAGGCGGACGCCGGCAACGCGGCAGCGGCCGAGGGCTTCATCACCGGCAAGCCCGGCATCTTCCTCACCGTTTCCGCCCCTGGTTTCCTGAACGGCATCACACCGCTGAAGGAGGCCACCGAAAACGGCTGGCCCTGCATCATGATCGGCGGCTCTTCCACCCGTCACCTGGTGGACATGGGCGAGGGCGACTACGAGGGCCTGGACCAGCTGAACTTCGCCAAGCCCTTCTGCAAGGCGTCGTTCCGTGTCGATGACCTGGAAGATATTCCGCTGGCCGTGGCCCGCGCCATGCGCATCGCGCTTTCTGGACGCCCCGGCGGCGTGTACATCGACTTCCCCGGCGAGACCATGGGCCTTACCATGGACGCCGACGAGGCGAAGTCGCTCATCTACACGGTGAATGATCCCTGCCCGGCCATGATTCCGTCGCAGTCTTCGGTGGACGCGGCCATGAAGCTCTTGTCCGAGGCAAAGAACCCCTGGATCATCTTGGGCAAGGGCGCCGCATATGCCCAGGCAGACGAAGAGATTCAGAACTTCATCCACGAGACCGGCATCCCCTACCAGCCGATGTCGATGGCCAAGGGCCTGCTGCCCGACGACGACCCGCTGGGCACGATGTCCTGCCGCGGTCTGGCCATGCGCACGGCCGACGTGGTGCTGCTGATTGGCGCGCGCCTGAACTGGATGCTGCAGTTCGGCAAGGGCAAGAAGTGGAACCCGAACGTGAAGTTCATCCAGATCGAGATCGACCCGGGCGAGATCGACAATTCCCGCTACATCGCCGCGCCTATCGTAGGCGACATCAAGTCCACCATGAAGCTGATGAACGAGGCCCTGAAGACCACGCCGGTGAAGGCGTCCGCCGAATGGCAGCAGATGCTGGCGGCCGACACCGCCAAGAACGACGCCCGCTTCGCCGGCAAGACCGCTTCCACCGAAGTGCCGATGAACCACTACAACGCGCTGGGCGCCGTCAAGAAGGTCATGGACCAGAACCACGACGTGTACCTGGTGAACGAGGGCGCGAACACCCTGGACGATTGCCGCGACATTGTGAACCAGTACCTGCCGCGCCATCGCCTGGACTGCGGCACCTGGGGCGTCATGGGCGTGGGTCTGGGTTACGCCATCGGCGCAGCTGTGACCACCGGCAAACCGGTTGTGTCCATCCACGGCGACTCGGCATTCGGCTTCGACGGCATGGAAGTTGAGACCATCTGCCGCTTCCACCTGCCCGTGACTGTGGTGGTGCTGAACAACGGCGGCATCTACCGTGGCGACTTCGAGAACCTGGGCGACAACGGCGACCCCTCTCCGCTGACGCTGGACGCCACCGCCCACTACGAGAAGATGATGGAGGCCTTCGGCGGCACCGGCTATTTCGCCACCACGCCCGCCGAGGTGGAGCAGTACCTCTCCGAGGCCATCGCCTCCAAGAAGCCCTGCATGATCAACGTGCAGCTGTCCATCCACGCCGGTGTCGAGAGCGGCCATATTGGGAACCTGAACCCGAAGCCTGTCGTGGGCCCGCTTTCCGATTCCGAAATGGTCGATGATCCCGCCGCGAAATAACCTCTGATTTGCGGGCCTGGCTGGAGGGCCGGGCCCGTTCCCAAAGGAGGGAATCATGGTCCAAATACTCATCAATGACATTTTGCCCATCTTGGTCATCATGATCTTGGGCTACGTTTGCGGCAAGGTGCAGTTCTTCGACGACGACCAGCGCCAGGGCCTGAACAAGGTCGTACTGAACATCGCGCTGCCGGCGGCTCTGTTCGTGTCCATCGTGAAGGCCACCCGCGAGATGCTGGTGTCCGACATCACGCTGACGCTGATTGCCCTGTTCGGCGTGGTGGGCATGTTCATGCTCAGCTTCTTCCTGTGCAAGCTGATGTTCCACCACAGCACCCAGGAAGCAGCCGTTTGCGCGTTGATCGCCGGCTCGCCGACCATCGGCTTTCTGGGATTCGCCGTGCTCGACCCCATCTACGGCAACAATGTGGACACCAACCTGGTCATCGCCATTGTGGCCATTGTAGTGAACGCCATCACCATCCCCATCGGGTATTACCTGATCAACCTGGGGCAGGCGAAGGATAAGGCGAAGGCGCTAGCCGCTTCTGGCAAGGCCGCTGTGGCCGGTGCCGTGAACGCCGCCGCTGCCACCGGCGCCAAGGCCGTTGCCGGGGCTGCTGCCGACGCGAAGGCCGCGACCGCCACGACCGACGGGAAGGCCGCCGTGGCCGCCGACGGCACCTACGTGGACAAGCACGGCGACACCATCACCTCCAAGGGCGAGGTGGACCTGTCGCAGTCGTCCAACAAGGGGCACAAGAAGCACGAGGGCATCAAGAACCCCAATCTGGCCGCTATTGTGAACGCCCTGAAGCAGCCGGTTTGCTGGGCGCCTATCCTGGCCGTGGTGCTGGTCATCATCGGCGTGCAGTTCCCGTCCGAACTTGACCCCTGCTTCGAGCTGATCGCGAAGGCCAACTCCGGCCTGGCGGTGCTCTCCGCCGGCTTGGCGCTGTCCACCGTGAAGTTCTCGCTGGGCGTCGAGACCATCTGGAACACCTTCTTCCGCCTGATCTTGACCCCTGCGGTGTTCGTGGTGCTGGGCATCATCTTCGGCATGGCTGGCGATGGCGACAAGCTGTCGCTGCTGGTCATGGCCGTGGCACTGCCCCCGGCATTCAGCGGCATCATCATTTCCAGCCGCTACAACATCTACGTGCGCGAGGGCGCGAGCTCGGTGGCGGTGTCCACCGTGGGCTTCGCCGCTACCTGCGTGCTCATTGTGTGGCTGATGCCCATCATCACCCACATGTTCGGCTAGGCCTTAAGCCCCAGCCGCAACTCGGCCGACAACCGCTTCGGGCGCCTGCGAGCCCCGGAGCGGTTGCTCCTTAAAAGAGGGCGATCGGATGACCAGTCTTTGGTTCGCTCAAATCCTGCTGGTTTCCGCCTTTTCCGATCGCCTTCCCTTAAGGAGAAACCGAAGAGAAGGGCACAACTCATGGCAGAGCTGAAACCTATGGACGGCATGACCGCCGCCGCGTATGCCGCCTACGCGCTTTCCGAAGCGGCCGTCATCTTCCCCATCACCCCCGCCAGCCGCATGGCCGAGACCGTAGAGGCGTGGTCGGCCGCCGGCAAGAAGAACCTGATGGGGCAACCTGTGATGGTGAAGGAGATGCAGTCGGAGAAGGGCGTGGCCGGCATGGTGCACGGCTCGCTCGCGGGCGGCGCGCTCACCAGCACCTTCACCGCCTCCCAGGGCCTCATGCTGATGATTCCCAACCTGTACAAGATTTCCGGCGAGCTGCTGCCGGGCGTGTTCCACATCACGTCGCGCTCGCTTTCCGCCCACGCGCTTTCCATCTTCGGCGATCACCAGGACATCATGGCCATCCGGCCCAGCGGCATTTGCATGTTGGCGTCGAACTCGGTGCAGGAGTGCATGGACCTGTCGCTGGTGGCGCACCTGTCCGCCATTCAGGGGTCGCTTCCCTTCGCTCATTTCTTCGACGGCTTCCGCACCTCCGACGAGATTGCCACCATCGAGACCATCGACCAGGAAGATATGCGGGCCCTTGTAGACTGGGACGCCGTAGCGCGCTTCAAGGCGGCGGCCATGGATTGCGCGGCGCCGATGATGCGCGGCACCGACCAAAACCCCGACATTTACTTCCAGAATCGCGAGGCGGCGAACCGGTTCTACAACGCCATGCCGGGCATCGTGCAGGACAACATGGACGCCGTGGCGAAGCTGACCGGGCGCAGCTACCACCTGTTCGATTACGTAGGCGCGCCGGACGCGACTTGCGTGGCGGTGGCCATGGGCAGCGCCTGCGACACGCTGGCCGAGGCAGCCGGCTACCTGAACGCCCGCGGCGGCAAGGTGGGCGTGCTGAAGGTGCGGCTGTATAGGCCCTTCGACGCGGTCGCTTGCATGGCGGCGGTGCCGGAAACGGCGCAGGTGCTGTGCGCGCTCGATCGCACGAAGGAGCCCGGCAGCGCGGGCGAGCCGCTGCTGCAAGACCTGGTGCAGGCGGTGTTCGACAGCGGTCGGTCGCTGCAGGTGATCGGCGGCCGCTACGGGCTGAGCTCCAAAGAGTTCTCCCCCGCTGACGCCATTGCCGTGTTCGACCACATGGCGCGGTTCTGCAAGGGGGCCGCTGGGGCCGCTTCCGCCTCCGTTTCCAACGCCCAGCCGCCGCTGCGCCGCTTCACCGTGGGTATCAACGACGACGTCACCCACACCTCCATCCCCGTGGGCCCCGCCGTGAACACGCTGCCCAACAGCCAGTACAAGCAGTGCATCTTCTACGGCTTCGGATCCGACGGCACCGTGGGGGCCAACAAGCAGGCGGCCAAACTGGTGGGCGATGCCACCGGCGGCTACGTGCAAGAGTATTCCTGGTTCGACGGCAAGAAGTCCGGCGGCCTCACTATTTCCTACCAGCGCTTCTCGAACGCCCCCATCCACTCCCCCTACCTGGTGGAAGAGGCAGACTACATCGGCTGCCACAAGGACATCTACCCCCTGCGCGGATACCCCATGGTGGAGCACCTGAAAGAGGGCGGCATCTTCGCGCTGAACTGCCCGTGGAGCTCGGTTGAGGCGCTGGACGAGCACCTACCGGCCGCCTTCAAGCAGGCGCTTGCCGCTAAGCACGCGCGGCTGTTCCAGATTGACGCCAACGGGCTCGCGCAGAAAGTGGGCTTGGGACCGCGCATCAACATGATCATGGAAACGGTGTTCTTCAAGCTGGCGAACGTGATGGATTTCGACCAAGCGGTTGAGCTGCTGAAAAAGGACGTGGCCACCCTGTATGCCTCGAAGGGCCGGAGGGTGATCGACGCGAACGTGGCCGCCATCGAGCAGACGGTGCAGCACCTGAAGGAAGTGCACTACCCCGCTAGCTGGGCACACGCTGAAAAGGGCGCCGTTGCCTCAAACGCTGCGCTCATCGCCAACGCCGACGAGTACGTGCGCAACTACTTCGAGCCCATCAGCACCCTACGCGGCGACGACCTGCCCGTGTCGGCCATGAACCCGGCCGGCTTCCAGCCGCTGGGCACCACCGCTTACGAGAAGCGCCGCGTTGCCGTGAACGTTCCCGAATGGGACGTGGACCGCTGCATCCAGTGCTACCAGTGCGCCACCGTATGCCCCCACGCGGCCATCCGCCCCTTCGTGGCAGACGAGGATGAGCTGACAGGCGCCCCCGCGGGCTTCGCCACCAAACCGGCCACGCTGCCGGCGCTCAAGGGAAAGCAGCTGCGCATCCAGGTGTTCCCGGAGGATTGCGTGGGCTGCGGCTCGTGTGCCAACAACTGTCCGGCGCCGGGAAAGGCCCTGGTCATGAAGCCGCTGGGCACCCAGCTGGAAGAGCAGAAAACCAACCTGGACTTCGCCCAGAAGAACATCTCCCCCAAGGATCACCTAGCCGCCCCCACCACCGTGTCCACCTTGCAGCTGCAGCAGCCGCTGCTTGAGTTCTCCGGCTGCTGCGGCGGCTGCGGCGAGACCCCGCACGTGAAGATGCTCACCCAGCTGTTCGGCGAGCGCCTCATCATCGCCAACGCCACCGGCTGCAGTTCCATCTGGGGCGCCTACAGCCCGTCCATGCCCTACTGCCGCCACCACAAGAGCGGCCATGGGCCGGCCTGGGGAAACTCGCTGTTCGAGGACAACGCGGAGTACGGCTTCGGCATCACCCGCGCCATGGACGTGCGGCGCGAGGCGCTGGCGGCGCTTGTGCAAGAAGAGCTGGACGACGCCACCGCGCAACTGCCGGACGAGACCCGCTCGATGATGGAGGACTGGCTGAAGTTCCGAAACAACGCAAACGCGGCAGGCAACCTGGGCCGCATCATCTGCGCCGACCTTGAGGCCCTGCGCCCCGACAGCCCTGCCGAACGGGATCGCATTGCCAAAATTCTGGCCGAAAAGACCATGTTCGAAAAGAAATCCGTCTGGATTGTGGGCGGCGACGGCTGGGCCTACGACATCGACTTCGACGGCCTGGACGAGGTACTGGCCTCGAAGCAGAACGTGAACATCCTGGTGCTGGACACCGAGGGCTACTCGAACACCGGCGGCGAGATGAGCAAGGCCACCCAGCTGGGGTCGGTTTCCGGGTTCTCGCTGGACGGCAAGCCCACACCCAAGAAGAAGCTCGGCCGCATGATGCTGCAATACGATTACGTGTATGTGGC
Organism: Eggerthellaceae bacterium; assembly: GCA_022791455.1. Taxonomy (GTDB): domain Bacteria; phylum Actinomycetota; class Coriobacteriia; order Coriobacteriales; family Eggerthellaceae; genus Parvibacter. The sequence goes on from JAAVZC010000007.1 coordinate 64,471, forward strand.
CAACATTTCGCTGGGGGCAGATATGCAGCAGGCCATCGACGCCTTCCGCGAGGCGGAAAGCTACGACGGCCCGTCCATTGTGGTGGCGCTGTGCCCCTGCATCTCGTGGGGCATCCACGGCGGCATGGCCACCAACGTTGCCATGAGCAAAGAGGCGGTGAAGTGCGGTTTCTGGCCGCTGTTCCGCTTCGACCCGCGCCGCCGCGCCCAGGGCAAAGACCCGCTGCAAGTGGATTACGCCCAGCCCACCGGCAACATGCAGGAATTCCTAAACAAGCAGAACCGCTTCACTGCGCTGGCCGAACGCATGCCCGAGCACTCCGCCCTGCTCCAGAGCGAGCTGGCAAAGGAGGGCCTCGACGACTACGAGACCCTCACCAAACTGCAGGGGGTTTACGCAAACATCTCGGTGGTCAAGTAGCGCTCTCCGGTGTCGGGGAGGATGACCACGATCGTCTTGCCCGCGTTCTCCGGACGGCGCGCCAAGCGGGCAGCGGCGGCCACCGCGGCGCCGGAGGAGATGCCCACCAGCAGGCCCTCCTTCGCCGCTAGCTCGCGGCCGGCCGCAAAGGCTTCCTCGTTCTGCACCGTCAGCACCTCGTCCACCACGGAAAGGTCCAGCGTGTCCGGAATGAAGCCAGCACCAATGCCCTGAATCTTGTGGGGGCCGGCCGTGCCCTCCGTCACCACGGGCGAGCCGGCGGGCTCCACGCCCACCACCTGGATGGCAGGGTTCTGCTGCTTCAAAAACGCGCCTGCGCCGGAGATGGTGCCGCCGGTGCCAAACGCGCTCACCAGGATGTCCACCTTGCCGTCGGTCGCCTCCCAAATCTCGGGGCCGGTGGTGGCGAAGTGCGCCTGCGGGTTCGCCGGATTCACGAACTGGCCGGGAATGAACGAGTTGGGGGTCTCCGCCGCCAGCTCTTCAGCCTTCGCGATAGCGCCCTTCATGCCGGCAGCGCCCGGCGTCAGCACAAGCTCGGCACCGTAAGCGGCCATGAGGTTGCGGCGCTCGATGGACATGGTCTCGGGCATGCAGATGATCAGGCGCATTCCCTTCGCCGCCGCCAGCGCCGCCAGTCCGATGCCGGTGTTGCCCGAGGTGGGCTCGATGAGCACCGTGTCCTGGTCGATAACGCCGTCGCGCAGCGCCGTCTCCAGCATGTTGCGGGCCACGCGGTCCTTCACCGAGCCGGCCGGGTTGAACGACTCTACCTTCCCCACCAGCTTTGCCGGCAAGTCGTGATTGCGCTCGTAATTCGTCAGCTCAAGCAGAGGGGTGTTCCCGATCAGCTGCTCGACGCTCGTGTAAACCGTCATCTGATGCTCCCTTCAGTGTGCCCGCGCATCCTTTGCCGCGATGCTTTTCTGGCGGCATTTTCTCGCGGAATCATTTCCGGTTAGTTTCCGTCAAATCATTTCCTAGCATTTTGCTAGGTTTTATTTTTTCGGGCAAGTGGTTCACTCGTTAAGGTAATCGGCCTGTAGCTTGCGGGCCAATTCCAAACCGCGTGCAACGTAGCCGGCGCCGTACTCGTGACGAATCTTCCAAGCGTAGCGATTCTCCGGGTTCTCGAATTTCGCCCGCTGGAAGGCCAGGCACTCCCCCACTTCCGGCCCGAAGCCCGCATAGAATTCTTCCAGGGCGTCAATAAGCTTGTTCGCCGTCTTCACCACCGAGAACGCATCGCCGTTGGGCATGACAATCTTTACCGTTTTCAGGTCGTAATGGGCGGCGTTCTTGAAGTTCTGCACCGCCTGCACCTGGTCTTTTGTGGCCAGCACCTCGTCCGGCGTAGCGGCCATCCATACCAGCAGCAGCTGACTGAACAGCACGTCGCGCACGTCGATACCGGCGCGCACCAGTGGATTCAGGTCCACCATGCGCAACTCGATGTGGCTGATGCCCTCGCGCAGCGCCTGAAGGCCGTACTCGCCGCGCGGCTTCAGGCGGATGGGGTAATACAGCTCTGACGGGTAGCGGATGAGCCCGTTGTCGATGTACTGCTGGATGCTGTCGGCGTAAGCAGCCGCCGAATCGTAATCCAGAATGGGCGCAAAGAAGTTCCAATAGCCCAGCTCGGAGCAGCGCACCGTGGCCAGGCCCTGGAACAGCTCGCCGCCAATCTTGCCCTTCTCCACGAACGACGAGTCCATGATGGGGCTCGCCGCCATCACCGCCGTGAGGATCCAGCCGTAGATGACCGACTTCTTCGCCAACTTCACGTACAGGTCATCGCGGTAGCGGTCAAAGTCGTCGTAGCCAGAGAGCGCGAAATCCGCCCGCAGCAGCTCATCGGCAAACGAGTAATTCAGGTGGATACCGGAAAACGCCATCTTGTAGCGGCCGTAGCGATCGGACAGGTACTCGCGGTACACCGTCTTCGACGCCTCGTCGCCAGTGTACTGCGCGATGGGAATGTCCCGCTCGCTGCGGATGTAGGGCGGGTTCGAGAATGGCCAAAGGTATTCCCGCTCGTCCATGTGGCGCAGCGTTTCCTGCACTTGGGCGGTGTAGCCTTCCAGCAGGTCCACCGCCTCCTGCGGCGTGGGGGCAATTTCGGTGTTCACCTCCACCTGGTTTTCCGAGAAGTCGCGCACAATGTGCACGTTATCGGCAAAATGCGCCGGCGTCTGGGCCAAGAACCCGCCGCCGTCGATGCGCAGACTCTCCTTTTCCAGGCCAAAGTTGCCCTTCAGAAGCAGCGGCCTTATCTCCGGGTTGTCCGCATGCAATGTTGCCTTCAGCATAATAGGCTCTCCTGCCACGCCTCGGCCGCGCCCACAGCGGCCGCCTCGATAGATCACCCAAAGTGTAACAGTTAGCCCCGGCTCCCCCCGCGCAACCCACCAAAAGTGGCCCTCCTGAAAAGAATCGTGCCCGCAAAGATGTCATCCATCACATCGATGGTCAAGCAATGTACAGTTTTTACCGATATGGGTAAAAATCGGGATCTCGAATTTCGTTGGTGCATTCACCCTCCAACAAAAGCCCAGATGGGGCATCTCCCATGTATGCGGTGGATTTTCGAACCATCACGCAATTGGGATCAAACGGCACGTTTTGCGTAGCCCTTTTACCCATATCGGTAAAAACTGTACATATATCGCCAGGCAACACGCTCTCAAAGCTGCCGACATCTCGCAGCTTCTACCAAAAAGGGAACAGCTCATTAAACAAAGCGCGCTGACGCTCCGCATAATCTGGAATACGGGGATTAATGCGCCATTTTGTCAGTTTAAGCACCGCCTCAGCCACACGCCGCACGCCGCCCAACGACCTGAGCTGATTGCGGGTCACCGTAACAACGCTAAACCCAGCCGCCTGCAGCAAGGTTCGCCTTGCAGCGTCAGCTTCCAGCTTTTCGCTACCAGAATGGAATTCGGTGCTCTCATATTCAATCGCAACCTTCTCTCGCTCCCACAAGATGTCGCAACGCCTCAGATCTTCCCTGTATCGCACTTGCGTCACGGAAGAGACATCTACCGTTCCGTTGAGAGTCCCGCGAGGAAACCCGAAACCACCGAGGCGGCATGGAAGGCAAAGCATAAGATACAGGGAGGTTTCTTGGGGCGAGGCGGATCCATCCTCGACATATCGGATCGCCCTGAGGGCTTTCTTCGATCCCCCATGCAAACTCGCTCGTCCGCAATACTGGGCCAGCTTCTTGATCGAGGTAGAGGGAGGCACCTTGTAGGCCGCTCCTCGATCTCCGTCGAGAGTGTAGCTTCCGCACAACTCGAAACCCAGCACGGTTTGGCCAACAAGGGTGTTGCAGTTCGCCATCTGCAGAAAAGCCAACTCTGGGACGGGGCATCCATAGAAAGGCGCGAGTTTACAAAAGGAGCCCTTCGGAAACTTCCCGGAGTCGACCACAACCCTTATACGTTTGTGGCTGCGCTTCTGCGAGGAGCTTGTGACCATAACGACAAAGTGCGGATCCGGCTCGCCGAGCAAATCGCAGAGTTCTCCATAGAGTCGCGAATGCGGAGGCTCGGCCTCGCGATGCGCAGTCGACGCGGGGCGCAAGCTGGTGCGCGAGCTGCGACACATGCGCAGGTAGCGCAAGGCGGTGGGACCGTAGAGAATGACCATGGGGCGGGGCTCCCCTCGTCGCGGGTGCATAACGGCCGTGCGCCTAGAGTTTAATCTAGGTTGAAGGGAAATGTGATGAGAACTATCAAGTTTTTGCAGGCCGTCCGCAGTTTGGCGGGGCCAACATCGGTACTGCGGCTGGGCGGCTATTGCTCCAGGTCCTCCACGAAGCCGACGCGGTAGTTCTTGAAGACAACCTCTCCGGTCTCTTGGGTGGCGTCCAGGTCCACGTCCGCCTCGATGCGGAAGTCGCCGTCGGCGTCCTCGTCCAAGAAGATCTGGGTGGCGTGCCAGAGGTGGTCGCTTTGCTCGCGGGCGGGGTCGGTCACGAAATACGCGGCCGATCGCGCGTTGCCGTCGATAGCAATGGACTCGTGCGCTTCATGGTAGTCCGCCAGCACATCGCTCCAGCGGCGCTCGCCCCAGCCCCAGTCGGCGTCCAGCCGGCCCAGTTCGGCGGTGTTGCCCAGCGCCGCCAGACGCACGCGGGCGAACAGGGCATTGCGCACCATCACTTCCATGCCGTGGCGGTCCGCCACCACAGCCGTGGCATCCAGCTGCGGCATCAGTACCTCGGGCGCGTCGCCGGCGCTCTCCCATGCCTCCACCAGGCTGGAGTCGGTGGAGCGAATCATGAAGCCGAGCCACGCAATGATGTCGAGCAGCTGATCATTCAGCGCAGTCGGCGGAATAGTGCGCACCAGTACGCGGAAGGCGTCGGAGAGGTAGCGCAGCAGGGTCCCTTCCGATTTCGCGATGTTGTAGCGGCCCACGTAGGTCTTGAAGTCGCTGGCGGTCTCCACCATGTCGCGCAGCACCGACTTCGGCTCCAGCTGGTAGTCGCGGGCCCACGGCACCGTCTGACAGTAGATGGAGAAGGCCTGACCCAGCAGGTCCTCAAGCGGCTTGGGGTAGGTGATCTCCTGCAGCCGCTCCATGCGTTCTTCGTAGTCCACACCGTCCGCCTTCATGAGCGCCACCGCGGCTTCGCGCGCCTTGCGCTCTTGGGCCCGCAGCACTTTCGCCGGGTTTTCCAGCGTCGATTCCACAAGCGATATGAGGTCCAGCGCGTACGTTTCGCTCTCCGGGTCAAGCAGATCGATGGCCGCCAGCAAAAACGGCGAAAGCGGCTGGTCAAGGGCAAAGTCCGGGGGCAGATCCACCGTGAGCACGTAGTCGTCGCGGCCCTCGTCGTCGGTCTGCAAAATGACCACGCCGCCCTCAAGCAGCGTGGCGAAAATCTCGTCGGCCCGCGCTTCCAGCTGCAGCTTTTCCTCGGCCGTTTGGGCGGAGTCCTCGATGAGCTGCCGCACGTTCGCGCGGGCATCGCCGCCACGCGACACCACCGAGAGCACCATGGAATGCGTGATGCGCATGCGCGGCACCAGCGTCTCGGGCGGCTTTTCAATGAGGTGCTCGAAGGTTTGCTTGTTCCAGCTCACGAAGCCTTCGGGCGGCTTCTTTTTCTTCACCTTGCGCTGTTTTTTGGGGTCGTCGCCTGCTTTCAGCATCGCTTTGTGATTCTCGATCTCGAACTCCGGCGCCAGCGCGATCACCATGCCCTCGGTGTCGAACCCGGCGCGACCGGCGCGGCCGGCTATCTGGTGAAACTCGCGGGAGCGCAGGCGGCGCATCTTAACGCCGTCGAACTTCGTCAGCTGGGTGAGCAACACCGTGTGGATGGGCACGTTGATGCCCACGCCCAGCGTATCGGTGCCGCAGATGACCGGCAGCAGCCCTTGCTGGGCCAGCCGCTCCACCAGCAATCGGTAGCGCGGAAGCATGCCGGCGTGATGCACCCCGACGCCCCCTTGCAGCAGCCGCTGGAGGATCTTGCCGAAGGGGGTGGTGAACTTCGTGCCCTTGACGGCGTCCTTCAGTGCCTCGCGCTGCTCTTTGGTGGAGACGCCGTAGCTGGCCAGCGATCGGGCGTTGTCCAGCGCCTCATCTTGGGAGAAGTGCACGATGTAAAGTGGCGCCTCGCCTCGGCGCAACCCCAGTTCTACCGTGGCCTCCAGCGGGTCGAGGGTGTATTCGTAGGAAAGCGGCACCGGGCGCGGCGCGTCGGCGATCACGTCCACGGTGCGTCCCGTACGCACTTCGAGCGCCGCGGCAATGCTTGAGGTGTCGCCCAGCGTTGCGCTCATCAACAAGAACTGGGTTTTCGCCAGCTCGATGAGCGGCACTTGCCAGGCCCATCCGCGATCCGGGTCGCCGTAGAAGTGGAACTCGTCCATGGCCACGCAGCCCACGTCTGCCTCTGCGCCCTCGCGCAGCGCCAGGTTGGCCAGAATCTCGGCGGTGCAGCAGATGATGGGCGCTTCGGTGTTGATGGAGCTGTCGCCCGTGATCATGCCCACGTTGTCGCGACCGAAGATGTCCACCATGTGGAAGAACTTCTCGCTCACGAGCGCCTTGATGGGCGCGGTGTAGTAGCTGCGCTTACCCGTGGCAAGGCCCAGAAAGCAGAGTCCCTCGGCCACCAGGGATTTCCCTGACCCCGTGGGCGTGCCCAGAATCACGTGATTGCCCGCCGCCAAGTCCAGCAGCGCATCTTCCTGGTGGGGCCACGGCGTGATGCCGCGCGCGTCTACCCATTCCAGGAAGGTCTCGAGCGCCTCTTCGGCACTCATGAACGGGTCGGCCGCTTCCAGGCTTTCCTGCGTTTCGCCTTCTTCCACCCACCATGAGGGCGCCAGCTGCCCCAACGAGCCAAACGCAAATGCGTCGGGCTGGGCGTTTTCGGGCGCTGAAGTGTCTTCGGTCATGGCTTCTCCTTGAGGTGGGGGCGGCCCTCTATTCTAAACCAGCCCCGCCGCTACGGGGCGCTGCGCCGAAAAACCGAACCGTACCGAAAGGTTTCCTGTCACCGGCCGCAGTTGCTTTACACTGCTCCAAGACGTTTTTAGAAAAGAGGGAACATGGAAAAGGGAAATGTGAGAGCACTGCTGCCCATTGGGGTTTTCCTGGTGCTCTACCTGGGCCTGGGCATTCTGTTCGAGTACGGCATGCAGATACCTATGGGCTTCTACAATATTCCGATTGTGGTGATCTTCTTGGTGGCGCTTTTGGTGGCGTGCTTCCAGAACCGCAAGCTGTCGTTCGACGACAAGCTGGTGATCATGGGGCGCGGCATTGGCGACAAGACCATCGTCACCATGATCCTCATCTTCTTGGCGGCCGGCGTATTCGTGGGCACGGTGGGTCGCAACTCGGCCGAGAGCGTGGCCTTCTTCATGCTGGACATTATTCCGCCGCAATTCTCGGTGGCGGTGCTGTTTGTGGTCAGCTGCTTCGTGTCCATCTCCATGGGGACTTCGGTGGGTACCATCACGCTTATCACGCCTATTGCCGTGGCGGTGGCCACCGCTTCCGGGTTCAGCCTGCCGCTGTGCGTCGCCTCCGTTATGGGCGGCGCCATGTTCGGTGACAACCTATCGTTCATCTCGGATACCACCATTGCCGCCTGCCAGGGCCAAGGGTGTCAGATGAAAGACAAGTTCCGCGAGAACTTCAAGATTGCGCTGCCGGCCGCGCTGGTGACGCTGGTGATCATTTTGGCCATGACGCTGGGAGTGCCCATAGCCGACGGCGTCACCAACGACTACCAGCTGATCGAGCTGGTGCCGTATCTTATCGTGCTCATTGGCGGCATTGTGGGTGTGAATGTGTTCATCGTGCTGTTGCTGGGCGTGGTGTCCGGCGCCATCATCGTGGTGGCTACGGGCTCGGTGGCAGCTACCGACTTGCTGGCCAACATGGGCTCCGGCGCCGCCGGCATGTTCGAGACCACAATGGTGGCGGTGCTTGTGAGCGCCATCTGCGCCCTTATTCGCGAGTACGGCGGATTCACGGCGCTGCTGAACGGCATCCAGAGCCTGTTCAAGAGCCGCAAGGGCGGCCAGCTGGGCATGGGCTTGCTGGTGGCGGCCATGGATGTTGCCACTGCGAACAACACGGTGGCCATTGTGATGGCCAACCCCATCGCCCGTCAGATGGCGGAGACTTACGGCATCACGCGCCGCAAGACGGCCTCTATCTTGGATACGTTCTCCTGCGTCATGCAGTGCTTGCTGCCCTATGGCGCGCAGATGCTGGTGGCCATCTCTGCCTGCGCCGAGCTGGGGCAGGCTATTTCGGCGTTCCAGATCATTCCGCTTCTGTTCTACCCGTTCTGCTTGCTGGCGAGCGTGCTGGTGTTTATCTTCATCGTGCCGCCGAAGAGCCGTCGCCCCGACGACGAGGTGCCCCCCACGGACGCCATCCACGCGAAGAGCGCGCTGGGGGATTAGAGGCTGGCAGCCGCATCAAGGCTAGGAAGTGCCATACACGAAAAGAAATGCCGGGCAGCTGCCCGGCATTTCTTTTGCTGCTGGTTAGTGGCAGGCGTCGACAAACGCCTCGAACAACGGGGCCTGCGCATCCAAGTACTCCGGGTGCCATTGAACTCCTAGGTAGAACGGATGCTCCGGATCGTAGAGGCCTTCCGTGACGGCGCCAGACCAAGCGATGGGCGTCAGCCCCTCGCCAAGAGACGCCACCCCTTGATGATGCATGCTGTTCGTTCGCGCCGCATGTGTCGACGGCGACAGGGCCGCGCAGTCTGTGATGGCGTCACCCACCAAGGGGGCAATGTGGGTCTCCGGGCTGAAGCGCACCGTATGGGTGCAGAGAGTGTAGGGTGGCTCTTGGCGGTGGGTCTGGGTTGTCAGCCCCTCGGCGAGGAGATCTGCGTGCATAGTGCCGCCGGCGGCCACGTTGATCACTTGAAAGCCACGACAAATGCCCAACGTGGGCAGATGGCGGCGCCGAGCTTCACGAGCCAGGAAAAGCTCCAACCAGTCGCGGTTCTCGTCCACCAAGTCCACAAGCTGCAGCGCCTCTTCCGTGGTGTCGGCCGTGGAGTAATGGCAGGGCAGGATGTCTCCGCCACCAGAAAGCAGCAGGCCATCGATAAGGGCAAGATAGCGCTCGGCCATCGCCTCATTGGCTGCCTGACCGCCCGGGACGGGGGAAAGAAGAATGGGCGTACCGCCTGCCGCAGAAACGCGCGCAATGTACTCACAGTTCACGCGCTCGTGATTCGCTTCGGTGTCGAGTGTGCAGGTGATGCCAATTACAGGCCGGCGTTCCATTTCAATCCTTTCTAACTCGCCACAGTCTACGCAAGAACGGGGACAGTCGTCGCGCGCTTTTTGCGAGTGGCAGACCGCAACTCCCCTATCGACGCGCGCAGGTAGCAACAATCCGCCAGATGCAGCATGCGCCGTGCCTATATCTGTACAGTTTTTACCGATCTGGGTAAATTGCACGCAAAAATGACGACATAGAGGTTGCCCCAGGGCAAATGCTCATAGCCTATTGGATGCATGGGCATTCTCTGAACTGCGGTTTTGCTCGAGCCAGCCTACACAACCAACAAGCCGCCTTTCGGTTATTACCCAGATCGGTGAAAACTGTGCAAGAAAAAGTCCGAAACCGGCATTTTGACGTGCTAGCTGAGCCAGTTTGTGCGCTTTCCCTTTGAGATGAGGGTCAGGTGGGACGTTGCGCGGGAGATGGTAGTGTAGAGGCGCCGGCGCGCGATGTCCTCGCCGGCGGGGAAAACCGCCTCCGAGGCGTCCGGCACGACGACGCTGTCGAACTCCAGGCCCTTTGCCAGTTTGAGGGGCACGAGCACCACGCCGCTTGCGGGAAGCGCGTCCGCATCCGTCAGCGAAAGAACGTCTTCGCCCTCGAGCAGGGCGGCGGTCCGCTTCATGTCGCTCTTCCAGGGCACCACCACGGCCGCAAGGCCGCCGGCCTCGCGTGCGGCCCGCACGGCGGCGCGCAGCGCCGCTTCCTGACCGCCCTTGTCAGAGCAATCGACGAACCGGACGTCATCGACGGCCGGCCTCACCGAAGAAATCTCCATCCCCGCTTCATCGGCGGCCAATCCGGCAAAAAGCGCCGTGATCTCGGGCGACGAGCGGTAGCTGGTCATGAGCCCGCACTCCTCCACCTGCCCGAAACGCGACGCCATCAGCTGCTTTACCTGATCGAACGTTGCCGTCCCCTCGGTGATGGCCTGGTTCGGGTCGCCCAGCAAAAGGAAGTGGGCGCGCCGGAAATAAGCCGCCAGCACCATCAGCTGCGCCTCGGTGTAGTCCTGCACCTCGTCCACCATCACGTAGCGAGCATCCGGGTTCGAGAGCCCCGTCACCAAAATCTTAGCGAAAAGCCATTCAAGCGAACCGATGTGGGGCGCCCCCGCCAAGCGGCTGCCGATGGCCTCGACGTTGAGCCACTCGTCCCGCTCCACCATGTCGAACGCGGCGGCGAAGCGATCCTTCACGTAGGTAAGCGCCTGCTCGCGGGCCTCCTGCTCGGTGGAGGGGTCGAAGGTCTCCCCCAGCACCCGCAGCTGCTCCTCGATGGAGAGCGCCGAGATCTCGTCCTGAATTCCGTCCGACGCCGCCATCGACGCCAGCCGCGACTCCAACTTGCTCCACAGCTCCTCGCGCATCAGCGCCACCCGGTGCGGACCGGCCGCCAGATGGGCGTACTTCTCGGACAGCTTGCGCACCTGGTCGGCCGCCAACAGGCGCGTGCCGTGCAGCGTGATGTCGCAGAAGTCGCCATCCTGGAACTCAAGGTGGGCCACCGCAGCCTCCATGGCCGCCAGCCGCTCGAGCGGCACGGTGGCCGAGCCCGCGCCACGCCCCGCCGGCAGATGCTCCGCCGCGAACTGCTCCCAGGTGAGCGTCTCGGGGTTGGACTCCCCCATCTCCGGCAGCACGTTTTCGATATAGCGGGCGAACAGCGGGTTGGGCGAAATCAGGAACACGTCTTGGGCCCGCAGGTCGGAGCGGTTCTGGAACAGCAGGTAGGCGATGCGCTGCATCATGACCGACGTCTTGCCGCTGCCCGCGATGCCGTTTACCAGCAGCACCGGCACGTCCTCGTGGCGCACCACGGTGTTCTGCTCCCGTTGGATGGTTGCGGTGATGGCCTTCATCTGGGCGCTGCGCTCGTGGGCGAGCGACGCCAGCAGCAGCGGATCCTCGATGGCCACCGTAGTATCGAAGTAGGCGTTCAGGCGATCTTCATCGATGTCGAACTGGCGGCGCAGATCCAGCTGCACCTCGATAGTGCGCCCGTCCACCTTATAGGAGGTGGCCCCGTCCGACTGGTTGTAGTACACCTCGGCCACCGGGCTGCGCCAGTCCACCACCAGACGCCGATAGTCCTCGCCCGCGATGCCGGCGGCGCCAATATAGAGCTCGCGCTGCCGCCCGTTGTGCTTGGGGGTAACCACGATCTTGGCGAAATAGGGGCGCTTGAGCAGCAGCTCCACCGTCTTCATCTTCTCGGCGTTGGCGGTCTGGGCCAGGTTATAGCCGTCGATGATCTTGTCCATGGCGGCGAAGTCCGCCCAGCTCTCCAGCGCATCGTCGGCTGTGGCGAAGTTGCGCGTCAGCTCGTCGGCCATCGACTCCTTGTCGGCCGCCGCCTCCAGCGCCGCCTTCTCGAGCGCCCGCGCCGTGGTGCGGCCAATCTGCTGGAGCGCACGATAGGTGGCGGAAAGATGCGCCTGCTCCTCGGCAAATACGGGGTCGTTCTGGGGAATGTGGTTTTCGGCTTCGGCCATGATGCTCGGCGCTCCTCCGCTGTTTCGTAAAAAGTCGGCTAAAAATTGTAGCAGTTCCATGGGAATGATTCCGCGCGTCTCCAAACTTTTGGCGATCTGCAATATATTGTTAGCCATGAAAAACTTAAACGACACCCCCAAGGTGGCGAAGCGCCGCCAGCGCGAGAAGCGCACCATCTCTCAGATGGTGGCCATATACTGCGCCGGAAACCACACCTCCGACAACCGCACCGAGACCGCCCATTGCGGCGAAGCGCTATGCCCCGAATGCAAGGCCATCGACGACTACGCCGTTTTGCGCACCGACCGCTGCCGCCGCATGGAGAACAAAGTGTCTTGCGAAAAATGCGGCAATCACTGCTACCGTCCCGAAGAGCAGGAAAAGATCCGCGCCATCATGCGCTACGCCGGCCCCCGTATGCTGACGAAACACCCCGTGGCCGCCGTGCGGCACCTTATGGGGAAATAGCGGGAGATCCTTCGACTCCGGCCTACGGCCTCCGCTCAGGATGACGACGGGGGGCGAAAAGGACGCCAGGCAATCACGTCAACTAATCAGCGGGGCGGGACGGCCCTCACCAAGCGAATTCCGCAGCGCAGCGAGGACTGTCTGCGCGACTGAGGGTTGCCCCGCCCCGCCGCCCCGCGAGGAGTCGCAAGCAGGCTACTCCCCCAGTTTTTCGGCGGCTTCGAGCCATTCTAGTTCGAGGGCTTCTATCTGCTCTTCCAACGCTGCAATCTCGCCTTGCAGGGCGCCCAGCGCCACGTAGTCCGAAGGGTCGCAGGCGGTCATTTCCTCCTGCTTGGCCTCGATCTTGCCCCGCAGCGTTTCGGTCTTCTTCTCGTTAGAGGCCATCAGCTTCTTGAGCGTGCGAATCTCTCCTCCGGAAAGCTTCGGTGCCGAAGGCGTCGCCTCCCCAGCCGCCGCGGCCAGCGCCTCCGCCTTCCCGGCTACCTCGTCGGCCGCTTGCTCCTGCGCTGTCACGAACCCCGCCGGCAGCGCCCCGGCCACTTCGGCCCGCTCCGCCAGCTCCAGGTACTCCTCGACGCCGCGAGGCAGATGGCGCACCTTTCCGTCCAAGATGGCGAACTGGTGGTCGGTCACGCGCTCCATTAAATAGCGGTCGTGAGTCACCAGCAAAAGCGTGCCGGGCCAGCCGTCCAGCAAGTCCTCCACCGCGGCCAGCATGTCGGTGTCCAAGTCGTTGCCCGGCTCGTCCAAGATGAGCACGTTCGGCTCGTCCAGCAAAATGAGCATGAGCGCCAGTCGGCGCTTCTGACCGCCGGACAAGTCGCATACCGGCTCGTTCAAATCGGCCTTGGAAAAACCCAGCTTCTCCAGCACCTGGGCCGGCGTCATCTCCTTGCCATCCAGCATAGTGCGGCGGCTGTAGCGGGAAATCACCTGGCGAACACGGTCGTCCCCCAACTTCGTCAGCTCGTCCAAATGCTGGGAAAGCACGGCGAACCGCACCGTCTTGCCAATCTTCACGCGGCCGCGCGTGGGCTCGAGCGCCCCTTGCAACGTGCGCAGCAGGGTGGTCTTCCCCACGCCGTTGCCGCCCACGATGCCGTAGCGGTCGCCGGGACCGATGATCCACGACACGTCGTCGAGCACCTTGTGGGCGCCGAACGCCACCGTGACCCCCTTCAGTTCCACCACGTCTTTTCCCAGCCGCGCCATGGCCATGCGCTTGAGGGCCAGCTCGTCGCGCAGCGGCGGCACGTCGGCAATGAGCGCCTGGGCGGTGGCCACGTGGAATTTCGGCTTGGTGGCGCGGGCGCGGGCACCGCGGGAGAGCCAGGCCAGTTCGCGCCGCAGCTGGTTCTGCCGCTTCTGCTCCGCCAAATTCGCCAGCCGCTCTCGCTCCACGCGCTGCAGGATGTAGGCAGAAAAGCCGCCTTCGAACGGCTCCACTTTCCCATGGTGCACTTCCCACATGGAGGTGCATACTTCGTCCAAAAACCAGCGATCGTGGGTAACCACCAACAGCGCCCCCTGGCCCTTGCGCCACATGGTTTTCAAATAGCCGGCCAGCCAGGTGATAGCACGAATGTCCAGATGGTTCGTGGGCTCGTCCAGCATGAGCACATCCCACTCCCCCACCAGCAGCCGTGCCAGGTCCACCCGGCGCCGCTGACCGCCGGACAGGGTTCCCACCAGTCGATCGCCGGGGATGTCAGCCACCAGCCCCGCAAGAACGCTCTTGATGCGACCGTCCTTCGCCCACTGGTAGTCGGGCATGTCGCCCAGAATGGCCTCGCGCACTGTGGCGTCGTCGGCCAGCGCGTCCGCCTGGCCCAGGATGCCCACCCGCGTGCCGCGCGTGGTGAGCACCCGCCCCTCGTCGGGCTCCACCAGCCCCGCCAGCAACCGCAGCAACGTGGACTTGCCGTCGCCGTTGCGCCCCACAATGCCAATGCGGTCCCCCTCGTCCACGCCCAGGGAAATGTCCGAGAACACCGTCTTGGTGGGGAAATCGACTTCAGCTTTTTCGCAGCCCAAAAGAAATGCCATACGCGCGCGTCCTTTTCTTGAAGAATGAACCGTTATTCTACCTTATGATTTTTTCCAAAATCGACGCAACACTCGGCCCACCCCAAGACTCTTATATACGAGACGTCTTTTTCACCAATGCAGGAGCCCCAAACGAATGAACGTCAATGAGTTTACCGAGCACTACCGGCTCATTTACCAGGACCTCTACCGGTTCGCGCTGTACACCATGCGCAACGCCCACGATGCCGAAGACGCCGTGAGCGAAGCGGTGATGGCAGCCTTCGCCGGCCGCGCTAATCTGCGCGACAACGGCGCCTTCAAAAGCTGGATGTTCTCCATCACGGCGAACGTTTGCCGCAAACGGCTGCGGAAGCGGCCGCCAGAGCCGGTGGAAGAGGTGCCGGACACCATGGCGCCGGGTGCTGACCCGGCCGTCTCGATGGCCCTCTCCCAAGCGCTGGGAAGCCTGACGGACGAGGACCGCCTGATTGTGGCGCTGTCGGTGTTCGGCGGCTACACGTCCGCGGAAATCGGGGCCATGACGAACATGAACGCCGCCACCGTGCGGTCCCGCCGCAAGCGGGCCTGCGAGAAGCTGGCGAAACAATTGGAAGGTGTGACGAAATGAGCACGCAGAACGATTTCGAGAAAGTGGCCGCGGCCCTGCGGGCAGATGCGGAAAGCCACCCCGCGCCCGCAAGCCTTGAGCCTGAGGCCATCGCGAAGCGGCTGAGCACCGAGGCCGCCGAAACCGGCGCGGCCGTCTCGCCCGAGACCGCCGCCTTCACCGTTGTCCCCAAGGACGGCCCCGCCCCCCGCCGCACGAGCCGCCGTTGGCCGGTGGCGGTGGCCGCTAGCGTGGCGCTGCTGGCGGGCGTGGGCGTGGTAGCGGCCGTCGCCCTGAACGGCGCGCCCTTCGGCCCCTTCAACACCGGCTTCGACCCGGCCCCCGACGCCCTGCCCCAGAACGACCTGAACGCCGCAGACCTGAGCGCGCTGGAAGATGCGGCCGATGCCACTGCCGAAGACCCTTTCGCCACTGCCCAGTCCTACGAGGAAATCCGCGCCTGCCTGGTGGCCTCGCAGGAGGCGGCGACCCAGGCCAGCACCTTCATGGCCGACGGCGCTGCAGCCAACAGCGCCCGCGCAGAGATCGCCGCCACCGAGATGGAGGGCCTCTCCTCGGCCAAGTCCGCCACCTCCTTCACCGACACCAACGTCCGCACCGACGGCGTGGGCGAAGCGGACTCCGTGAAGACCGACGGCAACCGCCTGTACGTGATGCAAGACGACGCCCGCACCATTACCATCGTCGATCCCGGCGACGGCCACATGAGCGAACTAGGCACCATCGCCATGGAAGGCGACGCCCAGCTGAGCGAGTTCTATCTGGAAGGGAGCCGGCTGCTGGCCTTCTGCACCGTCTATCCCGAGGGGAAAGAGCAGCCGGACGGCACCTTCACTTTCGAGCCGCCCCACACCCGCATGGACACCTACGACGTGTCCGACCCGGCTAACCCCACTCGCATCGCATCGATCAGCCAAAGCGGCAGCTACCGCACCGCACGCGTCGCCGACGGCTACGCCTACTTGTTCAGCGACCAGTGGGAAATGGACACCGAAAGTCGCGAGAACCCCGCCGCCTACACTCCCACCGTCGACGGCGAAGTGATGAAGTGCGGCAACATCTACCTGCCCCCCGACGGGATGGGCAACAGCTATCTGGTTATCACCTCGGTGAAGCTGGATGACCCGGGCACCGTGGTGGATCAGAAGGCCATTCTGGGCCAGAGTGGCGACGTGTATATGAGCGGCGAGAACATCTTCGCCTACGAGACCACCGGCCAGCACTACAACTTCGTGCCGCTGGCCCGCATGGAGACTGCAGAAGACGATGCGACTTCGGACGAGGCGAGCAACGGCCCCACCGTGGAAACCTGCATCCGCAAGTTCACCTTTAAGGATGGCAAGCTGCAGGGCGACGCCCAGGTCAAGCTGGCGGGCATGGTGGACGACAGCTTCAGCCTGGATGAATTCGACGGCCACCTGCGCGTGGTAACCACCGTCTACGACGCCGACGGCAATACCGAAAACGCCCTGTATGTGCTGAACGACCAACTGGAAGAAACCGGGCGCATCGACAACATTGCCCCCGGCGAGCAGGTGTACTCCGCCCGATTCCTCGGTGAAACCGGCTACTTCGTCACCTTCAAGCAGGTAGACCCGCTGTTCAGCGTGGACCTGTCCGATCCGGCGAACCCCCGCATCATCGGCGAGCTGAAGATCCCCGGGTTCAGCGAGTACCTGCACCCCTATGGCGACGGGCTGCTGCTGGGCATTGGCATGAGCGCCGATGACGCCGGCGCTACCGACGGACTGAAGCTCTCGATGTTCGACGTGTCCGACCCCACCAATGTGACAGAAGTAGCCACGAGCGTGCTGGACCAGGTGTATTACTCCGATGTGTTCACTTCTTACAAGGCCGCCCTCATCGAGCCGGAAACCGACATCATCGGGTTCGCCATCGACGGCGGAGACGGGCCCGAGTACTGCGTCTTCGGCTACAACAACGACGCGTTCGACCAGAAGATGCGCGAGCACGTCAACAACACCGGCTGGCTTTCTACCCGCGGCGTGCGGATCGGCGACGTGCTGTACGTCATCGGCAGCAACGCCCTGGAAAGCCACCGAATCGGCAGCTACGAAAAGATCGACGACCTGCTGATTTAAGCCAGCAGTCGCGCCTGAGCGCAGCAAGGGGTCTTCGGGGTCAACACGGCGAAGATCCTTCGCTGCGCTCAGGATGACGAAAATAACCCAACTGGGAAAACACACCATGTTAGGACGGGTAAGCGAAAGGCCCTCCCTCTTCGTCATCTCGACCGGAGGCCCGAAGGGCCGTAGTGGAGAGATCTTCTCAGCGGGAAAGATCTCTCCACTACGCGGCTAAAGCCGCTCCGGTCGAGATGACGAGAAATCACCCACTGAGCGCAGCAAGGGGTCTTCGGGGTCAACACGGCGAAGATCCTTCGCTGCGCTCAGAAAGCAGAGGATCGCCCGGACTCACGATCCGGGCGATCCTCGCCGATGATAGCCGCCCCAAGACAAAGGGGATCTCGAGGCAACGAGAGAAGGGCTTATCCCTGCCAGGTCATCTTACGCAGAATATAGCGATACGAGGGATTGTTGCCCGCATTGGGCAGTTCGTAAACATCGCTGTCCGAGAACTCGTTTACCGCATCGCGCAAGTTCACACGTGCCGCATGCATCTCTTCGTAGCTGGCCGAGGAGTCTCCTGGGTTGGCCGGACCGACGAAGGAGTCCAAGCCGGCTTCCAAATCTCCGAAGAAGCGGGCACGCCCACCGCACTGGGCAACGCATTGAGGAAGCTCCCCCTGGGCCGTCTGCTGCTCGCAGAGCGTACACTTCTCGACCACTTTCTCTTCCTCATTAAGATACCGTACCCCGTAAGGGCAGGCCATGGCGCAGAACTGGCACCCGATGCACTTGGCCTTGTCAATCTGCACCGTTCCGTCTGCGGTCTTATGGCTCGCTTCGGTCGGGCACACGCTCACGCAGGCGGGATCCACGCAGTGCTGGCAGCTCAACGGAAGAAAGTACAGATCCACATCCGGGTAGTCTCCCGATCCACCCGCCGTCGGATTGGGCCCCACGCGCAGAACCTTATTCCAATAGGCGCCAATGGGCACGTTGTTCACCACTTTGCAAGCCACGCTGCAGGCAAGACAGCCGACGCATCGATTCAAGTCGGTGACAATAGCATACTGGGTCATAATTAGTCGTCCCTTCCCTCATAGGTGGGCAGCCATTCCTTCAAACGCTCATCGGAGGCATCGCAGATCATCGGCTGTCCGTCATAGCCGATGGGCACAACCGATCCACCCGGGCAGTTCTCGGGCGTTGCTTTGTAAATGTTCACCGGGTAGGCGCGCAGGTTCGAAGTGCCCACGCAGGGGTCTTGCGCTGTGCGGTCCACCAAGCAGTTCACGCCCACCAGCTCGAATCCACGCCCAGCAGCGTTAATTTCCGGCAGCCACCACTGGTGCTCGCAGTTGATTACGCCATCCTGGATGCCGTAATACAAGTCGGCTACTTGGCGAATCTTCCCGCTGGCCGTCTCGATCCAACACCAATCACCCTGGCTGATTCCCAAACGCTCGGCCATGTTGGGATTGATCTCCACACGCGGCGCCGGCCAATGCTCACGGCACCAAGGAAGCTGACGGTGCTCGCTATGGAAGTAAACGGGGATGCGGCGCCCGGTGGTCATGGTGTAGGGATAGTCGTTGTAAAGTTCGGGCTTGCTGCGAATGGACTGCGGCGGATCTACGAAGGTGGGCAGGTTGTAGCGGCCATCCGGATAGGTGCTTTCCATGACCAGCGACCACAGTTCGTGCTTGCCTGAAGGAGTGGGATAGCCGGGCTTCCCGCCGTTAAGGGCGCCGGTCTGGTAGCGGCGATACGTGCCCCAGTCATCCGGGTTCTCCTTCTTGCAGTCGATCCACCCTTCCTTCTGAAACTTATCAGCGAATTCCTGCCAGGTCATGCCGGTGCCCCGAAGTACGGAATTGCACACCCCTTCCCAATTGGGCCACTGCTCGTCGCCTTCACCTTGGCTCCAGGGAATACCCTGCACCTTGAACAGGCCAATGGTGATCTCCGGGTCCCAGCGGCAATCTGCCGGCGGATCCACGCAGCGGCAAGTAGCCCCCGCAGCGCCAGAAGACCCTTGACTCTTGCGAGGCGAATTCACCTCCAGCCAATGCCACACCGGCAGCACGATATCCGCCGCTCCCGCCGTGGGAGTGAGCCACAGGTCGGCCACCACCCAGAAGTCGAAGCCCTTGAGCGCCTCCCAGTTGTAGAGCGAGTTGCCCATCGACATAAAGTCGCCCGACATGCAGAACCCGCCGACGATGGGGTACGGCTCACCCGTATGGGCTGCCTCCATAAGCGTTTCAGCATCTGACCACTGCGGAGCATACGTGGAATAGAGCGGGAACTTCTCCTTACCGATGATGGGGAGATCGGAGCGGGGGCCGCCTCCCATCACATCAGGCATGCCACCCACCAACTCACCGTCAAACGTGAATGTAGTGGGGCCGCGCATTCCTGCCGGAGTATCGTAGTTGCCTGTCATAGCCGTCAATGCGTCAATGCAGCGGCAGTTCTGCACACAGTTGCCCGCGTGCTCTACAGCGAGCATGTACTGAATGCCACCGTTGCCATAACCAGTGGAGGGGTCGAGGCGCGTGGCGTACGCCTTCGCCGCCGCTTCAATCTTCTCCGGGGCCACGCCGCAAATCTCGGTAGCCTTTTCCGGCGAATACTGAGCGCACATCTCGCGATAATGCTCCCAAACCGGCCGCACCGTATGGGCAGAACCGTCCTTGGTGGTAACAGTGAACTCGCCGTAAATTGCTGGGTCGATTTCGCGCTCGAAGCCATCCTCGATACCGAAACCAGTGGCGTTCAGCACGAATCCCTGGGCAACACCGGCCGGAAGATCCTGAGCAGCCTCCTTGCCCTCAGTGGCGGGCTGCCAGGTTTCCCCTTCCCACAAGCAGGTCTCGCAATCGTAATAGGTTAGCCCGTCGGAAATGGTGTCCCAAAC
Organism: Eggerthellaceae bacterium; assembly: GCA_022791455.1. Taxonomy (GTDB): domain Bacteria; phylum Actinomycetota; class Coriobacteriia; order Coriobacteriales; family Eggerthellaceae; genus Parvibacter. The sequence continues at coordinate 84,332 of JAAVZC010000007.1, forward strand.
CATAAAACGCTTGGGGCTGCCCCCTTCCACCATATCGCTCTCTTTGAGCAGACGCGTCTTGACCTCATAGGAGCTGCGCCCGGGCAGCATCCAGCCCGACGGCTCGATGTCCTCGCACACCAAAAACGGTGCATCCATCCACTTCTTCACGTAGATGGGGTCATACAGCTCGTTCTCGATGATGACGTTTGCCCATGAAAGCGCCAGAACAGCGTCGGTGCCGGGGAACACGTTGTTCCAGATATCAGCCTCGTGACCCAGGTTTGTCTTACGGGGGTCAACCGAGATATAGGTGTCGGATGTGCTTCCGCAATCTACCACGGTGCGGCAGGAATCGTCGTAGTTCGACAGCTCGCCGGAACCGCCCCACTGCACGTAAACCTTCGGGCGGTCCACCACCGCCATGAAGCTGAATGCGTTCGACGACACCATGCCGGTCGCGTACCAGCGCGGACCTTTGCACACCTGGTTGGGTGTGTACTTGTTATTGGAGCCGCCCATGGCGGTACCCAGCGCGCCATACGGAGCCATCGACCAGATACGGCTGGTGCCGCCCATGCCGAACATGCTCGAGCCATCATATTTGTTGGCCAGTTCGGTGAACTTCTCGTGCATGATCTGGTAAGCCTCGTCCCAACTGATGCGCTGCCAGCCGGGATCGCCTTCGTCCTTGGGATTCGTTCGCTTCATGGGGTGCTTGTTGCGCGCTGGATGATAGCAGGCCTGCAGCGACGCCTGAGACTTCGTGCAGCAGTTGCCCATCGACTGGAAGGCGCTCTCATCACCCTCAATCTTGACCACGCGGCCGTCAGCCACCGTGACGAAAACGCCGCATTCCATCTTGCCGCAACCACGGCAACAGGTGCGAATGCGCTTGACCTCTCCCGCGCTCGCCTCGCCCACTTCCGCCATCGCGGCGCCAGCCGCCGTCGAGGTCAAAGCCCCTGCGGCAGCGGTAGCGGCAGCCACCTTCAGAAACGAGCGGCGGGTAAGATTCCTCTTTCCCATAGATCCTCCTCTTTCCTCGAACCTTGGAAGCCGAAGCTGCTGCACGACTTCCATCTCGAGGAAATAGTCGCAAACGAAGCGCTCAGCCGTAATCACCCCCGCAAGGGGCATGAGCGCTTGATGCACTCCCCCCTACAAGGTGGTTATGAAGAATTAGGCAGAAAACAAGACTCACCTCCGGAAGGGTATTTTTACGTTTCCCCATATCGATCGATGATTTTTCGAATCAACAAAATGAGTGCGTTGTCTTGCGACCGCTATAATGACCTAAATGGTCATAGTCCGAAGGTACGCGAGGGGGCAAGTACTTCGATGGGCCTTTTATCCAAACAGGGGTTCCAACAATACGCCGCACTCGGTCTACTGTGCGCAGGGCTCGCCCTCCTCATTGGCTGGCAGCTGATGATGTTTCGCAGCGTCACCCCCTACATACGCTCCTTTGCAGGCCCTGAGGCAGTACTCGATCACGCCTATCTGCTTGTTGGACTCGCACAGCTTTTGTATCTGTTGATCATCGCTCGAAATTCCGCGCCCTTTGCGCTTCTCCTTGATAAGCGGTGGGCCCCATTTGCTGCCGCCGCGCTCATGGGTATCGGAACCGTGGTGCTCGGGCTCTCTGGATCAAAGCCGGAAACGCTTTTGCCCCTGTGCATCCTTGGTGGCATAATAGCCGGAGGCGGCTCGATATTTTTGCTCCTCGCTTTCGGAAAACAATACTCGAAACTACCCATCGGCACCTGCCTCACCACCAGCGCCATAGCCTTCATATCAGCGGTAGTGCTGTTTCTTCTTTTCGGGATGCTCGTACTAACGCCCGCCCTCGTCTGCTCGACCACCTGCGCCGTCTTGAGCGGGATCGCCTTGGGCCTTCACGGGACATTCGGCCAGATCAAGTGCGGCAAAGACGAAGCACAGCGTCCGATTCGCGTGATCGCTGCCCAGCCCGTCTCTGACCGAAGGCTCATCGCGAAATTCGCCATCCTCATTGCCATTTGGGGCGGCGTCACCGAATTCCTCCGAACGTTTTACGTGCAGTCCGGCGTAAACGAGATTGGCAATACGGGGTTTGTCGCTATGCTGGGATTGGGCGCTCTCATTGTGGCAGTACTTGCCACACTCGTCATATTCGGTCTGGCCATTTTTCCGAAGCGGTTCACCCTCTCCCTCGCCTACCGGGCAGTACTATTGCTTTCGCTCATGGGCATTCTTGTGCTTCCAACATCCTGGGATGGCGACATGGGCATCTTTCCCTATTCCTTGACCACCGGATCGTACATGCTTCTCTGGATGCTAGCCTGGATGCTGTCCATCGCCCTCACAAGCCGCCGCGACGAGAACCCCGCAGCAACCCTTTCCGCAATATGGGCCACTTGGACCGCAGGAACCCTCGTTGGGTTCTTTTTGGCGCGCACGCTTTTCGGACCGGTTCACGAGGAGCTGAACGCACTCGTAATTACCACCGCCGCGCTCGCATGCCTTCTTGTCATGAGCTACCTCTCGGTTTTCACCGAATCCGATGTCGACGCCATGGCCCAGCTTTTTCCCTCCAGAAGAGAGGATCGGTTCCTTGAGCGCTGCCAAACCGTGGGGAACCAACACGGATTGTCTGGGCGCGAGCAAGAGGTGATGGTTTTCTTGGCGAAAGGACGCAACGCCAACTTCATCTCTAAGACCCTTTTCATCTCCTACAACACCGTAACCACGCACCGCAAACACATTTACCAGAAACTGGGGATTCATTCACAGCAAGAGCTTCTCGACTTGCTGGATCACGAAAAGAAGGCCAGCTGACCATAGACCCCGAAGCACAGTGTGGATCTTCGGGGTCAAAACGGCGAAGATCCTTCGCTGCGCTCAGGATGACGAAACAACATGTTGCGCAAGAACACACCATGCTAGGGCAGGTAAGCGAAAGGCCACCTGGTGGCCCGAATTGCCTTGAAATCCGACCAAGCGTACTTCGGTACGCGCCGTGTCGGAATTGAAAGGCAAGGCGGGTTGCCAGGTGGCCTTGCAGCGCCAAGCAGTCCGGTCGGCCGTCAGGCCGACCGGAACGAAAGACTAGTACATTCCGCCGCCACCGCCCATGGCGCCGGCCAGAGCGGACAGGTCCGGACCGTCCTTGGGCATCTCGTTGATAGTGGCCTCGGTGATGAGGATGAGGCCGGCCACGGAAGCCGCGGACTGCAGGGCGGTGCGGGTGACCTTTACCGGGTCGTTCACGCCCATCTCGATCATGTTGCCGGTCTCGCCGGTCTTGTAGTTGCGACCCCAACCAGCCGCGGCCTTCTTGACCTCGGCCACTTCCACGGAGCCCTCATAGCCGGCGTTCTCGGCGATGCAGCGCAGCGGCGCCTCCAGCGAGCGGCGGATAATGTCCACGCCCACCTTCTCGTCGGTGTCCACGTCCAGGCTCTCCAGCGCGGGGATGGCGTTGATCAGCGCCACGCCGCCGCCAGCCACGATGCCCTCTTCAACGGCAGCACGGGTGGCCTGCAGGGCGTCCTCGATGCGGGACTTCTTCTCCTTCAGCTCGCTCTCGGTGGCAGCGCCCACCTTCAGCACGGCAACACCGCCGGAAAGCTTCGCCAGGCGCTCCTGCAGCTTCTCGCGGTCGAAGTCGGAATCGGTGCGCTCCAGCTCGGCGCGGATGACGGCAATGCGGTCCTCGATAGCCTTCTTGTCGCCAGCGCCGTCCACGATGAGCGTGGTGTCCTTGGTCACCTTCACGGTGCGGGCGGTGCCCATCATAGCGACGGTGGCGTCGGCCATGGTCATGCCGAAGTCCTTGTCCACCACCTGAGCGCCGGTCACGGCGGCGATGTCCTCCAGGATGCGCTTGCGGCGGTCACCGAAGCCGGGGGCCTTGATGCACACGCAGTTGAAGGTGCCGCGCAGCTTGTTCAGCAGAATGGTGGCCAGCGCCTCGCCGTCCACGTCCTCGGCCACAATCAGCAGCGGGCGGCCGGACTTCATGACTTCTTCCAGCAGCGGAACCATGTCCTGGATGGAGGAGACCTTCTGGTCGGTCAGCAGGATGAAGGGGTCCTTCAGCACCGCTTCCATCTTCTCCATGTCGGTGGCCATGTAGGGGGAAATGTAGCCGCGGTCGTACTGCATGCCCTCTACGATGTCCATCTCAAGGCCGAAGGTCTGGGACTCTTCGACGGAAATGGCGCCGTCGTTGCCTACCGCCTTCATGGCCTCGGCGATCTTGGTGCCAATCTCGGCGTCACCAGCGGAAATGGTGCCCACGTTGGCAATCTGCTCCTCGGTAGAAACCGGGGTGGAGGCTTCCTTGATGGCCTTTACCACGGCGTCGGTGGCAATCTCGATGCCGCGGCGGATGCCCAGCGCGTCGGAACCGGCGGTGACGTTCTTCAGGCCTTCCTTCACGATGACGTCGGCCAGAAGGGTGGCGGTGGTGGTGCCGTCGCCGGCCACATCGTTGGTCTTCACGGCCACTTCGCGCACCAGCTGGGCGCCCATGTTCTCCACGGGGTTCTCCAGCTCAACCTCCTTGGCCACGGTCACGCCGTCGTTGGTGATGAGCGGCGCGCCGTAGGACTTCTCCAGAGCCACATAGCGGCCCTTGGGGCCGAGCGTCACCTTGACGGCGTCGGCCAGCTTGTTGACGCCGGCAGCAAGCGCGCTGCGGGCATCGGAGTCAAACAAAATCTCTTTAGGCATTGTCTGTCCTTTCGAGTTGATAATTCAGAAATCGGCTACTCGACGATGGCGTAGATGTCGTCGGCGCGAAGGATGAGCACGTTCTCGCCGTCCATGGCCACTTCGGTTCCGCCATACTTGCTGTAAATGACCTTGTCGCCGACCTTCACGGGCATGGGGAGGAACTTGCCGTCCTTGTCCATGCGGCCCTCGCCCACAGCGAGCACGGTGCCGGTCTGGGGCTTCTCCTGCGCGGCAGAGGCCAGGTACAGGCCCGATGCAGTGGTGACTTCCGCTTCATCCTGGCGAAGGATGACGCGGTCGCCCAGAGGCTTCAAATTCATCGTAGTGACTTCCTTTCGCTTGCAATAGCTTGCAGATGCTTGTCACTCCCTGAGAGGGGAATGCTAGCACTCTCACTAACCGAGTGCTAATTGAACGGTATGCATGATACCAGCGCCACGGTTGATTGCAACAAAATCGGGAAAAATCTTAGTGTCTGTGACTCAGATTTCGGAGTTTGTCCACAAGTGCGCCCCGCGCCAAGTTGTCAATTTATCTTAGCCTTGAGCGCGTATAATATTCGCCAAGGAGGATAATAGATGCTGAGCCCCCAAGATTTGAACGCAGAAGAAGTGGCATCGCGGCTGCACATTGGCCGCAACGCCGTCTACGCCCTGGCGAAGTCGGGCGAGCTGCCTTCCTACCGACTGGGCCGCAAGCTCCTGTTCTCTGCCGCCGATGTAGAGGCGTACCGCGAAGGGAAGCGGACGTTCGGCGCTGCAGAGCCAAGCGAAAATGCGCCGGGGAAACTCGGGGCCGCTCCTTCCCCCGCCCTGCTGAACACCACCGCCGACGCAACGGCCGATCTTCCCAGCCGCCGCGCAAAAAGCGCCGGCGAGCCTCTGGCCATTGCCGGGCTGGGCATTCCCGCCGATCTTTTCGTGGAGCGCCTGGAGCAATCGGGCATCCGCGCCCGCCGCCTGGGGCTCGAAAGCTACACGGCGCTGGTGGCCCTTTACGAGGGCTCGGCCGATGCGGCGCTCGTGCACTTGTACGACCGACGCACCAACAGCTACAACGTCCCCTACGTGCAGCGGCTGGCACCGGGCCTTCCCGTTGTGGTGTATCGCCTGGTGGAACGGTGGCAAGGGTTCGCCGTTGCCCCCGGAAACCCCCTGAACCTGGCCTCTTGGGGCGCGCTTCTGCGCGACGGCGTACGCCTGGCGAACCGCGGACTGGGCTGTGGCTCGCGCATCCTGTTGGATGAGAAGCTGGTCTCTATGGAGGCGAATTTCGCTACCGTTGCCGGCTACGACCATGTTTATCCCAGCGGGCTGGCTGCCGCCGAGGCGGTAGCCGCCGGCAAAGCCGACGTGGCCGTCATCGGCGAGCAGGTGGCTGCCCAGGTCACTGGCATCGATTTCATCCCCCTGCAGAAAGAGCAGGTAGACCTGGTGGTGTCGAAGGCCCCAGAGCGGCGCTTCGCCCTGCGCGCGCTGCGAGAAACCCTGGCCAACAGCGCCTTCCAGGCGGAGTACGCCCGCATCGTCCACGGCAACGCCGCCCGCTTCGGCAGCATCGTCTACGAGTGCTAAAAGATGCGCGCGGACAGATCACCGGCCCGTATACAGTTTTGCGTACACTGTGTACACGAAATTTTAAAACTCTCTGTACATCATGTACACGAAATTGGAATATGCTCTCTCCATCATCTATGATTGACAAAGCAGGTGCCGAAAGGGCAACTCGCCACGAACCACCAGTTGGGAATGGTTTTCGCGGATGGCGAAAGCTCTCTTAATACCGTCGATATGTCCTGAACGAACGCAGACGGCAGGCCGACAGGGCGAGCGCGACAGCTGCAGCGATGGCCGTTATGGCAAGGGCAGTGAAATCTGCAGCACTCGTATCGCCCGTCTGGGGAAGTGCCGCCGCAGCATCCGCGCCCTCGTCGGCCGCCTCGTTTCCCGAAGGCTCCGAGCCGGATCCGCCTTTGTCGGGTTCGCCTGCATCCCCCTCCGACGCGTCTCCGCCTTCGCCGTCGGGTTCGTCCGCAGGGGGCGCCCAGCCGTTGATCTGGCCATTGTTAACAAGCACGCCCCGGGCTACGTCGAACCGCGCGCCATCGCGCACGTTGATGATCCCGTTATTCACGAGCGTTCCCTCTACCACAATTGCGCCGTCAAGATTGATGGTGCCATCATTGGTGAGCGTCACCCCTGCGGGCACGGTGAGCGTGGAGCCCTCCGGCACAAGCACCGTGGCCCCTTCGGGCACATCTGCATCGGTGTTCAGCGTCACCGAATCGCCATGAAGCTGCCCGCTATCGCCCATAATCAGAACGCCGGAAGTGAATCCCTCAAGGGGAAGCGGCTCGGAAGTATCCCTATTAACGGCGGAATTGAGCACGACGAACGCATTGCCCGTACCACTTATGCTATGGGCACGGATGCCTGCGGCAAAGCCCTCTCCTAGGCCGTCGACAGGCTTCCCTTCCGCAACCAGCGTGCCACCTTCGCACGCAATCTGGCCACCGGCAATTCCGACAATGCCCTGCGCTTTCACGGTGCCACTTTTAATAGTAAGGGGACCAGGGGTGTCGCCGCCCGTCACGTCGTACATTACGATGGCCTGCTGGCCATGGGTTGCCAGAGACCCGTCGCCCTCGATGGCGACGGCGGCCACGTTCAGCTCAAGCCCCACGCTACCGCTCAGGCTGCTGTTACCTTTGAGCACGATGCGCGCGGGCTCGTCGCCCACGCCACCCACATGCAAGCCAACCTCTCGTTCACCCGAGGCGATGGTGACGTTGTCCAAAACAATCGTGAAGGGCTCGCCAGCCGTTGCCGGCGTTGCCACAATGCTCCCTGTTGAGCCATCGGGGTTGGTCACGATGTAGCGCACGGCAGCGTTATCTCCCCGAACAAAAATCCCCTCGTCCCAATCGCTCGGAACAGTTACCGTGGGAGGATCCCCCGCGAACACGCCGCTTCCGTCTATATACTCGCCAAATGACATTTGGATGGTGCCCTGATTGTCTATCGAGCCGTTATTGGTCAAATCACCGCTGCCCTCCACAACACCCCGGTTGACCAGCGAACCCTGCACGGTCAAAGAGCCGTCATTCACCAGCGTGCGATCTGCAGGCACCGTCAAGGTAGTGCCCGCGGGAATCGTGAGAGCAGTTCCGCTGGGAACGGTTACGTCGGCCGCAAGCGTCACGTCTTGCCCGCGAACGGTGCCCGTCTTGCCCACCACCAGAATGCCGCTCGTGAACGACGGGAGATCCGAGGACGGTGCAGCTGAATTCACCTGCACGTAGGCTCCGCCGTTCGAGCCGCTGTCAAAGGCGCTCGAATCGAAAAGGCGCAGGCCGAGCGAGTCTCCCTGGACCACAATGCTGCCTCCTTCGGCGATCAAGTGCCCCGTAGGAGTCACGTTAATGCCGAAGTCGCCACTAGCACGCAGCGTTCCTCCCGTTACGACGGCCGTCCCCGAAAGGACGAGTCCGGAGGCCTCCCTCGCTCCTTTTGCCTCAATTTCACCGCCGGAAAGAATCAGGGATCCGCCTTCCCTCAGCTGTATGGCCGAGGCGCTCGTGCCGCCGGAGGCCATCAGCGAACCACCCGTTACCTGCAGCTTGTCGCAGGTCATTGCCTGATAGGTCTGAGCCCCACCGTTTACCTTGAGTGCGCCCGACGCCACCCGCACCTCGGGGCAATCAAGCGCTGCCGCCGAGTAGCTAACCGCGCTCACCGTCGATCCGTCAACAAGCACGGAGCTATCGCCTTGCCCAAAGATACCGCTGCCAGCGTTGCCTTCGAAAGCCACAGATCCGCTTCCTTCGAAGGAAACTGCCGCGTTCGAAAGCGAAAGCCCCCGCGCGCCCGAAATGCTGCTATTTCCCGTCACCTGCACCACAAGGGCCGTCTTGTTCGCGAACTCAATCGCCACGCCGCTGGCACTTTCGGCGTCAATCTGCGCATTGTTCAGCACCAACCGCGCAGAAGCACCGCCCTGGGACGGAATGTATTGAACGGTGCCCGAACCCGCGCTCCACGTTTGGGCAGAAGTGGCGGAATCGATGGATATGCCCGCCGAAGCAGCATCGACCTGCGCGCTTTCCTGCGCTTCCGGCTGGCCTTCCACTGGATCAGCCAAGGCGAAGGACGTGCTCAAACCCCCGAAAACGCCAAAAGAGAGCAGCATCGCGGCTAGAAGCGCACCCCCCATCAGGGAAATACGACGAAAACGGGAGGTGCGGACAGCAATCATGACTCTTCTCCTGTTGAGAGTATTACAGCAAGCCGTCATTTTACCATGAGCCTCATTGCGAGGTCGCCATAAAAGCCGCACCCAGAAACGCATCCCGCGCGGCGCGAAAAAGCCCCGCGGCTCGCGAGGAGCGGCGGGGCTAAGCGTTCAGCGACGAAGGTCCGTGCCAGTGTTTTGGCGAAGAGTTACTCCACGCCCACCATCACGTCGGTGGACTTCACGATGGCGAGCGCCTTCACGCCCTCCTTAAGGCCCAGGTTCTCGATAGCCTCGTTGGTGATGGAGCCCTTGATGCGGATGCCGCCGGCGGTCTCCAGGACCACGTGGCCGTTCACCGCGCCCTCGCGCACCTCGACCACGGTGCCAGCCAGCTGGTTGCGGGCGGACAGGCAGCTCAGGCGCTCCTCGCCGGTGGCGAACATCACAGAGGTGGCCTTCACAATGGCGAAGCACTCACGGCCGTACTCCAGGCCCAGGTCGCGGATGGCGTCCATGGTGATGTCGGCCTTCACGGTGTCGTTGCCCACCTTGATGGATACGACGCCGTTGACAGCGCCCTCGGCCACGTTCTCCACGGTGCCCTTCAGGATATTGCGAGCAGAAATCTTCATGAGATGAATTCCTTTCAGTTGGCGCCCGGCTCCCCGGGCGGTTCGTTGCAAGGAGAACTATAGGCTCCGCAGCCGTTGAGCTTGCCGCGAGGAGCGCTTCTCCACACACCTCGTCCCGCTTCGTCCCGTACCATCCCGTTTCGTCCCGCCCAGCCCAACGCGGCTCTTATCGAGAAGCTGCGCGTATAACGAAGGGGTGGCACTCGGGGGCTAGCGGCGGGCCGGTCGCGGGTCTTGCGCTATCATGGGACCATGGACGAACTATTTATGACACGCCGCAAGATGACCGCCACCGACTGGGTGGTGGATGTGGCCATTGCGCTGGCCGCCTTCGGGTTCGGCTGCCTGCAGCTCTACCTCTCCGTGAACCTGCTGGTGCCAGACGAGGCCATGCGCCGCTTCTTGGGGATAGAGGCGCTCGTGCCCACCGCAAGCGCCTTCGCTGCCGTAGCTGTCACCACCTTGCCGCTGGCACTGCGGCGCAAATTCCCCTGGCCCGTCTTAGCGTTCGTGCTTTTCGCCTGGGTCTTCGGGCAAACCGCTTCTCAGGAAATCTCTCTTTCGATTGTGGGACCGCTGGTGGCCCTGTTCACCGTGGCCTATCACCGCAGCCGCGCCGAGGCCATTGCTGCCGCCTGCTTCGCCGCCCTGTTCGTGCTCATCGTGCCCACGGCCATGCGCCCTTCTTACCTGGTGCAGCTCACCCTCATCCAGAACCTGGCGCTGTTGGCAGCCGCCGCGCTGGCCGGGCAGGCCATGCAGCTGAACCGCGCCTACGCTGAAGAGGCCGAGGCGCGCGCTCTTGCCGCCGAGCGCAATCGCGAGACGGAAGCGCAGCGGCGCGTCGAGGAAGAGCGGGTGCGCATTGCCCGCGAAGTGCACGACATCACCGCCCATTCCCTTTCTGCCGTGAGCATACAGGCGGCCGTGGCGGAGCGCATGGTGAAGACCGATCCCGCTGCCGCGGAAGCCGCCATCCAAGAAGTGCGCGCCACCGCCAAGAATGCGCTCGCGGAAATGCGCGCAATGGTTGGCGTGCTGCGCAGCGGCGAAGAAGGGCCCGAGACCTCCCCCACCGCCGGCAGCGATCGGCTGCCGGACCTTCTGGCATACCTGGAGGGAGCCGGCATCGAGGCGCACCTGGACGACGAACGCTACAACCGCGCGAGCGTTCCCGCCTTCATCGACGTGGCCCTGTTCGGCATTGCCCGCGAGGCCTGCACCAACATCGTGCGCCACGCCCAGGCCACCCGCGCCACCATCACTCTAGCCTGCCAGGAGAAGGACGGTCAACGCCAAGTGGTGCTGGTTGTGCAGGACAACGGGACCGCCCCCAAACCCGCTCGCATCGAGACGAGCGGCCACGGCCTGAAGGGCATGGAGGAGCGGGTGCGGCTTCTGCACGGAAACTTCCAAACCGGCATCGGCAGAGACGGCGGCTTCGTCGTGAAAGCAACGGTGCCCCTCGGCGCAGAAGGCCCGCAGAATGGCACAAGCCCCAATTTGCCAGACAATTAGGAGAACCCCATGGCCGACTACGAAGAAGAGCCCCTGCGCATCCTGGTGGCGGACGACCAAGACCTGGTACGCCGCGGGTTTCAGGTGATCCTGGACTCCTACCCCGGCATTCAGGTAGTAGGGCTCGCCCGCGATGGCGAAGAGGCCGTAGACCTGGCCCAGTCCCTCAAGCCGGACGTGGTGCTGATGGACATCCGCATGCCCCGCAAGAACGGCATCGAGGCCACGCGCGACATTACCCACAACCCGCTCTTGCGCCGCACCCACGTGCTGGTGCTGACCACCTTCGACACCGACGAGTACGTTTACGACGCGCTGGCGGCCGGCGCCTCCGGCTTTCTGCTCAAGGACGTGGACCCCGACGAGATTGTGGACGCCATCCACGTGGTGGCCCAAGGGGAAGCGCTCATCCAGCCGAAGATCATGAAGCGCCTGGTAGAGACCTTCGTGGCCTCGCGCCCCCAGTACGGCGCCGCCCGCGGCACCACCCCCGCCGAGCTGCGGGAAAAGCTGGCAGACCTCACCGAGCGAGAGCGGGAAATTCTGCTGCTGGTGAGCCGCGGCCTGAACAACGAGGAAATCGGTCAGGAACTGTTCATCTCCCCCGCCACCGTGAAAACCCACCTAGCGCGCATCATGAGCAAAACCGACGCCCACGATCGCGCCCAACTGGTGGTGTTCGCCTACGAAAGCGGCCTCAACAAACCAACTCAGTAGAATTTCGCTTGCGGATAGGGCGGCTCCAGGGCGCGTTTGAATTCGTAGGATTTGGCGCGGGCGAGAAGGTTGCGAGCGCGGACGATGTCCATTTCTGCCGCGGCGGCCGCCTCTTCAAGAGAGGCGCCTTTCTCGACGGCGCTGATGAGCAGGCGATCAAGCGTGTCGTAGTCGATGCCGAGGCTGCGCTCGTCGCTCTGACCCGGCGCCAGCTCGGCGCTCGGCGGCTTCGTGAATACGCGAACGGGTATGGGGCCCTCGTGGCCCAGCTCCGTGCCCCGGCGGTTGCACCAGCGGGCCATGGCGTACACATCGGTCTTGTACACGCCTCCCAGCGGGGCGAAGGCGCCGGCCGTGTCGCCGTACAGGGTGGAGTAGCCCATTTGCGCTTCGCTCTTATTGCCCGTGTTCAGCATCATCCAGCCGTGCGTGTTCGAAAGCGCCATCAGGCATATCATGCGGCACCGCGCCTGGGTGTTCTCGGCCGCCAGCCCCTTCAGCTCCCCCCCGCAAGCGCGGGCAAGCACATGCTCGAAGGCCTCAAACGGCTCGCAGATGGAAATGGACTGGGTGGAAATGCGCAGGTTGCGCGCCAATTCCTCCGCATCGTCCACCGAGTGGTCGGACGAATAAGGCCCCGGCAGCAGAACGCCGTGCACATGCTCTGGCCCCAGCACATCGGCGGCCATGACCGCCACGAGCGCCGAGTCCATGCCGCCGGAAAGCCCGATCACCACATCGGTGAACCCCGCGGCGCGAACATATTTTCCCAAAGCGTCAGCGCAGGTGCGATACATCTCTTCAGGCTTCATTCAGGCATCCTTCCCACCGGGAATCGTTGCCCTCCAGTATGACGCATCATTGTTTCGGGAGCATTGCAAAGCCGCAACAGCGAGACAAAGGGACACTCCTAATGTCTCATTTCCTATCTAGACATCAAGCTCGCGGCAATAGCCAGAAATGAGACATTAGGAGTGTCCCTTTGTCTCATAGCCGGGCCAGAACCCACTCGGCCAGGGGCTCTACACCGGCGCCGGTAGTGGCGGAGGTGGGGAAAACGGCCGCTTGAGGATAGCGGTCCGCCAGTTCTTGTTCCAGGGCGGAACGGTCAAAGCCGATGCGCGGCGCCAGGTCCATCTTGTTCAAGGCAATGGCGCGAGCGTGCTGGGCCGCAGCAGCGGGCGTCTGGCCCTGCAGCACTTCGGCGGCCGACACCAGCAGCAAATCGAGGGGCGCACTCTCCAGCGGAACTTCCGCAATTGCCAAATCAAGCCGCGCGAGATCCAGCTGGCCGAGGGCACTTTCCCAGTCGCCTTCGCCCTGCCCGGCAACCACAACGGCCGGCACGCCTGTGGCGACGAACTTCTCGGCATCCGCATCGGACGCATCGCGCCCCAGCACCACGCCCACGTTCAGCTGATCACGCAGCGCATCGATAAGCGCCATGATGAGGGAGGTCTTCCCCGCATGGGGCGTTGCCGCCACGGTCAGCAGCGCACAACCAGCCTCCGCCGCCCTCTCCCGGCCGTCCATTATGCTTCGTCCTCGGAATCGGGAATGTCCACCTCGATGGACTCAATTTGCAGCTCGCGGCCGGCAATCATCTCGGCCATCACCGAATCGCATTCCGGACACGCCCAATGAAACTGGTCGTGACCGAACTCCAGCCCGCACTCCAAGCAACGGCTTCGCGGCGCAATGGTGTTCACCGTCAGCTTCGCATCTTCCAAAAACGGATCGCCCTCACAGAGCGCCTCCCATGCGAAGAAGAGGGCGTCTTGCAACGCCCCCGTCATTTCACCTACCGAAAGGGTGATTCCCAGCAGCTTGGTGGCGCCAGCCTCCTGCGCCACCGGGCGCACCGAGTCCAGCACCCCGGAAACAATGCCCAGCTCGTGCATTAGCCTTCGGCTTCTTCCTTCGCCAGCTCGGCGTTCTGCTTCTTGATGCGCTTAGACAGCACAATGCGCGCCAGCAGCAGCGACACCTCGTAGAGCACAATCATTGCTGCAAACATGAGGAACATGGTCACCGGAGAGGCGTCGGGCGTAACGATGGCGCAGATGACCAGCAGGGCCACGTACACCGTACGCCACGACCCGCGCAGCTTCGCATAGGGAATCACGTCGAAGATAACCAGGTAGAAGATGATGAGCGGCAACTCGAAGGCAAAGCCGAAGCCCAGCTCGAACTTGATGATGATGTCAACGTAGGTCGACATGCGGGGCGCAATGTAGCCCAGACCATCGGCCTGGTCGGTAAGCCATTGGAACGCCGGATTCAGGATAATGCAGTAGCAGAAGATGGTGCCGATGATGAACAGCGCCACCGCTGCCACGAAGGTGGGCATGAACCACTTGCGCTCTTTGGGCTTCAGCGCCGGCAGGAAGAAGGCCAGCAGCTGCCAAAGGATAACCGGCGAGCAGGCAACAATGCCGGCCCAGAGCGATATCTGGAAACGCACGGCGAACGCCTCGAAGGGGTCGATAGCCTGCATCTCCGCCAGCCCGGTAGCCGGGTCGGTCGGCAGGAACTCGGCGATGGGCAGCAGCAGGAACTGGCCCATGGTGGGAGTGGCCATATAGAAGACCACGATGGCCACAACCAAGCAGGCCACGATGCGCACCAAGCGCATGCGCAGCTCGCCCAGGTGGTCGAAAAGGGGCATACGTGCCGGTCCGATAGGCATGAGCTACTCCCCTTTCTCTTCCGTGGCGGACGCATCCGCGCTGGTGGACGGTTTGGCGGCCTTGGCCGTGGCCGCTTTGCGGGCGGCAGCGGCAGCAGCGGCCGGAGAACTGGCGGTCTTGGTCGCCGCAGACTTCGCGGCAGTGGCCTTGGGCTTTGCAGCGGTGGTTTTCTTGGCAGCAGTCGTGCTCTTAGCCGCCGTCGCCTTCGCAGTCGCGGTCTTGGCAGCAGTCGACTTCGCAGCAGTGCTCTTCGCGGCCGTGGTCTTCGTCGTCGCAGCCTTCTTAGCGGCCGGCTTTTCTGCAGCGGGCTTCTCTTCGGTCGCCTTCTTCGCGGCAGCCGTCTTCTTGGCCGCCGGCTTGGCAACAGGCTTTTCAGCCTCCTCCGTCTTGGCAGCTGCTGTCTTTGCCGCGGTCGTCTTCGCAGCGGCAGTCTTGGCGGCGGGCTTGGCCGCCGGCTTCGTCGCCGCCTTCGCAGTCGCCGCAGCGGCCACAGCAGCAGCCGGCTTCGCCGCGTCGGCCGCCTCGCTCACCTTCGCATCAGCAGCATCGGCAGCAGCAGCCTTTTCTTTTTCGGCAGCCAAACGGGCCGCGCGCTCGCGGTCGTAGCGAGCCTTGCGCTCCGAGAAGCTCTCCCCCTGCTTGGAAACGCCGGTGGAAGAGGCGGGCTTGTCCGCAGCCGCCTTCGCCGCCGGACGAGGCGCCGGCTTTGAAGCCGTCTGACCCGTCGTTGCGCTCGACGTGGAAGCCGCCGGGCGCGCCGACGCCTTCGTCACCGTCTTGCCCGCGTTCTTGCGGGCCTCGGTCACCTCGCGACCCGCCTTCTTCAGGTCGGCCGCGCTCTTCTTCGCCTGCTCAGTGGCCTTGTCAAAGGTCTCCAACGGGTTCTTGAAGGGGTCCTCGGCGTTCGGATCGAACACCTCGTTTTTCAGAACACCGCTCATCTCCTCCTGAGCGTTGCGGAATTTCGCAATGAACTTCCCCAGCGTGCGCGCCATGGCGGGCAGCTTGTCCGGCCCGAAAATCAGAAAGCCGAACAGCAGGATGAGGAAAAGCTCGAATCCTCCGATACCGAACAATGCAATCGTCCTCTCTTTCGATTTACATCGACAAAACGCTGAGCGCTACCGTGGGGATGCCAAGGGCAAGCACCAGGATGACGCAGACAACGATGGTGAATATCTTCTTGGTGCGGGCCTCTGCTTCGGCGCGCTCCTTCGCGCGGCGCTCCCGCTCCTCAGCGTCCCGCACCCGCTGCGACATCTGCGCTTTGGTAGCGGTCTTCTGCTTTTTCGTGCTCTTGTTGTTGCTTCCCATATTATGCCCTGAGCTTTCCACGAATCTCGATGGCCCGCGCCACGCTGCGCGCCACCTCCACATTCACGTGCCACTTGTTCTTCTCGAACAGAATGTTGCCGTCCACCATGGTCATCAGCACGTCCGAGCTGGTGCAGGTGTTCACCACGGCGGAAATGGGGTTGCCGTACGGAGCCTGGTGAGAACTGGAAAGATCCACCGCCACAATGTCGGCGCGCTTGCCAATCTCCAGCGAGCCCACCTTGTCGTCCAGCCCCAGCGCCCGGGCGCCGCCCAGGGTGGCCAGCTCCAAAATGGTGCCGCTGTCCAGGAAGCGGCGAGTGTTGACCGAGCGGTTCAGCAGCATGCCGATGCGCATCTCGGTGAGCATGTCGGTGGAATTGGTGGCGGCGGGGCTGCCGGTGCCGAAGCCCACAGCCAAGTCCGCCCGCAAGAACTCGTCCAGCGGCGCCACGCCCATGCCCAGCTGCGCGTTCTCGCGCGGGCAGGTGGCAATGGACACGTTGTTCTGGCGCAGCGTTGCCACATCGCGATGATCCACGTGCACCGCCTGCACCACCAGGGTGCGCGGCGCCTGGAACGCGCCCCAGTTCAGCGCGTACTGCACCGGCGACACGCCCGTGGGCATCCAAGGGGGAATCTCCACGAAGCCGCGCTCGTTGCCCATGGCGTCGACGGAAAACGACGAGGAGCCGTAGCGCACGAAGTTGCACTCCTCGCGGCTGCCGGCCAGGTGAATGGCGTAGGGCAGGTTCTCGCGGGCGGCAAATTCCGCCGCCGCGCCCATGAGCGCCGGATGAGTGCTGAACAGGTGCGCCGGGGCAATGCCGATGGTTACGCGGTTCGCGTCCACCTCTTCGCCCCAGTGGAAGATGTCCTTCTTGGCCATCTTCATGGCGTAGTCGATGCGGTTCTTGTCCATGGCGCGCACCTCGCGGTAAATGACCGCGCGCAACCCCAGCTTCTGGGCCGCCGTCACCGATGCGCCGTTGGAAGTGGTGTCGGAAATGGTGGTGATGCCGCCGGAAAGCGCGTCCAGGCAACCCAGCACCGCCGAGTCGTACCAGTCGCTCATCTCCATGAGCGGGGCCTTTTCCGTCACCTTCTTGAGCCAGGTGTTGTAGGGAAGATCGTCCACCATGCCGCGCATCACCGAGTACTCCATGCGCGTGTGGGTGTCCACCATGCCGGGCATGATGGCCGCCAGACCGAAGTCGCGCATTTCCTCTCCCGGGTAGCGCAGCTTCATGATGTCGGCGGCGCCCATGTCGCGAATCACACCGTCGCGGATGAGCACAGCCCCTTCGCTTACGGGGTCAGAGGTAATCGGCAGTATGTAGTGTGCGCTAATGAGCATGCAATTTCCCCATCTTGTCGAGCCGTTGGGCCGCGGGCCGCTCTTTGAGCGGGAAATAATTCCCAAAGAGGGCGCACAGCAAACCCGAATGATACCATGACATCCCACAGCGCCTTTACTTAACCTGGGTGTGCGCAATAAATGCAAAAGACAGCGGAAGGAGCGTTGCCGTGAAGTTCGGAATTATCGGTGCCATGGACGTGGAAGTGGCCCTCCTGAAAGAGGCCATGGAGAAGAACGGCCCGGTGCTGCAAAGCTCCCACGGGGCCATGACCTTCTGCGAGGGAACCCTGGGGCGCCACCCCACCGTGGTGGTGAAAAGCGGGGTTGGCATGGTGAACGCGGCCCTGTGCGCCCAGATGCTGCTGGACCGCTTCGGAGTGGATCACCTGATCAACACCGGCGTAGCGGGCTCGCTGGACCGGAAGCTGGACATTGGAGAGGTGCTGGTGGCCACCGCCGCCGTCAACCACCAGATGGACGCCTGCAACTTCGGCTACGCGCCGGGGCAAGTGCCGGGCATGGACTGCGTCGAGTTCCCCACCGACCCGCTGCTGGCGCAGCGCACCCTGGAATGCGCCGCCCGCCTGCAGCTGCTGGCCACGAGCGGACTGGTGGCCTCGGGCGACGAGTTTGTGCGCACCGACGAGGAGAAGGCGCGCATCCGCGACACCTTCGGCGCTTCATGCTGCGAAATGGAGGGGGCGGCCATCGCCCAGGCCTGCTACGTGAACCAGGTGCCCTGCGTTATCGTGCGCGCCATTTCCGACAAAGCGGACGGCAGCGACGCCATGGACTACCCCCAGTTCGAGCGCCTCGCCGCCCACACCAGCGCTCTGCTGGTAGAAGCCCTGGTGATGTCGTACTCTTAATCGAGCCAGCCGGGGTAGTTGGTGTGGGCTTCGTCTAGTTGCTCGAGGGTGTTGGCCAGGTAGCGGCGGGCCCACCAGTGGGCTTGGTTGAGGTCGGCATCGTGATAGTTGCCGCATTCCTCGGGGCTGGCGCCCGGGATGTCGCCCTCGAAGTCGCGGGCGAACTGGAACAGGCGCGTAACGAGCGGCGCCACGTCGGTCGGCGTCGCTTCGCCGAAAACCACCAGGTAGAAGCCGGTGCGGCAGCCCATGGGGCCGAAGTAGACCACACGATCCTTCCATTCGGCATCGTTGCGCAGGAAGGTGGCACCCAGGTGCTCCAGGGCGTGCACGGCAGACGTGTCCATGACCGGCTCGCGGTTGGGGGCGGTCATGCGCAAATCGAAGGTGGTCACTACCGCGCCGCCCGCCGGATCCTCGTCGCGCCGCGACAGGTAAACGCCCGGCTCCAGCAGCGTATGATCCACCGTAAAACTGGCAATGCGCTCCATATCTGGCATCTTTAGCTCCTATTCTCAACGTCGCCCCAATCAGGGGCGTCATCTACTCAATCGTCATCTCGACCGGAGCGGCGAAGCCGCGTAGTGGAGAGATCTTCGCGACCCCTTCTCGCTCGCTACTCTGGCTTGCGGGCCGTGTGCACTGCCGCGATGCCGCCGGTGTAGTTCTTCCATTGCACGTCCACGAAGCCCGCTTCCTCCAGCATGCGGGCAAATTCCCGCTGGTCGGGGAAGGCCTTGATAGACTTCGACAGGTACACGAATCCGTCCTTGTCGCCGGTAATGAGGCCGCCCCAGAACGGGATGAGGTGCTTCAGGTAGAAGTGGTACAGCCCCCGCCACACGCGGTTCGGCGGCGTGGAGAACTCCAGGCAGGTGAACGACCCGCCCGGCTTCAGCACCCGGTACATTTCGGAAAGCGCCTGCTGCCGCTTGGGCATGTTGCGGATGCCGTAAGCCATGGTCAGCGCGTCGTAGGACTCGTCCCCGTAGGGAATTTCCTGCGCGTCCACCACTTCGAAGTCCATGGGCACGCCCTCGCCGGCCCCCGTTGCGCGGTGGGCGCGGGCCACGTCCAGCATTTCGTCCACCAAATCGGTGCACTGGATGTGGGCAGGGCGCTTGGCGCGGGCTACCGTGAAGGCCACGTCCCCCGTGCCGCCGGCGATGTCGATCACGTCGTCTTCCGGCTGAATGTCCGCCTGGCGCATCATGCCCGCCAGCCACAACTTGTAGGAGCCGAAGCTGGAGATGGCGTTGAAACGCTCGTACTTCTTGGCGATGGTGGCGAAGATGTGTTTCACCCGCTCGCTCGACAGTTCCGCCTCGGCGGCACGGCCGGTAGCGGTGTCGATGGACGCGGGCGCGGGTTCTTGGGTTTGTGCGATGTCATTCTTTTCCATGGCGAGCAGCATACCCCATCCGCTAATAGGGCTCTTCGAGGTTTGCCTGAGCGGCGGCGTCTGAGTCCAGCGGCGCGAAGTTGCCCGCCTCATAGCGGTCCAGCGCCACGAGCGCGATCATGCCGGCGTTGTCTCCGCAGCTGGAAAGCGGCGGCAACAGCAGGCGCACGCCCATTTCCGCGCACAGCTTCTCGTAGGCTTGGCGCAGCACGGGATTGGCCGCCACGCCCCCGCCCAGGCAGAAGGTGGGGGCGCCCGTCTGCTCCAGCGCCATGCGCGCCTTCGCAATTTGCACGTCCACCACTGCCTGCTGGAAGCTGGCGCACACGTCCGCCACCGGCACCGCGTTGCCCGCCTGCCGCTGCTGATTCACATAGTTAACCACTGCGGTCTTCAGGCCCGAAAGCGAGAAGTCCAGGTTTCCCGAGCGCATCATGGCGCGGGGGAAGTCGATGGCAGCGGGGTTGCCCTTCGCGGCGAAGCGGCTGATCACGGGGCCGCCGGGGTAACCGAGCCCCAACGCCTTCGCCACTTTGTCGAAGGCCTCTCCCACTGCGTCATCGATGGTGGCGCCCAGCACTTCGTAGCAGCCCCAGTCTTTCATATACACCAGCAGCGTGTTGCCGCCGGAAACGAGCGACACCACCGCAGGCGGCGCGAAGTCCTCCGCACCGATCTTGTTGGCGTACAGGTGGCCTTCCAGGTGGTTCACCCGGATGAAGGGCACCTCGAGCGCCCAGGCCGCTCCCTTCGCGAAGGCCACGCCCACCACGAGCGCCCCCACCAGGCCCGGCGCGTAAGTGACCGCCACCGCGCTCAAGTCCTTCCAGCGCAAGCCGCCGGCCGCCTCCTCCAAGGCCGCGTCGCACACGCCGCAGATGGCCTCGATGTGTTTGCGGCTGGCAATTTCGGGCACCACGCCGCCGAAGCGGGCATGGAAGTCTACCTGGGAGGCAATGACGTCGGAAAGCAGCGCTCCTTCGCCGTCCACCACCGCCGCCGCCGTCTCATCGCAGGAAGACTCAATGGCCAAGATGAGCGGCCGGGGCGCCAACAGCTCGTCATCTCGACCGGAAGGCCGAAGGCGGCCCTCCCCCACGTCATCTCGACCGGAAGGCCGAAGGCCTGGAGTGGAGAGATCTTCACGATCCAGAATGTGCTTCGGGGCCTGGGAAGATTTCTCCACTGCGCTCACTTCGTTCGCTTCGGTCGAAATGACGTGCTGCAGGTCCATACCTGCCACATCTTTTGCGGACTGCGGCAGGGTTTCCGCCTTCATGATGACGGCATCTTCGCCATCAGAGTAATAGCGGGGTCTCTTGCCCAGCGACCGATAGCCTAGCCGCTCGTAAAACGCCTGGGCGCCGGTGTTCGAGGCGCGCACCTCCAGCGAGCTGGTGCGGGCGTTCAGGTTGCGGGCGTCGTCGGCCACGCGGGCCACCAACTCCTGCGCAATGCCGCGTCGACGGAATTCCGGGTCCACCGCCACTTTCAGAATCTGAACATCGCCATCCACCACCAGGCCGCCGGCGTAGCCCAGCAGGCGCGCATGGTCCGGCAGCGGCATGGACGGGTCCGCCTGGTAGGCGGCCCACCACACGCGGTTCGGCCGGCCCAGGTCGTCCGCCACCAGCGCCTCGTTCCAGGCGTCGGTGCCCATGGTAGCGGCCTCCATGGCCGCCACGTCGGCGGCGCGGGCGGCGCGCAGCGGCTTGTAGGCAATACCGTCGCTGCCGGCGCGCGCGTTCAGGACGGCGGTGTCGTGCATGGTCACATGCTTGCTGTCACGCGGCGCGAGCGCCGGTTCCACCTGCGCGTTCTTCTTCCGCTCCGCCTCTTCGGCATCCGAGAGGCGCGTGTATACCGGCAACACGAACGCAGGGTTGTGGCGCGCGGCGTTGAAGGGGTCGCACTCCTCTGCCCGCCACGCTGCCTGTAGGGCCAACAGCAGACCGCGGCCCGTGGGCGCCCACAGCGCTTCCGGCAAAAGCTCCCCCGCCGGCGCAAACAAGTCGGCGTACTTCGCCAATGCGTCGCCGGTAATTTGGAGACGAGGCTCGCCCTCCCCTTCTGGCCTTCGGCCCGCGCGGGATATCTCCACTGCGTTCGCTTCGCTCACTCCGGTCGAGATGACGTGGGAGGAAGACGCTTCGCTCACTCCGGGCAATTCGTTGCCAACCAGCCCTTCAGCGAAATCGACTGCCTTCACCACGACATCTTCGCCAAGGCGCTGCGCGCCCGTGTCGTCGAGCCGATAGCGCACCGGGTACACCTCCCGGCGCATGGCGTCGGCCGCCACCAGCACGTCGTCGCGCACGCCCTCGGCCCACGCGTTCCACGCCACCGCATCCAAGCTGGACAAGCCCACCAGTGGCACTTCCAGCGCGCTCGCGACACCCTTTGCCGTTGCCATGGCAATGCGCACGCCCGTAAACGACCCCGGCCCGCGCCCCACGGCAACGCATGCGATGCCCGCCCGGGGAACGCCGGCTTCCCGCAGCAACTCGTCGATCTGCGGCAGCAGCTGCGTATTCGAAGCCCGATGCGCCGCCACCTGCAGCTGCGTCACCAGCTCCACGGCGCGCGCGTCCGCATCCAAACGGCCCAAACCCACCGCCACCGTCTCGTTGGCGGTATCGAAAGCCAGCACATACGCTTTATCAGTCATAGGATTTCTCCCCTGTCGTTCGATAACCCGTCTATGGTACGGCAACGAGGCGGCTTTCGGAACGGCCAAGCATCCAAAACGCTCCACGAAGTGGCTGGATTTCCGCACTATTCCAGCCACACCCCCACGAGGTAGCCACATCTTGTTGAAAAATGAGCCTTTGTTGCCCTAACTGTCCAAGAGAACACCTCGCAGCCCACTCCCACGAGCACTTCCGACACCCAAAACGCAGCAGGTGGCTGGATTTCCGCACTATTCCAGCCACTTCGCTGATGCAAACCTCGCCCCAGCGAGATCGATTCCCTTCCCACCAAGGCTTTTCCCGATGCTGCCGGAAAAAAGAATGCCCCGGGCGGGCCGGGGCATTACCAGTCAGGTAAACGAGCCTTAGAACAAGCCGCTGATGACGCCGTTCTCGTCGACGTCGATCTTGAAGGCGGCCGGGGCCTTGCCCAGGCCCGGCATGGTCATGATGGAGCCGGTCAGCGCCACAATGAACCCTGCACCGGCAGAAACCTTCACCTGGCGCACCGTAATCTTGAAGTCGCGCGGGGCGCCCAGCTTGGAGGCGTCGTCGCTGAAGGAGTACTGCGTCTTCGCCATGCACACGGGCATATTCCCGAAACCCAGGCTCTCCAGCTGCTTGATCTCCTTCTGCGCGGCCGGCTCGAAGATGACGCCGTCGGCATGGTAGACGCGCTTCGCGATGGCCTCGATCTTCTCGGCGATGGACAGCTCGTCATCGTAGGAGAAGGTGAAGGTCTCGGCGCTGCGGCCGGCCTCGTCGCCATTCTCGCACAGCTTCACCACTTCCTCCGCCAGCGCCACGCCGCCTTCGCCGCCCTTGGCCCAGACTTCCGAGAGCGCCACGTTCACGCCCAGCTCGCGGCACTTCGCCTCCACCAAGTCCAGCTCGGCCTTGGTGTCGGTGGGGAACGCGTTGATGGCAACTACGCAAGGCAAGTTGTACACATTGGTGATGTTCTCCACATGCTGCAGCAAGTTGGGCAGGCCCGCCTCCAACGCTTCCAGGTTCTCCTCGTTAAGGTCGGCCTTCGCCACGCCGCCGTGGTTCTTCAGCGCGCGCACCGTGGCCACCACCACAACCGCATCGGGCTTGAGCCCTGCCAGGCGGCACTTGATGTCCAGGAACTTCTCCGCGCCCAGATCCGCACCAAAGCCGGCCTCGGTCACGCAGTAGTCGCCCAGCGCCAGCGCCATGCGCGTAGCCATGATGGAGTTGCAGCCGTGAGCGATGTTGGCGAAGGGGCCGCCGTGCACGAAGGCGGGCGTGCCCTCCAGGGTCTGCACCAGATTGGGTTTCAGGGCATCCTTCAGAAGCGCGGTCATGGCGCCTTCCGCATGCAGGTCGTGGGCAGTCACGGGCTTGTCGTCGTAGGTGTAGCCCACCACGATCTTGCCCAGGCGCTCCTTGAGGTCGGTGATGGAGGTGGCCAGGCAGAACACCGCCATCACTTCGGAGGCCACCGTGATGTCGAAGCCGTCCTCGCGGGGCACGCCATGGGCCTTGCCGCCCAGGCCGTCCACAATGTGACGCAGCTGGCGGTCGTTCATGTCCACCACACGCTTCCAGGTGATCTTGCGCACATCGATGTTCAGCTCGTTGCCGTTCTGAATGTGGGCGTCCAGCAGGGCCGCCAGCAGGTTGTTCGCCGCTCCGATGGCGTGGAAGTCGCCCGTGAAGTGCAGGTTGATGTCCTCCATGGGCACCACCTGGGCGTATCCGCCGCCGGCAGCGCCGCCCTTGATGCCGAACACCGGCCCCAGCGACGGCTCGCGCAGCGCTACCACCACGTTCTTGCCGATGAGAGAAAGGGCGTCGGCCAGGCCCACCGTTGTAGTGGTCTTGCCTTCGCCGGCAGGGGTGGGATTGATGGCGGTCACCAGGATCAGCTTGCCCGGCTCGTGCTCTTCGCGGCGCAGCAGGTTGTAGTCCACCTTCGCTTTGTAGTTGCCGTACAGCTCCAGGTACTGCTCGTCAACGCCCGCCGCTTCGGCGATGGCGGTGATCTTCTGCGGCTGAGCCGCCTGCGCAATCTCGATGTCCGTCAGCATTCATCCCTCATTTCTCTTGAAGCGCCCAACTGCGGCCTGGGCCCGCCGAGCGCGCCGGAAAGCTTGACCCCCATTATACGCAGGGCCGGTTCCTATTCGGCCGCCGCACCGAGCAATGGCCGCCCATTGCCGCGCATATGCATTCGGGATGCGCTGGGCCTATGCTGTTTTCTGCAGGCGGGCTTTGGAGTCGTTGGACCAGACGCAGAGCAGTTGACGCGAGCGCGGCCCGAAGGAGTGCACCCGAATCTGACGGGCGCCCTCGTCGGTGGGGTCGCGGCGGATGACCACTTCCAAGTAATCGCAAGGCAGCGACTCGGGGAACTTCTCGGCCCATTCCACGCACGCCACGCCGTCGGAGTCGCCGTCGATCAGCTCGTAGTAACCAATGTCGTCCAGCTCTTCCGCCTCGTCGAGCCGGTACAAATCCAGGTGGTACAGGGGAATGCGGCCGTCCTCGTAGGCCAGCAAAATGTTGAAGGTGGGGCTGGTGACCGGGGCCGACACTCCCAGCGCAGCCGCGAACCCTTGAGTGAAGTGGGTCTTTCCCGCCCCCAGGTCGCCCTCAAGCACAATCACGTCGCCGGGGTGCACGTAGGGCGCCAGCGTCGCCGCCAGCTGCTTCGTGGCCTCCACCGAGGTCGTCTTGCGCATATAAGTAAGTCCATTTGCCATGAGGATCATTATAAAGAAACGGGATAGCGTCGCATCGCAACACGCCTGAAGACTAAATAAAACTTAAGACTCTGCAGGTTGAGGGGAGAAAGCGAGAAGCCGCCCGGTGCCCCAGATTGGCTTAAAATCCGACTGAGCGTACTTCGGTACGCGAAGGAAGGAATTGAAAGCCAAGATGGGGTGCCGGGCGGCTTCGGACAAGAAAACGGCCCCCGGTTTCCCGAGGGCCTTACAGGTTGAAACTCGTCGCGCTCCTAGGCGTGGAAGCGGTAGCCGTAGCCGCGCACCGTCTCCACCAGACCCGGGTCGTAGCCGGCCGCGGCAATCTTGTCGCGCAGGCGCTTGATGTGGGTGTCCACCGTCTTGGTCTCGGTCAGGTACTCCCAGCCCCAGGCGTCGCGCAGCAGATCCTCGCGGGAAACCACCTTGCCGGCGCTCTTCATGAGGCTGGCCAGCAGCTCGAACTCGCGCGGGGTCAGATCGATCTCGCCGTTCTCGCCCACAGCAGTATGGGCGTCCTCGTCCAGCGTGATGCCGCTGACGGTGATGGAATTGCTGGCACCGGGGAAGTCGCCACCCTGGCCGCGACGCAGCAGGGCGCGAACGCGGGCAATCAGCTCGCGCACGCCGAAGGGCTTGGCCAGGTAGTCGTCGCCACCGATTTCCAGGCCCACTACCTTGTCCAGCTCGGTGTCGCGAGCGGACAGGAACAGCACCGGAGACGTAGTCTTGGAGCGCAGACGGCGACACAGCTCATAGCCGTCCATGCCCGGCAGCATGATATCGAGAATGAACAGGTCGTACTTGTTCTTACTGGCAAGGACGAACGCCTCTTCGCCGTTGTCCACCACGTCGGCGTTGTAGCCTTCCTTCTTCAGGGCATAGCTCACAAACTCCGTGATGGAGGGTTCGTCATCAACAACAAGGATACGGCTGGGGGTTTCTGTCATGACAATGCCTTTCTCTCGTCATTTTGAAGATGCACCCCTGAGGGCAGATCGTTTAAGGTTCGCTATAATCCTTGCCCTAAAATATAACTATTGTGAGGAACAGCAAGGTTAGGTGTCACAATTATGTTACTTGTGGTGGACATTGGAAACACGCAAACGGTAGTCGGTGTTTACGCCGGCGAACAGCTGCTGTCCTCATGGCGAATCGGCACCAACCGCCTGAACACCTCCGACGAGCTGAGGGCCATCGTCACTCCCCTTATGCAGGCGGCGGGGATCTATCCCGACAAGGTTCACCGCGCCGCTATCGCCTCGGTGGTGCCGCAGCTGACCGGCGCATGGCAGCAGGCGGTGCGCGACGTCAACAACATTGAGATGCTCTGCTGCAATGCGGAAACCGCCGGCGAGCTGTTCGTCGCGGATTACCCCCACCCCCATGAGATAGGCTCCGACCGCATCGCCGACGCGGTGGCCGCCAAAGCGCGCTAT
The DNA here is from genome assembly GCA_022791455.1 of Eggerthellaceae bacterium. Classification (GTDB taxonomy): domain Bacteria; phylum Actinomycetota; class Coriobacteriia; order Coriobacteriales; family Eggerthellaceae; genus Parvibacter. Next base: position 110,626 of record JAAVZC010000007.1, read on the forward strand.
GGGGCGCCGGTTGTGGTGGTGGATTTCGGCACTGCCACGAATTTCGAGGTCATCGACCTGAACGGTCGGTTCATAGGGGGAATCATCGCGCCCGGGCTTCAAACAAGCGCCGCCGCCCTCACCTCCCACGGCGCGCTGCTGCCGGCCATCGGCCTGGCGGCCCCGGCCCAGGCCATCGGCACCAACACCGTGGAGGCTATCCAGTCCGGCGTCATGCTGGGTGAAGCGGACCGCGTTGACGGCCTGGTGCGCCGCATCTTCGACCAACTGGGCTACACCGCCCCCGTAGTAGCCACCGGAGGCCTGGCGAAAACCATGGCGCCCCTGTGCAAAACCATCACTAACGTAGACACAGACCTCACCCTAGAAGGCCTGCGCCTAATCTGCGGCTAACAGAAAGATCCTTCGCTGCGCTCAGGATGACGACCTATAGAGTCAACCAATCAGCGGGGTGGGGCGGCCCTCACCAAGCGAGTTCCGCAGCGCAGCGAGGACTGTCTGAGCGACTGAGGGTTGCCCCGCCCCGCCGCCCCGCGGAGAGCTCCGAGTCTAATTCTTCAAGGAATTCAAGGGAGCAGGCATGCGGCCTCCGCGATGGGCGAAGACGGTGCCGGCGTGGGTGTTTACCGGCATCACCGGCGCGTAGCCCAGCAGGCCGCCGAAGTTCAGCGTGTCCCCCACCTTCTTGCCAATGGCGGGAATAAGGCGCACGGCGGTGGTCTTGTTGTTGATCATGCCGATGGCGCATTCATCTGCGATGATGCCGAAGATGGTCTCCGGCGTGGTGTCGCCGGGAATGGCGATCATGTCCAGGCCCACCGAGCACACGCAGGTCATGGCCTCCAGCTTCTCCAGCGAAAGCGCCCCGTCTTCGGCGGCGCGGATCATGCCGGCGTCCTCGGACACGGGAATGAACGCGCCGGACAGACCGCCCACGGAAGAAGAGGCCATGACGCCGCCCTTCTTCACGGCGTCGTTGAGCATGGCGAGCGCAGCCGTGGTGCCCGGTCCGCCGCACTCACCAACACCGATGGCCTCCAGAATTTCCGCCACCGAATCGCCGGGGGCGGGAGTGGGAGCCAGCGACAGGTCCAGAATGCCCTTCTGCACGCCCAGGCGCCGCGACGCTTCGCGGGCCATCAGCTCGCCCGCGCGGGTAATCTTGAACGCGGTGGCCTTGATGGCCTCCGCCACGGTGGTGATGTCGGCGTCCTTGGGCAGGTCGGCCAGCACTGCGCGCACCACGCCAGGGCCGGACACGCCCACGTTCACCACTTCATCTGCTTCGCCAGAGCCATGGAAGGCGCCGGCCATGAAGGGGTTGTCCTCCACCGCGTTGCAGAACACCACCAGCTTGCCCGCGCCGATGCAGTCGCGATCGGCCGTGGCCTTCGCCGCCTCCAAGATGATGCCCGCCATCTTCAGCACGGCGTCCATGTTGATACCGGCGCGGGTGGAACCCACGTTCACCGACGAGCACACGTTATCGGTCACCGCCAGCGCATGGGGAATGGAGTCCATCAGCTTGTGGTCCGCCTTGGACGCGCCCTTCTGCACCAGCGCCGAGAAACCGCCCACGAAGTCAACCCCCACCTCTTTGCCGGCGCGGTCCATGGCCTGGGCCACCGGCGTCAAGTCGGCCGCGGTCACGGCGGCGCACACCTCGGCGATGGGGGTGACGGAAATACGCTTATTCACGATGGGAATGCCGAATTCGCGCTCTAGCTGCTCGGCAGTGGGCACGAGGCGCTCGGCGGCGGTGGTCATGCGGTCGTAGACTTTGCGGGCCACCACGTCGATGTCGGCGTCCACGCAGCCGCGCAGGTTCAGCCCCAGCGTGATGGTGCGAATGTCCAGGTTCTGCTTGTTGACCATCGCCAGAGTTTCGGCGATCTCCAAGGGGGTAATCTGCATGGGTGCCTCCAAGAGCGCGGGGAAATTTTCGGAACATATTACCGCGCACCGGGCGGCATCGCCCCCACGCACCGGCCAGACGGCGAGAGGCCTAGCGCTTCATGGCGGCCACGCGCTCGTCGAGGCGCCGGTCGCGCAGCGAGCAGTGCTCGGCCGTCAGGCAGGCGCCGCACGCCCCGGCGCAATAGTCTGCCTCGGCCTCGCACAACGCCGCCCCTTCAAAACCGGCCAGATAGTCGGCCATAACCCCATGGACGGCGCAGATCGCGTAATCGAGCGTGTAGGCCTTGTCGGCCGGAACGCCATCGAGCGCCTCCCGCAACTGGCCGCTGGTCAGCTGACGCGCCTGCGCGAACGTGCGCCCTTCCAGCATCTGGGCCGCCATGCTACCGCACGCGGTCACCGCAAGGCAGCCCCGCGCCCGAAATCCCACGGCGCCGAACCGCGGTTGCCCTTCGGCATCCCGCTCCACCGTGGCGTACAGGCGCAGGGCTACCTCGTTGCTCTTCTTGGACTTTCCCACCATGCTCCGGGCGTTGCAGCCCTCCGGAATGCCGCCGTTGCGGAAGTCCGCCACCACCGAAAGGAGGCGATCGGAATAGGACATCACATCTTCGCGCGGGTCGGTTTGATACACGTCGGCGGTGCGCAAGACGGGACGCGGCGCGCGTTCTTCCAGTGTGATAGTCATAACAGATCCCCTCCTAATCGGTATGTGAACACCCGGCTACAGGAACAGCACGGGCACGGCGGCGGTCACCACGGCGAAGCGGAGGCAGATGCCCCCTACCAGCACCGAGGCGTTAGAGGCGGCCAGTACCCCGCTGGCCACCGGCGATGCGGGGCGACGGCGCTCGCGGTACAGGGAGATGCCCTCCACCACGGCCGGCACCACCAGGCCAAGGGCCACAATGCCCACCCAGAAGCACAGCGCCCACGACCCGGCGGTGAGATTCAAGGTTGACTGGGCACCTGCCGCCCCGTTGCCGGCCACAAACGCCAGCAGCAGAATGAGCAGCACCGCCTCAATGTAGGGCAGCGGCACCGTCAGCTTCTCGACGAAGCCCAGTTGCTCCACTTCGGCACGGGCCGCCAAGCGGCCGTACAGCATGACGGCAGCCGCCCCGGCCGAAAGAGCGGAGACCAAGAACAGCAGCGGCAGCACCGCGTTGTTCCACAGCGGGAAGGCGCGCACCACCCCCAGCAGCACGCCGGTGTAGATGCCCACGGCCACCGCCGTTACGCACCCCACCGCTTTGAGCGCCACCGGCAGTCGATGATGCAGCAGATCCAGCACCAGCGCCGCGATGGACACCACCATGAACACTGCCAAGAACACCACGCCCCAAGACATCACGGAGCCGGGGTTGTTTAGCAGTAAGGCAAATCGCAGCGGGTTGTACAGGCCGCCGCGCGCGTCCACCATCAGCAATACCAGGCCAATGGCCACCGCCACCGGCGCGATGATCAGGCCGGCACGACGCATCCGCGAGGCCTCTGGGTTCTTCCAGTCGATGACGCACGTGGCCAGGAAGGCGCCCGCGCCCAGGCCCGCCAGGAAAAGGTAGCAGGCAATGGGGAAATCCCATATCGATTCAAAGGTCACGGTCATCACCTCACGTAATAGAGTTTTGCTTGGGAAAGGGTGGGCGCAATGGGAGAGGCGCCGCGTTCGTTGATGAGCCGCACCAGCTCGCTGTTGCCGTCATCAAGATCGCCCACCACGCGGGCACCGGCCGGGCAGGCTTCGACGCATGTGCAGCCAGTGGTTTCCGTCAAGGTAGTCACCGCGCACAAGCGGCACTTGTCCACCGTGCCCGTGGCCTCGTTGCGCACACGCACCTGGTAGGGGCAAGCGGCCATGCAGTACAGACAGCCAATACACTTGCCCTCCTCTACCGCCACCAGGCCATCCGGACCCACATACGATGCTCCGGTGGGGCACACGGCGGCACAAGGCGCGTCTTCGCAGTGCATGCACTGCAGCGGAGTGGCGGATGCGCGAGACTGCGCCCCCGCCCCCTGCTCGAGGACGGCATACTTGATAAAGCCCAGGTCGGCATCGAGATTGTTCTGTTGCTGGCAGGCAGCGCGACAAGCGCCACATCCAGTGCACAGCGTGGTATCGATAAGCATTCCATACCGCGTCATATCAGGCACCTGCTTTCTGAATCGACACCAACGTCTCTTGGAGCGCAACGGCGCCGCCCTCTGCGAGCGCAGCCTCTTGCGGGCCCAGAACATCGAGGCTCACGACCCCGTCGGGTGCAAGGGAAACGTATACGGTAGCCGGATGCACGCGCTCGGTCACCAGCGCCGGAAGCGTCAGCTCGCCGAAGCGGGTGGCAACGGAGACGTCGTCGCCGCTGGCCACACTTGCGGCCTGCGCAACCTGGGGATGAATAAGCACCTGGGCGCCAGTGGCATGCGCGGAATGCATTGCATCGGGAACGAAGGGGGCAAACCCCGCCAGTAGGAAAAGCTGATCCCCGGCGCCCAGGCTAACAGAAGGAGCCCACGTCGCGGCGGAAAGAGACACCGTGAACGGAGCTTGCGGATAGGACGATAGTTCGGCGCGCCCCGAAGCGCGCAGGCCCTCGGCTGTCAGACCGAAGGGAGCAAGGCGGACGGCAGCCACCTCTTCGGCCGCAATGGCCACCTTGTCGGCGCAGCCGCATGCCTGTGCGAGCTGGCCGCAGCACTCCTCCAGCGTGGACACGCCCTCGGGCGGCGCGGCAACGGCGCGCCCGGCCACCAAAGCAGGAGCCCCTGCCGACGCCACGGCCGGCAACTGATCGCTCTGGAGCGGGCAGGCCACCGGCAGCACGTAATCGCACAGAGCTGCCGTGGGAGTGAGAGTAGAGGCGAACGCCACCGTGGTTGCACCCTTCGTTGCCGCCTCGAAGGCCGGCCCGCCCGGATAGGCGCTCGTCAGATCCACGGCATCCACCAGCAGCAGCCCCGCAGAGGAACCTCCGCTGAACAGGTCGGACAGCACGCCGTCGGCCACAACCGCCGGAATGCCCTCACTGCCCCATTCGATTTCCGGCACCACCTGGGTGCCGCCGGGGGCCTGCAGGGCGCCGGCCAGGGCCGCCACGGCACATGCGGCAGCCGCCGTCTGGGCGCTGGAGGCGAACATGTTGCCAGCCGCCCCAACACCTGCGATATCGAAGGCAACCGCCGGGGCCGCTTGGGCGATGCGCGAGGCCAGCGAGGTAATCTTAGCCGCGGGAACTCCCGTTTCGGCTTCAGCCCATTGGGGGGTGAAGGTGTCGAGCGTCGCCAGCCACGAGCGGTACTGCGGATCGAGCGCCGCCAGCGCTGCCTCGTCGAACGCGCCGTCGTGGTAGAGGCGGTTTGCCACCGCCATCAGGAGCGCACCTTCGGTGCCAGGAAGCGGGCACAGCCATTCGTCATAAACCCCAGCGGACGCCGGCATGACCGGATCGATCAACACCGCGCAGCCACCAGCCGCGCGCGAGCGGGCCAGATGGGCCAGGCGGTCGGCGCTATCGGTCTTACCGGCGCTGGCGTCAATAGCCACCACCAACCGTGAGGGGGCGCCATCGGGCACCAGATCCTGGGCGCCCAACACCGCGGCAACACCTGCACGGCGCGCCTCTCCGCCGAAACCGTCAGCGGCGACCACGGTGGTCGCGCCCAGCGCCTGGGCCAACGCCTGAAGGTACCAGCCGTTGGCGTTGTTGCGGTTCACCACCGCCGCCACGCTGCCGCCGGCAGCACCGGCGATAGCGCCCAGGGCGTCTTCCCAAGACACTTCGGCAAAAGATCCACCCTCATCCTTCTTCAAGGGTGCGGTGAGCTGCTCGTCGCTTCCCGGCACGCGGCCGTAGGCGTAGCCGGCCTGGCAAAGGGCGGTTCCGTCGGCCACCATGCGGGTAACCTGGCCGTCGGCGGAATAAGCGGTGAAAGAGCAGTGCGCGTCGCAGCCGGAACAATAGGTGCCGGCGCCCTGCCCCGCTTCGGGCTTTATATATGAATCGTACGTGGCCGCCTGGGCGCGCAGCGTGCCCAGCGCCGCAAGGCACACGCCGGCACCGGTCGCCGCCGCGAAGCTGCGGCGCGTGAGCAGCGGGCTCCTCGCGTTTGTGTTCTGATTAGCTTCCATGGCTACACGCCTTCCACTACCGTCACCGTGGAGACAATGCCCTTGTCAATGCACTCCTGGGCAATGTCCTCCCAGTCGATGAACTTGATGGCGCCGTTGGGGCACTGCTCGGCGCAGCGGCCGCAGGAAATGCACTTGGTCGACACGCCGGTCACGGCGCTCACCCGCGGCATCCCCCAGGGGCAGGCGCTTGTGCACATGCCACACCCCAGGCAGCGCTCGGCATCCACCACGCGCGCACCCGTGTCCTCATCGGAATAAATGGCGTGGGCCGGGCAGTACTTCGCGCACTGCGGGTCGGCGCACTGCTTGCACGTGCGAATGGTGTACTGGAAGTTGTCGTACGTGCCATCGTTGGTATCGGGGCTGTCACCGAAGAAATATGTCTCGTGCACGCGCACGCGGGCGGTGGACTGCATGGCCACGCCGTCGTTCTTGAGCGAGCACATCAGCTCGCAGCGCTGGCAGCCGGAACAGCGGCCGCGGTCGGTCACAATCAGCTTGGTGGGGGTTGACGAAATATCGATGCGCCCGCTTGCCACCGCCTCGGTGGCCACTCCCCAGCGGGCCAAAACGCCGCCCACTACCAGACCGCCTACGCCGCAGGCGCACGCAGCCAGCACGCTGCGGCGGGTTATCGTTCCCTTCTTGGGGGCCGCTTCTCCCGTGCGGCCTTCGGGTTGGGTTGCGTTCTCTTCTTCATGGGATACAAGCTCGGGCGCCACGGCGGCGCGCTGCTCGTTGTTCTGATCCATCCCATCCTCCTCCTAAATCGGTGGTCGTGGGACGTTTCCAGAAGCCTCGGCAAAGACGCTTGCACTCTAAACCGCCGATTCGAGCGCACATCCTCCCTTTGAGAGGATTTGAAAAAATTTGACGAAATACCCTCCAAAAGACGATACCTTCCCGTTACCTGCCCTCATAGTGCTCGGCATCAGGGCGTTTCGCAGCTTCGGCAAAGCTTTACCGACAACGCAGAACTGAGAGATGAGGCAAATACATGGCTGATTCTATTTCCTACGGCTGGACCGGCAAGATCTTGCGCGTGAACCTGACCACCGGCGATATCACCACCGAGTCCACCGAGCCCTACGAGGAGCTCTACATAGGCGGCATGGGCCTAGCCAATAAAGTGCTTTACGACGAAGTCCCCGCCAACACCGACCCCTTCTCGCCGGAGAACAAGATCATCTTCGCGGTGGGTCCGCTTACTGCCACCGGCGTGCCCCTTGCGGGACGAACCACTATCTCCACCCTTTCATGCTTTACCAAGGGGTTCATGCCGGTGGACGCCCATTGCGGCGGCATGATCGGCGCCCGCATCAAGCAGGCCGGCTGGGACGCCATCATTATCGAAGGCGCCTCCGATGCCCCCGTGTACATCAACATCAAGAACCAGGACGTGGAAATCAAGGACGCCTCCATGGTCTGGGGCCTGGGCACGCGCGAGACCACCGAGATCCTCTCCCGCGTCGAGGGCACCAACACCTGCGTGGCCTGCATCGGCCAGGCGGGCGAGAACTTGCTGCCCTACTCCTGTATCATCAACTCCCGCAACCATTCCGCGGGAGCCGGCACCGGCGCGGTCATGGGATCGAAGAAGTGCAAGGGCATCGTGGTTGAGGGAACGCTGCCGGTGGCAGTGGCCGACCCGCAGGCTGTGGCCGACTTGTCCGACTACATGCTGCGCGAGCTCATCGGTTCGAACAACAACCACTCCACCCCCTCCACCCAGCAGGAATGGGCTGAGTACTACGACTCGGGCAGCCGCTGGACGGCCCAGAACGGCCTGTACTGGGCGGCGGCGGAAGGCGGCCCCATCGAAACCGGCGAGCCGAAGCCGGGCGAGCTGAACACCATCGGCTATCGCTGCATGAAGTCCACGAAGGACCTGGGCAAAGTGGCCGAGGCCTACACGGTGAAGATGGGCGGGTGCCACAGCTGCCCCATCCACTGCCATGCCGACATGATCGTGGAGGACAACGCCGAGTACAGCTACATGTCCGCCGGCAACACCTGCCTGCCCAACAGCCCCTGGAAGCGTTTCTCCTCCGGCTGGAAGATCGACCAGGACGACGAGACGATGTTCCGCTGGAATATGATCTCCTCTAACCTGGTGGATGACCTGGGACTGTGGTGCAATTACGGCCAAATCTGGCGCGACATTGCCTATTGCGTCAAGAACGGCATCTGGGAGCGAGAGTTGCCGCCCGAGGTGTACAACTCCGTTGACTGGAGCAAGATCGAGCGCAACGACCCCACCTTCCTCACCGACTTCCTGCATAAGATTGCCGCCAACGACTCCGACATGTCGCTTGTGGGCCACGGCACCAACGTGTGGGCCGAGAAGTGGGGCTGCATGGACTGGTTCGAGGATTCCAAGTCGAACCTCATCAGCTACTTGGGCTTCCCCACCCACCATGCCGCCGACGACGTGTTCCAGGCAGGTGCGCTGTACAACCAGCTGTTCAACCGCGACTGCATGGTGCACTCCGGTACCAACTTCGCCCGCCAGGGCTTCCCAGAAGAGATGAAGCATCAGATTGCCGAAGAGATTTGGGGCGACTACAACGCCTACAACTCCTCAGACGCCTTCACCCCTATCAACGAAGGCAAGGTCAACTTCGCCTGGTGGTGCGTGACCACTGACGTGCTGCACGACTCCCTCACCCTGTGCAACTGGGTGTGGCCGATGTCGGTCTCGCCGGAACGCGCCCGCGACTACCGGGGCGACCTGGACATGGAGGCGAAGTTCTTCAAGGCTGTGACCGGGCGCGATGTCACCACCGACGACCTGTACAAGGCGGGCGCCCGCATCATGACGCTGCAGCGGGCCATGGACGTCAAGTACATGGGCACCACCGACCTGCGCAACGAGCACGACCGCATCTGCGAATGGGAGTTCACCATTGATCCCGACATGCAGCCGTTCGAAGAGGGCACTTCGAAGCTGGATCGCGACGACATGACCACCGCCTTCACCATGCTCTACCGCCAGTTCGGCTGGGACGAGCAGTTGGGCTGCCCCACCGCCGCGTGCCTGGACGACTACGGCATGGGAGAAGTGAAAGAAGATCTCTCCTCGCTGGGGCTGCTGCCGTAAGGGCAACGAAGCACCCTCATCCCTCGGGCCGCGACATCCCCTCCCTGTCGCGGCCCTTTTGCGTTTGTGCGCAAAAAAAACGCCTCCGCAGAAACGCGGAGGCGGAGGAGGGCGTCAGCGAAGCGCCCTCAGGGGTTCATGGCCCGCCACACCGAGAAGCGCTCGGCCATCTTCTCGGCGCGCTTGGGGGAAATAAAGTCGGTGGAGAAGTAGTACACGTCGCCATTGGATGCCTGGGTAGTGGCGATATCGGCGTTCTCCGGCATCTCGATGGCCCGTTGGTACAACTGCGCAACCTGCTCGGCCGTCATGCGAAACGGGGCGTTTTCCAGGCTCTTCGCCTGCATGGGGCGCGGGTACACCCGGGATTCCTCCCGCACGCACGAAAGGAACGTGGCCAGATCGTCGCCCTCGGCTGCAAGGAAGGCCCAGCGGGCATAGGTGCGCGTCATCACCTTCTCTGCGAACAGATAGGTGCCCGTTTCCCCGCGCAGCACCTCGATGTCGGCGCGCGCAAGCTCGTCGGCTGCCACGGAAACCGCCACAGCGACAGGGGCGCTCTCGGCGTCCTCGCGCTCGGCAGGGGCTTCGGCAAATTCTGCGGTCTCAGGCATCGCCTCCGCCTCTGCGTCGCGGGTCACCTCCACCTCGAGCCCCAAACAGGACAGCCGCTGCTCCCAGAAGTCGGCGAAAGCTTCCGCCCAGCGTTTCGCATCAACCCCCACGCGCCAGCCGCCGTCCACCTCGGGAGAAGGCGCCGTTTCCTCTGCTTTCGTCAAGCGGCTATTGCGCGAATTGCAAGCGATGGCCTCTCCCGCACGCTGCGCCGCATCTACCACGAAGAAGCGTGCCAGCTCCACCGCTTCTGCGGGCAGCAGCGTCTCCGCTGGCTCAGCGCCGCCAGCGAGGCTCGCCTCCTCTTCTTCTGGATGCATATCTCTCATCGCAAGGTCCCTTTCTCCAGGGTTTTTCTTCTTGCTCTTATTAAAATCCTCTCCCTTTGTGCTGGTATCATCTCTTTAAGAGGATATCGTCCTCCCCGGGCGGTTTACGCTTGTTCCAACCAAAAGGGAGGGAGGGCTTGTGGGGAAAAGCATCGTGAAGGACGAGGAGCGGCGGCCGTCGCTGTCGGCGCTCGTCGTGTATCTGCTTCCTTGCATTCTGGGACTCGGCTTTGCGCGCACCGCCCAGGCCGCGCTGTCACCAGCCACCATCATGCAGTCGCGCAACGGCTTCTCCGATCTGTCCATGTCCTTTCGCATCATTGCGATGATCGTGATATTGGCGGTGTTGTTCGCCTACGGGAAGCAACTGCAAAAGCGGCAGGTGAACGGCTTCATGCTCATCAACCTGTTTGCCTGCATGGCGTCTTTAGCCGGGCTGTTTCTGGCGGAGGTGCTCGGCGGCCCCGCGCCGCTGTGCGAGGCCATCTACATTGTGGGCATCGTAGCCTCGGTGTATACCTTGTTTTATTGGTTCCGGCGGCTACGCGACTGCAACCCCGCCACCGTCATCGTCGCCCTGTGCAGCGCCCGCATCGTGTACGAAGCCGCAACTGCGCTCATGGCGCTGGCCGATCACACCCCGCTCTACCTGGTGGGCATTGCGTTTCTGCTGCTAGAGCTGGGATGCATCCACTGGTCGCGCCGCCAGCGGCCCCAGGACGCACCGTCTGCCCCCCTCTCCAGCGACAACTATTTCACCATCGACGGCCGCATTCAGGACATGCGCCTGTTGCTGTTTGCCATTCTGTCCTGCTTCCTGCTCTCCACCGCCTACGACCTCATCAAAAGCTTCCCGTCCGGCACCGCCATCGATCTTCTGCCCCTCACCCGCTGGGGCGTGGCGGCGCTGGCTATCGGCCTTCTGGTCATTGGGGTGCTCACCGCCTTCAAGGGGAAATCGTTCACCAAGGTTGTGTGCGTATTCGTGGGGCTGTTCATCGGGGGCGCGGCCGCCATCCTTCTGTTCGCTTTCAGCGACAGCCTGCAGGGAGGCGCCCTTTTGGTGACTGCCTGCAACAGCCTGAAGGACACGTTGAAGTGGTACATCATTGTGGCCTTCATGTCGCTGGGCAAGCGCGACCCTTACATTTACGCGGCGTTAGCGTGGCTCGTGTTCCAATCCCCCGTGCTGGTGGACACCATCATGTGGAACATTGCCGCCGCCGTCGAGCCCGGCGCGCTGGGGTCAGAAATCACCGGCACCCTGGTGACGCTTCTGCTGGTGCTGGCCGCCTGCGGCTTCATCATTGGGTTGAGCTCGGTGCTCACCGCCCAGCATCAAGAGGAGCCGACGCAACCTTCCGGCTTTATCCGCAGCCTCATTGGCGAGGAGCGCCCGGTGAGCATGGGGCAATTGAGAGAAGAGGCCACCGCCGAGGAAGTGCGCAAGATGGGCCGCACGTTCCTGCTCTCGGAGCGCGAGGTGGAAGTGGCGACGCTCTACGTGCTGGGCCACACCCAAAGCTCCATTGCCGAGGAACTGTGCGTGTCGAAGACCACCGTGCACACCCACATTCGCCATATCTACGAGAAAACCGAGATGCACTCCCGTCAAGATCTGCTGGACTACCTGAAAATCTACGGCAGCTAGGGCGCTGCGGACGCCCAGCGAAGCACGCACCCGCGTTTTCGGCATTTACAAACCCGCGGGAAACGTGTATTTTTGGTTTTCGTCAACCAAATTCTGCTTAAACGAACCAGGAGTCGACCTATGGATGCAGCGCGTGGCGGCAGCGCCCCCTCCCCTGAGCTCGGGTATTATCAGCTGCGCCAAGCCGTGCTGCAGACGCTGCGCTCGGTGGGACTGCGCGCGTCGGGCTCCATGAGTCGCGAGGCCATGACCGCCGTCATCGAGCAGCTGCGCATCGCGCCGGGAGATGTGGTTTTCGTAGACACCGAATGCCCCGACTTTATTTCCTACTTGCTCAGCGGGCTTGTGGGCGACGTTGCGGTTGCCCTGGCCTCTCCGTTGGATGCGTCTCTTTCTCAGACCGACCTTCTGCGGCTGCAAGATTCCATCGGCCATAAAGCGCTGGCCATTGTGGGGGCGAACCGCTTCGCCAGCCCTGAGCGCATTGCCGAAGCAGTTGCCAGCGACACCTTCAAGCAGCTGCGCCACGGGTTCGGCGGCCGTTTGCGCCAGGGGCTTTCCGGCGGCAACCTCACCCTTCCCCCTTCGGCACTGCAATTCTTGAACGATCCTTTGTGGAAGGCGGCATGCGGGACCGCGCCATCTGCCGCCGATGCCCCAGCTTGCGCCGACAAAGGCGAGGACGTCGCGGTCGCCGACGAGCCTGCCGAAAAGAAGCGCGGCCGCGGGCGCCCCCGCAAATACCCGCTGCCCACCGCTGCCATCTGGTGGACCTCCATTCCGGCGGCCGATCGCACCACCATGGCCTTCTGGGAATCGAACCCTCAGGTGTGCGGCGCCATCGGGCTTCCGGAGCAAGACCGCTCTGCCCTGTTCCTGCTTTCGCCCGATCCCACCAGCGCAGTGGAAATGGGACAGCTCTCCCCTGCCGCCAACAGCGGTGCGGATACAGCCAGCCCCACCCTCACCTCGCGCCGCGTTGGCTTTGGCGAAATCTTCGCGAACGGCGAGCGCTACTGCCCGGAATGGTACCTGGGCACCGAGCACACCTGCGGCGAAGCGCTCCTGGGAGAAATTGCCGCCCGCATCGGCCGCGGCACCACCTTGAGCGGCAAAAGCCTGCCCCTGGAGGGGCCGCTGCGCACCTGCCCTCGCATCCTGGCCCGCGCCGCTGAGCAACCGGGCATTACGATTCCCCCCTGGCTCCCGCGCACGGGCACCTTCATCGAGTGGGGAAACTTGCTGGAATCCACCGACATCGCCTACGTGGAGGCCTCGGGCATTCGGGAAAACGGCGTGATTGAACTGCAAATGCTCTCGGAGCTGCCGCCCCAGCAGGGGCGTTACGTAATCACACCGGAAGACGGGCCGGTCATCCTCATCCCCCGCGATGGAAGCACCTGCGCGCTGGTCGAGGCCCCCTGCACCATCCTCCTTGCCAACAGCATCTTCGCCATTCGCTTCCCCCGATCGGGCGAAGACGACGAAGCCGCCAAGCCCAAACGCGGACGCAAGCCCAAGGCAACCGCAGGGCCCATCGCCCTGGAAAACGGCGCCTGCGCCGCCCCCTCCCCCGCTTTCGTGGAAATCTTCCTCCAGAGCTCATTTGGGCGGCATCTACTGGATCAGCTGCCCAAGCCGCTCGGCAAGAACGAGCTGGCAGCGCTGTCCATTCCGCTGCTCTCCGAAGAGATGCAGCAAGAGGTGATCGACCGCAACCGCCGCATCAACCAGTCGGTCCTGCGCGAGGCGGAACGCGCCGAAAAGCTCATAACCCTCATGAACGAAACCGCCGCTCAAAACCGCTTCGAGGACTAGTCCCCTTCCCCATTGTCATCCTGAGCGGAGGCCGAAGGCCGCAGTCGAAGGATCTCACCCAGCCGCGGAGATCCTTCGACTCCGCGCTTCGCGCTGCGCTCAGGATGACAAAGGGCGGAGCAGCTGTGCGCTCCGCTCAGGGTGACAGCAGTTGAGGCCAAACTTTGACTTCATTCCCCCTCAAGGTAGCGGGTTTCGAAGCGCACGATAAGCTCTTGTTGGTTGTGGACGTCGCACTTGGTGTAGATGTTGCGCACATGGCTGCGCACGGTGTTGTAGGCGATGAACAGATCCTCGGCAATGTGCTGCTTCGAATAGCCCTTCAGCAGCAGTTCGAGCACATCGCATTCGCGCGAGGAAAGCTGCTGGTCGAAAGCCATATCCCGCACCGCCTTCTTCCATCGCCCCAGCTGTGGGCGATCCTCGGGGCTCTGCGTCTCAATCGGTCCCGCCGTTATGCCACCAACCGCGTCAGCATCAGACACGAGTTCCGCCGCCGGCTCACCACTACCAACCACGCGTTCGGCGCCCAAAGAACGGTCCACATTTGCCAAAGGCCCATCGCTCTCCGGCGGATCGAAGAGCCGATCCACCACTTGCCAGGTGACCACGAAAATACAAGACACCAGCATGAGACCGAGCATGGAAATCTCCACCACATTCATGGTGGCAGCTTCCACACCGGCCGCAAACAACAAATACCCGATCAGCCATCCCAGCACCGAGCCGATGGCCATAGCACCCCAACCCCAGCCGAACAAGCGCACCGGAGAACGCCCAGATTTATAGGCAATGCCCGCCAGAAGCGTCCAGATGAGAATGTTCAGCAGCGCATTCACACATCCGAAAATCTCCAGCATCAGCTCCGATCCCAGCCCGAACACCGGCAGCGGAAGTGTGATGAACGCCAACACAACGAAGCCGAAATAGCTCAGCTTCGCCAAATTCGTCTTAGTGGAAAGCATGAGCACCACGCAAGCGAGCCCCATCTTCACGAAGAAGAAGAGCACCGAGGAATTGCCGCGCGCCTCGGCAAAGGCGTCCATCGGCACCATGGATGGGTAAAACCCGCGCACCACGTTGATGGCGATAGAAAACACGAACACCGCCAGCACTAACCGCAGGTAGCCAGACGAAACGCCGTCGGAGGAGGCAGTGGTCTCGTAAACCAGCCGTCCACCGTCCAGCAGCGAGCAGAATGCGGCTATGAGCGGCAGGAGGCACAGGAACACCAACCCCCATTGCCCCGGAAGCATGAGACCGTAGCCATAGATGAAAGAGGCCATGATCTGAGAAATCACAATGGAGATCATGGCGGTTTTTGGATTCACTTGCGAAAGCAGCAAGCCGAAGCGAATGGCCAAAATGGAGGTGAACACACCGGTGCACAGCGTGGCTAGCCAAGACCCGGTAACCGCCCCCAACAACGTGGCGAGGCCGGCCAAAAGGCCAGCCCCCAATACCACCATTTGATTCTGGATGACTTTCACCATGCGCCCCGGCATGCAGCCGTACACAATGAGCAAACCGGCCATAGCCAATGTGGACACTGCGTAGTTCACCGTAATGGTGAGCGCCGTGGGCTCGGAGCCGGAAAGCACCGCCTCACCGCTGTAGATCAGCTCGATCCAAGCAATCCAAAACGCGGGCGAGATAAGGGCAAGTGCCGGCACAAGCCCCTCGGTGCCTTTTTTCGTAGATGCCAGGAAATCCCTCACATGCCTCCCCTTCCCTCTCGTACTGCTCAGAAAGGATACCTATGCCAGCGCGGCCAGAATCTCCTGGAGCAACTGCTCGTCATCCACCATATAGGCGCGGGCGAACCGCATGAGCGCCGGGTACAGGGGCAGCTGGGCGAACTCTTCCACCTTGGCGATGAGCTGGTCGATCCAGTTGAGGATGTGGTCGGCCAAGAAATCCCGCTGCGCCTCCAACAAGCCTGCTACCGCGGTAAAATCTTCCGATTCCCCTTGCGCCCGTAGCGCTTCCGCGGTCCTTTGGGCCAGCAGAGCCACGAATTCGAACTCGAGCCCCAGGTGATCTTCCGGCATATGGAGCCCAGAGTCGATATCCACGTCCCACGCGCGATAGATGGCCACCACCTCGTCGCGCGCATCCTGCATGAGCAGGTGGTCTTCGCTGGTGAACACCGACTCGTAGGGCTCGGCGGTAAGCCCATCGTAGACGCCGGCGGAAAGGAAGATGCGGGCGTACTCCACCGCCAGGTCGGTACGGGGGTCGGGGCCGGACCGGGCAAGGTAGCGGCGAATCGCGGCGCCCTCTTGCGCTATAGCGGCACTGTCGGAATCCAACTCGCCCAGCAACTTCAGCTGAGCAATCTGTTCCGCCGTGAACTCGTGCAGCAGCACATAGCTCATGAACTGGTAGAAACCGGCACGGTCCTCCATGGCCTGCGCCAGATCGGCAGTGGTGATGGTATCTTGCTCCGCCATCTTCCAAACCTCCTCGAAACCAGAGCGGCACGCCGCCGCTCGAAACTCCTTCGCCCGCGCGCAAGCAGCCCGCAGAAAGCATAGCCGCCCGCGCCGTCAATTCCGGGCACTATCCTCCCATCGGCTGCGGCAGCTCCTCGTCTTCCACCGACAGCGGCACCGGGGCCGACTCCGGTGCGGAACGCCGCGCGCCCTCCCCCTTCGCTTTGAACGGAATGCTCACCGCCCCCGCCGGGCAAGCGGCCACGCATTCGCCGCAGCGCGAGCACTCGGGAATACGGGGGGAATGTGGATCCACAGCCTCCGGGCACACCGCCACACAGGCACGGCAATCAACGCCCTTCGACCGCAGGCAGCTGGCCTTCTCCACCACGGGGCGCAGGAACGGGCTCTTCGCCGCCACCAGGGAAAGCAGCGCGCTGATGGGGCAAAACGTCGTGCACCAACGGCGGAACAGCACCACTTCCGCAAGAAGAATGAGGGGAATGATGACAAGCCCCCAAGACGTTTCGTTGAAGCGGAACAGGTTCCAGAGTCCTATGACCGTGGCGAAGGTGAGACCCACCGGGCACACCAGGCAAAACACCGGGAAACCGAAGAGGAAGGAGGTGCCCACCGCCCCCGCCAGCACCGCATGGCGGGAATCCAGCTGCAGGCCATCGCGCTTGCCGCCCACTGGCGGCAGCTCCTTCGCCGACGCTTCGCCGGTGCCCGCAGCGGAACAAGACGACCCGCAGGACGCGCAATGGCCCGCAGCTTCGGAGCCCTCGGCCTTCTCGGCCTCGCCCTCCTTCTTCTGAGGACGGAAGAAATGGCGCAGATGGGGCACCGGGCACGCCCACGAGCAGAAGGCCTTGCCCACGAAAAACGCAATGGCCACCACCATCACCAACAAAATGAACGGATGCAGCAGGAACCCGCGCACGCCCGCCATGGCCTCGAGGGCCCCCACAGGGCAAATGGCGGCGATGTCCCGCCAGCCTAAAGCCGACGGCGTGCCCAGCCCGGTGTTCACCACCAGGCCGACCACCACCACTACCAGCAGACCTAAGGCAACGAGTCCTCGCCATCGAGAAATTTTCACCTTGATCACCGCCCTTCCGCCGCGTATTCAACATTGATGCCGCGCCGTTTCGACCCCGAATAGGCGCGCCAGGACGCGGAGGGGCAGGCAAACTCGCAGCGACCGCAGCCGTTGCAAAGCGCCTCGTCCACCACGGGGTTTCCAATGGAGTCGAGCGTGATGGCGCCATAGGTGCACGCCTCGACGCACACCCGGCACCCGCCCTTCTGGAACGCGATGCACTCCTGCGCATCCACCACCGCAAGGCCAATGCGCTCTGCATCGGGGTTGAAGGGCCCGAGCGCTTTCGTGGGACACACGGCAATGCATTCGTCGCAGAAGGTGCAGAAGCCCTTGCGGTAGTCGATGCGGGGAGTGCGGTAATTGACCAAGCCGTCCTCCACCACGCAGGTGGTGAGGCAGCCTTCCGGGCAGATGCTGCGGCACTTGTCGCACTTGAGGCAGGCGCCGATGAAACGCGCCTCGTCCTGACCGCCGGGCGGTCGCAGAAGCTGTCCGTCCCCGGCCAGGGCTGTAGCGGTGCCGCCCACAGCGCAGAGAGCCGCAACGCCGCCCACGCTCATGAGGGCCGTCCTTCGGGAAATGGGGTTCACGGAAGCTCCTTTCTCAGTTTCAGTGCCGCCGCATCTGCGCGGCGAGGGGCGGGCGGCCAGGAGGGAGGGGCTGGCCGCCCGCAGACTCAGCGAATCTTCAGGCCTACAGCGGCGAGAAGAAGTTGTGAACGAACTGGGCCGCCGTCCACATGTCGGCGCGGAACGCGATGGCGCCCACCAGCGCGCACACCACCACAACCGCAGCCACGGCGCGGGCGGTGCTCGGCTTCTTCGCCAAAATCACCCCGAACACGGCGGGCAGCACGCCGCCCACGCATACCGACAGAATCCAACCCAGCAGCAGCGCATCCGGGCCGCCCTTGGAGACGGTGCCGATGGCGGCCACCACTGCGGCAATCACGCCACCCGCAATCAGAGCAACGGGAAGCACGCCCAGCTGGTCCGCCTCGTCGCAGAAGCCGGCAATGAGGATGAACAGCGAGATGCCGGCGGGGATGGCGGTAGCCAGATAGCCCAGGGGCAGCAACACCGTGTTCCAGTTGGCATGAGCTTCCATCATGTAGGAAGCGCCGGCCTCATAGGACAGGGCAACGCCCACCACGGCCGCCAATACCGCTACCACCTTGCGGGCGGTCGGCGACGCCTCGCGCTTGATGAGCACCATAAGCACGATGGCCAGAGCCGCCGTGATGCCCAGCAGCACCGCTTCGATAAAGATGCCGGAGGTGGGATGGTTGAGTGCCTCCAGCATGCGCTCGGGATGCGAGAGATGAGTGACCGAAGCCAGGCCGCCCACAATCAGCAGCACCAGTGCGGTCAACGTGGCCGGAAAGACCGACTTCTTCAGCCCGCCCGCAAACTCGGCGTAAGCCACTGCGGCCAGAAGCCAGCCGGCCGTGCCGGAAAGGGCGGTGAATATCACCAGGGACCATTGGATTTCCATGCTACTCTCCCGTTCTCCACGTTGCGTACTTCTCGGAAAGGATGTAGGCAGTTGCGGGCTTGTTCCCCACGTCCTTCAGCTGATGGACGGAGGCAGCGTCGGCCGCCGCCAGCGCCTTGCTGGCATCGGAGGAGGGGTCGTCGAGGTCGCCGTAGAAGCGGGCCTCGGCACAGCAATTGGCCACGCAGGCAGGAAGCTCGCCGATGCTCGTCAGCTGCTGGCACAGCGTGCACTTCTCCACCACCTTCTCTTCGCCGTTCCAGGAACGCACGCCGTAGGGGCAGGCCATCATGCAGTACTTGCAGCCGATGCACTTCGACTTGTCCACCAGCACAATGTTGGTGTCCGGGTCGCGGTAGCTGGCACCGGTGGGACACACATTCACGCACGGGGCGTTCTCGCACTGCTGGCACATGGTGGGCAGCCAGTACTGCTCGATGTCCGGGAAGGTGCCGAACGGCCCTTCCACAATTACCTTGTTCCAGTACTCGCCCACATTGATGTCGTTTTCGGCCTTGCAGGACACTTCACAGCTGAAGCAGCCGATGCAACGGTCGAGATCGACCACGATGCAATTACGCGTCATAGACAACATCACCTCCGCCGGTGTTTTCGGAATACTCGGGCATCCAGGCGGCGAACTCTTCCGGCTCGGTCCAAACGCCCTCGGGTTTCTCGGATTTCTCAATGTTCACCTGAACGCCGCGCAGGGTGTAGGTGCCGTACTCGTCGTTGTAAGGAGCGTCGCCCTTGGTGAGCACGTTGATGTTCATGGCCTTCCAAGCCTGGCTGGGGTCTTCGGAATCCAGCAGCTCCGGGTTCCAGAAGCGCTCCTGGTAGATGACCTTCGGCGCAATGCCGGGGGTCACCAGCACCTTGCCGTGGGTCTCGCCGCGACGGCTGGTCAGCTTCACCCAATCGCCGTCTTCCACGCCAATCTCCGCTGCCGTTTCCGGATTGATCCAGGTAAGCGGCACGGGGTAGATTTCACGCAGGTAGGGAATGTTGCGCAGGGTGCCGTGGTGGTACAGCGGCACGCGGCCCTGAGTGAGCGCGTAGGGGTACTCGGCGGAGAAGTTGGCGTCGTCGGACACCGGCGATTCGCTGGGCTCGCGATAGTAAGGCAGCGCCGGGTAGTCCACCGAAGCGGGGCCGAACACGTAGCCCATGGAGTCCTTGCCGGCGGAGTTACCGGTGCGGCCCAGGCGAATCATGCCCTCGGCGTAGGGCTCGCAGCGCAGCGAGGTGGTGCGGGAGAAGCCCTTCGGCTTTCCGGTCTCTTCGTTGATCTGATTGTAGTAGCCGTAGGAGTTCTCCACCCAGGGGTCCCACTCGGTGATCTCCATGGGCATAAGTTCCTTGCACTGAGCCCAGGTGAGGCCTTCGGGGTACTTCTCCTTGAAGGAGCGGCTGACAATCTTCGCCAGCACCTCCTCGTACTCCTCGTAGGTAGTCCAGTTGCGGAACAGCATCTCCTCATTGTCGAAGCCGCCTTCGAAGGACTTCTTCGCCTTCTCGTGGCCGCGATCCGCGAGCGCCTTCAGCACCCAGTTCCACATGAGGGTCTCGTCCACCGCCTCGAACAACTGCACCACGCGCTGGCGAATGAGGAACACGTTGCAGCGGTCGGAAGCGTAGGAGGTCTCCAGCCATTCGCAGGCGGGCAGGATGATGTCCGCCATCTCCACCGACATGGCAGTGGGGTACATGTACATGTGCACGATGAGCTCGAACTTCTTCGCCGCTTCCAGAAATTGCGCGGCACCGCCCAGCATTGCCGGCTTGTTGCCGGAACGGTCGATCCACACGCGGGGCAGGTAGGGCTCGCCGGTCTCGAGCGCGGTACGGATGGTGCCAATATGGCTGGCCTTCCAGAAGGCCAGGCCCTTGTGCTCCATGAAGCCGAGGCGCCGCTCTATGGTCTCGTAGGTGGGGCCCATCTCGTTGAAGCCGTACTTGTCGTAGGCGGGAATGAGATAGGTGCCGGGGTTTTGGGCCGGGCGCATCTGGGTAAGGTTGCCGGGGTTGTCGATGTTGCCGGTGATGATGTCGATGATGGTGGCACCCATGGCGGCCTGAGCCGACTGCTCGTACTGGTCGGTGGCCACGCCCAGGCACACGCCGGCATTGGGGGAACCTTCCAGGTAGATGTTGATGGCCTCTTCGATCTTAGCGGCATCCAGCCAGCATACTTCGGCTGCCTTCTCCAGCGTCCAACCCTCGCACGCCTCTTTCAAGGCGCGATAGGCGGTCTTGGACATCTTCCCGTTCACTTCGAACTCGCCGTCCATCACCGCGTCCAGATCATCGGGATAGGGGTACGGGCACGCCACCGGCTTGTTCTGGGAGGCAGACCACACCACAAACGAGAGGGTGTCCTCTTCAGGAGCCAGCCCCAGCTCGGAAGCCTTGTAGGTGTAGAGGGTGTCCGGGTTGATGAGGAAGGGCAGGTTGGTCCACTTCAGGCAGAATTCCTCGTCGTACTTCTTGTTCTCCAGGATGTAGTTGATCCAGGCCAGCTCCAGCGCCACGTCGGTGCCGGGGCGAATGGGCAGCCACACGTCTGCCTTCGCGGCGTCGGGGGTGAAGCGGGGGTCGATGACCACCATCTTGGTGCCCTTCGCCCTCATGTTCACCAGCGCGCGGCCGCCGGAAGCGGGGCAAGACTGAGAGGGGTCGGTGCCCCACAGCACGAGCGCCTTGCACTTGGTGTCCTCTACGTAAATCTCGTAGGCGTTGGAGTCGGCGATGGAGTTGTCGGTCTGGCCGTTCATCACCGGTTGGGCATGGTTGCGCGGCAGGTAGCACTGGGCACAGCCGGGCTCGAAGAAGTTGCCGCCATCGAAGGCCTGCAGAAAGCGCATCTGGCTGTAGAACTGCGGATTGCCGCCGCCACCGCCGGACACGATGAGGGTCATGGGGTCTTGCTCGTAGATTTCCATCAGCTTGTCAGCGATGGTGTTGATAGCCTCTTCCCAGCTGATGCGCTCCCAGTTGTTCAGGCCGCGCTCGCCCACGCGACGCATGGGGTACTTCAGGCGGTTCGGGTTGTAGAGGGCCTGGATGCCCGCAGCGCCCTTGGCGCAAATGCGGCCCTTGCTCATCGGGTCGATGGGGTCGCCCTGAATGCGCACCACGCGACCGTTGCGCACCGTGACCTTCACGGCGCAGTTGGAAATACAGGCGCGGCAAGCGGTCTTGACCACTCGCTCCTCCTGCGCGGCGTCCGCCGCCTGCGCGGCCTCGACGAAGCTGGTGCCCGCCGTCGCCGCCACTGCGGCCACCGCGCCGGCCACGGCGCTCGTTTTCAGAAAACTGCGACGCGACAGGTTCAAATTGCCCATATCAACCTCCTTATTTCTCTTTCGCTCTCTCAAATTACTGGCTCCGAAAGCCCCGCGTCATTGCCTGCTAGCTTCGACAACGATGCTGGCTCCTTCCCATGGGAGCCGTATCTGAACGGGATTTCCCCGTTGATACCCGAACGGGTTAGTGGGCGCCTTGCAGCGCGGTCAGGGTCTGGCGCCCCAAGTCGGTCGTGATCCATGCGTGGTCCCAGCGCAGGCAGCCGGCGTCTTTCAGCAGATTCGCGAACAGGCTGGGGTACACCTGCGGCACGCCGGTGCGCTCGCTGCGGCGCAACTCCCCTGCCGCGTCCAGCGCCTCCTGCAGTTGGGCGGTAGATGCCCCTTGGTCACAGGCCTCAAGCGTGATTTGGAAGGCTCTGGCGTATTCGGGTCGATCCGCCAACAGGGAAGCCGCCCGCGTTTCAGGAGCGATGGCTTGGGCCACCAGACGGCCCGTTTCAGTAACGGTGGCAAAAATGAGCACTTCCGCTTCTTCGGGAATCGACTCGTCCTCGAATGCGTCCTGCAGCGAGCCCGGGTACGCAGCGCCGTCAACGGTCACCGACTCCGCAAGCGCCCCTTCGCGCACCAGAAGCGCCACAAGAGCGGAAAGCGGCTGCACCGGAAGCTTGCCCTCA
Organism: Eggerthellaceae bacterium; assembly: GCA_022791455.1. Classification (GTDB taxonomy): domain Bacteria; phylum Actinomycetota; class Coriobacteriia; order Coriobacteriales; family Eggerthellaceae; genus Parvibacter. Next base: position 133,207 of record JAAVZC010000007.1, read on the forward strand.
TGGGCCAGCACCGCTGCCGCGTCTTCCACGAGCGCCGATTCCTCCGCAGACTGTTCGCACTCATTCAGTATCAAGAGGGCCGGCTCGATGAACATGGGGTTGTCGTTCAGTTTCTTCGTCAGGTTCGCCGCCTGGATTTCCGGCGACACGGCAAGAGCCTCGACGGCACTCGCCTCTTGCGCAGACAGTGTCTCCATCCGCTCCTCCTCTTTCCCCACGGCTGCGATCACCGCCGCACGCCCAATTCACGAGGAGAACTTTAAGAAGCCAAGCGGTTTTAAACTACGTCCGAAGCGGCGCAAAAATGCCTGGAACTCGCCCCCGCCTCCTAGTCCGAAGCGGACTAGAGGGCCGACCGACCTGGGGAAATGAAACAAAATCAGCCAAAAGCGCACGATCTTCAGAGATCCCCTAGCCAAGATTGCGTCGTTATTAGAGACTCAAGGCAGAAACCGCCGATCTTTAGAGGTGGCTTCTCTGAAGATCGTGGGATATTGTCTAACCAGCCGAAGAGATCCTTCGACTCCGCGCTTCGCGCTCCGCTCAGGATGACAATGGGGTGGAGTTGCTTCGCGCTCCGCTCAGGACAGCAAAAGTGGCGAATAGGCGCTTGCCCCGATTGAGACAGGGGCACCCGTATCAGCACAACCCCTATAATGAACCCCATGACTCAGAAGCCGAAAAAGATGCGGTTGGATGACCTGCTGGTGGAGCGGGGGGACTTCCCCTCGCGCGATGCCGTGCTGCGCGCGGTGATGGCGCGCGAGGTGCGGGTGGACGACGTGTACGTGACCAGTGCGGCCATCATGGTGGCGCCGGACGCAGACATCTTCCTGCGCAACCGCAAGCAGTTCGTCTCTCGCGGCGGTCACAAGCTGCAAGGAGCGCTCGAGGCCTTTGGCCAAGACGTGGCCGGAATGAACTGCCTGGACATTGGCGCCTCCACCGGCGGATTCACCGACTGCCTGCTGCAAGCCGGGGCCGCGCGCGTGGCGGCGCTGGACGTGAACTACGGGCAGCTGGCCTGGAAACTGCGGCAGGACAGCCGCGTTAAGGTGTTCGAGCGCGTGAACATCAAGTTCGCCGATCCTGCCGACCTGGGCGCCCCCTTCGACCTCATTGTCATCGACGTGTCGTTCATAGGGCTTGCGGCGCTGGCTCCCCTCTTCCCGAAGTTCAGCCGACCCGGCACTGTTTTCATCGGCCTGGTGAAGCCGCAGTTCGAATCGGCCCACGACGAGACCGACCGCGGCATCGTGCGCGATGAGGCCGTGCGCCTGCGTACGGTGGACGAGGTGACAACGGCCCTCGAAGCCGAGCACTTCGCCGTCACCGGCATCATCGAGTCCCCCATCACCGGCCGCGAAGGCAACATCGAATACCTCGTGCGCGCCGTGTTCCGGCCATAAAAAGGGCGGCCCTAAGGCCGCCCGAAAAGCCATTGGTTGAGATTCCACTACGGCAGCAGCAGCTGCGCAATCTGCACCGCATTGAGCGCAGCACCCTTGCGAATCTGATCCGCCACATCCCAGAAGGCCAAGCCATGGGGAACGGAAGGGTCCTTGCGCAAACGGCCCACGTACGCGCCATCGGTGCCAGCCAGAATGCCCGGCATGGGATAGCAATTCGCAGCAGGGTCGTCCATGAGCGTCAAGCCCGGCGCCGCCTCGAACGCCGCCTTCGCCTGATCTACCGTCACTTCTTCGGCGAATTCCACGTTGATGGCCTCGCCGTGGCAGCGCAACACCGGCACGCGCACGCAGGTAGCTGCCACCTGAAGCTCCGGATCTCCCATGATCTTCTTGGTCTCCACCACCATCTTCCACTCTTCCTTGGTGGAGCCGTCGTCCAGGAACTTGTCGATGTGGGGAATGCAATTGAACGCAATGCGGTGCTGGAAGGCGGAAACCGTCAGCTCGTCTTCCGGCGTGCCGTCCAGGTACTCGCGGGTCTGGTCGTAGAGCTCGGCCATGGCCGGAGCGCCCGCGCCAGAGGCCGCCTGGTAGGTGGAAACCACCACGCGCTTGATGGGGGAAATGTCGTAGAGGGGCTTGAGCGCCACCACCATCTGGATGGTGGAGCAGTTGGGGTTGGCGATCACACCGTTGTGCCACGCCACGTCCTGCGGGTTGACTTCCGGCACCACCAGCGGCACGTCCTCGTCCATGCGGAAAGCGCTGGAGTTGTCGATCATCACCGCACCCGCGGCCACCACCGCCTCGCGCATAGCTTCGGAAATGCTCGATCCGGCGGAGAACAGGGCAATGTCCACGCCCTCGAAGGATTCCGGCGTCATCTCCTGCACCGTCAGCTCGCCGGCCGGCACCTGGCCGCAGCCTTCAAAGGGCAGCTTCTTGCCAGCGGAACGGGCAGAAGCCAGCGCCCGCACCTCACTCGCCGGGAAATCCAGGTCGTGCAGCACGTTCAAAAACTCACGCCCCACCGCTCCCGTGGCCCCCGCCACAGCAACAACAGGATGAGCAGGCATCGGTTTATTCCAGGTCATGGCTTATCGTCCCTTCTGCATTTTTGCGGCGATTTCTTCGGCGGAGAGCTGGGTTTCCTCAAACACGCTGTCGGAGTCCAGCTCGAACGCGGTGTGCAGGCATTGCACGGCGTGGGACACCTGGGCCAAGTCCACCACCACCGACAGGCGAATGGGGGACGTGGAAATGGCCAAGATGTTGATGGCGTTCTCACCCAGCGTGGAGAAGGCCTTCGCCGCCACGCCCGGAGACGACTTCATGCCCGTGCCCACCAGGCTCACCTTCGCGATGTCCTTGTCCACCTCGTAGCCGGTGGCCTGGATGGAGGGAAGGATGCGGTCGAGGGTTTCCTGCGCGCGATCGAGGTCGCCCTCGGGGCAGGTGAAGGAGATGTCGGTGATGCCGTCCTTGGAGATGTTCTGGATGATCATATCCACGTTCACCATGTTTGCGGCAAGGGTCGAGAACACCTTGGCAGCAACGCCAGTGCAGTCCGGAACGCCGCGGATGGTCACTTTCACTTCGGACGTGTCGTGGGCAATGCCGGTGATGACCGCTTCTTCCATTTCCGATTCCTCCTTGATAAACGTGCCCTGCGCGTCGGAAAACGCAGAGCGCGAGTGAATGACCACGTTCCATTTGCGGGCGAACTCCACCGCACGGCTTTGCAGCACGCCGGCTCCCGAGCTAGAGAGCTCCAGCATGTCATCGTAGGAAATTTCGTCGAGCTTCTTGGCGCGCGGGGCCACACGCGGATCAGCAGTGTAGACGCCGTCCACGTCGGAATAGATCTCGCATACATCGGCCCCGATGCCCCACGCGATGGCAACCGCCGTCGTGTCTGAGCCGCCGCGGCCGAGGGTGGTCACGTCATCGTTGGCATCGATGCCCTGGAAGCCCGCCACCACCGGGATGATCCCACGGGAAAGTGCCTCTTGAATGCGCTCGTTGTCCACCTTCACGATATGCGCTTTGTTGTGGGTGCCGTCGGTGAGGATGCCCGCCTGACGGCCGGAAAAGCTCATGGACTTGTAGCCTAGTGCCTCGATGGCCATGGCTAGAAGGGTCATGGACACGTGCTCGCCCGTAGAAAGCAGCCGATCCAGCTCGCGTGCCGGCGGATTAGAGGTGACGGCGCGGGAGAGCCCCATCAGCTCGTCGGTGGTCTTGCCCATGGCCGACACCACCGCCACCACAGAATCTCCCTGTTGGCGAATGCGCACCAGCCGTTTTGCCACGTTCTTTATGCGTTCGGGAGAAGCCACCGAAGTGCCCCCGAATTTTGCGACGATAACCGCCATGAATCATCTTCCCTGATCGGTGTTGACACAAATCTGAATCACTATAGCAAAATCTAGTTACCAATTTGGATAGCAGGTCCTATTGGGTAAGCGAAAAGCCGCCCGGTGCCCCAGATTGGCTTGAAATCCGACCGAGCGTACTTCGGTTACGCGAAGGGAGGAATTGAAAGCCGAGATGGGGTGCCGGGCGGCTTTGCAGCGTCGACGAAGTCGAAAAGAAGACTTACACGTTCTTCAGCACGATGGTGGACATGGCGTCGGCTACGTGTTCGCAGGTGTCGCAGCATTTCTCCATGTCGGTGTAGGTACGCGACCACACCAGCACGTGGATGGGATCCTCGCGCTCCACTGTATGCAGACGGCGCATAGCGGCAATGTAGAGCTGGTCGCCCTCTTCCTCGTTGGTGTTCACGTCCACAATCAGCTGCTGGAATTTCTTCGACTTCTTGAAGTTGCGGAAGTCCTCCATGGCCTTGTCCAGCGACTCGCAGCTCTTCTTGATGAGCTTGGCGAACAAAATGGCGTCCTCGGGGATGGAGTCCACGTTGTACATGTACAGGTGCTGGATGACGTCTTCGATGTTGTCCAGCACGTTGTCCAGCGCATGGGCCAGCGAGATGATGTCCTCGCGGTCGATGGGGGGCATGAAGTCCACGGCGATGTTCTTGTACACGTCGTGGTTGATGTCGTCACCGGCGTGCTCGAACACGTGGCTGCGCTCGATGTTGTCCCGCAGGGCCTCGGAGGTGGTGAAGTTCTCCACCGTCTCCACCAGCAGGTTCGACTCGCTCACAATAAGCTCGGAGAGCTTCTCGAACGCGTCGAAGTAGTCGAACTTCTTCTTTTTGGCCATTACCCTTCTCCTTTTCGAGAATCTTGCCTACAGCACCAGCAGGAACAGCTTTGCGCACACGAAACCCAGAAGGCCGCAGCCGGGGAATGTGAGCACCCAAGTCTTTACCATGTCGATTGCGATGGACCACTTGACCGCTTTGGGGTTGCGGGCAGCGCCCACCCCCATGATAGCAGTGGTATTGGTGTGAGTGGTGGAAACCGGCAGGCCGCCGAACGTGGCCACCATAAGGCTTACGAAGGTGGAGAGGCTGGCGGCGAACCCCTGAAAGGAGTCCAGCTTCACCATGTTCACGCCCACGCTTTTGATGATGCGCTCGCCGCCCACTGCGGTGCCCAGGCCCATGTTGGCGGCACACAGCAGCATGAGCCACATGGGGAGCGCCATCTCGGTGGACATGCCCAGGCCAGCGGCCATCATGGCTCCCAGCATGAAGATGGACATGAACTTCTGGCCGTCCTGCGCGCCGTGCATGAACGCCACGCCGGCGCCGCTGAAAATTTGAGCCCAGCGAAACACATGGTTGGCCTTCTGGCGATTCACATGGCTGCAAAGCCGGCCGATGCCGCGATAGTTGATCCACCCCAGACCGAAGCCCATGAGGGTGGAGAGCAGAATACCGTAGATGACCTTCACCCACTCGGACCAGTTGATGGCGTCGAAGCTGCCGAACACGGCGATGGCGGCACCGGTGAGCCCGGCGATCAGCGAATGGGATTGCGAAGTGGGGATGCCGAAATACCAAGCGGCCGCGCCCCACACGATAATGGCCACCATGGCGGCCATGAGCGCCACGAGCGCCGTATGGGCGTCGCTGCCGAAATCCACCATGCTGAAGATGGTGGTGGCGACGGCGGTGGACACCAGGGAGACCAACAGCAGGCCGAAGAAGTTGCAGATGGCGGCCATCATGATGGCGGCGCGCGGCTTCATGGCGCGCGTGGACACTACCGTGGCGATGGCGTTGGGGGCATCGGTAGCGCCATTGACGATGATCACGCCAATGTTGAGCAGCGTCACCACCACCAGCACCGGGTTCGCGGTCAGCTGCATGAGGAACGAGGCCAAATCAATGGTCACGAGCGTCCTTCCCGAAACATCTGAATCGGCTGCCGGCGAAACGGTCCGCTTTGGCAGCGGCTAATAATTCTAACGTAAGTTTAGCGAACCCAACGCAGCCCAGCCGTCTCCAGAAAACCTTGACAGAAAGCGGTTAACGTCTCGGGCGAAAGATCCTTCGCTGCGCTCAGGATGACGAGGGGCGGGTTGGATGGGTGGAGCGAGGTTAAGCCAAAGGAGGGCTGAGATCCACTCGCGCAAAGCGCGAGTTAGCTCAGACCGACGACGCGTCGAGCGTAACCCATCCGACCCGCCCCGCACCCCCGCGAGGAGGTCCTGCCGGACTACTCCCGAGGGGCGAAGACGCCGGTGAGGGGGTCGCCTTCTTTGGTCTGGGGCTCGAAGGGATCGGCTTCGGGAGCATCTTCGGGGGCGGCCTCCGGCTTCAGTTCGCCGCTTCGGGCCAGCTCGCTTGTCTCCCCCAGCTCGCTCATGATGCGATGCAGCTCGGTGCGGTCCACGAACAAGCGGTCGGAGCTGGGGGTAGGCGCTTCCAGCACGCCCTTGTCCTCCAGCTTTTTCATGGTGCTCTCGTCGGCTTCGGTGAAATCCACCACGCAGGGGGCGGGCACTGGGGCCTTGCGCTTCTTGCGCCAGCGAACGACGCCCGTGGACAAATCGGGAATCTCCTCGGTGGGCTGCACCTTCACCAGCGGCGGCATCTGGTCCGTCAGCTGGGCAGAGTCCCCTTCGCCAGAGCCCTCCAGCGCATCCATCCAATGGCCGGAAATGCGGTTGTAGAAGCGGCTCCAGGCGCGGCGCACCTGGGCGGCCGGAGTGTTGTCGCGATCGCGCGCGGTCTTGCCCACCGGCACATGCACCTTGCGGGCGATGAACCGGAAGGGCTTCTTCACCGCATGGGTAACCACGTCGGAGTAGTCGCGGGCGGGCTTGGTGCGCCAGCCGAACGCGAGCGCGGCGTAGCGGATGGTCAGCACCACACCGGCGCAGAGCATGCCGTTGATGCTGGGCAGGATATTCGAAGTGTCCAGCAGGCAGTAGAGCGTGCAGCCGATTATGGCGGCGCTTCCGTAAATAGGGCCCGCCTGGAACGAGACCGGCCGGCGGTTCATCAGCACATCGCGCAAAATGCCGCCGCCCACAGCGGTCAGGGTGCCCAGAATAATTGAGGGCACAATGCCCAGGCCCGCTGACATGCTCTTCCCCGAGCCGATGATGCACCAAGCGGCAACCGACAGGTTGTCCAGCAGGTCCACAAGCGGGTCGAGGTAGGTGGCCAGACGGCCGAAGTAGAACACGATAATGCTGGCAATCACGCAGGCCACCAGCATGGAAGGGTTCTGGAACGCGTAGATGCCGTAGTCCTGCAGCAGCAAGTCGCGCATCATGCCGCCGCCCAGACCGGTCACGCAGGCAATGAAGGCGCACCCGAACACGTCGTAGCGGGCGCGCACGGCCGACATAGCGCCGGAGAGGCCGCCGGTCATGACGGCCAGAAACTCCAGCCAATAGGGCATGGATATGGCAACTTCAAGCTCAGCCATGGTCTTCAACCGAAACGATGGTGGCACGGGTGAGGCGGCCCGAGAAATTCACGGCCTCCGTCAGCTGGAACGCCGCCTCTTCGTCGAAGTCGTCCTCCACCAGCGCCAGCGCGTCCAGTTCCGCGTCTTCGAGCGCCTGCTGGTACAGATCGAGAAAGCTCGCAGACTGCACGACGCCAGAGAAGGGGTCTTCCCAAGCTTGACGGTCGGAATTGGCGAACCCGCTGTCCTCCAGCTGAATGTCCCGATGGGACAGCGCTTTCAGCATCGAGTACGGGCGCACCACCGCCTCGAGCGTCCCTAGCACTTCGCGTTTGATGCCATTCGGCGAATAGAGCCCTCGCAGCCCCAGCCGATGGCAGCGCACCGCGGCGGCGAAGGCCTCGCGGGGCACCTCCATCTGATACACACGGGCCGCCACTGCCGCATACAGCGGAGACACCACCGCCAGCACCTCGTCGGAGGCATTCAGAATGCGGCGCGAAGGGTCGAAGGTGGAGATGGTCTGCCCCAACTTCTTCCAGAGCACCAGCTCGTCCAGCTCGCTCTCGATAAGGGCGTGCACCTCATGGCCCTGCTCCGGCCCCAGCCCCTCCACGCCGGCGTTGCACAAGGCGTACTGCTGCGCGTAGATGAAGGGGTGCATCGTGCGGTCCAGCCGCCAATGACCGGCGAACCCCAGCAAGTAGGCGCGCCCGATGGCGGCCTCCTCCCCTTCCAGGCGGTCCACTTCCTCGCGAAACGCCAGCAGCAGCTCCGCCGGGTCCCCCCGATGCATGAGCGAGCCCAACCGCGTGGCAGAAGCGTACAGGGGGTTCAGCGCCGCATAGAACAGCGGGTCGGGGCCTTGATTGCCCAGCAAGAACGCATCGGACTCCTCCTTCGAGGGGCCCATGAGAAAAGCGACGCGCTCGTGAAGGTCGTTAGCGAAAACGTCGTGGGTGATGACGGCGGGCATGAAGGCTCCCTTCTTGGGGCGACGGTGCGGCGGTTAAGCGCCCGGTTCCCAGCCGAAGCGGGCGAACACGCGCCGGCGCTCGGCGCCGATGGTGGTGAGGTCGTTGTGGCCGGGCAGCACGGCGGTGTCGTCGGGCAGCGAGGCCAGCTTCTTAATGGAGGCGCGCATCTCCTCCATCGAGCCGCCCTCGAAATCGGTGCGGCCCACCGTGCCCGCGAACAGTGTGTCGCCGGAAACGAGCACCGGCAGCCCGTGGTCGTGGTTGCCGAACTGCGGGATGAGGAACAGGCAGATGGAGCCCTTGGTGTGGCCGGGGGTGGATATCACCTTCCAGGGCATGTTACCCACCGTGATCACCGAGCCGTTCTCCACCGCCTCATCCACCGGGCACGGCTCGCAGGCGTCCACGTACACGCCGTCCTGGGGCGCCTCGATCACCGGTGCGTCCACCGCGCTCGCGTACACCTTCGCGCCCGTGGCCGCGCGCAGCTGAGCCGCCGCGCCAATGTGATCGTTGTGGAAATGGGTGAGCACAATGGCATCCAGCTTCTTGCCTTCGAGCGCCGCCACAATGGTCTCCGCATCGCAGGAGGGGTCCACCACCATGGTGCCCGCTCCGTCGGAAATGATGTACGTGTTGTTCTGCAGCGGCCCCAGCACCAGGTATTTCACATCAACGCACAAGCCGCTGACCTCGTACAACGTCGGTTTCATTTACTTGACCCCTTTCTGGCCCGGCACCATGCGATGGGCGTCGAACACACCTTCCAACTCGCTCAAGTGCTTGGTGATCAGATCGATGTTGTTCAGATCGGACACCTGGAACAAAAAGCGCATCTCCACCACGCCGTCGCGGTGGGTGGTTTTGGAACACGATAGCACGTTGGCCGCCGCCTCCGAAAACACTCTGGTAACGTCCAGCAGCAGGTTCATGCGGTCGAGCGCCTCGATGTAGAGCTCCACTTTGTAGGTGGTGTCCTTCGGGCGCGCGCCTTCCCAGGCCACATCGATGATGCGCTCCGGGTGCTGCTTGAGCGCGATGGCGTTGGGGCAATCGGCGCGGTGCACCGAAACGCCGCGGCCGCGGGTGACGAAGCCCAGAATCTCGTCCCCCGGCACCGGGTTGCAGCAACGGGAAAGCCGCACGAGCACGTCGTCCACGCCCTTCACCACAATGCCGTTGGAAGAATGGGTCTCGTGCTTCTTCGGTCGCTTCACCGAAGTGATCATGGGCGCCATGATGCCGGTGGAGGCGGCAGACGAGCCCATCTGGGGCTTCTCCGATTCCTCCGTGGCGCGGTCCACCAGGATCTTCAACAGGCGGTTGGTCACGTGTTGGGCGCTCTCCTTGCCGGTGCCAATATTCACCAGCATGTCGTCGGCGTCGCGGAATCCCATGGCCTCCGCCACCGCCCGCAGCGCCCGGATGGACTGGGCGTTCGAGATGCCCAGCCCATGCTTGCGCATCTCGCGGGAAAGCCGGTCGCGGCCCATCTGAATATCGTCGGAACGGGTGACTTTCGAGAAATAGGAGCGAATCTTGGACCGGGCGGAAGGGGTCTTCACCATGGTCAACCAGTCGCGGGAAGGATTCGCGCTCTTCTGAGTGAGCACCTCCACGCGGTCGCCCACCTGCAGCTCGTAGGACAGCGGCACGATGGCGCCGTTCACCTTCGCCCCCACGCAGTGGTTGCCCACCTCGGTGTGGATGGCGTAGGCGAAGTCCACCGGCGTGGCCCCGGCCCGCAGGCTCATGACCTCGCCCTTCGGGGTGAATACGAACACTTCCGTCTCGTCCAGATCCATCTTGAGCGACTTCAAAAACTCGCGGGAGTCCTCGGTTTCGTCCTGCCAGTCCACCATCTGGCGCAGCCACGCCAGCTGCTGGTCCAGCGCGTCGGCCGAACCCTTGCCGCCGCCCTCCTTGTAGCGCCAGTGGGCCGCCACGCCGTATTCGCTGGCCCGGTGCATGTCCTCGGTGCGAATCTGCACCTCAAGCGGACGTCCCGCCGGCCCCATCACCGTGGTGTGGAGGCTCTGGTACATGTTGAACTTCGGCATGGCGATGTAGTCTTTGAAGCGGCCGGGCATGGGGTGCCACAACGTGTGCACCGCACCCAGCGCCGAGTAGCAGTCCTTCACCGTCTTCACGATGATGCGCACCGCAATGAGGTCGTAGATCTCCGAGAAGCCCTTCCACTTCTTCGTCATCTTCTGGTAGATGGAATAGAGGTGCTTCGGGCGGCCCATGATCTGCGCCTGGATGCCCACCTTCTCCATCTCGCTGTGGAGCACGCCGATGACGTCGGAGAGGTACTGCTCGCGCTTGGCGCGGGACTCGGTGACCATACGGGACACCTGCTTGTACTTGTTGGACTCCAGGTAGAAGAAGGAAAGGTCCTCCAGCTCCCACTTCACGGAATTGATGCCCAAACGATGGGCGATGGGCGCATAGATTTCCAGCGTTTCGCGGGCCTTGAAGATGCGGCGGTCCTCCCGCAGGGCGGAGAGGGTGCGCATGTTGTGGAGGCGGTCCGCCAGCTTGATGACGATGACGCGGATGTCCTTCGACATGGCCACGAACATCTTGCGGATGGTGGCCGCCTGCTCGTCGGAGAGGCTTTCCACCTCGATGCGGGTAATCTTGGTCACGCCCTCCACCAGCTGGCGCACCTGCGGATTGAACAGGCGCTCTACGTCTTCGGCAGTGGCGTCGGTGTCTTCCACGGTGTCGTGCAGAAGCGCCGCGGAAATAGTTTCGGCGTCCATGCGCAAATCGGCCAGGATGAGCGCCACTTCCACCGGGTGCAGCACGAAGGGCTCGCCTGACTTGCGCTTCTGACCGGCATGCTTCTCGCAGGCGAATTTGAAGGCGCGCTCGAGCATGGCCTCTTCCTCGTCCGACATGTAGTCGCAGGTGAGCAACTGCAACTCTTCGAAGCGGCTTTCGGGGGTCACGGGGCCGTCTTGGTCGCCTTTGCGCTCGAGCCCCGGCACGGCGGGCTTCGGCGCCCCCTCCGGGCGGCCGATCAGGCTGTCCACCGTCTGGCGCGTGGCAACGCCGATGGCCACCGCCGATTCTCTGTCGTCTCCGCCGGCCTTGGCAGAACCCGGGGCCTGCGATACATCAGCGCTCATGCGCCGCACCTCCTAACTGCGCCACCGTGGGCGTGAAGTTTCATCCTACCAATTGGGCGGGAATATGCGCGGAACAATGGGGTGGGAGACGCGAATCGTCAGCCCCTGGGAATCGCTCGCCAGCGCCCAATCGCGGAACGCGTCGAAAATGGAGCGCTCCCCCAGCCCTTCGCAATAGCGCACCGAATCCGTCAGCTCCACCCGGCCGGCGTCCTCCCGCACCCGCACCAGGCGCACCGCTTGCGGGCCTGAGCCGCGGGTTTGGATGTCGATGAGCCCCAGCTCGTCGAAAACCGCCAGGCCGCAAGCCACCGATGCCGGGGTTACTTCCTTGAAGCCCGCCGACGCACTTGCGGCCAAATCGGCCGGATCCAGCGGGAAGGGTGCCTCCGGCTGCTGCCGCTGCCGTTGGCGCAGCTGGCGGTATACCTGAGCCATCACATCGCGATCCGGCGTAGCGTCCCGCAGAATGCCCTCGTTGATGGCGATGTCGCGCTGGCCGAACAGCAGGTGGATGGTAGCGTCGTTGCCATCGCGCCCAGCGCGACCGCTCATTTGGTTGAACTCCACCTCGTTGAAAGGCAGGTGGTAGAGCACCACATGGCGGATGTTGGGGATGTCCACCCCTTCGCCGAAGGCCGATGTGGCCACAAGCACCAGCAAATCGTCGTTGCGGAACAGCTCTTCGATGCGCTTGCGCTCCAAACGGGACAGGCCGGCGTTGTAGAAGCCGATGAGCGGCGCCAACTGGGGCACCTTCTTGCGCAGCAGGCGCGCGAGCGCCACCGACTGCTCGCGGGAGTTCACGTAGATGACCGTCTTCTCCCCCGAAGCCACAATGTTGGCCAGATAGTCGTCGCGGTTGCGGATGTTGCGCTGATCGTCCACCTTCAAGTTCTCGCGGCAGGTGGCGTCGATCACCCGCTCCTGCAGCGGCAGCTGGGCGTCGATGTCGCCGGCCACGTCGTCGGGGGCGGTAGCGGTCAGCGCGAGCACCGTGGGGTTCCCCAGCTTCGCGATGGCCATGCCCAGCTGCGTGTAGGCGGTGCGCTGCCCCGCCTTCGCCAGGCCAATGTGATGGGCCTCGTCCACCACCACAAACCCGATGCGGTTGCTTTCGGCAAATTGGTCGGAATGGAGCACGAAGAACTCCGGCGTGGTGAGAACGATGTCGAGACGACCGCTCTTCAGCCCCTCCCACGTGGCTTCGCGCTCTTCCGGCGAGCTTTCGCCGTTCAAAACCGCGCAGGTAATGCCGAACTGCAGCAGACTGCTGGCCAGGTGAAACGCCTGGTCGGCGATGAGCGCCCGCAAGGGGTACACGAACACGCTGGCCATGTGGGACGACAGTGCCGCCATCGCCGCGTACACGGTGAAGGTGAGCGACTTGCCGCGACCAGTGGCCATGACGGCGAAGGTGGATTTCCCCGCCCGCAGCTGGTCGAGCACATCGCGCTGCGATTGGTGCAGCGGCCGATCGCCAATGAGGGCGGTGATGAGCGCCTGCTCCAGGCCGTCGGGGTCTTGGCGCGCTGCCGCCTCCCACTTCGCGCGGTTTTCCGAAATCGAGGACATGACCTCGTCCGTGGCCTGCGGTTTTTCCGCATCGGCGCACAGCTGGTCGTCGTCTTCGGCGTAAAGCCCCTCGATGAGGTCCTGCGCTTCGGGATTCAGGCAGGCCTGCAGCGCGCAGCAGGTGCGCGCGGGGGCGAGCGCCTTCAGCATGGCTTTCACCGAGAAGCGGCCGCGCCATTCGTCCACCTGCAGGGTGAACGCGGCGTCCACCACCCCTTCGTTGGCCATCAGCTCGTCGATGTCGTCGCAATGGAACATGATGCCGGAAACCACCACGCGCCCGTCGGTGAGCCCGCACGAGAAGTGGTTCTTGTCCGCCCCCACCGCCCGCGGGTTCACAAGCGTCACGTTGCGGGCCATGTAGCAGGGCACCTGGTTGTCCTGGCCGAAGGGGGCAAGTGCCTCCAGCTGGCGCACGGTTTCGATGGAAAGCTCCGGCAACGCCACCAGAGCGTCAATCTGCACGAGCGGGTGAAAGGCCCCTTCCGGCAGTTCGTCCATGTAAGCGCAGAGGCGCTCTGCGAATGCGGGCAGATTCTCCACCGGCAAGGTGACGCCCACCGCCGCCTCATGGCCGCCGAAGCGGGTGAGCAAGTCCGAGCAGGATTCCACTGCGGCGAACAGGTTCACCGAGCCCACGCTGCGGCCGGAACCACGCGCCTCGTCCCCCTCGATGGTGAACAGGATGGTGGGCACGCCGTAGCGGTTCACCAGGCGGCTGGCCACGATGCCCTTCACGCCTTCGTGCCAGCCCTCGCCCGCCACCACGAGCGCCCGCTGGCCATGATAGGTTTCCGCCGCTTGGACCTGGGCCTTCTCGGACAGTTCCGCCTCGATGGCCCGCCGCTCGGTATTCACCTCGTCCAGCCGCTGGGCCAGCACGCAAGCATCCGGATAGCTGTCGGACATCAGCAGGTCGAGCGCCAGCTGCGCGTCCCCCATGCGGCCGGCGGCGTTCAGGCGCGGCACCATGGAATAGGTGATGTTGGTGGCGGTCACCGGCACGGCGGAGGGACCGCATATGCCCAAAAGCGCCGCGATGCAGGGGCGCGGGTTCTCGTTGATGCGGCGCAGGCCCTCGGCCACCAGCGCACGATTCTCCCCCACCATGGGCATGAGATCGGCCACTGTGCCCAGCGTCGCCAAGTCGGTGTAGGAGCGCCACAGGTGCGGGTAGCCGCGGCGGGCGCCCAGGATCTGCACCAGTTTCAGCGCCACGCCCACGCCAGCCAGAATGGAGCTTTCGCAGCCCTCCCCCATCTTCGGGTCCGCCACCGGTACGCCTTGCGGCACCAGATCGGCCGCCTCGTGATGGTCGGTCACCACCACTTCCACGCCATCTGCCACAATGGCGGCAACTTCTTCACGACAGGCAATGCCGCAGTCCACCGTAACGATGAGGTCCGGGGAAAGCGCCTTCACCCGCTCGTACGCAGCGGCGGTAATGCCGTAGCCCTCGTCGAAGCGGCGGGGGATGAAGGGGGTGGCCTTCGCCCCCAGCGCCCGCAGGCCGCGCGTGAGCACGGTGGTGGCGGAGATGCCGTCCAGGTCGAAGTCACCGAACACCACGATGTGCTTGCGCTCGTCGATGGCACGGCCCACCACATCGGCCACTGCGGCCAGGCCGGGAATTTCGTAGGGGTTGCGCCAATCGCGCTCGAGCGAGGGGGACATGAATTCCGCCGCTTCTTCCGGCGTCTCCACCCCGCGTGTGGCCAGCGTGGCCGCTATGAACCGCGGCAGCCCCAACGCGGCCATGAGCCGCGCGACGGTTTTAGGGCAGGCGCGCTTAACTTGAAACTGAGCTCCCATGGGCGATTACCTAACATGCACATTCGTTTTTGATCACCGTCCATTGTCCCACAAAGCCCCCGCCGCCGTCATCCTACGCCGCGGTTTTCTATGAGAAATCCCCTCTTGGCTAAGACGCAAGAAAAAGATCTGCCGCACCCAAGCCAGAAGTCAAGCAGGCAAGGGTATCATTACAAAACAACGAAACATAACCCTAGGAGACACTATGGTTGACGAACCTCGCCAAAATCTCGTACTCGGCTTGGATATTGGCATAGGGAGCTGCGGATGGGCTGTTTTGGACACGCATGCTCAGGCTATCCTCGGCATGGGCGTAAGGCTGTGGGAAACGCCCCAAGAACCCAAAACCAAGGTGAGCACCGCCTCCACTCGCCGCGCAGCACGATCATCGCGGAGAAACATCAAGCGAACGGCAGATCGCAAAAAGCACTGCCTTGGTCTCTTGAAGGCAGATGGGCTTGTCCCGACCGACGCAGACGCACACTGGCTCCAAACGACAAAAAAAGATAAACCCATCATCGACCTTCGCGTAAGGGGATTAAACGAGGCGCTCACTGATCGCCAGTGGGCCCAGGTGCTCTATTCCTTATGCGGGCGCCGTGGGTATATACCTCACGGCGATACCCCCTCCTCCTCGGGAGATGAGGGTAAAGTTCTCAAAGCAATCGATGTCAACGCACAAAAAATCGCCGAAAATGGCATACGAACCGTTGGTGAGCTTATGGAAGCCGAAGGCAGATCGAGGAATAGGGGCGGCGATTATTCTCTCTGCGTTACCCACGATGATCTCAAATCCGAAGTAAAATCCCTGTTTCGCGCACAACGCAAATTCGGCAATCCGCACACCTCGGAAGACCTTGAAGAGCGCTTTCTCGAAGTATTCTCTTGGCAAAAGGACGTATCAGGGAGCGACCAACGAGTATACGAAAGCCAAGTAGGCTATTGCACGTATTTCAGCAAGGACAAACGCGCCCCCAAGGCAAGTCTTTCCTCTCAAATGTGCGAAGCCATGGAGCGAGTTGCCCATGTCGTTGTAGTTCGAGGGGATGGCAAAGAGACGAAGCTCCCTCCCGAAATACGGCGTAAAGCCATAGAGACCCTCTTCAGCCCTGATCCCATAAAACACAACAAAGACTGCAAGGTAACTTACCGAAGAATTCGCGATTGGATGGAACTCGATTCAGACTCCGCTTTCAAGGGAGTGGATCCCGAGGAGGAAAAAACAAAGGAGGTTTACGCACCAAAAGCATGGCGAGAAATGCGGAATACGCTCCCCAAGAATTTCGTCGCAAAGCTTCGAGGGAATAGGGATCGGGCCGACTCGGCAGCGTGGTGCCTAACCTACGCTTCCAGCAAGAAAAGTCTCGAAGCCCAGCTTGAGGAGAACGACTTTTCTGAGGACGAAATCGAAGCGCTATCCTCCCTTCCCTTCGCCTCCGCCCTCTTCAAAGGCTACGGATCGCGAGGGCAGCGAGCGCTCAATCTCTTGATTGATGCCTTCGAGGACTACGAGGCCGTATCGACCCTCTCCGAAGCCGAAGAGGCGACGGGCTTGAAAGACCTCCGGCTGAGCAAGGGCAACAGTCTGGGGGACAAACTTCCGCCTTATTTCGTCTTTGACCCCTCCTGTAGTAACCCCGTCGTGCTGCGCGTTATGGGCCAAGTTCGCAAAGTCGTAAACGCCGTCATAAAAGAATACGGGATGCCGAATACCGTACGCATCGAACTTGCGCGGGAGCTCAAGCACTCAAAGCGCGAAAAAGAGCTGATTGCCAAGAGGAACAGCAACATCAAGCGCAGTCGAGAGGGGCTGATCGCAAAGCTTACCGAAGAGATCGGCGCAGAGCCAAAGCCAGGTCTCCTCAGAAAAGTGGAACTCCATGATGAACAGGGCGGCCGCTGCATATATTGCAACAAGCCTCTAGAATACACCCGGCTAATCAACGAGGACCATTATGCCGAGATCGATCATGCTCTCCCTCTCTCAAGAACCTGCGACGACAGCCAGTCGAACAAAGTTCTCGTTTGCAAGCAATGCAACCAGGAAAAACGTAACCGAACTCCTTTCGAGTGGGCGAATGATGGCGGCGTAGACTGGGACTCTTTCTCCCTCAGGATTACAAGAAACAAAAAGCTGGGACAACGTAAACGCCAGAAACTTCTTTGCCGGGATCTTTCTGCAGAGGCCAGCAACGGCTTTATCAATCGCAATCTTAACGACACCAGATACGCATCAAGGGCGGCGAAATTATTTATAGAGGATCACCTGGCTTTTCCCGAAGACGGTCACAAGCAGCATGTCTTTGCTGTTGCCGGAAGCTGCACCGCGATCCTGCGACATGCGTGGGGAATTCGAAAGAGCCGAGAAGAGAACTCCGTTCACCACGCGGTAGACGCAGCAGTAATTGCCGCCTGTACGCAACAGAACGTTATCGCAATTGCTAACGCCAGCGAAAAAAAGGCCTATACGCCGAAGGATCGGCGAAAGGAGCTTTTCCGGGCCACGGAACCATGGAGTGGTTTTTCCGACGAGATCGCGGCATGGGAGGCTCGCATCGTTCCCACCCACATGATTGACCATAAAGTTGGAGGCCGAGTCTTCGAGGACACCGTATACGCGTATCAGGGCATTCGAGAGGATGGTCAGGTCGGACTTCTTAAGGGAGGTACTGGAGGGAAGGAGCATCTAAAGGCTCACTCGAACTTCGTTATTCGCGATGATGGCTCTGCTCTCATTGTCGACGAACTCGCATTTATCAATCTGTGGCTCGATCCTGACGGAAACAAGGGAAAAGGACAGATATATCTTGAACCAGTGTATCGCGCGGATATTCCTTTCATGGATCGAACAGACTACGTAAGACGCTACGTTCCTCCCCAGTCCGACAAGAAGCCGCGCGCCTTTTGGCAGCCCATCCCCAAATGCGCTAAGAAAAACAAACCTATCACCCTCTTCCCCCACGATGCCATCCTTGTCAAGGGTAAGGTCCGGCGATTAAGGGGAATCGACATATCCAGCTGCAAATGGAAACTTTATGATCCCAGGGGTGAACTGAATGACGCCGAGGCGGTGCGGGGGCTTGCCCTCATGTCGCTCGACAGCAGCAACCTGCCAACCCCCATCCATGAAGATGTTTTGGGGCTTTCGCTTCTCGACATGGACACGGGAGCCGTTGTTCGTTCAGAAAAATAGGGTCATCTGAGCTCCATAGTCATTAGAATGGTTCTGCTTAGGCCTACCGAGCAGAACCATTCTTCCTTCGTACTGCTTTTCAGTCAAAATCATCACCGTGACACTCCCCGCCCCAGGAACATTATCCTTCAAGCGTGCAATATGGGTGTCTACAGAATCCCTCCCAAGGGCAATCCTGGAGTACACGCTGAATTGCTCCATACTGTATCCATCCTTAACAAGAAATTTCCTGAACTCGCCGTACGCTTTGCGCTCCGGTCTCGTAGCAACGGGCAAGTCAAACATCACCATTATCCTCATCGCCCTCACCTTTCCTCCAATGCAACAAAAGATATCGGGAGGAGACTAGGGAGCTTCAGAAGCGCTGCGTCCTTCTCTAAAATTGCGCGCTTCAAGGAGGCCACCTCTTCTTCTATCGCGCTTTGAACAGAGTATTCTTTCAGGTCGATAGTCACTCTGCACTCAAACACTCTTGTCAAAATGCGTTTATTGTCCATAGATAGTCCCGCTCGGGGATCGCACTCAGCAACGAGCAAATCAACAACCGGACGAAAAGGCTCGATGAGATCATCTACGAGGTTGAAGGCATTAAGGTCACTGCTGTGATGAATCCCTCGAGAAACAAGCCACCCACCCGCAACTGAGCACCGGGCGATACCGGCTCGAACCACCGCATACCCATAATCGAGAAGAGCAGAATATGGTCCTTCTCTTCTCGTGCCCTCGCGCAGAAACCTCCGAAAATATTCCGACGCTGCAACCGATTCTCTGTTCGTGCTGTCGCCGGACCTCACCTCACCCGCATGTTGGCGAACCCGATCGGAGCCCTCAATATTGAGCAGATCAAGGCATCGTGCCTGGTTGAAGATCTTTTGGATAACAATTCTTTTCCACAACTGTTTAGAAAGAGGCCTCGAGATCAGCAACTGATCTTCGACAATTGCCGCATGCCTGGAATGAGCCCCCAGCGGAAGCTGGAGACCAACGGGCATATGGCGCGAATCGCAAATGATCACTCCAATCCCCTCCTCAGACAACGCAGCTAAGAGGGCGGTGGAAATAACAACTTCCTGACTTTCCAGGATAAGAACCCAGATGTCTTCGAGGGGTACGGCCACCTCATTACCTGCCTGATTGATAATTAACTGCTTATTCCTTTGGACCAATTTCGCAGCACGCTGGAGACAGATTGTTCTTTTTGGCATTTGGGTTTCTCCTTTCCCCATCTGCACATTTATTGTAAAATGTGCTTCTAGGCTTTTATACCAAATGGGGATTTGAGTGGACAACGCCTAGACAAGGGGTCCATGAAAATGGACACCCGCAAGGTCAAGCCCCGGTTTCGGGGCTTCCTTTTTTTGGGGGAAACGAATCAGATGAGAGCGCAATCTTCAAAATGTCACGCTTTTTTGCACCATCCAACATCAAGAAACGCCCGGTAAATGGGCGTTTCTTGATGTTGGTATTATACCAACTGGGGATTTGAGTGGGCGCCAAGACAGAGCGCGAGCAGATGCAGGCCAGGGGCTTATTATACCAACTGGGGATTTGAGTGGGCGCCAAGACACAGCCGCTGGCGGAGGTGTGGGAGGTGCTATTATACCAACTGGGGATTTGAGTGGGCGCCAAGACGCCATGCAAGCAGCGTCCGCCGCTGTTCGATTATACCAACTGGGGATTTGAGTGGGCGCCAAGACACAGCTACGGCGACATCGTTGCGCCCGGCGATTATACCAACTGGGGATTTGAGTGGGCGCCAAGACCATCGTGCCGGTCAGCTTCGACATATCGAATTATACCAACTGGGGATTTGAGTGGGCGCCAAGACCTTGACGATGGCGTAATGCTCGGTTACCGATTATACCAACTGGGGATTTGAGTGGGCGCCAAGACACTGGGACGGTGGCAACCCTCAGGGGACTATTATACCAACTGGGGATTTGAGTGGGCGCCAAGACCCCTTATACCCGGCGAGGCGCACAGATGCATTATACCAACTGGGGATTTGAGTGGGCGCCAAGACGGGTGACTGAAAATAATTGCTCACGTCCCGATTATACCAACTGGGGATTTGAGTGGGCGCCAAGACTCACAGCCGCCGGACTTCGGGCAAGTGGAAATTATACCAACTGGGGATCTGAGTGGGCGCCAAGACTTGTACCGTTAATGGTACCGCCGCCGTAGAATTATACCAACTGGGGATTTGAGTGGGCGCCAAGACTGAAAAGTTCCTGACGGGCGTAACTGGTTAATTATACCAACTGGGGATTTGAGTGGGCGCCAAGACTACCAGTCGCGAATGCGCTGCTTCGATACGATTATACCAACTGGGGATTTGAGTGGGCGCCAAGACCTTGTTGCGGAACTGGGTCAGCCCTGTCAATTATACCAACTGGGGATTTGAGTGGGCGCCAAGACACAGGCTAACCGCCGGCAGTGATGCGCTGATTATACCAACTGGGGATTTGAGTGGGCGCCAAGACATTTCAATGAGCTGTACAAATCGGCCCTGCATTATACCAACTGGGGATTTGAGTGGGCGCCAAGACCAGGCGCGAGGGCCGAACGAGCGGCTAGCGATTATACCAACTAGGGATTTTGACGGCTTACGCCCCAGGCGCTTTTATATCCAGCAAAACCTACTCTCCGGCGTATGGGATCTCTCCAGCTTCATACATCTCCAAACCCTCGTATTTGTAGCTGGCATCAATGCCCTTCATAAAGACCTCGCGATCCGCAATTTTGTCGGTCAAGGCATTTTGCAGCAGCGCCTTAATCTCCAGATCGCGAACAGGGCTTCGCTCCATAGCTAGAAGATAATCCTCTTTGTTGATTCGACTCCAATCTACAACCCGACCAAGCTCTTTCCGCAGAATAACATCAAGCCAAATACGCGTGCTTCGTCCGTTTCCCTCCCAGAACGGATGGGCAACGTTCATCTCAACATATTTTTCGATTATTTCGTCGAATGTCGTTTGGGGCATTTTGCCGATGCTTTCCAATGCTTGCGGAAGATAGACAGCTGACGCGAATCGAAAATTATTTTTCGCGATGTTTTCAGCACGCATCTCCCCTGCAAACTCGTAGACATCCTGGAAAAGATAGCGATGAATTGCCGAAAGCCCTCGATATGTGCCAACCTCAAACGAGTCGATAATCCCCTGGTCGAACAATTCTTGTGCGCGTATTTTCGACAGTCGCTCCTCTTGGCGAGCAAGTTCGATTGAATTACCGATACCCAGCTTATTCTTGAGGGTCATCCCCGCTCCTTCGCAACAGCCCTGCCATATGATCAACTCGCCGGTGAGCCCCCGGTACGAGTTGATAATTATACGCTCCAGGCACGTAATATGTGCAGCGCACTGTCCAAGTGCACTGCTTTAATCTGGCCGCAACTCGCTTGCAGCAACCGTCAACCAAAAGCGATCATCGATGATGCAATGCTCATTAAGCAAGGGATTGCAGTACAAAATCTGAGCCTAAATTCAATAGGGCTCGTGCCAGTATGCTTCTCCCCAAAGAAAGGCCTGCTGGGAGGCAGGCCTTGGGAGAGGTTGTTGCGCGGTTTCTCTATCGCTTGTTGAAGGGGACTATGGTGGCGGGGAGGCCGTTTTCGTAGATGAGCTTCGGTTCGCCTTCGATGAGGGGGCGGAAGTACTCCAGCGCCTCTTCGGTGATGCCCTGGTAGTCCGGCAGGATCCATTCTTCGGGGAAGGTGCGCACGAAGTTGGCGAACTCGCTGGCGGGGCCGGCGAAGAAGATGGGGTCGTAAGGGGCGCTCAGGTCCACGCGCGGGGCGATGCCCACCACCTGGCCGGTGAAGCCGGGGCGCGCCGAGTGCATGTGGGCAGAAAGGCCCAGCTCGTAAGCTTCGGTTACGTCCACCAGGCTCTGGGCAAAGTTCGAGGAGCGAGCAGCACGGGAAAGGTCCTGCACCACGCCGCGAGGGGCAATGCCGGCATCCACGATCATCTGCTTGAGGGTAAGCGCAGCCCCTCCCAGCACCGCATGGGCAAAGCCGTCGTTAGCGCTCTCGCCTGCGGAAATGTACGTGCCATCCGCATAGTGGGCACCTTCGGAAACCACGATATAGCACTCTCCGGTCTCGTCCATCTTCGCCTGCACCTGCGCCAGGAACTTGTCCTTGTCGAAGGCCACTTCCGGCAGCACCAGCAAATCCACGTCGCCGGACGCGCAGCAGCTGGCGGCCAGCCACCCGGCATCGCGGCCCATGGTCTCCAGCACGAACACCTCCGGGCGCGTGTAAGCGTCATAGTCCAGGCGCGTCGCATGGGTAATCTGGCAGGCCAGCTTCGCCGCCGAGGGGAAGCCGGGGCAATGGTCCACCGGCACCAGGTCGTTGTCCACGGTCTTCGGGATACCCACGAACCGCTTCGCAATGCCGTTAGCAGCAGCCCATTCGGAAAGGGCGTCCACGGTGTCCATAGAATCGTTGCCACCGATGTAGAACATCACCTCAATATCGTGGGCGTCCATCACTTCCACCAGGCGCTTGTAGTCGGTGTCGTTGCCGCGCTTCAGCTTGTAGCGGCAGGTGCCCAGCGCCGAAGAGGGGGTCTGCTTCAGAATTTCCACCTCGCGGGCCGGCAGGTTGGTGAGGTCGTAAAGCTTGCCCTCCAGCACGCCCTCGATGCCGTGGATGCCGCCGAAAACGCGGTCGTACACGGGGTTCAGCTGGTTGGCGCGAATGACGCCGGCAAGGCTGGCGTTGATAACGGCAGTGGGGCCGCCGGATTGGGCAACAAGGCAATTGGCCATGGGAATCTCCTTCGTTCGAGGTTCGCGCCCGCCATCAGCGGCGGTGCCGCGGACTGACCATTTCTCCAAAGCGGATTCTAGCAGCCGCCCTCCTTCGGCGCGCCCCCTTCCCCATTCGTTTCCCAAAGCGACATAATTAGTTGCTACAATCCTCGAATCGCCAGAAAAGAAAGGGCCACATGGCAGAGCATTACCGCACCATAGAGGGCTTCGCGGAAGCCGAGATTGTGGAGAAGAAGAGCCGGTTCATCGGGCAAATGGCCCATGTGGAAACCGAGGAAGAGGCGCTGGCTTTTTTGGAAGAGATTCGCGCGAAGCACCGAATGGCCCGCCACAACGTGTATGCCTACGTGCTGCGGGGCGGTCGGGTGCGCTATTCCGACGACGGCGAGCCGGGGGGTACCTCTGGCATGCCCACCCTGGAAACGCTGCAGCATGCAGGGCTGCAGGACGTGGCAATTGTCACCACCCGCTACTTCGGCGGCGTACTGCTGGGCACCGGCGGGCTCGTGCGCGCCTACACCGCGGCGGCCCAGGCGGCCATCGATGCAGCGCACGTGGTGGTGATTTCCCGCTGCGTGGACATTAGCCTGACCGTTCCCTACAGCCTGTACGAAACCGTGTCGCGCCTGGCGGGCGAATGCGAGGCACACGTGATCGAGTCCGACTTCGGCGCCGAGGTGCGCCTGAAGCTGCGCATGCTGGAAGGCACCGAAGGCCCCTTGCTGGAACGACTCTCGGAAATCACCCGCGGCCAGGCATCGCCGCAGGTAAGTGCCCCGTTCGACGCCGCATTTTAGGAGGCCCCATGGACAAGCTGACCGACGAAGAGTTCGAAGCGGTGATCGAAGAGGCGCTCGACGCCATTCCCGACAAGTTCCTGGAAGCGCTTGAGAACATTGTGGTGGTGTGGGAAAAAGAGCCCAACAGCTACCATCTGGGAGAGGATGGCGAAGACGCGGAAGCGTGGGAACTCGCCGGCGACGAGGCCGACGATTGGGACGAAGCGTGGGACGACGCCCCCTATGGCACCTACTGCGGCGACGAGCTGCTGGGGCTCTTCGACGGCCTTTCCCTGGAAGAACAGGCGGACGGCTACGACGATCTGCCCAACGTGATCACCATTTTCAAGGGCCCGCACGAGCGCTGCTTCGACACACGCGAGGAAATGGTGACCGAGATCGGCAAGACCGTCATCCACGAACTGGGCCACTATTTCGGCCTGGATGACGAAAAACTCTACGCCATGGGGTATTAGCGGTTGTCCACTTTTTCTGGATACAAGTCGTGCTGGGAGAGCCTCTGCCAGGCCACTTCTTCCCAGCGGGTGCCGGGACGGCCGTAGTTGCAATAGGGGTCGATGGAGATGCCCCCGCGCGGCGTGAACTTCCCCCACACCTCGATATACTTCGGATCCATCAGCGCAATGAGGTCCTTCATGATGATGTTCATGCAGTCCTCGTGGAAGTCGCCGTGGTTGCGGAAGCTGAACAGGTACAGCTTCAGGCTCTTGCTCTCCACCATACGCTCGCCGGGCACGTAGGAGATGTAGATGGTGGC
The DNA here is from genome assembly GCA_022791455.1 of Eggerthellaceae bacterium. Classification (GTDB taxonomy): domain Bacteria; phylum Actinomycetota; class Coriobacteriia; order Coriobacteriales; family Eggerthellaceae; genus Parvibacter. The sequence goes on from JAAVZC010000007.1 coordinate 157,486, forward strand.
GAAGTCCGGCTGCCCGGTAATGGGGCAGAGGCTGGTGAACTCCGGGCAGTTGAACTTCACGAAGTAGTCGTTGTCCGGGTGCTTGTTGATGAAGGTTTCCAACACGGAAGGGTCGTAGTCGGTAGGGTACTGAGTGCCCTGGCTGCCCAGCTTGGTGAGGCCTTCATCCTCGCGAGCAGCAGCGGTGTGGCCGGCTTCTTCCCGCACATCTGCAGCATGCATCGCATCTACCTGGTCGAACGCCTTCTTCATGTCGCGGGCGAAGGCCTCACGCGGAGTTTCCCCCTCGGCGCCCGAATCGCTTACGAACACATGGCTCTCCCAATCCGGCGACTGTGGCGCGCTTGCTGCCGGCTTCCATCCCGAAGCGCAACCGGCCTCGTCCTTGCTCGCCGCAACCGCGCGGCCCAAATCGGAAACGATGCCGGTCATAACCGGCGGCACGTCGCGGCCCGTCGCCTCCTGACCATCGCCGCCCTTCCAAGAGGGATCCACCCCAAAAGCAGATGCCAAGGAGTTGAAGTCTTCGCTCATATGCCCACCCCGTTCGGTTCAATAAACGGGCAACGCCCTCGAAAGGCCGTGCCGCACGTCCGTTGTTTCCGCCATTCTACCGCGCCGGGCCTTCGGCGCATCCGAGCATCAGCCCCAACGTTTCCCAAACAGCGGACAAGTCTCCATAAACGCAAAGCGACCCCCGAAGGCGGCTCCCGTGGGGTATGGGGATTGGAGCCGCCCTCGAGGGGCCGTGAAGGAGAATGGGGTGGCGCAGCGGAGGCGCGCCACCCGTAAAGCTGTGCGGACAGAGAGCCCTGCCGCCAAACCTAGGAGTGCCAGGTACGATTGCGCAAGATGTATGCGCAAGAGGGGTTGTTGCCCACGTTGGGAAGGTAGTGCACGTCGGCATCGGTGAAAGCCTCGACGTACTCGCCCAGCTTCACGCGGTTCGCCACGGCCGAGCCATAGGAAGGGTCGCTCTGGCTATGGTGATTGCCAGCGCCCTCCATGTTCTCGATGCCCTTCTCAATGTCGCCGAAGTAGCGAGCGCGCCCGGCACATTGGGCCACGCACTGGGGCAACTCGCCCTGCGCGGTCTTCTGCTCGCAAAGGGTGCACTTCTCCACCACGCGCTCCTCCTCGTTGAGGTAGCGAACGCCGTAGGGGCAGGCCATCGCGCAGAACTGGCAGCCGATGCACTTCTCCTTGTTCACCTGCACGGTGCCGTCTTCCGCCTTGTAGCTAGCCTCGGTGGGGCACACCTGCACGCACGCAGGATCTTTGCAGTGCTGGCACGTCACCGGAAGGAAGTACATCTCCGGCATGGCGTTCTCGTCCGCCGCCTTGTTGGGGCCGATGCGCAGCACCTTGTTCCAGAAATTGCCCACCGGCACATTGTTCACCGCCTTGCAGGCCACGGCACACGCCAAGCAGCCAACACACAAGTTCAGGTCGGTGACTATGGCATTTTGCGTCATAGCGCTTCACCTCGCTTCGATTCGTAATCCGGCAGCCAGGCCTTCAGGCGCGGGTCATCGCAGCTGTGGATGATCTCGGTACCATCATCGTCACAGGGAATGGGGTTGCCGAAGGGGCTGTTCTCGGGGGTTGCCTTGTAAATCTTCACCGGATAGGCGCGGATGGCTGCCGCACCGCAGATGGGATCCTGGTCGTCCTTGTGCACCAGCATGTTGATGTTGCTCAAGTCGAAGCCCTTCTTCGGGGCAGAAAGCTCTGGGTACCACCACGTGTGGTTGGCGTTGGCCACACCGCGGGCAATGCCGTGGTAGAGGTCCGCCACCTGGCGCACGCGGCCCAGATCGTTCTCGATCCACACCCAGTCGCCCTGCTCGATGCCCAACTCCGCCGCATCTTCCGGGTTGATCTCCACGCGCGGCGTGGGCCACAGCTCGCGGCACCAGGGTAGCTGGCGATGCTCCGAATGGAAGAAGGTGGGGTTGCGGGAGCCGGTCGTGAGGTTGAAGGGGTACTCCTCGAACAGCTCCGGCGTGCTGATGGGGCTCTTGTGGGGCTCCTGGTAACTGGGGAGGATGTACTCCTCTTCGCCCACGAAGGTCTCGATGACCGTGGACCACACTTCCACCTTGCGGGTAGGAGTCCAGAAGCCGGGCAGCTCGTCGATGAGCGGGCGGATGCCGAAGCCGGCGGGCGTGTGCAGTTGGCCCATCTCGTAGCGACGATAGGTACCCCAGCGCTCGGGCGCCACTTCCTTGACGTTCCACCAGCCCTTTTCCTGGAATTCCTTGTTGTACTCATCCCAGGTGCAGCCCTTGTAGGCCACCACGGCGTCGTCCAGCACAAAATCATAGTCGGGCCACGGATTGCCCTTCGGGTCCGCAAAGTTCCAAATGAGGCCGCCGGCCTTCGCCATGTTCACCAGCATGATGGGCTCGGGAACCGCCTCGCCCGGCGGGTCGACGCACTTCACCGTGGCGCCCATGCCGCCCGAGGGGCCTTGGGACAGGCGCGGGAAGCTCTGCTCCAGCCAATGGGCCACCGGCACCAGCACGTCCGCCATACCGGCCTGGGGCACGTGCCACAAATCGGCCATGAAGAAGAAGTCCAGGCTGCCCAGGGCGTCCCAGGCCACCTTGCTGTTGGCCATGCTCATGAAGTTGCCCGTTGCCGCCACATTGCCGCGCACCGGATAGGGCTCGCCGCTCAGGCAGGCATCCCAGATGGAGGTGGTGTCCACCCATTCGTCGTACCAGCGGGTCATGGGGAACTTGTCGCCGCCCACCATCTTCGCGTTGTCTTCGAAGGCGTTGCTCAGCCGCGCCGGACCCTTCGGATAGATGAAGGTGGGGCTGGCCTTCACCGGGCCGGCCGTCGGACCGCGGCCGCAACCGGGCATGTCGATGCAACCGCAGATATCCTGCAGCAAGATGAGCGTGCGGATGGTCTGGATGGCGTTGCCGCACTGGTCGGTGGCCAGCTGGAAGTGAATGCCGCCGTTGGGCAGTTCGGGGTTCGCGCGCGTGGCCCAAGCCAGGCAGGCCTCCTCGATGTCGGCCGCATTGCAACCGGTGATCTCGGCGGCGCGCTCGGGGGTGTACTCCTCGAAGCGCTCCACATAGTATTCCCACACAGGGCGCACCTTGGAAGTACGGCCGTCCTTCAGCGTCACCTCGAACTCGCCGTAGAGCGCCGGATCCTTCTCCGGGTCGAACTGCGAGTTGTCGGGCAGGAAGCCGTCGCACACCGTCTGGCCCGTGGTGGGCTTGACGTAGGTCTCCCCTTCCCACATGCAGGTTTCCACGTCGAAGTAGGTGAAGCGGTTGTTCAAATTGTCGAACACGATGTAGCGCATGGGCGAGCCGTCCTCTTTCAGGTCGGACTCTTTCAGCAACCGCGTAACAATATTGGAGGCGCTGCGGCCCTCTTCAATGTAGTAGCCGGTGGGCTCGATGTCGTTGCACACGAGGAAGGGCGAGTTGGTCCAGCGCTTCACGAACAGGTCGTCGTAGAGCTGCCGGTCAATCACAATGCGGGCCCAGGCCATGGCCAGCGCGCCGTCGGCGCCGGGTCGCACCTGCAGCCAAATGTCCGCTTCTTTGCCCAGGGGCGTGATGCGCGGGTCCACCAAAATATGCTTGGCAGCCTTCTTCGCATTGTCGATCACGGTACGGCAGCTGTCGTCGTAGTTCGAGTACTCGCAGGCCGTACCCCATTGCACGTACACCCGGTTCTCAATCTCATCAGTATTGGCCAGCCAGTAGGAACCGAAGAAATCGGTATAAGAACCGGCCAGCTGGCGCGGGCCCTTGCAAATGTGGCCGGCGGAGAAGTTGTTCGGCGTTCCCAGAATAGTCTGGATGGTGGCGCCGGTATTGGCCCACACGCGGCTGGTGCCGTTCATGTTCATGAAGGTCTCGGGGCCGTACTTTTCCTTCAGCTCCGCCACCTTCTGGCCGAAGATCTCCCACGCTTCGTCCCAGGTGATGCGCACCCAGCCGGGCTCCTCACCCTTGGGATTCGTGCGCTTCAGCGGCGTACGAAGGCGATCGGGATGATAGGCGGCCTGAATCGAGGCCTGCGATTTGCTGCAGCAGTTGCCGCGGGACTGGAACGAGGTGGGGTCGCCCTCCACCTTCACCGCGCGACCGTTGCTCACGGTCACCCACACGCCGCATTCGCACTTGCCGCACGCACGGCAGCATGAGCGAATGTGCTGGGTGTCGCCTCCTCCCTTGGTGCCTTCAGCGTCGGCGAGCGCCACAGAAGTGAGGCTGCCGGCCAAAGCACCAGCGGCCGCCGTAGCCGCCGCAAGCTTGAATGCCTGCCGCCTCGAGAACGTTAGTTTAGTCCCCATGAAGCTCCTCTCCTTTCTTCTTCCGTCTCTCTCGGACGAAGCTAGGCTATCCCCAACACCCCCATAAGGTGTTTACGGAAGAGCGCGCGCAGAAGGCAAAATAGCCCCGTATAAACTTTACGGTTTTGAAGAGTTGCCCGTTCAGCGCCTCCTCTCTTATCGGGTCAGCCCCTCGCCGGTTTGGTAAGATGGTTCAAACGGGGATGCAGGGGAAGAGGAGTCAGATGCAAGGGGAACGCGAAGGAGGGGCCGCAGCCCCTATGGGAGACGGACTGGCGCGCCTGTGGCGGGATACCTTCTCGCCGCGCATGATGGGCTTCATGCTCAACCAGGCGTGGATTTACACGCTGTTCTTCAACGCCCGCCTCATGCCCGCTTCCGGAACCCAGCTTTCCAGCCTCAGCATTTTGAACATGGTTTCGCTTGTGGCGCTCGTTTCCACGCTTCTTGTCATCGGTGTTTTGGGCAGCAAACTGGACCGATCGGTCACAATTGAGAAGCGGTGGCTCCTCGCCGCCGCCGGATGCACGCTGGCAAGCACCGCGCTTGTGCCGCTCTCCCTCATTGACCCCCTGGAGGGGGCCGCCATCCTTATCGCGGCAGTAGGGACGGGCCTGGGCTCCGGCTCCATCGTGGCCCTCTGGGGAAAGGTCTATTCGCGCACGAGCGGTAATGTGGCCCTGGCCGAAGCCTCCACGGCCTTCATTCTCGCAGCGCTGCTGCTACCCGCCTACTTCATGCTGCCCGCCATCATCCAAGCAGTGGTAGTGTGCCTGATTCCCGCCGTTTCCGCCCTCTTCCTGTACCGAGAGCTCGACTCCTGCGAAGACAACCCTCCCGCCGATGCAGAAGAGGAAACACATCCGGAAGACCGGCGCGACTGGCGTCGTGTGCTGGCGAAGGTGTCGGCGACCTCGGTGGTCTTCGGCACCACCGTCACCATTCTCCGCAACCTGTTTGAGACCGGAAGCGCCAACCAGCCGGGAGAGCTGGGGCACTCGTTTGTGATGTCGTCGCCGCTCATCTTGGCTGGCGTTTTGATGCTCTCCATCTTGCTGCTGGGCCGGCGGCGCATCTTCGCACTCACGTACCGCCCCATCTTGCCGCTGCTGGCTTTCGGCTGCTTCCTTTTGCCGCTCTTCGCTCCCACCAGCCTCTTCCCCTACTTTTTCGCCCGCGTGGGCTATACCTGCTTCGACATTCTCAGTTGGGCCATCCTTACTAATATATCGGTGCAGTCCTCGCTCTCGCCGTTCCGCGTGTTCGGGCTGGGACGGGCCGCCTGTTCTGGAGGCATCTTGCTGGGAACGCTTGCGGGGCTGGCGCTCGTGTCGGTGCTTCCCCACTCTCCCGACGCGCTGACTGCGTGCTCCGGCGCGCTTATCTTGCTGCTGATCCTTGCTTCGACCTTTATTCTGCCGGAAAACGACATCGACCGCATTGCGGGGGCCGCTGAAACATCGGAAGCGGACGACCCGGACGTCCCGACCACGTTCTCTTTGGAAGAGAAAGTGGCCATTTTGGGCGACAAGTACCAGCTGGGCGATCGGGCGCGGGAAGTGATGCTGCTTCTGGCGAAAGGCCGCACGGGCGCCCGCATCGAGCAAGAGCTGTATATTTCCAAAGGCACAGTGAACTATCACCTGCGCAACATCTATCACAAGCTGGGAATTCACTCCAAGCAGGAGCTCATCGAGCTGCTGGAGAAGATGGACGAGGCTCCCCGAAAAACCCCGTAGCGCACGCCACCTCTAGCGCATCAGGGGGTCGGTGGTGTTGTTGGCCTCGAAGGCGGCGATGCGGTCGAGGCAGGTGGCGCATTTGCCGCAGGGCGCGTCCCCGCCTTCGTAGCAAGACCAAGTGAGCTCGTAGGGGACCGCCAGCTCCAGGCCGCGCTTCACGATGTCCGCCTTGGTCAGCTGCACGAACGGCGCCTCCAGCACCAGCTCGCCGCCGGTGCCTTCACAGATGGCCGCGCCCATGGCATCCACGAACGCCTGGGAACAATCGGGATAGGCATCCCCCGCCCAGTCGTCGTGATGGGCACCGTAAAGCACCACGCTGCAGCCCATCGAGAGCGCCATCGAAGCGGCCGAGGACAGGAACAGGCCGTTGCGGAAGGGCACGTAGGTGCTCACCGGCGCGCCTTGTGCTTCCGCCTGCTGCTCAGCGTAGGTGCTTTCCGGCACCGCCTCGGTGGAGTGGGCCAGAAGCGAGCAGTTGCTGTCGGCGAAAATGGCCGCCAGGTCGAGGAATCGCTGCTCAACGCCGTAATGGGCCGCGATGGCCTTCGCCGCCTGGATCTCGCGGGAATGACGCTGGCCGTAGGAGATGGAGAGGGCCACCACGTTCGCCGCGCCATACTCACGCACCGCCATGGCCAGCAAGGTGGAAGAGTCCACGCCGCCCGAGCAGAGCACCAGGGCCTTCTTGGTTGCAGTCATCGCTTCCTCCTAAACGCCGCGGTCGACATTCGGCCAGATGATTTTGTGCAATTGCAGTTGCAAGCGCGCCTGCGCCATGCCGTTTTGCTGCAGGAACTCCACGATTTCCGCCGGCTCGATGGAGCCCCAGACCGGCGAGATTAGCACGTTCGTGCTATCGCACAGGCCCAGATCGCGGCAATGGTCGCGGGCAAATTCCAAGTCCTGCTGACCGCCCACTACGAACTTCACCGCGTCGCGCTTGTCCAGCAGCAGGTAGTTCTCCACCAGCATGGCAGCGCTCACGGCCTCGCCGGCGGTGGGGGTCTTCCAGTCCACCGTCAGGCACAGCTGGCCGGGCAGCTTGTCGGCCGCCGCGCGGTTGCGCAAATCCACCAAACCGCGCACATCACGGGAGCCGTTGGTTTCAATTTCCACCCGAAGCGGGTGCGGTGCATCTTGGGCCAGCAACGCCTCGACCAGAGATTCTAGGTTCGGCTGCAGCAGCGGCTCGCCGCCCGTGAGAGTAACGCAGCGCACGCCGGTCTCCCGCACCCATTCCGCCAAATTGGCAGCGCTCCAGCCCTCCACTTTCACCAGCGGATGATTGGCCCAGCGGGTATCGCAGTAAGTGCACCACAAATTGCAGCCGGCAAAGCGAATGAACGCCGCCAACTGCCCCGCCGCAAGCCCTTCGCCATTGACAGAAACAAACTTCTCCACCACCGGCAAAAAGTGAGCACGGCCATCTCCCCCGTCGTCATCTCGACCGGAGGCCGAAGGGCAACCCCCGTCGTCATCTCGACCGGAGGCCGAAGGGCAACCCCCGTCGTCATCTCGACCGGAGGCCGAAGGCCGGAGTGGAGAGATCTTCTCAGCTGGAAAGATCTCTCGACTACGCGCTGCGCGCTCCGCTCGAGATGACGGAGGGGTGGCGGCAGATTCCACTTCGCTCATTAGTTGCGGCCTCGTTCGTAGATGGCGCAGTTGTTGGGGGTTTCGTAGACCTCTACCACCATCACCGGGCAGCCGGCCTCGTCCAGGCGCTGCCAGAAGTAGCGAGCCAGGTTCTCGGCAGTGGTGCGGAAGGGCATCATCGAAAGGGTGAAGCCCTCGTCGCGCAGACACTCCAGCGTCTGCGGCTTCAGCGAGCCCTCCTCCACGATGAAGCTGTGATCCAGCTCTTCGGTGAGGTCGCGCAGGATGCGCTTGAACTCGCCGAAGTCCATCACCATGTCCTTGCAGGTGCCCATTTGCTGCAGTTCATCGGCGGCCAGGTACGCCACCACGCGCCAGCGATGACCGTGCAGGTTCTCGCACTTGCCGTGGTAATCGGTCAGGAAATGAGCGGCGTCGAAGCTGCTCTCGGTTTTCAGTCCGTACATATAACTCCTTCAATCGCGAATCGCGCGTTGTTTGCTCGGTGAGATTCTACCCGTGGTGGCGTCTTTTTGCTCGCAGCCCCGCCAAAACCCTAGAACAATTGCGGATAGAAGCGCATGCCGTCCGGCTGCCGCACGAAACCGGCCTTTGCCAGCAGGGCGGCCGCTTCGCCATCAAGCGCGCTTTCCCCGTTCACAGTTTCTACCAGGAACTTGGCTCTCGAAAGCAGGCCCTCCCGCCGCAGACGCGCCGTTTCGCAAGCGCAGAGCTCCTGGACGGCCGCCACAAGCGTCGGTTCATCGGTCGAGAAAAGGATGAGGCTCTTGCACCGCGGAGCAGCGAACAGAACCGGGGCGCCACCGCGCAGCACCACGAGCGATCCGGGGCGCTTTTGGGGCTTTCCACCAACAGGCCACGGCAAGATGTCGCCGTAGAGGAGGGCGGGGTCTTCTACAGGGAGAACCTGGAGAGCCCCGTCGGATTCGCAGGAATCGCCCGACTCGTCAGTGCCGTCCGCACGCAGTTGCTCCACCGTAGACCGGGCGGCGAACTGCACCGGCCCCAGTCCCTCGACGAACCGGCCGCGCGACACTTCGCCGGCATCCTCCATAGAGCGCAACACCGGATACAGGTCCCCCAGGCCGCCGGGAATTCCCGCCGCCAGCGCAATATCGGCAGTCACCACGCCATAGCGGTCAAGCAGCCCCTCCACCAGGCCCAATGCCTGAAGCGTCGGGTCCGCCGCCGCTGGCTCCAACAGCGTCCAGGCGCCGCCGTAGGCCTGATCGAAAGACTCTTCCGCAGCACGTCGGGCCATGAAGTCCGCCTTGAACTGGCGTTCCATCGCCCGGCGCCCTCGGCGACTGGTGGTGCGCCGCCCCGCGGCCGCCATCGGGGCCGATGTGCTACCAGCACGGGCCGTCCCCTTCGCCGATCGATCGCAGGAGAAATAGCTCAGCCGCTCGTTGGTCAGGCGGCCCTCCCCCACCAGCACGTCAATAACCTTCGCCACATCGGTTGAGCTCAAGCGCGCCTCTGGCTGCTGCGCCCGAAGCAGCTCCAAAAGCTGCGGAAAAGCGAGCGGCCCTACGGTTGAGAGAATGCGGATCACACCTGCTTCCACGTCATCTCGACCGGAGGCCGAAGGCCGAAGTGGAGAGATCTTCCCGACTCCTGATAGCGTTGCGGGGGTCGCGAAGATCTCTCCACTCGCTTCGCTCGGTCGAGATGACGAAAAGGGGGAGGCAGTGCCGCCCGAAATCGGCATCGGTGTGAGCGGCGAGTCGGTGGGATAGAAGGCGACGGACAGACCGGCGCCCTCGTCGCTCGAACGTGCCACCCAGAGCACTTCGCCATCGCCGATGAGCTGTTCCAGCAAAGCAGGACTCCAGCCGGAAACCCGCGCCGGGAACGCTACCTTGTCCCAAATCTCGAACGGCAGGTACACCCCTTCGAACTGGGCTATCACTTCCGCCACCGCGTCCAAGGGCTCATGCGGCAGAAGGTTGGTGCCCACTTCTTGCCGCTCCAGCACGAACTGCTGGAAGCGCGCTGCACTCACAGGCGCGGCCATCTGTTCGAGCGCTTGCGCAGAAAGGCGACACAGGCGTTGGAGAACGGCTGAGTCCACCCACATGACCTCAGGGGGATTGCCGAACTGAAGAGGCACCAAATTTCCTGCCGCCTGCAAACGCCGCAGGGACTCTTCCACAAATTGGGGACCTAGGCCCAGGTAGCGCGCCAGCTGCTCGGCCGAGAACGGTCCGTGAGTAGCAGCGTAGCGGCGCGCCAGGGCGTCCAGGGGATGGTCGCCGGCGCTCCCGCCCGCGGCCGCCCGGGCCCATGAGGGCACGTCGGCCCCGAGCACGACCGCCAATCGTGGCCCGTCAGCCACAAACGCCCACCGGCGCGCCCCACCCATTTCCAGCGCGAAGGCACGATGCTGGAAGAGAAGCTGATCCAGGAGAGTCGAGACTCCCGCTGCACTTGCTCCTCCCTCGTCATCCTGAGCGGAGCGCGAAGCGCGGAGTCGAAAGATCTTCCCAGCTGAGAAGATCTCTCCACTCCGGCCTTCGGCCTCCGGTCGAGATGGCGAGGGGGGTTGCCCTTCGGCCTCCAGGCGAAGGGCCAGGTCTTCTTCGGTCAAAGGACCTAGCTCTCGCAGGAGCGCTTCTGCCCCTTCCGCACCTTTGCGCTGCCAGCCGGGAGCCGTGCGCTGCAGCTGGGCTTCCATGCCCGCCACCACCGACGGATCCAGCAGATGGCCCACGTCGGTCACGCCCAGCAGCTCCCCCAGCAACGCCGGGTCCACCGAAAGCAGCGACGAAGCCTGCTCCGCATGGGGCAAATCTCCCTCGTAGAGGTGCTCGGCCATGTAGCCGAACACGAGCGACGACGCGAAGGGCGACGGCACCGCCGTGCGCGCCTCGGCAATGGCGATGTCGCCCGCTTCCAGGGAATCCATCAGCCAGCTGAACGCCTTGACGTCGAACACGTCCTGCAGGCACTCGCGCATGGCCTCCACCACCATGGGGAAGTTGTGCTCTTGACGGGCCGCCTCCAGCAGCTGGCCGCCCTTTAGCCGCTGCAGCCACAGGGGAGCGCGCTTGCCCGCCGGTGCCGAGGGCATGAGCAGCGCCCGGGCCGCGCATTCGCGAAACCGCGCGGCGAACAGGGCTGTTTGCTCGAGCGAGGAGCGCACCAAGGCCAACGCCTCGTCCGCCGAGAAGCGGAACAGGTCGCCGCCGGGAATGTCGCCTTCCGAGGCCGGCCACTGCACCACCAGGCCGTCATCACCTGCCATCACCTGCGCATTGAAGTGATAAAGCGCCTTGATGCGGGCAGATACCGCGAGCGCCCAAGGTTCGTGCACCGCGCGGCCGAAGGGGCTGTGCAGAATGAGTCGCCAGTCGCCCGTTTCGTCCTCGCAGCGCTCTGCCACCAGCTGCTTGTCCGACGGCAGCACCCCCGTCGCCTCCCGCTGCGCCTCCAAAACGGCCAGCAAATTGTCGCGCGCAAAGGCATCAAGCCCATCGCGCTCCAGGCGCTGTGCCAGCAGCGACTCACTCTCGTCATCTCGACCGGAGGCCGAAGGCCGGAGTGGAGAGATCTTCTCAGCCCCTGACGACGCTTCAGGGGTCGTGAAGATCTCTCCACTACGCGGCTTCGCCGCTTCGGTCGAGATGACGTTGGGAGCGGAAAGATCCTTCGCTACGCTCAGGATGACGGAAGAAGAGGTTCCCGTTGCTGCAGGCTTCGTTGCGTTCAGGAGGGTACCCACTTCGCGTACGAAGGCGCCTTTGGCTTGGCCGGCTTCGAAGGGGCGCGATGGGGCTTCGCCGTGCCAGAAGGGCAGGCGGGACGATCGGCCGGGGGCCGGTTCAACCATGACGCGGTCGACGGTGATCTCGCGAATCTTCCAAGTGCTGGTACCCAAGGTGATGACGTCGCCCACGCGGGACTCCATCACCATTTCCTCATCCAGCTCCCCCACGCGCTTACGCCCCTTGGCGCCGTCGCCCTGCGGCAGCACCACCGGAAACATGCCGCGATCGGGAATGGTTCCGGCCGCCCCCACCGCCGCTCGCTGGGCGCCAGGTTTCGCCGTCAGCTGGCCGGTCTCCCGATCCCACGACAAGCGCGCGGGCACCTTCGCCAGAATTCCCTCGGTATATTCGCCGGCCAGCATGGCCAAAACGTTGTCGAAGGCACTGCGAGGCAAGTCGGCATAGTTGGCACTGCGCCGCACCTCCTGAAACCAATCATCGGCAGTGCGGCTCTCCATCGCCACGGCGGCAACGGTCTGTTGCGCCAGCACGTCCAGCGCATTCGCCACCAGGCGCGTCGCTTCCAGGCGCCCTTCCCGCATGCCCTCGGCCACCACGGCCATGTCCACCACTTCGTTGCGGGTGCGCGGCAGAAACACGCCCATCGAACAGCCGCCCACCTGGTGGTTCGCCCGGCCGATGCGCTGCAAGCCACTGGCCACCGATGGCGGCGGCGCCACCTGAATCACCAGGTCAACGTCACCCATGTCGATGCCCAGCTCTAGGCTAGAAGTGGCCACCACGCAAGGCAGTTGACCGATCTTCAGCGCCTCTTCCACATCGCGGCGCTTCTCCTTCGAAACGGAGCCATGGTGCGCCTTCGCCACCACTTCCGGCGCGCCTTCCACCAGCTTCGTGGATGCGCCAATATCGGAGCGATAGGCCTGCGGGTACCCTTCCTCTTCGCCGAATTCCCCACTCCGCTCCTCGCCACCAGCACCCGCCGTGCGCTCCCCCGCGGTATCAGCGCTTCCCACCGCCGACCAGTAGCCGGCGTCCACGAACTCCACCGTTTTGCCGCCGAAACGCCGGGCGTACAGCTCATTCAGCCGCGCCGTCAACTTCTCGCACAGGCCGCGCGAGTTGACGAACACAATGGTGGACCGGTGGGTGAGCACCAGGTCGAGAATGTCACTTTCCAGATAAGGCCAGATGGTTGAGTTGCCCACCTTGGTGTCGGGAGACGCCGGCAACGCGTCGTTGGCCATAAGCGACCGCAGCGCCCGGTCGGATTTCCACGCCACCTCGGCCGGAGCCCGCCGCGGCCCGAAGGACTTCTCGCTGGAACGATGGGCCTTCCCCAGCGCCGTTCCGCCGAACGTGGGGATGGCGGTCATGTCCGGCACGGGAACGCTCACGTGAATATCCAACTGGGGCCGCGATTCCGCCTGAACCACCGCCACCGGATGTACTCCGCCCAAGAAACGAGCCACCTCGTCCACCGGCTGCACCGTAGCAGAGAGCCCCACCCGTTGAGCCGGTGCTGGCAGTAATGCGTCCAGCCGCTCCAACGAAAGCGACAGGTGCGCCCCACGCTTGTTCCCCGCCAGCGCGTGCACCTCGTCGACAATCACCGTTTCCACCGTGCGCAAAATCTCGCGCGCCTGCGAGGTAAGCATGAGATACAGCGACTCCGGCGTGGTGATAAGGATATCCGGCGGGTTGCTCACCAGCTTGCGCCGCTGCTCCGGAGTGGTATCCCCCGTTCGCTGCGCCACCGTAATTTCCGGAAGAGCCCCTTCGTCCCTCCGAAGCACTCCCCCTTCGTCATCCTGAGCGCAGCGAAGAACCTTCCCCGCCGCAATCTCCCGAAGCGGCCGCTGCAAATTCCGCTCCACGTCGGCCCCCAAGGCCTTGAGCGGCGAGATGTAAAGGGTCTTCACCCCTTTGTTCTTCCGACGGCGCTTTCCCGCAGGCGGCTCTTCCGCCGCCCGCAGCGCCTTCTCCTGGAACAGCCGATCGATGGCGAACAGGAACGCCGCCAGCGTCTTGCCGGAGCCGGTCGGCGCCACCACCAGCACTTTTTCGCCGGAAGCAATTCGCCCCCACGCCTCTTCCTGCACTGCCGTGGGCCCATCGAAGGCCCCTAGAAACCAGTCCCGCACCGCAGGAGAGAATCGGCTCATCGATCCGTTGTCCATTTCCTCTCCCCTCTTCGGTGCTGCTGTCGTCGAGCTCCCATTATCGTTGAACCCGGCCGCCCTCAAAGCAGCAGCAGACTGAATTCCAGCGATGCAGCAGAATTGTTTGCCGAAACTTCCGCATCAGCCGCCCACACTCCGCCGCGCACGAAGTACCCTTTTCCCGCACTAACCCCGACCGAGGATCGCTCATGCAGAAAGCCACCGTTATCACCACACCCTATCAGCCAACCGACATCCCCGCCATGACAGCCATTTGGAACGAAGTGGTACGGGATGGCGTTGCGTTTCCGCAGGAAGACGAGCTGACCGTTCCCGAAGCGGAGGCCTTCTTCGCCGAACAGTCCTACTGCGGCGTAGCGAAAGATGTGGAAACCGGCGAGGTGCTGGGCATGTACATCCTGCACCCCAACAACGTAGGGCGCTGCGGCCATATCTCGAACGCCAGCTATGCCGTGGCCTCCGCCGCCCGCGGTCGCGGGGCTGGGCGCGCGCTCGTAACCAACTGCATCCAGCAAGCGCGCCACCTGGGCTTTCGCATTTTGCAGTTCAACGCCGTCGTGGCCAGCAACACCCCGGCCCGCCGCCTCTACGAGAGCCTCGGCTTCCAGCCCTTGGGGCTCATCCCCGGCGGCTTCCGCCTCCCCAACGGCACCTACGAAGACATCTGCCCCTACTACCTCGACCTGACGTAGCAAGCCGTAGCAACACAGCGACAAGGCAACAGGGACCAAGAGCAAAAACGAGAAACGAAGTGGCTGGAATTGTGCGATATTCCAGCCACTTCTCTGTTTCAGCCATGAAAAACGGACCCAGCAGGTCGAATCCGCTGGGTCCGTGGCCAAAAACAATCGATTTTCAGAAGTTGGTCAGCCTCGTTTTCGGGCGCTGGCTGGATTACCGCGCAATTCCAGCCACTTCGTCTTCAGCCCACTAGCCGAAAGCTTGCTAGCCGACAGCCCACTAGTTGAAAGCCTGCTGGGTTTTCTCCAATCCGTTGTCGATGAGGGAAAGAACCGCCTTGGCCCCTTCGCCCACGGCGGCCGCCAGCTCTTCCGCCTGGTCCTTCTTCGGCGAAGACAGCACGAAGTCCGCCACGGGCATGCGTCCCGGCGGTCGGCCGATGCCGATGCGCACCCGCAGCCAGTCACGCGTACCCAGCTTGTCGCAGATGGAGCGCAGCCCGTTGTGGCCGGCATGGCCCCCGCCCAGCTTCACGCGGATGGTGCCGGAGAGAATGTCCAGCTCGTCGTGGATGACAATCAGCTGGTCCGGCTTCACCCCATAGGCGCTCATCAGGCTTTTCACCGGGCCGCCGGAGGTGTTCATGAAGCTCTGTGGCTTCGCAAGAATCAAATCCTGGCCCTTATAGAGCACCTTCGCCGTCAACGCGCCGCCCTCGTTCTTCCAATAGCGGGCACCCAGCTCTTCGGCCAGCCGGTCCACCACCATAAACCCGGCATTGTGCCGCGTCTCAGCATACTCAGCCCCCGGATTCCCCAGGCCAACAATGAGATACATGGAATTCCTTTCAACAAAGCACCCCACCGAAATCCCGTAGCACGGATGGGTCGGTGGGGTGAAGTGAGGTTAAGCCAAAGGAGGGAGAAGATCCACTCGCGCAAAGCGCGAGTTAGCTCCGACCGACGACGCGTCGAACGGAACCCCTCCGTCCCATTCGGGCGGACAGGCTGCTTAGATTACAAAGCAAAGTCGGGGTCGAAGAGGTCACTCACGGAGCCGTTGCTGTAGACGTTCGCGATGGCGCGGGCGAACAGCGGGGCCACGGAGACCACCTTGATCTTGCCGTTCTGCTTGTCCAGCGGCACGGGGATGGTGTCGCACACCACTACTTCCTCGACGTCCAGGTTGTTCATGCGCTCATACGCTGGGCCGGAGAACACCGGATGGGTGCAGCAGACGTAGATCTTCTCGGCACCCTTGTTCTTCAGCGTTTCCACCGCGGCAACGATGGAGCCACCGGTGTCGATCATGTCGTCGTTCAAGATGCAGATCTTGCCCTCCACGTCGCCAATGAGCGCCGTGATCTCCGCCTTGTTGTGGCCGGGGCGACCCTTGTGCATGATGGCCAGATCGGCGTCCAGCATATCGGAGAGCTTCTTGGCGGCCTTCGCGCGGCCCACGTCGGGGGAAACCACGCACAGCTTGTCCTTGTCCAGGTTCTTGCTCTTGAAGTAGTCGGCCAGAATGGGCAGCGCGGTCAGATGGTCTACCGGCACGTTGAAGAAGCCCTGGATCTGACCCTGGTGCAGGTCGATGGTCATAACGCGGTTCACGCCGGCGGTGGTGAGCAGGTCGGCCACCAACTTGGCGGTGATGGGCTCGCGCGCAGCCGCCTTGCGGTCCTGACGGGCATAGCCGTAATGGGAGATGACGGCGGTGATGGTGCGGGCGCTCGCGCGCTTGGCGGCGTCCACCATGATCAGCAGTTCCATGAGCGCGTCGTTGATGTGGTCGCCGGCCACGGACTGGATGAGAAACACGTCAGCGCCGCGCACCGACTCCAGGTAGCGGGCGTAAATCTCGCCGTTGGCGAACTTCTCCAGGCGGATATTGCCCAGGTTCACGCCCAGCGTGTCGGCAATCTTCTCCGCCAGCTCCGGCGAAACGGTGCCGGAGAACAGGGCCAGGCTTTTCTGCATCTCAGTCATGTAGCTCTCCTCCAGAGACTTGGGTGTCGAACGACCTATGCTTGATGGGGCCATTATAAAAGGGAAACGGGCGCCTTCGCAGCATTTTCGCGAAAGCGCCCGAAATAGCTGGGGCGATGCGGAGCGGTTACTCCTTCGGCTTCCAGCCGGGAATCTCGGTCTGGCGCGCACGGCCAAGACCCAAGGTGTGGGGGCTCACGTTCTTGGTGATAACGGAGCCGGCGCCGATGGTGGCGCCCTCCCCGATGGTCACCGGCGCCACCAGCATAGTGGAGGAGCCCACGAACACATCGTCGCCGATAACGGTGGGGTGCTTGCGCTTGCCGTCGTAGTTGCAGGTGATGGTGCCGGCGCCCAGGTTCACGCCCTCGCCGATGGTCGCATCACCCACATAAGACAGATGCGGCACCTTCGAGCCCTTCCCCACCGTGGACTTCTTGATCTCCACGTGGGTTCCCGCCTTCGCTTTCTCGCACAGGTGCGCGCCGGGACGCAGATAGGCGCGGGGGCCGCAGGTGGCGCCGTCGTCCACTTGCGCTTCGACGGCCACCGTCTCGTCGATGACGCAACCGCAACCCACCACGGTGTCGGTCAGGCGGCAGTTCGGGCCCACCACGGTGTCCTCGCCGATAGAGGTAGTACCCATCAGCATGGTCATGGGCAGCAGTTCCACGTCTTGGGCGATGGTCACGTCCGGCCCAATCCACACGAGCGTCGGGTCGGTCATGGTGACGCCAGCCGCTAGGTGCGCGGTATTGATGCGCGCCTGCAACAGCCGCGACGCCTCCGCCAGCTGAATGCGGGAATTCACCCCCAGGCACTCCTGCGGGTCCTGCGCCTGCAGCGCCGTTACCAAACGCCCGGCGTTGCGCCCGATCTCAATGACGTCGGTGAGATAGAACTCCCCTTGGGCGTTGTTGCTGTCCACCTGCTGCAGCGCGCTGAACAGGAACTTCGCGTCGAAGCAGTAGAAGCCGGAATTGCACTCGGTGATGGCAGCTTCTTCGGCGGTGGCGTCCTTCTGCTCTACGATGCGCAGCACGTGCCCCGCTTCGTCGCGCACGATGCGGCCGTAGCCGAAGGGGTTCTCCAGCTGCATGGTGAGCACTACGGCAGCGGCATCGGAATCTTCGCGCGCCTCCACGAGCGCAGCAATGGTCTCGGAAGTGATGAGCGGGCAGTCACCGGAGAGCACCACCACCGAACCGTCCAAATCGGCCAGCGCCTCGGCGGCGGCCATGACAGCGTCGGCCGTGCCCTTGCGTTCCTTCTGCTCCACCACGGTGGTGTGGGCCACCAAGGGCTCCACAAATTCACGGCCATGACCCACCACGGTCACCACGCCGTCCATGCCGGCGGCCAGCGCCGCATCAATAACCCAATTCACCAGCGGCTTGCCCAGAATCTCATGGGCTACCTTCGGTTTCTTAGACTTCATGCGCGTACCGGCCCCAGCGGCCAGCACCAAAGCAGCTTTCTCCATGTTCGCCCTTCTCCTAAGGGATTTCCAGATGCCGAAAAGTATAGCGCAGCAAGGCGGGCGGAATGGCCCTGCTATAATTCGTTCGCTTGGATTGGGCGTGAAAAGGGGTTTCGTGCTGTCGCGGGAAGAAGCGTATCGGTGGACGCGGGCGGGCATTCTGGCCGCTTTCGCCATTGTGCTCTCGTACGTGGAGACATTCATTCCGCTGCCTATCCCGGTGCCCGGCGCCAAGCTGGGTTTCGCGAACATCCCCATCCTGATGGCGCTCGTGATGCTGGACACTAAGAGCGCTTTGGCTATCGCCGTCATAAAAACCCTGGTCACGGGCTTTCTGTTCGGCTCTCCCATCATGATCCCCTACTCAGCGGCGGGAACGCTGCTCGCCTTCGCCGGAATGCGCCTTCTGCTGAACGTGCCGGGGCTCCATTTGATGCTGGTATCCATCGTGGGCTCCATCCTGCACATTGCCGGGCAACTGGCCGTCGCGGCGCTCATGCTGGAAACGATGCTCGTGTGGTACAGCTTCCCCATCTTGCTGGTGGTGGCCTGCTTCACCGGCGCGCTAACGGGAAAAGTGGCAGCCTTCCTCATTGAAAGCTTGGAAGGGAGCGGCAGCGAAAAGGAATCGAGCCCCATCGTGCCCCTCGCGGCAAGCACCGCTGACGCCAACTCCCTCGAAACCCTTCTGCCCACCCAATCGCGTCGCAACAAGAGCAACCCCCTGTCCAAATTAGACGTGCGTCTGCTGCTGACGCTTCTGGTGATCTACATAGTGCTGGTTTTCATCCTGCAAGGGCCGCTGGCGCTGGGCATATGCGCCCTGGTGGCCATCGCGGCGGCCATCGCCACGCACATGACCCTTAAAGACGCCGCGAAAGCGCTGCTGCCCCTTATGTCCATCCTGGTCATCACCTCGGTGGCGCAGGTCCTCTACGTGCAGCGCGGCACCGTGCTGTTCACCCTGGGGCCCGTCGCCGTCACCGAAGAGGCGCTCATCACCATCGGCGTCATGGTGCTGAGGCTGGTGTGCATCATGCTGGCAAGCGTCGCGTTCATGCGCGCGACAACCGCAAAAGAGCTGATGGAGGCGTTGAAGAGTCTGCTGGCGCCCTTAGAGAAAATGGGCGTGCGCACCACCGACTTCCTGCTGGCCTGCAACTTGGCGTTCCAGTTCATTCCGGTGCTCACGAATGGTTTCAAACAACTGAAAGCTCAGCGGACAGAAACGAACCCCGGCTTCGGCCAGGGAGGCCTTCTGCGCAAGCTGCGCGACTACCAGACCCTCATCCCCCCGCTCGCCCAAAGCGCCTTCGCCTACGCCGACGAAGTAGCCAGCGAATACGCCGCGGAGTAAACGCCGCCGCCGGGAGATCCTTCGACTCCGGGCTACGCCCTCCGCTCAGGATGACAATGGATAGGGCGAAAAGGACGCCAGGCAACCACGTCGCCCAACCAGCGGGGCGGGGCGGCCCTCACCAAGCGAGTTCCGCAGCGCAGCGAGGACTGTCTGAGCGACTGAGGGTTGCCCCGCCCCGCTCCCCCGCGAGGAGCTCCTACCGGGCCAAGGTGTCGAATTGTTGGGTTTCGGGGGTTGCTTCTACGTTCATCTCGCCTTGGGCCTGGCCGTCTTCCACGATTTCGATCCACAGCTGATGGGGCAGGCAGATGATCTGGGTGCCCGGCGCGGAGATGGCACCTTGCTGGATGCAGTCGTGGCCGTCGCAGTCGGCGTCCACCATGACCACTTCGCCATTCTGGACCGCAATCACATTGGTGCCTTCATCGGTGGTGACCGTCAGCTGGGTGTCGTGGTCGAGCGGCAGCTCATGGGTCTTCCCGTCGCTGTCGTGCACTACTGCCATCAAGCCGCCCCCCGTAGTCTGCGTCGCCGACCAGGCGAACAGGCACGAGCCCACCAAAACAGCCAGAATAACCACGGCCACTATGACGTTGGCCGGCGTCAGCGCCTTTGTCTTCGTCGAAGCAAATTCCCCTGTCATTGATCCCCCAAACCTCAGCCCAGCTGGAACTTCGCCCCGCTGGTCATGGATATCTCATTTTGCTGGTCCACCACCATGCCCTCAAGACCGGGCGTGTCCTCAATATGCTGCAGCGCGCCGTCGTGACCCAGCAGGAACATCCACGTGGCATAGGCGTCCCCTTCGGTGGAAGAGGCGCTCACAATGGACGAACTTACCAGATCGGTTTCAGCGGGGAACCCGGTGCGCGGGTCGAGGATGTGGTGGTAGCGAACGCCCTCTTCCGTGAACGTGCGCTCGTAAAGGCCGCTGGTCACCACCGATGTCTGCGTGCATTCCAGGGAAGCGACCACCGCGGTGGCCGTGGGCGCATTCGGGTCTTGAATGCCCACGCGCCAGGGGCTGCCGTCCGGCTTCGACCCTACCACGAACACATTGCCGCCCAGGTTGATGATGGCGCTTTGGCACCCGCCGTCGGCCAGCATCTGCGCCAGATCGTCGGCGATGACGCCCTTGGCAATGCCGCCCAAATCCAGCATGGCCTGCGGGTCGGCCAGCGTGACCGTCGTGCCATCAACAGAAACGCCACGGTAGTCGATGTGGCGCACCGCTTCGGCAATCTGCTCGTCATCGGGCCGGATGCCCTCCTTGAAATCCCACAGACTGGAAACCGCGCCGATGGTGATATCGAATAGGCCGTCGGAGAGCCGGCCGTATTCCAGGCCGCGGGAAATGGCTGCGGCGGTTTCGGGGGCCACCTCCACCGGCGCACCCTGGGCGTTATTGATGCGCCAAATGTCAGACCCTTCAAGGGTGCGGGAGAAATGCTGCTCGAAATAACTGCACCGGTCCACCAACTGCTGCATGAGGGCATCTTCGCAGGAGGCGGTAAGGGTCACCACGGTGTCGAAGGCGAAAACCGTTTCCGTCAGAGGCTCCGGCGCCGCATCGCTGCCGGCTCCATCGCCCGTTTCCGCAAGAGAGGCTTCCGACGACGCCGCATTGTCGCAGCCCCAAAGCCCTCCGCATGCAGCAAGCGCCAGCGTGCCTCCGGCCAGCATCAAGAATCGACGCCGGGAAAGTCCCGCGCTCTGCACTTCGGCCACCTTAAACCCCATTCTGCTCCCTACTGCCCCGACTGGGCCACCGCTTCTGCAACAGCGCGATTATAAGCCTGAACCAGGGAAACCACAGAATAGGTGGAACCTGACACAGTATCCACACCACCGCTCTCCTCGCCGGAGGCCAGGCATTCTTCCACCTGGGCCAAGAAACCCTTGCTGAAACGGCCGCCGGTGCCATCTATGGCGCGGTCGAGGTACATGCTGTTCTCCGAGGCGTCATAAACATACGCGGGATCGATCTCGCCCTTGGTGTCGCCGTAAACGTCGGTCACGCCGGCCACCTTTCCGCCCGACACCTCGATCTCTACCACCAGGTAGTAGGGCTGCCAGTCTTCGTCGTTGCCCACACCGCACAGCGCGCTGCCGGTGTAGCGACCGTCCTTCAGCTGACCGGCCAAGGCAGCCTCGGGCATCGTGATCTCCAGGGTTGCCGTACCGCCCTTTTCCTCCGGCAGATCGATCGCCTTCAGCTCCACCGGTTCTGGCGGCTCAACATTTTCGTACACGCTGGGGTCGAACTCCAGCGGCTGATGCGCCGCCATAGCACCTCCGGCAGCGGCGCCCACCACCAGCACCGGCAAAAGAAACGCAAACGCCCCGCCGCGCCAACGCTTCGACGTAGCGCCGCTTTTTCCATTGTCCTTCTCAGACACCGTAACTCCTCTCTTGCTTCTTGAGCGCGAGGCCGCTAGAACGGCAAAAACCCGAACACGTCCTGGAACGCCGGCAGATAGCGCGTGGCTCCCAGCACCCAGAAGAGCGCCAGCAGCAACAGCGCCTTCACCAGCACAACGGGAATCTCCGTCCCGCGCAGCAGATGCCAGTTCGCCTTCGTCTTCCGCTTGGGTTTGGAGGACTTGGCCGCCGCCTCTTCCCCGCCGACTTGCGCCAATGCGACCGTTTGCGGTTTCTCAATAGCCACCAAGTTAATGTTGCCGATGGGGCACACGTCCGCGCACCGACCGCAGCTGATGCACTCGCCGTGCACCACCGTGCCGCCGTCGGGCCAAATATCCACCGGGCAGGTCTTCTTGCACCGGCCGCAATTGGCGGGGCACAAGCTGGGAGTGCGCGTGAATTCCGAGCAGCCCAGCACGGGCATGAGCGAGAAAATGGCCCCCAGCGGGCACAGGAACTGGCAGAAGAAGCGCTCGCGCAGAATCATCCCCACAATCACAAGGCCCAGCGTAACGAACGCCGCCACCTGAACCCCTTCCAAGGACCCAGAGATGAACGCCGCGAACGCAACCCACGGGCTGTAGCCGGAAACCACGGCCCACACCCCGAAGAAGCAAGCGGCGCAGATGCCAATGAGAATGGCGAACTTCACGAGCGAGAGCGCCCGCACCAATTTGTCCGGGAACTCCAGCCGCGGAATGGGGGTCTTCGACCGCAGGAAGTCGAACACACCGAACAGCACATCGCCCAGTGTGCCGAACGCGCAGGCAAAACCGCAAAAGAACCGCCCGAACAGTATGGTAAACGCCAGCACGCCCACCAAGAGCACCAGAAACGAAGTGGCCTCGATGGGGGCCGCAACTCCCAGCTGGGTAAAGATGTACTTCACTCCGTTGAAGGCGGCGGAAAACACCGACGGCGCCAAGATGAAGAACATGATCTGAATAGCCAGGCGCACGCCCCGGTGCAAGAGATCGGTGCGCTTTCGCTTGTCGGCGGCGTTACTGGCCATTGGCCCCACCGCCGTTCATGGACTCGATGAGGGCGTTGGTCACGCCGTTCAAAATGCCCGTGGAGGTGAACGTCGCGCCCGACACCACGTCGATATTAGGGCTCTGCGCCTCGATGATGCGCTCGGGCAGCACGTCGGCCATCTCCAGCCAGGGCGGATCTTCCAGGCTGGCGTCAGCAATCTGGACATCGGTTATCCAGCCGTCCTCCACCGTCACCTGCATCGTCACCGGTCCGCCATACCCTTGGGCCGTGCCCGTGAACACGCCGTCGGTGGCATACGGGCCCGGGTTCGCCGCATGGGCCGCTTCGGCCATCTGTTCTTTCACCAGAGCATCCGCTTCGGCAGTTTGGGCGGCCCAGCCGCTGTAGCCGGCCAAAATGGCCACGACAGCGCACAGACTCACCGTCTTCAATAGGGCGCACTGGTGGCGCTGCACTGCATTTGAGAAATTAAAGCTCACGACTCTACCTTCTGTTGATTCCCTCGAATAAACCGGCAATGGGCCAGAGAGCGCACACGCCCCTGGCCCATTGATGTTTTCCCAGCTAGAAAGCGTACGGGAAGGTTTGGCTACTTGCCTTCGGCTTCCAGCAGCTTGCTGTAGTTGCCAACCGTACCCTTGACGTCGGTGATCAGGGCGTCGTAGGCAGCGCGGGCCGCCTGCACGGCAGATGCGTCAGAGGCGTCCATCGCATCGATCATGGCCTCAACTTCGCAGGCCGCCGCCATGGCCTCCAAGTCGTAGGCAATGCCCAGCTGGGAGTGGCCGATGGTGAAGGTGACCACCGCATGGGTGACATCGGGGTCGTTCACCGTGAAGGTGGGGTTGTAGGGGTAATCCCAGTCAGAGACGTAGGTGATGTAGGAATCGCTCACATCGCCCGCCTCGCGGCTGGAGTCGGTGTAGGTTGCCACCGGGGTGTAACCAGCGGTGCCCTTGCCCAGGTTCCACACGCCCAGGGTGCCCAGATCTTCGCCGCCCAGCTCGTACAGATCCACCTGGCTGATGCCAATAGCATGCGTGGTGTTACCACCAACAGACTCGTCAATGCCAGCCGGGAAGTTCACGCTCACCTGATACGTGCCGTCGGCGTTCTTCACCACCGTGGTCTGGTCCTGCTGCACCGCGGAAGCGTCGATACCGTCAGAAGAGGCAGAGCCACCGTCGATGGTCACAGTCACGTAGTCGGCCACACCGGTCACATACCCCGCAGCAACCGCCTGGTTCAGCGCATCCTGGAAGGGAACGCTGGTCTTGGTGGCGCCGGAAATGGTGTCGATGTCGCCAATCTCACCGTCGTTGTTGCCCGTGTAGAGGGAAGTGTCCTCGAAGGTGAGGCCCCAGGAGGCCAGCTCGCGCTGCTGCACCAGGGAGAGCAGCGAATAGGTCCACTTGGAACGGTTGGTGGTGGCAGTGCCCTCAATGCCGCCCACAGTGTCAACATCGGTGTCGGGGAAGTTGGCCTCGATGTACTTCGTGGCGTTAGGGTTGTCGTCGATGGCAACGAACTCGTTGAAGAACACCTCGGTGCCCAGCTGATAGACTACCTGGACCAGGTTGTAGGAGTCGTTCTTCACCGTGATGGCGCCGGTCTTGCCGTCGTAGGCATAGGTCTCGGTGTCGATAGCGCCATCGGCCTCGGCCACAGGGCCTTCCTCGGCGGGTGCAGCCTCAGCAGCCGCTTCGCCCTTGCCGCCGCGCTCGCCGCCCTCGGCGGAACCGCCATGGCCGCCCTCGGCAGACTCGCCGCCCTTGCCGCCGCGCTCGCCGCCAGCAGACTCGCCGGACGCCTCGCCCTTGCCGCCGCGCTCGCCGCCGGCGGCTTCACCGGACGCGCCGCCCTTGCCACCTGCGGCCTGGGCGTCATCGTCGTCATCGTCGTCTTCTTCGGCATCGGCCGTGACAATGGTCACCTCGGGGGTGATGCTCACGTCATAGTCGTTGTGGGTGGTGCCACGGCGACCTTCCACATCCTGACCCACCGTGGTCAGATCATCCGCCACGTTGTACAGGTACACCGCACTCACCGCATGACCGGCGGCATCCGCTTCAGAACCCGCCTCAACCGTTAGCTCGGGAGTGATAACCGCGTTCTCCCCTTCTTCGGTGGTCTGCACCTCAAAGGTAACGCCATCCGGCAGCACGCCGTTGATGGTCGGGCGAGCGCCCAGCGCGCCCCACTTGTTGGCCCACGTGTCGTTGCCGCTGGTCAGGTTGATGGCGGTCAGCAGACCGTCGCCGTCGGTGATCAGCTCGGTATAGAGGCTGTACATGGCGTAATGGGCGCGGTCGCTGTGGGCATAGCCCTTGTAGATGTAGGTGTTTTCCGCATCAAGGCCATTCACGAACTCGGCCCCTTCGCCGATCAGCGCCGCATCGGTCACCTGAACGGACTTGTGGTTGTACATGTCAGAACCATCGGCGTACTCGAAAGCGGTGGAAGTGGGCTCTTGAGCCTGCTTTTCTTCCTGCTGGACCGCCTCGGTCGACGGATTGCCGTCGTCAGTGGACTCGGCCGCCACATTCGAGCAACCAAAACCCGCCATGGCACCCACGCCAATGATCATGGCCCCAGCCAGGCGCATGCCGAAAGCCTGACGGCTCAACGGACGAATCCTGCGCGAAACCTCACTCATGCAATTTCCTTTCTCCTGTCCCAACAGCACAACAGGGGTGCACTTATTAAAGCCCCTGGTCACAGGCGCTTTTTTCACCCCTATAATTTGTGATTGTTTGTTACTGTTGGTTAACTTACCTGACTAAAAGTAGCACAAGGTTAACAAAAATGCATGAGATTATTCTTGGGAATGGCGCAAAAAACGCTGTCTTGAATCCCCCTGGCTGGAATCAACGCCGATTCCAGCCAGGGGTTGACCTGCGGAAATGGAAGTTTTACCAGGTCATACCATGAATTTCTAATGACTGGAATCAACGGCGATTCCAGCCACTGGCGAAACTGACCTGGCCGATATGACCAGCTTCGATCACTCGTGCCAGGTCAGGGGCATCTGGGCTATCGCCCGGTAATAGCCTGTCTCGGAAGCGACGACCGGGGCGTTGACCCTACTTGAACCGCTTCAGTAGCAGCGAGTTCGAAACCACCGACACGCTACTGAATGCCATAGCGGCGCCGGCCAGGGCCGGGGCCAGGATGCCCACCGCCGCCAGCGGGATCATGATGCAGTTGTAGATGAGAGCCCAGAACAGGTTCTGCTTGATCTTGCGCATGGTGGCCTTTGAGAGGCGCACCGCCGTGATGATATCTCCCAGGTTGTTGCGCATGAGCACCACCGAACCCGCGTCCAGCGCCACGTCGGTGCCGGACGCCATGGCCACGCCAATGTCGGCCGCCGCCAGCGCCGGAGCGTCGTTGATGCCGTCGCCCACGAACGCCACCACGGGGGAGGCTCCCTTGCGAGCGGCGCCATCGGTCGCCCGAGCCGCCAACGCCTGCTGCTTCACTTCCCGCACCCGGTCCGCCTTCTCCAGCGGTTTCACGCCGAAGAACACGTGGTCGGGCGCAATACCCACCGACTCGGCAACTTCGAGGGCCGGCACCTCGGTGTCACCGGTAACCATGAAGCTGGTTACGCCGAATTGCTGCTGCAGCGCGCGCACCGAGCGTGCGGCGTCCGGCTTCGGCTCGTCTTTGAACGTGAATCCGCCAACGCTTTGCCCATCAACCGCAACCGTTGAGCCCACGAACACCTCGTGGCCCTCTACCACACCGCGCACGCCCTTGCCCACCACGGCCTCGAACTGCGAGACCTCCGGAAGCGCCTGGGCCAGGGCACGCCCATAAGCGGCAGACGCAGTCGCGCCTTCAGTTGCGCTCTCCCGATAGGCTGCCTGCACCTCCTCGCCTAAAGCTCCCGTCTGGGCGGCATAGTTCACCACGGCCCGCGCCAGCGGATGCTCGCTCATGGCCTCGAGCGCCGCCGCCAGGCGCAACTGCTCCGGCGCCACTGTGCAGGAGACCACCTGCGGAGCACCGGCCGTCAGGGTACCGGTCTTGTCGAACACGGCATCGCTCAAGTGGCACACCCGCTCCAGCACTTCGCCATCCTTAATGAGCACGCCCAGCTGGGCGCCCTTCCCCATGCCCACCATAAGGGCAGTGGGAGTGGCCAGTCCCAGAGCGCACGGGCACGCCACCACGATCACGGCAATGGCCGGCAGAAGCGCCTGCTGCACCAGCGAGCTGCCCCCCTCGGAAGGCACCAGGAAGAACCACACGCAAAACGTGATGGCGGCAATAATGAGAATGGCGGGCACGAACACGGCAGCAATCTTATCGGCCATGCGCTGGACCGGCGCCTTCGAGCCCTGGGCGTCCTCCACCGCGCGCACGATGCGGGAAAGCGTCGAGTCCTTCCCCACGCGCAGCGCCCGCACCTGCAGGGCACCGGTGGTGTTGGAGGTGCCCCCGGTCACTTCAGATCCGCTCTCTTTCAGCACCGGCAGCGGTTCGCCGGTAAGCATCGATTCGTCCACCTCGGACTGGCCGGAAATCACCACGCCGTCCACCGGCATCTTCTCGCCGGGACGCACCACCACGGTGTCGCCCACCATTACCTGGGCCAGCGGCACTTCTTCCTCGCTGCCGCCGCGCACCACCCGCGCTGTCGGCGGCGTCAGGTTCATGAGCGCCTCGATGGCCTGATTGGTGGCACCCTTCGCCCGCTCTTCCAGAATCTTGCCCAAAAGCACAAAGGTGATGAGCATGGCGCAGGTCTCGTAATAGGGCATGCCCTCGTTCACCACCAGCGGCCCGTGGCCCGACCAATCGCCAGTGATCACCGGCACGAAGGTGATCCAAAGAGAGAACAGAAACGCGATAGTGGTGCCCAGCGACACCAGCACGTCCATGTTGGCGGAGCCGCCGCGCAGCGAGCCGATGGCACCTTTGTAGAAGCGGGCCCCGCAGCCGAACTGCACCGGAATGGTGAGCGCCAGCAGCAGCAAGTTGGCGGCGAACATGGCCTGGCCATGCCCCGGATGCTGCACGCCCGTGAACAAACTCACCAACGCCTCGCCCACCCCCATATGCCAGCCGGGCAGCATGCCGATGCAGAAGATAACAATGGTAAGCGCCACGGAAACGCCGAACACCTTCAGGTCGTGCCGGCTGCGGGCCTTTTCCTTGGAGCGCCGGTGCTCGTCCACCAGTGGCGCGTCATCCGGGATGATTTCAGCAGAGAAGTCGAGCGGGTCGAACACCTTCAGCATGTCGTCGACGGAAGCCACCGACGGGTCGAATTCCACGATGCCGGTGTTGTTGGCCAGGTTGACCGCGCACTTGACCACGCCGGGGGTCTTGGCGTAGTTGCGCTCGATAGTGGCGGCGCAGTTGGCGCAGTGCATGCCCTCAATGGCAATGCGAATCTTGGCCGACTGAGGGGCATCGGTGCTGCTGCCCTCTTCCGCCTTCGGCGCCTCGCTTTCTCGGCCGAGCGCTCCCACTCCTTCGTCATCTCGACCGAGCGCCTTCCCCTTTTCGTCATCTCGACCGAGCGAAGCGAGTGGAGAGATCCTCTCGACCCCAGAAACGTTATCGGGGTCTGGGAAGATCTCTCCACTCCGGCCCTCCGGGCCTCCGGTCGAGATGACGTGGGGGGATTGGTCCTCCGGGCCTCCGGTCGAGATGACGTTGGAGGATTGGTCATCGGTCTCCGCCGCTTTTTCTGAGGCGTCGCGGACCGTCAGCTTGAAGTTGGTGTCGTCCAGGGCGTGCAGCAATTGCGCGAGGGCGGTGGCGTTGCCGTCGTAGGTCACTTCGGCGGACTGGTCGTCCAGATCCACCCGTACCGATGCCACGCCGGGGTGCTCTTCGAAATGCTTGGTCACGTTCGCCACGCACTTCTCGCAATGCATGGTGTCCACCCCGAAGATGGCCCAATGCTGACGGGGACGGCGCTCGGTGATCTTGAAATTGGTGTCGTCCAGGGCGTGCAGCAGCTTATCGACGCCGGTGAGCGCCGCATCATAGTCCACCGAAGCCGTCTGGGCTTCCAGATTCACCTGCGCCCCCAGCACCCCGGGGACCTCTTGGAAGTGCTTGGTCACATTCGCCACGCACTTCTCGCAGTGCATGGTGTCCACATCGAACACCACCCGCCGCAACTGCGCGGCATGCACTTGTGTCTCTTGCTTTGCCATGATTGCTCCTTTAAGCGAAGTTGCGCATCAACTTCAGTACTTCGTCGATGACCTCGGTGTTTCCTGCTTGCACTTCTTCAACGACACAGGTTTCCATGTGCTCCTTCAGCAGAATCTCCCGCACCCGATGGATGGCGCTCTCCGCCGCCGCCAGCTGCGTGAGCACATCACCGCAGTAGCGGTTGTCGTCGATCATGGTCTTCACGCCATTCAACTGCCCGATGGCCCGGTTCAGCCGCCGCTGCACATCAGCCTGCAGCTTTTCGCTGCGCGGCGTCTTCTTCTGATGGCAGCAGCACGCGCCCTTCTCCGCCATAAACGCTCCTTCAACAAACCCCTAGGGGGTATATACGAATGAGAGCTTTATACCCCATATGGGTATATGAGTCAAGAGAAGAGATCCTTCGACTCCGGGCTACGCCCTCCGCTCAGGATGACAACGGAAGTTAAAGCGCTCGCTTCCTGACAGGGAAAGATCCTTCGCTTCGCTCAGGATGACGACAAGGGGCGGACAGGCTAGCAGGCAACAGTGGCAACCAATCAGCGGGGAGGGGCGGCCATGGAAACGTAGCGCCCGCGCCGGCGGAGGGCTTTTCGGCACACTCAGCCCGCCCCGCCAAAGATCGCGATATTAGAAGAAGCGACCCGATTTTCAGGGTCGCTTCTGCATGTCGGTACAACTTCTGCTGAAAATCTTTGCGTCGCTTCCTTCATCGCGATCGACGCGGGATCAGCGGGGTGCGTGGGCCGAAAAGCCCTCCGCCGGCGCGGGCGCGGACAGACAAGGCTATTTCGAGATGCCTTCGACGTCGGCGGCTTCGGCGGCTTCGGCTTCTTCTTGGATTTCCTCGTCTGCTTCGGCGCTTTCGCGGAACGGCGCTTCGGACTGCGGATCAATCATGTCCTTCGCTTCGCCGAAGCTCAGGCCCTGCTTCTTCGCCCGCTCTGCCTGAATGTAGAGGAAGATGAAGCCCACGATGCCGGCCACCAGCGACGCAGACAGAATGCCCAGCTTCGCATCGGCCACCAGAACCGGGTCCGGGAAGGCCAGGTTTGCCACAAAAATGGCCATGGTGAAACCGACACCGCCCAGGATGCCAGCGCCCAGCATGTGCATCCAGTTGCAGTGGGACGGCAGGTCGGCAATCTTGAACTTCACAGTGAGCCAGCTGAAGAGCACGATGCCAATGGGCTTGCCCAGAAGCAGGCCGAAGAACACGCCGTAAAGGACGGGGCTCGAGAGCATGGTCATGATGTCGTTGCCCACCAGGGCCACGTCGGCGTTGGTGAGGGCGAACAGCGGCAGGACGCCGAAGTACACCCACGGGTAGAGCGCGTGCTCCAGACGGGTGGCGGGAGGAATGACCTCGTTAGCCACCTTGGAGAGGTGCTTGACCGTCTTCATGTAGTCATCTTGGGCCATGATGGGGGTGTTGGCGTCGAACTGCCCAGCCGCCTGCTGCACGCGCTCGCCCGACCATTTCAGGAAGGTGCGCAGGTTCACGCGCGAGCCGGAGGGGATGGTGAAGGCCAGCAGCACGCCGGCGATGGTGGAGTGCACGCCAGAGCTAAAGACGCAGAACCAAAGAAGGATGCCCACTAGCAAATAGGGCGCAAGGGAGTAGACGTGGGCGCGGTTCATGAGCACCAGCACCACCATCACCAGCGCGGTCATAACCAGCCAGAACACCGACGGGCTCTGGCCGTAGAAGATGGCGATGACAAGGATGGCGATGATGTCGTCTGCCACGGCCAAGGTGGACAGGAACACGCGGATGCCGTTGGGCACGTGATCACCCAGAAGCGCCATGATGCCCAGCGCAAACGCGATATCGGTAGCAGTGGGAACGCCCCAGCCATGAGAGGTTTCGGGGTTCATACCGTTGAAGATGGAGTAAATGACGATGGGGGCCAGCACGCCGCCGCACGCGGCGATGATGGGCAGCGCCGCCTGGCGGATGTTGGTGAGTTCGCCGACGGTCATTTCGTATTTGATCTCCAGGCCAACTAGCAAGAAGAAAATGGCCATGAAGATGTCGTTGATGATGTGGGCGAGCGACATCTCCCCCACCAGCGGCCCCACGCCCAACACAACTTCCATGTGGAAGAACTCCAGGAAGCCCTCGTGAGCAGCAGTATTCGCCACAATGAGCGCGATGACGGCAGCCAGCAGCATGGCCATGGCCGCTTTCGTGGAGGAATGGGTGAGAGCCACAACCGCCCTGGAACGACGCAAGTGTCCTTGAACTTCGGGGATGAACAACTTGTCCAAGTTTACCGACCGCCTTTCGAACCCGGGCCCCTTCGGCCCAAACATACTTTGGGCTCTTCCGAAACGCCTGCGGCGGTGCCATCGAAGTGCATCTTGCCGTAGTTTCCATTGCCCCACCATTGCTGTAACAGGGGTAACGGTACACCGTTTCCAAGACCTTGTAGATTGATAGCGCCTAATTGTAACGCTCTTTTTACTCCATTGGGCTAAAGTTGCGCCAGTTGCTCAGCCTTGCATGGCGAACGCGCGCGATGATCGTTACGGATGAGAAAACTGTTTCTGCTCATTTCGGTTGTCGCCGCCGCTGCCCTCCAATTTGCGCTATCCTATTTATGCAGCTAAACGAGAGGGGCCCGAAGTGACCAAGCCAGCCGCTTTTGCACACTCGCCTGCCGGCGACGCTGGATCGGCCGCAGACCGGACGCCTTTTGGACGGCTGTTTTTTATTCGCCACGATTAAAGAGGTGGACGCTATGAGCATCACAGTGACGGGACGCAAGATTGCCATCACCGACGCGCTGCGCGCGTACGCAGAGGAGAAGGTCGGAAACTCCCTCAAGGCCATCGACGCCGATCCCATCAGTACCGAAGTCGTCCTTATGCATGAGAAGAATCCCGCGAACCCCCTGCCCGCTATCTGCGAGGTGACGGTGCGCATCAAGGGCCGCATCGTTCGCGTGGAAGAGAGCGAAGAGGACATGTACGCTGCCATCGACGTGGCGGCGGCCAAGATTGCCCGTCAGATTCGCAAGTACAAGACCCGCATTGTGGACAAGCGCGTCCGCGCAACCGAGCGCATTGTCGACTACGCGCATGAAGATGCCCGTCCGGAATCCGAGCTGGATCTGGACAAGTTGATGGACGAACTGCAGGGCGATGAGGACGAAGTGGTGCGCCGCAAGGAGACCGTCTTCACCCCCATGACCGAAGAGGACGCCCTGGTGCAGATTGACCTGCTGGGCCACGACTTCTTCGTGTTCACCGACCGCGACACCAACAAGGTGTCGGTGCTGTACCGCCGCGACGACGGCGGCTACGGCCTGCTCACCCAGGCAGAGGAGTAGGACATGGCCACCATCGATACCATCCGCACTATCCTGCAGGAGAACCTGGATGTCGATCCGGCGGAAGTGACCGAAGAGGCCACCTTTGCCACGCTGGGGCTTGACTCGCTGGACACCGTGGAGCTCATCTGCGCGCTGGAGGATCAGCTGGACATCGACTTCGGCGAACCAGAAGGCTTGGAAACCCTGGGCGACGTGGTGGCTTACATCGACTCGCTGTAAGCTTGCGAACAAATACAGTATTGAAAGGGGCGTTCCTTCGGGGACGCCCCTTCGTCATCCTGAGCGAAGCGAAGGATCTTTTTGGTTACGGAGATCCTTCGACTCCGGGCTTCGCCCTCCGCTCAGGATGACAAAGGAGAAGAGAGGCCCTTTCTCAAATCCGCAATGGCATAGAGGCTGCCAAAGGCTACGATGATGGCGTCTTCGCTGGCGCGGGTGCGGGCTTGGCGCAAGGCCGATTCGGCGCTTTCTGCTAGCATCACGGGCGCGTCGCATTCAGCGGCGATGGTGCTGGCTAAATCCTCGGCCGGAAGAGCGCGCGGGTTCTCCGGCGCGTAGACCGTGAAGGATTCCGCGAAGGGCGCCACCGCGCGAATCATGGCCGGATAGTCTTTGTCCGCCAAAACCCCCATGACAAAGTGAACACATACACGACCAGTTGTCATCCTGAGCGGAGGACGAAGCCCGAAGTCGAAGGATCTCTCTGCCGGCAAAGATCCTTCGCTGCGCTCAGGATGACGACCGGTGGGTACCTCCATGCTAGCTACCAGCTCCGCAAGCGAATCGGCGAGCGCTTGGGCTCCTTGGGGGTTGTGGCCGCCGTCGATGATGGTGAGCGGGTCACGGGCCGCCAGCTCGAAGCGACCAGGCCACTGGGCCTGCGCAATGCCAGCCTCCACGGCGCTTTCGGGAATATCCCAACCTTTTGCCCGTAACGCCTCGATCGCTTCCAAAGCCATGGCAGCATTGGCCGGTTGATAGGCGCCGAGCAGCTGCGTTTGGTACGAGTGGTCGCGATAGCAAAACGGCCGCATGAAGTCCGCCGTCAGCGGCTCCACTTCCAGCTGCGCCAGATCCATCACCGCGAGCGGACACCCCAGATCCTCGGCCTGGGCGCGTACCACCGCCATGGCCGTGGGCTCCTGCGGCCAGGAAACCACCGGCACGCCCGGCTTGCAAATGCCCGCCTTCTCCCCCGCCACAGCGGCCAGAGTATTTCCCAAGATGGCGGTATGATCCAGCGCAATGGGCGTGATGACGCACACGTCCGGCCGCTCGACGACATTCGTGGAATCCAGCCGGCCCCCCAGCCCCACCTCCAGCACCACAATATCGCACTGCTCATTGGCGAAGTGGCACAAGGCCACCGCCGTCATCAGTTCAAACTCAGTAGGATGCTCCCCCAATTCCTCCGCCACTTGCACAGCAGCATCGCGTACTCGAAGCGTCACCGCGCGCAGCGCATCGAGCGGAATATTCTGTCCCCGCACCCGAATGCGCTCTTCAAAGCACTCAATGTAAGGACTGGTGAAAAGCCCCGTTCGATAGCCGGCCTGTCGCAGAACAGACTCCAAAAACGCGCAGGTAGAGCCCTTCCCATTCGTGCCCGCCACATGGACGAAACGCAACCGATCCTGCGGCCGCCCCAACTTCTCCAGCAGCAGCCGTGTACGAGAAAGCCCCAGCGACACCTTCTGCCACCGGGGCTCATTAATATATGCAATAGGATCAAACAATTAGATCCGTTCGACTACCAGGTCGCCCATTTTCACAGTGCCGACAATCTTGTCGGCCGGGGTGTCGGGGGCCTTGATGTCGCCAGTGCGCCAACCGGCGTCCAGCACCTCGGTCACCGCGCGACGGATGTCGTCGGCGGCGTCGCCCATGTCGAAGCTGTAGCGCAGCATCATCTCCACCGAGAGAATCTGAGCCAGCGGATTGGCCACGCCCAGGTCGGCAATGTCCGGCGCGCTGCCATGACTGGGCTCATAGAGAGCCACGCCGTCGCCCAGGCTGGCGGAGGCCAGCATGCCCAGCGAGCCAGTGATCTGGGCCGCCTCGTCGGAGAGAATGTCGCCGAACATGTTCTCAGTCACCACCACGTCGAAGTCGGCAGGGCGGTTGATCAGCTGCATGGCGGTGTTGTCCACCAGCAGGTCTTCCAGCTCTACGTCCGCGTACTCGGCATCGTGGATGGCGTGCACAATCTCGCGCCACAGGCGGCTGGTCTCCAGCACGTTCGCCTTGTCCACGCTGGTCACCTTGTTACGGCGCTTGCGAGCGGCCTCGAAAGCCTGACGGGCAATGCGGTCGATCTCGTATTCGCGATACTCCAGGGTGTCGTAGGCGCGCTGGCCATTGGCTCCGTCAACGCCGGCTCCCTCTTCGTCGTAGAAGCGCTCGCGCATGCCGAAGTACAGGCCGCCGGTCAGCTCGCGCACGATCATCAGGTCGACGCCGTCGATGACCTCGGGCTTTAAGGTGGAGGCACCAGCCAGCGCGTTGAAGATGTTCACCGGGCGCAGGTTGGTGTAAAGGCCCAGCTCCTTGCGGATGCCCAACAGCCCCTGCTCGGGACGGGGCAGGTTCGGGTCGGTGGTGTCCCACTTGGGGCCGCCCACAGCCGCCAGCAGAACGGCATCGGAGGCCTTCGCCACGTCCAGCGTCTCCTGCGGCAGCGCGGTGCCCGTCTCATCGATGGCAATGCCGCCGATCAGGGCCTCGGTGAAGTTGAAGGCCACGTCGTACTTGCGGCCCACCACTTCCAGCACCTTCACGCCCTCGGCGATGATCTCCGGTCCAATGCCGTCGCCGGGCAACAGGCAGATGTTGTAGGTTTTCATGTGCGCTTCTTTCTCTTTGCTCTGCAGGCCCCGGGGCTATTCCTGGCCCAGCTTGTTCTTCCAGCGGTTCACCAGACCACCCGCCTGGATGATCTCGGCGATGAACGGCGGGAACGGCTGCGCGGTAAAGGTTTCGCCAGTGGTCTCGTCCACGATGGTGCCGGTTTCGGTGTCCACGCTCACCACGTCCCCCGCCTTGATGGCGTCGACGGCGGCGGGGCACTCCATGATGGCCAGGCCGGTGTTAATGGCGTTGCGGTAGAAGATGCGGGCGAAGCTCTTGGCAATCACCACGTCCACGCCGGCCGCCTTGATGGCGATGGGCGCGTGCTCGCGGGAAGAGCCGCAGCCGAAGTTCTCCTCGGCCACCAGAATGTCGCCGGGGGCCACCTTGGCCACGAACTCGGTGTCCAGGTCCTCCATGCAGTGCTTGGCCAACTCGGCCGGGTCGGAGGTGGTCAGGTAGCGGGCAGGAATGATAACGTCGGTGTCGATGTCGCGCCCGTAGCGATGCACGTTGCCTTTGAATTGCATGACAGTCCTTTCAGTGACGGGCGAACTTAGTCCAAGTCCTCGGGCAGGCCGATGTGGCCCAACACCGCGCTGGCGGCGGCCACGGCCGGCGAGGACAGATAGACCTCGGAAGTGGGGTCGCCCATGCGGCCCACGAAGTTGCGGTTGGTGGTGGCAATGGCGCGCTCGCCAGCGGCCAGAATGCCCATATAGCCGCCCAGGCACGGCCCGCAGGTGGGGGTGGAAACAGCGCAGTTGGCATCCAGGAAGATATCCATCAGGCCCTCTTCCATGCACTGGCGGTACACCTTCTGGGTGGCGGGGATGATAATGCAGCGCACATCCGGGTGCACCTTGCGCCCTTTCAGCACGGCCGCCGCCTGGCGCATGTCGTCCAGACGTCCGTTGGTGCAGCTGCCGATAACCGCCTGGTCAATCTTCACATGGCGCGCTTCGGCAACAGGGCGGGTGTTGGAGGGCAGGTGCGGGAAGGCCACAGTGGGCACAATTTCCGCGCCGTCAATTTCGTACACGGCGGCGTATTCCGCATCCGGATCGGAGTGGTACTCGGTGTAGGGGCGCTCCACGCGGCCGTCCATATAGGCGCGGGTGACGTCGTCCACCTCGATGAGGCCCGCCTTGCCGCCCGCCTCGATGGCCATATTGGAAATGGAGAGGCGCTCGTCCATGGGCAGGTTGGCAATCACGTCGCCGGTGAACTCCATGGCCTGGTACAGCGCACCGTCCACGCCAATCTTGCCGATGATGTGCAGGATGATGTCCTTGCCGGTCACGCCGGGGTTCAGCTGGCCGTTGATCTTGAACAGAATGGTGGAAGGCACCTTGAACCACGCCTTGCCGGTGGCCATGCCCACGCCGGCGTCGGTGGAGCCCACGCCCGTGGAGAACGCGCCCAGCGCGCCATAGGTGCAGGTATGGCTGTCGGCGCCGATGATCAGGTCGCCAGCCCCCACCACGCCCTGTTCGGGCAGCAGCGCATGCTCGACGCCCATGCAGCCCACCTCATAGAAGTGGGTGATGTCCTGCTCGCGGGCGAAATCGCGCACAATCTTCGCCTGCTCGGCGCTCTTGATATCCTTGTTGGGAACGTAGTGGTCGGGAACCAGCAGCACCTTTTCCCGATCGAACACTTTATCGGAAATCTGGCGGGCGGTCTTGATGGCGATGGGTGCCGTCACATCGTTGGCCAGCACCAAATCGAGATCGCACTCGATCAGCTGTCCAGGGACAACCTCATCCAGCCCCGCGTGAGCGGCCAGAATCTTCTCCGCCATAGTCATGGGACGCGTCATGGACTCTCCTATCGTGGGAATTGCTCGAAAACCCCGACATTCTACCACCGACGCGCCCCATCGAAGAGCATCTTCGCCCCTAAGGGCGCAAAGAGTTTTGGCAGCAGTAAATTGCTACAGGCCCAGCGGATCGGCGAAGGCTGCCGGCAGCTGCTTGGCCAGCTGCTCAAATTCGTCGATGTCCTTCTGACGCTCGGTGTTGAACAGGTGCTTCTCTTCCTTGAGGGCATGGGCCAGCTTCAGCGGAGGCCATTCTTGCGGAGCTTCTTCCAAGCCGCCGTTGCCGTCCACGTTGCGCTCCCACTCCAAAAACTCCTGCTTAGCCACGCGCAGTTCGCGGGGGCACTTGTCTTCCCGCTCCATGTGCTCGATGTCGGGCGTGATGCGCTTTTCGGTATCGATCAGTTTGTTCAGCAATTCTTGGTAGTCCATGATGGTCTCCTATCTGCGTTTTGCCGGCATGCGTCGCAAAGGTTCGCCGCGAAAGGCGCCACGAGCCCTCAAGCGCACAAGCTACCTGCTTCCATGGTAGGCAAGAACTCGCATTGGCCTGGTGCGCCGACCAAGAGGTCACCGCCCAGCCGCCGCATTGTTGCCGAATTGCAGGTTGGGGGTCAGCCGCCCGCGCGCTCCAGCAGCGCCGCAACCGCTAGAATAAGATTCTCGTTTCGGAAAGGACTGTCCATGAGCGCATACAAACCAGGCCGCTATGCCGCTATCGATATCGGAACCGTCACGTGCCGAATGCTGGTGGCCGATGTGGACGCTGCGGGCGCCATCACGCCGCTGGCCAAAGAGTACGCCATCTGCAATTTGGGCGAAGGAGTGGATGCCACCAACCACCTGAAGCCCGAGGCGATGGACCGGGTGTGCGCCGCGCTTGACCGCTATCAGGCAGTGCTGCGCGACCTGACGCCCGAAGATGGCGAAATTATTGTGACTACCATGGCCACGTCCGCCGCTCGCGATGCGGAAAACGGCGCGGAGTTTATCGAACGGCTGGCGCTGCGCGGGTTGGAGTTGGCCATCATCCCCGGAACCGAGGAGGCCACGCTCTCCTTCCAGGGAGCCGCAAGCGACTTCCCCGGCCAAACCATAATCGTGGCCGACATCGGCGGCGGCTCGACGGAAATCGCCTACGGGACGGCAGGGCACGGCCCCTCCATTCTGCACTCGTTTGACATCGGCTGCCGCCGCGTAACCGAGCGCTTCTTCCGCAGCGACCCGCCCTCACCGACCGAGCTCGACGCGGCGCGGGCGTGGATTCGCGAAACCTGGGGCCCGTACTTCGACAGCTGGATTGCCGGCGGCATGGCGCCCGACCAGCTGGTCTGCGTTGCCGGCACCGCCACTACTACGGTTTCGGTGCGCGACGAGATGGAAATGTACGATTCTGCGCGGGTTCACCTCTCCCCCGTCACCGGCGACGAACTGGGGGCGGTGTTCCAGAAATTGGACGTACCGCTGGAAGCGCGCCGGCACGTGGTGGGGCTCGACCCCGGCCGCGCCCCGGTGATTGTGGCCGGCATGGTCATTTTGCAAGAACTGCTGCGCGCCGCCGAAACCTGGCACTTCACTGCCAGTGAGTCCGACATTCTGAAAGGCATCATCCTCAAAGCCGCGAAGGAGTAGGCCCGTGCACCGCATTCTGTTTGTCTGCCATGGCAATATCTGCCGATCGCCCATGGCGGAATTCGTGATGAAAGACTTGGTGGCGAAGGCGGGGCGGGCGGACGAATTCCACATCGAATCCGCCGCTACCAGCAGCGAGGAGCTGGGCAACCCGGTGCATCCCGGCACGCGAAAGCGGCTGGCGGAAGAGGGCATTTCCTGTGCCGGCAAAACAGCCCGGCAGCTGCGGCGGGACGACTACGACCAGTGGGACCTCATCATCGGTGCCGATGCCGCGAATCTGCGCAACATGCAACGGCTCTTCGGCGGCGACCCCGCGGGCAAGCTGCACCTGCTGCTGGACTACGCCGACCGCCCCGGCCAATCCATCGCCGACCCCTGGTACACCGGCAACTTCGACGAAACCTACGACGACGTGCTAGCCGGCTGCAAGGGCCTGATGGCAGCGCTGTAGGCGCTACCAGGTGCAGCCGAATCACGATCAACGCAATTGCCGAAGAGCTCACAGAAGGATATTGCCAGACGCACCGCGCCAAATGAGCAATTGTGGTAGTATTCTTTGGCAATCTTTGTCGGGGGCGTGGCGGAATTGGCATACGCAGCGGACTTAAAATCCGCCTCTTCGGATTGTGGGTTCGAGTCCCACCGCCCCTACCAGTTCCCTAAAACAAACTAACAGGCGTCTCGCCAGCCGGCCAAGGCGGTGCACAGACCGTCGAGCAGCGTGATGGCGAAATGCTGCGCCGAGCGCTCCTCGCCCGCGTCGATCCACTGGCGGCTGGGAAGCACCACACCGATGCGAATGGGAGTCGCGTGCGCTGCCGCCGCCGCGTCGATGGCGGTGCGAATGCGCAGCGCCAGCTCGTCGGTGTCGGTATAAGGCACGCACGGAATGGAGGGCGTCGTCACCGAGCCTTCCACCAGCACTTCCACCAGCACCATCGTGGAGTCCGGCTCCACCGAAAGCGCCTCGGCACTCACGAACTTCGAGGCCGGATTGGTGGCCTGGGCCAAGTTCGACATGCGCGCCGCCACACTTCGCGTGAACTCGTCGATGCCAAACAGGCAGATGGCATTCGACTCCAGCACGTCGGCCGCACGGGCAAACCCCATGGACACGGGAATCTTGCTAGCTTCTTTGCCTTCCCAAGAATGATGGAGGTTGCGCAGCGCCCGATAGGTGTACGCGCCGGCGATGCCGTCGGACGGCAGCCCCATGTTCATCTGGAAGTTGCGCACCGCCGCTTCGGTGTGCGCGCCGAAGATGCCGTCCTGCCAGCCGCTCGCGAACCCGAGCACGCTCAGCACCTGCTGCAGCTCGCGCACGTCGTGGCCGTGGAAATAGGGCATCTTCAGATACAGCGTGCGGTCTCCCAGGGAAAACGACGCGTCCACCAGCGCCGCCCACACCTTCTGGTCCACCTCGCGGGCAGGCTCCAGATGCACGGAGCGCGAAAAAGCCTCCACCGCATCGGCCGTGGGCAGGTCGAATACGCCGGTTACCTGGTCTTTTTCCAGATAGCCGGCAGCAACCAGGCGGTTTTGCACATCTTCGACGGCGGGGCCGGAAGCCCCCAGG
Organism: Eggerthellaceae bacterium; assembly: GCA_022791455.1. GTDB lineage: Bacteria > Actinomycetota > Coriobacteriia > Coriobacteriales > Eggerthellaceae > Parvibacter. The sequence goes on from JAAVZC010000007.1 coordinate 197,419, forward strand.
GCAATGGTATCCATGGGCTACTGCAATCGGTTGACGAACCAGTCGGCCATGGACAGCAACAGCTCGCGCGAGGGCGAGGGCTCCAACATGTCGATCAAACGGTTCTTCGCGATGCTCGTCAGGTTCTCCGCGTAATTGCGGGCGTACTCGATGGAGCCGGCGTCTTCCATAATCTGCACGGCCTCCGCCAGCACCTCGGGATCCTTCTCCTTCGCGGAGAGGATCTCCACCAGGCGATCGCGCTGATCGGAGTTGCGCAGGGCGTGCACCACCATCAGCGTGCGCTTGCCCTCGGTGATGTCGGAACGGAAGTCCTTCTTGGTGGACTCCTCCGCGCCGATGAGGTTCAGCAGGTCGTCCTGAATCTGGAAGGCGAGACCGGTGTCAAGGCCGTAGTTGCGCAGGGCCTCCACCTGGGCCTCGGTGCCGCCGCCCACGATGGCACCCACCGCCAGCGGAACCGCGCCGGAGTAGTGGGCGGTCTTGTGCGTGGCCATGACCAGGTAGTCCTCGGGAGTGATGTCGTAGCGGCTGTCGCGGGCCCAGCCCAGATCCAGCGCCTGACCCTCGATGGTGCGGCGGGTCATGTCGATGAGCTCGGCCACCACGCGCACCTTCGTGGAATCGTCCAGACACGGGTCGTTGATGACCGTGCCGTTCACCAGGCAAAGGGCCAGGTCGCCCATGTTGATGGCCAGCCCCTCCCCTTCGCTCAGGTGCAGGCAGGTCTCGCCGCGGCGCAGCTCCGCCTCGTCGGCGATGTCGTCGTGGATGAGCGCCGCCGTGTGGAAGTGCTCGATAGCGGCAGCCGCCGAAAGCGACCGGTCGATGTCCCCGCCCACCGCCGAGCACGCGGCGAAGCAGATGAGGGGACGGTGGCGCTTGCCGCCGTTTTCGCTATAAGCCAAAAGCGGATCGTACAGGTAGCGATCCATGTCCGGGTGCGTGCCCCGGGGAATGAATTCGTTGATCGCCTCCCCCACCTGATCTGCATATGTGGTGAGGTACTCCTCGAAAGAGCTGGGTGCAGGAACTGCCGACATAATGATTTCTTTAATAGTAGTCATATCGCTCTCGGGACGCGGCGGACAAAAGCGGGCCTTGGAAACGCCCGCACGAACAAGTCATGATACCACATAGCCCCGCAAGGCTGGCGCTTTCGCTGCCCGCGGTAGAAAAACCATACAACGCGGAAGGGTGCGGGGCGCGGCCTGGTCGAAGGGGGGCGAAACAGAAGCGCCGCCCTTCCATGCAGTGAAAGGGCGGCGCTGGGAACGCAGGGGCGGCGGGCTACTCCACGCCGAAGAACGAATCCAGAAACGGCGAGTACCAGGTTTCCGGCGGCTCTACCTGATCGGACACCACGTTGGCCTGGAAGGCGGATTCCTTGGCGTCGAGGCCGGAAACGTTCACGGCGTTCTCGCCCGGGTTCACCCAGCCCAGCTGATCGCGGGCCTCGTCGGCAATACCCTCCTCGGTGGAAAGCCGGTCCACCGACGCTTGCAGCGAATCGTTGCGGGCCACGATGGCGTCGTATTCCGCCTGCAGCCGCGCCACTTCGCGAATCTCCTGATAGTACATGCGCGCGGGATCGTACAGAACAACACAGGCCAGCGCAATGACGGCCACTGATGCCCCCAGCCGCGCCAGGTGTTTCTTCCAGTTGCCCCGCTTCGGCTCGCCGCCCTTGACGGCTGCCGCAGAACGGGCGCCCTTGCTGCCATTCTTCAAACTCTCGGAGGATCGCTTGTGGGACCGGCCCATCTCGCCTTTGTAGACGGCGGCGCGAGGACCTGCCTCTTCGGGAGCCGCCCCTTTCGCACGATCGGACGTGCCGTAGGTGCGGTCGAACTGGCGCTCGGCTCGCTCCTTGGCGTTCGCCCGCTTCTTCTTCTGATGGCGCTCGGCCAAATCGTCGAAGAAGGCCTTGTTCTGCTGCTCGACCGCCTTCGCCGGCGCCTGCCGGGAACTGCCCTGACGGGGCTGCTGGCGACGCGGAGCCTCTGCGCGGCTTTGCGAACGGGCAGAGGATCGGGACTTCGCGGCAGGCGATGCAGGTTTCGCCGCTCGTCCGCTGGCGGCAGACCGCGAGGCTTTGGGCGCAGCAGGCTTTCCGGCGCGAGAAGTTGCAGAAACGGGGCGTCCGGCGCGGGAGGCCGCTTGTCCGGCAGCCGTGCGACCCTTCGCCGATGCCGCCTTCTGCGAACCGGCAGACCTGCGGGGTGATTCACCAGGGGAAACAGAACGCACAGAGCTACGGCCGCGTTTCGCGTCGTCGAAAGAGACTATGTTGTTGCGCGTAGCCAAAGTGATCCTCGATGCACGTTCTTGTTCGTTTGTAGCGTGTTTATGCATGAAGCCTTACCAGAATAGCACAGGCGGCCCCCAAAAGAGAGCCGCCGTTTGCGCAATGTTGCAAAAATCCAAGCTACCGAGAGATGCTAGCCCCTCCAGGCCATGCGGCGCAGGATGTAGCGGTAGCGGGGGCGGTTGCCGGAGTCGGGCAGGGCGTGCACGTCGGCGTCGGCGAACTCCTCGCAGAAGTCGCCCAGCTTGAGGCCGCCCACTCCACTGAAGTCGCGGATGTTGCCGTCGAAGTCGCCGAACCAGCGGGCCATGCCGCCGCACTGGCTCACGCACTGGGGCAGCTCGCCCTGGGCCACCTGCTGCTCGCAGAGGGTGCACTTCTCCACCACGCGCTCCTCCTCGTTCAGGTAGCGCACCCCGTAGGGGCAGGCCATCGCGCAGAACTGGCAGCCGATGCACTTGGACTTGTCGATCTGCACCGTGCCGTCGGCCACCACATGCGACGCCTCGGTGGGGCACACCGCCACGCAGGCGGGGTCGTCGCAGTGCTGGCAGCTCACCGTGAGGAAGTACAGGTCCACGTCGGGCCAGTTGCCGCCCTCGGAGGTGGGGTTCGGGCCGATGCGCAGGGTCTTGTTCCAGAAGGCGCCCACCGGCACGCCGTTGACGGCCTTGCAGGCCACCGAGCAGCCCAGGCATCCGACGCAGCGGTTGACGTCGGTGACTATTCCGTATCGCGTCATGATCGCGTTTCCTTTCTATCAGGTTCGAGCCTCCCCGGCCGTCCGACGCGGGATCTCTCCACTCCGGCCCCTCCGGGGCCTCCGGCCGAGATGACGTGGAGGCGAGGAGGCGTTTGCTCTATTTGGCGTCGCGCAGGGCCTGGTCGTAGGTGGGCAGCCACTTCTTCAGGCGCGGGTCGCTGGCGTCGCAGATGATGGGAGTGCCGTCATCGCCGCAGGGCACGGGGTTGCCGAAGGGCGAGTTCTCCGGCGTGGCCTTGTACACCTTCACGTTGTAGGCGCGCAGGTAGGAGGCGCCGCACACCGGGTCTTGATCCTCCTCGCTCACCAGGCAGTTGATAGTGGAAAGGCCGTAGCCCTTGTCGGCCTGCTCAAGCTCGGGGAACCACCACTGGTGCTCACAGTTGATGACGCCGGGCTCGATGCCGTAGTACAGGTCCACCGTCTGGCGCACCTTGCCGCGCGGGCTCTCGATCCACACCCAGTCGCCCTGCTGCACTCCCAGCTTCTCGGCGTCCACCGGGTTGATCTCGCAACGGGGTGCCGGCCAAAGCTCGCGGCACCAGGGCAGCTGGCGATGCTCGCTGTGGAAGTACACCGGGATGCGGCGGCCGGTGGTCATGAGGAACGGCCATTCCTCGGTAATGGAGGGGTTCGCCAGCTCAGTCTCGGGCGCCGGCTCCCAGCTGGGAAGGTTAAAGCGCCCATCCGGCTCGTAGGTTTCCATTACGGTAGACCAAAGCTCCTGCTTGCGGGTCACCGTTCCAAACCCGCGCTTCATATTCCCAGCAGGAGTGAGTCCATCTTCCGTCAAAAACCCAGTCTCAAAACGGCGGTACGTTCCCCATCCGTCTGGATTGATCTCGCGGCAATCCCACCAGCCGTGGCTCTGGAACGCTTCGCGATACTCGGCCCAGGTCATGCCGAAGCCCGCCACCACATCGTCCATCTGACGCTCCACAGTTGGCCAGTACTCCCCTTCCGCAAAACCGGAGAACTCGGGGGCATCGGCCCATGTAACGCCCATAGCCTGATAAACATCTGTCACTATCTGCGGATCGAAGCGGCACTCAGCTGGCGGCTCAATGGCGCGACACGTCGCGCCCATCGCACCTGTTGAGCCTTGCGATACGCGAGGAAAGTCGACTTCCAACCAATGGTATACCGGCAACAGCAAGTCTGCCGCACCCGCCGTTGGCGTCTTCCACATATCTTGAACCACAAAGAAATCAAGCGAGTTAAGGCCTTGCCAATATTTTGTCGAGTTTGCCTGGTTCATGAATCCAGAAGCCTCACAAATGCCTGCACGCACACGATAAGGTTCCCCCTTTACCATAGCGTCGCATACGGCATTCGCATCGGCCCAGTTCATCCACCATCCTAAAGTGGGAATGCGTTCAACGCCCAAGATCTTATCCGGCCAAACCTCCGGATGAGCCGGCGCGTGTTTTGCCGCAAGCAACGGCTGGGAGTCATCTGGGCGAGTGAAGCGACCTTTCGTGGGACCGCGGTTGCCCGCCGGAGTATCCCAGTTGCCGGTGATGCCCGCCAGGTTGTCGAAAATGCGGTTGTTCTGAATACCGTTGCACGCATGCTCGGGCGCCAGACCGTACTGCAAGCCGCCGTTACCGTAGCCGGTGGAGGGGTCAATGCGCGTGGCCCACGTCTTCACCGACTCCTCGATAGTGGCGGCAGGGATGCCCGTGATCTGCTCAGTCACATCGAGCGGGAACTCAGCGGCACGAGCAGCATAGTGCTCCCAAACCGGCTTGGCCATATACGTCTGGCCGTCGGCCAGGGTCACATCGAACTCTCCGTAAAGCGCCGGATCGATGTCGGGATTGAAGGGCGAGGGCTTGGCGATTACGCCCGGCACCGTAAGCTCAGGCAAGTTCGGCTGAGGATTGGGATAGGTTTCCGTCCACTGAACGTCCGGCTCACCTTCCCACAAGGTGGTTTCGGCATCGTAGTAAGTCAAATGGCCGCTGGCGTCGTTGTTGTGCAGCGGATGCGCATCATCGGTGCCAGCAAGCTCGTCCCATACCATGAAGCGCATGGGGCTGCCACCCTCCTTAAGGTCGCACTCCTTCAGTAGGCGCGTAGCCATAGGCTTACCCACATTCCATGCAATCTTCTGAACCATCGGAGCTCCGCCGGAAGGCGCCATTCCCTCGACAACCAGGAAAGGCGCATCTGTCCAACGCTTCACGTATAAATCATCATAAAGCTGATTTTCAATAATGTAATTGGTCCAGCACAGACCAAGCGCGCCGTCGGTGCCGGGCTTAAGGTAGAGGTGGATGTCGGCCTCGTGGTTGAGGTTGGTGCGGCGCGGGTCGACGGAGATGTAGGCGTCGGCGGTGTTTGCGATGTCCACCGTCGTGCGGCACGACTCGTCGTAGTTGGATATCTCGGTTGCGGTGCCCCATTGCACGAACACACGCGGGCGATCGGTGGTGGCCATCCACGATCCCTCATACTCAGATACCATCATGGTTGCAAAGTGGCGGGGTCCTTTGCATATCTGCCAAGCCGTCACGGCATTAGGCGAGCTAACAAGCTGCACCCATGCAGCATAGGCGTGCTGCGTCCAGATGCGCGAGGTTCCACCCATAAAGAACATACACTCACCGCCATATTGGTCGATAAGCTCCTGGAACTTAGCAGCAATAGCGGCGTACGCCTCGTCCCAAGTGATGCGCGTCCAGCCCGGATCGGCACTGCCCTTGGGGTTGGTGCGCTTCATGGGGTAATACAGCCTATCCGGGTGGTAGGCCGCCTGCATAGAAGCCTGACTCTTAGAACAGCTGTTGCCCATGGAGTGGAACGCGGTATCCATATCGCCCTCCACCTTCACCGCGCGGCCGTTCTGCACGTACACGTACACGCCGCACTCGTTCTTGCCGCAGGCGCGGCAGCAGCTGCGCACCCGCTTCACTTCGCCGGCACCGGCGGCGGCCGCAGCGGCGCCATCCCCCTCCGCCAACGCCGTTCCGGCGACAGCTCCCGACAGCCCCATGGCCGCGCCCGTTACGGCGGCCAGCTGCACGAAGCTTCGGCGAGTCATTGTCTTCAGACTCATTCGTCCTCCTCTTCTCTGTCCTTCTCCATCATGCATGCGTCATCCGCACGCAGGGGCAAATGCGATGCGCGACGCTTTGGAGGCGACACTGCACCGCATCGCTTGCCCGAGTACTTCAGGCAAGCAGCAACGGGGAAAGGTTTTGCGGTTTGACCCTGAAAGCCCGCTGCCGGATAAATCGCGTTGGGCTAAAATATCCGTCGGTCTTGCAACAGCTTTCTTCTTCCTTGAGTCCCCCGTCGCCGGGGAAGATGTTAGGAAGATCCAAGGGGAAACGCCCCTCTGGAAAGCTATGGTTTATGGAGGGAAACCTCCCATAGACAATCTATGGGACAGGCATTTTGCCTGGTTAGAAGTTTAGGGGGAAGAGCAATCGACGCTTCAAGACCAAAAGAACCTGTGTATTTTTTCGGCCTTCAGATGGACCTCACGGGGCTGGCTTTCCATCTATCGTGGCTATTTCTGTTTCTCTACTCAGCCATTCCCGTTGGCGCTCAACCCGGCGAAACGGCTGAAGGGGGCTATCTTTCGTCGCTGTATCTGTTTTCCAGTTTTGCCCTCACCGCAACACTTTTAGCGTTCATCCTATTTCGCGGCAAGTCCGAACGGTTGCTTCAGCGCCACTGGCTTACCACGTTTGGCATTGTCGCCACGACCGCCGGAACCCTTCTGTATTACGCCGCCGCACCTGTTGCTGCCAACGGTTCCCTCCTCGTCGCCCAAACAAGCGGCTTGCTCACCGGCGTCGGATCGGGCATCATCGCCATGCGATGGGCGTGGGACTTCGGCGGCGTGCCCTCGGCAACTATCATGTCCAGCGTCCCATCCATCTTGGCCGTTACCGTGGTGTGCTGCGTCACAACGCCGCATCTCCCCCCGCTGTTAGCAGCCGCTATCGTGTCGTTGCTACCCGTAGCATCTGGCGTTTTCGCGCTGAACGTAATTCGCACCGCCGCCAACGGAAGCAGCCCAAAAGAACCGCTTCCGACAACCGGCTCCGCCCTCAACTCAACCTCCCCCAGCAGACCGCCCAACGCCCCTGCCGCCCGCTCCATGCTTTTCTACACAGTGCTTTGCGGAGGAATTGCGCTTCTGGGCACCACCTTGGGTATCACCGGCCAATCAAGCACCTCATTCTTCTCGTTGAGTTCGGTCACCGTGCTGCTCATCAGCGCTGCAGGTGCCATCCTCATAGGCAGCGCCCTTGTGGTTCGCCGCACTCCGGGCGCGTCGTTTTCCGCCAACCTGTTCGTGCCGTTCATTGTTATCGTGTGCTTTCTGGTGATATTGGCAAGCACTCAGCCCGAACAGGCCATTCGCAACGCAGAGTCCGTTGGAAGCGTCTGCCTGGAAACGCTCTTCTTCGCCGTGCTTATTATTGCTGCACGCCGCTTCGCCATGCCCGCTATCACAGTTTTCGCCGCCGGACGCGTCACCTATGCGCTCTCAAGCATTGCTGGTTCTCAGCTTACCGGCCTGTTTGTCGCCGGAGCCTCGTCCGATTCGCTCATCCAGCTTTCCAGCTTCGCGCTGTTTTTGGGAATCGAGATTATCATGGTAGCGGCTGTCGTCGTGGTGGTTTTACCGCGACGAACAAATCGGAAGCTCGCCCACCAAGAAGGCACCGGCCCTATCGACTATTCCACCCTCCCGAAAGAACCCTTGGGCGCCTCTCTCGCTGACAACCCATCCGAAAACATCCCTCCCGCAAACGCCGCGTTCGCAAACGACCCTCCCAACCGCGTCCCCTTCCAGGAACGTGTGACCATCTTCTCGCGCGAGTATGGCCTTACCGCACGCGAAGCGGAAGTGGCGAAACAGCTGCTCATGGGCCACAGCTACGCGCGCATCATGCAGGAGTTGTGCATCGCAGAGGGCACGGTAAATTATCACGCTCGCAACATCTACTCCAAGGCCGGCGTCCACGGCCGCCAAGAGCTGGTGGAACTGTTCGAGACAAACGACAGCCGAAGCTAGAACCAACCGCCCTTGGAAAGCTCCCACAGGTTGCGGCATTGGGAAAGCACGCGTTCGGGATCCCAGGCTTGTTGAGAACGCTCGGGGGAGTTGGGGTCTCGGATAATCCAGTTGCCGTCATCGGCCCGACCCGCCACCACCACGAAGTGACCGGTGCTGGTAAAATCGCCCGGCCCCAGCGTGAGGATGACCGGGTGCCCCGCTTCCAGCGCAGCGTTCACGGAGGCCACGCTCGCAGGTAGCTCTTGGGAATTCAGCCCCAGCTTCTTCGCGCCATCGGTCATAAGGGTCCATGTGGTAAGTCCGCTGTCCACAAAACCGTTGTCTTCGCTGAACCGGGCCATCTTCGGCGGATCATAATCCTGCTTGCCGGTGAGCGCCACGTAGGCCATGGTCAGGCAGGTTGGACCGCAACCGGCCTCCTCCACCGTGGAGCCGGCGTACGCAGCGCTCTTCCACTGGGGGTCAATCTGATAAAGATAGGGAACGCTCCCCTTCTGCCACTGATCGGCCGGGGTGCTCTGGGCGGAGCTGGCTGAAGGTTGCCACGCCGACTGGTTCGACCCCGCAGCTCCTGGCCCGACAGCACCAGCACCCGCTGCGCCCTCTACGGGCATGAAGTGGGAAGCAGCACCCAGCACCGCCAACATTGCCAGCGGCACCGCAACGCAACAAGCCAACATGGTTATCCACGAGACGGGACGATGGCCGCTCCGACGAGGCGCGCGCGACACGCCGTGGCGCGCCCTCTGCCGAACGTCTTGCCGCTGGCAGTAGCTATCCCGCTGGTAATAGGTGATGTCGCGCTGATGTCCCATCCTGAACCCCTTTCGTCCGTTTCAGGTTATCGGACAGGGGGCTTAAGGGTCTCATGGGGTTTCCTTAACTCTGTTTAAGAAGCCTTAATTCTTCATTGCACCACCGTAAGGAATCGACGGCAGGAAGCAAAGCGCGCCGCCGAGCTTTTGCCCGGCGGCGCGCTTTTTCGATGGCCTTTTGCGAATTACAGGTCGAGGCTTTTGATGTAGGCTTCCCATTTCTTCATGGACTCATCGCTGATGGCGTGCTCCATGAGGCAGGCCTCCTTGTTCGCCTGCTCTTCGGGAATGCCGAGCGCCTTCGACAAAAACAGGAACAGCATCTGATGGCGGTCCAGCACCGCGCGACCGTACTCGTAGCCCTCTTGGGTGAGGGTGATGTCGCCATAATAGGGCTGTTCAGCCAGGCCTTTTTCCTTCAAGACAGACATGGCCTTGTTCACCGATGCTTTCGAGACCCCCAATTTCGCTGCAACATCTACCGAACGAATAGCCGCATCGGCGGTACCGCCCAACTCGACCATTGCTTCAAGATAATCCTCGTGCGACGGAGACATCTTCTCCATGAAACCCTCCTAATCGTCTATTGGCTCCATGGTATCACACCCCAGCGCCGGGAAGACCTATTTCTGCTCAGGCGACTCAGGTATTGAAATGTTGCAGGTGGAACAGCCGTGGCAGGCGCTGCAGGTGGAGCAGCCGCTCTCGCCCTTCTTCGACTTCTTGTCACCGTGGCAGTCGCACAGGCCGCGGAAGAACAGGCGGCGTACCGCCCACACGGCCCACGCCGCTATCAGGATAAGCAAAACCACCGTCGACGGCGTCATCGTAAGTTCTTGCATCGCATACGCTCCTAAATGATCTCCTCGCCTAAAGCGGCGAGGCCAGTGTCTTTTCCCGCAGAGCCGCTCGCCCAAGTGGCGCTGCGGGAAAAGACGCGCGGGGCGCAGAGGAGAGAATGCGCCCCGCCGTTTTCGGGATAACTAACTATGCAGCGTTCTCGGCCGTTTTCGCCATCTTCACGCCCTTGTCTTTAGGGGCGGGACGGAACAGCAGGAACAGCATGCCGGCCAGCACAACCAGAGCCAGGATGGTGAAGGGACCGAAGGCCACTTCGCCGGTGATGAGGCCGCCCAGCTGGTAGATGAGCAGGCCCACGCACCAACCGAACACGGTCATGTAGCCGATGGCAGCCCAGGTCCACTTGGCGCTCATCATCTGGCGACGGATGGTGCCGATGGCGGCGAAGCAAGGCGCGCACAGCAGGTTGAAGGCGCAGAAGGCCATGACCGCCACGGAAGACCCGCCGAGCATCGCGGCAAAGGAGGACCACAGGGTGGGGTCGGTCTCGCCCACTTCGCCGAGCGAAGTGATGATGCCCACGGTGGCGATAACGTTCTCCTTGGCCACCAGGCCGGTGATGGAGGTAACGGTAGCTTCCCAGCTGCCGAAGCCCAGCGGCGCGAAGATCCACGCCAGCAGGTTGCCCAGGCCAGCGATCAAGCTGTACTGGATGTAGTCGTCCACCTCGGGGTCGAGCAGGCCGAACTGACCGTCGTACATACCGAAGTTCATGAGGAACCAGATGACCATCGAGGACAGGAAGATGATAGTACCGGCTTTGACCACGTAGCTCTTCACGCGCTCCCACATGGACAGCAGCACGTTTTTCACGGTGGGCAGGTGGTACTGGGGAAGCTCCATGATGAACGGAGCCGGCTCGCCCGCAAAGGCCTTGAACTTGCGCAGCATGATGCAGGAGATGATGATGGCGGCAAGGCCCAGGAAGTAGAAGACGGGGCCGACCCACCAGGTGTCCTCGTAGTCGCCGCCGGCCAGAGCGCCGAACACGAGCGCAATGATGGGCAGCTTGGCGCCACAGGGAATCATGGTGGTGGTCATGATGGTCATGCGACGGTCTTTTTCGTTCTCGATGGTCTTGGTGGCCATGACCGCGGGCACACCGCAGCCAGAGGCGATGAGCATCGGGATGAAGGACTTACCGGACAGGCCGAAGCGGCGGAAGATACGGTCCATGATGAAGGCAACGCGGGCCATGTAGCCGCAACCCTCCAAAATGCCCAGCAAGATGAACAAGATGATCAGCTGCGGGATGAAGCCGATAACCGCGCCAACGCCGGCTACGATGCCGTCAACGCAGAGGCTGATCACCCACGGAGCCGCATCGACGGACTCGAGAGCATCGGTTACCACCGGGGTGAGGCCGGGGATCCACAGGCCGAAGTCGGCCGGATCGGGCTCTTCCTCTTCAGCAGCGGCAATGGCCTCTTCGGAGGCGCCGGACTCTTCCAGGGCGGCAATGCCGTCTTCCCAGGTGCCCACCGCTTCTTCGTACTGCTCGGTGCCGGTGTAGAGCCAGCCGTCGCCGGAAATGCCGTCGTTGGCCCAGTCGGTCACCACGCTGCCGCCGATGCCGACGGCCAGGTAGTACACGAGGAACATGATGACGATGAAGATGGGCAGGCCCAGGATGCGGTTGGTGACAATGCGGTCGATCTTCTGGGTAGTGGTCATGCCCTTGGTGCTCTTCTTGATGCACTCGTCGGCCACATCGGTGATGGCGCCGTAGCGCTCGTCCGTAATGATAGACTCGGCGTCGTCGTCTTCCTGGTTCTCCACCTTCTCGCGAATGGCGGCAATCTTGGAAAGGTCACCGGCGGAAAGGCCCAGAGAGTCGATGGTCATCTGCTCGCCCTCAAACAGCTTGATGGCGTACCAGCGGGCCTGGCTCGGCTTCACGCGGGAGCCCAGGATGTCGATGATCTTCGCGAGCGCCTCTTCCACGTCGTTGGTGAAGCGCAGCTCGCCGGCGGGCAGCTGATTCTTCTGCGCGGCGGCAATGGCGGTGTTCATCAGCTCTTCCAGGCCCTTGCCCCGCAGCGCCGTGGTTTCCACGATGGGGCAACCCAGCTTCTTGGAGAGCTTGGCCACGTCGATCTTGTCGCCGTTCTTCTCCACCAGGTCCATCATGTTCAGGGCGATGACCACCGGCAGGCCCAGGTTGAGGATTTGCGTGGTCAGGTACAGGTTGCGCTCCAAGTTGGTGGCATCCACCAGGTTCACCACCACGTCGGGCTGGCCGGACAGCAGGTAATCGCGCGTGACGATTTCCTCCGGCGAATACGGCGAAAGCGAGTACACACCCGGCAGGTCGGTGACCGTGATGGTCTTGTCGGCCTTGTACTTGCCCTCTTTCTTCTCAACGGTTACGCCGGGCCAGTTTCCCACGTACTGGCTCGCACCGGTGAGATCGTTGAACATCGTTGTCTTGCCGCAATTTGGATTGCCGGCAAGGGCAATGTTGAGTCCCATGATCTTCCTTCTCCTTAAAGTAAACTTTAGCTAACTGGTCTGCTTAAAAAATGGCGCTTGGGCGCCACGAGGTTAAGCCACCAGGACGTGCTGCGCTTCGTCCTTGCGCAACGACAGTTCGAAGCCGCGCACGGTGAGCTCGATGGGATCGCCCAAAGGAGCAACTTTGCGCACATATACCTCTGTGCCCTTGGTGATGCCCATGTCCATGATGCGGCGCTTGATAGCGCCCTCTCCGACGAGCTTCACCACTTTGGCCGAGGACCCCACCGGCACATCGCGCAGGGTCTTGGCACCAGATTCTGTCATCTGCCCTTCCTTCCTTCTCCTTATAAAAACAGATGAAACGCGCTAACAGGTGATGATCTTTGATGCGATCGACTTGTCCAGGGCGACGCTCGCGCCCTTGACCTGGACGATCAGGTTGCCACCGTTCTCGGAAACCACACGCACATCAGCACCCTCGACGAACCCCATGTTCTCCAGGTGATGATGCACGTCGCCTTTTCCGCGAACTTTAGCCACTTTCGCAACGGCTCCCGCCTTCAGGAAGGAAAGCGGCATTTGCTGATAGCCCACCTGCGCCTGAGCAGGCATGTTCTTGGGGCTTTCCGCTACGGCTGCCATTGACATTGCAACTCCGATCTTCAAAGTTAGCTTTGTTTAACGCAAGTATGGTACCGCGCTCGCGCAGGAAAAGGAACCCCTGGTTTACTTTTTTTGCGAAAAATGTTCGCTAATGGCAACTTACCCGCGATCACATACGCAGAGCGATTGTCATCCTGAGCGGAGGCCGAAGGCCGCAGTCGAAGGATCTTACCCGGCTGAGGAGATCCTTCGACTCCGCGCTTAGCGCTCCGCTCAGGATGACAAGGGCTTGTCGCACACGCAGAGCCAGGGGTTGCCGGTGGCTCGGGCGTGGGGGCAGCCGATGCAGGTGGGGGCATCGCACAGACGCTGGGAGCGCATGGCGTCGGGCGGCAGGGGCGGCAGAGGCTCCGGAATGGCGAAGCGCCGCTCGGCCGCGGGGATGTTTTCCAGCTCGGCAGCCATTGCATGGAGCACCATGGCGGCGAACTGCTGCATCCCGAGCGCTGTGGGATGCGTGCCGTCCACGGCATCGTAGTCGAATCCCAGGGCGGCAACGTCCGCCACGCGGGCCCCCGCTGCTGCAGCAGCATCGCGGATGGCCTGATTGTAGTCGTCGAAGGGCACCCCGCGCAGCGCATAGGTGAAGGCCGACTGCGCGCTTGCGGTTTCCCGGCCCGGCGGCACGGTAATGCACCACAGCTGGGCGCCCGGCGCTACCGCCTGCACCCGTTCGAGCATCGCGCGATACGCGGCGCCGAACCGCTCCGCGGCGTCGGCAGGGGCAGCGCCCGGCACCCCTTCCGGCACCAAGCCGGCATCGGGAAGCGGACCGGCCCCCTCCGACCACCCGGCCGCGCGCGCCGCAACCACCGCCGGCGACGCTTCGGAGCGCCCCGCTTCCTGGGCCTCGGGCGTTCCCCACCCGTAATCGTTAATGCCGATGAAAAACAGCACCACATCCGGCTCTTCGCCGTCCTCCCCTCGCAGCTGTTCGGCGCGCCCCGCCGCCTCACCGGCCGGAAACGCCTTGCCCTGCACCATAGATCCCGAGAAGGACCCGTTGGCGCACAAACGGCCGCCCAGAGCCTCGATCACCTGCATCCACCACGTTTGAGCGGGCGAAAGCACGCCGGTGCACTCGGTTTGGGGCGACTGATAGTACACGCGGTTGCCCGGCGCGATGCACCCCTCGAAGGTGGAGATGGAGTCTCCCAGCACCGAAATCGCGGGGGCCTTCACGGGGCCCTCACCAGAAAAGTCTGTCGCTTGCATCGATAAACCATCTCCCTCTTTGAGCAAAGTCTGATGGAAATACTATACTCTACCGGCATCTCGTCCCGTTCAGAAGGAATGAATTATGACCGTAACGCCCGCGCCCCTCACCTCCCCCGTGCAATTCTTCGACACCCGCGGAAACGTCACCGAGCCCTACAGCTTCACCGAAGCACTCGTGGCGGGGCTGGCCCCCGGCGGCGGCCTGTTCATCCCCACCGAGCTGCCCCACTTCACCGTGGAAGAGATTGTAGATCTGGCGAGGCTTCCCTACCACAAGCGCGCGGCGGCGGTGTACAAGGCCTTCGCCATAGACCTGCCCGACGAGCAGATCGACGAGCTGATGGCGCTTTGCTACGGCGACAACTTCAACGACGAGGACATCTGCCCCATTTCCTCGCTGGACGAGAACACCCACATTCTGGAACTGTGGCATGGCCCCACCAGCGCCTTCAAGGACATGGCGCTGCAATGCCTGCCGCGCTTCTTCTCCGCTTCTGCGGCGGCGCTGCGCGAGCGCGGCAAGCTGGACAACACCTTCTGCATCCTGGTGGCCACTTCCGGCGACACCGGCAAGGCGGCGCTCGAGGGCTTCAAAGGTGTAGACGGCGTCTCCATCGGCGTCCTGTTCCCCGACGGCGGCGTGAGCGATATCCAGCGCAAGCAGATGGTCACCACTACCGGCGACAACGTGCAGGTATGGGCGGTGCGCGGCAACTTCGACGATTGCCAGACCGGTGTGAAGCGCACCTTCGCTGACAGCCAGTTCACCGACGAGCTGATGGCCGAACGCAAGGTGGCGCTCTCCAGCGCGAACTCCATCAACTGGGGGCGCCTCATGCCCCAGATTGTCTACTACATCTCCAGCTACGCCCAACTGGTGGCGGACGGGAAATTGGAAGCGGGGCAGCCGCTGGACGTGTGCGTGCCCACCGGCAACTTCGGCAACATTCTGGCTTGCTGGTACGCCAAGCACATGGGCACCCCTATCGGCCTGCTCATGTGCGCCTCTAACGAGAACCGCGTGCTGACCGACTTCATCAACACCGGCACCTACGATATTTCCGAGCGAGAATTCGTGCTCACCCCCTCCCCTTCGATGGACATCCTCGTGAGCTCTAACCTGGAGCGCCAGCTGTTCGAGCTCACCGGTCGTGACAGCAAGGCCATCGCCGCGTGGATGCAGTCGCTGAATGAGAACCGCTCGTTCCAGGTGGACCGCGACACCTTCGCCAAGCTGCGGGAAGACTTCGCCGCAGAATCCGTGAACAACCAGGAGTGCCTGGACACCATCCACGAGGTGTTCGATGCCCACGGCTACCTGATGGACCCGCACACCGCCGTGGCCTATGCCGCCGCCGAACGGCTGCGCAGCGAGAACCCGGTGCTGGTGGCTTCCACCGCTCACTGGGCGAAGTTCGGCAACAACGTGTATCGAGCTCTGTTCGATATTGCGCCGGACGCTCCGCTGCCGCCGGAGATTGCCGCCCTCACCGGCTGCCAGCTGAACGCGCTCATCGCCGACGAGACCGGCTGCTTCTACGTGCCGGAGAACCTGGCCATGCTGGACGAGATGCCAGTCCGCTTCACCGAAGTGATCGACGCCGACGTCCCCTCCATCGAGAAGGCCACCCAAGCGTTCCTGGATACCCAGACTTTATAGCTTCGGCCATCACCCTAGGCAGAGCGCGAAAGATGCATGAGGGCGAGGGTTGTGTTAGTATTTCCCTCACCATACGCTATCTGAGCCCAGGAGCATTGCGCCTGGCACCAAAGGAGAGCCATGACTACCCTTGAGGATCTTGTCATCAACGTGCGCATTTCCGTTGCCAACCCCGATGCCCCCTCTGATTCCATGCTCGGTCCCGGCGTGGCGAAGCTGTGCGAGGGCGTGCGGGAGAAGGGCTCGCTAAACGCCGCTGCGAAATCGATGGGCATGGCCTACAGCAAAGCATGGCGCATCATCAAAGATACCGAGGCAACCCTTGGCATCCAGCTTCTCGACCGCGACGGCGCCCATGGCAGCCAACTCACGAAAGAGGGCGCCTATCTGCTGAACCTGTACGCCGAGATTTCCGAAAAGCTACAGCAGACCGGCGAGGCTCTCTACAAGGAGAAGGCCTCCCAGATCAACGGGTAGTCGCCCACTTTCAGCCATTCCCCCTTACAAGAAAACCGCTCGAGCACCGCGGCTCTCTGGTCGTGTGCCAAACAGCTGGCGCAGACGCGCTGCCCCGGCGGTACCGCCCGCTCCACCTTCACCACCTGGCCCCCTCCGTCCAGAAATGCCACGTCAATGGGATTGCCCATGCCGAACGTGTGTATGTCGCGGCAACGGGTGATGAGTAGCGGCGGCCGCGGCGGCTTGCGACCAAGCAGACCGCGCAACCGCGTGAGCGGCGTGGCAGCCACTTGAGCCACGAGCACCTCTCCGCTTCTCAGGCGCACTGCGCAAGCACGACGACGTCTTGTCCCATTTGCCACTGCGACACGGCAAGCCACTGTCCCTCTCCTTCCTCGCGCACATACGATGCGCATCCTTCGATTCCCGCAGACAGGCCGCACCAACCACAGGCGGCGAGGGCCTGCTCCAGGCAGCCGTCGTCGGTGGTGCACTCCGCTCGCGTGAACGATGCGATGGAGCCGCTGCCGTCCACGAGCACCTCTTCCGCAGGTCCCATGACGAAAAGCAGCTCTTCCAGCCAATCCGGCATCGCAGCATCATCACCCGGCGAGACGGCGAAGGGAGAAAGCGCCTCCCCCACCGCTGCATCCAGGGCTGCTTGAGCCATGACCGTCGCTTGCAGCGGGGCATCCGCGGCGGCCGGGCCGCCATCAGCATCCAGAACGGCCCTCTCCACTCCCGCCACCGCAAGCAGCAGCGCCAGTCCTATGCCTAGTGCACCGAGGGCCCGCCCAAAGCGGTGCCTTTGCCGGGCGCTCATAGCAGCATCCCCGGCTTGTAGCGATCAACGGTAAGCGATGCGCTGTGACTGATGCGCGGCAGGTGAACACCGAAGAACTCCTGGCGCAGGCTCATGCCGAAAAGGGTGGGGGCAAAGCTCAAGGTGGCGGTGTAGCAGGTGTAGCCGCCGGAGTCCTCGCTGGCCACCGACACTTCCTGGCCGGGGCCGACGAACCGAGCCTCCAGCAGTTCCTCGATATTGGCCTGCGCCTGCGCCGGATCTTCCCCGTATGCCGGCACGGTGGCGTACAAGCGCACCGCGTTGCGGGCCATACGGTCGAAGGCGGCGCATTCCGAGAAGAACGCCATGCCGTTGCACACGATGGCCATGACGATAATGGCCACGGGAAGCACGGTGGCAATCTCCACGGTCATCTGCCCGCGCTCGCTTCGCAGGGCTTCTCGCACGCGCCGCCACCAACGACGGGCCTTCGCCACCATCATTGCCACACCCGCTGGTCGCGACCGCCCGACACCAGGCCGTTCAGGGCAGCGATGGCCGATTCCACCCAGCTTCGGGCCGCGAGCCCAACGGATGGGGGAAGCGCCAGGGTCACCGGCACCTCCGTTTCCAAGATGGGCACCGTGAACGTGGCCACCGTAATCTCCCCTTCGCCGGAAAGCCACGCTCCCATATCCGTTCCATCTATGCCAGCCATAAGCCCGTCGAAGACCGTCCCGGTGGGCGTCGATCCCCGAAGCGCCGTCTGCTGTAGTTGGCGAAACTCCACCGCGAAGGTGTCGGAATCTCCCGCCACCACCTCTGCCGTACCTGCGAGCGCCGGTTTGAGCGCCGCCAAATTCGCCGGTTGCAATCCCGCCACCTCCACTACGTCCTCCAGCTTTCCGCGCGCCCAACCGCCCAAGCCGCTCGACCCCAAGAGCGGGATGCCGTTAAGAGCCTGCTCCATTCCAGCGAAAAGCGCCTGCTGGCCGCTCCCGTAGGCGGAAAGAAGAGCGGACCAGCAATTGAGCGCTAACTGCCCCGCGCCGCCCACGAATCCGGACGTATCCACATCATCGAGCAGCGCCGTGATGACCGTACCACCATCTTCCGCCGCATCCTCCTTCAGCAGCGCACCGGATACCGCCACCCGCAGGCCCAGCCGCTCCTGCGGGGAGGCGAAAGAACTGCTGAAGTTGCCGGATGGGACGCCCGTGGCCAGGTTGACCACCATCGCAACGCAGCCGGTACCGCCGGGCGGCTGGGCCTCGATGCGGAAATCAGCCGCCTCCGCCAGCGTCTCCTTCAGAAAATCCCCGATGCGGGAAAAGGTGTCCTTTGCCTCTTGTTGGGCCGGATCCAGCTGACGACGGGCCTCTTCGTAGTCCCGCGCCGCTTGGGCCACCTGCCGATAGTGATACTCAAAACCGGTTTCTACCCGGGCGGTCATCGATGCCACGTCCCCCAAATCGCTCGGCCGGAACTTGCAGGTCGGACATTCTTGAAAGCCGCCGGCTTCCAGCTGCGCTACCGATCCGCTGCGCACCGCGCCGCCCGCTTGGGGGCATCCGGCATAGGCGTGCATGACCGTTCCATCCCCTGTTTCCGTCACCGGGAACAGCGGCTGATCGTAGAGCGAGCACTCCCGCAGCTCCGCCGTTTTCGAGAAAAGCAGCGGAAAGTTGGCCGAGAACGATCCCTCGCTCTCTCGCACGTAGCCCTCTTCCAGCTGTTCAGCGGCATAACGGTAGAAGATGCGCCGCAGCGCCGCGTTGGACTGCTCCTCCACGGTGTCCGCCGCCGGCGCTTCATGGGCTGCCCGGTAGCGGTAGTAGGCGCGCGCCCGCTCAAGAGCTACCGAGAAGCTCCAGGTATCGGCAGAGTGGTAAAGAGGGTTTTGGGAGTCCGGCAGCCCCGCCAGCCGCTGCGCCCGCTGGTACTGGCAGTATTCGGGGTTCGCGCCGCAATCGGCCATGAAGCCCCGTAGCTTGGCGGCGTTGGCCTGCTCGGCCGCCTCCTCCGCTGCCGCTGCTTGTGCGGCCAGATCGTCGGCGCTCGACTGCACCGCCTCCTCCAGGCTTTCGCACGCCGCTGCCGCCCCCACCGCGATGGGCTTGCCCTCAAGGGGGACCGGGATGGCTACCGCGACGAATCGGTCGGATGGCCCGTTGTTGGCTGCCGCCACCGCTGCCGCATTGAGCGCGCACAGAAACGGCAGTGCCTGCTGCAGGCGGTTGAGCCCCTGCGACACCTTCTCGGCGAAGCTGTTCCGATGGGAAAGGATGCTCGATCCGGCATCTAGCAGCTTGGCCGCCACCCCCTGAGCGCCCGGTATGCATAGGGCCACCGCGCCCGCGCCCATGGTGACCGCCGACGCGAGGGTAAAGGAGAGCACGACCGCATCGCAAAGCGCCACCGCGATCATGAACTCCCCCGTCACCGACGCCGCCGCAAGTGCGCTCGCATCCGCCACCTCCTGGATCTCGGCCGTGCGCGTATTCAGCTCGTACACATGGGCGGCCGAGAAGAGCAGCGCCAGCGAAAGCAGCATCGCCACCGCCATCCCAACGGTGGTAAACCCCTCCTCATCGCGAAACAATTCAACGCCCATGAATGCCCTTTCAACCAAAGCCACATCACTGCTCCCACATTGCGGTGGTGGGAAGCCCTTCTTGCACGCGCACTTCCCAGTAGCCTTCGCCATCAACAAGACCCGCCAACTGGGAAAGCTGGGCCAAGAGCGGCAGCGGCTTCAAGCGGGTAGCAACTTCCACCTGCGCACCAGAAGCCCCGCTGGTCAGCTGAATGTCCCAGCTGCAACCGCCGGCATGCTTGTGGAACAGCTCCATCTCTGGAATGGCGGAGAGCCGGCGGCGCAGGTAATCCTCCGCGAGCGACGGATCCTCTTGGGTGCAGAGCAGCCGGCAGGTTTCCGTTGCAGCGTTTTCCATAATGGAGCGGTCGTAGAGAAGAATGGCCGGCTGCACCAACAGCAAAAGCAGGAGGAACGCCACCGGGATGGCCACAGCCGCCTCGACGGTGGCCTGACCGGATTGGCCTCGCAGCCGCCTAAAATGCCAGCACATCGCACACCCACCCCCATGCGCCGTCCACATGGTGCGATGCCGCCCCCAGCGCATGAGAGGCGCTCACGTCTTGGAAGAACAACTGCCGAACGGCCCAAAGTCCCACCGCCACTGCCATGAGCGCGGCGGTCACCACGGCATATTCCACCGTTGCCTGGCCGCTGCAGTTGCCTACAAACCGTTTATACCATCGGCAATGGCGGTCCAAAGCTCCTCTAATTTCGGACGGAACAGCGTGATGGCCACGATGGCCAAGACTACTAAGACCCCAACCAGTATTGCGTATTCGGTCGTGCCCTGACCTGCGGTTTCTTTGGCCTTCACCCGCATCTTGCAATAGGCTTTCACCATGCACTCCCGCGCTCTGGCCCATAGCCCCGTCGCCGTTTGCGCAGGCGCGTCCGTCGGGGTACCCAATCTCTCTTCGGTCTCTGCTTCGAAACGTTCCATGATTTTTCCCTTTCTCTTTCATGGCTCATCCCATCAGCTCCAGCAAAACCGGCCCCAGCACCAAGATCAGCATGGCCGGCAGAATGAGTGTGCTCGTGGGCAGCATCATCTTCACCGGCGCCTTGGCCACCGACTCCTGACGATTGGTGCGGTAGTGGGCCCGAGCCTCGCCGGCCGACTCGTCCAAGTTCTCCGCCAGAGAAGACCCGAACCGCACCGACCGGATGATGCTCTCCACCACACGCCCGAACAAAAGTGAGTCGTAGCTGGCAGCAAGCGTGCGAAGCGCCTCCTCGCGCGGCACCAGACCGCAGGACCACTGCACCTGAGCGCCCCGCAGGCTGCGGGCAAGCGGGCACTCGAAGTGGGAGGAGTAGAGCGCGAGCGACTTCTCGAAGGACAGGCCGCTGCGCAGTCCCAACGCCACCACCTCAAGCATCTCTGACAGACTTCGCTCCAGATCGTCCGACCGCTCCCGCGCCTGCTTGCGCGCAAGCGATCCCGGAATGCGAAAGCCCAGGACAAAGCCGCCCGCAAGGCCGACAAGCCCCAGCTCGGGCGAAAGGCAGGCTCCCAGGCAAAGGCCGGCCAGCGCAAGCCCCAGCCCCAACAGAAGCGAGCAGTCCCAAAACCCCTGGTCGCTCACGCGACCGCCCAGACCGGCGTACACCAGCAAGCGCCTCGTTTCCTCGCGCCGCCCCACAAGGGCCGGCGGCATAAGCGGGCGGCGCGCCCCCATCGCCAGCGCTCGCGACCTGACTTCCACCCATTGGAACAGACGGTCCGCCAGCGATGGACGAGCTGGGGGCGCAACAGGCCCCGCGACAGGCACACCGTTCTCACCCGCGCCCTCTTCGCGCGCGACTGCCACCAGCTGCTGCCGAAGCGCCCGCTTGCGCCAGGCCGCGCCCAACGCCGAAGAGCCTACGGCCCCTGCCGCTGCCGCGGCCGTCATCGCTCCCGCCAGCGCCACAGCGCCGAATGCGTTCATCATTGGCCCCCTTCCCGCCGCAGGATCGCCCGCACCGAGAAGATGCCGGCCGTCTGCATCCCCAGCGCCAGGAAGAGCAGTGCCAACCCCTGGGGGCTCTGGAAAAACGGCCCCAGAAAGTCCTCGGTGATAAGCGAGAACAGCGCCACAAGCACGAAGGGCATGCAGGTGACAATGCGAGCGGAGAGCTGGGCCTGGGCCGTCTGCACCTGAAGGGAGCGCCGCAGGTCAAGCTCGTCGCGCACCGATTCCCGCGCTGATTCCAGCACCTGGGTGAGGGATCCGCCCGTCTGGCTGCGCACGTCCAAGGCCACGGCCACAAACGAGAGCTCCGGCGAGGTCTCCCCCTCCGAGAAAACCGCGAGCGCTTCCGTTGCCGACCCGCCCATCTGAAGGCGGCGGGAGGCTCGTTCGAACACGCCCGCCAGGGGCTCTTCCAAGTCGTTTGCCAGGGTGGCCATAGTCTGGGAGAGGCTCTGACCGCTCTTCGAACAAATGGCCAGGGCCCGCAGCGCCTCCGGAGTCTGCTCCCGCAGCCGCGTCTGCCGCGTCTCCCGGAGCGTCCGGGCGCGATGGCCCAGCACCAGCGCCGCCAGCGCCACCAGGGCGATGCCGAACAGCGCCGTCCCCGCCAGCACCGAGGCGCAGGCGCCCACTACCAGGGCGGTTGCCAGCAAACTGGAAAGCAGCGCTTCTGCCGTCGCCGGCACATTGCGCTCTTGGACGCATTCGACAACATCCCCCGTCCAACGGGCAACAGCGCTGTTTTCCAGCAGCCAGCAGCTCAAAGGCGCAAAGGGGCGCACGCCGCGACAGGCCCACCAATACACGGCGGACGAGGCGCGACCATCGGCCACGGCACTCTCGGCCAGTTTTCGCCGCCGCATGCGCTCTTCAATCACGCGCGCGGCGCAGAAGCCGGAAGTGGCCGCAAAGGCAGCTGCCGCTACGGGAGCGAGAGCGCTGATCGCCATGATTCCACCTCTTCGCCATGCGCCAATTCCTCTGCCGTCAGGCTTTCCACCCATTCGGGAATAGCCCTCCACTGGCCAGGGTCTTCCGGAGACAGGCGCTCGTAGAGCGGCACCACCGCACACCTGCGCTCCCGGGCATCAAACGAAACCGCCGCCACGGCCGAGACGAACCGCCGGCCGCTGCGATGGCGCTGGGTCTGAACCATGAGGTCAAACGCATGGCCAATCTGCGACTCGATCACATCAGCCGGCAAATCCACCACATAGCGGCACATGGTTACCAAGCGATCAATGCACTCCTGCGGCGAATTCGCATGCAGCGTGGTGAGCGAACCGTCATGGCCGGTGTTCATGGCCGTCAGCATGTCCAGCGCCTCGCCGCCGCGGCATTCCCCCACGATGATGCGGTCGGGACGCATGCGCAGCGAATCCACCACCAAGTCGCGAATGGTCACCTCTCCCAAGCCCTCCGCGTTGCGATGACGCGCCTCCAGGCGCACCACCTGCGGGTGCTCTTGGAATTTCAGCTCGAGCGAATCCTCAATGGTGAGAATGCGCTCATGGAAGGGTATGGAGAGCGAAAGCGCGTTCAGGAGCGTGGTCTTGCCGCTTCCCGTTCCCCCCAGCACGGCGATGCTCTTGCGCGCTACCACCGCCCAGTGGAGGAACTGCGCCAACTCCGGCTCCATCGAGCCGGCATCAACCAGTTCATCCAAGGAGAAGATGCGCCGCGAGAACTTCCGAATGGCAATAATGGGCCCATCGGGCGAGATGGGCGGCACAATGGCGTGGACGCGATGGCCCTGGGGAAGCCGTGCCGACACCGAGGGGCTGGACTCGTCGATCCGTCGCCCCAGGGGACCTAAGATGCGGTCGATCAGCACGCGCACTTGCTCGTCGCTTGCGAACTCCACCCCCGCTGGCCGCATGACGCCGTCTCGTTCCACCCACACTTCGCCGCCCTTGTTGACAGTGATCTCGGTAATGGCCTCGTCGGAGAGCAGCGCTTCCAAGGGACCCATGCCGAACACGATAGCGACCAGCTCTTGGGTCATGCGCTCTCGTTCGGGCGGGGACATCGCGCGCCACTGCGGCTCCGCGAACACCTGACGACAAGCACTTCGAAGCTCGTTGCGGGCACGGGAGGGGTTCTCCTCCACCAGCTGCGCCACCGACTCGAAGGCCAGGTAGCGCTTCACCGCTTCGCGCAAATCCTCTACCGTGAGCGTCTTTTCGCTCTGCTCCACCTGCGGGGCGGCACTGCGCTGCACGCGCTCGAGCAAGGTCACAGCCATGACGCCTCCCCTGCCGGTACCGGCGGACAAGCCGGCTCCATCCGGTGCTTTCCCTTCTTCTCCGCCCCCGACCCGCGCCGTCGTATCAGGCGCGAGCGCCGTTCAGGCACCTTCGCCCGAGTCGCGCTTGCCGCCGCGACATCAGCATCCGCAGTCCCGCCCTCTGCCGGAAGCACTTCCCGCAGCACCTCTTCCACACTCTTATATAAAGGGTTTCCATCGCGCACCAAATGCTTCGCCAGGCCGCACCCGTGCAGTTCCTCCACCACCGACCCGCCGTCGAGCACCTCGAGCACATGCGCGCCTCCCAGCGCGCAGGAAACGTCGATGGAGGTGAACAGGCTGTGGCGGGTGCAGCGGTTCAGCAGGAACAGGAACGACCCGGTGGCCACGCTGCAACGCATGCACAAATCGATGGCCCGCCTGGCCCCTAGCACCGACGAGCTGGACTGCCCCACCACGAACAGCACCCGGTCGCTCGCCTCCATCAGGGAAAGCAGCGGGTCCGTCCACACGCCGGAGGTGTTCACCACCACGACGTCGTATTCCTCCACCGCCCGCCGCGCCAACTGCGGCAGAAGCGGAATCCAATGCTCGGCGTACTCCATAGCATCGGGGGCGGCAATCGCCAGGGCCGACCCCTCTTCCGCAAGCGGCTCATCAGTTGCTACCTGCAGCGCTCCCAGCGAGAGCACGCGGGCCTCTTTCGCCATGCGGGCCATGTCGCCGAACTGGCAGTCACCGTCCAGCAGCAGCACCGACAGTCCCTTTTTGCGACAACACTGGGCAACGGCCATGCTCACGGTGCTCTTCCCCGCTCCGCCGCCAGCGCTCACCACCGAAAGGATCATGCCCGCCTTTCCCTCTCCTGCCATTGCAGGGGATCTTTTCGTGCTCATACTTCCTCCCCTTCCCCGTCTTCGTCGTCCGCCGGTGCTGCGCCAGAAGAGGATGCGGGCGAATCGGTCTCTGTCTCGTCTTCCCCAAATACCGGCTCCGAGCCGGCCGCCGCTTCGTCGGGAGGCTCCTCTGCCGCAACGTCGTCGGCTTCGATGAGCTCCCCACTTGGTACGGATGTGTCGCCGGGAAGGGTGAAATAAAGCTCATAGCTCTGAGCCGCCTGCACCATCTCTTGCACCAGGGAAGGCGCCACGGCAATAGTCACCCACGATGCGGAAGAGGATGTGCCGGCGTCTCTGCCCACAGCCAGCACGGCAACACGGGGCGCCAGGAGCACCGACCCCGTGGGACCGGTCATGTAGATATCCGCCTCCATGCCCGGCGCGAGGGCCCCGCCGACGGTCTGCACATCGCGAGCGGGAACGGAAAGGGCGCATAGGCCTTGAGGCACGGAAAGCTGGTCTGCCGCCGTGACGGTAAGCCGCGAGGCGGAAACCACCTCGCCGGCGTACACCGGGCTGCCCAACTGCTGGCCGCGCACGGACTCGAGGTTCATAACCGCGCCATCCGGCAACAGCTCCGCTAACCACGGGCGCTTCTCCACGCAGGTCTCGTCGATCGTCTCGCCGGTAGGCAAGTCTCGCTTGGCCACCCAAACCTCAACCTGCTCGCCGCCGTACTTCTCGAACGCCTCGGCCCGCTGCAGCTGCGCCTCCTGGTCCACCTGGAAGGTATAAAGCCCCACGCACAACGCACAAGCCAACCCACTGGCTATTCCAATCATCGTGGATCTTCGTCCCATCCTGCGCCCTTTCCCTTGGGGTCTTCCGAAAACCGGGGTTCGGACCAGTTTTCGCTAAGGCACACGATAGGCTCCGCGTTCGCCAACGCGGCTGCAACTCGTCGTCAAATCGAACGCAAGAATGCGCCGTCGCGGCGTCAAATGTGCGCAACCCAGCGCCATCGCGGCGTCAAATAGCCGCAAAAACGAGACAAGAATGCCACCCCCATCCCCCAAGGAATTGGCGGGGAGGGCACAAGGAGCCGACACTCGGCTGGAAAGATCCTTCGACTCCGGCCTTCGGCCTCCGCTCAGGATGACAACAGGTAGCGGACGCGGCGGACGGAGGGTGGAGCGAGGTTAAGCCAAAGGAGGGAGGAGATCCACTCGGGCAAAGCCCGAGTTAGCTCAGACCGACGACGCGTCGAGCGGAATCCCTCCGGCCGGCGCGGCCGCGGACGGCAAGGAGCGTCAGCGAAACACTCTACAGTTTCTGTACTTCGGTGAGGGTTACTTGGACGGGGTAGATTTTTCCCCAGCTGTCGCCGGAAGGGCTGCTGGTCACACCGGACTCGTTGCCGGTGAGCGAGATGGTGCCCGTGACGGAAACGCGATATCCCACCAAGCTGGATATCTCCACCGTCTCCCGTTTCGACTCCTCTTCCTTTTCAGCTTCCTCTTCGCCCTCGGCTTCCTCGGCCGGCTCGCCTTCCGCGTCAATCACCTCGGCGTCCTCCGATGCTTCTTCTTCAGCTTCTTCCGCCTCTTTGGCCGCCTCTTCCGGCTCATCCGCTTCCACAATGGGCGGATCGAAGTAGCAGAGCGTGCCCGAAGCCGGCACCAAGCTCACCACGTCCAAATCCCACGAGCGGCCGTCCATGGTGAGGCGCATGGGGCCGTCCAGGCGCAGTAGATAGCCGTCGCCTTCTTTCGCAAGGGTTCCCTGCAGGCGCACCAGGGCCCCTTCGTCGCAGGTCAGCTTTGACATAACAGACTTGTCGGTAATCTTGGGGGTGCTGGTAGCCACCACCACCGGTACCCAACCGGCCTCATCTGACCACTCCACTTTGCAGGTGACCGTCATGGTGGCGGTCTCCTCCTGCCGCGACTTCAGCAGGTTCACCTCCATGGTGCCCCCTTCGGCGGTCAGCTGCGAAACCACCGTGCTAGAAGCGCCCTCGAAATCGCTCGCCAGTTGGCTGTCGTAAGCGCCCAACAGGGTGTCGATGTTGTCGGCAATGGCCGTGGCGCTCGGCGGAGCAACCGGTTCCACGGTGCACCCCTCTTCGGTCACCGCCCCCTGTTCCCAGGTATCGTTCGCGTCGTCGTAGGTGAACTCGAAGGAAATCGGCACCGTCACCTTCACGGACTTGTTGGTGTAAAGCGCCGTCGCGGTGACCTTCTGGCTGTAGATTTCCCGCGAACCGGAAATGTGCTTCTGCACGTCGCCCACCTCGATGCCCTCGAAGCGGGGCCCGATGAAACTGGCGGTGTCCACATACGCGAAAGAGGAAAGGTCGGGCGCGGGAAGCTCCATGCGGTCAAAGGCCACATCCACCCGTTGCTGGGTGAGCACCGTGCGCGGGCCTCCTACCGGCGTTTGGGTGATAAAAGCCCTTACTTGGGGAAACGCCAAGACGGCGACAACGGCGAACAGCGCCACCACCACAAGGGCGCCCAAAATGCCCTTGCGCTTGCGCTTCACTTTGAATGATTTAGCTTGGGAAACCCGTCCATAGGGGCTCCGCTGAGAGGCCTGGCGGCCCTTTCTCTTCGAGGGGCGACGATCCATGAAAACAAGACCTTTCGACCATACACGCTGGTGTGTTTAGGGTAGATTTCGTGCCCGGCTATTGTAGCCCATCGCGCCCGAATTCGCAGCCAGCGCCCCCGAAAGCGCCCTACTTGTTCTTGCGAACGCGCACGAAGATGCTCACGCCAATGCCCACCACCACAACGGCGATGACCGCCCAACCGGCGAAGGTGACCCATTGCACCTCAGACTCCGGCTCTTCAGAGCTGGCAGGCGCCTCAAGATTGTAGGCATCGGCAGGGGTCTCCATCTGCTCGGGGGTAGCGCCGGTGCTCACGGCGAGATCGTCGGCAAAGGCACTCGCCGGGCCGAACAGAGCGGCGCAGGCCACCAGCAGTCCCACAAGGACGGCGTATCCCAACAGCAAATTCGCCTTGAACGTCTTTTTCTGGTTCATGAGGATCCCCTTCCCCTTGCGCGACACGTGCCCCGAAGAGCTTCTACACCTCACTATAGAAAAGCGAACGGGCCGCGGCTTCAAGCCACGGCCCTTGTAATCGTGCAGTTGATAGGAGGAAATCCGTCTGTCGGGAAAAGGGCCCCTGCCAGCGTTTGCAAGGGAAGGGGAAGCTAGCGGGGGCCCGAACGAAAAAAGACGAAAGACTACAGGCTGCTCAGCAGCTGAGCGCCCACCTCGGTGGTTTTCCAAGTGCCGTCCCAATCGAGAGCATCGCAACGCTCCAGGCGATCCAGGAAAAACGGCGCATACACGCGGGGGCTCTGCACCAGCGGATCGTTGTCCACCGCTTCTTCCAACTGAGCCAGAACAGCACCCTGGCCCTGGCACATCTCCAGAACGCGCCGGTAGATGGGGGCCAAATCAGGGTCGGCCGCCAAAAACTCCTGGCCGCGCGCCAGCGGGTCGTCGTCGTCCAGAATACGGGCGCCCGCATCGGTGGTCTTCCAGAACAGGTCGGCCGGATCGTTGGGCGTGTAGTAGCGCACCCCGTCCTCTTCGGTGATGGAAGGCTCAATGCTGCTGCCGTCGTAGTCTTGACCGTCGGCAGTGACCTTCTTCAGCCCGCCGCGCTCTTCCAAAAGCGCGCAAAGATCGTAGGCAGTGTAGACCGAAGGGCGGTAGGTCATGAGCCGCGCCACTTCGCTGTTCACGTCGCCTACTGCGGCGCCCGACCGACAAAACTCCAGAATGCCCATCAGAATCTTGCGCTGCGGCGCCATGTTCTGGATGAGCATGTCCACCGCATAGGCAGGCTCGTCTTCACCATATGCGCTCACCAGCTGCACATCAGCGATGATGGAGGGAATGTCGGAAGGGCTGGCCGGCGAAAAGCTTTTGTCGTCGGTGGGAATATTGTTCTCGTTCATAGCAAACTCCTTGGGTTATGGGAAGCGGCCGCGGAAGCGCCGGCAAGTGCCCTTCCGCGGCCTGCGTGCCTACTCTTCGCCTTGCCAGGTGCGATCGCGCAGGATGTACACGAACGACGGGTCGTTGCCCACGTTGGGCAGATGGTGCAGGTCGGCGTCGGTAAAGGGCTTGGTAGTGGTGGTGATGGGCTCGAAGTCCTCGTTGGTGAAGGGAGGGCCCACGAAGCTCTCGATGCCCTGCTCCAGGTCGCCGAAGTAGCGGGCGCGGGCACCGCACTGGCGAACGCATTCCGGCAGCTCGCCCTGGGCGGTCTTCTGCTCGCAGAGCGTGCACTTCTCCACTACGCGCTCTTCCTCGTTCAGATAGCGCACACCATACGGGCAGGCCATCGCGCAGAACTGGCAGCCGATGCACTTCGATTTGTCGATCTGCACGGTGCCGTCCGCTACCACGTGGCTGGCCTCGGTGGGGCACACCTGCACGCACGCCGGGTTGGAGCAATGCTGGCAACCCACCGGCAGGTAGTACATCTCAACGTCCGGGAAGCGGCCGGACCCGCCGGGCGTGGGGTTGGGGCCGATGCGAAGCACCTTGTTCCAGAACTGTCCCACCGGAACGCCGTTCACAACCTTGCAGGCCACGGTGCAGGCATAGCACTGCACGCAGCGATTCAGGTCGGTGGCAATTGCATACTGAGTCATGGAAGCTCACCTTTACCCTTCACGGACGGGCAGCCATTCTTTCAGGCGCTCGTCTTCGACTGTCGAAATGATGGGAGTGCCGTCCTCGGGCGCGCAGGGCACCGGGTTCTCGAACGGGCTGTTCTCGGGCGTCGCCTTGTACACCTTCACCAGGTACGCGCGCAGGGTCGCCGCACCATTGATGGGGTCCTGCGTGTTCGGATCCACCAGCACGTTCACGTTGGAGAGATCCCAACCGTGAGTGGGCGCGGGAAGTTCCGGGTACCACCAGGCGTGGTCGCACTCGATGACGCCGGGGGCAATGCCGTAGAACAGCGACGCCACCTCGCGGATGCGACCGCGCTTGCTCTCGATCCAGCACCAGTCGCCATCGCTGATGCCCAGGTCAGCTGCCGTTTCGGGGTTGATCTGGAACACCGGCACCACCGCCTCCTCGCGGCAGAAGGGCACCTGGCGGCCTTCGCTGTGGAAGTACACCGGAATGCGGCGGCCAGAAGTGAAGATGATGGGGTACTCCTCGTAGGTGTCCGGCGTGGAATAGGGGCTCTCATAGGGCTCATGAATGGAGGGCAGCTCGTGACCCGGATGATAAGTCTCCAGCACCGTCGACCACAGCTCGAACAAGCCGGTAGGGGTATCGAAGCCCGGCTTCACCCCGGTCTTGCGCAGATGCCCCAGCATGTAGCGGTAGCAGTAGCCCCAGGGAGAGATCTCCTTCAGATCCCACTGGCCGTGCTCCTGGTACTGCTCCACGAAGTCGTTCCAGTCCTCCACGTGAATCGTGCCGCCCTCGGGGCCGGGAGTCGCGAAGCCCAGCTTGTACGGGAGCACCGACAAGTCGTTCATCTGCTCCTCATTGGGCCAGCCGATGTTCAGCCATTCCTCCGGGAACCACGGCGGCGCCGCTTCCTTGTCCATGGGCCACCAGGGAATGCCCATCAGCTTCAGAATCTGAATGATCTGAGCGGAGTCCATGCGCGCCTCGCCCAGCGGCTCCTGGCAGCGCACCTGCGCATTCAGGCCGCATTCCGCGCCCTGCGAGGGACGCAGCAAGTTGTTCTCCAAATAGTGGGTAGCCGGAAGCGCGAGGTCCGCCAGTTCCAGCTGCGGTACATGCCACAGCTCGGCGCACCAGAAGAAGTCCAGGCGCCGGATGGCTTCCCAGTTGCGCGCCGCGTTGGCGGAATGGAAGTGGTTGCCAGTGGCGGCCAGCATAGCGCGCAGCGGATAGGGCTTGCCCAAGAGCGTCATGTCGGTGGCCGTGGCCTGGTCGTAGTGCATAGAGGCGCCGCCCAGCGTGCGGAACCAAGGCAGCAGCGGGAAGCGCTCGGCGCCCGCCACCTTCGCCTGCACCTCGGGGCTCAGACCCGGAACGCCAATGGGAGCGGCGAAGTCGATGCCCACGGTGTAGTAGGACTGAATGGGCTCGCCGCCGCGGTTGCCGTTGGGGGAATCCAGGTTGCCCATGAGCGTGGAGAGGATGAGCAGTTCGCGCTCGGTGTCGATGGCGTTGCCGGTGTGTTCGGGGGCGAGATTGTAGATGACCGGACCCGCATGCAGCTCCTGGCCGTAGAGTTCCGCCACCGCGCGAATCTTCGCCGGATCAACCCAACAGTACTCACCGGTGCGTTCCGGCGTCCACTCGGCCAAGCGATTGCCGTACTCCTGCAGCACCGGGCGGCAAGAAACGGTGCGGCCGTCCTTCAAAGTTACCGAGTACTCGCCCTTCAGCGCCGGGTCGATATTGGCACCGAAGCCGGGGTCGACGGGCACGTAGAGCTTGTTGTGGCGGGTGAAGTCCTTCACCTCGTTGTAGCCGTTCTCGCCCTGCCAGACCACTTCGTCGGCGTCGTACCAGATGGGGCCGTTGCTCACCGTGTCCCACACCATAAAGCGCTTGGGGCTGCCGCCTTCCACCAGGTCGGACTCTTTCAGCAGGCGCGTGCTGATCTCGAGCGGATAGGTGCCGCCCTTGAACTCGTTCACGTACTCGAACCCGCTGGGCTCCAAGTCCTCAGCGTACAGGAACGCGGCGTTCGACCAGCGCTTCAAGAACGCCTCGTCGTAGCTTTCCATCTCGTTGATGATGATGTTCAGCATGCAGGCGCCCAGCGCGTCGTCGGTGCCAGGGCGCACCGGCAGCCAGTGCTCACATTCCTTGCCCAGGTTCTGCAGGCGCGGGCCCACCACGATGGAGTGCTCGGACCCCACCTGGGCGTCCACCGTCACGCGGCAGGCGTTGTCGTAGTTGGACATCTCCTGGTTCGTGCCCCACTGGAAGAAGATCTTCGGGTTCTCGTTGAGCGCAGTCCAGTGGCAGGGATAGCAGCTCATCATGCCGGAAGTCTCGCGCGGGCCCTTGCAAATCTGTCCGGCGGTGGTGCCGGCATTCGGGGTGCCGAAGTAGGCGCCGCAGGTCATAACGCCAATTGAGGTTTGGCGGCTCGTGCCGTGGTAGGTGCGGATGGCAGGCCCGCCGTATTTGTCGATGACGTTCTGCAGGCAATCGGCCGCCAGCTGGTTCGCCTCGTCCCAGCTGATGCGCACCCAAGCCGGGTCCTCGCCCTTGGGACGAGTGCGGCGCATGGGATAGCGCAGGCGGGCCGGATGATAGAGCTGCTGCATGCCGGACTTGCCCTTCGCGCACAAATTGCCGCGACTGGTGTAAGCGTGCTCGTCGCCGGTGATGTCCACCACGCGACCGTTCTCCACCCAAACCCAGATGGCGCATTCCATCTTGCCGCAGCAACGGCAGAGGCTGCGGATCTTCTTGATCTCGCCGGCAGCTCCGTCCTCTTCGGCAATCGCGCTCAGGCTTCCCGCCGTGGCCGACAGCGCCGTGGCTGCAGCAGTGGCGGCAGCAAGCTTAGCGAACGTGCGCCTGGAAACGTTCAGTTTCCCCATGATTCCTCCTTCTCAAAAAGCCCTCCAGGGTGCCATCTACGGTACAGCGCCTGAAGGGCCATCGAAGATTGGAAAGAACGCATAACGCTGGGCATCCTTTTCATGAACCTCTCCCGCCAAAAGAAGAGCAGCCACCTGTTTCGGAAGAGCGCTATTCGAAAATCGAATGCTCGATCAGCGCACCGCTGCCATTGCGGAAGTAATATTTCACCGAGGCTTACATAGGGGGCCCAGCTTTGGGTATCATGGCACGCGGAACGAATTCAGCGAATCGTTCGGGGGCTATATTAGAGGGGGTAAGGCTTGAATATTGAATATCTGCGCGAGTTCACAACCGCCGCAATGACGCTCAACTTAAGCCAGGCAGCCAAGGAACTGCACCTCTCCCAACCCTCCCTGAGCAAGCACATTGCCTCCCTGGAAAAGGAATGCGGAAGCCAGCTGTTCAAGCGCTCTGCTTCGCGCGTACAGCTGACGCCCGCCGGCATGCTGCTGTTCGAGGAAGCCTCGAAGCTTCTTCGCTTTCATGATGAAACGCTGGCGAAGATTCGCCAGATCAGTTCGATCGAAACCATTCGCATCGGCGGCCTGTACCGGTCGAATCGGGTGATCGCACTTGCCAACAGCGCGCTGGCGGCTCTCACGGCCAGCGGTACGGCGGCCAGCCTTAACTATCAAGACCACCGGTCCCAGCCCTATGATCAGCTGCTCCAGGAAGACCGCATCGACGTGGCAATCTCTATTCTGGGGCCGGGGGAAGTAGCGCCTGCCGGGCTGGAGGCGAAGTTCCTCTTCGACGATCCCATGGTGTGCCTGGCGAAGAAGGCCCACCCCTTCTATGAGCGGGAGAGCCTGAAAGTGAGCGACCTGTCCGGACAGAGCATCCTTCAGCCGGTAGGATCCTATTCCACCGACCATGGTCGTTCGACCGTGAAGACGCTGCTGGAAAAACACAACGCCATGCCCTTTCAGCTGCCGGTGTTCCTCCACTCCATCTCCGAGCTGTCAACTGTGCCCAACGACACCTGCCTGCTCATCATGGAGCGCTCGATGGCGCAATCCCAGCCCTTCGGCGACGAATACCGCATCATCCCCTTCGAGGAAGACGACGCGGTATTCTCGTTCTACGCCCTAACCCGAAAGAACGAACAACGTCCATCGGTTAAGAGTTTCTTGAACCTGCTGACCACCGAAGCATAAACCCGATCTCCATCCATGCAGACCAAACAAAAAAGAAACCCCAGGTTGAGCTGGGGTTTCTTTGAGTTAGTTATGGTGGTCGAGGAGGGATTTGAACCCCCGACCTTGTGCTTGTAAGGCACCTGCGCTCCCGCTGCGCCACTCGACCATTCGCAAATTACGAACCTGTGCATTCTCCCACAACTGGGCGAATGCATCAAGCGCCATTACGCCAGGTAGGTCCATTCTCCGGCGTAGCGGGCTACCCAGTGGGCGCAGGAGCGGATGACCACCAGCTGCGCCGCGGCACTGGCCCACGCGCACAGATAGCAGAACACCGCCGTGACCAGCAGGAAGCCGAAGCCGCCGCCCAGGATAGCACCCACCATGTAGGTGGGATCGGGCACCGCAGCCGTCGCCGCGATGGGAATCAGCGTCACCATGGCGAACAGCGCGTACACGAACGAGAGCACGATCAGCACACCCGCCGCGATAAGGCTCGGGGCGATGCAGGCCCACAGCAGCCCCGACCAGTCGCGCTTGATAGCGGTCCAAGCATCGGCAATCTTGAAGCCCTCCCCCAGCTGGGAGCGCATGGCCATGCGCAGCTGCAAGATATTGGTGAACATGGCCACCAAGAAGCCGATGACCACAGCGGCAATCCAGCCCACCAGCGGAATCCAACCCAAGATACCTCCAACCAGGCCAGACACCAAGCTGAACACCAGCGCAATCACGAAGGCGTAGAAGCCAATCTCGAAGTTGCGCCCGGTCACCACCTTCTTCGGCAGCGGGGTACGCCCGCCGAAGGGCACCTCCTTCGACCATTCCAGCATGTAGCCGGAGTTCACAAAGTTTAGGATGGGCACGCACTCGACCAGCCCCAGAAACGCCGTCTTCTTCCAGAAGCCCGGCTGCTTGCAATCGGCCCAACCGGCAGACAGGCAGCTCTTAGCATAGGCGGTGGTGGGAATGGGCTCGGGAGCCGGAGCCGCCTGCCAATTGCCACCATAAGGCTGTTGCGGCGGAACGTTGCCGCCGGCAGACCCTGCCGCGCCCGTGCTGTAGGGCTCGGTGGGCTGAGTAGGGGCGGCGCCGTACGCGCCGGTCGCGCCTTCATCCTTCGGCTGCCATGTGCCCGCACTGCCGCTGGGCTTGGGGGCATCGGTGCCAAAGGCCTGATCCCAGCCTTCCGGCGCTGCTGGCGCCTCGCCTTCCACGGGCTTGTTGTTCTCGTCAGTCATGCAAAACCTCTTTCCTCAAACCGGTTGCCCGGACTTACATTCTGTTTCTGCCGCGATTCTACCCCATCGCCCCGCGGCCAGCGAGGAGAACGCGTCCCATAAGGGAACTGTAATGATCAGGCCCGCTCCAAAGGCGCCGCTACTCGGCCATCCCCTGCTCGCGTGCCGCCTTCAGCTGCGCCTCGTGGGCCATGTCCTTGCGAATGCGGAAGTACTCCCACACCAGCAGCACGAACAGCAGCGTCATCACAATCAGGTAGCCGATAACCGCGCCCGGCAGCCCCGTGAACATGACCAGCAAAATGGGCACGAACAGCGAGAACCCGAACGTGACCAGGTACAATGTGGTCACGTCCTTCTGGCGACGCATCACGGTAATCACCTGATACATGAAGTCGATGGCCGCCGTCACGCCGCCGGCCGCCAGCATAATGTACATGAGGCCGCGGAACTGCTCGAAATCGATGCCGTAGAGGAAACTCATGACGGGAATGCCGACCCAAGCCATGATCAGCACGTTCGCCGCAGTAACCGCCAGGATGACCCCCAAAATGCCCACCATGATGAGGTCGAACTGCCGCCGCTTCGAGCCGTCCTGCCACACGCCGGCCATGCGCACCAGCAGCGGCTTGTACACCAGCTGCGAAGTGATGAGAATGCCCTGGGCCGGAAAGTAGAGCGCGTTGAAGTACAGCTGGTTGTCGTAGGAAAGGGCGCCCTCCATCACGAACTTCGGCATGTTGTCGATGAGCGCGTACAGGAACAGCGCCACGAACAGCGGGGCCGTGTTCTTGAACAGCTGGGCCACGCTGGCCAGCGACACCTTCCGCGATTTCGGCGTTTCCAGAAGCGTCAGCGGATAGGTGACCACCACGAACGTGGCGGCCGCGGCAATGGCCATGCCGAAGGAGGCGGCCACCATGTTGCGGCTGATCACCAGCAAAATGGCGAACACCACCAGCGCCAGCACCGAGCGCAGCGCCTGGGAGATGCCCGCCAGATACAGCTTGTCCACCTGCTGCAGGCGCCCCTCGTACACGTCCGCCAAACCGTCCACCATGCGGTAGAGGAACACCCCCACCGACAGGTAGAACATCTCGGCATCGTAGCCGCGGATGGCGCAGTAGAGGCAGCCCACCACCACCATGAGCACGCAGGTGATCCAGCGGCTGACCTGGTAATCAGCGAAGGAGTGCACCTCCTCCACGTCGGAAATCTGGTAGGTGCGCACGCCGAAATTCGCCAGAATGAACAGCAGCGAGCCCACCACAAAGGCCATGGAGAACATACCCGCCTGCTCCACGCCCACCAACTGGGTGGCGATCATGGTCAGGATGGGGAACACCATGCCCCACGCGCCTACGCCCACCGTGTTCCAGATGAAGTCCTTGGTGGTTTTATGGGAGCCGTACTGGGCTTCCTGCTCGGAAAGGCCGCCTTCGCTGATAGCTCCCATAACGCGGTCGAACCATTGGTTGGCCAAGCGGGTTATGGGGTTGCCGCGGCGCTGCTGAGCCGCTCGTTGGCGTTGGGCCGTGCGGGCGCGGGCCGTTTCGGTGGGGTCAGGCGCCGTTGCCGCACCTTCGCGAGCTTCGCCTTCCAAGCGCGCGGTTTCCTCGGCACCGGGCAGCTGGGCAGTTTCGTCCGCCCCTTGCGCCCCTTCGCCGTAGATCAGTCGCTCGCGGCGGGAAACGTCGTCGCGCACCGAAGGCCGCGGCTCATCGGTCAGACGGCGTGGCGGCTCTTCGCCCAAAAACCCCGATCGCGGCGCCGCAGAGCCCTCGCGCCGGTGCACCCCGCGCTCGCGCCTCACGCTCGGCCGCTGATTGCCCTGTGGGTTTTCGCCAAACACGCCGACCTTGTCCCTTTCGCTTCCCTGCCGATAAAATCACAACGCTCTAGTATAGGTTTTCGGAAAAAGGGATGCGCGGTTTTTCACGTTCCGGACAAAATCGCTCACGAATTGTTAAGGTGTGGGCGGCAGCTCCGCCGACTCCACGCGGTCGAGCAGCTCTTGGCGGGTGTGAACGTCCAGCTTGGCGTAGAGGTGCTTCACATGGGTGCGCACCGTGTTTTCAGAGATGATGAAGGCATCGGCGATGTAGGCCTTCGAGCGGCCGCGGGCCAGAAGCTCCAGAATTTCCGTTTCACGCGAGGTGAGATCCGCCTCTTTCGCAAGCGCCTTGCAGCGGCGCTCGATCACGTCCTCGCCCCAGGTGCCCATGAACTCCTGAGCAGCGCTAATGCGCTCCACGTCCGATTCCTCGTCTAAATCTTCCTTCTTCAAATCGGAGAAAACGAGCGAACGGCCCACCGCATTTTCATCAAGGAAGTAGATGGCCGCGAGCACGGTAGCCCACACGATGGCCGCCGCCACCATGGTATCGGCCGTGGCCCCGCGCACCAAATTGCCCACCGCGGTGCCCAGCGCGAACGGCAGGGCATAGGCAGCCCAGCCGGCGGCGAACACCGTGGCCACGCGGTAAGAGCTGTGGCGGGCGATGTCGGCCAACGCCAGAAACAGCAAAATGATGAGCAGCGTCTGGGCCGTGCGCACCAGCGAGAGCAAGTATCCCAACAGGCTCTCATCGATGTAGGGCAGAAACACGAGCGCCGTAGTCATGAGCAGCACAATAAGGCGCCAGGTGCGGCTGAAGCTGAGGCCGCCGCCCATGGGAAGCACCCACAGAAACAGCCCGATGCCCAGCACCATTTCGGCGCCGTGGTGCAGCAGGATCAAAGCCGGCTGGGTGGCGGGAATGCCATCCAGCATCACCGACTGCACAATGCCCACCGCCAAGCTGTAGACCGCAACCCCCAGCGCCACGCGCCACAAGGACGAAACCGTGCGGTGATTGAACAAGATGATCGCCGGAGCCGCCGTCGGCGCGCCCCGCTTCGCCAAAAGACAGCTGCCGAAAGCCGCCGCGGGCAGCAACATGAGCACCACAACCTCGACAGCCGGGGGCAGCAGGTCCACTGCCGCCTTCCCCACCGATCCGAGCGCCATGGTAAGAAACACGAGCGGCGCCGAGAAACTGGCCTCGAAGCGGGCGTACAGCTGAGCCCAGCGAATATAAGCCCAGGACACGCCAATGCCGCCCAGACAGGAGCCGAGGATCAGCTCGACCGTGCGGTCGCCGCCGACCGGCAGCGACACCAAAAGCACCGCGGCCATCATGCAGGCGGCCGCGATGAGATCGACCATATGCCGCATGTCGGAATCAAGCTCGCGCCGCAGCGAGAAGAGCACAACCGCTCCCAAAAACACCGCCTGCGCGGTATAGAGCCACGTCATAACGGGAGCGCCCTCGATGGCGGCTCCTTGATGGGTGGTGCAGTAGATCCACATGTGGACAAACATGAGGCCAAGATAGCTCGGCTTGACCTTCTGGAAGAACCCCATGCACCGCCCCTTTGTCACTGGAAGAAATAATGCAGCCCCAAACCCTTGGTCGAGATTCTAGCATCCCCGCGTTTTTGACGGACGCGGGATGAAAGATGATTCGCTTACTCGCATATGCTCTGACCTGCGGTTTTGCAAAAATGCCCCGTTTCGGGGTAGCTGTTTTCAGTCACGTTTCAGCCCAGTTGCACCGTTTCGGGTGTTGTGAGTGAAATCCGCCGCTTCCTACAATCGCCCCAGTTGCGAGAGGGGGCGTAAGCGCGCCGCCGGACCGAACCCCGGCCGCGCCGCCCTCCCTCATCGCCACTGCCCTCGGCGCTTTTGCCTGCATCGTCGGAGGGCTCGGGAGAGAGCTGCAGGCACAGGAAGGAGGAGGCATGCACGGGAAGACTTTCAAACCGCGGACGCACAGCGAATCACCGCTCCGTCGTGCGAAGGGGCGCTTCGCCGCCCTTGCACTGGCAGCCTTGCTGGCCGTGGCCGCCGGGCTTTGCGTCGCGGGCTGCAGTCCCGCCAGCACCGGCGCCGCCGCACAGCCCACATTCACCCCCGGCACCTACCAGGGAGTAGGTTCCGGCAACGGAGGCGACATTGTTGTTGAAGTGACCTTCAGCGAGCACGCCATCGAATCTATCGAGATTGTTCAGCAAACCGAAACCCCCACTATTGCCGATGGCATGCTGGAAGAGCTGCCGGCCACCATCATGGCCGCTCAGAGCGTTGACGTGGACACCGTCTCCGGCGCCACCCTCACCAGCATGGGCATCATCACCGCCGTATCCGACGCCATCCAGCAGGCAGGCGGCAGCCTCACCACCATGAAGGCGCCCGCGGGCCAGCCGCAAACCGGCGAGACCGTGGAAATGAGCGCCGACACCGTGGTCATCGGCGCCGGCGGCGCGGGCATGGCCGCCACCATCCGCCTGGAGGAGCTGGGGCATTCCGTCATCTTGGTGGAGAAGACCTACCGCCTGGGCGGGGCCATCTCCGTGTCCGGCGGCAACCAGGTGGTGCAGGGCAGCAAGCTGCAAGCGGAGGCCGGCGTGACCGACGACTCCCCCGAATCCATGATCGAGGACTTCCAGAAGAACGGCGAGGGCATCTGCGTGCCGGAGCTCATCCAGCTCTATGCCGAGAACGTGGGCGAGACCACCGACTGGATCCACGAGTACGCGGGCGTTCAGTACAACATGGAGGGCGGCCTGCACGACCTGGCCGAATACTCCCACAACCGCGAGCTGGCCTATGAGGGCGGCGGCGCAGGGGCTACCGAGTCGCTGCGCAAGGCCGTGGCAGATTCCGGCGCCGAGGTGCTCACCAACACGCGCGCCGAGGAGCTGATCGTGGAAGACGGCAAAGTGTGCGGCGTAAAGGCCACTGCTTCTGACGGCACCGCCTACATCCTGCGCGCAGAGAACGTGGTGATGGCCACCGGCGGCTACGGCAACTCCGTGGATTGGCTGCCGGACAGCGTGAAGGAAAGTGCGCTGTACTACGGCCCCGGCTCGTCCGAGGGCGACGGCCTGACCATGGCCACCGCCGAGGGCGTGAACGCCGCCACCCGCATGATCGAGTACGTGAAGCAGTACCCCAACGGCTGCGAAGTGTCCAAGGGCCACGCGAAATCCACCATCGACGGCAACCTGCTGGTATGGCCCATGAGCACCATCCTTGTGAACCCCGAGGGCGAGCGCGTGGTGAACGAGAAGGCCTCCAACCACGACATTCTGGAAGTGGAGCTGGAGCAAACCGGATCGATGCTGTTCCTGCTGATGGACGCCGAGAACTTCGCCGTTTGGAGCGAGAAGCTGGCGGACACCGGCTTCAACTCCCGCTCGGTGGAAGACTACCTTGAGGCCAACGGCGCCACCACCCCCATCTGGATCCACGGCGACACGCTGGCCGACGTGGCCGAAGCCGCCGGCATGGACGCCGCCGTTCTGGAGCAGACCGTAGCCGACTACAACGCCGGCGTTGACGCAGGCGTGGACGAATTCGGCCGCACCGGCGACTACCTGCAGCAGAAGATTGGCGATGGCCCCTACTACCTGGTGGAGCAGAAGCCCCGCTATGCCACCACCATGGGCGGCCTGGTTGTCAACACCTCGCTGCAAGTGATCAACACCGACGGCGACGTGATCCCCGGCCTTTACGCTGCCGGCGAAGTGGTGGGCGGCGTTCACGGCTCGAACTCCCCCTCCGGCGCCAACAACGGCTGGGTACTGACGTCTGGCAAGCTGGCGGCGGATGCCATTGCCGCCCAGGACGCGGAATAGCGAAGAGAGGAGGAAACCATGACCGAGAACAACGCATCCCCCAAGCGCGCTCGTAAAAAATGGCCCATTGCGGTGGGCGTGGTGGCCGCCGTGCTGATTGTGGCGGGCGCGGGCCTGTTCGCCTGGCACGAGCAGCCCAGCTTCTGCGGCGCCATCTGCCACACCCCCATGGACGGCTACCTGGAAACCTATGACGCCGAACCGGGCCAGCCGGGCGTAGACAAGTACGGAAACACCGTGAGCGATTCTTCCGCCATGATGGCCGCCGTGCACCGCGCCGAAGATGGCACCACCTGCATGGATTGCCACGTGCCCACCATGGACGAGCAGATTGGCGAAGGCCTGGCCTGGGCGTCCGGCAACTACGACGTGCACGACAACGCCACCTACGGCGCGTCGCTGGAAGAGAAGACACTCACCCAGCTGACCGCTGCGCGCGGCATCGCCAACGAGCAGTTCTGCCTGAACGAGGCCTGTCACACCGGCGACGACGGCCAACCGCTCACTCGCGCCGACCTTATTGTTGCCACCAAGGACCTCACGCTGAACCCCCACATCGCCCAGCACGGCGAACTGGAGTGCAGCGACTGCCACAAGGCCCATCGCGCCTCGGTGCTCACCTGCACCAAGTGCCACGAGGACGCCGACGTCCCCGAAGGCTGGCTGAGCTACGAAGAGTCCCTGGAAATAGCCTACTAGGCGCCATCTCCCCTCCTGGCGCATCGACACAAGAACGCCCCTTCAACAAGCGGGCCACCCTCAAGGGTGGCCCGCTCCGCATTCTCTAGCCCTTACACCAACCCGCACATGTAGAGCGGAAGGCATATGCGGTCGCCTGAAACCTGAAGGGGGCGAGGGTGCAGCACGTACTCGGTTCCCACGCGCTTCCCGAACTTCTTTTTGAACTTCTCAAGCGAAACGGTCTTGTAGCGTTTTCCGCTTTTGACCTCAATGGGCGAAACACGGGTCTTCATGGCCGCGCCCGGATAAGGAGCGCGAACGAGAAAGTCGATTTCCATGCGGTCGTCTGCATTACGCGAATAGGACGAGTAAAAGTGCAGCGACCGTCCGGAGCACACGAGCGATTGCGCCACCACGTTTTCGGCAAGCATGCCATCGTTCGATTCAATTTTCCCCTGCAAAATATCTGCGTACATTGCCGCCGGCGAGATTTCGTCATCCCCATACGCCATCGTGGCGAGCAGACCAGTATCGAGAAGGTAGCACTTGACCGACTGATCGCTTCGACTCATGTTAAGCCCAACCGACGGGTCGTCGCATCCATAGCAATTGTTCACCAGGCACCCCTCCGCAAGCCAGCTAATCGCATCGGCGTAATCTCGAGCCCTTCCGCCTCCGGCAAGATCGGCGTAGACGAGCTTTTTTTCTTTGCGTGAGAGCTGGCTGGGGATATCATCGAAAATAGCCCGTATCTTATAAGCCTGCTCGCCGCCGTACTTGGCGATGTCTTCGCGATATAGCCGAATGATATTCTTCTTTGCACGCTCGGCAGCTTCCAAATTGCGCCCTTGAGCATATGCCGAGACCGCCTGCGGCATACCCCCCACGATCATGTACTCTCGAAAACAGCGCTCCGCTTTCCGATGCAGCTCGGGAGGAAGGAGCTCAAGAGACTCCCGCGATTGCTTTATGAGTTGACGAAGCGCCCTCTCCCCCAATGCCTCCAGGAACTCGCCAAAAGAAAGAGGGCGCAAGGTGAATCCCTCCTCCTCAGAGGGAATGAGGATATCTTCTACATTCCTTTTGAGCGAAATGAGAGACCCTGTTTCGATATAGTCGTATCGACCGTCCGCCACAAGGTGCTTGATAAACTCCCGTGCCTGCGGAAATAACTGCACCTCATCAAATATCACGAGAGATTTTCGCTCTTCGAGTCGACCACCGGTAAAGGCCTCGAGGTAAAGAAAAAACTGATCGAGATTTGACCTCGTGTCCAAAAACGTTCGCTTGAATTCGTCGGTGGCCTTTGAGAAGTCAACCATAAGGTAAGATTCATACTCCCTGCGACCAAATTCTTCCGCAAGAACCGACTTTCCAACCCGTCGTGCCCCTTCTATGAGCATTGCAGTTGAGCCGTTGCTTTCCGTCTTCCATCGAAGAAGCTTTGCATAGGCGTCTCTGGGCATGAATTCTTCCACGAATCAACACCTCTCATCTGGAGAAATAAAATACTCTGACCGAATCCTAAGTTATAGAAGGCAATGATTTTACACCATTCCTAAGTTATAGATGATACTGATTTCTCACCAATCCTAAGTTATGCGAGCAATATGGGCGTCTGAACGAATGGGGGCCTCCCCGCCCCGCACCCCCGTGAAGAGCCCCCAACAGAAACAGCAAAAGCACTAAGCTCCCACCCCGTTGACAAGGCAGTAGCAGAGTTGTAACTTTAATTATTACAATAGAAAGCTCACGTATGATACAAGAAACAAATTTTCGAAGAAACCAGGAGGCTCATATGGACCAACAAAGAAAAACCCAGCTGTGCCGCACGCTGGTAGAGTACCTTGCAAACGAGTGCCGCGAGCACGGCGCGTGGCTCCCGCGGGATGTAGCCGCCGTTGCCGCCGACCCCGCCGCCACCTTCGACCAGCTGTGGCTGGCGTTCCGCGCGCTGGTAAACGTGCGCCCGGCTTGGCCCGCCCCGGCTAGTTTCCTGGTAGCTCAAGACGAGCTGCTTCAGGGCATGATCGAGGAGGCCGGCATCTCCACCATCGCCGACGCGCAGCCCTCCCCTGACGACGAGCGCCTGCGCCTGTGGCGCGGCGACATCACCACCATCGCCGCCGACGCCATTGTAAACGCGGCAAACTCCCAGATGACCGGGTGCTGGCAGCCGCTGCACTATTGCATCGACAACGCTATCCACACCTTCGCCGGCGTCCAGCTGCGCGCCGAAATGACCGCCATCATGGAGAAGCAGGGGCACGAGGAGCCCACCGGCCACGCCAAAATCACCCCGGCTTACAACCTGCCCTCCAAGCACATTATCCACACCGTGGGGCCCATCGCCTCGGGTCGCCCCACCGATACACATCGCCGCCAGCTGGCCCTGAGCTATCGCGCCTGCCTGGACACCGCCTACGCCAACGACTGCCTGTCCATCGCGCTGTGCTGCATCTCAACCGGCGTGTTCGGGTTCCCGCAGGAAGAAGCCGCTGCTATTGCCGTGCGCACGGTGCGGGAATGGATGGCCGAGCACCCGGAATCGGCGCTGATTGTGGTGTTCAACGTGTTCGGCGAAATAGACGAAGCCTTGTACCGCCGCCAGCTCAATCTGTAGAAAGGCATACTCATGTTTCCGTTTTTTATGACCCCCGAAAAGCCCCAGACCCCCGAAGAGCGAGAGATCGCCATTGCCCGCGCTCGCGAAGTGATGGCCACCACCAACCGCGTGCTCATTGGCGCGGGAGCGGGACTCTCCACCGCCGCCGGCATCAACTACGGTGGCCAGCGCTTCCAAGACAACTTCCCCGCGTTCATCAAGCGCTACGGCATGACCGACATGTACTCCGCCGGCTTCTACCCCTTCCCCATCGAAGAGGACCGCTGGGCCTACTGGGCCCATCACGCCACAGTGAACTGTCTGGGGCTAGACGCCCAGCCGCTCTACGAGGAGATCTACGAGTGGGCGCGCAACCTTGACTACTTCGTGATCACCACCAACGCCGACCAGCAGTTCTTTAAGGCCGGCTTCGACCCCAAGCGCATCTTCGCCACCCAGGGCGACTACGCGCACATTCAGTGCACCACCGGCCGTCACGGCATTCGCGAAGATGCAGAGATCTTCGCGCGCATCGAGGAAGACACCGAAGGAGGCAAGCGCACCCGCATCACCGATGCCACGCTGGTGCCCACATGCGACGTGTGCGGCGCGCCCATGAACATGCACTTGCGCGTTGACGACAGCTTCGTGCAAACCGACGACTGGTACGCCGCC
Source organism: Eggerthellaceae bacterium (assembly GCA_022791455.1). Classification (GTDB taxonomy): domain Bacteria; phylum Actinomycetota; class Coriobacteriia; order Coriobacteriales; family Eggerthellaceae; genus Parvibacter. Next base: position 241,739 of record JAAVZC010000007.1, read on the forward strand.
GAGGCCCGCTACAAGGAGTTCGTGGCGAAGATTGGCCAAGAACCCACCACCTTGTTGGAGCTGGGCGTGGGCTGGAACACTCCAGTGTGGATCCGCATGCCCTTCGAGCAAATTGCCCGTAAGACCGACAGCCCGCTCATCCGCATGAACTACGACAGCGCCTCGGTTGATCGCACCATCCAAAGCGGCATTGCCATCGAGGGCGACATCGCCCGCACCTTCCCCCTCATTAGCGGCGAGGCCCCGCTAGAGGGGTAACAGCGCAAAGTCCAAGACCCCCCAGAGCGACGCCACGGGAAACGGTGGCGTCGCTTGTTTTTCTTCCAAAAATCGTTGTAATAATGGTTTTTACTTTACCGAATAGCTAATATATCCTTCACATGTCCGACTACGGAAATCATCTCATCTGGGGGGATACGAAATGGCGCCAACCCAACCGCGCATTTCCAGCGCCGATCGGTGCCTCAAACGCTGGCCGATGCTTCCACTACTCTCCATCGGCCTTTGGTCTGGTTGGCAGTTCATTGCCTTCAGCGGCACCCTGCCCTTCTCCGTGGACAGCGGGCTCATCTTTTCGCTGGCCATGTTCTCGGTGTGCCTGCTGGCCATGCTGCGGCCCCACCTGTTCCGTCAGCTGGTGCGCCGGCCGCGCTTTTTGGTGGAAAGCGGTGGCGTATGCTCAGTGGGCACCTTCCTGCTCATGATGCCCCTGTTTGCGCCGCAAGCGGCTACCGCCGGATCTATGCAGGTGCTCTCTCTAACCGGTCAGGTGCTCTCCGGCGCCGGCATAACCTGCATCGCCCTGTACTCCTGCGAGCTTTTGGGGCGCTTGAACCCCAGCAACATCTGGATTTGGCTGGCCTATTCCGAGCTGCTCGTCGTGGGCCTGTACTTCGTCGTAGCCGGTGTGGGGCTGGTGGCGGGCGGTGTCATTTTCATGGCATTGCCGCTTCTTGCCGGCTTCTGCCTGCATCTGGGCGACCGCCCCGGCTCATCCCTCGACCTGGCCCAAGAAGAGCGCCAACCCGAGCCAACCTCTAACGGCACCTTCGCCAAGCTGGCCGTTTTCGTGTTGCTGCTGTCCTTGGCCTCCAGCTTCGCGCGCATCATCTCAACCGGCTCCAACGACGGCGACTTCTCGCTGGTGGGGGCCGCCGCCGCGCGCATTTTTCTTGCCGCCGCTATTCTGGTGGCCATCATCGTTACCCGGCGCCAGTTCCCCTTCTCGCAGCTGTGCATGTTCATCTCCGCCATGATCCTCATCATCTTCGCCTACCGTGCCTTCGGGCTGCCGGCAGGGCCCGTGCTGTTCTTCCTGACCACCTTGGCATACGGGACACTGGAGTGTGTAACCATTGCCATGGCTGCGTGCCTGTCGTTCAAGACCACCAAAGACCCTATCTTCATCAGCGCCCTGTTCCTGATTGCCCTGTACTCCGGCTCGGGCATTGCCACCGGCGTTGAGCAACTGGGACTGATTACCGAGACCTCGCTTTCCACGGTGGCGTTCTCTATCACGGCCCTGGCCAGCATCATCTTTGCCTTCTACTTCATTCAAGATCGTACCTACAACAACCTACTGGGCTCCATTGAGGACTTCGAGCTGGAATACGCCGCGCCCGAAACCGCTCCCGCGCCCGATGCGCGCCAGGAAGCGGCTATCGAGCAGTTGCGCACGCAGTTCGACTTATCGCCGCGCGAATGCGAGGTAATCGAGAAGCTGCGGGGCGGCTCGACCGTCGGCCGCATTGCCGAGAGCATGCATCTTTCGGTGCACACGGTGCGCGGCTACATCCACAACATTTATGCGAAGTGCGAGGTGCATTCGCGCAACGAGCTGCTGGACTTGCTGGAAACTCGCTGACAGAAAAACACCAGTTCAACGCTAGGTCAATTTTTGTGGGGGCTCAATTCCTCCCGTTTTTCGCCCCGCGTCCGTCCCAAAAGGAACATATTCGAATCTACCGCACCTCTCCCGTGCCTCCTAACCTCTCTTTAGCGCGCAGATGCGAAGAGGGGGTGAAGTTGCCCGCGCGCCATTCACGCAGACAACCGAAGAGAGACGAGAGAGGAATCAACGTGTCAAAGACTAATCTCACCCGACGCTCCTTCACGAAGGCGACAGCGCTGGCCGGCTTAGCCGGCGCACTGGGGCTGGGAATGACCGAAGGGCTGAAAGACGCCCCGAAGGCATTCGCCGCCTCCGCCCCGGACGTGAAGGTATACAAGAGCCTCTGCCACGGCTGTGGCATGCCCTGCGTCATCAACGTCACCGTCACCGACGGCATCGCCACCAACATTGAAGGCGATCCGGACGCGCCGCAGAACAAGACCGGCGTGTGCATCAAGGGCCTGAACCAGCTGCACACGTGCTACAGCCCCCGCCGCGTGCTTCACCCCATGAAGCACATCGAGCGCGGCACCAACAAATGGGAGACAATCAGCTGGGACGAGGCCATCGAGCTGGCCGCCGACAAGATTGGCGAGGCCATCCAGAAATACGGCCCCTACAGCTTCTTCGCCTCCTCGGGCGGCGGCGGCCTGTACGCCGGCTTCCACGGCTACACCTTCCAAGAGGGCTTCGGAAGCCCCAACTGCTTCGAGCCCGGCGGCGCCCAGTGCTACGAGCCGCGCGCGGTTACCGCCCCGCTCATGGGACTGCCCCATGCCCCCTCCATCACCGACGACGCCTGCCTTGAGCCCTTCGACACCTACACCAACGCCACACAGCTGGTAGTGCTGTGGGGCGCGCAGCCTTCCATCAGCCAAACCGCCAAAGCCGGCCATGGCTTGGCGGACCTGCGCGTCGACCGAGGCGGCAAAGTGATCGTGGTCGACCCCAATTTCTCCCCCGACGCCACCAAGGCCACCGTGTGGCTGCCCATCCGCCCCGGCACCGATACCGCCATGGCACTGGGCTGGTGGCGCTACATCATCGAGAACGAGCTGTACGACCAGGAGTTCGTGAAGTACTGGACCAACTTGCCCTTCCTCATCAACCCCGACACCCGCCTGCCTTTCCTGGCCGAAGAGGTGTGGTCCGACTACGTGAACCCGGCAGCCGATCCCAACGAGGTGTACTCCAACCCCGCCTACGTGTGCTTCGACGCCCGCACCAATTCCATCCAGCCCTTCCCCTACAGCGCCCCGGCCGATAGCCCGGTTGACCCCGTGCCCTTCACCGAGGCGGAAGTGAACGGCGTCACCTGCAAGACCGCCGGCCAGATTTACTGGGAAGAGGCCGAGCCCTGGACGCTGGAGGCCACCGGCGAGTACTGCTGGTGCAAACCGGAGAAGATCGAGGAGGCCGTGCGCCTGTACGCCGAGGCCCCGGTGGCCGGCATCGTGCACGGCGTGGCCACCGACCAGTCCCGCGGCTCTTCGCAGGTGCCGCTGGGTCTGAACGGCCTGGACATCATCATGGGCTACGTGAACAAGCCCGGTGCCACCATCACCATGAAGGGCGGACGCGGTCCGGCCCGCTGGTTCGATCGACCCACCGCCTACTGGACTCCCATGATGATCGACCTGTACGCCAACGTCTACGGCTTCAGCTGGGTGACCGGCTACACCGAAAAATGGAACCGCGAGCGCGTAGAGAACTTCGCGAACAAGGAGTTCCAGGAGTTCTACACCACGCTCATGATGGACAAGCTGGGCCTGAAAGAGCACCGCGGCTTCTACAACCAGGCCACCTGTCACAGCCCCAGCCTGCTGAAGGCCATTCGCACGGGCGAGCCCTACAAGCCCCGCGTGTGGTTCGACTTCTCCGGCAATAAGCTGGCCATGATGGGCAACGCCACCTCGTGGTACGACATCATCGACGAGATTGATTTCTGCATCGGCATGCACCCCATCATCACGTCGTTCCACTTCGAGGCATGCGACCTTATCTTCCCCGTGCAGGAATGGCTGGAATACAACGGCACCGGCACCATGCTCAACCGCACCTATATGTTCACGCAGGTGGTGCACTTGGGCGAGACGGTAAACAACTACGTGCCCAGCAACATGATCCTGCAACGCTATCGCGAGAAGTACAAGCCGGAAGACCTGATGAATCCCGCCCCGCTTCTGAAGGGCGACTTCCAGGACGGCATGGGCTTTACCGAAGACGCCGTGCGCGCCAAGATCGTGGACACCTTCGGCGCCGAATCGTGGGACGACCTGCTGGAGAACCAGGACAAGTACGTGCCCATGATCACCCCCGAAGAGGAGTACTGGGTGTTCAACCAGCACGAAGAGATCGTGAGCGACGGCCTGCCCGCCGGCTTCCCCACCGAGTCCCGCAAGCTGGAGCCCTACTGCACCATGTTCCTGCTGATGAGCCGCACCGGATTCCCGTGGATCTGGCCGCAGGAATTCCCCGCCATCGACGACTACAGCCCCATCTGCACCAACGTGGAACCCGTGGAGAACCCCTACAACGACGACGAATACCCGCTGGTCATCACCACGGGACGCCTCCCCTACTTCCACCACGGCACCATGCGCCATGCTCCCTTCTCGCGCGAACTGTACCCCGTGCCGGAAATTAAGATCAACCCGCGCACGGCGGCCGAGTACGGCATCGAGCACATGGACTGGGTGAAGCTCACGTCCCGCCGCGGCAGCATGCACGGGCGCGCCTATCTCACCGAGGGCGAAGCGCCGGGCCAGCTGTGGACGGAACGCTTCTGGAACCCGGAGGCCTACGACGCAACCCAGAAGAACCCCGACGGCGGCTGGCGTCAGTGCAACATCAACGTGCTAACCGACAACTACGTAGATTCCGACGTGGAGAAGCCCTACAACGAGGTGTTCGGCTCCTACACCCTGCGCGGTTTCCAAGTGAAGATCGAGAAGAGCGAGCGCCCGGACAACATCTGGGTGGAGCCGGAGGAGTTCGAGCCCTTCATGCCCACGCTCACCAACGAGCCTGTGACGGGAGATGTGTTCTAATGAGACGATGCTTAGTAGTTAACCTTGACCGTTGCACCGGCTGCGACAGCTGCGTTGCCGCGTGCAAATTCGAAAACCACCTGGGGCTTGGCCAGTACTGGAACCGCGTGCTGCCCGTGGGCCCTTCCGGCACCCATCCCGACATCGAGATGTACTGGCTGCCCGTGCAGTGCCAGCAGTGCGAGAACCCCTCCTGCGTGCACGTGTGCCCCACCGGCGCCTCGTACAAGGACCCGGACACCGGGGTTGTGCTGGTAGACAAATCGAAGTGCATCGGCTGCAAGTACTGCATGATGGCCTGCCCCTACGGCGTGCGCTCCTTCAACGAGCAGGAGAAGGTTGTGGAGAAGTGCACCCTGTGCAGCCACCGCACCGCCGACGGCTCAGGGCTTCCGAAGTGCGTCATCTGCTGCGCCACCGGCGCCCGCTTCTACGGCGACTTGGACGACCCGAACTCCGACGCTGCGAAAGAGTTGGCCAAATACGGCGAAGAGAGTATTCATCGGTTGACGGACTCCGCCGAAACCCACCCTGCTACCGCTTATATCCTGCCCGCTGAAATCGCTGCCTGGAAGGAACTGGTGTAAGACATGGAAATCCAATGGTCCCTCCTCCTCTTTAGCGCACTGGCCGGCGCCGGCGGGTCGCTCCTGGCCTTCACCGGCATCGCCGAGCTGATGGGCAAGGCCCCCAAGGCCAAGAAGCAGATGCTCGCCATCGTGCTCGTGCTCGTGATCGCCGGCGGCCTGTTCTCGGTGCTCCACCTCGAGCAGAAGGCCAACATCATGGCCGCGGCCGCCAACGTCTTCTCCTTCAGCGCCATCTCCATGGAGCTGATCTTCGTCGGCCTCGTGGCCGTCATGGCCATCATCTACCTGGTGTGCGCCGCCCGCGAGGTGTCCGGCGGCGCCGTGAAGGCCGTGGCCGTGATCTCGATCGTCGTGGGCCTGCTGCTGGGCTACGTGACCGGCTCCGGCTACCAGATGGGCGCCATGCCGTTCTGGAACACGCCGCTGCTGCCGCTGGCCTACCTCGGCACCGACCTGGCCCTGGGCGCCGCCCTCTACGGCCTCATCGCCGCCGCGGCCAAGGACGACCAAGGGAACCTCCCCGCGGTGTTCGCGCTCGTGGGCGCCGCCTGCTCGCTCGTGCTCTGCCTGGCCTACGGCGCCGGCGCCGGCTTCGCCATCGACCCCGCCCTGTACTGGGCCGGCGTGATCGTGCTGGGCGGCCTGGCCAACTGCGTGGCCGCCGCGCTCGCGCTCAAGAAGCCGGCCAACGCGGGGCTCTTCGCCGCGGCGCTCGTGTTCGCGGCCATCGCCTCGGTGTGCCTGCGCGCCTACATGTGGGTGCTCGGCACCGGCACGCTGGACCTGTTC
>JAAVZC010000008.1 GCA_022791455.1 Eggerthellaceae bacterium
CATCGACGCTTCCGAGAACACCGGCGCCGCCGTGAAGAAGCGCGAGGATATGTACAAGATGGCCGAGGCTAACCGTGCGTTCTCGCACTATCGCTTCTAGGGCTGGTGATATACATGGCTAAAATCGATCTGAAGGACACGCGCAACATCGGCATCATGGCTCACATCGATGCAGGCAAGACCACCACGACCGAGCGCATCCTTTACTACACGGGCAAAACTCATAAGATCGGCGAGGTGCACGACGGCGCTGCCACCATGGACTGGATGGTCCAGGAGCAGGAGCGCGGCGTGACCATCACCGCAGCCGCTACCACCTGCTTTTGGAAGTACCCCGGCGGCAAGGCCGACGGCAAGGAGTACCGCTTCCAGATCATCGACACCCCCGGCCACGTGGACTTCACGGCCGAGGTGGAGCGCTCTCTGCGCGTGCTCGACGGCACCGTCGCTGTGTTCGACGCCGTTGCCGGCGTGCAGCCCCAGTCCGAGACGGTGTGGCGCCAGGCCGAGCGTTACGGCGTGCCCCGCATCGCCTTCATCAACAAGTACGACCGCGTGGGTGCCGACTTCATCCACGCCATCCAGACCATGCGCGACCGTCTGGACGCCCCCGCCGTTGCCGCTCAGCTGCCCATGGGCGCCGAGGACAACTTCTGGGGCATCATCGACCTGGTTACCATGACCGCTTGGGACTTCAAGGCCGATGACAAGGGCATGACCTACCCCGAGCCCATGGATGCCATCCCCGCCGAGTTCCTCGAGGACGCCGAGCTGTATCGCCAGGAGCTCCTGGACGCTGCCGCCGACTGCGACGACGAGCTCATGGAGAAGGTCATCATGGAGGAGGAGATCTCCGTCGACGAGCTGAAGGCCGCCATCCGCAAGGGTGTTATCGCCTGCCAGATCAACCCCGTGTTCGTGGGCTCCGCCTACAAGAACAAGGGCGTGCAGGAGCTGCTCGACGCCGTGGTCGACTACATGCCGTCCCCCGTTGACATTCCGCCCATCAAGGGCACCAACCCCGAGACGGGCGAGGAGGAGGAGCGTCCCGCCGATCCGAAGGCGCCGTTCTCTTCTCTGGCCTTCAAGATCATGACCGACCCCTACGTGGGCAAGCTCACCTACCTGCGCGTGTACTCTGGTCACCTGGATGCCGGCAGCTACGTGCTGAATGCCACGAAGGACAAGAAGGAGCGTATCGGCCGCTTGCTGCAGATGCACTCCAACCAGCGCGTTGACATCGACGCCGTGTCCGCCGGCGACATCGTTGCCGTCGTGGGCCTGAAGGACACCTCCACCGGTGACACCCTCTGCGCCGAGAACGCCCCCATCATCCTGGAGTCCATGGAGTTCGCCGATCCCGTTATCGACATCGCCGTGGAGCCCAAGACCAAGGCCGAGCAGGACAAGATGGGCATCGCCCTTCAGAAGCTGGCTGAAGAGGACCCCACCTTCCGCGTGTCCACTAACCACGAGACCGGCCAGACCATCATCGCCGGCATGGGCGAGCTGCATCTGGAGATCATCGTCGACCGCCTGCTGCGCGAGTTCAAGGTAGAGGCCAACGTGGGCAAGCCCCAGGTTGCCTACCGCGAGCGTCCCGGCAAGGAAGTCATGGGCGCCGAGGGCAAGTTCGTCCGCCAGTCCGGTGGTCGCGGCCAGTACGGCCATGCGGTCATCAACATGTACCCGCAGGAGCCGGGCAAGGGCTACGAGTTCGTCAACAAGATTGTCGGCGGCGTGGTGCCCAAGGAGTACATCCCCTCCATCGACAAGGGCATCCAGGAAGCTCTGAACAGCGGCGTTCTGGCCGGCTATCCGGTCGAGGACGTGAAGGTGGAGCTCATCGACGGTTCCTACCACGAAGTTGACTCCTCCGAAGCCGCCTTCAAGGTGGCCGGTTCCATGGCCATCAAGGACGCCCTGCGCAAGTCCAACCCGGTCATCCTGGAGCCCGTCATGAAGGTTGAGGTGGAGACCCCCGAGGAGTACACCGGCTTCGTCATGGGCGATATCCCGTCCCGCCGTGGCATGATCCAGGGCCAGGACAAGCGCGGCAACGCGCTGGTGGTAGAGGCCAAGGTGCCCCTGTCCCAGATGTTCGGCTACGCCACCGATCTTCGCAGCGGCACTCAGGGCCGCGCTGTGTACACCATGCAGTTCGACTCCTACGAGCCGGTGCCGAAGAACGTGGCAGAGGAAATTATCAGCAAGGCTGGCGGAAACGCCTAAGGGCGCGCCGCAGCAGCATTATTGGAGGTAAGGTAAGTGGCTAATCAGAAGATTCGCATTCGCCTGAAGGGTTACGATCATGAGATCGTGGACCAGTCCACCAAGCTCATCGTGGACACTGCCCTGAAGACGGGTGCCAAGGTTTCCGGACCTATCCCGCTGCCGACGGAGCGCAACCTGTACTGCGTTATCCGTTCGCCGCATGTAAACAAAGACTCCCGCGAGCAGTTCGAGATGCGCACCCACAAGCGCCTCATCGACATCCTGGAGCCCACCCCCAACACGGTGGACTCCCTGATGCGCCTCGATCTGCCGGCTGGTGTTGACATCGAGATCAAGCTGTAAGGAGGTTTGGGCATGATTAACGCTATCTACGGCAAGAAGCTGGGCATGACCCAGATCTTCGCAGAAGACGACACCGTCATCCCCGTTACGGTCATCCAGGCTGAGCCCAACAAGGTGTGCCAGGTGAAGACCACCGAAACCGACGGTTACGAAGCGGTGCAGATGGGCTTTGGCGCCATCAAGCCGAAGAAGGTGAACCGCCCCATGGCCGGTCACTTCGCCAAGCAGGGCACCGAGCCTGTGCGCTACCTGCGCGAGGTGCGCGTGGAGAACGCTTCCGAGTACTCCGTGGGCGACCTGCAGACCGTGGCCGCCTTCGCCGAGGTGAAGAAGGTTGACGTCACCGGCACTTCCAAGGGCAAGGGCTTCGCGGGCGTTATGAAGCGCTACGGCTTTGCCGGCGGTCCTGGCGGACACGGCGCGCACTTCCATCGCGCTCCCGGTTCCGTGGGCCAGTGCGCCACCCCTTCCCGCGTGTTCAAGGGCCTGAAGCTCCCCGGCCACATGGGCTGCGACACGGTGACCGTTCGCAACCTGGAAGTGGTTCGCGTGGACGAGGACCAGAACCTCATCCTGGTGAAGGGCGCCGTCCCCGGCGGCAAGAACGGCATCGTGCGCGTGCGCATGGCTTAATTCGACTTTAACGAGGAGTTGTAAATGACAAGCATCGATATCAAAGACGTGAAAGGCGAGGTGAAGGGCACTGCCGAGCTGAGCGACGCCGTGTTCGCCATCGAGCCCCACATGCACGTCATGCATACGGTGGTGCGCGCGCAGCAGGCCTCTTGGCGCCAGGGCACGCACGACACCAAGACTCGCGGCCAGGTGCGCGGCGGCGGCAAGAAGCCGTGGCGCCAGAAGGGCACCGGTCGCGCCCGTCAGGGTACCATCCGCGCGCCCCAATGGGCCGGCGGCGGTACCGTGTTCGGTCCGCATCCCCGTTCCTACGAGATGAAGGTGAACCGCAAGGAGGTCAAGCTGGCCATGCGCAGCGCGCTGTCCGCTAAGCTGGCCGACGGCGAGATCATCGTCATCGACGACTTCGGCTTCGAGAAGCCCTGCACCAAGGATGCCGTGGCTTTCCTGAAGGCCTTCGGTCTGGACGGCAAGCGCATCACGCTGGTTATCGGCGACGAGGACGTGGAGACGTTCCTGTCCTTCCGCAACATCCAGCGCGTGAACATCCTGCCCGCGTCCTGCATGAACACCTACGATTTCCTTGACAACAAGGCTCTCGTGATGACCAAGCAGGCTCTGGATAAAATCGAGGAGGTGCTGGCATAATGAAGGATCCCCGCGAGGTAATCATCCGCCCGGTCATCACCGAGCACTCCTACGACCTGATGGAGAACAACACCTACACCTTCGAGGTGGCGAAGGACTCCAACAAGGTCGAGATCGCTCAGGCCATCGAGGCTATCTTCAACGCGAAGGTGGTCAAGGTGAACACCCTGAACGTGAAGCCGAAGCCCAAGCGCGTGCGCTACCAGGCTGGCAAGACCCGCACCTGGAAGAAGGCCATGGTGACCCTGAAGGAAGGCGACACCATCGAGATCTTCGCTTCCTAAGCGAGCCCTCATACCGCAAGGTACCCAAGGCGACCCTCCGGGGTCGCCTTTTTTGTGCGCTGAATGCCGCGATGCGCTAAATACTTGGAGTTGTTTCTATGAGCAAACTCATAATGGTTTGAAAATAGGAAGACCGAATTTCGTTTTGTAATTGACCTGACAACTGGATGACATATAATAGTCAAACAAAAAAACTCATCTCGTACATAAATGCAGTTCAGTACGGGTTGTGAAATAGCCAAGACGGTTCACTGGGAACGAGAGAATAGAAGGGAGACGTCTTGGAAGCGCAGAGCTTTTGCCGCAAATGGGGCGGCAGAGCATTTCTTGCTTTGTGCGCAGTGGCGGTAGGACTGGCCATCTGGGGAGTCCAAGTCGCCTACAGCGCGGGGGAGATGCTCAACTTAAAGAGGGATTGTTCTATCACGGCGGTTATGCCGGATGACGAAGGCATGCCCACTCCGCCCGATAACCTTGTCTATGACTTGTATAAGGTAGCGGGCGCCACTCAGATGGAGGGCTACGACGCCTATTACTTCACGCCTACCAAAGAGCTTGAGGCGCTGGATTCCGATGTGGCGAAAAAGCTTGCTGCATCCGAATCCGAAGATGGCCGCAAAGCATTGTCCGCTGATGCTTATCGCGAAATGGCTCAGACAGTCGCCAAGCAAGTGCTTGTCGAGGGAAAGACTTTGTCGAAGGTGGCGAGCGGCCTCGAACTCGAAAAAAAGGCCGACGTGCCCGCTGGCTTGTATCTGATGGTAGTGCGCGGCGACTCCCAGGAGACCTCCTGGGAGGAAGGTGAAAACGGAGTTTTCACCTTCGGTCTTACCCCTACCTATAAGTTCTCCTTCTCTCCTGAGCTTATCGCGGTACCCGGGGGAGCGGGCGGCACCACTGCCAACGACGGCAACTGGATTTACGACCTCACCGCCACTCTGAAGCCCGCGTGGACTCAGCGGGAGGGCTCGCTGGAGATTGTGAAGACCCTCACCGCCATGGACGCCTCTCGTCCCGCCAGCTTCATCTTCCAGGTGGACGCCTGGGCAGACAAGCTTGATGGCAGCCAGCTGGTCTACAGCAACGTGGTGACGGTGGACTTCTCCGCCGCCGGCCAGCAGAGCGCCGTGGTCGAGGGCCTGCCCGCCGGCGCCTACGTGCGCGTGACCGAGGTCTACTCCGGTGCCAGCTACGAAATCGAGGGCAGCGCCACGGCCGAGCCTGGCGCCATTGTGGCCGACCAGGTCATCCGCGCCAACTTCGAGAACACCTACAACGCTGGCAACCCCAATGGCGGCTCCATCGTGAACACCTTCACCTATGAAGAAGGGCAGGCTCCCGCCGAGGGCGGCCAGCCCACTGGTGGTCAGTGGAGCTGGAACGGCGGCTCGACCGAGGAAGGGGGCCAGCAATGATGACGCTTCCTAAGCGCGGCCTAGCGGCTGCGGCCGGCCTTACCTTGGCGGTGGCCCTTTCCACCGGCATCGGTTCCACCTTCGCCTACTTCACTACCTATGCCGAGGCCCAGGGCGGTCACACCATCACGCTGGGCGAGCGCACCGAAATCACCGAGGAGTTCGGCGAATGGACCAAGCACGTCACTATCGCCAACAACGCCGGCGCTGACGGCGAGGCCTCGCGTCCCGTGTTCGTTCGCGCCCGCGCCTTCGCCGGCTCCGGCATCCAGCTCACCTACAGCGGCGAGAGCTGGGAGCCCAACGCCGACGGCTGGTACTACTGCGCCAACCCCGTCGAGCCGGGCCAGACGGCCCCCGTGCTGGACGTGAAAATCGACAACATCCCCGAAGGCAAGGACGGCGCCCAGTTCAACGTGGTGGTCACCTACGAGTGCACCCCGGTGCTCTACAATGCCGACGGCACCCCCTACGCCGACTGGACCACCATCCTGGACAACGGCAACCTTTCGGAAGGCGGTGATGAGTAATGGGACGCATCAAATCCCTCATCGCCTCGCCTAAGGTGAACATCGCGCTTTTCGCCCTCGCGGTCGTGCTGCTGGCCTTCGCCGGCATCGGCGGCACCCGCGCGGCGCTCACCTACTTCTCCGAGACCCACACCACCCGCCTGGCGGTGTCGCAGATTGGCGTCACCCTCATGGAGAACGGCCAGGACGTGTCCTGGCGCGACTACGAGGGCGACGACTCCTGGCGCGAGGCCACCGGCACGCTTCTGGCGGACATGCTGCCGGAAGGGGAGGAAGTGAGGCTGGGCCAGGCTTACCCGGAGCAGATTTCCGTGAAGAACTCCGGCGAAATTGGCCAGTACGTGCGCGTGAAGATTGCCAAGTACTGGACGAATGCGGAAGGCGCCAAGCAGCACACGGTGTCCCCGTCGCTCATTCAGCTGACGCTGGCCCAAAACAGCGGCTGGGTGCTGGACGAGGCCGCCTCCACCGAGGAGCGCAGCGTCTTCTACTACAACCGCCTGCTGAACCCCGGCGAGACCACCGGCTCCATCACCGAGTCCATCGCCATCAGCCCCATGGTGGCCACCAAGGTGACCGAGACGGTGACCGAGGAAACAGTGGGTGAGGACGGTAAGAAGTACACCACCTTCACCACTGCCTACGACTACAACGGCCTGCGCTTCTGCCTGGAAGCGGAAGTGGACGCCGTGCAGGAGCACAACGCCGAGGCTGCCATCTTGAGTGCCTGGGGCAAGAACGTAACCGTGACCGACGGCGCGGTAACCCTGGAAGGGGAGGTGAAGTAGCCATGCGCAAGAAGTTCGCGGTCCTGCTGGCCGCTGTGGCCCTCACCGTCGCCACCGCCGTTCCCGCCTTCGCGGAAACCCTGAAGAGCGAAACCGACTGGACGGTCACCTTCACGGCGGCCGCCAAGATGGAGAGCAGCTTCCAAACTGCCGACGTGGACCAGTTCATGAGCGGCATGCAGCCGGGCGACACCGCCGAAGTGGTGGTGAACCTGAAGAACGACAACGCAAGCGCCACCGACTGGTACATGACCAACAAGGTTATCACCAGCCTGGAGGAATCCGCGAAGTCTGCGAAGGGCGGCGCCTACGCGTATCGTTTGGCCTACGTGGATCCGCAGGGCAAGGAGACGGTGCTGTTCTCCAGCGACACCGTGGGCGGCGACAACGCTGCCGGTAACGCGGCGGGCCTGAAGGAAGCCACCGCCGCCACCGAGGATCACTTCCTGCTGGGCCGCCTTGCCAGTGGCCAGGCGGCGAAGGTGACCCTGGAGGTCACGCTGGACGGCGAGACCCAGGGCAACGCCTACCAGGATACCCTGGCGGACCTGTCCATGGACTTCGCCGTTGAAGTAGTGAGCGACAACAGCACCGACAATCCTGGCAACCCGGGTACGCCGAAGAACCCCACCAACGCCAACCGCCTGCCCAAGACCGGCGACGAGCTGGACTTGGTGCCGCTGTTCGTGATTGCCGGCGTGGCCGGCGCGGTGGTGCTCTTCGCCGCGCTCATGGGCCGTCGCGCCCGCAAAGAAGAAGAGGAGGCGATGTAGCATGACCGCAACGAAGCGCCTCTTCACCTGCGCCGCCGCTGTCTTGGTCGCCCTTGTGGCGGCAGCGTGCCTGGCATTTGCCGCCCCCGCCTTCGCCGCGGAAGACCCCTACAGCTACACCGTGCGCATCTACGCCGGCGCGCAGGGCTCCTTCGACGGCAAGGACTACCTGGAAGTGCAGGTGGATCCCACTTCCGAGAACACGCAGGTCACCTTCAACCAGGCGTCGGTGACGCTGAAGGATTCCGGCAAGTACTACGTGCGCGGCATCAAGGAAGCCGGCCGCGACAACGACGACACGCTTTCCGCTCCCGCCTTCACGGTGGAGGGCGACGCCGACTACGTGGTGTCCTACGGCATCCTGGGCGACAACGTGGCCTACACGGTGCGCTATGTGGATGCGGAAGGCAACGAGCTGTTCCCCACCGAGCAGTTCTACGGCAACGTGGGAGACAGCCCCGTGCTGGCCTATCGCTACGTGGAGGGCTACCAGCCGCAGGCCTACAACCTGACCGGCGAGCTGTACGCCGACGCGTCCCAGAACGTGTACACCTTCGTGTACGAGCCGGTGGCGCGTCCCGCGCAGCCGGAAGCTCCGGCGGAAGAGGAGGAGCCGGAAGCTCCGACCACTCCGAACGCCACTACTACCCCCGGCACTACGGCGCCCACCACGACCACGGCCCCGACTGCTCCGGCAGCCGATGAGGGCTTGGCCGCGGTTCCGCCTGCTACCGCCACCATCAACGACGACGAGACGCCCCAAGCGCAGGGCCCGGCCGAAATCGAGGACATCCGCGACGACGCCACCCCGCTTGCTTCCAGTGCTGTTCCCAACGCCGAACCCGGCAGCGAAGATGCGCTGGCCGGCGGCAAAAACGCCACCATGCTGGCCGTGGCCGGCGCCGTGGCCGGCGTGGCGGCACTGCTGCTGGTGCTGCTGCTTCTGCTGAAGCGCCGCAAGAAGGAGCAGCCGGCCGAAGCTGTGGCCATCGAGACCCCTAAGGATGACGATGGCTCAGGGCGCTAAAACGCCGGCAGGCAAGGCCTGCACCGTGGTCGGGGCCATTATCGTGGCCATCACCCTGGTACTGGCGTTGCTGATGGCGCTGCCGTCCATGCTGGGCTGGCAGCAGCTGGTGGTGCTCACCGGCTCCATGGAACCGGCCATTCCGGTGGGCTCCATGGTGTACGTGCAGCCCACCGACTCTGCCACCTTGGCGCAGGGCGACGTGGTCACCTACGTGGCCAACGGGTCGGAGGTCACCCATCGCGTGGAAGCCAACAACGCGACGGAGGGCCAGCTGACCACCAAGGGCGACGCCAACGAGCAGGCGGACCCCCTCCCGGTGCCCTACAGCGCCGTGGTGGGGAAGGTGGCCTTCTCGGTGCCGGTGCTGGGAGACCTGCTGGGCTTCTTCGGCGGCACCATGGGGAAGATCTACCTGGTGGCCTTCGGCGCATGCGGGCTGATGCTGGCCATACTGGGCGGCCGCCTGCGCAAGCCGGCGCCGAGCGCATAGGAAACCGCCCTTCGGGGCTTGAAGGATTGAACGAACGGGTCGTAAACGGGGTATCCGCCCACCGCGGCGGAACAAGCAGAGAGGAACGGTTGGAACCGATGGAGATCGACAAGACACTGCGCAAGCTGGGACGCGTTGAACTGCTGGAGCTGCTGGTTGAACAGGGCGAAGAGCTGGAGCGCGTGCAGGCGGAGCTGGAGGCCACCAAGGCCCGCGCCGCCCACCAGGAGCGCATCGCCCGCTTGGCCGAAGAGGCGGTCTCCCGTCTGACCGGCCTTCTGGAAGCGGCCCAGCTGTGCCAAGAGTCCTACAGCCAGCGCCTGAAGGAGCTGCGCGTGGAAATGGGCCTGCAGGTGGCGAAGGCCGAAGCCCCCGCCGAGGAAGCCCCGTCCGAAGAAGAGGCCCCGCAAGAGGAGGTGACCCTGGTTGACGAGTAGCACTGCCGCAGCCCCCACGGCTGCCCCCACCACTCCGGAGGCCGCGCTGCCGGGCACTTCCGCCCTGCGCGACGAGCTCTCCCGCATGAACCAGCAGTCCCGCTTCAAGCGCACCTTCCGCAACATCGTGTTCGCGTTGGTGGCGGTTGCGGCGGCGGCCGTGCTGGTGGCCATGCTGGTCATGCCGGTGCTGCGCATCTACGGTAGCTCCATGACCCCCACCCTGCAAGAGGGCGACGTGGTGGTGTCCGTGAAACTGCCCGAGTACGAGACCGGCGACGTGCTGGCCTTCTACTACAACAACAAGGTGCTGGTGAAGCGCGTCATCGCCGGCCCGGGAAGCTGGGTGGACATCAGCGAGGACGGCATTGTGACCGTGGATGGCACGCCGCTTGACGAGCCCTACGTGAACGAGTTGGCGCTGGGGGAGTGCGACATCAAGCTGCCGTATCAGGTGGCCGAGGGCCGTTACTTCGTGATGGGCGACCATCGCGCCACGTCGGTGGACTCCCGCAGCTCTGCCATTGGCTGCGTTTCCAAGGATCAAATTGTCGGCAAAGTTGTCGCGAACATATGGCCCCTGAACGAGTTGGGAACCGTAGGGTAGTTTTCGGAGAGAGTTATGGTTAAGAATCTGAGAACAGAACAGGTTGAAGAATTCAGCAAGCGCCGCCAGCAGAAGCTGTGGATCAAGCGCGGCTTCATGGTGCTGGCCGTTGTGGTCATGTTCATGACTGTGTACGGCTTGGTGCTGCCCGCGGTGACTATGGAGCACCCCGACCCGGCCTGCGGCTTGGAAGAGCACAAGCACACCGAAGCTTGCATGGAGCGCCAGCTCACCTGCGGCCTTGAAGAGGGCCCGGTGCACGTGCACAGCCAAGCCTGCTTCGACGAGGAAACGGGCGATCTGACCTGCGAGATCGAGCCGGCCACCGGCCATATGCACATCGACACCTGCTTCGCCACGGGAGACGAGCTGATCTGCGAAAACACCGATGAGGGCCATGTGCATGGTGAAGAGTGCTACGCCGAAGAGGGTGCGCTGCTCTGCGAAGTGGAGGAAACCGCCCACATGCACCGCGCCGACTGCTTCGACGCGGCCGGCAACCTCACCTGCGAAAGCAAAGCCGCCCACATCCACGGCCTCACCTGCTACAAACTGAAGGAAGCCGCCGACGACGATCCCGCCCAGGACACCAACGAGTCTGACTCTGCTGATGGTAGTGCTAGCAGCAACGTCATCCTGAGCGGAGCGCAAAGCGCGGAGTCGAAGGATCTTGGCGACCCCAATGCCGCCGACGCGCCGGAGGCGCAGGGCGAGTCCCAATCCTCAGACGACGAACCCGAATCCACCACCTCGGAAGCGCAATCCGACGCTGAGCCCATCGCCGACAACCCCACCCCCTCCGGCGACCTTGCCGCGCCCAGCGCCGCCATCGCCGACCAGTACGTCCTCGCCTGCGAGGAAGAGGATGCCGGCCATGTGCACTTCGCCTTCTGCTACGACGAAGAGGGCAACCTGGTGTGCGACCAGGAAGAATGCGTGATGGTGGAGCACGAGCACAGTGATGACTGCTACAGCGACGTGCCCGTGTGCGGCATCGAGGAGCACTCCCACGACGAGGTGTGCTTCGACGCTGAGTCCTTCCAAATGATCCAGGCAAGCAAGGACCACAGCGCTCAGCTGGCTGCCGAAGAGGCCGCCGAAGCCGCCAAGGCCGAGGGCCAGACCCCCGAGGCAGTAGACGACGCCGAGCTGGCCGCCCTGAAAGAAAAGGGCCTCGCCTACGAAAACGAAAACATGGTAATGGTCTTCCAGGTCCCCGAAGAAGTGGAAGAAGAAGTCCGCTTCACCGTAACGGAAGGTAGCGCCCCCGCCGCCCCGACCAACGCCTCGACCGACGAATCCTCTCAAGACAGCAATGGGGCCGAAGCGCAAGGCTCTTCCCAGGACGTCATCCTGAGCGAAGCGAAGGATCTTTCCGCCGCAGACGCCGATGCGGCCACCGCGCCGCAGGCGCAGGACGACTCCCAGCCGGCCGACGAAACCCCCGCCTGGGAAAACAACCTCCACATTGAGGCCACCATTGACGGCGAGCCGGTAGAGGACATCGCCTCCCTGGGTGCCACCGTGCAGTTCCAGGTGAAGGAAGAAGCGGTCAAACCCATCCTCGACGAAATCAACTACGAAGAGGTAGCCGAGGAGATCAAGGACGAAGTAGGCGCCGAAATCACCATCACCCAAGTCCCCACCAACCCCGAGGACTACGCAATCTCCGAACGCCCGAAAGAGCAAACCGAGACGTTTGTTGTGACCGATGTTTCAGAGACCCCGGCTGTCGTTTATCCGATTGCGTATGCAAACTTCCGTGCTGCTGGGGGCGGTACTCAAAATGCGTGCTTTACCGTTAGCTATTCTGCGTATGTTGACACCATTCTTACCGCTGATCAGGCTAAAGCGGATGCGACGTTTGCTGGCAGGGATATTCAGCAATTGACGATGATCGACACCACTGGCCAGCACATTCCCGTAAACGGCGTTGCGGCGAACAATGCTCACTTTGATATCGGCATTTATAACGCCGGAGATGTTAGCAACTTCGGCTACCTGTTCGACTACCAAACGAACTATGGCTCTTTGCCTGTGGTATGGGAAGTTGCTTCGCGTCTGGAAAGCAAGCCGGTATACCAAGACCAGACATTCCATTATTTCGATGCTCCGAATTTGCAGTATTTCAATATCCTCGCCAATAACGGAGGGTATGAGATCGAGAGCATAGAGGTGATTCATTCTTGTGGACAGCCGACGACGGTCCTCCAGGGTTCCGATGCGAAAAATGCGCATTTCACGAACAAGCCAGAGAGCGCTTCGGATAACCTCATTCTGATCGATAACGACACTCATATTAAGATTAACTATAACTGCACAAGTCACGAACCTGTATTCGAGGCGACTCTGTACGACTATGACATCACCGATGGAAAGAGCACTTCGCCTAATACCGAGCTTCAGGGGATCAATAGTGCGAGTAATTATTCGGGGACGGGTGCCAAGTATGCCTTTGGCAACGGTCCGGGTGTAGTCGTGACGGGGCTTGGAGAAGAGAAGCTCGGAAACTACTTCATCAATCAGGCAAATTCAGCTGCAAACCATGGAAATGATGCAAACAAAGCCTCCGATGGGGACTGCTCGTTCGGCATTGTGAAGAGCGAGCTCGATGCTGATGGCCGCATACAGTTCAGCGACGGAATCGATGCCCCGGCCGTTTTCGACAATAGCGTCGAAGTAGAAAATACCGTCGGAAAGACGACGTATTCTGATTATGGTCTCGTCTTTAACCAAGTGGGCGATACCTATACGCTTGAGAAGGTGAAGAGTAATTCCGACGCTGATTCCGATGAAGGGGTTGTTCTCAATAACCTAGGTCGATTCATCTCGCGTCAAAACTGGAATAAAACAAAGTGGATATTCTCTAACGATTTCTGGGCGCTGGATAACGTAGAGTCTCACGGAACGGCTAACCACGACACGAAGCATGGAAACGCGAAGGTTCCAACAACACCCAGACCCAGCGGGCAGGGCCTGCCTGAGTCTGACTTCGGCGGTGACCATAATGGTTATTTCGGCATGCAATATGAGGTGAAGTTCAACCTTATTGACGACTATGTCGGGCCCCTTGAATACTATTTCTTTGGCGACGACGATATGTGGGTTTACCTTGATGGCAAGCTCGTTTGCGACATCGGCGGCGTCCATTCTTCTGCAGGCGAGTACGTTAATCTCTGGGATTACGTGGGCCAGGCGCTTGAGGGCGCTTCTGATGATATCAAGAATGGTCCGAGTGCGGGCAAGTGCGGTGACAACAAAGAGCATGTGCTCAAGTTCTACTACACCGAGCGCGGTGCCTCCGGCTCCACTTGCTTCATGCGCTTTACCCTGCCTTCGGTGACCAGCGCCCAGCGCAACGAAACTTCTTCTCTGAAGGTGGAAAAACGCATTCAAGGTAACTCTTTCACCGAGGACGATGTTTTCAAGTTCGACATCTCGCTGAAGGACGAGCAGGGTAATTTCTTGCCTGACAATTATTCCTACACGAAATACGACGAGAACGACAACCAGATTGGGGAAGCGGATCTTATTTTCCCGAGCAAAACCGAAATCGAGCTGCAGGCTGGTCAATATATCGTGATCAAGTATCTGCCTCTCGGCACTCGCTATGAGATCGAGGAGAAGGGCTATCAGCCGATTGTCGCGATCAATGGCACTCAAATCGAGGGCTCTGTTGTCAGCGCAACAATTCCCGGCAATAGCACCGAGCATGTGCTCTTTACTAACAACAAATATGAACTGCCCGCAACTGGTGGACTTGGGACTGAGGCTTATCTGCTGGTGGGTGGCGTGTTGCTGCTGACTGGCATTGGATGGCAGGTGCGGCGTCGTTATCAGGCGGCCGTGCGCAAATAACTTCGGCAATTCTCATTGCGAAAAGACGGGTCAGAAGGAAAAGAAAGGAAGGAACCGTACGTGAAGAAGTTGAAGAAGTATCTGGGCTTCGTGATGGCCGCCCTCATGGCCTTCGCGCTGACCCCCACTGCCGCTTTTGCGGCTGGCGAACAGAACCTGAAAATTGAGGGTGCTGTCGCCAATCATGAGTACAAGGTGTATCAGGTGCTCACAGGCGACTTGTCTGCTCTCGATAAAGGCGAGGGCACGATTGCGAATGCGAAGGCCGGCAGCAGTCTGAAGGAAGGACAGAACGCTGAGGAAGTTGCTAAGCTGATTGCTGAGCATATCAATAAAGGCTCCGAGCAAGAGTTGGCCGGAATTGTTGCCGAGCGGATCGACGCCGAGAAGCCCGTTGCGACTCTGACGGCCAGCAATGATTCCGTTGCGGTTCCTGATGGCTACTACATTATTGTTGACTCTTACACTGGAGGTGCGGTGACAGATGGAACTGACGCCATCTCTCGTTATGTTGTTGCCGTTGCCGGTCCGACAACCGTGAAGCCAAAGGTCGACGCTCCTTCTCTTGACAAGAAAATTGTTGATAAGGACGACAACGCTGCGCTCGATCAGGCCGGCAAGGTCGATACGGCCGCTATCGGCGATACGATTGAGTATGAGCTGACCGGCAATGTTCCCGATATGACTGGCTACAAGTATTACTTCTACGTTGTCAACGACATCATGAGCAAGGGTCTCACCTTCAACGGTGAAGTTGCTATTACTGTTGGAGATAAGGGGCTGGTGAAGGACGCTGACTTTACCGTCAATAGCTCCAAGGGCGAAGACGGCGTGACCGCTATTGAGATTCGTATTCTCGACCTGAAGAATCTTGGGGTTGAGGCTGGTGCCTCTATCTCTGTCAAGTACAGTGCGACCGTAAACGCTGATGCGGAAATTGGTAATACTGCTAATACGAACACTGCTCAGCTGGTTTACTCCAACAATCCCAACACTACCGAAACTTATGGTCCCGAAAGCCCTGTGCCGAGCGAGGTAACTGGCAAGACTCCTGAGTCCATTACGCGCACGTACGTTACCGAGATCCAGCTTCACAAGGTGAATGAGGCTGGCGATTCTCTGCAGGGCGCTGAGTTTACCCTGACTGGCGAGGATCTCGTGAAGGTCGTCCTCACCGCCAAGGAGCAGTACGTTGCCGACGAGAATGGTACTTGGTACGAGCTCAACGATGGCACCTATACCGAGACGGCTCCGACTGACGAAACCGCTTCCCAGTACGCTTCCACCACTCAGAAGTTCAGCTTCGAGACTAAGCGCGTTGTGGAGGCCGAGGGCGAGGGTGCCAATGCTCACGTTGTCGGCACTGTCGACAGCGAGGGCTATGTGAAGTTCACCGGCCTTCGTCCGGGCACTTACACGCTGAAGGAAACCAAGACTCCGACTGGCTACAACACGATGGCTGATAAGACGATCGTCATTGGTGCGACTGTCAGCGAGAGTGGCGACATCGTTTGGTCCGCCAGCGAGGACGACAATGTGCTTGAGAGCAACGACGGCAAGTTCTCTTTCAATGTAGTCAACTACAAGGGTCTTGAGCTGCCCTCTACTGGTGGTATTGGTACTACTCTGTTCTATGTGGGCGGTGCCGTTCTGATTATTGGTTGCGTGGCTTTCCTGATTACCCGTCGCCGCGCTGGTTCCGCTAAATAACTGAGAGGCTGGTAAGGTAACCCCCGCATGAAGAAGCATTTGTCGACAATTCTCGTCGCTCTGGCGCTTGTCGCGGGGGTTTGCCTTATGGCCTACCCGACGGTGAGCGACTGGTGGAACTCCTTCCATCAGTCGCGTGCCGTTGCCAGCTACACCGACGCGGTGTCGCAGCTGGACACGGAAACTTACGAGAAGCTGTGGACCGACGCCGAGGCCTACAACCAGGCGCTGGCCGGTCGGGACACCAGCTTCGTCCTCGACGACGAAGAGCGCGTGGAGTATGAAGCGCAGCTCAACGTCGAGGGCAATGGCGTGATGGCGTTCCTGGAGATTCCCGTCATCAACGTCTCGCTGCCCATTTACCATGGCGTGGAGGAGTCGGTTCTCCAGATTGCCATCGGGCACATTGAGGGCACGTCGCTGCCAGTGGGGGGCGAGAGCACTCACGTTGTGGTCAGCGGCCATCGCGGGCTTCCCTCGGCCCGACTTCTCACCGACCTGGACAAAGTGGTGGAGGGCGACCTGTTCATGCTGCGCACGCTGAACGAGACCCTTACCTACGAGGTGGACCAGATTCGCATTGTGGAACCGGCCGAAGTGGACGAGATTGAGATCATCCCCGGCGAGGACCTGTGCACGCTGGTCACCTGCACCCCCTACGGCGTGAACTCCCACCGCCTGCTGGTGCGCGGCCATCGCGTGCCCACGGTGGATCCCGGCCGCATTGTAGAAGAGGCGGCGCAGGTGAGCCCGCTGGTGGTTGCCACCGTCATCGCTGTCCCGGTCATCTTCATCATGCTGGTAGTCGCGCTTATCGTGACGCGCAAAAAGCCGTCCGTCGCCGACGCCAAGCCTCGTTTCAAGCGCAAGCAATAGTTCCCTGCGTTTGCCAAGCTGGTTTCAGTTGGCGGTTCTTGGGCTCAATCCTATGGCGTTGAACTAGGGTTTCGGGGTAAGAACTGAAGCTTTAGGAGGGCGCATGGACGAGGCGACGACAGGCATCTTGATTGCCCTGCTGCTGCCGTTTTTCGGCACGGCGCTGGGCGCGTCATTCTCCCTGACTATGAAAAAGCAGATGAGCCCCGGCGTGCAGAAGGCGCTGCTGGGTTTTGCCGCCGGCGTGATGATTGCTGCGAGCGTGTGGAGCCTCATTGTGCCCGCCATCGAGTCGGCGGAGTCGCAGGGCATGGTGGGCTGGGTGCCCGCCGCCGTGGGCTTCCTCATGGGCGTGGGCATGCTGCTCACCTTCGACCATCTGCTGCCCCATATGCACTTGGACGAGGAGATGGAGGGCCCCGCTTCCAACTTCAAGAAACCGACGATGCTCATCTTCGCCGTGACCCTGCACAACCTGCCCGAGGGCATGGCGGTGGGCGCCGTGCTGGCGGGCTGGCTTGCAGGAGACGCCGGCATGAGCTTGGCGGGCGTGATGGCGCTGGCGGCCGGTATTGCCATTCAGAACGTGCCCGAGGGGGCCATTGTGGCGGCGCCGCTGGTGTCGGCCGGTTTGTCGAAGGGGCGCGCCTTCGCCTACGGCGTGGGGTCGGGCGCGGTGGAGCCGCTGGGGGCATTGTTGATGCTGGCCATCGCGGGCATTCTGCAGCCGTTTCTGCCCTTCATCCTGGCATTCGCCGCCGGCGCGATGATTTACGTGGTGGTGGAGGAGCTCATCCCCGAGACGCAAATGGGCAGCCACACCAACATCGGCACCATCGGCGTGGCGTTGGGCTTTACGCTCATGATGATCCTGGATGTGGCGTTGGGCTAGCGACTGGTTGCTTGGGCCAGGAGCGCCCGGACGGTTTCGTTCGCCTCCGGTTTTATGAGGTAGTGGAGGCAGGCTTCCGCAAGGGTGGCGGTGGGGGCGCCGCGGCCGACAATCTTGAACTGGGAAATGGAATGGCGCTGGGCGACGGCGTCCACTTCGTCTGCGGTGAACTGAACGGGGTGTCCCGGCTTATGGTCGAAGAAATCCGGCCGGTTCGAGCGGCAGGGGAAGGGCCGCAGCTGGCCTTGCTGCTGATCCTCGCTGTTGTGGCGGTAGTGCTCTTGGCGATGCGGGCAACCCTTTACACAGAACTCGTTCACCATGAGCTCAGCTTTTTCAGGGCGCTCGATAGCCTGCAGGTAATCCTCGTCTTTGTGGCGGTTGTAGTCCAGCACCACGTAGTCGTAGTCGCGCAGCTTCTGGTTCAGCTGGGCGGTTGTTTCCAGCGGCACCGTGGTAGAGAGGGTGAGGGGCAGGCCGTAGCGCCGCTGCACTTCGCGACCCAATTCTTCGTTGTAGACGATGGCGCCCGCTCCGGCGCGCGCGGCCGCTTCCAGGATGATGCGGGCGTAGGGGCCGTCCAGCTCTTGGACGGTGGCCTGCATGTTCGTGAGGGTGAGGCGCGGCTGGATGCCGTATTCCGCCAGCACGCTGAAAGTCCAGTTGATCTGCTGAGGGGTGAAGGGCTCGCGCAGGTAGGCGCGCCCGCCGTTCAGCCGGCAACCGGGGAAGTTGCCGTAGATGCTCTCGATGCGCGCGCCGGGCCGCCCCCAACCTGGGTGCTCCACCAGCACGCGCGCAAAGAACAGGTTCAGCCCCAAATGAGCCGTAAAATCCGGGAGAGTGTAGTTGAGAGCAGGCATGGGGCTCCTATTCTTTTCGTCATCTCGACCGGAGCGACCGAAGGGAGCGGAGTGGAGAGATCTTTCCGACTTCCGAGAACGCTGTGGGAGCCGCGAAGATCTCTCCACTACGGGGCTTCACCCCTTCGGTCGAGATGACGAGGGGTTAGAACATGCACATTTCTAGTTCGGGGCCTATTACTTCGTGGATTTTTAGGTACATGGAGTCGGGTTGGTTGGGCTTCCAGACGGGAGGGGTCATGCGGAAGACCACCGCTTGCTTGCCCATGAACTCCGCGAGCGGGATGGTGTCGGAGACGGTGATGGCGTCCACAGGGCATATCTGCTCGCAGGCGCGGCACTGGACGCAGGCGGCGGGGCGGTGCAGCAGGCCGTATTCCGCGGCGGCCGATGGGGGGATGTCGGCCGCAGCGGAATGGGCTTCAGCGGGAATGTCGGTTGAAGGCGCGCCGCTGCCGTCAAGCGCGGCGCTCGCCAGCTTGTTGGGGGCGGTGCGGCGGTACTCGCCGGCTTTGGTGGCCGCGGCGGGCTCGGGCTCGCCGTTCAGGCGGCGCAGCGCTCCCGTGGGGCAGAAGGTGGCGCACATGCGGCACTGGCGGCACTTCTCGGCGTCGATGGATATAGTGCCGATGGTGGCGCTGCTCACGGTTTCCGCTTGGGGCGCACCGATGTGGCCCAGGTAGTTGTAAAGGCGGGTGCGGCGAGAGGGCACGAACTGCGGCAGGGTGCCCTCGCTGTTGATCTTGCCCACGCGGTTCTTGAGCGGCGGCTCTTCGGGCACCTGCGCGATCCCCAGCGCTTCGGCGGCAAGGTCGGCCGCTTGGGTTGTGACGGCGTTCTTCGCGGAGGAGAACACCTCGCGGCGGTCCATGCCGCTGGCAGGGGAGGGGGCGGCAGCGGCTTTCTCGCGGCGGAAGAGGCCGTGCTTGGTGCTAACGCCCGTCAGACAGTGGTCGGGCATCTGATCGGTGATGCGGATGTCCATGGCTGATCCGAACGCGCGCACAAGCCCTTGGCTGGATGCAGCAATCTTGCGTACCTGGGCGCCGCCGGGGGCCTGGGGGCAGTTCTCGCAATCGCCGCAGACCAGCGTGGCGTCGAAGCTGCGGTAGGCGGCAAGGCCCGCCAGCGCCGATTCGTCCAGGCGCCCCAGGCACTTCACTTCCGCCACCTCGCGTCCCAGCTGCGCCGGGTCCAGCGCGTCGCGGTAACGGGCCACCGCCTTCTCGCAGGCGAACACGGGGTGTCCTTTCGTGGCTTTCACGCTGGTGCGCATCATGCTCGTGAGGGCGTCGTCGGAAAGCGCCGCCGTCTCGATGGCAGAGGTGGGGCAGGCGGCGGCGCAAGTGCCGCAGCCGATGCACAGCTCCGGACGCGCCACCAGTTCGCTGCCTTCGCGAGCCAGCGCGCCGGTGGTGCAGCTGTCAACGCAGCGCTGGCACTGGGCCCTCAGGTGCCGCACGCTGATGCACCGCGCCGGGTTCACCGTCACCGCATCACTCTCGATGGCGCCCAGCAGCGCCAGCATCGATTCCAGGATTCCCACGATTCTCGCCTCCTCGCTCGTGCGGTCGCGCTAGGCAGCCGCTTCCTCGGCCGCCTCGTCGTCTTCCAGCAGCTCGTCCAAAAGCTGGCGCTCGTTGGACAGGAAACCGTTCGCCAGCTTGCCCAGGCCGCGGTAGAAGTCGGTGCGGGGGAAGCGCTGCATGTCCAGGTACATCATGGGGAACCACGCGCATAGGTGATCATCCAGGAAGTTGCGCTGGGCGGTCAGCAGCCGCACCGCTTCGGCCTCGTCTCCCTCTTCCAGCGCGGCGGCGATGCGCTCGCAGAGCACCTGCATGAACTCGAATTCACAGGAGATGTGGTCTTCGCCTTCCTTCCAGCTTTCGCGCTTGTCCAGGCCGAAGGCGCGGTAAACCGCCAGCACCTCGTCGCGGGCGTCCTGCATCATCAGGCGCTTGGGGGAGGTGTAGACGCTCTCGAAGGGGTAGGCGGCGGAGTAGCCGTCGTTGCCGGCGCCGATGAAGGTGCGCACGTAGTCCACTGCCAGCTCGGTGAGCACGCGGCTGTCGCAGGTGGAGAGGTAGGTGCAGATGAGGCGGTTGCCCTCGTCGGCGTCGGCGTTGCCGGTGTGGGCGGGGAAGGGCATGGCCTTCAGGGTGGCCAGCATGTCCTCGTCCACTTCCAGGCGGAAGAGGCTGGAGAGGAAGCTGTAGGTGGCCGCGCGGCCGCGCGTGAGCTCGATGAGTTCGGAGAATTCGTTAGACATGATGGTTCCTTTCTTGTTGTCATCCTGAGCGGAGGCCGCAAGGCCGGAGTCGAAGGATCTCTGCGGTTGGGGGAGATCCTTCGACTCCGCGCTTCGCGCTTCGCTCAGGATGACAATGGGGGTGGGCTGCTTTGCGCCTCCAGTCGAGATGACGTGGGGCGGGACGGGGCTAGAGCGTGGTGGCGAATTGGTGGCCCAAGGGGGTGGCTTGCCAGATGTCGCGGTATTCCACGGCGCCGGCTTTCTCTAGGCGGTCCAGGAAGTAGCCGCAGAAGCGCTTGGGCTCTTGCATGACTTCGAAACCGTTGACGGCGGCGTCCAGTTCCTTCATGGTGGCGCCTCCTTCGGCGGTCACCAGGCCGAAGATGGTGCGGTACACCTCGTCGTAACGGGGCTCTTTCGCCACGAGCGCCTCGATGTTGCCCAGGTTCACGTACTGGTCGTGCACTAGAGTGCCGGCCGGGGTGGCAAGATAGACAAGCGCCGGCGCCTCTTCCACGGCAAGGCGGTTGTCGCCGTCGGCCAGCAGCGCTTCCAGCTCCTCATCGGTCAGCTCGTCGGGCGCGGGTGCGGCAGCGGGCTCGCTCACCGGCACCACGTTGCCGGCCTCGTCCAGCCGCCCCGCCACTTCCAGGCCGCCCGCCTTCTCCAGCAGCTCCACCAGCTGGGCGGCGGAGAACACGCTCGCGCGCTGGGGGTAGGCATCGTCCAGGCCCGCTACCATCGCCTCCATGGTGAGCGGCTCCTCGCGGGCCAGCTGCGCCAGGTGCAGCACGCGGAAGCGTTGGCCGGGCAGCCCCTGCAGCAGCTTCTCGATGCGTTCCTCGGGCGAGACGGGAACGGGCTCCGGCACGCGAGAGAACTGGGCGTCGGGAATGGGCGGCATGTAGTCGCTGTAATCGTCCGGCCCCTCTTCGCCATCGAATCCAAGGGGCGCGAGCGGATCGAAATCGTCATCGATAGTGAATGCTTCAAAGTCTGACATGGTGGTTCCTTTCTGTTCGTCATTTCGGCGGAGATGGCCGCAGGGCGCAGCCGATCGTTCCAGATGGCCGCACTGGAAGAAAGAAAATGTGTTTTACGGAAAAGCACCCATGTGAGTTCTCCATCCTGTCTAGGATGAAGCCTCTGCCTCAAAGCCCCCCGGCTTCTGTTGTGCTTCAGATTGCCTCAGAGTATGCGCCCGCTGCAGGTTGCGGTCAATATCATCAGCATCATAAATAACCCTTATTCTGCGGTGCTCCGGGCGGTTTTCTCGTCAAGAATGGCCAGCGAGAGGTCGATGAGCTCCTGACGGTTGGCGGAACCGGTCTTCTGGTAGATGTGGCGGATGTGGGTGCTCACAGTGCCCTGCGAAATGAACAGCGTCTCCTGGATGCGCGAGATGGTGCGGCCCTCCAGCAGCAGCGGCAGCACTTCGCCCTCGCGGGGGCTCAAGTGGAAGCGCTCGATGATGATGGCGATGGGGTCCGGCTGAGGTTCGGGCGCGGCGGCTGGCGCGGGGGAGGGGTCGGCGGCGCTTGCGGGGCGGGTGGCAGTGGTATCTGCGGTTGCCTCGGCATTCGGCAGGCCGGCCTCGCCCTTCCGCAGGCTGCGAGGGTTCGTGACGGTCAGGTCCACTTCGCCGATGCCAATCTTGATAAGATCCACTTCCGTGAACAAGAACAGGCTGGAAATGAACAGCAGCGACACGGCGATCAGTGTGATGAAGGCCAGGTTCGGCACGCCTTCGATGAGCGACTGCATGCCGTGGGAGAGCCCTTCTCCCAGCGCCTCGCCCAGGTACAGCACGGCAAAGGCGGTGGCCACGCAGCGGGAGCGGTTGATGCGGAATGACCGGGAAACGTCGGCGCTCACCGCCAACATAACGGCGCAGTAGCAGTTGTACCCGGCGAACACGATGGAAGAGATACCCAGCGTGGTGGCCAGAAACGGCGCCGCCAGCAGTCCTAGGCACATGAGCAGCATGGAAAGCCGGAAGGCGATGAACACGTTGTCGCGCGGGAATTTCCACACAAGCACCGAGAGCAGCAGAAACCCTAAGCTGCCGGCGATGAACAGGAACAGGCCGTAGCTGTCCTCCACATGGAAGGTGGAGAATCCGGTGAAGACGTCGAAGAAGCCGGCCAGGCCGCCGATGAGCAGCGCGCCCAGTAGACCCTTGGCGAACAGGCGCTTGGTCTCGGCGGAAAGCTTCACGGGAGGGAAGGCCTGTGCGGCGGTGGGGGCGTCGTCGGCAACGGGCGCCGGGGCGGCGCTTGATTTCGGGAGGAATTGGTTGACCGGGCTCTTCAGCAGCAGCGCCAGCGATGCGCCGGGCGTGATGACGGTTGCGATGATGGCCACCATGGCGGGCGCGATGGCCAGCACCAGAGAGATCAGAAACGCCGTCAAAAACGCGAGGGCCACTTCGCACAATGTGGCGCGGCCGCCCAGCGGCGCCTGCGCTTCGCACCAGCACACGAGCAGGGGCGTCGACCCGCTGCCGGTCATGATGGAGGCAATTCCTAAGATGAGCATGCCCGTCGAGGTGCTGGTGTCGCAAAACGGCGTGACGATGGCGCCGACGGTCATGGCTGCCACCGAGATGAACATCACCGGGCGGTTGTCGCGCCAGCTGCTGCTGTTCTTCGACTCCAGCGCCAGGAAGGCCAGCATGGCCACGGCCGCCAGCAGCGAAATGAGCAGCCCCAGGTACAGGGCGTGGCGCTTGTCCTGAAGGTAGGCGTAGGGCTGGATGCTGTTGAACATGATGAAGATCCACGACCAATACAGCGCCATGCCGGCGATGCGCGTTTTCGAATAGGGGATGGTGGGGCGCATAGGCCCGCTCGCAGTACCCTGGTTCATGTAAACCCCCTCATGCCCTCCATGGTGCCCCTGTCGTCATCTCGACCCACCCGTTGTCATCCTGAGCGGAGCGCGAAGCGCGCAGTCGAAGGATCTCCGCGGCTGGGTGAGATCCTTCGACTACGGCCTTTGGCCTCCGCTCAGGATGACAACAGAGTTCGGAATGACGTGGTGTTGAAAATTATAAGAGACGCGAGGCTGGCGAGATTTCAGAAGTCGCATTTCTCGCGTCGTGCCCTTCTTCAAGAAACACCAGGTCAGCGCGTCCTCGTCGTAAAAATCAGCGAAATTTATGATGCGCTGCGGCGGCAAAATCAACAGCTGCGGGGATGCTTATGACCCCCTCGGGCGGGCTATGGTGCGCTTGGCGCTTCGGGATTCGCTTCCCCCTTGTCTGCTTCACGCGAGCCCGGCAGCGCCACGGGAGCCCGTCCTAAGGAGAGACGGGGAAAGAAAGAAGGAGGAAATATGGGATCTCTGACGTGTACGCGTCGCACGTTCCTGAAGACGGCCGCCATCACCGGTGCCGCCGCCGCTGCCTTCGGCGCTTCCGCCACCGTTGCGTTGGCGGAGGACACGTACCCGGTGGTGTCGGGGCAAGACACCGTCGAGGTTAAAACGTGCTGCCGCGGCTGCGGAAAGATGGAATGCGGCGTGAAGGTGATCGTCAAGGACGGCCGCGCCATCCGCATCGAGGGCGACGAGGGCGCGTTCCAGTCCATGGGCAACTGCTGCACCAAGTCGCAGTCGTCCGTGCAGGCGGCCTACCACCCCGACCGTCTGCATTACCCCATGAAGCGCACCAACCCCAAGGGCGAGGAGCCCGGCTGGCAGCGCATCAGCTGGGACGAGGCCATGGAGACCATCATCAGCAACTTCATGGAGATCAAGGGCAAGTACGGCGGCGAGGCCATCGCCTGCCAGGTGGGCACCTCGCGCATCTGGTGCATGCATTCGGAGTCCATTCTGAAGAACATGCTGGAAACCCCCAACAACATCGAGGCGTGGCAGATCTGCAAGGGCCCGCGCCACTTTGCCACCACCATGGTTTCCCAGTTCGCCATGAGCTGGATGGAAACCATCACCCGTCCCCGGGTGTACGTGCAGTGGGGCGGCGCTTCCGAGCTGTCCAACTACGACGATTCCTGCCGCACCACCGTCGACGTGGCCAGCAGGGCGGACTACCACATCTCGGTTGACCCGCGCATGGCCAACATGGGCAAGGAGGCAGACAACTGGCAGAACCTGCATCCCCAGACCGACGGCGCGCTGGCGCTGGCCTGGACCAACGTCATCATCGAGAAGAAGCTCTACGATGAGCTGTACGTGAAGAAGTGGACCAACGCCCCGTTCCTGGTGTGCGAGGACCTGGACGCCGAGTGGATGGCCGCCAACAGCTTCCCCACGGTGCGCACCGACGGCTCCTACTGGGACGTGCACACCCACCTGCTGAAGGAGTGCGACATTGTGGAGGGCGGCAGCCCCTATAAGTTCCTGGTGTACGACAACAACTGGGAAGCGCTGAAGGCAGACGGCGTGGAGCACCAGTACGGCGCCTTCACCTGGTTCAACGCCGACCAGGAGGGCCGCATCGACGAGACCGGCGGCTTCTGGGAAGGGGAGAACTACTCCACCACCAAGGCCTATGAGGGCCGCGACGCCGCGCAGGACAACCTGCTGCCCGGCCAGGTGCAGGGCTGGGTGCCCGATCTTATGCCCTTCGACCCGGCCATCGACCCCGCCATCGAGGGCGAGTTCGAGATTACCCTGAAGGACGGCCGCACCGTGAAGGTGAAGCCGGTGTGGGAGCACTACAAGGCCCGCGCCGCCGAGTTCGACCTGGCCACCACCGAGGAGATCACCGGCATCCCCGCCGCGCAGATCGAGGAAGCCGCTACCGTGTACGGCACGCGCCTGGACCCCTCCACCGGCTACGGCAACGGCGGCATTCAGTACATGCTGGCCACCGAGCACGGTTGCAACGCCATCCTGAACTGCCGCGCGCTGGACAACCTGGTGGGCATCACCGGCAACATGGACACCCCGGGCGGCCACCGCGGCCCGACGTTGGTGCCCATCGACGGCGACCTGCAGGGCTTCTCCGCCTGGGCGCCGGGCGCTTCCACTCCGCCGGCCGAGGTTAACCTGAAGCAGATCGGCATCGAGAAGTTCCCGCTTCTGGGCTGGTGGCAGTACTGGTGCGACGGTCCGTCCATCTACGAGACCATGGTTTCCAGCGACCCCTACCCGGTGCGGGCGCTGTGGAACGAGTCCGGTAACTTCATGGCCTTTGCCAACACCACGGTTGCGTGGGAGGGCCTGCTGTCGCTCGACTTCTATGTGGACCTGAACCTGTGGCACACCCCCTCCACCGACGCTGCCGACGTCATTTTGCCGGTGGCCCACTGGATTGAGCTGAACTCGCCGCGCGCGTCCCAGGGTTCCGCCGGCGCTATGGGTGCCACCGTGAAGTGCGTGCAGCCGCCCGCCGAGGCCAAGTACGACCCCGAGATTGTCATGGACCTGGCGCGCCGCATGAACTGGAAGTGGACCGACGAGCCCGGCAACGAGTGGCCCGACATCCAGTGGCAGCTGGACGACTCCATCAAGCTGTTCTCCGACGACGAGTGGCTCAACGTTGAGTGGACCGTCGAGAACGGCCAGATTGTGAAGAAGGAGTTCAAGGGCAAGCCGCTTTCCGAGATCACTCCGAAGTACACCTGGGACGAGTACGTGGCCGAATTTCAGAAGAACGGCTGGTGGCAGGCGAAGGAAGTTGACCCGAAGCAGTGGGGCACCTACCGCCGTTACCAGACCGGCGGCCTGCGTTCCCGCGACCGCGTATGGGCCCGTTTGGACTACACCGCCGGCAACGGCATCGGCGACTGGAAGCCCGGCTGGTTCACCCCCACCATGAAGCAGGAGCTGTGGTCCACGGTTATGGAGTCCCATTACCCGGACAACCCCGAGTGGTTCCTGCCCAACTGGTTCCCGGCGCCGCATGACCGCCAAGCCGAGCCGGAGCGTGCCGAGGAGTATCCGCTCACGGTGACCACCGGCCGCCGCATCCCCGTGTACTTCCATTCCGAGCATCGCCAGCTGCCCTGGTGCCGCGAGCTTTGGCCGGTGCCGCGCGTGGAGATCAATCCCGAGACGGCCGCCGAGTACGGCATCGAGCAGGGCGACTGGGTGTGGATCGAGACCGAATGGGGCAAGATTCGCGAAGTGGCCGACCTGTACTATGGCGTGGCGAAGAACGTCATCAACTGCGAGCACACCTGGTGGTATCCGGAGCTTTCCCAGGACGCCGGCCACGGCTTCCAGCTCTCCGCGGTGAACCAGCTGATCGACAACCGCGCGCAAGACCCGCATTCCGGCACGTCGAACCTGCGCGGTTACCTGGCCAAGATCTACAAGGCCACGCCGGAGAACTCGCCCTTCGGCAACCCGGTGCCCTGCGCCAGCGACGGCACCCCCATCATCCACACGTCCGACGACCCGCGCCTGAAAGAATGGCTGCCCACCTACGAGGGGAGGGAGTAGATTATGAGCAAGGCTATCATCACCGACCTCAACCGTTGCGTGGGGTGCCTGGCCTGCAGCGTCGCCTGCAAGGCCGTGAACAGCGTGCCCATCGGCAGCTACTGGAACAAGGTGGTGCGCGTGGGACCCAACCCCATCCCCGGCGGATCGGGCCAGTTCCCCGACGTGTACATGTACTTCCTGACCGTCAGCTGCCAGCACTGCGAGAACCCCGAGTGCGTGCACGTGTGCCCCACCGCCGCCTCCCACAAGGTGGCCGACGGCTCCATCCAGATCGACAAGGAGAAGTGCATCGGCTGTCAGTTCTGCGTGATGGCGTGCCCCTACGGCGTGCGCTACCTGAACGAGGAAGAGCGCGTTGTTGAGAAGTGCACCCTTTGCGAGCAGAAGCTGCAGCAAGGCGAGCTTCCCCAGTGCGTCAGCCAGTGCGGCGGCAACGCCCGCTGGGTGGGCGACACCGAGGAGGGCCTGGAGTCCTACGTGGGCACCTACGACCCGCTGGGCAACCAGCGCCGCCTGGTAGATTTCGCCGAGCCCTTCACTGAAGCGGACATCTACCACCTGCCCGATGTAGGCAACAAGCCCGGCTTCTCCTACATCCTCCGCGGCCAGCAATGGCAAGGCTAAGCATTTGCAGCTTGCAATAACCCTTCCGGCCCGATCCGAGCGGACAATAAGAAAGGGGGCTCCAATGCGGAACCCCCTTCTGGTGCGTTAGGCTAAATCAACGAGCGATTAGCGGCCGCTGTGATCGAAGGACTTGTTGGAGATGTTGGTGTCCTGGGCGCCGATGATGGAGGCGTTGTCCAGGTTCTTGATCTCGGTTGCCATATCCTTCAGGAACTTGTCGGCCATGGCCATGGACAGGTCAGCACGAGTCACGATACGCTGACAGGTGACGTCTTCCATGTTCGCCGGCAGCGGGTAGGCAGGAATCTGCCAGCCATGCATGCGCAGACGATCGTCCAGGTCGTACAGAGTCCACTTCTTGCCAGCGGCGGGGTCCAGGCTCCAGCAGAGGATCGGGATCTCGGTGGCCTCTTCGTACATGATGAAGATGCCCATCTTCTTGATGCCCTCTACCAGGTGATGCGCCACGTCCATGGTGCGCATCTGGATTTCCTTGTAGCCCTCGAAGCCATTGCGCATGAACACGTAGTACTGGCCGATGATCTGAGAAGCGGAGCGGCTGAAGTTAATAGCCATGGTGGCCTCTTGGCCGCCCAGGTAGCTCACCCAGAAGATCAGATCCTCAGGCAGGGCTTCCTTGCTGCGCCAGGTGACCCAGCCAATGCCAGGGTAAACCAGGCCGTACTTGTGGCCGGAAGCGCTGATGGACCAAACGTTGGGCAGACGGTAGTCCCACTTGAGGTCAGGCTCGATGAACGGGGCAACAAAGCCGCCGGAAGCAGCGTCCACATGGATGCGGACAGGCATGTTGGTGGTCTTGTTGTACTCGGTCAACGCGGCGTCGATGCCCTTGATGTCGTCGTAACGGCCGGTGTAGGTGATGCCCAGCAGGCAGACAACGCAGATAGTGTGGTCGTCAACGTACTTCATGCACTCTTCAGGAGTCATATACAGATGGTCGGCGTCCATAGGCACTTCGCGCATCTCAATGTCCCAATAGCGGCAGAACTTCTCCCAGCATACCTGGTAGCCAGAGGTGATGACCAGGTTCGGGCGGTGCGAAGAGTAAATGTCGATGCCGGCAGCCTTCGCCAGGGCCTTCCAGCGGAACAGAGCCGCCAGGCCGCCCAGCATGCAGGCCTCGGAAGAGCCGACGGTGGAGGTGCCCATGGGCTCCTCGTCCTGGTTGGCGTTCCACAGGTTCTGGATGATCTTCACGCAGCGGTTCTCGAGGTCGGCCGTCATCGGGTACTCGTCCTTGTCGATGGCGTTCTTGTCGAGGGTTTCCTTCATCAGCTCAGTGGCCTCGGGCTCCATGTAGGTTTGCACGAAGGTGCACAGGTTCTGATGGGCGTTGCCCTCGGTGCCGATGTACTCGCGGATGATTTCGCTGGCAATGCGCGGCTCGATGGGGTCGTGGTTCAACTTGGTCTCCGGCATCTCGGCATCGGATGCGTAGGAGCCAAAGATCGGGCTGAGATACTGCGTTTGAGCATCCATCTCGGCCAGTTCTTCAGTGGAGACCAGCTTGACGTCTTTGTCGGTCATTTTGTTGCTTCCTTTCAATCGGTAGAGCGTTTCAGCTATGCAACATGGTGCGCAGAGCGGCCGGTATGGGCGGTAGGCTTCGTATCAGTCGGCTTCTGTGCCTTCTTCACCGTGCCGTCCCAATGGTGGCGCAGCCCGTAAATGACGAACGGAATGGCAACCGAAACGGCCCAACAAACGACAAGGGTTATCACGTAGACCACGTTGGCCTGCGCCGACAGCTCACTTGACGGGAAGAACGAGATAACGAGGGCGAACAGGGTCACAGCCAGGCCAATGCCGGCCATGATGCACTTGCCCACGGTGCTGTGGCCAAACACGTTGAACACGCGGGGGAGGTCCTTGCGCTTCAGGGCCAGCACGAAGTAGGCCAGGAAGAACAGGACGTAACCCACCAGGTAGATGACAACGGTCAGGCCAACGGCGGTCAGGTATGCCACCGAAGAGCTGGAGCCGCCGGAGAGGGCCATAGACCCGCACAGCACGGCGTCCCAGATGGTGACGATGATGCCTTGGATGACAACGGTCTTGACGCTTACGCCATGCTTGTTGGTCTTGGCGAAAGACTTCGGGATGATGCCGTCTTCAGCAGTGGCAAGCAGCGCGCGAGACGGGCCGACGATCCAGGAAGAGATCTCGGCGAGCACGCCAGCGGCCAGCAGGAACGCCACCACGTATACCAGCCAACCGGCATGGAAGTGGGCGTCGAAGATGGCGGCGAACGCGGCAATGACGCCAACGCTCATGTTGCCTTCGAGGGTCTCCAGGGGAATGGTCATGGCTACGGCCATGCCGCCCAAGGTGTCCAACACGATGGTGAGGATGCAGAGCACGATCATCACGAGCGGATAGGTGCGACCGGGGTTCTTCAGCTCGTTCACGTGGCTGGCCGAAGCCTCAACGCCGGCGAATGCCAGGATGAACGATGCGAAGATGACCAGCGTGCCGGTCTTCGTGAAGTCCGGAATGTAGCTGGCGGTGGCAAGATCGATTTGGGATACGCCGCCGGTGACCAGGTAGGCAACGAGGCCTACCAGCAGAATGACGGCCGGTACCAGCACGCCGCCGAAGAAGCCGATCTTGGCGATGCGGGCGGTGAGCTTGGTGCCTCCCAGTTGAGTAAGGGTCAGGGCCCAAACGATGATGGCGACGCCGATGAACATAACGAGCGGGTTGTTATACAGGGCGTCCCACCCTACCAGGTAAGAGATAGCCGCCAGGACGAAGAACGCCATGGTGACGAATCCTACGGTAATTTGGAACCATTGATAGAACAGAGCTGCAAAGCCCCAGCGCTTGCCCAGGGTGTTTCCCACCCAGGCGAAGATGCCGCCGCTTTGCCAGCCTTTGACAGTGGCCATTTCCGCTGCGCACAGCGCTACTGGTAAGAACCAGAAGACGCCGCCCAGGATCAAGAAGAAGATAAGATGCATGCCCGAAGATGCAAAGTTCGGGTACGCATATACCGTCATGACCATAGAGGCAGTGATAGCGAAGAAGCCGAAGAAGCCCAGGGTCTTCGCCGCAGATGCCGCAGGGGAAGCGGAGGTCTTTTGCGTGGCCGTTGTGGCTGCAGGCTGCACGCTTGACGCAGACGTTTCTTGAGATGCGCTCATGATCTGCTCCTTTCTTTGTCAGGTGAAAGGATGCGTGCCCGCTGCACAACGTCCCAACACGATTGCCAACAACCGCAATGTACGCTCCTGGAGTCGACTCTAGCGGCCGCTTTTCAAGCCCGTTGCCGCAACACCGCCCATCCGTTGCCCCCGCGTAATACCCAAGTAATTCACTCATCTTTCGTTGGTGGGATGGGATTTTTGGCGGTGTTTGGGGGTGACGGGTTGTGGGCGCGTGGTTTGCGGTACAGTTGGGTTCCTTATGCAGAAATGGGATGGGCTGGCGAGGAGCGTTCATGGCTTTTGTGCAGTTTGAGGATGTGAGCAAGGTTTACCGCACCGGCGAGGTGGAGGTGGCGGCCGTGCGCGGCATGTCGCTGGCCATCGAGCAGGGGGAGTTCGTGGTGGTTGTGGGTCCCTCGGGCGCCGGCAAGACCACCTTCCTCAACATCCTCGGTGGCATGGATTCGCCCACCACGGGCCGGGTGCTGCTTGACGGCAAGGACATCTCGCGCGCTTCCGAGAAAGAGCTCACCCTCTACCGCCGCCACGACATTGGCTTCGTGTTCCAGTTCTACAACCTGGTGCCCAACTTGACGGCGAAGGAAAACGTGGAGCTGGCGGCGCAGATTTGCGAGAACCCGCTGGACGCGCTCGAGGCGCTCGCTCTGGTGGGGCTGGAGCATCGGGCCCAGAACTTCCCGGCGCAGCTTTCCGGTGGCGAACAGCAGCGGGTGGCTATAGCCCGCGCGCTGGCGAAAAACCCCAAACTGCTGCTGTGCGACGAGCCCACCGGCGCCCTGGACTACGAAACCGGCAAAGCCATCTTAGGGCTGCTGCAGGAGATGTGCGCGAAAACGGGGAAGACGGTGGTGATGGTGACCCACAACGCCGCCTTCTGCGGCATTGCCGACCGGGTCATCCACGTGCGCGAGGGCCGCGCCGACGCCGTAGAACTGAACGAGCACCCGCTGCCCGCCAGCGTGCTGGAGTGGTAGGGCGAAGATGGCGGAATTTCAGCTCAATCCCAACGAATTCAAGGCAGAGGCCTGCACCGCCTCTGCTGACTGCTCGCGCGTGACGCCGTGGGCCCACGGCCGGGGCCGGGGCGTTGCCGCCGTGCCTGCGGAAGGCTGGCGTGTAGCGGCGTGAAAGCGGCGGGGAAGGACATAGCGCGCACCGTACGAACGTCCCTGGGGCGGTTCGTGGCCATTGCTGCCATTGTGGCGCTGGGCACCGGCTTCTACGCCGGGCTGCGCGCGACTCCCGACGACATGAACACCGCCGCCGACATCTATTACGACCAGAGCAACCTGATGGACATCCGCGTGGTCTCCACCATGGGGCTCACCGACGCCGACATCGACGCGCTGGCGAAGGTGGAGGGCGTGGCGCGGGCGGAAGGCGCCTACGAGGCCGACGTCATGACCACCATCGGCAGCGAACAGTACGCCATGCGGGTGCACTCGCTGCCGGGCAACGGCGACGACTCCCTGAACCGCATCAGTCTGGCTTCCGGCCGCTGGCCCAGTGCGCCGGGGGAGTGCGTCATCTCCGCCGACCGGGTGATGAACAAGCCGGTGGAAGAGGGGGAGGCGCTCCACATCGACGAAGGCGCCACAAACCTGGAGGACGTGCTGGCGCGCACCGACTTCACCATCGTGGGCTTCGTCCACTCGCCCTACTACGTGACCTCGGCCTCGCTGGGGTCCACCGTGCTCGGCTCCGGCGAGCTGGACCAGTATATGTATATATTAGAAGAGGATTTCGCCGCCGACCTACCCTTCACAGAGGCGTTCGTGGAGGTGGCGGGCGCGAAGGAGCTGCGCAGCGGCTCGGAGGCGTACCTCGACAAGGTGGACGAAGTGGCGCGGCGCATCGAGGCCATTGCCCCGGAACGCGAGCAGGCGCGCCTTGCGGAAATTAAGGCGGAGGCGCAGCAGACTCTCGACGACGAACGAGCCACCTACCAGAAGGAGCGCGCGGACGCGGAGGCGAAGCTGGCTGATGCCGAAAAGCAGCTGAACGACAGCCGCGCCCAGCTGGAGGATGCCGAGAAAGAACTGGATTCCGCACAGGCCACCATCACGAGCAGCGAGGCGGAGATCGCAAGCGGCAAGAGCCAGCTGAACAGCGGAAAGAACCAGCTGAGCACCCAGCGGGCGGAAGCGCAGGAGAAGTTCGCGGAAGCAGAGAGTCAGCTTGACGCCCAGCAGGAAAAGCTGGAAGAGGGGCGGGCCCAGGCAGCCGCCGGGCGCGAGCAGCTGGAGCAGCAACGGGGAGCGCTGGAACAGGCGCTGGCCCAAAAGCCGCAGATGCAAGAGCAGTTGTCCCAGGTGGAGGGGCAGCTCGCCACGCCGGGGCTGCCGGAGGAGATGCGCGCGCAGCTAGAAGCCACGCGCGACCAGCTGCAGGAGGCCATCGCCCAAATTGACCAATCCCAAGCGGCGTTCGAAGCGGCGGAACAGCAGCTGCTGGAATCCGAGCGCCAGCTGGAAGCGGGCGCCGCGCAGCTGGAAGCGGGCCGTCAAGAGCTGGCGA
Source organism: Eggerthellaceae bacterium (assembly GCA_022791455.1). Lineage (GTDB taxonomy): Bacteria > Actinomycetota > Coriobacteriia > Coriobacteriales > Eggerthellaceae > Parvibacter. The sequence continues at coordinate 33,415 of JAAVZC010000008.1, forward strand.
ACCAAAAAGCCCAGGCCGAAGCTCAGATGGAGGCCGCCGAGAAGCGGCTGCAGTCGGCGGAGGCCCAGGTGCGCTCCGGCGAGCAGCAGCTGGCCGACGGCCGCAGCGAGTACGAAGACGGCAAGGCGCAGCTGGCCGACGGCCAGCAGAAGCTGGCGGAGGGCCAGGCGGAATACGACGCCCAGAAGGCGGACGCCGAGGCGCAGTTCGCCGAAGCCGAGCAAAAGCTGGCCGACGCCCAAGCGGACATCGACGCCCTGGAGCCGCCGGAGTGGCTGGTGATGGACCGCACCAAGAACGTGGGCGTGGTGTCGTTCGAGTCCGACGCCGAGCGCATCGATAACATTGCGCAACTGTTCCCACTCATCTTCTTCCTGGTGGCGGCGCTGGTGGCGCTCACCACCATGACCCGCATGGTGGAGGAGGACCGCACCCTTATCGGCACCTACAAGGCGCTGGGCTACAGCCCCGCCGCCATCAGTCGCAAGTACCTGTTCTACGGCGCCGCCGCCTCGGTGGTGGGCAGCGCCATCGGCATCGCCATCCTCTCGTTCGTGCTGCCCTGGGTGGTGATGGAGGCCTACGCCATCATCTACTATGTGCCGCTGCAGGGCCTCTCCATCATCTGGCCCCTGGCGCTGGCATCGGGCGGTGTGGGCATTGCCATCACGCTCGCGGCCACCTGGGCGGCGCTGGCGGCCACGCTGCGCGAGAAGCCCTCGGCCCTCATGCTGCCGCGCGCCCCGAAAGCTGGCAAGCGCATTCTGCTGGAGCGCGTCCGCCCCATCTGGCGCCGGCTCAGCTTCTCGTGGAAAGTGACCTTCCGAAACCTTCTGCGCTACAAGAAGCGCTTCTTCATGACCGTGGTGGGCATCGGCGGTTGCACGGCGCTGCTGCTGACGGGCCTGGGGCTGCACGACGCCATCAACGACATCATCGACAAGCAGTTCGGCCCCATCACCGGCTACAGTGCCATCGTCGACCAGGACGAAGACGCCACCGAAGAGGCGAAGCAGCAAGAAATGGAAATCCTGGCTGGCCCCGCCGTGGCCGCCTACACCGAGGCGCAGTCCACCTCGCTTCTGGCGCTGGGGGAGGACGGGACGGAAGTGCGCACCGTGCTGGTAGTGCCCCAAGACTCCGCCGCGTTCGGCGAGCTGTGGCACCTGCGCACCCGAACGGGCCAGGAGCCCATTAGCCTGGCGGATTCGGGCTGTGTGCTCACCGAGAAGGCGGCGACCCTGCTGGGGGTGCAGGTGGGAGACAGCGTCACCTTCGCCGAGCAAGACCAGATGGGCAACGCCTCCAGCACCCGCGTCACCGTGCCGCTGGCGGCCATCGCCGAGAACTACGTGGGCAACTACGCCTTCATGACCCCCGCCGCCTACGAGCGGGCCTTCGGCGCCGCGCCCAGCTACCGCACCGCCTACGTGGTGCTGGCGGACCCGGAAGCCGACCGCACCCCCTTCACCGAGCAGCTGCGCGACAGCGGGGCGGTGGCCACCGTTTCCTACAACGACGAGGTCATCGACACCTATCGCTCTATGCTGCGCTCGGTGGACATGGTGGTGGTAGTGCTGGTGGTGGCCGCGGCGGCGCTGGCCTTCATCGTGCTGTACAACCTCACCAACATCAACATCACCGAGCGAGTGCGGGAAATCGCCACTCTGAAGGTGCTCGGCTTCACCCGCCACGAGGTGGACAGCTACATCTTCCGCGAAATTGTCATCCTCTCCGCCATCGGCGCCGCGGTGGGTCTGGTGATGGGGGTGTTCCTGGAAGGCTTCGTGGCCGTTTCCGCCGAGGTGGACGCCGTTATGTTCGGCCGCGAAATCCACCTGCTCAGCTTCGCCGCCGCCTTCGTGCTGACCATGGTGTTCACGGTGCTCATCTCACTGTTCATGCGCCGCAAGCTTGATGGTGTGAATATGGTCGAATCGCTGAAGTCTATCGAGTAGGGGCCATGTTTGCGCTAGAATGGCACGGATAATCTGTTGCCGGGGCCGCTGTGGGCCCGCCCCCTATGAAGAGGAGACCAATCGATGAAAGTCAACATGCGCAAGACGGGCGACAACATCCTCCGTCTGGAATGCGTTGCGAGCGAGAAGGAAGTCGCCCATGTGCTGGACATGGCCGGTTGGGCATTCGCCCAGGCCAACGGCGTGCAGCCCCAGCCGGGCAAGACGGTGGGCCAGTGCGCTCAAGAGCAGCTGGGCATCAAGAACCTGGACTCTCTGGTAGAGAAGGACGCCGTGGAACTGCTGCCCCCCTTCGCGCTGGATGAGAAAGAGATCATCCCCGCGTGGCCGCCGAAGCCCATCATCGACGGCGCCCTCAAGCGCGGCGACAGCTTCCGCTTCGTCATCAACGTCACTACCAAGCCGGAGTACGAGATCAGCTCCTACGATCCCATCACCATCGACGTGCCCCCCTTCCACTTCGACAGCTCGCTGGTGGACCAGCAGCTGGCGCAGATGTCGCAGGGCTTCCCGCAGTTCGAGACCGCCGACCCCAAGCCGCTGGAGCTGGGCGATAACTGCCTCATTGCCCTGAAGTGCTTCGAGGACGGCGAAGAGCTGAAGAACCTCACCACCGAGAGCCGCTCCTACAAGCTGGGCGTGGGCTACATGCCCGCCGGCTTCGACGAGGGTCTGCTGGGAATGCAGCCGGGCGATTCCAAGGAGTTCACCTTCAAGGCCCCCAGCCTTGACGCCGAGGGCAACGAGACCGAAAGCGACATTCAGGCTCAGGTGACCGTGAAGGAAATCCAGCGTCAGGTTCCCTCCGAGCCCACCGACGAATGGGTGGCGATGAACTTCCCCATGTACTCTTCGCTGCAGGCGCTCAAAGACGACATGACGCTGTCCATGAGCATGCAAGCGCGCCGCGAGTACGACCAGCAGGTAGAGGGCATGGCCATCGCCGAGGCCGCCAAGCGCTTCAACGGGAAGATCTCCGACGAGATGTACGAGCACACCCGTGAAGCGGTCATCCAGAACCTGCAGCAGGAAGTGACGCAGCAGGGCATGAGCTGGGAGCAGTTCCTGCAGCAGAACGGCGGCGAGCAGCAGCTGGGCATGATGCTGATGCTGCAGACCCGCGAAATGCTGGTGCAGGGCTTCACGCTGGACGCCATTTACCGTCACGAGAAGCTGAAGATTGGTGAGAACGACCTGCTGAAGGCGTGCAACACCATGAACCCCAACCAGGATCCGCGCCAGACGCTGGCCACCTTCAAGGAGATGGGCCGCATGTTCGCCCTGCGCGAGACCGCCCAGCGCATGAAAGCGGCGCAGTGGCTGGTGCAGACCGGCACCATCAACCAGCTGGGTGACTCCACCGCCGCCGTTGTTTCTCCCACGGCCCAGGAGATGGCTGAGGCGCTGAAGAATTCCGATATCGCCATTCCGTAAGCTTCGCCTGACGACGCTTGTGTTTCGAGGGCTGCCGGGCGCGCGTCTGGCAGCCCTTGTCCGTTAAACGCCGAGAAGAATCGAGACCCCCATGCTGGGAAAGACCCTGCTCATAGCCAACCCTGCCGCCCAAAACGGCGAAGGCGCCCAAGCGGCCCGCACGGTAGTGGGGCTGCTGAAGGAGCGGCTGGGGGAGGACAGCCTGGAGGTGAGCACCACCCTCTACCCCTATCACGCGGCGGAAATTGCCGCCGGCGCGCGCGGGTTCAAGGCAGTGGTGGCGCTGGGCGGCGACGGCATCATCCACGAGACCGCTAACGGCCTTATGAAGATTGCCGCCGAGGAGCGCCCAGCCATGGGCATCGTGCCTGTAGGCTCCGGCAACGACTTCGCCCAGACCCTGCGGATGTCCACCAAGCTCGACAAAGCCGTGGACCAGCTCATGGGCGCCGAGCCCGTGCCTATGGACCTTGGCCTGGTGAACGGCCGATTCTTCGTGGAAACCCTGTCGTTCGGGCTGGACGCCGCCATTGCGCTCGACACCATGGAGCGCCGCAAGCGCACCGGCCGCACCGGCACCATGCTCTATCTGTCCTCTGCCCTCGACCAGCTGATCAACCACATGCAGGTGCGCCATGTGGCCATCTCGCTCGACGGCGGCCCGTTCCTCGAGGGCGAATCGTATTTGCTGGCGGTGCAGAACGGCCTCTCCTACGGCGGCGGCTTCAACATCTGCCCCCACGCCTCCATCGTCGACGGGCAATTCGACATCTGCATCGCCCGCCCGCCCCTGTCGCGCCCGAAGGCCACCTATATCCTGCTTCGCGCGAAGAACGGCCACCATCTGAACTTCCCGAACCTGGAGTTCTATCGGGCGAAAGAAGTGGTGGTGAAGTTTTCCCAGGTGCCGCCCACGCAGGTGGACGGCGAAAAACTGGAAGACACCACCTACCGCATCTCGATGGTGCCGAAAGCGCTGCGCATCCTGGCGCCGAAAGGCTGGCAGCAAAACAGCGCCTTCAACCCCGACCCCGCCCCATACCCCGTGCACGAACAGCCCCAAGGAAAGTACGTAGATGTCCCGGCATAAGAGCGTTTCCCAAGGGTCTTCTGGCGCTGTCGCTCACCGCGGTGGGAGGGGTGGAGGAGATGCTCAGTCGCTCAGACAGTCCTGCTTTGGCGAAAGTGCCACTGGCACTTTCGCGTCGTGCGGAACTCGCTTTGTGAGCACCCCCTCCACCCCTCTATCAGTTGACTCGGTTGGCGTGTCGGAATCTGATTTCCTGCCCATGACGCGGGAGGCGGCGTTGGCGCGGGGGTGGGAGCAGGTGGATTTCGTCTACGTGACCGGCGACGCCTACGTGGATCACTCCTCCTTCGGCACCGCCATCATCGCGCGGCTGCTGGAGTCGAAGGGCTTTTCTGTGGGCATCATCGCCCAGCCGGACTGGAAGGACCCCGCCAGCGTGACCGAGTTCGGCGCGCCGCGGCTGGGCTTTCTGGTGTCGGCCGGCAACATGGACTCCATGGTGAACCACTACACGGTGGCGAAAAAGCGCCGCCACCAGGATGCCTACACCCCGGGCGGCAAGCCCTTCGCGCGACCGGACCACGCGGTGGTGGCCTACAGCCAGCTCATCCGCCGCAGCTACAAGGACGCCCCCATCATCTTGGGCGGTGTGGAGGCGTCGCTGCGCCGGCTGGCCCACTACGACTACTGGTCGGACAAGCTGAAGCGCTCGGTGCTGCTGGATTCCGGCGCCGACCTTATCTCCTACGGCATGGGGGAACACTCCATCGTCGAGATTGCCGAGGCGCTGCAAAGTGGTCTTTCCATTCGTGATCTCACCTTCATCCCCGGTACGGTGTTTCGCGCGAAATCGACGGAGAACCTGGTGGACTTCGAGATGCTGCCCAGCTGGGACGAGGTGCGCTCCTCCAAGCGCGCCTTCGCGGAAAGCTTCGCCATCCAGTACGCCAACTCCGACCCCTTCACGGGCAAGACGCTGGTGGAGGACTACGGCCGCGAGGGGCTGGTGGTGCAGCTGCCGCCGGCGATGCCGCTTTCCACGGCGGAGATGGACGCCGTCTACCGGCTGCCCTTCACCGGCACGTGGCACCCCGCCTACGACAAGGACGGGGGAGTGCCGGCGCTTGCGGAAGTGAAGTTCTCGCTCACTTCCAACCGCGGCTGCTTCGGCGAATGCGCCTTCTGCGCGCTGACGTTCCACCAAGGGCGCATCGTGCAGTCCCGCAGCCACGAGTCGCTGCTGGCCGAGGCCGAGGCCATGACGGCCGATCCTGCGTTCAAGGGGTATATAAATGATGTGGGCGGCCCCACGGCGAACTTCCGCCAGCCCGCCTGTGCCAAGCAAATGAAGGCGGGCGCCTGCACGAACAAGCGCTGCCTTTCCCCCGTGCCCTGCAAGGCCATGAAGCCCACCCACAAGGATTACGTGAAGCTGCTGCGGAAGCTGCGGGCGCTGCCCGGCGTGAAGAAGGTGTTCGTGCGCAGCGGCATCCGCTTCGACTACGTGATGGAAGACCCGAACGGCGAAGAATTCCTGCACGAGCTGGTGAACCACCACGTGTCCGGCCAGCTGCGGGTGGCGCCGGAGCACGTGGCGCCGGCGGTGCTTGAGGCCATGGGCAAGCCGCCGCGAGCGGTGTACGACCGCTTCTGCGAAGCGTTCCAGCGGGAAACGGAAGCGGCTGGCAAGAAGCAGTACGTGGTGCCCTACCTGATGAGCTCGCATCCGGGCTCCACGCTGAAAGAGGCGGTGGAGCTGGCGGAATACGTGCGCGACATGGGCTTCAACCCCGAACAGGTGCAGGATTTCTACCCCACGCCCTCCACGGTGGCCACTTGCATGTACTACACCGGGCTGGACCCGCTCACTTTGGAGCCCATCTACGTGCCGAAGACCCCGCACGAGAAAGCGCTGCAGCGGGCGCTCATCCAATACCGCAACCCCGCCAACTACGACCTGGTGCGCGAGGCCCTCACGAAAGCCGGCCGCACCGACCTCATCGGCTGGGACGAAAAATCCCTCATCCGCCCCAAACGCCCTTCTGGCCTTCGGCCCGCACGGGATTTCTCCACTCCGGGGCAAAGCCCCTCCGGTCGAAATGACGAGAAGGGGGAGAAGCCCGCTACCTCGCAGCACCCCAAGCGCAGCGGCAAGCCTGCCGTCCCACGGCATCCCGACCAAAGTGCGAAGCCCCGCGGCCCGAAGGGCACAAAGCCCGCCAACCGCCAAGGCCGCCCGCCCAAAGCCAACGGCCACAAGGGCGGTATTCGCTAAAGCGGCCCATTGTGTCGGCTTTGTGACATTCGCCGAAAAGCGAAAATACTTCTTGCGGCGCATTCCCCGGCTACATATACTATCCATTTGCGTCTGTGTGCCCTATGGACACACCCGGACGCGTGGACAGACGGCGTCGCGGTGTTAAGCCTCCATTTTCACCGATCGGCAATCGCCTGGCCACTAAGTAGGGGATCTTCCGGTGTGCGGAGAGGCGCGCGAACGGGAGTTCCGAAGGAAAGGCCCATCGGCGGGCTAGGCTGCCGTTACCAGCCGAAACGCGCCGTGTGGTCGAAGACAGAAAGGTTGTTACTGTGGGAATCAAACAGTACAAGCCGACGAGCCCCGGACGTCGTTTCCAGACGGTCTCGGATTTCTCCGAGATCACCACTTCGACTCCGGAGAAGTCTCTGCTGGCACCGAAGCCGAAGAAGGCGGGCCGCAACAACAACGGCCGTGTCACCACCCGTCACCAGGGCGGCGGCAACAAGCAGCGCTACCGCATCATCGACTTCAAGCGGAACAAGGACGGCGTTCCCGCCAAGGTTGCTACCATCGAGTACGACCCGAACCGTTCCGCCCGTATCGCTCTGCTGCACTATGTTGACGGCGAGAAGCGCTACATCATCCACCCGAAGGGCCTGAAGGTGGGCGACATCGTCGTTTCCGGCCCGGACGCGGACATCAAGCCCGGCAACACCCTGCCGCTGGCCAACATCCCCGTCGGCACCCTGGTGCACAATGTGGAGCTGCAGCCGGGCAAGGGCGCCGCTATCGCCCGTTCCGCCGGTACCTCCATCCAGCTCATGGGTAAGGAAGGCAACTACGCCATCCTGCGCATGCCCTCTTCCGAGATGCGTCGCGTGCTCATCACCTGCCGCGCCACCATCGGCGAAGTTGGCAACGCCGAGCACTCCAACATCAAGATCGGCAAGGCTGGCCGCAATCGTTGGAAGGGCATCCGCCCCTCCGTCCGCGGTACCGTCATGAACCCTGTGGATCACCCCCACGGCGGCGGCGAGGGCAAGAACAAGTCCGCTGGTCGTCACCCGGTTACCCCCTGGGGCGTTCCCACCAAGGGCCATCGTACCCGCAACCCGAAGAAGGCCTCTAGCCGCCTGATCATCCGTCGCCGCAAGAAGTAGCGGATAAGACTTAAGGAGTAAATGTGAGCAGAAGTTTGAAAAAGGGTCCTTACGTCGAACCCCGCCTGCTTGCCCGCATCGAGGCGATGAATGCGGCCGGCGAAAAGAACGTTATCAAGACCTGGTCTCGCGCCAGCACCATCTTCCCGGACATGGTGGGCCACACCATCGCCGTGCATGATGGCCGCAAGCACGTGCCGGTTTACGTCACCGAATCCATGGTCGGCCACAAGCTGGGCGAGTTCGCCCCCACGCGTACCTTCAAGGGTCACGCGGCCGATAAGAAGAAGCGATAGGAGAGGGAATCATGGAAGTAAGAGCAGTTTCGCGCTTCGTCCGCGTTAGCCCTCGCAAGGCGCGCATCGTCGTGGACCTCATCCGCGGCAAGTCCGTCGCCCAGGCTCAGGAGATCCTGGCCTTCACCAACCGCGGCATCGCGGAAACCGTGGAGAAGACCCTGAACTCCGCCGTGGCCAACGCCGAGCACAACAACCAGCTGAACCCCTCCACCTTGTTCGTGAAGGCGGCCTATGTGGACGAAGGCCCCACCCTGAAGCGCATTCGTCCCCGTGCCAAGGGCTCTGCGTCTCGCATTCGCAAGCGCACCAGCCACATCACCATCGTCGTCGCACCGCGAGAGGAGGCCTAAGTTCATGGGTCAGAAAGTTAGCCCTACTGGGTTCCGTCTCGGTATCACCGAGGATTGGCGCAGCCGCTGGTACGCCGGCAAAGACTACGCCAGCACCCTTGAGAACGACCTTGCCATCCGCAAGTTCCTGAACAAGTACCTGGCTCGCGCCGCCGTCTCCCGCATCGACATCGAGCGCGCCGGCGACAAGATCAAGGTCTCCATCACCACCGCCCGTCCCGGCGTGGTGATCGGCAAGAAGGGCGCCGAGATCGACGTCCTGCGCAAGAAGCTGGACAAGATTGCCAACGGCCCCGTGAACATCGAGGTCATCGAGGTGAAGCGCCCCGAGCTGGACGCCAACCTCATCGCCCAGTCCGTGGCCGAGCAGCTGGAAGGCCGTGTGGCTTTCCGTCGCGCCATGCGCAAGGCGGTCCAGGCTGCCATCAAGTCCGGTGCCAAGGGCATCCGTATCCAGTGTTCCGGCCGTCTGGGCGGCGCTGAGATGAGCCGCCGCGAGTGGTACCGCGAAGGCCGCGTGCCGCTGCACACCCTGCGCGCCAAGATCGACTACGGCTTCGCCATCGCCACCACCACCTACGGTGCCATCGGCATCCAGGTGTGGGTGTACCACGGAGACGTGCTGCCGGGCCAGAAGGCTCCCCAGCCGGCTCTGGAAGGCTCCAGCCGTCCCAACAACCGCAACCGTCGCAACGATCGTCGTGAAAGGGGGCAGAAGTAAATGCTCGTACCTAAGCGCGTCAAGCACCGCAAGGTGCAGCGTGGCTCTATGAAGGGCAACGCTAAGGGCGGTACCCGTCTGAACCACGGCTCCTACGGCATTCAGGCCCTGGAACCCCACTGGATCACCAACCGCCAGATTGAGGCTGCCCGTATCGCCATGACCCGTCACATGAAGCGTGGCGGCAAGGTGTGGATCACCATCTTCCCGGACAAGCCCATCACCTCTAAGCCGGCCGAAACCCGCATGGGTTCCGGTAAGGGCAACCCCGAAGGCTGGGTGGCTGTCGTCAAGCCCGGCCGCATCATGTTCGAAATCGACGGTGTTGATGACGAAGTGGCCCGCGAGGCTCTGCGTCTGGCTATCAACAAACTGCCCATCAAGTGCAGGATCGTCACTCGTGAAACGGAAGGGCAGGAGTAAATGAAAGCAGCAGAGATTCGTGAGCTGTCTGCCGAAGACCTGCAGAACAGCTTGAAGGACGCTCGTGCAGAGCTTTTCAACCTGCGTTTCCAAATGGCCACCAGCCAGCTGGACAACACTGCACGTGTGAAGCAGGTCAAGAAGGACATCGCGCGCATCCTCACCGAGATGCGTGCTCGTGAACTGAGCGCGTAGGCCAGGTAAGGAGATTAGAAATGACTGAAGAACGCAATCTGCGCAAGGTGCGCCAGGGTGTTGTGGTCAGCGACGTCAACGACAAGACCATCGTCGTGGAAGTCAAGGAGCGCAAGCCGCATCCGGTCTACGGCAAGATGATGACCACCACCAAGAAGTTCCACGCCCATGACGAGAACAACGAAGCCGGTCTCGGCGACACCGTTCAGATCATGGAGACCCGCCCGCTGTCCAAGCAGAAGCGCTGGCGTCTGGTGAAGATCGTAGAGAAGGCCAAATAGCGGGTGTGCGAAAGCACGTCAGCTGTTTCTTAGGAAGATAGGAAAAGCATATGATTCAGATGCAATCCATGCTCGCGGTGGCCGACAACTCCGGCGCTCGCAAGGTGCAGTGCATCAAGGTGCTGGGCGGCTCCAAGCGCCGCTATGCCGGCCTTGGTGACGTGATCATCTGCAGCGTCAAGGAAGCCATGCCCAACGGCAACGTGAAGAAGGGCGACGTCGTGCGCTGCGTGGTTGTCCGCGTGAAGAAGGAAGTCCGTCGCGCCGACGGCTCCTACATCCGCTTCGACCAGAACGCCGCGGTGCTCATCAACAACGACGGCTCCCCCCGCGGCACCCGCATCTTCGGGCCCGTTGCCCGCGAGCTGCGCGACAAGAAGTACATGAAGATCGTGTCTCTGGCACCGGAAACGCTGTAGGGGAGGTGCGAAAATGACCAAGATGCATGTGAAGAAGGGCGACACCGTCAAGGTGATCTCCGGCAAGGACAAGGGCAAGGTGGGCGAGATCAAGCGCTCCATTCCCTCCGAGCGTCGCGTTGTGGTGGAGAAGGTCAACATGATGAAGAAGGCCATGCGCCCCACCCAGCAGAACCCTCAGGGCGGCATCTCCACCATGGAGGCCCCGCTGGACGCTTCCAACGTCATGCTGGTTTGCCCCCATTGCAACGAGGCCACCCGCGTGGCCCACAAGCGCAACGAAAAGGGCAAGCTGATCCGTGTCTGCAAGAAGTGCGGCAAAGACATCGATTAATAATTTTTTGAATTATTAATCGATCGAGGCTTCCCCTGGCACCCATCCTTGCCGTTCAGAGCTTACCCTCACGTACGAAGTACGCTCGGCCGCTCTTCACGGCAATTATGGGCACCAGGGAAACCCTAGGACTTTATAGGTTTTAATTTATAAAGTCTAAATGGCCCTCCCTTAAGGTGGGGGAGGGACGCAGGGTCGGAAATCCTGCGTTTAATTCATCGACTGAAAGGTAGAAGTAGAAATGGCTACTCCTCGTCTGAAGGAAAAGTACAAGAGCGAAGTTGCTCCGGCTCTGCGCGAAGAGCTGGACATCCAGAACGTCAACGACATTCCCCGTCTTGAGAAGATCGTGGTGAACATGGGCGTGGGCGCCGCTTCCGGCGACTCCAAGCTGCTCGATGCCGCCATGAACGACATGCGCACCATCACCGGCCAGCAGCCCTGCGTCTGCCGTGCCCGCAAGTCCATCGCCGGCTTCCACGTTCGTGAGGGTCAGGCCATTGGCTGCAAGGTGACCCTGCGCGGCGACCGCATGTGGGAGTTCCTGGACCGTCTTCTGGCCACCGCTCTGCCCCGCGTTCGCGACTTCCGCGGTATTTCCCCGAAGTCCTTCGACGGCCGCGGCAACTACTCCCTCGGTGTTACCGAGCAGCTCATCTTCCCTGAGATCGACTACGACAAGGTGGATCGTACCCGCGGTATGGACATCACCTTCGTCACCAACGCCGGCGACAACGAGCGCGCCTTCGCCCTGCTGAAGGCTCTCGGCTTCCCGTTCAAGGCCGAATAGTCCAATCTCACCGTTACGCGCCACGGCCTGGCGTACAATAGCCGGCCGTGCGCTAAGCAACTTTTTGGCGTTTAGGTCGTAATCCTGCGGCCTTTAAGCATAAGAAAGAAGGAATGCATGGCTAAGAAATCGATGATCGCCAAAGCCAAGCGTGAGCCCAAGTTCTCGACGCGTCAGCATAACCGCTGCCACCGTTGCGGACGTCCCCACGGCTACTACCGTAAGTTCGGTCTGTGCCGTATCTGCCTGCGCGAACTGGCTAACAAAGGCGAACTGCCCGGCATCACCAAAGCTTCCTGGTAAGCCACCGGTAGATGCGTACAAGGGTGGGCCGGCTATACAGGCGCTTGGGTTAAGGGCTCAAGCGAACCGGACAGCTCGGTTCATCACGAACCAAAGGAGAACAAAAACATGACCATGACCGATCCCATCGCAGACATGCTTACGCGCGTGCGTAACGCCCAGTCTGCCGGCAAGGACACCGTGTCCATGCCGTCGAGCAAGAAGCTCATCGAGATCGTCCGCATTATGGAGCAGGAAGGCTACATTCGCGGATACGACGTCATCGACGGTGAGCCCCGTGCCACCCTCGAGATTACCCTTAAGTACGGTCCGAAGAAGGCCAAGACCATTCGCGGCATCAAGCGCATCTCCAAGCCGGGTCTGCGCATTTACGCCGGCAAGAATGATCTGCCCCGCGTGCTGGGCGGCCTGGGTACCGCCATTGTGTCCACCAGCCTCGGCGTGATGACCGACCGCGATGCCCGCAAGGCCGGCGTCGGCGGCGAAGTCATCGCTTACATTTGGTAGGAAAGGAGGGCTTTACATGTCTCGTATCGGTAAACTGCCCGTCGTCGTTCCTGCCGGAGTCGATGTGACCATCGACGGCTCCACCGTGACGGTTAAGGGCCCCAAGGGCGAGCTCACCCGCAGCTTCCAGCCCGTTATCTCTATTGTCCGCGAGGGTGACGAGATCATCTGCACCCCCACCGAGGACACCCGCGAGGCCAACGCGTTCCACGGCCTCACCCGCACCCTCATCCACAACATGGTCGAGGGCGTTTCCAAGGGCTTCTCCAAGAAGCTGCAGCTGGTGGGCGTCGGTTACCGCGCCGCTCTCAAGGGCAAGAACCTTGAGATGCAGCTGGGTTACTCCCACCCGGTGCTGGTGGAGGCTCCCGAAGGCATCACCTTCGAGGTGCCCAGCCAGACCGAGATCGTCGTGAACGGCCCCTCTAAGGAGCAGGTTGGCCAGGTGGCCGCCAACATCCGCAAGTGGCGCAAGCCCGAGCCCTACAAGGGCAAGGGTATTCGCTACGAGGGCGAGTACGTACGCCGCAAGGTCGGCAAGGCCGGCAAAGACTAAGCGCTTACTGGCATTTGATTGAAGGGATCATTATGAACAAACTTCAGAAGAAGCAAGCCGGTCTGCGTCGTCGCCACCGTCGCGTGCGCGGCAAGATCTCCGGCACCGCTGCTCGTCCGCGTCTGTGCGTGACCCGCAGCAACTGCAACATTTACGCTCAGGTTATCGACGACGTTACGGGCAAGACCCTCTGCGCCGCTTCTACCCTGGGTCCCGAGTTCAAGGCCACCGGTGCCAAGGGCTCTACGGTGGAAGGTGCCGCCGCGCTCGGCACTATCATTGGCAACAAGGCTCAGGAAATCGGCGTGACCACGATCGTGTTCGACCGTGGCGGAAACCTGTACCACGGCCGCGTCAAGGCTCTTGCCGACGCTGCTCGTGAAGCCGGTTTGAAATTCTAGAAAGGGTTTTGGATATATGGCTCGTAAGCAACAGGAAAGCGCCGTTCCCGAGCTCGAGGAACGCGTCGTTTACATCAATCGCGTGTCCAAGGTCGTCAAGGGCGGCCGTCGCTTCGCCCTCACCGCTCTGGTAGTTGTGGGCGACGGCAATGGCCGCGTGGGCGTGGGCATGGGCAAGTCCGCCGAAGTCCCCAACGCCATCAAGAAGGGCGTGGAAGACGCCAAGAAGAACATGTTCAGCGTTGCGCTGACCCCCGAGGGAACTGTTCCCCACGAGGTGCTCGGCGAGTTCGGCGCTGGCCGCGTGCTCATCAAGCCGGCTGTTCCTGGTACCGGCGTTATGGCCGGCGGCCCGGTTCGTGCCATCATGGAGCTGGCGGGCGTCAAGGACGTCATCACCAAGTCCCTGGGCACCTCCAACGCCATGAACATCGTCAAGGCTGCGGCTGAGGGCCTGAAGGCTCTCGAGAGCCCGCAGGAAGTGGCCGAGCGCCGCGACCTGTCCGTTGGCGAGATCTTCGGCTGGAAGGAGCAGTAATCATGGCTGAGGCTAAGAAGACTCTGCGCGTGACGCAGACCCGCAGCGCCGTTGGCCGCCCCGCCGATCAGGGCAAGACCCTGAAGGCGCTGGGCCTGGGCAAGATCGGTCGCACCGTCGAGCAGGTGGACAACGAGAGCGTTCGCGGCATGCTGTTCAAGGTGAAGCACCTCATCGAGGTAGAAGAGCTCTAAACAGCGCTCATAGGAGGGTAAATTGGCGTGTCCGAAAGGGCACGCCATTGCCATGTTTCTTCCCCTTGTCATCCTGAGCGCAGCGAAGGATCTCATCTGGGGGAGAGGCGGTTCTTCTCCTTGTCATCCTGAGCGGAGGGCGAAGCCCGAAGTCGAAGGATCTTAGCAAGGGGAAGGACGAAGCAATAAAGGAAGTTAGCTGGCGGCGATCTGCCAGCACCGCTCCGGCAAGGGGCGGCAAGCGAAAAGCTAGGAGTAAAACAACATGGAACTCAAAGATCTTGTCCCTAACGAGGGCTCTACCAAGAACCGCAAGCGCGTCGGCCGTGGCAACGGCTCCGGCACCGGCAAGACCGCCGGTCGCGGCCTGAACGGCCAGAAGTCCCGCGCTGGTGGCGGCAAGGGCGCCGGCTTCGAGGGCGGCCAGACTCCGCTGGCCCGTCGTCTGCCGAAGCTGCCCGGCTTCCGCAACATCAACCGCGTGGAGTACGTGCCGGTGAACGTCGGCCGTCTGGAGGAGAAGTTCGAGGCCGGCGAAGTGGTCGACGGCGATTCTCTGAAGGCCAAGGGCATCATCAAGCACTCCGACGCCCCCGTGAAGGTGCTGGGCGACGGCGAGCTGACCAAGGCCCTGACTGTTAAGGTGGACAAGGTTTCGGCCTCCGCCAAGGCGAAGATCGAAGCTGCCGGAGGAAAGGTCGAAGAGCCTTGCTAAGCTCCATTATCGATGCGTTCAAGGTACCCGAGCTTCGCAAGAAGATTCTCTTCACGCTTGCGATCCTCGCGCTGTACCGTTTTGGCGCCTACGTGCCGGTGCCAGGCATCCCCTTCCATGACTTCGCGACCGCCTTCGAGGACTCCGGCGTGGCCATGACCATGCTGGACCTGTTCACCGGCGGCGCGCTGTCCAACTTCTCGGTGTTCTCGCTGGGCATCATGCCCTACATCACGGCATCCATCATCATGCAGCTGATGCAGGGCGTTATTCCGGCCGTCGGGCGCTGGGCGAAGGAAGGCGACGCTGGCCGCCGCAAGATCACCCAGGTCACCCGCTACCTCACGCTGGGCCTTGGCCTCATCAACGCCATTGGCTACCTGCTGCTGTTCCAGTCCTCTGCGTACGGCGTGCAGTTCTCCAGCGAAGTGCCTTACTGGCTGACCAGCGTCATCATCGTGTTCACGCTGGTGGCGGGCACTGCCTTCATCATGTGGATGGGCGAGTTGATCACTCAGCGCGGCATCGGTAACGGCATGTCCCTCATCATCTTCGTGTCCATCGTGTCCCGCGTGCCCTCCGCCATCTTCTCGTCGGTGAACCTCACCGCCGATACCGGCATGGGCATTGCGCTCACCATCCTCATCATCGCGGTGGTGCTGGTGTGCATCCCGGCCATTATCTTCGTGGAGCGCGCGCAGCGCCGCATTCCGGTGAACTACGCCAAGCGCGTCCAGGGTCGCCGCATGATGGGCGGTCAGTCCACCTACATTCCGCTGAAGGTGAACGCTGCGGGCGTTATCCCCATCATCTTCGCTAGCTGCATCATCTACTTCCCGGCGCAGTTGGCCGCCATCTTCAACGTGGGCTGGCTGACGGCGTTCGCCAACGCCATCTCCACCGGCTGGATCAACTGGATCATCACGGTGCTGCTCATCGTCTTCTTCGCATACTTCTACACTTCCATGGTGTTCAACCCCGAAGAGACGGCGGACAACATCCGCAAGCAGGGCGGCTTCATCCCCGGCGTGCGTCCGGGCGTTGCCACCGTGCAGTACATCAAGAACGTCATCAATCGCGTGACGCTTCCCGGTGGCCTGTACATCGCCTGCATCGCGGTTATCCCCACCATCATCTTCTACTTCACGGGTAACCAGCTCATCCAGGCGTTCGGCGGCACTTCCATCCTCATCATGATCGGCGTTGCGCTGGACACCATGTCGAAGGTGGAGTCCCAGCTGAAGATGCACAACTACGAAGGCTTCTTTAAGTAGGCCCCTCCGCGAAAGGAAAACGCTATGAACATTGTGCTGTTGGGCGCCCCGGGCGCCGGCAAGGGCACGCAGGCGGCCAAGCTCATCGACGAGTACGGCCTCACCCACATCTCCACCGGCGACATGCTGCGCGCCGCGGTGAAGGAGGGTACCGAGCTGGGCCTTCAGGCGAAGAAGTTCATGGACGCCGGCGATCTGGTGCCCGATGACGTGATCATCGGCCTGGTGACCGAGCGTCTGGGCCAGCCGGACACTGCCAACGGCTTCATCCTGGACGGCTTCCCCCGCACCACGGCTCAGGCGGTGGCGCTGGATGCGGAGCTGGGCAAGTTGGAGCGCCCGCTGGACGCCGCGCTGCTCATCGACGTGGAGCCGGAAGTGATCGTGGGCCGTCTGTGCTCGCGCCGCATGTGCCGCGAGTGCGGCTACATCGGCTCCGTGGCCGATGCGGTGTGCCCCGTGTGCGGTGGCGAAATGTACCAGCGCGACGACGACAACGAGGCCACGGTGCGCAACCGCCTCGATGTGTACGAGAAGTCCACGAGCCCGCTGATCGACTACTATCGCGGCTGCGACTTGCTGGTGACCATCGACGGCGACCGCGACCCGGAAGTGGTCTACGCCGACGTCAAGGAAGCGCTCAAGTAGCAAACGCGCTCATCCAACAGGAAAGGGGGTCGTCCTTGGGCGACCCCCTTTTTTCGTCATCTCGACCGGAGGCCGAAGGCCAACCCCCGTCGTCATCTCGACCGGAGGCCGAAGGCCGGAGTGGAGAGATCTTCTCAGCTGGAAAGATCTCTCGACTACGCGCTTCGCGCTCCGCTCGAGATGACGAGGCGTTGACCGGGGTTGTGCGGCATTCTCCCTTATAATACACCTCATGGAATCTTTCGTTGGCTTCATACGATCGCTGGTGATGCGGGCCTTCCACAACGATGTGGGGGTGGCGAAGCGCTGCGTCATTTCCTGGGTGGTCATCCTGGCGCTGGCGCTGGGGGCGGAAGTGTTCTTATTCAACATCAACTTCTATCGCACCTTAGGGTACGAGCCGGTGAACCTCACCTCCCAGCTGGATCTTCCCAAAACCGATGAGGGCCTCTACCGCCTGACCATGGAAGACCACGTGATGGATTTCCGCGACCTCAACTGCGAGGTGCACAACCTCTACCTGGACTTCGACCCCGAGCAGCCGGCCCAGAACCTGCCGGTGAAGATTCAGTTCACCGACGAGGCTCACCTCACCTTCTTCGATTCCACCGACTATACCGAAGGGGTGCCGCTGGTGGACGTGGCCACGAACGGCAGCCAGAGCAAGTTTATCAACCTGAACACCGCCGGCAAGGTGGGCAGCTTGCGCATCGAGGTGATGGGGGAGGACACCACCTATCCCATATATATAGAGCAGGTGCTCATCAACGTGCCGCGGCCGTTCTATTTCAACAGCACCCGCTTTCTGGCCGTGCTGCTCATCATTTCTGTGGTGTACCTGTTCCGGCCCAAATCTGGCATCTACCGCATCGACATGCGCGAGAACCCCGTGCGGTCGAAGGTGGCCATTGTGGCCACGGTGGCGGTGGAAGCGGTGGCGCTTTCCATGTTCTGCCTCTACGGTTCGAACCTGGTGGGCGTGGCCACCTCCAGCTACAACTACGGCGCGTGGGACGGCCACAGCATTGTGAACACGTTCGAAGTGGGGGGCGACAACGCCCAGCAGTACGCCGAGCTGGCCCGCTCCATGGCCGAAGGCAAGCTGTACCTGGAGGAAGAGCCGCCCCAGTGGCTGCAGGAGATGGAAGACCCCTACGACAAGGGCGCGCGCGACGAGGCGCAGAAGCAGAGCGGCGAGCCCTACCTATTCGACGTGGCCTACCACGATGGCCACTACTACGTGTACTTCGGCGTGGTGCCGGTCATCTTGTTCTACCTGCCGTTCTATTTGCTGACCGGGGCTAATTTCCCCACCGCCATTGGTGTTTTGGCCATGGCCATTGCTTTCATGCTCGGCTGTTCGGCGCTGCTTGACCGCTTCAGCCGGTACAACTTCAAATCGGTGAGCTTGGGGCTCTACCTGCTGCTGCAGGTGCCCCTTGTGTGCTGTTGCGGCATTTTGTACCTGGTGAAGTTTCCCACGTTCTATTCGTTCCCTATCATGTGCGGGCTGGCATTCTCTGTTTGGGGCCTGTACTTCTGGATGCGTGGGCGCACCAGCCGCCGGCCGGAGCTGTGTTATTTCGCGGGGTCGCTGTGCATGGCGCTCGTGCTGGGGTGCCGTCCGCAGCTGGTGCTGCTGTCCTGCTTGGCGTTTCCGCTGTTCTGGCGCCCCTTCATCACCGAGGGCCACATTCGCACTCGCGAGGGGATGCGGCAGTTCGCCTGCCTGGTTGCCCCGTACCTGCTGGTGGGGCTGGCCATCATGGGCTACAACGCCGCTCGCTTCGGCTCGCCCTTCAACTTCGGAGCCAACTACAATCTCACGGTGAACGACATGACCAAGCGCGGATGGCAGATAGGCCGCCTGGCGCCGGCGCTGTTCGCTTACTTCCTGCAACCACCCTGCGCCGATGGCGTGTTCCCGTTCCTTGTGGCCGAGCCATTCGCCACCACCTATATGGGTCAGACGGTGAAGGAGGCCACCTTCGGCGGCATCTTCGCCTGCCTGCCGGTGCTGTGGCTTTTGCCCTTCGCGCCGCGCCTTCTGCGGTTCCGCCGCACCTCGCGCCGCACCCGCACCGTGTTCGGCGTCATCTGCGTGCTGCTGGCCAGCGGCGTGATCATCGCGCTGCTGGACGCGGAAATGGCTGGCATCCTGCAGCGCTACTATGCCGATTTCAGCTTCATGTTCTTGGCGGCCGTGGTGCTTTTGGTGTTCATCGCCAATGAGTACCTGGCGGATCGCCATGAGTTGCGGGCCATTTTGCTGAAGGTGCTCATCGTGCTCGTCACCTTAAGCGTGGCTTATTCGTCGCTGCTGTGCTTTGTGCCGGAAATCGGCTGGTATTCCGACATCTACCCCTGGGCCTACCAAAACCTCCTCGACGCCGTCCTCTTCTGGACGTAGGATTTCTTCCCCTTTGTTGTCGGTATTGGCAACTGCGGTTAACGGTTTGCGTTCTTCGCCTCCGTAGGCCTTCATAGCTTCTAGATTAGCCTCAAGAGCAATGTGCGGAGCATTTGTCGAGGCGAAGGTGATGAACATGAAGGGGACGGCGGCGAAGACTTATTTGGCCCATGGCGGAAGTGCGATGGAAGAGCGCGGCGCGCGGCGACGGGTGCTGACCGGTGCGGTGGCAGCATTGCTGGCGCTTGTGGCGGCGGTGCTGCTGATTGCGGCGGCGCCGGCCATTGGCCTTACCGGCACCCTAGCCCATGGCGAAGCGGCCGATTGGGAAGGGGAGCGCGGCCCGGAGTTTCCCGCTATTGACGACGAGTTCGCCGTGGACGACCCCAAGCCCGCAACGGTGCCCGCCATCACGGTGACGTTGCGCGATCCGGTGACCGGTGTGAGCAAGCAGATCCAGACCACTACTGGCTCCATCGCCCTGCCCACCTACCAAGAGTGCGGCATGACGCCGCCGGAAGGTGCCCAGTTCGTTGGCTGGTCCACCGATTCCAACGGCAAGAAGAACGTCTACGCCGCCGGGCAGATGTTCCCCGATAACGCCTCCCATACCGCCATGCTCACCCAAGATACCGTGGTCTACGCTATCTGGTTGATGCCGGGGGACTATGGCAGCACGGTGACCGCGTACTATTACATTCGCCTTGACGGCGTGATTCCCTTCGAGCCTGATTCCCATGCGAACTCTGGTTATGCGCCGGCTGGCTCTGCCACCATCTTGCGCGG
The DNA here is from genome assembly GCA_022791455.1 of Eggerthellaceae bacterium. Lineage (GTDB taxonomy): Bacteria > Actinomycetota > Coriobacteriia > Coriobacteriales > Eggerthellaceae > Parvibacter. The sequence continues at coordinate 53,422 of JAAVZC010000008.1, forward strand.
CACTCTGAACCGGCCCACTGCGGTTACCAACAACCTGGCAGTGGTGCAGGCGAATTTGAGGCGCCAGCCCCAAGACGCGGCAATTCAGACAGCGCTTACGGGTACCGGCGTATCCTACGATCCCAACACCCAGAAAGTGGTCTGGTACGTCATCAAGGCCCGCGAAGCGGGCGGCAACAATATGTTCAACGTCGACGGCGTCATCGTGAGCAAGACGGCCAACCTGGTGATCTACGACTCCAACGGCGGCGATTCGAATGTTCCTCCGGCAGTAGCCTACCAGCAGGGGCAGACGGTGACCGTGAACACGGACACGCGTCCCACGCGCTGGGGATATCAGTTCATGGGCTGGTCGGAAGACCCGGCGGCCACGTCTCCCACCTATGGGTCGGCAACCGGCGGCAGCTTCGCCATGCCGGGCAAGACGGTGACCCTCTACGCCGTGTGGCGCCCCAGTGTGGTGCCGGTGAAATACGTCGCCGAGCCGCAGAATCTGGGCCGGGTTTCCGTGGCCTCGAATTCCGTGACGGCGCTCACGGCCGAAGGGCTGACGGGTTCGGTGGCTAAGGCAAACGGCGCCAACCTCTTCGAAGGCTGGTACCAGGGCAGCACACTCGTCACCACCGACGTCAACCTGACCGAGGCCCTTGCCCGGGACAACCTGCTCACCGAGCGCAGCGTGGTCCTGCCCACCACCTTCGTCGCCCGTTTCGCCGAGGCGGCCCCCAGCCTGACGCTGGAGAAAGCCATTGCGAACGCGCCCGCCAACGGGGAGTACTTCACGCCCGGCGAGATCATCACCTTCTCGTTGAAGGTGATCAATTCCGGCAACGTGGCGCTGAAGAACGTGACCATCGATGATTCGCTGAGGACTCTGGAGCCCATCGGGGCACTGGGGGTGGCCGAAGAGCGCGACATCACCTACAACTACGAAGTGACCGACGCGGACGTGGAGGCCGGCTTCGTGCGCAACGTGGCCGTAGCTTCCGGCGTGTGCACCAGCCAGGCCACTAAGAGCGTGAAGAGCGAGCCCGCTTCGGTGGCGGCAGCGGTGCAGGCGGCGCCGGCCAATTCCACCTACGTGGTGTACGGGGCCTATCCTTCCGCCGGTGGGTCGGTGGATATTCCCTACGAGGTGATGGACGCAGTGACGGCCGAAGGGCTGCGTACGGTGACCGCCACGCCTATGGAGGGTTACGAGTTCCAGGGCTGGTACCGCCACGACGGCGAGCTCATCTGCAACGATGAAGCGCTCGATGCCGACCTCATCAAGGATTCGCTGGTAAGCGACGCGCAGCGCTCGCCCTATGCGCCCACGTTGTTCCTGGCCTATTTCACGCCGCAGTCCGAAGAGCCGGACGAGCCCGACAACCCGGACAATCCGGCGAACCCGGATGATCCCGCCAATCCCGACAACCCCGGGGACGGCACCGAGGGCGGTGACGACGCCAACGGCGGCGAAGCCGATGACGGCACCGGCAGCGATGTCGCGGACAACGATTCCGCAGCTGCTACCGAAAAGCCCACCTATCACACAATGAACAAGACGTCCGGCTCTGCCAGCTCCTCGTCGATGCCCCGCACGGCCGACGACTTGGGCACTGCCATCTGGACGATGATCGGCCTCATGGCCGCTGCCGGCGCCCTCGCCTTCGTCGCCCGTCACTTTCGCGATTGTTCGGAATGAGTGAAAGCTCGCCCCAATCGGAAAAAGCACGCCATAGGGGGCCGCAAGTTGGTCTAGTATGAACCTGCGCATCTGCGCCGTATTGGATCGACGAGAAAGGCCCCCAATGAAATTCATCATCACCGAAGACTATGATGCCATGAGCCGCGCTGCCGCCAACGTGATCAGCGGCTACGTGACCTCTCATCCCAACTGCGTGCTGGGGCTTGCGACCGGCTCTACTCCCATCGGGCTCTACAGCTGCCTTGTGAAGGACTACGAGGCGGGCATCCTGAGCTTCAAGGACGTCACCACCTTCAACCTGGACGAGTACCGCGGCCTCGATCCGCAGCACGATCAGAGCTACCGCTACTTCATGGAGCACAACCTGTTCTCCCATGTAGACGTGGAGGCTTCTCGCACCCACGTGCCTGACGGCGCCTGCCCCGACGCCGAGGCCGCCTGCGCCGCCTACGAGCAGGGCATCGCCGAAGCCGGCGGATTGGGCCTGCAGCTGCTGGGCCTGGGCCACAACGGCCACATCGGCTTCAACGAGCCGGCGCCGGACTTCCCGAAGTATACCCACTGCGTCACCCTGACCGAGAGCACCATCAACGCCAACTCCCGTCTGTTCGACTCCGTGGACGACGTGCCCCGCGAGGCCTACACCATGGGTATCGGCACCATCATGGCGGCGAAGGAGATCCTGGTGGTGGCCAGCGGCGCCGACAAAGCCGACATCGTCCGCCGCGCCTTCTTCGGCCCCGTCACCCCGGAAGTGCCCGCCTCCGTGCTGCAATTCCATCCCAACGTGACGGTGATCGTAGACAAAGAAGCCGGCAGCCTCTGCTAGCCTGCCCGCGGCCGCGCCGGCCGGAGGGATTCCGCTCGACGCTCCCCGCGGGGGAGCGGGGCGGGGCAACCCTCAGTCGCTCAGACAGTCCTCGCTGCGCTGCGGAACTCGCTTGGTGAGGGCCGCCCCGCCCCGCTGATTCGTCAACGTATTGGGTCGTCATCCTGAGCGCAGCGAAGGATCTTTCCATCATCGGCAGTCCAGCCGAGGGGCATCAACGGAGAAGTTTTCAAGAACCTGTCGAAGGGGAGCTTTTGGCTCCCCTTTGCGCTACTATGGGCCCGTTATTTCGATTGAGGAAAGGCGGTCGGTCATGACCACTTCTGTGAGCGCAATTGTCGGGGGCAAAGTTTTCAACGGAGCCGACTTCGAGGCGGGCGAACTGCAAATCGCTGACGGGCAGTTCGTCGGCGATGTGACTGCGGCCGACGATGGGGAAGTGGTGGACGCCACGGGCTGCTACGTGATCCCCGGCCTGGTAGACCTGCACTTTCACGGCAGCGCTGGCGCCGATATCAGCGACGGCGACCTGGAGGGGCTGCACAAGATGGGCGCCTACGAGGCCTCTCGCGGTATCACCGCCATGTGCCCCGCCACTATGACGCTGCCGGAAGACGTGCTGACGAAGGCTGCCGAAGCCGCAGCCGCCTACGTGCCCGCTGCCAACGAAGCGGATTTGGTGGGCATCAACATGGAGGGCCCCTTCATCTCGCCCGACAAGGTGGGAGCCCAGAACCCCGAATTTGTTCGCAATCCCAGCGTGGAGGAGTTCCGCCGCTTGCAGAAGGTGGGAAATGGCCTGTTCAAGCTGGTGGACATCGCTCCCGAAGAGCCCGGCGCCGACGACTTCATCGAGCAGCTGGGCGATGAAGTGCGCATTTCCGTGGCCCATACCTCCTGCGATTACGAGACCGCTGCCCATGCCTTCGAGGAGGGCGCCCGCCACCTTACCCACTGCTACAACGCCATGCCTTCCATGCACCATCGCAAGCCCGGCCCCATTCCCGCCGCCGTGGAGAACGGCGACGTGACGGCCGAGATCATTGCCGACGGCGTGCACATCCACCCCGCTATGGTGCGGCTGGCCTTCCACATGTTCGGCGACGACCACATGATTCTGGTTTCCGACACGCTGCGCGCGGCTGGCCTGGGCGACGGCGTGTACGACCTGGGCGGCCAGGACGTTACCGTGAAGGGCTACGAGGCGCGCATCGACAACGGCGCGCTAGCGGGCTCGGTGAGCGACCTCATGCGCTGCCTCTATGTGGCGGTGACGGAAATGGGCATTCCGCTCGCGAGCGCCGTGAAGGCCGCGAGCGCCAACCCTGCCCGCGCCCTGGGGCTTTCCGAGAAGTACGGCTCCCTGGAACCGGGCCACGTAGCCGACGCCGTCTTGCTGGACGAGCAAACCCTCGAACTAAAGGGAGTAATCCTCCGCGGCCAGTTGCTCTAAGCCGCCTGTCCGCGGCCGCGCCGGCCGGAGGGATTCCGCTCGACGCGTCGTCGGCCTGAGCTAACTCCGCTTCGCGGAGTTAGCTCAGGCCTCCTTTGGCTTAACCTCGCTCCACCCTCCGGCCGGCGCGTCCGCTACTCATTGTCATCCTGAGCGGAGGGCGCAGCCCGGAGTCGAAGGATCTCGCTACTTTAGGCCGCTAAAGCGCCCGTTTCGCTCGAAACGGGCCGCGTTGCGCTGAGTTAACGAAGCTATTGGTACACTCAGACCCGAATTTTCGGGCTGACGCCGTTCGGCGCGCCTTTTTCACGCGACAAAAGGAGAGGCGGTTGCCGATGGATGCCGTTGTAGATTTCATTAACCTGCTCGATGGGTGGGTGTGGGGCGTGCCCATGCTGGTGCTTTTGCTGGGCTCCCACATTTACCTCACGTTCCGCACGGGCTTCATTCAGCGCAAGCTGCCCACCGCCATCAAGCTGTCGGTGACGAAGGATCCGGACGCCCCCGGCGACATCTCCCAGTTCGGCGCCTTGTGCACCGCCCTTTCCGCCACCATCGGCACCGGCAATATCGTGGGCGTGGGCACCGCCATCATCGCGGGCGGCCCGGGCGCGGTGTTCTGGATGTGGATCACCGGCTTGTTCGGCATGGCCACCAAGTATTCTGAGACCTTCGCCGCGGTGAAGTATCGCGTGAAGGACCACAACGGCAACATGCTCGGCGGTGCCATGTACGCTTGGGAGCGCGGCTTCAAGCGCGCCGACGGCTCCACGCCCGGTTGGGCGAAGGTGGGCGCGGTGCTGTTCGCGGCTTTCGCGGCCATCGCCTCCTTCGGCATCGGTTCGGCGGTGCAGTCCTCTGCCATGACCGAGGTCATCTCCACCAACCTGCCGGGCATCCCCGCGTGGGGCATCGGCCTGGCCATCGTCATCATGGTTTCCGTGGTTATCTTCGGCGGCGTGAAGGTTATTTCCAGCGTCTGCGAGAAGCTGGTGCCCTTCATGGCCATCGCCTATGTGTGGGGCTGCATTGTCATTATTGGTATGAACTGGGAATTTGTGTGGCCGGCTCTGTGCCTCATCGTGGAGAGCGCTTTTACGGCGAAGGCGGCCTTCGGCGGCGCGCTGGGCTCCGGCCTCATGCTGGCGCTGCAGTTCGGCTGCGCCCGCGGCCTGTTCTCCAATGAGTCCGGCCTCGGCTCCGCCCCCATCGTGGCCTCTGCCGCCGCCACCCGCAACCCGGCCCGCCAGGCGCTCGTGTCCATGACCGGCACCTTCTGGGATACCGTCATCATCTGCCTGCTCACTGGCCTGGTGCTGGTGTCCACCATGATCGGCAACGCCGACCTCAACGCCCAGGTGATGGCCGGCAACATCACCGCCGGCGCCGCCCTTTCCAGCGCCGCCTTCGGCATGATCCCCTACATCGGCACACCCATCCTGGTGTTCGGCATGATCCTGTTCGCCTACTCCACCATCCTCGGCTGGTCCTACTACGGCAACCGCTGCGTCGCCTATCTGTTCGGCCGCCACTCCGTGCGTCCCTACCAGGTGCTCTACGTGGCTATCGCGTTCTTGGGCGCCATCGGCGTGGGCGACGTGGTGTGGACAATCTCCGACATCACCAACGCGCTCATGGCCGTGCCCAACATCATCATGGTGCTCATGCTCTCTGGCCTCATCGCCCGCGAGACCCGCCATTACGTGTACGAGCGCAACCTGGACGAGCGGGACGAAACTCCCATTCCCCAGATCGATTCCAAGTAACGTTTCTGCAAAACCTGCGACTTTCGGGTGCCCCGCCTTGGCCGCCGATTGCGGCCGGGGCGGGGCGCTTTATACTTGAGGGCGAAACTTACAACCGAAAGGATTGCCGTGCGATACCTCGTCACCAACATACCGCTTCCCCTGGACTGTTTCGCTGCGGGCGGAGAGGGGCTGCTGCGCGCGAAGGTGGCGAAGGCGCTCGGCGTACCGAAGAGCGCGCTGGAGGCTGTCGATCTGCGGAAACGCAGCGTTGATGCCCGCAAGAAAACCAACGTCCACTTCGTAGCCAACCTCGAGGTAGACCTAGCGAACGGCACCACCCCAAACCCCGCCAAAGGTATCACGGTAAAACCGATTGAGGATACGGTCGCCTCGTCGTCTCGAGTGATCGAAGTGCTTTCCCCTTCGTCATCTCGAGCGGAGCGCGAAGCGCGCAGTCGAGAGATCTTCGCGACCCCTGCAGCGCCATCCGGAGTCGGGAAGATCTCTCCACTCCGGCCTCCGGCCTCCGGTCGAGATGACGAAGGTCGGACGGCCGAGGGCCTTCAACCCCCGAACGTCATCCTGAGCGCAGCGAAGGATCTTTCCGGCGCCACCACCCCTCGGCCCTTGGTGGTGGGGGCGGGGCCGGCGGGGCTCTTTTGCGCGCTTTCGCTTGCGCGTGCGGGCTTGAAGCCGCTGCTCATCGAGCGGGGTCGCGCCGCCGAGGAGCGTGCCCGCGACGTGGCCGCCTTCTTCGCCGGAGGCCCCCTCGACCCTGCCTCCAACGTACAGTTCGGCGAAGGGGGCGCCGGCACGTTCTCCGACGGCAAGCTGAACACCGGCACCAAGAGCCCCCACATCCACGCGGTGCTGGAGGCCTTCGTGGAAGCCGGCGCGCCGCAAGAAATCCTCTGGCAGGCGAAGCCCCATATTGGCACCGATTACCTGGTGCGGGTGGTGACGAACCTGCGGCAGACCATCATCGATGCCGGGGGAGAGGTGCGCTTCGAAACGCAGCTGGAGGATTTCACCACTTCCGCCGATGACGCCATCACCGCCGTGAAGTTAAAGAACGTGCGAACGGGAGACATCGAAGAAGTCGAGGCGTCGACGGTGGTACTCGCCTGCGGACACTCCGCCCGCGACACCCTCGCGCTGCTGAAGAACCGCGGGGTGGCCATGGAGCGCAAGCCGTTCTCGGTGGGCGCGCGCATCGAGCACCCACAAGAGTGGCTGAACCGCACCCAGTACGGCGCGTTCGCCCAGCATCCCGCCCTGGGGGCGGCCGACTACAAGCTGGCGGTCCACAACAAAGACGGACGCGGGGTCTACACCTTCTGCATGTGCCCGGGCGGCACGGTGGTGGCCGCTGCTAGCGAAGAGGGCGGCGTGTGCGTGAACGGCATGAGCGACTTCGCCCGTGACGGCGCTAACTGCAACAGCGCCCTGTTGGTGTCGGTGAACCCGGAGGACCTGGTCGGCGACGACGTGCTGGCGGGCGTGGCGCTGCAGCGGGAAATGGAGCGCGCGGCGTATCGGCTGGGCCGCGAAGACGGATCTCGCGCACCTTACACCGCCCCGGCTCAAACGCTTGCTGACCTCGCAGCTGGCACCAGCGGCAACTCCAGCACCTGGGTACAGCCCACGTACCCGCGCGGTGTGGCTTGGAAGAACCTGGCGGACTGCTTTCCGCCGTTTGTGACGGCGGCCATGCGAGAGGCGCTGCCCGCCCTCGATCGCAAGTTGCCCGGCTTCGCCGACGGCCAGGCGGTGCTCACGGGCGTGGAGGCCCGCAGCTCGTCTCCCGTGCGCATCCTGCGCGGCGACGACTTCGCTTCCGTCAGCCACCCTGGCCTGTTCCCCTGCGGCGAAGGAGCCGGATACGCCGGCGGCATCACCAGCGCCGCCGTAGACGGCCTACGCGTCGCGGAGGCAATTGAAGCGCAACTGCTTCCGTAACGGGGGTCTATTCCCATAGCGCAAGCGGGGAAGTTGTGGGAAAATGCCCTTCGCTTATATATTGTGGAAAGGTCACCTTATGTTCGATTTTTTCAAGCGCAAGAATTCCGGCGCCGACGATGGCTCGAAGGGGAGCGCCCCCAAGGGTCAGCCGGCCGCTCCCGATAAGACCACCCAGGAGGTGCTGCGCTCCTTCATGGACACGCTGCTGCCGGACGCGGTGGACACGCTGCTGTTCAAGGCTTCCATGGCCGGCGCCGACGATGCCGACTTCAGTGGCTTCGAGCGCTACGCGGCCCGTCTGCTTACCGAGGCGGACGGCGGTCGGCTGCGCCAGGTGGCGGTGAAGTCGCCGCTGGATCTGCGCTGGCTGAACTCCACCGGCATGTTCTGGACCAACTTCAACAACCAGGAGGTAGGGGAGGAAGGCCGCCGGCTGGTGCTGCGCACGGAATCTGCCCTGAGCCGCCTGGCGCTGGTGGCGCAGAAGATGGAGGCCCAGACCGGCTCGCGGTCGGTGAGCACCTTCACCGAAGCGGACCTGTACGCCTTCGACGACGAGGCGCTGCGCTCCATCGCCGACGCCGCCACCGACTTCTTCAATCGCTCCCAGGACTCCAACGACCTGCTCTCTCTCAACGGTGTTTCGGGCGAGCGCGGCGGCAACTGGGACCTCTCCACCCGCATGGCGAAGGCGGCCGAGTCCATCGTGCTGCCTTACCGCCTGGAGTATCGTTTCGCCACCGATTCCGCCACGGGCGCCATCGCGGTGAAGATCTCGCTGCCCCGTTCGGAGGACTTCCCCCATTCCCGCTACGACGCCGCGGCGGGCAAGTGGGTGGATTGCTCGGCTGAGCTGGGCGCCCAGGCGGCTGCCTACGCCGTGCGCCTGGTGACCCTGGTGGCCGCGTGCGCGTTCGGCTGCAGCATCGGCATCAACCGTGTGGTGGTGACCGGCTTCGATGGCTCGCTGGAAGGGGCGCCGCTCATCTCCATGGAGTTTGCGCGCATGCCCTTCACCCTGACGGCGCTTGAGGCGGTGCGCGACGGCCGCATGAAGGGCGAGCCGGGCGCGGCCGACCCTGCCTACCTGCTTTCCCTGGTGCACCCCACGGCCCAGGCGATCTCGCTTTCCGCCGCGGGAGACCTGGAGGCCATCGAGCCGCTGCCGGCGAACCTCTCCGTGCCCAACACCCCGCTGGTGGACGACCAGCGCGAGCTGCCGGAGGAGCTGCAAGGCACCTTCCAGGCCACCCGCGCCTGCGAACTGGACGTCATTTCGCCGCAGGATCAGGACCTGCTGGCCCGCTACCGCGCCATCATGGACGAGCGGGACGACTCGCTGCTTCTGGCGGCCGCGCAGCTGGAAGAGATCGTGGCCCAGACCAAGGAGAAAGACGAAGCCGCGCTGGCGGCTGCGAGCGCGGCCTACGACAAGGGCAAGGTGAGCCTGCTCTACTGCGAGAACGTGTTCTGCCGCTTCCTCACCTCGCTGGTGGACCCGGATCCCACCCGCCGCTACTGCCGCATGGCCGACGTGGGCTTCGGCTCCCGCTCGGCGCTGGTGGACATCAACCGCGACATGGGGGACAACGACTCCGCCGAGGCGCTGTGCAAGGAGATGCTGCAGCTGGCCCCCACCTCCACCGCACCCTACATGGACCTCATCAACACCTACGCCAACAAGGAAGATTACGCCGCCGTGATCGAGGTGTGCCAGAAGGCGCTCGAATTCGCGATGGTGAAGTCCGACATCTCGCTGCTGTTCTACCGTTTGGGCTACGCGTTCTGGCAGACGAAGCAGTACCTGCCGGCGCTGGCCGCCTATGAGCGCGTGCATCCGGACAGCCCGTTTGCCGGCGCCATGGAGAACGAGCGGGCCGGCGTGATTGCCGATATGGGCGGAAACGGCCCTGACGGAAACTTCGACGGCGCCGCGGTGCTGCGCATGGCGGGCATCCCGCTGCCGCCCACGGACACCGCCGAGCACCTGGTGGCACTTGCGGCCATCCAGCTGTGCGACAAGGGCTTTTTGGCCGCCGCCGCTCCCGCCGCTACGGCGCTGGGCATGTTCCACCGCAACGACATCCTGGACGCCACCGCCGCCAGCTTCAAAGCCTGGGTCGCGCAGTAATCGTGCAGTCAGTCGACATCAACGAAGCGGTCGCGCTCCTGGAAGAGGGGCGCGCCGTTGTTTTCCCCACCGATACCGTCTTTGGCCTGGGGCTTTCCCCGCGCCACGCCGTCACGCCCCAGCTGCTCTACCAGCTGAAGGGTCGCGACGAGGGCAAGCCGGTGGCCTGGCTTGTGCCAAATGCGGAAGCGCTGGGGGAGTGGGGGAGCCGCGTGCCCGCCTACGCCTGGGACCTCGCCCGCGCCCACTGGCCCGGCGCGCTCACGCTTATCGTGGCCGCCGCCGATGTCGTACCCGCCGCCTATCGTTCCGCCGCCGGCACCATCGGCCTGCGCATGCCGGACTCGCCCGAAGCGCTCGCGCTCATGGATGCCCTCGGCGGCCCTGTGGCCACCACCTCCGCGAACCTTTCCGGAGAGCCGGCCGTGAGCGACGCCGCCCAGCTGGACCCGCGCCTGCTGGAAAACGCCCCCGTCTTCGTCCCCGTCTCCCGCTCGCAAGCAGGAAGCACCGCCTCCACGGTGGTGGACTGCACCGGTGAGGATCCTGTCGTCCTGCGCCAGGGCCCGGTGCACTTGTAATACAATACCGCCAATATATTTCTCGCTGAAAGGAAGCCTTATGCGCATCAGCATTGCCAGCGACCACGCCGGGTTCGACCAGAAACAGGCGCTCGCCGCCTACTTGGCCGACAAGGGCTACGCCGTGACCGACCGCGGCCCCGAAAACGACGACCGCGTGGACTACCCGGACTTCGCCGAACTGGTGGCCGAAGATGTGGCCGCCGGTCGCGCCGACTTCGGCGTGCTGGTGTGCGGCACGGGCATCGGCATGGCCATCGCCGCCAACAAGGTGCACGGCATTCGCGCCGTGAACGTGGTGACCCCGCAGTTCGCCCAGCTTTCCCGCGAGCACAACAACGCCAACATCGTCACCGTTTCCGGCCGTTTCGTTCCAGTGGAAGAGAACGAGGCCATCCTGGACGCCTTCCTCACCACCGATTTCGCCGGCGGCCGCCACACCGGCCGTGTGGAAAAGATCATGGCGCTGGAGGAGAAGTAAATGGCCGAAGCAACCGCCACCCCCCGACCCGATGAGCGCCCCAGCTGGGATGAGTACTTCATGATGCTGGCCGAAGAGGTGGCCACCCGCACCACCTGCCTGCGCCGCGGCGTGGGGGCGGTCATCGTGAAGGACCGCCGTATCCTGGCCACGGGCTACAACGGCGTGCCCACCGGCTGCGCCCATTGCTCGGAAACCGGTTGCCTGCGCGAGCAGCTGGGCGTGCCTTCCGGCCAGCGCCACGAGATCTGCCGCGGCCTGCATGCCGAGCAGAACGCCATCATCCAGGCGGCCCGCTACGGCATCAACATCGACGGCGCCACCATATATGTAAACACCCAGCCCTGCGTGGTGTGCGCGAAGATGCTCATCAACGCCGGCATCAAGGAGATCGTCTACAAGAACCCCTACCCGGACGAGCTGTCCGGCCAGATGCTCGCCGAAACCGACATCCTCGTGCGCGAGTACCTCCCTCAGTAGCGTTTCCCCAACAGGTTGCGGTGCCCAAGTGCCGCTCGCCCCATCTATTGCTTAAAAAGCGGTGTCCTAGGCGCCGCTTTTCTATTTCAGGCTAGAATAAAACCGTTTGAAATGGGCTTGAATGGGAAACAAGCGCAAAAGGGAAACGAAGAGAGAGAAGGCGAATGGTTCCGGCCATCATCATCGGCTTCATCGTTGGGATTGTGGGGTTTGCCCCCTTGCTCGGCGCGTTGGCGTTGGTGAAGCGGACCCCCAGCCAAGGGCTGGGCGGCTCGGTGTTCTGGCTGCTTTTGGCTCTCGTGGTCTCGTTCGTGCTCCTGGTAGTGGCGGTTTTCATCGCCATCTCCATCAGCAAGGACTTCGGCCTGCCCTTCCTTTTCGCAGAGGCCTTGGGCCTTTCCCTCACCGCCATCGGCTTCGGCGTGTGGCGCTTGCTCCATAATCGCTAAGGAAAGGGTAGGGTTTCGTGGACGCTCTGGAAATGCTCACTGAACACGCGGCGGAATTGCAGCTGTCGTTCAACCCCCACATCGTGCTGGGGAATTCCACAATCGGCTTGACGCAGTACACCTTCTACATGGTTCTCGTGTGGATCATCGTAGCGCTCATCGTGTGCCTGGTGGCCAAGCGACTCACCCTCATCCCCTCGAATAAATTCATCAACACGGTGGAGTACGGCTACCAGTTCGTCCGCAACGACATCGGCGAGGGCGTCATCGGCCACGGCTTCAAGAAGCACGTGCCCTTCCTGGCCACGCTGTTCTTCTTCATCCTGGTGGCCAACTTCGTGGGCCTCATCCCCGGTGCCGGCGCCGCCACGGGCGCCATCTCGGTTACCTGGGCGCTGGCCACCATCTCGTTCGTCTACTTCAACTACTGGGGCATCAAGGCCCACGGCGGCTTGGGCTACATCAAGTCCATCGCCCCCTCCGGTCTGCCGGCTCCCATGGTGCCCATCATCTGGATCTTCGAGTTCATCTCGCTGGTGCTGCGCTGGCTCACCCTGGCCGTCCGTCTTTACGGCAACATGTTCGCCGGCCACATGGTGCTCGGCATCTTCGCGCTGGCCACCTCCATCTTCGTGAACGTGGGCATCCAGATGGCCAGCCCCATGGCGGCGCTGTCCATCGGCTGGTTCGCCCTGCTGTTCATCATGTATGCGCTGGAGTGCCTGGTGGCCTTCATTCAGGCCTACGTGTTCACCGTGCTCTCCGCCGTGTACGTGTCCCTTGCCACCTCTTCCCACTAAGAGGCTCGGCTCGCCCCGCACCGGGGCACCTTTCCAGTTTGGGTTTATCCGGCCACGGGACAGAAGATGGCCGGTTGACCGTAGTATCCATGTTTTTGAGAAACAGGCTCAGAAACGGTAAAAGGAGGAAGTAATGGATCTCACTATTGTTCTGTCTGCCATGAAGGTCATCGGCTACGGCCTTGGCACTCTTGGCCCCGGTCTCGGCATCGGCATCGCCTGCTATGGCTGCTGCGTCGGTTCCGCCCGTCAGCCGGAAATCGCCGGCCGTCTGTTCACCAACTTCATCATTGGTGCCGCTCTCGCCGAGGCTCTGGCCCTCATCGGCTTCGTTGTGGCGATGATCTCCTAACTCTGGTCATTTCGGTTATATCCATTGCCGGAAAGGCTAGAAGGAGGTAAGCACGTGAAAACAAGAGCGAAACTGGCAAGCGCTGTCGCGGCAGGTACCGCGGCTGTGAGCGCCTTGTCCCCTGCGCTCGCGTTCGCGGTCGACGTTGAAGACAACGGCGGCGGGATTGGTCAAATCCTTCCCGACATGCTGGAATTCATTCCCATGCTGGTTGCCTTCATCCTCCTCTGGGTTGTTCTTGCGAAGTTCGGCTGGCCCATGTTCAATGGCATGCTGGAGAAGCGCGAGAACAGCATTCGGGAAGCCCTGAAGAAATCCGAGGAAGCTCAGATCGAGAGCGAACGTGTGCTGGCGGAGTACAAGAAGCAGCTGGCCGACGCGAAGGCTCAGTCTGCCGACATCGTTGCCCAGGCGCGTGCCGCCGGCGAAGCGGTGAAGGCTGACATCACTGCGAAGGCCCAGGCCGAGGCAGCTGACATGATCGCCAAGGCCAAGGGCGCTATTGAAGCGGAGAAGAAGGCCGCCATCGCCGAGCTGCAGACGTCCGTTGCCGACACGTCGGTTGCGGTTGCTGCTCGCCTGATTGGCGACGATCTGTCCGCCGACGAGCACCGCAAGATCATCGAGCGCTACGTGGCAGAGGCAGGTAGTTTCAATGCCAACTAATCGTCTTGTCGAAGAAAGCCAGGTCAAAACCTACGGCAGCGTCATGTTCGACGCCGCTTTGGCCACTGGCGGGCAGGACGAAGTCCTCGAGGTGCGCGATCAGATGGAGCAGATTCTGACCATCATGCGCTCCGATATGGATCTGGCCATGGCATTGGCCAATCCCGACTACACCCCCGAGCAGCGCAAGGCGCTGGCGGAAGGCGTGTTCGCCTCCTGCTCGCCCGCGCTTCGGGTTGTGCTGGCTGTCATGGCCGAGCGCGGTGACGCCCCGCTGCTGAAGCGGGTCTACGAAGCCTACAACCAGCAGCTGGAAGAGCAGCTGGGGTTGTGCGTCGTGGACGTCACCACGGTTGTGTCCCTCGATGACAACCTGCGCCACATTATTTCAAGCAAAGCCGAGTCCGACTTGGGCAAGAAGGTGGTTCTGCGCGAACACATCGACAAGTCCATCTTGGGCGGCATCATTATGAGCACCAACGGCAAGCGTATCGACGCCAGCATGAAGACTCAGCTGGTTCACGCTCGCACCGTGCTCTGCGACACATCTGATGGAGGTGAATGCTAGTGACTGAGATCACCGCTCAATCCATTGACGAAGCGCTGCGCAAGCAGCTGGATGCGCTCAATGTATCTGTGGAGTCCCGCGAAGTGGGCACGGTTATCCAGGTGGGCGACGGTATTGCCCGCGTGGACGGCCTGCGCGACTGCATGGCCGGCGAGCTTCTGGAATTCCTCGGCGAAGGTGGCAAGACCGTTTACGGCCTGGCCCAGAACCTCGAGGAAGACGAAGTGGGCGCCGTACTGCTGGGTGACGTCACCGCAATCAAGGAAAACGACCAGGTGCGCACCACCGGTCGTATCGTGGAAGTTCCCGCGGGCAAGGGCCTTCTGGGCCGCGTTGTGAACCCGCTGGGCATGCCCATCGACGGCAAGGGCCCCATTACGCCGGAAGGCTATCGCCCCGTTGAGTTCAAGGCTCCGGGCGTTATCTCCCGCCAGCCGGTTAACGAGCCCATGCAGACGGGTATTCTGGCCATCGACTCGATGATCCCGATTGGCCGCGGCCAGCGCGAGCTCATCATCGGCGACCGCCAGACCGGCAAGACCGCTATCGCGGTTGACGCCATCATCAACCAAAAAGACACCGACATGATCTGCATCTACGTCGCCATCGGCCAGAAGGCCTCCACGGTGGCTCAGGTTGTGGAGACGCTCGAGCGTCACGGTGCCATGAAGAACACCATCGTCGTGTGCGCGACCGCATCCGACTCCGCGCCTTTGCAGTACATCGCCCCCATGGCCGGTGCCGCTATGGGCGAGTTCTTCATCTACAACGGCGAAGACGGCAAGCCCGCTTCCGCCGACAACCCGGGTCGCGCGGTGCTGGCCGTGTACGACGACCTGTCCAAGCAGGCCGTTGCTTACCGCCAGATGTCGCTGACCCTGCGCCGCCCGCCCGGACGCGAGGCGTACCCCGGCGACGTGTTCTACCTGCATTCCCGCCTGCTGGAGCGCGCGGTGAAGATGTCGGACGCCAACGGTGGCGGCTCCATGACGGCTCTGCCCATCATCGAGACCCAGGCCGGCGACGTGTCCGCCTACATCCCCACCAACGTGATCTCCATCACCGACGGCCAGATCTTCCTGCAGACCGACCTGTTCTTCCAGGGCCAGCGCCCTGCTGTTGACGTGGGCATTTCCGTGTCCCGTGTAGGCGGCTCCGCGCAGATCAAGGCTATGAAGCAGGTGGCCGGCTCTTTGCGTCTGGACCTGGCGTCCTACCGCGAGCTGCAGGCGTTCACCCAGTTCGGTTCCGACCTCGACAAGGCCACCCAGGATCAGCTGACCCGCGGTGCCCACATGACCGAGCTGCTGAAGCAGGGCCGCTACAACCCGATGCCGGTGGCCGAGCAGGTCATCGCCATCTTCGCCGGCAACCAGGGCTTCCTGGACAGCCTGCCTCTGAACGACGTCGTGCGCTTCCGCACCGAGCTTCTCGACTACATCCGCTCCACCAAGAGCGAGATCATCGAGAAGATCAACACGGAGAAGAAGCTCACCGACGAGATTCAGGCCGAGCTGAAGGCCGCCATCGAGTCGTTCAAGCACACGTTTGCCGAGACGGCTTAAGGCAGGTAGCTCATGCCCAACCTTCACGATATCGAACGGCGAATCAGCTCCGTCTCCTCGACGAAGCAGATTACGCGCACCATGGAGATGGTTGCGGCCGCTAAGATCCGTCGCGCGTCCGACCGCGTGTCCAACGCCCTTCCCTGGGCCATGGCCGTGTCGGACATGATGCAGACCACCGCCAAGCACGCCCCCATCGACATCGAGCCTCTGCTGCAGACGCACGATGCGGTGAAGAAAGTGCTCGTGGTGGTGCTGGCATCCGACCGCGGTCTTGCCGGCGGCTTCAACTCCAACGTGCTGCGCTACGCCGAGAAAATTATCCGGGAGAAGGAACGCGCGGGCATCGAAGTTGAGGTTGTTGCGTGTGGTAAGAAGGCCATCGGGTACTTCAACTACCGCAACATCAAGCCTGTGATGGAGTTTCAAGATCTGTCCGCCGACCCCACCTTCGGGGAAGCGGCCCAGATTGCCCAGTACGTGGCCGAGAACTACGCGGCCATGAACCTCGACGAGGTGTTTCTGGTGTACAACCACGCCAAGAACGCCGCCGAGCAGACGCTGGTGGAGCAGCAGGTGCTGCCCATCGACGAGAAGGGCTATGAGGAACTCCTGGGACTGAAGCCGCGGGAGGAGGACATCTTCAAGCAATGGCGCGAGAAGGATCTGTCCAAGCTTCCGGGCGACGTTGATTTCGAGCCTGAGCCCGGTAAGGTTATGAACTACCTTATGACGGCATACCTGCGCAACGCTTTCTACTATGCGCTGCTGGATTCGGCAGCGGGCGAGCAGGGTGCTCGACGTAACGCGATGAAGTCGGCTACCGACAACGCGAACGAAATGGTCTCGACGCTGACGCGCGTGTACAACCGCGTGCGCCAAGGTGCCATCACCACTGAGATCACCGAGATCGTTGGCGGCGCCGCAGCTTTGGAGGAATAAATGGCTGAAACTACTGAAAAAGGAGCGGTCAAGCAGGGCGCGACCGGACGCATCGTCCGTATCGTCGGCGCTGTTGTGGACGTTGAGTTTCCGCCGGACGCCATGCCGGCAATCTACAACGCCCTGACCGTGAACGCTAAAACCCCGATGGGGGAGGTGAACACCATCCTGGAGGTGCAGACGCACCTGCCCGGCGACCTGGTGCGCACCGTCGCCATGTCGTCCACCGACGGCATGGTCCGCGGCATCGAAGCCGTGGACACCGGCGCTCCCATCATGATGCCCGTGGGCCCGTCTACCCTCGGCCGCATCTGGAACGTAATGGGCGAGCCCGTTGACGGCAAGCCCATGCCCGACGACGTCAGCTGGATGCCCATTCACCATCCTGCCCCGCCGTACGACACGCTGACCACCACCACCGAGGTGTTCGAGACCGGCATCAAGGTTATCGACCTCATCGAGCCCTACGTTAAGGGCGGCAAGACTGGTCTGTTCGGCGGCGCCGGCGTAGGCAAGACGGTGTGCATCCAAGAGCTCATCAACAACCTGGCCCAGGAGCACGGCGGCACTTCCGTGTTCACCGGCGTAGGCGAGCGTACTCGTGAGGGCACCGACCTCTACCTGGAAATGGAAGAGTCCGGCGTTATCAACAAGACCTGCTTGGTGTACGGCCAGATGAACGAGCCTCCGGGAGCCCGTCTTCGCGTGGGCCTGGCCGGCCTGACCGAGGCGGAGTACTTCCGCGATCAGGGCCAGGACGTGCTGTTGTTCATCGACAACATCTTCCGCTTCACCCAGGCCGGTTCCGAGGTGTCCGCTTTGCTGGGCCGTATGCCTTCCGCTGTAGGCTACCAGCCCACGCTGGCCACCGAGATGGGCGACCTGCAGGAGCGCATTACCTCTACCACCACCGGTTCCATTACCTCGGTGCAGGCGGTTTACGTTCCCGCTGACGACCTGACCGACCCGGCTCCGGCTACCACGTTTACCCACCTCGACGCCAAGACGGTTCTTTCCCGTTCTATCGCCGAGCTGGGCATCTACCCCGCGGTCGACCCGCTGGAGTCCACCTCCCGCGCGCTCGATCCGGAAATCGTGGGCGAAGAGCACTACCGCGTAGCGGTGGGCGTGCAGCAGATTCTGCAGAACTACAAGGACCTGCAGGATATCATCGCCATTCTGGGTATGGACGAGCTTTCCGAAGAGCAGAAGCTTACCGTTAACCGCGCCCGCAAGATCCAGAAGTTCCTGGGCCAGCCGTTCCACGTGGCCGAGGTCTTCACCGGCAACCCGGGCAAGTACGTGAAGGTTGAGGACACCGTTCGCTCCTTCGCGGAAATCCTGGATGGCAAGTGCGACCACATCCCCGAGCAGTGCTTCGTGTACAAGGGGGCCATCGAGGACGTGTACGCCGCCTACGACGCCATGCAGAATAAGGAGGCCTAATGCCTCAGATGCTGTGCACGCTGGCCATCCCGACCCACGAGCTGTATTCCGGGGCCGCAACCTATGTCCAAATTCCGGGCGAGGACGGCAGCTTCGGCGTGTGCCCCGGTCACGAGATGCTGCTGACCACCACCTCTAAGGGACTGGTCACGATTCAAGTGGACGAAGCGGGCAACGACAAGCGCGAGTTTCTGGTCTACGATGGCGCAGCAGAAGTCTTCAACGACAAGGTGACCATCCTGGCCCGTTTCGGCCGGGCGGTCGAGGACATCAACGCCGATGAGATCCGCGAAAAGGAGCAGGCCATTCGCGATGCTATCAAGGCGGCCGAAGGCAACGAGGAAGAACAGCGCAGAATTGCGACTGAGAACTACGAGCAACGGCTCGACTGGTACGCATTCCAGCTGGCCTACATCGGCAAGTAACGTTACTTCTTTAACGTTGAGCCTGTTTAAAAGGGGCGTCCCACGGGGCGCCCCTTTTGCGTGCGCGGGAGCGTTGGGATGCCGCGGGGTGCAGGGATGCCGGCAGGCTACAGGGATGCAGGGAGACGGCGGGGTGCAGGGAGACCGCGGGGTGCAGGGATGCTGCGGGGAAGCGGGGATACTGCATGCCGCAGGGACGATACGGGGCTGCGGGACGCTGCGGGGATGCAGGGATGCTGGAGGATGACTGCGAACGGAATTTCAGCCGCTCAAAACCGCCGAGGACCCAAAACCCCGCCATCCCCCACGCCGAGCGTCCTCTCGGGATCGAAAACCCCATCGTCCCCCACGACAGCCATGCCCCAAGGATCCAAAACCCCGTCATCCCCCACGACGGCCAAGTCCCGAGGACCCAAAACCCCGTCGTCCCCCACGAGCCCGTGGGGGAAGGCCGCAATTACGATCCCGCAGACTCCCATGTGTTCCCTTGCAGGATCCAAAACCCCGTCGTCCCCCACAAATGCATCCTCGCTCGTGGGGGACGACGGGGTTTTCGGTCCCGCCACCAAGCTCAAAGACCAAAACACCCGTCTCGTCCACGGAATTCTCGCTTAAACCGTGGACGAGACAGGCGTTTCGATCCCGGCGCTATTCTCGAGGACCCAAAACCCCGCCTCATCCACACTTGTTGGGGAAATTTCGTGGACGAGGCGCCAATTTCGGTCCCGGTATTGCATTCGAGGACCCAAAACTCAGCCTCGTCCACGGTTCGCAGCATTAAACCGTGGACGAGGCGGCAATCTCGATCTTCGGCCTCTCGATGATTGAATTAGCCCTCGACTAAACCCTTTTCTTTATAGGCGGAAGTACAAACTATGGCTCCTGGTTGACTTGGCCGCTGATGAGTTTGAGAAGTTCTGCTATAGCGGTGGTTTTCGAGGACTCTGGTTCGGGTTTCCCGTCCGGTAGAGCATAGTGGAAGGTGTGAACGCGGACAGTGCGGTCTTCTATTTTTGTTTCGTAGTACAGCTTGGCACCCGAACTCTCGTCCTCGGAAGGGTAGATTAGCGTTACGTCATCGACTCCATAGCGGGCGGCGTAGGCGAACATCTGATATATATCGGCCTGCGACGGTTTGCCGTCGGAAGGTATTTTCCATTTCGTGTCAAGGATTACTGTGCGTCCCCTTGGTCTGCTGACAACAAGATCGGGCTTGAGCTGATAGCGGCTGGGCGAATCGAAGAGATATTTTCGTCGGTCCTGTGCTCGCACGACGAGTCCATCTTTGGCAGCTTCGCGTTTGAGGCGAGCTGCAACGTAATCTTCGAAGATGCGCTCCATGGGGAAGAGAAGTGCGTCGGCGGACACGATGCCGGGGAAAGAGGTAGGAGCTTCGCCGGCGAGGAAGATACGGCACCATGTGAGAACGGTTTCGTAATGGGCAAGATTTCGGTCATTTTTACAGGCGAGGAAATCGCCGCGCACGTTGGTGCTGGCGGTCACTTCGGCCAAGTGATCGAGTGCGATTTTTATGCGGCGACGATTCTCTGCGCTCCGTGATTCTCGCGCAAGCTTATTCAGGCAGGCTTTGAGCAAGCGATTTTCCGGCCTGTCCACGTGATAGATACTGTATTCGACATAAATGCGCGACTGGTCGGTGTGGTTGCGGCGAAGATGCTCGCTGAAGTTGATGCGACCCTTCACGAAGCGCTCGTTGCCCTCCCATTCCCGATAGTCGGAGCAAATGCCGCGTTTGATCACTTCGCGCACCTCATCGAGGAACGAAGAGATGAATACTTCAGCGATGGGCAGTTTCTGCGTTGCCAACGGCGCGTGCCCAAGGTTCTTGAACGGTGCCTCCCTAAGTTCGGCGAGCATGGCTAAGAAAGTTTGGCGTGTTTGCTCTTCCGTGCGGTTGAGCTTGCCGATTTTCGGAAGGATCTCGATAACGGCGTCTGCCGCGGTAATGACGCCGACGTAGTTTTGGGCTTTGAGAACCTTGCGCCCCTTGCAACTTGTCAGGCGAAAAACCTCGTGCAGCTCCTGGCCGGCTTTTTCATCGCGCGCTGTAAGGTCGCCGAGAAAAACTTCAAGCGCCTCGAAGGCCTCGGGGCTGATTGCCCGAGAGCCTTCGAGGATAGAGGACGCGCAAAGCTGATCGTACTCAAAGAGCGTGATCGGATCAGACATTGGCTACCTGCTCATCGTTGGCATCGAGGTAGATCCGGATGAAGTCGTCGGCGGTCCAGGTGTCTGGGCTGCTCACAACGAGCGGAGCTTCAAACTCGCCAAGCTTCTTGAGGTATTTCGATTCGTCCTGCGCTTGGACGATTAGGCCCTTGTCGTTGCGCGTGTCGTTGAGTACTAGACGAATCTTGTCAAAGTCATCATAGAAGTATTCCTGGAGAAGGGGAATGATCTTGTTTGAGAAACGAGATTTCAGCTCTTCTAGGGTGCTGACCCCCATAAGACAAGAGTGACCAATTAGGTGATCGCGATCGTACAAAACGGCTATGCGGGCGTTGATTGCGGTCAGGATTTTGGATAGATCGATCGAATCTGCGAGAGCTCCTGTGCATGGGATTTCATATTCTTCTAATACTGAAGGATCGGGGCTGACTTCCCAGAAATCGAAGCGTCGACGTAGGGCCGTATCGATTTGGGCGAGGGAGCGATCTGCGGTATTCATAGTGCCGATGACGTACACGTTAGAGGGTATGGAGAATTTCGTCTTGGAGTAGGGGAGAATGCTAGATTGCTCCTCGATACCGTTTCCCTCGCGTTTGGTCTCTTCGAGAAGGGTGATTAGCTCGCCGAAGATACGCGATATATTGCCGCGGTTGATTTCGTCGATGATGAAGAAATAGGGTTTCGTATTTTGAACTGTCAGTTCATCGTTGTCCCCGATCAGCTGAGCAATCTGAAGTGCCTCTTCTCTGCCGAGTTGCATGCGATAGATGGTCGAGAGGGTCATATTTGGAATATTGAAGCGATCAACGACCTCCAGCGGCTCGCCTTTGGCTATCCATCGCACGTTGCGCTGGCGCTTGAATCTATCGCGAGATTCCACCCATTCTGGATCTCCGGTAACAACCCCGACCGCATCAATGGCTGTAGCGGAGTAGCAGGAAAGGACAATATCGCCGATGCGCATACGATTGTAGAATGCATCCAGTATTGATTTGCCACCATGGGCCCCAAAATCGCACTCTTCGGTTATGTCTGGGCCGTAGGCATCCCAGCCAATGCGGATATGGCCATTCTCGAGGCATTCCGTTCGAGTTTGGTTGGTTCCCGATCCGCCCAGTGATACTTTCCAAACAGTGGGATGATTGTTGATGCCATAGTCGGCAAGAGTGATAGGTGCTCTTGCGCGTTCGCAGAATGATTTAAATATCCCATCTTCTACGGCGTATGTCATGGAAGATTGACCATCATCGCCCTCTTCCAGCTTGGGGCGAATGCCTTCGATGAACTCTTCGTACCCTAATGACTGATGGAAGGTTGTGAAGGAGATTCGACCGTTTGGATCCTGAAGCTGCTCTCTATACCAAGTTTTGGCCGCCGCGATTTCCTCTGGTTGCAAATTGCGGAGCGATTCGGCTGTGCATTCGATGCCTTGGTCAATGAGCCAGGAGATGGTTGCGATATTGAAGGTTTTGCCGGTTCCGGGAGGGCCGTAAAGAATGATGTTGAGGGGGAGCGTAGGATCTAAAGCGTCGCCGCGTTGCTCGTTTGGGCGTTCGTTTTGGACTTCGGCTAGGAAGTCACGGTACTTAGTAAAGGCATTTCTGATGTCCCCGTCTACCCCTGGTCCGCCTGCAGCCTTTATCTGGAATTCCTTTTCTGCGGTCGACTTAATTAACCGCTCCACAATCGAAATGTCTGAGGTCGAAAAAAGATTATCTGGAACATCCTGCGACTTCCAAGGTGCGTAACGTCCAGTTCGCTGCAGCCTCCTAGCGTACCCATTAGCAGTGGACTCTTTGAGGTGCTTGCGCGTTGTCGCCCAGATCTTGAATCGCCTCTCTTGTTCTGCGGCTTCAACGGTAGGGCGGCTTGTTTCTGTCATGCCTTCTCCTTCTCTTCTTTCATGTGGGGCGGCCTGGAAAATACGGTATGCCTTCGTATTGGAGTCGTTAACGAGCGCCAAGTCCTGCGCGGCGGCAAGAAGAAGAGCATCCACCCTCGGTCGCCAAACCCAGAAGTTGCAACAGCAGCCTTCAGAATGAGCAGATGCCCTTCTTTTCAAAGGCTTGCTGTGCGAAGAGCCGGTTGGGCTCGGATATGACCCCGCAGGGTATTTCTGGGTTTGGCAGGGCTGATTGTACCAGCGAAACCCTCCGCCAACAAGGCGAAGGCCTCTGTGCGAGCTGGGCTTGGCGACCGAGGGTGCGGTTGGCGAAGGAGGTCAGCCGGCACATTCAGCAGGTGTAATGTTATGAGTTCAGCGAAGGCTTTTCTGGGGCACTATTGTCCCTCAGCCACTTCCAGATTTTGACCATGGCCAAGGTGTCCAGCTCGCAGTAGCGCAGGAGCTGTTCTCGGATGACGGCCTGTTGTTCGGGCGTGTGCTTGGGCAGGTCGCGGAAGGCGCTAGCCGCCTCACCGCCGTTGTGGACGCCTTCGAGTGTGTGGTAGTCGAGTTGCGGGTCGTTCGGGAAGAGGGCGGGCAGCACTGCCTTGATGGAGCAGCTGCCGTGCATCTCGCGGAGGTAGACGTGCCCCTGCTGGAAAGGCGTCATGAGGTCGCGGATGTTGTTGTGAATGTTCATCAGGCGGTCGGAGAGGTCTGGATAAAGCTCGGCCATGCGCTTGATGCGGCTTTTCTCAAAGCCCATATTCCAAGCAAGGATGCAGGCATCACGAGGGATGTCGTGGCAGAGCGCCTCAGCTACGGCGCGGCGCGGGTCGGAGCCTGTCTCGCCGAGGAATTCCGTATGGCGCAGAGGTGCGTTCGGGCCGTCCAGCCAATGCAGCGAGTACTGGGAGGTCACCTGCTCGAAGGGGCTCTGGCCGTCGAACGAGGGAACGGCCTCCTGGAAGGTCTCAAAATCGAGGAAGTACAGGGGGAAGGGAAGGTTGTCGAGGAAGGCGGCGACTTCGGCCTTGTCGATGAGGGGCGACAGCTGGTTAACCTCTGCAAGGACCTGGGTCTGCTGCTTCTCGTTCAGGCTGTCGAAGGCGTCGGGGTCGCTGAGCAGCTCCTCGAAGCCGGGCACGCCTCGCTCGATGAGGGCGATCGCCTTCTTCTTCCGAAGCCGTCCGATGTCGAAGACGCTGGGGGAGGGAAGTGCGCGGTGGCACCATTGCCGGTATCCGCATAGGTAGGGCTCAAAACACTGGAGGCCCAGGGGTGCTTCGGGCTCGGTCTCCGCGTCGGCCACCGCGGCGATGGCGTCTGCGCGTGCGGCCACGTGAGGCATCATCGCGCGGATCACGTCGGTATGGTCTTCCACGGAGAAAAGTTGCTGCAGGTCAAGCTCGCCCTGGCGCACGTAGGCGCTGTTGATGTGCATGAGGCTGGCGGAGGCGACGCGGTGGCCGCAGCGCTCCACTAGCCAGCACTGGTAGGCCAGATCGTGGTAGTAGACGTCCTTCATCGAGGTGGAGGACTTGACTTCCGTAATGTCGAAGGAGCCGTCGGCGCGCACCCTCAGGATGTCCACCATGCAGTAGTGGTTGCCGAGCCTGAAGGTGGCCTCGCAG
Organism: Eggerthellaceae bacterium; assembly: GCA_022791455.1. GTDB lineage: Bacteria > Actinomycetota > Coriobacteriia > Coriobacteriales > Eggerthellaceae > Parvibacter. The sequence continues at coordinate 77,699 of JAAVZC010000008.1, forward strand.
ATGACGTGCTCGCCGGCGCCGAGGAGCCGTTGCGTTTCGGCGGCGGCCTTGGCGAACCGTTCCTTGTCGTCGGGGTCGAAGGTCACCTCGACGAATGGTCCGTAGTACCCCGTGGCCAAGTCGCCCACCTCGTTTCCGGTGGTCAGCACGTTCTCGTCCATGCAGGTGGGGTCGAACTGCTCCGGCATGTTCCGCTGCATCCAAAGCATCTTCGGACACTGAATCCCGCTGGTGTATTTCGATTTCGAGAAGTACAACTATGGCTCCTGACTAGACGACTTGCGACGAGCACCTGCTTTTTGATTGTCAGACCCAGAAAAACTCGCTGTAGCTCTAGCAAAAGCGAGTGCTCATATAAAACGACGATTGGGCACAATTACCTACTGGGGTTCGGATGCGATATCCAAAGGCGTGTCTGGGTTGGCAAGGCGGATTGTACCAAGTAAACGAAACGGCAACAAGGAAGATCGGGGCTTGGGAACCCCTGGGTTGGCGACCGAGGGTTTCGTATCGCGGTTCGCTACATTGGCCATCTACTTGAGGTATGTTATTTGGTGGTGACAACGAACAGGGATCAATAGCGACTCTCGTAGCGACTTGTAGCCTAAGATGTGTTTGGGACGGAACTACCGTTGCTGCAATTGTTTGTGATGTTGAACCGTCCGGCTTGCTACTAGATGGCGCGCGACACCAATGCGTCGGCGTTCGGCATGTCTTCCTGAAGGTATGCATATTTCCGCTTGAAGTCTGCCTTCGTGAGTCCGAGGCCCTCCAACGGTTCTACCGCGCCGTCTAACCCGCGTAGCATCTTCATCAGTTCATCGACGCTCAATTCTCGGCTCATAGGATGATCCCCATCTCTTCGAAGGCGGGGAAGGCTCCCGGGCATGGGTAGGTCGAGACGACGATGGGGGGCGTAATGGGCGGATGATCCTCAAGGCATCCGAGATTGGGGAACCGCTTATATGCCCCAGTCGCCTTGAGCATGGCACCGGCCTCGAAACTGAGTCGCGTGGGGTCAATGGATGTCAGTTCATCATCGAAGCGGTTTTTGCGGTCGTTGACCATTTTATCCAGCCATCGATACATGAGGTAGAAATCTTCGTTGCTCCAGTCGGTGGTGTCGCGGTAGTAAAGAGGCGCTCCTCTCTTGTCGTCCTGGTATTTCCGGATGTCCTTCTCTGCGACGATCCAGTCAGTATCGACTTTCTCAGCGGGAATGATCCCCCGTGAGAAAAGCCTGCATACGTATGCCTTCGAAACGCCCAGCGCGGCTGCGGCTTGGCGAGCGCTGAGGTGTTTGGGCCGTTTCATCCGCGCCCCTTTCCTGATAAGTGTTTACGATTGTAAACCTTCAGTTGCTTTTCGATCAAGAGTGGACCAATGGCTTTTTTCTTAAATTTAGAAGATCGCCCATATGCCTCTTGCACTTTACAAGGCGCCGCCAGGAAGAATGACAGACTGTTGATAGTACCATTAATAGCCCTGGCGATTGCTCCTATCTTCGTATCATCTGTGGCACGAAGGTTTGAAAGGAGATGGTCATGGAAAGCCCCTTCTGGGAAGGCGTTATTGTCGTGGAGGGAATTCCGGAATACGACGCTTTGCGCGCAGCGATTAATTATTTACGAGATTCTGTTCCGATGTGGGTTCAGCCGGTTGGTTATGATGGGAAAGCCGATTTGACGACCTTCTCTCTGTTGGTGGATCTTGATCGGTTTCGGCCCGAGAGGCTCGGGGGCCCGGTGGGACGGCGTGACGATGAAGCTGGACGAGCAAATTGCCTTAAAGCTGCCCTGGAAGATATCCTCGATGCCGTAGTAGAGCTTGAGAAGACCGATTTTAAGATGGGTTCGCCCTGGCTTCTGCACGCGTTCGGTGCAAATGGACGCAAGTATTTGATAAATATGGAATCGCGTGAAGAATTCGAAATGGCACTGGGAACTAAGGCAGCCGAGGTGGAACCATCGCTGGAATCCGCATTGCGCGAGTTGGATACCCTTGTAGGCCTGGACGAAGTCAAGCGCCGTATAAAGGAGATTGTGTCGCTGGTTCAGAGAAGGGGCAAGGATGCGGTGCCTTGCCTGCATATGGCGTTTGTCGGTAATCCCGGGACAGGAAAGACGGAAGTTGCTCGAATTTGCGGGAAGATCTTCCGTGCTTTGGGCGTGCTAAGATCCGGTCAATTCATCGAGACCGACCGCAGCGGTTTGGTTGGTCAGTATATTGGTGAGACCGCCCAAAAGACGATGGCAGTGTTGGGCAAGGCGGATGGAGGGGTTCTTTTTATTGACGAAGCGTACTCGTTGGGCCTCTACCACGATGATTTGGGCTTGGGGCCTGATGGAGAGGGCGGAAGAAGGGACTTCGGACCGGAGGCTATAGATGTTTTGGTGAAGCAAATGGAGGATCATCGTAACGACTTCTCCTGCATTATGGCTGGCTATCCTCGCGAGATGGAAAGGATGATCGGGGTTAACCCTGGACTGCGCGATAGGATTTCGATGACGATCGAGTTTCCTGATTATTCCAAAGATGAACTTGCGGATATCTTTGAACTTATGGTTCGAGAAAGAGGGTACGACTTGACTCCAGAGGTGCGCGAAACCTTCTTCCGAGCTGTGTCGGAGATCGCGGGAGCTGAGTCCCGAACGTTCGGAAATGCGCGTTTCGTGAGGAAGATCTTGGAGCGAGTGATCATGAAGCAGAATCTTCGTGCAACTGATTACGCAATAGAAGAGTGCGATGTGTTGGCCGCTTTCGGCGACCAGGATATCAGGGGAAGGGTTGAAGAGCCGGCCGGACGCCCAATCGGCTTTGCTGCTGCGTGATTGGGCGCATAGCATCATGCTAACTAATGCAGATGGGCTCTGGAGTCTTTGAGTCTTTGGGTTTCCGACACCGAAGACTGGAAGTCTGGGTTTAGGGGCCTAGACGACATGGTGGAGGATCTGGCATCGTTCCGCCAGTTTCTGCAGATTCAAACTCTCAAGTCATGGGAGATCCCTGGCGAACTGAGTTTTTCGCGCGATGCGCCATGGGCATCCGGTTTGTTGCCAGATGGTGGATGGCGGCGATGGCCTGGCTTCAGCCGAAGACAGCGGAGGTCCGATAATGGCCCACTTTACAAGTTAGCGCCCCTTATCATTTTCGATGTCGACCGAGTGGTGAGGAGGCATCAAAGATGCATGCAGGAGAGAGCTATTCTGATATTGGCGCCGGCCACGGCGGGGAGAGCCCGGTGGTGCGAACTGGATTCGCCGAGCTTGATAACCTGATTGGTGGGCTCTATGCGGGTGACTTAGTTCTCGTCGAGAGTCGTCCTGGCGTTGGAAAGACAAGATTTGCCGCAGAGGTTGCCCTGTCGGCGATACGTTCGGACGTCTCGGTATGCTTTTTTAGTCTAGACCGGCAGAAAGACCAGATTGAGGAGCTCCTTTGCTCCGCGGTTACGGGCATTCCGATGGCCCAGGTGCGCTGGGAGCGACAAAACGACACACGCAGCATGGCCCTAGATTATGCCGAGGCATATCTCGGGAATGCGAATTTACGCATATTTGACGAAACGGGTTTGGGTGTTCCTGAAATTCGATCTATGGCGCTTCAGGATTTGCTCTCTGAACCCAGGCTGATAAAGAATAGAATTGTGATCGTGGACCACCTCCAACTGGTCTCTGGTCACTTTTGGGATCGCGGGCGCACCCGTGACCAATATGCAACCATAATGTGTAATCTCAAAGCTCTTGCGCTGGAGCTTGGTGCCTCGCTTTTAGTCACGTCGCAACTAGATCGTCGATCGATGCGTCATTGGCTCGATCGCCGATATCCGCAATCGGAGTTTCCTTGGACTGTAGTATGTCGACAGCTTGCAGACACCAGTTTGATTCTGGATCGCTCCCTGGATGCCGATGAGGCGAAGGTTGAGGGCCGACCCGACGTTGGTTTGGCCAAAATCATTGTGACCAAGAAGAGGTGCGGGTCGACAGACGAGGTGCCACTGGCGTTTCGCGCGGACCCCCCGGAATTCACGAGCATCTGCACCCAAGGGTCCGATAAGCCCTTCACGGGGGATTCGGGTCTTGCTCGGGTGGTGCTGCAGGTGGTCGCAAGCCATTACGGCGTAAGTGCTGATGACCTTCTTAGCCACAATGAATCATGGAGGATTAGCGAGCCACAAGGCGTCGCAATGTATCTGTGTCGAACATGTGGGGATGTTCCGTTTGCGTCCGTGGGCAGGATTTTCGATCGCGATCACTCCTTTGCGATGCACAAATACTCCGTTGTTGAGAAGAGGATGCTGAAGGATGCCCTGTTCCGAACCAAGGTTATGGAATTGAAGGTAGAGATTAATGCTCTCCTTAAATTTGCTGATAGCGCACGATGAGGCGACGCTCGTGTTCCGCATCTTTGGGAGTATGGAGCCAACGCCATGATTCAGCGCTTGTTTTGTGGATCGAAAGACCGTTGGGACGGGGCTTCCGTATGGTGATTAAGCCGGCGCCCAACAGATCGCGCCTACGTCGCTTACGCCGTTTGTTTCGAGTGGGTCGGAGACGCGCGGGGCGGCGTAGACCGTGCACGGATCTATGTCGATGCAGGTAGTCGGGTCGTACGTGCCGCTTACATCCCATGCGACGGTGTCATTTAGCACGGTGAGGGCGCTTGTGAAGAAATCCTCGTCGGCCAGTTTGGAGAAAACGCCCCCTGCGGCGATGATACCCTTCATGTCGAACTGAGTGATGGCCCCGTCAGAGAAATAGACGAATACCGTTTTATCGCGACCAGCGACGGCTTGAGTGACCGAAGGTAGATAATCGTTCACGAGTTGCCTCTCTCTAAAGAGGGTTGATTTGGCTGAGGACGCGGTTCTCTTTCAGCTTAATCCAATCAACCTGCTAGCATCTAGTCTGGTTTACGCCATCCCCTTGCTAAAATCTGTACTAATCAAAGAAATATGATTAAAATAGCTGTACTAATCAACCTTTCAATGAAAGGACAGATATGCTGCGCCGTAAGATGATGGGCCACCTCCTTGATTGGAGAAATGACGAGAGGCGCAAGGTGTTCATTTTGTTGGGTGCGCGCCAAACGGGAAAAACGTTTATTGTGCGCGAATTCGCTCAGACCCACTATGAATCGTTCGTTGAGGTGAATTTTCTCGAGGATGCCGAGAACGGAGCTTTTCTTGCAGGCGCCATAAGCGCGGATGCCCTTATCAGTCGTCTTTCTCTCATATTGGGCCATGCCATAGAGCCAGGTACGCTCATCTTTTTCGATGAGGTCCAGCAGCTTGGTCACGACATTGTTGCTCTCTCGAAGTTCCTTCTCGACGACGGTCGCTTCGACGTAATCCTTTCTGGTTCCCTTTTGGGAACGATGCTCGAGGGCGTTACTTCGTTTCCCGTCGGCTACGCCCGCATCGAGCGCATGTTCCCACTTGATTTCGAAGAGTATTGCTGGGCAATGGGGGTCCCTGAGACGATATTGGATGAAATCAGGAGAGGTTATCGATTGAAGGAGCCTCTTGATCAGGGATTGCATGAGCGACTGATTGCGCTGTATCGCCAGTACATTGTCGTTGGCGGCATGCCAGAGGCGGTTCAAAAGTTTCTTGATCACAAGCGGGATCTGGGCGAGGCAAGAAGCGTGGGCACGACCATCGTCGAGCAGTATCGCTACGACATTATCAAATACGCACAAAAGAGGAAGATGCAGATTGTCGCCATATTTGACAACCTCGCAAAACAGCTGGCGAAACCCAATAAGCGCTTCGTGCTGAAGGAGATTCAGAAAGGAGCAACCTTCTCTGGCTACGAGAACGATTTTCTCTGGCTTGCTAACGCCGGGGTTGTTCTGCCGGCCTACCTTGTCTCTGACCCCAAATCACCTCTTGTCCGAACGGAGAGCGGGTCGAGGTTCAAGCTGTACGATTCCGATTGCGGCGTCCTTCTCTCCCAGTATCCTATTTCTAGCTCCCGCGGAATTGTGTCCGGGTCGGGAGACGGGAATTATGGTGCCGTGTACGAAAACGTTGTTGCCCAAGAGCTGGCTTGTGCGGGTTTTCCTCTTCTTTATTACAACAATAACCGAAAAGGGGAGGTGGACTTTCTGATAGAGAACGACGCCGGAGCGGTGATTCCCTTAGAAGTGAAGTCTGGGAAGGACTACAAGATCCATAGCGCGCTGAACAACTTGCTGTCGTCGGGAGAGTACTCCATCCCTTGCGCCTATGTGCTTTCGGAAGCAAACGTGAGCCGGGGAACAAAGTCGGGAAAACCCGTGTTCTACCTCCCCCTTTACATGACCCTGTGCCTTGGTGAAGAGCGGGGCGATGCATCGGGGATAGTGCTTGGAGAAGTGTCTTTTGCCGATTGGGGATAAGCTCGCAGGGCCGTGGGCTATAACTCAATTGTCGATCGGCCCCGCAACGCATCGACGGGCGTGACTCCGCGCCGCTTTTGAAGCTAATGATCGAGTTAAAGACATAGAACTAGGAAAGTGATTGCTGTAGGTTTCTGTGTCCCCAGATGCTTTCCGGCGGTTCGGAGGGCGCGGAGATCGATAACCGTCTGTCTGAGTTAAAGGCCTTTTGTACGGCAGTAGTCTAGTTTTAGCTGAAGGCAGTATGGGGACAATAATAGCCCTCAGTATAAGTCGGTGCCCCTTACCATTTTCGACGTCGACCGAGTGGTAAGGAGGCATCAAAGATGCATGTAGAAGAAAACTATTCTGGCTCAGCTGGCGGCTGTGGCGGAGAGATCCCGATGGTCCGAACCGGATTCGCTGAGCTAGATAACCTGATCGGCGGATTATGCGGTGGGGATCTTGTTCTTGTAGCCGCACGGCCGGGTGTAGGAAAGACTACCTTCGCCTTGAATGTCGCCCGAAATGCGGCGCTAGCTGGCTCCTCCGTCCTGTTCTTTTCTCTAGAGGCTCCTGCCTGGCAGGTATGGCAAAAGCTGGTTTGTTCGGAGGCGCACTTAGAACAACGTCAGGTGATCATAGGCGATTTGTCTGATATCGAGGTTGAGGCTCTGGCTGCAGCAAGGGCTTATCTTTCGGACGGCAATTTGCATATTGAAAACGTGCCAACCTCTTCTGTTTCTGAGATTTGCTCGTGCTCCCGCAGGCAAATGGGGAGCGGGAAGCCGGGTCTGGACTTGATTGTTATCGATTCCCTGAATCTTCTGGACGATTCGCCGTCGCAAGTGGCGGAAAAGCGCTGGTGGGGGGTTGGCGGCACGGTTCGAGCATTGAAAGACTTGGCGATGGAGCTCAATGTTCCCGTGATTGCTATTGAGCCGTTGTCCCGTGCTATTGAGATGCGCGGTGGTCGCAACAAGCGTCCTCGTCTGGCAGATTTGCGGCGATCTTCCTCCTTAGAGCAAGTTTCCGACATTGTTCTGCTTCTTGACCGGTCCTTGGATGCCGAAGAAGCGGAAGAGGACGGTCGGCCAGATCTCGGATTGGCTGATGTGTCGGTTGCGAAGAACCGCCATGGAAAAACGGGCGAGGTGACGCTGGCTTTTTGTGTTGCGCCGCCGAGATTCATGGACTATTACGCTTGCTGACCCTCGATTGGTTCACGCCGAAGATAAGGGCTGTCTGCTTTGAGGATGTTTTAGAAAAAAGAATTCGGAGGTTTGCGATCTATGTTTCGAATCGGGAGAGATGGGGTGCCTCTGCCTACGGGTGAGGTGGCGGCTGAGATTAAGGAGCATGGCGACTTGATGCGGCAGCGGAAGGAGAGTCGGGAGGGGATCGCCCTCGGGCTGAAGAGTGTGGACGATCTGGTGAGCGGCCTGCAGCCAGGGGAGCTGATGGTGGTGGGAACCAGCCAGTTCACCGCGGAATGTCTGCTGGCCCATGTGACACTCGAGGCCGCAAAATCGGGGAGACTTGTTTGCTATGGCTTCGCTGGTAATTGGCTAGAGCCTACGGAGGTCATGCTTGCCCAAGTGGCGGGAGTGTCGGTTGGATGCGCGCTTAACCGTAAATACGGAAACCCCGGTACATCGAACTTCGAGGAAGCACGGGCTCTTCTGCACGAGCTGGACATAAGGGTGACGCAGCTTGGAGGTGATCGGTCGTGGTATGCGCGCAAACCCATTAGCGTGGACGAAGCGGTAGTCAGGGAATACAGACTCCTTAGGCGTCGCGATTCGTCGGCGAGGCTCCGTGATCGTCTTGAGATTGTTTCTTGTTTTGAAGACTGGCAAGAGGCGAACGGTGATGAGGGGTTCTACGCGACGACCTCCGCTCTTAAGCGGTATGCAGCGACTGCAGAATGCCCAGTGATTTTGGGAGCCAATCTTGTGACTGCAACGGGGGAGTGGCCGCTTTGGACGGATGTGCGCGAGAGCGGAATCGCGCCTGAGATGACGGCCGCTGAGACCTTCTGGGCTTTCGCAGAGCAAAACATCGATGTTCTTATAGCGGGTGAAGCGTCGTGGTAGCGAAGGGGCGGCCGAGCTTTGGTACAGAGCGGGCCTTCGTAGTATTCCCTCCATCGCGGTTGGCGGAGGAAGTGGAATTCTGCTTCGACCTTGGAAGCATGAGAATTTGGGATGCTGCGGCTCCGGAGATGCCGCGGGGTGGCCTTCATATGGATGTCGGTTTCGCCGTCTTTCTTCTGAGCGAGCGACCTGATCCGTTTGACATCACTCCCGAGAGGTTCCCCGACCCGGTCTTCCGGCAATACGTATCCGAAAACCATTCCCAGGCAATCCGGGCCCTTGGTTGGCGGGCTGTAAAGGAGATCTCCGTATCTCGCAGCTTCGCACGTTGCGAAGGTATCAACACAGTGGTGCCGGGAATGGTTGCCGCCATTCATGATCTATCTGGCATCGAATACTTCACTCATCTTCGGCATCTGGACTGCCGGCTCCAGCCTCTGGAGAAGCCGCTCGATATGGCATTCAACGTAGGCGAGATTTTTGTTGAGTGTCGCGGATGCGACTTGGCCGTGCCGGTGGGAAATTCTCGCACTATGCAACTGCTCAAGGGCAAGGCCGGGATGGAGGCGGACGAAGTGTGGTTGTCGGGCCGTCGGGATCGTTCCGACTCATTCGGGCCTTCGCTCGACTTGCGGCAAGCGTTCGGAAAATCGCCTCTTCCCAATGGCGGATGGGAGGCTCTTCTTAAATGGGCTACGGATAACCCGCTCTTCGAGGACCCAAGCTTGCAGGAAGGCGCTCTTGCCTCGATTGCGGCAGAGCTGGGGTATTCGTCTCAGATGGATGAGCTGCTGGGTAAGGAGGGAAAGACGGACGAATTGCATCGCGCCATGCTGGACGCAGCTGAGGAGGATCCGGCTATCCAGGACATCGTGTATATGGGGATCGTTCAGGCCCTGGCCTACTTGGGCGAATTCGCGCTCTTCTGGCCATCCGCCGGTTCCGCTTCTGCATGGGATTAAGCGTATGGGTTTCATAAGCCGATGCTACAATCAGGGCCATAAATGGACCCGGCGAGACGATGCGGGAGGCGTTGTGGGGAATCAGCCTAATCAGAAGCTTAAGCTGCTCTATTTAATGGAGATCATGCTGAAGAAGACCGATGCGCAAAGTGGCTTGGCCATGCATGAGGTGCTGGGGGAACTGGCGGCCCGCGGGATTGATGCCGATCGCAAATCGGTGGGGCGCGATTTCGGCGTGCTGCGGGAGTTCGGGCTGGACGTGGTGTTCGATACCTCCACCCGGCGCTGGCGGCTGGAGGAGCGACCGTTCTCCGCCGAGGAGCTGGTGATGCTGGTAGATGCCGTGCAGAGCGCGCCGTTTCTGACCGAGGCCATGGCAGTGGGCCTCATCAAAAAGCTGCAGGGTTTTGCCTCCGAAAGCCAGGAGGAGCGCCTTTTGCAGCGGTTGGACCTGGACGAGTACGTGAAGATGAACAACCCCCAGGTGTTCTGGAACATCGACGCCATTCAGCAGGCCAGCTACGAGGGCAAGAAGGTGCGGTTCCGCTACTTCCACCTTGACGCCAACGGCAACCGCGTGCTCAACCATGACGGGAAGATCTACGAGCTGACGCCGCTGCGGCTGGTGTTCGCCCGCGAGCTGTACTACCTGCTGGCCTACCATGAGCGTTATGACGGCATGACTCCTTACCGGGTGGACCGCATGGTGGACGTGGAGGTGTCCGACCAGCCGGCCGTGCGCAACCAAACCACGGCCACCTGGCAGTTGAAGGACCAGCTGCGGCTGAGCTTCGGCGTGTTCGGCGATACGGAGCTGGAGCCGGTGGTGCTGGAAATGGACGAGCGGCTGGTGAGCGTGGCGCGGGACAAGTTCGGCGACGACATGGACGTGTATCCGGCCGGGGAGGGCAAGGCGAAGGTGTATGCGAAGGCGCCGCTCACCCCGCAGTTCTACGGGTGGCTCCTGCAAATGGGGTCCGATGTTCGCATCCTTTCCCCGAGCAGAGCCGTCGAGGAGTATAAGACCTACCTGACCGACGCGCTGAAGCCTTATGAGTAAATAGGGCTCCGCAGCCGCATGGTTCCGGCGCGACCGCCCAACCCCTCGCGGGTTTTCATGCAAAACCCATGGTTTGTTCGCTGCGGGGCGGGGGTGCGGCTGGTATCATGGCGGCTGAGAAAAATCGACTTGCATATCCGACCGTTCGCGCGCATATCACGCCCCAAACACACCCTGTGCGCCTCGACTTATCTGAAGAGGTTCAGCTACCTATGGCTTTCGTCCATCTGCACAATCACAGCGAATATTCCCTGCTCGACGGCCTGACCCACATCAAGGACATGGTGCGCCGCGCCGCCGAGCTGGACATGCCCGCCGTCGCCCTTACCGACCACGGTGTCATGTCCGGCATCCCGGAGCTGTGCGACGCCTGCGCCGCCGTTTCGAAGGAAACCGGCAAGACGGTGAAGCCCATCTACGGCTGCGAAGTGTACTTCCAGGCGCAGGACACCCCCGAGCCCGGCCGCAAGACGCCGCGCCTGTACCACCTGCTGCTGCTGGCGAAGAACAACGAGGGCTACCACAACCTGCTGAAGCTGGTGAGCGAGTCTCACGTGGACAACTTCTACTACAAGCCCCGCACCACGTTCGCCATGCTGCAGAAGTACGGCCACGGCATTATCGCCGCCAGCGCGTGTCTGGCGGGCATTGTGCCCCGCATGATCGACGACCGCCGCTTCGACGACGCGGTGGAGTGGGCAAAGAAGCTGGCCAGCTGCTTCGACCCCGGCGACTTCTACATCGAACTGCAAGACCAGGGGCTGCGCACCGACGGCGGCCTCACTCAGCGCGAGCTGAACATGGAGCTTACCCGCGTGGCGCAAATGTGCGGCTTCAAGACCATCGCCACCAACGACTTCCACTACCTGCTGAAGGAGGACGCTGCCGCCCAGGACATCATGCTCTGCATCGGCACTCAGTCCACTATCAACGACCCCAACCGCATGCGCTTCTCCAACGACCAGTTCTACATGAAGACGGAAGAGGAGATGCGCGCCGCGCTGCCGGACTTCCCGGAGGCCATCGATAACACCATCGAGATTGCCGAGAAGTGCAACGTGGAACTGGAGCGCGACTCCATCCTGCCCCGCTTCCCCTTGCCCGAAGGCGAAACGGAGGAGAGCTGGTTCCGCAAACGCGTCCAGGAGGGCCTGGAGAAGCGCTACGGCACCCCCGTGCCCGAGCGGGAGCAGAAGCAAGCGGACTACGAGATGAGCATCATCATCCAGCAGGGCTTCCCGGCGTACTTCCTCATTGTGCAGGAGTACATCGAATGGGCCCGCAGCCAGGGCATCGGCGTGGGGCCGGGCCGTGGCTCGGCCGCTGGTGCCATCGTGGCCTACGCCATGGGCATCACCGACCTGGACCCCATGCCCAACGGCCTCATGTTCGAGCGCTTCCTTTCCCCGGAACGTGTGGAGATGCCCGATATCGACGTCGACTTCGAGCAGGGGCGCCGCGAAGAAGTTATCAACCACATTAAAGACGTGTACGGCGAAGACCACGTGTCCCAGGTGATCACCTTCGGCACGCTGCAGGCGAAAAACGCCGTGCGCGACGCCGCCCGCGTGCTGGACTACCCCTACGCGGTGGGCGACCGCATCTGCAAGATGATCGGCGACGAGCTGGGCATTACCATCGCCAAGGCGCTCGACACCAACCCAGACCTCAAGAAGGCCTACGACACCGAAGAGGACGTGAAGAAGGTCATCGACGCGGCGCGCTCCATCGAGGGCCATGTGCGCGGCGAAGGTGTGCACGCCTGCGCCACCATCATCTGCCGCGACCCCATGAGCGATCACGTGCCCATGAAGCGCGACACCAAGGGCGGCGGCATCATCACCCAGTACGACGGCCACTACACGCCTGACTTAGGCCTTCTGAAGATGGACTTCTTGGGCCTGCGCACGCTGGACGTGATCTCCATGGCCTGCCGAAACGTGGAGCAGCGCTACGGCATTCACCTGGTGCCCGAGGAAATACCCACCAACGACGAGCTGGCCTTCCGCCTCATGCAGTCCGGCAACATGGACGGCCTGTTCCAAGTAGAGGGCGCCCTGTACGTGAGCCTGTTCAAGCGCCTGCCCCCGAAGCAGTTCTCCGACGTGGTGGCCTCCATCGCGCTGAACCGCCCCGGTCCTTTGGAATCCGGCATGGTGGAGGACTACATCAAGGCGGCGAAGAACCCGGGCGCGGTGCACTATTACGACGACCGCCTGCGCCCCATTCTGGAAGAGACCCACGGCACCATGGTCTACCAAGAGCAGATCATGCAGATCTCCATGGTGATGAGCGGCTTTTCCGCCGGCAAGTCCGACAAGCTGCGCAAGGCCATGGGCAAGAAGAAGCTGGACATCATGCGCGCCCTGCAGGCGGACTGGGACAACGGCGCCGTGGAGAACGGCTATGCGCTTGAGGTAGCCCAGCAGATTTGGCAGGACGCGGAGAAGTTCGCGAAGTACGCCTTCAACAAATCCCACTCCGCCGCCTACGCCATCTTGGTTATGCGCACGGCGTACCTGAAGGCCCATTACCCCAACGAGTTCATGGCCGCGGTGCTCTCCAGTTATATGGGCAACACCGACCGCCTCATTCGCTACATTGCCAGCTGCAACCAGAACGGCACGCCGGTGCTGCCGCCGGACATCAACTCGTCGAATGCCGAGTTCACCCCCGTTGACGAGGGCATTCGCTTCGGCCTGGTGGGCGTGCGCGGCGTGGGCCGCAACGTGGCTGAGTCCATCATCGCCGAGCGCGAGGCCAACGGCCCCTACAGCTCGCTGCACGATTTCGTGAACCGCCTGGACGCCAAGTGCTACAACCGCAAGACGCTCGAGGCGCTCATCACCGGCGGCGCGTTCGACTCCACTGGCTACACCCGCCGCCAGCTGATGTACTTCGTGGACGAGACCCCTCTGCTGGAGAACGCGGCGAAGCATCAGAAGGACAAGGACCGAGGTCAGGGCTCCATCTTCGACATCTTCGCCGAAGAGCCGGATTCCGACTACGTGGACGAGGTGCCCGCGCCCGACGGCGTGGAGTGGGACAAGCGCACGCTGCTGTCGCTGGAGAAAAAGACCATGGGCATCTACATCTCCGACCACCCGCTGCGCCCCTACGAGGGCACCATTGCCCGCATGACCCGCCATTCGCTGGGCGATTTGCTGGAGGACGAGAAGGAGATCAAGTCCGCGACGTTTGTGGGCATGGTGTCGTCGGTGGTGGTGAAGCTGACGAAGCGCGGCACCAAGATGGCCACCTTCAAGCTGGAGGACACCACCGGTGCCGTGGATGCCATCACCTTCAAGTACGAGGATTTCCCGGAGGCGATTGAAGAGGATGCCATCATCAAGGTGAAGGCGAAGTTCGAGGTGAATGACCGCGGCGCCCAGCTGATGGTGTTCGAGGCGGAGCGGCTGGAGCTGACCGAAGAGGACATGCGGCCGGCGCATTTGGAGCTGTCGCTGGGAGCGTGGGCGTTTGACCAGGCGAAGGCGGCGCGACTGAATCGCATTCTGGGCGCCTACCCCGGTCGCGACGGTGTGGTGCTGATGGTGCACCATCGCGATGGCCGCAAGTTCCGCGCCGAACTGCCTATGTCGGTGGACGCCCGGTCGATGCTCATGCGCTCAGAAATCCAATCGCTGTTCGGGCAAGAAGTGCGGATGGCTTAGGTTCGGAGCGGCGCCAACAACGAATATCGTTTCTGTCGTCATCTCGACTGGAGGCCGAAGGCCGGAATGGAGAGATCTTCGCGGCTCGGAAAGATTTCTCCACTGCGTTCGCTGGCGCTCACTCCGGTCGAAATGACGAAGGCAGGAATGGGCCAAGGAAGGAAAACGTGCCAACTTATTCGATGACATTGGGGTATGACGGGGCGCCGTTTTGCGGGTTTGCTCGGCAGCCGGGGCAGTTGACGGTACAGGGAGAGCTGGAACGGGCGCTTGAGCTGCTGTTCCGCCGCCCGGTGGAGACCGTCTGCGCCGGGCGCACCGATGCCGGCGTCCATGCGCGGGCCCAAGTGGTGTCGTTCGAGTTGGCGGCTGAGGAGCTGCGCGACCGCACCCCCGCCAGCCTGGTGCGCTCCATGAACGCCCTCACCCATGACGGCATCGTGGTACGCGAATGGCGGGAGCGCCCCGAGGGGTTCTCCGCCCGCTTCGACGCTCAGTGGCGGGAGTACCGCTACTTCATCTGCGGCGGCGACACCCCGCCGCTCTTCCGCGCCCCTACCTCGTGGTATGTGAAGGCGCCGCTTGATGTGGAGGCGATGCGGGAAGGGGCGGCCCACCTCATCGGCGAGCACGATTTCAAGAGCTTCTGCCTGGCGGTTTCCGCCGAGGGCAAGCCCACCTGCCGCAACGTCCACTCCATCGACTTTTTCCGTGATGAGTCGCTGGGCGAAGATGCCCTGGTGATTCAGGTGGTGGGCAACGCGTTTCTCCATTCCATGGTGCGCACCATCGTGGGCACCCTTGTGATGGTGGGGAAGGGGCAGCGCACGCCGGAATGGGTGCGCGAGGTGCTCGCGGCGCGTGACCGTGCCGCCGCCGGCGAGAACGCCCCGGCCCAGGGCCTGGTGTTTTGGAACGTGCACTATGGCGCGTAAGGGCGCATCAAAAAAGAGGTACCATGTGGTAGCGGGGGAGGCACCTGCGCCCGCGCCTGCTGACTGCGCGCCCGTTGCCGCACCGAAGACCGTTCCCGCCACCTTCGCCCTGCTCTACGAGAGCAAAGATGGCCGCCTGTGCACCTTCGAAGACAAAGAAGGCCACCTCACCTCCGTCGACGCCTCAAAGCTTGTGTAATACCGTATAATTCGCCTCCATGTGTTCGATTGTGTCCTGTTGAGGGGACGGAGGAAAATCTATGGCTTCGACTGAAGGAGCCCGCGCCAGCTGGTCTGGCAAGTGGGCGTTCATTTTGGCCGCGGCCGCTTCGGCGGTGGGCCTGGGGAACATGTGGCGTTTCCCTTATCTGGCGGCGAAGTACGGCGGCGGCACGTTTTTGCTGACGTACCTGGTGCTGGTGTTCACGTTCGGCGTATCGCTGCTGTTGCTGGAGACGGCGCTCGGCCGCAAGACCGGCCAGTCCGCCATCGGCGCGTTCAGCAGCTTCGGCAAGAAGTACACCTTCATCGGCGTGCTGGCATCGGCGGTTCCGTTCATCATCACCCCGTACTACTGCATCATCGGCGGCTGGGTGACCAAGTACACCGCCTCGTACGTGGCCGCGGGCGCCGACGCGTTGGCGGACGGCGGCGGGTTCTTCACCAACTTCATCACCAGCAACGTGGAGAGCTACGTGTGGATGCTCATCTTCATGGTGCTCGTGTTCGTCATCGTGGGTCTGGGCGTGAAGGGCGGCATCGAGAAGGCCAATCTGTTCATGATGCCCGCGCTCATCGTGATGGCCATCTTCATCGCGCTTTACACCCTCACCATGCCCGGTGCTGTGGAGGGCGCTCTGTACTACCTCACCCCCGACTTCAGCAAGTTCTCGCCTGAGCTGGTCATTTCCGCTCTGGGCCAGATGTTCTACAGCCTGTCGCTGGCCATGGGCATCATGATCACCTACGGCTCCTACATGCGCAAGCAGGACAGCCTCACCTCCTCGGTGGTGCGCATCGGCTGCTTCGACCTGGGCGTTTCCTTCCTGGCCGGTCTCATGATTGTGCCCGCCGCCTTTGTGGCCATGGGTTCCGGCGAAGCGGTGGCTTCCAACGCCGGTCCCTCCCTCATGTTCATCACGCTCCCCAGCGTGTTCGTGGACATGCAGGGCATGGCTGCGGTCATCGGCTTCGTGTTCTTCCTGCTGGTGCTGTTCGCCGCGCTCACGAGCGCCATCTCGCTTACCGAGACGCTGGTGTCCATCGTGCAGGACGGCGTGAAGTGCAGCCGCAAGAAGGCGCTGGGCATTGTGGTGGCCTTCGTGGTCATCGCTGGCGCCGTTATCAACGCTGGCTACAACGTGGCCTCCTTCATTGAGCCCCTGGGTGCCGGCACTAGCCTGCTGGATTTGGCGGACTTCTTCTCGAATTCCGTGCTCATGCCTATCGTTGCGCTGCTCACCTGCATCTTCGTCGGTTGGATCATCAAGCCGAAGGCCATCATCGACGAGGTGCGCGTGTCTTCGAAGTTCTCCGCGGCCGGCGCTTGGACCGTCATGATCAAGTACATTGCCCCCGTGCTGGTCATCGTGATCTTGGTGGCGTACGTAGCGGCCCAATTCGGCTTCTTCTCTATGTAGCGAAGGTCCGCCTGTCCGCCCCGGCGGCCAGGCGGGGTTACGCTCGACGCGTCGTCTGGCTGAGCTAACTCCGCTACGCGGAGTGGATCTCATCCCTCCTTTGGCTTAACCTCGCTACACCCCGCCAGCCCACCGAGGCTGCTGGTAAGAGGTTTTGACGCTATAATGAAACGGCTGCCTTCGGGCGGCCGTTTTTTCGTTTCGAACCTAAGGACTCTTATGGCTCTTTCCATTGGTATTGTGGGGCTGCCCAACGTGGGCAAGTCCACGCTGTTCACCGCGCTTACCAACAAGGGCGGTCTGGCCGCCAACTACCCGTTCGCCACCATCGAGCCGAATGTCGGCATCGTGCCGGTGCCCGATGAACGCTTGCAGGCACTGGCGGAGATCGACCATCCGGCCAAGATTATCCCGGCCACAGTGGAGTTCGTGGACATTGCCGGCCTGGT
Organism: Eggerthellaceae bacterium; assembly: GCA_022791455.1. Classification (GTDB taxonomy): domain Bacteria; phylum Actinomycetota; class Coriobacteriia; order Coriobacteriales; family Eggerthellaceae; genus Parvibacter. Next base: position 94,875 of record JAAVZC010000008.1, read on the forward strand.
GGCGGGCGCCAGCCAGGGCGAGGGGCTGGGCAACCAGTTCTTGGCGAACATCCGCGAAACCGACGCCATTGCCGAAGTGGTGCGCTTCTTCAAGGACCCGGACGTGACCCACGTGGACGGCAAGGTGGACCCGCTCTCCGACGTGGACACCATCAAGACCGAACTCATTCTGGCTGACATTGCCACCGTGGAGAAGGCCATCCCGCGTCTGGAAAAAGAGGCGAAGCGGGACAAGTCCGGCGCCGCGAAGCTGGAGGCAGCCAAGAAGGTGCTGGCGGGGCTGAACGAGGGTCATCGCGCCCGCACGCTTGACTTGTCGGAAGACGAGGTTGCGGCCCTGTATGAGCTGCACCTGCTGACCATGAAGCCCATGCTCTACATCGCGAATGTGGACGAGGGGGAAGTGGCGGCCGAGCTGCCGCAGATTGACGGCTGCACCCCGGTGCCCATTTCGGCGAAGGTGGAAGCGGACATCGCCGAGCTTTCGGAAATGGACCCTGAAGAGGCCAAGGAGTACATGGAGGCGCTGGGGCTGGGGGAGAGCGGCCTGGCCCGCCTCATCCGCGGCGCCTACGAACTGCTGGGGCTGCAGAGCTACTTCACCTCCGGCCCGGACGAGACCCGCGCCTGGACCATTCCCGTGGGAGCGAAGGCGCCCCAGGCGGCCGGCGTCATCCACACGGACTTCGAAAAGGGCTTCATCAAGGCGGAAACCGCCAGCTTCGAGGACTACGTGGCGCTCGGCGGCGACAAGGGCTGCCGCGAAGCCGGCAAGCTGCGCCAGGAGGGCAAGGAGTACGTCGTGCAAGACGGCGACGTCATGCACTTCAAGTTCAACGTGTAAAATAACCGCTCACCCTTGTGGGTGTTACGGAATTCTGATTGATAACACTGTTCCCATGGAGCAGTGTTATCTTTTTCTCATTCGTAATACTCACGAGATGGGGAGCGCCTGTGGAAAGCCTTCTGGAACAGAACTGCCCGGCGAAAAGCGACGCCTTCAAGGCCACGGTGGTGGAGTACTGGGACCAGCGCTCTGCCACCTATTCCAACGGCATTTGGGGGGAGCTGGAAGGGGCCGGTTACCGTGCGTGGCGCGAGGTGCTGGCGGAGAAGCTGGGACAGCCGCTGGGGCCGGAGGGTTTCCGCCGCGCTGACGGACGCCCGCTGCGGGTGCTGGATCTGGGCTGCGGGCCGGGGTTCTTCTCTATCCTGCTTTCCAACGAGGGCTGCCGGGTGGATGCGGTGGACATGAGCCCGAAGATGCTGGAGCGCGCGGCGGCGAACGTGGCCGAGGCGGGCTGCCCCCAGAACGTGCGCTTCCATCAGGGGGACGTGTCCCGCCTGCCCTTTGTTTCCGACGTGTACGACGCTGTGGTGCTGCGCAACGTCACCTGGCTCATGGAGGACCCTGCGGCCGCCTACGCCGAATGGCTGCGCGTGCTGAAGCCCGGCGGTAAGCTGCTGGTGTTCGACGCCAATTGGTACACCTATCTGGCAGATGCCCAGCTGGACGCCCGTCGCGTAGCGGACCAGGTGAACCCCGCCGTTCTGGAATGGGATGACAACGTGTTCGCCACTGCCCGCCAAGAAGAGCGCTGCGAACGCATCGCGGCGCGGCTGCCCCTTACCTACCAGCAGCGCCCCGCTTGGGACCTGACGGTGCTTCCGGCGCTGGGCTTCTCGTCTGTTTCCGCTGATGAAGAGGTGTATCGGCGCGTCTGGACCCCCGGCGAGCAGACCTTCTACGGCACGTCGCCCCTGTTCTGCATAGAGGCTGTCAAATAATGGCGAAGCGCGTGGTGAAATCCCTTGCCGGCGCGCTCGTAGTTTTGTTGCTGGTGACGTTCATCGCCTTCGGGCTGTCGTACCTGTCGCCCACCGATGCCGCGGTGCACGCCTTCAACGAGATGGGCATTGCCCCCACCGAAGCGCAGCTGGCGGCGAAGCGGGCGGAGCTGGGGCTTGACCAGCCGCTGCTGGTACAGTACGGCACGTGGGTGGCCGGCCTGCTGCAGGGAAACTGGGGGGAGTCCTACCGCACCGGCGCGCCGGTGGCGAGCCTGCTCTTCGCCGCGTTGCCCTACACGCTGGCGCTGGCCGCTACTTCTATGGCGCTCACGCTGGTGGTGGCGGTGCCCACGGGGCTGCTTTGCGCCCGCTACCGTGGGAGCGCTTTCGATCGCCTTATGCAGGCGGTCACGTACTTCTTCAACGCCATGCCGTCGTTTTTCATCGCGTTGCTGCTGCTCTACGGGCTGGCGGTGCGCCTGCGCTGGTTCAACGTGATGGCAACGCGCGACTTCGCCGGCATCCTCATGCCCACCCTGGCCCTGGCGCTGCCGCTTTCTGCCTGGTTTTCCCGGCAGGTGCGCGCCGGCGCCCTGGAGCAGCTGGCCCAGCCCTACGTGGACGGCCTGCGCGCCCGCGGTATAGGGGAGGGGCGAATCCTCTGGGTGCACGTGCTGCGCAACCTGGGCGTGCCGCTGCTGACGCTGATCGGCGTGTCCTTCGGCATGCTGCTGGGGGGCAGCGCCATTGTGGAGAGCATCTTCAACTGGCCGGGGCTGGGGTTCGCCTCGGTGGAGGCGGTGGGGGCGCGGGACTATCCGTTTTTGGCCGCCTACGCGATGGTGATGGCGGTGCTCTACCTGCTGGTGAACGCCCTGGTGGACGCCAGCTACCGGCTGGTGGACCCGCGGGTGCGCGGCGGGAAGGGGGCTCGCCATGCGTAAGGGGGCCGCTCGCGCCAAGTTCTTCGTCATGCTTGCAATTGCCGCTGCGCTCGTGGGGCTTCTGGGTCTGGCGCCGCTGCTGCTGCCCGGCGACGTGAACGCCACCGACCTGGGGCAATCGCTGCTGGCGCCGGGAAGTGCCGGCCACGCCCTTGGCACCGACACGCTGGGCCGCGATGTGCTGCTGCGCACGCTGGCGGGCGGGTCGGAGTCGGTGACGCTGGCGCTGGCGGTGGTGGTCATCGTGGTGGCGCTCGGGGTGGCAGTGGGTCTGGCGGCGGGCCTTCTGGGCGGCGCGGTGGACGCGGTGCTCTCCAAGGTGATCACGGCGTTCCAGGCCTTTCCCGCCTTCGTTCTGGCCGTGGCCATCGCCGGCGTGCTGGGGCAAGGGCTTGCGAACATGATCATCGCCATCGCGGCGGTCTATTGGACGCAGTTCGCCCGCCTGGTGCGCGGCATTGCCATTGCCTTCCGCGAATCGGAGTGCGTGGCGGCCGCCCGGGTGTCGGGTGCGCCGCGCCGCGCGCTGCTGGGGAAGTACCTGCTGCCGGAGGCGGCGGGCCCGGTGGCGGTGCTCGCGGCGGTTTCCATGAGCGACATCGTGCTCACCATGGCGGGGCTTTCCTTCATCGGGTTGGGGCCGGCGCGCCCCACCAACGAATGGGGCGCCATGATGGCCGAGGCGCAGCCCACGTTCCAATACGCCATTTGGTGCATGCTGGTGCCCATGGCGGCGCTGTTCGTGGTCGTGGTGGTGTTCAACCTGCTGGGCGACTCGCTGCGAGACGCCCTAGACGTGAGGTCGCAGTTTATGCCCAAACGCCGCGGTGTTTGGGGAAATCGTACTGTTCGTCATCCTGAGCAGAGCGAAGGATCTTGGGGGATCGAAGCCGGAAGATCCTTCGCTGCGCTCAGGATGACGAGGGGGAATACTCGGGGTAATAGGGAAATGGAAGAGGAGGGTTTAACGAAATGAGAGAATCTAGATTGAAAAAGAGAACGATCATAGCCGCTATGGCAGTGGTTGCGGCGTTGTCGTTGGCGGGGTGCGGGTCGGCGCCGGCGGGGCCAGAGGGGACGCAACCGGGGGAGGGTGTGCAGGCCAAGGAACTGCACGCCGGTTCCACCACGTACTTCTTCGCCGAAAGCATGGACCCGGCGTCGGATTGGGACAGCTGGTACCTTTCCTATTACGGCATCGTGGAAAACCTGTTCCGCGTGAGCGACGACCTGACCGCCGAGCCCTGGTTGGCGGAAAGCGCGGACGTGGCCGACGACGGCCTCACCTGGACTATTAAAGTGCGCGACGGCGTGACGTTCTCCAACGGCCGCCCCGTGGATGCGGAAGCGGTGAAGGCGGCTTGGGAGCGCACCTACGCGAAGAACTCTCGCGCCTCGGAGACACTGGCCATCGCGTCGCTGGCGGCGGAGGGCCAGACGCTCACCGTGACCACGACGGCTCCTGTGCCCGGTTTCGAGAACATCCTGTGCGACCCGCTGCTGTGCGTCTACTACGTGGGCGAAGGGGTGGATTACGCGAACGACACCCCTGCTACCGGCCCCTACAAGAAGGTGGAGTTTGTGGCGGAAGACCATATTGTGATGGAGCCCAATACCGGCTACTGGAACGGTACGCCGAAGCTGGACCGCGTGGTGCTGAGCAACTTCACCGACGACAACACCCTGACTATGGCCATGCAGACCGGCGAAATTGACGCGGTGGCCATGCCTTCCGCATCGGCCCTGGCCACGCTGGCGGGCGACGACTACCAGGTGTTCACCCGCACCACTTCCCGCGCCGATTTCATCCGCATGAACATGACCCATCCGCTCATCCAGAACGATGCGGTGCGCACGGCGGTGGCCTTCTGCATCGATCGTGACAGCTACGCCTCCGTCATCTGCCAGGGGTCCTCGGTGCCCAGCTGGGGCGTCTACAGCGCCACGCTGCCCTTCGGGGGCACCCAGGGACTGGCGGTGACCGTGGACGCGTTCAGCGTGGCAGCGGCGGCGCGGGTGCTTGATAAGGCCGGCATTGTGGACGCAGACGGCGACGGGGTGCGCGAGTTGGACGGCGTGCCGGTGGAGCTTGACCTGTACACCTGCAGCAAGTACGAGCGCTTCGTGCACCTGGCGGACGACTTGCAGTCGAAGCTGGGGCAGGCGGGCATCCGGTTGAACATCGTGCCCACCGACTACTTCCTGGAAGACGCCGAGACCTTCGCCAAGGACGATCCGGACATGACGCTGGACAGCTACGCCATGGCCCCCACCGGCAATGCCGCCTACTTCGCCAACATGAGCTTTGCCACCGGTGCCTCCAACAACTTCGGGAAGTACTCGAACGCGCAGGTGGACGCGCTGACCGAGCAGCTGAACGCCACGTATGAGACGGCCGAACGGGACGCTTTGGCCACCGAAATTGCCCAGCAGGTGCTGGATGATGCGCCCTACATCTTCTTCGCCAACACTCAGGCTTGCGTGGTGGCTCGCGCCGGCGTGACGGGACTGGACGCCTCGCCTTCCGAATACTACTTCGTCACGGTGGACGCCGACGTTGCCTAGCGAACGGGAACATAGCCTGTTGCGCATCGAGCAGCTGACCGTTGCCTTCGGCGGCACCGTGGCGGTGCGCGACGCGTCGGTTTCTGTGGGGCGCGGGGAAGTGGTGGCCATCGTGGGGGAGAGCGGCTCGGGGAAGACCACGCTGCTCCGGACGGTGGCACGGCTGCTGGCCCCGGGTGCCCAGGTGCAGGGGGGCCGTGTGCTCTTCGACGGGCAGGATTTGCTGGGCCTGAGCAACCGCGCGATGGCGCAGCTGCGGGGCAGCCGCATCTCCTATTTGTTCCAGAATGCCCCGCAGTCCCTCGATCCGCTGTTCACGGTGGGACATCAGTTCGACGAGGTGCTGCGGGCCCATGGGCTTCCGCGGGACGGCGGCCTGGCGCGCGCGGCGCTTGAACGGGTGGGCTTCGACGAGCCGGACGCGGTGCTTCGCTGCATCCCCTCGCAGCTTTCCGGCGGCATGGCGCAGCGGGCGGCGCTGGCCTTTGCGCTGGCGGGCCGTCCCCAGCTGCTGCTGGCGGACGAGCCTACGAGCGCGCTGGACGGCGAGGCGCAGGCGCAGGTGATGGGGCTCTTGCAGCGGCTGAACCGAGAAGAGGGGATGGCGATTCTGCTGGTGACCCATGATATTCAGCTGGCGGCCGCTTTCGCTTCTCGCATGGTGGTCATGGAGCGCGGCGCGGTGGTCGAGACGGGGGAGAGCGCCGCCGTGATGGCGAATCCGCAGCACCCCTACACTCGCCAGCTCATCGCTGCTGTTCCGCGTCCCGTGGCGCCGGACGACGCCCCGCCCCGGATTCCCTTGCAGCCGGGTGAGGCGCGGGGTGTGGGCGAAGGGGGTGAGGCCCCGTGCTGCTCGAAGTAAAAGACATGGCCAAGCGCTATGGCGACAAGGTGGTGCTCGACGGCGCCTGCCTCACGGTGGCTGCCGGAGAGAAGGTGGGCATTGCCGGCCCCAGCGGCGCCGGAAAGTCCACCCTCGCCCGCATCATCGCGCGGCTGGAGGCGGCAGATGCCGGGGCGGTGACCTTCGATGGCGCCACGGTGGAAGCGGGCCTCAAGCCCACAGCGGCCGAGCAGCGGCAGATTCGCCAAGCGTGGCTGGGGCTTCAAATGGTGTTCCAGAACCCGGAGGCGTCGTTTTCGGCGCACATGAACATAGGCGATGCCATTTGGGAAGGGGCCGCCTATCGGCCCGGTTTCGAGCGGGGGCAGCAGCGTCAGCTGGTGGCGGAAGCGCTCGATGCCGTGGGCTTGCCCCAGTCAGCCGCTCGCAAGCGCGCCTTCGAGCTGTCCGGCGGCGAATGCCAGCGGGCCGCCATCGCCCGCGCCATCATCGGCAACCCCAAGCTCATCGTGTGCGACGAGCCCACAAGCGCCCTCGACGTGACGGTGCAGGCGAACATCATGGCGCTCTTGGAGGAAATTCACGCGACTCGCCACACTGCCTTCCTCTTCATCAGCCACAACCAACCCCTCCTCGACCACTTCTGCAACCGCATTTACGAAGTGTAGCCCCACGGCATCTCGATCGAGCGAGGCGAATCAGCCCATCCTGTTGTCATCCTGAGCGGAGCGCGCAGCGCGCAGTCGAAGGATCTCCGCGGCTGGGTGAGATCCTTCGACTCCGGCCTTACGGCCTCCGCTCAGGATGACAATGGGCTTAGGCGATGCCTCGTTTGCCTGCTGCCGCTGCCAGGGATTCTTGGGTGAGGGGGGTGCCTTCGGGGACGAAGACGGCTAGGCAGGGGAAGGAGGGCTTGGTGCCCTTCAGGACGTTTGGCGGCAGGCCGAGCGCTTCCTCCACTTCCGCCGAAAGTTGCCGTACCTGCTGCTTGGAAAGGCCCGCGCGGCGAAGGGGGGAGACGATACCTGCCTCGGCGAGTGCCCGAAAGCCGGGTCGGCGGGCGGGGTCGTCGGAGCCGTTGGTGCCGTCGACCACCGTAGCGAAGCCGTCTTTAGCGGCCGCCGTTTTAATTTGCTCGAAGATGAAGCGCTTGCACAGGTAGCATCGCTCCGGCGGGTTTTCGCAAATGTCCTTTTGCGCCAGCACGTCCGCCTGAATCACCCGTAGCGGCACTCCCAACGCTTCGGCCACAGCGCGGGCGTCTTCCAGCTCGAACTGCGGCTGGAACGCCGTCTTCACCATATAGGCGGCCACATCGCAGCCCGCCAGCTTCGCCGCCCCTAACAGCAGCGCGGAATCGGTGCCTCCGGAAAACGCCACGGCAAATCGCCGTTCTCGCGTTAGAAATTCTTCGAGCCTCTCCGCGCCCAGCCACTGCCCAGCCCCCGTGTTTGGGCAGTCGGCGGCGAGGGTGGATTCGTGGCTTGGGAAGATCTCTCCACTCCGGCCTTCGGCCTCCGGTCGAGATGACGAAGGGGGGAAGCCTTCGGTTCCCATCTGAGGTGACATAGGGGGGTATACCTTCCAATAAAAAGGGCCGGTTTGCGCCGGCCCCAGATGGCTGCTGTCTTTCTTTACTCCACTTCGATGACCTGCATGACGGCCAGGGTGTGACCGACCAGCTTCTCGGAGGCGAAGTCGCGGTCCTTGTCGACGGCTTCGGCCCAGGCTTCGTTACCGGCGTCGTTGAGGGTGATGGTGCCGGCGAAGCCCATGTTGCTGCCCACCAGTTCGGTGGGGTCGATTTCCTCGGGTTTGTAGGCCTTGTACTCCTCGTATTCGCCGAAGTTCAGCAGCAGGGTGTACACGTACACCAGCTTGTTGTTCAGCGTCAGGCGCAGCGGATCGTTCAAGGTGAGCAGGTAGCTCTTGCCCGCTTTGCTCAGCTTGCCGTTCAGCTGCACCACGTCATCGCTTGTGCACTCAATGTGGTACTGCGGGCGGTTCTTCGCCTCTTGCTGGTAAGCCTCTTCCTCGGCGTTCTTCTCTTCCTCGTCCTTCTGCTCCTGCGCTTCTTGCAGGATGTTGCGCTCGACAACCTCGGGGGTGCTCGCCTCAGTGATGGCCGCTACCCAGCCCTTGCCGCTGTCCCAGGTGAGGGTAACGGTGGCGGTGGCGGAGGCCTTCTGGGTGTCGTTTTGCATGGAGAGCGCCACCGTCATGGTGCCGCCGTCCTTGGTGAGGTTGGTGGCGGTGCTCTTCGCATCGGCCGCCTTGAACAGCGTGCGGAAGTTCTCGTCCTCGTAGTTGCGCACGATGAGGTCCATGTCCGCCAGCACCGCTTCGTAGGAGGCGGCGGACAGCGGCTCGGTTTCCGGCGTGCCGTAGCTGGGCTCGTCGTGGGTCCAGGTTTCGCCGGCGGCGTCGTAGGTGTAGGTAAGAGAGATGGGAACGATGATGCGGATGCCCTTGTTATTGTAGGTAGCCTCGGTGGTGATCTTCTGGGAGTAGACCGGGTTGTCGCCGGAGGTCTGCACCATGTCCTCGATCTGCGGCAGGCTGAAGCGGGGGCCAACGAGGTCGTCGGTGAGGATGTAGCTGAAAGCCGCCAGGTCTGGCGTCTCGATTTCCATGTTCTGCAGATCGTCGGAGACGCGCGAGGTGGTAAGGACGGTTGCGGGGCCGTTGGTGCCGGTGCTGGGCAGGATCTGTTCCGGCTTCATGGCGTCCATCACGTGGGGCGCCGCTACGACGGCGGCAACCACGATGGCGGCCGCTACCAGGATGGCGGCGACGGCACCCTTGCGGGAGCGCTTCTTCTGGATGGGCTTCACCTGGCCGTAGGCGCCCGGCTGGGCGGAAATGACGGCCGGGCCGGCAGGCGCTTCGCTGGCGGCAGGGACGCTAGGCTCCGGGGCCGGTGCACTTGCGGAAGCGGAGGCGGAGGCGGCCGCAGCCGGTTTTGCGGCGGACTTGGCCTTCGGGGCGGCGGCGGGCTTGGCGGCCGGCTTGGCGGGAGCGGCATCGGCCGGCTTCTGCTGGTCGGTTGCGGGCTCGTCGTCTTCCTTCAGCAGCTCGAGCGCCTCGGGCGGCCAGAAGGGTTCCGGCTCGGGCAGCGGCTCGGCCTTCGGGGTGGGCGCGGCCTTGGCGGCGGCAGCAGCCGGCGCCGCAGCGGCGGCCGGCTTCTTCGCGGCGGTGCGCTTGGCCGGGGCCTTCTTCGCGGTGCTCGCCTTCGCGGTCGTCGACTTAGCGGCCGGCTTCTTCGCGGCGGTGGAGCGCGGCTTGGCGGCGGCCTTCGGCTTCTCTTCGGTCGCGGCCTCTGCCGCTTCGGCCTTTTCCTCCGTCGCTGCGTCAGTCTTTGCTGCGGCGGCGGTCTTCTTCGCCGTGGTGGTCTTGGCGGTGGCACTCTTGGCCGCCGTAGTCTTGCGGGCTGTGGTGCTCTTGGCGGCCGGTTTCTTGGCCGCGGTCTTCGCGGGAGCTTTCGCCTCGGAAGGTGCAGCGGCTTCGGTCGCCTCTGTCGCCTCGGCGGCGGTCTCGCTCTTCGTTTCGGCAGTCTTTTCTGCAGCGGCAGTCTTGGAGGTTGCCGTGCTCTTGCGGGTGGTGGTCTTCTTCGCGGCGGTGCTCGAAGCCGTCGTCTTCTTGGCGGCGGTTGTCTTGGTTGCAGAACTCGACTTAGCCGCAGTCCCCGTCTTCGCAGCCGGCTTCTTCGCGGTGGAGCGCGGCTTGGCGGCGGCCTTCGGCTTCTCTTCGCCACTTACTTCTTGCGGTGCGGCCTCGCCTTCGGCCTTCTCGGCAGTTGCCTTCTTCGCGGCAGCCGTCTTCGCGGTTGCGGCCTTCGCCGCCGGCTTCTTCGCGGCGGTGGACTTGCTTCGCGGGGATGCCCCCGAAGTCTTGTTGGTGTTGTCGGCTGATTCGCGTGCCATGACGACCCTCTCATTTCGCGCGCATAAATAGCGCCTGTGCGTGCTATCCGCTTATTGTAGCCCATAGAAAACAATTTAGTAACACCTTGAGCCCCCACTTTGAGCCCGCTCCTGTGGAGATTTGGCTACAAAAGCTGCTGGGCGGCAGGATGGCGTTTGCGCAGAGCGGGCGCCCTCTCTTTTGCTATCATAGGCGGGTTACTGTTTTCGACTAGAGGACGAGCATTCTTATGGCAGAACATGTCTCTGAAACCGACGTGCGCGGCATTGCCGAATATGCGCGCATCGGGCTGACCGCGGAAGAGGTGGTGACGATGACGGCGGACCTCAACGCCATCATCGATTCGCTGGCTCCCATTACCGAATACGATCTGGAGGGCGTCGAGCCCACGTTCCACCCCATCGGCGACTTGGTGAACGTGATGCGCGAGGACGTGGAAGTGCCCGGCTTCACCCAGGCGGTGGCGCTGGAAAACGCCCCCAAGCAGGAGGACGGCAGCTTCCTCATTCCCTCTATTTTGGGCGAAGGGGGCGATCGCTAAATGACTACTCCGTTCGGATGCATGGGCATTGCCCAGATCAAGGCCGGTCTGGCGGCGAAGGAGTTCTCCGCGGCGGAGGTGGCGAAGGGCACGTTTGCGCGCATCGCCGCCGTGGACGAGACGGTGCACTCCTTCCTGGAGACCACCGAGCAGATGGCCGCCGAGGCAGCGGCGCGGGTGGACGCCGCCATCGCGGAGGGCACCTTCGGCGAGATGGGGCTTCTGGCAGGCGTGCCGGTGGCCTTCAAGGACAACATGAACCTGCTGGGAACGCGCACCACCTGCTCTTCCCGCATGCTGGAGAACTACGTTTCCCCCTACACCGCTACTTGCGTGGAGAATTGCCTGCAGGCGGGGTGCCTTCCCATCGGCAAGCTGAACATGGACGAGTTCGCGTTCGGCTCCTCCACGGAAACGAGCGCCTTCGGGCCCACTCGCAACCCGTGGGACCTTGAGCGTGTGCCCGGCGGCTCTTCCGGCGGCAGCGCTGCGGCGGTGGCGGCGGGCCTTGTGTGCGCCACGCTGGGCTCCGACACCGGCGGCTCCATTCGCCAGCCGGGCGCCTTCTGCGGCGTGGTGGGGGTGAAGCCCACCTACGGCACCGTTTCCCGCTACGGCGTGGTGGCCTTCGGCAGCTCGCTGGACCAGGTGGGGCCGTTCGCCCGCAGCGTTGAGGACGCGGCGCTCATGATGAACGTGCTGGCGGGCCGCGACCCGCTCGACTGCACCAGCCAGCCCTGCTCCGCGGACTTCACGGCGGTGCTCGCGGAAGGGGTGCGCGGCATGCGCATCGGCGTGGTGCCGGAGTTCATGGAGGCGGAAGGCCTGACGGCCGAGGTGCGCGAAGGCGTGGCCGCAGCCGTTGAGCAGCTGCGCCAGCTGGGCGCCGAGATTGTGGAAGTGGACCTGCCCCACGCCCGCGCCGCCATGAGCGCCTACTACGTGCTGGGCCCCTGCGAGGCCTTCAGCAACCTGGCCCGCTTCGATTCCGTGCGCTACGGCTACTGCGACCCGGGCCATACGGACCTGGGCAGCCAGTACGAGGCCAGCCGCGCCGTCGGCTTCGGCGCCGAGGCCAAGCGTCGCATCATGCTGGGCAGCTACCTGCTCTCCGCCGGCGTCTACGACAAGTACTATTACCCCGCCCAGCAGGTGCGCACCCTCATCACGCAGGACTACAAGCGCGCCTACGAGCAGGTGGATTGCATCCTGTCTCCGGTGGCGCCGCGCACTGCCTTCAAGTTCGGCGAAATCGGCGACCCCACGGAAATGTATCTGTCCGACATGTTCACCATCTCCATCAACATTGCCGGCAACGGCGGCATGTCCGTGCCGGTGGGGCTGGGCTCCCAGACGAACCTGCCGGTGGGCGTGCAGCTGATCTCCCCGTGGTTCAAGGACGCGAACATGCTGCAGGTGGCTGCCGCGCTGGAGACGGTCTACGGCAAGGCCCCCGTGGCCCCCGCATTCGCCGAAGGAGGCGAGGCCTAAATGAAGACCCTCGAAGAAGTATTCGAAACCTGGGAAGCAGTCATCGGCCTGGAGATTCACGCCGAGCTGACCACCCTTAATACCAAGATGTTCTGCGGCTGCAAGCTGGAGTTCGGCGCCGAGCCCAACACCCACACCTGCCCGGTGTGCTTAGGGCTGCCCGGCGCGCTGCCGGTGCCCAACCGCGCCGCTATCGAGTCCATCGTGCTGGCGGGTCTGGCCACCAACTGCGACATCGAGAAGCACTCCATGTTCTACCGTAAGAACTACATGTACCCGGACATGGCGAAGAACTTCCAGACCACCCAGGGCCCCATCGCGTTTTGCATGCGCGGCCACCTGGAGCTGGATGTGGACGGCCCGGCGGCGAAGGAGCGCTACCAGCTAGATAAGCTGGCGCCCGGTGAGGCCTCTGGCAACATCACCCGCACCGAAGACGGCTACGTGGCGCACGTGGGCATCACCCGCATCCATATGGAAGAGGACGCCGGTAAGATGGTGCACATCGGCGGCGGCGAGGGCCGCATCGCCGGCGCCAAGGAAAGCCTGGTGGACTACAACCGCGCCGGCACGCCGCTCATCGAGCTGGTGACCGAGCCGGATTTGCGCACGCCGGAAGAGGCGCGCCTGTTCATGCAGAAGCTGCGCCAGATTTACCTGGCTATTGGCATTTCCGATTGCTCCATGGAAGAGGGCTCGCTGCGCTGCGACGGCAACGTTTCGCTGCGCCGCCGCGGCACCACCGCCTTCGGCACCAAGACCGAGCTGAAGAACATGAACTCGTTCAAGAACCTGCATGACGGCCTGGCCTACGAGATCTGCCGCCAGGCGCAGGTGCTGGAGGAGGGCGGCGTCATCTACCAGGAGACCCGTCATTGGGATCCCTCCGCCAAGCGCACCATCGTGATGCGCGTGAAGGAAACCGCCGACGACTACCGGCTGTTCCCGGAGCCGGACCTGGCCCCCTACGACCTGTCCGACGAGTTCATCGAGCGCGTGCGCGCCAAGCTGCCCGAGCTGCCCGACCAGAAGGCCGCCCGCTACGGTGCCACCTTTGGCCTTTCCGCCTACGATGCCCGCCACCTGGTGGACAACCGTGCCACGGCGGATTTCTTCGACGAGTGCATGGCGCTGGTGGCGGCGGAGGCGGACGGGTCGAAGTTCGCGAAGCCGCTGGCCAACCTCATCATCAACGACGTGACCGCCTACCTGAACGCCAAGCCGGAGGTGGAGCTGTCCGCCACGCCGCTCACCCCGGCGCGCGCGGTGGAGCTCATTCGCCTGGTGGCGGGGGAGTCCATCTCCTCCAAGCAGGCGAAGCAGGTGTTCGCCGCCATTCTGGAAGAGGACAAAGACCCGGAGGCCATCGTCGAGGAAAAGGGTATGAAGCAGGTGTCCGACACCGGTGCCATCGAAGCGGTGGTGGACGAGGTGCTGGCCGCTAACCCGGACAAGGTGGCCCAGTACCGCGACGGCAAGACCGGCCTCATGGGATTTTTCGTGGGCCAGTGCATGAAGGCGATGCGCGGTCAGGGCAATCCGAAAGTCATCAACGATCTGCTGGCGAGCAAGCTGGCGTAAGGGGGCCTCATGCCAAGGTTCAAGGACGAGAACGGCCGTGCCTACGGCGACTGGACCCACCGGGCCCAGCGCACCCGCGAGGAAGCGAACCGCATCGTGGGCAAGGACGACGACGCCAATCAGAAGAAGTGGTACGACCAGAACTTCTATATCATCATGTTCCTGCTGCTGTTCTGGCCGGTGGGCCTGGTGCTCGCGTGGCGCAGCAGCTGGCCGGTGTGGGCGAAGATCCTGGTGACGCTGCTCATCGCCGCCATGATGGTTTACCTGATCATGAGCGGGAGTGCTGGGTTGCCGTTGACGGCGTAAGCGGCCGTTTGCCCAGTTCCCTCTTGACTTTAAGTAAACTCTATGTGGTGAAATGGGCTTACTATTGGAGATGATGGCTTTCTATGCAATGAGGTGCGTTATGAAGATTGCAGAAGTCAGCAAGCGGTATGGCATCTCCGCCGACACGCTGCGCTACTATGAGCGGATCGGGATTCTTCGGGACATTCCCCGCAACCCCAGCGGGCTTCGGGATTACTCGGAGAAGAACTGCAACACCGTGGATTTTGTCAAGTGCATGAGAGATGCCGGCATGTCCATCGAGTCTTTGAAGTTGTACATGGATCTGTTCTACGAGGGCGACCATACGAAGAGCGAGCGCAAATCGCTTTTGGAAGCCCAGCGGGAGACTATACGTGCCCGCATCACGGAGTTGGAAGAGGCGTTTACGCGCCTGAACTACAAGATCGAGCACTACGACGAGATGGCGGTGCAAGAGCGCGAGCTCATGGCGTAGCCGCAGTTGGTTCGATGATTCGGGAGCGCAGGCATTTTCGGCCTGCGCTCTTGTTATGTAACGGCTCTTTGCTCGATGGGCGCGGTGGGGCCGGGAAAGGAGCGCGGCTTGGAGAAGCAGGAGGTCAGACGGTTGCTTTCCCTGGTGGCCGAGGGAGCGCTGCCAGTTGAGGGGGCGCTTGCCCAACTGGAGGGCGCCGGATTTGCGGACTTGGGTTATGCCCGGGTGGACACCCGTCGCCAGCTGCGTACCGGCGTGACCGAGGTGGTCTACGGCGAAGGCAAGACGGCCGAGCAGGTGGTGGGCATCTGTCAGGCGCTCGCGGATGCCGGGCAAGGGCGCGTTTTGGTGACGCGGCTGGACGCCGAAAAGGCGGCGGCGGTGCAGGAGGCTCTTCCGCATGCCCAGTACTGGGAGAACTGTCATCTGCTGCTGACCGCCTCCTTGCCCGAGCCCGATGGCAAAGGCGTGGTGGCGGTGGTCTGCGCCGGCACGAGTGACCTTTCCGTGGCGGAAGAAGCGGCCCTGACGGCCGAGGCGCTGGGCAACCGGGTGGAGCGTGTCTACGACGCGGGGGTGGCCGGGCTGCACCGGCTGTTCTCCAGCGCCGACGTGCTGGCCGAGGCGCGCGTGATCATTGCGGTTGCCGGCATGGAAGGGGCGCTTCCCAGCGTGGTGGCGGGCCTGGTGTCCGCGCCGGTGCTGGCGGTGCCCACCAGCGTGGGCTACGGGGCGTCGCTGGGGGGCGTGGCAGCGCTGCTGGCCATGCTGAACTCCTGTTCCAGCGGCATTTCGGTGGTGAATATCGACAACGGTTTCGGGGCGGCTTTCCAGGCCAGCCTCATCAATCATTTATAGGCGGTTTGCATGGTAAAGACGCTGTATCTGGAATGCGAGGCGGGGGCGAGCGGCGACATGATTGTGGCGGCCCTGCTCGATTTGGGAGCGAGCCGGGAGGTGCTGGAAGCGGCGCTGGCCAGCCTGCCCTTGGAGGGGTATGAGGTGGTGATCTCGCGCGTGACGAAGTCGGGACTTTCCGCCTGCGACTTCGACGTGCGGCTGGACGCCGCCCACGAGAACCACGATCACGACATGGCGTATCTGTATGGCCATGGCGACGAGGGGGAGTGCGGGCACGGGCACGGCCACGAACATGGGCGCGAGCACGAGCATGGGCATGAGCACGGTCATGAGGATGGGCACGGCCACGATCACGACCACTCCCACGAGCATCCCCACGAGCATCCCCACGAGCATCGCGGTCTTGCGGAAATCGAGGCCATCATTGATGCCGGCGCTCTGACGCCCGGCGCGAATGCCCTGGCTAAGCGCATCTTCGGCATTCTGGCCGATGCCGAGGCCCATGCCCACGGCGTGGCGCGCGACCAGGTGCACTTCCACGAAGTGGGGGCGGTGGACTCCATCGTCGACATCGTGGCGGCGGCGGTGTGCCTGGACAATCTGGCGCCTGAGGAAGTGGTGGTGACCCGCGTCGCCGAAGGGCGCGGCACGGTGCGCTGCCAGCACGGCATCATTCCGGTGCCCGTGCCCGCGACGGCGTTCATCCTGTCTCGCTTCTCCATCCCCGCCAAGCCGCTGCCCATTGAGGGAGAGCTGGTCACCCCCACGGGCGCTGCGGTGCTCGCTGCCGCCCGTACTGCCAGCACGCTTCCGGACGAGTACGCTATTCAGGCGGTGGGCATGGGCGCCGGCAAGCGGAATTACCCCACCTCCGGCCTACTACGTGCCTTTTTGATTGCTTAGGGTTGCTTTAGTACTCTACTGTGGTAAAGTGACGGACGTTGTTAATGATAACGAGCTGGGCGCGTGGTGCGCTTGGTGTCGATAAAGGAGTTTGGTTTGGATTTGGTGACGCCCTTAGGGTTTCGGGACATTCTGCCGGAAGAGGCGCGGGAGCGGGAGGCTATTGCCCGCAACGTGGCGGCGCTGTTCGATGCGCGCGGCTACCGCCCCATCGAGACCCCCACGCTCGAGGTGCTCGACGTGATGCAGATGGGGGCGAAAAGCGTGCTCTCGCCCTTCAAGTTCTTCGACTCGCGCGGGGATCTTCTGGCTATGCGTCCCGACGTGACGGTGCAGATTGCCCGCATGGTGGCCACGCGGTTCTCGCAGGTGGAAGGGCCGTTGAAGCTGCGCTACCAGCAGCGCGTGTTCCGCGAGACGGAGGCCCAGATGCAGGCGACCGCCCGCGAACAGACCCAGATGGGCCTGGAGCTCATCGGCGAGAGCGGCCCTGCGGCCGACGCCGAGGTGATCGGCCTGTTCTGCGAGGCGCTGGCGCTGGCGGGGGTAGAGAACTACACGCTGGGGCTGGCCACGGTGGGGGTGCTCCGGGCGCTTCTGGAGCGCAGCGGTGCGCCGCAAGCGTGGCAGAGCTGCGTGCTGGCGGCGTTCCATACCTCCAACTTCGTGGAATTGGATCGGCTCACCGATACGGAAAACCCTCCGGCCGATGTGGACGCCTGCGGTCTAGCGCCGGTGTTTGCCCAGGCCATTCGCCAGCTGCCCGCCATCCGCGGCGGCCTCGAGGCCATCGATGAGCTGCGCGCCATCGTGGGCCCCTTGGGCTGTTCGGCCGACCTGGACGATTTCGAAACCACCTGCCGCGCACTGACCGACCTTCCGGGGAACCCGCGGCTTTTGGTGGACTTCTCGCTCATCGGCTCGCTGGACTACTACACCGGCGTGCTCTTCAACGCCTACAGCCCCCACCTGGGCTCTTCCATCGGGGGCGGCGGCCGCTACGACTCTATGATGGCCGCGTTCGGTAGCAACCGTCCGGCCGCCGGGTTCGCCTTCGCGCTGGAATCCGCCATGGCGGCTGCGTCGGTGCCGGCGGGGGAGGACGCGCCGTCCGAAAGCGATGTCCCCGCCCGGCCGCTGCGCATTGCCGTTCCGAAGGGGGCGCTGCACAACGATGCGGTGGCGGTGCTGGCTGCGGCAGGCTTGGACGTGACGGGGCTCGACAACCCTGGCCGTCAGCTGATCATCTCGAACCCCGGGGTGGACTACATCATCGTGCGCCCCTCGGACGCGCCTGCCTTTGTGGCGTTGGGGGCGGCTGACTGCGGCATCTGCGGAAAGGACTCCCTGCTTGAGGCGAGTGCCGACGTGGTGGAGCTGCAGGACCTGCACTTCGGCGCCTGCCGCTTCGTGGTGGCCATGCCCGCCGGAAGCCGGGCCGCCGCCGACGAGCGCTATCGCCGGCTGGGCTCCATCCGCGTCGCCACCAAGTACCCGCGCATCACCACGGCCCATTTCGCCAAAACCGGCATGCAGGTGGAAATCGTCCAACTGCACGGCAATATCGAGCTGGCCCCCCTCACCGCCATGGCGGAGTGCATCGTCGACATCACCGCCACCGGAGCCACGCTGCGGGAGAACAACCTGGAGATCACCGAAGAGGTGCTGGGCTCCACCGCCCGCTTCTTCGCCAACCCCGCCGCCCTGCGCACCGACGAGCGCCTGGGGCGTTTGGCGGAAGCGTTGGCAAACGCCACCGCTGGGATGTCCTTCGAGGCCATCGCCGGCCAGCCGCAGTAAAATGTGCCCCGTTGCAGCCGGCCGCACCGGCTGTTCCGAATGTAATTTAAGGAGAAACTCATGCGTCGCGTAGTGCTTGGACCCAACGATTCGTTTTCCGCCTCTCTCATCAACCGCACCGGGGCCTTCAACCCGCAGGCCATGGTGGCGGCCACCGACATCATCGAGAAGGTGCGCACAGGCAAGGATGCCGCGCTGCGCGAGCTCACGCTGAAGTTCGACGGCGTGGACGTGGAGCAGCTTCGGGTGAGCGTAGCGGAAATTGAGGCCGCTATTGCCGCGGTTGACCCCAAGACGATGGCGGCCCTGCACAAGGCGGCCGACCAGATTCGCGAATTCCACGAGCGCCAGGTGGAGCAGAGCTGGTTTTTCGCCCGCGGCGACGGGGCGCTTGTGGGAGCGAAGGTGACGCCGCTCGATTCCGTGGGCATCTACGTGCCCGGCGGCCGCGCCCTGTACCCCTCCACGGTGCTCATGAACGCCATTCCCGCCCAGGTGGCGGGCGTGCGCCGCATTGTGTGCACCACGCCCCCCACGAAGGAGGGCACCATCGATTCCGCCATCTTGGCCGCCTGCGCCATTGCCGGCGTGACGGAAATCTACAAGGTGGGCGGCGCCCAGGCCATTGGCGCGCTGGCCTACGGCACGGAATCAATCGCACCGGTGGCGAAGATCACCGGCCCCGGCAACGCCTTCGTGGCTGCGGCGAAGAAGATCGTCTCCGGCGACGTGGGCATCGACATGATTGCCGGACCTTCCGAAGTGTGCGTGGTGGCGGACTTCACGGCCGACCCGAAGCTGGTAGCCATCGACCTCATGGCCCAGGCGGAGCACGATCCGCTGGCCGCCTGCTACCTGGTGTGCTTCTCGGAGGACTACGCCGATTCCGTGGAAGCGGCGGTGGAGCGCCACCTGGCCGATTCCACCCGCTCGGACATCACGCGCCAGTCTCTGGACAACGAGGGCCTGTGCGTGGTGTGCGAGACCATGGCCCAGGCGGTGGACGCGGTGAACATCATCGCGCCGGAGCACCTGGAGCTGCACGTGGCGGGCGCCATGGACCTGCTGGGGTCCATCCGCAACGCCGGTGCCATCTTCCTGGGCGCGTGGACTCCCGAAGCGGTGGGGGACTACGTGGCCGGCCCCAACCACACGCTGCCCACCGGCGGCACGGCCCGTTGGGCGAGCCCCCTTTCCACCAACGATTTCGTGAAGAAGTCCTCCATCATCCAATACACGCCGGCTGCCCTTGCCCGTGACGGCGAAGCGGTGCGCACCATCGCTACCCACGAGGGGCTGTGGGCCCACGCCCGCAGCGTGGAGCTGCGCATGGCCGAGCTGGAGAACCTGGCCGGCGCGGCAGCGCGGCAGGTGGAGGCCTCCCATGAATAAGGTGCGCTCCGCCAGCGCGCGGCTTGCGGGGCTTGTGCCCTACGACCCCAAATACATCCCAGCCGAAGTGATGCTCTCCGCCAACGAGAACCCTTCCGACGTGCCGGAATCGGTGCGGCTGGAGCTTTCCCGCCAGCTGAAGAAGGTGCCCTTGAACCGCTATCCCGATCCGTTGGCGAACGGGCTGCGGGCCGAAATTGCCGAGGCGAACGGCCTGGACGCCGACTGGGTGCTTTTGGGCAACGGCGGCGACGAGCTGCTGTTCGATCTGGCGCTTGCCTGGGGCGGGGAGGGGCGCACGTTCCTGGATGTGCCGCCCACGTTTTCCGTCTATGCGGCAAATGCGCAGGTCACGTCCACGCGCGTGGTGGAAGTGGCGCGGCGGGCCGACTTCTCCATCGACGAGGAGGCGGTGCTGGCGCGCGTGGCGGAAGGGGACATCGACTACGTGATCGTGGCCTCGCCGAACAACCCCACGGGGCAGCTGGCCAGCGAAGAGTTCCTGCTGAAGCTGCTGAACGCCACCGATGCGCTCGTGCTGGTGGACGAGGCCTACTTCGAGTTCTCGCACCGCACCATGCGTCCGTACCTGGAGGCCCACGAGAACTTGCTCATTTTGCGCACCTTCTCGAAGGCGTTCTCGCTGGCGGGGGTGCGGCTGGGCTATTTCCTGGGGCACCCGAAGGTGATCCGCGAGTTTTTGAAAGTGCGCCAGCCCTACTCGGTGGACGCACTGTCCCAGACGGTGGGATCGGTGGTGTACCGCAACCGTGCGCTGTTCCAGGAGGGCATCGACCTTATTGTGGCGGAGCGGGCGCGGCTGTTCGAGGCGCTGCGGCTCATTCCCGGCGTGGAAGTGTTCCCGAGCGACGCCAACTACCTGCTGCTGCGATTGGCAAATGCCCACGAGGCCTGGGAGTATTTGCTGGAAAACGGCGTGCTGGTGCGGGACTTCTCCCGCTCCACGCTTCTGGCGAACTGCCTGCGCGTGAGCGTGGGGACGCCGGAGCAAAACGATCGGTTCCTGGCGGCGCTGCGGAAGTTCGTGATGGGCGGCCGGTCCCAGTAAGCGGGGCGGCGCGAGCACCTACATATATATAAGAGAGGTTCGAAATGGAAGATCGCATTGCCCGGGTGACACGGGCCACGAAGGAGACCAACATCACCGTGACGGTGAACTTGGACGGCGACGGCACGGTGGACGCCCAGACGGGCATCGGCTTTTTCGACCACATGCTGGACGCGTTCGGGCGCCACGGGCTGCTGGTGCTGGAGGTGGATGCCAAGGGCGACCTGCACGTGGACGGCCACCATACCGTCGAGGACACGGGCATTGTGCTGGGGCAGGCAGTTGCCCAGGCGCTGGGGGACAAGCGGGGCATCACCCGCTTCGGCTCCTGCCTTCTGCCCATGGACGAGGCGCTTGTGATGGCGGCGCTGGACATCTCCGGCCGTGGGGCGCTGTACTGGGACGTGGACTTGCCCTTCGGCATGGTGGGCGACTTCGATTGCCAGCTGGCGCGGGAGTTCTTCATCGCCTTCGCCACCAACGCCGGCATTACGCTGCACGTGCGGCAGTTGGCGGGGGATAACGCCCACCACGTGATCGAGGCGGCGTTCAAGGCGGTGGCCCGCGCGCTGCGGGCGGCCGTGGAAGAGGACCCGCGGGCGGCCGGCGCGCTGCCTTCCACCAAGGGCGCGCTGTAGGAGGCTGCCGTGGCGCTGGTACTCATCGACTATCACAAGGGAAACATCCGCAGCGTGGAGCGGGGGCTGCAGGCGGCCGGCGCGGACGTGGTGGTGTCCGATGACCCGGCCGTGGTGCGCGCCGCCGACGCGGTGGTGCTGCCGGGGGTGGGCGCTTTCAGCGACGCCTCGGCCACGCTGCGCGAGCTGGGGCTCATGGAGGCCGTTCGGCAGAAATGCGCGGAAGGGGCGCCGTTTTTAGGGATTTGCCTGGGGATGCACCTCATGTTCGCGGGCGGCGAGGAGCATGCCCCGGTGGGCGCGCCGGCGGAGGGCTTGGGGCTTCTGCCCGGCATCGTGGGCCGCGTGCCGGCCGAAGACGCCGCGGGGCGTCACTACAAGGTGCCGCACGTAGGCTGGAACAGCGTGGAGCCCGCTTCCGATTCCCCGGACGAGCTGACGGCCGCTCTGTTCGACGGCATCCGCCCCGGCGAGTTCTTCTACTTCACCCACAGCTTCCAAGCGCCAGATGGCCCGGGCACGGTGGGTGTCACCTGCCACGCCCGCTCGTTCCCCTCGGCGGTGGCCGTGCCGGGAAAACCCCAGTTCGGCGTGCAGTTCCATCCGGAAAAGAGCTCGGACGCGGGCGCACGGCTGCTGCAAAACTTCGTGACACTGACGAAATAGCCCGGCCCGCTTTTGGCCCTCTACCATGGGGCCATCGAGAAAGGACATCCCATGTATCTGCTTCCTGCCATTGACATTTTGGGCGGCAAGGCGGTGCGCCTGGCGAAGGGCGACTACGCGGCCGTGACCGAGTACAACGACGATCCCGTGCTGCAGGCGCGCCTCTTCGAGGAGGCGGGGGCCGAATGGTTGCACGTGGTGGACCTGGACGGCGCGAAGTCCGGCTCGCCGGAGAACCTGGAAGTGATTCGCCAGATTCTGGCGAAGACGGCGCTTCACGTGGAAGTGGGCGGCGGCATTCGCTCGCTGGCGGCCATCGATGCGCTGGCGGACGCCGGCGTGGCTCGCGTGGTGCTGGGGACGGCGCTCGTGCGCGATCCGGAATTCGCCCAGCAGGCGCTGGAGAAGTTCGGCCCGGACATGCTGGTAGCGGGCATCGATGCGAAGGCGGGCGAAGCGGCCGTTTCCGGCTGGACCGAGGGCTCCGGCATCGGCGCCGAGGAGCTGGCGTCGAAGATGGCGGCTGTAGGCTACGAGCACCTGGTGTTCACCGACATTGCCCGCGACGGCATGCAGACCGGCTTCGACGCTGCTGCCTACGCTTCCATGGCCCGCGCCTTCGGCAACCCGGTCATCGCGAGCGGCGGCCTGTCCACCGTGGCCGACATCCAGGCACTCTATCCCATTGCCGACGCCATCGAGGGCGTCATCGCCGGCCGCGCCCTCTACGAGCGCACCTTAAGCGTGGAAGAAGGGGTGGCCGCCTGCAAAGAATCCCTGCAAATGGGCAGCTTGGAGGATGAGGAAAAGCCTCTGACGTTGGAGGATTTGAGGTAATGCTGACGAAACGGGTGATTCCCTGCCTGGACGTTAAGGACGGGCGCGTGGTGAAGGGCGTGAACTTCGTGGGGCTGCGGGATGCCGGCGACCCCATCGAGCTCGCGTGCCGCTACGATGAGCAGAAAGCGGACGAAGTGGTGTTTCTGGACATCACCGCCACCTCCGACGACCGCGCCACCACGGTGGAGCTGGCCAGCCATGCAAGCGAATCGCTGCACCTGCCGTTTTGCGTAGGGGGCGGCTTTCGCAGCGTGGCGGACATTCGCCGCATGATTGCTGCCGGTGCCGACAAGGTGTCCGTGAACTCGGCCGCCGTGGCGAACCCGGCGCTCATCACCGAGGCGGCGCGCGCCTTCGGCACGCAGGCGATTCTCTGCGCCATCGACGCCAAACAGGTGCCGGGCAACCCCAACAAGTGGGAGGTGTACGTGGCGGGCGGTCGCAAGGCCACCGGGCTCGATGTGGTGGAATGGGCTGTCGAGGCGGCTCGGCGCGGCGCGGGCGAGATTCTTCTCACCTCCATGGACCGCGACGGCAGCCGCGACGGCTTCGACTGCGCGCTGACGCGTGCGGTGGCGCGCGCGGTTGACGTGCCGGTCATCGCGAGCGGCGGCGTGGGGAAGCTCGAGCACTTCGCCCAGGGCATCCTGGAGGGAGAGGCGGACGCGGTGCTCGCCGCCAGCGTCTTCCACTTCGGCGAATTCACCATCGCCCAAGTAAAAGAATCCATGGCCAGCTACGGCATCCCCGTGCGGCTGTAGCGCGTTAGTTGCGCGTGTCTCAGTGGCCTCTGATGCTCTCCAGCGAAAACAAATGCAGACGAATTTGGCGACAAAAGCACGTTATGTAACTGGTTGTGGTCAGAAAGCTGCGATATGTAACGCTGGTTGGTTAGAAGACCACGATTTGTAACGAAGGAAGGCTCATATTTCGAGTTTCGAAGATAAGCTTGTTTCATTTCGCGCGTTTGTTGCCATTTGAGACTGAAAACAGGGAAGGAGAGGTGAGGAATGGCATTCGATTTCTCTCAGCTGAAGTTCAACGAGGCGGGGCTCATTCCCTGCATCGTGCAAGACGCGGAAACCGGCGAAGTGCTGATGATGGCCTGGATGAACGAGGCAACGCTTCGCCAGACGCTGGAGGTGGGGGAGACGGTGTTTTGGTCCCGCAGCCGCCAAGAAGTGTGGCACAAGGGCGCTACCAGCGGAAATACCCAGAAGCTGGTCGAACTGCGCTACGATTGCGACGGCGACACGCTGCTGGCGCTGGTGAACCCGGCCGGCCCCGCCTGTCACACCGGAGCCCGCTCCTGCTTTTATCGCAGTATCAACTAGAACTTCCCCGCTTGCTCGGGGCGGCTTGTTGGGGTAGTATTAGCCCAATCTTTTCCCTTGGACATAGATTCGCATGCCACGCCATTGGGCGGCGGCGTCCGGGGAAGCCAATCGACTCTAAACGCCCCACCATTGACAAGATGGGAATCCCCACCACTAACGTTAGGCATTCTGCGCATTCGCGCATAGTTTCCAACCCTACCATGAGGAGGAAAACGTGAAGTTCTTTTTGGACACCGCCGACCTGGCGGAAATCGAGGAAGCGGCCAGCTGGGGCGCCTTGGCGGGCGTGACCACCAACCCCAGCCTGTACGCGCGCATCGGCGGCAAGCTGGACGACTTCCACAACCACATCAAGCGCATCTGCGACATCGTGGGGCCGGATTGCCCGGTTTCGGCGGAGTCGGTGGCCATGACCCGCGACGAGATTGTGGCCGACGGCGTGAAGCTGGCGGAGATTGCCCCCAACGTCGTGGTGAAGATCCCCACCATGGTGGAGGGCCTGGCCGCCACCCATACGCTGGCCGGCAAGGGCATTCCGGTGAACATGACCCTGTGCTTCACGGTGCCCCAGGCGCTGCTGGCGGCGCGCGCCGGCGCCCGCTACATTTCGCCGTTCGTGGGCCGCTTCGACGACATTTCCGAAGACGGCCTGTTCCAGCTGGAGCAGGTGTGCTCGGCCATCGGCAACTACGACTTCACCGCCAACACCGTGAACGGCGAGAAGATCGAGATCATCGCTGCCTCCATCCGCAGCGCAAACCACGTGACCCAGGCGGCGCTCATGGGCGCCGACATCGCCACCGTGCCCTTCGGCGTGCTGAAGAAGATGGTGCAGCACCCGCTGACCGAGCGCGGCCTGGATGCATTCCTTAAGGACTGGGAGAAAGTTCAGAGCGCATGAGTGAAACCACTGAAGAGAATTTGACCGCCGCCGCCCCCGAGGGCGAAGCGCCCGTGAAGCGTCGCCCCGGCCGCCCCCGCAAGGTGAAGCCGGAAGAGGGGGTCGCGCAAGCGCCGGTTGCGGCTGCTGCGGAAGAGGCGGAGAAGCCCAAGCGCAAGACCGCCACCCGCAAGAAGGTCGCCCCCGCCGAGGGGGAAGCGGCTGCTGCGGCCGAAGAAGCGCCGAAGAAGCGCACGACCCGGACGCGCAAGACGGCCGAAGCGGAAGCGGAAGCGCCGGCGGAGAAGGCCGCCCCTGCTGCCGAGGAAGCCGCCGAGGCCCCCAAGAAGCGCGTGGTGCGCAGCCGCAAGAAGGCCGAAGACGAAGCGGCCGCCGCGCCGGCAGAGCCCGCCGCCCCGGTGGCGGAGGGGGCCGAGGACGGCGAAGCGAAACCGCGCCGCACCCGTCGCCCGCGCGCTACGGTAGAGGCTGCGGAAGGGGAGGCCGCGGCCGCTCCTTCGGCTGAGCCCGCTGCCGAGCCCGCGCCGGCTGCAGAAGGGGAGGGCGAGGGCCAGCGCCCGCGTCCCCAGCGCCGCGAGAAGCAGCGTCCCGAGAAGCGCCCCGGCAGCGGCAACAACAACGGCCAGTCCCAGAACGGTCAGAACGCCCAGAACAGCGGTAACAAGAACAACCAGAACAACCGCAACAACCAGGGCAAGAACAACAATAACAACAACGGCCAGAACAACCGCAACGACCGCCATCAGCGTCGCCAGCAGCGGCAGGAGCCGCGCGAGGTGACCCCTTCCGTCACCAAGGAAGAGCTGGCGGAGCTGAAGGTGGCGGACCTGCGCGCCCGCGCCGCGGAGCTTGAGCTGGACGGCGCCGCCATGAAGAAGCCGGAACTGGTGGAAGCGGTCTACGCCGCCACCATGCGCGCCGAGGGCTTCATGGAAGTGCAGGGCATCCTGGACATCATGAGCGACGGCTACGGCTTTTTGCGCACGTCCGGCTACCTGCCCGGCGAGCACGACGTGTACGTGGGCGCCAACCTGGTGCGCCGCAACGGCCTGCGCCCCGGCGACTTGGTAGCCGGCCAAACCCGTCCCGCCCGTCAGAACGACAAGTTCGCCGCGCTGCAGAAAATCTCAACGGTGAACGGCATTCCGGTGGAGCTTTTGGGCAAGCGCCCGAAGTTCGCCGAGCTCACCCCGGTGTTCCCGGACGAGCGACTGACCATGGAGCACGGCAAGAACACCATCACCGCCCGCGTCATCGACCTGGTGGCGCCCATCGGCAAGGGGCAGCGCGGCCTTATCGTGTCGCCGCCGAAGGCCGGCAAGACCACCGTGCTGAAGGACATCGCCGCCGCCATCACCGCCAACAACCCCGACGTGCACCTCATGTATCTGGGCATCGACGAGCGCCCCGAAGAGGCCACCGACATGGAGCGGTCCATCCGCGGCGAAGTGGTCTCCTCCACCTTCGACATGCCCTCCGAGAACCACATCCAGGTGGCGGAGCTGGTCATCGAACGGGCGAAGCGCCTGGTGGAGCAGGGGGTTGACGTGGTCATTCTGCTGGACTCCATTACCCGCCTTGCCCGCGCCTACAACCTGGCGCAGCCGGCTTCCGGCCTCGTGCTCTCCGGCGGCGTGGACTCCAGCGCCCTCTACCCGCCCAAGCGCTTCTTGGGCGCGGCGCGCAACATCGAGAACGGCGGCAGCCTCACCATTCTGGCCTCTGCCCTCATCGACACCGGATCGAAGATGGACGAGGTGATCTTCGAGGAGTTCAAGGGCACCGGCAACATGGAGCTGAAACTGGACCGCTATCTGGCGGACCGCCGCATCTTCCCCGCCATCGACCCCATTTCCTCGGGCACCCGCAAAGAAGAGCTGCTGCTCGACCAGATGGAGGCGCCGCTCATTTGGGCCGTGCGCCGCATTCTGGCGAACCTCAACAACACCGAGCGCGCCATGGACATGCTGATCAAGTCTCTGAAGAAGACCGAGAACAACCAGCAGTTCCTCATGCGCACGGCGAAGAAAGCCCAGGCGGCCCAGGGCCGTTTGGACGAGAACATGGAACTTTAAGCGAACGACTCAAAGGACTGAAAACCATGAGCGATTCCGAAAACTGGCAGCAAGGCATGTGGCCCCAAGGGGAGGGAGAAGGCGCCCAGCCGGCTGAACCCTCTTCGGACGTCATCCTGAGCGAAGCGAAGGATCTTTCCGGCTGCGGAGATCCTTCGACTGCGGCGCAGGGCGCCTCCGCTCAGGATGACAACGGGGAAGGGGCCGAAGGCTCTCCCGCTACGTCATCTCGACCGGAGGCCGAAGGCTCTCCCGCTACGTCATCTCGACCGAGCGAAGCGAGTGGAGAGATCCCGTGTCGGACGGCCGAAGGCGTTCAGCCGGCGTCTGCTCCGTACTACCAGCAGCCGGGTTTTGGGGAAGAGGCGCCTGCTACGGCCGCTTCGCAATCCCAGCCGCAGGCGGCTCCTGCGTCTCAGCTCCAGTCGGCCACGCAGCCGTCCTCGGGTGCTGCGGCCCCCGGCTATGCGGCCGCCTACGGCTACGGCGCTGCGGGCAACGGCGGCGTGCCCCCTTACGGCGCGGCCCCCGCTGCGGCCATCCCCATGACCCCACCGCCGGCCCCCCAGAAGAAGGGCGGCAAGGGCTGGATCGTGGGCCTTGCCGTGGTCATCTGCCTGTTTCTGCTGTGCGCCATCGCCATCGGCTCCTGCACCTCCATGTTCTCCGCCTCCATGGGCAGCTTGGGCGGCCTGGGCTCCGTGGCCGACGAGGTAACCTACGGCGACACGGTGGGCATCATCAATATTGACGGCACCATCCAATACGACGGCACCACTTCAAGCCCCGAGGGCCTGAAGGCGCAGCTGGACCGCGCCGAGGCGGACGACAACATTGTGGCAGTGGTGCTGCGCGTCAACTCCGGCGGCGGCACCGCAACGGCCGGCGAGGAAATGGCCATCTACGTGCGCGATTTCAGCAAGCCGGTGGTGGTTTCCAGCGCCTCCATGAACGCGAGCGCCGCCTACGAGATCTCTTCCCAGGCGGACTACATCTACACGGCCGAGACCACCGCTATCGGCTCCATCGGCACGGCCATGCAGATTACCGACTACTCGGGGCTGCTGGAGAAGCTGGGCATCCGCATCGACAACATTACCTCGGCGGAATCGAAGGACTCCACCTACGGCGACCGGGCCCTTTCCGAAGAGGAGCGCGCCTACTACCAGTCGATGGTGGACCAGATCAACGCCACGTTCATCGAGAAGGTGGCCGCCGGCCGCAACATGACCGAAGAGGAAGTGCGGGCGCTGGCCACCGGCCTTACCTTTACCGGCATCGATGCGGTGGAAAACGGCCTGGCGGACGAGATTGGCACGCTGGAGGACGCGGTGGAAATGGCCGCAATGCTGGGCGGCGCCTACGAGTACGACACTGTGTACCTGCAGTCCTCCGGCGCCGACTGGGGCAGCCTGCTGGACCTCATGTCGGAAGACGATGCGACGCTGGACGCCGACGCCCTGAAGGCGAAGGCGGCGCTGGCGCAGCTGCAATAGCGTTTCGCCCTCGTCTTGGGCGGGGCGATGAAGTAACATGTACGGGCCGGGCTCCGAAAGGGGAGTCCGGCCTTTTGAGGAAATCGGCCGCTTCCCCATAAAGCGGCACAGGCGATAGAAGGAGACTTCGGCAATGGCGGACCTGAATGTACCCGGAAAAGTGGAGTGGCCGGCCCGCGCTGTGGTAACGGCGGGCATGCCCTACGGCAATAAGCCGCTGCACTTCGGCCACATCGGCGGTGTGTTCGTGCCCGCCGACTGCTTCGCCCGCTTTTTGCGCGATCGCATTGGGGCGGAAAACGTGCGCTTCATTTCCGGCACCGACTGCTTCGGCAGCCCCATCAACGAGGGCTACCGCAAAGCGGTCGAGGCGGGCACTTGCCAGGGCTCCATTGCCGACTACGTGATGGCCAACCACGAGCGCCAGAAGTCCACGCTGGAAGATTTCCAGATCAGCCTGGACATTTACGAGGGCTCCGGCATTGGGCATGCGGGCGACGTGCACCAGGTGGTGACCGACGGGTTCATCCGCACGCTGCACAAGAACGGCCACCTGAAGCGCCGAAGCACCCTGCAGTTCTACGACACCGAGGCCGGCACTTTCCTGAACGGACGCCAGGTGCACGGGCGCTGCCCCGTGCCCGGCTGCAAGTCTCAGAACGCCTACGCCGACGAGTGCGACCTGGGGCATCAGTACGAGCCGGCGGACCTCATCAACCCCGTGTCCTCCGTCACCGGCACCGTGCCGGAGATGCGCCCGGTGGAGAACTGGTACTTCGACCTGCCCGCCTTCCGCGATTACCTGAAAAGCTACACCGAGGTGCTGGAGGCAGACCCCGAAGTGCGCGCCATCGTGCCGCAGACGGTGGGGGAGTTTCTGGTGCCGCCCATTATCTTCGTGAAGAACGAGGCCTACGACGACTACCTGGCCCTGGCCGATCAGCTGCCGCCGCACGTGTTCCGCCCGGCGGAGAAGGGCAAGCAGAGCTTCGAGCTGGAATTCGAGTCCATCGACGACCGCGACGCCGCCCGCCCGGTGCTCACCGGCGCCGGCATCCGGCTGCGCACCGGCAAGGCGCTCGTGCCCTTCCGCATCACCGGCAACATCGAGTGGGGTGTGCGTGCGCCGGAAATGGAGGGCGTCGAGGGCCTTACCGTGTGGTGCTGGCCGGAGTCGCTGTGGGCGCCCATCTCCTTCACCATTGCCGCCAACGACGCGCTGGGGCTGCCGCGCGGCGCCTGGCGCGACTTCTGGTGCGCCGAGGACGCCACCGTGTACCAGTTCATCGGCCAGGACAACCTG
Organism: Eggerthellaceae bacterium; assembly: GCA_022791455.1. Lineage (GTDB taxonomy): Bacteria > Actinomycetota > Coriobacteriia > Coriobacteriales > Eggerthellaceae > Parvibacter. The sequence goes on from JAAVZC010000008.1 coordinate 124,624, forward strand.
TACTTCTACGGCGTGGCCCAGCCGGCCATGTGGGAAGCGCTGAAGCCCTGCGACATCTTAACCGAGCAGCCCACCGAAACGCCGCTGCGCCAGACCACGCTGGTGGCGAACCATCACATGCTGTTCGGGAAGACGAAGGCTTCTTCGTCGGGCGCGGTGAAGCCGCCTACCGGCGAGCAACTGCTGGAGCACTACACGGTGGAGCAGCTGCGTGCCCATTTCCTGGCGCTGGGGCTGGACCAGAAATCCGTCGGCTTCTCGCCGAAACCCTTCGATCCGGACGAGAAGAAGCGCACCGACACCCGTGTGGCCGACCCGGTGCTGAAGGAAGGGGCGCTGCTCACCAACGTGTTCAACCGTCTGGCCCGCAGCTGCTTCTACGAGGCGCAGAAGAGCTTCGATGGCTGCATGCCGCTGGGTGCGGTCTCGCCGGAGGCGCTCGAGCGGGCCGGTGAGGTGCTGCAGGCCTACGAGGAGACGATGCACCGCGTTGAGCTGCACTCCATCATGTCTCTGATGGACGAGTTCATTCGCTTCGCCAACAAGTACTGGACCGACGGCATTACCGCAGCTCAGAAGGCGGAAGAGGCGGCCGAGACCGAGGCCGAGCTTGCCCGCGCCGCACGGTTGCGCCGCCAGGTGCTGGTGGATTCCTTCTACCTGCTGCGCATCTGCACGCTGCTGATGCACCCGGTGGTGCCGAAGGGCTGCGAGACCATCTGCGACTACCTGTCCTTCGACTTCGCCGACTTCTTCAGCTGGAACTACGACTTCGAGGGCATGGAAGAGCTGTGCTCGGGCATGGAAATCGACGAGGGAGCCCACCGCATCCAACCGCTCCCCCCGCGCTTCGACTTCTTCCGCAAACACGAAAGCCAGTACAAGTAGGGCTGGATCCGAGACTGGGTGCCGGCATCGATCATGCTCCGGCCGGGGAGCGGGCAGGCAGGTTTCCTCTGATAATCGCTGAAACCTGCCTGCCCGTTTTGGAATCAGCCAAATTCGCGCGATCCTTCGAAGTGGGCTAGGCGAGTTTGCTCGAACTATCGACGAAACTTGCCTTCCGCCCCTAAGGATCGCCGTTTTCTGCCTGGCGCATCTCTAAGGATCGCCCCATTTTGGCTAAAACGCCGCTGCCGGGCCCCACTTCCAGCGCGCCGCGCCTTGGAGGGGCGTGGCCTTGGCCCGGTTTCCTCTGATTTCAGAAGGTTTGCGCCTAGGCCCATGAGGGCGTGGCCAGCATCGGCGGTTTCCAGAAGCCGCCCCGGTCCGTTTCTTCTGATATCAGAGGAAACGTGCCAAAACTTCTGAAAAACCGCCGTTCGGGCCGCCGACTTCGCTGAAAAAGCCCCGATGCTGGCCAGCACCCCTCGGCCTCCGCCTGCCGGCGCTTCGGCTGGATGGCGGAGCAGGCAGGTTTCCTCTGATAATCGCAGAAACCTGCCTGGTTGTTTTAGAATCAGGCAGATTCGCGCGATCCTTCGAAGTGGGCCAGGCGAGTTTGCTCTAACTATCGACGAAACCCGGCTTCCGCCCCTAAGAATCGTCGTTTTCTGCTTGACGGGCCTCTAAGGATCGTCGCATTTTGGCTAAAACGCCGCTGCTGGTGCCTTATGCCGCTCTAGAGAACTTGCAGATGCAAATTGCTGGCTTCTCGCGGAGAGAGGCGCGTCCTGACGCGGTTGGCACCTTGAGGCTTGACGATGGCCATAGCCTTGATGTGGCTTTTGGGGCGGGGGAGTTCCCGACTCTGTCCTCGATTCGTTTCCCCAGTGGAGGGAATCGGCTCTGGAGGAGCTGCGCGCCTTTTCTGCTGAGCGCCCGAAGATTGCCGCCAGTGCGTCGTCGTATCTGGAGACGCACTTCGGCAGCGTGTATGGCGATGGAGCTGATCTTCTTTCTTCTTAGAGGCCGCAAACCGCTTATCGCCTCATGAACGAAGGCCAGTTCAGCCGCTATGCATGCAGCCGAATGATGCAGCTGCTCCGCGCGCTCACGTAGGATCGAGGAGGCGCTGGGCTGTTTGGTCCTACGTGAGGGCCAGAAAAGTGGCCATCCCGCTCGCCGTCGCGTTCTGGACTCGCCTGCATGACCGAGTCCAGAACGGCTATGGGCTTTATGAAAGAGAGAGCGTGATCCAGGGAGTTACAAGCTCGCCGGTTTTTGAGTTGCGGTAAGCGAACAGGACATCGCATCGTTCGATCGCGGATGCGTTCTTTTCTGGGACTGCGTAGCTAAACACAGTAGCTTCTTCGGAAAGGGGGCTCAAGATCATTCCCGAGAGCGTAATACTTCCATCTGCTCTGGTCTTGTTGTTGATAACGAAATCCGAATCGCATCGTAGCTCGTCGTCGGTTTTGCTGGTTATATTGCACGTGTAGGCGAAGGTGGCTTCGTTGCGATACTCCATTCCGTTGTTGGGCAGGGGTATTTCGCCGTTTTCGTAATAGTCGCCGAATAGGGCCTCAATGCTGATATCCTCATTTTCCCAAGTATCGCCAGGCTTGAGGACGATGTGGTTCTCTTCAATGAACTGTGCTGCATCGAAATCGGTCTTAGTATAAGGATACGTCCTTCCTTTTCCCTGCACAGACAACGTCGTCCCATTTGAGATGCTGACTATTGTGGTCGATTCTGTGACATCGATCTCAACTGTTCCCGCCTCGTTGTCGACGGAATACAGCGAGAACGTGCCATTTACTGTGCTGAAGTAGTTCGTTCCATCGAAGGCAAGGAACGCGGTGTCGTCGTTGTCTGATTGCCAGACGCCGATGATCTCTTCGCTGAGCTTTGGGGCTTCTGGTTCCGGTTGGGGCTCTTCAGGTGCGGGTTCAGCGCTTTCCTGGGGTTCTTGGGGTTGAGCCTGTTCCTGGGATGCTTCGAGCGACGGTGTTTGCTCTGAGGCGTCTGTGCTTTGGCATCCATAGAGCGTTACGCCTGCTGCAAGAGAAACGGCACAAATGGCCCCAGCGAATGGTCTGATTCTCATTACTGAATCCTTTCCTGCGAAACAGTGTTTGCAGGTGGCATTGTCGCGCCCGTATCATCAAATATGTTGAGCAACATTTTTTCGCTCATGGCAAAGAATTCCTGGGTCACCATCTTTGCCGAGAGCCGATTCCGACCACCTTGGCATGTCGTTTGGGGGGCAGTCAGGCAGGTTTCCTCTGATAATCGCTGAAACCTGCCTGCCCGTTTTGGAATCAGCCAAATTCGCGCGATCCTTCGAAGTGGGCCAGGCGAGTTTTCTCTAGCTATCGACGAAACTTGCCTTCCGCCCCTAAAGATCGCTGCTTTCTGCCTGGCGCATCTCTAAGGATCGCCCCATTTTGGCTAAAACGCCGCTGACTGGCTTCTCCTGTAGGAACACCGCTATTGATGTAAGTGCCGATATGTGAATCATATATTAGCTAATCTTGCGATATTCTTCGTGTTTAGCTAAAATATGAGCCATGATTTCTCTTGATGTGACAACTGCCTATGACCTGACGAACGCCGTGGCCGATCGCGTGCGCAAGCGTCGTCGTGAGCGCAAACTCACGCAGGCGCAAATGGCCAAGAAGGCGGGCATGTCTCTGGGCTCCTACAAGCGATTCGAGCAGACCGGCGAAGTATCCTTTCGCTCGCTTGCCAACATAGCCATCGCGCTCGAGTGCGAGCGGGATTTCGACGAGCTGTTCTCGCGCCGCCAGTACAACTCCATCCAAGAGGTGCTCGATGCCCGCTAGCCGCCAACCCGCCCCGAACCCAACGCTCAGCAAAGAAGCCCTGCAAACCAACGCGCTCATCGTCTCCCTAGGCGGGAAGCCGGTGGGAACTTTGGCTCAGACGCCCGATGGCCCGGTGGCGTTTGAGTACAGTGACGAATGGCTTGCCGACGGTTTCGCCATCAGCCCGTTCAGCCTTCCCCTAGAGAAGCGCCTTTTTATTGCCCCCATGCGCCCCCTTGAAGGCCTGTTCGGCGTCTTCGACGACAGTTTGCCCGACGGGTGGGGGCGCCTTCTGGTTGACCGGATGCTCAAGAACCACGGGGTCGACCCATACGCGGTATCGCCGTTGGCCCGTCTTGCCATTGTGGGCCAATCGGGGATGGGCGCTCTTACCTACGAGCCTGAAATCGAAGTGACGCCGCAGGCGCTTGACAAGAGCCTCGACGAGTTGGCGCAAGAATGCGCCGAAATGTTGAAGACCAACCAATCGAACGACCTCGATACGCTTTTTGCCCTGGGCGGCTCCTCTGGCGGTGCGAGGCCGAAGGCGTTTGTCGAGGTTGATGGCGAGGACTGGATCGTCAAGTTCCCTTCGTCCCATGACCCCGCCGAGATTGGCGCGCTCGAATTCTCGATCATGGGCGCGGCAAAAGCCGGCGGTATCTGCGTTCCCGAGTTCCGCCTTATGCCCTCCAATACTTGCGGGGGCTATTTCGCGGTGAAAAGATTCGACCGGGTTCGCGACCAGGGCGGCCGCGTTCGGCGGATCCATATGGTTTCGGCGGGAGGCTTGCTGGAGACCTCGCACCGAATTCCGAATCTGGACTACGACCTGCTATTGAAGCTGACCTTGCGTCTGACGAAGGATGCCGAGGAGGTTGAGCGGCTGTATCGGCTCATGGCGTTTAATGTGGTCGTTGGGAACAGGGACGACCATGCGAAGAACTTCGCCTATCTTTGCGAAGGAGGCATGTGGCGCCTTTCGCCTGCATATGACCTCACTCAAAATGCTGGCATAAACGGCGAGCACTCCACGACGGTGAACGGCAAGGGGCGGGACATCACGGTTGATGACGTGATCGAAGTGGGGAAACGCGCCGGCCTTGGGGTTTCGGCGGCGCGCCGCATACTGGAAGAGGTTCGCGACGCAGCCCACGACCTCCTTGGGAGGAAAATGGTTTTTCCCAGCTTGTAGGGGTCTGAAATTGCGCAGGCAGGGTTCCTCTGATAATCGCAGAAACCTGCCTGCCCGTTTTGGAATCAGCCAAATTCGCACGATCCTTCGAAGTGGGTCAGGCGAGTTTGCTCTAACTATCGACGAAATTTGCCTTCCACCCCTAAGGATCGCCGTTTTCTGCCTGGCGGGCCTCTAAGGATCGCCCCATTTTGGCTAAAGCGCCGTTGCGGTGCCCGGGCGTTCGTAAAGAAACGGTGCCTTTCCCGGGAAAGTGGTTGAAAATGGGGCGCACTGTGGTATTTTAGGCAGGCTGTGTTCGTCCGGATGGCGGGCGCGGCGGTAACTATCACACATGCTCGGGCGACTGGGTTCCGCGAGTGGCCACCGGAAAAGGCTGCGGCTACCTGGGAAGACCTCGGGCAGAGGACTAACGAATGGAGAATGAAATGGCGAAAGTCAGCATTCAGTCGCTGCTTGAAGCAGGCGCACACTTCGGTCATCAGACCCGTCGCTGGAACCCCAAGATGAAGCCTTACATCTTCGGCAGCCGCGGCGACATCTACATCCTTGATCTCAAGCAAACCCTCATCGGCATGGACCAGGCTTACACCTTCGTGTCCGATCTGGCCCGCAAGGGCGGCGTGGTGCTGTTCGTGGGCACCAAGAAGCAGGCCCAGGAGCCCATCGTGGAAGCCGCTAACCGCTGCGGCATGCCCTATGTCAACTCCCGTTGGCTGGGCGGCGAGCTCACCAACTTCGTCACCATCCGCGCCCGTGTGAACCGCATGGAAGAGCTGGAGGCCATGGAGGCCGACGGCCGCATGGCGCTGCTGCCGAAGAAGGAGCAGATTCTGCTGCGCAAGGAGCTGGCGAAGCTGCAGACCAACCTCAACGGCATCCGCAACATGAAGAAGGTGCCGGACGCCATCTTCGTGATCGACACTTGCCGCGAGCAGATTGCCATCCACGAGGCCAAGCGCCTGGAGATCCCTGTTGTGGGCACCCTGGACACCAACTGCGACCCGGACGACGTGGACTTCGGCATTCCTGCCAACGACGACGCTATCCGCTCCGTGCGCATGCTGGCCGACTTCATCGCTGACGCGGTGATCGCCGGCTCCGGCGCCGAGGTGACCGTGGCCGAGATGACCGGCGCCGTGCCGGAGGGCCAAGTGGTGACCTCTGTGGTGGAGACCCCGCAGGGCACCGTGGAAGTTGAGGCCATCGGCACCGCCGACGGCGTGAACGTGGTGACCGAAGAGGTCGTGCCCGCCGCTGCCGCCGATGAGACCCCGGCTCCGGCCAACAACGACGTCGAGGTTTCCGAGACGTACGCTGAGTAACCCCAAACCTTCACGCCTTTAACTCGAGAAAGAGAGAAAACATGGCTGCTATTACCGCTTCTATGGTCAAAGAGCTCCGCGAGATGACCGGCGCTGGCATGATGGAGTGCAAGAAGGCCCTGGCCGAGGCCGAGGGCAACCTGGAGGCTGCCGTCGACGTGCTGCGCACCCGTGGCCTGGCCGCCGTGGCCAAGAAGGCCGGCCGTGCCACCAACGAGGGCACCGTCATGGCGCTCGTCTCCGACGACTGCACCACCGGCGCTGTGGTCGAGCTGAACTGCGAGACCGACTTCGTGGGCATGAACGACAAGTTCAAGGCCTACGCCGAGAAGATCGCCAAGGCCGCCCTGGCCGCCAAGCCGGCCGACGTGGAGGCTCTGAAGGCCGCCACCATCGACGGCGAGACCGTGGAGGAAGTCATCACCGACTGCATCCACGTGATGGGCGAGAACTCCCAGCTGGCCCGCGTTGCCGTGGTGGACGCCCAGGGCGTTTCCGCTTACATCCATGGCGGCGGCAAGATCGGCGTTCTGGTGACCTTCGACGTGGAGGGCATCGACCCGGCTTCCGAGGGCTTCCAGAAGTGCGGCCGCGACATTGCCATGCAGGTTGCCGCGCTGAACCCGGTTTCCGCCACCCGCGCCGACGTTCCGGCCGACGTGGTTGAGCACGAGAAGGAAATCTACAAGGCCCAGGCTGCCGAGTCCGGCAAGCCGGAAGCCATCCAGGAGAAGATGGCCGAGGGCCGTCTGGAGAAGTTCTTCAAGGAGAACTGCCTGGCTGAGCAGGGCTTCGTGAAGAATCCGGATCAGACCGTGGCCCAGTACGCCGACGCGTGCGCCAAGGAGATGGGCGGCAAGATCGCCATCACCGGTTTCGTGCGCTTCGCCCTGGGCGAGTAGCTTCCCGCGAAATACGCAAAGCCAGTGGAGCCTCCTGTTGCTAGGGGGCTCCACTTTTGTTTTCTTCTATAATGATTTGCAATTACCCGATCCCTCATCCTTTTAAGGTGGCTCCATGTCCGAAGAAATGATCTTGGTCAAAGGCAACGGCGTCCTGCGCGGGACGGTGCGCGTTTCCGGTGCCAAGAACTCTGCTTTGAAGTTGATGGCCGCAAGTATTCTGGGCCAGGGGAAGACCACGCTGCACAACGTGCCGGACATCTCCGACATTCACCTGATGGCCGAAGTGCTGCGGCGGCTGGGGGCCGTCGTGGAGCGCGAGGGCCACACGGTCACCATCGACACCGCCCCAGTGGACAGCTTCACCACGCCCTACGATTTGGTATCGAAGATGCGCGCCAGCATTTCCGTGCTGGGGCCGCTCATCGGCCGTTTCGGCCGCGCGCATGTGGCCATGCCCGGCGGCTGCCAAATTGGCGCCCGCAAGATTGACATGCACATGGTGGGGCTGGAAGCGCTGGGCGTGCAGTTCACGGTGGACCACGGCGATCTGCTGGCGGAAACCCCGAACGGCATCCACGGTGCATCGGTCATCCTGGATTTCGCGAGCGTGGGCGCCACCGAGAACATGCTGATGGCAGCGGTGGTGGCCCCCGGCCGCACGGTAATCGAGAACGCCGCGCGCGAGCCGGAGATTGTGGACTTGGCGAACATGCTGAACGCCATGGGCGCGAAGGTGACCGGCGCCGGCAGCCCGCTCATCGAGGTGGAGGGCGTGCCGCTTTCCGAGATGCACCCCTGCGAGCACACCACGGTGGGCGACCGCATCGAGGCGGGCACCTTCCTGGTGGGCGGCGCCCTTACCGGCGGCCCCGTGACCGTGGAAGGGGTGGACCCGGACAACCTGCACATGGCCATTGTGAAGCTGCGGGCCATGGGCTGCGACGTCACCTGTGGCGAGGAGTCCGTGACCGTCTCGCGCACGCGCCCCCTGAGCTGCGTCGACATCCAGACGCTGCCGCACCCCGGTTTCCCCACCGACCTGCAGGCGCAGTTCATGCTGCTGGCCTCTATGGCCGACGGCGTTTCGGTCATCACCGAGAACGTGTTCGAGAACCGCTTCATGTTCGCCGCCGAGCTGCACCGCATGGGAGGCGACATTTCCATCGAGGACCATCACGCCATTGTGCGGGGCGTGGGTCGGCTGCAGGGAGCGCCGGTGAAGTCCACCGACCTGCGCGCCGGCGGGGCGCTGGTGCTGGCGGGCATCGTTGCCGACGGCGAGACGCAGGTGTACCGCATCGAGCACATCGATCGCGGCTACGAGGACTACGTCGGCAAGCTGGCCTCGCTCGGCGCCGATGTGTGCCGGAAGGCAATATAGGGTACAATTCCCTGATCAGACATAAACGGTGCATAGGAGACGCCATGCTCGACAGCAACAAACGCCGCGCCCAGCAAACCCGACGGATCGCCAAGCAGATGGAGTCCTCCGGCACCTACGGCACCCACCATGCCGACGGCGGCGCGCCGCGCGAGCGGTACCGTCCCTCGAAGGGGCCGGTGAACGCCGAGCGCGTCGACTTCTCCAATTCCCGCCGCACCGAGCAGGCGAAACGCGGCTATGTGCGCCAAGTGCAGCCGCGCACCCGCACCGGCGAGTCCTCCGACGAGTATCGCCGCCGCATTTCCCGCCGTACCTACGCCGAAGAGCTGCGCCGCAAGGCCTCTATGAAAAGCGGAGCGCTGCTGGTGGCCATTGGCATCGCGGTGGTGGTCATTGCCGTGGCGGTGGGCATCGCGGTGTTCTTTGCCGGCTCCAACGCGAAGCTTTCCCTGGGAGACTCCAATGCCAAAGACGCCCTGACGGCGGCCGAAGAAAACACCCCCTACTACGTGCTGTGCGCGGCGGAGCTGCCCGCAGATGGCGCGGCGGCGCCCGCGGAAGGGGAGAGCCCGGAGGGCGAGAACCCCGAGGGCGGCGAAGATAACGCTGATCAGAATGCGGAAGGGGCCGACCAGGAGGGGCAGTCGGACGAAGGCGGCTCGCAGGACGCGCAGGACGCGAATAGCGAAGGCGCGTCGGATGAGGGCGGCGAAGGTGCCGACAACGCTGAGGGTTCCGACAACGCCGATGACGCCGAGGCCGCCGACGATCAGCCCCGCACCGATGTGGCCTACCTGCTTGCGCGGGTGGACCCGGAAAACAAGCACCTGGCCTTCGTCAGTATTCCCTCCGCCATCACCCTTACCCTAAGCGACGGCCAGAGCCATTACCTGTACGAGGCGCCCGCCGTGGGCGGCGATGCCGAGCTCATCCGCAGCGTGGAATCCATCGCCGACGTGAAGATCTCCCAGTTCGCCTCTATCAAGGCCGACGGCCTGAAGTCGGTAGCGGCGAAGCTGGGACTCGACGAGGCGTCCATCCCCAAGGCGCTGCCGGCGGGGGATCTCAGCTACAAGGAGCTCAAAGCGGCGGCAGATTCCCAGATTGCCTTCATGACCGCGGTGCTGGACAAGGCCCTGGGCGACGAGAGCGCCAACCTGCCCGGCTACCTGTCCGACTTGGCGGCTGACGTGGCGGTTTCCTGGGATGCCGGCCAGATGCTGGCGCTGGGGGAGGCTTTCACCCCCTTCGGCGAGGCCACGGTCACCGGCACCATCGTACCCGGCCGCATGGCCACCGAGGGCGGCAAGACCAGCTACCTCATTACCGACAACACCTGGCAGATGGTGCTCGACAACGTGAAGAACGGCCGCGACCCCAACGCCATCGAGGGCAGCGACCAGCTTGACCTGGCGAAGATCACCGTCACTGTGCGCAACGGCTGCCTGGTGGACGGCCAGGCGGGCCGCATGCGCGATGTGCTGCTGGAGACCGGCTTCGACGTGACCGGCATCGGCAACGTGGACGACGGCGCCCTCTACAAGGAAACCTTCGTCATCTACCACGACGAGAAGTTCGCTATTGCCGCCCAGGTGGCACTGGCGGACATCGGCGTGGGTCGCGCCTTCGACGGCGGCGACTTCTACACCTTCGACACCGACCTGCTGGTCATCGTCGGCACCGACTGGGTAGCCCCCGACGGCACCGCCGCGAAATAGCCACCACATCCGCAACTTTGCGCTTGTTTGGTGGGGGAGGTTCTGTGAGGCTAGGCTGTGGTAGAATTCGCTTCAGTTTATAACCTCTTGAATAGGAGCTAATCTCATGGTTGAAAAGTCCGATGTGGCTGCTGTGTTGGAACTCATCCGCCCCTCTCTGCAGGCGGACGGCGGCGACGTGTCGCTGGTTGACGTGTCCGAGGACGGCGTGGTGACGGTGGAGCTGCAGGGCGCTTGCAAGGGTTGCCCCATGTCCCAGATGACCCTGGCCAACGGCGTGGAGCGCATCCTGAAGGAGCGCGTCCCCGGCGTGACCTCCGTGGTGCCCGCCGGCATGTAGTAGAGCCGAAAAGATAATGATGCGAAAAGGCGAGGGCCGCTGGCCCTCGCCTTTTGTTTTGCTCTGTTGTCATCCTGAGCGCAGCGCGAAGCGCGGAGTCGAAGGATCTCCGCAGCTGGGTGAGATCCTTCGACTCCGGCCTTCGGCCTCCGCTCAGGATGACAATGGAAGCTGAGTTGTTCCCCATTACAATATTCCGAAAGATACGGAATCGAGGTTTGTATGGTTAAGTGTTGGGCCCGGCGGGGCTGTGATGAGGAGATGCAGGGGCGCTGCCCCCACAATACGCCCGGCGAGGCGTGCCCGGCGGACTGCCATTACGCCGCCTGCGTGCGTCCCACCCACAAGGTGTGCGAGGATTTCGGCATTCTGCTGAACCCGGAGCGCGACTACGACGCTGCCCTCAAGCAGGTATGCCGCTTCTGCGAGCACTTCCTTATCAACGGACCCACGGTGGCGGAACGCACGGAAACCATTCCGCGTGTGGGCAACCCCAACCGCTTCCTGCTGTAGACAGGGCGCCTTTCATGCTGAACGACATCTACCAATCGCTCGACCCCGTTGCCTTCACCCTGGGCCCCATCACGGTGCGCTGGTACGGGCTGGCCTATGTGGTGGGCTTCGCGCTGGCCGCGTTCATCCTGTACCGGGTGGCGAAGCGCTGGCGGGTGCGCATTTCCGGCGACGATGTGATCACCATCATGCTCTGCGTCATGGTGGGCATCATCGTCTGTGCGCGGCTGGGCTACTGCCTGTTCTACGGCGACGGCTACTACCTGGCCCACCCGCTGGACATTCTGGCGTTCAATCAGGGCGGCATGAGCTTCCACGGCGGCCTGGTAGGCGCGCTGCTCGGCGGCGTTGTGGCGTGGAAGCTGACGAAGATTCCCTTCCTCACGCTGGCGGATTTGGGCGCCATCGCTGCGCCGCTGGGGCTCTTCTTCGGCCGCTGCGCCAACTTCGTGAACGGCGAGCTGTGGGGCGCGCCCACCGACCTGCCCTGGGGCGTGGTCTTCGGCGGCGCTGCCGGCACCATGGCGCGCCACCCTTCCCAGCTCTACGAGGCGCTGCTGGAGGGGCTTGTCATCTTCCTGGTGCTCTACCTGCTCTCCCGCCGCCGCCCGCCGCTGCCGCGTGGCACCTTCATCGGCGGCTTCCTGGTCATGTACGGCGTGTTCCGCTTCCTGCTGGAATTCGTGCGCCAGCCGGACGCCCAGCTGGGGTACCTGTGGGGCGGATGGCTCACCATGGGCCAGGTGCTCTCGGTGCCGCTCATTGTGGCGGGCATTGCGCTCATCATTTACGCGGCGAAAACAAAGCTTCCCCAAGAAGGTCCCGCCCAGCCGGCGGAGCTACAATAGACGGAGGCCCTGCGGGGCCCTATGTTCGATCGATCTAGGAGGATCTGTTCCATGAACATCAAATTCTACAAGTGCAATCATTGCGGCAACATTGCGGTGAAGGTTGTGGACAAGGGCGTTCCGCTGTTCTGCTGCGGCGAGAAGATGGAAGAACTGGTGCCCGATAGCGTTGACGCCGCCACCGAGAAGCACGTGCCGGCCGTGACCCGTGAAGAGGGCCACATTCACGTGAACATCGGCTCTGTGGATCACCCCATGACCCCGGAGCACTGGATCCAGTTCATCTGCCTGGAGAAAGAGGACGGCTACGAGATTCATCCCCTCACGCCGGAGAACCAGCCCCGTTGCGATTTCTTCGTTTCCGAGACCGAGAAGCCGCTGCGCGTGTACGAGTACTGCAACCTGCACGGCCTGTGGGTGACCGAGCTTTAAAGCCATTTGTCTGGCATTTGTGAATGAAAGCGGCCTCTCGCAGGCCGCTTTCTTGCGTTTTTGGACGGGCGTGCTAATATAGGCAGGCTGTCTTGCTCCCTTCGGGGAGTGCAAGGATGTTACTTGGTCGGAAACCAAGGACAAGACCCATAGGAGAAACGAAATGAAGCAAGGAATTCATCCCGAGTACGTGGAATGCACGGTGCGCTGCAGCTGCGGCAACACCTTCACCACCCGCTCCACCAAGCCGGAGATCCGTGTGGACCTGTGCAACGCCTGCCACCCCTTCTACACCGGCCAGCAGAAGCTGATCGACTCCGGTGGACGCGTGCAGCGCTTCGCCGATCGCTTCGGTTCCGCTAAGGACACCGTGGCCGCTCGCGAGGCTGCCAAGAAGGCCGAGAAGGCCGCGAAGGCTGCCGAGAAGGAAGCTGCTCGCAAGGCCGAGCGCGAGGCCAAGGCCGCTGCGAAGGCCGCCCGCGCCGCTGAGTTCGCCGCCAAGGCCGAGGCTGACGCTGCTGCCGCTGCCGACACCGCCGACGAGGCTGCCGCTGAGGCTGTTGCCGCCGACGTGGTCGAGGCCGCCGAAGAGGCCGCTGCCGAGTAACCGGCACCTTTGCTTAGCAAGAAAATGCCCCGCCACCGCGGGGCATTTTTTATGAGACAGAGGGACACTCCTAATGTCTCATTTTGCCAATGCGTTTACTTTGCCGTACGGGGGAAGACAAAATGAGACATTAGGAGTGTCCCTCTGTCTCATTCTCGCAAGCGCTATACTGGGAAGCTGTTTGAAATCTTGGCGAAGGAGGAGCCCCGTGCATATGAAGCAAGAGCAAGATTTCGTGCTCAAGACCATTGAGAGCCGCGATGTCCACTTCGTTCGCTTCTGGTTCACCGACGTGCTGGGCCACATGAAGTCCTTCGCCGTTATTCCCAGCGAGCTGGAGACAGCCTTCCAGGAGGGCCTGGGCATCGATGGCAGCTGCATCGAGGGTTTCTTCGGGAAATACGAAGCCGACGTGCTGGCCTTCCCGGATCCTTCCACCTTCCAGGTGCTGCCCTGGCGCCCGCAGGCTAACGCGGTGGCGCGCATGATCTGCTCGCTGCGCACCCCCGACGGGCAGCCGTACCCCGCCGACCCCCGCTACGTGCTGGAGCGCCAGGTGCGCCGTGCGGCGGAGATGGGCTACGGCTTCAACGTGGGGCCGGAACTGGAGTTCTACTACTTCAAGGACGACAAGGGCACCGAGGTGCTCGACCGCGGCGGCTTCTTCGACCTCACCAGCCTTGACTACGCTTCCGACCTGCGCCGCGACACGGTGCTCACGCTGGAGAAGATGGGCATTCCCGTGGAGTACTCGCACCACGAGAAGGGCCCCTCGCAGCATGAGATCGATCTGCGTTACGACGAGGCGCTCTCGATGGCGGACGCGGTGATGACCTACAAGATGGTGGTGAAGGAGATTGCGCTGAAGCACGGGGTGTACGCCTCGTTCATGCCCAAGCCCATGGCCGACGAGCCGGGCAGCGGCATGCACGTGCACCAGAGCCTGTTCTACCTGGACGGCGGTAACGCCTTCTTCGACGCCGACGACCCGCAAGGTTACGGGCTCTCGAAGGTGGCGAAGCACTATATTGCCGGCATCCTGAAGTACGCGCCGGAATTCTGCTTGCTCACCAACCAGTACATCAATTCCTATAAGCGGCTCATTGCCGGCAGCGAGGCGCCCACGCACCTGTCCTGGTCAAGCCGCAACCGCTCCACCTTGGTGCGGGTGCCGCGGCATCGGCCGGACAGCGAAGCCGCCAGCCGCATCGAGCTGCGCAGCCCCGACGCGGCGGCGAACCCCTACCTGGCCTTCGCCGCAATGCTGGCCGCCGGCCTTTCGGGCATTGAAGAGGAGCTGCCACTGGAACCGCCCAACGAAGATGCAGACTTCAGCTGCCTGTCCCGCCAAGAGCTGCGCGACCGCGGCGTGGGCACGCTTCCCGAGACGCTGGGCGAGGCGGTGGAGCTATTCGCCGGCAGCCGGCTCATGCGCGAGGTGATGGGGGAGGACATCCACGATTATCTGGTGCGCGCCAAGCGGCGCTCGTGGGAAGAGTACCAGGCCATCGTCACGCCGTGGGAGCTCGACCGTTGTCTGGCGGTGTTGTAGATGCAGCGCAAGAAAGTAGTCTTCATTGCCGACAGCCTGGACAACGCGCACCGCTTCCAGCAGGTGCTCAGCCAGATGGACGTGGACGTGGCGGCGGGGTCTTCCCTGCAGTTCAAGAAGCTGCTGGCCACGCACCCCGACCGCGACTTGGTCATTTTGGAAGCGCGCGAAGATGCCGCGAGCAGCGTTGCCCAGGCCGAGACTGCCCTTCTGGAGGACGGCAGCTGCTCGATGTTGGTGATTGTGGGGGAGGGGCAGTTGCCCACCTTCCGCCTGCCGGTTCAGCTGAAATCCGACTTCGTGGTGCAGGGGGCGTCGCCGGCCGAGATGAGCGCCCGCATCCGCCAGCTGCTGTGGCCGGGCAACGAGACCTCCTCGGCGGACTTCATCACCGTGGACGCCATGACCATCAACATGGCCACCTACCAAGTGAAGGTGGCGGGCGAGCCGCTGGACCTCACCTACCTGGAATACGCGTTGCTGGCGTTTCTGGTCACCCACCCCGGGCGCACCTATTCCCGCGATGCGCTGCTGCGGCGGGTGTGGGGTTTCGACTACTACGGCGGCAGCCGCACGGTGGATGTGCATGTGCGGCGCATTCGCGCGAAGCTGGGGCCGGAGCTGTCTCAGCATTTGGAAACGGTGCGCGGCGTGGGCTATCTGTGGAACTCCTAGGCACGGAATTCTGAACTGAATTAGCGTCATTTTGAACAAGGTTAACTGAGCGGATTTTATTGAACTTCCAGTTCAAAATTTTGCTCTAAACGAAAAGGAACTCATCTATGGAATCATCGAAGAAAGTGGCGGTCATAGACGGAAATTCCCTGATGCACCGGGCATATCACGGTGTTCCTCCTACTATGAACGCAGCGGACGGAACCCCGACTAATGCGGTGTTCGGGTTCTTGCAGATGATCCTGAAGTTCATCGATATGGAGAAGCCGGATGCCATCGTATGCGCCTTCGACGCCGGCAAGCCCTCCTTCAGAATTGAACAACTTGAACAGTACAAGGCCCAGCGGCCTCCCATGGACGATGAACTTCGAGTTCAATTTCCCATCATGGAAGAACTGCTCACCAGCATGGGCATTCCGGTGGTGAAGGTGCCCGGCTGGGAGGGTGACGACATTCTGGGCACCGTGGCGGCGCGCGACGAGGCGCTGGGGTATCGCACCCTGCTCATCACCGGCGACAAGGACGCCTACCAGCTGGCCACCGACGCCACCTCCATCGTCACCACCAAAAAGGGCCTCACCGACGTGCAGGTGTACGGCCCGGCGGAAGTGGAGGAACGCTACGGCGTGACCCCGGCGCAGTTCATTGACTTTTTGGGCCTCATGGGCGACAGCTCCGACAACATCCCCGGCGTGGCGGGCATCGGTCCCAAGAACGCCGCGAAACTGCTGGCGCAATTCGGCTCCATCGAGGGCGTCTACGAGCACGTGGACGAGCTGAAGGGCAAGCAGAAGGAGAACATCATCGCCGGCCGCGAGAGCGCCTTTCTCTCCCGCAAGATTGCCACCATCGTGACCGACCTCGATTTCCCGCTCGATTTGGAAGGGCTCTCCTTCCCGTCGTTTGAGCCGGAATCGGTGCAGGAGGCCTTCGGGAAGTACTCCCTTTCCAGCCAGATGAGCCGCGTGCTGGCGCTGGTGGGAGCGAGCCCCGCGCAGGTGCCGGCGGCCGAGATTAACTTCGGCGAGCTGGTGGGTGAAGAGGACGCCGCGCGGGCGCTCGTGGGGGCCGCCATCGAGGAGGGCCGCCTCATCGGCATCGCCCGCATCGCCGCCGCCGACCGGGCGGGGGAGGCGCAGGCCTCGCTCTTCGCGGACGAGCCACAAGATTTGCTGGCCTTCGCCTGCGGCGAGAAGACGGCGGTGCTCGAGCCCCCCTTCGCGCTGGAGTTGCTGGCCGACGTGGTGGCGCGCGGCACCTTCGCCGCCCTGGACTTGAAAGAGCTGCTGCACTGCGTGCTGCCGGCGGATTCCTCCATCGAGGCCCTGGTCACCGAGCAACAGCTCATGGCCAACCGCGGCTTCGACGTGTCGCTGGCCGCCTACGCCCTCAACTCCTCCAGCCGCTCGTACGCGCTGGAAAGCCTTTGCGAGGACTGCGGCCTGGGCGCGCTGCCCGCCTTCGAGACCGAAGAAGAGCAGGTGGCCTGCGCGGCCGAGGCGCTGCGCCAGCTGGTGCCTCTGTACGAGGAGCGCCTGAAGGAGGACGGTTCTGCCGACCCCTACTTCGAAATCGACTTGCCGCTGGTGGCGGTGCTCGCCGCCATGGAGCGCGTGGGCGTGGAGATTGACACCGCAGGCCTGGCAGACCTGGCCGCCTTCGCCGAAGGACAGTTGGACGCGCTTTCCGCCGAGATCTACGAGCAGGCGGGCGAGGTCTTCAACATCGACTCGCCCAAGCAGCTGGGGCGCATCCTCTTCGAAGTGATGGGGCTGCCGGCCCAGAAGAAGAACCAGCGCGGCTACTCCACCGACGCCAGCGTGCTGAAGGAACTGGCGAAGGTGAGCGAGGTGCCGGCGCTCGTGCTGCGCTACCGCGAGATGGCGAAGCTGAAGTCCACCTACCTGGACGCGCTGCCGAAGCTGGCGCAGCGGGCGGGGGACGGCCGCATCCACACCATGTTCCACGAGACGGTGACCACCACCGGCCGCCTGTCCTCTTCCGATCCCAACCTGCAGAACATCCCCGTGCGCACCGATTTCGGCCGCCGCATCCGCGAGTGCTTCGTGCCGCTGGATGAGGACAGCCTGTTCCTTTCCGCGGACTACTCCCAAATTGAGCTGCGCCTTCTGGCCCACCTCTCCGCCGATGAGCACCTGGTGGCGGCCTTCAACTCCGGCGCTGACTTTCACACCGCCACCGCCGCCCGCGTCTTCGATATCGCGCCCGAAGACGTCACGCCTGCCCAGCGCAGCCGCGCCAAGGCGGTGAACTTCGGCATCGTCTACGGGCAGCAGGCCTTCGGGCTTTCGCAAACCCTCGACATTCCGGTGGCCGAGGCGAAGGAGATGATCGACCGCTACTTTGCCGCCTACCCCGGCGTGCGCCGCTACCTGGACGAAACGGTGGCCGACGCCAAGCAGCTGGGCTACGCGGAAACGATGTTCGGCCGCAAGCGGCATATTCCGGAACTGAAGGCGAAGAACTACCAGCAGCGCAGTTTCGGCGAGCGCACCGCCATGAACCACCCCATGCAGGGCAGCGCCGCCGACGTCATCAAGCTGGCCATGCGCCGGGTGCAGCAGCGACTCATGGAAGAGGGGATGGCGGCGAAGCTGCTCATTCAGGTGCACGACGAACTGGACTTCTCGGTGCCGCGCGACGAGGTGGAGCAGCTGGCGGCGCTCGTGAAGGAGATCATGGAGAACGTGGTCGAACTGCGCGTGCCCCTGACCGCCGACGTCAGCTGGGGAGAAAACTGGGCCGAAGCCCACTAGGCCCCAAGGCCCCTTCTTGTCGTCATCCTGAGCGCTCGCCCCCTGGCCAACATCGGTCGTTTTTCAGAAGCGCGCCTGGCGCGAAACTTCTGATTTCAGAAGTTTCGATGCATAACTTCTAAAATCAGAAGTTATGGGCCACCCCGCCTTCTGAAAAACCGCGGAAGTTGGCCCGCACCGAACATGCAGGCCAACTTCCGCACCTTGTCACAAAAACACATCTTCCCTTCGCCATTTGTTTTTGCTAGCATTCGAATATTCGACTTTTTTGCGACTGACGAATGCGAGGTATGAGCATATGGCTTTAGGAGTAACAAGAAAAGACATCGTCATGGTGGCGGTCCTGCTGGTGGGCGTTCTGCTGGCGGTGCTGAACCAAACCTTCCTTTCCCCGGCGCTGCCCACCATCATGGAATCGCTTGCTGTGGATGCCACCACGGTGCAGTGGCTGACATCCGGATACGCCCTGGTGGAAGCGGTGGTCATCCCGCTTTCCGCGTACCTGATCGGCCGCTTCTCCACCCGCAAGCTGTTCATTTCCGCGTTCGTCCTGTTCACCTGCGGAAGCTTGGCGGCGGCGCTCGCCCCCAACTTCTGGGTGCTGCTGCTGGGTCGCGTGCTGCAGGCCACCTGCACCGGCATGTCCATGCCCATGGTGTTCACGGTCATCCTGCTGGTGTTCCCCCGCGAGAAGCGCGGCACCGCCATGGGCATCATCGGCCTCATCATCGGCTTCGCGCCGGCGGTGGGCCCGTCTGTGGCCGGCATTCTGGTGGACTCGGTGGGCTGGCGCGCGCTGTTCGCCATTGTGACCGCGCTTTCCGTCGTCGTCATTCTGCTGGCGGTTTTCCTGCTGCGCAACTACGGCAACTTCCACCGCGCCCCCTTCGACGCGCTTTCGGTGGTGCTCTCGACCATCGGCCTGGTGAGCCTGCTCTACGGGCTGTCCACCTTCGCTCATAGTGAAAACCTTGCCATCACCTTCGGGCTCATGGCGTTTGGCCTGGTGGTGTGCGGCCTGTACGTGCGTCGCCAGATGAAGCTGCCCGAGCCCATGCTGCACGTGGACATCCTGAAGACGCGCAAGTACGCCATCACCGTCATCGTGATCATCATCATCCAGGCGGCGCTCATGGGCTGCGAGGTCATCACGCCCCTCTACATTCAGGGGGTGCTGGGCAACTCCGCCTCCGTTTCCGGCTTCGCCATGCTGCCGGGCGCGGTTATCGGCGCGTTCATGGGCATGCTCTCCGGCCGGCTGTTCGACCGCTACGGCCTGCGGAAAGTGGCTATTCCCGGCATTCTGGTGGCGCTCGTCGGCGCCTTCAGCCTGTCGCGACTGGGCATCGACAGCCCCATCATCATGGTCACGCTCACCTACACCACGCTGGCCATCGGCCTGCAGTTCACCATGACGCCGCTCAACACCTGGGGCGTGAACTCGCTTTCCAACTCCATGATCCATCATGCGGAAAGCGTGTCGAACACATTGAACCAGGTGGCGGCTTCGGTGGGCACGGCGGTGCTGGTGTCGGTGTCTGCCATGGCGCCCGCGCTCTACCCGGATGCTTCCGGCCTGGAGCAGATGTACCTGGGCGACCACATGGCCTACACCACCACCTTCGCCATCATGGTGGTGGCCGCACTCGTGGTCATTTTCGCGACGCGCGAGAAGAAGGGCGCGGAAGTGGCGCAGCCGGCCGATACGCTGCCGGACTACAGCGCTGGCTTCGACGGCGTGACCGTGGACGCCACCGAGGACGAGCGGATGCAGACCGGCTCTTACGTGGCTGCGGACGTCATGAACCGCGAGCCGGTGTGCGTGCGCGACACCGACACCATGGAGAAGGTAATTCGCGAAATGGCGGCGCAGGAGACCGGCGGCCTGCCGGTAGTCAACGGCCAGGGCGAGCTGGTGGGCTTCGTGACCGACGGCGATGTGGCCTCCTACCTGGGCAAGACCGAGATTTCGCTGGTGGACTCGTCGCTGAACATCTACCGCTACACCGACGATGAGGACTCGCTCTCGCGCTTCCGCGACCTGCTGGCGCTCAATGTTATGGCGGTGGCAACGCACCGGGTGATCTCGGTGAAGACCGACACGCCGGTGGACGAGGTATGCAGCCTGTTCGCCAGCAAACGCATCAAGAAGGTGCCGGTAGTGGACGCGCAGGGCCGTCTGGTGGGCGCGCTGTCCCGCCGCAACATCATGCGCTCCCTGGCCGACGCCATCGACCGCCTGGAAACGACGAAGTAGCGGCGTGCGGAAGTTGGCCTGCGCGTTTGTCGCGGGCCAACTTCCGCGGTTTTTCAGAAGGTGGGGTGGCCCATAACTTCTGATTTCAGAAGTTATGCATCGAAACTTCTGAAATCAGAAGTTTCGCGCCAGGCGCGCTTCTGAAAAACGACCGATGTTGGCCCTGAGACAAGCGGCTACTACAGCTCCCGCCAGAAATCTTGGGCGAGCTCTTGGCGGTTCTCGCAGCTGGTCTTCTTCAGCAGCCGGTGAACGTACACCTTCACCGTGCTCAGCGCGATGGACATCGAAGAGGCAATGTTTTGGTTGTCCTTGCCGTGCAGAATGTGCTCGAGCACTTCTCGCTCGCGGTCGGTCAGCTGGTGGCGGCTGCCGTAGACGACCATATGCTCCTTCACTTGGCGCGCCAGCTCCTCGTCGTCGCGCACCGGCGGCTTCTCGAACCGCAGCGCCAGCAGCCGCCCCGCGTACCACACGGCCAGCGCCGCGCATGCCAGCATCATGAGGTTCTCGGAATAGTTGCGCTCGGCGGTGAACTCCACCGGACCCAGCCGCCAGGACGCGCCGCCCAGCGCCAAGAACTGCACGGCGTCCTCGGCCACCACGAGCGCCGCAAAGGCGGCGATGAGCCAGAACACCACCCGTCCGCGCCCCAGGCGCTGCCGCTCCGAAGCATCGTGTGCGGTAAGGTAGCGGAAGGCCCAATACCCCAGCGACCAGGCAACATACACCATGCGTAGGCTGTAGAACCAGAACCGCCCCTCGGGCGAGTGGGCGGCGAAGAGCAGCGCCGCGCTGGCCACGAGGAACGCTACCGGCGGGGCGAAGAGCACCGCGCGCCGCGGCCGGCCGGCATATTCGCAAACCGTCAGCCAGAAGAAGGTGAGAAGCGCGTCTCCCACCACGATGGTAGCCACTGAGCGCATGAGCAGATAGGTGGCATCGGCCTCCACCCCGGCGCCCAGCACGGCGGCGGCAATGGAGTCCTGCAGCATGATGGCGACATCCACGAAGTAGCACAGAAACGCCGCGAAGGCCCACAGCATGGTTCGCGCCCGCGAAACCAAATACGCGGAAAAGCACGTGGCCGCCGCCAGAACCGAGGCCAGCATGACCAGCAATGTGAAGTAGTAAGCGGCGAACTCCATGGCGTACTCCTCGTTTCACCTGGGGTTTATTGAGGGTGTATGCGCATACACCTGGCGTTTACACCCTATTGCTTCCCGTATGTAATCCTATTGTAATGCTTTCGTTACCTTCGCGCGCCTGCAAACATGCAATCCAAGGCTTGCGGGCAGGGAAATCCCGGGGCAAAGAAGAGGGAACAAACGAGAAGGGACAAACATGGAAGAAAAAGAGAGAAAGGGCATCGGCCTTTTCGGGCTCATCGGCATGGTGGTGAGTTCCTGCATCGGCACGGGCGTGTTCGCCATCACCGGCCAGCTGGCGAACGTGGCGTCGCCGGGGGCGGTGCTGGTGGGCTGGCTTATCGTGGGCGTCGGCTTTTTGGCGCTCGCATTCTCGCTGAACAACTTGACCGAGAAGCGCTCCGACCTGCACGGCATCTTCTCCTACGCCGATGCCGGCTGGGGTCCGCTGGCGGGCTTCATCTCCGGCTGGGGCTACTGGCTCTCCGCATGGCTGGGCAACGTGGCCTTCGCCACCATGATGATGTCCACCATCGGCTACTTCTTCCCCATGTTCCTTCCGGGCAACACCATTCCCTGCATCATCGTGGCGTCGTTTGTCATGTGGGGCATTACCTACCTGGTTATTCGCGGTGTTGAGAGCGCGTCGTTTCTGAACGCCATCGTCATGGTGTGCAAAGTTGCCTCCATCGCCGTCACGCTCATTTTCGGCATCTTCCTGTTCAATGCGGGAATTCTGACGGCCGATTTCTGGGGCACCGTGTACAACAACGCCGTTGCCGCCGGCGAATACGGCCCCGACGCCGCGGGCCTGGGCGGCGTGGGTACCCAGGTGTTCAACTGTATGATCATCATGATGTGGTGCTTCGTCGGCATCGAAGGCGCGTCGGTGGTTTCCGCTCGCGCTGCCCGCAAATCGGACGTGGGCAAGGCCACGCTCATCGGCTTCATCTGCCTTCTGGCCATCTACGTGGGCGCCTCGGTTCTGCCCTTCGGCTACATGCCCTACACCGAGATTGCCGCCCTGGACTACCCGGCGCTGCTGTACGTGTTCGAGTCGATGGCCCCCGGTTGGGGCGGCCCGTTCATCTCCATCGCCATCATCATCTCCATCGCAGGTTCGTGGCTTTCGTTCACCATTCTGCCGGCCGAGACTACCTCTGAAATGGCCGACTACAAGCTGCTGCCCGCCTCGTGGGGCAAGCTGAACAAGAATGGCGCGCCGCAGTTCTCGCTCGTGGTGGTGGGCGCCTGCATCCAGGTGTTCCTTATCATCCTGCTGTTCTCGGCCGACGCCTACGACTTCGCGTTCTCCATGTGCACGGTGGCCATCGTGATCACCTGGGCGTTCGCTGCTGCCTACCAGATGAAGTGGGGCGTGCAGAACAAGAACGCGGTGCAGGCGGCCATCGGCTTTGTTGCTGTCGCCTTCCAAGTGGTGGGCGTGCTGTTCAACGGCTGGTCGTTTCTGCTGCTCACCTGCGTGGGCTACATCCCCGGCTTCTTCATTTACATGAAGGCGCGCAAGGATTACGGTAGCGCCATCACCGGCGGCGAGAAGCTGTGCATGGGGCTCATCAGCGCGGCTGGCGTGGTTTCGCTGGTGCTGCTGGGCATGGGCGTCATTAGCATTTAGAAAAGGAGCGCACGCATGAAGATCGAGACCATCGGCGTGGAAGATTGGCTGAACGTTTGGGAGAAGTCCGCCACGTACGACATCGCGCAGTCCACCATCTCCTCGATGACCATGGGCGAGATTCTGGCCCTGGACGGCCGCGCAGGCGCCACGTTCTACGAACAGCTCGACCGCGAGAAGATGAACTACGGCTGGATTGAGGGCTCGCCGGAATTCAAGGATCAGGTGTCCCGCCTGTACGAGACTGACATCGACCCCGACTGCATTCTGCAGACCAACGGCACCACTGGCGCGAATTTGCTGGCGCTGATGGCACTCGTGGAGCCCGGCGACCACGTGATTGCGGAATACCCCACCTATCAGCCCCTGTACGAGATTCCCCGCACGCTGGGCGCCGAAGTTGAGTACTGGCACCTGCGGGAAGAGAACGGCTGGCAGCCGCGTATCGACGAGTTGGAGCGCATGGTGCGGCCGGACACGAAGCTCATCTGCATCAACAATGCCTCGAACCCGCTGGGCACCGTGCTCGACCGCGACACGCTGAAGCGCGTGGCGGCCATCGCGCGGTCGGTGGGCGCCTATGTGCTCTCCGACGAGGTGTACCTGCCGCTGGAGGACACCGACCGCTTCGTTTCCATGATCGACCTCTACGACAAAGCGGTGGTGACCAACAGCATTTCCAAGACCTATTCGGTGCCGGGCGCTCGCGTGGGCTGGACGGTTTCCAATCGCGAGCTGGCCGACCGGTTCCGCGTGTACCGCGACTACACCATGATCTGCTGTGGCGAATTCAACGACCGGCTGGCAACCTACGTGCTGTCCCACCGCGACAAGATCTTGGCCCGCAACCGAGCCATCATCGCTCGCAACCGCGCCATCGTCCAGGAGTGGATCGACGGCGAGCCGCGCGTGCACTGGCAGGCCCCGAAGGGCGTTTCGGTGGCCTACATCCAATGGGATATCCCCGTCGACGACGAGACGTTTTGCATAGAGCTGCTGGAGAAGGAAGGGGTGCTGCTGGTTCCCGGCAGCCGCTTCGACCTGCCCGGCGGCGCCCGGCTGGGCTATTGCGCCTCCGAGCCCATCCTGCGCGAGGGTCTCGCCCGTCTCAGCCGTGCCCTTCGCCAGTTCGATTAGGATCGCGAACGATTCAACAGGGCACCAAGCATGCGGCCTCCCATTGCGAGCGGGAGGCCGTTTTTTTGCGACAAGGTGCGGAAGTTGGCCTGCGCGTTCGGTGCGGGCCAACTTTCGTGGTTTTTCAGAAGGCGGGGTGGCCCATAACTTCTGATTTCAGAAGTTATGCATCGAAACTTCTGAAATCAGAAGTTTCGCGCCAGGCGCGCTTCTGAAAAACGCCCGATGTTGGCCAGGGGACAAGCGCTCAGGATGACGAGGGGGGCGAAGGCGATGGTGGGTTCCATGGCTTACGAATCGATGTACTCCAGCAGTTCTTCTCGGGAGTTGACGCCGAGTTTGCGGTAGATGCTTTTGGTGTGGGTGCGGGCGGTGCTCTCGGAGATTACGAGGGTCTTCGCGATGAAGGCGGGGGAGTGGCCGCGGGCCAAGAACCCCAGGATCTCGGTTTCTCGCGGGGAAAGGCCGCTTTGGCGCGCGCACTCGTTGCAGCGGGCGGCCAGGCTTGCGGCGTGGTGCGCCTCGGCGTCGCCGGTGGAATCGCCGTCGCCCTCGCTGTCGCTTGCGGCTTCGGCCCGCTCCTGGATGCGCCATCCGTCGCCGAGCGCCATGCCGATGAGGAAGGCGAAGTACAGTGTGCTCACCACCAAAAGGGCCGGCCCGCCGTTTTGCTCGAGAAACGGCGGCAGCGTCCCGCAAAACTGCCCCAGCAGCGAAAACGCGCAGAAGCCCGCCACCGCGCCGCCGTACACAAGCGCCGCGGGGAACTCGCCGGCATGGGCCATGGCGCACAGGCTCGCCAGCGCCAAAATGGCAATGAGCCCGAAGAACCCGTAGCTGAGCCAGGCTGCCAGCCAAAGCGGGCTGGTGGCCTCGGGGAAACTGTTGAGCACGATGAGCCCCAGCGCCGACACCGGCAGCACCACCTGATATATAAAAGGTAGAAGCGGCCGCCGCGTGCGCACCATGAGCGCCAGCGGAATGGCCACCGCCGCGCCGATGACGATGCCGAGCGCCTCCATGTACACCACGTCGAACAGTACGAATTTCCGCACGCCGGTGACGAAGGCGAACACCATAAGCCCGGCGAAGGGAACGAACAGCACCGTGCCCATGCGGCGCACCAGCTGAAGCAACGACTCGCCCTCTCGCCGCCGTTCTCCCACGCGCTCGACAGGGGTGGAGGACGCGCCAGACTCGGTGGGGTCGGCGATTTCTCCGCGCAGCGCCTGAAGGCAAGGCACCGTCACGCTTGCCAGCACCATAAGCGCGAAAACGAGTACGGCAATCGTGGTGTCAACCGACGACAACATGAGGTCGACGAACGAACCGCCCGCCGCCGTGAGCCCCACCCAGAAGATGGCCCGCCGCAGTCCGAAACTGGCCATGAGTGCGCCCCAGGCGATGCAAAGCTCCAGCCCGCCCACGCCGGCGCAGACGGCCGCCACCACAGTGAGCGGCGTGGCCAGCCCTGTCAGCAAGAGCGCCACGAACATGCCGTAGCCCACCACCAGCAGCGCCGCGCCACCACACACCGCGCCACGGCGCAGTAGCAGGCCTTCCTTGCCACGGGCTGCCAGCAGTCCTGCGCCCAAGCCGGCCACCAGCCCCGCCACCAGCACGATGGTGGCAAAGGGCCCCAGCACTAGGTCGGAAGTTTCCGAAGACAGTCGAAACACCGTATAGCTGGAAGAGGAAAACGGCATGATGGCGAAAAACGCCGCGAACAGCAAAAGCTCGGGCCGAAACCCTTTCAGCACGTTCATAGTCCCCGCCTTCCCTCCAATTATCGGCTCGGAAAAGTATACCGCCGAATTGCCGCGCCTCCGCGCCCAACCTTCTGGGCGTCTGCAAGTAAGCAACGCTCCCATCAGGCATTTCTCGGAAATACCCCAAAACCGTGATGCCGCTTTTCCGCCTTTCCCGAAAAGCAGCGATAGCACAAGGGGGGCCGCGGCCGCCATTATAGACGCCAGGAAATGTCCCCGTCCGAACCCGGGGGCATACGTTGGCCCAACCAGTAAGGAGGGACTATGGGAGACAACGAGAAGACGCAGGGAAAGGGAATCTCGCGTCGTGCGTTTTTGAGCTTTGGCGCCGCCGCGGCGGCCATGGCGGCCGGTAGCGGACTGGCGGGATGCGCCCCCACGCCGCGCTTCATCGAGGGCAACTCGATGACCTACGGCGAAGCGCAGGGCTCCACCGGCACCGACGGCACCGTGGTGCACAACGTGAAGGACACCAGCTGGATGACCCCGCCGGCCGAGGTGACCGAATTCGCCGCCACCTACGACTGCGACGCCGTGGTCTGCGGTCTCGGTTTCGCCGGCACCACCGCCAGCCGCGAGCTGGCAGAGCAGGGCAAGTCGGTCATCGTCATCGAGAAGCAGCCGGAAGACTCCTACGCCGCCACCGGCAACGAGTTCGCCAGCCTCAACGCCGCCATCCTGAAAGAGCGCGGCGTGCCCGCCATCGACCCGGTGGAGTTCTACCAGAACTTCATGAAGATTACCGGCAACATGCCCAACCCCGCGCTGGTGATGAAGTTCGCCCAGAACTCCGAGGCGAACTCCAACTGGTACCTGGATCCGCTGACCGAGGAAGATTTCGCAACCATGACCACGGCGTTCTTCCCGCCCACCGAGCACCAGATGAGCGAGCTTTCCGGCATCAAGTTCTGGCCCAGCGTGTGCAGCTTCTACGGCGAGTGCAACCAGACCAAGATCGTCGGCAAGAACCACGACGTGGCGGCGCAGCATGGCGCGCAGTTCCTCTACGGCACCACCGGCGAGTACATCATCATGGAAGACGGCAAAGTGGCGGGCATCGTGGCGAAGGGCGCTGACGGCTACATTAAGGTGAACTGCCGCGCGGTGGTGCTCTCCTGCGGCGGCATGGGCGGCAACCCGGAAATGATGGCCTACTTCATGCCCGATATGGCCCAAGCGCTGGTGGAGGGCGAATCCCTCAGCTCTATGTCCGCCAACGACGGCCGCGGCGTGCAGATGGCCTACTGGGCCGGCGCACACCTGGAGACCACGCCCGTTGCCGGCATGAACATGAAGGGCCTCTCGGTGCCCGGCAAGATGAACTGCCTGCCCCAGGCGGTGTGGGTGGACGAAAGCGGCAAGCGCTTCTGCAACGAGTACTATCCCACCTCCGAGCAGCGCGGCTACCAGACCTCCTTCATGAGCCGCTCCACCAAGTTCGCCATCTGCGACAACAATTTCACGGAATACCGCCAGTACACGCTACCGCAGCACGCCGGCTTCGAGGCCAGCGAGGCCAACATCCAGTCGCTGCGCGAGGCGCTCGACACCGCGTATGCCAAGTTCAACGGCACCTATGTGGAAGAAGAGGGCGACGCCGCGGCGGCTCAGGGTGGCGCCCCGGCCGGTGACGGCGCCCAGGGTGGCGAAGGCCAGGCGCAAGGTAGCGAAGGCCAGGCCCAGGGCGGTGCCGAGGCTGCGGCCGTCGGCGCGGCGGGAGCTGCCGGTGCGGCCGGCGGCGCTGAAGGCGGCGAAGGCCAGCCCCAAGGCGAAGGCGGAGCTCCTGGCGGCGAAGGCGGCGGCGAGGGCGGCCCGGGCGGCGAAGGTGGCGGCGGTGGCGGCCCCATGACCGCGGTAGAGTACATTGCCGACGACACCCTGGAGGGCCTCGCGTCCCAGATGGGCCTTACCGGCGACGCCGCCACGGCTTTCGTGGAGCAGATCAACCGCTGGAACGAGTACTGCGAAACCGGCGTGGACATGGAGTTCGGCCGCGACGCCAAGGTGCTCTTCCCGGTGAAGGAGCCCCCCTTCTACGCCTGCACCTTCGATCCGGTTCTGGGCGAGACCATGGTCACCATGGGCGGCATCATCACCGACGGCAACCAGAACGCCCTGGACGCCAACTACGACCCCATCCCCGGCTTGTACGTGTCTGGCAACGACTGCGGCCGCCGCTTCGGCACCGAGTACATCACCCCTATCCCCGGCGTGTCCATCGGCTTCGCCATGGTGCTCGGCCGCGAGTGCGGCAAGTCGGTGGCGGAGTTCTTGGGATAGTCCATCTAATAAAGAAAGGAGGTCCCCATGAGCGAAACCACTGAGACCACTCAGGCCCAGGCGGCCCCGGGCAAGCCGGTGTCGGTGAAAAAAGCGCGGAAGAAGGCGCCCATCACCATTGCCATTGTGGCCGCTATCGTGGTAGTGGCGGGCGCGGGCTTCTGGGTGTGGCACGAGCAGCCCAGCTTCTGCGCCGCTATTTGCCACATCCCCATGGATCCCTACCTGGAGACCTACGAGGAAGCGCCGGATTCCGAAGGCGTGGACAAGTGGAACAACCCGGTGTCCAACACCAACGCCATGCTAGCGGTGACCCATGCGTCGGCGGGGGAGACCTGCATGAGCTGCCACGTGCCCACGCTTTCCGAGCAGGTGAGCGAAGCGGTGAACTGGATCAGCGGCAACTACGTGTTCCCGTTGATGGAAGGCGATCTAGATTCGCTGACCGAGGCGTCTGGCATGGACGCGGACGAGTTCTGCCTGAAGAGCGGCTGCCACGTGACGGAAAGCGGCGAAGAGGTGACCACGCGCGAGCAGCTGAAGGAGCTGACGGCGGACCTGAGCTTCAACCCTCACGTGGCGCAGCATGGCGAACGAGCCTGCAGCGACTGTCACAAGGGCCATCGCGCCAGCGTGATGGTGTGCTCCGATTGCCATAACGAAGCACAGCTGCCCGACGGCTGGATCACCCCCGACGAAGAGGATCAGCTGATCATCCAGTAACCGAACCGACATACCCTGCGCGACGGTGCTTGCTCCCCATTCTGCCGGCGCGCCCTCTCAAGCGGCCCCGCCATCCCTCCAACGGCGGGGCCGCCTTGTGTCGTGGGCAATAGTGTTACCCATTGTCATCCTGAGCGGAGCGCGAAGCAGCCCACCCATTGTCATCCTGAGCGGAGCGCGTAGCGCGGAGTCGAAGGATCTCACCCAGCCGAGGAGATCCTTCGACTCCGGCCTTCGGCCTCCGCTCAGGATGACAAAGGGATGGGGCTGGGATGACGAGGGGGGAGGGCCCAGGGTGACGAAGAGAGGACGCTCGGGGTGGCGAGGGGAGGGGGCAGTGACAACTGGGGTACAATGGGGTTTCTGGTTTTAGAAAGGAACTCTTCCCGTATGACATCTTTTGACGATCTGGGGCTTTCGAAGCCCCTTTTGAATGCTGTGTCCTCGCTCGGCTACACGGAGCCGACGCCGGTGCAGGAGCAGGCCATTCCGTTGGTGCTGGCGGGCCGCGACATTGTGGCGGCGGCGAAAACCGGCACCGGCAAAACAGCCGCCTTCGCGCTTCCCGCCATGGACGGGCTGCCGCGGGCGAAGGGCGGAAAGGGCCCGGCGATGCTGGTGGTCACCCCCACGCGCGAGCTGGCGGCCCAGATAGGCGACGTGGCCTCGGTGGTGGCGAAGCACACCAACCTGCGGGTGTTCACGGTGGTGGGCGGCGTGTCCTACAACCCGCAAATTGCGCAGCTGCGCCGCGGGGTGGACGTGCTCATTGCCACGCCGGGCCGTTTGGTGGACCTCATGCAGCAGAACGCCGTGAAGCTCTCGGACGTGCAGGTGCTGGTGCTCGACGAAGCGGACCGCATGCTGGACATGGGCTTCCTTCCCTCGGTGAAAAAGATCGTGGCCGCCACCCCCGCCGACCGCCAGACGCTGCTCTTTTCCGCCACCATCGACGACTCGGTGATGGGGCAGGTGGGGAACCTCTTGCGCGACCCCGCCTACGTGGAAATTGCCCACAAGGGCGAAACCGCCGATACGGTGGACCAGTACCTCATCCGCATCCCGCAGCTGGCGAAGCCGGCGCTTTTGAACGCGCTGCTGAAGGAGAAGGGCGGCACCCGCATCATCGTGTTTGCCCGTACGCGGCACCGGGCCGACGCGGTGTGCCGGCGCCTGAAGCGCGCCGGGTTCGCGGCTGAGGCCATCCATTCCGATCGCTCCCAGAACCAGCGGGCGCGGGCATTGGCGAACTTCGCGAACGGCAAGACCGACATCATCGTGGCCACCGATGTGCTGGCCCGCGGCATCGACGTGGACCAAGTGAACTACGTAGTGAACTACGACATTCCCCATGAGCCGGAGGACTACGTGCACCGCATTGGCCGCACCGGACGCGCCGGTTGCACCGGCTGGGCGGTATCGTTCGTGAGCCCGGACGTAGAGATGGATCTGAAGGCCATCCAGAAGCTCATTGGCCGTCAGTTGCCGGAATTGGAGCTGAAACAGTTCGACCGCGAGGCTGCGGTGGCGGAAGCGGACGCGAAGAGCGCCGCTCGCGAGGCGAAGGAAGACCCGGAGATTCAGGCGGCGAAGAAGGAACTGCAGAAGAAGACCCGTCGCAAGAACCGCGCCAAGGCGCGTGAGGCGGCGGAGCGAGAGGCACGCATGAGCGCCGCTCCCGAGATGCTGCCACCCAAACAGACTCCCAAAAAGCCGAAGAAGCAGAAGCCTGCCCTGAAGCTCTCGGAGCCTCAGAAGAAGGGGCGGGGGAATGGCAGCGGCGCCCGCAAAGCCAAGCCCCAGAACGCTCCAAAAAGCGACTTCCGCCCCGGCCGCTCCCAGCGCGCCGCCATGGCGAAACACCGCTCAAAATAAGCAAAAATACCCTGACAAAAATAGAGCGCTCGACGGCTTTCTAAGAGAAATCCCGCCGCGAAAAATCGGCGGGATTTCTTTATTTCTGGGTTTTATAAACCAAAATTTTAAGATCAAATATCAATATTTGGATTAAACTCTCCAAATATTAAAGAATTACAACTAAAACTCTATAAAATAATTTGAATATTTTGCAACCAATTTGCAATGATTCGATGACCAATTAAGCAAATCTCATGCGAATTTAGGCATTTTATTTTGTTAATTATTGGAAGCGATCAAGCCGAATTGCTGTTTGGCTTTCGCTTCGGAAAAATCATCTGCAGGTGTGTTCTTCGGGCCTTTGCGAAAGGTGTCTTCAGCGGCCCGAAAAGAGGGGAGTGATCGGTGCAGAACTTGGTGCGTTTCTGCGGTCTCTGGGCTCCTTGGTGCGGGCTCCCAAAAAGCAGCTTGTGAAGGCTTTGTGTTCGATCGAAGTCCAGTTGTGAAAATGCCAAGGAGGGGCTGGCGCGAGACACGCGGCTCCGTTAGTCTGTCCGCCGCTGGATTGAGAGCGAAAGAATCGCCAGCTAGAGGGTCAAATTTCAAAGTCTGCCAATTGGCTATGTTTTCACGCATTTAGGGGGCAATTTCCCTTGTGCGTAGGTTACGGAAGTATTACAATTGGTTCACCAGTTCGCTCCATGAGTGAACTCCAATCTTTGAAGCACTGCGGAGGAGGGGTCCTTTTCGGGGTTTCGGGGGTTGAAACGCGCTGGTTCGGAATTTTCGCGCGGAACAATTTGGGTCTTTAGCTGAATTGCTCACCAGTGGGGTCTGTTCTGCATTCGCAAAACAGACTCTGACCAGGGCATTTGGCGGCGGTTCTCAAGCTCCGCAGGGCGGGTCGTTTAGCCCATTTCCCTTCCAGCACAACGAAATACTGTGGGTCCCTCGCGCTCGCGCGTATATCTGAGCTCGGGTTTTGCCCTCAAGGCAGCGAAAACCGCTGCTGACGGGGCAAGAAAGTTTTACTGGAGTGGTTAGCATGACAAAAGGGTTCGGATTTTCCGCCAAGCAAACGTCCATCAGCACTGACGAACTCGTCGAGAGTCCGCCATTGCGCACTAAGCCCTGGCAGCGGGTGGTTTCTGTCACCATGAGCGTGCTTCTAGCCGCCACCATGTTTGACGCCACGGGCCTAAGCCCCCTGTTCACAGACGCAGTGGCCGATGAGCCGGCCGCTTCTCAAGCTGCGCCCGAGGGCGACGGCTCTGCCGTCGACGAGGCCACCACCACCGACGAAACCG
Source organism: Eggerthellaceae bacterium (assembly GCA_022791455.1). Taxonomy (GTDB): domain Bacteria; phylum Actinomycetota; class Coriobacteriia; order Coriobacteriales; family Eggerthellaceae; genus Parvibacter. Next base: position 156,719 of record JAAVZC010000008.1, read on the forward strand.
CCGAAAGCGCTGATCAGGAGGGCGAGAACCCCGCCACCGACAGCGCGTCCGACGATGCCGTCGCTACCGACGAGAATGCCGCTGACGAGGACATCGACGAGCCCGCCCCCGCCGTGAACGAGGCGGAAGAAGCCGCCAAACTGCTGCCGGAGGGCCTCTATTCCGCCGACGCAGTGCTGCCCGCCAACTTCGAGGGCGACGCCGACATCAGCTCCCGCATCAACCCCACCATGACCCTTTTCGGCGCGCCGATGGTTTCCGCCAAGGGCTTCCTGGTGAAGAACGGCACCGTGAGCGCCGAGTACATGCTGGGCAACCTGGCCGCCCTTCTGGAAGAGGGCGCGCTGGGCGGATCCACCGCCGGCGACGCGGTGGTGCTCACCTTCGAGATGCCCTACCTCTACTACGACGCCGCCGGCGAACTGCAGCGCACCTACTCTGAAGAACTGTGGAAGGTGCGTCGCGGCATCACCGCCGAAAACGGCGAGGCCGGTGCCGCCCCCATGCGCGCCGCCCTGTACGCCAATGCGGTGCCCGCCGGTTGGTCCGCCTGGCAAGAACACGGCGGTGCCTACCTGCCCCTGACCGACGCCGACCTGAAGGCCGGCGTTTCCGGTAAGGTGGTGCTGCGCTACGAAGGCGAGCTGCCCGCTGGCCTCACTGCCCAAGAGGCCGCCGCCTATAACGGACCTCTCGCCTCCACTGCCCCTAATGCTCAGCCGGCCGCGCTCACCGCGGCCGCTTCCATGCCCACGGTCAGCTTCGGCCTCGTTGGTGCCGTGCCCGCCGACGAGCAAGTGGCGGTGCGCTTCGGCTACGAGGCCCACAGCTTCACCCCCGCCGCTACCGAAGACGAGCCGGCGCCGGCCACCGAGTACGGTCGTGCCATGGTGAAGACCCTCGGCTCGGTGAACCTTGCCAACGACGAAGTGGACGCCGCTGCCTCCGTGGCGGTGGAAAACGTGGAAAACGCCACCATCAACGCGGATGGCGGCTATTTGGTATCCGCCATCCAAATCGACGTGCCGAAGGGCAAGCCGGCGGTTTCCGGCATTTCCCTTTCCGGTTTGTGGCCCACCGACGCCAACGGCTTCGGCGGCGTGACGGAAGCCGTGCTCATGGCTTTCAAGGAAGAGAACGGCGAAGCGGTGGCCAACACCGATGCCGACGGCCGCACCGACACCTCCACAGACGCGCGCAAGCGCTCCAGCTTCATCGGCGTCCCCGGCGAAGGCGGCGTGGTGATCGTCGACGTGACCGATCTCTCCGATGCCGAACGTGCTACCCTCGATTTCAAGGACGCCTCCACCCTGGAGGCGCTCGGCGTTTCCCCCATTCCCTACACGGTGGACGAAGAAGGCTTCATCGCCGCCACTCTGGAAGGGGACGAGGGCGCCGTGAAGGCAGGGGAGGGCCGCACCCTGTACGTGGCCGCCCCCTACGCCCTTTCCGCCATGGAGCTGGAAGAGGCAGCCGAAGCGCTGCCGGGCGCCCATGACAACCATCCGCTGGGCGGCGAGATTTCCGCCGGCACCTCCACCCAGAAGTTCAAGCCGGTGCAAAACGTGTTGGACGTGAGCGTGCTCGTGCGCACCCAGGCGCAGACGGTGGCGCTGCCCCAGCACTTCCGCGGCACCGCTACCTTCACCCGCGCCGCCGACCCCGTAGCCCCCGCCACGCCGGCCACGCCGGAAGGGGAGGGCTCCTCTGAAGGAGACGGCGAAGGCGACGAAGACGGCGAAGGGGACGAACCCGCCGCCGACGAGCCGGCCGACGACGAGAGCACCTACCAGCCCGCCACCTCCGAGGGGCTGGTGGAGCACATGAACACGGTGGGCCACGGCCCCATCAAGTTGGCCAACGCCATGGCCTTCTCCACCGGTCCGCTCTACAGCGCAAGCCCTGTCATTGGTCGCGCCGGCGGCAACGAGACCATCCTGGTGGGCGGTCTGCCCGGTGGCTACGTGGACCCGAACCTGAAAGTTACCCCTGGCGGCGGTACCGCCATGGGCAGCAACACCTACATGATCAAGTCCACCGACTCTCCCTTCCTGGACCTCACCGCCGACGTCGGCTACGACTCCGGCTTCATGGGCTTGCCCGCCACCGGCTACGCCGACGGCGAGCGCGAAGACGCGGCGCCGGTGTTCGAGCTGCAGATTCCCTACTTCGTGCCTTCCGGCTCCGGCGGCCTCACCGAAGAATACAGCTACAACGAGTGGACCGCCCAGGGCGGCTTCATCGCCAGCGGCAACGACCGCGGTCCGCGCCTGGCCCTGGTGCTTAATTCCGACTGCTTCAACGGCAAGTGGAAGATCTACGACATGGATCGCTCCGGCTCCACCAAGGGCACCGAGCTTACCGAGAGCCGTTACAAGAGCTGGTACAACTCCGAGGGCATCACCGGTACCTTCCGCCTGAAGTACATGGGCAACGCCGCCAACAAGTGGCAGCTCATCAAGGACTTCAACCGTCTTTCGCTGGGCGTCACCTTCATCGGCACCATTCCCGAGAACACCGGCGGCACCATCCGCTGGGGCGTTACCTACAAGGCCTACACCGACGCCAACGGCAACGTGACCATCGGTAACATCGACACGGTTATCAGCCCCGGTTCCGCTTCCGACTCTTCTACCCAGCGCAACGCCACCTTCATCAAGACCAACCTGGACTGGAACACCAACATCGAGACCATCAAGAGCCCGGTGCTGTGGGATCGCTACAACTATATGGTCTACAAGATCACCACCCGCAACGTCTCGCCCGAAGAGGACTCGCAGGTGGACTACCTGTCCTACTTCTTCAAGTTCCCCTCCGCCGAGCTCACCAACACCGGTATCCGCGACGCGGACTTGGTCACCTGGATCGTAGAGAACGCGCGCACGGAAGAAGAGAAAGTCACCAAGAATCCCGATCCTCGCGCCACCGTCTCCGGCAAGGAGTACGTGGGCGTGCCCGGGCAGGGCGGCGCGCTTATCTACGACATCACCAACAACCAGAACGTGGTGAACGAACTGGACTTGGACACCTTCGAAAACGCGAACGAGTTGGGGCTGCACGAGTTGCCTTACACCACCGCCGGCATGAACGGCCAGATTTCCTTCACCGTGCCGGAAGTGGACAAGAAGACCGGTACCATCATCGACCCTGATTCCGACGACCCGCAGCCGGAGTACAACCCGCTCATGGGCGGCTCCATGTACTACGGTCCCTTGAAGACGAAGAAGGACACCACCACCAAGTGCGACCGCAAGGTGTTCCTGTTGGCGCTGCCTTACACCACCAACATGAGCCCCGACGAGTACGTGACGCTGGACACCGAATCCACCGTCCACTTCGGCGGTCGTGGCGTGGACGACTACATGTGGACGAAGACCTACACCACCACCTCTACCTTCGCCAGCCCCTCTGCCGGTGCCTCCATCGAGAAGGTGGCGCTGTCCATCGACAACGGCGCCGAGGCGGAGAAGTGGACGGCGCCGCTGGGCCACTCCGTCACCTACCGTCTGAAGAACCTGCGCATTACCGGCAACCAGCCGCTGTTCGGCACCAGCCTTGTCGACGAGAAGGGCTCCCCGATTGAGTACGGAGCCGAGATTGAGGACACCCTGCCCGACGGCCTGAACCTGCAGCAGATCTCCATCCGCGTGAACAACTCGGTGGCTTCCAACACGCCGCTCACTCTGGAGAACGGCGACATCATGAACGGCCTTGTGGTGGGCACCGACCCCGACGCCCCCGCCGCCGGCACCAACCCCGATCTCAAGATGGCCAACCTTGCCGACTGGTTCGCCGTCAACCGCACCGGCCACGACGAGCGCGGCGTGCTGGAGTTCCAGTACCGCGACCGCCTGGGGCAGCTGAAGTGGTACACCATGGACAACGCGCCAGTGACCCGCAGCTATACCACCGGCTCTTCGCCTAACACGGTCTACACCTTCGGCAGCGCCACCGACGAGTCCCAGAATCTTTCCACCTTGCTGGAGGCGGCCGGCATCGGCGCTATCCCGCACGGCAAGGGCGGCGTGACCGCCGGCACCACCGGCACCTTCACCGGCAAGATTCGCTTCCTCATGAAGACCCGCGTGCCCCAGTACAAGGGGCTCTCGGTCATTCCCGTTACTTTCGAGGTAACGGGCGCCCTCATCACGGCGAAGTCCAACGGCGCTGGCGGCCTGTTCACCAACAACGTGCGCGTGAACTTCGGCCAGAAGCAGTGGATCACCTCTTCTTCCGAGGGCGGCCAGTACTACACGCTCATCACCCGCCAGACCAACCTGGACCCCGCCTCCTTCGAGGCCACGCCCACCAACCCGCAGATTTCCGGCGGCGCCTTCTCGGGCAACAACGGCGGCGTGAACAATGTGTCCACCCTGAAGGAAACGCTGGTGAACGAGCCCAACGCCGGCTGGCGTTTCCATATTAATAACGCCTCCCGCGCTCCCATGGAGCCGGCTTACCTGCTGGTGGGTGCCGACCAGACCATCGGCTCTGGCGTCACCGCCACCACTTACCCTGGCATGTTCTACGAGGGCGTGCGCGGCGTGCGTCGCGGTTTCGAAGCCGAAAAGGTGACCATCGGCGGCAACATGTTCGACTACGGTGACATCGAGAGCGTAGAGCTGAACTACTACTCCAAGAACGCCAACGACATGATGATGCGCACGGTGAAGCTGACCGCGGCGCAGCTGAAGGCTTACACCAAAGACGATATGGACGGCGACGGCTTCCTGGATTGCGTGCTGCCTTCCAGCCTGTGGGGCGACCAGTACCTCATGAACGTGAAGGTGAACTTCACATCCTTCAAACCGGAGTACACCTACACCGGCACCACCACCAAGGCCCGCGGCACTATCGAGATCATCGGCACACCGAACCAGGTGCTGTCCATGCCGCTGGTGGCGCGCTTCCAGACGGACTACGACGAAGCCTCTTACAACAAAGCGGCTCAGATGATCGCCACGCTGAAGAGCGCCTACGTACCCATCAAGCCGGGCCTGGCAGTGCAGTACGGCTGGAACGGCAACGGCTTGGGCGGCGACGGCAGCTACGGTAGCCAGGGCGCCAGCGGCTCCTACAGCCCCAACGTGCCCTACCGCTGGGGTGACGGCGAAGGGGAAAACACCTTCTTCAACTACACCTTCACCAACGACTCCTTCTTCACCGCCCGTCGCTTGGATCTGGATCTGCAGATCAACGACAACGCTGCCAGCAGCCTGCTGAAGACCACCGACGAGGACGGCAGCGATATGCTGCGCGGCTTTGTGGGCGAAGAGCTGGTGCTGCCCGGCTTCGAGTGGAACACCTACACCACCTCGGTTGAGCGTCCCATGCCGGAGAAGCAGGGCAAGACCCCCGACGGGAAGACCGTTACCCTGAACAAGCGGGACGGAAACGGCAACATCGCCTTCAACATCGATGTGGACGGCGACGGCGTGGCCGACTTCCGTATCGACGCCAACAACGACGGCGTGGTGGATGACCCGGATGACGTGTACGAGTACAGCCCCATCTACGACGAGGTCAGCCACACCGGTTGGCTGCACAAGAATGCGGCCATTTCTGCCATCGACTTCTTCTCTATTAATATTAGTGGGGAAGCGGCGCTGAAGAACGCCACCCTAGCGGCTACCGAAGAAGCGGCGAAGCAGATGAGCTACGACGCGGTGGAGCTGCAGAATTTCATCTATCTTGACGATAAGGGACGCGGCGACGGCCCGCAGATTTCCCCGAGTCAGGTGAGCGCTACCACCACCAAGACCGACACCATGATCTCCGAAACGCCTTCCGGCGCCAACAAGATTCAGGTGTGGGAGCACGTGACCACCGATACCTTTATATATAGTGGCCCTGCCATTAGCGGCAAAAAGGTGAGCCTGGCTAGCGGCGGCACCTTGGGCACCCGCACCACCACGGTGCGCGAAACCAAGACCATCCGTGCTGACGGCACCACCGACTCTTCCGAGGAGACGAAGGTGGAGTACAGCGGCCTCACTGCCACGCTGCGTGTGCCGCTCACCCAGAAGTACGATTTCTCCGGCGCAACCGCTACCGTGACCGACATCGATGTGGCGAACGCCATCGTTTCTGTGCGTGCTCACTTCGACCGTTTGGACGGCAAGACCACCTACAGCGGCGGCACCATCACTCCCACCTGGCCGGTCTTCACCGTCTACGGTCGCGCGGATACCCTGGCCAACACCACGGCCCGCGCCAACGTGTACGCCACCACCGACGAGTACGGCTCCGACTTGCGCGCGGCCGCCAGCCGCACCATGCCGGTGACCACCGCCACCTCTTCGATTTCTGCTCAGTCCTTCAAGCCGGCGGCTGCCCGCAAGGCCTCCACCGTCACCAATGCGGCGAAGGGGGAGACCGCCTTCGGCAACAGCACCACCGACGCTGACAATTATGAAATTGCCAACTACACTGACGAGGTGGGCTACCGCTTCTGGCTCAACTCCACCAGCTATGCCCGTATGGACAACGCCTCCTTCACCGTTTCGGTGCGCAGCCTGTCCGACAAGCTGCCGGCTCCCATCGACGACGTGGAGGGCTTCCTCACCAAGGAAGTCACCCTGTCCCGCGCGCTGCTGGACATCGGCTCCACCTACCGTAGCGGCAACAAGACGCCCGCCAAGGACGACACCGCCTTCAAGGGCATGACCTTCTACTTCCGCGACCCGGACGGCACCGACCTGCCCCTGTACAACGACACCCTTTCCAAGCCCGGTCTGGCCATCAGCCTCACCACGGCCGAAGTGCAGGCGCTGTTCGCCGCCGCCGACGCCGCGGCCGGCAGTGAAGTGTCCCAGATTACGCTGGATCTTAAGAACGACCCCATCTTCGAGAAGGCCAAGACCTTCTATCTTGAGAAGATTGTGGCGAACTACTCCGAGATCGACCCCATTAATTGGGATAAGACCATCACGAACCCGGAGAACAAGCAGATCTTCGTGGAACTGAAGGGCCAGGCCAACTGGTGGTACTACCGCCAGAACAACCGTCACCTGCCCGCCCAGGCAGTGTTCAGCCAGCTGGATCGCACCATCGGCGGCAAGGCTCAGAAGTCCGCCGGCACCACCGCCAATGCGTCTATCTACAGCTACCAGACGGTGAATCCGCCGGCGCTCGCGGTGTTTACCTACGGCCAGTACGGCAACTACGCCGACCAGTACATGAATCAGAACTCCCCGGGTGAGTCCGGCAACGTGACTGCTGTGCCCTACGACCGCGACTTCAAGATGTGGGTGAACCTCTACAACGAGCGCGCCATCTCCACCTTGGATGACGTGGACGTGGATGTGAACATCCCGCTGAAGTGGGAAAGCTCTGTGCAGCTGGACGGCTCGACCGAAAGCGGCTGGGTGGGCTTCCACACCACCCAGGTGAAGTTCAAGAAGGCCTGGTTCGATACCTTCTATCATGGCGGCACCATTGGCGCCATCCGTTTCAGCGGCTATGACGATTCCGGCGATAAGACCCTGAAGACTTGGACGCTTCAGCCGAACGCCGATTACCAGGGCGGCTCCGAAGAGGCGACGGCGGCTCATCCGCTCACGGGCTTCGTGGACAGCTGCACTGGTGCCGACCAGACGGTCACCACCTACACCGCCACCATCGACGGCGTGGAGTACACCCTCACCAAGAACGACGACGGCACCTACAGCTACACCGACGCCGACGGCGCCACTCAGCTGCTGCCTGAGGGCGTGGAAGTGGTTACCAACACTACCACTGTGCCCGGCTCCCTGACCGCCGACCAGAAGCGCCTCCACGAGGGCCTGGCCCTGAACGCCGACGGCGACTTCATCGTAGGCGAGGAAACCCTGCGGGCCCATGGCATCAACAACCTGGTGAAGGTGGAGCTCATTTCTTGGAAGGACATGCAGGAAGACGCTTCCAGCCTGGGCCGCAGCAACCAGAACATTGAGTTTTTGGGCTTCCATGACGTGAACTTCGGCGAGTGGTACACCCACTTCACCGCGAACACCCGCAACTATCTGCTGGGTATCCGCCCTGCCAGCGGCGATGTGCCCGGCACGGTGACCGATGCTGTGTGGAAGATCATCTCCTCCAAGATGTACACGCCGGTGGAGCGCAGCGACAGCTCGCAGGTTTACAGCTCGAAGATGTACTTCGACACCGTGAGCCGCGCCGGCCTGTACGACAACACTACTTATACAAGCATCGCCGACAGCCTGATTGGCGACCAGCATTCCGCCAATCCCACCCAGACGCAGAAGGCCAACAGCGCCGGTAACGCGCTGGCGAATCGCTTTACCAAGTACACGGCGGGCAGCTGGGACGGCCACCATTGGGGCCACTCCGGCGGCTCCGGCGGCGAGTCCAACGCCATGCTGGAAGTGGGCTACAAGAGCCAAGTTTCCCTGCTCTCCGACTTCCGCCAGGTGAACAGCCGCTATGATGTGCGCGCGCCGGAATACTCGGGCTGCATCATCAACGGCGGTACCTTGAACGAGCAGTCCGGCCTGAGCTACGTGGGCCCGGAGACTTACAACACCGGCATGACGCTGCACGTCACCCAGCAGCTGCCCTCCACGGTCTTCGACGCCTACTACGTTAAGATTCGCTCGGTGGCCATGAAGTACCTGCAGGGCATCGACGTGGCTTATAAGGACGGTAGCGTGCTGTCGCTTTCTGCCGAGGATTTGCAGAAAGCCTACAACGCCACTAACACGGTGGATTCTGCGGCCGCCTCCATGGAGAAGGAAGTCTCCACGTACAAGGAACGCAACAACGCCGGCAAGGGCAACGCTTCCACTAACGACGCGGCAGCTACCGACGCAAGCCTGGCTAACAACCGCTACTTCCGCCTGAATCTGCTGAAGACGGATGCGAACGGCAAGCCGGTGGCATCGCTCGGTTCCCCTGCCAACAAGTACAACAGCGCCAACAACACCGGTGTGGTGGACGAGGACGGCTATAAGGACCCGGTTTCCGGCTACCAGCTGAAGGACGGTACCACCGTCCAGAACCCGGTAGTCTCTATCACCTATCATCTGAAGGTGAACCAGGATCAGTTCCAGGGCGGTCAGAAGAACGCCTTCACCGGCCAGACCGCGGTGGACGAGCACGGCTACGTGGCCAACGACCTCAGCAGCACCGCTGCCCTGAACACCCCCGACTACGGCACCTGGTACAACCTTTCCGAGACCAACGCCGCCGAGTGGGTCAAGAAGATGGCCTTCGAGGTGAACGGCCGCGTGTACCGCACCATCCAGAACATGTCCATCGCCCAGGGCTCCGGCCAGCCGGTGGACTACATCTCCAACCTGGGCAACGACTTCAACAACATGCGCTCCGCGGAGTTCAACACCATCACCGAGTCTGAGGTGGGCGGCGACTACTCTGGCAACAACCGTCCTGGCCACAAGGCGCTGAAGCGTGCCAACAGCCCCTACATGAAGAGCGGCAACACCGACCAGGCCACCTACGGCGTGAACGGCACCCTGAACAAGGTGACCGACGGCGCGCGCGTTACCTTCATCGCGCCGGGCGTCCAGAGCCGTCGCAACGCGCCGGCTGGTCGCACCTACTATCCCGGCTACAGCGCGCTGACCGCCACCGCTTACGGACAGGGCGACCTGAACGTGGACTTCCGCAGCGGCTGGGCCTATCAGGACTACCATTCCGAACACTGTTATTACTATTACGGGGCTCACCATAACCACGGCGTGAATCACCAGCGGCACATGGTGTCCCGCACCTTCATTACCGCCAGCGACGACGGCGTGTACACCCGCAAGGGCGTGGATACCGGCTTGGTGCTGGGCAATGACCACAACGACAACGCCACCTTCGGCGGCACCCATAACTTCAACGTGGCCCTGTACCGCGTGAACATGCGCAAGCATTTCTGGACCGGCGACGACTACCGCTATCCGGACGACTGGTACGACCGCTACATCTCCCATGCGGACTCCGTCATCCTCACGGATACGCTGCCGGAGGCTTTCAAGGAAGAAGAGCTTAACTACTACGGCTACCTGGCGAAGGGCCTCTCCTTCCAGGTGCCCAACGCCAACGGTACCGCCTACAAGTTGCCCGATGGCAATGACAGCCTGTTCGCGCACCTGAAGAATTACGAGGGTGCTTCCATCACCTTGTTCACCCGCAAGACGCCGAAGTGGCCCACCTCGGGCACCAAGGTGCAGTACCGCAAGATCGTCATCAACCACAAGGGCATCACCGTCTACGAGAAGGACAGCAATGGCGAGTGGGCTGTGAACGCTGCTGCCACCGCCCGCTTCGGCGCTCGCACCGTCACTGACAGCGACGGCAATGCGGTGAACATCCCGGAGAAGACCCTCACCTACATGCTGAACGAGGGCAAGGGCGACCTGTGGTTCCGCACCTACGCCACCGCTGCGGCTGCGCAGGCGGCGGCCGTTGACGTGTACGACAAGGGTGCTGATGGCAACCTGACGGAAGACGAAGTGGACAAGATTTCCGCCCGCACCGCCGCGCCGGAAGATATTGCCAAGCGCTTCAACGGCGTGGCCGGCGGCATCGAAGCCTCCGTGTACCTGGACTTCGCCGCCAACGAATATCTGGACTACTACGAGATTGACGCCGGCCCCTACTACGGCTCCGGCGACATCACCTCCGAGCATATCGGCCATTACGCCGAGCGCGACAACACGGTGGACACTAAGGACTTCCAGCTCATCGGCAGCCCCTACGTGTACAAGAAGCAGGTGAACCCGCTCACCGGCGTGTGCACCGACGTGAAGGACGCCACCAACCGCATGGACGTGTACTTCGTGCACGACTACGCGCCGCTGGCCGCCGCCACTACTGGCACCGGCCTGGACGCCGACGGCAACCGCGGCACCGGTCGGTTGAAGTCTCCCGGTTGGCGCAGCGGCTGGTACGACGGCAATAATTCCGTGAGCACCGGTTCTCACCGCTACTGGGACGAGGCCTACTACCTGGGCTACCTGATTCCCTATGGCTACAAGTACAGCCTGCAGGCGGTCACCACCGACGCCAACGCCAACACCGACATGAAGAACGGCAAGCCCTCCGAAAATAGTTCCGTTCTCTATGACTATTATCTGGACGATGCCAATGCCTCATGGGCTGACGCCGCAAACAACGTGCTGCCCAACACGGCGAAGTTCTTTGCTTATTTCCAAAACATCACTGATGGTGGCAGCAATCCCACCAAGGCTTCCCATATCAGTCGCGTGAAGCTGGAGAACACCCTGGATTCCGCCTTCCGTTTGCAGACCATCTACGTGCCGCAGCAGTTTGTGGATGTGGCCACCAACTCCAACCGTTACAAGAATTGGTTCCGCGGTGAGTCCTTCACCTTCCGTGTGTACGACGTCAAGAGCGGCGCAAACAGGGACATCACTTTGTCCTGGAACGAAATGCTGGTGCTGGGTATCCTGAACAAGCCGATCGATGGCACCGATGACTACACTATCGATATTGAGAAATATCTGCGTATGTGCGCGCAGAAAGATCAGAAGCTGACTGAGGGCAAGACCGAGCTCGCCATTGCCAAAGAGCTCGGCATGCCTACCGACGAGGCCGGCTACAAGGCGATCACCGGTCTGACCGGTTCCACCACCGCCGAAGGAGCGCAGCTGGCGGCCCTGAACGCTGCCACCCTGGTAGCCAACATGCCGCGACTGCGCACTTACACTGCCACGACGGTGCCCAGCGCCGTTGTGGGCTCTTCCAACGCTGACGGCTCCATGGTAGCCACCAACACGCTTGGTCTTGACGACGGCAAAGGCTACAAGGGCGATCCAAATGTGGACTTCACCTACACCGACAGCTACGTGAGCTACTTCTCCTTCGTGTTCAATTCCCCGAACGCGGAGCGCACCAAGCCCTACACCATGCTGGACTCCGCCGAGTTCCTGGGCCGCATCGTGGACAACGACCACCTGCTGGCGTTGAACCAGAACGCCGCGAAGTTCGATATTCCCTCTGTGCTGAACATGACCCGCGAGCAGGCTATCAAGGCGCTTACGGAGGAGCAGCCGGGCACCGACTTCCCGAATGGCTACTATACCCTGGAGAATGTTCGCATCATTGAGCAGGTGATTCCCGACGGCACGGAGGGCTACTACGACAAGGTGGGCCACGTGCTCGATCAGAGTCCGAAGTCCCAGGACAGCTCCGGTGATAAAATTCAGTCGGTTGCCGGCTCCATGATCACCATCACCGTGGGCGTGCCCGAGGAGAAGGTGGTGGACACCTTCGACATCAAGACGCTGCTGGGCAAGACCCAGGAAGTGGCCACCCAGATGGCCAACGAAGCTGGTTACAGTGTGGAGACCGCCCTCACCAATGAAGAGATGCTGGAAGACGGCACCCAGGTAGAGGAGGGCTCCGTCCAGAAGGTGGAGAACCTCTCCACCGCCGACAACAAAGTGGTGAAGCTGTTCATCCATGCCAAGTACGGCAGTGTGCCCAACGTGTCCCCGGTCAAACCTGCTGGCGGCACGCTGGCGGACGCCACCCGCACCAGCCTGGACGACGCTCAGGCGGCCATGGAGGCGGCCGGCATGACCACCACCATCACCTGGGTGCTGCCGGAGCGCGCCGATTTGGATGCTACCGACGACCCGAACGTGGACGTGGACCTGTCGCCCCTGTACAACACGGTGAAGAGCCAGTCCATCGCCGGCGGCGAGGCGCAGCTGAAGGGCACCGAGATTGAGCTGGTGGTATTCGCCCAGCCCACCGTGGTGACCGACGTGGTGACCATGACCGAAGCGGAAGCTACCGCAGCGCTGGAGGCCCAGGGGCTCGCGGTTACCGTGAACACGGTGCCCATCCCCAAGCCCACCGACGAGAGCGACCTTACCTCCGAAATTGGCAAGGTGTTCCAGCAAGACCCGGCTGCTGCCAGCGAGGTGCTGCCCGGCGCCACTGTGACCATCTCTGTGTACGGCGAGCCGGAAGCGGAGACGCCGGACCAGCCCACCGGCACCCAGGAGTACGTCCTGTACATGCCGGAGGCGGAAGGCTTCGACGCCGCCACCTCTACGCCGCTGCTGGCCCGCGTGACCGGCACCGACTATCAGGACAACACCCTGAACAACTTCTACCGCGTGGTGCCCGGCACCCCGCTTTCCGCGGTGCTGAACCACCCGGCCACCGGCACCACCTACACGGTGGAGTACTTCACTCCCATGAACGCCAACGGCAGCACCTACATCGTGCCCGCCAACCACGAGCTGGAAGTGAAGGCCAGCTTCGACCAAGAGGCTTGCACCCGCAAGCTGGAGCTCATCTCCGCCGACACGGTGACCCGTGCCCAGGTGGATACCAAGATCCGCCGCCTGGAGTCCATCCGCGACGCCGAGGACCGCGTGCTTTCCGGCGCGCTTTCCATCGACGTCATCAACGACGCCATCGTGCAGCTGGACGAGTACTACAAGAATTCGTTGGAGCGCAAGGACTACTCCTTCACGGTGCAGCTGCCGGAACTGGATCTGGCCAACACCACCGCCATGGGGGCTCGCATTTCCGGTAAGGACTACCGCGGCAATGCGGTGGACTTCACCGTGGCCTTCAACCTGCAGGCTGAGACCACCGGCGCCGGCGATACCGCTTCTACTGTGTCTTCCGCCACCGTGGGGCTGAATCTGGTGCGGGGCGACTACTCCGTCAGCTTCCTGATGCCGGTGTCCAAGCCCACCCAGAAGACCCAAGAGGTCACCGATGCCGACGGCAAGGTGACCACGGTACCGGTGGTGGACGAGAACAACAACCCGGTGATGAACACTGCTGGCATGTTCGCCAATAGCTTCACCGTGCGCAGCTACTTCGACGACAATGGCAACGCCATCTTTACCCCCGGTACCGATGACAATCCCGGCACCGACTATGCCGATAGCGCCAACCAGACGGCGCTGCCGCTGAAGGAAGTGCGCGCTGACGGCCAGCGGGTGAACATGGCCATCGTGCAGACGGCGCTTTCCGAAGCGGACAAGACCCAGGACGTGGTGGACAACTACTTCGCCACCCTGAACGACTGGATTGCCAAGGCGAACAAGGACGCCTACAGCGTGACTGCCGGAACCACCCTGACCGAGTTCGATCGCACGATTGTGGATCAGGCGGGCGGCTATATTCCGGACAACCCGGTGGAGTACTCGCTGTACGTGGACGCCGACGGCTGGTGGTACCAGCAGAACGATCCCACCAACTCTACGCAGGTGGTGGCCCATATTACCGGTACCGACCTGCGCGGCAACGCCGTGGACAAGTACGTGGCCTTCGAGGCTAACAACCAGGTGTTCCTGAACCTGAACAAGGGCACCTACAACGTGCACTACATCACGCCGGTGAACTCCGACGGCAGCCTGTACAAGATGCCGGAGGACCACCAGTTGCTGCTCTCTTCCGACAACGCCTCTAAGACGCCGAAGTCCGCTACCATGGTGCTGTTCGAAGACCTGGAGCGCGGCGACAACGTGGTGCTGCTGCCGAACTTCTACGACGAGATTGACGCCATTCCCGCCCATGGTCTGACCGGTCTGGATGGTACCGAGCTTGTTCCGGCCGACTTCCGCGCCACCGCCCAGAAGCACATGGCGGACGCCCTGAAGCTGCTGAACGACTCCAAGGTGTCTATTGGCAACAGCTCCAACCCCTATGCCTTCGCCTACACCGGCACCTACGTGGACCGCACCGTGGACAACTTCCGCGATGCCTCGGTGACCACCAACGGCACCGACAAGAGCGCGCTGACTGACGGCACGGTAGGGGAGGCCACGGGCAACGGCAATTGGGACGAGACTTCCACTCCCACCTTCGATAAGAAGGGCAACGGCTACTACCAGGTGCTCCACAACAACAAGCTGACCGTTGTGGAGAAGGAGATGCAGACCAAGGACCCGAACCATGACACCTTGCGCTGCCACTACTCTCACCCGGAGGTGGGCTACACCCTGCGCCACCGCCTGGGCATGATGGAGACCAGCTATCTGCGCGGCACGAAGCTGACCACGCCCTATGTGGACGCCAACGGCAACAGCCATAGCTGGATCTTCGCCTACGACCAGGATGACCGCGGCGCCAACTACCCCGCTAGCTTCCGCCAGAACGGCAATGCCACCGACATTCCCAACGGCCAGCTGTACTCCGGCGACTACGTGGAGTACACCCTGAAGATCAAAGCCGGTAAGCGCGACCAGTACGATGGTTTGGCGCTGCCGCTGCAGGCCATTGACGGCCGCTTCGAAACCGGCGCCGGCCAGCGCATCGTGGGCTGGGAGATTGTGGAATGGAACAATGCCGCCGGTGCGAAGGTGACCGGCAACAACGCTTCCAACACCGCCAACAAGTTGGGCGTGACTGCTCAGCTGGTGGCCTCCGACGCCGAAGGTAACGCGGTGGAAGTGCGCGACGCTGCCGCCTGCACCGACCTTTCCAAGTACAGCTACACCGACGCATCCGGCGTGACGCTGGACGACGACGGCGCCTACAACCATATGCTGCTGTTCAAGCTGCGGGGCACCGGCTCCGACGAGCTGAAGCAGGGCGAGGCGGTCACCATCCGCGTCATCACCCAGATGACCGAAGAGAAGGAAGCCGCCCAGACCAACCTGGACGACCCGAACGGCGCCTGGCGTAACGACAAGCCCTCTTATTCCGAGGGCGCTAACCGCGACGTGACCGCCCGCTTCTATGCGGTGGCGGCGCCTCGTCACGGCTATGCCCAGTACAAGGCCGCCTACAACGGCACCGACGTGACCGGCCGCACCTCCGGCAGCTCCATCATGAACGCGAATGCCAACATGGCCAGCCCCAACGTGTTCGGCACGGTGCAGAGCTTCAACGAGACCACCGGCACCGGCTCCATCGGTTCGCCGGAATGTCCCATCTACTACAGCTTCGCCAACATCGACGTGAACCTGAAGGGCCTCGCCGATGACAGCGTGAAGCAGCAGATGGCCGCCTACAACTACTCCAACGTGCGCTTCCATACGCACCCGCAGAACAACATTGCCGTTTCCACGGCGTTCACCAGCAACTCGCCCACCAACGCCAATAAGGTGGCGGAAGCGGACGGCAACCCCATGCGGGTGTCCGTGAGCGGCATTTCCAACACCACCGCCCACACCTCCGACATGACGGTGACCGTGTCCTTCATGCAGGACGTGGCTACCGCTACCGGCGCGGTGACCGGCTATAAGAAGATGTTCGAGCTGACCGATCGTCCGCGCGTGGCCACCACCAACGGCCTTCTGGTGGACGACGGCTATCAGGGTCTGCCGAACTCCAACCTGAACCGCATGTTCCCCGCCACCGCCACGGCGGCCGCGGGCGACGACTCCGCTCAGATTGGCGCCGGCAACATGCCCTACGACGCCACCGGACGTCCGCGCATCAAAGTGGAGTACTTCGTGCCCCAGACCAAGCTGACCATCCTGGGCAACGCCACCAGCGGCTCGGCCGCCAACCCGGACAACGGCCAGGCCAACGGCGGTCAGGGCGTGCAGGACGTCATCACCAACGACTACCTGGACTACCGTCCCACCGTGGGCGGCGTGACCGGCGACGAGCCCACCGGCTCTGCCTCCGACGCCACTGCCGAGAACCTGCGCGGCAACTGGTACACCGAGGAAGAGCTGGCGAAGATCTTCGACCCCAGCAGCCTGGAGGCCACCGACGAGGGCCATACCGCCAACTCCAATATCTTCCGCGACGTGACCGCGGTGCGCTGGACCTACTACGACGTGCCCGGCTACTCGCTGTACAACACAAGCGGCATCGGCACCGCTTCCGGCTACGCGCTCCCGAACGTGTACCTGGACGGCGTGGCTCGTTACCAGGACATCCGCCTGGACAACACCGGTGCGCTCATCTCCTCTTCCACCGAAGAGGCCAACAAGTGGACCGGCACCATGAAGACCGACCTGGCCTTCACCCACTTCCACAACGAGAATACGGTGCTCTCCTTCATCGAGAGCAACGGCACCCGTCCCGACCCGGCGTCGATCACCTACACCGGCGACCCGCTGAACACGCCTGCGGCGCTGGATCACGTGAGCGCGGCCCTGCGCACCTCCGACGACGCGGTGCAGCACGGTACCCTGCTCACCAAGCAGGACGAGAACAAAGACACCACCAAGGTGATCTATCGCCGTACGCCGGTGATGCGCTTCCAGAACCAGGTGTTCCAGAGCGAGAACCTGGTGAACGCCGCCAGCGGTTCGAAGTACCTGCCGTGGTCTGGCAAGAAGGGCAGCAACTCCTCCTATTACCCGGATGCGGCCCAGAAGACCAGCTACGTGCCCGGCGAGACCTTCTGGTATAAGGACACTCTGGTGAACGTGCCCATGGGCACCAACTCCGGCGTGACCGAGCTGGAAGGCGAGCTGTACAACCCGGTCATCTACGAGCGCATTCCGGTTGACTACCTGAAGCAGGCGGCCGTGGAGGCGGGCGTGGCCGGCAAGGAGATCGACGCCGACTATATGGCCTCTCTGCTGGCCAGCCGCATCAAGTGGACCAACCGCGACGACCAAGACGTGTACGCCTCCCGTACCCGCGGCATGAAGCTGCAGGTGACCGCCATCGACGAAGGTTCCCAGAAGGATCTGGGCGGCATGATGGTGTACCGTCAGGATGCAGGCGCTTCGTATCGTTACTTCTCCGATATGGACCCGCGTAACTCCAGCTACAACACCAACTTCATCACCTTCAAGATTGAGTGGGTGCCGGATGGAGAAGTGGCGCCTGGCACGGGTTCCGAGGTTTCTGCGGCAGATCAGGCCTCCCGTCCGGTGGACGAGATTCAGCCCGGTTCTACCCGCATGGAGGTGGGCGATGTCATCGAGCTGTGGTTCCCGGTGCAGGCGGCCATCGACGGCCTGCCCCAGGTCTACCAGGGCAAGGGCGTGGTGAACCAGGTGCCGGACCTGCTCTCCACCAACAGCAACTTCGGTATGGAGCCGGCTTACTTCCCGCGGGTGGGCGAGTATTACTACGCCAACTATCAGGCCAACAGCTCAAGCTGGGACGGCCGCATCAACCCGTTGTCCGAGGGCTTCTATGTCACCACCGTGCGTGATACACATGGCGCATGGCGGGTGACTAACGAGAACACCGCCATGGATATGGACTACCTTATGCACGAGGCGGCCTTTAGCGGCGATAAGGCGGAGCAGACGGATCTGTGGGAGATGTTCGACGGTTCGCTCGTCTACATCCCCGGCCAAGAAACTAACTACTATCCGCGCGGCGGTTACAGCGATTGGAACGTGAACAACTGGGGTGTCAATGGCGGCGGCAACAGCTCCAACGGAGCAGCTGGCGGCGTCTTCCTGGACGAGGACGTGAGGCTGGCCCGCAACAAGCAAATCGTTCGCTATAGCCCCACGGTGCCCGCGGGCACAACGGTGGCGGGCGCCTCCGGCGTCATGCCCGGCACGACAACGGTGGTGCCTGGTGCGGCGGTGCTTCCGGGCACGCCTCGCTATGAAAACTGGTACTACGCTAATGGCGGCGGCAATGTGGGCAGCTATGGAAATGGCATTAATTACGGCAACGGCATGTCGGGCACGGGCGGATCTTTATTCGGCCTGGTTAGCGACAGCGGTAGCGCATTCACGGTGCGTCGCGTGCGCGACTGGTACCAGTACGTGCTGCAGGGCCGCATAGTGGGCGATACCATCACTGCCGCCGACGGCACCAAGGTTCGCAAGGAAGTCGCTTACGCTGGTAGCGCGGCTAAGGCTACGCCGTTGGTGTGGAGCCAGACCCGCATGCACCTGCAGAAAGCATGGCTCGCCACCTCTTCGCAGTTCGTGACCGGCCTGGAGGCCAAGGCCAGCCGTCGCTACACCTCGGGCGAGGACGCTACCATTGGCTGGTATCAGAGCGACGAGTACGGTTACGGCTACAACGAGATCGAGAAGGACGTTCGTGGTATCAAGCGCAACCAGTCCGTGACGGCTCTTGAGTACAATCAGGACTTCATCAGCCGGCTGACCGCCTACAACTACGGCGACCGCAACCTGGACGGCGTAGAGTTCACCTACATCATGCCCCGCGGCGTGGAGCCGAAGATCGACGTGGCTGATGATCATGCCGATCTGTCCGACTTGGCAGCGGTGACCCAGATGATCCGCTCCAAGGTGAAGGCGCAGTTGTTGAACGCCACCACAACGGTGGGCGGCAGCTACACGAGCGATATCTACGCGAACGCCTCCATGGTGGACATCCCCGACAACTTCATTGAAGTGGAAGTGCTGCAGACTCCTTACAGCGCCTATGCCGGCTACGATGCCCCCAGCACCTGGCAAGACCCGTACCTGAACAGCGGCGGAGTGGCCGCTACTGCCAACACCCAGTTCGGAACCTATACGAACGTGGGCGCTGACGCCACCCAGTTCCTGACGGAGAAGTACGTCACCAGCACCGAAGACCCGCGCGGTATTCAGCTGGACGTGTCCGCCGAGACGGGTGCGGATGGTGCTGCCGTGGTCAACAAGAGCCACCAGAGCGAGTCCTACCGCGACTCCTCCCAGCCGTGGGTTATCCGTGTAACGGTGAATCAGGCACTGGGCAAGTGGTTCGGTCGCAACGCCGACTCCTCTGCCGCCAATGCCTCCGATGCGGACGGCGTGAACGTGAACGGCCTGAATTCCGCTTACACCATGGGCGGCTATCAGATTCGCGTGAACATTGCTTCTCACGTGTTCGGCAACAACGAGTCCGAGAACTGGTACGACCGTGTGCTGGTGCGCCCTGTTGATACCGCTGCCGTTTCGACCGAGGCCAAGCTGAACGCCGGCGAGGAGCCCAGCAAGTCCTCTGCCTACTACAGCATTTTCGACATCGATCATTTCGAGGGAAAGCAGACCGCCTTCGCCCATATGCAGGATATGGGAATGGACTATAAGTTCACGATTGCAAGGTGGTATCACAGCAACGATTGGGGTCAGCAGCTGGCCGGTTCTCCCAACATGCCATCTGTTGACGGGTACACTATCGGCAACAACACGGTGCGCGTCACCAATGACGACGGCTCGCTGCCGGCGGATAATTCCCGCAACAACGGCGTGCAGGCCACCAACGGTGCTGCCACGGGCGGCATGTGGCGCTACGCCTACAAGGTGCCGGAGGCCACCTATGGCACCGATGGCAACGCCGACAGCCCGGTGCTCTACGCCCAGACCGGCACCCGCGCTCTGCAGCGCAAGCCGGTGGTGCGCGTGTGGAACTCCATTGGCGAGGACGGCGTTGGTAGCGACGTGAACCAGTACTACATGGCTTCCGAGAGCGAGACCCGCCAGCTTAACGTGCACGTGGAGAATCGCCATTGGTGGGATTCCGTGGCGGCTGCTGTGGACAACGACAACTACTGGCATAAGGACACCGCACGCACCCACAACTACACCATGGACGGTGGCCAGAAGGGTTCTCTGCAGCTGCCGGTGGTGACCATTGTGCTGCCGGAGGGCATGATTCCCATGCACCGCAACAAGACCGGTGCTCGCCAGCCTTACGGCATGTGGCCCGGCGTAGTGCAGGAGTTCAAGCTGCAAGACTGGGACATCGCCAACACCTATAACGCCACGGCGCTGACCCAGGACGGCAGCACCACCAGCAACACCGACATCGGCAAAGCGGGCAACGAGACCGACGAGTACAAGCAGCAGAACTTCCATGCCACCGTCACCTACGAGCCCATCATGGGCGATGACCTCACCACCACCTACCGTTTTGTGGTGCGCTTCGAGGCGAAGGCCAACGATCTGAACTGGACCGGTCAGAACATCGATGGCACGGACGTGGTTGCCCACACCATTCCGGCGCTTGGCATGGACACCTTCAAGTTTGACATTGCCACCACCAAAGAGCCGGAGTGGAACGAGCAGCCCAACAACGTGGAAATGGGCCGCGCCACGGAGTCTATCCGCACCTACGTGTCCTCGAAGATGACCGGCTACAAGTTCCTGACCGACGAGACCATCGGCAGCCCCTTCACGGTGGGTTCCCCGGCCGATTGGCAGGGATTCACCCACGATAACAACGGCACTACTTACCTAAGTGGAAATGGATCCTGGGTTGCTGACGCCCGTCTGGACGGCACCAAGGCCGCCTATCCTACCCATTGGAATGGCAGCCGTAACGAGGGCACTAATAACATTATCGACTTCCGTGGTGCCCAGTGGTACTGGTACGCCGGCGCTAACCGCAATGTATACGAGTTTGACTACGAGAAGAACCTCGAGTGGAGCGGTGGAAATCCCGATCCGGGCGGACAACCGTACTATCCATTCGCCTTTATGCGTAATTTCCAGAACTACAACGCGGGCAACTACAACGACGTGTTCATGATTGGCGCGCTGCCCCAGAACTACTACTTCAGCGGCAACGCGGCATCCGGCTCCGAGACCATCGACGGCGTAGAGAAGAATCGCTTCATCGGCTACATGGGCCATTACACCGAGACCGGCGGCACCACGGTGAACTACCACGAGCTGTACGGCGAGCAGACCTTGTCCACGGCGAACACGCCGCTGCTGAGCTATGCCGACGCTAGCTCCGTGACTGGGAACGCCGCGGGCATCAACGTGTCCGAGTACCGTAAGCGCACTCAGTATGCTCTTACCCAGGACACCACCCTGGGCCTGAACGGCAACAACGTGGCCACGGTGACCGAGAAGTTCGCCACCAAGAGCAAGGGCACCACCACCAACGAGGCGGGGGAGACCGTGGAGGTGGTGAACGAAAACCATGCCACCCACACCGACGCTGGCGTGTTCGCCGCCATGCGCGTGCGCCTGAAGACCCCCACGCTCTCAAGCGCGTTTGAGGTGGAGAAGACCCCCACCGACATGCCAAGCGACGATTTGAGTAGCCCGGCGGCCGCCAACAACTCCACGGCCTCTGTCACGACGGGCCGCGGTGCCACCGACGGCCAGACGCTGGACAACGCCGGCACGGTTACCGCCACCGGCAAGGAGAACCAGTCCAAGCCCTTCGAGTACGACGACGAGCTGTGGTTCGCCTCCACCCTGAAGGTGGGCCCGGAAAGCACCACCGACGTGGGCGGCACCGGCGCCCTGAACCATGCGAAGTTGGTCTTCAGCGTGAACCTGCCCAGCCAGGTGACCTTCTACGACAAGCAGAAGCTGTTGAACCTGCTGGACAGCTACAACTCCACCACCGTGCAGGACGAGAACCAGCTGCCCGGTAACACCGTGACAACGGTGGAGGGCCCCTTGAGCCTGGCCAACCTCACCAGCTCCCGCTACAAGGCATCTCAGCCTTCCGCGGCGGATCAGGCGAAGGCCTTCGAGCGCCTGTTCACCAGCTACGAGGGCGACGACTACCCGTTCTACGTGGAGTACGTCCATACCAACTACACCTATTCTGATGAGAAGGCCGAGGACGGCACCCTCACCGGCCGCATCCTGCGCACCGCCAACGGCACCAAGTACGAGAAGCTCACCCCCAAGCAGCTGATCGAAAAGGGCTGGACGGTGAACATCCGCGTGCAGCCGGATTACGACGCCAACAATTACAGCGCGAGCGACTACGGCAAGGACGACGTAGACGATCCGGCCGATCCGGTGAAGCCGACGGTGAAGGAAGAGAACGCCGACGGCAGCTGGACCACCACCGAAACTGGCTCCACCTCTAAGCCGCGCGCTCACGAGGGCGAGGTGCTGGTGTTCGAGCTGGCGCCGCCGGACGACGCTCAGGACGACGAGTTCGCGCGCCATCAGTCCCAGCTGGAAGCCTACTGGGACGGCATGAAGGCGGACGGCTGCCTGGAGATGGGTGATTCCGTCACCCTGAAGCTGCGCACCCGTATCGACAACCTGGGCGACGAGGAAACCGCCATGGAGGGCCTGGTGACCGACGGCAACGTGGCCAACTACCATGCCCAGGTGAACGCCATTCGCTCGTGGGTGTCCGACAAGTCCACCGCCTATATCACCACCGAGGCGCGCGACCTGAGCTTCCTGGACCGCCTGCAGGGTTGGACCCACAAGTTCACCGAGGACACCGAGAACCCCTATGCGGCTACTACGAACGCCGATGGGGAAGTGGTGCCCGGCAAGGAATGTGCTGATCCTATCTACCACCTGGTGAAGACTGGCGACGGCACCTGGCGCTACGACCTGTTCACTGGCGACACCTTCAAGGCGGGGGAGACCTATGCCCGTCCCATCGTGGCGTCTGACTCTGAGTACCGTTACGGCGTGGGCGACTTCAACAACCAGAACCCCTATTTCTTCAAGTATCAGAAGAGCGTGAAGCTTACCTATGACGCCGCCGCCTACGACGACGCCATGACCGGCGATCATATTGAGATGGTGGACCTGGATCACGACAACTGGTACGAGGATTCCGGTATCATCGAGCGCCACCTCACCAATTCCGCGGGCCTGTTCCGCATTCGCAAGCCTTCTGCCAGCGTCCGCGGCGATACCGCCGTGCTGCGCACCGAGGTGACCAGCTCCGACTTCGCCGGCGTCTCCTTCGCCGACGACGGCCATGACGGCGGCGACAACCAGTTCTACCTCACCCAGGCCATTAACACCGGCGGCCCGGTGAACAGCTTCATCGTGGATTGGCAGGT
This sequence comes from Eggerthellaceae bacterium, assembly GCA_022791455.1. GTDB lineage: Bacteria > Actinomycetota > Coriobacteriia > Coriobacteriales > Eggerthellaceae > Parvibacter. The sequence continues at coordinate 180,318 of JAAVZC010000008.1, forward strand.
GCCCTGGTGGTCCACCGGTTCCTCCACCGTCACCGACGCACCCTTCGGCAACACGGTCAAGGGCCACAGCAAGTTCGCCATCGGCCGCGTGACGCCGGCAATACATGAGGTGCAGTCCGGCATTTGGGAAGTGCCCGGCGCCAACAAGTACATGCTGAAGGACAAGGACTCCACCACAACCGACGCGGACGGCAACACGGTTGTGGTTCGCGGGGCGGAGCACGAGGTTTCCGCAGGTTATGTGGAGTACCAGGACCTTTCCGGCACCACGGTGGACGGCAACAACGTGTCCGAGTGCTACTACAAGGACTACGTGGATGCGGATGGCAAGACGGTGCGGGTGTACCTGGGCTTTGACGCCAACGGCAACCCCAACCGCCTGTTCTTCCTGAAGACCCATGCCAACACCGGCGTGATGACCGAGATCTCCAGCCTGGCCGCGTTCAACGGCAAGAGCATGGTGGACTACTACGGCAAGGATGCGGCGTTCGCCGAGCTGTTCTACAATGCCACGGCCGGCGCTACTACCGTTGTGCGCGCCAAGAGCGTTGTGTCCAGCAGCCTGAAGGAAAACGGCGACACCGCCACTATCCAGCTGGCGGACGGCGACGGCAACACCAGCACGCTCACCCTCAAGCACGGCTACATCTACGGCGAGGAAATTCCCTTCGACTCGAAGGAAGAGATCTTCTACCTGCGCTATAAGAAGCAGGACGGCTCTTCCGCTTCCGTGAAGCTGAACCTTTCCGAGGACGAGAAGAACATCTACGACTCCAACGACATCATCTACTCCACCACGACCGGCGAGTACAAGTACCAGGCGAAGGTGGAGATCACTTCCGAGGAAGTGGAAGAGACGGACCAGTGGGGCGTCGTGACCGTGGTGACCAAGTGGTACTTCAAGCTGCTGGCGATCAAGTGCGTCGCGGGCGGTGGTAACGACCTGGAGCTGCCCGAAGGCGGCCTTGAGCTTACCGACGACGTGGAGAACCTGTCCCCGAAGCCGGATTATTACATCACCCATACCACCGACTTCGCCAACCCGCCCTCTGACCCGCAGATGACCTACAAGGAAGTAACTGCCAACCAGAGCTACGAGTACGTGCCCCCGGCCGGCAGCCAAGAGGAAAAGGACATGGCGGAGAAGAAGGCGCTGGAGCAGAAGCTGCGCGTGTTCGTGTACGTGCGCGTGGCCAGCGCCGACATCTCCTCCTACAACAACGGTTACGAAGAGCAGAACGGCCCGCTGTGCGTGGATCACGAGAACTACGCGCTGCCCGGCACCGATGCCGACCGCGACTACTGGTACGGCGAGGACGACAAGGTGACCGGCGACCACAATACCGCCGACGGCGACAAGAGCACGTGGGTGCTGGTGGGCGCCAAGAACGGTTACTCCGTCGCAGACAAGACGAACCATGTCATCGACCTGTACTCCGAGCCGGCATTGAAAGACTACGGCCTGGAGTCTGGCGTCTACGACGTGCGCCAGGTGCGCTGGATCATCAAGGCCGCCGACGGTACCACCCAAGGCGCCGGCAACGACCTGCCCACCTACGAGACGCCGGTGCCCCATGGCTTCCGCCTGGCAGTGGACGCCATGCCCTACGACAACTCCAGCGCCACCACCAAGGCGGCGACCGAAGGCATTCAGGAAGCCGACGACATCGATCCCAACCGCATGAACACCGGCTGGGAGTGGCGCAAGAACGACGACGGCAGCTATCGTACCCGCGAGGGCATGACCTGGGTGAAGAAGGCGGACGGCACTTGGGCCTACGAGTACTCCACCGATATCAAGACCACCAAGGCCAAGACCTTCCTGCCGCTCTCTATTACCCAGAACGCCGCCGGCGTGTCCGGTTCCGCCTTCGTGGTGGACGACCCGTCGACGGAAACCGACCAGACCACCTACAGCGAGCATGAGGGCAACCCCACTCACAACCATTCGCTGCGCACTGCCAGCCTGTCCGGCAGCAGCGCGCTCGAGACCGCGATGAGCCGCATGCGCCTGGTGGTGGACGACAACGTGCCCACCGACGTGGTGGACGAGATTGCCGCGAGCATCTCTGCCACCGGCGGCACGCCGCAGATCACCACGGTTGCTGCTGCCAATGTGGATCTGGAGTCCGACGGCATTGCGATGCTGGCGGACGAGGACCATGCCACGTGCGAGCACGAGAAGGATGAGAACGGCTATTGCGCCTATCACCATCCTTCTGACGGCGATCCGAACAACCCGGAGAGCTACTGCGCCAAGTACCACAACGTGAAGCTGGACACCAAGACCAACAAGCTGGTGTGCCTGGAGCCGGTGTGCGACCACTACGACACTAATCCGGAGACCGGCGAGACCAAGCAGTGGGAGTGCTGCCCCATCCGCCCGACCGTAAGCGACGGCAACGGCAATACCTCCGTGTGGTCCACCGCCGCCCACATCAACCACTTCGTTTCCGCCGTGCCGCGCTACGACGACACCAAGTACGTGGAGACGGAGCGCGACCGCGTGGGCTTCTACCGCGACCCCGAGTACCCCTACCTGCGCGTGTTCGCCACCCAGGCCTACTACAACGGCACCGGCGAGTCCAGCTACAGCTGGAACACCGGCAAGCCCGCCATCGAGGTGGACAACTCCCGCATGATGCGCTTCACCATTACGCTGAACAACCTGAACAAGGCGCAGCTGAAGTACCTGGGCGTGGGCGGCAGCCCGTCGGTTGACTACTGCACCAACCCGCAGATTTCCATGCTGCTGCCCTTCATCGAGGGCTTTGGTGCCGCCGCCGGCATGGACGTGAATAGCTTCCAGTACATTCCGTCGAGCGCGGTGGACGCCAAGACGCCGGCCGAGGCCCAAGCTGGTACCGGCAACCTGTCCTCTGCGTGGCTCATGGGCACGGGCATCGAGGTCGACACCAAGAACGACTACGTGTTCGTGAAGGAGCAGGGCACCCCTGGCATGTCGGACTTCGTGGCCGGTTCCATCCAGCCGGTGAAGAAGGGCACTGCGGGCGCCTACGAGAAGTGGGTGTTCGGCAACACCGAGGCCACCAAGACCACGGTGTACGTGCATCGCCATACCGACGAGGACGGCAACGCGGTGACCGACCTGTACATGGGTTCCTACATCGACCGCGACGGCCGCCTGCGCGAAGGCTCGGTGTCCCGTCTGGTAGACCCCGGCGCCCTTGAGGACATCAAGCAAAAGGTCGAGGCGGGCTACGTGCTCGATAAGGACAACAATATTGCCCAGGCCACCGACGACAACGGCCGCCCGCTGTTCTACACCGACGCGGAGGGCAACTACACCGATGCTGACGGCAACAAACTGGGCCCCAACGACGCACCGGTTCCCGTTCCCGCTACTCGCGTGTACTGCCCGCTGAACTCCAAGTTCTCCAGCGAGTCCATCCGCGTGAACACCTACGAGATGGAGGACGGAAAGATCCTCTACGACGAGGTTGAGCTGAAGGGCAACGGCGATCCGCAGTCCGACGGCCAGGGCGGCTATATTGACGCCGACGGCAAGAAGGTGGACGAGCAGGGCTATCTGCTGGACGAGAACGGTGACCGCATCTGGGGCCAGGAGCCCATTACCAAGTCCGTCACCCTGAAGACCGCCGAGACCATCAACGACGCGGTGCCGGTGTGGACCTATCGTGTGGCCACCTTCGACGACCAGCTGAACTTCAAGAGCACCCTGCCGGTGTCCTCCACCACGCCGCAGCTGAACGACCCCTCGCTCTACCATGCCGTGCGCAACGACGACGGCGGCATGCGCATCGAGGACAAGATTGGCAACGTGGTGTCCGTGAAGGACGAGGACGGCAACGAGATCAAGCAGGTGAACTACAACCGTAAGTTCATCAACTGGCGCTTCACCGGCGAAACCCGCCACGGTGCCAACGGCGATTACACCGCCCGCGGCCGCCTGGGCATGGGCCAGGGCATTATCATCGAGATGCTGATGCCCATCCGTCCCGACGCCGACGCCTCTATTCCGCAGGAGCTTCTGACCACTACCGCCTTCGGTTACAAGGAAGGCAACTTCAACGGCTACGTGCCGGCGAACCAGGACACCACCGACCGCGTCTCGCTCATCCGCGACGACCGCGACGTGAACCTGGACGGCCAGAACGACCAGAAGCAGATTGCCCACCAGCTGACCGCCGTTGGCTTCAAGAGCAACGAGAACATCGCCCAGAAGCACACTTCGACGACCATTCTCGACTCCCTGAAGACCAAGGACGGCGACGGCCCGGCTGCCGTTCCGGAGGGCACCGGCTACACCTACACCATGAGTGCGGTGAACACCGGCACGAGCGAAGAGTCCGCCACGGGCAACATCTGGACTCAGTTCCTGAACGTGCTGCCCTACGAGAACGACACGCTGAACATCCGTAAGCAGCAGCGCTCCAGCACCTGGTCCGGTTGGGTGACCGACCTGGATTCCATCCAGCTGATGCGCTTCGACCCGAAGGACCTTGCGAACCCCGAAGGCCGCATCATTCCGCTGGACGACGAGCATGCCAGCTGCTGGGTGGGCCCGTTCGCCATCAGCCGCGACGGCAGCTCCATTACCCGCCTGTCTCAAGGCGCCCTTACCTACAAGGTGGACGCCAACGGCGACGTGACCCTGAAGACCGGCCTGGACGACACGGAGAACCCCACCGTTATCGGCATCGCGCATCCCACCTATCCGCTGGGGGAGAGCTCGGTGAACCGCCTCATCCAGAACTGGATGGACACCAAGAGCGCCAGCGACGAGATGATGGAATCCATCGGCATGGTGAACATCAATGACCTGCGCAACTACATTGAGAATAACCCCGATCAAGAAGCGGAGCTGCTGAAGGGCATCCAGTTCATCTGGACCAAGGTGATCGACCAGCGGATGTACCTGTCCGCCCTGGGCTGGATTCGCCTGACGGTGGACATGCGGGCGCCGCTGAACCTGCCGAAGTACAACGGCAACATCACCGGCATCCCGGACTTCGACATGAACCTGGACGAGGATGCCAACAACGCTGACGCGGCGGCGCGCCTGGCGGAAGTGACTCAGTGGAACTCCTTCGCCCAGCGCATCACCCGCGACGGCACCCGCGACACCAACCGCTCGTTCATCGAGACCCACCTGGCCGGCACCTTCATCGACGCGCCGGACAAGAAGGGCTACATTGGCGACTACGTGTGGATCGACCCCAACTGGAACACCGATCAGGACGACACCGAGGGCACCCTGGTGGGCGTGGACGGCTACGGCCGCGTGGTGCCGCTGGATCGCCGCGGCAACCCCATCTACAGCTCCGACGTGCAGCTGAACGGCAACGGCGTGCCGGTGGACGTGACGGCCCGCGTGCAGCACAAGACCACCTACCACAAGGCCACCAACGGCCGCTTCCTGCTGGCTACCGAGAAGAGCTTCTCGGTGGTGGACCAGGTGGTAGAGCCGTCGCTGGAGGACTTCAATTCCATGAAGCTGTACTACAGCTATCGCGATGACGCCAACGTGGCCTGCCCGGTGGAGGACCTCTACACCGACGTTGACTTCGACGGCAAGACCGAGGACCCCGGCGTGAATGGCGTTCTGGTGGAGCTGCTGAACGAATACGGAAACCCCGTGAACCGCGACGGCGTGGTGGCCGTGAAGGTGAACGATGACAAGACCAATAACGAAGAGCGCTGGGTGGAAGGCGACCCGGTCACCGGCAAGCCGGTCCTGAACGAGACCGAAAGCTACACCGCCGCCACCGGTGGCGCCCCCTACACCTATGTGACCGAGAGCGACTACTACGAGAACGACGGCTACTACATCTTCTCCAGCCTGGAGCCCGGTAAGTACCGCCTGCGCTTTACCTTCCCGAAGGCCTACAAGACCTACGCCCTGACCACCAAGAGCATCGGTCCGGACGAGGACGGCGACGGCGAAGCGGACGTGAAGATGACCATCGACCGCAGCAACGACACGCTGGTGGCCACCTCCGACGCCTTCGAGGTGGCGGAAGTGGAGTACACGCCCGAGCTGTTCAAGGTGGGCGCCTTCGACCCGGTACATGCCGCCTACGACGCCAAGGCCACCAGCTACGACGTGGGCATCGCGCGCCCAGTTACCTATACCGGCACTGTGTTCCGCGACGACATGCAGGAGAACCCCGGCAACCCCGAGGTGCCCTACGTGGAGGAAGACCCGGCCGACATCAACGGCGTGCTTGACACCTACGGCGTGGACCTGGATCTGGAAGACCCGGTAGAGGCCATGAATTCCGGCAAGGCCAACAAAGAGCTGCGCCTGGCCAACATGAAGGTGACCCTGTTCGAGTACGAGAAGTACGTGGACCCGAACACCGGCATCGAGACCGACCGCTACGGCTGGGGCCTGGATCCGGAGGATAACACCTGGAAGAACGGCGTGGTGCCGGCGAAGGATGCCGACGGCAACGAGGCCTCCATCATCACCGGTGCCGACGGTAACTTCTCTTGGACGCTGGTGCCGGACAAGCAGTACATCATCGTGGCCGAGGACACCCGCCAGCGCCTGTTGAAGCCCACCATTTACGCGTGGGACGACAGCGCCCTTACCTACCCGACCATCACCTGGAAGAACAACCGCTGGACTACCGGCGTGTGGGACAACGACCTGCGGCTGGAGCTGGGCGTGGCCCGCACCAAGCCCTTCACCTCGCGCGTGCCGGTGGACGCCAACGGCGTCATGCTGCTGGAAGTGCCCGGCAACGCCGACGAAGGCTATCAGGTGCAGCGCAAGTTCGCCCTGGGCTGGGTGGACGGCACCAAGGGCTACCTGGGCAACTACATTTGGAACGACGCCAACTACGACGGCGCTCAGGGCATGAGCGAAGAGGGCATCGGCTCCATGAAGGTCATGCTGGAGCAGTACTGGTGGAAGCCGAGCAACTACGAGGCCATGCGCGCCAACCCGAGCCTGGCGCCGGCGTCGACCGGTTCGTGGGAGGCGGTGCCTTCCGCCAAGCAGCCGAAGACCACGGTGGAGACCACCACGCCTTCCGGCCAGTACGTGTTCAAGGGCGTTTCCACCTACGTGACCGACCCGCTGGACGACACCAACAAGAGCGAGGAAGAGAAGCTGAAGTTCCTGGCCGGCTATCGCCTGCGCCTGGACCGCGCCACTCTGGCCACCCATGCCCGCGACTGGGGCGTGACCATTCACAACCCGTTCACCTCTTCGAATGCGGCGGGCATGCTGACCACGCTGGACGATGAAGTGGACTCCGACGCCAGCTTCGCCGTCACCAACAGCATCTTCCCCGGCAACTACGACATGAACAACGGCAGCGAGTACATTCGCTACGATTCCGTGAACGCCTGCTGGGCCACCTTCGATCCCACCAACCTGAAGACCCAGGTGGCGGCCGGCAAGGCTACCGGTACCGAGGGCGTGGCCTTCGACCGCACCTCCGGCGCCTGGTGGTTCGTGGATCGCGACGACAACCGTCTGGCCCAGACCACCCGTTTGGGCTCCATGCTTGACCTGAAGCTTTCCGACGACGGCAAGAAGTGGCAGTGGGTGGACGAGAACGGTAAGGCTCACAGCAAAGACGCCCATGCTGCTGGCTACTATTTGAACGAGGACGGCCTGACGGTGGATCTGGACGTGTCGCTGAACTCCATGATTGTGGTGGCGAAGGAGCTGGATGCTTCCGAGCCGCTGCCCGATGGCGTTTCTCAGGACACGGTGCGCAGCGTCACCGGCAAGGCGTCTACGGGCCTGGGTGCCGTGACCCACATGTACGACTTGGCCACCACCGCCGATCCCATTTGGCATTGGGACGCGGGCCTCATCGAGGTGCCCCGTTCCGACGTGGCCGGCCGCGTGTGGCGCGACGACAACTACGACGGCGTTCAGGCGAAGACGGGTGACGGCAGCTACACGCTGGCGGAGGAGAAGCCGGAGACGACCGATCCGGACAGCGAGGCCTACGACCCGGATGCCGCGAACAAGTTCGCCGCCGCCGACGGCAGCTGGTCTGCCCGCGAGCCGGGCCTTGAGGACCAGACGGTGCTGCTCACCCAGTGGTACTACGATCCTGCCCGCACCAACAGCGCCGATGGCGGCAGCCACTGGTTCCGCAACACCGCGTTCGGCAGCGACCTGCGCACTTCGCACGTGCCCGGCGCTTCCACAGTGAAGGGCTCCAAGGACGCCATCTACCGCGCGCGCAGCCTGGGCAACGGCATCGTGGCCCAGCAGACCGGCGCGGACGGCGACTACCGCTTCAACCAGCTGCCCGTTGCCTACATGGCGCCGGACGGCACCCATTACCTGGCCGCCTACCGCGTGGCCCTGAAGGAGACCATCGTCGAGGACGCCGGCACGCCGGACACCGCCACCGACGACATCCACTGGCTGCTCACCCGCTTCCATGCCGGCGACGACGAGCTGATGGACGCCGACATCGAGAACGACGAGGGCAACGGCACGGCCATGGGCATCGCCATCCAGGGTCGCGAGACTTACAAGGATGCGGACGGCAACCTGCACACGCTCGATCGCGCCCACAACGGCCAGATTATCCTGGCGGATGTGACCGATACGGTGTACAGCAACGTCAATTCCGTTACCGGCCAAACGGTGAAGAAGGACTCCCAGGTGGCGGTTGCCGCCGAGGATGTGGCCGAGGGCCTGAGCGAGCTTTCCGGCTGGGGCTCCACGCTACAGTTCGACTGGCTGCTGGCCCGCGAGGGCATCACCGGCGAGAAGGACTGGGAAGGCAACTTCACTGAGCGCCTCATCGACGGTGGCGACGCGGGCGAGCTGGCGCCTCCGGTGCAGTCCATCGTGGGCGTGGTGTGGACCGACGACAACAACGACGGCATCCAGAACGAGGTGCCGAAGCTCGACGCCGACGGCAACCCGGTGCTCGACGCCACCGGCGAGCCGGTCATGGAGATGGAGAAGGGCAAGAACGACATCCGCGTGACGCTGGAGCGCTACATCCCCAACATCACCTACGCGGCGGACGGCTCTATTGCTTCTGTCGACGGGTGGGTGAAGGACCCGGCTTGGGCCGACGCCGACCATACCTGGGAAGACTACGAGCGCGACAACACCGGCGGCATGTCCCTCATCCAGGGCCATAGCCAGCTCACCTCTAAGCAGCTGGGCGCCGAAGGGGTCGAGGAAGACGGCGTGTACCGCTTCGACAACCTGGCCACCCAGACCCGCGACGAGTACGGCAATGCCATCGTGTACGCCTACCGCGTGCGCGCCACCGACCCGGCGTTCAAGCGCAACGCCTACATGATTGCGAAGTACCTGCGCGGCGACGACTTCACGCTGGACTCCAACTTCAAGTTGAAGGACGCCTACTTGATGAAGAACGCTGCCACCAACGCGGAGGGCGTCGACGAGTACGACGTGCTGCTGAACACCTATGTGGAGGGCGTCTCCAACATGGAGAACGTGGTCTTGGCTGCGCCTTCTCAGAATGAGAACCAGAACATTGGCCTGGGCGTGAAGGGCGCGCCTTCCACCCAGGGTGCCACCCGCGCCCGTGCGGCGATGCAGCTGCCCGGCGTGGCCGCGATGCCGCTCATGGCGGTGCTCGCGGAGGGCACGGTGGACCCGGATGCCGCTGCCGAGCCGCACTTCGACCTGGCGGACGGCTCCGACCGCGCCTACAACGACGCTGGCGTGCTGGACGTGCCCATGCAGACCATCTCCGGTACCCTGTGGCACGATTCCAACTACAACGGCCTGCTTGACGAGGGCGAGGAGCCGCTCGAGGGCATCGAAGTGTACCTGAAGGTGTGGATTTGGAACACCGCCACTAATAAGTGGGAGCGCTTCGTGGCCGACCCGAGCAACGGCATCGATCACGACACCCCGCAGGACGAGACCGTGACCACCAACGAAGACGGTCTGTACAAGTTCGTGAACCTGCCGGTTTCCGCGCCGTACGACCTGAACAACCCGGAGGATCGCAACCTCTATGGCTATACCGTCGAGGTGAACAACAAGGTGCCGGCCGATGACGACTTTACTGGTACGGTGAACAGCCTGCCGGTCACCCGCCTGCTGGTGGATTCCGAGGACGGCCTGACGCCGAACTCCAAGGGCCGCCGCTCCGCCATGAACGACGAGGGCGCCGAGCTGCAGGCGAAGGATAAGGGCCTGGGTGCTGACTCCAATGGCTACAACGTGCGGGACATCTACGACACGGACACCATTCCGGTGGCCTTCGGCGAATTCAACCGCATCGAGGCTACCACCGAGGTGGACTCCGCCACCGACACCGTCTCTATTGTGGACGGCCGCATTGTGCTGGCCCGCCCGGCGACGGAGGCGACCGAGGACATCTACCGCGAGGACCTGGTGACCTCCGAGGGCACGGCGCTTTCGTTCGACCTTTCCGAGGGCCACGACCAGGGCGACATGAACTCCGGCTTCGGTCCCTTCAACACCTCCGTCATCAAGGGTGTGGTGTGGAACGACGAGAACTATGACGGCCTGCGCAACTTCCGCACCAGCCTGGACGCCGAGGACGACGAGATCGACCTCACCATGCTGGAGAAGCCGGTGCCCGGTATTGAGGTGTACCTCACCCAGTACTACCAGAGCCCCGACGGCGAGTGGATTCTGAACAAGAACTTCGGCAACGCCGAGCTGCACGTGGGCAACCTGAAGGCCACCCGCGACACGGTGACCGTGGTGCAGCCCATCAAGGGCGTTGAGTACGCCATCCGCAAGCATGGCGACACCACCGCGCCCGAGGACCTGCAGTACTTCGCGCTGGAGTCCACCGAGGACGGCGACGGCACGGCGCCGGCTCCCATCCGTTGGACCGACGACAATCGTGGCGTGTTCACCAGCGTGACGCTGGCGGACGGCACGGTGGAGCCCATCCAGCCCATCACCGAATACGAGGTGTTTGGCCGCCGCGTGGACGATCGCAATATCTACTGCGACGAGAAGGTGCCGGTAAAGGTGTTCACCTACGGCACCAAGGTGGAGAACTGGACGGTGCCGTATCAGGACAAGACGTTCGTGGAAGACCCGGCCGATCCCGATCAGATGATCGAGGGGACGCCGGTGGACCGCACGCTGGCCGGCACCATCGAGTACGCCCGCACGGACGCCACCCTGACGGTGAAGACCGCCGACCTGGCGGCGCTGGCGGAGTCTGCTCCGTTCGGCTTCGAGGTGCAGCTGCTCAAGGGCGATGCCGACGGCGAGCCGGCGAGCGACTGGACGCCGCTGGTGGCGCCCGAGGCGGACGACCCGGCCGAGCTGCCGGAAGATGTGACGCTCAAGTTCAAGAACCTTGAGCCCATGACGCAATACACGGTGACGGTGCGCAAGGGGGCCGATCCAAACCCGGCCCCCAAGCCCGATCAGCCTGGAGATAACGAAAACGGCGACAACAACGGCGAAGACGAGGGCGAAGCCGGTAATCCTGAAACCGCCCAAGTTGTCATCCTGAGCGGAGCGCGAAGCGCGGAGTCGAAGGATCTTTCCGACCCCGATAACGCCACGGAAGGCGACGGTACCGAGGGCAGCAACCCCGGTGACGGCACCGAAGGCGGCGACGAGGACGACGAGACCCCCGAGCCGGAGAACCCCATCCTGGGCAACGTTCCCTTCAAGACCCTCACCGACGTGATGGGCAACTCCGTGAACTATCTGCCCATTGGCTCCGATACGCGTCAGCCCTCTCGCACGCCGGCTCCGGTGGGCGCGCAGGTGGCCAAGACCGACGCCCAGGGTATCTACACCTTCGGCGAAGACGGCGCCAAGGTGCCCAGCTACCTGCAGCTGGATGCCGACAACAAGCCCATCGCCTGGGGCAAGCGCGGCGTGAACGACGAAGTGGTGCTAGTGTCCTACCGCATCACGGTGGGCGAGTTGGGCGCGTTCGCTCCCAGCCGCCTGCAGGTGAACTCGCCGAAGTGGATGCGCCAGGACTCCGACATCGAGCGCGACGCCGACGGTGCGCTGAACCTGCGCGAGCAGTTCATCGAGAACAACGCGGTGCGTCGCGACGGCTACGTGCTGGTTTCCGTGAAGGCGGAGGATACCGACGGCGACAAGAAGACTCGCCAGTACGGTGATACGTACAACGGCGTGGAGTACGACACCCCGTACTCGATGGACATGCAGCGCGGCGGCGACGCCGGTCTGAAGGCCATCACCCGCGCCTACATCGCCGGCAAGGTCTGGGAAGACGCCAACAACGATGGCGTTCAGCAGGCGGGCGAGAAGGGCGTGGCCGGCGTGCCGGTGCAGCTCACCCGCTACTGGTACGACCCGGTGGACAACTACTGGGTGTACGACGAGGGCTTCAACGACGCCGAGGGCGACCTGGCCTACGTGCGCCAGCTGGATTCCGCGGCCGACGGCACCTGGAAGTTCGAGGATCTTGAGGCCACCGGCCTGGAGATGCGCGACGACGAGGAGATTGACGTGGTCTACGGCTACCGGGTGCACGTGCTGTCGGTGCCGGGCAACTACGGCATCTCGCCGATGAACCGCGGCGACAATGCTGAACTGGATTCCGACCTGAACGAGCACACCACCCGCCTGCTGCCGGATGAGCCGGTGGACGGCCTGATCGTGCTGGCTCAAACCCGCCAGGACGGCGAGCCGGACGAGCGCGTGATTTCCGAGGGCCCCGGTGGTGTGGAGTGGTCGATGGCCGCTATCAAGAATTCCGAGTACAACGACGCCGGCCTGGTGCCCTTCAGCCGCATCACGGTTGACGGCGTGGTCTTCAACGACCAGGCCAAGGACGGCGTGCTAGACACCGCTGATGAGCGCCTGGACGGCATGGAAGTGTGGCTGGAGCGCACCATCGTTTCCGCTGACGACGCCATGGACGCCGGTTGGTTGAGCCGCATCGGCGACGGCGTGGCCGGCAGCAGCCTGGATGCGTCCGGCGAGCCGCTGGTGGCCTCCGAGCGCTACTACGACGAGCTGCCTACTGGCGTGGCCGACCAGCTGTCCCGCCCGCATGACGCACGCGGTCCCATCGAGGACAAGCCGGAAGCACCGGAGGAACCGGAAGAGCCCACCGTGCCCGAAGAGCCCACCGACCCGGTTGACCCGGTTGACCCTGTCGATCCGGTAGACCCGGTTGACCCGGTTGATCCTGTCGACCCGGTGGATCCGGTTGATCCCGTTGATCCGGTTGATCCCGTTGATCCGGTTGAGCCGACGGATCCTGAAGTGGTTGCGCAGCTGGCGCTGCTGGATGCCGCTGCCGAGCTGCCGCTCGTGGCAGTGAAGGCTACCGCCGCTGCTGCCGAGCTGCGGGCTCTGACCCCGGTGGCCGACCCGCTGACCACCTCCGACATCATGGCGCTGGCCGACACGGGTGCCACGGTGGCCGGCACCACCAGCCGTGCGATGACCGGCGAGGAGCTTTCCGCCGCCGAGAACCTGCTGCGCCGCGTGGAGGCCAACCCGGATGCGGCTGCTAAGGCCGAGGCGCCGAAGGCCGAACGCACCGAGACCGACGGCATTCTGCACGAGGGTGAATGGGAGCGCGTGGCTGCCACCACCTCCGACGAGGAAGGCAAGTACTCCTTCGAGGGCTTGCCGGTGGCGGACGAATACGGTCGTCCCTACAGCTACCGTGTGCGCATGCTGAAGCCGGCCGATGCGGAGTACGTGCCGCTGCACGGCACCACCAACCGCAACGCCGACAACGACTACGGCCACCTGAACGTGCTGGGCGCCACCACGCCGGAGGAGCACGGCACCACCGAGGAGCTGAAGCTGGTGGTGGCGCGCACCGATGGCGCCAACGCCTATGGCCACGCCTACACGGTGCTGGCTGGCAGCAGCTACACCCGTGAGAGCGGCGCCGCCGTCGACCTGGGTATCTACCAAATCGACGACGACATCCCGCCGCTGGCACGCCTGCTGCCCAAGCTGGGCGACGGCATCCCCTGGGCCATCCTGCTGCTCATGATCGGCGGCATGGTGATAGCCCTCTGGGCCTACCGCCGCAAAGAAGAAGAGTCAGAAGCCTAAGCCGAAGCCTAAACCAAAAGGAGGGCCGCCAAAGCGGCCCTCCTTCTTTGTCGCAACTCCTCGCGGGGCGGCGGGGCGGGGCAACCCTCAGTCGCTCAAACAGTCCTGCTTTGGCGAAAGTGCCACTGGCACTTTCGCGTCGTGCGGAACTCGCTTTGTGAGGGCCGCCCCGCCCCGCTGATTCGTCAATGCAGCTGCCTGCCGTCCCGTCCGCCCCCTACAGCGGTAGGGCAACGACGAAGCCGGAGGCGTAGAGCTTTCCGAAGATGTACTTGTTGCAGGCGCTTTCGCTGGCGTAGTAGACCCAACCGTCTTTCTCCACCAGCCCTTCGCTCATGGGCGGCGCGGTGAATTCCGACACCTTGTTCGTGGCACTCATGAAGTACAGAGGCACTTCCGCGCCCATGGCGGTGTAGGTGCCCTCGGGCTCAAGTCCTTCCAGCGAATAGGCGGGCAGCGACGACGCCTGGAACCCCCACGAGCAGGAGAACAGCATCTGTCCCTCCTGGTTGATGCACACCCCCTGCGTCCGGTCGGGGATGGAGTACACGCGGCTTGGCACGTTCGTATAGCCGAATTCGCCGTCCGCATCGGCGTCGAAGGCGTACATGACGGCGTGGTTCTGCGTGCCGTCCGGCGCGGTCAGGTGCTGCTCGGGCGGGGTGGGGTAGTCGGTGGCGTAGTAGAAGACCCCGGTGTAGAGGGTGCCCTTGTCGATGTTGATGAACGCGGGGTCGATGCCCAGGTCCACTTTCGCGATGGCCTGCACCTGGCTGCCCGGTTCGGCGGTGGCCACCTCTTGGGTGTTCAGCACCAGGTAGCCGTCCTCGGTGGTGAGGAAGGTGAACTGGTCGTCGGCCGTGATGCCGCCGCCGTGGCCGTCGTAGACGCTGCCGTCGGGGTTCTTCACGAAGAACTTCACCACGTCGGTGCCGCTTTCGGCCGTGCGGTAGACGGGGGAGGGGCCGTGGTCGCCCACATATCCGGAGAACAGCCATTGCTGACTGCCACCCAGCCATGCCATGTCCTGCGGCACGAACCCGTGGTTGATGTCCGGGATGGGGAACTCCTGGCGCATTTCCTTGTAAAAGTCGGCGTAGGTGGCGTGGATGTAAATGTTGAAGCCGGCCACCACCGCGGCCGCCAGCCCCAGCACCGACCCGGCCGCCAAACCCACAATGTGCCCGATGGACCTCTTTTTATCTTTAGCCATGGTCTCAGCCTTTCCGATCTGCCTGTTTTCCCTTCATCTTAGGCCTCGCTCCCGCTTGGCGCGAATTTAGCTATCGGATCGTGAGAAACGCACTACAATCGAGCTATGACTATGGAGATCAACATACCGGGTGTGGCGCTGGTGTTCGAGGGCGGCGGGATGCGGGCGGCCTACACTGCCGGCTTCGTGACGATGCTTCTGGAGAACGAGCTGAACTTCCCGAAGGTGTACGGCATTTCCGCAGGTAGCAGCCACACGGTGAACTACCTCTCGCGCGACATTCCGCGCGCACGGGCATCGTTCGTGGATCTGGTGTTGGACCCGCAGTTCGGCGGCTGGGGCAGTTTCCTGCGCGGGCAGGGCTATTTCAACGCCCATCATCTTTACGAGGGGCTTATCGAGCAGCTGGCGGGCACCGACGAGGTGATGAGTTTCGACTTCGCCACCTTCCGCGACAACCCGGCCGACTGCCATATAGAGGCATTCGATTGGGAAACGGGCGAAACGGTAGCCTGGACGAAGGCGGACATGCCCACCCCGCGCGACGTAGGCGTTCGGGTGCGCGCCTCGTCCACCATGCCCATCTTCATGCCGCCGACGGAGGTGGCTGGCCGCACCTACATGGACGGCGGTATGGGCTCCAGCTGGGGCATCTGCCTGGACGCGGCGCTGGCGGATGGCTTCGAGCGGCTGGTAGTGGTGCGTACCCAGGAGCGGGCGTACCGCAAAGGCGAGATGGGTGGCGCGGCGAAGACGGCATTTCGGGCGCTGTTCCGCAAGCACCCGCTGGTGGCGGAGAACACCATCGAGCGCTGGCGCCATTACAATCGGCTGCTGGACCGCATCGACGAGCTGGAAGCCGAAGGGCGCGCGTTCGTGTTCACGCCGGAGAAGATGGACATCACGAACCGCGAGACCGACTACGAGAAACTGAACGCCACCTACGAGCGCGGCCACGCCCAAGCACTGCGCGAATACGACCGCCTCACAGAGTGGCTGCAAGGGTAGCCTCCCGTCATCTCGACTGGAGGCCGCAAGGTTCAAGCCCTGTTGTCATCCTGAGCGGAGGCCTTTAGGCCGGAGTCGAAGGATCTCTGCGGCCGGGGAGATCCTTCGACTACGCGCTTCGCGCTCCGCTCAGGATGACAAAGGGGTGGGCTGCTTCGCGCTCCGCTCAGGATGACAATGGGGCAGAAAAGAAAGAGAGAGCATGATCGTTCGGTTGGATAATTTGGGCGATGAGCGGCTGGACGTGTTTGCGCGGCTGACCGATGTGCAGTTGCGCAGCCGTTTGGAGCCGGAGCGGGCGCTGCTTATTGCAGAGTCGGCGAAGGTGGCGGAGCGCGCGCTGGAGGCGGGTTTGCGGCCGGTGTCGCTGCTGATGGAGGAGAAGTGGCTCGCCGCCATGGAGCCCCTGCTGGCGAAGGTGGAGGCCGCTGCGCCGGGTACGCCGGTGTTCGTGCTGCCCACCGAAGAGCTGCGGCAGCTAACGGGCTTCGAGCTCACCCGCGGCTTGCTGGTGGCCTTCCGCCGCCCGGCCCCGCTTTCGGTGGAGGAGGCGGTGGCCGGCGCGCGGCTGGTGGCGGTGTTGGAGAACATCACGAATCATACGAATGTGGGGGCAATCTTTCGCAGCGCAGCGGCGCTGGGGGTAGATGCGGTGCTGGTGTCGCCCGCCTGCTACGACCCCTTCTACCGCCGGGCAGTGCGCGTTTCCATGGGCACCGTCTTCCAAATCCCCTTGGCCCGCATTCCCGAAACGGCCCACCCTTCGTCATCTCGACCGGAGGCCGAAGGCCGGAGTGGAGAGATCCCGTGTGCGCCGAATGGCGTGTCAACGCTTTCAACTTCCGACACTGACGCGCGTGCGGTGATTGGGTGCGATGGGCGCCCTTCGCCTCATCGGGGGCGCGCGGTGCGAGAAGGGGCGGCGGCCGGCGTGCGCCAACTGCAGCGCCTGGGATTCACCGTGGCCGCCATGGCGCTAGAGGAAGATTCCATCCAGCTGTCGGACGCGCTCCTGCAAGAGGCCCCCAAAGTGGCGCTCGTTTTCGGAACGGAAGGGGAGGGGCTGGAGCCGGCCACCATCGCTGCGTGCGACGCTACCGTGTGCATCCCCATGCACCACGGCGTCGACTCGCTGAACGTGGCAGCGTCGTCCGCCGTTGCCTTCTACGCTTTGGCGAACCGTCCGGGAGCCTAGCCCCGCTTACTGCTGGGAAGATCCTTCGCTTCGCTCAGGATGACGAGAGTAGGGCGCTGTCTTAGTAGGCGCGGAGTCGAATCACACGTCCCACTGGAGGACGGCCCAGCGGTCGCATCGGGGGTAGTCCATCATCCATTGGCCCGCTTCGTTCTGTACCATGTGCTCCGCCAGGAAGGCGTTCAGGGCCGCTTCTTCGGCGGCGTTGCGCGGGGTATGGCCGCGACGCACCGTTTCCTCCATCGCCTCGCGGGTGGGCCGCTGCCACACGCCGGGGTATTCGATGTAGCTTATCTTCGGGAAACGGCCATGGGCCCACAGATAGCCGGCGATAATCATTAGTTCGTCCGGCGGCATGTTCGCTTCTTCGGCGCGTCCCATGGCCTCGAACACGCGGGCGTCGCGGTAGGGAAGGTCGCCCGCGCCGCAGGTGAGCACCACGCTCCGGCGCGCTTGCCCTTCCAACTTCCCGATGCCGTCCGCCAGGTCGTCGGTCACGAACGAGCGCGACGAGATAGCCACGTCCGCCTTCGGCAGCCCTTCCCACGGCTCCTGCCACGAGCGCTGGAAGGTTTCGATGCGCGCGCCCACTCCGGCCTCTTCCGCCGCTTCCCGCAGCTGCTCCAGCATTTGGGAGGAGAAGTCCACCGCCACAACGGTGTGCCCCTCTCGCGCGAGCGGAATCGCCAACGTGCCGGAACCGCAGCCCATGTCGAACACGGTTTCGCCTTCGCGCAGGTCCAGCATTTCAAGCAGCTGGTAGATGTAGTCGCTGCGCTGGGGCTTTTTCGCGAAACTGCTGGCCTTGGCGTCCCAGAACTCGCGCGACTCGTCGCTGCCGGGCAGGGCCTTGTCGTTGGAATGGAGGCGATGGCGATAGGCCGCCGCCCAGTCGATGGTGGTGATGTCCATGGGATTCTCCTCCTTTATTCTCATCCGTGGATTATAGCGGCTCTTGCCCGCCGTGTCGCCGAAGCCGCGCCTTGGTGGAAAAAACTTTGCAGCCCGCTTCAAAAAGTTGGGCATTCTGGGGCCTGCGCCCAACCGCGCCCCGTAAAATAAGCCTGTTGCGCCCGACGGGAGAGGCGCACCGAATCCTTCACGGGGAAAGAGGGGTGTCCATGGCTCAGGAAGAATCGTTTCTCGAGCGCTGCTTCAAGCTGAAGGAGCATGGCACGAATGTAAAGACCGAGGTTATGGCCGGTGTCATCACCTTCTTGGCCATGGTTTACATTCTGGCGGTGAATCCTTCCATCCTGTCCGCATCGGGCATGGAGCCGGGTGCGGTGTTCACGGCGACCGCGGTTTCCGCCTGCTTCGCCACGTTGTTCATGGCGTTTTACGCCAACTATCCCATCGCGCTAGCATCGGGCATGGGCCTGAACGCCTACTTCGCCTACTCGGTGTGCGTTCCGCTGGCGGAGGCCGGGGTAAACGACCCCTGGACGGTGGCCCTCACCGCTGTTCTGGTGGAAGGCATCATCTTCATTCTGCTGACGCTGTGCAAGTTCCGCGAGGCGCTGGTGAACGACGTTCCCACCAACTTGAAGAACGGCATTGCCGTCGGTATCGGCCTGTTCATTGCTCTGGTGGGCCTGGAGAACGGCGGCGTGGTCATCGGCAATGCCTCCACGCTTGTGGAGATGGGCTCGTTCGCCACGCCCGAGATGGCTTTGGCGGTGATTGGCCTGATTGCTTGCGCCATCATGTACAACTACCGGGTGCCCGGCTACATTCTGTGGAGCATCATCGGCACCTGGGTGCTGGGCATGGGCGCGCAGCTTATCGGCTGGTATCAGGTTGACGCGGCGGCCGGCGTGTACTCGCTGTTCCCGGATTTCTCCAACGGCCTCAATATTCAAGCGCCGTACCTGCTCGCCTTCAATTGGGATTTCGTGGCGAGCCACTTGGTGGACTTCGCCGTGATCGTGTTCTCGTTCCTGTTCGTGGACTTGTTCGACACGGCCGGCACGCTCATTGGCGTTGCCAGCAAGGGCAATCTGCTGGACAAGGACGGCCGCTTGCCCCGCGCCAAGGAAGCCCTGATGGCTGACGCGGTGGGCACGGTGTTCGGCGCGTGCGTTGGCACTTCCACCACCACCAGCTTTGTGGAAAGCTCCGCCGGCGTGGCGGCGGGCGGCCGCACCGGACTTTCGGCGGCCACTACCGGCGTGTTGTTCGGCGTGGCCTTGGTGCTTTCGCCCATCTTCCTGGCTATCCCCAGCTTCGCCACCGTGCCGGCGCTTGTGTGGGTAGGTCTGCTCATGATGTCCTCGGTCACCAAGATGGACTTCTCGGAAGACCCGGCCGGCGCCATCGGCGGCTACCTGGCCATCATCATGATGCCCTTCACCTACTCCATCGCCAACGGCATCATGTTCGGCATCCTGGCCTTCGTCATCGTGCGCATCTTCCAGGGCCGCGCCAAGGACGTCCACTGGGTCATGTGGGTAGCAGCCGCACTGTTCCTGCTGCGCATCGTCACGCTGGTGATTTAGACTTTATTCACCTGTCCGCGTCGCGACGACCGAGAGGGGCTTTGCAAACACCCGCTTTCGCTTCCTCGCCTTCGGCTCGCGCGCTTCGCTCTTCGTGCTTTCATGGGAAGCGCCCTTCGTGGGCGCTTCTTTTTGCGTGTGCTCAGAGTGTTTGGAAAGCCCCCCTCAGCCGCCGCGACGCTACTCGGGCATGAAAAAAGCGGACGCTTTCGCGTCCGCTGCAAGTTTGGTGGAGCATAGGGGGCTCCGGAAACGCCTGCGGCGTTTCCGACCCTTCGCGATCACAGATCGCTCAGGTTAAGCGCTACAAAAGCCCCACTGGGGCTTTTGCTTTACGCGCTTCAACCTCATCGGTTCGATCCCCCTATGCAAGAAAAGAAAAAGCCGTCCAGAAGGACGGCTTGGATGATTGGTGGAGCATAGGGGGATCGAACCCCTGGCCTCAAGATTGCGAACCTTGCGCTCTCCCAGCTGAGCTAATGCCCCGAAGTGACTGCCCGTAAATGGGCAAGTGGATATTTTGAAGGTAGCGGCGCGGTTTGTCAACCGCAAAACCGGAAGTGGTTACAGCAGAATTTGCTCGGGAACCTCTTCTTCGAAGGTTTCCTCCTCCACGAAGGGAGCGAACAGCGGCTCGTCGTTCTGCGACAGCTCCACCATGCCGGTGAGCACGTCGGCGTACTGGTAGGATTGACGCGCCACGCGGCCGCGCTTGCGATCCATCTCCATGATGAACAGCTGCGGGTGCACCTGCGTGAGCACGCCCTCGTTCTCGACAATCTTCGAGCGGCCCATGTTCGCGCGCACCTTCAGGCGCTGGCCGAGGAAATCATTGAGGGTATCGTGAATAGAACCGACGAGCTGGGCCTGTTTAGCCAAATCCATTGATGAAACTTCCTTACTTCTGCCAAAAAACACGTGTGACAGTCGTATAGGTTATCACGTCTGTCAAGAGCAGTTAACCACTGGCGACTTATAGCCGCCGTTTGCGCGAGCGATCGCCCGCATTAACGCTGTTTTATGGAAGGGGACGCTCGGTTGCAGCAGGCAGGCGGACGGTGAAGGTGGAGCCCGTGCCTTCCTCGCTAGTTACTTCCACGGAACCGGCATGGTGCAGGGCGGCGTGCTTGACGATGGCCAGTCCTAGGCCGGTGCCGCCGGTTTCCTTCGAGCGGCTCTTGTCCAGGCGGTAGAAACGCTCGAAGATCTTTTCCCGTGCCTCCGGCGGAATGCCGGGGCCGGTGTCGGACACGCGCACCACGGCAAAGCGCGTCGCGGTGGTGGCGGCGCCGGCATCGGTCGCCGCTTCTTCGGTGGACACCTCCACGCGCACCTGGCCATGGGGGCGGTTGTAGCGGATGGCGTTCTCGATCAGGTTGTAGATCATCTGCTCCAACAGCGTTTCGTTGCCGCGCACCTTCGCCGGCTGCGCTTCCAAAACAACGGTCACGCCGGCATCGGCGGCCGGTTTCTCCAGGCGGCTTACTGCGTGGTTCGCCAATGTGGCCAGGTCTACGATGGCGGCCTCGTCGGCTCCCAGCGGCTTCTCGTCCAGATGCGACAGCACCAGCACGTCGTCGATGAGCGCGCGCATGGCCTGCGCTTCCTGATAGATGAGGGCGCTGAACTTCTGCATGTCTTCGGGGGGCACCATGCCGTTGGCCATGAGCTCCGCATAGCCGGAAATTACTTGCAGCGGCGTCTTCATCTCGTGGGACACGTTGGCGGAGAAGTCGCGCCGCAGGCTTTCCGCGAGCGCCCGCTCCGCCGCTCGCGCGTCGGGGGTCGGGCGTTTCGACGCATGCTGCGCCTGGTCGCCTGGTTGTGAATTCGCGCTCATGCCTCGTCTCCTTGGAACACATAGCCCACGCCGCGGACGGTGGCCACGCGGGCCTCGCTGCCCGGCGCGGCTTCCGCCAGCTTCTGCCGCAGCGTCTTTACGTGGGCGTCCACCGTGCGGGTGCCCCCGGCGAAGTGGATGTCCCACACGCGCGCCAGCAGCTGGTCGCGCGTGAGCACGCGGCCTTCGTTCTCCATAAGGGTGCGCAGCAGGTCGAACTCCTTCACGGTAAGGGGTATGCGCTGACCGGCGACTTTCACGGAATGCGCAGCAGGGGAGAGACGAATGCCGCCGGACTCCAGCACCGGCTCTTCGGCGGCGGCCTGGGGGCCGGAAGCATCGGGTGGAGCGCTTTGACCTGCCGCGTTCTTCTCGTCCTTGGGCTCGCGCGCCTCATTCTTCGCGGCCGCTACTGCGCGGTCGGCGCGACGCAACAACGCATTCACGCGCGAGATCAGCTCCATCATGCCGAAGGGCTTCGCCAAGTAGTCGTCGGCGCCGGCATCCAGTCCGCACACGGTGTCGAACTCGGTGCCCTTCGCCGTGAGCATCATCACCGGCAGATGAGCGGTGGCGTCGTTTTCGCGCAGCTGCTTCAGCAGTTCCAGGCCGTCATCGCCCGGCAGCATGATGTCCAGCAGCACTGCGTCCGGCAGTTCGGCGGCGCATCGTTCCACGAACCCTTCGCCGTCAGGGAAGGCGCGCACCTCATACCCCGTTCGTTGCAACGCATAGGCGGTCAAATCGCGGATGTGCTCGTCGTCTTCTACATAATATATACGTTCGGAATTCGCCATCTCGACCTCTTCCGCAGGCATGCCGCTCATCTGCGCGGGGGCTGTTAGCGCCTGCACGCCTTAGGCCGCCGCACCGGCGATTTCGTCCCGCGTGCCCAGCGGGTTGCGGGGAATATCGCCCTTATCAGGAAGTATAGCGGTTACCATTTTTGCCATCAGCGGAACGAACGGCAGCCACAAACCCGTCATGATCACGTTGAAAAGCGTATGGGCATTGGCAATTTGCCGGGCGATAACCTCCACCTCGGCGCCGGCGGGCGGGATGGCGGCCACCAGGGCGGCGAAGGGGCCCACGAACCAGATGAACAGCAGGCAGCCGGAAAGGTTGAACAGGCAGTGGGACAGTGCCACTCGCTTGGCGTCGCGGCTCTGGCCGATGCAGGCGAACAGCGCCGTAACGGTGGTGCCCAGGTTGTCGCCTAGCAGGATGGGGATGGCGCCCTGAAGTCCGATGAGGCTGGCGCCGTCGGGGCCCGGTTGGGCGGCGAAGTTCTGCAGTACGGCGATGGTGGCGCTGGAGCTCTGCACGATGAGCGTCATGAAGGTGCCCACGGCCACGCCCAGAAGCGGCACGCCGGTGACCTGGGCAATCATGGCGGTGAACACAGGGTTCTCAGCCAGAGGCTTCATGACGCCGCCCATGGTGTCTATGCCAAGGAACAGCAGGCCGAATCCGAACACCGCCGTGCCCGCAAGCTTCGCCTTCTGCTGCTTGGCCAGCGACATCATCACGAAGCCGGCGAACACGATGGCCAGCACGTAGTCCGAAAGCTTGAAGGCAATGATCTGGGCGGTGATGGTGGTGCCGATGTTGGCGCCCATGATGATGGGGATGGCCTGGGGCAGGCGCATGAGGCCGGCGCTCACGAACCCGATGGCCATGACGGTGGTGGCGCTGGAGCTTTGCAGCACCGCGGTGGCCACGGCGCCGGTGAGCACGCCCAGAAGCGGGTTCTTCGTCACGGCGGCCAGAATGGAGCGCATGCGTGCGCCGGCCGCTTCCTGCAGGCTCGAGCTCATGAGCTTCATGCCGTAGAGGAAGATGGCCAGTCCTCCCAAAAGTCCGATTCCAATTTGCAGCAGCTCCTGCATGGGCTTCCCTTCTCGTGGGGCGCGGGCGCCGCTTTGGGGCGCCCGCAACGTTTTCGCCCAGAATAGAAGTCCCATGCGAGAGGCCGGTGAGAGCTGTGTAAAGCGAATGTGAAATCTTGCGGTTTGCGTTCTGTGTCAAACGGAACGGCAACAAGCGCGTTGGGGTTTGTTGAGCGCTGCCCATCTGCGCCGTCGACCCTGCATGACGATCCTAGAATGAGAACAGGGCTGGCTGCGGCTTGCCGCCGTGCCCGCGTTCGCAATCAAAAATGCAAGGAGTGATCTCCCATGGAGAACAAAGAGTTGCTGCAGAAAATCATCGCCAAGCAGGAATTTATCATCCCCGCCGTGCGCGAGGCCGAGCGTCACGAAGATATTCCCGAAGAACTGCGCCACGCTATCGACGAGGGCGAGCAGTGGGCGGACATCATCGAGAAGAAGGAAGGACGCGACAAGGAAGCGCGTCCGAAGGCGGTTAAGCAGTTGGCGAAGTTGCTGCACGAGCACATCGAGCTGTTCGACCACGAAACCCGCCAGCAGATTCAAGAGTACTGCGAGCTGGTGAAGCGCCTGCCCTACAACGACGACGCCCCGATGGGCGTGTAGCTGCGCAAGGTTTTAATTGAAGCCAAGAAAGGGGGGCGTGCTTGTTGCGCGTCCCCCTTTCTTGTTTGCTGGGCGGTTGCTGCCCCCATGCGCGGCGGCGGAGGCTAGTCTTCGGCTTTCGCCTCTTCGCCCAGGTCGAGCGCCTCTATTACCTCGCGCAAAGTTTCGGCGGAGGCCTTCAGCTCTTGCTGCTCCTGGTAGTTCAGCGACGGCGGGATGCGCACCTCGATGCCCTCCTTGCCCACAATGCAGGGGGTGGAAAGGGCCACGTCGGTGATGCCGTACTCGCCGTGCAGGCAGTTCGACACCGACAGCACCGATTTCTCGTCCCGCACGATGGCGCCGCAGATGCGGGTGACCGCCATGGCAATGCCGTAGTAGGTGGCCTTCTTCTTCGCGATGATCTCGTAGGCGGAATTGCGCACCACGTCGCTCATCTCGTGGCGGAAGTCGTCGTAGCTGCCGTCCACGCGCATGTGGTAGAAGTCTTCCAGCGGAATGCCGGCCACGTGCGCGCTCGACCAGGCGATGAGCTCGCTGTCGCCATGCTCGCCCAGAATGCGGGCGTGCACGTTGCGCGGGTCCACCGCCAGCCGCTCGCCAATGATGTGCTTCAAGCGGCCGGTGTCCAGCACCGTGCCCGAGCCGATGACGCGGCTCTCGGGCAGGCCGGAGAGCTTCACCGTCACGTAGGTGAGGATGTCCACCGGGTTCGCCACCACCAGCAGAATGCCGCCGCAGTTGCGCGCGCGGATTTCTCCCAGAATGCCCTTGAACACTTCCACGTTCTTGTTCACCAAATCGATGCGGGTCTCGCCGGGCTTTTGGCCGATGCCGGCGGTGATGACGATGACCCCGGCGTCCGCGATGTCGTCGTAGCCGCCGGCGCGAATTTCCATGGGGCTCGCGAATGCGGTGCCGTGGGAGATGTCAAGCGCCTCGCCTTCCGCCCGTGCCTGGTCCACATCTACCAGCACCATTTCCGAGAACAGGCCCGACTCCATGAGGGCGAAGGCAGAGGCAGAGCCTACGAACCCGCATCCGATGATGGCCACTTTTCGATCGTTGACAACGCTCATAGCTGCTCCTTTCCCGGCGCTTCGCGGCAGCGTTCGCGCCCTTTTGTGCTGACGCAATTCTAGGGTTCGTCAATTCCGCCAGCCCGTTTTGTCATTTACCGGTCATGGGCGTGAATGGAACTCCGCTGATTCGGTGCGGGCGGGGAATGTTTCTTTCAAAAACGCGGAAACCTCTTATAATTCATGGGTTGAACATTGAAGCGAAGCGTTTGATTTTGACCGGGCCGAGGAGGGCCCTTTCAACTATGCTGAAAAAGAACAATGCAAGTTCCTATGTGACGGTCGGCCAAGGGGAGAATGCTCCTTCCTGTGCTCCGCGCGTGACGCGCATCGAAGACGAATCGCCTGCTCAGGGGCAGGATTCCGCCGCGCCCGCCAATGCGTCGCTGGCCTGCGCCATGCCCGACGCCCAGGCCCCGGAGGCCAAAGACGTGCTGCACATCGGTATCGACGTGGGCTCCACCACGGTGAAGTTGGCGGTGCTGGACGGCGAAAACGAGATCCTGTGGGCGGTGTACCGCCGCCATCACGCCGACGTGCGCGCCACCATCGTGGAAGTGCTGAAAGAGGCGGCTGAGCAGTTCCCCACGCAAGCCATGACCATCGCCATCACCGGTTCCGGCGGCCTGCTGCTTTCCCAGTGGCTCTCCATCGAGTTCGTGCAGGAGGTCATCGCGTCAAAGACCGCGGTGGAGACCTTCATCCCTGCGACGGACGTGGCCATCGAGCTGGGCGGCGAGGACGCGAAGATCATCTACTTCGACAACGGCATCGAGCAGCGCATGAACGGTACCTGCGCCGGTGGCACGGGCGCTTTCATCGACCAGATGGCGGCGCTGCTGGACACCGATGCCGGCGGCCTGAACGAGCTGGCGAAGAGCCACACCACCATTTACCCCATCGCCAGCCGCTGCGGCGTGTTCGCCAAGACCGACGTGCAGCCGCTGCTGAACGAGGGCGCGAAGAAGGAGGACATTGCCGCCTCCATTTTCCAGTCGGTGGTCACCCAGACCATCTCGGGCCTGGCGTGCGGTCGTCCCATCAGGGGAAACGTTGCCTTCCTGGGCGGCCCTTTGCAGTACTTGCCCCAACTGCGCGAGCGCTTCTACGAAACCTTGGGGCTGGCCGGCGACGCCATTATCGTGCCGGACAACGCCCACCTGTTCGTGGCCTGCGGCTGCGCCATTGCCGGTGCTGAAGCGGGAGCGAAGATCGAGCGTTTGTGCGACGTGCTGGCCCGTTTGGAAAATTTGGGCGACATGCAGGGCTCGGAAGTGGTGCGCTTGGCGCCGCTTTTCGACGGCGAGGCGGCTTACGAGGAATTCAAGACCCGCCACGACGCCGAGCAAGTGCGCCGCGAGAGTCTGGCCGATTACCGCGGCACGGCGTTTCTGGGCATCGACGCCGGTTCCACTACCTTCAAGGCGGCGCTGGTGGCGGAAGACGGCGCGCTTCTGTGGTCCACCTACGCTTCTAACAAGGGCGACGTGCTGGGCTGCGCGAAGACGGCGCTCGCCCAACTCTACCGCGACCTGCCGGTTGATGAGGCGGGCAATCCGCTTGTGACCATCGGCCATGCCACGGTCACCGGCTACGGCGAGGGCCTGCTGCTGGAGGCGCTTCAGGTGGATTCTGGCGAAATCGAGACGGTGGCCCACTTGCGCGGCGCCCAGGAGATGCTCCCCGGCGTTGAGTTTATTTTGGACATCGGCGGCCAGGACATGAAGTGCCTGCGCGTGAAGGACGGGGTCATCGACTCCATTATGCTGAACGAGGCCTGCTCTTCCGGGTGCGGCAGCTTCATCGAGTCCTTCGCCAGCGGCCTGAACCTGGACGTGGCGGAGTTCGCCAGCACTGCCATCGCCGCCGAGAACCCGGTGGACTTGGGCAGCCGCTGCACGGTGTTCATGAACTCCCGTGTGAAGCAGGCGCAAAAAGAAGGCGCCACGGTGGGCGACATCGCTGCCGGCCTGGCCATTTCCGTCATCAAGAACGCGCTTTTCAAGGTCATTAAAATCCGCGACCCGCGCGACGTGGGCACCAAGGTCATCGTGCAGGGCGGCACGTTTTTGAACGACGCGGTGCTGCGCGCCTTCGAGCAGCTTTCCGAAGTGAACGCCGTGCGGCCGGATATCGCCGGCAACATGGGCGCGTACGGCGCGGCCCTGCTGGCGCGGGACCGTTACCGGGTTGACCTGCACAAATACGAGTCTGCCGTTGCGGCTTCCGGTGCCGAGGCGGCCGGCAACCCGCCCACGTTCCGCCTGCTGTCGCTGGCGCCCACCCATCGCACCGTGCGCTGCAAGGGCTGCTCCAACGCGTGCCTGCTCACCGTGAACGATTTCGGCAAGGACGAGGCCACCGGCAAGCACCGCCGCTTCATCACCGGCAACCGCTGCGAGAAGGGCGAGAGCCTGGGCACCGGTGCCGAGAAATCGGCCGTGCCGAACCTGTTCGAGTACAAAGCCCAGCGCACCTTCGGCTACGAGCCGCTGGCCCAGGAGGACGCCCCCCGCGGCACCGTCGGCATTCCGCGCGCCCTGAACATGTACGAGAACTACCCCTTCTGGTTCACCTTCTTCACGAAGTTGGGCTATCGGGTGGTGCTTTCCGACCCCTCCACGAAGAAAACCTACGAGGCGGGCATCGAATCCATGCCCTCCGAGAGCGTGTGCTATCCGGCGAAGCTCTCCCACGGCCACATCATGAACCTGCTGGAGAAGGGGCCGGACTTCATCTGGATGCCCTGCTCGAAGTGGGAGCGCCAGGAAGATGAGACCGCCGGAAACCACTTCAACTGCCCCATCGTGGCAAGCTACCCGGAGGCGCTGCGGCTGAACATCGACGAGCTGCAGGATTCGCCCGTGGCGTTCGTTTCCCCGTGGCTGCCCTACGACAATAAAGAGAAGCTGAAGAAGCGCCTCTACGTGGAGCTGGCGGAGAACTTCAAAGAGGCGGTTGGCGCGAAGGGCGGCAAGCTCACCCAGGCGGAAATCGACGCGGCTGTGGAAGCGGCGTGGGCCGAGGACGAGGCCTTCAAGCGCGACATTCGCACTAAAGGTGTGGAGACGCTGGCCTGGATGCAGGAAACCGGCACCCACGGCATTGTGCTGGCCGGGCGCCCCTACCATCAGGATCCGGAAATCAACCACGCCATCCCCGAGCTGCTCACCAGCTTCGGCCTGGCGGTGCTCACCGAGGACTCCGTGGCGCACCTGGGTCAGCTGGAACGCCCCATCCGCGTGGTGGACCAGTGGATGTACCACACCCGCCTCTACGCGGCGGCGAAGGTGGTCACCCAGCGCAAGGACTTAGACCTCATTCAGCTGAACTCCTTCGGCTGCGGCCTGGACGCGCTGACCACCGACCAGGTGCAGGAGGTGCTGGAAGCAGCCGGCAAGGTGTACACCGTGCTGAAGATCGACGAGGTGTCCAACCTGGGTGCTGCGCGCATTCGCGTGCGCAGCCTGTTGGCGGCCCTGAAGGACCAGTCCGACCGCGAGGCGGAAGCTGCGTCCGACGCCGCCGCCGAGGCCCTGGGCTGCCCGGCCGCCTGCATCGATCTGGCCGATATTGACAAGCTGGTGCCGCAGTCGTTCACCGAGAAGGCGGACGGCGTGGTTGCGGCCGCCGAGGTGAAGCAGCGCGACGGCGAGTCCACCGAGTTCGAGCGCGTGCAGTTCACCGAGCAGATGCGCGACGAGGGCTGGACCATCCTGGCGCCCCAGATGGCGCCCTTCCACTTCGAGCTGCTGGTGCCCATCTTCCACCGCTTCGGCTACAACGCCGTGCTGCTGCCCAGCGTGGACCACGGCGCGGTGGACGCTGGCCTGAAATACGTGAATAACGACATCTGCTACCCGTCCATCCTGGTCACCGGCCAGATTATGGAAGCGGTCATGTCCGGCAAGTACGACACCGACAAGCTGGCGGTGCTCATCACTCAAACCGGCGGCGGCTGCCGCGCCACCAACTACATCTCGCTCATTCGCAAGGCGCTGAAGTCGGTGGGGCTGGGGCACATTCCCGTCATCGCCCTTTCGTTCAAGGACCTGGGTGAGGAGAACCCCGGCTTCAAAGTTACCCCGAAGATGCTCTACCAGGCGGTTTACGCGCTGCAGTACGGCGACCTGTTGATGATGTGCCTGTACCGCACCCGCCCCTACGAGGTGGAGCCCGGCAGCGCCCAGCGGCTGTTCGACTACTGGATGGCCGAATGCAAATCGCAGCTGGACCGCGGCGTGAAGCAGGCGGAATTCAAGAGCACCGTGGCCCGCATCGTGGAGGATTTCGACACGCTGCCGCTGCAAGGGGAGGGCACGAAGCCGCGCGTGGGCGTGGTGGGCGAGATTCTCGTGAAGTTCCATCCCACCGCCAACAACCAAATTGTGGATGTTATCGAGCGCGAGGGCTGCGAAGCGGTGGTGCCGGGGCTCATCGAGTTCTTCCTGTTCGGCATTGCCGGCGGCATCTTCCAGCAGCAGATTGGCAAGTCGAAGAAGAGTGCGCTGGGCAGCCGCATTGGCCTGGCCGCGGTGAAGCAGCTGCGCAAGCCGGTGACCGACGCGCTGGAGAAGTCGAGCCGCTTCCACCCGCCTGCCGACATCTACGAGCTGGCCGAGTACGCGAGCGAGATTCTGTCGCTGTGCAACTCCATGGGCGAGGGGTGGCTGCTCACGGCCGAGATGGTGGAGCTTATCCGCTCTGGTTGCCCGAACGTGGTCTGCACCCAGCCCTTCGCCTGTCTGCCGAACCACGTGGTGGGCAAGGCCACCATCAAGGAGCTGCGTCGCCGCTACCCCGAGAGCAACATCGTGGCGGTGGACTACGACCCCGGCGCTTCGGAGGTGAACCAGCTCAACCGCATCAAGCTGATGATCGCGGTGGCGAAGGCGAACCTGGCCGAGAAGGAGCAGCAGGCCAAAGCTGCCCGCGACGCCTTCGTCGGCGACGTGGCCGCCCGAGCCGAAATCCAAAAAGCCGGCCAACTGGAAGTAGAAATCCAGGAGTAACGTGGCCGCTGCGGGGAAACTCATAATTGTGCCTACCCCTATTGGGAATTTGGGGGATATGACGTTGCGCTCGCTGGAGGCGCTTCGGGCGGCCGATGCGGTGTGCGCGGAGGATACGCGGGTGACGGGGAAGCTGCTGGCGCACTTCGACATTCGCAAGCCCCTGGAGCGGCTGGACGAGGCGATGATCGGGGCGAAGGCAGCTGCGGTTATGGAACGCGTCGCGGCGGGGGAGACCGTCGCCTATTGTTCCGACGCCGGCATGCCGGGGGTTTCCGACCCGGGGCTTCGGCTGGTGGCGGCAGCCCGCGAGGCGGGCGTGCCGGTGGAGGTGCTGCCGGGGGCAAGTGCGGCCGCTACCGCCTATGTGGCAAGCGGCACCGTGAACCCGCGGTTCTTCTTCGCCGGGTTCTTCCCGCGCAAGGTGGCCGAGCAGCGGTCGGTTCTGCAGGAGCTGCAGCCGTTGGACGCCGCCCTTATTTTCTACGAGAGCCCGAATCGCCTGGTAGCGGCTTTGCGCGCCATTGCCGAGGTGCTGCCGCAGCGCACGGTGGCGGTGTGTCGGGAACTGACGAAGCTGCACGAGGAAGTGGCCCGCGGCAGTGCGGCCCAGCTGGCAGAAGTGTTCGCCGCGCGGGCAGACGAGCCCGGTGGCATCCGCGGGGAAATTGCGCTGGTGATCGACGGGCCGAACGCGGCGGAAGAGGCGGCGCAGTTCCAAGACGCCCGCGCGGCGGCGGCCGAGCGCGCCCAGGAGCTAGCGGCCCAGGGCGTGCGCACCAAGGATGTGGCCAAGGCGCTCGCTGCCGAATTCGGCATTCCCCGCAACGACGCCTACGAGCTGGCGATGGCGGCCCGATGACCCCCCGGCAATCGCGCAGCGCCGCGCGGCCCACGCAGCTTATCTTCATCGATGACCTGGAAGTTTGGCTGACGCGCAAATCCATCAAGAACATGCATCTGCGGGTGAAACCGCCCGACGGTCGCATCGAGGTGTCGGCACCGCTGCGGCTTCCCCAACGAACCATCGAACGGTTCGTGCGAGAGAAACGCGACTGGATTCAAGCCCAGCAACGGGCTATCGCTGCCTCACCCCGCGTTGAAGCGGCCGAGGCGTCGCCGGAGGAAATCGCGCAATGGAAGGCAGTCGTTTCCGCTTGCGTGCCGCCCCTCATCGAGGCATGGGAGCCCATCTTGGGAGTGAAGGCGGGGAATCTCGCCTACCGCAACATGACCAGCCGCTGGGGAAGCTGCCAGCCGGCCACGGGCCGCATCTGCATCAACGTGCGGCTGGCCCTCTACCCGCCCGAGTGCCTGGAGTACGTGGTGGTCCATGAGCTCTGTCACCTGCTGGAGCGCGGCCACGGCCCGAAATTCCACGCCCTCATGGACGCCGTGATGCCCGATTGGAAGCAGCGCCGCGCGAAGCTCCGCTAAAACATTACGAAAACCTTTCGTTTATCTGAAAAATAGCAACACAGACCTGGAGAAACCCTTTCATGGTGATTTTGTGGGCGTAAAATAACAGAGTTTGTTTGTGGTTTTAACAGGAAGTGCGCCCCATGAAGAACGAACCCTCCAAGACCGCCTCCGAAACGACAGCCCTCGACATGTCCGAGGGCGCCTCTAGCGCTCCCGGCGAAGAGGCAAATCCGCCCAAGACTCGCATGAAGAAACGCAACATCGCCATTGCCATTGTGGCGTCGGCGCTGGCCATCGTGGCCATTGGCTGCGGCGTGGCCTCGGCGTTTCTTAACAACGTGTCCAAGGACCTCAACCAGGGTGATAAGACCGAGCAGGAGGTAGAGGACATCAAGCGGGTGCTTCCTCAAGAAAAGAAGGAAGCGAGCGAGCCCTTCTATATGCTGCTGCTGGGCTCGGACAAGCGCGAAGGCGACCCTTCCATGGGTCAGCGTTCGGACACCAACATCGTGGCGCGGGTGGACCCCGCTAACAACACGGTCATCCTCATCTCCATTCCCCGCGACACGAAAATCCAGATTGACGGCTATGGCACCAAC
Source organism: Eggerthellaceae bacterium (assembly GCA_022791455.1). GTDB lineage: Bacteria > Actinomycetota > Coriobacteriia > Coriobacteriales > Eggerthellaceae > Parvibacter. The sequence goes on from JAAVZC010000008.1 coordinate 212,690, forward strand.
AAATTCAATGCTGCCTACGCCTTCGAGGGCACGGCCGGCGCCATCAAGGCGGCCAACGAGCTGCTGGACATCGAGATTTCCCATTACGCCGAAGTGAGCTTCACCGAGCTGGTGGGCTTGGTAGATGCCGTGGGCGGCGTGGACATTGACGTGGACACCCGCATCAACGATACCAAGGCGGACCTGGACTCGGACAACAACCACGTGATCCTGGAAGAGGGCCCGCAGCATCTCAACGGCACCCAGGCGCTCTCCTATGCTCGTAGCCGTCAGTTCGTGGATGGCGACTTCACCCGCACCTCCCATCAGCGCCAGCTGGTGGGGGCCATCGTGCAAAAGGTGGTGAGCCTTCCTCTGACCGACCTGCCCGGCGTCATCGAGAAGGGCGCGAAGTGCGTGACCACCGACCTCACCATCGCCGAGCTGCTGGACTTGGCGCAGCAGTTCGAAGATCCGCAGAACCTGAAGGTCTACTCCGCCATGGTGCCTTCCACCACCGCCAATATTGGCGGCGTGTCCTATGTGATCAACGACGCCGAGGCCACCAAGGAGATGATGGCCCTGGTGGAGAAGGGGGAGAACCCCGGCGAGATTGTCTCGAAGCTCTCTACGCAGGAGGCCATCGCGCAGGATCCCTCCAATCCCGCCAACAAGAACAATGCTTCTTCTGCTGCTTCTGGATCCAGCTCCAGCTCTTCCAAGTCTGGCTCTTCCGCCAGCAGCTCGAGCTCTTCCAGCGGCAAGTCCAGCGCATCGAGCGGGTCCAGCTCGTCGGGCAGTTCCATCTCTTCGGGGAAGGGGAGCGGGTCGTCTTCGAGCAGTTCCAGCAACTCCGGGTCGAGCAGCTCGAGCGGCGGGTCCTCTTCGAACGGGTCTTCCTCGAGCGCCACGGTGCCCGATAGTTCCGGTTCCGGAAGTTCGAGCAACAGCGGCTCCGGTTCTGGTTCCGGCAGCTCCGGAAGCGGCGATTCGGGCAACAGCTCGTCTGGCGACACGGGCAACTCCGGCGCCACCACTCCCGATTCCGGTTCGAGCGGCTCGGGATCCGGCAGCGGTTCGGGTGGATCGAACACTCCCGACCCGGAGCCGACGCCCACTCCCGACCCCACGCCTACCCCTGACCCCGGCACCGGCGGCTCGGGCGAGACGGGCGAGGGGAATAATTCCGCGGGCGCCGGCGGGAACTAGCCGCCCGGCTGCGAGTGTTTGGCGAGATCAGCCGCTTGGTTGGCGTCTCGCACGGGCGCAAAGCCCATCGACAATAACCCAGCCATTCGTCAATTACCTCAAAAATGCCCCGCGTAAGGGGCATTTTTGCGTTATTCTTGGAGCGAAGTCAAAAAACGCCCCAAGCGACGCCGCGGCAAGTCCGGAGGATATGTGCACCTCGACCTCAACATAGGGTTTCTTGCCTCTGCGGCCGCATCGCTGTTGTTTATGCTCTTGCATCTGGCCTTTTCGTCGCGGGGGCGCGATGCGGCGACGGCCCGCATTTTCAAAGTAGTGCTTCTGCTGGGATTTCTGGAAGTGGCCGCCGAGGTGGTTGCCCTCATCGCTTTTGCCGATCCTGCCGCGGTGGCGCTGCCGCTTCTCTACCTTGTCGTGACGTTCCTGGCCCTGATGCGCTGCCTGTTGCCATTTGCTTTGGCGCTCTACACCCTTTACCTGTGCGCCGACTACATGCGCCTTGCCGCGCCGGTAGTGGCGGCGCTCTGCCTGCCGTTCGCGTTCGCCCTGTTCGCGACGGTGGCAAACCCCTGGTTCCATCTTTTGTTCTCTTTCGAGGGCCAATCCCACCTGCTGCAGATGGGCAGCATCGGCCTCTTCGAAGGAGGGTATACCGCGTTCTATTGTCTGCTATCGGTAGCCTGCGCGCTCCGCTATCGTCTGGTGCTGCGTCGGCGAACGCTTGTGGCGGTGCTGGAGTTTGCGGTGCTCATCTTGGGGTCGTGTTTGGGGGAGTGGCTGGTGCCGCAGCTGATGCTCACGGGGCTGGCCATCGCGTTGGGTGGTCTGGTGCTTTTGCTGTCGGCCGGAAGCCCTTTCTCCGCAACCGATCCGCTTACTGGTGCCTACGACGCGGCCCTGTTCCGCAGCGATGCGGAGCGAATCCTGAAGGCGGACCGTCCGTTCGAGGTGGTGTTCGCCCGTCTGCAGTTCCCTCAGCAGCTTGCCGGGCTTATCGGGTCAAGTTTGACCGAGGAAGGCCTGGTGCTCTGCGCCAATGCGTTCTTCCGCGCTTCCGGCGGTCGGCGGGTTTACCGGCTGGCGCCCTCGCTGTTCGCCTGCATCGTGCTCTCCCGCCGCGAGCGGCTGCGCACCACAGAGCAGCTGGAGCAGTTTTTCGCCGCCAGCCATCAGCTTTCGGGAGCCACTGTTTCGCTTGGGGGCGCCGTTGGGTTCGTGGCGCCGCAAGGCCCGCTCGCCTCGGCCGACGAGCTGCAGAATTTGGTGGAGTTCGCCGCGGAGGCGCTTGAAACCTGGGGCCGGGGAGAGCAGCTTGCGCCCGCGCCCAGCCCGGAAGAGGTGGAAACGGCCTTCCGGCGCCAGAACCTGGTGCGCCGCTGCCTGGGAGAGGCGCTCGAGCACGACTACTTTGCCGTGTACCTGCAGCCGCTCTGGTCGGTGGCGGAAGGCAAGTTCGCCAGCGCCGAGGCCCTGTCGCGCCTGATCCATCCGGAGGAAGGGTTCATCTCGCCGGCCGAGTTCATTCCCCTGGCCGAGGAAGCGGGCTCTATCGGCGAAATCGGCCGGCTGCAGTTTCGCCGCATCTGCGCCTTCGCCGCCGCCCATCGCTCGCGCCTGGAGGAGCTGGGCATCCGGTCGATCAAGGTAAACGTGTCGGCGGTGGAGATCATGGATCCGGATTACCCGGCATTTGTGGCCGCGACCATGGCGGAAGCGGGCATCGGGGCGGATTTCTTCGAGTTCGAGATCACCGAAACCGCCGCAACTTCCCTGGACGAGCGCATGGATTCCTTCCTGCGCGCGGTGGCAGCTGGGGGCTCGAAGCTATGCATGGACGATTTCGGCAGTGGCTTCGCGAACCTATCTATGATATGCTCATTGCCCTTTGATGTGGTAAAACTTGATTCGTCGTTGCTGCGGGGCGTGGTGAGCGACCACCGCGTTGCGGCGCTGTACCGCGATGTCCTTTCCACCATGGCCAATCTCGGGATGGAGACGGTCTGCGAAGGAGTGGAGACCGCGGAAGAGGTGCAGCTGGTTACGCAGTGGCGGGCGGATTTGATCCAAGGGTTTTATTTTGCCCGACCGATGCCCTTCGAGGACGTGCTCGAAGGGTCTTGGCGGGAGAGAAGGTAAGGGAGTTTCCTTTGAGCTTTGGGGAAATTGAGAGAGCGCGCGCGGCGGGGGAGATGCCCCCGCTTTTGTGCGTGCTGCTCTGCCTTGCATTGACGGCGGCGCTCGTGTGGGGAACTGCGGTGGCTCCCGCGCTCGCGTGGGCGCAGGGGGAGGCGCACGCCGATGAGGCCAGCGGCTTAGTTGCTGCGGCCGAGGGGGATGACGCGCCCGAGGATGAGTCCGAGGGCGACGACCCGACGGTTGAGCCAGCACCTTTGGTGGACGCCATGTTCTTCGTCGCTTACCCGGAAGACACCTCGCGCTTGCCCCAGACGGAGGAAGATCTGGGCGATGTGCGCTATTCCGGCGCCATTACGGTTGACGAAGCCATCTGCCCGGCGCAGGAGTGGTTGGACTCGGGCGAATTCGGCACCAAGGCCTTTGGCTTCGACGGCAAGGCGGTGGCGGCTCACTTGACCGCGGTTCCCACGGTTGAGCAGATTCAGCGCGCCGTTGCGGCGAGCGGAGGCACCTTCGACCCCGAAACTCAGACGGTGGTCTGGTACGTCATCAAATGGCTGAGCGACGGCTGGCACGTGGACGGCATCCTGGTGGACAAGGCGGCGGTGGAGCCCGAGGGCCCCGAGAATCCGGAGCCGGTCGATCCGACGCCGGAAGGGCCGGAGAAGCCTGGGCCCGATAACCCCCAGCCCGACAAGCCGACGCCTGTGGATCCGCAGCCGGAGGCCCCCGAAGCGCCTTCGCCACAGCAGCCCGACCAGCCGCAGCCACCTATGATTTCTGAGGATTCGGAACCTAGCCCCCGTCCTGAGCAGCGGCCGAACTCCTCTGATAGCGCCGCCGATGCCGCGCCGGAGGAGGCGCCCGTGCCGGAAGCCCCTGCTTCGGAAGAAGAGGAATTGCCGGCTGCCCCCGTTCCGGAGGCGGCCGACGACGCCGTCCCTGCGCCCCCGGAGAAGGCGGCGCAAGCGCCCGAGCCGCCCGTTTTCGAAATTGTTCCCGCTGCCGCTTCGCCGCTTTCTCAGGAAGCTGCCGCCGCAATGCAGGCGGTTGCTGCCGGAGGCTTGGCAACTTTGGCCGTTGCCGCCCTTGTCCTGGGCGGTGTTTCCGCCGTTTCCGCTCTGCGCCTGCGCCGAACCGCTCGCATTCTGGAATCGCTCATGGGGCAGGTGAAATAACCGTCCATGACCGCCCTCGCCATCATAATCGCCGTCGTTTCGCTGGGGACGCTCGCCCTTTGGTACGTGCCGGTGCTCTTGGGCTACCATTCCCCCTACGATGGGCTGTTCTTCGTGGTGTGGCTGGTGCTGGTGGCGTTTCTCGTGGTGCTCTGGTTCGTGAAGAAGAACGCGGCCGAGCGGTCCATGCGCACGGCTTACCTGGACTTTCACCGCAATATGGGCTTCAGCCAGATGGGCGGGGCGTTCCAATTCGACAGCCGCGAGGACTTGATGGAGCAGCTGGTGGCCCAGTTCACGGCGAAAGTGCCCGCGCTGGCGAAAGCGCCGGAGCTGCCGGAGGGATTCCACCCGACGGCCGTGGTGAACACCTACAAGTTCCTTTCCCGCACCGGCCCGCAGCCGCAGGGCTTTCTGGTGGAGCAATGGCAGGGGGACGTGCAGGAAACGCTCTCCGACGGCACCGCCCGTACTCACCTGTTCAACAGTGAGATGCAGCTGGAGTCTATTCTGGACGCCCTGTAGCCGCGTCTTCGAAGGACTTTCCCTTAATTTCACAGAACCGAAACTTCCGGACGGTACAGTGGTGCCCGTCATTTTGATGGACGACGCAAAAGGAGCACCGCCATGGCCCATGTGAACCCTCACTTCCAGCAGCTGCCGGGAAGTTACCTGTTCTCCGAGATTGCCCGCCGCACCGCCGCTTTCAAGGAGGCGAACCCGGACGCGCCGCTCATTCGCATGGGTATCGGGGACGTCACGCAGCCGCTGGCGCCGGCGGTGGTGGCGGCCATGCATGCCGCCGTCGACGACCTGGCAGCGCCCGAGAGTTTCCACGGCTACGGCCCCGAGCAGGGCTACGGCTTTTTGCGCGACGCCATTGCCGAGCACGATTTCGCGGCGCGCAACATTAACGTTTCCGCTGATGAGATCTTCATTTCCGACGGCGCGAAGTCCGATTGCGGCAACATTGGCGACATTTTCTCGCTGGACGCGAAGGTGGCGGTGTGCGACCCGGTGTACCCGGTCTACGTGGACAGCAACGCCATGGCCGGCCGCGCGGGGGACTGGGACGCCGCGGCTGAGTGTTGGACCAACATCTACTACATGCCCACGGTGCCGGAGAACAATTTCGTGCCCGCACTGCCGGACGAGCCGGTCGACCTGGTATACCTGTGCAGCCCCAACAACCCTACGGGCACGGTGCTCTCCCGCGCCGACCTGGAGAAATGGGTGCGCTGGGCCAACGAGCACGATGCGGTGATCCTCTTCGACGCCGCCTACGAGCGTTTCGTGACCGAAGAGGATGTGCCCCGTTCTATCTACGAGATCGAAGGGGCGCGCACCTGTGCTATCGAGTTCCGCTCGTTCTCCAAAACTGCCGGCTTCACCGGCGCCCGCTGCGGCTACACGGTGGTGCCGAAGGACCTGGTGCGGGACGGCCAGAGCCTGCGCGATATGTGGAACCGCCGCCAGTGCACCAAGTTCAACGGCGCCTCCTACGTCATCCAGCGCGGGGCGGCGGCTGTCTATACACCGGAAGGGGAGCGGCAGGTGGAGGCGACGCTGGATGTCTACCGCGGCAACGCGCGGGTCATCTGCGAAGGGCTTAAGCGCGCCGGGTTCTCCGTCTGGGGTGGTGTGAACAGCCCGTATATCTGGTGCGCCACGCCGGAGGGCATGGGGTCGTGGGAGTTCTTCGACCTGCTGCTGAACGAGCTGGCCATCGTCACCACTCCCGGCGCCGGCTTCGGACCGGCCGGCGAAGGCTTTATCCGCCTCACCGCCTTCAACACCCCCGAAGCCACCCAAGAAGCCATAACCCGCATCCAAACCCGCTTCGCCTAAGCACGCCATTGTCCGCGGCCGCGCCGGCCGGAGGGATTCCGCTCGACGCTCATCGCGGGGCGGCGGGGCGGGGCAACCCTCAGTCGCTCAGACAGTCCTCGCTGCGCTGCGGAACTCGCTTGGTGAGGGCCGCCCCGCCCCGCTGGCTGGTTGACGTTGTTGCCTGACGTCCTGTCCGCCCCATCGTCATCCTGAGCGCAGCGAAGGATCTTTCCACCTACGTCATCTCGACCGGAGCGCGAAGCGCGGAGTGGAGAGATCCCGTGTGCGCCGAATGGCGGAGTTGATGTGCTAAACTTTCGGCTGCTAAAAATCGACCGAAGAAGGGTGCCCCATGATCAAGGAAATCATCAAGGACGAAGAGATCCTGTCCAAGAAGTGCGAGCCGGCGATGGCCGAGGATGCCCCGGTGGCGCAGGATTTGGTGGACACCCTGCTGGCAAACGACGAGGCGGCGTGCCTGGCGGCGAACCAGATTGGCGTGACCAAGTGCATTGTCGCGTACCTGAACGAGGCCGAGAAGCCGGTGGTGCTGTTCAACCCGCACATCACTCAGAAGCTGAAGCCCTTTGCCGCGGTGGAGTCGTGCCTCTCGCGCGACGAGCCGGCCGCTGTTGAGCGTTACAGCTGGATCCGCATCTCCTACGACCGCCTGGAAGACGGCCGCCTGGTGCCGGCGAAGAAGAAGCTGGAAGGCTACGGCGCCCAGGCAGTCCAACACATGATCGACCACTGCAACGGCATTCTGGTGTAGGCCCGTTTCTGAGACAAAGGGACACTCCTAATGTCTCGCTTTCGCGGACAGAGGCCCGGGGATGTGAGCCGATTGGTGCCTGAGCGTGTTTCGGGGGCCTGAATTATGCGTCTGATTTTGCGGCGAGCATCTTGTTCGCCGCTTCGATGATGCCCTGGCCGAACGAGAAGATGATGTCGGCAACCTCCTCGGGGCTCTCTTTGCGGCCTTGCTGGATCCAGCGGGACACGATGCTTCCGGCACCGTAGGTAAATGCTATTGCAAGATACTCTCTCGTCCGTTCGTTAAGTTGAGGGCAGGCTCGGGAAAGCTCGGCAAGGTTCTGCGAAATGGCGTTCTGGGTGGCGCTTTCGAGAAAACTGAAATCATTGTTCTCGTGCGTGCTTACCAAGAAGTCATTCTGCGTCGTTTCGTAGAGACGTTCAAGCACCCGCTCCCGGCCATCTTCTCTGAGGCCCGAGAGCCCTTGGATGATGGCATCGTTCTGTTCGACGATTTCCCTCAGCAGATCTTCCGGCGCGGCGTAGTGCGCATAAAAGGTGTTTCGATGGACGTCGGCTAGTCGGCAAATTTCTGTGACCGTAATTTTGTCTATCGATTTTGTCTCAAGTAGTTCGAACAGAGCGTCCCTCAATGCGCTCTTTGTGTATTTGACCCGTCTCGATTCGGCGCGATCCATCGGCATCCCCTCTCTGCAATCTCGCATTATAGTGCAGGTCATTTTCTGGAAAAGCATCCATAAACAGGCAAATATTCAAAAATTGCACAGTCGAGGGCATTCTCGTAAAGTTTGCGCTCGTGATTTTTCGCTCCGGTTTTTATCCTCGAACCGTCCTGAACGGATGAAGGAAGACAAGGAGGGAGAAATGACCAAATCCTTATCTGGAAGCGGGAAGATTACTCGTAGGGGCTTCTTGAAGGCGTCGGGGGCCGCTGGGGCCTTGGCGGTTGTCGGCTCGGGGGCGACTACTTTATGTGCCCTTGCGGACGATCCTTCTCAGGGGGCGGAAGAGCGCATCTGCGATGAGGCCTGTTTCATCAACTGCGCAGCGCAAAACTGTGGCATGAAGGTGCACGTGCGCGACGGCAAAGTGGTGAAGGTGACTCACAAGACCGATGTGGAGATTCCTGCCGAGATGGAAGGTAAGTACGAGTATGACCGCCGGCCCTGCCTGCGCGGCCGCTCGCATATCCAGTGGATCTACCATCCCGATCGCATCCAGTACCCCATGCGCCGCGTGGGTGAGCGCGGCTCGGGCCAATGGGAGCGCATCACTTGGGAAGAAGCCATTGACGAAATAGGGGAGAAGTTCAACTCCTATCGTGCTGAGTTCGGACCGCAGAGCATCGCCATGCCGGGCATGACTGGCAACAACGGTTGCGTCCAGGGCAACAAGGGTATATTGGCTCGCTTCGCCAATGTGGCTGAAGCGACAGACATTGAGTACTGTCTTGACGACGGGTGGGCCGTTGGCGAGGCCCGCGTTGTTGGCTCCGGTTTTGGATCCAACAACAGCTATTGGGATTGCGTCAATTCCAAGCACATTTTTATTTGGGGCGGCAACCATGCGGAAACGCTCATCCAGTCGTGGAATTGGATTCCAAAGGCGCAGGAGAAGGGCGCGACTGTGGTTTGCATCGACCCGCGCTACTCGGTGACCGCTTCGAAATCGGACGTTTGGATACCCCTTACGGTAGGTACCGACTCTGCGCTGATGATGGCAATGATCCATCAACTTATCGAGGGCAGCCTCTATGACGAGGAATATGTCAAAGTCCACACGGTAGCTCCGTTTCTGGTGCGCGAGGACAACGGCCAGTTTCTGCGCATGAGCGACTTCGGCGTGGAGCCTGTCGAGGGGCCGCCGGATCGGTTGGGGAATCCCACAATCGTCGATCCGGCCGTGGTGCTCGATGCCGCCACCGGCCAGCGCATGTCGGAAAAGGAGTGCGCAAACCCCGTGTACGAGGGAAGCTTCGATGTCGACGGCTTCAAGGTGACCACCGCATTCACCCTGCTGCGCAACCAGGTGCAGCCCTATACTCCCGAGTGGGCGGCCCCCAAGACCGGCATCGATGCGGAGACGATCGTGAAGTTGGCGAAGATGTATGCCGACGGCCCCACTACCTTCTGGACCTGCTATGGTTTCGACCGTTACGATAACAGCGACTCGTTGGGACATGCGGCCACCACCATCTGCGCCCTCACCGGAAACCTGGGCGTCAACGGCGGTGGATTCGGCCTTCCGGGCACTGCGGCCGGCCCCATGTTGTTCCTGAACCCGGCTTACTCCAATCCGTCGATGACGGTTGCCTCCAAGATCCCGTGGCTTTGTTTGCCTGAGATCTTAGAGACCGGAACTTATGGCGGGGATCCTTACACTATTAAGGCCTTGTTGAATGTAAGCGGCAATGCGTTTGCGAATCAGGCCGAAATGGCCACGTTCCTGAGCGACACGCTACCCAGAGTTGAATTCGTGGTGACGCACGATTCTCGGATGACGGATACCGCCCGTTATTCCGATCTGGTGCTGCCGGCTGCTCATTGGTGGGAGGACTACGATGTCGCCACTTCTACCTGGCTGCAGATGAACGACAAGGCCATCGATCCTCTGTATGAATCGAAAAGTAACGTGGAGTTCCTCAGCTTGGTTGCGCAGGCAATCGGCCTGGGCGAGTATTTCACTCAGACGTCCGAAGAGGCCTGCGAGTTTGCCGTCAACGAGTTTGTTCTCATGCAAATGCAGGGCATCACCTACGAAATGCTGAAGGAGAAGGGCTCCATCTTCAACGTTAATCCAGCGAACTACGACGGCCTGAAGATCCACGACTTCAAGTTCTCCACCCCGTCCGGGCGCCTGGAGTTCTACTGCGAGAACCCCCAGCCGCGCATGAACTACGGTCAGGAGTACGATCCGATACCGCTGCGGCTTCCCGACTACACCGAGCCGCTGGAGGTGAACGAGGGCAACCCTTTGCGCGAGAAGTATCCGCTCTCGGTTCTGCAGGAGCACAGCAAGTGGCGTGTGCATACCTCCTTCGGCGACCTGCCGTGGCTGCGCGAGCTCGACCCCGAGCCGACGGTGAAAATCAGTATCGGCGACGCCTCTGCCCGCGGCATACAGGCGGGTGACATGGTGCGTGTGTTCAATGATCGGGGATATGTGGTGTTGAATGCGGTCGTGGACGGCTCGCTTCCCGTGGGCGTGTGCAACATTCCTAAGGGCTGGGAAAAGTGGCAGACCGTTGAGGGCAGCTACCAGGATCTGACGTCGCGGCAGCTGAACCCGGTGACGCTCAACCAGACGTTCAACGACATTCTCGTTGAGATCGAGAAGGCTTAAGGGGGAGTTCAAATGACACGTTACGGCATGGTCATTGATAAGAAGAAGTGTATCGGTTGCAACACCTGCGCCATTGCCTGCAAGTCCGAGAACGGAGTTCCCGACGACATTTGGTGGAACCGCATCCTGACCGAGGGCGAGGGGGTCGACGTCCCATTCGGGGAGTTTCCGAACTGTTCCATCGGCTATCTGCCGGTGAATTGCCAGCACTGCGAGAACCCCGCGTGCGTGAAGGTGTGCCCCGTAGGCGCCACGTGGAAGGATCCGGATACGGGCATCGTGCGCCAGGACTACGACAAGTGCATCGGCTGCCGCATGTGCATGGCGGCGTGTCCCTACACCGGTGTGCGCAGCTTCAACTGGGAGGAGCCCCGTTATGCGATCGGATTCGCGACGGGCGATGCGGACGTGCCGGCGCACCAGAAGCACACGGTGGAGAAGTGCACCTTCTGCTACCACCGCGTGGCGCGCGGGGAAGAGCCGGAGTGCATCGGCTCGTGCCCCGGTCGCGCCCGCTTCTGGGGCGACCTGGACGATCCGGAAAGCGAGGTGTCGAAGATGGTCGCCACGCGAAGCCACGAGCAATTGCTTCCGGAAATGGGCACCAAGCCATCTGTGTACTACCTGGTATAACGCCCTCGTTCGTCATCTCGACCGGAGCGACCGGAGGGAGCGCAGTGGAGAGATCCCGCGTCGGATGGCCGGGATGGCAGCAATCCTCCCTCGTCATCCTGAGCGCAGCGAAGGATCTTCCGGCTACGGCCGGAAACGGGCCTCGCTCGCGCTCGGGGTGGCGAGGGAAAACCTCGATCTTTAAGGAGAAACTCCTATGACTGAAAACGTTTCGACGGCAGGCGCCGTCAAGGCTCCTGCGGCCAAGAAGGGCGGCGCGGGGCTCAACATCGCCATCGGCGTGTCCGCCGTTCTGGTGGTGCTCGGCATCGTCCTGTGGGCGATGCAGCTCTCGGGCGGCATGATTCAAACCGCCATGAGGAACCTGGATTCCTGGGGCCTTTACATTACGAGCTTTATGTTTTTCGTCGGTTTGTCCGCCGGCGGCTTGATTATCTCTTCGGTGCCGAAGGCCTTTGGCATCGAGGGCTTCGGCGGCATCGCCAAAGTAGCCGTCATGACCTCCATCGCCTCCACGGTGGCCGCCATCGGCCTGGTGGTGGTGGACATGGGCCAGCCCTTCCGCGTGTGGGAGCTGTTCGTCTACTCGAACTTGGGGTCGCCCCTCATGTGGGACATCATCGTGCTCGGCACTTACCTGATCCTCTCCTGCGTGTACCTGTGGGCGCAGGTCCAGTCCGAGAAGGGCAAGGTGTCCCACGTGGCCCTTCGCGTGATCAGCGTGATCGCGCTGGTGTGCGCTATCCTCGTCCACTCCGTGACCGCCTGGATCTTCGGCCTGCAGCAGTCCCACGAGATGTGGCACACCGCGCTTTTGGCCCCGTGGTTCGTCTCGTCCGCCCTCGTCTGCGGCACCGGCCTCGTGATGGCCGCTGTCATCGCGCTTCGCGCCGCCGGCTACCTGAAGCTGGGCCAGTCCCACCTGGTGAAGCTTGCGAAGCTGCTCGCGGTGTTCCTGCTCGTGGACCTGTACTTCTTCGGCTGCGACCTGCTGACCGAGGCGTTCCCGGCGGGCTCCGGCATGGCCGTGGTGGAGATGCTGGTCTCCGGCCCGCTGGCCCCGTTCTTCTGGATCGAGATCGTCGGGTGCATCGCGGCCGCCGTGATCTGCCTGGTGCCGCAGCTGCGCACGAACCCGCTGCTGGTCGTCGCCTCCCTGCTCGCCATCGCCGCCATCTTCTGCAAGCGCGTGCAGCTCTTGGTCGGCGGCTTCCAGATCGCCAACATCGACTACGCGGGAGTAATGACCCCGTTCACCGTCACCAACTGGGAGGGCAACATGGCCCAGGCGTACCAGGGAATGGTCTACTGGCCCACCCCGCTCGAGTTCGGCGTCACGCTGGGCGTCGTGGCCCTCGGCTTCCTGATCTTCTTCTTAGGGCTCAAGTTCCTGCCCCTCAAACCTCAGAATCAGGAGTAGTCTCCGACTCCCGGATCCTCTCCAGCTCGTCATCCTGAGCGCAGCGAAGGATCTTCCCAGCTGCGACCGGAAGATCCTCCGCCTGCGGCTCAGGATGACGAGGGGGAGGAGACCGCGGAGATCCTTCGACTGCGCGCTTCGCGCTTCGCTCAGGATGACAACGGGGGGTAAAGACGCGGGAACGAAGGCGGCACCGCGCTCCGCCAGGATCGGAAACCCCGTGTATCCCCACGGACTGCGCCTGCTCAGGACCGAAAACCCCGCCGTCCCCCACGCGGATCGCGTATTTCGTGGGGGACGGTCGCATTTGCGATCCCCGCGCAGCCCCTCCGTCGGTCCCCGGGATCGTAAACCCCCTCGTCCCCCACGGAGCCGTGGGGGATGGCGGCATTTCGGGTCCTGGGCCACCGATTGTGGCCTTTTGGGATCGAGAATCCCCTCGAACCCCGCGGCGTCGTGGGGGACGATGGTGTTTTCGGTCCTGGCAATTGCCGAAGCGACGCCTCGGGACCGAAAACGGCGTCTCGTCCACCGCTCGAGGCGCGTCTCCGTGGACGAGGCGGCGATGTTGATCCCGGGACAGCTCACCGGGACCCAGCCAGGACCAAAAAGGCCGACTCGTCCACAGTTGTCGTCATTTTGCGGTGGACGAGGCGGAGTTTTTGATCCCCGCGGTTGCTCCTCGGGGTTTTGGGGGATCGAGATGTGCGCCTTATCCACCGTTTTCGCTGCTACTTGGTGGACGAGGCGGAGTTTCTGGTCCGTGGGCCGGCGAGCCGGGTTTCTGCGGATCCGAAATATTCTCTCGTCCACCCGATTTTGCGGCTCCTCCGTGGACAAGGCGGCCTTTTTGGTCTTTTGCCGCAGCGGAGCAGCGAGGGGCGGTTGTGCTTTATAATACCGGCCGACATATTCTTGCCCGGGCTCTGGGGGCCGCTTATGCCGCTTGCGTGAATCGGGCAAAATTTTTGTTGACGGCGGGTTTTCCCGCTGCTAGCATATTCCCTTGCGTTTACTGACCTATAAGGAGATATATACCATGTACGCAATCGTAAAGACGGGCGGAAAGCAGTACAAAGTTGCCCCGGGCGACAAGATCAACATCGAGAAATTGGACGCTCAGCCGGGCGACAAGGTGGAGCTTCAGGCTATCTGCGTTGTGGACGGCGACAAGGTGGAGGCGGATCCTGCGAAGGCCGCCGGCACCAAGGTGACCGCCACGGTGCTTGAGCAGTTCCGCGGCAAGAAGCAGCTGGTGTTCAAGTTCAAGAAGCGCAAGAACTATAAGAAGATGCAGGGCCATCGTCAGAACCTGACCCGCGTCCAGATCGATTCCGTTGGCGCTGCCACGGCTGAGTAGATAAGAAGGAGGCAATCTCATGGCTCATAAGAAAGGTCTCGGCTCTACTCGTAACGGCCGCGATTCCCGCGCACAGCGCCTGGGCGTAAAGAAGTTCGCCGGCGAGAAGGTGAAGACTGGCATGGTTATCGTGCGCCAGCACGGCACCCACTTCCATCCTGGTGAGAATGTGGGCCGCGGCGGGGACGACACCCTGTTCGCCCTGTGCGACGGCACGCTGGAGTTTACTCGCGGACAGAAGCGCCGCGTACACGTTCGTCCTGCTGCCGAGTAAACGCCCCAACACGACTGCGGTATATTTAGCCTTTTAGTGCTCCCAGGGTTTCCGGGAGCACTTTTTCTATATCGGGGCAACCCGAAAAACCCGAAAGGAAAATCATGTTCATCGACAAGGTGCGCATTCATGTGAAGGGCGGCGACGGCGGCGCCGGTTGCATGTCGTTTCGCCGCGAGGCCCATGTGCCCAAGGGCGGCCCGGACGGCGGCGACGGCGGCCACGGCGGAAACGTGGTGGTGAAGGCGGATGCCAGCCTCTCCTCCCTCATCGAGTACCGCTTCAAGCACCACTTCAAAGCGGAGCGCGGCACTCACGGCAAGGGGAGCCGCATGCACGGCGCTACCGGCGAAGATTTGGTGCTGAAGGTGCCGGTGGGCACCGTGGTGCGCGAATACTTCGAAGATACGAAGGAAACGGGCGAGATGATCGCCGACCTCACCCACGACGGCGAGTCGGTGGTGGTGGCCCGCGGCGGCATGGGCGGCCGCGGCAACATCCACTTCGTCACCTCCACGCGTCGCGCGCCGGCGTTTGCGGAACTGGGAGAGCCGGCCGTTGAGGGCTGGGTGGAGCTGGAAATGAAGCTGATGGCAGACGCGGCTCTGGTGGGCATGCCGTCCGCGGGCAAGTCGTCGCTCATCGCGAAGATGAGCGCGGCGCGGCCGAAGATTGCCGATTATCCCTTCACCACGCTTGTTCCGAATTTGGGCGTGGCCACCAGCGGCGACCTGTCGTTCGTGGTGGCGGACATCCCCGGCCTCATTGAAGGGGCGCACGAGGGGCGCGGGCTCGGCCACGAGTTCCTGCGCCACATCGAGCGTACCGCCCTCATCGTGCAGGTGGTGGACCTCACCGGCGACTGGGAGGGCCGCGATCCGCTGGAGGACTACGAGGTGATCAGCCGCGAGTTGGCCCTGTATGCCAAGGAGCTGGCGGACCGCCCACGCATCGTGGTGGCGAACAAGACTGACGTTCCCGGCACCGAAGAGGTGTGCGAGAAGCTGGCGGCGCGGGTACGGGAGGATTCCCTGGCCGCGGCCGGCGGCAACGAGTTCGTGGAAAGCCCCATTGATCCCAAGCTGTATCGCATCAGCGCGCTTACGGGCGCCGGCGTGGACTCCCTGAAGGCGGCCATCGCCCACAAGGTGCACGAGCTGCGCGAAGCGGCCCGCGAGCGGGAGGCTGCCGAGGTGCAGTACGACTGCGTGTGGGAGCACAAGCGCGCCGAGCGGGATAAGCGCTTCACGATTACCGAAGAAGAGCCGGGCGTGTTCCGCGTGGCCGGCCCCCAGGTGGAGCGCATGGTGGTGCAGACCGACTGGGAAAACGAGGAGGCCATCACCTTCCTGCAGCATCGCCTGAAGCGAGTGGGCGTGGACGACGCGTTGCGTCGCGCCGGCGCGCTCGATGGCGACGAGATTCGCATTGTCGGCTACTCGTTCGACTACGAATCCCCTGATGGGGCGGTTGATGTGTATCAGGAGCTGGATATCTAATGGACAAGACGGGCACTGCGGCGCGTCGGCGCCGCTTGGTGGTGAAGATTGGGTCTTCTACGCTGACCACTTCCGAAAGTTCGATCGACTACGGGTTTCTGGACGATTTGGCGGCCCAGTTGGCGGCGGTGCGCGACGCCGGCTGGGACGTGGTGGTGGTGACCTCGGCCGCCATTGCCTGCGGGTTGGAGGCCCTGGGCATCCCTAAGCGCCCGACCGACATGCCCAGCCTTCAGGCGGCGGCTTCGGTGGGGCAGAGCGCCCTCTCCACCGCCTATTCCCAGGCCTTTGGTGCGCGGGACATGCTCACCTCGGTGGTGCTGCTCACCCGTCGCGACACCGCGGATCGCACCGCCTACCTGCACGCCCGCGACACTTTGAACCGCCTATTAGAGCTTTCGGTGGTGCCCGTCGTGAACGAGAACGACACCGTCTCGGTGGAGCAGATTCGCTTCGGCGACAACGACACGCTGGCGGCGCTCGTGGCCTGCTTGGTGGACGCCAACTTGGTGGTGATCCTCTCCGACATCGACGGCATGTACACCGCCAACCCGCAAAGTGACCCGTCTGCTGCGCTGATTCCCGAGATCGACCGCATTGGCCGCGAGGTGCTGGCGGCGGCAGGGGGCGCGGGCTCTACGGTGGGCAGCGGCGGCATGATCACCAAGATCAAGGCGGCCCGCGTGCTGATGGCGGCGGGCATTCCCATGGTCATCTGCCACGGGCGTCGGCCTAACTGCATTGTGGACGCCGCTGCGGGCCAGAGCGTGGGCACCCTGTTCGTGGCCCCGGAGCGCCCTCACGAGATAAGCGCCAAGAAGCTGTGGATTGCGCTGGGAGATTCAACGCGCGGCACCGTCACGGTCGACGGGGGAGCGCGCGACGCCCTGGTTCGCCACGGCAGCTCGCTTTTGGCGGTAGGCGTGCGCGGCGTGGAAGGCTCGTTCGAGTACGATGACATTGTGGACGTGGCCGACGAGACGGGCCATGTGTTCGGCCGCGGCCGCGCGAGCGTGGGAAGCGACCTGCTGGAACTGGCCATCGGCCGCAGCCGCGAGGAGATGGAGGCCAATTCGCTTTTGGCGCTTCTGGCCGACCGACCGGTCATCCATCGCGACGAATTGGTGCTGTTCGAATAATATTTTCCGTTGAGAACAAACGGGAAAGAAGGGAGCCCCATGACCCTGGAACAAGATGTGGTGCAGTTGGCCGAAGCCGCCAAGGCGGCCAGTGCGCGGCTGGCCCAGACTACCGAGGCCGAGCGCAACGGCGCGCTGTTGGCGATGGCCGCCGCGCTTCGCGCGAACGCGGGCGCCATTGTGGCCGCTAACGGCCAGGACATGGAAGCGGCCCGGGCTGCTGGCACCAAGGACTCGCTGCTGGACCGGCTGATGCTGGACGAGGGCCGCGTGGAATCTATGGCCGCCGCCCTGGAGGATTTGGCGGCGCTGCCGGACCCGCTCGGGCGCGTGCTGAAGCGGGACACGCTCTACAACGGAATCGAGCTTTCCCGGGTCACGGTACCTTTGGGCGTGGTGGCCGTGGTGTACGAGGCGCGACCGAACGTGACCGCCGATGCCGCGGGCATCTGCCTGAAGTCCGGCAATGCGGCGCTCTTGCGCGGCGGCAGCCTGGCCGCCCGCAGCAACGAGGCCATCGCCGATGTGCTGGCGGCCGCCGCTGAAGGGGCCGGCATGCCCGTCGGTTGCATCCAGGCCATCACCACCACCGACCGTGCCGCCACCGACATCCTCATGAGCCTCCACGGCCTGGTGGACGTGCTCATCCCGCGCGGAGGCGCCGGGCTCATCCGTCATTGCGTGGAGTGCGCGAAGGTGCCGGTAATCGAGACCGGCACGGGCAACTGCCACGTGTACGTGCACGAAACCGCCGGCGGCTCAATGGCCGCTGATATTCTGGAGAACGCGAAGTGCCGCCGCTACGGCGTGTGCAATGCCGCGGAAACCCTGCTGGTGGACGAAGGGTGCGCCGCGCGCGTGCTCCCCGAGGCCTTGCGCCGCATGGCCGCCCACGGCGTTACGGTGCACGCGGACGAAGCGGCCACGGCCATCGCCACCAAGAGCGCCATCGAGGGGCTCTCGCTTCTGCCCGCCACGGAAGAGGATTGGGAAACCGAGTACTTGGCACCGGAGCTGGCGGTCAAGGTGGTGAGCGGCCCGGAAGAGGCCATTGCCCACATCAATCGCTTCGGCACCATGCACTCCGAGGCCATCGTGGCAGATGCGTCCACCGAAGCCGGCGCGCAGGCCATCGAGGACTTCCTGAACCGGGTGGACGCCGCCGCGGTCTACGCCAACGCCTCGACCGCCTTCACCGACGGCGGTCAGTTCGGGTTGGGGGCCGAGATTGGCATCTCTACCCAGAAGACCCACGTTCGCGGCCCCTTCGCGCTGGAGGCGCTTACCTCCTACAAGTACCAACTGCGGGGAAACGGCCAGGTGAGAGCGTAGATGACGGTCATTTCAAGCCGCTTCGACCACTTGGGCCAGGATGGCGCCGAGGTGCGCTTGGGCATCATGGGCGGCACCTTCGACCCCATCCACATTGGGCACTTGGCTTGCGCCGAGCAGGCGCGGGAACACTTCGGCCTGGACGCGGTCATCTTCATCCCCACCGGAAATCCCGCCCACAAGCAGGGCAAACCCGTCACGCCGGCGCTGCAGCGGCTGGACATGTGCCGCCTGGCCTGCCTACCCAATCCCCACTTCGACGTGAGCCCTATGGAAATCGAGCGCGGCGGCCTCACCTACGCCGTGGACACGGTGCGCGAGCTGCGGGAGCATTTCCCCGAAAACGTGCGCCTCGTCTACATAACCGGCGCCGACTCCATTCTCTCCATCGCACGATGGAAGGACAGCGGGTGCATTGCCCAGATGGTCGATTTCGTGGCCGCCACCCGTCCGGGCTACGAAGTGACGGAGTCGTTCAAGCAAGAAATTGCCGCCCTGGGCGATTTCCGCATCAGCTATTTCCAGGTGACGTCGCTCGCCATTTCCTCGAGCGAGCTGCGTCAGATGGTGGGGGAGGGCTATTCGCTGCGCTATCTCACCACCCTTTCGGTGTGCGAGTACATCTTCCGTCACCGCCTCTACCGGACGCCGGAAACCGTGCTGAAAACGGCATCGCCGCAGGTGGTGGATGACCCGCATGCATCAGCTGTGGCGCCGGGCACGGCCGAAAGCGACGGCCAGGGAGCGTTGTCGCAGGCCTTCTACGATGCCCGTCACGAAGACCTGAAGACCCGCGTCTCCGCGCGGCGGCTGGCCCACATCGAAGGCGTTGCGGAAACGGCCGCCCATCTGGCCACTGTCTACGGCGTCGATCGCGATAAGGCTCATCTGGCGGGCTTGCTGCACGACTGGGACAAGGGCTACGGCGACGAAGAGATTCGCCAACGGGCGCTTGACCTGGGGTTGGAGGGAAAGATTCCCCCCGAGGTGATCTACGACATGCCGCAGGTTCTCCACGGCCACACCGCCGCTGCCGCCCTCGGGCGCGATTTCCCGCAGATTCCCGCCGACGTGCTGCAGGCCATCGACCGCCACACCACCGCCGCCGTGGACATGACGCCGCTGGACATGGTGGTCTACATTGCCGACGCGCTTGAGCCGGGTCGCCAGTTCGGCGACATCGACGAGTTGCGCGCCCTTATCGGCCACGTGAGCCTGGAAGAGCTGTTCCTCCGGGTTTACGAGTACTGGACGTTCCTGCTGCTGTCGCGCCAGCGTCCGCTGCATCCTGATACCATTAAAGTCTGGAACGCCTACGCCAAGCGCGTTCCGAAGCGAAAGGACAACGATCTTGGAAAACGAAACTGAGCAGAAGGTGCCCGAAGGACAGGTCAGCTCCCGCACTGCCGCGCTGATTGCCGCCCGCGCCGCCGACGAGAAGAAGGCCACCGACATCATGGTGCAGGAGGTGAAGGAGCTCATCGGCGTCACCGACTACTTCGTCATTGCCACCGCCTCCAACAATCGCCAGGTAGAGGCCATTATCGACGAGATTGAGGACAAGCTGCGCGAAGAGGCGCACCTGAAGCCGCTGCACCGCGAGAACACCAAGGACGGCTCGTGGGAGCTGCTTGATTACGGCCACGTGGTGGTGCACGTGTTCCAGCCGGAAACGCGCGAGCACTATCGCCTGGAGGATCTGTGGAACGACGCGCCGGTGGTGGACTTGGAGTCCGAGGGCGGCATGACCGACCTCATCTACAGCGAGCGCATCGCCAAGCTCCTCGGCCGCAGCGAGTAGCCGCCTGTCCGCGCGAGGCCCTGGGGGCAGAGGGGCATCGGCCTTAGCCTCGCGCTTATCCCGCGTCGAACGCGATGAAGGAAGGGACGCAAAGATTTGCTTCGCAAATCGGGTCCCTTCTTCATGTATCGCGTTCTTTGGCGGGGCGCTCAGAATCGGCCTCAACCCCTCCGACCCCAGGACCCCGCGCTACCGGGATGCTCTTCCGATGGGGAAATTCGCACGGTGCAACCCCAGATTTGATGATATAAAGACACGCGGTGCTCGAAGTGGGCGCCGCGTGTCTTATACGTTTCGGAAGGGAGATTCATGGAAGCTTCTATTCCCTTGATCTTGGGCCTGCTGGCGGGCGTTATTGCCGCCGTGTATGCCGGCGCCTTGATCAAGCGCATCAACGGATTGCCCGCGGGCAACGAGAAGATGCAGAGCATCGCATCGGCGATTCAAGAGGGCGCTATGGCCTATCTTGCTCGCCAGTACAAGACGGTGGCCATTGCCGCTGTCATCATCGCGGTGATCCTGCTCGTCCCCGGCTTCATGGGGGTTTCCGGCTTCGGCATTTGGACCGCGCTGGGCTTCCTGCTGGGTGGCGCCGCCTCTGCTGCTGCCGGCTATATCGGCATGCGCATTTCGGTTGCCGCCAACGTGCGCACCGCTGAGGCTGCCCGTACCGGCCTTGGTGCCGCTCTGCGCGTGGCGTTCCAGTCCGGCACCGTGACCGGCATGTTCGTCATCGGCCTGGGCATCCTGTCCGTCTCCCTGTTCTCCTTCCTGGTGTACTCCGGCGTGGCTTCTTGGAGCGCGCTGGTGGGCCTGGGCTTCGGCGGCTCGCTCATCTCGGTGTTCGCCCGTCTGGGCGGCGGCATCTTCACCAAGGCCGCCGACGTGGGCGCCGACCTCGTGGGCAAGGTTGAGGCCGGTATCCCCGAGGACGACCCCCGCAACCCTGCCGTTATCGCGGACAACGTGGGCGACAACGTGGGCGACTGCGCTGGCATGGCCGCCGACCTGTTCGAGACCTACGTGGTGACCACCGTGGCCGCCATGCTCATCGGCAACCTGGCCTTCGGCATGGAGTCCATCGCCATGTCGCTGGGCTTCCCGCTGGTCATTGGCGCCGCTTCCATCATCGCCTCCATCATCGGCACGGTGTTCGTGAAGATGAGCCCGGGCGGCACCATCATGGGCGCCCTGTACAAGGGCCTCTGGATTGCCGCCGGCATTGCTGTTGTGGCCTTCCTGCCCATCACCTTCTGGATGCTTGGCGACATCACCGTGGTGAACACCGCGCTGGCCCCTGCGGGCTTGAGCGCCATTTCCGTGTGGATCTGCGCTGTTATCGGCGTTGCCCTCACTGCCGCCATGGTCTACATCACCGACTACTACACCTCTTCCACTAAGAAGCCCGTCGACTCCATCGCCGAGGCTTCCGTTACCGGCCACGGCACCAACGTCATCCAGGGCCTGGCCGTGGGCATGGAGGCCACCGGCCTTCCCATCCTGGTCATCGTGGTGGCCACGCTTGCCAGCTTCTTCCTGGGCGGCATCTTCGGTATTGCCGTTGCGGCGCTTGCCATGCTCTCCATGGCCGGCATCGTGGTGGCCATCGACTCCTTCGGTCCTGTGACCGACAACGCCGGCGGCATCGCTGAAATGAGCGGCCTGCCGGAAAGCGTGCGCGAGAACACCGACGCGCTGGACGCGGTGGGCAACACCACCAAGGCGGTCACCAAGGGCTATGCCATCGCCTCCGCCGCGCTGGCGGCCGTGGTGCTGTTCGCCGACTTCACCCACACGGTGACGGAGGAGACCGGTTTCGTGGTGGCCTTCGACCTGTCCGACCCGTTCGTGCTCATCGGCCTGTTCATCGGCGGTTTGCTGCCCTACCTGTTCGCCTCCCGCGCCATGACCTCGGTTGGTCGCGCTGCCGGCGACGTGGTGAAGGAAGTGCGCCGCCAGTTCAAGGAAATCCCCGGCATCATGGAAGGCGAGGGCAAGCCGGACTACGCCAAGTGCGTCGACCTGGTGACCCAGGCGGCCCTGCGCGAGATGGTGCTCCCCGCCTGCCTGCCCATCGGCACCCCTGTGGTGATTATCATCATCGGCTTCATCCTGAGCGCCGTGGGCTATCCGGATGCGTTCGCGTTCGCCACCCGCGTGCTGGGCGGCGCGCTTGTGGGCACCATCATCACCGGTCTGTTCGTGGCCATTTCCATGACCTCCGGCGGCGGTGCCTGGGACAACGCCAAGAAACTCATCGAAGAGGGCAAGTACGGCGGCAAGGGCTCCTTCGCCCATCAGGCGGCCGTTACCGGCGACACCGTGGGCGACCCCTACAAGGACACTGCCGGCCCCGCGCTGAACTCCATGATCAAGGTGTTCAACATCGTGGCCCTGCTGCTGGTGCCCCTGCTGGCCCTTCTGGCCCCCACGCTGTAACTGCAGCGCCCCACCCGAACCTTTCGCGTTCAACCGAAGCGGTGCCCCTTGCCGGGCACCGCTTTTTTGTTGTGGCACTTGCTGGAAAAATCGATTATTCCAGCAAGGTGGACGATCGCGATGAGGTAGCAAGGGGCTTGGGCAGGCGAGATTTGCGGGAATGCTGGGCAGCCGAAGTGGTCGCGGATCGTGACGGTTTTCGCGGAAGGCGGAAGGAGGGCTGTCTTGGGGCGTGAAGGGTTTGCGGGGCGCGGTTGAGGGGGCGCGCGGAAAAAACCTACTATGGCCGTCCGTTCTTTCGGGACGAAACTGCGCTGTGAGGAGGGGTTATGACCAATTTCATCCGAGATGCTGCCTGTCGGGGACGCCAGCCGCAGGGGGTGATTCCGCTTCGTCACATTTCGCGACCCCAGCTGGTGAACGAGCTGCTGGCAGAGCGCTATAGCCCCCGCTTCCTGGTGGCGCCAGCGGGGTTCGGGAAGAAAACCCTGATGGGGGAGTACGCCCAGGTCGTCTTCTCCTTCGAGCACGTGTTCTGGATCTGCGGCACCTCTCCCTGCTTTCTGCGGGACTTGGACGCCGGCACCATTCTCTCCGACCTGCAGACCCACGATAACGGCCAGCTGCTTGTGGTGTTCCAAGATGTTCCCTGCTTGGACGAGCGTCGCGCCGACGAATTCACCGCGCTCATCGAGGAGCTCATTCGGAAAGGCAACGAGGTGATCTGCTCGCTGGCGCCCTCGGCCGACGTATACGGCGGCCGCCTGAAGGATCGCGTGCTGCTGAACGGCTTCGGGCTGCTGGTCACCGTGGAGGAGCGGCAGCCGCGGCTGGTCGACGAAGAGCGCCCGGTCGCGGAAACGCTGCCTCCCAGCTCCCGCATTCCGTGCCTGGTGTGGGGAGAGCGCGGCCAGTTGCAGCTGCTGGAGGGTCTGCGGCGCGAAGACATTCCCCAAGATTTGTTTCTGGTGGCAAGCGCCATTCTGCTGGTGGGGCGCGGCGAGGTGTCGGAACTGGAGTGCTTCTTGGAGAAGGGGCGGCTGGCAGAGGCCGTCGACCTGCTCGCCCGCGACTACCCCTACACCGGGCTTGGCGGGGAAGGGGACACCTTTCTCGCGTCGCCGATTGCGGTGGGGGATTTCACCCAGGTGATCAGCCACTCGCTGCGGCAAAGCTGCGCCAACGCCCTGTGCGGCAACCGCGATGGCATGGCGTCGCGGGCGGCGAACCTGCTGCTGAACCATGGGGAGGTAGACCGCGCTTTCGAAACTATGGCCTGCGTCGCCTCCCAAAGCTCCACCATGCAATGGCTGGGCGAGAACAGTTGGACGCTTGTGCGGGCGGGTTACTCGAAAGACTACTGCGTGGCCTTCATGCGGGCCAGCTGCCGTCATGTGCCCGTGCCGGCGCCGGCAGGCTCGGCAGCCGCTTGGAGCTTCGCCGCCATGGGCGACGACGGCGAAGCGGTGCGAACGGCCCGCGGAGTGGTGGCCTCATCCATCAGCGACGACTCTTCGCGCACGATGGCCGCCCTGCTCTTGGCCATGATCGGATCCGGTGAAGAAGTCGAGAGCGCCGATAGGGCCATCAGCGCGGTGGCGCGGCGCTCGGAGGCGCAGCAGGCAATGGGAGAAGAGCCCGAAGTGCCAGCGAAGATGCTGGACGTGCTTGCGGTGCACGCGGCGCTCCAGGAATCGCCGGCGCTTGCGGCCAGCGTCTTCGAGGAGCAGAAGCGTCAGCGGGTGGGGCCCGCGGCCCGCCTTTGGCCGAAAGAGATGCTCGTGTCCGCCTGCCTGATTCTCTCGGACATCGTCCGGCACCGGCCGGCGCTCGACGCCATGGCGGTGGAAGAGGCGGAGGCGCTGGAGGATTTTGTCCAGGATAGCGTGCTCTCGTTGGACGCCATGGCGGCGCAAGGCGACGCGCTCGGCTGGGGCCATGTGCAGATGGGGCGCCTGATCCAGGCGGTGCTGGACGGGCGCCTGGTGGAAGTGAACCTGCGCTTGCGGTCGGCCACCGAAAGCGCGCTCAAGAAGCGCGGGGGAGAGTTGGCGGAAGAGCAGGGCTTCTATCGGCGCACCTGTCGCCAGATGGAGTCCGACAAAGCGGCCCGCAAGGCAGCCCGCGCCGATGCCTTCCGGCCGGATACCCCCGACCATCCCAAGACCGAAGGCTCGGGCCGCGGCATGTACCCGCCGCTGAGGGTGAACCTCTTCGGCTCCCTCTCCGTGCAGCTGGGGGACGTTCGCCTGGACGAGCAGCTGCTGGCCCGCCGCAAGAGCCGCACCCTTCTGGCGCTGCTGGTGCTCAACCACGGCCGCGAGGTGTCGGTGGACTACCTGGCCTCCACCTTCTGGCCCGACGCCCGCCCCGCCGCCGCGCGCAAGAACTTCTACTCTATCTGGGCGCTGCTGCGCCGCGTGCTGTCGGTGGAAGGGGAGTGTCCCTACCTCATCCGAACCGAGCTGAGCGTGCGCATCAACTACGACCTGGTGGAAACCGACCTGGAACCCTTCGAGGACCTGTGCCGCCAGCTGCTGTTCGGCGGCGGGGGCGGCACCGACTGGGAGGAGCTGCTGGCGCTCGCGAGCGGGCGATTCGGCGGCGTGCTTCTGCCGGCGGAGCGGGACAACGCGCTGATTCGGGAGAACCGTCGCCGCATGCACACCAACATTACCGATGCGCTCGTGGCGGCGTCGGGGCGGCTGCTCGACTCGGGCGAGCCGCAGGGAGCGCTCTGGTTCGCGCGGGAGGCGCTGCGCCGCGACCAGTCCCGCGAGGACATCTACCTGGTCCAGATGCGGGCCCAGATTGCCGCCGATCAGCGGGCGGCGGCGCTGGATACCTTCTTTGCCTGCCGCGCCTACCTCACCGACCAGCTGGGCATCGACCCCTCTCCGGCCCTTGTGGGGCTGTACCGCTCTATCATCGAGGAGGAAGTTCCCTTCTGATAAGTCCCGATGGCGGACGTGTTTGGCTGTGGAGCCTATGAAGAGGGGGTGCAGTTCGCCGGCCGTGTAGTATAGTGTCGAAGGTTAAAAACAAACACGGTCCTGCGTTCTCGTTTCGCAAGATTCCGCATGAGAGAAACGGTTGCCATTTATGGGATTTCTTTCCAAGCTCCTCACCTTGGGCGAGGGCAAGCAGCTTAAGCGCTATCAATCCATTGTTGAGAAGATTAACGGCCTCGAGCCCCAGATGTCGGCGCTCTCCGACGCCGAGCTGGCTTCGAAGACCGATGAGTTCCGCGAGCGCTACAAGAACGGCGAATCGCTGGACGACCTGCTGCCGGAGGCCTTCGCCGTTGTGCGCGAGGCCAGCGTGCGCACCACGGGTCTTCGCCACTTCGACGTGCAGCTCATCGGCGGCATGGCGCTTCATGAGGGGCAGATTGCCGAAATGAAGACCGGCGAAGGCAAGACCCTTGTGTCCACCCTGGCCGGCTACTTGAACGCCATTCCCGGCACCAACGTGCACATCGTCACGGTGAACGACTACCTGGCCCGCCGCGACTGCGAGTCGATGGGGCGCATCTACCGCTTCCTGGGGATGACCACCGGCCTCATCCAGAACGGCATGAACCCTCGCGACAAGATTCCCGCCTATCAGGCCGACGTCACCTACGGCACCAACTCCGAGTTCGGCTTCGACTACCTGCGCGACAACATGGTCACCCGCGCCGGCAACCGCGTGCAGCGCGGCCACAGCTTCTGCGTGGTGGACGAGGTCGACTCCATCCTCATCGACGAGGCCCGCACGCCCCTCATCATCTCTGGCGCCGGCACCCAGGCGGCCGACACCTACAAGCGCTTCGCCCGCGTGATGCCCGGCCTGAAAGAGGGCAAGGACTTCGACATGGACGAGGCGAAGAAGACCATCAACGCCACCGAGAGCGGCCTGGAGAAGATCGAGGCGATGCTGGGCATCGACAACATCTACGCCGACCCGTCCGGTCAGCTGGCCAACCACCTGCAGCAGGCGCTGAAGGCGCAGTTCCTTTTCCATCGCGACGTGGACTACGTGGTGACCGACGGCGAAGTGAAGATCGTCGACGAGTTCACCGGCCGTATCATGGAGGGCCGCCGCTGGTCGGAGGGCCTGCACCAGGCGGTGGAGGCGAAAGAGCACGTGCTGGTGCGCGAAGAGAACCAGACGCTGGCCACCATCACGCTGCAGAACTACTTCCGCCTGTACGACAAGCTGTCCGGCATGACCGGTACCGCCATGACCGAGGACGCGGAGTTCCGCCAGATCTACAACCTTCCCGTTGTGGCCATTCCGCCGAACAAGCCGGTCATCCGCGTGGACGAGAACGACCTCATCTACCGCACCATCGACTCCAAGTTCAACGCTGTGGCCGACTATGTGGCCGAGCGCCACGAGGCGGGCCAGCCCTGCCTCATCGGCACGGTTTCCATTGAGAGCTCCGAGCGGCTCTCGCGTTTGCTTTCCAAGCGCGGCATCAAGCACGAGACGCTGAACGCGAAGAACCACGAGCGCGAGGCGCTTATTGTGGCGCAGGCGGGCCGCAGCGGCGCCGTCACCATCGCCACCAACATGGCCGGCCGTGGTACCGACATCTTGCTGGGCGGCAACCCCGAGGTCATGGCCGACGAGCTTCTGCGCGTGCGCGGCTTCGACCCGGCGGCCGCCCCGCTTGACGAAGAGGGCAACCCCAACCCGCTGTTCCCCTCGAAGGAGGAGCGCGCCCGCGCCCTGGCCGACGCCCGCGAGTCCTGCGCCATCGAGCACGACCAGGTGATCGCTGCCGGCGGTCTGTGCGTCATCGGCACCGAGCGCCACGAGTCCCGCCGTATCGACAACCAGCTGCGCGGCCGTTCCGGCCGTCAGGGCGACCCGGGTCGCTCCCAGTTCTATCTGTCGCTGGAAGACGACCTCATGCGCCTGTTCGGCGGCAACAAGATGGAATCCATCTCCGCCATGATGCAGAAGACCAACATGCCCGACGACATGCCCATCCAGGCCTCCATGGTGTCCAAATCCATCGAGAACGCCCAGCGCACGGTGGAGCAGATGCACTTCGCCGCCCGTAAGAACGTGCTTGAGTACGACGATGTCATGAACCTGCAGCGCAAGGCCATCTACGAGGAGCGCAACGCCATTCTGGACGGCAAGGACATTTCCGGCCGCATCCCGAAGCTCATCAACGACGCCGCCTACGACGTGGTGTGGGACGACTGCTCGGAAGACGACGTGCAAGACTGGGATCTGAAGGCGCTGGATCTGTGGGTGGCCAACATGACCGGCCGCAGCGACTTCTCCTCGAAGGCGGTTGCGGAATCGGAGGACTCTGCCGAAGCCATGACCGAGGCAGTCACCCGCTACCTGCAGACCCTCTACGACGAGAAGGCGGAGCAGCTGGGGCCGGAGATGATGAAGAACCTGGCGGCCCAGGTGATGCTGCGCATCATCGACACCCGCTGGATGGCGCACCTGCAAGAGATGGACTACCTGAAAACCGGCATTGGCCTGCGCGCCTTTGGCCAGCGCGACCCGCTGGTGGAGTACAAGAACGAGGCCTACCTGGCCTTCGAGGCCCTTACCGCCTCTATGTACGACGACTACCTGCGCACGCTTCTGCGCCTGGAGATTGCGGCGAAGCCCCAGGCCTCGCCGGCCGAGGCGCTGCCGGAGCATCCGGACCCCTTGGCCCGCAAGATGAGCTACTCCTCGCCGGAACAGGCGCTGGAGTCCACCTCCGCCGGCCGCCCGCCGGTAAAGGCTGCCAGCGCCGGCGCCCCCGCGCCCGCTCCGGCACCGGCCAAGCCCCAAACCTTCCAGAAAGATCCGGAAGACCCCTATGCCAACGTGGGCCGCAACGATCCGTGCCCCTGCGGCAGCGGCAAGAAGTTCAAGAAGTGCCACGGCCGCGACCTCTGACCCGCTCCTGCCCGCTCGAAAGAAGATGACAGGAACCGAACGTCAGAGGAGAGAACCCCGTCGTGATTGAGGCAAGAGAGGTAGAAGAGGCCGCCAAGCGTACCGAAGAGGCCCGCGGCTTTTTGCGAATCGATGACAAGAAGCGCCAGCTGGAAGAGCTGGAGCGGCAGCTGTCGGATGCGAGCATCTGGGACGACCCGCAGGCGGCGAGCGCCCTTTCCAAGGAGGCGGCCGACCTGCGCTCGGTGATCGAGAGCTATGCCGAAGCGGAGGCCATGCTCGATGAGGTGCGCACCGCGCTGGAGCTGGCGGCCGAAGACGAGTCCTTCGCCGCGGAGGCGAGCGCCCAGTTCAAGCAGCTGACCGAGCGGCTGGACGCCTTGGAAGTGGAGAGCTGGTTCACCGGCCCCTTCGACGGCGGCGACGCCATCCTTTCGGTGAACCCGGGCCAGGGGGGCCTGGAGGCGCAGGACTGGACGGACATGCTCTATAAAATGTACGTCCGCTACGCCGAGGACAAGGGCTGGAAGGTGACCGGGCTCGACATCGTTCCCGGCGAAGGCATCGGCCTGGACCGCGCCACCATCCAGGTGGAGGGGCGCAACGCCTACGGCATGCTCACGAGCGAGGCGGGGGTGCACCGGCTGGTGCGCATTTCCCCCACCGACGCCAAGAAGCGCCGCCAGACCACCTTCGCCAGCGTGGAGGTGCTGCCAGTCATGCCCGACGACATTGAAGTGGACTTGAATCCGGCCGATGTGCGGGTGGATGTGTACCGCTCCAGCGGCCCGGGCGGCCAATGTGTCAATACCACCGATTCCGCGGTGCGCCTCACGCACCTTCCCACCGGCATCGTGGTAACCTGCCAGAATGAGAAATCGCAAATCCAGAACAAGGAGGCGGCGTTTCGCGTGCTGCGGTCGCGCCTCTACGAGCTGGAGCAGCGCAAGCGGCAAGAGGAACTGGACCAGTTGCGCGGCGAGCGGATGGAGAACTCCTTCGGCTCGCAGATTCGCAACTACGTGCTGTACCCGTACCAGATGGTGAAGGACTTGCGCTCGGGGGTGGAGACCGGCAACGTGGACTCCGTCCTCTCCGGCGACCTGGACGATTTCGTCATCGGCTACCACAAGTGGAACGTCTCGCAGAAGGGGTAAGGGAACACATGCAAGACAACCAGGCGCAGGCGCGCCAAATTCGCAGGGACATCGTGGAAATGGTGAGCGAGGCCGGCAGCGGCCATCCGGGCGGATCGCTCTCCGCTACCGACATCCTGGTGGCGCTGTACATGAACGGCGTGATGGCCCATGACCCGCAGAACCCCAAATGGGAAGGACGCGACTGGTTCTTCCTGACGAAGGGCCACGCGGCGCCGGCCCTGTACGCCACCCTTGCCCGTGCCGGGTACTTCCCGGTCGAAGAGCTGAAGACCCTGCGCAAGCTGGGCTCGCGGCTGCAAGGGCACCCGGACTCCTCTATGGTGCCGGGCGTTGAGGTGGGCACCGGCTCCCTTGGCCAGGGCCTCTCCATTGCCGCCGGCGCTGCCTGCGGCCTTCGCCTGGAAGGCAAGGACAACACGGTGTTTGCCCTCATGGGCGATGGCGAGTGCGAAGAGGGCCAGGTTTGGGAGGCGGCCATGTTCGCTGCCCATCAGAAGCTGGGGCACCTTATTGCCATCGTGGACCACAACGGCCTGCAGATTGACGGCAAGGTGACCGAGGTGTGCAGCCCCGAGAGCCTAAGCGACAAGTTCTCCGCCTTCGGGTGGCGCGTGGTGGAAGTGGACGGCCACGACATCGACGCCCTGACCGAAGTGCTGAGTGCCTGCAAGGCCCAGCCCGACGGCGCTCCCTGGGCGGTCATCGCCCAGACGGTGAAGGGCAAGGGCGTGTCGTTCATGGAGAACCAGGCCGGCTGGCACGGCAAGGCGCCCAACGCCGAGCAGTGCGCGCAGGCGCTGGCCGAGCTGGGCGAAGAGTAGGGGAGGTTCCACGATGGTTAAACTTGCATCCGCCGAGCAGCGGGCCCAGAAGAAAGCTACCCGCGCAGCCCTTGGCGCCACCCTGGCAGAACTTGCCGACGCGGGGCTGCCCGTTGTGGCAGTGGACGCGGACCTGTCCGGCTCCACCACCATGGGGAAGTTCGGCGCGGCGAAGCCGGAATATGCCGAGCGCCTGTTCAACTGCGGTATTGCCGAGCAGAACATGATCGACGTGGCGGCTGGTCTTTCCCTGGCTGGCAACATCGCCTTCACCGGCTCGTTCGCCGTGTTCGGCACGGGGCGCACCTACGATCAGATTCGCAACACCGTGTGCTATTCCAACCTGAACGTGAAAATCACCCCCACCCATGCCGGCGTTTCGGTGGGCCCCGACGGGGGCAGCCACCAGATGCTGGAGGACGTGGCCCTCATGCGGGCGCTGCCGCGTATGCGGGTGTTCGTGCCCGCCGACTACCCGTCTGCCGTGGCCGCCATCAAGCTGGCCGCGGAAACGCCGGGGCCGGTGTACGTGCGCATGGGCCGCGCTGCCGTGCCCTGCGTTTACGACGACGGCGTGCAGCTGGAGTGCGGCAAGGCCTACGTGGTGCGCGAGGGCACGGATGTGACCATCGTCGCCAACGGCGTGGAGATCCGCGAGGCGCTTCTGGCGGCGGAATCCCTGGCTGAGCAGGGAATTTCCGCCGAAGTGCTGGACGCCTTCTGCGTAAAGCCGCTCGACGAGGAGACCATCCTGGCTTCGGCCGCCAAGACCGGCTGCGTGGTCACCGCCGAGGAGCACTCCCGCATCGGCGGTTTGGGCGCGGCCGTGGCGGAGGCGCTCGTGCGCAACTGCCTCGTGCCCATGGAGATGGTGGCCGTGGACGACCGCTTCGGCAAGTCCGGCGAATTCGAGGAACTGCTCTCCTACTTCTCCATTGACGCCGCTGCCATTGAAGATGCGGTGAAGAAAGCAATCTCTCGTAAGGGCCTCTGCTAGAATTGCCGAGTTACGGTGAATTCAACTGAAACGGAGCATACTGTGGCAAATGAAATGAGCCAAGGGGCTCGGGGAGCCCACGGAAGGCATCGGAGCGCCGCCTCGGGCGGACAGCTCTCCGCCACCTCCCAGCTTTCCCAGTCTCTGCCCGTGCTCGACGTGAACGACGTTCCCACCCATATGGGAATGCCGGTCATCACGTTCGATCATGTGACGAAAGTCTATGCCGCCCAGCCGAAGAAGCCGGCGCTGGACAATATTACCCTCGAGGTTTATGCCGGGGAGTTCATCTTCTTGGTGGGCCATTCCGGATCGGGCAAGTCTACCTTCATCAAGTTGCTCACCCGCGAGATCAAGCCCACCTCCGGCAAGATCTACGTGGCCGACGAAGACCTCACCACCATGCGCAACTGGCGCGTGCCCTACCTGCGCCGCAACATCGGCTGCGTGTTCCAGGACTTCAAGCTGCTTCCCAACAAGACGGTGTTCGAGAACGTCGCCTTCGCGCTGGAGGTAATCGGCAAGAGCCGCCACGTCATCAAGACGCAGGTGCCCGAGGTGCTGCGCCTGGTGGGCCTGGCGGACAAGCTGAACAAGTACCCGGATCAGCTTTCCGGCGGCGAGCAGCAGCGCGTGTCCATTGCGCGCGCCATTGTGAACCGCCCGCCGTTGCTCATCTGCGACGAGCCCACCGGTAACTTGGACCCGCAAACCTCGCGCGGCATCATGGACCTGCTGGAGCGCATCAACCGCACCGGCACCACGGTGGTCATCGCCACCCACGACCGCGAGATGGTGGACAACATGCGCCGGCGCGTTATCGTGCTGGACCGCGGCCACCTGACCCGCGACCAGGAGAGGGGCGTGTACGGTTCCGATGTCTAGTCTTTTCTACTTCCTCAAGGAATCGTTCCAGGGGCTTACCCGAAACCTTTCCACCACGCTGGGCTCCATCATCACCATCTTCCTGTCGCTGCTGATCATCGGCGTGTTTTTGGTGGGCGGTGTGATTGTGGAGCACCTCGTGCGCAATATCGAGAACGAGGTGTCCATCACGGCCCACATTGCCGACGATGCCTCGCAGGAGACCATCGATTCGGTCATGAGCCAGATCAGCGCCCTGCCGGACGTGGCCTCGGTCAGCTTTACCAGCAAGGACCAGGCGCTCGAGGACTTCCGCGAGACCACCATCAACCCGGACATCATCGAGCAGCTGGACGGCACCAACCCGCTGCCCGCCTCCATCGAGGTGGAGCTTTCCGACCCCTCCCAGGTGGAATCGGTGGTGCAGCAAATTCTGGACAACACCGACTACAAGTCCATCACTGACAACCCGGACGACCCCTCCGAGGCCATCCGGTACGGCCAGCGCACGGTGGACAAGCTGTTCACGGTGACCAGCTATCTGCGCTACATCGGCGCGGCGCTCATCATCCTGCTCGTGTTCATCGCGCTCGTGTTCATCAACAACACCATTCGCCTGGCCATCATGGCCCGCCGCAAGGAGATTGCCATCATGCGCCTGGTGGGCGCCTCGAACGGCTTCATCCGTGGGCCCTTCCTCATGGAGGGCGCGCTGCACGCGGTCATCGGCGCGGGGCTTGCCATCGGCGTCATTCAGCTTTTGCGCATGTACGCCCTGCCGCGCCTGCAGGATGCGGTGTCGTTCCTTTCGCTGGATGTCTCTGGCCACACCTATGTGATGATCTACCTGGCGCTTTTGGGTGCCGGCTTGGTCATCGGTCTTCTGGGCTCGGCGTTCGCGATGCGCCGCTACCTCAAGGTGTAACGGAGAGAATTCGAGAATCTTATGGGACAGGCAGAACAGGAGAAGCGGGCCCGCAAGGTTTCGCTGGCCATGAAGCGCCAGCGGTCCCAGACCCGTCGGCTCATGGTGGCCCTCCTGGTCTTCCTGGCCATTTGCGCCTCGTTTATGGCGGGTTTCTTCCTGCGCAGCCAGCCGGACATCATGGAGTCGCTCGGGTTCCCCGTGCTGGACGGGCAGGCCACGTCAACCGATTCGAGCACCGGCAAGACCACCTTCGATTCGGTGAGCATGCGGGTGTCCGATGTGGAGAACCTGCTCGCGGACTTCAGCCTGGACTCGGTGAACTTGGACGAGGCTACGAGCGGCATGCTGACGGCTATGATGCAGGCTACCGACGACCCTTACGCCGTCTATTACGACCCGGATCGCTACAACAGCTACATCAAAGAGACCACCGACCGCAGCTACGCGGGCATCGGCGTGGTGTTTTCCGAATACAACGGCCGCGCCTATGTGGCGGACGTGTTCGAGGGCTCGGAAGCGGAGGCGAAGGGGGTCGCGGCGGGCGACTTCGTCATCGGTCTCGACGGCGACGAGTCCCACGCCTGGACCATGACCGAGGTGGTCAACTTCCTAGCGGAGCACGACGGCTCTTCGGTGGTGGTGTCCTGGATGCGTCCCACCAGCCTGGATGCGGAAACGGGCCTCGAGTACTCCACCACGCTCGCCTGCAAAGAATATGCGGAAGAGAACGTCTCGACTGAACTGCGGGATAACGTGGGAGTCATTCGCGTGCGCCAGATTACCGCCAATTCCACCGACTTGGTGCGCAGCGCCATCGAGTCGCTGTCCAGTCAGGGCGCGGCCGGCTTCGTGCTGGATTTGCGCAACAACCCCGGCGGCTATCTCTCGCAAGCGGTCGACATTGCCAGTTTGCTGCTGAAAAGCGGCGTGGTGGTAGAGGTCCAGACCAACGAGGGCTCCTCCACGAAGAAGGTGACCGGCACCACGCTTACCGATGCTCCGGTGTGCGTAATGGTGGATGAGTACACCTCTGCCGCCGCTGAAGTGCTGGCGGCCGCGTTGCAGGACAACCAGCGGGCCCAGGTGGTGGGTCAGACCAGCGCCGGTAAAGGGTCGGTGCAGGTGACGCGCGAGTTGGCTTGGGGCGGCGCGGTGCGCTATACGGCCGCCTACTACCTCACCCCACTCGGCCATCAGATTTCCGGCGTGGGCGTAGTGCCCGACATCATGGTGAGCGCCAACGAGAGCATGGACAACCAGATCATCGTTGCGGTTGACTCCGTTCGCTCGAAGATCGCCTCGTAACCGCCATGGCTCGCAGATCCCATTCGACGCGGCGTAAGCCGAAGGCCCTGCTGCGCGGCATTCTGGATTGTCGCGATGGCAAGAACGCCTTTGTGGCCACGTCCGAGGGCGATTTCTTCGTTCCCGAATCTTCCCGCGGTGGCGCCTCCGACGGCGATTTGGTGGAGGTGGCGCCCGCTTCCGGGGCCAAGGCGGGGGCTTCGGGTGGCAAGGCCGCGAACCGCGGCCGGCGGTTGGGGCGCGTGGTGCGCGTCATCGAGCGCTCGAGCGAGGTCATCTGCGGCCATGTGGAGCTGGCCGACCCCTTCGCCGTGGTGGTGCCGGACAACCCCGGCATTCCCTTCGACGTCTTCACGCTGCGCGCCGACGCGCCACAGGTGCCCGAGGGCGCTTATGTGCAGGTGCGCATCACCCAGTTTCCCACCCGTCGCAGCGCCTGTACCGGCGTTATCGAGGCGGTGCTCGCCGAAGATGGGCAGGGCAGCGGCGGAATCGATCTCATTGTTGCCCGCCACAAGTTGGAAACGGTGTTCTCCGAGGCGGCACTTGCGGAAGCGGCCGCGGCTGCGGTGAACGAAGCGGAGGCGCTTGCGGAAAGCTACCGCGATTTGCGGGAGCGTAAGGTGTTCACCATCGACCCGGCCGACGCCAAGGATTTCGACGACGCCCTGTCGCTTGAGCGGGTGCGTGACGGCCAGGGCAGGGAGCTGTGGCGGCTGGGGGTGCATATTGCCGACGTGTCCGCGTATGTGCCGTGGAACAGCTCGCTCGACATCGAAGCGCGCCGACGCGCCACCAGCGTATATTTAGCCGACCGCGTCATCCCCATGCTGCCGCCGGCGCTTTCCGAAGACGTCTGCTCGCTGCGGCCAGGGGAGGTGCGCCGCGCCTTCACGGCAGATTTGCTCGTTACCGACCAGGGGCAGGTGCTCCACGCGGATTTCTACCCCAGCCTCATTCGGTCGCGGGTACGCTTCACCTACGACCAGGTGCAAGAGCTGCTGGATGCGCCGGGGGAGGGCATGCCGGAGGGCTTTGCCGCCGACGAGGCAATGGCCGCGAAACTGCGCAGCGCCTCCCACCTGGCCGAGCGCATGGCGCAGCGGCGCACGGCGGCCGGCGGCATCGACTTCTCCACGGTGGAGGCGAAGGTGGTGCTGGACGCCGAAGGGACGCCCATCGATGTGCGCTTGCGGGAGAAGACCGCGGCCACGTCGCTTGTGGAAGAGGCGATGATCGCCGCCAACGAGGCGGTGGCGCGCTTCCTTTCCGCCAAAGACTTCCCGTGCCTCTACCGCGTGCACGAGGAGCCCTCGCCCGATGCGCTGGCGGCGCTCATGCCGGTGTTTCGCGAGTTCTCCTGGTACCAGCGGGCGAACGGGCCCCTGCTCGCCCACGGCAGCCCCTTCGTTATTCAGGACATTTTGCGGGAAAGCCACGGGCGCGCCGAAGAAGAACTGGTGTCGAACCTGCTGCTGCGGGCCATGAAGCGAGCGGTTTACCGGCCGGTGAACGACGGCCACTACGGTCTGGCCAGCAAGGCCTACTGCCATTTCACCAGCCCCATCCGCCGCTACCCGGACTTGGTGGCGCACCGCATGCTGAAGGCGGCCCTCATCCGCCGACCCCAGCTGTTCGACCAAGAGGTTTCCTCCCTCACCTGGATCGGCGAGCATTCCTCCGACATGGAGCGGGTGGCGGAAACGGCGGCTCGGGAATCGCAGGAGCTGAAGCTGGCAGAGTTCCTGGAGCCGCGCACGGGCGAAACCTTCGCCGGCGTTATTTCCGGCGTCTCCTCCCAGGGGCTGTTCGTGCGGCTGGACCGCGGCGTCACCTCGCCGCAGCTGGCGCTCGGCGGCGCCATCGAGGGCTTCGTGCCGGTGCGCTGCCTGGGGGAGGAGTACTTCGTGTTCGACCCCGACCGCTACACCCTCACCGGGGCCGACACCGACCAAGTGTTCCGGCTGGGACAGCCGCTTGACGTGGTGCTCTCTCGCGTCGATATGGCTACCTCCCGGCTCGATTTGCGCCTGTAGCTTACGCATTAATGGCAACCGGGTGATAATTTCCCCAAGAGCCCTATACTTTCAACCAATTATGAGTTGGAAGGACAGGGAATGCAGCGAGAAAAGTTCGGATCCCGCCTCGGGTTCATCCTGATCAGCGCCGGGTGCGCCATCGGCCTTGGCAACGTGTGGCGGTTCCCCTTCATCACCGGCCAGTACGGCGGCGCGGCGTTCGTGCTCATGTACCTGGTGTTTCTGTGCATCTTGGGCCTTCCCATCATGGTGATGGAGTTTGCCGTGGGGCGCGGCTCCCAAAGCTCCATCGCCCGCGCCTTCAACCGCCTTGAGCCGGCCGGCACCCATTGGCACAAGTACAAGTGGATCGGCATTGCCGGCTGCTATTTGCTCATGATGTTCTACACCACCGTGGCCGGCTGGATGCTGGCCTACGTGCCGAAGATGGCATCCGGCCAGTTCACGGGCGCGGGCACTGCCCAGACCGACGCCATCTTCAACGCCATGCTGGCAGACCCCGTCGAGCTGGTGTTCTGGATGCTGGTGGTGTGCATCGCCTCCATCCTCGTGTGCTCGCTGGGGGTGCAGAAGGGGGTGGAGCGCATCACGAAGGTGATGATGGTGGCGCTGCTGGCCATCCTCGGCGTGCTGGTAATTCGCGCGGTCACGCTGCCCGGCGCCGCCGACGGCGTGGCGTTCTACCTGCTGCCGGACTTCTCGAAGATCTTCGGCAGCTTCGACGCCTTCTGCGAGGCCGCCTACGCCGCCATGGGCCAGGCCTTCTTCACCCTCTCCATTGGCATGGGCTCCATGACCATTTTCGGCAGCTATATTGGGAAGGACCGCTCGCTCATGGGAGAGGCGGCCACCATCGGCGCGCTGGACACCGGCGTGGCGCTGGCCACCGGCCTCATCATCTTCCCCGCCTGCTTCGCCTTCGGTGTTGCCCCCGATTCCGGCCCGGGCCTGGTGTTCATCACGCTCCCCAGCGTCTTTCAGCAAATGTGGGGCGGCCAAATTTGGGGCACGCTGTTCTTCGTGTTCATGAGCTTCGCGGCGCTTTCCACTGTCATTGCCGTGTTCGAGGGCATTTTGCGCTTCGCCATGGACGAATGGGGCTGGAGCCGCAAGAAGGCCGTGACGGTGAACCTTATTGCCATTCCGCTGCTGTCGCTGCCCTGCGCCTTGGGCTTCAATGTGCTTTCCGGCGTGGTGATGCCGGGCGTGGGCGATATCCAGACCATCGAGGACTTCCTGGTGTCCAGCAACATCATGCCGCTGGGGTCGCTCGTGTACGTGCTGTTCTGCACCAGCCGCCGCGGCTGGGGCTGGAAGGGCTTTCTGGCCGAAGCGAACGAGGGGCACGGGGCGAAGTTCCCGAAGTGGCTCTACGGCTGGATGCACTACGGCGTGCCGGTGCTTGTTGTGGTAATTCTGGTGATGGGATGGCTGCCCATTATTCAGTCTTGGATGGCCTTATAATAGGCCGCTCTTGAATTTTTGCGGTAAAAGGCCAGTACAGAGGGGGTACGTATGGCGAAACCGAGCAACAACGGAACCTTGACCGTGGTGAAGGGCGCTTTCGGCGGCGCGACGGTGGAGGAGCGCAAGCAAGCGATGACCGCGGAATTGACGGCGGAAGAGATTGCCGCGCGCAACTCCATTCCCACCACCGCGCCCAGCGGCGAGCCCCACCGGGTGATCGCGCCGGAGCTCTATTCCGAGAACGACAGCTTCACCAGCTACCGACCGGCCGAGCCCAACAACCCGGGCCCTGCCGCCGCGGAGCCCTTGAAGCCCACGGTGCTTTCCGAGGCCCAGAAGATCACCGACCGCATTGGCGTGAAGGTGAAGCCGACCGACCCGGAGTATTGGGGCCTTGCGAGCGTCATGACCGAGGAAGAGGCGCAGGTCATCTCCTTCTTGGAAGTGCGCAAGCCTCGCACCTTTGCCCAGATTGCGGCCGATTCCAAGATGGATCCCGACCGGCTGCAGGAGCTGCTCGATTCGCTTTCAGTGAAGGGTATCATCGAGTATAACTGGGAGAACCTGGACGGCAAGAACCCCGAGCACCAGAAGCGCTACGTGCTGCCCATGTTCGTGCCCGGCTCCGCCGAGTTCACCGTCATGAACCAGGCGCAGATGGAAGAGCACCCGGAGCTCGCCACCTTCTTCGAGCGCATGTCGTTTTTGCCGCTTACCAAGGTGACTAAGATGGTGCCGCCGGGCGGCGCTGGCATTGGCATGCACGTCATCCCTGTTCAGCGCGCCATCCAAAGCCATAACGAGGCCGCGGATGTGGAGCGCATCTCCCATTGGCTGAAGAAGTACGACCGCTTCGCCGCCGGCTCTTGCTCCTGCCGCATTGCCGAGCGCGTGCGCGGGGAAAACGACGGCTCCGACCCGCAGAACTGGTGCATCGCCATCGGCGACATGGCCGACTACCTGGTGGAGACCGGCAAGGGCCACTTCATCACGCTGGACGAAGTGCTCGACATCCTGCTTTTGGCAGAGAAGAACGGCTACGTGCACCAGATCACCAACATCGACGGCCAGGAGAAGATCTTCGCCATCTGCAACTGCGACGTGAACGTGTGCTACGCGCTGCGCACCTCGCAGCTGTTCAACACCCCCAACATGAGCCGGTCTGCCTACACGGCCGAGGTGACGCCGGAGAAGTGCGTTGCCTGCGGCGGTTGCGTTGAGGTGTGCCCCGCCGGCGCGGTGCAGCTGGGGCAGAAGCTGAACACCACCCACGGCCCGGTGGAGTACCCGCGCCAGCCGCTGCCCACTCTATCGTGGGGCGAAGAGGACTGGGACTTCGACTACAAGAACAACAACCGCATCGAGTGCTACGACACCGGCACTGCTCCCTGCAAGACCGCCTGCCCCGCCCACATTGCCGTGCAGGGCTACCTGCGCAAGGCGGCCGAGGGGAATTACCGCCAAGCGCTCGCCATCATCAAGAAGGAGAACCCGTTCCCGGCGGTGTGCGGCCGGGTGTGCAACCGCCGTTGCGAGGCCGCTTGCACGCGCGGCACCGTTGATGAGGCGGTGGCTATCGACGAGGTGAAGCGCTTCATTGCCGAGCACGACCTGTCCTCCGAGCACCGGTTCGTGCCCCCGGTTCTTCCGCCTTCCACCCGCGGCGGCTTCCCGGAGAAGATCGCCATCGTGGGCGCCGGCCCCGCGGGTCTTACCTGCGCCTACTATCTGGCGCTCATGGGGTATGCGCCGGTGGTGTTCGAGAAGCGCGAGAAGCCCGGCGGCATGATGACCTACGGCATTCCCTCGTTCAAGCTCTCGCCCGAAGTGGTGACAGCGGAAATCGACATCCTGCGGGAGCTGGGGGTGGAGATTCGCTGCAACACGGAAGTGGGGCGCGATGTGACCCTGGACCAGCTGCGCGATGAGGGCTTCTGCGGCTTCTACCTGGCCATCGGCGCCCAGAAAGGGCGCACGACCGGCATTGCCGGCGAAGAGGGGCTGGGCGTTTGGACCGCCATGGATTTCCTGGCCGATGCGCTCGGGAACCCGGGGGCGGAGCTTTCCGGACCAGTAGCGGTGGTGGGCGGCGGCAACGTTGCCATCGACGCTGCCCGGTGCGCGCTGCGCATGGGTGCGTCCCCCGTGCG
This sequence comes from Eggerthellaceae bacterium, assembly GCA_022791455.1. Lineage (GTDB taxonomy): Bacteria > Actinomycetota > Coriobacteriia > Coriobacteriales > Eggerthellaceae > Parvibacter. Next base: position 252,667 of record JAAVZC010000008.1, read on the forward strand.
GATGATCTGCCTGGAACAGCCTGGCGAGATGGCCGCTTCCGCCGAGGAGATCGACGAGGCGCGCGAAGAGGGCATCGAGATTCTGAACGGTTGGGGCCCGGCGGAAGTGCTGCGCGGCGACGACGGCGCTCCGACGGCGCTGCAGCTGCGCCGCTGCACGCGCGTGTTCGACGACGAGGGCCGTTTCAGCCCGCAATATGATGATGCCGAGCGCATCGAGGTGGACTGCAAGACGGTGATCATGGCTATCGGCCAGGCCATCGACTGGGGCGGCCTTCTAGAGGGCACCGCGGTGGAGCTGGCTCCCAACGGCGCTGCTCTGGCCGACCGGCGCACTTACCAGACAGCACAGCCGGACGTGTTCGTGGGCGGCGACGCCTTCACGGGGCCCAGCTTCGTCATCGACGCCATTGCCGCTGGTCACGAGGCGGCGGTGAGCTTGCACCGTTTCGCCCAGAAGGGCAGCTCTCTCACCGTGGGCCGCAATCAGCGCCATTACGTTGAGCTGGACAAGAACGACATCGCGCTCGCTCCCGGCAGCTATGACGAGGCCGGCCGCAACGCCCCCGCCTGCACGCCGCCCGCCAGCCTGCGCCACAACTGGGAAGACCCGCGCGGCGTCTTCACCGAGGAGCAAGTGGCGGCCGAGTGCGCCCGCTGCCTCTCCTGCGGTGCGGCCGTCGTGGACCCGAACAAGTGCATCGGCTGCGGCCTGTGCACTACCCGTTGCGAGTTCGACGCCATCCACCTGCATCGCGACCATCCGGAGTGCTCGACCATGGTGCCCTCCGAGAAGAAGATCGGCAAGATTCTTCCCAACGCGGGCAAGATGCTGGTGAAGAAGATTTTGAAGAAGGACTAGCCATGCATGAGCTGGGACTGGTGTTCGCGCTGCAGGATCTTCTGGAAGAAGTGGCGGTCGAGCAGGATCTTTCCCGCATCTACAAGGTGACGGTGGACTTGGGCCAGGTATCCGGCGTGGTGGTGGAGCAGCTGACCGATGCTTGGGACTGGGCGGTGCAGAAGAGCGATCTTCTGCACGGCTGCCAGTTGGAAGTGTTGGAGGTGGAAGCGGTCACCGTGTGCAACGCCTGCGGCCGCACTTACCCCACCGTGCCCCAAGGGCGTATCTGTCCTCACTGCGGCAGCGCCGATACGGTACTCTTGCGAGGTAACGAATTCGAGGTGGCTTCGGTGGAGGCCGCCTGACCGAAAGGGGACCTGTGGGCGCGGAAGAGAAATCCATCGCCATTGTGGGCGGCGGCGCCTCTGGATTGGCGGCCGCCATCGGTGCTGTGTGGGCGTGGCGAGCGCAGGGGAACGACCCGGCAGCGCTTACGGTGCGCGTCTTCGAAGCGGACGAGCGGGTGGGCCGCTCCATTCTTGCCACGGGCAACGGCCGCTGCAATTTCTCCAACGCGCGCCCGACGGCCGATCGCTACCATAACGGTTCTTTCATGATGGAGGCGTTGAGGCAGCTGGACGAGCGATCTGCCGACATTCCGCCCTTGGCGCAGCATGACTTTGCGGCTGATCGCACCCCGGTCATGCGCTTCTTTTCCAGTTTGGGGCTGGCCTGGCGCGAAGACGAAGAGGGGCGCCTGTGGCCCCTCACCAACAAGGCCTCTTCGGTACTGGACGTGCTGCGCAACTGCTGCGCCGCCAACGGGGTGGAGGAGCGTTGCGGCTGCCGTGTGGTCAAGCTGGTTCCCCCGAACGGCGATACGGGCCGGTTCACGCTATATCTGGAAGACGGTCGCCTGGAGCGGGCGGACGCGGTGATTCTGGCAGTGGGCCATCACGGCGTGGCGCAGCTGCTGCCGGAAGGCGTGGTGGTTTTGCCTTATCAGCCGGTGCTCGGCCCCCTGGCGGTCAAGGAGCGCTGGGTGCGGAAGCTCGAGAACATCCGCGTGCGCTGCGGGCTGGCGCTGCAGCGAAACGGCGCCGAAACCGCTCGCGAGGTAGGGGAGCTGCAATTCCGCAAGTACGGCATTTCCGGTATTTGCGTCTTCAACTTGAGCCGCCATGCGAACCCCGGCGACATCATCGCTATCGATTTTCTCCCGGAAACCGCGGAAGCGGAATGCGTCGGCTTCCTGCGCGAACGGCTGCGCCAACTGGAGGGTTCCTTGGGCGAAGTTCCCAACTGGGGCCGATTCCTGGATGGCTTGTTGCTCCCGCGCGTGGCCGAAGTGTTGCTCGACGCAGCAGGTATCAACTCTGACCAGGTGGTTTTTCCTGAAGATTTTCCCCGGTTTGCCCCTCTGCTGAAGGCGCTCCCGCTCACCGTGGCCGGCATCGCCGACAAAAACCAATGCCAGGTGTGCCGTGGCGGCATTCCCGTGACCGAGGTCGATCCGTCCACGATGCAGCTGCGCCGGCAGCCAGGCCTCTTCGCCACCGGCGAAGCCCTCGACATCGACGCCGACTGCGGCGGCTACAACCTAACCGCCGCCTGGACCACCGCCCTCCTCGCTGGCATTTCCGCAGTTTCGCGCATCCTTGGGGAATAGGTGTCCTTCGGCTGAGTGGGTGTGTTGGGGTGCTTGGGCTCTGGTAGAATTTCGTAAGCAATTTCGCTCTTCGAAAGGTTTTTCATGCATATCGAGCTTCTGTACCATACGCCCGACCCTGAGCGCGCTATCGCAACGGCGGCGCGGCTTTGCTATGCGCCCGTAGGGGCCGCCGAGCTGATGGAGACCATGAGCGAGGAACGCATGCATTCGGTGCTCTCCACCATCATGCGCTCCGGCCACTTCTCCACGCTCGAGCACGCCAGCTACACGTTCGCCGTGGAGGGGGTGTCGCGCGCGCTCACCCATCAGCTGGTGCGCCACCGTCTGGCCAGCTTCAACCAGCAGAGCCAGCGCTACGTGAAGTACAAGAACGGCCTGCCGGTGGTAACGCCGCCCACTATCGAGGCGGACCCGGAAGCGAAGGAGGCCTTCGACGCCGCTATCGCTGCCACGGTGGATGCCTACCAGCTGCTGCTGGAGAAGGGCATTCCCGCAGAAGATGCTCGCTATCTGCTGCCCAACGCCGCTGAGACGAAGATCGTCATCACGATGAACGTGCGCGAGCTGCTGCATTTCTTCAGCCTGCGCTGCTGCAATCGCGCCCAGTGGGAGATCCGCGACATGGCCTGGCAGATGCTGGAGCTGGCGCGCCCCACGGCTCCTTTCGTGTTCGCCGGTGCCGGCGCTCCGTGCGTTTCCGGCCCCTGCCCGGAGGGGAAGATGTGCTGCGGCGAGCCCTACCCCAAAGCGGACCTGCCCTGGAGCTAGCTCGTCATGACCGAAGAACAACCGCAGAAAAGCGACCTGTCCCGCGCTTTCAGCGAGGACGGCGCGAAGAAGACCCACATCGGCGGCCAGGCGCTCATCGAGGGCGTCATGATGCGCGGCAAGCTGAACTGGGCCGTTGCCGTGCGCGAGCCGGACAGCGGCATCTACGTGGAAGAGCACGACCTGGCCAGCGGCAAGCAGAAGAACGGCTGGATGTACTGGCCGCTTGTGCGCGGCTGCCGGGCGCTGGTGGAATCGCTGGTGCTGGGGTTCAAGGCGCTCGAGATTGCCGCCATGCACGCTTTCGGCGACGAGGAGGGGGAGGAGAAGGCTCTCGACGTCGCCGAAGCGGTGGAGGTGCAAGAAGAGCTGGACGCCGCCTCCGCTGTGGGCCGGGAGGAAGAGCGCCATTTCGACTGGAAGCGCGATTTCGGGAACCCGGATACCGTGGTAGACGGCCTGGGGGCCCAGCGCACGTTGGAAGTTGTGGGCGAACCCGCGCCGTCCGATGCGAAATCGACTTCCGTGAGGGAAGTTGACGCCGACGAGGCGGAAATGGAGTTCGGCCACAAGGAGATGGTGATCTCCATGGCGTTCGGCGTGGTGCTGGGCATCGTGCTGTTCATCGTGGCGCCGGCTGCCATCACCAATTTGGTGGTAGGGGAGTACGACTCCCACACGGTGCTCTGGAACGTGGTGGACGGCATCCTGCGCGTGGCGGTCTTTGTCTTCTACCTGTGGCTCATCGGCCGCATGAAGGACATCCGCCGCATGTTCATGTACCACGGCGCCGAGCACAAGACCATCCATTGCTACGAGCACGAGTTGCCGCTGACGGTGGAGAACGCCCGCAGCTTTCCGCGGCTGCACGTGCGCTGCGGCACGGCGTTTCTCATCATGGTGATGATCATCGCCATCTTGGTCTACACCATCTTCCCGCTGAACTCCATCATCGCCGCGTGGGGCGTGCCGGACGGGCTGCCGAAGCTGGCGCTGGTCATTTTAGTGCGCATCCTGCTCATGCCCCTCATTGCCGGCATCTCTTATGAGATCACGGTGAAATGGGCTGGGTCGCATCCGGACAATCCCCTGGTCAAAGTGGTTCTTTGGCCGGGTATGCAGATGCAGTACCTCACCACTAACGAGCCCGACGACGAGCAGCTGGAATGCGCCATCGCCGCCATGCAGAAGGTGCTCGAGCGGGAGCAGGGACCGGTCGCCGCATAGTTTTCTACGGTCCCTTCACGAAAAGGTAACAGTGACGGGGAGGTTCCGTTACGCCTAGTTCGCTCTACTAAACTTTGTATAGAGGTTTTTGGAAGCCGTTCCCTTGGGGTCAGTTCGCAAGGGGTCGGCGATGCAGGAAAGGATGTGGTCTTAATGGCTGAATCACTTACCGACGAGTTGGCTGCTTACGGAATCGACTACGTGGATGCCATGGACCGCTTTGGGGACAACGCCGATCTGTACGAGCGTCTTGCCCTGAAGTATTTGGACGACTCCCACTACGTGGCGCTGGTGGCCGCGATGGAGGCGAAGGACTATGAAGAGGGCTATTCTCAGGCCCACAGCCTGAAGGGCGTTTCCGGTAACCTTTCCTTCCGCGACCTGTTCCAGGTGGCCACCTATGTTTCCGATGCGCTGTTCGCCGGCGAGATTGATGCGGCGCAGAAGCACATGCCGGCTTTGGGCGATGCCCATAAGAAGGTGCTGGAAGGCCTGACCGCCTGGAAGGACGGCCAACTGGCCTAGCGGTCTTCCAGATGGAAGCTGAGCTTGCGAAGCGGCAGCCCTAACCGATAGCACTTGTCCCTGAGCGCCTCCGCGGAGGCGCTCAGTTTTTGTTGGGCGGCGGCAGAGCCGACTGTGACGTCGCAGTAGTAGCGCTGGCGGGAGGCTTTGGTGGCCTCGGTAGGCTGGCCGGCGAAGGGAACGGGGGTGACGCGAGCGCGCAGGATGGGGGCGGCAACGGCGGGCGCCTCCTCCTCGAACACGATGACGCAGGCGCGCCGCAAGATGGCCAGCGCCTCGCGCTCGTCTACGATGCGCAGCTTCTTTCCCGTGCTGGCGGCCGCGCTGGGAGCTACCGGGGCGCTCTGCACCTCCAACAGCTTCTCCAGAGGGTGCCGCTGCAGCATGCCGCGCTTCGACGCGCCGATGCGGAACTCGTCGCACTGATAGCCGCACAGGGCCAGCTGCAGCCGCAGGCTCTCCCGGCGAGCGTTCAGCTCCGAGCGGCTCATGGCATCGGAGAGCATCACCTCGAACACGGTGATGGGCTTGTCCCGCAGCCGGCCCCCGCGCGGCTCTTCGGTGCGCAGGTACACGGCGTTCACTTTGCTCAGCAAGTAGTTCGCCGCCGGCGGGTTGTCGGCCCAGGTGATGCGGACGCAGTTGATGAACGCCTGGTACAGCGGCATAAGCCCCTGCTTCTTCGCGAACTGCGGGGGCATGTCCTTCAAAAGCGCTGAGGCTTCTTGGCTTATGTGGCGCATCTTCATGGGAACTCCTGTTTTTCGGCCCCTCATTATAGGGGATGAGGCGGCGCTTTAGGCCTCGCCCTGCACTTCGGTGATGTTCTTCCACAACCGCTTCGGCATGAAATGGCGGCGAAGCTCCGGGTTGTAGCGGCAGTTGACCGAGAGCGCCCGGTAGAAGCGCCGCCATGCGTCGGCCATCACCGCCTCGTCGGCTGCGGCGGGGGGCAGGCGCAGCTCGTGGTCGGGCCAGTCGCGGGTGTTCACCAGCTGCCAGTTGCCCCCTTCGCTTATGCCGGCTATCGAGTGGGCCTCGTCGTAGATGATGAACGGCTGCACGTTGAAGCGCTCGGCGAAGTGGTCCATGATCAGCGGCACCACGTTGGCGCTGGGGTTGCAGCGGGCGTAGAACAGGCCGCCTTCCAGCTCTTGGAAGCGGATGAACTGGCGCATATGCTCGCATTCGCGGTTCACTGCTACCGACAGCTTGTGCACCGGCTTGATGGCGGGGTTCGCCACGTCGTCGATGAGCCGCCCCACCACTTTGGGGCAGCTGGTGAGCTTGGGGCTGGCGAAGGCGCTGCGGCAGGTGCCCCGGCGGGGGCAGCGGGAGCAGGGGCGCTTGGCATTCTCTGCCATGGCGTAGGCGATGAACTGGTAGACGGCGGTGGGGGCCGCGGGGTCGTCGGAGAGGGCGGCCCGGCGGATGCGCCGGTAGCCCCGCCGCCCGCAGGCGCGGAAGATGCCCGCCCGCACGCGGTCCGCTTTCTGCAGGGAGGTGTCGATGGTCACTGCCGTTTGCGCCAGGCGCGGCTGATAGGTGTCCGCGCGGCAGATGTCTGCCGGCACCTCGTGCCGTTCGAAGGCGCAGAATACGGCGGTGAACAGGCCTTCCAGTGTTCCGTCGTAGAGGTAGGCTATGGAATCGTAAACCTCGTCCGCCATCAGAAGAGCGCCTCCAGCGCCGGTTGCAGGTTGGCGAAGGGGAGGGCGGGCGCCGCTGCGGACGTGCGGGAAAGCGCCGGTGCGCGGGGCGGAAGCGCGGCCGGTGCGGGGGCCTTCGGCTGCACGTGGCCCGTTTGCGCATCCAGTCCGTCGAAAAGCGACAGCTGCCCCGGCACCACCTTGGCGCTGCGGCGGCCGTGGCGGCCGCCATCGATAGGAGCTGCCAGCTGCGAGCGCAGCCACGCGGCGGAGAAGTCCACTCCCGGCACGGCGTAGGCGCCTTTGCAGGTGACGAAGTAACGGGCGCGCTTCCAGGCTATTCCCAACTTGCGCAGCTCGTCTTCGCCTAAGCTCGAGTGGCGCCGCGCCCGCAGAATCAGCTTCGCCCCGCGCACCCCTATGCCCGGCACCCGCAGCAGCACCTCGTAGGAGGCGGTGTTCACCTCCACGGGGAACTGGTCCAGATTCCGCAGCGCCCAAGCGGCCTTGGGGTCGACCTCCAGGTCCAGGAAGGGATTCTCTGCGTCGATGATCTCGTCCACGGAGAACTCGTAGAAGCGCATGAGCCAGTCCGCCTGGTAGAGGCGGTGCTCGCGGTTCAGGGGCACGGCGTCGGTTTGGGGGAGTCGCGCATCGGTGGTCACTGGCACGTAGGCGCTGAAGAACACCCGCTTCATCGAAAGGCTGCGGTAGAGCGAGGCGGACAGGTTCAGGATGTGATGGTCGCTCTCCGGCGAGGCGCCGATGATCATTTGGGTGGACTGCCCTGCCGGTGCGAAGGCGCGGGAAGCCTTCTTCGGCCGTCGTTGGGCCAGGTAGGTGGTGGTGCGGCGAGCCAGCGCGCGGGATTCGGCATCCTCGGCGCAACTGTCGCAGATTTGCCGCATGGGGGCCAAGATGTTCGTCTTCGTCTTGTCCGGCGCCAGCAGCGCCAGGCTGTCTGCGCTCGGCAGCTCCATGTTTACGCTTAAGCGATCGCAGAGAAACCCCAGCTGTTCCAGCAGTTCTGGCGAGGTGCCGGGGATGGCTTTAGCGTGGATGTAGCCGCGGAAGCCGTACTCGTGGCGCAGGATGCGCAGACTTTCGATCATGCGCTCGGTGGTGTGGTCAGGGCTGCCCGCCACGCCGGAGCTTAAGAACAGCCCCTCAATGAAGTTGCGGCGGTAGAAGCCAATGGTGAGGTCCGCCAGCTCGCGGGGCGTGAAGGCGGTGCGCTCGATCTCGTGGTTCGAGACGCGGTTCACGCAATAGGCGCAGTCGCAGGTGCAGACATTGGTCATGAGCACCTTCAGCAGCGTGACGCAGCGGCCGTCCGGGGTGAAGCTGTGGCAGCAGCCGGCCTGGGTGGCGGCGCCCAGCTGCCCCTTTTTCCCGCTGCGCTGAACGCCCGAGGAGGTGCAGGCCACATCGTACTTGGCGGCATCCGCTAAAAGCTCCAGCTTGCGTGCAATGTCCACCGCGACCTCCTATCATGTACAAACGTTCGTACGAATATCTGTTCGTGATATTAGGGGAGCCAACCCCCGCCGTCAAGCGAACAAACTGTGCTTTCGGCGGGATAAAGAAAAAGGTCAGATGACAATACATCTGACCTGGGGTTTTGGAGCCAGTGACAGGAATCGAACCCGCAACCCACTGATTACAAATCAGTTGCTCTACCGTTGAGCCACACTGGCAAATGCGAGGCCTTGCCTCGAACGTCCGCTATTCTACCGTATCTGGCGAACAAGCTGCGGAAAAAGATTGAGTTGGACAAATGCGCCAGCCTACGATGACGCTTTTTTCGGCCGTCCCGGTTTGGCGGGGGTGGCCTTTCTGGCTTCCACGCTGTTTTTGGTGACCCATGTGTTTCTGCCTTCGTGGAAGCCGTCGAGGATGCCCGATTTAAGCATGTGCGTGATTCGGGCGGGGGAGACGCCAAGGACGCGCGACGCGTCTGCCGCCGAAATCACCTCCTCTTCCCGAAGGGGCTCGTCTGCTTCGAAGTAGACCATCACGGTTTCGGCATCGTGGGGGCAGGGGGTCCGCGAGGCGGCGGGCGCTTGCTTGCCCGCCTTCAGCAAGGACTCGATTTCAGCTTTCGCGGTTTCTGCGCCTGCTGCTGCGGCTTCGGTGAAATCCACTCCTTCCGCGGCGCATTCCGGGAGGTCGGGGAAGGAAACGCGGTAGCCTTCCTCTTCGGGGAAGAGGAAGGCCTGATAAACATATCTACCCATTGAGGACCTTCTTAGGGCGGCCTGCTTTGGGTGCTTCGGCTTTGCGTCCTTCTACGCTGTACCGCGTGACCCAGGTGCGGCCTTCGTGTTCGAACGTTTCGAGCAGCCCCGCTTTGATCATTTGGGAAACGCGACCAGGGGTAACGCCCAATTCCCGAGCGGCCGCCGCAGCGGTCATGCGAGGCACGGTTTCTTTTCCCGCGTTTACTCCGATGATGATGTTGGTGCCGCCGTGGCGCGGCTCGTTTCCAAATGTGGGTTCAGGGAAGGGGAGGTTGTGCATGGCCCGATGCTCCATTTCGGTCTGCAGCCAATCGGCGGCCATCTCGCACGCGTCCTTGAAGTCGACGCCCTGGGTGCCGCCGTCCATATCGTAGGGGAACGCGAGCTTGCACCCTTCGCTGTCGAACACTTCGAATTCGTACACATGGAACATGGTGGGTCCTCTCGCGTCTGAGGGCGGAGGCTATTTAAGGCCTGCCTGTTTCTTCATTTCTTCGAACAGGACATTGGGGACTTCGGTGTGGCGTCCCAATGTCGTCCGTCTTCCGTCAGGGTGCACGAGTTTGTCGTGGTTCGTTCCGGGAATCAGGACAAATCCTCGCGCCCTGAAGAACCGGATAACGTCTTTTCGTTTTGTCACGATGCCTCGTTTCTTATAATTATAAACATATGTTTAGATAAATCAAGAACATTGCGAACAAATAACTGTTAACTATTAATATAAACTATTTATAGTTAACTCTCAAGAACGAAAGGCCGGATTTGTCAAAAAGCCTCATGACGGCGATACTTTGCTTTGGTTGATTCGTGTGGGACTTTTGGGTTTGGAGTTTGTTTTGGGTTTTGGGAAGGCGAAGCTGAGGGGTCGCGGGGTTGCGGCTTGGGGTGCGGTGTGGGCGCTGGTTTTGGCGTTTGCGCTGGGCGGCTGCTCGGCGGTGGAGGAAGCGGCCTCTTTGCCGGATACGGGGGCGGCTGCGGCACCGGTGGCTTCCCAAGAGGAGCCATCCGCTGCGGAAGCGGAAGGCGCGGCAGATGAAGCTGCTGCAGCGGCCGCAGTCGAAGAGCCTCAAGCTCCCATCACCGACACCCTCACGGTGCGCTTCATCGATGTGGGCCAGGGGGACTGTGCGCTGCTCACCTGCGGCGGCCAGTCGCTGCTCATCGACGGCGGCCCGCGCGAGGCCTCTTCCAAGCTCTACGCCATTCTGGAGCAGCTGGGCATCAGCCGGCTGGACTACATCGTCTGCAGCCATCCCGACGAGGACCACTGCGGCGGTATTGCCGGCGCCCTCAACTTCGCCACCTGCGACACCTTCTTCTGCTCCGTGACCGAGCACGACACCAAGACCTTCGCCAACGTGCTGAAGTACCTGGGGGATACGCCGGTCACTGTGCCGTCTGCCGGGGACAGTTTCTCCCTCGGTCAGGCCACGGTGACGTTCGTGGGCCCGGTGGAGCCAACGCGCGACGAGAACGAGGGCTCCCTGGTCTGCCGCGTCGATCTGGGGGAGAGCTCGTTTCTCTTCACGGGCGACGCGGGGGAGACGAGCGAATACCTCATGGTGTCCGCGGGCGCGCCGCTTGACGTGGACGTGCTGAAGGTGGGCCATCACGGTTCGGCGGGGTCCAGCTCAGACATCTTCCTGGCGGCGGTGACACCGGAATACGCCGTCGTTTCCGTGGGCAAGAGCAACAGCTACGGGCACCCCACCGAAGAGGCGCTTGAGCGGCTGAAGGCGGCGGGGGCGGAAATCCTGCGTACCGACGAGCGGGGCACCATCGCCCTGCAGGCAACGGGGGATGGTGCCATCACCCAACTGGCCGACGCCGGGTTTGCCGACGAGGCGGTTGACGGTGCTGCTTACGAGGCTGTTGACGAGGCCTTCTCTCAAGAACCGGTCGCCCCGGCCGCGCCAACGGAAACCTCCGCGTCCGAAGAGGCCGCTCCTCAGAACGAGCGCACCGTCTATGTGGCGGCGTCAGGCAAAGGCAAGAAGTACCACTCCCGCCCCGATTGCAGCAACATGAAGGGCACCAAAGAGCTGACCGAAGAAGAGGCGCTCGCTCAAGACTACACCCCTTGCAAGAAGTGCTGGTAGGGAGCGGCCTCAATTAAATCCAAGCGCGCGGGTCATCTTCCGCGGGCTCTTACATTAATATATAGGGGTTGATTCCGCGGCCGTCCGATGCGGCCCTGAGAGGAGCCCTTTATGATTAGTATCTGGCTGATGATCCCCCTGATTATCGTGATTCTGCTGGTGGTTCTGGTAGTGGCCGCCGTCGTCTTCTACAACAACCTGGTGAAGCTGCGCAACCGCGTGGATAACGCCTGGGCCCAGATGGAGGTGCAGCTGCAGCGGCGCGCCGACCTCATCCCCAACCTGGTGGAAACGGTGAAGGGCTACGCCGGCCACGAGAGCAAGACCCTCGAGGCGGTCACCAACGCCCGCGCCGCTGTCATGAGCGCGAAGACCCCCGACGCGAAGGTGGAGGCGGAAGGTGCCCTCACCGGCGCCCTTACCAAGCTCATCGCCGTTTCTGAGGCCTATCCGGAACTGAAGGCCAACGCCAACTTCCAGCAGCTGCAGGCGCAGCTGGCCGATACGGAAGACAAGATCAGCTACATGCGCCAGTCCTACAACGACACCGTGATGACCTACAACACCGCCATCCAGAGCTTCCCCGGCATCCTGTTCGCCGGAGCCTTCCAGCCGCGCGAGTCCTTCGTCGCTGCCGAGGGCGCGGCGGCGGCTCCCAAGGTGAGCTTCTAAGATGCGAGGTGTGCAGAACACGGCGGCGCGCGGCAGGGGAGCGGCCGGCGCTTGGACAGCCCGGTGCGCGCTGGCCTGTGCGGCGCTGGCCCTTGCGGTCATGGCCTTGTTGGCCCTGGCTCCCGCTTCCGCCTACGCCAAGGACTATTTCTGCCCCGAAGTGAACATCGCCGCCATGGCGGACGCCGACGGCACCTTCTACGTGCAAGAGCATCGTACCTTCGATTTCGATGGCGAATTCACCTGCGTGTGGTGGGAGCTGGGAAAGAACCTACCCGCCGATGCCTCCATCGCGGTGGCGGGCATCTCGCTGGCTTCCGGTTCCGGTGGTGACGACGCTGCGTTCGAAGAGCTGCCGGAAGTGGAGTTTGAAAGCTTGTGGCGCGACGAGGGCGGCCCCGGTTACCCCGCTTGGTCCTATGACGCCGTTTACGACACGGTGTACGCCTTCTTCGAAGCGGACGACGAGGCCCTCACCTTCCAGCTGGACTACGCCGTGGTCAACGGCGTGCAGGTGTACGAGGACGTGGCCGAGCTCTACTGGGCCTTCGTGGGCTCGAACTGGGCGGTGGATTCCGAAAATGTGACCGCCCTCGTGCAGTTGCCCATGCCGGCGGGCGAGACGGCGCAGCCGGGCGAGAACGTGCGCGCCTGGGGCCACGGCGCCCTGAACGGCGAAGTGACCGTGAACGGCGACGGCACCGTGCTCTTCGAAATTCCCCGCGTGGACGCCGGCACCTACGCCGAAGCGCGCATCACCTTTCCCGCCGAATGGATGACCGGCGTGTCGCCCGATGCGGTGTACAACTACAGCGCGCTCGACTCCATCGTCAACGAGGAGCAGGAGTGGGCCGACGAGGCCAACCGTCAGCGCACCCTCTCCCGCATCCTGCTGTTCGGCGTGGGCGGCGTGTGCCTGGCCTCCATCATCGTCACCGTCATTCTCTACTTCCTCTACGGCCGCGAGTACAAGCCGGAATTCATCGACGAGTACTGGCGCGACGTTCCCGAGCCCGGCATGCAGCCGGCGGTGGTGAGCGCGCTCATGAAGTGGGGGAGCAGCGACTCAAAAGAGCTCATCGCCACCATCATGAGCCTCTCGCAGAAAGGCGCGCTGCGCATCGATGCGGTGGCCCACCCTGACGAGCGCGGCCGCAGCATCGAGGACTACCAGATCACCCTGCTGCCCGCTGCCCAGAACGTGACCGATCCCATCGAGAAGGCCACGCTGGACTTCCTGTTCAAGGACGTGCCGGGCCGCGCCGACGTGCGCTGGATGGACGAGATCACCCATTTCGGCGAGAAGAGCCCCCGCAGCTACATCGCCGCCATGGACCGCTGGAAGAAGACGCTCGCCCGCGAGGTGAAGCGGGAGCAGTTCTTCGAGCAGCGCGGCAACGTGCTCATGGGCGCCATCTCTACCTGGGGCGTGCTGCTGGGAGTTGCCGGCATCATGCTCACCATGTTCACGGAGAACTTCTGGCCGGTCATCTTCACCTTCATCACGGCGTTCATCTTGGTGCCGCTCTCCACCACGCTGCGTCGCCGCACCCGTCGCGCCAACGAGATCATGGCCCGCTGCAACGCCCTGAAGAAGTGGCTGCAGGACTTCTCGCGCATCGACGAGCGGCCGCCCACCGACGTGAAGGTGTGGGGCCAGCTAATGGTGTACGCCTACCTCATGGGCGTTGCGAAACAGGCCATCAAGCAGTTGCAGAAGGTGATGCCTCAGGTCTTCGACGACTCGCAGTACGATACCTCTATGGGAATGCCCTGGTGGTACTGGTACAGCCGCCCCTACGGCTTCCATTCCACCGTAAGTTTCGCCGATGCGCTCGACCGCGCGGTGGCCAACACCCTGTCCTCGGCTATTGCGGCCACCTCGCCCTCTTCCAGCGGAAGCGGCGGAGGCGGCGGGTTCTCCATGGGCGGAGGCGGCGGCTTCGGCGGCGGCGGAGGCGCGAGGTAGTTCCGCCGTTCTGACGAACAGCGGAACTGGTCGTCCGCCTGCGGGGCCGCCGGGCACCCCATTTTGGCGTTCAGCCCTGGCACGGCGCGTACCGAAGTACGCTTGGCCAGCGCTTCGCGCCAACCTGGGGCACCGGGTGCCCCCTCGGCTGCATTGTCGGACATGGTGTTTTTTTCTGCTTGTGTCGGGAAAATCGTGTATGCTAGCCAACTGCACACAACCAATCCACGCGCTTTCTTATAAAGGAGCGATACTTTGAAACTTGTTGTAACGGAAAAGCACGACGCCGCTCAGAAGATCGCCGACCTTCTGGGGGTGAAAAAGCCCAAGGCGGACAAGGTGTTCAACACCCCGGTCTATCGGTTCGAGAAAGACGGGGAGGAATGGGTGACTATCGGCCTGCGCGGCCATATTCTGGAGCCGGACTTCGCGCCGACCCTCGTCTACAAGCGCGGCACCGGCTGGCGCGGCGTGGACGCAGAGGGCCAGCCGGTTCCCGCGTTCATCCCCGACACGCTGCCCCGCCCCCCGTTCAAAAAGAAGAAGCCCTTCACCACCGACGGCGTTGAGCTGAAAAGCTGGAAGATGGAGGCGCTGCCCTATTTGGTGTACGCCCCCATCGAGAAGCTGCCGAAGGAAAAGGACATCATCCGCTCGCTGAAGAACCTGGCGAAGAAGGCGGACTCCATCGTCATCGCCACCGACTTCGACCGCGAGGGCGAGCTCATCGGCGCGGACGCGCTTTCCTGCTGCCGCGAGGTGAACGCCACCGCGCCCGTCAGCCGCGCCCGCTACTCCGCCTTCACCAAGCAGGAGATCCAGGGGGCCTTCGACCATCTGGTGGCCATGGACGACGACCTGGCTTCCGCCGGCGCCTCCCGCCAGGACATCGACCTCATCTGGGGCGCGGTGCTCACGCGTTATCTCACCCTGGTGAAGTTCGCCGGCTACGGCAACGTGCGCTCCTCCGGCCGCGTGCAGACGCCCACCCTTGCGCTTATCTGCGAGCGCGAGAAGGAGCGGCTGGCCTTTGTGCCCGAAGACTATTGGGTAATCCACGGTGATTTCGACGCGGACGCGCAGGTGGGGGAGACCCCGCTCGACGGCCCCGGCTGCTTCAGCGCCGGCCATGCCACCGCCCGCTTCAAGGACCAAAACGCCGCCTATGCCGTGATGGACGCCGTGCGCGACCACCGCAGCGCCCGGGTGGAGACCGTGGAAAAGCGCAAGCGCACCGTGCCCGCGCCCATTCCGTTCAACACCACCGCCCTCATGGCGGCTGCTTCCGCCGAGGGGCTCTCGCCGGCGCGCACCATGCGCATCGCCGAGTCCCTGTACATGGACGGCTACATTTCCTACCCCCGCGTGGACAACACCGTCTACCCCGCCTCGCTCGACCTGGCCGAAGTGGTGCGCACTATTTCCGGCAACCCTGCCTACGCGCCCACCTGCAAGGCCATTTTGGCGAAGGGGTCCATCCACGCCACCCGCGGCAAGAAGGAAACCACCGACCATCCGCCCATCTATCCCACCGCGAAGGCCACGCCCGACGACCTGCCGGCCGCCGAGTACAAGCTCTACAACCTCATCGCCCGCCGCTTTTTGGCCACGCTTTCCGAGCCGGCCGTGGTGGAGGGCACCCGCGTGACGCTGGAAGTGGCCGACGAGCGCTTCGTGGCCCGCGGCGACGTGCTGGTGAAACCCGGTTTCCGCGCCATCTACCCCTACGGGCTCAAGAAGGACGAGCAGCTGCCCGCCCTGGAAGAGGGCCAGGTAATCGCTTTCAACGGCGCCGAGTGCGTGCAGAAGCAGACGGAGCCCCCCGCCCGCTATTCCCAGGGCAAGCTCATCCAAGAAATGGAGAAGCTGGGGCTGGGCACCAAGTCCACCCGCCACGCCATCATCGAGCGCCTCTACAACGTGAGCTACATCCAAAACGACCCCATCGAGCCCACGCAGCTGGGCATGGCGGTGGTGGACGCGCTGGGCAAGTTCGCCCCCCACATCACCGGCAGCGCCATGACGGCAGAGCTCGAGGAGCGCATGGACCGCATTGCGGAAGGGGAGATCAGCCGCGAGGACGTGGTGCTCACTTCCCGCGATCTTCTGGCCCACGAGCTTTCCGAGCTCATGCCCCATTCCGAAGAGGTGAAGGAAGCGCTCGCGGACGCCGTGGCCGCCGACGCCTACATAGGCAAGTGCCCCAAATGCGGCAAGGACCTGCAGCTGAAGGCTTCCCAGAAGACCCGCTCCATGTTCATCGGCTGCTCTGGCTGGCCGGAATGCGACGTCACCTTCCCGCTGCCCTCCGGCAAGATCGAGTCGGTGGAGGAGCTGTGCCCCACCTGCGGCATGCCCCAGGTGAAAGTGACCGCCTTCCGCAGCAAGCCGCGCATCGTGTGTATCGACCCCGCCTGCCCCACCAATCAGGAGCCGGAAGTAGTAGTGGGGAAGTGCCCCAACTGCGCTGCGAAGGGTATCGACGCGAACCTCATCGCCCGTCGCAACCCGCGTACGCTCAAGCGCTCCATCACCTGCGAGAACTTCGACGAGTGCCAGACCCGCTACCCGCTGCCCCAGTACGGCAAGCTCTCTGCCACCGACGAGGTGTGCGAGCACTGCGGCGCGCCGCTCGTTGTGGTGACCACCAACCGCGGCCCCTGGAAACTCTGCCCCAACTTCGACTGCCCCGGCAAAGAAGAAGAAAAGGCGAAGAAGCCCGCCCGAAAAACCACCCGCCGCAAAACCGTAAAGAAGTAGGTTAACCTTTTCAGCCCTCGAGCTCCAGTTGGCTTCTGGCCATGCTCACTGCTTGCCAGAAGCCTTCGAGGCGCGCTTCGCTGTCCGGCCGGTAGATGGCGTAGCTGGTGAGCACCGCGTCTTCATCGATGATGGGCACTCCGCGGCACCGTTCGGTGTTGAGCAGCAGCCCTAAGTTGCGTTCGGTGGATTTCCAGATGAGCACGTCGTCTTCAAGCGGCGTGGTGAAGACGGTGAACTGGTTCGAGACGGCGATGGGGCGCACATTCGGGATGATGCCGCGCTTCTTGAGCAGCCGCTCAATCTGATCCCAAGCGGTGTCTGCATCGCGCATGGCCAGCCGCAAAAGGGTTTGGTCCTTTAGGTCTTCAAGCGTTATGGCGTCGCGATTCGCAAGGGGATGGTTCGCGTCGAACACGGCGATGAGCGGGCGCTCCACGAATGGCTTGCAGGCAAGCCCCGCCTGCTCCACCTCGGCAGGATCGCTGTATTCGATGGTCAGATCGGCTTCGCCGGACGCGACTTTTTCGAACAAATTGCCGATGGCGGCTTCCAAGATGATGTTGGCGATGCCGTTCTGCTTCGCCAACGTGGCCGAGAGCAGCGCAAGGGCCGAATCGTCGCTGTCGTAGAAATCTCCCACGAAGCGCAGGGTCTCGCAGTGGGCCAGCGCGTTGATGTCCTGCTGGATCTCCTCGTATTTTTGGATGATCTGGGAAGCCCCGTCGAACAGGATCCGCCCCGCTTCGGTCAGAGTGACGTGGCGGTAGCTGCGGTCGAGCAGCTGGCAGCCGAATTCTTTCTCCAGCGCAATCAGGTGCTTCGAAAGGGCGGACTGAGTGATGTTGAGTTGCTTCGACGCCTCGGTGAAGCTCAGGCACCGAACGAGGGTGACGTATTCCCTGGCTACTTCAATGTTCATGATTCCCTCCCGTCCTCTTCGAAAAAGTATAGCATCGGCCTTCAAAAACCGTCCCTCTGGGCTGGGAATAGCCCTAGTCCAAAATGGACAAGAGTTTGCCTTGCCATTCCATTTCATCGCTTCTATATGCGTTGCCGCCGCCCCCATAATCGTCCGCAAGGGGAGAGGGCGCTGCCTGAAGGGGGCCGTGCCTGACCCGAAGGAAGAAGGAGGAAATATGGCAAGGTTAAGTTTGTCGCGCCGCAGCTTTCTGAAGCTGTCGGCCGCAACGGCCGCCGCTGCAGGAGCGCTTTCTGCGGTTCCGTCCGGTTTCGCTGCCGCCGCTGAGGACGTGCAGGAGAAGAGCGGCGAGATCAAGCGCATTCGCACCGGCTGCCGCGGCTGCGGCAAGATGGAGTGCGGCGTCATCGCGCTCGTGCAGGACGGCAAGGTCATCCGTGTGGAGGGCGACCCCACTGCGTTCCAGTCCATGGGCAACTGCTGCACCAAGTCGCAGTCATCCATCCAGGCGGCTTATCATCCGGACCGCCTGCGCTACCCGCTGAAGCGCACCAACGACAAAGAGTCCGACGATCCCGGCTGGGTGCGCATCTCTTGGGACGAGGCCATCGCCACGGTCGTCTCGAAATTCGACGAGCTTCAGGCCAAGTATGGCGGCGAATCCCTGTTCGGCATGTGCGGCACCTCTCGCGTGTGGTGCATGTTCGGCGCCAGCAACGGCATGTACCTGTGGGATTCCCCCAACATCGTGCAGGCTTGGCAGATCTGCAAGGGCCCGCGCCACATGGCAACCCTCATGGTTTCCAGCTTCGCCGACTCTTGGATGGAGACGGTGGGACATCCGGACGTGTACGTGGCTTGGGGCGGTGCCTCGGAGATGTCGAACTACGACGACTCCTGCCGCACCACCGTAGACGTGGCAACCCGCGCCCAGACCCATATCTGCGTGGACCCGCGCGAGACCAACATGGGCAAGGAGGGCGACCATCAGCTGCACCTGCGCCCCGGCACCGACGGCGCCATGGCGCTCGCTTGGACCAACGTGGTGCTGGAGAACGATCTCTACGACGCCCTGTTCTGCAAGAAGTGGACCAACGGCCCCTTCCTGGTGGTGGAGGACATGGAGGCTACCGGCTGGCTGGAGCACGCACCCGTTGTGGCCACTCCCTTCGAGCTGAAGACCCGTCTGCTGAAGGAAAGCGACGTGGTGGAAGGCGGCAACCCTCATCGCTTCATGGTGTGGGACAATCTGAACAACAAGCTCACCTATTTCGATTCCGAGACCGGTTTCTGGGAAGGGGAGAGCTGGAATAAGCCGACCGCCGGCAAGGAGGCCCAGCAGGAGAACCTGGCTCCCGGCCTGTCTCAGGGCTTCGTTATCGATCCCACCGGCTTCACTGCCACAGACGGCTTCGCCACCGAGATCGACCCGGCCCTGTTCGGCGAATTCCAAGTGACTTTGAAGGACGGCAGCTCTCACACCGCGGTGCCGGTGTTCCAGATGTACGCCGAGCGCGCCGCCGAGTACACTCCCGAAGTGGTTGCCGAGATCTGCGAGGTGCCGGCCGAGGCCATCCGCGACGCTGCCCTGGCCTACGCCACTCGCCTGCGTCCGGAGACCGGCTATGGCAACGGCGGCATCCAGTACATGCTGGCCACCGAGCACGCCAACACCGCCATTCAGAACGTTCGCGCTCTTGACTACCTGACCGCTATCACCGGCAACTACGATACCCCGGCCGGCCAGCGTGCTTCCACCCGCGCCCCCATTGAAGGCGGCCAGATGGGCTTCGCCAACAATGGCTCCGGTATGCCGATGCTCTCCGAAGGCCAGATGGAGAAGATCCTCGGTCGCGAAGATATTCCGCTGCTCTACTGGTGGGGCATGTGGGCCGACGCCGCTACCACCTACAACGCGGTTCTCACCGGCGAGCCCTACCCGGTGGTGGGCGCCTTCAACTCCTCGGGCAACTTCATGCACCAGGCGAACACGAGCATGGCCTGGGAGGCGCTGAAGAAGCTGGACTTCTACGTGGAGAACAACCTGTGGCACACTCCCGGTGGCACCACCTGCGACATCGTCATGCCGGCGGCTCACTTCCTGGAGCTTTCAAGCCCCCGTTCCTCGCAGGGTGCGTCCGGTGCCATGGGCGCCACCGTCAAGTGCATCGATCCTCCCGGAGAGGCGAAGTTCGACGGCGAGATCATCGAGATGATCTACAAGCAGAAGGGCATTCCCTATAACATCGTGCCGGGTTATGACGCTTATCCCGGCGTGGAGGGAATGCTGGACATGTCCGTGGCCGGCTTCGAGCCGCAAGGCTGGGAGAAGTTCCAAGAGGACTTCCAGAACCACGGCTGGTGGGACTGCAAGGAAGTGGAGCCCGAGCTTTGGGGCACCTACCGTCGCTACGAGACAGGCGCGATGCGCGGCCGCAACGCTGGCGGCTTCGTGGGCACCCAGGGCGACTGGCTGCCCGGCTTCTACACGCCGACGAAGAAGATTGAGATTTGGTCCACCGTTATGGAGGCCTTCCACCCCGAGGGCCAGTGGAACCTGCCCACCTACACCGAGCCGCCTCACAGCCCGGTGTCCGACCCGGAGATGTTCGCGGAGTACCCGCTGATCATCACCACCGGCCGCCGCATTCCGGTCTACTTCCACTCCGAGCACCGTCAGCTGCCCTGGTGCCGCGAGCTGTGGCCCGCGCCGCGCGTGGAGATCAACCCCGAAGATGCGAAGGAATACGGCATCGAGCAGGGCGACTGGGTGTGGATCGAGACCCCCTACGGCAAGATCCGCGAAGTGGCCGACCTGTACTACGGCGTGCGGAAGGGCACCATCAACTGCGAGCACCAGTGGTGGTTCCCCGAACTGGACCAGAAC
>JAAVZC010000009.1 GCA_022791455.1 Eggerthellaceae bacterium
ACCCGCGCCTGAAGGAATGGCTGCCGGTCTACGAGGGAAGGGAGGCCTAAGATGACCCAGTACGCAATCGTCACCGACCTCAACCGCTGCGTGGGCTGCCTGGCCTGCTCAACCGCCTGCAAGGCCGTCAACGGCGTGCCCGTGGGAAGCTTCTGGTGCAAGACGCTGCGCATCGGCCCCAACGCCTCCATCGAGGGCGTGAACAAGGCCGATGGAAGCGACTACCTGTACTTCCTCACCGTCCAGTGCCAGCACTGCGAGAACCCCGCCTGCGTCCAAGTGTGCCCCACCGAGGCCAGTCATAAGCTTGCCGACGGCACGGTGCAAATTGACAAGGAGAAGTGCATCGGCTGCCAGTTCTGCGCCATGGCCTGCCCCTACGGCGTGCGCTACCTGAACGAGGAGGAGCGCGTCGTCGAGAAGTGCACCCTCTGTGAGCAGCGCATCGCCCAGGGCGAGCTGCCCCAGTGCGTGGCCCAGTGCGGCGGCATCGCCCGCTTCTTTGGCGACGTCGAGCAGGGTATTGCCAACTTCGATGGTCCGCAGTTGGGAGAATCCCGCACCAAGCTGAAGGACTTCGTGGAGCCCTACACCGACGCCGACGTGCATCAGCTGCCGGACGTGGGTAACGCGCCTTCGTTCGCGTACATTCTGCGCAACCATACCTGGCAGGGCTAAGGAGAGTACCTGGGCTTGTCGGCGGATCGGCCCCTCCTTCGGCCGCTTTGCTTAAGGCATACCCCCACAACCCTTGTCTGCTCACGCAGAACGGCTTCGGCGCCGCAAGCCCTGGTAACTGAAAGGACCGGTCTCACCCCGAGACCGGTCCTTTGCTATTGGGTCTCAACTTCTCGGTACAGGTCCCGGCCGGTGGGGTCGGTGGCTACGAAGACGGGGAAGTCCTCCAGCTGCAGGCGGCGCAGCGCTTCGGTGCCCAAGTCCTCCCAGCCTACCAGCTCGCTTTCTTTTACGCGGCAGGCCAGCAGCGCCGCGGCGCCGCCGATGGTGCAGAAGTAGACGCCGCCGTTTTGCTGGCAGGCCTCGGCGATTTGCGGGGCGCGCTTGCCCTTGCCGATGGTGGCCACGATGCCGGCTTTCATCAGTTGCGGGGTGGCGAAGTCCATACGGCTGGCGGTGGTGGGGCCCACCGAGCCCAAGGGGCGTCCCGCAGCGGCGGGGGTGGGGCCGGCGTAGAAGAGGGTCTGGCCTTCAAGGCCGAAGGGCAAGTGCCCGTGCTCTTCCAAATAGGCGAGTGCCCGCGCATGCCCCGCATCGCGCATCGTGTACACGGGCCCCGTCAGCAGCACCTCGTCGCCCGCCTTCAGCCCCACAAGGTCCTCCCTGGAAAGCGGCAGCGTAAGGCGGATAGGGCCTGAAACCCCTTCGGCCGTCCGATGCGGGATCTCTCCACTACGGCCTTCGGCCTCCGGTCGAGATGACGTGGAGAGGACGCCTTCGGCCTCCGGTCGAGATGACGTGGCGGGGTTGTCGCCATAACCTGATTCATTGTCATCCTGAGCGGAGGCGCGCAGCGCCGCAGTCGAAGGATCTCCGCAGCCGGAAAGATCCTTCGCTCCGCTCAGGATGGCGTCGGGGGTGGTAACCACCTCTCCCTCCACCACCAGCGGAATCGAGGCGGAGCGCATGGCGGAGCAGCCCATGTTCACTGCTACCGGCAGCGCGGCAATGTGACAGGGGGCCGTTTCCATGTGCACCGCTACGGCGGTAGGGAAGCCGCCGAGCGCCGCCGGCCCAATGCCCAGCGCGTTCACTTCCTCAAGCAAACTCTCCTCGAAGGCGGCCGCCTCGGCGCTCTTCGCCGGGCTGCCCACTTCCCGCAGCAGCGCGTGTTTGGCCAGGCCCGCCACCTTGTCGAAGGTGGCGCCTACGCCCACGCCCACCAGAAGCGGCGGGCACGCGTTGGCGGCTTTCTCCCGCACGCAGTCCAGCACCACTTGCCGCACGCCTGCCTCGCCGGCGCCCGGCGGCAGCATCACAACGCGCGAGGCGTTGTCCGACCCGCCGCCCTTCAGCAGCACATGCGCCGTGGCGCTGTTTCCGGGCACGAACTTAACTTCGCAGAAGGCGGGGGTGTTGTGACCGGTGTTCACGCGGTTGAACAGCGCATCCTGCAGCACCGACATGCGC
The DNA here is from genome assembly GCA_022791455.1 of Eggerthellaceae bacterium. GTDB lineage: Bacteria > Actinomycetota > Coriobacteriia > Coriobacteriales > Eggerthellaceae > Parvibacter. Next base: position 2,149 of record JAAVZC010000009.1, read on the forward strand.
AGCCGCCCCGCTTCGTAGGCGCGCGCCACTGCATCGTTCACCAGCGAGAACACGTCTCCCGGCACCAGCAGCTCTTCGCCCACCTCCAGGCATACCCACACGGTGCCGGTGTCTTGGCAAAGCGGCACGCCGTCCGCTTCGGCGATGGCGGCGTTTTCCAGCAGCGTCCCCAGCACGCTCTCCGCCCGCGTCCCGCCGTCAGCCGCCTCCGCCTGCGCCGCCTCGAACGCCTGCAACACGTCTTCGCGCAGATGGGTGGCGCAATGGCCAATGGCCGCCTCGACGGCAGCCGCCACTTGTTCCTTGGAAATCACAACGCTCATGGCACTCCTCCAGCTCGGTTCCTTCGATTATCGCATGGGGGAAGCGGGGGAGATGCGCGAAAAATGCCCGTTGGCCGGCGCGCGCGGGGAGGCTAGGCCTGGCGGTGGGATTTGCGGTCGTTCAGGAACTCGCGCGCTTCCACGACGGCCTTCTGAAACCCTTCGATCTTCTCGCGGTTCTCTGGCTTGTAGATGGCGAAGCTCACGAGCACGGCGTCGTCTCCGGCAACGGGCACCCCGCAGCGCCGCCCCGTGTCCAGCAGCAGCCCCAAGTTGCGCTCGGTGGTCTTCCAGATAAGCACGTCGTTTTTGAGCGGCGTGCTGAAGAATTCGAAGTTGCTCGACGCGGGCACCGTGCGGGTTTTGGGGCTGAAGCCGCGCTTCTCGCACAGCTTCTCGATCTGCACCCAGCCGGGGTTGGTCTTGCCGCTGACGAACTTGAGCAGCGTTTGAGTGCGCAAGTCTTCCCAGGAGATGTTCTCGCGCAAGGCGAAGGGATGGTCGGCGTTCACGACTGCCAAAAGCGGGCGCACGACGAAGGGCTCGCATTCCAGCCCCGCTTCGGCAATGTATTCCGGATCGGCATAACCGATCATGATGTCGGCTTCGCCGGAAAGCACCTTCTCTAGCGGGTTGTCGGTGCCGGCAGGGTCGAGCACCACGTTTGCGTAGTTGTTCTGCCGCGCCACCACGGCCGAAAGCGATGCGAGCGTGGAGTCGTCCTCGTCGTCCAGATCGCCTACCAGATGGATGGTTACCTGCCGCTTCAGCTCATCGATAGCGTGACGCGCCCGGTCGTACTCCTCCACAATCACCGACGCGCTTTGGAACAGGAGTTTTCCCGATTCGGTGAGGTTCACGCCTCGGCGGCTGCGATCCAAAAGACGGCAGTTGAATTCCTTTTCCAGCGCGATGATGTGCTTGGAAAGCGCCGGTTGGGTGATGTTCAAGGATTCCGCTGCTTCGGTGAAATTCAGGCAGCGGGCAAGTGCGAGAAACTCGCGCGCCGATTCGATGTTCAAAGATCCCCCTAAAGAAAAGTTCCCTGCAAGCACGGCATTCTAGCATGGGAATAGCCATATGCAAAATCGGAATTAGGAACTGTTCGGCATTCCATTTAATTATTTGGGTATCTGTTTTTATGCCTTCCATAATGGCGCTATCGGGAGAGAATCTGTGCGGTCCGTGGGGGGCCGGCTCTCCTGGGGAAAGAAGGAGGAAAGACATGACTAAGTTGAATATGTCACGTCGTAGCTTTCTGAAGCTGTCGGCCGCCACGGCCGCCGCTGCAGGAGCGCTTTCCGCGGTTCCGTCTGGTTTTGCCGCTGCTGCCGATGATGCGCAGGAGAAGAGCGGCGAGATCAAGCGCGTCCGCACCGGCTGCCGCGGCTGCGGCAAGATGGAGTGCGGCGTCATCGCGCTCGTGCAGGACGGCAAGGTCATCCGCGTCGAGGGCGACCCGACCGCGTTCCAGTCCATGGGCAACTGCTGCACCAAGTCGCAGTCGTCCGTGCAAGCGGCCTATCATCCGGACCGCCTGCGCTACCCGCTCAAGCGTTCCAACGACAAAGAGTCCGACGATCCCGGCTGGGTGCGCATCACCTGGGACGAGGCGCTGCAGACTGTGGTCACCAAGTTCGACGAGCTGCAGGCCAAGTACGGCGGCGAGTCGCTGTTCGGCATGTGCGGCACGTCGCGTGTGTGGTGCATGTTCGGCGCTTCGAACGGCATGCAGCTGTGGGATTCCCCCAACATCGTGCAGGCGTGGCAGATCTGCAAGGGCCCGCGTCACTTCGCTACCGCCATGGTTTCCAGCATGACCGACTCCTGGATGGAGACCGTCGGCCATCCGGACGTGTACGTGGCTTGGGGCGGCGCTTCTGAGCTTTCCAACTACGATGACTCCTGCCGTACCACCGTTGACGTGGCAACTCGCGCCCAGGTGCACATTTGCGTGGACCCGCGCGAATCGAACATGGGCAAGGAAGGCGACTTCCAGCTGCATCTGCGTCCCGGCACCGACGGCGCCATGGCGCTGGCCTGGACCAACGTCATCATCGAGAACGAGCTGTGGGACGACCTGTACACGAAGAAGTGGACCAACGCCCCATTCCTGGTAGTGGACGACATGGAGGCCACTGGCTGGACCGAGATTTCTGGCATGGACGGCCAGCCCTTCGACCTGAAGACGAAGCTTCTGAAGGAATCCGACGTCAAAGAAGGCGGCGACCCGAAGAAGTTCCTGATCTGGGACAACATCAACAACCGCATGACCTACTTCGATGCCGGCACTGGCTTCTGGGAAGGGGAGACTTGGACCCCCGCCACCCGCGGCCAGGAGGCGCAGCAGGAAAACCTCGCCCCCGGCTTCTCTCAGGGCTTCGTGCTTGACCAGACCGGTTTCGGCCCCGAGGACGGCTTCGCCACCGAGATCGACCCGGCCCTGTTCGGCGAATTCCAAGTGACTTTGAAGGACGGCAGCACCCACACTGCGGTGCCGGTGTTCCAGAAGTACGCCGAGCGCGCCGCCCAGTACACCCCCGAAGTGGTGGCCGAGATCTGCGAGGTGCCTGCGGAATCCATCCGCAACGCCGCTCTGGCTTACGGCACGCGCCTTCATCCCGAGCGCGGCTACGGCAACGGCGGCATCCAGTACATGCTTGCCATCGAGCACGCCAACACCGCCATCCAGAACTCCCGCGCCCTGAACAACCTCTCGGGCATCTGCGGCAACAACGACACCCCTGCTGGCAACCGCCACTCCACCAAGGCCCCCATCGAGGGCGGTCAGTTCGGCTTCGCCAACAACGGCTCGGGCATGCCGATGCTCTCTCCGGGCCAGTTCGACAAGCTGCTCGGCTCCCAGGACATTCCGCTGCTCAAGTGGTGGGGCATGTGGGCCGACGCCACCACGGTCTACAACGCGGTTCTCACCGGCGATCCCTACCCGGTGGTGGGCGCCTTCAACTCCTCGGGCAACTTCATGCACCAGTGCAACTCCGACATGGCTTGGGAAGCGCTGAAGAAGCTGGACTTCTACGTGGAGAACAACCTGTGGCACACTCCCGGCGGCACCACCTGCGACATCAAGATGCCCGCCGCCCACTTCCTGGAGCTTAACAGCCCCCGTTCCTCCCAGGGCGCGTCGAGCGCCATGGGCGCCACCGTCAAGTGCATCGATCCTCCCGGAGAGGCGAAGTTCGACGGCGAGATCATCCGCGACCTGTACAAGGCCAAGGGCATGCCCTACAACATCATCCCCATCCCCGGTGTGGGCGAGTATCCCACCATCGAGCAGATGCTGGATATGTCCGTCATGGCCTTCGAGCCGGAAGGCTGGGAGAAGTTCAACGAGCGCTTCCAGGAGCACGGCTGGTGGGACTGCAAGGAAGTGGAGCCGGACTACTGGGGAACGTACCGCCGCTATCAGACCGGTTACATGCGTCACCGCGACCCCGTCGGCTTCGTCGGCTCCTCTGGCGACAACCTGCCCGGTTACTACACGCCCACGAAGAAGATGGAGATCTGGTCCACGGTCATGGAGTCCTTCCACCCGGATACCGACTGGATTCTGCCCTCCTACACCGAGCCGCCTCACAGCCCCGTGAGCGATCCGGAGATGTTCGCGGAGTATCCGCTGATCATCACCACCGGCCGCCGCATCCCGGTCTACTTCCACTCCGAGCACCGTCAGCTGCCCTGGTGCCGCGAGCTCTGGCCTGCGCCGCGCGTTGAGATCAACCCCGACGACGCCAAGGAGTACGGCATCGAGCAGGGCGACTGGGTGTGGATCGAGACCCCCTACGGCAAGATCCGCGAAGTGGCCGACCTGTACTACGGCGTGCGGAAGGGCACCATCAACTGCGAGCACCAGTGGTGGTTCCCCGAACTGGACCAGAAC
>JAAVZC010000010.1 GCA_022791455.1 Eggerthellaceae bacterium
AGATCGACAAGGATAAGAGCATCGGCTGCCAGTTCAGCGCCAAGGCCTGCCCCTACGGCGTTCGCTATCTGAATCAGACCGAGCGCGTCGTGGAGAAGTGCACCCTGTGCGAGCAGCGCACCAGCCAGGGCGAGCTGCCCCAGTGCGTGGCCCAGTGCGGCGCCCGCGCCCGCTTCTTCGGCGACCTGGACAACGGTGTCGAGAACTTCGAGGGCCCGGCCCATCCCGACAGCCCCGGCTGCGGCTACGACGACATGACCAAGACTCGCGTGAAGCTGAAGGATTACGTGGAGGCCTTCACCGAGAACGATATTCACCACCTCACCGACAAGGGCAACGCTCCCAAGCTGATGTACCTGTTGCGCGAGGGCCGAAAGTGGAGGGAGTAACTACCGATGGAAATCCAATGGCCCTTGATTCTCTTCACCTTCTTTAATTGCCTGGCTGGCGGCATCTTCCTGATGCAGGGCATTCTGACGCTGGCCGGCAAGGGCAAGTCGATGCAGCTGGCCTCGTGCGCGAGCGCCATCGTGGCCCTGGCCGTGGGCGGCCTGGCGGTGTTCTTTCATCTCCAGCACCCCCTGCGCATGCTGAACGGCTTCGGCCACATCACGTCCGGCATCACCATCGAGCTGATTGCCGTGATCGTGTTCGCCATCGCGGTCATCCTGTACTTCCTGATGATGCGCCGCTCCGAGGAGGGCGTGGCCCCCAAATGGTGCGCCGTGCTGGCTGTGATCGTGTCGCTGCTGCTGCCGTTCCTCACCGGTGACTCGTACCTGATGAGCGCCATTCCCGTGTGGGACACCATGCTGCTGCCCCTGTACTACGTGGTGGCCACGGTGATGCTGGGCGGTCTGGCCGCCATGGTCATCGCCGCTGCCACGAAGGCCGAGGACGCGGTGAAGCTGTCCGCCACGGTTGCCTTCATCGGCAGCCTGGCCACCCTGGCCGTGACGCTCATCTACGCCGTGACCATTTCCGGCATGGGCGAGCACTTCACCGAGATGGAGTACTACTTCGACCCGACGCTGCCCGACGTGGCCATGCGCCAGGCCGAGCAGGTGACCGCCGCCATTATGGTGGGCGAGCACGCCGTGGCCTTCTGGCTGGGCGCCATCGTGGTGGGCTGCGTGGTTCCCGCCGTGCTGTCCTTCCTGGCCATGTCCGGCAAGATTGCCGCCGACAAGACCATGGTGCTGGCCATTGTGGCTCTGGTGTGCGCCATTATTGGCACCCTGGTGTGGCGCGTGCTGCTCTACGAAGTAGCCGTGAACGCCCTCATCCAGTTCCAGTGGGCCCTGTAGCCCGTAGGTAACGCAAGAGGACGCCGTCTCTGGTCGGTCGGCGTCCTCTTTGAGAAGAACTGAGAACAGAGCGGGTCATCTGTAAGAAGCCCCGCAGGCAACGCAAGCCCGCTCTGTCTTCCTTGTTCCGCTCGCCCTGACGGGACGAGCGGACGAGCCGACGCTGCGCGACTCTGACGCATTTCATCTTGCCCCTTGTTTGGGGCACGGCGTGACCGAAGGTCACTTGGCCCCAAGGCGGGGCAATCTGAAACGCCTCAGAGCCGCTCGCTGACTTCCTTGGGCGCACTCTGCATTTGATTCTCTGGAGCCGTTTTTATAGAAAAAGGGTTCGAGAGGCTCAAATTCCGAAATTGCTTTTTTGAAGAGGAGGCTTTGATGAAGGAAGAGAAGAAGGCCGAGCCCACGATGGAGACCGTGGACGCCGCCGAGGCCAAGCGCGAGCCCAAGGGGGGCATCACGCGCCGCGGCCTGTTCATCGGCGTCGGATCCACGGTGGCGCTGCTGGGCCTGGGCGGTCTGCGCTATGCCGGCCACAACCCGCTGAACCACCCGCCGGGAGGCCAGGACGAGGCCCATCTGGTCAGCGCCTGCATTCGCTGCGAGCGCTGCTACGAGGCGTGCCCTCGTCAGGCCATTGTGCCGGCGAAGATCGAGGACGGTCTTTTGGGTATGCGCGCCCCCATGCTCGACTTCAATACGGGCAATTACTGCGATTTCTGCTACGAGGAGAACGGCGGCGTGCCCCTGTGCGTGCAGGTGTGCCCCACGGCCGCCCTGGAGCTTCCGGCCGATGCCCAGGTGGGCAACGCCGAGACCGGCGAGACGGGCAACGTCATCATCGGCCTGGCCGAGATCGACCCCAGCACCTGCCTGGCCTACCGCCTGACCGGCTGCCGCGATTGCTATGACGCCTGCAACTACGGCGCCATCGAGCTGAAGGACGAGGGCGGCGCGAACCCCATCCCCTACGTGGTGGAGGATCGCTGCAACGGTTGCGGCGCCTGCCAGGCCGTGTGCCTGTCGCTGTCGTCCGGTTCTATCAAGTCCAGCGAGCGCGCCATTGTCGTGCGCCCCATCGAGGCCTAAGGGAGGCGTTATGACTGCTCAGAAGAACAACGAGACGCTGACCGCCTCGACGGCCGAGGCAACGGCGAAGAAGAGCGCGGCGAAGGGCAACGACGCCAAGCTGAAGACGCGCAAGCTGCGCACCGCCGTGGGCGCGGTGGGGTTCGTCGGCTTGACTGCGGGCCTCATTGCCGGCGTGAGCACCGGCACCCTTTCGGGCTTTGGCTGGGATACGTTCTCGCTCTTGTGCCCGCTGGGTGCCCTGGGCACCATGATTGCCACGAAGACCATGCTGCCCCGCGCCGTAGTGTCGCTGCTGCTCATCGCGGCCCTCGTGCTCATCTTCGGCCGTGCGTTCTGCTCGTGGCTGTGCCCCACCATGCTCATCGACCGCATCCGCGACTTCTTCCGCTCGCCTAAGAAGCGCCGGGAGTTGGCCGAGAAGAAGAATTCCGAGATCAAGGCCATTTCAAAGCAGGAGATCGAGCTTCTGAAGGGCGCCAAGGAAGGTCATGCCTGCGGTGCGTGCGGCAAGTGCCAGCCGAAGCCCCACGGCAAGGTGGATTCCCGCCACGCGGTGCTGGGCGGCGCGCTCTTGTCCACGGCCATCTTCGGCTTCCCGGTATTCTGCCTGGTGTGTCCTGTGGGCCTGACCTTCGCCACCGTGCTTTTGGTGTGGCGTGCGTTCTCGGCCGGCGACGCCACCATCGGGTTGATTCTTATTCCGGCGCTGCTTGTTGTGGAGCTGGTGGTGCTGCGCAAGTGGTGCAGCAACTTCTGCCCGCTGTCGGCGCTGATGAATCTGGTGTCGCGCTTCTCGCGCACCTTCGTGCCGGTCATCAACGACGAGAAGTGCCTGGAGACGGCGAAGGCCACGTCCTGCAGCAAGTGCGCCGAGGTATGCGAGGCCGACATCAACATTCGCCATCCTGAATTCGGGCTGCGCACCATGGCCGACTGCACCCGCTGCCGCAATTGTGTGGACGTGTGCCCCACGAAGGCTATTACTATGCCGGTGTTTGTGGGCAAGAAGGCAGGGAAGACTGTGGTGGAGATTCCCGATCCCGTTATGGACGATGAGCTTCGTCCGGGGCTTGAGTAGCAATAACTGATCGATGCCGTCCGAAGACTTTGGGAGAGGTTTTCGGACGGCAGAAGAGGAGCGATCATGGTTGAGAGGATTGATGCGGCGGCCCATCGTCATGTGGGTACCGCCTTTGCGGCCGTGGACAGCGCGGCTATTCGTGTTCATCGCGAGCGGTGCGCCAAGGTGCGCAACCGCAACGTGGACTGTCTGAAGTGCGCCGCGGCTTGCACGTCGGGCTGCATTTCCCTGGTGGAGGGCGAGCTGGTTATCGACGCGGCCCAGTGCGTGGGCTGCGGTACCTGTGCGACGGTGTGCCCTACCTGTGCGTTAGAGTCGCTGAATCCTAGCGATGCTCAGCTGAAAGCGGCGTGTCTGGCCGCGGTCTCGGATGCCGCGGTGGTGATTGCCTGCAGTCAGGCAACAGCGGCCTTGGAAGGGCTGCTTGTCGAGGGCTCCTGTGCTGAAGTGGTGTGCGCGGGACGGGTGGACGAGTCGCTTTTGGCGGGACTGGCCGCCGAGGGCGTGACGCAGGTCACGGTGCTCTGCGGCGCGTGCGACCGCTGCGCCCAGCGCCATGGCCGTGCTACGGCCGAGCTGGTGGCCGAGACGGCTCGCTTGGTGCTGAATGCCTGGGGCAACGCTATGACGGTAACGGTGACCGATGTTCCGCCGGCGTCGGTGTTGTGCGAAAGTGTGACGGTGGCTGACGCCCCGAGCGCTCGCGATGGCTACTTCGCCGAGGAGCGCGCGTGCGAGCCTTTGCGCGCTGCGATCGAAGAGGGTGCGCCAGCTTCGGAAGGCGTTCCGGTTGAAAGCAGGGCGGACGGCGCTGCGCCGGCTGAGAAAGACGCGGTTGCGCAGGCGAACGAGGTCGACGCTTCCGCCCCCATCTCCCTTTCCTCGCCCGAGGCCGAGGCGGCCGATGTGACAGCGGGAACTGGCTTGCGCTTCTACTGGAACTCCGGCCATAGCCGCAAGGTGTCCCAATCCATGCACGTCATGAAGGACGGCACCCTGCCGCATTTTCTGCCCGACCGCCGCGAGCGTCTGCTTGACGCCCTGGCTCAGCTGGGCGAGCCGAAAGCTGCCAAACTGGCGTGTCGCCTGTGGGGCGCGGTGGTCATCGACGGCACGAAGTGCGAGTCGTGCCGCATGTGCGCCACCTTCTGCCCGACGGGCGCCATCGCGAAGTTCGACGAGGCCGACGGGACCTTGGGCGTGACCCATACGCCCGGTGACTGCGTGAAGTGCGGAAGCTGCCAGGACATTTGCCCGGCCGATGCCATTGCGCTGCTCGATGAGGTGCCGACGGCGTGGTTAGTGAACGGCGAGAAGCACCGCTATGCCATGGCCGGGCGCCCTGTTAGCTTGACGGACAACCCCCATCAGATTCTCGATACGTTCCGCCTCGACTTCAACGGAGACATTTTCGAGCGCTGATGCCCTTTCCTCAAGCAGGACGAGCGCCATCTCCCGGCCGCTTCGGTGGTCACGGTGCTCCGATCTGCCGCCCCCGGTGCCGCTATCCTCTTCAAGGCGCCGGGGGCTTTTCTATACCAGAGGCAAGCGCAGGGTGAAAATCGTGCCTTCCGCAGCAGTGCTGGTGGCGCTCAAGGTGCCCCGGTGAGCCTGGGCGATGTCGCGGGCGATGGCCAGCCCTAGGCCATAGCCGTTGGGGGAGCCTTCGGTGGTGGTCGGAACGGCGGCGGGGTTGCTTGCGTTGCCCTCCGCCGCCAGCGCGCCATGGGTGCGGGCCTTGTCCACGCGGTAGAAGCGGTCGAACAGGTGGGCCAGGTCTTCTTCGGCAATGACGTCGCCGGTATTGCGCACGCGCAGACAGGCCGTGCGTTCCTCCGCGCGCAGGGTTACCTCGACGCAGCCCCCGGGATTCGTGTACTTGCACGCGTTGTCCAGCAGCACCGCCACCAGGCGCTGCAGGCGACGTTCGTCGCCAGCGACGGTCAGCCCCGATTGCACGGTGCTTTCCCAGGTCAAACCTCGCTCGAACGCTACCGATTCGAAGGTGAGGGCCTCACCGTCCACCAGGCGGCTGAAGTTCACGGGGGTGCGGGGCACGGCAGCGGCTGCGGCCGAGGAGCGCGCCAGGTCCAGCATATCGGTGACCAGGCCCTGCATGCGCTCGGCCTCCATCTGGGTGCTCTCGATCCACTGGGCCTGGCTGGCAATGGTCTCGTCCTTGCGCTTGCGCAGGATGGCGTTGTTGGCCAGGATGACGGTGAGGGGCGTTTTCAGCTCGTGGGACGCATCGGCCACGAACTGCTGTTGCTGGGTCCATGCCTGCTGCACCGGTCGCAGGGCCCATCGGGAAAAGACAAGGTTGAGCAGGAAAAGGATGGCCAGGGCGCCCATGCCGACGCCCGCCAGCACCAGGGCCAGCGACTTCCACGATTCGGCGGCAGCGCTGTCGGCGAAGGCCACCACGGTGGCGGGGCCGACGGTCTGCTTCGCAAAGAACAGGCCGTCGCCGTCGAGGAGTCCCCGTGAAGCGGCGGAGGCGGTGGCCTGCGTGAGAGCATCGACCAGCACGGCCTCGGGCACCGAGGCGCTGGAGTATTCCGGAAGGGCTACCGCGGTGCCGTTTTCGCAGTAGTACACCGCCATGGGCAGGGGCGTCTCGCCGCCCGTGCGCGGATCGCCGCCAATTTGGGGCGGTGCGAATCCCTCGTCGCCTTCGGTGGGCGTGTTCGCGTCCTGCTCGGTGCCGCCCTGGGGCGTGGCGGTGCCCCCTGGCTGCTCGTCTGGGCCGGTGGGATCCGTGGGAATGTGAGGAACGCCCGGCGTGTCGTTGGCGGGCGCCTCTTCGAAGGGGAGCAGCGGATTTTTCTCGGGCACCAGCTGGGGCCGCTCGATGGCGCGGTTGGCCGCCTGGGCCAGGGTGCGGTACACGTCGTCGGTGTCGCTGCGATAGTCCATGTAGCAGATGGCGGTGAAGGAGCCGGCCAAAACCAACGTGGCCAGACCCATATTCACCGCAATGAATTTGATGCGCAGCCGCCGCAGCAAGGGCAGCGTGCCGTCGGTGCGGTCTGGCGCCGGCAGGTGATCGATGAGAATGTCGAGAGGGGAGCGCATGGGCACGGCTCAGCGCGGCGCGGTCTAGCGGTCAGCGCTCTCGTCGGTGCCCTCGACGAAGCGATAGCCGACGGAGCGGATGGTCTCGATGATGGAGGATGATCCCAGATGCGTCAGCTTCTTGCGCAGAAACGAGATATAGGCCTCCACGTTATTGTCGCCGGCGCTGGAATCGGGACCCCAGGCGCGGCCGATGAGCGCGTCCTTGGAAATGACGGCGCCCGGGGAGGCCATGAGAATGCGCGCGATGGCGTATTCCTTCTGGCTGAGACGAATGGTGGAATCGCCGCAGGTAAGGTCGAAGCTTTCCAGGTCCAGGGAGAGGTCGCCGGCCTTCAGCGTCTCGAACATCACGTCGCCCTGGCGGCGGGTGAGGGCACGCAGGTGCGCCATCAGCTCGGCCGGGGAGAAGGGCTTGGTCATGTAGTCGTCGGCTCCGGCATCGAGTCCTGTGATCTTATCCTGGGTGCCGTCGCGGGCCGTGAGCAGCAAGATGGGCGTGCTCACATGGGCGCGCCGCAGGCTTTGCGCCACGGTGAAACCGTCGGCCTTGGGCAGCATGACGTCCAGGATGATGACGTCGTAAATGCCCGACGATCCGTAATCGATGCCCGCCTGGCCGTCGTGGACCAAATCGACCCCATAGCCGTTGTCTTCCAGAATGCGGCCGAGCGCCTCGGCGAGGCGGACGTCGTCTTCTACTACCAGAACGCGCATGGCGGCCCCCTTGGGTCCCGAAAGGCGGATGTTTGCTGCGAGTTCCATTGTAGCGGCGCGGCTGAAAGCTCCCTGAAAAAATCCGCTGCTTCAGGCACTTTTCAGGATATCCCCGTAGGATTGCCTTCGCTTTGAGAGGAAGGAAAGAGCATGGGCGGCTATCACAGCGTCTTCAAGCGCGTCGAGAAGAAGTATCGCATCGACCCCGCGCAGCGTCGGGCCGTCGAGGCGGCGGCTGCGGCGTGGATGGCCGTGGATGCCTACGGGCGCACGCGCATCACCAGTCTGTATTTGGACACACCCGATCGGGCGATGATTGCACGGTCGGTGGAGAAGCCTCTGTACAAGGAGAAGCTGCGCCTGCGTGCCTATGGCGAAGCAGCCGGGCTGGCGCTCATGGCTGCGTTCATGGTTGGCCCGATGGTGCGCTCGCTTGGGGAGCCGCCGCTTTCCGAAGCCGTGGTGGAAGCTCGGGCGCACGCTGGCTGCTCGGTGGCCGGCTTGGCCGATCCCTTGGCGGTGACGGTGTTCTTCGGCATTAAGAAGAAGTTCAAGGGCATTGTGTACAAGCGGCGCTTGGCCCTTTCGCTGCCGGCGGCGTTGGCCTTCGTCAGCGGCACGGCCTACGAAGTGGCCAGCACGCGCTGGCCTCTGGCCGATCCTGGGCAGGCTGCCGAGGCGCTCAATGCGCAGACGCGTCAGATTGCCCGCGAGCTGGAGGCGGCCATGGGCCGCGTCACGCCGCTGGTGCCCTCCATGGGCATTGCCTGCGATCGCGAGGCCTGGGCCGTGCAGGAGATGTTGCCGACGGGAGGCGAGCTGGCGGCCAGTGTCGACAGCCCGGCCGACGCGCTGTTCGATCCCGAGCTGCGGCTCACCTTCGACGACCGACTGGAGTATTGGGATTGCTTCCGACCTCAGATGGGATGGTGCCCCATTATCGCGCCCCGGGAGTCCATCCTCGAGATCAAAAGCGCCGGGCCCTACCCGCGCTGGTTGGTGACAGCGCTGTCGGCCCACGCCATCTACCCCGCCTCCTTCACCAAATACGGCAACGCCTATCAGCTGAGCAAGAAGCAACGGCCAGTGCGGCGGGGTGCATCAAACCAACTGTTTTTGGCACCAGCACTGAGAAAAGAGAGGATTCATTATGCTTGATGCTGCGTTTACGTCGGTTTTCGGCACGTCCGAGTCGCTGGTAGGGGCGGTCTCTACGGGCGGCTTCCTGGTCTGTTGCCTTTTCTCGGTGGTGCTGGGTGCCGCCTGCGCCGCCATCTACATGTTCCGCCACAATTACTCGAAGAACTTCGTGGTCACGCTGGCGCTGCTGCCCCTCATTGTGCAGATGGTCATCACCTTGGTGAACGGCAACTTGGGCGCGGGCATTGCGGTCATGGGCGTGTTCAACCTGGTGCGTTTCCGCTCCATTCCCGGTTCGGCGAAGGACATCGGCAGTGTGTTTCTGGCTATGGCCATCGGCCTGGCCACGGGCATGGGCTTTCTGGTGCTGGCCTGCGTCTTCACCGTGGTGGTGGGCGTGGTGAACCTGCTGTTCGTGCTGACGCCCTTCGGCAAGCCGCGGGAGCCGGGCAAGACGCTGCGCATTACCATCCCCGAGGATCTGGAATACGACGGCGTGTTCGATGAGGTGCTCAATCGCTATGCAGCCGAGTCGGAGCTGACCGAGGTGACCACCACGAACATGGGCAGCCTCTTCCAGCTCACCTATCAGCTGCGTCTGCGTCAGCCGGGGCTGGAGAAGGCCATGATCGACGAGCTGCGCTGCCTGAACGGGAACTTGAAGATTTCCCTGGGCATGACCCCGGCGGGGCGCGAGACGCTCTAGCAGCCGCGGCTCGGCCGTTCGCCAACAACTTCAAAAAAAGAACGAGAGGGAGAGATCTATGGTGCGAAGAAATATGAAACGAATGACAGGACCGACACGCCGGGCGCTCTGGGCCCGCGGGGCGGTGGCCTCGGCCTTGGCGGCTACCTTGGCGCTGTCCGGCTGCACGGTTGCCGCGTACGACAGCGATGATGCCGATACGGCGGCCTCGTCGACAGAAGGTGCGGCCACCAGCGAGGAAGAGGTAGATTGGGCCTCCCTCATTGATATTGCGGGTATGGATTTCTCCTATTCCGATCGCGATAAGGACGCCACCTACGACGAAGCGTCGGCAACGAAGATTGCCTTGGCGGGACAGTCGGCCTCGGTGGAGGGCGACGGCGCCTCTGCTGAAGGCGCAACGGTCACCATCTCGGCGGCGGGCACCTATGTGCTTACCGGCGAGTTGTCTGCCGGTTCCGTGGTGGTGAACGCCTCCAAAGAAGACAAGGTGCAGCTGGTGCTCGACGGGGCCTCGATCCGTAATGAGACGGGGCCGGCGCTGAACATCCAGCAAGCGGACAAGGTGTTTGTCACGCTGGCGGCGGATACGCAGAACGCTCTGGCCGACGGTGCTTCCTATGCCCTGGAGGAAGGGGAGGACGAGCCCAACGCGGCACTCTACTCCAAGGACGATCTGACCATCAACGGCACCGGCGCGCTCACCGTAGAGGGCAATTATCGTCATGGGGTGAATTCCAAGGACGACCTGGTCATCACCGGTGGCGCCGTAACGGTGACGGCGAAGGAGGATGCCCTGCTCGGCAAGGATTGCGTGAAGGTGGCTGACGGCTCCTTCGCTCTGACGGCCGGTGGCGACGGCGTGAAGTCCAGCAACGATGAGGATCCCACGCGGGGCTTTGTCAGCATCGACGGTGGTGCCTTTGCCGTCGAGGCGGGCGACGAGGGCTTCCAGGCGGCAACCTATCTGCGGCTTGCCGGAGGCGAGGCGCAGGTAAAGGCCGCCGATCACGCCCTGCGCTCGGATATCGAAGCAGCTCTGATCGACGGCGTCTATACTGTCGAGGCGGGCGGCAAGGGCATGAATGCCGAAACGAAGTTCACCCAGGACGGCGGCGCACTGACTGTGACTGGGTGCGACGAGGGCATTGAGGCCCAAGAAGTGATCATCAACGATGGCGTGGTGGACATCACGGCCTCCGACGACGGCATCAACGCCGCCAAGGCCGAGCGTGCCTCCAACGACAACGAGACGGCGGAGACGGCGGGTGACGCGCAAGATGCAACCGCCGCTTCGGGCACCAGCGATGGGGCTGGCACGGCCGACGGTGCAACTGGGAGCGGCGACGCGTCGGGCGCCGACGGCGATGCGCAGCGCACCGAGGGCCAGGACGGCCAAACCCCGCCCGAGTTGCCGGAAGGCGCACAGCCTGGCGAGGGCCAGACCCCGCCCGAGCTGCCCGAAGGCGTCGACCCCGGCCAGCGGCCTGAGGGCCAGGAGGGGCAGGCGCCCGAGCCTCCCGCGGGTCAGCAGGGCGAACGTCCTGAAATGCCCGAGGGTATGGAGCCCGGGCAGCGGCCCGAGGGGGACGGCCAGGGCGGCCCCGGCGGCATGCGAGGCGGTGCCGGCGGTCCCGTGGCCGATAACGCCAGCGAGCAGTGCCTCATTCAGATCAACGGCGGCTCGGTCTCCATCGATGCGGGCGGCGATGGTTTGGATTCCAACGGTTATGTGGAGGTGACGGGCGGCACCGTGCTGGCCAATGGCTCGGCTGGCGGTGGCGACAGCGCCCTGGACTACGAATACGGCGCCACCATCACGGGCGGCACCGTGCTGCTGGCGGGCTCGACGGGTATGGCCGAGACCTTCTCGGAGGGCAGCACGCAGCCCTTCGCTTTGGTGGAAGTTGCGGGCTCGGCGAACAGCACGCTGGTTCTGACCGACGAGGCCGGCCAGGAGCTGGCGTCCTATACCGTGCCGAAGGCCTTCCAGTGCGTGGTGGTATCGGCGCCGGCGCTGACTGAAGGCGCCACGGGGGCGTTGACGGTGGATGGCGCCACAACGGACTTTACGGTGTCCACCACGCCGACGGGCGGTATGGGAGCCATGGGCGGCCGCGGCGGCGGTCCCCATGGCGAACGTCCCGACGGGAATAGCGCTTCGGAAGCTAACGGCTCCCAAGACGGGACTTCGGAGGCGCCGCAGCAACGCGGCGCTGGGCAAGCGAGCCCGCAAGCTGAGGTGACGGCCTAGAAACCGCCGGCCGTCATCGGGCAACAAGTGGGAAAAGAGCGGGAAGTTTGCGCTAGACTAGTGCATTGCAGAACGCGGTTACGGCCCTGGGGCGCAGTAATATCTACGCTGCCCGGGGCCGTTTTTTGTGCACGAGGTCCCTGGAAACTGACGATTTTACGGGAAAGGGCTCTCATGCAATCGGATGCTTCTTCGGCCTCGCGCGGTTCATCGCTGACGGCGCTGCTGGGCGTCTTCTATGCCTGCGGCTTTCTGGCGGGCTTCAACGAAAATTTGGTGAACATGGCGCTCGTGGCCATTATGGGTGCGTTCAGCGTCGATGCGGTTACGGCCCAATGGCTGGTCACCGGCTATATGATTGCCGTCACGGTGGTGGTGACGTGTATGGCCTACTTGTACCGCCGTTTCTCCATGCGTGCGCTGTTTCTGACGGCCTCGCTGCTGAGCATGGCGGGGTCGCTGGGCGGTCTGGTGGCTCCCAACTTTGCCGTACTCATGATAGGCCGCCTGGTCCAGGCCGCGGGTACCGGTGTTTTCATTCCCCTTATGATGAATGTCATTGTCGATAAGGTGCCCCATCAGAATATGGGCACCTATCTGGCCGTAGGCAGCTGCATGATCACGCTGGGGCCCGCCACGGCGCCCATTGTGACGGGCTTTCTCGTTAGCGACTGGGGGTGGCGCAGCGTGTTCGTCGTGCCTCTTGCGGCAGCGGCCCTGCTCCTTGTGGCGGGTTTCGTGGTGGTGCGCGATGATCGTCCTGGCCAGCGCAAGGCTCTCGATGGTCTCTCGGTACTGCTGACGGCGCTGGGCGTCACCCTGCTTTCTTGGGGCTTGTCGGAGTTGACGCTGCGCCCTGTGGCTGGCATGGCGGCTTTGGCCGCCGCGGTGGGGGTGCTGGCGCTTTTTGCGTGGCGGCAGCAGCGCCTCGCGTCTCCCTTGGTGAGCATGGCCCCCTTCGGTCAGCGCTCGTTTTGGCCGGCGGCTCTGCTGGTGGTGATCACCATGATGACCTACTTCTCGCTCAGCGTGCTGGCGCCGCTGTACTTCGAGGAAGCGGCGGGTCTGACCGCCTCGCTGGCAGGCCTGCTCATGGTGGCGCCGGTGCTGGCCAATGCCACGGCGTCGCTGGTGTCGGGGCGCGTCCTTGATCGCAAAGGGGAGTGGCCGCTTCTGCCTGCCGGACTGCTGGTGGCGGTCGTGGGTCTGCTGGCGGCTTTGGGCGGTGCCGTCCAGCAAAGCGTTGCCATGGTGACGGTGGGGCTCTTCTTCGGCTATCTGGGCACGGGCATGGTGCTGTCGCCGGCGCAAACGGCGGGGCTGCGCCGTCTTCCCGACGAGCTTGACTCCCATGGCGTGTCGCTTATGAGCATGGCCGTGCAGCTGGCCGCCTGCTTGGGGCCGGCGGCCTACGTGGGCGTGATGAGCTCGGCGGCCGCCCGGGCCGCGGCGGGCGGTGCGGCGGGGGGAGCGGCTTCGGCCACGGGCTTTGCCTGGGCCATGGGGGCGGCTCTCGTGGTGGCCGTGGCAGGATTGGTGCTGGCCGCCATCTATGCTCGGGCTATGCGCTCCCTGCCCGCGGCGGGACGGTAGCGCGCTGGCCGCTTTGGCCGCTTCGCCTGAACCGTGCTCCACTGCTTTACTTGGATGGAGTACAATGGCGTTATCGACGAAGAGAACGGGGCTTGTGTGCCGGCGCTCGGGCGCTCACGCGGCTCCGTAAGAGAGGAACTGCTCCATGGCTGATATTCGCACCTCCGACGTGGACGACTTGCTGACGGTGCTTGCCACCCTCGACGACCCGGACACCATCTTCGCGCTCTTGGAGGATCTGTTCACGGTGCGTGAGATTCGTGAAACGTCCCAGCGTCTGCTGGTGGCGCGCATGTTGGCGGCGGGGAAGTCCTATGCGGCCATCGAGGCAGAAACGGGAGCCTCGGCTACCACCATTGCCCGCGTATCGAAATGCCTGAGCTATGGCGCGGGAGGCTATGCGAAGGCCCTTGAGGTGCTGCAAGATCAGGGGGAGGGTGTCCCCGTCAGCTAAGAGCGCTGTCGAAAGCACTTTCGGCGAAGTCCATAAAAAGAAACAGGGAGGCGGCTTCAAGCCGCCTCCCTGGGGTTCGAGAACGGATTGGGGAGATCCGATTCTCGCGAGAATCGGGGAATGTGGGGAACCCGATTCTCAAAAAGAGAGAAGAAGGAAAGGAAAGAGGAAAAGGTTTTCTTTTCCGTTTCGCTGATTGCAGTATAGGAAGTTTTTCGGCGGGGGAGAATAGCCTGGAGCCGTTGGTTACCCGCGTGTAAAGAATCCTGCACTTTTCTGTGACTTATGGAGAAAATGTAAACCATGGTTAACCCTATTGCCTCTGGGATATAGTTAACTTAATATAACTTTCGTCGCAAGGGACGAAGAACTTCAACGAACCCCCTTCAAGAAGGATCTTCAGACCGACGACATCCTCCTCTCTTCTTGTTTTACTGGGTGGCGAAGCTTCTCCTCGTCTCGCTGTCGCCACAAAACGAAACCCGCAGGATTCCCCTCCCTGCGGGTTTTCGTATTTCTAGGGTCTCTTCCGTATTTCATGAGTTTCCTGCTCTCCATTTCGCCTTGTTGACGCGGCGTTTTCAACGGAAACAAAGCTATGGCACCGATTTTACGAAGGCTGGTTCGGCTCTCTTTTCCTCGGTTTCGCAGTCATCATTGAGCTAGCAGGTCAAAAGGTCGTCGTCGCCCGTGCACAGCGACGCATACGCCTCGTGCGCCTTACGCGAAAGAGTCGCAGGCGCCGGACCTCACCACATAGCGAACGTTGAGGAATGGAGATAGTCATGAAGTTACGCAATTTGGGGTGGATGGCGGTGTGCGGCTTGTTTGCCGTGAGCCTGGCAGGTTGCTCTGCGGCAACAACCGATCAGGGTCAGACGTCAGGCGATCAGGCTCAAGCGACGCAGCAAGCTGCCGACCAGCAATCTAATGGTCAGACCCAGGAGCAAGTAGAGCAAGCCTCAGCGAAGGCCGACGAGGCCACGGCCAAGCAAGAAGCGTCCGATCCGGCTGATCTGCAGATTGTCGACTCGGGTTGGTTCGTGTCTGACAATGGCATGGTCGATTTTGCCGTCGAGGTTCAGAATCCCAATCAGACGGTTGAAGCCGTTGACCCGGTCATCGAGGTTGTGGGCAAGGACGATGCGGGCAACGTGCTGTTCGACGAGAAAATCGAGACCCCGAGCGTTCTGCCGAACTCTACCTACTACTATTCCTATGTGGCAGGTATGACGGCCCAGAACGGCGCCACGGACGAGGAAACGGTCAAGCCGGCTACGGTCGACTTCTCCGTGACCACCCCCGAGGGATCCTGGGAAGCCACTGATGAGACGCTGGCCAATGTGTACACCGTGCAGGATAACGGTGCCAAGGACAGCGAGTTCGGTGCCAAGGAATTCACGGGCACGGTAACGGCTTCCAAGGCCCTGGACGAGGCAACCCAGTCCCGTGTGGATGTGGTGCTTCTGGACAAGGACGGCAAGATCGAGGGCGGCTACTTCAAGATTGTCGATACCGAGCCGGGCAAGGCGGCCGATTACGATATCTTCGCCATCGATGCTCCCGATTACGCCAGCTATGCGGTGTACGCGAGCCCCTGGAACGACGCCGAGGATTCTGACGCTTCGAGCAAGTAGCACGCGGCGCAACAAACTGCGCTTTATAGGGAAGGCCCCTGATGATCAGGGGCCTTCCTTGGGTTTTCGGGCGCCGCGGGCACCCGATGCTGTACCGAGAGGCGAGGCGCTAGGCGCTAGGCGCGCAGGAACGCCTCGTAGCCGCGACGAGCCTCGTAGATGTCGGCCTTGCTGGTTACCTCCCAGGGGGAGTGCATGGAGAGTACCGGCACACCGGAGTCGATGACGTCCATGCCGTATTTCGCCGGGATATAGGCGATGGTGCCGCCGCCGCCCGCGTCCACGCGCCCCAGCTCGGCGGTTTGGAAGCTGACGCCGGCGTCGTCCATGATGCGGCGCACCTGGGCCACGTACTCGGCCGAAGCGTCGTTGGAGCCGCTTTTGCCGCGGGCGCCCGTGTACTTGTTGAACACCAGGCCGCGCCCGAGGAAAGCAGAGTTTTTCGCCTCGAAGACGCTGGCATAGGCCGGGTCGAAGCCGGCGGACACGTCCGAGGACAGCATGCGCGAGCGGGCCAGGGCGCGGCGCAGGGGCAGGGTGCCACCCTCGCCGGCCAGTTCCATGATCTCAGCAATGGTGTTCTCGAAGAAGAGCGAGCCCATGCCTGTAGCGCCCACGGAGCCGATCTCCTCCTTGTCCACGAGCACGCAGACGGCGGCACGGGTGGGCACGTCGTCGCCCAAGGCCAGCTGGGCCACCAGTGAAGTGTAGGCGCAGACGCGGTCGTCCTGGCCGTAGCCGATGACCATGGAGCGATCAAGTCCCAGGTCGCGGGCGCGTCCGGCGGGAACTACTTCCAGCTCTGCGGACAGGAAGTCCTCCTCGGCAATGCCGTACTTGTCGGCCAGCACCGAGAGGACCATGCGCTTCACCGGGTCCTTGGCGGCGTCTTTGCTTGCGTCCTTGTCTGCTTCGCCCGAGGCATCCTCGGCCAGCACGAGCGGACGGTTGCCTATCAGGATGTCCAGGTCCTCGCCCTCCACCACTTTCGCGCCCGTCTTCTCCATTTGCTGGGCGCCCAGGTGGGGCAGCAGGTCGGTCACGCAGAATACCGGGTCGGCCGGGTCGTCGCCGATATTCACCTCGATGACCGTGCCGTCGGTGGTGGCCACCACGCCGTGGAGCGCCAGGGGCAGCGCCGCCCACTGGTAGTTCTTGATGCCGCCGTAGTAATGGGTGTCCAGCAGGGCGAAATCGTTCGTCTCGTACAGGGGGTTCTGCTTGATGTCCAGGCGCGGCGAATCGATATGGGCGCCCAGAATGTTGAGGCCCGCGGACAGGGGCTCGCTGCCCACGTGCACCAGGATGACGGCCTTGCCCTGGGCGCAGGCCCACAGCTTGCTGCCCGAGCCCACGGGGGCGCCGGCTGCCATGGCGTCGGCCAAGGGCTCGTAGCCCGCGGCCTCGGCGGCGGCGATGGCCGCCGTGGCGCATTCGCGCTCGGTTTTGTTCAGCGAGATGAAATCAATGTAGTCGGCCGCCAGGGCCTCAAGGGAGGCCAGGGCGTCTTCGTCGTACTTCTTCCACGCTACTTCGCGTTCCATAGCACCTTCTTTCGACGATGTTTGCTTGGCCCCAGTATGACGCAAAAGACGGCGAAAGGGGAGCGCGTGTCGCGGGTACGTGATGGTTCGGAGGAGGAAGCGGGCTGCGATTGAGCCGCGATGGGCACTGGACACAAAATGGCGGCTGATCGGGGTGAGGGGCCGAGGGCCGCGAAGAGGGGAGGACGAGCAACGGCTTCGCAACGTTCGGCTCCGCGCCCGCAGCGAATCACCTGCGACGGTTCCATAATAGAGAGCGGTTCGGGGCTCCTGGGGATTTGTTTCGTCTCTGCGAAGAGTGAACTTTTCTCAGCGCGTCTCTGTGAGCCAAGCTATAATGACCAAGGTTATATACCGCCTGCGAAGGCAAAGACGAGGCAAAGGAGCAATCCATGAATCTTCGCGATGTTATTCCTACCGCTGAAAACTCCACCAACTTCAACGTGGTTCCCGAGTCCATCACCGAGGTGGGCACCACGCTCGACAATCTGAAGGCTGCCGTTATGGGCGAGACCGGCGCATCTGCCAAGTACGCCGCGTGCGCTCTGGCCGCCAAGGCTCAGGGCTACGATCAGATTGCCCGCCTGTTCGAGGCCACCAGCGCCGCCGAGCAGATCCACATCGGCCTTGAGGCCGGCGTCATCCAGTCCGTCGAGCCCGACTACGAGCGTCCCGCCGCTCCCGATGCCGAGGGCATTGCTACGGACCTGAACCTCATCGCCGGCGCCCTGGGCGAGATCTACGAGACCTCCGACATGTACCCCAGCTTCATCAAGGTGGCTCAGGAGGAGGGCGACAAGAAGGCCGAGTTCGTGTTCACCCGCGCCAAGCTGGCCGAGGCCGTGCATGCCGAGCTGTACATGGACGCCTACAACAACATCGACTGCCCGGACAACGACGCCTACTACCTGTGCCCCATCTGCGGCTACATCCACAAGGGCGACGACTTCGAGAAGTGCCCCATCTGCTTCACCCCGCGCGACAAGTTCCGCGAGTTCTAATCGGCAACGGAAACCAAGCGTTCCCAACAACGGCCGCCCCTCGGGGCGGCCGTTTTGCGTCTAAGACCTGGGGTTGGCTGCCCCGGTTGTCTCATCGCTGGCCGTCCCTATTTAGCGGCTGAGCGCTGCGGGCAGGTGCTTCTTCACCACCTCGATGAACAGCTGAGCGGCGGGGGTGAGCCAGGTGGTTTTGCGGTAGGCCAGCAGTACGGGAAAGGCGAGATCGTCAGAAGGGGAAGGGGCGGTTTGGAGCTGTCCCGCGGCCAACTCGTCGACCACGGCGAAGCGCGGGGCAATGGTGAAGCCCATCCCCAGGGTGACCAGGCGGCGAATGGCGTGGGTGGTCCACAGCTCCATAGTGTCGGCCAGGTCGATGCCGCGTTCAGCCAGGGATCGCTCGAATCCAATACGAAACACGCTGTCGGGCTCGTCGATGATGAAGGGCATCGTGACCGAATGGCCGGAGGTCTGGAGATCGGGAGGAGCCACCGTTGTTGCGACGACGGCCACGGTGCTTACGTGAGCGATGGTCTCTACAACCATGTCGTCGGGGCGCCAATCGACGGCATAGAGCAGCGAAAGGTCGCATTCCGCGTGGGGAAGGGTGCGCGATATTTGGGCCAGCGAGCCGTCGCGCAGGCGCAGACGCACGCCGGGCGCCCGTTCGCGAAACTCCGAGATCACCTCGTTCATGGCGTAGCACAGAAGGCTCTCGGCCACATCGACGCGCAGCTCTCCGGAAAGCTCGCCCTCGGCGGCTGCCAAAGACCCCAAGCGGTCGACGGCGGCAATGATGTCTGCGGCCTGGGTCAGGGCCTCCGCGCCCTTCTGAGTGAGCACCATGCGCCGCCCGACGCGCTCGAAAAGGGGAATGCCCAGGTCTCGTTCGAGCTGCTTGATGTGCACGGTGACGGTGGACTGCGTATAGCCCAGATGCTCGGCGGCTCGGGCATAGGTGCCGCACTGGACGACGGCTTGGAAGGTACGCAGGCATTTAATGTCCATAGGGCTCCAATGTTCGAATTATCGAAACAATATTATCAAAACTATTCGTTATACAAATGGATTCGTTTCGGCCATGATAGGGGTCGAGAAGGGTCGCCAATGCGAACGACCCGTGATTCCCTACGAGAAGAGGATGCCATGACCTCCGCGCTGCTTGCCGCCATGCCCGCCTTTTTGGCGTACACCTTTGTCCAGGCCATCACGCCCGGGCCGGCCAATCTGTGCTCCATGGCCACGGCATTGCGTCTGGGCTTGCGGCCGGCGCTGCGGCAATGGGTGGGCCTGACCTTGGGGCTCTTCCTGGTGATAGCGGCGGCCTTGGCGGTGCTCTACGGAGCCGCGAACGCCATTGACAGCCTGCTGCCGGTGCTCACGGTGGTCGGAGCTGCCTATGTGCTGTGGCTTGCCTGGTCCATGGTGCGTCCCAGCGATGGCCACGGTGGCTTTGCGAACGTGCGCCCCACCATCGGCGCTGGGGTAGTTCTGCAGGTGACGAATGCGAAGGTGCTCGTCATGTCCTGCACGGCGCTGGTGGCCTACGTCATTCCCTATGCCGAAAACGTGCCGGCGTTGCTGGGCGCATCCCTGGTGCTTCCCGTGGCCGGAGCGCTGTGCAATCTTGTGTGGATCTACGGAGGCGTGAAGCTCCAGTCGTTCTACGAAGCCCATCAGCGCCCCATCGATGCGCTCATGGCCGCTACGCTGGCATTGTGCGCCGGAGGCATGCTCATCTCGCTGATAGGCTAGGGGCTCTCCTTAGGATGAGACGGTTGGCCGTCTCATCCAGTTGCATCAAATGAGACAAGTCAGACGGTTGGCCGTCTCATTTTCGCTTCGCGTTAGGCCATGGGCGGTTCGGTGAAGGGGAAGGTTTCGCGGTAGCGGTCGGTAACGACGTTGGTGAAGTAGGCGTGCAGCATGTGCTCGGCGTGGGCGTTCAGGTCGATGGCGCCGTCGGTGATGCACCATTCGAAGACGCAGCCTTTGATAACCGAGCAACAGTCGTAGGAGATGTCGTTGGCGCTCCAGTCTTCGCGGACGAAGCCCGCCTTCTGGGCTGCTAGCAGCCCTTCGGCACAGGCCTTCAGCAGGAAGTTCATGGTGTCGGGGGTTCCCATGACACTGCGTGCGTCGAGCGCCTTGTTCTTCGACTGGTAATAGTTGGAAACAAACTCGATGCCCATGGACTGGCAGTAGTCCAGATACTCTTGGTACAGATAGAGCACCAGCAAGTAGACATCATCGCCGGCGCGCTCAACGGCGTCGCCATTGTGCTCAGCTACGAAGTTGTCGAAGCCCTCTTGCAGGTAATACAGCATGAGGTCTTCCTTCGAATTGAAGTGATAGAAGAAGGTGCCCTTCGAGATGCCGGCCTCGTCGCAGATATTCGCGATAGTAAGGTAATCCTCGCCGTGCTTCTTCAGAAGACGGGCGGCGGCATCGAAGATTTTCTTGCGGGTGTTCTGGGATTTTACCCGGCGCGGTGCTTTCACGGCCATGGTCGGTCTCTTTCTCTCTGAGGTGTGCCATTCGCTTGTGTTCAAGAAAATTATACCAAAGTTCAAACTAAAGAAAAGAAAAGTCTTGACAACCGTTCAAAAAGGGGAGTATCCTGCGTCTCGAAAATTGAACTAAGTTTAAAAAACAGTTCAATAAAAAGTTCAAAGAGAGGTAGGAAAGGGGAGAGACATGAGCGGTTACGAGAAGCTGCTTGCGCCTATCCAGATTGGAACCCACACGTGGAAGAATCGCATTGCGAAGGGGCCCTCTTCCACGCTGTTCTGGGGACCGGATCAGTTCTGCAACGATCGCGTCATCGACACCTTTGAGGCCATTGCCAAGGGCGGTGCCGGCGCTGTTATTCTGGGCGCCTGCATTTCCGACGATCCGGCAATGCTCATCTGCAAGGACGGTACTTCCGGCTTCACGGTAAGCGATTACCCGTTCGGCGGCTTGTACGACGACAAGTTCATTCCCGGCATGGCCAAGCTGGCCGACGCCATTCACGCCCATGGTTGCGAGATCATCGCGCAGATCTTCCAGAATGGCTCGGCGCTGAAGACCGAGGGCGGCTCTTGGGGCCCCTCGGACATCCCCGAGACCGAGTTGCCGAGCCCGGTGCCCTACTGCTTCCCCGTGCGCGGCGTCTCTCTCGAGGAGATCGAGGCCTTCAAGGCGCGCTACATCGACGCGGCCGAGCGCGCGAAGAAGGCAGGTCTTGACGGCGTGGAAGTTCACGCGGCCAACGGCTACTTCATCATGAGCTTCACCTCCCGCATTTGGAACAAGCGCAACGACGAGTACGGCTGCCAGACCTTGGAGAACCGCACGCGTCTGGCCTGCGAGCTCATCGCCGGCATCAAAGGGCGCTGCGGCGAGGACTTCATCGTGGGCGTGCGCATGAACGGCCAGGAATTCGGTCATCCGCTGGCCACCACCATGGAGGAGAGCGCCGAGTTCGCGAAGCTCTACGAGCGCGCCGGCGCCGACTACATCTCCGTGACGGGCTACGGCTACGGCGATTGCCCCTTCCAGTACGCCGACGACTACTGGATGTACCCGAAGGCCGACCCGGACATGCAGCCCTACCTGCCGCGTCTGGAGGGCAGTGGCCTGCTCGTGCCGCTGGCGGCCAACGTGAAGGCGGCCGGCGTGCAGGTGCCCGTCTTCGGCATCGGCTCGCTGACGCCCGAGAAGGCCGAGGCGGCCATCGGCGCCGGCGACATGGACCTGGCGCTGTTCGCCCGCGGCCTGTGGGCCGACCCGGACATGGCCAACAAGCTGGCCGCCGGCCACCCCGAGGACGTGCGCCGCTGCAACCATTGCGCCACCTGCGATGCCGAGCACCCGGGCGTGATCAAGCGCTGCCGCGTGAACCCGGCTTTCGGTCGCGAGCGCGAGCTGGAGGCGAAGCCGGCCGAGAAGAAGAAGCGCGTGCTGGTGGTGGGTGGCGGTGCCGCCGGCCTGGAAGCGGCGCGCGTGGCGGCCGAGCGCGGTCATGAGGTGACCCTGGCCGAGAAGGAGTCCATGCTGGCGCTGGAGCTGAAGCTTGCCACCATGGTGAAGGGCACCACCTGCGAAGACGTGCCCGCGCTCATCACCTGGCTCGAGACCCAGGCGGAAAAGACTCCCGGTCTCACCATTAAAACCAAGACCGAAGTTACCCCGGACTATGTGCGCAAGATGGCGCCCGATGTCGTCATCGTGGCCACGGGCGGCGCCTACGGCACGCCGGCGGTGCCCGGCATCGAGGGCAAGAACGTGTCCACGGTGCCCCAGCTGACCAAGATGGCGAAGATCCCGCTGAAGATTTTCGGCGCCAATGCCCTGAACAAGTTGTCCGAGGTGGCGCTGCCGGGCGTGGGCAAGAACTGCGTGGTGCTGGGAGCCCAGATCGAGGGCATTCAGGGTGCCATCTTCCTGCAGAAGCGCGGCAAGAACGTCATGGTGTTCGACGAGGTGGACAAGGTGGCCGACCGTATGCCCCCGCGTTACGTCGATCGCTCGCTGCACTATCTGAACGAGGTGGGCGTGTCTATCACCACGGGCGTCACCTTCAAGGAGATCACGAAGAAGGGCTTGCGCTACGAGGAGAACGGCGTGGAGAAGTTCCAGCCGGCCGACACCATCATGGTGTTCCAGTCGCCCCATGAGGATTTGAGCCTCTACGAGGCGCTGAAGAATCTGGCTCCCGAGGTGTACTCCATCGGCGCCTGCAACGGCGAGGACGCGAGCCTCATGGTGGACGCCCTCAGCCAGGGCCGCGAGATCGGCGTGCGCATCTAGCCGTCGATGCAAGGGGAGTGAGGGGCGCCGAAAGGGCGGCGCCCCTGAATAGAAAGGGGTACGTATGAAAGCTGCCAAGCTTTCCAAGGCACCGGCCTATCGCTGGTGGATCCTGGTCATGAACATGCTGGCCTACGGCTACTTCTTCATGACCATTCAAACGGCGGCGGCCTTTGGCACCGCCATCCAGGAGGCCATGGGGCTCAATGCCACCATGCTCTCGTTCTACACCACGGCTACCATGATCAGCTTTGCGCTGCTGGCAGGGCCGGGTGGCAAGCTCATCGCCAAGGTGGGCACGAAGAAGACCATTCTCATCGCCCTGGCCATCGACGTGGCGGCCTCGGCTGTCTTTGCCGTTGCAGGCGGCAACTACGTGTCGGATCTGGTTCTTCGCTTCATTCAGGGCATCTCCGGCGGCTTCATTGGGGCCGCGGCTGTCAACAGCACGGCCATGTGGTTCCCAGTGCGCCAGCGCGGTATTGCCGGAGGCATCCTGCTGGGCGTGCTGGGCATCGGCTTCACCCTGGCCACGCTGGGCGCCCAGGCACTTTTGGGCTGGGGGCTCCCGTGGTACACCGCCATGGGCGGCCTCACGGCGGTCTCGGGCGTGGTGATCTTCGTGCTGTATCTGCTGACGGTGCGCGAGATTGGCACGGTGTACCCCGGGGCGATGTCCATCGCCGAGCTGCTGCCCGAGGAGGCGGCCGCCGATGCGCCGGCGCGCGACACCTCCCAGCTGCCCGGCACCATGGCCGAGGTGCGTCGCAACGGCAAGTACTGGGCCTGTGCGGTGGTGGGCTTCGGCAACGCCTTCCTCGTGTATGGCTTTGGCACGTTCCTTATGTTCCTGCTCATGAACGACTTGGGCATTACCTCCGACCTGGTCACGATGGTCATCAGCTCCACCTTCTTCATCACCATTGTGGCGGCGCCCCTCGGCGGCATCCTGTCCGACAACGTTTTCAAGGGCTCGCGCTACCAGACGCTCATGATTGCCACGGGCATTACCGCCGTGACGCTCGTTCTCATCCCGATCATCGGCAATGCGAGCGCCATCATCGTGGCAGTGCTGCTCATGCTGGCCTACGGCTCGGTGTCCATGATCCTCGGTCCCTTCTGGGCCATTCCCAACGAAATTACCCAGCCGCAAATTGCCGGCCAGTGCACGGGCGAGCTCACCATGCTCTCCAATATCGGCGGCATTGTGGTGGCGCCGGTGTTCGCTGCGCTCATCGACAGCACGGGCACGGCCCTCATCTGCCTGGGCATCTGCGTGGCCGTGGGCGTGATCAGCTTCCTGTGCGCCCGCTTCATTCACCAGTAGGGCTCTGGGTTTCGGGCTCCCGCGCCAAGCCGCGATAGCGGAAGGGCGCGAAATCGATCGAGAAAGGATCGCTTTATGGAAGACAAGAAGGTAGTCATTATCACCGGGGCTGCTATGGGTATTGGCAAAGCGGCCGTGGACCGCTTCGGCCGCGCGGGCTGGCAGATTGCCGCCGTCGACTGGAACGGCGAGGCGCTGGCCGCCACCGAGGCCGAGATGACCGGGAAGGGCTATGCCGTCGACGCCTATGTGCTGAACGTGGCCGACTACGACGCCTGCGCCGCCATGGTGGCTGATGTGGAGGCGAAGTACGGACGCATCGACGGCCTGTACAACAACGCGGGCATCTTGGGCGACCGCGACGGCATCCTGGGCTTTGACCACGAGACGGTCAAAGACGCCTTCGAGGTGAATGTGTTTGGTTCGTTGAACCTCATTCAGCTGGTGGCCCGCGTCATGGATCGCTTGGGCATCCAGGGCGCCATTGTCAACACCACCTCCATTAACGCCGAGGTGGGCACATGGGATCCCATCGGCTACATCGGCTCGAAGGGTGCCATGAAGGCCATCACCCAGGGCGCCGCTTTCCATCTGGGTGCTCAGGGCATCCGCGTGAACGCCGTGTCTCCCGGTGCCACCATCACGCCCATGGCGGCTAGCGTCTACGACGTGCCGCCGGCGCGGGAGGCTGTGGCCCTGAACCACAATCGCCACCGCTGGATCACCCCCGAAGAGGTGGCTAACGCGGCTTTCTGGCTCATCTCCGATGAGGCCTCGGGCGTGAACGGCATTGTGGTGGCCGTCGATGACGGCTATGCCACGGGCAAGGGCGCCGATCTGCTGGGCATTTTCGAGGAGTGGGAGAGCGAGCACCCGCAGGCTTAGGCTCTCGCGTTTCTTCAAGTTCGTTGACAAGGGAGGCCTTCGCGCCCGGACGGAGGCACCGTCCCTTACAAGGGTTCCGGGAAGATTAGGAGGAGATCATGAATCGTCTGGAAGGCAAGCGCGCCATTATCACCGGTGGTGCCAAGGGTCTCGGTCTGGCCACGGCTCAGCTGTTTGTAGAAGAGGGAGCGAAGATCGCCATCGTCGACTTCGACGGCGAGGCCGGCCGCGAGGCTGCCAAGGTGATCACCGAGGCTGGTGGCGAGGTGTACTTCCACGAGGTGGACGTGCGCGACGCCGAGGCCATCGAGGCCACCTTCGCCACCATCAACGAGGAGATGGGTGGCATCGACATCCTGGTCAACAGCGCCGGCGTAGTGGACTCGGGCGTCATCGCTCACGAGACGAGCATCGAGGAGTGGCGCGAGGTTATCGACACCGACCTGAACGGCTCGTTCATCACCTCGAAGTTCGCCGTGCCCTACATGCTCGGCAAGGGCGGCTCCATCGTGAACATCGCTTCCACGGCCGGCCTGTCCTCGGTGTGCGACGGCAACGCCCCCTACCATGCGGCCAAGGGCGGCGTGGTGCAGATGACCAAGAACTTCGGCATTTCCTACGCCAAGAAGGGCATCCGCTGCAACTGCGTGTGCCCCGGCACCACCCTCACCGACCTGGTGCGCAACGACCTCATCAACAAGTTCGGCAGCGTGGAGGAGGGCGAGCCGGTCTACGGCGCCATGCACCCCATGGGTCGTCTGGGCAAACCCATCGAGACCGCCTACGCCATCCTGTACCTGGCCTCTGACGAGGCGGCGTGGACCACGGGCGTGGCCCTGCCGGTGGACGGCGGCTTCACCGCTGCGTAAAGCGCGGCAATGCGAAGGAATGTGCGGGTGCCCTGTTTGGGGCAGGGCGCCCTTTAAGAGAGGAGAATTCCCATGAAGCTCACTAAGCAGGAATGGCAGGATCTGAACAACCGTCTGGTAATGGCGCTGCGCCCCCTCACCAACCCGGTGGCCATCAAGATGATCGACTCGCCCGAGGGCTTCGAGGAGTACGGCGACCTGAAGATGGCCACCAACCCCTCCACGGGCTGCCAGATCATCGGCATCGCCGCCCACTTCCATATGACTATCGGCATCAAGCCGGAGAAATTCCTCACCACCTACTGCGGCGCCAACTGCGGCTGCTGCGAGCGCGATGAGGAGTGGCACGACGGCGTGCTGCTGGCCAACCCGCCCTACCCCTGGCACGGCAACCAGGACGCCTCCCGTGCCCATATGGAAAGCTATCTGGACACGCTGCCCGAGAAGCCCTATGCCGGCATGGTGGCCTCGCCGCTCGACGACAACGACATCGCCGAGCCCGACTGCATCTCGGTGCAGATTCAGGCTTCTGGGGCCTTCCATCTGCTGGCCGGCCTGATCGAGGCCGACTTCCAGTACCTGGAGTTCCCCTTCCGCGGCGAGTCCCAGTGCGTCGACACCTGGATGCGCACCATCAAGACCGGCAAGCCCGGCCTGTCCTTGGGTTGCCGCGGTGACCGCGCCCTGGGCAACCTACAGTCCGGCGAGGTGCGCGTGACGCTCACCTGCGAGCAGTTCGTGAAGGCCATCGAGGGCGTTGAGAATCTCATCAACCGCGGAGTGGACTACCCGTACTTCGCTCCCATCATGCTGCCCGACAACGTGTAGGAAGGCACATTGTCCGCAGCCTGGGGTGAGGAGGGTGAGACAGCCAGGTGAGACAGCCAACCGTCTGACTTGTCTCATCGCCGGCAAAAGCCCTTGACAGTGGGGAGCCCCTTTTAGGGCTCCCTTTGCTCTTTCGGGAACGAGGACGTGACAGGTGCGGAAGCGGAAGGGCGGCGGTCGATGGGGCGCGCTAGGATGGGAGGGTCAACCAACGATGCGAAGGAGCTTCCTGTGCGTTTGCAAGATAAAGTTGTAGTGGTCACGGCGGCGACGCGCGGCATTGGCGCGGCCATTGTGAAGGCCTGTGCTAACGAGGGCGCTACGGTGTATATCGGCGCCCGCAATATGGAGCGCGCCGAGGCCGAGGCGGCGGAGCTTGCGGCCCAGGGCCTGAAGGTGAAGTGCGTCTACAACGACGCCTCGGTGCCCGACAGCTTCCAAGCCATGATCGACACCGTGGTGAAGAACGAGGGCCGCGTCGATGTGCTCGTGAACAACTTCGGCGGCACGAGCCCCGCCACTGACAAGGACATCACGGCCACGGGCTACGAGGACTTCATCAAGAACATCGACGTGAACATCGGCAGTGTGTTCCTGGGCTGCCAGGCGGTTATCCCCGCCATGCGTGAGGCGGGCGGCGGTTCCATCGTGAACATCAGCTCCATTGCCGGCAGCGTGCCCGACATCAGCCAAATTGCCTATGGCACGGCCAAGGCGGCCATCAACCACATGAGCAAGTCCATGGCCGTGCAGCTGGCCCGTGCTGGCATTCGCGTGAACGTGGTGGCGCCTGGCATGACTGCCACCGACGCGGTGAACGACAACCTCACCGACGACTTCAAGAAGTTCTTCCTGCGCCACATTCCGCTGGGCCGCATGGCCGACCCGGAGCACATCGCCGCGGCGGTGGTCTACTTCGCTAGCGACGAGAGTGCCTGCACCACGGGCCAGCTGCTGGAGGTCTCCGGCGGTTTCGGCCTGGCCACCCCCATCTTCGCCGACGCCATGGATGCCGCCGTCGCGCGGTAGGGCCTCTTGTGGCAAGGAAAACAAGCTCGGTAACATCCGATGTGACGAGAAGGAGCCCCCAAGGGGCTCCTTCTTTTTGTTGTCTCGAGGCGCTAGACGGGGAGCGCTACACGAACTGAACGACCAGCTTCTTTCCCATGCCGTCGGCAAGTTGCTGCAGAGTCTTTAGGGTGGGGCTTGATTTGCCGGTTTGCAGACGACTGAGAGCGCTCTGCTTCATTCCGCAGCGTTCGGCGAGCTCGCTTTGGGTAATGCCAAGCTCGTCTTGGGCGTCGAGAATGGCCTTAATGACGGCGTACTCCGGCTCGAGGCGCTCCCATTCCTCGGCGAACGCGGGGTCTTTCATCTGCTCGTTCAGATACTCTTTGAAGCTAAGCATGATTGCGCCTTCTCTCCCAATCGTTCTTGTAGCGAATCGCCCGGTTTAGCTCTCGCGAAGGTGTCTTCTGCGTCTTTTTCAGGAAACCGTTCGTAAGCACGATCAAGCCGTCCTGGTAGAAGAAGTAGAACACCCGAGCTTGTTCTCCCGAGGTAGGGATTCTCAGTTCGAAGATTCCGTTTCTCAGGTGCTTCGAGGCCGGTGGCCGCAGTTCGGCGCCCTTCTCGCTCAGCACCTCAAGATCGCGGAGGCATTTCGCTCGTTGATGCGCAGGGAGCGAATCGAGAAAATCACGCACAGGGATGCGTCCGTTTTCCTTTTCGTAGAAGACTATTTCGTAGTGGCTCATACTGTCCTCCTCATAATATAACAAAATAGTTATATGTCAAGCCATCTTAAGAATGGCTGGGAGGATCTTGCAGGTTAAGTCGCCCGATGCGCGTCTGCTAATTTCGACCGATGGGCTGTGACAGAAATAAAGCTGCCCCTGCACTGGCTCTTGCTAGCATTATACCATACAAATGTACGTTATATTAAGAGAAAGAGCATTCGTTATCGGACTTGACAGCCACCCCATCTTCGCCGACGCCATGGATGCCGCCGTCGCGCGGTAGGCCACAACCCATCGGCCTCGCCGGAGGCGTTGCGGCATCGTGCTAGAATGGCGGCATTGTCGTCGAGCCTTGGAGGAGGTGAGAGGGAATGTCGAAGAAGCGCAAGCGGTCGGTGCCGGTGAGTGCGAAGGCGGCCCGGGCGAGCCACGCCTCGCGCAACGTGGTGTGGCGCCAGTCAGCAGCAGAAGCGACGCTGGCGGCCAAGCCCCGCTACAACGGTTACGCCTGCGGCCACGGAGCCCACGGCCCCGCCAAGTACAGCCGCACGAAAACCAAGCAAGCCTGGCAACGCCAGATGCGACAAGAAGGAGCCTCTCGGGGCTCCTTCTTTTTTGCGCACGACGAATGAGTGGGTTGCGCACGCTCTACGAGTCTCCTAAACTATCACCAAAGTGATACTTTTGGAAAGAAGGGAGAGGCAGCATGTACGAAGCAGCAGCGTTTTTCGGGCATGAGACGCTTACACTTTTCCATGGGTCTTCGCAGGTTGTTTCCCGGCCTCAGTTTGGTGCGGGATCGCCCTTTAACGACTACGGCCAGGGCTTCTACTGCACCGAATCGCAGCAGCTGGCCAGCGAATGGGCTTGCCCCACGTTGGAGGATGGCTGCGTGAACGAATACGCGCTCGATCTCAGCGGCCTGAGCCTGCTCGATTTGGCAGCGCCGGAGTACTCGGCGCTTAACTGGCTCGCGGTTCTTCTTGCTCATCGCACCTTTGAAGTGGGGCCGGCTGCCAGCGCGGTGGCGCGCGACTTCATTCTCCAGCACTATGGGGTCAGCTTAGCTGACGCTGACTTGGTGCATGGCTACCGCGCCGACGATTCGTACTTTTCATTTGCGCGCGACTTTCTGTCGAACCAAATCAGCCTTGAGGATTTGGAGCGCGCCTTGTTCTTGGGTGGTTTGGGATACCAGGTGGTTCTCAAAACGCCCCGCGCCTTCGAGGCCCTGTCTTTCGTTGGCTGCGCGACGGTCGAAGGCGAGTGGTGGAATCCTTTGCGCATGGCGCGTGATACCCAGGCGCGCGAGCGCTATCATGCCGTGGTTGCGCAGTCTGCCGAACAAGGATTTCAGGGCACCTATGTTGTTGATCTTATGAGGAGGGCGTAATGGGACGGATGGCGTACGAGGTCGTCAACTTCGACTTCGAGTATCTCGATGATGCCCGCGAAACGCTGGGGGCACTGTTCGATATCGGCGTGAACGAGTGGAAGGTGTCCGGCGAGGATTTGACCCAAGCCTTTCTGGCATCGGGCGTAGCCGAGCAGTTCGAGCGGCACAATCCGGTATATGTATCGGGCAAGTCGGCTCTCGACCTGCTGCGTTTGCTCGCTCCGTACCTCGCCATCGAGAAACCCGTGCCTGCCCAAGCGCAGGTGGTGCCTCGGGAAGACTACTGGCTCGGTTGGATTTTGGCCTACTACCAAATGGAAACCGGGCGTCCCTACCGTCAGGTGTTCGACACGGTGCCCTACGACGAGCTGGTGGCCATGTTCTATCCACTTCACGAGGCCCCCGAGCAGAAGTTCGTCGAAGTGCTTACTCGCCGCTTAGAGAATGCCTCGCTGCCCACGCGCTTGCGACGCCAAAGAAAGCTCTGCGGTCTTTCCCAAAAGCAGTTGGCGAAGGCTTCCGGGGTCACGCTGCGCTCTATCCAAATGTACGAGCAGCGGCAGAAGAACATTAATCGCGCCTCTGCAGAAACGCTCTACCGGCTTGCCTTCGCCTTGCACTGCTCGATGGAAAACCTCATGGAGCGCTAGGGAAGGGCCACGGTGCGGGCCGTCCCGCTTTTAGGGGCTCTCTTCCGACCGCTGCCGAAAATACCTGGCCGCTCTGGTTATTCCCGATAATCGCCCTTATAATGATGCAATTATCGACTTTTCAGTCCGAGGAAAAGAAGGAGCGCAGCTGTGGCCTACTATTTCGATGAACCGTCCCGCACATTCAACGAGTACCTGCTAGTTCCGGGCCACACGCCGGCCGATTGCATTCCGGCGCGCGTCAGCCTGAAGACGCCGCTCGTGAAGTACAAGAAGGGGCAGGAGGAATGCCCGCTCACGTTGTCGGTGCCCATGGTGTCCGCCATTATGGCCGCCGTATCCGACGACAAGATGGCCGTGGCCCTGGCCACCGAGGGCGGCCTTTCGTTCATCTACGGCAACCAGTCCATTGAGGACGAGGCTGCCATGGTGGCCCGCGTGAAGGACTACAAGGCCGGCTTCGTTACTTCTGATGCCAACCTTTCCCCCGATATGACCCTGGCCCAGGTGGTGCACTTGAAGGACCAGTACGGTCACTCCACCATGCCCGTCACGGCCGACGGCACCGCCCACGGCAAGCTGCTGGGCATTGTCACCGAGCGCGACTACCGTCTGTCCCGCATGGAGCTCACCGAGAAGGTGGCCGACTTCATGACCCCGCGCGAGAAGCTGGTGGTGGCCCCCGACGGCACCACGCTGAAGGAAGCCAACGACATTATTTGGGATCACAAGCTGAATTCCCTGCCCATCGTTGATGAGAACGACTGCCTGGTAGCTCTGGTATTCCGCAAGGACTACGACTCCCACAAGTCCAACCCCGATGAGATGCTCGACTCCCACAAGCGCTACATGGTGGGCGCCGGCATCAACTCCCGCGACTACGCCGAGCGCGTGCCGGCTCTGGTAGAGGCCGGCGCCGACGTGCTGTGCATCGACAGCTCCGAGGGCTATTCCGACTGGCAGAAGATGACCATCGAGTGGGTGCGCGAGCACTACGGCGACGAGGTGAAGATCGGTGCGGGTAACGTGGTGGACGCCGAGGGCTTCCGCTTCCTGGCCGACGCCGGCGCCGACTTCGTGAAGATCGGCATTGGCGGCGGTTCCATCTGCATCACCCGCGAGACCAAGGGCATCGGCCGCGGCCAGGCCACGGCCACCATCGAGGTGGCGAAGGCCCGCGACGAGTACTTCCGCGAAACCGGCATCTACGTGCCCATCTGCTCCGATGGCGGCATCGTGTACGACCACCACATCTCCCTGGCGCTGGCCATGGGCGCCGACTTCGTGATGCTGGGCCGCTACTTCGCCCGCTTCGACGAGAGCCCGTCGGCGAAGGTGATGGTGAACGGCACCTATATGAAAGAGTACTGGGGCGAGGGCTCGGCGCGTGCCCGCAACTGGGGTCGCTACGATTTGGGTGGCAACAAGAAGAGCCTGTCGTTCGAGGAGGGCGTGGACTCCTATGTGCCCTACGCCGGCAGCCTGAAGGACAACATGGCCGTGACGCTGCTGAAGCTGAAGAGCACCATGTGCAACTGCGGCGCCCTGACCATTCCGGATTTCCAGGACAAGGCGAAGCTGACGCTGGTGTCCGCCACCTCCATCGTGGAAGGCGGCGCCCACGACGTGCTGCTGAAGGACAAAGCCCCCTACGCCTCCAACCACTAAGCGCTCCGGCTGCAACTGCGAAGGAAGCTGCAACCGCACAGCAAACCGCACTTGCGCACGGGGCCGCAACCGCACAGGAAACTGCAACCACAGAAGGCCCGCTCCGGCGGGCCTTCTTCATGCGCGGGCTCGTTGAAGTTGGTGTCGCTGGACAACTTTGCGGGTTTTTCAGCACACTCGCCGGCCCATTTCTTCTGATATCAGCAGTTGTGCGTCAAAACTTCTGATATCAGAAGTTTCGGTCCGCCCCGTCTTCTGAAAAACCGCCATTTCCGCCCAGCCCCTCTTCTTCATGGCAGTGGCGGTGGCAGAATCGTACGATTCTTCGCAGGGTTTTGCCTTCTCCGGGGTGCGGCCGCTTGGAATCAGGCAAAACCGCACGATTATTCGAGATCGCGCCGCCCCGAGCTCTCCCGTCTAGCCGCATCTCCTCTAAAGTTAGAGAACTCTTGTCTACCCAAACTCTAAAGATCGCGTAGATTTGGCTACTTCTTTCAGCCCAAGCCAAGTTTGCACGATCTTTCGCAAAATCTTGCCACACGGATCCACGCGATCGCGATTGGTGGGGGGAGGCAGCTTTTCGACCGGGGGCCGCGGCGTTCGACCAAGGGGCCGCATCGCGCGGCCCCTTTTTGCGCTAGCCCTTCACCGCTTTGAACAGGGATTTCATTTGGGGTTCGAAGATGCTGTTTTTGAGGCGGATGAAGGAGATGTCGTGGGTGAGGTTTTCCTGGGGCAGGGGAATGACGGTCAGGGCGCCTTCTTCCAGCTCTCGTTGCACGGCGGCTTCGTAGACGAAGGAGATGCCGAGGCCCTGAGCCACGAAGATCTTGATGATGTCCAGGCTCTCCACCACGCAGGAGTCCGCGAAGGCTGCAACTGAGAGATCCCGCTGCGCGAGCGCCCCCTCCAGCACGGCGCGGCTGCCGCTGCCCTGCTCGCGCAAGATGAGCCGCATTCCCAGCAGGTCTTCGAACGACCGCACCTTTGCCGCCGGCAGCTGGTCAGGCGCGCAAATGCACACCAGCTTCTCGGTGCGGAATTTGTCCCAGGCAAACGCCGCCTTATCGTATAGGCCCTCCACGAACGCGCAGTCGATCTCGCCGTTGGCCATGAGCCCCAGCAGCCGCTTGGTGTCGCCGGAGCGCACATGGGCCCGCACTTCCGGGTGCTCTGTTAGGTAGGCGGCTAGCGGTGCTGCCACCACATATTCGCCGGCAGTGAGGGTCATTCCAATGCGCAGCTGCGTCTTCGCTCCGTGGGCCACCTCCGCCACGCGCTCGTGCAGCAGCTTCTCGTCGTGGGCCATGGTGGAAAGCGCTTCCTGCAGCACGCGCCCCGCGGCCGTCAGCTGCAGTTTCTTGTGGTGGTACTCGAACAGTTGCGCCCCGTATTCCCGCTCGAGCACCGCAATGTGCTGCGAGACCGCCGGCTGTGTGAGGGCCAGCTCCTCTGCGGCGCGAGTGTAGTTCAGCGTCTTGCACACGGTAAGGAAGGTCTTCACCCGAAAATCTTGCATGGGGCCTCCTGGGGTCGATAATTCAGCAATAAAATATTCTAATGGATACCAAATAAAGCATAAGGGAATGTTTCCGAACAGTTCCCCCATAATAATCACCACGTTCCTGTGCGTTGCTGCGAAATCCCGGCAGGTCATGGTCGAACAAAGCGGTTTGAAATTGGCGAAGGGCCCTCCCCGGTGCCCTTCCCGACAGAAACAACCGGAGCTTCGCGCTCCGTGAACAGCGAAAGGCATCTCATGCGCGAACTGATCAAGAAAGTCCCCATCCCCACCGCGGGTCTGGCCCTGGGCCTTGCCGCCCTGGGTAACCTGCTGGCCCCTCATGCGGAAGCGGCCCGCGTGCTCTGCGGCACCCTGTCTGCCTGCATGGCCCTGCTGGTGATGGCGAAGGTGGTGCTGTTCCCGCAGATGATCCGCGAGGACTTCAAGAACTCCATCCTGGCCAGCGTTTCCGCCACCTTCTTCATGACCCTCATGCAGCTGGCGGGTTACCTGGCTCCGGTGGCCTACGTGCCGGCGTTCATGCTGTGGGGCGCGGCGGTTCTGGCCCACTTCACGCTGATGATCTGGTTCTCCGCCACCTACATCCGCCGGTTCCAGCTGAAGGAAGTGTTCCCCACCTACTTCATCTGCTACGTGGGCATCATTGTGGCGTCGGTCACCTCCCCGAACTTCGGCATGG
Source organism: Eggerthellaceae bacterium (assembly GCA_022791455.1). Classification (GTDB taxonomy): domain Bacteria; phylum Actinomycetota; class Coriobacteriia; order Coriobacteriales; family Eggerthellaceae; genus Parvibacter. The sequence continues at coordinate 33,959 of JAAVZC010000010.1, forward strand.
AGGCTCTGGGCACCGGCATCTTCTGGTTCGGGTTCGTTGCGTACCTGGTGCTGCTCGCGGTGGTCACCGTGCGCTACCTGAAGCACGAAATCCCCGAGGCCGCCCGTCCGCTGTTCTGCATCTACGCTGCTCCCATGAGCCTCTCGCTGGCCGGCTATCTGGCCGTGACCCCCAACCCGCATCCGGCGTTCACCGCGGTGTTGGCCATCCTGGCCCAGCTGCTGCTGGCGATGGTGCTGGTGCGCCTGCCGAAGTTCATGGCCCTGAAGTTCTACCCCAGCTTCGCCGCCATGACCTTCCCCTTCGTCATCTCCGCGACGGCGCTCGGCAAGGCGGTGGACGCCCTGGTGGCCGCGGGCTTTAGCATCCCGCTCTCTCCGGTGGTGGACGTGCTGGTGCTGGCGGAAACCGCGCTGGCAACCTTCATGGTGTTCTACGTGTTCACCCACTATCTGAAGTTCTTCTTCGGCACCCCGAAGCAGGCGAAGGCCCCTCAGGCCCCCCTGGCCGTTGCCAACCCCGAGCTGGAGGGCGCCGCGAAATAACGCGCCGCATAACCTGCCCGCTCGCCCGTTTAATCTGTTATAGTGGCCTACTCGCCAAATCGAAGGAGGTGACTATGACCAAGGAGAACCGCAAGCCCAAGAGCCCCCTTGTGCGGGCCATCTTGCTGCCGGTGAAGCTGGTCGTAGGCCTCCTTCTTGCTGCTGTGCTGGTGGTGGGCGTGACGAATGCTGTGACCATCGGCACCACGCGCGACGACGTGCACGTGATTGCCGACCTCACCGACTACGATGCCGATGCGGTGGTGGTGCTGGGCGCGTCGGTGCACGCAGACGGCACGCCGTCGCCCATGTTGCAGCATAGGCTGGACACCGCCTGGGCCCTTTATGACGCGGGGGCGGCCGACGCTATTATCGTGAGCGGCGACAACCGCGAATCCAACTACAACGAATCGCGCGCCATGAAGGCTTATCTGGTGGGACTGGGAGTGCCGAGCGAAGACATCTACGAAGATCACGCCGGCTATTCCACCTATGAGTCGATGTACCGAGCCCGCCATGTGTTCGGCGCGGAGAAGATTATCGTGACCACCCAGGCCTATCATCTTTATCGTGCGCTCTACGCCGCACAGGGGCTGGGAATGGAGGCAGTCGGCGTGGCCAGCGACCACGGTGCCTACCTGAACCAAACCAGCTACAGCCTGCGCGAAGCCCTGGCCCGCACCAAGGACTTCTTCAACACGCTGTTTCAAAACAGCGAAGGGGAAACCGGCCCCATAGCCGCCGAAGGCGAAGCGGTAGACCTCAACGCCTCCGGCGATCTTTCGTAATCGTCATCTTGAGCGGAGCGCAAAGCGCGGAGTCGAAAGATCTTTGCGGCCCTAGTGACGTTTTGGGGCTTGGGAAGATCTCTCCACTCCGGCCTCCGGCCTCCGGTCGAGATGACGAAGGGGCGCAGAAGCGCCCCTTCGAAACGGTCTGAGGTGTCGTTAGATTTTACTTCGCCACAATGTTGACGAGGCGGCCGGGGACGACGATTTCCTTCAGAACAGTCTTGCCCTCCAGCGCGCCCGCTACGGCGGCCTTCGCGGCGGCCAGCACTTCTTCCTGCGGGGCGTCGGCGGCCACGGTAATGCGCGCCTTCACCTTGCCGGAAATCTGGACCGCCAGCTCTACCTGATTGTCTTTCGCCTGATCGGGATCCCATTCCGGCCACGGCGCGTTGTGCACGGAGCCCTCGCGGCAAAGCACCGTCTGCCACAGCTCTTCGGCCCAGTGGGGGGCGATGGGCGCCATCAGCTTCACGATCACCTCGGCCACTTCGGCGTCCACGGCGGCCAGCTTCGGGTCCGCGGCGCGCACCTCGGCCGGCACGGCCCGCAGGTACTCGCCGGTGGCGTTCGACAGCTCCATGATGGCCGCCAGCGCGGTGTTGAAGTTGTTGCGCTCGAAGTCCGCTTCCACCTTGCCCACCACGCGATGACGCTCGCGCATCAGCTTCTCAGCCAGTGCGGCGTTCTGGGCGCCCCCGGCGAACAGCGTCTCGTCGTCGGCCTTGCCCGCCAAGTCGTTCACCTGGCGCCACAGGCGGTTCAGGAACTTGTACATGCCCGCCAGGCCGTCCTCGTTCCATAGCTTCTCCTTGTCCGGAGGGCCCATGAACAGCATGGTGGCGCGCACGGCATCGGCGCCGTAGTTCGCGATCATCTCCTCGGGGGAGACCACGTTGCCCTTCGACTTGCTCATCACTTCGCCGTGCTCGTCCAGCACCATGCCCTGGCAGAGCAGGTTGGTGAAGGGCTCGTCGAAGTCCAGCAGCCCCATATCGCGCAGCACCTTTGTGAAGAAGCGGCTGTAGAGCAGGTGCAGAATGGCGTGCTCGATGCCGCCGATGTACTGGTCCACCGGCATCCACTGGTTAGTGATGGCCGGGTCGAATGGCGCGTGGACGTTGTGCGGATCGGTGTAGCGCATGTAGTACCAGCTGGAGCACGTGAACGTGTCCATGGTGTCGGTCTCGCGCCGCGCCTTGCCGCCGCACTTAGGGCAGGTGCAGTCGGCGAACCCGGCATGCGTGGCCAGCGTTTCGCCGGCGGCCAGGTCGATGTCCTCCGGCAGGCGCACCGGCAGGTCTTTTTCCGGCACCGGTACCACGCCGCAGTTGGGGCAGTGGATGGCGGGGATGGGGTTGCCCCAGTAGCGCTGGCGGGAGATCAGCCAGTCGCGCAGACGGAACTCCACCGTGCGCTTGCCGCGGCCCATTTCCTCGAGCGCCGCCACCACGGCCGCCTCGCCTTCGGAGTGCTTGCCGCCCACCATGCCGGTGTAGGGGCCGGACTGCACCAGGATACCCTCGGCGTTGTAGGCCTCCGGCCAATCCACCTCGGTCACCACGCGGCCCTGCTCGTCCTTCAGCTGCGGGAACAGCGGGTCGTCTTCGCCCAGGATAATGGGGATGATGGGCAGGTCGTACTTGCGGGCGAACTCGAAGTCGCGCTGGTCGCCGCAGGGCACGGCCATCACGGCGCCGGTGCCGTAGTCTGCCACCACGTAGTCCGCCACCCAGATGGGCACTTTCTCGCCATTGATGGGGTTCACCACGTAGCGGCCGGTGAATGCGCCGTGCTTCTCGTGGTCGCCCTGGGCGCGCTCCACGGCGCTCACCTTCTTGGCGGCTTCCACCAGGTCCATGACGGGCTTTTCGTACTCGGTGCCCGCCACGAGCGCCTGCAGCCCCTTGTATTCCGGCGCCAGCACGAAGAAGCTGCAGCCGAACAGGGTATCCGCGCGGGTGGTGAACACGGTGATGATATCGTCGTCGGTGGGCTCGGCGGGGGCGTTGCCCTCAGCGTCGCACAGGATGAAGTCTACGTTGGCGCCCTCGGAGCGGCCGATCCAGTTCGCCTGCTGCTGCTTCACGCGCTCCGGCCAGCCGGTCAGCTGGTCCAGGTCGTCCAGCAGCTCCTGGGCGTAGTCGGTGATCTTGAAGTACCACTGGGTGAGGTCGCGCTTCTCCACTTCGGAATGGCAGCGCCAGCAACGGCCCTCGATGACCTGCTCGTTCGCCAGCACGGTGCCGCAGTCGGGGCACCAGTTCACGGGGCTATTGCGGCGCTCTACCAGGCCGCGCTCCCAGAACTTCAGGAAGATCCACTGGCCCCAGCGGTAGTACTCGGGATCGCAGGCCACCACGGTGCGGTCCCAGTCGTAGGAGAAGCCCATGCGCTTGAAGCTGGCGCGCTGGGTGTCGATGTTCTGGTAGGTCCACAGCGCCGGGTGGCTGTGGTGCTTGATGGCGGCGTTCTCCGCCGGCAGCCCGAAGGCGTCCCAGCCCATGGGGTGCAGCACGTTGAAGCCGTGCATCTTGGAGTAGCGCGCCACCACGTCGCCGTAAGTGTAGTTGCTCACGTGCCCCATGTGGATGTCGCCCGACGGATAGGGGAACATCTCCAGCACGTACTTGCGCGGCTTGTCGGAATTCTCGTCAACAGTGTAGAGGCCCTCTTCTTCCCATTGAAGCTGAAGGCGCGGTTCTATCTCGTGTGGGTTGTAGGCTTTCATAGCTCTCCCTTGGCAACTGCGAGGTTCGGTCGTGCGGCGGGGGAGTGCCCGCGCCCGTCAACCGTCCATTACGACAACCGCTCATTATACGGGAAATGGCTGTTGGAAATTACGCTCTTTGGGGCTTTGAGGTTCGGGCGGCGCCGCAGCACCAGCAGAATTGCTCGTCTGGGGGGTTGTCGGCGGCGCAGTGGTTGCAGGTCCAGTGAATGTCCGGCACTTCTTCGGAAACGGTGGAAAGGTTGCCGAAGGGGTCGGCGCCGCAGGGGCGGTGCGGCTCGGGGGAGACCGAACCACCGGCCTGGGAACCGCGCAGCATTTCGAAGGCGGCGCGGATGCCGGCCGGCCCGTTCAGGTGCGCAACTTCTACGCGGTTGCCGCGCGATTCATTCCCAGATTTATTCGCCATGAGGCGCCTCTAACTCGGCCGCTTCCTGTGCTTTCACGGCGCGGCGGGTGAAGCCGTACTTGTTCCGCAGCGCCACCAAGAAGCCCACCGCTAGCACGGCCGCCGCCAGCTCGCCCACGGAAACCGACAGCCAAATGCCGTCGATGCCCCAGATGAGCGGCAGGATAATAACGGCGCCGCACTCGAACACCAGCGTGCGCATGAACGCGATGACCGCCGAAACCACGCCATTGTTCAGGGCGGTGAACAGGGCAGACAGGTAAATGGGCAGCCCCATGATGAGGAACGCCAGCGCGTACAGTTTGTAAGCCTGCACGGTGAAGTCCAGCAGCTCGGGATCGTAGCTCACGAAAATGGCCGAAAGCGGAGCCGCCAGCCACTGGGCCGCCAGGAACATCACTACGCTGCCCACCCCAATAAGCCCCAGGCTTTTCAGCAGGATGCTGCGCATTTCCCGATGGTTCTGGGCGCCGAACTGGTAGCTCATCAGCGGCGACGACCCAAGCGCGTATCCCATGAAAATGGCACTGAAGATCATGGCGGTGTAGCCGATGACGCTGTAGGCGGCCACGCCGTCTTCGCCGATGAAGCGCATCAGCTGGTAGTTATAGAGCATCGACACCAGGCTCATGGCAATGTTGGACACCAGCTCCGAGCAGCCGTTCAGGCAGGCCTTCCCAATGGGGCGCCATTCCGGTCGCGTCCAGCGCAGCCGCAGGAAGCTGGAGTTGTTGCGCCGCGCGAAGTACACCAGGGGCACCGCGCCGCCTACCACCTGCCCGAGCGCCGTGGCGATGGCGGCGCCGTCTACGCCCCAGCCAAAGACGCAGATGAACAGCCAGTCCAGCACCACATTGGTGACGCCGGCGGCCACGATCACATAGAAGCCGTAGTTGGGCTTGCCAGCAGTGGAGTAAAACACTTGGAACGCGAATTGCAGCGCAAAGAACGGCAGGGCGGCGGTGACCCACCGTCCGTAGCTGATGGTGGCGTCCAGCAGCTCGCCCTCGGCGCCGAACAGCTGGATAACCGGCACCATGATCACCTGCCCCACGGCCCCCAGCACCAGTGCCACTGCAACGGTGAAAAAGACCAGCATGCTGAAGTAGCGGTTGGCGCGTTCGTTGTCCCCTTCGCCGCGGGTCTTTGCCACCAGCGCACTGCCGCCGGTGCCGGTCATAAGACCCACTGTGGCCAGGATCATAATGATGGGCCACACCAGGTTGACGCCCGCCAGCGCGGTTTTGCCCACGTAGTTCGAAACGAAAAAGCCGTCCACCACCGTGTAGAGGGAGGTGAAAATCATCATGCAGATGGTGGGGAAGGTAAATTTAAGAAGAGCGCTCAGCGAAAAATGCCGGTTCATATCTTGAGCCATTGTTTTTCCTTGAATTGAGACGGCGGCAATTACGGCTTGCCGATGGCACGTAGCCGGCTAGTCTAGCGGATGTTCGTCTGTCGTCTCAAGAGCGTGCAGTTTGTCCACAATAAGTTCATTTGCCAGACCGAACGCCGCAATGCGCCGCTGCGCCAACGTGATTTGTGACTTCAGGCGCCCCGGATTTTCCTTCGCTTCCAGCGTTTTCGCCGTCTCGCGCAGCTTGTGCAGCGTGGAATCAATCTGCCGCTTCGCCTCCAGCAAATCCTCGCGCGTGTACTCCATGGCTGCTCCTTGTTTTCCGTTTGATCGCCGTCGCTGTTTTGGTTCTATACTACCCAGTTGTCTGTACGGGAGAAAGGGGCGAAGGTGGCACGGAAGATTGCGGCGGATTTTGCAGTGGTGGCGGGCAGCGGGTTTTCTGGCGACGCCCCGTTCGAAGGCCCCGTGGCCGTGGCGGTGCGCGAAGACCGCATCGTCTGGGTAGGCGCCCCAGAAGATTTGGCCGGAGAAGTTGAGGCTTCTTCGATTCTCGAATTCCCCGGGAGCTTTCTTATGCCGGGGTTTCATGATGCGCACATTCATATGTTCCATAGCGCGCTGTATCACTCTGACCTGGCGGAACGCTATTGCGGCGCGAGCGAGGCGGATGCGGTGGCGCGGTTGGCTCCGCTGGCGGCGCGACGGCCGGCGGGCGGTTGGCTACTCACGCAGGGCTGGCGCGACTATCTGTGGGAGCCGCCGGTCACGCCCTCGAAGGCCTCCCTGGATGCCGCTTACCCGGACCGTCCCGTGGCCATGTATTCCGGCGACGCCCACACACTGTGGCTGAACTCTTGCGCGCTGGAGCGTTTGGGGATCGCGGAAGATTCCGTCCCGCCCGCCGGCGGCAGCTATGACAAGGACGAAAATGGCCAACTCACCGGCATCGTGCGCGAGGCGGCGGCCATGGCGCTCATGCCGAGGATTGTGGGGGAGTTCTCGCGCGAAGAGTTGCTGGACGCCTATCGCGGCCTGTTCGCACGTCTGAGCGCCGAGGGCATCACCAGCGTGTGCGACGTGTCGCTCATGGCGCTGCCGGGACTGGACTTCGTGCGGGACGACCTGTACGAGGATCTGCTGGCGGCCGGCGACCTTACCGTGCGCGTGCACCTGTTCCCCACACTGTTGGAAGGCACCACGCGCCTGGCGGAATTGCAGGAGAAGCTGACTGACCCGCTGCTGCAGGCGCAAGGCTACAAGCAGTTCTTCGACGGCGTTTCCAGCCAGCACACCGCCTGGGTCCACGACCCCTACTCCAACCCGCATTTCCCCGGAGACAACGGTCGACCCACGGTGGACCCCCGGGTCATGAAGCGCTTGCTGGCGGAGGCCCGGGCAGAAGGCCAACCGGTGCGCATCCACGCCATAGGCGACGAAGCCATCCACCAGTTGCTGGATTTCTTTGAGGAGGAAGGCGAAGGAAGCCAACGCCCCCACAACTCCATTGAGCATCTGGAGAACTTCCAGCCTGCGGATATTGCGCGGTTGGCGCGGCTTGGGGTGGTGGCCTCGGTGCAGCCGCGGCACATCACGCTGGACCCCGGCGGTCCGGAGCGCGACCTAGGGCCGGAACGCGTTCCCTTTATGTGGCCCTTCCGTACGCTGCTCGACGAGGGGGCGGTGCTCGCCTTTGGCACCGATTCGCCGGTCACCGCCACAAACCCGTTGGACGCGGTCTACACCGCCGTCACCCGCCGCGACGCCGACAGCCACCAGCCGGAAGGCGGCTGGCTTCCCGAAGAGCGCATCACCACAGAAGAGGCCCTGCGCGCCTACACCGTGGGAAGTGCCACTGCCGCCAGCCGCGAGGAAGACCTGGGCCGTATTGCCCCCGGCCAGTTCGCCGACTTCATCCTGCTCGACCGCAATCTTCTGACGGCGAACCCTGAGGCAATCCAGCAAGCAACCCCCCAAGCCACCTTCGTAGCAGGTCGCAGAGTCTACTAGCCCCTGAGCGCGAGCCCAAGCCCATCCCCTGTTGTCATCCTGAGCGAAGGCCGAAGGCCGGAGTCGAAGGATCTCATCCCAGCTGCGGAGATCCTTCGACTGCGCGCTTCGCGCTCCGCTCAGGATGACAAAGGTGCAGGTCGCAGAGTTTGTTAGGGGAGGGCCCCAAACAGGGGGTTTCTTGCTATACTGCGTAAACGGGAAACGTTGCCTTTTCGTTACGTTTCTCTGCAGCACCATCGCCCTTAAGGATTCGCGTCATGTACCATAGCCGCTTAAACATCTGTCTTGTGGGAGCATCTGATACGGTTGCCGCCATCATCGAGGCGCAGCCCCCTCTGGAGAACTTGCCCCACCAGGTCACGCGGCTGGTCGTCCCGGCGCCCGCCGTAGCCCAGGCCAACGTCACCATCGCCGACGTCACAAAGGCGAACGCCTGCGAATGGACCCGCGAGTTGGCGCAGCTCAAGGCAGCCAACGCGCAGCTGGTGGTCATGGCAACGGAGGACCAGCGCGACGAGCTAGCGGACTGCTTCCCCCTGCTGAGCGACCTATGGATCGCCCCGCTTTCCGACGCCGAACTCGCCTTCCGCTTTCGCCGCGTGCAGCGGCTCTCCAAAGCGGCGGCCGACGCTTGGGAATCGCGGCAGTACCTGGAAGCCACCATCAACTCCATCCCGTGCCTTGTGTGGTACAAGGACGACGACGGCATCCACCACAAGGTGAACGACGCCTTCTGCGAAACCGTCCGCAAAGAAAAGGACGACGTGCAGGGGCGCGGTCACGCTTATATTTGGGACGTGGAGGCGGACGATCCCGCTTGCATCGAATCGGAGCGCCAGGTGATGGAGAGCCGTTCCACCATCGTTTCCGAAGAAGTGGTGCAGACCGGCGACGGTACGCGCCTTTTGACCACCTACAAGTCGCCGCTGTACAACATCGACGGCTCCGTCATGGGCACCGTGGGCGTGGGCATCGACGTCACCCAAGAGCGCGCCTTCGAGAACGAGATTATCGAGAAGAACCGCAACCTGGAGAACATTTTCCGCTCCATGGACTGCGGCGTCATCACCCATTCCATCGATGGCTCGCGTATCCTTGGCATCAACCAGGCGGCGCTGAACATTCTGGGCTACGACACCGAAGCCGACCTTGTGACCAGCGGGTTCGACATGATTGCCCCCTCGGTCATCGCCGAGGACGTGGAGAAGCTGCGCGAGGACATTGCCAGCCTGAAGCACGTGGGAGACTCCGTTGCCACCGAGTACCGCGTGCGCCGCGACAACGGCGACATCATCCACGTGATGGGCAACGTAAAGCTGATCGAGAACGAGGGCGAGCTGCTCTATCAGCGCTTCCTTCTGGACAATACCGCCGCCAAGCTGGAGCAGGTGCAGAAGGAACGCCAACAGAAGGATCTCATCCAGGCGCTTTCCGAGGACTACCTGGTGGTTTGCTCTTACAACCTTGACACCGGCGAGGGCACGCCGCTGCGCGTGAGCGTCGACCAGGCACGTTTTTCCGACCGGCTGTTCTCGGAAAACCTCACCATGGACAGTTCGCTGGGCGCCTACATTGCCACCGCCGTGCTGCCGGAGGACCGCGAACGTTTGGCGGAAGCGCTCTCGGTGGAGAACCTGCTGCAGGAGCTGCCCGCGCAAGGACGCCTGCACGTGAACTACCGCGTGCTGCGCGAGGACGGCGAAGAGTACTGCCAGGCCACCGCCGTGCGCACCGGCGACTGGTTGGAGAATCGCACCATCGTGTTGGGCCTGCGCAGCGTGGACAAGCAGACGCGTGACGAAATGATGCAACGGGAGCTTCTGGAAGAGGCGCTGACGCAGGCGAACAAGGCCAGCGCCGCGAAGAGCGCCTTCCTCTCCAACATGTCGCACGACATCCGCACTCCCATGAACGCCATCGTGGGCTACACCACCCTGGCCACCAACCATGTGGAGCAGCCGGAGAAAGTGAAGAACTACCTGGAGAAGATCCAGTCCTCTTCCACGCACTTGCTTAGCCTCATCAACGATATTCTGGACATGAGCCGCATCGAGAGTGGCAAGGTGCTGCTGGACGAGCAGCCCTGCAACCTGGTCACCCTGCTGGACGACCTGCACAGCATCATCCAGGCGGAAACCAGCGCGCGGCAGCTGTACTTCTCCATCAACACCGAGAACCTGCAGCATCCCAACGTGCGCTGCGACCGGCTGCGCATCAACCAGATTCTGCTGAACCTGCTGGGCAACGCGCTGAAGTTCACCAACCCCGGTGGCTTCGTCAAGCTGGGCCTGGAGGAGCTGCCCGGCGCGGCCCCCGGCTGCGGGCGCTACCGGTTCCAGGTGTCCGATACGGGCATCGGCATGAGCGCGGACTTCGTGAAGCACATCTTCGACCCGTTCGAGCGCGAGCGCACGAGCACCATCAGCGGCATCCAGGGCACGGGCTTAGGCATGTCCATCACCAAGAACCTGGTGAATATGATGCACGGCTCCATCGAGGTAGAAAGCGAGAAGGGGAAGGGCACCACCTTCACGGTGGAAGTGGTGCTGGCGCTGGAGAGCGCGGCGGCCGCCGATGCCGAGGCGCGATTCGAGCCGGTGCACCTTTCGAGCGACCACCGCATGAAGGGCTCGAGCATCCTGCTGGTGGACGACAACTTCCTCAACCGCGAAATTGCCGTGACCATTTTGGAGGACGAAGGCTTCAAGGTGGACGTGGCGGTGGACGGCCAGAAAGCGGTGGACCGGCTGCTGGAAGTGGGGCCGGGCCGCTACCAGCTGGTGCTCATGGACGTGCAGATGCCGGTGATGAACGGCTACGAGGCCACCCGCGCCATCCGCGCGCTGGAAAACCAAGAGCTGGCGAACATTCCCATTCTGGCCATGACCGCCGATGCGTTCGAGGAAGACCGACAGAAGGCGCTGCGCTCCGGCATGAACGGGCACCTCACCAAGCCCATCGAGATCGAGAAGCTGTTCGAGGCGCTGGACGCTATTCTGGGTTAGGTGCGCAGGCGTCGGTTGCGGAATTGCTGGATGCGGCGGGCATGACCCGCTGCCAGATGATGGCGGCCACCGGAATCACCACGCCGCCGCAGAGCAGCATCGAGCCCAGTACGTCGCTCGGCCAATGAACCCCCAGGTAAATGCGGGTAAAGCCAATATAGAGCACCCACAGCACGGCGGCTGTTGCCAGCGCCGTCTTGGCGCCGCGCGGCCATTGGGGATGCAGCTTCACCAACACGAACACCGCCAAACCCACCGCAACGATGGCGCCGAAGGTGTGGCCGGAGGGGAAGGACGCGTTCCACGGGAATTCGATGAGGTTCATGCCTACGGGGCGCTCGCGACCCAGCAGGAACTTGGTGGCCTCGATGACCACCTCGCTGGCTACGAGGGCGCCTACGTAAATGCCTGCAGGGCGGAGCTGTCGCTTCGCCATCAAATATAAGGTGAAGAGGGCTGCCACCACAACGCACGGAACGGTGTCGGAGAGGTCGGTGGTGAAGGCCATGAGCGGCGTGAGGGCATCGCTGCGCAGCGGGAAGACCGCCGCCTGCACGGCGCCGTCCAGCCCGTGCACCCAGCCGGCATCCATCGCCACCCCTGCCAGCAGCACTCCATAAGCCACCGCGCAAACGGCCGCCACAACAGCAAGAACCCGAGTCCTATCCATAAAGCTCCTTCCGAGCTGGCATCCTGCCGCACTTGCATTCATTTTCCCCGTCAGCACCGCGCGGGGCGTGTGCGGGAAACCATTAGCGGTATCCTTTGCTCATCGTAAACGGAAGGAGCCCCGCCATGTACAAAGTGCACTGCCTTAACAACATTTCTCCCAAAGGCCTGGAGCTTTTGGACGAGAACTACGAGCTGACCGACAACGTTGAGGAAGCGGACGTGATTCTGGTGCGCTCTGCCAACATGCACGAGATGGACATCCCCGCCAGCCTGAAAGCGGTGGCCCGCGCCGGCGCTGGCGTGAACAACATTCCGCTGGAGAAGCTGGCCGAAGCGGGCGTGGCGGTGTTCAACACCCCCGGTGCCAACGCCAATGCCGTGAAGGAACTGGTGATTGCCGGCATGCTGCTGGCCTCCCGCGACATCATCGGCGGCGTGGAGTGGTGCCGCGTCAACGCCGACGACGAGAACATCGGCAAGTCCGCCGAGAAGGCGAAGAAGCAGTTCGCCGGCACCGAGATTACCGGCAAGACGCTGGGCGTCATCGGGCTGGGCGCCATCGGCAAGCTGGTGGCCCAGGCGGCCGAGGCCCTGGGCATGAAGGTGGTGGGCTACGACCCCTACTCCAGCGCCGAGAAGGCGGCGGCCATTTCCCCCAACCTTATATATGTAGAGGATCTGGCGGATCTGTACCCGGTGGCGGACTTCGTCACCATCCACGTGCCCGCCACGCCCGCCACTAAGGGCATGATCGGCGAAGAGGCGCTGGCCCAGATGAAGGACGACGTGGTGATCCTGAACTTCGCCCGCGACACCCTGGTGGACGACGCCGCGCTGGCCGCTGCCATGGAAGCCGGCAAGGTGCGCGCCTACGTGACCGACTTCGCCAACCCCGCCGTGATGCAGCTGGACCGCGCCATCGTCATCCCGCATCTGGGCGCCTCCACCGAGGAAGCCGAAGACAACTGCGCCATCATGGCCGTCCAAGAAGTAATGGCCTACCTGGCCGACGGCACCAAGACCCACTGCGTTAACTAGAAGGGAAAGGCTATGGCGAAGACCAACAAGCCGGTGCCCACGATGGGCGCTCAAGATTCTGCCGATGCCGTTTACGACGCTCGCAAGCAGGGCGCGCCCAAGATGGGCATTTTGGGCCTGCAGCACATGTTCGCCATGTTCGGCGCCACCATTTTGGTGCCCACGCTTACCGGCCTCTCGGTTTCCGCCACGCTTTTGTTCGCGGGCCTGGGCACGCTGCTGTTCCATCTGGTTTCGAAGGGGAAGGTACCGGCGTTTCTGGGCTCCTCCTTCGCGTTCATTGCCGGGTACGCCGCCATTGCCCCTAACGGCGAGGCGGAGCTTCTGCCCTACGCCTGCCTGGGTGTTGCCTGTTCCGGCCTGCTGTACCTGTTGCTGTCGCTGTGCTTCAAGGTGTTCGGCGCGAAGCGGGTCATGCGCTTCTTCCCGCCGGTGGTGACCGGCCCCATCGTTATCTGCATCGGGCTCATTCTGGCGTCTTCCGCCATCGCCAACTGCCAGACCAACTGGCTGGTGGCCATTGTGGCCATTGCGGTCATCGTCATCTGCAACATTTGGGGCCGCGGCATGATCCGCATCGTCCCCATTCTTTTGGGCGTCATTGGCGCCTACATTGCTGCCGCGCTGATGGGCGAAGTGGATTGGCAGCCGGTCATGGACGCTGCGTGGATCGGCCTGCCGGTGCTTTGGGACAACACGGTGTTCTCCCTGTTCGGGCCGCAATTCGACACGGGCCTGGCCATCACCGCCATCATTACCATCATGCCGCTTGCCTTCGCCACCATCATCGAGCACATTGGCGACATGTCTGCCATCAGCTCCACCTGCAACCGCAACTACATTGCTGAGCCGGGCCTGCACCGCACCCTTCTGGGCGACGGCCTGGCCACCATTCTAGCGTCGCTGTTCGGCGCGCCCGCCAATACCACGTACGGCGAGAACACCGGCGTGCTGGCGCTGACCCGTGTGTTCGACCCGCGCGTCATCCGTATTGCCGCCTGCTTCTCAATCGTGTTCTCCTTCTGTCCGAAGTTCGCGGCCATCATCGCCTGCATGCCGGCCTGCGTCATCGGCGGCGTATCGCTGGTGCTCTACGGCATGATCTCGGCGGTGGGCATCCGCAACCTAGTGGAGAACCACGTGGACTTCATGCGCAGCCGCAACGTGCTGGTGGCGGCCATCATCCTGGTGCTGTCGCTGGGTATCGCTTACAGCGCCGAGGGGGCCATCACCTTCATGGTGGGTGCCGTGACCATTTCGCTCTCGGGCCTGGCCGTGGGCAGTCTGGTGGGCATTGTGCTGAACATGATCCTGCCGGACCAGGAACCCTACTGGGACGGTGGAGCCGCAGCCAAAGCCGAAGCCGACGACATCGGCCTGCCCTTGGAAGCCGAGCTGGAAAACTTGCCCATTTCGGAATAGGTTCCACCTGCCCGCGAGCGCGGCGTTCGCGAAGGTTACGCTCGACGCGTCGTCGGGCTGAGCTAACTCCGCTGCGCGGAGTGGATCTCATCCCTCCTTTGGCTTAACCTCGCTCCACCCTCACGAACACCGCACCCGCTACGTCATCTCGACCGGAGCGCGAAGCGCGGAGTGGAGAGATCCCGTGGCGGACGGCCGAATGGTTGCTGGCTAGCCAATAGCCAAGCGTTCGGCTAATATTTCCTTCGCCGATTCAAGGAGGAAAGGAAGATCATGAAGAAAATCGTTTTGAGCGTTGCGGTTTGCGGCGCCCTGGCGCTGACCCTGTTCGGCTGTGGTCAGCAGGCTTCGCCCGAAAGCACCGGCACCGACGCGCCGGCCCAGCAGGAGCAGCCGGCCGAGAAGCAGATGACGCCGGAGGAAATCAAGGCGGAGCTGTCGAAGCTGATCGAGAACCAGCCGGACAACGCCACTATCGTGAACGACACCGTGACCACGGTTGAGGCTGGCGGCCAGTCCATGACCACCACCATGTTCATCACGGCCATGGCCGATAACACCGACGGCTACAAGGGCTATGCCCTCATCAGCGCTCCGGGCACCGAAGTGGACGGCATGGAGACCTTCATGGCCGACGGCAAGGTGATCGCCCAGTTCAACGGCCAGGTCATCGACATGACCGACCAGATGGGCGGCCAGTCTGAGGACCCGGTGAAGGAAAGCAACGAGCAGGCGCTCCAAGTGGTGAAGGCTGCGAAGGATATCACCATGACCGACAACGGTGGCCAGAAGACCTTCACTATCACCATGGATGGCGACTCTGCAGCTGTGCTGGATATCGATGACATCGACGTGATCAACGACGTGCGCGCCACCTACACCTTCAACGCCGAGGGTCAGCTGGAACTCATGGACATGACCTGCGAAGGCACCACCACCGTGCAGGATCAGGAAGTGACCATCACCGTGCAGTCGAAGGCGAAGTACTCCGACTACGGCACCACCCAAGTCCCCGCCGCCCCCGAGGTGTAGCGATCTAACGTAACCCGCACCTTCTCGTCATCCTGAGCGCAGCGAAGGATCTTTCCGCCCCAAGTGGCAAGATCCTTTGCGATGCTCAGGATGACGTGCGTTTAGGGCATTGTGGGTCGGGATCCGTTTCGTCTGAATAACGCCTAAGCTACAGGTGAAGTCAAGACTGGCGTTGGGACTTTCGACGGCTATACTTTTAGTCAGACCTCGTCCCCACCACATTTACGCGATGGACCGACGTATTTTAACGAGGGAGCTCAAGATAGCTGGTGGAACGGAGATTCGTGTCCGTTGATACGAAAGCCGGGAAGCAAGCTGCGAGCACCCACCTTTTGAGGTGGGTTCATCCTTCTGGTGGAGGATGGGGTTTTCAATCCGGCGACTCTCGGGTCGCCGGATTCTTTTTTCCTGCAAGGTCGTAGGCGTTCGCGGGAAATTCTCAACGGTTTGAAAAAATGCCTTCTGTTAACCACATATTGTGCTAATATGCTCGAACGCACCACAAGATGTGGGTTTTAACCCTTCGACCGTTAAGGAGAATGCAATGGAAACGAAGACCATCGAAGGCGTGAAGATCAACCTGAACTACGCTAACGCTACTGACACTCCGGTGTCTGACGAAGAGATTGCCGCCTACCTCAAGCGCGCTTACGAGAAGTTCCCGCATGGCCATCTGGAGTCCCTCACGCTGGATGTTGACGGCGAAGACGTGGGCATTCACTACGGTCTGGCGCCGGAGCAGTTCGACCGCATTCGCCGCATCACCGGCTACCTGGTGGGCACCCTGGACCGCTTCAACGACGCGAAGCGTTCCGAAGAGGCGGACCGCGTGAAGCACAACATCAGCTGCGGCTGCTAACGGCGAATCGTCCTGAGACGCAAAATGGCTCCCCACGGGGAGCCATTTTTTGTTGAGAGCAGGGGCGGGGCCTAACGGCTGACGGCGTTGCGGACGGCTTCGGCGCAGACGATGGCGGCGATGGCTTTGCAGATGTCTACCACCAGGAACGGGGCGGCGCATACCAGGAAGGCGGCCAGGGGGTCCACCGAGAACAGCAGCGCGTACTGAAGGCAGCCGCAGAAATCGATGATGCAGATGAGCACCAGCATGGCCACAATCTCCCAGCTGGCGGTGCGCAGGATCTGCTTCCAGCGCGCGCCTGCAGCCGGTGCTTTCGCCGTGCTCAGCTTGCGGCCTGCAGCAACGATGGCCGCGGCCACAATTCCGCCCAGCAGGTAGCCCCACAGGAAGCCGCCCGTAGGGCCAAGCAGGCAGCTAATGCCACCGGAGAATCCGGCGAAGACCGGCAGCCCAATAGCGCCCAGAACCAGATAGCCCGCAATGGCAGCCACCGCTTCTTTCGGCTTAAGCGCCAGCACAATGAACGAGATGGCGAAGTTCTGCAGAGTAAAGGGAACGGGGCCCAGCGGAACGGTGACCATGGCGCACGCGGCGGTGAGGGCGATGGCGATGGCGACGAAAACAATGGAACGCACGCGGCTCTGAGTCGCGGAAGCGCTGAGGGCTTTTTCCATGGGTATTCCTTTCCGTTGGAGCTTCGAAGCTATGAAGTCTACCAGAAGGCTGGGCGCCCTCATGTTCCTTTCCGGCCAGCGTAGGCCCTTGTTTTCTCTGTGGAATTAGAGAAGAATGGCCGCTATGATACAGGCCGCTGCGCCCATGGCCACAGCGATTCCGCTCGCAATGCTGAAGGACGCAGCGTTCAGACGACTGCGCGGTTCAGGGGCGCCATAGCAACGCGCCTCCATAGCTAGAGCCAGGGTCTCGCCGCGGCGAAACAGACCCACGAGCACCGGCACCAGGGCGCCGCCCCAAGCCTTTATGGCCTGCAGCGGGCCTCCGTCGAAGCCAGCGCCGCGGCTCAACTGCGCGCGGCGCACTTGGCTCATCTGCTCGGAAATCAGCGGGATGAAGCGCACCGCCAGACTAAGGGTGAGGGCGATATCATCAGCTGGCACGCCCAGCCGTTTCAAAGGCGAAAGGAAGCTGGAAAACGCCTCCATGAGCTGCGTAGAGGTGGTGGAATAGGTGACCACGAGGCTGGCCCACGCCAGCAAGAGGATGCGCGCCCCCAGCAAAAGCCCGCGATTCAGGTTCGCGGCGGAAAACCCCATGGCACCGTCGTTGTAGGCGAAGGCGTTCAGCGCCACTGTGACCGCCACGAGAATATACACCGCCACCAGCGGTGCCAGAAGCGGCCGCGCCGGCAAGCGACTGGCCAGTACGACGGCCAGCAGCGCAGCAGCAGCCAGCGCCATTCCCGCCCACGTATCCAAGAAAAACAGCGACACGGAGTAGGCCAACAGCAGCACCAGTTTCACGCGCGCATCGGCGCGATGGATAGGGGAGCGCCGCGGAATATATGTCGAAGGGGATTGAGCCATGGGGGAATGATAGCAAAACGGTCGCGCCGGTAGATTGGCGCGACCGTCCGAGGAGGGTGAGTGCTTGCAGGAACGCGGGCTAGATGACCATATCGAAGCAGTTGATGATGGTGTCCAAATCCGCTTCGCTGCCCGCCATTTCAATCTGGCCGGCGCTGATGCCGTCCTTGATGGTCATCTGGCCAACGCCGATGGCGGGAATGAGCGCAAAGGGCATCTTCAGCTCCACGTCGGGGCTCTCGATGGCGCCGCGGATGGACTGCGCTACGCAGCTGTGGATGGACATGGTCTCCACATCGCCCGTATCCGTGAAATTGAAGGTGAGGGTCTTGTTGACGCCCTTCGCCTTCTCCGGGTTCAGGTTGATGCCGAGCACCTGGATGAAGTAGTTCTTTTCGCCCGTGGCATAGCCTCCGGCCAGCATCATGGCGCCGCCGGCCCACGGCAGTTCGCCAACCTTGCCCTCGAGGCGCAGCGCTTCCGTCAGGTACCAGTTGCGCGAAGACGAGTCCTTGCTGCGGTAGCCCATCTGGCGGAACGCCTCAGCCTTGATGCGGGTGGCGTCGGCATTCTCAGGGTCGACGCGCAGGACATGCGTGGCAAGCGTGGCGGCCCAAGACCACTGTTCGTCGCCCAGGACGTTCTCGCACTCGGCAACCGCGGCGTCCACGCCGCCCATCGCCTCAACGAACTTCTTCGACTCGAATTCCTTCGAAACAGGGTGCAGCTCGATGGCATCGTTGCCAAACCAGCCAACCATGCCGCTGTAGATGCCGCGGATGTAATACTCGGGATCGCCGTAGAGCGGGCGCACGGCTTCAATGATCTCGTCGGGGAAGGTGATGGAGCGCACAATCTCGTCCGGGGTGAGGCCCAGATTCATACCGCGCAGCGTCTGGTCGTTGAGGAACTGCAGACTGTCGCGGAACAGCGAGATGCCGCGCTGGCACTCCTCGGCGCCAATCATGGGCATGCCGTGACAGGCCACGTGGTACTCCGGCTGCCAGGACAGGCAAATGTCGATGCCCTTGATGATGGAGTTGGGATCGCGGAAAATCTGGCCACGCAGTGGATAGATGTTGTAGAAGGCGTTCCAGACCTGGTTGGTCAGGGCCATCTTCATGTCCGGGAACCACATGTTCATGCTTGCAATGGAGTCGGAAACCAATGGCCAGAATTGAATGCGAACGCCATCGATAGTCATTTCGGTGAACTCGTCGCTTGCCGGGATGTTAGTGTTCGGCAGGATGAAGCCGCTCTTCTGCTCGGTGTCGGCAGGGTTCGCCTGGAAACGACCCATTCCGGCGCCGATCAGGGCATCAGGGCCTTCTTGGGGCAGCACGTTGCCGAACTGGCGGGTTGCGCGCATGGCCATGCTGGGCACGTTCATGGCGGTGGTGCCGAACTTCGCCGCGGCGAGCAGCTCGTGAGCGATAATGGGCACATTGTTCGGATTCCCTTCGCCCACATAAGCAGTGGTGCCCCCGCAGTAGTGGTCATGCGTATAGATCACAGCGGAAATAGGTCGCTCCGCAACGCCTGGTACGGTTTTGAAGAGATCGTAATCCCAGTTGCCAGTAGCTTCGGACTCGGCGGTGTCGATGACGATGATGCCGGTGTCGCCGATGATCATTGCGGAGTTGGCATTCGTGTTGCCGATCGCGCAATATACCTTGTTGGGAATGACTTCCACCAGACGCGGGTCGAAGTCCTTGTCGTAGTCCAGGCAGACCTCGGGGGCCAGACCGCCATTGGGCATCTCGACGATCTTCAGCTCCTTGCCGTTCTTGTCGTTCTTGCTTCCCATGAAGACGGGGTTGTTGACGGCGGCTGCGCGTTCCTCGTCGGTCATGGGAGTGAACTCGGCGGCGCCTCCCGTTTCGGGCAGGTTCTCTTCAGCGGGAGTCGAGCAGCCCGCCAAAGCAGTCATGCCGAGTGTCCCCAATGCAGCAACCCCGCCGAATCTCATCAGATCACGACGGCTCATTCCCGATGCACTATATTCCCCCATTATTCCCCCTCGTTACAAAATCAAGCAATACTCCTTGTCGTTTGTGCTGGGAATTGGCCAATTTCCATGATTGTCATATTGTCACAAACCTTTGCGACAAACAAGAAACTCGGCTATCCTATAAATAGGTAATCGATTCGCTAAAAATGTCGCATATCTGCCCTATGCGTCGGGGGAGACGCAGATGGGAAGCATGCGGAAGAGGGGGAGCAATGGGGGTCGATGCGCGGGTGGTTTATACCAAGACAGGTGTGAGGGCTGCTTTTGTCGAGTTGTTGCGAACGCGTCCGCTTACGCAAATTCGTGTGCGGGAGATTTGCGCGATCGCTGGCATCAGCAGGGCCACATTCTACCGTCACTATGATGGAGTCGAGGGCTTGCTGGATGCTATCGAAGACGAGTTCATAGAACAGATAGAGGGAGCCTTACGGGAGGCGTCGGAAGAGAACATCCACGACACGCTCGTGCTGATTTTGGCCGCATTCGAAGAGAACGCTGACGTGTTCTCGGAGCTGTCGTCGCGTAATGCCGACCCGCTGTTTCCCTACAAGATTTTCGAGGCCTGCTTCCGAAACTACCGCGAGGTGAGCGCACGGAACATGGGAGTTGTGCTGAAGCCCGAAGAGGGGCAGTGGCTTTACGGTTATACCTGTTGGGGTTTCTACGGCGTAGTGATGCGTTGGATGGCGGGAGGTATGAAGGAGCCCGTATCGGTTGTGGCCGAGTTTGCGGAACGGCTGCTCATGGGCTCAGTTGAGGGGTTGAAGGAGAAAGGCCACCACGATGACGCGGCGGCCTCTGAACCTGCGGGGGAGGGACGCTAAAAGCAGCTAGACGGTTTGTGCTTGGGCGTCTCCGCCTTCGCCGGTGCCGGTGTCGCCACCTTCGCCTTCGTTGCCCGTGTCGGGATCAGGGTTGGCAGGTGGCTCGGGCTCGGTTTGCGCTGGGCCGTCACTGACGGTGAGGCTGACCTTCTTGCCGCCCTCAAGAGAGGCGCCAGCGCCGGGGTCTTGGCCAATGACGGTGCCAGCAGCCTGATCGCTGGTTACGCGGTCAATGCTTCCCACCGAGAAGCCGGCATTTTCGATGGCATCTTTTGCGGCACCTTCGGTCTTGCCTATAACGTTGGGTACTTCGTTTTGCGCAGGGCCGGTCGAGATGGTAATGATGATGTTCTGGCCCTTCTGAACGGGTTCGCCCTTGCGGGGGCTTGTCATCATGACGCAGCCTTTGTCGGTGTTTGACGACGACGCACGCTCTACCGTCACCGTGTAGCCAGCGTCCTCAAGTTGCTTTTTGGCTTGTTCTTCGGGTACATCGTCCAGATTGGGCATTGTGTCACTCTCGGGGCCGGTGGAAACGACCACCAGCACATTCTGCCCCTTCTTGACCTCTTTGCCTGCTTGGGGGTCTTGGCGAATGATCTTTCCCTCTTCGACATCGTCGGAGGCTTCTTCGCCGTTTTCCTCAACCGTGAAGCCGTACTGGTCACCGATCTTCCGCGCCTCCTCGAGCGTGCTGCCTTCAAGGGGCGGCATCTCGAACGTCTCGCTTGCTTGGGTCACGGTCAGGTTTACGCGGCTGCCTTCGGGGACCTTTTCGCCGCCCTCGGGGTCTTGGCCTACGACGGTATTGTCTTCTTGGGTGTCGTCGGTGACGCGGTTGATGTTGCCCACTTCAAGGCCGGCGTCCTCGAGGGCCTTGGTGGCCTCCGCCAAAGACGAGTTGGTCACGTTGGGCACATCTACTTCCTTGGCGCTGCCGTTGGAAACGATGAACACGATGACGCCAATCACCACCAGTGCCGCAATAATGGCCAGCGCGATGATGGGGCCCTTATTCAGGCCTTCCTTCTCGGTAGAGCGGTAGGTGGAGCGGCTGTTGCGAGCCGCCGGATCCACTGGCTTCATGGTCTGGGTGCCCGGCACACCGCCGGCCCCTTCCACGGCGGGCATCACCTGGGTGCCGTTTTCCGGCACGCGGTTCATGAGGTTGGTGGCAGCGGCGCCGCCCAGCATGGCGGTGGCGGCGGCTCCCACCGCGCCCACGGCTGCCAGGTTCACGGGGCGTCCCGCCAGGTAGTCGTTCAGTGCCAGGCGCATGTCGTTAGCGGTGGCGAAGCGGTCGGCCGGGTTCTTGGCCAGGGCGCACATGATGATGCTCTCCAGGCCCGGATCGATCTTCGGGTTGATCTCGCGCGGCGGCACCGGCGCGTCTTTCACCTGCATGAGGGCTACGGAAACGGCGTCCGGACCGTCGAAGGGAAGGCGCCCGGTGGCGGCTTCGTAGAGCACGATGCCCAGCGAGTAGATGTCGCTCGCGGAGGTGAGCTCTTTGCCCTGCGCCTGTTCCGGCGAAATATAGTGGGCGGTGCCCAGCACGGAGGAGGTCTTCTGCTCCACGGAGTTCTTCGCCCGCGCGATGCCGAAGTCCATCACCTTCACATTGCCGTCCGGCTGCACCATGATGTTCTGCGGCTTGATGTCGCGGTGGATGATATCCTGGTTGTGGGCCACGGTGAGCGCTTGGCACACCTGCGAGCCAATTTCGGCCACCTTGCGCTGGTTGATGGCGCCGCGCTGCTGAATGGCGGTCTTCAAGTCCGAACCGCGCACGAATTCCATAACGATGAAGTAGGTCTGGCCGTCCTGGCCCCAGTCGTAGACGTTCACAATGTAGGGGCTCTGCAGGTTGGCGGCCGAGGCGGCCTCCTGGCGGAAACGACGGGTGAAGTCGGGGTCGGCGGCGTACTGGGGAAGCATCACCTTCACGGCCACAACGCGCCCGAGCACGTTGTCGACGGCGCGATAGACTTCGGCCATACCGCCAATGCCGATGCGATCTTTGATTTCGTATCGGCCGCTAAAGGTTCTTCCAGTCATTGGTTCGGTGGTCACTTTAGCTCCTTTGCCACATGGGGTTCGTTTTGCTGCTGCGTTTTAATGTAGACAAGTACTCGGATTGTACTAGATCATCGGCCATTTTTCGACTTCCTTATCAACGTGTAACCTCAATGCTCTACAGAAGACCGTAAAGGGCAAGGGAGGTCTCCAAAACATCGTGCGCCTTGTAGGCGGCGATGGAGTCTTCGCCCTTCTCGATGACAATTGCCACGACCACTTGCGGGTCATCGGCGGGGGCCATGCCCACAAACCACATGTTGGTGGTGCCGTCGCCGTTTTCCGCCGTGCCGGTTTTGCCCGCCACTTCCACGCCGTTAAGGGCGGCGGGGTAGCCGGTGCCGTTGGAGACGACGCCCTTCATCACCTCGCGTACTTCCTGGGCCACCTGTTTCGAGGTGGCCTGCTTGAAGGGCAGCGGAGTGGGGGAGAAGCTGCGTTCGCCGTTGGCGTTGTAGATGCCGTCCACCAGGTAGGGGTTCATGATGACGCCGTCGTTGGCGATGGCGCAGCCGGCCAGAGCCATTTCCAGCACCGTGGCTTGCGGGCCGGCGGGGCTTTCGTGCTCGCCCACCGGTTCGCCGCAGGCGGCCCAGGCGGTTTCCCACGTGGTCATTTCGGAGGGGTCCGGCATGAGCGACTTCGCCAGGGGCAGCGCGAAGTCGGGGTTGGTGCCGAAGCCGAAGGCGTTGGCGGCGTTCACCAGGCGCTCGCTGCCAAGCTCGTCTCCCACCTGGCCGAATACCGTGTTGGAGGAGACCTCCATGGCGCGGGCCAGCGTGATGTTGCCGTAGGCGATGTCACGGGCGTTGGTGACATCGGCGTTGCCGATATCGATGGAGGCGGGGGAGTTGTAGACGGTTTCCGTGGTGGCCACGCCGTCTTCCAGCGCTGCCGTCAGCGTGATCATCTTAAAGGTGGAGCCGGGGGCGTAGAGCGCCTGGGTGGCGCGGTTGAACAGGGCCGACGAGTCGGAGGCGTTGGTGGCGGAATCGGCCAGCAGCTTCTCGAAATCGGCAGCGTCGTAGGTGGGAGCGGAGGCCAGGCCCAGCACCGCGCCGGACTTCGGATCCATCACGATGCAGGCGCCCACGTTGCCTTCGAGCGCTTGCTGCGCCGCCTTCTGAATCTGCGAATTAATGGTGAGGGTGACGTCGTTGCCGGGATTGCCCACGCCGGCTAGCATGTTCAGGGCGTCGCTCCAGGTGGCGAAGTCCTGGTTGCCCTGCAGCGTTTCGTTGTAAGCCGCTTCTATTCCTGCGGTTCCGTATTGCTGCGACGCGTAGCCCACAATGTGGCTGGCCAGGGTGCCGGCCGGGTACACACGGGTGTAGTGGCCGTCCTCTTCCACCGACTGCGCCAGCACCACGCCGTCGTAGGTGGAAATAGTTCCCCGCTCGCCTTCCGCCTGCTTCGCCAGCGTATGGCCGTTGCTGGGCATCTGCTGCACGTCTTCAGCGTGAATGACCATCCACCAAGTGAGGTTAGCCACCAGCGCCACGAACAGCAGCGACAGGAAGATCATGGTGGCGGTGAGGCGCTTGCCCAGCGCCACGCGCCCCAGCACGCTGTTGGAGGAGATGGTGGACGTTTGCATGAGGTCGCGGCCGTCGCCCACGCCCTCGTCGCCGCAGCGCAGCAAAAAGCCCACGATGATGAAGCTGGAAAGCAGCGAAGAGCCGCCCTGTGCAATGAAGGGCAGCGTGATGCCCGTCAGTGGGATGAGGTCGGTGATGCCGCCCACGATGATGAACGCCTGCAGCACGATAATAGAGGTGAGGCCCACGGCGATGAACGAGCTGACGTCGCTCTTCGCGCGCGCCGCCACCACCATGCCGCGGATGGCGAAAGACAAGTACAGCAGCAGAATGCCCGCCGCACCCAGCAGGCCGGATTCTTCGGCGATGACGGCGAAAATGGCATCGTTGTAGGCATAGGGGATGGGGATGTCTGCACCCAGTCCGCGGCCGATGCCGGTGCCGAACATGCCGCCGTCGGCAATGGAGAACAGGCATTGGGCCAGCTGGTAGCTGGTGTTCTGCGCATCGGCGAAGGGGTCGAGCCAAATGGCCACGCGCAACTGCACATGGCCGAACATGCCGTACAGGGCCACCGCGGCAATGGCGGCCATGAGCAGGCCGGTTACCACGTAGAGCTTCTTGCCGGTGGCGCAGTAGAGCATGACCAGGAACACGGCGAACAGCACGAGCGCCAGGCCCAGGTCCTTCTCCAGCACAACCACCAAGAAGGCGAGCGCCCACATGATGACCATGGGCATGAGGGTGCGCAGATCCGGCAGCCAGAACGGCCCCACCTTCCAGGTGAACACCGAGAGCAGCTCGCGGTTCGCCGCCAAATAGCCGGCCAGGAATAGCACGATGCAAATCTTCGCCAGCTCGCCCGGCTGGAAGGAGAAGCTACCAAGGCTCAGCCACAGGCGGCTGCCGTTCTCCTCGTGGCCGATGACCGGCAGCATGGGGGAGAGCAGGAGCAAGATGCCCAGCAGCACCAATATATATTTGTATTGGGCCACGCGGTCGATGTTCTTCAGGAACACGAGCACCAGCACCATGCAGGCAATGCCAAGGTAGAGCCAGATGACCTGGCGCACGGCCATTTCCGGCACAATGCGTGTGACGAACGCGATGCCGATGGCAGAAAGGGCGAAGGTGATGGGCAAGATGGCGGGGTCGGCGCCCGGGGCGAACACGCGCACGGCAATGTGGGCCACCAAGAATGCGCCGAAGATGCCCAGCGGCACCGCCAGGTTCTCCACCGTGACAACCATGCCGTCGTGAATGAGGAGCATGGCGAACAGCACAATGACGAGCGGCGCCGCAATAACCAGCAGCAACAGCTCTAGGTTGCGGCGGGTCACTGGGCATCGCCGCCTTGAGCGGAGGGAGTGACGCTTGCGCCTGCTTCGTCAGCTTCTTTTGCGGTTTTGGCCTCTTCGGCGGCGGCTTGCTGGTCTGCTTCCGCCTGCTGCTTCGCGGCGATTTCGGCGCGATAGGAATCCACGAGCGCTTCGGCCGCTTCAACGCCGTCCACCTTGATGCCGTCGGTGCGCAGGCGGTTGGCCACGCCCGGCTGCAGATCGTCCACCGCTACGTCGGTCAGGTCGTAGAGGTGAGAGGAGGACAGCCCCAGCATTTCGCCTTGGAGGCCTTGGTAGATGGCTACTTTTCCGTCCTGCTCCATCAGGTAGGCGGAGTGGTCGGAGGCGAAGTTGAATCCGTACACGGCCGCGGCAATGATGGCCGCCAGCAGCGCCAGGATGAAGAACGCGGTGATGCGCGTCTTGCGGGTGAGCTTGCGGCGGCGCACTTCGGTGAAGCCGGTCACGTCGGCCACAATCACGGTCACGTTGTCGTAGCCGCCCGCGCCCACGGCGGCGTTCACCAGTTGGCGGGCGCACAGCTGCGGGTCGGGGGTGCGGGCAAGAATTTGGGCAATTTCCTCGTCGGAGAGCATGGTGGTCAGGCCGTCCGAGCAGATGAGCAGCCTATCACCTGGGTTCACGTCAATCTCGAACAGGTCCGGCAGCATGCGCGGGTCCGACCCGAGGGCGCGGGTGATGACCGACCGCTGCGGGTGCACCTTCGCCTCTTCTTTAGTGATGTGGCCGGCTTCGATGAGGTCGGCCATGAGGGAGTGGTCGCGGGTCAGCTGCTGCAGCCGCCCCTTCGACAGCAAGTAGGCGCGCGAGTCGCCCACCTGGGCAATCACGAGCCGTTCGTTCTCCAGAATAGCGGCGGTGCAAGTGGTGCCCATGCCCTCGCGGCCACGCCCTTCGTGGGCGGCGCGGATGATGGCCAGGTTCGCCTCTTCCACCGCTTGCCCCAGCTCTTCCACGTCGGCGTGGGCGGGCGCGCGGTTCTCGATCACGCGCACGGCAATTTCCGAGGCTACCTCGCCGGCCGCATGGCCGCCCATGCCGTCGCACACCACGAACAGCGGCGGCGCCACCACCAGCGAGTCTTCGTTGTGGTCGCGCACGCAGCCCACGTCGGTGCGGCTGCCGAAGGTGGTGTAAGCGGTCTTGCGCTTGCGGGCCGCCATTATTGGTACCTCACGCGGATGGCGACGTCGCCCACGGTGACCACGTCCCTATCGTGCAGCACGGTAGGGCCTTCGATGATATGGCCGTTCACGTAGGTGCCGTTCTTCGATCCCAAATCTTCCACGAACAGGTTCTGGCCCATCAGCTGGAATTTCGCATGGCGCCCGGAAACGTAGCCGGCGCCAATGACGATGTCGGCCCCGGGCGTGCGACCCACGATGACCTCGCCGCGCACGTTGATGGACAGGCCGCGCAGCTCCTTCGGGCCGCGCTCCACCGAAAGCGTCCAGGTGCGTTCCTTCTTCCGCTGGCCCTTCACCAGGCCAATTCCCGTGCGCATGATGGCGAACAGGAACAGGTAAAGAAGCGCCACGAACAGCAGGCGGGCTATGAGCAGAACTACATCGATCACCGTTGAAACTCCCTTGTCTTGGTTTGGTGCTGCATTTGGGCGGTGCTTTGGGTTAGATGAGCTGGAATTCTATGTCGGTTATGCCCAGCGTTATGCGGTCGGCGTCGTTCAGGGCCACGGACTTCACCTTGCGGCCGTTGACGAAGGTTCCGTTCATGGAGCCGAGGTCCGTCAGCGTCCAGTGGTTGTTGCCCATGTTGCGAATTTCCGCATGGTGCCGGGAGATGTTGATGTCTTGGAGCACGATATCGTTGTTGTTCTCGCGCCCGATGGTCATGGCGTCGGAGTCCAGCAGGAACGCCTGGTCGTGTGTGATGTCGTACAGGTACGGCGTCAGCTGGGCATTCGCGGACTGCGGGCCGGTTTCCATGGCGTAGCCGTCGTCGGCGTAGTGGTCTTCGTAGGCGTCCTGCTCGCCGTAGGGGTTCACGCCGTTGGGGCGCAGCGGGGCGTAGCCAGGTGCGGGGGCGGGGGCCGGTGCGGCCATGCCCTGCGGCGCGGCCAGGCCGTAGCGCTCCATCTCTTCCTGGCGCAGCTTCGCCACCAGGGGCGCCGCCACCATTTCCGACTGGATGGTGAACTTGCCGTGCTTCAGGTCGTCGTCCACCATGAAGCGCACGAGCGGCTGCCCGTCCATGATCAGGCCGTGCTCGGCGGCTTTGGCGGAGAGGTAGGTTTCGGTTTCGCCTGCAAGCGTGGGGTAGTAGCCGAACAGGCGCGCATCGTCGTCGGCGTTCACGAACACCGTGTACAGCGTGGGGGCGTACTCCTTGCCGGCGCCCACCATCTTCTCGCGGCGCATCTGCTTTTCGGCGCGCTTTGCAATCTGAACAGGGGAAAGCGGCGTTCCGCCCATTTTGTTGGCGGCGCCTTCCACGGTGTCTTCCATCTTTCCTTCGAACTTCGAAAGGAATCCCATAGGTGCTCCTTGACGCTTGCTTGCAGCCGATGAGCCGCGCCGTTAAGGGCGCGCCCGCAACCGGCCAGGCACTATTACTCCTATTGTTAATCTTACATAATATATGACCAGCCAACGCGAAGTTCGAATTTCCTTAACCCAAATGGCAATTCTTACGGAAATTTAAGGGAACGGAAGCGGGCGAGGGCGGGGAGGACTGGCGAATGCCGAAAAGCATCTAGCGCTGCCAGTGGGAATCCGCTATACTGCATCCTTGCCTTAATTGCCAATGTGGCTCAGTTGGTAGAGCAACGCACTCGTAATGCGTAGGTCAGCGGTTCGAGTCCGCTCATTGGCTCCAGGGAATTCGCGGGTCGGCTTCGTGCCGACCCGTTTTGTTGTGTGCTGCTTTTACAGCCCCAGGTTCTTCACCGCTTGCTCCAGTTGTTCGATGAAGGGGCGCAGTTTTTCCCAGTTGTCCTGCCGGTAGATGGCGTAGGTGCTGAATACCGCGCGCT
This sequence comes from Eggerthellaceae bacterium, assembly GCA_022791455.1. Taxonomy (GTDB): domain Bacteria; phylum Actinomycetota; class Coriobacteriia; order Coriobacteriales; family Eggerthellaceae; genus Parvibacter. The sequence goes on from JAAVZC010000010.1 coordinate 62,179, forward strand.
CGTCGGTGATGGGCAGGGCGATACGGTTGGTGGCGTAGTCCAAGAACTTCAGTTCCTTCGAAGCGCCGGGGTAGAGCAGGATGCTGCCGGTGGGCAGCACGGCAATGGCCTCAGCCTGGGAGCGCACCGCCAGCGGGCGCACGCGCGGCTCGAACCCGTTTTGGCGGCACAGCTCGGTGATCTTCTCCCATCCGGCTTTGGTGTGGTCCCAAATCAGCTGCGCCAGCAGCGAGTCTTTGAGGTCGGCGATGGTGAGCGAGCTTTTCTGCGCCAGGGGGTTGTCCGGTTCCATCACGGCCACAAAGGGGCGGCTGAACAAGAATCTTGTGGCGATGCTGTCCGGCATGGAGCCGTCGCGGGCCGGCAGCATATCGATGAGCAGATCCAGCTCGCCGCTGCTGATGAGCTCCAGAGGAGCGCGGTCCTTCATATGGTTGAAAGTGATCTGGACCGAATTCTCCGAGGTCAGGGACGACGCAATGGAAATGAGCCCCGAAATGGCGGGGTCTTCCATGCGCGCTTCGATGGAAATGGGCTTGCGGGCGGCCATGGTTCGCACCGTGTTCTGGGCACTCTTGTAGTCGTTAACGATGCCGCTTGCTACGCCCAGGAAGAAATAACCCTCTTCCGTAAGTTCTACCTGCGAATGATGGCGTCGGAACAGGCGAACCGACAGGTCGGCCTCGAGCAGCGACATGTGCTTGCTCAGCGTAGATTGCGCCAGGTGCAGTTCATCGGCCGTTTTCGTGAAATTCAGCCGATGCGCCAGAGCGACGAACTCCTCCAGATACGAGATTTCCAAGATATCCCCCTTGCTTGGCCAATGTCCTCATTATAAATGCTGGCGAAGGAAGTGCGCCGCGGTGCGAGGGCGATTCCGATTTGCGATTGCGTCATCGCGCGCGGGAATGGGGGCCGCTTGATTCGCGGCGGCGATGGCAACTTTAAGCGCGCGTGATGGCGGAACATGTTATGACGTTTTTCCATTTCTCAATTCCTTGTTTCGCGGCCATACTCTGGGAAAAGGCTGCCCATGCGCGGCGGTTTCGGAAGGGAATCTGGGGCCGAAGTTGCAACCCGCAATGGTGCGTAGCCTGACCTGTCTCGTTGCAAAAAGGAGGAGAGTGAATGGGAAAGCTCAACGTAACGCGCCGCAGCTTTTTGCGGGCCGCTTTGGTTACTGCCGCCGCCACCGCATTCGCCGCTGAAACGACCGGCCTGACCGCTATGGCCGATGAAGCGGCCGCTGCGTCGTCCGGCGAGGTCACGCGCGTGCGCAGTTGCTGCCGCGGCTGCGGAAAGATGGAGTGCGGTGTGTGGGTGACGGTGCAGAATGGTCGCGCCATTAAGATTGAGGGCGACCAGAGCGCGCCGCAGTCTCGCGGCAACTGCTGCTGCAAATCACAGTCTTCGCTGCAGGCGGCCTACCACCCCGATCGTCTGTATCACCCCATGAAGCGCACGAACCCCAAGGGCCAGGAGCCCGGCTGGGTGCGCATTGGCTGGGACGAGGCCATCGGCATGATGGCGGAGGGCTTCTTGGGCCTGACCGAAAAGTACGGCGCCGAATGCCTCATGACCCTGAACGGCACCAGCCGTATTTGGTCGATGGGCGGTTATGCCGGCATGAAGATTCTGATGGGCACCCCCAACGGCAGCCTGGCCTCGCAGATCTGCAAGGGCCCGCGCCACTTCACCGGCCAAATGATCGACCAGCTGGGCGGCTACTGGATGGCCACGGTGGATAACCCCCGCGTGTACGTGCAGTGGGGCACCGGTGTTGAGGCCTCCAACTATGACGACACTGCCCGAACGGTGGTGGACGTGGCCAACAACGCCGACGTGCACATTCTCATCGACCCGCGCGAGGGCGGTCTGGGCAAGGAAGCGGACTACTGGCTGCAAATTCGCCCCGGTACCGACCACGCCATCGCCCTGTGCTGGGAGAAGCTGGTCATCGACAACGGGCTCTACGACGAGCTGTTTGTGAAGCGGTGGTCGAACGCACCTATGCTGGTGGTAGACGACATGGAGCCTTCCGGCGGCTGGATTTTGGACGGCGCCGGCGGCGTGAACATGCGCACGAAGCTGCTGAAAGAGTCCGACCTGGTGGAGGGCGGCAGCCACAAGCGCTTCATGGTTTGGGACCTCACGAAGGAGCAAAGCGGCAAAACGGGCAACGACGCGCTGTCGTACCTGGACGCCGAGACCACGCAGTGGGAAGGCGAGAACTACGTGGCGCCTACGTTAGATGAGTGCGAATACATGGAGCAGTACAACGCCTACATGCCGCCCGCTTCCCAGTTCGATTCTATCGAGCCGGCTCTTGAGGGCGAATTCCAAGTGACTCTGAAGGACGGTAGCGTGCATACGGCGCGCCCGGTGTGGACGTACTTGGTGGCCTCGCTTGAGGGCAAGACGCCCCAGTGGGCCGAAGAGGTGACCGGCGTAGATGCTGGGCTCATCGAAGAGGCGTGCCTGGTGTGGGCCACGCGCCCCGAGGGGCAGTCCTTCGGCAACGGCGGCCTGCACTACCAGTTGGCGACGGACCAGATTGGCCATTGCGTGCAGACTATCCGCACCCTGACGCACCTGTCCTACCTCACGGGCAACGCCGACTCGCCGGCCGGCAACCGCGGCCCCACCCGTTCCCCCGCCGTGGGCGTGTTTCAGGCGGCGCCGGAAGCTCCGGTGCTGGAAATGATGTCCATGTACCCCTACGAGCAAGCCACCATGATGGAGCTGCAGGGCAAGCAGATTTCCGCCGAGACCTTCCCCATGCTGAAGTGGTACAACCAGTGGTCTGACGCTACTTGCAACTGGCGCTCGGCGCTGGGCGAGTACGGCCCTTACCGCATCCGCGGCGGCATCGATTGCGGCTCTACCTTCATGAACATGTCCAATTCGAAGCTGGCGTGGGACGCCCTGTGCACCATGGACTTCTGGGCCGCCATCAATCTGTGGCATCACCCGGTAACCGAGCTGGCCGATGTGCTGATGCCGGCTCAGCATTGGATGGAAGTGGATCACCCCCGCGTGTCCCAGGGCGCGTCCGGCGGCATCGGCGCTACGTGCAAGGCCATCGAGCCTCCGGCCGACACCATGTACGACCCGGATATCTACACGGCGTATGCCAAGGCCATTGGCGTGCCGTGGTTCGACGGCGAAGGGCTGCCCACCTGGCCCACCCATGAGGAGAAGATGGACTTCGCCTTAGCTGTGGGTGGCCAGACCATGAAGGCGGTGGAAGGGGCCGATCCCATTGCCGAGAATTGGGCCGATTACCGTGATCAGTTCCAGAAGAACGGCTGGTGGGACGCCAAGAGCGTGTCGCCCGCCAACTGGGGCACCTATCATCGCTGGGAGAACGGCAAGATGCGCCAGCGTGCTGCCGGCATTATGAACGACATCTATCCCAGCCTGGGCTTCGGCTTCCTCACCGCAACCAGCCGCATGGAGTTCTGGCCGGTGTCGCTGGAGTCCAACGACATCAACAACCCCACCGAGGGCACGGCAACCTACGACGACATTATGCCCATCTACCAGGAATCCGCTCACACCCCGGTGAGCGATCCGGAGATGTACAAGGAGTATCCCTTCGTGGCCACCACCGGTCGCCGCATTCCGGTGTACTTCCATTCCGAGCATCGCCAGCTGCCGTGGTGCCGCGAGCAATGGCCGGTGCCTCGCATCGAGATCAACCCCGAAGATGCGGCCGAACTGGGCGTTGACCAGGGCGATTGGGTGTGGATTGAAACTCCGTGGGGCAAGATTCGCGAAACAGTCGACCTGTACTACGGCATCGCGAAGGGCAATGTGAACCTGGAGCATGCCTGGTGGTATCCGGAACTGCCCGGACCCACCCGCGGCGAAACGCTTTCCGACTGCAACTTGCTGAACGACCCGGACAACCAAGACCCCATCATCGGCTCCACTGTTATGCGCGGCTATTTGGTGAAGATCTACAAGGCCACGCCGGAGAACTGCCCGAACGGCGAGGTGATTCCCTGCGCCCCCGAAGACGGCACGCCCATCATCACCGACTCCAGCGATGAGCGCTTGAAAGCATGGCTGCCCAACTACGAGATCCGAAAGGAGGCGTAAGCGTCATGACCCAATACGCCATTGTCACCGACCTCAATCGCTGCGTGGGATGCTTGGCCTGCTCGGCGGCGTGCAAGACCGTGAACAACGTGCCCATCGGCAACTTCTGGATCAAGGTGCTGCGCATTGGCCCCAACAAGGCCGAGAACCGCACCACCAAAGGTTCCACGGTGGAGACGTATTTCCTGCCCATCCAGTGCCAGCACTGCGAGAACCCCGCTTGCGTGCAAGTGTGCCCCACCGAGGCCAGCCACAAGCTGGAAGACGGCTCGGTTCAGGTGGACAAAGAGAAGTGTATCGGCTGCCAGTTCTGCGCCATGGCCTGCCCGTATGGGGTGCGCTACCTGAACGAAGAGGAGCGCGTGGTGGAGAAATGCACGCTGTGCGAGCAGCGCACCGCCCAGGGCGAGCTGCCCCAGTGCGTGGCCCAGTGCAGCGGTCGCGCACGGTGGTTCGGCGACATCGATGCCGGCTGGGATAGCTTCGAGGGCCCGGCTTATCCGGAAAGCGTCACCGATCCCTCCTATGAGGGCATGCAAAGTGCGCGTGCCAAGATGACCGACTGGGTTGTTCCCTTCACTGATGCGGACGTGCATCACCTGACCAACGTGGGCAACAACCCTGCGGTGGCCTACATTCTGCGCGAACGCAACTGGTACGGGCAGGAGTAGCCTTTCGTCGACACGCAATTGACCCTCTCTTGGAAGGCCGCTGGGCAAACGCCTGGCGGCCTTTGCATTTTGCTGTCAGCGTCCCATGCGCACCCGTCGCCCCTGCTACAATGCTAGCCGGTTAAACGATTGGCGATGCGACTGCGGTGAGAAGCGGGTATGGACAAGACAGCGAAAACGGAAGCGCAGATGGAAGCTCAGGAGGGGGAGGGCTCTCAGGTGACAGCTCCCCTTCACTTTGTGGAGCCCACCGAAATCGAGGTGCGCGGGGCGCGGGTTCACAACCTGAAGAACGTGTCGGTAGATATTCCGCTGCGGCAGCTGGTGGGCATTGCCGGCGTCTCCGGTTCCGGAAAAAGCTCGCTGGCGCTGGGCGTTCTGTACGCGGAAGGGTCGCGCCGTTACCTGGAGGCGCTTTCCACCTACACGCGGCGCCGCATTTCGCAGGCGGGGCGCGCCACGGTTGACGAGGTGCTGCACGTGCCCGCCGCCCTGGCGCTGCGGCAACGGCCCGGCATTCCCGGCGTGCACTCCACCTTCGGCACCTCCACCGAGCTGCTGAATTATCTGCGGCTTATGTTCTCGCGTCTGGGCAGTCATGTTTGTCCCAACGGCCACAGGAACGCGCCCAGCTTAAACGGAGCGCGCGAGCTTCCCATCACCTGCAGCACGTGCGGCGTGGAGTTCTTTGAGCCTTCTGCCGAAGACCTGGCCTTCAACAGCGGCGGCGCCTGCCCCGAGTGCGGCGGCACCGGCGTGGTGCGCACGGTGGACGAATCCACCCTCATCGAGGACGAGAACCTTACCCTGGAAGAAGGCGCCGTGGCGCCGTGGCGCAACCTTATGTGGTCGCTCATGCCCGATGTGGCGCGGGAAATGGGCGTGCGCACCGACGTGCCCTACAAAGACCTCACGGACCAAGAGAAGGAGATTGTCCTTCACGGCCCCATGGAAAAGAAGCACATCTTCTACGTGCCGAAGAACAAAAGCCACGGCACCGAACTGGATTTCACCTATTACAGCGCGGTGAACACGGTGAAGAACGCGCTGGCCAAGGCGAAGGACGAGAAGGGCCTGGCCCGCGTGGCGAAATACCTGTGCGAGGCCACCTGCCCCGCCTGTCACGGCACGCGGCTTTCGGAGAAGGCGCGCTCGAGTTTGATTGATGGTCGCAATCTGGCGGAGGTGACGGCGTTCACGCTGGACGAGCTGGGAGAGTGGATTCCCTCCGTGGCCCCGTGGCTGCCGGCGGAGATGCGCCCCATGGCGAATCAGATCACTGCGGAAATGAAGGAGCCCATGCAGCGGCTGAAGCAGCTGGGGCTGGGCTATTTGTCGCTCGACCGCGCGAGCGAGACGCTTTCGAACGGCGAACGCCAGCGGGTGCAGCTGACCCGCGCGGTGCGTAGCCGCACCACCGGCGTGCTGTATGTGCTGGACGAGCCTTCCATCGGGTTGCATCCGGCGAACGTTGAGGGGTTGCTGGGCGTGATGGACGACCTGCTTTCCGACGGCAACTCCGTGGTGATGGTGGACCACGACGTGGCGGTGCTGCGGCACGCGAACCACCTGATTGAGATTGGGCCCGGCAGTGGCGCGAACGGCGGCCGGGTGATAGCCCAGGGCACGGTGGCCCAGGTGGAGGCGAATCCGGCTTCTCGCATCGGGCCGTTCTTGGCGGGCACCGAGGCCGTGGTGGGGCGTACGCCGGTGGCGGCGGCCCACGTGTTCGACGAGGGGAGCATCCGCATCCAGACCGGGGCCATTCATACGGTGAAGCCGCTGGAGGCCATGATCCCGAAGGGGCGGTTGACGGTGGTGACGGGCGTTTCCGGCTCCGGCAAGACCACACTGGTGCTGGAAAGCCTGGTAACGGCGCTGCGTGCCCAGCTGGCAGGGCGGCCGTTACCGGGGCACGTGGTGGATGTGGAGGCGCCCGGCATCGCGCGGGTGGACCTGGTGGACGCTACGCCCATCGGCGTGAACGTGCGCTCCACGGTGGGCACCTACTCCGGCGTGCTGGACGAGCTGCGGCGCGAATTCGCGAAGCTGCCCCAGGCGAAGGCGCAAGGGCTGAAGGCCGGGGCGTTCTCCTACAACACCGGCAGCCTTCGCTGCCCCACCTGCGACGGCACCGGCCAGATTTCGCTGGACGTGCAATTCTTGCCTGACGTGGACATTCCCTGCCCCGATTGCGGTGGGTCGCGCTACGGCCACGACGCGTATGCCATTCAGATGACGGTGGAAGGGGACGCGCGGTCGGAAGTAGCGGCTACGCTGCGGGACGAAGCGGACCATGCGGAAGATTTCGCCGCGGTGGACACGCTTTCGCTTCCGGAAATTCTCTCGCTCACGGTTGACCAAGCGCTGCTGGCGCTGCCGCACCTAAAGAAGGTGCACGAGAAGCTGCAAACGCTGCAGGGGCTGGGCCTGGGCTACCTGACGCTGGGGGAGGCCACGCCGGCGCTTTCTGGCGGCGAGGCGCAGCGGCTGAAGCTTGCCAGCGAGATGCGCCGCAACCAGACGGACACCCTGTTCGTGTTCGACGAGCCCACCATTGGGCTGCATCCGCTGGACGTGAAGACCCTCATCGAGGTGCTGCAGCGACTCATCGAGAACGGCGCCACCGTGGTGGTGATCGAGCACGACGTGGACATGATGGCTAATGCCGACTACCTTATTGACATGGGCCCGGGCGGCGGCGAGCAGGGCGGCACCATTGTGTGCGAAGGCACGCCGGAAGAAGTGGCGGCGAACGCGAACAGTATCACCGGTCGCTTCTTAGCAGCGGAGCTGCGGCGACAGGGGCGCTATGGGGCCTAATGCTTTCGGCCGGCTGCATCCGGCGGTGACGTTTGGGTTCTTCGCGGGTGCTGTGGTGCTGGCGGTGCTGGGGAATCATCCGGCGTTTCAGGTGGTCGGGCTGGTGGCAGCTGTGGCCACGTATCTGGCCATGCGGGGCCGCGAAGGGTTGTCGTTTTTGGGCGGTTTGCTGGTGCTCGCTGTGGCGTTGACGCTGGTCAACCCGTTCTTCATTCCTCAAGGCAGCACGGTGCTGTTCTCCTATTTGGGCGGTCGGCCCTACACGCTGGAGGGGCTGCTCTACGGCGCATCGACGGCGGTTATGCTGGCGACCGTGCTGTTGTGGTTCGGCTGCTTCAACCAGGTGATGACCAGTGAGAAGCTGACGTTTCTGTTCGGGAAGGCGGCGCCGGCGGTGACGATGGTGATCACTATGGTGCTGCGGCTTGTGCCCCTGTATCAGCGGAAGGCGCGCTGTATTTCCGATGCCCGCGGGGCGCTGGGGCTCTCGGTGCGCGAAGGCTCGGCGGCCCAGCGCGTGCGCAGTGGCGCGCGGGATCTTTCGGCGCTGACCACCTGGGGGCTCGAGAGCGCCGTGATCACTGCCGATTCCATGGCGGCGCGCGGCTTCGGCACCGGCCGGCGCACCAGCTTCGCACGCTACCGGTTCGCGGGGGAGAGCGCCGTGGTGTGCGCCTTTCTGGCTGTCGCCTTCTTGCTGGCGCTGACGGGGGTGCTGTCGCTCGGCACGATGATCTTTCTGCCGACGGTGCAACTGCCGCCGCTGGATGCCCGCGGCGCGCTTGCCCTGACGGCGTACGCCCTGTTCCTGTGCGTGCCCTTGGCGGTAATGGGGAAGGAGGCCGTGCAGTGGCGCTGCTCGCTTTCGAAGATGTGACGTTCCGCTACCCCGAAGCGGCCCGTACCGCCCTGGACGGGGTGAGCCTTGAGGTGGAGGCGGGGGAGTACCTGTGCCTGTGCGGCCCGAGCGGCTGCGGGAAGACCACGCTTTTGCGGCAGATGAAGACGGCGCTGCAGCCGGCGGGGGAGCGCAGCGGGCGCGTGCTGCTGGACGGCCGCCCTCTTGACCATGTTCCCGCCCGCGAGCAGGCGGCGCGCATCGGCTTCGTCATGCAGAACCCCGACGCCCAAATTGTGACCGACCGCGTGTGGTCTGAGCTGGCCTTCGGGCTGGAGAACCTGGGCTGGGAGCCTTCCGCCATGCGGCTGCGCGTAGCCGAGATGGCCAGCTATTTCGGACTGGAAAACTGGTTCGAGCGCGATGTGGCCGAGCTTTCCGGTGGCCAGAAGCAGCTGCTGAACCTGGCCGCGGTCATGGCGATGGCCCCCGATGTGCTAGTGCTAGACGAGCCCACCGCCCAGCTGGACCCCATCGCCGCCACCACCTTCCTGGAGACGGTGAAGAGGCTGAATCGTGACTTGGGTACCACCGTCGTTATGGTGGAGCATCGGTTGGAAGAGGTGTTCGCTGTGGCCGATCGTGTGGCGGTTCTGGAAGAAGGCCGCGTTGTGACTCACGGTACGCCGCAGGAAGTGGCCGTCGCCCTCTACGCCGCCAACAGCCCCCTAACCTGCGCCCTTCCCACACCCACCCGCGTCTTCTGCGAAGTAAAGGGTCCAACCGTGCCCGCCCCCCTCACCATCCAAGAAGGCAGAACATGGTTGAAGAACGTCATCGCGACCGAAGCCCGCACTTTCCCTTCGTCATCTCGACCGGAGCCCGAAGGGCGGAGCGGAGAGATCTTTCCAAACTCCGAGAACGCTTCAGGGGTCGCGAAGATCTCTCGACTACGCGCTCTGCGCTTCGCTCGAGATGACGAGCAGGGATCTCCCCAGCTGGCTGTTGCCATCAAGAACCTGTGGTTCCGTTATGGGCGGACCGCTCCCGATGTGTTGCGGGGGGTTGACTTGGCGGTGCCCGAAAGGGGCATCTTCGCGCTTTCGGGCGGGAACGGTGCCGGGAAGTCCACGTTGCTGCGCTGCATTTGTGGAGTGGCTGGCCCCCACCGCGGTAAGGTAGTGCTCTTCGGTGATGCCGGTTCGCGAAAACATGCGCTTGATCAGGGGAAGCGCGTCGTTGCGCTTCTTCCGCAGGAGCCTTTGAACCTGTTCGCGTTCGACACGGTGCGGGCGGATTTGGAGGAGATGCTGCCGCATGCTTCTGTCCAAGAGCGCGCCGTTGCCGTGCAGGCGGTGGCGGAGCGGTGCGGTGTTGCCGGTCTGCTTAACCGCCACCCTTACGACTTGTCCGGAGGCGAATTGCAGCGGGCGGCTTTGGCGAAGGTGCTTCTAGCGCACCCGCGGCTCTTGCTGCTGGATGAGCCAACCAAGGGGCTCGATGCCTTGGCCAAGCGAGAGTTTGCCGCTCTGCTTCGGCAGCTGACGGCGGAAGGGGTCACGGTGCTGCTGGTCTCCCACGATGTGGAGTTCTGTGCGCGGACTGCCGATCAAGCGGCCCTGCTGTTCAACGGGGAAGTGGTGGCTAGCGCTCCGGTGCGGGAGTTCTTCGCTCGCAACGCCTTCTACACCACGGCCGCCAGTCGCATGAGCCGCGGCATTATCGACGACGCCATCACCGCCGGGGACATAGTGGCTGCTTGCGTAGCTGCAGAGCCAGAGGTCTAGCTCGTGACAGATCGATCGAAAGCCATAGCCCTCATCGCCTGGATTATCGCCCTTGGGGGCGCTGTGCTCAGCGTGCTGGCTGGTGCTCTGGTCGGCGGGCGTGCTTATGTGCTGACTAGCGTGCTCGTCATCCTCTTTGCCATGCTGCCTTTTTTCGTGCAGTTTGAGCGCCGTCGTCCGCAGGCGCGCGAACTGGTGGTGTTGGCGGTGCTCTGCGCGCTGGGAGTGGCCGCCCGTGCGCTCTTTGTTTGGGTGCCCCACTTCAAGCCCATGGCCGCCATCATCATGATCGCTGCCATCGCTTTCGGTCGATCGTCCGGGTTCCTTGTGGGGGCCATCACGGTGCTGGCCAGCAACTTCATCTTCGGCCAAGGCCCCTGGACACCGTGGCAGATGCTGGCGTTCGGTTCCTGCGGCTACGTGTTCGGATTGCTGGCGGAGTGGGGCGCCATTCCCCGGTCGCATCTTTCTCGCGGCCGCCTGATTGCCACCGCTCTTGCCGGCGGCTTGTTCATTGTGCTGGTGGCAGGGCCCATCTTGGACACAAGCACCTTCTTCTACTTCGCCGCAATGCCAACGCCGCAAGCGGCCCTCGCCGTCTACCTGGCAGGCTTCCCCGTCAATTGCATCCAAGGGGCCTCGGTGGCCATCGCGCTTTTTCTGCTGGCGAATCCGCTGCTCAACAAGCTTGCTCGCTTGCGCACAAAGTACGGCTTCTTGGCGTAGGGCGGCCGACCTCGCTAGTCTAACTTCTGGTGGTTCACGAAACGGTGCCGGGTGCGCAGCGTTTGCCACAGCACGTAGACGCTCAGCACGAACGCCCCCACGAACCCCAGCACTCCCAGCAGCGGCACGCCCAGAAACTGCGGCGCCATCGAGGTGGTGCACAAAATGGCCGAGCCCAAGAACAGCCCCGCCGCCAGCAGCGCCAGCGACAGCCGCCCCGTAGCCACGTACACCGTAGCTAGCGCGTCGTCGGGAATGGACAGATCGCCCTTCACGGACACTTGCCCGCGCGTCAGCAGCTCCAGCGCATGCGACACCTGGGTGGGCAGCTTCGCCACTGCACTCACCGACTCCGCGCTGTCGTACAGGAATGCCGTCGCCTTCTCGCCCACGTACTTCGGGTTGAACATCTGCTTCATCACGTGCTCGGACACTACGTCGATCACGCTGGTTTCCGGTGCAATTTCCGCCAGCAGCCCCTCCATGGTCACGAACCCGCGCGCCAGCATGGTCACGCTGGGGGACATGATGAGGTCTTGCCGTCGCAGAATCTCGATGACTTCCTCGAACGCCTCGCCAATATTGATTTCCGCCATGTCCGCCTGGCTGTATTCTGCCAGCAGCCGGTCCATTCGCTCCAGCAAAAGCCCCTGGTTCACGGTGCCTTTCGCACTGCACAGCCCCAGCACCGATTCCATCAGCTCGTAGGAATTGCCGAAGGCCACTGACCGGAACATGCGGCTGACCAGCGCCCGCTCCGATGCCGACAGCGTGCCTACCATCCCTAGATCGATCCAGACAATTTCCTTGCCGCGCACAATGATGTTGCCGGAGTGCGGATCCGCATGGAAAAAGCCGTTGTCCAAAATCTGGGTCACGTAGCTTTGGATGAGCCGCTTCGACAGCGCCTTGACGTTCAGACCCCGCTGCTTCAGCTTCTTCACGTCGCTGATCTCTGGCCCCGACACGTACTCTTCCACCAGCACCGCGTCGGTTGAGTACTTCGGGAAGGGGAGGGGGCACGTTACATTCGGCTGCGCCTCGAGTTCTTTGTGGAAGCGCTCCAGGTTGTGCAGCTCGATGGTGAAATCCACCTCGTTCTCGGTGGTGCGCTCCAGCTCTTCCACGAAGCCGGTCAGATTCTCGATGATGTCCTTGTGGGCCGTGGTGGCGAAGTCGCCGAACGCGAGCAGCGTCTTCATCATGGCAATGTCTTCGGCCATCAGCTCCACCACGCCCGGGCGGCGCACTTTCACTGCCACCAGTGTGCCGTCGTGCAGCCGCGCCTTGTGCACCTGCGCGATGGAGGCAGCCCCCAGCGGCTCGGGGTCGATTTCGGCGAAAACCTCCTGGTAGGAGTGGCCGTAGGACTTGTCGATGCAATCGATGACGGTCTCGAAGCTCATGGGCGACACGTTGTCGTGCAGCTTCTCGAATGCGTCGCAGTATTCCTTGGGCAGAATGTCGGAGCGGTTCGACGCCAGCTGGCCAATCTTCACATACGTGGGCCCCAGCGCCTCGAGCACCTTCACCGCTTTTTGCGGCGTGAGCCCCTGCGCCACGTGGTTCTCGCGCATGATACGAAGGATTTCGCGCATGCGCGGCGAGAAGGTCTTGTCCTTCCGGGAAAGCTCGTGGAAGCGCAGGAATTCTCGAAATGTTGCCATCGTCCGCTCGTCTCCTCTTCAGCCCAGTGCGATCGGTAGCTTCATGCTAGCAGTGGAACCAGAGAAGCCGCGCCCTTGGCAACGTTTTGAAAAGCTAGAGAATCTTTTCGAAGGCGACGCGGTCGGGGGTGGCGTTGGGGACGTTTCCCGCTTCCAGTACCTGGATGACGCCGCATTTCTCGAAGCCGCAGCGAAGCGCCAGGTTGCGCATGGGGAAGTTGCCGGGGTGGGTGTCCACGCGCACGCTTTCACAGTCGGTTTCACGGGCGAGCGCTTCGGCCGAGGCCATGAGGAACTTCGCCACGCCTAGGCCGCGGGCGTCGGCTGCCACTGCCACGCGGTGAATGGCGGCATAGCGGGGCTCGGACGCAACGCTTTCGGTGAGCCATTTGCCGTCGATCTCGTCATAGTTGGGGTCGCCGCGGAAGGTGACCATGCAGGTGCCCAGCAAGCGGCCGTCCTGTTCTGCCACGTAGGATTCGCCCCAGGCTACGTCGGCTTCGATGGCCTCGCGATGGGGATAGCCCTGCTGCCATTGGTCAATGCCCAGCTCTGCCAGCGCCTCCCGACCATCGGTCAGGATTTCCATAACGCGATCGATTTCATGAGAACCAGCGGGGCGAAACTCCATAGGGCAACAACCTCCTGATGAATAATGAGCGAGTGCTTATTAAACCAGAGGAGGGGCCCGTGCGGGCTCAGTTTTTCGCTATTTCACAATGAGTACGGGAATATGGGTTTTGTTGAGCACCGAGTAGCATACGCTGCCGATCATGCTGCGCACCGGGCCCATGCCGCGGTGGCCCATGACAATGCAGTCATAGCCCTCGGCTTCGGCGTAGGCGGTAATGGCGTCGTGGGGCGATCCGTTCACTACGGCCACCTCGACGTTCTCGGCGTTGCCGATGAGAGGGGCGATGCCTTCGCGGATGTGGTCGGCGGTTTCGCGACCGGCTTCTTCGTCGATGGCCGCCATGGCCGCGGCATCCATGCTGTCGCCCATGACGCCGCTCATGCGGGCGGCAATCTTGAAGGTTTCGGCGTTGTAGTCGTGCCAGTCCACCACGGAAAGCACCGTGACGGACGCGTCGGGCACGAGGGCCGCCAGCTCCATGGCCTTTTGCAGGGCGTGGCCAGCCGGCTCGGAGGAATCGTAGGGCACCAGAATCTTCGTAAACATAGCAACCTCCTCAACTTTGCTTTGCCTGATGAGAACAAGGTTAGCGCATTTTCGGCCCGCGCCCTTGCTCGCGGCCGGCTTCGTTGAGATCCCGTGGGGTTGGACGCCCTTCCTCCCCGCTGCGCTATACTTTCCCGGGCGTGAGACCGAGGTGAGACAGAGGGACGCTCCTAATGTCTCATTTCTCAGAAACGCTACCGCTTTGGCGCAATGGCAAGAAATGAGACATTAGGAGCGTCCCTCTGTCTCACCAAGAAGGAGCAGATGCATGGGCTTTAAGACCGGGGTGGCTCAGGCCACGAGCGCGGTGCTGACGTGGGGTTTGCGGAACGTGGCCCATCGGCCGGCTGCCAATTTGCCGGGCGATGTGGCGCTGAAGATTGACCCTTCCATCGTGAGCGACCTGCGCGGCAAGGTGACCGAGGCCGCCGTCATGGTGGTGGGCACCAACGGCAAAACCAGCGTCTCGAACCTGCTGGCGGACTCGCTGCAGGCGGCGGGGAAGTCGGTCATCTGCAACCGCACCGGCGCCAACCTGGCCTCCGGCATCGCCACCGCCCTGCTGCAGCAGCCGCGCGCCCAGTGGGGCGTGTTCGAGTGCGATGAGCTGTGGCTGGCGGAAATGCTTCCCCAAACTCGGGCCCGCTACGTGCTTTTGCTGAACCTGTTCCGCGACCAGCTGGACCGCTGCGGCGAAATCAGCCGCATTCAGGAATCCATCATCGGCGCGCTTGCCTCTTCGCCGGAAACGGTGCTCGTCTACAACGGCGACGACCCCCTGTGCGCGGCCATTGCCGCCGGAGCCCCCAACCGCTCGGTTGCCTTCGGCGTGAACGGCGACATGGGCCTGGCCCAGAACACCGTGGCGGACGCCCAAATGTGTCAGAACTGCGGCCGCATGGTGAAGTATCGCTACCGCCAGTACGGCCAGCTGGGGGACTACTACTGCGAGGCCTGCGGGTTCGCCCGTCCGCCCCTGACCTACGTGGCCGAAAACGTTGCCTTCTCCGCGAAAGGCGCCACGTTCGACGTGCGCGAAGCCGACGGCAGCCGCGCGCAGCAACTGCATGCGAGCGCCGGCACGCCCTACCTGGTGTACAACTACCTGGGCATCTTCGCCCTTATGACCCAGGCTGGTGTCTCTACCGCCCGGTTGCAGCAGGCCATCGATCAGTTCAACCCTGGCAACGGACGCCTTCAGTCTTACGAGATTGGCGGCCGTCCCGTGCTGCTGAACCTGGCGAAGAACCCCACCGGTTTCAACCAGAACCTGAAGATCATCAACCAGGACAGCGCCCCCAAGGCGGTGGCCTTCTTCGTGAACGATCAGATTGTGGACGGCCGCGACATCTCCTGGATTTGGGATATCGACTTCGAGGAGCTGGCGAATTGCCCTGGCCTGCTGGTGTTCGCCGGTGGCTCGCGCAAAAATGACCTGCAGGTGCGCCTGAAGTACGCGGGGCTGGATGCCCAGCTGGTGGAGGGGATCGAAGAGGTGTTTGCCGCCGCGAACGCCGACGCCGCCCTGCCCGCCGACGCCGGCGTCTACGCCATCGCCAACTACACCGCCCTGCCTGTAGTCCACACCGCCCTCGACGCTATGGCCGCTTCCGACCAGCCCGCGGCCGCGCCGGGCTCTGCTGCTCCTCCCACGTCATCTTGGCAGAGTGCCGCCCCCTCTCCGTCATCTCGACCGAGCGCCTCCCCTCCTTCGTCATCTCGACCGAGCGAAGCGAGTGGAGAGATCTTCGCGACCCCTGAAACGCTGTCGGAGTCTGGAAAGATCTCTCCACTCCGGCCTTCGGCCTCCGGTCGAGATGACGAAACCCCTTGTCATCCTGAGCGGAGCGCGGAGCGCGGAGTCGAAGGATCTCCCCAGCCCCCGGTGGTCATCGCTCATCTTTACCCTGATCTGTTGAATCTCTATGGTGATGGCGGTAACGTGCGCATTCTGCAGGAGCGTCTGGCCTGGCGCGGCATTCCGGTGGAAGTGCGCCGGGTGGAGTACGGAGACGCGGCTCACTTGGCCGATGCCGACTTGGTGTTCATGGGCGGCGGCCCCGACCGCGAGCAGAAGCTGGCGAGCGAAGAGCTGCTGGCCATGCGCGACGAGCTGGCCCAGTACGTGGAGGCAGACGGTCCGGTGCTGGCCATTTGCGGCGGCTACCAGATTCTGGGCCATCGTTGGTTGTGGGGCGACGAGCTGGTGGAGGGCCTTTCCATCGTCGATCTGGAAACGCGCCGCCCCGGCACTTCCGCCGACCGCTTGGTGGACAACTTGGTGCTGCAGTCTCCCTTGGCGGAAACGCCCGTTGTCAGTTACGAGAACCACGCCGGCCGCACCTATCTGGGCCCTGGCGTGCAGCCCTTCGGCCGCGTTATTTCCGAAACCGGCTCCGGCAACAACGAGCAGGACAAGGCGGACGGCGTTCTGTACCGCAACGTGGTGGGCACCTATTCCCACGGCCCCCTTCTTTCCAAGAATCCGGAAGTGGCCGACTGGCTGTTGGCCCGCGCGCTGGAACGGCGTCAGGAACGCACCGACACCCCTGCTCCGGCCCTGTCGCCGTTGGACGACTCTCAAGAGCTGCAGGCCAACGCCGTCATGCGCGAACGCCTTGGGCTATAGAGAACTTGTGAAGCGGGAGTCCATAAGTCGTGGCTTTTTGCTTAAGAACGTTGCTCGAATGTTGCCAACAGGATGCGGGTAGGGGAAACTACCTTCTATGAATACTTCAAATAGCAACAACCCGCGCAATCGCAAAGCCCAGGCGGCTGGCGGTGGCGCGCAATCGTACAGTGCCCGTCGCGGAGCCACCGGCTCTCATCGGGCGGTGAACTCTCGCTCCTCTCACGCGGACGTTTCTTCCGGGAACCCCCGGTCGCAGGCGCGCTCTGCGCAGCGGGCAAGCGGGCAGGGGCGTCATGCCGCTCCGGCTGCAGCCCCAAGCGGCTCCAACAATCCGCGCGCCAACGCTGCTGCCGGGACGAACAACCCCCGTGCCAACGCCGGTGCCCACAACCCCCGGGCCGCCGCCGCTCCGCGCAACCAGACGCTGCCGGTGATGGGCCGCGAGGCATCTCACGTCTCCAATTCCGTGCTGGAAAACCAAGCGGTTCCCGCTACCAAGCGCAAACGCGGCAAGGCGAAGAAGATTGCCCTGGGCGTTCTTGCGGCGGTGCTGGTGGTGTGCGTCGTCGGCATCGGCGCCGCCTTCGCCTACATCAACAAGGTGCAGGGGAACATGCAGGAGGGCATCTCCGCCGAAACGCTGGCGGCGCTGGACAACGTGGCAGTGGGCGACCCCTTCTACATGCTGCTTATGGGCACCGACGGCTCTGACGAGCGCGAGGCCTCCGGCGATTTCGGCGACTCTTTCCGCACCGACTCCATGATGCTTTTGCGGGTGGACCCGCAGGAGAAGAAGGTGGCCTGCGTCTCCATCATGCGCGACACCCAGGTGGAAATCGAGGGCTACGGCCTGCAGAAGATTAACGCCGCCCACGTGTTCGGCGGCGCGGAGCTTGCCATCAAGACCGTCTCCGAGCTGGCCGGCGTCCCCATTTCCCACTACGCGGAAATCGACTTCGACGGCTTCGAGAAAATCGTGGACGCCTTGGGCGGCATCGAAGTGAACGTGCCCGTGGCCATCAACGACAAGCACGTGGACGCGGTGCTGGAGCCGGGCCTGCAGACGCTGAACGGCGTGGAAGCCCTCAGTCTGTGCCGCTCCCGCCACACCTACGACAACATCGGCAGCGGCGACGCCCTGCGCGCCGCCAACCAGCGCATGGTCATCGGTGCCATTGCCAAGAAGATCCTGGCGGCCGACGTGCCCACCATGATGAGTTCCATCGAGGCGCTGTCTCAATACGTGACCACCGACATGTCTGTCACCGACATCCTGGCGCTGGCGCAATCGATGCGCGGCATGTCCATGGAGGACGACTTCTACACTGCCATCTGCCCCACCATCTCGGATTACTCCGGTGGCATCTGGTGGGAGAAGCTGCAGAAGCACCAGTGGGAAGAGATGATGGAGCGCATCGATAAGGGCCTTCCCCCCACCGAAGGCGACGAAGTGGACGAGGCCACCGGCATCGTGATCTCGAACGCGGGCGGCGGTGCCATGGATTCCGACACCCAGGCGGAGACCACCGCCAAGGCGCGCAAGAAGAACCACAGCGGCTCGGTGGCGGTGCGCAACGGCACCACCATTACCGGACTGGCGAACAAGGCGGACGCCGTCATCAGCGACCTGGGCTTCCAGGTGAACACCGGCAACGCCAACAGCACCGACTACGACACCACCGTGGTGGTCTACAACGACGACGACCGCAAGGAAGACGCCGAGGACATCGTGGCGGAGCTGGGCGTGGGCACCATCGAGAAGAACAACTCCAAGTACCTGTTCGATGGTGACTTGCTGGTGGTGCTCGGCACCGACTACGACAACCAGTAGCGAGGCACTCCGGTGAAGATCACCGTTGTTTGCGTCGGCAAGCTGAAAGAGAAATTTTGGGCCCAGGCGGTGGCGGAATATGTCAAGCGCCTGGGCGCTTTTTGTAAGCTGGACATTCGCGAGCTGGCGGATGTGGACCCGGCGAAAGCGGGCGGCGAAGAGGCGGCCCGCACCCGCGAAGGGCAGGCCATTTGCGCTGCTCTGCCGGAGCGGTCCCACGTGATTTTGCTGGCCATCGAGGGACGCGAGCGCTCGAGCGAGGCTCTGGCCCATCGCCTTGAATCGCTGGCGCTTTCCGGCACGAGCGACATCGCCTTCGTGATTGGCGGCAGCTGCGGCGTTTCCCCGGCCGTGTACGCCCGCGCGAACGAGACCCTCTCGTTCGGCCCCATCACGCTGCCCCACAACCTGGCCCGCGTCGTGCTCCTCGAGCAAATATACCGAGCCTTCAAGATCAATCGCGGTGAGCCGTATCATAAATAATGGTAGGATTTTTTGACTTTGGTTTTAATTGAGGAGACTGTCTCTTATGGATAACGCAAAAATTGAAGCGGGCGTACGCATGATTCTCGAGGGTATCGGGGAGGACCCGGACCGCGAGGGGCTGCTGGACACGCCGGCGCGCGTGGCCCGCATGTACAACGAGATTTTCGCTGGCATGACCGAAGATCCGGCCCGCCACTTCAAGGTCGCCTTCGATGAGCACCACGACGGTATTGTACTCGTGCGCGACATCCCCTTCTATTCCATGTGCGAACACCATCTGGTGCCGTTCTTCGGCGTGGCCCACGTGGCCTATCTGCCCTCCGAAGAGGGGCGCCTGTGTGGCATCTCGAAGCTGGCCCGGCTGGTGGACGCCTTCGCCAAGCGGCCGCAGGTGCAGGAGCGCCTGACTGCTCAGGTGGCGGACACCCTGATGGAGCAGCTGAATCCGCGCGGCGTGGCCGTGGTGATGGAGGCGGAGCACATGTGCATGTCGATGCGCGGCGTGAAGAAGCCCGGCAGCAAAACCACCACCAGCGTCGTCCGCGGCATCTTCGAAAGCGACCCAGCCGTAAAAGCCGAAGCCATGTCCCTCATCTTCCGCCCTTAAACGTCCAAGTCCAGGCCGATGGGGCAGTGGTCGCTGCCTTCTACGTCGTCGTAGATGCTGGCGGCTTCGATGCGCGGGGCCAGTTCGTCGCTTACCAGGAAATAGTCAATGCGCCAGCCGGCGTTGGTGTTGCGCGCTTTGAAGCGGTAGCTCCACCAGGTGTAGATGCCTGTTTGGTCCGGGTGCAGGTGGCGGAAGCTGTCGGTGAAGCCGGCGGCCAGCAGCTCGTCCAGCTTGCCGCGTTCTTCGTCCGAGAAGCCCGACGCGCCGCGGTTGGCGTCAGCGTTCTTTAGGTCGATGTCGTTGTGGGCCACGTTGAAGTCGCCGCACATCACGACCGGTTTTGGCTGGCTGGTGGTGCCATCAGATAGGATGCCCTCTTCTAGCCCCTTGCAGAATTCGCGGAAGGCGTCGTCCCACTGCATGCGGAAGTCGATGCGCGCCAGCTCCATCTGGGAGTTGGGGGTGTAGACGTCCACGAACCAGAACTTCGGGAACTCCAGCGCCACGATGCGGCCTTCCTGGTCCAGGTAGTCGATGCCCAGCGCGTGCAGCTCTCGCAGCGGCTCTTCGCGGCAAAACACTGCCGTGCCGGAATAGCCCTTCTTCGCCGCGCTCGACCAATACTGATGGTAGCCGGGCAAGTCCAGTTCTACCTGGTCCGGCGAGCACTTGGTCTCTTGGAGCGCGAAGACATCCGCGCCGAATGCGTCGAACACTTCATAGAAGTTCTTCTTCAAAACGGCTCGAAGCCCATTCACGTTCCAAGAGATAAAGCGCATATTTCCATCCTGTATCTAGTCGACTACTTCCCAGTATAAGCTTCTTGGAAGCGGGCGATGTCGTGCTCGTAGATAACCAGGGTGGAATCCGGCTCTTCCAGGTAGAAGGGAACGCCTGCCAGCGCCGGGTGGTTCATGAGGGCTGCCAGCGCGGCGAAGCCAATCTTGCCTTCGCCGATGCGAGCGTGGCGGTCTACGTGGGCGCCGCAGTCGTACTTGCTGTCGTTCAGGTGCACCGCCAGCAGGCGCTTAAGGCCAATGGTCTTGTCGAACTTCTCCAGCACGCCGTCCAAGTCATTCACAATGTCGTAGCCTTCGGCCCAAACGGCGGCGGCATCCAGACACACGCCCACGTGATCGCCCAGCTTCACCTGGTCGATAATCTGCGCCAGCTGCTCGAAGCTGCGGCCTATCTGGGTGCCTTCGCCGGCCATGGTGTCCAGCAAGACGCGCGTGGTTTGCTGCGGCGTAATCACTTCGTTCAAGGCCGCGGCGCATTCGGCCAGGGCGGCATCCGGCGTTTCCTCAAGCGCGCTGCCGGGGCGGATAAGGTAGTTGTGGCCGGGCAGCTGCTCCAGCCGCGCCAAGTCTTCCGCGTACACCATGATGGCGAAGTCGCGGGTTTGCTGGTGGTCGGTGGCGGGGTCGGCGGAGTAGGGGGCGTAGGCCAGCGCGGTGGTAATGCCGTGCTCCTTTGCGTAGGCGGTGTAGGCGGCGATGTCTTTTTCGCTCTCTTCGGCCTGGGCGCCTCCGCGGGGGTTGCGCGTGAAGTACTGGAACGTGTTCGCCTTCACGGAAACCGCTTCCTCGGCCATTTCCAAAAAGCCCTTGCGACGGGACAGGTGGCAACCAATAGTAAGCATGATGGCTCCAATCAACGGTGCGGCCGCCGAAGATGAGCGGCCCGCTAATGTTTTGGCAAGCCGATAGTAGTGCGATGGGAGGTGTTTGCGCTCTTGCCCTGGCGCACTGTCGCAAAACCGTTTTGCCCTGTTTTCGCGGTGATTACCGCAGCAGTTCGGCGAAGGCGGCGGGTTGCTCGAAGTGGACGTTGTGGCCGGCGTTTTCGACGATGATGTGGGCGAAGGCGGGGCGGGCGGCGAAACGGTCGGCCAACTTCTCGCCGATGGCGGTGTATTTGGCGTCAAGGTTGCCTGAGATGAAGGTGACGGGGATGTCCTGGGAGATAAGGACATCCAGGGCGGCAAGGGTCTCCGCTTCCGACGCTTGGTGTTGCTGCCCCATGCCCTCAAGAGCGCGGGCGAGCGCTTCGGAGTTGTTGGCAAGGCGGCCTTGGCGCAGGAGCGCGCGGCGATCTTCGGGAAGGGCGCGCTGGCTGGCGAAGAGGGGGAGGCCTCCCCACCAGTTCATGAACGATTCGGTTCCCTGAGTGCGGGCCTTGGCGGCCCAGTCATGGCTACGGTTGGCGAAGGCGGCACGCTCGGTTTCGGGAGCGGGACCCAGGCCGGCGCTTTCCAGGACGAGGGCGGAAAGGGGGAGAGGATCGGCCGGTGTTCGGGTGGTCAGCGCGTGCAGCAGCAGGCGGCCTCCTTGGGAGTAGCCGACGACGACGGGCGGCGTTCCATAGGCGGCTGCCATGGCGCGTGCGACGGCCCGCACCTGGGCGCTTGCGGCGTCGAGGTGATAGAGAGCGGGGTCGTTCAGGGCGGCCAGGCTTCCAGATCCGGGGAGGTCAAGGGCGATGGCGGGGGCGGGGCCGGTTTCGTCCCAAGAGGGCAGTGCGTCTTCTGCTCCGTAAAGCGGCAAGACGGCAAAGGGCCGCTCCAACAGCCCCGCCACCTCGCCCCACGACTCCCCGCCCTGGGCAAACCCGTGCAGAAACAGCAGGGGGCCGGGGAGATCCTTCGACTCCGCGGCTTCGCCGCTCCGCTCAGGATGACAACTTTGTTGGCCGGTTGGGTCCTGCACGTTATTTCCCCTGGTAGGGGGCGTAGCGGTCGGTTACTCCGCGCAGGGGCGTGGTCACTTCGATCAGGCTGATGCCGGGAGTTGTCAGGGCGTTGCGATAGGCGACGACGAAGTCCTCCAGGGTCTCGGTCCGCGTTGCCGGCACGTGGAAGGCGGCCGCCGCGCACTGGAAGTCGATGTCCTGAGGCGTGAGGAACAGGCGCTCGAAGTACGGGTCATCCGAGCGCTGCGGCAACATGTCGAAAATGGCGCCGCCGTTGTTGTTCATCAGTACCACCACCAGCGTAGGCGCGGGGCTCATGGCCAGCAATTCTCGTTGAAGGGCCAGCGCGTTCAAGTCGTGCTGCAGCGTCAGGTCGCCGGTGAGCAGGGTGGCGCACCCGTAGTTGATGGCGGCCCCGACCGCAGACGAGACGGTGCCGTCGATGCCGTTCTGGCCGCGATTGCCCAGCACTGCCACCGGCTTCCCCTGCTTGGTGTAGAAGGTGTCCAGGCAGCGGATGGCCATGGAGTTGGCGCTGAACAGGCAGCTATGGGCGGGAACCTCGGCCATGAGCGCCCGCACAAGCGCTCCTTCGTGCACGATGCCGGCTCCTTCGACGCCCTCCACTTCGGCAATGACCGGTCGTTGAGCGCTATTGGCATCGGCCCACTGCGCGAAAAACTCCTGTTGCACAGCGGTGGGGCTGTTGGGTGCGAAGGAAGCGATGAAATCCTGCGGCTTGAGCCCCAAGAAGAAGTCGGTGGCGGAGTTGAAGTCGCGGGTTTCGGCCACGTCCACCACCAGCTGCACCGGCCGGTCTGCTTGCCAGCCGATCATAGAGGCGCTGGCCGCTTTCGAAACCGGCCAGCGTCCGAAGCGGATGACCAGCTGCGGTTCAAGGGAGGCGTCCAGCGGGAACAGGTTGTCATAGTTGTCGACGACGGCGGGGGAGTCCACGCTGCGCAGCCCCGAAAGGGGGTCCGCCAGCAGCGGAATTTGCCACTGCTCCGCCCAGGCGGTGAGGGCGAAGGCCTGCCCTAAAGTTTCGCAGCAGCCTTCGCCGGCCATTACCAGGGTGCGCCGCTCCGCAAGTAGTTGGCGAAGCTGGTCGCGGGCGGCGAATTCCGGCTGGCCGTTCACAGGCACGATGGGGGGCAGGTCGGTGACGGGGCGGCGCGCCTGGGCCGCCAGCTCCGGCTGCCACAGCACGGCGTCAACGCCGAACCCGAGGGCGGAAAAGTCCGGTTTCAGGGGCTCTTCCAACGGGAAGTTCAAGTGCACGGGGCCAGCTGCGGCGGCGCAGCCCTGGGCGGCTACGGGGAACATGTCCCCCTCGGAAGCGGCCGGCGGGAACGAGTTGAAGATGGTGGCGTCGGACGTGCCGTCCGCATCGGGGTTCAGCAAGTCCGCCCGCACCGGCGGCATTTCCCCCTGCGGGCCCATGGCGGCCAGCACGGCCTCGCGCGCTGCTTGGCGGGCGAAGGCGATGGCGCGGGCGTCGGCGGCCGGCTCCGGCATCTGTCGGAACTGCCGCACATGGTCGCCGAAGACTTTCAGCTGGTCGGTAGTCTGCGGCGCCCCCAGCTGCTGCAGCCGCAGCGGCCGGTCGCCGGTGAGCAGCAACAGCGGCACGCGCGAGGTTTCTGCCTCCACCACGGCCGGCAGATAGTTCGCCACCGCCGTGCCCGAGGTGCACACCACGGCCACCGGACGCCCAGAGGACTTCGCCAAACCCAAACCCAAAAACGCTGCGCCCCGCTCGTCCACGTCTACGAACACCCGCAGGCAGTTGGGGTGCTGGCGGGCGAATTCGAAGGCGGTCATGGACAGGCCGGTGGAGCGGGAGCCGGGGCTTACCACCACGTCCCGCACGCCCCAAAGGGCCAGTTCGTTGAAGAAGGACCACAGGTAGACGCCGGTGGTTTGGGAATGGGAGAGGGTCATGGCTAACCTCCGAAAGCTGAAAGGATGGTGCGTAGTTTCAGGTCGATTTCCTCGAATTCCGACTGGGCGTCGCTCTCTTCCACAATGCCGCAGCCGGCGTACACGTAGCCGGTCTCGCCGTCGAACACGCCGGTGCGCAGCGCCACGGAGAACTCCCCGTCGCCCGCGCCGTCCACATAGCCGCAGGCGCCGGCGTAGAAACCGCGGTTGTAGGGCTCGATCTGCCGAATGAGCATGGTGGCCTCGCCCACCGGGGCGCCGGCCGTGGCGGGGGTGGGGTGCAGATCCTCTGCCAGCTGCATGAGGCTCACCCCTTCGAGCACCTGGGCCTTCGCCGGCGTGAACAGGTGCTGCACATGAGCCAGCCGCAAGATGGTGGGCGTGCTGGGAATTTCCACGTTATAGCAGACGCGCTCGAACACGCTGCGGATGAAGTCCACCACGAACTGGTGCTCCTCACGGTTCTTCCCGTCGGCCATCAGCTCGGTCGCCAGCTGCTCGCTTTCCGCTTTGCTCGCGCCCGTGGGGCAGGTGCCCGCCAGGCACATGGATTCCACGGCGCATCCCTGTTTGCGCACCAGCAGTTCCGGCGTGCAGCCGCAGAAGAACACGTCGGCGTAGCGATACAGCAGCACGGTGCCCACCGCATCGCCGTCGATCAGGTTCACCAGCAGGTCCTTCGAGGAGAAGGGGTGCTCGGCCACCAGCTTCTTGCGTCGCGACAGCACCACTTTCCGCACGCGCTCTTCGGCGAGCGCGTCTCCCGCCGCCGCCATGGCCTCTTGCCACTGGTCGCGCGAGTCCGGCTCCAGCCGGTAGGGGATGGTTACCGCCGTGCGTTCCGGCGCTCGCTCGCAATCGCGGGTGAAGCGGGCCACGCGGCCGGGATACACCGGCCCCAGCGAGTTCACCTGCAGAAACGCGCCGCGCTCGTTTTCGATCAGCACCACTTCCGGCAGCATGAACTTCAGCCGGGGGAACGACGAGAACAGCTCGTCTGCCGGCGCGGGGTTTTCCGCATCGAAGCGGTTGAACGAGAAGAACGTGGGCTGGATGGCCGCCGGGCCCTCCAGGGTGATCTCGGCGTCGTCTAGCGTGGGCAGCGCCACGCAGCGGCCCAGCCCCATGAAGCGCACCGGCGCCTCTTTGCGGTAGTAGACGAACTGGTCGGTGAACCCTTTCTGCAGCAGGCAGAACGCGTCCACAATATCGGCCTCGATGGCCTGGGTGTAGCTAAAGATTCGGGTCATGGCTTGCGCGCCCCTTCCCTAAATCTTGTACATGAACTGGAACACGTCCTCCCGCTGAATGATAATCTGCACGCCCAGCTCTGCCCCCAGCGCCTCCAGCTTCTCCTGTACTTCGTTGAAGTCGGCGGTGGCGGGGTCCAGCGTCACCAGCATGGTCATGGAGAACACTTCCTCCTGGCCCAAAATAGTTTGGGAAATGTCGTCGATGTTGGCGTTGCACTGGGCCAAGGTGGTGGCCACGCCCGCCACAATGCCGCTGCGGTCTTTGCCCAGAACAGAGATGACGCACTTCATGAACAGCTCCTTTAACAGGGTCGAGTTTGTTGGCATATTGTAGTCCAAAGGGCAGCTGTTCATCATTCGGCTAACAGCTTATGTGCCGAAAAACGCCCCCGCTCCCACTGGCACTATCATTGGGGAAAAGCCAAGGCCGACGCGCGGCCTTGTACAGAAAGGCACGAGGATGGGAAGCCAGAAAAAGGGAGGCGCGAAGAGCTTCGCCAAATCCGGCGCTAAAGCGGCCGGCGGCAAGTCCCCCGCAATCAAGACCATCGAGCATCCGGCCATCCCGGTTGGGGCGCAGCTGTTCGACAAGGAGAACCCCCAGGGCATGGGGCTGTTCCGCCTGTCCACCACGGTCATCACGCTTATCGTGGGCGCCGGCGTGTTCACCATGTCCGGCGACCAGGCGGCCGGCGGTGCCAGCGGTGCGGCCATCGCCACCGCGTGGGGCATCTCCGGCGTGGGGGTGCTGTGCCTAGTGCTCACGTTCTTCGCGCTTTCGCGGTTGAAGCCCGGGGTCACTGGCGGCATCTTCACCTACGCCCACAAGGGGTTCGGCGAGTTCATCGGCTTCGCGAGCGCCTGGGGCTACTGGTGGTCGGCGCTGCTCACCACCGTCACGTTCTGCGCGCTGTTGTTCGAATCGCTGGCCTACTTCTTCCCCTTCTTCGGCGCGGGCGACAACATTTGGTGCTTGGTGGCGGCGTCGGTGCTGGTGTGGGGCTACGCGGCGCTGGCGGCTCGCGGCATCGGCGAGATTTCGCTGGTGAACGCGGTCATCACCGTGTCGAAGATCGTGCCCATTCTGCTCAGCATCATTCTCATCATCTTCCTGGGGAAGTTCGATCCCCAGCTGTTCTGGCAGAACATGCACAGCGGCTCTAACCCCGATCTGGCCTTCCTTGACCAGGTGAAGTCGGCGCTGATGCTCACCATGTGGGTGTTCGTCGGAATCGAGGGCGCGGTGGCGGTGTCCGGCCGCGCCAAGCGCCAGTCCGACGTGGGCAAGGCCACCATCATCGCGTTCTGCTGCGTGATGGCCATTTACCTGTCGGTCTCCATGCTGTCCATGGGCATCATGCCGCTGTCCGATTTGGCGGGGCTGCAGAACCCCTCCCTCGCTTACGTGATGGAAGCGGTAGTGGGGCCGTGGGGCGCCGGCTTCATCAGCTTTGCCGTGTCGCTTTCGTTGGTGGGTGCCATGCTCGGCTACACCATCCTGGCTACCGAGGCACCCTATTTTGCCGCTGAACAGGGCATTTTCCCGAAGGCGTTCACCCGCACCAACAAGCGGGGCGCGCCGGTGGTTACCATTCTGGCCACCACCATCATCGTGGAAGTGTGCCTCTGCTTCTGGGTGTTCACCGGCGAGGCTTACCAGTTCTTCTACGTCATTTGCGCGGCTATGATCCTTATTCCGTACCTGCTGTCCGCCGCCTACTTCGCGCGGGTGACCATCGAGGACAAGGGGCTGTTCAAAGGGCGGCTGGGAGCGCCGCTGGGGCTTTGGCGCGCGGTGGCGGTGATCGGCGTTGTCTACAGCTTCTTCCTGGCGTTCGCCGCCGGCGATAACGGTTGCTCGCTCATGTTCGTGCTGTACCTGGTGGGGCTGCCGCTCTACTTCTGGCAGCGGAAGCAGATGCACCCGGGCGAGCCGTTGCTGCCCACCTGGCTCGACAAAACCGGCTTCGCCTTCTTCCTGGCCGCCGGCATCATCTCAGCCCTCCTCCTCGCCACCGGCATGGTGACCATTTAGTAGTTCGGGGTCACCTGGGTTATGGTGCCGCCGTGGTCTTCGATGTATTCGTAGGTGGCGAACTCGAGCTCATTGGCGGTGCCGGAGCGGCCCAGGTAGCTTTCGGCGTCAACCGCTTGGGCAATCTCCTCCGAGCCGAAGTAGCTGATGGGGCGGCTGGGGTTACCAGGATCGTAGTTGATGGCGAACTGGCCGTCCTGGCCGTTTAGGGTGTACTCGATGAGGGTCTGGTCAGCGGGCGAAACTTGCTGGCCCTGGGTTGAGGCCGATTGCTGCGAGGCGGAAGTAGCTATGGCCAGCGATAAGAGGCCGAAGTAGATGGCCGGCGGCAGAATGATGATTGCCAGCAGCAAGGCGAAGATGCGCTTCACTGCTTTCAGGATTCCGTCGGTGCGCTGCTGCTGTACCCGCAGCTGCTCGCTGATGACCGTTGTGCGCCAGGTAAGCTCAGCGGCGTCCAGGGGTTCTGGCGTCTCGATATCCAGCAGTTCGTTGGGGGTGGTGCCGAAGATTTCCGCCAGCTTCACCAGCGTCTCGGCGTCGGGCATGGAGGTGCCCTTCTCCCACTTCGAAACCGTTTGCCGCACCACGTGCAGCTGTTCTGCCAGCTGTTTCTGGGTTAGGCCGTGCTCTTCGCGCAGACGCGCAATGTTCTCGGATAGCATAACGGCCCCCAATCGGTCGTTTTCGCTGGTCATCGTTGAGTAAAGCTGCAAGTTCAGCCTATCAGCCGCCCTCGACAAACGCAAGCAACCAGTTTTAACCTGCGCGAGTTTGGGGAAAGGCCGGGGAAGGCAGCTGTGATTCTGCGAATGCTGCAGCGTCACGGGGCGGACGGCGGGGAGGGCCGGCTCGTGTCGTATAATGCCAGGCAATGCAACGTCGGGAAAGGAGGACGCGATGGCGCTTGCTCACTACACGCTTATGAACAAGAACACGCCGGTGCTCTCCTTCGACTACGACCTGGAAGACCACAAAGCGGTGCGCATCCGCGAGGTGCTGAACCGCGACTACGCCCCGTTCGGTTTCGTGGACCGTCACGGCGATATATCGAAGGCGGAGCTGAATTACTGGTGGCGCCATCGGGCCATTCCCGCATCGCGTGCGCAGATCGACCGTCTGTTGGGTAACCTAAAGCTGGAAAGCGCCCTCATCCTGGTGGAGAAGAGCTTCGGCCTCTCCCTTTCCGACCGTTATTGGCTCAACGACGAGGACGATCCCAAAAGCTGGGACGCCATCAACTTCTTCGATAACGATTTCTCCGATGACCTGGGCTTCCTTACGCTGGGCCAAGACAGCGCCGGCTCGTCCCCGGACGCGCCGGACTATGCCTTGGTGAACCTTTCGTCCCCTAACAGCACGCTGGGCGGCGATTTGCTGAAGAAGTGGAAGCTGATCGACGGGAAGCGGGTGCTGCTGAAGTCCGGCGTGGGCGCTTTCAACCAAGAGCCCTACAACGAGGTGGCGGCTACCAACCTGCACGAGCGCCTCATGAGCTCCGGCGAGTTCACCCCGTACCAGCTGCTCGAAGACGGCCGCCGCATTTACTCCGCTTGCGAGAACATGCTGGGCCCCGACGAAGAGCTGGTGCCGGCCTGGGACCTCATTCGAAACGTGAAGCAGCCCAACAACCTCTCCGACCTCATGTTCTACGTGCGCCGCTGCGAAGACGTGGGGCTGGATGGCGAAGAAGTGATGGAGCAGCTGGCGAAGATGTTCGCCGCCGACTTCGTTACGGCGAACCGCGACCGCCACTATCGCAACTTCGGCGTGATCCGCAACGTGGAAACGCTGGAAGTGACCCGCTTGGCGCCGGTGTTCGACAGCGGATCATGCCTGTGGTCCGATGCGGAACTGCTGCAGGTGCCCGGCGACTTCATGTACATGGCGAAGCCCTTTAAGATGGGCGGCATGCGCCCGACCAACCAGCTGCGCCTGTTCGAGGGCCATTTCGGCTGGCTGGACCCAGCTGTGCTGGAAGGCTACCCGCAAGCGGTGGAGGAAATCCTGAGCAAGAACCCCAACATCCCCGAACACCGCATCGCCACCATCGTCAAACAAGTAGCCTGGAACACCGAACTGCTATCCCGTTTCGCAGAGTAGAGAGAGGGGGCGAACAATGTTTGGAATAGGGATCCCCGAACTGATAATTAGTTTGGTGCCCATTGCTTTGGTGGTCTTGATTGTGTGGCGCCTCTTGAAAAGCCGCTCCAACACGAAGAGAAAATAGCGGGTCCGTCCGATGCTTTAGCATCTTCGGTCTTCCATTCGCTGAAATCCCCGGGATTCTGTTGGGTTTTTCCTGTGTGGGGGCGTGATTCGCGCTATTATGGCAGATGCGCTTATTTCGTAGCTTCAACACACCCCAAACGCATCATGTTGTAGTTTTCCCACGGGAATTGGAGACCCATGTCTGAACGTGTTTGGCAGGCGGGCAAAGCCTATCGCGAGATCGTGTACGAGACCTCCGATGGCATTGCGAAAATCACCATCAATCGGCCGGAGCGCCGCAACGCCTTCACCCCCCTCACCGTCAACGAGCTCTACGACGCCTTTACCGTGGCGCGCGACGACGCCTCCATCGGCGTCATCATCCTCACCGGCATGAACCACGGCGGCCGCCACGAGGACGAGGCGTTCTGCTCCGGTGGCGACCAGAAAATCCGCGGCAACGGCGGGTATGTGGGGGAGGACAACATTCCTCGCCTGAACGTGCTGGATCTGCAGCGGCTCATCCGCATTGTGCCGAAGCCGGTCATCGCCATGGTGAACGGTTACGCCATCGGCGGCGGCCATGTGCTGCACATCCTGTGCGACCTGTCCATTGCGGCCGAGACGGCGAAGTTTGGCCAGACGGGTCCGAAGGTGGGCTCTTTCGACGCCGGCTACGGTGCCGGGTATCTGGCCGCCATTGTGGGCCAGAAGAAGGCGCGCGAAATCTGGTACCTCTGCCGCCAGTACACCGCGGCCGAGGCGCTGGAGATGGGCCTGGTGAACAAGGTGGTGCCCTTCGAAGATTTGGAAGCGGAGTGCTGTGCCTGGGCCGACGAGATGCTGGCGCTTTCCCCCACGGCGCTGCGGCTGATGAAGGCCTCCTTCAACGCTGCCACCGACGGGCTGGCGGGCATCGCGCAGTTGGGCGGCGACGCCACGCTGCTCTACTACACCTCGGACGAAGCGAAAGAAGGGCGCGACGCTTTCAAAGAGAAGCGCACCCCCGACTTTACGCAGTTCCCCAAATTTCCCTGATGTTTTAGCTAACCCGCACCGCCCATGATCGAGTTCTTCGAGCGCACCGCACGTCTAGCCCCCTCAAAGGACTTCCTGACCTTTGTGGACACTGCCCGGCGAAAGGAAATCTACTCCTATCGCCAGGTGCGGATGCTCTCGGCCTTTTTGGCGTTTCACCTGCAGGAACACGGGGTGAAACCGGACGATGCGGTGGTGGTTGACCTGCCCAACAGCCCGGCGTTCGTGTGCCTGGCGCTGGCGGCTGCCTATGGCCGATTCACGCTGGTGTGCCTGAACCAGCGTCTGACGGCGCCGGAGAAAAAGGCCCGCATCCAAGAGCTGTCGCTTTTGGGCGTGAAGGTGGCCGCGCGCATCGACGAGCAGCGGGCGAGCCAACTGCTGGCCTTCGCTGAGAAGGCGCTGACTACGGGCGATTATCAGCTGGGCCACCGCTCCATCATGGGCGACAAGCAGGACGTGCATGATGACGCCATTCACTTCGCCGAGCGGGCGGCGCACCTGTTCGATCCGGAAGCTCGCGCCATCATCATGTTCACCTCCGGCACCACGGGCCGGCCTAAAGCGGTGCCGCTTACGTGGCGCATGCTGGAGTCCGCCGCCTTCGCCGCCAACGACGCGCTGGCGGGCGGCCGCAGCGCCCAGTGGCAGGCGGCGCTGCCCTTCTACCATATTGGCGGCTTTCAGGTGCTGGTGCGCAGCGTCTGCGGCGGCACCCCGCTCCTGGTGTACCAGAAGTTCGACCCCCAGCAGATGCTTCGGGACGCCCGCCAAACCCGCATCACCCACACCTCGGTGGTGGACAAAATGCTGCAGGACCTGCTGGACACCGACAGCGATGGCATCCTTTCCCGCTACCAGTGCATCTTGCTGGGCGGCGCGGCGCCGAACAAGCGCACGCTGGAACGTTGCCGCCAGCGGGGTTTGGGGCTGTTCGCCAGCTACGGCATGACGGAGACCTCCAGTCTCATGGCAGCCAGCCGCGTGGACGAGTCCTTCGACGGGGGCCTACGCCTTTTGCCCGGTTACGTGGCCCGCATCGTGGACCCCGATCCGCTGGGCTTCGGTGCGCTGGCGGTGAAGGGCCCCGGCGTTTTCGGCGGCTACATGAACGCCCGCGCCCCGCGCACGGTGGACGGCTTTTTCCTCACCGGCGACGTGGCGGCGCTGAAGAACGGCAAGATTCACGTGCGGGAACGGACGGAAGACATGTTCGTTTCCGGCGGCGAAAACATCTACCCGGCCGAGGTGGTGCGCGCCCTGCAGGGGCTGCCCGGCGTGGCGGACGCGCATGTGTTCGGCATTCGCGACGAGAAGTGGGGGCGTCGCCCGGTGGCGCTCGTGGAGCTGCGCCCCGGTGCCACTCCGCAAGCGCCGTGGGAAATGCGCACGAAGCTGGCGGCGAATCTGTCGCGCGTGGCAATGCCCCAGTTCATTGCGCTTGTGGACGAACTGCCCCGCCAGGGCATCGGCAAGATCGACCGCAGCGAGTGCCAGCAGCTGTGGAAGCGGCGGCTGCAGCCGAAAGAAGTGCGGCTGCGCTCGGTGCGCGTGCCGTTCAAGCGTCCCTTCAAAACGGCGAAGGGGGTGCTGAAGTATCGCGACCTGCTGCTGGTGGAAGTGGAAGACCACCAGGGGCGCATCGGGCTGGGGGAGTGCAACGCGTTTTCCACCCCCTGGTACCTGCCGGAAACTCTTGGTCACGATGAGCGAATTATCCGGGAAGTGCTGGCCCCCATGGTCACGTCCGAAGTGATGATGCATCCGCGCGATTTCAGCGCTTGGTGCTCCACCGTGCCGGCGGCGGCCGGCGCTCCCATGGCCTGCGCGGCGGTGGAAGAGGCGCTGTGGGACCTGTACGGCAAGATTTGCGGCGAGCCTTTGTGGGCGTCGATGCGGGAAGAGCACCGGCGGCTGGGCGCGCTCAAGGGCGACTTGCCCGGCCAGGCCCAGCTGCGGCCGAACCCGCAGGGCGTGGGGCCGAAGCTGCCGCGGGTGGGCAGCTCGCTCACCGACTACCCGAGCGCCTATGTGGCGGCTGGCGCCGTGCTGGGCATCGCTTCGGTGGAAGAGACGCTGCTGGCAGTGCGGGCGCTTGTGGGCGAAGGGTTCGCGCGGGTGAAGATGAAGGTGGCGCCGCGGACGAATGCCGTGCAGACGGTGCGCGCGGTGTGCGAGGCGTTTCCGCAGCTCATGGTCACGCTGGACGCCAACCAAAGCTTCTCGGTGGCAGATGGCGCCGAACTGCAGGCCCTGTGCCGGCTGCCGGTGGCTTGGATCGAGGAGCCCATCGCCTTCACCGACCGCCAAAAGGACAACCCGGCGGAAATGTTCCGCCAGCTCTCCGCCCTGCAGGAGCAGATTGCCTGCCCCATCTGCCTGGACGAGTCCATCACCTGCGCCGCGGACGCCTACCTGGCGCTGCGCTTTCCCCAGCTGCGCATTTTCGCGCTGAAGCCGGGGAAGTTCGGCGGCATCCAGCCCAGCCTGGAGTTCGTCATCGCCGCCCAGCGCACCGGCGCGCTCGTGTGGCTGAGCGGCATGTACGACACCGGCATCTCCCGCCGCGTGCTGGCATCCTTCGAGGTGATCCCGGGGCTGGGCACGCCGGGCGACATCGGCTCGGTCACCCATTTCTTCCCGGCCGACATCACGCTGCCCCCCTACGAGTTCCCCGGCGCCCGCGTCACGCTGAACCCACCGGACCATCCCAGCGGCCTGGGCTGCGCCCTCAACGAGGAACTGCTGCGCTAACGCCGAAAACCCCTTGCATAATCGCTTGGTAACACTAGCATTAGAACGTTGGCTTGCGGGCGCATAATCGTCCCAAGTCTTTTTTACGTTTCACAAGCACAACGGCCATAGGGGCAAGAAGGAAGAGGCGACGGGATGAATTTGACGCGCAGGCAATGGGCCATTATCACGGTACTCGTTTTCGGAGCATTTATCACGGTGCTCAATCAGACGGTGGTGACCCCGGCCCTTCCCTCCATTATGGAGGAGATGAGCGTCGACGCCGCCACCGCCCAGTGGCTCACCACCGGCTTCACGCTGGTGAACGCCATCATGATCCCCATCACCGCCTACTTGCAGGATCGCTTCTCCACCAAGGGGCTGTTCGTGGTTTCCATGACGCTGTTCGCGCTGGGGTCCGCTATGTGTAGCCTGGCCATTTCGTTCCCGGTTATCCTGGCCGGCCGCCTCATCCAGGCGGCGGGCGCCGGCATCCTCATGCCCATGACCATGACGGTGCTGCTGGTCACCTTCCCGGTGGACAAGCGCGGTTCCGCCATGGGCATCTTCGGCCTGGTCATCGCCTTCGCCCCCGCCATCGGCCCCACCGTGGCCGGCTTCGTGATCGACCAGTTCGACTGGCATATCATGTTCATGGCCATCACGGTGCTTTCGGCAGCCATCGTGCTGACGTCGCTCTTCGTGATGGAGAAGCGCAAGGACGCGGTGGAGAACGGCACCGCCAAGCTCGACCCGCTCTCGCTCATCTTATCCACCTTCGGCTTCGGCCTCATGCTTTACGGCTTTTCTGCTGTGGGGTCCGCCGGTCTCACCATCTTCACCGCCGCTTCCATCCTGCTGGGCATTGGCGGCGTGGTGTGGTTCTTCGTCCGCCAAACCCGCCTGCCCGAGCCGATGCTGCAGGTGCGCGTGCTGGAGAACCGCCGCTTCCTGGTGGCCACCATTATCGGCATGCTGGTGCAGGGCGCGCTGCTGGCGGCCGGCATCCTCATGCCCATCTACCTGCAAACGCTGCTGGGCCAGTCCGCTACCGTTTCCGGCCTGGTGCTTATGCCCGGCGCCATCCTCATGGGCATCATGAACCCCGTGGCCGGCAAGTGGTTCGACCGCTCCGGCCCCCGCAAGCTGGCCATCGCCGGCATGGGGCTGCTCACCCTCACCACTGTCGGCTTCGCCGTGCTCACGCTTTCCACCCCCATCTTCTGGCTGACCGCCCTGTACACCGTGCGCATGTTCTCGATGGCGCTCGTGAACATGCCCATCACCACCTGGGGCATGAACGCGCTGCCCAACGACCTCATGAACCACGGCACCTCCGTCAACAACACGTTGCGCCAGGTAGCGGGCTCGCTCGGCACGGCCGTCATCATATCCGTCTCCACCATTGTCACTAACGCGCTGGCACCCAGCATGTCCACGGCCGACGCCACCCTCCACGGCATCAACGTAGCCTTCGGCGTGTGCACCGCCCTGTGCCTCATCGGCCTTATCCTGACCATTGCGCTGGTGCGCGACAAGAAGGGCGATGACGCGCAGCGCGACACCGACGGCAGCCGTCGCAGCCTGTTGGAATCCATCATGAAGACCGACGTCTACACGCTTTCGCAGACCGACACCGTCGAAGACGCCATGCGCCTGTTCGTGACCAAGAAGATTTCCGCTGCCCCCATCGTGAATGGCGAAGGCGAAGCGGTGGGCTTCCTTTCCGACGGCGACATCCTGAAGCGCCTCTCGCCCCGCCAAGGCTCGTTCATCGACCCCATCGTGCTCATCATGAGCTCCGCGTGCGACGAGCGCAGCTACGACGAGCGCCTGGAGAACCTCATGAAGACCAACGTCTGCGAAATTGGCGCCGGCCGCTCCATCAACGTGAGCGCGCACGCCGACCTTTCGCAGGTGTGCCGCGTGCTGGCGGAGAACCACCTGAAGAAGGTGCCGGTGGTGGACAACGGCAAGCTGGTGGGCATCATCAACCGCTCCGACATCACCCAGTACTCCATGCAGGCCTACCTGGCCTCCCGCCCCGAAGACGCCGACATCCCCGAACCAGACCCCGCCCCCGAAGAAACCGGAGTCTGCGAAGTAGACATCCCCCAAGAGCGTTAGCCCATCCTGTCCGCGTCTGCTGATTGGGCAACGTTGTCGCCTACCAGCCTGCTCGCCCCTTTTCGTCGCCTTGCTCTCTCTCGTCATCCTGAGCGGAGCGAAGGATCTTTCCCGCACATGTCGGGTGACGTGAAATCTCCAACGAAGTGGCTGGAATAGTGTGATATTCCAGCCACTCGCTGTTGGCGGCCGCTCTCGACTTCTGAAAATCGTGCATTATTGGCCAGCCGCGTCGTTTCCGAGTCCATTTCGCTGCCTATTCGCAACTAGGAAACCTCTCATGGCTGGAATACCGCACTATTCCAGCCGCTTCGTCATCGCGAAACTGTAGCGGGGTGCTGGCAGTCTGCTGATCCGCGTGGGCGCACTCTTTCGTCAGCTGACCTGAATGAGGGGCCGGGAGTCTTAGTGCCTGTATAACCTGAGACGGCGAAGTGCGCGGAGCTTGGTTCCGGAGACAGCGGCCACGAAGGCCGCGACAAGGGAGAGGGCGAAGGTCATTGCGGCTGCAGGGGCGATGGGGTCGCCCGTTCGGGGAAGCGTCTTGTCCGCCTTGTCTCTATCGGCCTTGGGCGACGAAACTGTTGCGCTGCCCTTGTCGCTGTCCGCCCCGGATCCATTGGCGGAACCCGTAAGCGAGCCTGACGGATTGTTGACACCCGTATTTCCTGACCCCGTATTCGATCCCTGATTTGCGTCGCCGCCATTGCCGTTGCTGTTGCCACTGCCGTTGCCAGAGGTGGAATCGTTGCCGTCGTTGGAAGAAGACCCGTCGCCGACGGTTGAGCCTGCCTTGGTTGTAGCGATGATGGCGTAGGTGCCGGGAACGGTGGCGAGCGTCTGGAAGTGATCGCCTTCAAGGGATGCGGCCTTGGCGGCGTCGCCGGAATCCGAAACGGCCCACAAGCCCAGGACGTTCTTCGCGGTCAGCGCTTTGAGGTTGTCATCGAGGTTGATGCTCAAATCCAGGGGAGGAAGGCTCTCGGCGACGGAGGGATCC
Source organism: Eggerthellaceae bacterium (assembly GCA_022791455.1). Classification (GTDB taxonomy): domain Bacteria; phylum Actinomycetota; class Coriobacteriia; order Coriobacteriales; family Eggerthellaceae; genus Parvibacter. The sequence continues at coordinate 98,566 of JAAVZC010000010.1, forward strand.
ATCTCGACACCCGTGGTCGAATCGGCAAAGCAGACATCCAGCAGATCAGCGATCGCGCCCGCTTTTCCTTGCTGCTGAGCAACGTCAGCGAGTAGCCGTCGTTCGAAGTCCGCCGACCCTTTGTGGACGCTCGGTCGAATCAGCAGCGAATACCCCTTAAGCGTCTTGGCGGTCTCGGCGTCTTCGACGGTCAATTGGCCCTCGGCGCTGGAGTTGCCAGTGCTTCCAATAACCAGGGGATTCACCGTGACCAGACAAGAGTCATGGGCGTCTTTCACGGTCGCGGTGATCGTAGCCGTTCCGGCCTTATGCACAGTAACGGTTCCAGTGGAATCGACCGAAGCCACATCAGGATTCGAGGAAGTCCAAACAGGATCCTCCGCCTTCACCGAAGGGGTTACAGTGGCAACCAGTGTGAATGGCTCATCCGACACGGGAACCGTTTTCTCGGATTCAAAGAGCGAAACGGTTAGATCTTCAAGCCAGTCCATAGAAGTGGCATAGGCCCCGGCTACTCCAGTAGGAATAGTGTCGGGCGTGAAGGTTTGTCCGGCGGCGTTATACCAGGTTTTATTGGGCAGCTCTTTCTGAAGCGTAAAGTTCTCCCCAATATCTATGAATTCAAGGGGAGTTCCAGAGAAGACGTTCCAGGAATTGATCGCGTGCCTTGTGTCAAATCCACTCAGATCGAGCGACCTCAAAGATGCACATCCTGAGAACATGTCCGCCATTCCTCCGGATATATCGTCGCCGGCGAGGCTTGGGGTGTCGAAGTGGCTTAGATCCAGCGACGACAAGGATGAACACCCTTCAAACATGCTATTCATGCGTACTACCTTTGATGTGTCGAATCCGCTCAGGTCTAGCGAGGTGAGGGAGGAGCAGCCTTCCAGCATCCAGACCATTTCTGTGACGTTTGATGTGTCGAATCCGCTCAGGTCGAGCGAGGTGAGGGAGGAGCACCCGGAGAACATGAAGCCCATACCCGTGACGTTTGATGTGTCGAATCCGCTCAGGTCGATCGAGGTGAGGGAGGAGCAGTCGCAGAACAGTGCTCCAATATCCACGGCGCTCGACGTGTCGAACCCACTCAGGTCGATCGAGGTGAGGGAGGAGCAGCCGGAGAACATGGAACTCATATTTCGAGTATTTTCCGTAATGAGGTTTGTTAGCCCTTCAATACCGGTTATGTTTTTGAAGTTCCAGAACAGGTAGTGTGCTGACTCCCCGCAGATAATGCGCCCTTCGATCTTGAGGGCTTTGATCTTGCTCGAATTGGGCAACCACGGCCAGAACTCTTCGGCATAGTGCGCGTCTGGGTTGGAGCCGTTATTGGGAAGTATGCCTTCTGATCTGTTGCCAGCGGGTCGAATAATAAGGCAGCCGAACTCGTCTATGGCCCATTCGCAGGTGCCGATTAGGTTCCATCCCGGGGTGGCGGCTACCTCGTCTGCTCGTGCCGCTGGAGAAGCGGCTTTTGGCTCGATGCCAGAAGCTGCGTTTTCTGCCCATGCGTTTGGTGTTGTGGCGACAATGAGTGCTACTGCGATTCCGGCATAGGAGATTTTTTTGATCATTTGGGTCCTCTGCGATTCTGCTTAGATTCAGGCATGTGACTTTGGGCGCGGTTGGCCCTAGTGCGTCTCTAGCGGGGGAAGCCCTAGCATGGCCCGGACTTCGTTTGGGGTGTAGGCGCTGTGTTCGCCGTCTTTGCGTTTCTTCGAGTGGATGACGGCGTGGCAGTTGGGGCAGACGGGGACGAGATCCTTGATAGGGTCGACTTCGCGAGCGCCGTTGCTCTCGGAGAGCGGCTCCAGATGGTGCACGTGGACGATGCCAGGCACGCCATAGACCGCTTCCAGATCCTTCTCGCACACGATGCAGCAGGTTCCTTTTGCGGCAAGGCAGGCGGCGCGTGCCTGTGGGCTGCGCTTGATTTCCTCCGATAGGGTTCTAGTTACGCGAGAACCCTCTTCGTAGGCGCGCGAAGCGAGGGCTCTCGCCGCAGCTTCCCTGGTTCGAGAACGCTCGAGCAGCGGCCCCCAGTCTTCGCAAGCCAGGCACCCCTTCATTTCTTCGCTGATTATCTCTTCATCGGTTTTGGTGCTCGCTTCAGGATGAATTTTGCGGTAATAGTCTGCGAAGCCGTCGCCGGGAGCGGGCTCGCCCTTCAGCGTTACCATCACAGAAAGAGCCGGTAAGCCCAACTCCTTGCAGTAGTTTTGGATTCGTCCGAGGCAATCGCTGAAGCCTCGCGCGCTCATGGGTTCGTCGCGTAAGCGCCCTACGGCTTCGGCTAGTTCACCGTAGGTGATGGTCGCTTGCTCCATAATGACGTGGTCGACCAGGACTTCTATCGTGTACTGGTCCAAAAGGGGAATTTCGGTATCCATATAGTCTCTCTCGCCCTGGTGGTTGTAGTGCGATTTCTCGTGGGTGTCTGCAGGTTGCGTATCGTTTACGAACCGTTGCCGAAATTTTAGGGGGGGGGGGTTCTCCGTCAAGGCTTTTTTGGCTGGTGGGGGTAGGGCTCGCAGGCGCTGGATCTCCCCGTGTGCTGCGACGTTAGGAAACAACCGCGTATAACTAGCCGAATCCTGGGGGCTGGGGCGGGAATTTGCGGCACAATTGGGAGTATGTATACGTCTGCGCTTTTGGGCGCGAGCGAAACTTGAGGAAGTTGGTCTAAATGACAACCGTTATATGTTTGCTGTTGGTGGTGTTCTTCCTGGCGATGAACGCGTTCTTCGTAGTGGCGGAATTCGCCCTCGTGCGCGTGCGCAAGAGCCAGGTGGAAGTGGCGGTGGCGGAGAAGCGCCGCGGCGCTGAAGCGGCCCAAGAGGTGACCACCCACATCAACGCGTATCTGTCCGCTTGCCAGTTGGGCATCACGCTGGCCTCGCTGGCCATCGGCTGGTTGGGCGAGCCGGCCGTTTCTGCCGTCCTGGAAGCGCCGCTGCTGGCGGCCGGCCTGCCGGAAGGCGCTGTGGCCCCCATCTGCGTGGCGGTGGGCTTCATCCTCATCACCGCCCTGCATGTTATCGTGGGCGAGCTCATTCCGAAGTCCTTCGCCATTTTCTCCACCGAGAAGTACGCGCTGCACACCGCCGGCCCGCTGCGCGTGTTCTACAAGATCACCTATCCCATCATGGTGGTGTTCAACGGCATCACCAATGGGGTCATGAAGCTGTTCGGCCACGACATTGCCGACGAGCACGAGGTGTACACTGGCGACGAGATTAAGCTGCTCATCGACGAGTCCACCGAAAGCGGCCTCATCGAGCCGGAGGCCAACGAGTTCGTGGACAACGTCTTCGACCTGGGCGAAAAGGACGCCGAGGCCATCATGACCCCCCGCACCGACGTGGTCTGCATCGACTTGGAGGACTCCCTGCAGGAGAATCTGGAAACTATCCACCGCTATAAGTACACGCGTTACCCGGTGGTGCGCGGCTCGAAGGACCACGTGGTGGGCTTCGTGCACGTGAAGGACCTGTACGGTATGGCGCCCGACACCCCGCTTTCCGACTGGAAGATTCGCGAGATGCCCGCCGTCCCCGAAGGCCTGGGCATCGCCCGCCTGCTGGAGACCATGCAGCAGGAGCGCACGGAAATCTGCGTGGTGATCGACGAGCACGGCGGCACTGCCGGCATCGTCACCATGTCCGACGTGATGGAGCAGATTGTCGGCCGCATCGACGACGAGTACGTGCACGACACCGACGACGATGTGGTGAAGGAACCGGACGGCTCCTATCTCATCGACGGCGCGCTGGCCATCGGCGACCTGGAGGACATCCTGGACTTCACCCCCGACGAAGCGGAAGAGGTGGAAACCGCCGGTGGCCTGCTGCTCACCCTGTTCGACCGCATTCCCGACGAAGGGGACGTGGTGGTGCTGGAACACAAGGGCATCAAGGTCACCTTCACCGTCATCACCATGGACCGCCTGCGCATCGACCGCATCCGCATGGTGGTGGAGCGTCCGCAGGAGTAGCCGCTCCCGCCGCCAACAGCAACTATCCGGACAGCCTCCGGGGAACAAGGCTTAGAATTGCCTCCGTAATTCATCCAAGCCCGCGTTTCCCGGAGGCTGTTTTTCATGGTCATCGATGTCCATTGCCATATCTATCCCGACGCTATTAAGGAGCGCGCTGTCCAGAGCGTCGGCCGCTTCTACAGCATTCCCATGGACGTGACCGACGGCTCCGGCGAAGCGTTGATTGCCGCCTGCGAAGGCTCGCCCATTCAGCGCCACGTGGTGCACTCGGTGGCCCTCGCCGCCCATCAGGTCACTTCCATCAACGACTTCATTGCCGCCCAATGCGCCGTCCACCCGCAGTTCACCGGCTTCTTCACCATGCATCAGGACTTTGAGAATCCGGAAGAGGAGATTGAGCGCGCGCTTGCCCTGGGGCTTGTTGGCCTGAAGCTGCACCCGGATTCCCAGCAGGTGAACATGGATGACTCGCGCCTCATGGCCCTCTACGAGATGGCCGAGGGGCGTTTCCCTATCATCATGCATTGCGGTGACTACCGCTACGATTTCTCGCATCCGCGTCGCATGCAGAAGATTCTGCGGCGCTTCCCGAAGCTGGTGGTGGACGCCGCCCATTTCGGCGGCTGGTCCGTGTTTGACCTGGCTGTCGAGTACCTGGAGAACGAGAACTGCTACATGGATATGTCCAGTGCCCAGGCCTTTTTGGGCCCGCGCCGTACTGCCGAGCTGGTGCGCATCCACGGCACCGACCGCATTCTGTTCGGCTCCGATTTCCCCATGTGGCACCCGGTGGAAGAGCTGGAAACCTTCCGCGCGCTGCCGTTCAGCGAAGAAGAATTCGAAGCCATGACCCGCACCAACGCCGAACGCTTCCTCGCCAACCAACTGCCTCGCTAGTGGAACGCCTGCCTATAGCCACAAGTATCGGGGAGGTAGCGTTTGGAGAGGGCGTGGCGTAAGGTGACCTTCTTGCATTGGTCGCAGGCTTCGAAGCGGTAGGGGTACACGACGCAGAGGTTGGTTTCGGCGTCCAGGAATTCGCAGGGACGTCGGTAGTTGACGCAAAGACGGCCCTGTTCGTAGGAGCGCTCGAAGCAGCATTGGCCGCACTGGTGGCAAAGCTCCTCCCAATGGGGCTTCACCTCCCGGTACTTCTTGAGTGCGGCGAAAAGTCGCATTTTTTGTTGCCCCGTCCAATCGTCATCCTGAGCGCAGCGTGAAGCAGCCCCACCCCTTGTCATCCTGAGCGCAGCGCGAAGCGCGGAGTCGAAGGATCTTCTCGGCGGGGGAGATCTCTCCACTCCGGCCTTCGGCCTCCGGTCGAGATGACAAAAGCGTGGGCGCTCGATCTTTGGTCGAAATGGCTGTGCTATTCTTCCTACTATTATATATAGGTAAGAAAGGAGCCCTTATGGCTGAGGATTGTTTGTTCTGCAAATTGGTTTCCGGCGAGATCCCCTCGAAGAAGGTGTACGAGGATGACATTTGCTACGCCTTCGACGACATTGAGCCGGAAGCGCCGGTGCACACGCTGGTGGTGCCGAAGGTGCACTACGACAACCTGCAGGACAACGTGCCGGTGGAAGTGCTGGGCCACATGCTTTCCGTGGTGCCCGAAGTGGCGAAGCTGAAGGGCGTGGGCGAATCTGGCTATCGCACTGTCATCAACACCGGTCCCGACTCCGCGGCTACGGTGCCCCACTTCCACATTCACATTCTTGGTGGCGTGAAAATGGGTCGCTTCACCTTCGAAAACTCCCAACGCGCCTAAGCCTTGTGAGCGAAGGGGCAGCCAACCCACCCGTTGTCATCCTGAGCGGAGCGCGAAGCGCGGAGTCGAAGGATCTCCGCAGCTGGGTGAGATCCTTCGACTACGGCCTTACGGCCTCCGCTCAGGATGACAATTCCCGCAAAAACTCTAGGAGCTCTTCTCGTTGGTTGGGGAGGGCTCCTTCTATTACTGCCTCGAGTGCCGCGTTCAGGGCGTTGCCGATGGCCGGCCCTTGGGGGATGCCTGCTTCCATGGCGTCGCGTCCGTTCACCGCAAGCGACTTCAGCGAGAACGCTTCGCCCTCCGCCAGTATTTCATCAAGCACGGCCTCCAGCTCATCCGCCAAGTCAACGCGTGGCGCGCACATGGGCGCTTGGGCCCGCGCGTCAGCCCGCTTCACTTCGCAGAGCATGCGGAAAAGCTCCGGCCGTCCTTCCAGCCTCGCCAGCGCCCGACGAACCGAGCGCCGCTGCGGCTCCACCACGTCATCGTGCCGTTTCACCAGCGCCAGAATCTGCGCCTGCCGATGATTCGAGAAGCCCATGCGATCCATGATCTCTTTCGCCATCAGCACGCTGATCTTCGCGTGCCCGTAGAAATGGCTGATGCCGTCCGGACCCTCGAACTTTGCCGCGGGCTTCCCCATGTCGTGGAAGAACATGGCCCAGCGCAGAACGGGATCGGGCGCGACACTTTCCACCGCCACCGCCGTGTGCTCCCATACACTATATATATGGTAGACGGTGTTCTGCTCGCAGCCCACCATGGCGGCAATTTCCGGGAAGGGGAACGCCAGGATGCCGGAGCAGCGCATCAGCGCCTCGTGCACGTGCGCCCCCAGCAGCAGACGCTCCATCTCGTCGTAGATGCGCTCCTTCGCCACGTTGGCCAACAGGCTCTTTTGGGACAGCGCCGCCTGGAAGGTGGTCTCGTCCATTTGGAATCCAAGTTGAGAGGCGAACCGGCATCCGCGTAGAATGCGCAGGGCGTCTTCTTGGAAGCGCTTTCGCGGGTCGCCCACCGTGCGGATGAGCCCGCGCTCGATGTCCTCGCGTCCACCGAAGGGGTCCAGCAGTCCGCGCACCGGGTGGTAAGCCATGGCGTTAATGGTGAAGTCGCGGCGCTTCAGGTCCTCCTCGATAGAGCGCGCGGCGGTCACGGAGTCCGGGTGACGGTTGTCGGAATAGGCACCGTCGATGCGATAGGTGGTTACCTCGATGGCCTCGTCGTCCAAAAGCACCGTGAGGGTGCCGTGCTTGATGCCAATCTCGCGGGTGCGGATGCCGGCGCCCTCGCACAGCTGCTTCAGTTGTTGCCAAGAAGCACTCGAGGCCAAATCTACATCGTGCACCGGACGGCCCATAATGCTGTCGCGCACAAACCCGCCTACGCACCACGCCTCGAACCCCGCATCCTCCAGCAGACTGATAATCTGCAAAGCAGGGGAGGGTATACATATATGTATAGAGTTGTCGCCCATGCTCCTCCTAAAGTCTGTTTCTAAGTGTAATGCAATTGCGGCCCTTCGCTGCCTGTCCGCGGCCGCGCCGGCCGAAGGGATTCCGCTCGATGCTCTCCGCGGGGCGGCGGGGCGGGGCAACCCTCAGTCGCTCAGACAGTCCTCGCTGCGCTGCGGAACTCGCTTGGTGAGGGCCGCCCCGCCCCGCTGGTTGGTTTACGTTGCTGCCTGCCGTACTGTCTGCCCTGTTGTCATCCTGAGCGGAGGCCGGAGGCCGGAGTCGAAGGATCTCCACTTCGTTGATCTGGGGTTTTGCCGTTCGTCTTGATATATGGCCGTTTACTGGTGATGTGAAATTCCCAAAAATAGGGTCTTGCAAAGTTTTGTGAGGGGAGTATTATAGACAAGCTGTCTTTGAGGAAGAGACAGCCGGCACTTCTTGTTTCACCCCGACATAGCTCCCAGTGAGCGAAATCGAGTCGAAAAAGATTTGTTGAGATTCTGTGAAGCGCTTGACGAAGAGTTGCAAACAGAGTAAAGTTATTCCTTGCGCCGCTCGCAAGAGTGGCGGGAGCCAAAAGGCTCCAAGCACCTTGAAAACCGGATACTGCAGATCGAATTCCAAGAAATTGGAGTTCGGAAGTTTAGTCAGATAGACATCACTTTCGAATTGAAACCCTTCTCGTCTTGAAGGCGAGAAATTTCCTTTGAAGAGAATAAAGCCAATCGGCTTTTCAATTGAACTGAAGCGGGTCCGCCCGCTGGTTTGAATGGAGAGTTTGATCCTGGCTCAGGATGAACGCTGGCGGCGTGCTTAACACATGCAAGTCGAACGATTAAACCGCCCTCGGGCGGACATAGAGTGGCGAACGGGTGAGTAACACGTGACCAACCTGCCC